>OZ245326.1:0-3703272 GCA_965225915.1 bacterium
TTGACTCCCTGTTTGTTCGTGATATCTGTAGAGCCATTTATAATAGTAAAGTGGCCTGAGCAGCAGGCATATACCCGCGGACTGGACGAATCCAGGTGAGTTTTAGACGTGTTATTCCCATAGGATGAGGACGCGACGGTTCCACTGAAGCCAAGCGGAGAAACACTCGACAATCCAATGCCGTTTGTACCTGTGCAGGCAGCGACCTTCCTGCGTCTTCGGGCGTGTCCGGTACCTCCGGTAAGGCACGATCATCCCGACGCCTCGCTTCTTGACCTCTGCGTCCAAGCGGGTCGCTGTCGTACACCTTGTCACCGACCAGGTTCTCCGGGTGATCATCAAGGATCATCAGGTCGAGACTCAGCTGCACGAGCTTGGCCTCGCATCGTTGCGCCGAGTGGGTGCCGATGGACAACGGAAGGCCGCATCGGTCCACGATGGCCATGATCTTCACGCCTTTACCGGCCTTCGTCAGCTCCACATGGGCGCTCCGCCCTTGGCGCACGCAGGAATGAGACCTCAATAATCGTCTCCGCCCCGTCGACCACGCCAACCTCCTGGAGTTCCGAAGCAAGATCCTGTAGAACGTCCGCCTGTCCCCCGATGGGACACTACGTCTGAAACCTCCGTTGCACCGTCTTGTAGTTCGAATAGCACTGCGGCTGCATGTGCCGCGCCCCGGTCTTCAGTATCGCACGGCTTCAGGGACCCGCCGGGCAGGTATCGGAGGACGCCCCCGCTGCCCCTTCGGCCGGTTCTCCTCCGGGAAGTAATGGTAGATACCATCCCATTGTTCATCCGTGAGCCTCCGCATACTCTAAATACAAGTACTGTCGGCTCCGTGCCCAAGGTCAATGGGAGGGGGTTGAGACAGGTTCTGGTGACTCCAAAACGACTTGAGACAATCTAATTGCCGGAGTTCGAGTCCATGCAAAGCGTTCACGGCGACCTGATTATAACAAGAAAGGAGCGTCAGTGCGCCATAAAAATTGCGGGATCTTGCAATTATGTTCAGAAATGTGCTGCAATACAGTAGAATTGAGGAATTTAGGCGGAGGTTTCGCGACTGACCTGGTGAAACATCAACAATATTGAGGGGTTTTAGCCGAATATCCCGCGGAAAGCTGAGGAAACAATGGCAACGCGGGCCTACTTCAACACAGAAGAAGAGTCTCTATTTCATTCTAGCCCAGCGTCCGGAACGCCAGCCATTGACAGCACCAGCCGCAACAGATCTGCCTGCCGGGTGATTCCGTGCCATGGCAAAATCAAGGAGACTATACAAAATGAAGAAACTGGCCAGCCCATAACTTGTTACTCCTTTTTTTGGAGGAAAGATGAGAAAAACAGCAGAATGGAGGGGGTTTTCTATTTGTGTAAAGCTAGCTGAGGAAACAACGGCAACGCGGGTCTACTTCTTCACTGACTCAGCGGCTTCGTTGCATTCAACGCCTATCATTCAGAACACTGGCCATCGACAGCACCAGCCGCGACAGCCATGCCTGCTGGGAGATTCCGTGCTTGGTGTATATGTGCCTCACGTACCAGCGGATCGTACTTTCCTTGCGGCCAGTCGCCGCGGCGATCTTAACGGACAGCCTTGCCTTCGGCCATCATCACCGCGACTCGGCTCTCCATCGGCGTTAGACCAAGGCTCTGCGCTACCAGATCCGGATCGATCCGCGTATCACTTCTCGGGTCCACAACCAGCACGAGCGCAGCGACCGGCCAACTGCGGCAATCCGCCTGCCGTTGATTCACCGGGTTGACGTGCAACACGAGCGGCTGAAAGGTTGCCAGGCGCCTCACCGTCATTGAGCCGCTTGCACACTGTTGTCCGTATGGCGGCAAGGCATCTTTCAATAATTTCTGAAGATCGGTGTTGTCTGCCGAGTGGTGTGCGAACAGGTAACCATCATTGTCCAACAGGCCATCGGCGGTTCGCAGCAAGTCCATTGCGCGGTCGTTCGTCGCCACTATTCGCCCGCGCCAGTCCAACTGGATAATGCCCTGCATGGTGTTTTCGAGCAGTTCGGCGAGCGACGCGCCCAGGGCTTCGGCACCAGACAGCACATGTCGAACGCTCACATATTGGCGAATATGAGGCAGGAGGCGCTGGATCATTTCTATCCTGGTGGATGACCAGCCATCGCGATCAATGGGATCGCCAACTTCCCAGATGATGCGTGTCCCATTGGGTCCATCCAGACGCACGTTGATACTGTTTCCTATACGCGCAGGGTTAAAATGCGTAGCTCGCCTGATGCGCATGGCCTCTATCTGCGGGGTGTCGCGTAGCAGAGCCGTACGCACCACATGGCGCTCGAAGACCGATGAGAAAGCACCCGACCTGGTCCGCCGGGACTTCACGGCACAGGAAAGGGACACACTCTGGGTAGCCGATATCACCTATGTGCCTACCTATGCGGGCTTCCTCTATCTCTCTGTAGATGTATCACCGAAGGCGTTTGACCTCGTTAAACAACGTATAACGGAACGTGGGAGGGTTATTCTACAACCTCATACAACGGACAGATGTACCGAAGAGGACAGACCTCGGACCGCTCCCGAAATACAATTGTCCTGAAAACAAGACCAAGTTATACGGGGAACAAGGCGGGGATTGTACGGGATGCCGTACACACTTCCAACCGCAACATCTAACGGTCGATCATATCATAGCCAGAACCACGGGAGGAACGGACCATATCGGCAACCTACAATTGCTATGCGGGAACTGTAACAGCATCAAGGGCAACAGGGGTATGGAGTACCTTGTGGCGAGGTTGCAGGACGGTTGACAATACTTCTAAACGTCAGTACGTTCTAGAAAGCGAGAACCCCCCGTTCATGGTGAACAGGGACTACATAGAACATCCCGATATTAGCAGCATCGGGTTTCCACGTAAAATCCATAACGATATCCACGAGGAAGAATTGATTGGGTAATGGAAAATATAATGGTGAGTTGTTCCTGGGTTGGAAACCTTCCGAGACCAATACCTCTGCTGCGTTACTCATTTTTGTATTGGCTATCGTACCGGGATTTCTGATAGTGTTTTTTAGATCGTTATTCAGAAAAGGCAGCCTTTTGCCATACCCTGCGGGGTTTTTTTCATATCTGACGATCTCTACGGTTTACTGGTCAATTTTGCTTTTTTTGGTTATTCCACTTGCTGATATGATTTTAAATTTGCTTTCGCGTGGACAGTGGGAAAATGTTGATGTGCCATACAAACAAACGAGCCTGATATTTGCGATCATCCTGCCTATATTAATTGGTGTGTTTGTCGGTCATAATGCCAAGCAATTTACTTTCCATCGTTTACTGGTAAAACTTGGACTCGATCCTATACACCCAATCCCAAGCGCTTGGGATTCGAAATTTACAGATTTTTCTGAAGAGTTCGTATTGGTCCGGTTGAAGGACGGAACATCGTTCGGTGGATTGGTGGGTACAGATTCGTTTGTTTCTTCTGATAGTGAAGAACGAGACATCTACATCGAGAATATCTACATAATAGATGCCTCGAATAACTGGATTTCCACAGGCCGGGGTGTTTTTGTTTCAGGCGGCGAAATAAGTACAATAGAGTTCATCCCATTAAACTATGAGGGGGAGAATGATGAACAAGTCCAACCGATCAAGTGATACGGTTCAAAATAGTACTAAAATAACAACAAGAAGCCACAAACCTAGACCGGTCGAAAACAGGCCAGCTAATCCCAAACCGCCAAACGTGGGAAGTGCAATAAGACCGTCCAATATCAGTCCCAAGAAATAACTACTCTTTAAGGTTGAGACGGGGGCATGCACAAGAACAACCTGCGCGGGACGGTTTCGCGACCAACCGTAATACTTGGGTAAGCCTCTGTTAACTCCCCGCCTCAACGTCCAAGTTGTCCACGGCCTTTACGAACCGGGCCCTGACACGCACCGATTGCAGTAATAGAACTGTTGACACCATGCATTCAATTCCGTAAATCGAGTTCAGGCGTGGATCAACCGCTGACATTCGAGTACAAAGGAACGGACCATGAAATCCAAACAGTCCCGAAGGCCTCGCGGACGTCCTGTAGAACACCCAATGCCAGAACAGATACCTGATACACCTGAAAATCTGGCTAGGATAGTTTTGAATACGCCCCCAAAGAAGAAAGAAGATTGGGAGTATTTGAAGAAAAGACAACCATTGTCAGCAAGTGTAAAGAACAAGAAATAACGATCAGTGAACGAAACCAGACGTAACTAAATGGATTGTAAGATAACCCGGTGCCTTTTCAGCGCCGGGTTTCTTTATGGTATGGCGGAAATTTATGATGACAGGCAAACCTTAGAGTATCGCAATAAGTAGTTTTGTACTTTACGTTAACACTCTGCGCCGCGCCGTATATCTTACCTGCCACATAAAACAACGCAATTTGAAGATATGGGCTTGATTGGGGCGCGAACTTTTATGTGATTCTTACAGTTGGTTTCTCCACTCAACCAGCCACTCAACCAGCATCTGATCCTCTATTCCCCCACCCTCGTCCAGCTTTGCAATATAATCATCCACCAGATCCTTGTGTTCCTCAATCCGGTGTTGTTGGTCATTGGCCGCCTCCAACTGGTTCTCGATTAGTAGGCGCTCGTTCTCGACCTCGGGAATTTGGCCGCGCCCTTTTCTTTGCTGTGGTGTATTGGTAATATAGAACACCTTGCCCGGCCTCCTGTAATCCTCTGCGTACCTCTCAATAGCCTCTTTGTTCCCGTCCACCAACATATCGACCACGGCTCTCCAGTCGGTTTGATTGTTACGCCACGTCATGGTCAGGAAAGGGCCTTTGTACCCTTTATGAGGAATCAGGTCTTTGAGTTCGTTTCGCAACTCCTTTTCCCGGCCCTCGATAAGGCTCTTCTGAGCCTTCAACTCAAACAAACGAAGTTCGAGATCCCGAAGACGTTCAAGATCTTCCATGATGTATTATCCCATGTTCAAGATGGTCTGATTCGATCCTTTGCCAACCACGCCCGGCGTAGCAAAACGTTTCCCTTGCAGTATCTCGTCCACGGTGAGCATTTGCAGACGCGGGTACGGTACTCCGGAGATCACCTCATTCCCAGAATCCGCCATGAACCGGTTGAAGTTCTTTTCCTTTCGATCACCCAGAGATTCCATGATAATCAGTCCGGCCAGCAACGCCTCGTCATTCTCCAATACGCCGTTTAATGCGCGCAGGGCCGCTATAGGGACGTGTTTCCCGCCTTTGACCTCACAATAGCCATGCTTTGCAGACCAACCTCGTCAGGATGCTCGAAATAGAGCCGCCCGTCCACACCACCATCCGCCGTTCGTTTTGAGGTTACGAACCCGTCCACCTGTTCCACCGCCCATTGCTGGAAATGATATTTGTCCCGCTCCCAAAGGTCATGGGCACCTTCGGTCGTTTCGGGTACGCCCTGGACCGTGAAATCCTGCCCTTCCACCAGTTTGCATCGATCCTGTAAGCGTATCTTTGCCACACGCTTGATCGCATGGATGGCAATGTCAATTCCTATCCACTTTCGTCCAAGCCGTTGCGCTGCTTCAAGGGACGTACCACACCCGCAAAACGGATCGAAAATCACATCTGCGGGTTTACTTGAAATCTGGATGATACGCTCCAACAAGGCCACTGGTTTTTGCGTTGCGTATCCAAGCCTTTCATTGCCGACTGCGGGGTTTATATCTGTCCATATATTCGTCAGTGAAATCCCCTTACGCGGCCGCTGTTTCCGGTATACCTTGCCGTCCACCCATTCCAATTCGTCCAGATCGTCCAGTTCCTCCAGTCGTGATTTCTGTACGGTCCAGCCGGAATCATATGGCGGGGATATGCCCTTGTACTCGTAGCACAGATTAGGACGTGGGCCTAATCCGGGCGGACGGAACGGACTACGGCGTTTGAAACGTCCTTTGTCATCCGTATGGGGAAAGTTGTTTACGAGATCGGTGTGCGTATACGGAGTAACGGCTTCCTCGGCATCGAAATGATACGTAGGGCTTTTCGAGTAGTAGAGTAGTCTATCACTATTTCGACCGTAATTCTTTGTCCCATGTTGAGACATCTTGCCAGCCCCCTTGATGCGTTCCCAAACAATCTCGTTATGATAGAAAGCATGGCCGAAAATGCTGTCCATCATGACCTTGATATAATGGCTTGCCTTAGGGTCGCAATGCAGGTATATCGTGCCGGTAGGTTTCAACACCAGTTTCATGTACATCAGGCGTTCGACCATATACAAAAGGTAAGCCAAGAGATCGGGTTGGGTGTGCCGTAATGCGTTCATCCAATACCGCCAGAACTCGACCACGCCATCGTCTACACCAGTCTCACGCACAAGCACGGGCATTTGTTCGATGACCCGTTGACGTTCCGGCGTCAATTCCCACATATCGTTGAACGCCTTGATCTGGTCGGGCAACAGCCGTCCTGTTTCGTCTTTGTAGATGTTGTTATATTCGCGATTCGAGTTAAAAGGCGGATCCAAATAGATTAGGTCAACGCTGTGGTTTCCCATATGATCCCGCATGATCGTAAGACAGTCGCCGTAGTATAATCTGTTTTTCCAACTCATGCGAATACCCCCGTACAAACGTGCCGAATGCATCCGCATTTCCACGCTTGTTGTACTTCCAACATGATTCAGCAACAAACAGTGGCATCCATCTTACTGAATAGTGATGGTGGAAACCGACAAAGGCGCGTTTTAACAGGCTCCAAAAGCCCTCGATGGTGTTGGTGTGCGTCATCCCATCCGCATATCGTTGCTGGTGATTGACAACCGCGTGAGGCATGATCCGATGGACTGCGTTGTAAGCCTTGTATTCGTCCGTTATCATCATAGAACCATCAGGATTGATCGTGTTCTTCACGAAGTTGACGATGCCCTTTCCGGTCAGGTCGGTTGCGACTTTGGCAACGACCTTGCCACCTCGTTCGACCGCGCCGATAACGGGCGTTTTGTTCGTACCGCGCCCACGCTTGTTAGGCGTATCATCGTCCCGCTTGTTGGCTTTGCGGGGCCTGCCGCCCACGTAGGTTTCGTCCGCTTCAATAATGCCTTGCAGGAAGTCAACCTGCCCTCGTGCCATTTCCGCCCTTATCTTGTGTTGCATAGTCAGGGCAGTACGGAAAGTTAGGCCAAGATCGCGGGCCAACTGGCAACATGAGATTGACTTTTTCGCGTTCACCATTATCGCAATCGCCATAAACCACTTTTGTAAGGGAATCTTAGTCTTGGAAAGGATCGTACCGGACAACACATTGAAACTGGAATGACAGTCGTGGCAGTTCCAACGCCCCACGCGGTCACCGTCCGATTTACGTTTGACGTTCTCCGTACAACCGCACAGTGGACAAAACGCGCCGTTCTTGTATCGCACGTTTTCAAGATGCTCAATGCACGCTTCCTGATTGGGAAACTTGTGGAAGATATCCAGTAGGTTCATTTTAGGCTCCAAATCGTTGAAAGTGTTGTCGTTAACCTCATCTACCTACTAATATACAACACTCGAAAAACTATTGGTCGAATCGATCGTGGCTCGCATGCTGTAATCCGTATTTCCGAATTGCCAATAAACAACCTGAAAATGCGAGCACGGATATTGAAACTACTTATCTTGCAGAATACATGGCTGCTTCAGTGATAGTACACTGCTTCGACGGGTGGTCTTATCTAGGGCGCGCGTTGGAAGCGGAGATGGCCGGAGATCCTCAAACAGCGGTACATCTTGGTTATTACGCGGAACTACGGGCTGCCATGTCCGTCCTAGCCAGTGATGAGATTGGTGTGTTTCGAAACAAGCATGCGGTTTTTACGGGAGAAACGTATAAGACTATTGGTAACATTGGCACGACTTTACATGGGAAGCACTTATGTCCTGGGCAGACACGCACTCTGGTCGAAATACACTTTTAAAGGTCATCAAGCCAGGGTCAATACAACTTAGCCTGCATTATTCATAAAAAAGGTGGTTTCCCGACCCAAGTTATTGTATAATCATATGGTTACGCAGATAACCGATCAACAATAACACCTGGAGGAAAACCACCAAAAGACTCGAAGCGGCTTTCGACGGCGGCGTTCTCACCAGCGACGCCGGCGCACTGCTGCTGCGAGAGGTCGAGGCCAGATGCGGCATATTGAAACGCATCGTCAATTCTATCGACGATAAGCGCCATCCCGGCTACGTGGATCATTCCGTGGCTTCGCTGGTCGAGCAGCGCGTGTTCCAGATCGCCTGCGGATATGAAGACGCCAACGATTGCAACGTCCTGCGAGGCGACCCCGGCTTCAAAGCCGCCTGCGCTCGCCTGCCGTCAAGCGGGGCGGACCTTTCCAGTCAGCCCACGATGAGCCGCTTCGAGAACCGGATCAGGCGAAGCGACCTGTACCGGATCGCCGTCGCCTTCGTAGACGCCTTCATCGCTTCCTACGCCAGGCCGCCCAGGGCGATCGTGCTGGACATCGACGATACCGAAGACACGGTGCACGGCGCGCAGCAGATGGCCCTGTTCAACGGCTATTTCAAGTCCTGGTGCTATCAGCCCCTGCATATCTACGAAGGGCGAAGCGGTCGGCTCGTCACGACGATCCTGCGTCCCGGTACCAGGCCGACGGGTGCGCAGGTAGTCGCAATCCTCAAGCGTCTGGTAGCCCGTCTGCGCCGGGTCTTTCCTAAGACGGAGATCATTCTGCGGGGCGACGCCCATTTCTCCTGTCCGCAGGTCCATGACTTCTGCGAGGACTTCGGCCTGCCTTTCATCCTGGGACAGACCGCCAACGCCAGACTCAAGGCGCTGGCGAAGCCCATGATGGATCAGGCCCGAAACCTCCATGAGCAGGCCGGCAAGCCCGTACGGCTCTTCATCTCGTTTCTCTACCAGGCCGAATCCTGGCGCGCGCCCCGACGGATCGCCTGCAAGACCGAAATCACCAAGCGGGGTGAAAACACGAGGTTCGTGGTGACCAGCTTCCAAAGTTTAAGGCCCTCCTTCATCTACGAAAGAGTCTACTGCGCCCGTGGCGCCATGGAAGGCTTCATCAAGAACCACAAGACCTTCCTGCATTCGGACCGCACCTCCTGCCGCGCCTTCGGGGCCAATCACTTCCGGCTGTTCCTCCATTCGGCCGCCTACGTCCTGATGCATACGCTGGCCCGTATCGGACTACGCGGCACGAAGTGGGTCCGGGCACGCTTCGATACGATCAGAAATCGCCTCCTGAAGATCGCCGGGCGCGTTAAGCGAATTGAAAACCAAAGTTACCTTCCATCTGCCCGAGTCAGGGCCGCTTGAACGTATCTATGGCAAGATCCTGTACAATCTGGGAAAGGCCGTCCCGTAGCACGAGGCTAGGAACTGCCCGCCCGTGACATCGCCGGTTCGCTTGCTTAACGCGCCGCCCCGTTCACAGACAACGCGGTCAGGGTGCCCGTCTGCCCGTCTGCCATCATCGACGCCAAAACGTAGATCGAGAGGCGACAAAGCGCCGCTTTACCTTGTTGAAGACCCCGATACCCCGGCAACGGACTGAAGGACGCTTCGATGTGTCCCTGAAACCGTTGGACACGGCCATTATCACGTATCGAAGGCGATTTATGAATAATGCAGGCTAGATAGCCCGTAACTTATTATTCCGGGCAGCTTTACTTCTTCGGCGGCTTATAAGGCAGATCAGCAGGGGCCCAACGGCATCGCCTTCTCGCCCGATGAGTCACGGCTGTATGTCGCCGACAGCTCCGCCAACCTGTGGATGGCATACGACGTAGCCGCCGATGGCGCACTGAGCGAGGGCGAGGTGCTGCTGGACGCCAGCGGCGTGGACGAGCCCGGCGCGGCGGACGGGTTGAAGGTGGACGAGAGCGGGAACCTGTGGGCGACCGGCCCGGGCGGGGTCTGGGTGATCGCCCCGGACGGGCGACATCTGGGGACGATCAAGCCGACGGAGGTTCCGGCCAACGTGGCGTGGGGCGACGACGGCAGCACGCTCTACATGACGGCGCGCACCGGGCTGTATCGCATTCGCGTGAGTGCGTCGGGGCCCATCCCCTAGGAGCCCGTGACCGCACCCGCGGCACTACGATGTGACCGCCCTCCTCGGCGAGGGCGGCATGGGGCAGGTGTATCGGGCGACCGACTCCGAGCTGGGTCGCGAGGTCGCGTTCAAGATCCTGCCCGACGCCTTCGCGGCAGACCCGGATCGGCTCGCCCGGTTCAAGCGGGAGTGGTGCGTATCACATCGGACGTGGGGCGCGCTGCTCGCAAGGGGTGGGCTGCTAGCGTAGGTTGCGCACCCAGTTCCGTGCGGCGTCCATAGCCGACGGCGCCGAGAAGACACCAAAGTGATCGACCCCAGGCAGGCGCAGGATCTGTCCCTCCGAACCGTTCGGCTGGAAGACTTCCGGGTAGGCGCTCGGGTCATTGGCCTCGTCGTCATCGCCGATCAGCAGCAGGAATCGCCCGCCTAGGGCCTCGATGTCGGCCGCGAAGTCGTAGCGCGGATGATACGAGGTGTTGAGGCGATAGCTGTATCCGAGTGTCTCGGTCCCGTCCCGGAACGCCTCAGGCTTGTTGAACTGGATGACCGGCAGACCGTTCAGGCCGGTGATCCCGAAGGCGTTGAGCGCCAGGAGGCCGAAGAGCCGCCTCTGATGCAGCTGTGCCCAGCCGCCCGCGTCGCCGCCACGGGTGGTCGGAGCGAGCGGAATGACGGGGCTCAGCAAGAGATACGCAGACGCCAATCCTCCATGATCTCCGCCCGCGAAGCGAATCGCCAGGCCGCCGCCGCTCGAATGCCCACCCAGGACCAGAGGTCCACGTCGCCCGCGACTGCGGATGTGCGCGACGAGATCGGCCAGGTCGTCCTCCAGTTGACCGATGTAGTCGACGTCGCCGCGCCGCTGACCCGAGAGATGATGGCCTCGCAGGTTCGGGAGATAGACCTTGGCTACACCCGCTTCGCTCAGTCCGCCAGCGAGCGCATGATAGGCGGCGCCGTGATACGACGACCCGTGGACGAACACCAGGATGACCTCAGCGACAGAGTCGTAGAAGCGATAGGCCAGCTGCTCGCCATCTCGGGCCGGATAGCGGTCGACCGCCGGTAGGGAGCCCGTGGGGTTCCGGTCCTGGGCTCCGGCCTCGAAGCCGAACACATCCAGCCTTTCGGGCATCGGGGGGAGCGGGAGCGTGACCAGGTAGAGGGCGGCGACCAGCACAACGGCGGCGAGCGCGCCGCCGCCGACGGCCAGCCCGAGCACCCATCGTTTCATGGCGGTCCTCCGTGATACGACAACCGCTTCCCTTCCAGTATGTCGTCAACGGTGAGCATTTGAAGTTTGAGTCCACTCCGAAAAGTCTGGTGTTTACATGGGGAAGAAGGGGGTATAGATTTCCGGTGTCAAGGGTATGCTGCAAGGGATCGGCACCAGGCACGGAAAGGGGCGCAGGATGTTCGTAAAGAGCGAGTCGTCTCGCCAGACGGATATGTTCAGCGGTTTCGAGGCGCACCTGAAGGTCTCCAGGCAGAAGCAGTTGAACGACCCTAAGGCCTGGCACAACCTGTTCTTTGGCCATATCACCGCTCAGATAGACGAGACGCCCTACGGCGTGCTCTTCGACGAGCACACCGGTCGTCCGAACGCGCCGGTGCGGCAGTTGGTGGCGATGATGATTCTCAAGGAGGGCCACGGCTGGAGCGACGCCGGTCTCTTCGAGCACGGTCGTTTCAACCTTTTGGTGATGCGCGCTTTGGGCATGACGAGCCTGTCGGACGAAGTACCGGCTCTATCCACGTATTACCTGTTCAAGCAGTCGTTGTACGCCCATGAAAAGGAGACGGGGCAGGACCTGATCGGCGAGACCTTCGCGCAGTTGACCAGGACCCAGGCCAAGGCCTTCGGCGTGCTGGGCCAGCAGATACGCATGGACAGCAAGCTGATCGGTTCCAATATCGCGACGTGCTGCCGCTTGCAGTTGGTGTTGGGCTGTCTGCAATCGTTCTGGGCGTCCCTGGACGAGGCGGATCGTTCCCGGATGTCGACAGCCGACCGGGAGGTTTTGGACGGCCTGCTGAAGAAGAAGCCTCATCAGACCGTGTACCGTCTGTCGCGCAAGGAGAAGGAGACCATGCTCTGCGACGCGGGTCGTCTGCTGCGGCGGCTTGTGCGGACGTACAGCGGGCAGGACAGCGACCGGCACGGCCTGATCGAACGGGCGCTGTCGGATCAATACGCGTCGGACTCGTCCGGTGACGACCTGACGCCGAAGCCTGCCAGAGACGTGTCGGCAACCTCGTTGCAGTCGGCAGCCGACTTTGACGCTTCCTATCGTAAGAAGGGCGCGCAAAAGGTCAAGGGCTACAGCGTCAACCTGACCGAGACCTGCAATGATCAGGGTCCGCACCTGATCGCCGATCTTGTCGTCCAGGCGGCCACGACGCCGGACAACACCTTCGTTCAGCCGGCCGTAGAACGTACGCAGGAGGTGGTCGGCCCGGTAGAGGAAGTATCCATGGACGGAGCGTACCAGGATGGGGACAACGCCGACTACGCGCAGGCAACGGGCAAGACCTTCCATTACAGCGGCATACAGGGCAGCAAGGGGCGACTGGCCTACGAACAGACTGGCGAGGGCGTAATGGTGACCGACACCCGTACCGGTCAGACGCAACGGGCCGAAGAGTACAAGCCGGGGCGATACAAGGTCTTCGTCGACGGCAAGCCCCGGTACTTCACGGACCAGGCCATCGAAGCCTTCGAAAGGCGCAGGCGTATCGAGGCCCTGCCCGAAGCCATAAGGCGGCGCCGCAACAACGTGGAGGCCAGCATCTTCCAGTTGAGCTGTTACACCAGGAACGGCAAGACGCGCTATCGGGGACAGGTTGCCCACCAACGATGGGCGTGGTGTCGGGGACTGTGGATCAACCTGGTGCGAATCAGGAATCACCTCGTCCAATCCGAACTGGTCCCCGCGTAAGGGGGCGTTAATCCCCCCGATTTTCTCCTGGCGGGCGCCAGAGGCCTTTGAGGCGTGTCCGACGCATCACCTTCCACCCGAAATCGCCATGTGGCGAACCCCGCCGAATGCGATCCGAGCCGACGGGTGAGGCCGTATCCGGGAGCCGCTGCATCCTCATGACGCTGTATAAGACCCTTTTCGGACATGACTCAGTTTTGGAATCTTTCAGCCATCGTGGAAAACAACGATTCTGCTGTGTTTAGTATCTCATCCGAAAGAGTGATTGCGCTTTCCGCCCAAGTTGATACGAGATGTAAAGCGACAACAGCCTTCCATCCTTTAGGTAAGATAACTTTTTGGCGTTCAGCTGCAGCTTTTATTTGGCTAGGAAGGCTACCGACAGAACGATCCGCGGATTCAAGTTTAATAGCTCCGCCCAATACAACCTCAAGTGCCTCAACAATTGTCTCCTCACCTATGATATCTTCTATTTCGACCTCTTGACCCACTTTATTCAGCACTTCATCCAACATTAATATACTGGATTCATGATTTACGTATAATTCCCTCATTAGTGCGTCTTTTCGAATACGTCCCGCTTCGTCGCCGTCCAGAACAATAAGAGGCTGAACCTCATGGCCGAGAAATAATGACGCGAAATGCCCGACAAGTTTCGTACCGCCGCAAGGTGTGATATATATGTCGTCCGGCAAGGAATGACGACCTGAATTCGCGCACTGCTGCGAAAGTGCATGAAGGTAGTAAAAATCGCTCATCCCCTCTACCAACACGTTCTTGCGGTGTCTGAATAGTCCTCGAATCATTGCATATCCGGCAGCAGCTTGCAGAGGGAAAATCGTCTCGCGGTCCTTCGGCCAGGTTTCAGCCGTTATGCGCGAATGACCAGTTTCATCTTCCTTTACTGGTCTTACCCGAAACAGGTTTTGTCCATCGATTAGGAAGGGAGAATGTGTAGTATAGGCAATCTGGTTGGTTTCGGATAACTCTTCGAAAAACGCAATTAGTTCCTGTTGCGCAGTAGGATGAAGATGTAAACCTGGCTCATCCAAGAGGAGTATCGCATCTCTATGTCCTCCATCCGATTCTACAAGAAAAACGAGGTAGAATGAGAAGAACCACTGAAATCCTTTGCTTCGGGCTTCAAGTTCAATCTCTACATCTTGTCGACGATCATCGGCGATCCAGATCCGAAAGTAATCACCGTCGGCATGATAATGTATCTTATGGCGACGCTGTGACCACCAATTGGAAAACTTATTGCTTATATCTATCGAGGCGGAATTCAATTTGATTGCACGCTCTTCCATGCGCTTTTGATCATCAGCGATTTCTTCCGATGTTAGTTCCTCACCTTCATCTAGAGATCGGTTTGCTTTACTGTCGCCAAGCTCTGCAATGTCGTTGGCATCGAGTCCGACATGTTTGAACATGGAGTTGATAGTGCGTATGCGAGAATCATTGGGAATGCGATGCAAGTCTTCACGAAATCTTCGAAGCCAAATCGCGCTTTCAAGAATACCATAGTTCTCGAAGTATATCAAAACTGGTAGATTCTGCTCGGTTATGCTATCTATCTGCTCAGTAAATGAGGGCATCCTTGCGGTATCGATTGTCAGTTCAACTTCGGTCTGCAAGGATTCAACTAATTCTGCAGTATGTGGATTGCTCCAGTCCTCCAATTCACTATACATTCGTGTCAAGTGATCTGCTTCAGCGATACCATGGAGGTCTTCTTTGACCTTCAACTCTTCCTTCCAAGCCGTGGCCCACTTTGCCATTTCAGCGCGTTGAGGTTGAATGTCCTCCTCCTGTTCTGTTTCTGTTACCGCGAGTCGACGGGCACCTGAGGCAAAATCTCCAAGTGCTTTTATCAAAGGTTCAGGTGGCAACGGTCGCTCTTCGACAACTGGTGAATACTCTATTTCAAGGGAGCCGTCATAGTACCGAGTTGCAATGACTGTTTGAGGGGGGTTTCCTTGCCCCTTACTTAGCTTTTCTATTTCAGTTCGAAGTGCCTGTGGAAATTCAAACTCCACAGAGCAAACTGGCCAGTCTTCTCCTTTAGATCCATTGGCTACGAAATCTCGTGTGTAACGATCTCTTGGAAACTCACGTTGCGCGTCGTAGAGTTCCGGCGTGGCGGGATTGAACTTATGAAGTGCTTTTAGTAGGGATGTCTTCCCTGATTCGTTGCGACCGACAAAGCACGTGACTTTGTTCAGATCTATCCAGTCACTGTCATCGATGTTCCTGAAATTCTGAATTCTAAACCGAATAGCTTTCATAAACAGTCCCTTTGTTTTTCTCTACTAGATCAATAGACGACAAACTTCCCTGGGATACCTGTCACCCATAAACTACGAAAGTAAGTTCAAGAAATCTGCCTGAATTACAATTCGTAACCCGTCCGTTCAAACGGGGTAACATTACACTAAAGATTACTCAGGAACAACCGGTCGCAAAGGCAAATCGTTATAGTTCCATGCGTCCACCAATAATCCCAAATAGTCCTCATGATAATACAAAAACTGGGTATTAGTACTATCCGAAGCCAATACTGAAACAGCCGTATAGTCGTTCTTTTGCCATGATTCAAAAGTACCGATCAAAAATGAATCCCCATATTGCTCTGTCAGTTTATCCTTGACCATGGTAACTACAGAAGACATAGGCGGATGACTAAATGCATACGCACCGGTTACCAACCTGCCGCCGACGAATGAATATGTGACATTCACCGAATCAGTTGTAGAGTCAGAAAACTCAAATGTATCATCAGTGTAGGCCATTTCAACACGAGCATCATTTCCCCCATCATCTACTATAAACTCTAAATGATTGGGCTCGGCGTCCTGCACCTGATCCTTCGTGTCACCCCACATGTTCCATCGAAAATCATAACGATCGTAAAACGGTGTCGTGTCGATTCCCAACGAATCAGTAGAATCGGATTCGGATACTCCAGCTGTACGATCTTCATAGTCTACTACCACATCATTAATCAAGATATTAACCGTAGTCTTGCTCAGATCAACTTGGTCGCCATCAACGCTGATACTGACTGACCCATCGAAATACGTTTCGGTTTGAGGAGTCAGCGGATTAAAACTATAACCACCAACGTCAGTTGTAGTATTCCCGGATCCTACTATCGTCCCACTGAGATTATAACAGTTTACTTGTACCTTAATGTAGGTTAGGGATTCGTTTGAGGTATTCAATAACCTACCACTGAAACTTACACTGTAACCGGACGACTGGTTGAACTCTGTCAATGCCACTTTAGGGGTATTGCTTTTGATTGAAGTACTGGAAACTGACAGGTTTGGCGGTTGGATTTCGGAATAGGGACCCGTGATTTTGGCAGACTGATTTGAACATCCGCACATCAGTAACACGCAAGAAAAAATGAAACTTGATTGGGTAAGTCTTATCACTGTATCACTCCTATCTTATGGACTTCGGAAGACAAATCTGCACGATGAGTAAAAGCTAATTTGTAATGAAGTACTTGGTTGAAGAAAGGGACAAAAGTCTAAGTGTAGTGCACCCCAAATTGGGACAACCAGTTAAGCTACAGTTTTAACACGTACGGTCCTTAGCTAGCACGCAACCGGCGAGCTGTATTCCTGTATTGTCCACCAGCATCGTGAGGCGACCACAACCTGGAGAACTATGCTTACCAGGTCATCGTGACTCGGGCTGTCACTCCTCTGTCCACAGTTCCCCGGACAAGGCTTTCTCGGTGCTGGGCGGCAACACCCAGTTCGAAGTTCATAGCACCGCGCTGTAACTCGGCCAGCCGGTAACCCAATTGGTAGTAGCGCGATGTCGTGGAAGTCCTGATTCCGAACAATGGTAGATCCCATTCCATTGTTCATCCTTGAGCCTCCGAATACTCTAAACACAAGTCCTGTCCGCTCCGTG
Source organism: bacterium (assembly GCA_965225915.1). GTDB lineage: Bacteria > JAAXHH01 > JAAXHH01 > JAAXHH01 > JAAXHH01 > JAAXHH01. The sequence continues at coordinate 16,936 of OZ245326.1, forward strand.
CCCAAGGTCAATGGGAGGGGGTTGAGATAGGTTCTGGTGACTCCAAAACGACTTGAGACAATCTAATTGCCGGATTTCGAGTCCATGCGAAGCGTTCACGGCGACCTGATTATAACAAGAAAGGAGCGTCAGTGCGCCATAAAAATTGCGGGATATTTCAATTATGTTCAGAAATGTGCTGCAAAACAGTAGAATTGAGGAATTTAGGCGGAGTTTTCGAGACTGACCTGGTGAAACATCAACAATATTGAGGGGTTTTAGCCGAATATCCCGCGGAAAGCTGAGGAAACAACGGCAACGCGGGCCTACTTCTTCACTGACGAAGAGTCTCTATTTCATTCTAGCCCAGCGTCCGGAACGCCATTCATTGACAGCACCAGCCGCAACAGCTATGCCTGCCGGGTGATTCCGTGCCGTGGCAAAATCAAGGAGACTATACAGAATGAAGAAACTGGCCAGCCCATAACTTGTTACTCAGTTTTTTTGGAGGAAAGCGGAGAAAAACAGCAGAATGGAGGGGTTTTCTATTTGTGTAAAGCTAGCTGAGGAAACAACGGCAACGCGGGCCTACTTCTTCACTGACGAAGAGTCTCTATTTCATTCTAGCCCAGCGTCCGGAACGCCATTCATTGACAGCACCAGCCGCAACAGCTATGCCTGCCGGGTGATTCCGTGCCGTGGCAAAATCAAGGAGACTATACAGAATGAAGAAACTGGCCAGCCCATAACTTGTTACTCAGTTTTTTGGAGGAAAGCGGAGAAAAACAGCAGAATGGAGGGGGTTTTCTATTTGTGTAAAGCTAGCTGAGGAAACAACGGCAACGCGGGCCTACTTCTTCACTGACGAAGAGTCTCTATTTCATTCTAGCCCAGCGTCCGGAACGCCATTCATTGACAGCACCAGCCGCAACAGCTATGCCTGCCGGGTGATTCCGTGCCGTGGCAAAATCAAGGAGACTATACAGAATGAAGAAACTGGCCAGCCCATAACTTGTTACTCAGTTTTTGGAGGAAAGCGGAGAAAAACAGCAGAATGGAGGGGGTTTTCTATTTGTGTAAAGCTAGCTGAGGAAACAACGGCAACGCGGCCTACTTCTTCACTGACGAAGAGTCTCTATTTCATTCTAGCCCAGCGTCCAGAACGCCATTCATTGACAGCACCAGCCGCACCAGTTCTGCCTGCCGGGTGATTCCGTGCTTGGTGTATATGTGCCTCACGTACCAGCGGATCGTACTTTCCTTGCGGCCAGTCGCCGCGGCGATCTTAACGGACAGCCTTGCCTTCGGCCATCAACACCGCGACACGGCTCTCCATCGGCGTTAGACCAAGGCCCTCCGCTACCAGGTCCGGATCGATCCGCGTATCACTTTTCGGGTCCACAACCAGCACGAGCGCAGCGACCGGCCAACTGCGGTGATCCGCCTGCCGCTGAACCACCGGGTTGACGTGCAACACGAGCGGCTGAGAGGTTGCCAGGCGTCTCACCTTCATTGAGCCGCTTGCACCCTGTTGTCCGTATGGCGGCAAGGCATCTTTCAATAATTTCTGAAGATCGGTGTTGTCTGCCGAGTGGTGTGCGAACAGGTAACCATCATTGTCCAACAGGCCATCGCCGGTTCGCAGGAGGTTCAGTGCACGGTCGTTCGTCGCCACTATTCGCCCGCGACTGTCCAGCTGGATGATGCCCTGCCTGGTGTTTTCGAGCAGTTCGGCGAGCGACGCGCCCAGGGCTTCGGCACCAGACAGCACATGTCGAACGCTCACATATTGGCGAATATGAGGCAGGAGGCGCTGGATCATTTCTAATTTGGTGGATGACCAGCCATCGCGATCAATGGGATCGCCAACTTCCCAGATGATACGTGTCCCATTGGGTCCATCCAGACGCACGTTGATACTGTTTCCTACATGGTTGGGTACCAGCAGTTCATTGTAAACCGCGGACGATTTCAACTCCTGGTCGGTGTAAAGCGCAGTAATGTGGACCGGTTGGCTGTCGGGCTGTACCCCTACGCGTGGGACACGTTCATCCAATGGATAGTAGACTTCAAAATACTCGCGCTCCAACTCTCTGTGGGCGTAACCCGCGGAAAAACACCCCCGCAGAAAAGATCTGGATGTCCTCCTCGAGGTTCCCTGCGCCGAAAGTCAGAGCATTGCCCTCGGTACCGAGTACATCATCAATCAGACCGGAGGCTGCCGGCCAACGGGCGTCATCGAGTGTGGCTTCGTGCAGCGAGGCCAGGATGTGATCAAACTTGTCTCGTTGGGAATTATATACAAAACTAAACATTTACTTGCCTCTGCACGAAATAAAAACGGCCATAACACCTTATATTAATAGGCGTTATGGCCGTTAGGGCAAGGGCAAACAAAAGATCGCTAGGTGCTTATACTTCCTCATGGTCGATCAGGTATCGTACAGGTGGGATATCAAAATCTACATATTCTTCTTCACAATGAAACTTATAAGCATTGTCCATAATAAACCCTCCGAGTGAGGGTTTATTACGTCTTGTTTTTCCAGTTTTCATTCCTTCCTCTGTCAGCAACCCCCATAGACCTGTCTTTACATTAACCAACTTTAACCTTCCCTCAAAGGATGCTTTCTCCACACTTTTCATTGGTTCTTTTTTGTATTGTTTTATTATCTCTCCAGCCTGTTCGTGAAGTATAGCAGAACCTCTTGCTGTTCTTGACTCTGGCCCTGCCCACGAATAGGACAATCCTGTTTTTTGGGTGTTTAATACCTTTATGGTTTCCATATAGGAGCGAGAAAGTTTACTTGGCACCTTTTTAAGATTGTCGATAATGGCCCTTGGGTTATCTGCGTTTTGGAACAGAGTATCAATCATCTCTAGAGTTTTAGACATATTATCTTGCTCAAACATTTTCATTTGAGTTTCAGTGGTTCCCAAGAGAATTTCAACCGATCCGGGAGTAGGTTGGGTTAAAAGATACAATGTACCATCATCATCGTTAATTCTGTCAACATAGGCACTGTATGCATTTTTAACCATTAACTGAACATTGGTTATTATTTTACCAATGGTTGATGCCTTGATTTGATGCTCTATTATTTCCCCTGGAGGCCTAGCTGACAGTTTTAAAATTACGGCTTCTCGTTCTCGGGCTTCTGCGATTAGTTTATCCTCTGAAATTTCATCGTACAACAAAAGGCCCGGAGACGGAAGATATTCTTCTTCTATCGTTTCGTCATTTAGTTGGATTAAACTTAGAGGTTCATCCTGAGACAAATAGTTGGTTTTTGAAATATATCGATCCTCAATACTGGAATTGATTGTTATAGATCGCAGATCATCAAATCCATTTTTGAAACGCATTAAACTTTCAGGAGTAACCCCTACCAATAAGTGACGATCGTGACCGTTTTCTGATTTAATTGCCGAGGCGATATAATGTCCTCCGATAGAATCTCGTGCCTCAAAAATTACGGGTACATCATAGTATAATAGTGTTTTGTGGTAATAGATTTTTCTCACCAGTTTACTTCTTTGCAATTTGACAAAATGTTGTAGTCAGCAAACGGCCACCATGTATAGTGGGCCTTCTTATTTCCTGTATTTTTTATATATCCAGCACCGGAGCAGAGTTTTACACGACAGACTTTATCGTTTTTATGTTTGGCGAGTTTTGCTTAGGTTTATTACAATATCTTGATCAATCCAAACGGATATTCCTCTTAAACGGCACTCTTCCTGTAAATTCTTAAACGGCCTATCGGGACTCAGTTGTCTTGTTGTTTTAAAGTCTTCTTCTGTGGGAGGATTTGAGGGAATAGTCCTGAAAACTTCTATTGTTTCTATTATTTCCTTAGATCCTTCAAGTGGACATTCGTCTAAAAGTTCATCTCTAAAATTCATTCAGTTCCTCATCTATATAAATACACCTTGACAAGAAAGTCCATCATTATTATGAGGTCACGCACAAACCGATTCTTGAAGATTCTATTCTACTTTTTGTTTCTTTATTGTCAACAAATATATTGTCAAACAGGACGTAAACATATATATTATATATAGTTAGATACAGTTTAATATATACGATCACGGGGATTCCAATGAACAAGGGTGAAGGGCCGGGGAAAGCACCGGGACGGTATCATCGAGGCGGTATTTCGTTGATGGATTTGTTTGACATGTTCCCCTACGATAAGAACGCCGAGCAGTGGTTTGTCCGATCGCGCTGGCCGGGCGGGATACGTTGCGCTCATTGCGACAGCGAGCGAGTAACCACCCGAACAAGCCACTCTGATATGCCATATCATTGCAAGGACTGCCGCAAGTTCTTCTCGGCAAAGACCGGTTCGGTCATGCAATCGTCGAAGATTGGATATCGGAAATGGGTAATTGCCATTTATCTGATGACGACCGGAATCAAGGGAACGTCCAGCATGAAGATTCACCGGGATATTGGCGTGACCCAAAAGACGGCCTGGCACATGATGCACCGGATTCGTGATACATGGGGGGAGCGCAATGAGCCGTTTTCCAGGCCGATCGAGGTTGATGAAACATATGTTGGTGGCCTCGAACGCAATAAGCACGCTGACAAGAAACTGCATCCGGGCGGTGGGGGTGGCGCGGCAATACTGCTGTTGTCGGCGTTCTCGACCGGAATACCAATAAGGTGGGAATTATATACAAAAGTAAACAACGGGTTATGGTAACCTTGTCACTTACCGAGGTCCAAGTTCATACACTTCCCGACCAGAAAACGACCGTTGCTAATTTGATTGTGGAGTTGACCCGGTTAAGTGGACATGTAACTTCTTTTGTTGAAAGGAGAGTCACATGCCCAGATCCCGTACCCCCTATCCAACTGCCTTTCGCCAGCAGATGGTCGACCTTGTTCGCGCTGGCCGCAGCCTGAGAAGCCCTGTCCAAAGAGTTCGAACCCACCTGAGCAAGCCATCCGCAACTGGGTCAAACAGGATGACTTGGACAACGGTAGGCGTGAAGACGGCCTGACCACCGAAGAACGGGCCGAACTGCGTCGTCTGCGCCGTGAGAACAAGCAGCTCAAGATGGAACGAGAGATCCTGGCAAAAGCCGCGGCCTGGTGCGCCCGGGAGACCGAGACACTGCCTTAAGTCTCGTTCATAAAGGCGCATCAGGCCTTCTATCGGGTTCGCCGGATGCGCTGTCTACTAGATGTCTCCCCCAGTGGCTACTACGTCTGGCTTAAGCGGTCCGTCTCCAAGAGGGCCATAGAGGATGCTACGCTTCTTAGCAGGATCAGCTCGATCCATCAACGTTCCTACGGCACCTACGGCGCTTGAGCGCATCCATGCCGAACTAAAGCGAGTTGGGCATACGCGTAGGACTCAAACGTGTGGCCCGCCTGATGCACATGGCCTCTATCAGCGGGGTGTCGCGCCGCAGAGCCGTACGCACTACCTGGCGATCCGAAGAAGGCAGGAAGGCTTAAGGATCTGGTCAACCGGAACTTCACCGCTCCGGCCAGGGACAGGTTGTGGGTAGCCTTCTATCACCTACGTGCCGACCCATGCGGGCTTCCTCTATCTCTCCGTGGTGATAGATGCCTTCAGCCGCCGCGTGGCCCTATGGTCCATGGCCAACCATCTGAGAAGCGAACTGGTCTCGGACGCCCTGGATATGGCCCTTTGCCAGCGTAAGCCTGACGAGGTGATCCACCACAGCGACCAGGGATCACAGTACACCTTGAGTGGCCTTCGGCAAGCGATGCAGACAGGCCGGTGTCAGACCGTCTATGGGCTCGGTCGGCGACTGTTACGACAACGCCCTGTAAAGAGAGCTTCTTCGCCAGTCTGGAATGCGAACTGATTGATCGCAGGCGTTTTGCCACAAAGGCCGATGCCAGACTTGCCCTGTTCCAATACATCGAGGGCTTCTACAATACACGGAGACGACACTCTTCCCTCGGATTCCTGTCACCCATAAACTACGAAAGGAGGTTCAAGAAAACAGCCTGAATCCCAAATCTTATACCGTCCACGAAAACGGGGTAACATCAGAGTCGGGCCTTTCTTTTGGGGGAGCCGTTTTATGATGCCGAACATGGTTGAAATCAAGAAAGCAGTAATTGATCTTTCGTCAGACGGTGAGCGCCGAAGGGTTAAAGAAGTCTATGACAAGCTGGTTACGTTCTTCGGGCTGACAGAAAACGAAGTTATGGCTAGGAATGAAAGCGACACGGACTACACCTTTAACCATCGTCTTAGGGCTGCCAAGCAACAGTTGGTTAATGAGGGAAAACTTGAAAAGATAGACAGATACATTGTTCTCCGACCGTAGCGCCTTTTTGACAGCCCGCGCACCATTCTACATATTGGCTATTGTCTGTAGTGCACCCCAAAATGGGACAACCAGTTAAGCTACGGTTTTAACACGTGTGGTCATTTGCTCGAACTCAGCAGGTGGTGTGTAGTCCAGTGCTGAGTGCAAGCGTTTACGATTGTAGAGGTTGTCGATGAAGTAGCCGATACGGGATCGGGCTTCTTCAAGGGATTCGTACTCGTAGAGATAGACCTCCTCGTATTTGAGGGTTCTGATGAAGCGTTCTGCTTTTGCGTTGTCATAGGGATTGCCGCGCCGGCTCATGCTGATCTGTATGCCTTCCTTCTTGAGGGTATCGACATAGGCATTGGAGGCATACTGCACACCCCGGTCCGAGTGATGCCCCAGCCCTTCCGGCACCGATCTGGAAGCAAGAGCGCTGTGCAGAGCATTAAGGGTCAGGCTGGCATCGAGTGTTCGCTCCAGAGCCCAGCCGATGCATCTTCTGCTGTAGGCGTCGAGTACCACGGCCAGATAGACCCACTCTCGTGCCAGCCTTATGTAGGTGATGTCGGATACCCACAGCTGGTTGACGCCGGTTAGGTTCAGTCCCGGTACCAGGTTGGCGTAGACGGCGCGATCGTGGTTCGAGTCGGTGGTCGATACGAAAGCTTTACGCCGCAGGACAAGCAGATTGTCCTCGCGCATGAGGCGCAGGATCCGCTTGTGGTTCACAGGGTATCCAAGACGCTGCAGCGCGCGGGTCATGGGACGGTAACCGTAGGAGGGCCAGGAAAGGGCGAGCCTATGGATCCTGTCCCGCAGTTCAAGATCCGGATCGGGGTGACCACTACGGCCGCGGTAGTAGCTGGATCGACCGATCGAGAGCGTCTTGCAGAGCCTCTTGACCACGGTACAGTCTGCGGCTACCTGCTTCTGCGCGACCAGGGAGATCATGAACTGCCTCCATTGCCTCGGGCTGAGCGTGGGATCTCCTTAGGGCCGACTCAAAACTTTTTTAACAGGTCGTTCTCACATGGTCAACTGACCGACTTTACGTTCCAAGGCCGCGATCCGGGCCTCGTCCGAGACCGCCCTGCCGTTGCCGGGGAAAGCCCGCTCACCCTGACGGCGAAGCTGTTGACGCCAGCGATGGATCAACGTGGGATGGACCTGATGTTCACGAGCCAGTTGACTGATCGACTTGCCCGAATCGGCTTCCTGGAGGACCTGGAGTTTGAACTCGCGGGTAAACTGACGGCGTTTCAGAGTCATGATGTGCCTCCTCGATCAGAAGGAAGCTTAACTCTGTGTCCCGGTCAAGGGTGCAGTACAGTCGTATGCTCATGCTACCCTGTCGGGTAGCATGCTAAATACAATAGCCGAATCGACAACTGGTGGCGAATAGGCAGGACATCCCCGCAAATTGCGTGAGTGTACGACACTACCCGGCTCCAAGCCACTTGGAGCCGAAACACTCACATAATTCGCGGGAGAGGATTGTGAAAAAGGTACTTTTGACGTTAGGGATATAGTCTTTGGTATTTGTGGTGTGTATGGCAATTATTGGATCAAATATGGAAACAACAGAGCCACTTACCGAAGCAGAGCAAGCGGCTGCCGACTCAGCAGCGGCGGTAGTTGCCGAGATCGAGACGACTACCAAGAAAAACGTAGCGAAAGCCAAACTAGCCGAGCAGCATGAAAACAAGATTGACGCACAGTTTAGCTCATGGGACGGAAGTCACAGAGGGTTGGTAGAGGCCGTTAAAAATACCCTTATAGCTCCCGGAAGTTTCGAACACATTGAAACGAAGACCCGGACGGGGGGTGGCTGGCCGAACACATTTGTCCTGCGCATGGAATATACCGCGAAAAATGCCTATGGAGTTGCCTTGCGTAGGTATATCCTTGTGGAAATCTCCGTAGATAGCGGAAAGATCGTTCAGGTGTTTGACGAAGGGTAAAGGGAAGGACGAAGATTCCCAACATCTGGTCTACTCCAGGCTTGTTACTAATCTTCTGGTCGCGTTTAAAAATTTGAAAAAGGAGAGTTTATGTCCGAGGAAGAAAAAGGGCAAACGTTGGAAGACGATGGGGACAAAGTTGTAGTTGTTCCTTTGTATGGTTGGCTTTTTGGAGCGTGGACCTTCGCATGGCTTGTTGTTGAGTTTTTCCTAAACATTGGTTATCTCCCCAAAGAGGCCAGTTGGGCGTTCCCCGTTTTGTTATTTGTTTTTCTTCCTCTTGAGTTACATGGAGCCAAGACTTCTAAGCTTGGCGACACTTATTCTGAAAGTGTATGGGGCTTCATACAGAAGAAACCAGCAAGGAAGATTGTTGGAGCCGCGCTTGCCCTTGCCCTAGCGTTCAGAGCAGCCACATTTCCTTATTTGCTTGAAGGGACTGAGAACATCTTTATACGAGATTTACCCTGGTGGGCGATTTCGACGGGGCTTTTTGGATGGCTTGTACAGCATTTCCCGGAGTCAGGTAAGAGAGGATAACGCAATCATGACAAGGAATACCGGGAGAAAGACAGCAACAGCGATTGCATACTTGTGCATGACCTTATCTAAGATGCCGTTTAGCTTTTCATTTCCACATCATGATATGATTATTGTAGAATAGGATAGAAGAAGTGAAATTATCCCCACAACGAGCATTAATAGTTTTATCCATTCCATGTGAGGGCTTTCCTTGTGGAAGATAAACACCTTGAAGGACAGCTTATTGCAGTAGCAGCGACCTTAGCTTTAATACTTAGAAAAGGAGAGCCAGGACTTCTTGAAGCAATCAAAGAAGCCAGAGACAAATTTAGAACTGTTCTCAGTGAATCTAAAAGCCCGAGACCAATTGATAGGGGTATCTCAGACATGATTGAGCGCATAGCTCATTTCGCAGAAAACAAACGTAAAACGTTGGAGTCTGATACTTCTAACTTTGGATATGACGCAAGGAGCGAAGGGCAGTGAAGTAGAAACTTCAGTTGTGCATGTTAACTGAACACATCTGTTTTGGTAGTGAGAACTAGGCTCGGAGTCTTGACGATCCGGGCCTTTTTATTTACCTTGAAACCGCGTTTGTTCGGTCTTCGAGGGGGTGTTGCTTATGGGGTCACGAACGAAAGACTTATCTAAGCCAACAGCAGTACTGTTGCTAACCGACCGTTGATTTCTCCGACCGAATAATCGCTCCGCCGCACCCGATAGTAATTCCCACGCCGAAAAATGTTTAGTCACGTATATAAGCCCCAAATGATAGAACAACTGAAGTATGGATAGATTCCTCGCTAATCAGCCCGATACTTGAATTCTTCCTCTTCGGTTGTTGTGTGGCTTGCCTCTCCGTTCTTACGTCGCCCTCCGCAACTGAAGTTACCCCGTTTTTGTGGACGGTATAAGATTTGGGATTCAGGCTGTTTTCTTGAACCTCTTTCGTAGTTTATGGGTGACAGATATCCCAGGGAAGAGTGTCGTCTCTGGGTATTGTAGAAGCCCTCGATGTATTGGAATAGGGCAAGTCTGGTATCGGCCTTTGTGGCAAAACGCCTGCGATCAAGCAGTTCGCATTCCAGGCTGGCAAAGAAGCTCTCGCACAGGGCGTTGTCGTAGTAGTCGCCGACCTTACCTACTTGAGCTGCTTCTTCTCCCTGAGAAGACTACGCAGTTCGGCTTGTTCTTCAGTGGACAGGCCGTCTGTTCGCCGGCCTTGATCCAGTTCGTCCTGCTTGACCCAGTTTCGGATGGCTTGAGCGGACGGCTCAATCTCTTTGGCCGAGGCTTGCAGACTGCGGCCGGTGAGAACGAGGTCGACCATCTGCTAGCGAAAGGCCGCTGGAAAGGGGATATGTGATCTGGACATGTGACTTTCCTTTCAACACAAGAGATAGCATATCAACTAAACCAGGTCAACTCCAGTCATTTTGTAACGTTCAAGACTGCGCCTGACGCCGAAATTCCGGTTGACTCCAGTTCCGATCGCACTTACGACCTGAATGTACCTTGTTATTAAGCTTGGGTTACGAAATCAGTAGAATTGGATTGAAGATCGCCCGAAGCTACCTATTTCGTAGTCCTCTATCCGATATTGGGTATCCTGCGGGAAATCAGAACGTTCGCGAGCCCACCTCGAATACATGCCTTCGAACTACATCACGTGGATTTCCTTTGTCTGATTTGCGGCAGTGCCGCAGATTGGTCCTGTGCGTGTCTTCTACACGCAAACGTATGAGCGGGCTATCCGCAATCTTATGGCGGAATCGGAAAGAATAGCCATGGAGGCGGAAAATAGTCGCCCATCCGAGTGCCGCACCTGTGAATCGGGGAACTGGAGGGATACGGAAACTCCGCTGGGCGGGGTTGGGACGCGGGGTGGAGTCCGCACAATCTACTTTCATCACGCCGGCCCCGATGTGATATATCTACTGACCGCATATGCAAAAGCAGCTCGCGACGACCTTAGTTATGCTGACAAGAAGGTACTTTCGAAGATTGAAGCTGCGATCAAGAACGAGGAGGAAATCAGATGACGACACAGCGAACCGTAGTGGGGCGTGAGGTGGAATCTGCCTTGGATGAGGTGCTTGCCCACGTACGCGGTGAAACGCCCCTTCCCTGCCGTTTCGTCGACGATCCGTCCGGGGAGCGTATTGTTGCGCTGCGTAAGCGCATGAAACTCAGCCGTCAAAGGTTTGCGGACCGGTTCGGCCTGGACGTCCGTGCCGTCCAGGAATGGGAACAAGGCCGGCGAGTGCCTGACCGTGCGGCCCGAGTCCTGCTAGTTGTTATCGACCGCGATCCCGAAGCGGTAGTACGTGCACTCGAAGAGAGCCCGTAGCGAGCCGACGTCCGAAGGTGCAGCAGAGATCCGTACTGGTTCCGTTAAACGGTTGGTACGGATACTCAATGGCCAAAAGGCCAGAATCTGCGGAATAGGTCATTCCTCTGGAGATAGTGGGTGGGTTCAATACCAGAACCCGGCGATACCATTCGACTAACTGGTTTTCTAAACGGAATAATAAGGTATGGACTAGCCAGCCCACACCTTATTATTCCGTTTTTTTTACCTTGATGGTGATTTGGTCAGGCCAGTACCCGCGCTTTGGTGTAATGAACCTGATGAATAGAGCCGAGGACTACGGCACCTACCGAGTATTCATAAACCACCGCCGAGTTCACAACTCCAAACCCGTTTCATACAACAAACACATGACTGTTTTGGTGCCATATGACCAAATTCCAACAGACAGATTCGAGATTTCAGGTTGCATATCGTCTGTTATATAAAGTGGCATCCTTGGGCCACGTGCCGTCCGGCAAGTAAGAGCTGCGGCGACCGAAAACCGGACGGCCAACTTCAAATCATACCACTACGTCACGGGAAGGAAATATGATAGAATTCCTGGCAGCATCTCTTAATGAGTTCGTCCGTCTGATCTTCTATATGCTGGTGATATTAGGCGCACCGATACTGGTATTCGCAATGGTGATGTTTGGGACCGCGATATCGGACTTAGAGGGAACGATCGATGCAAGTTTAGCGGCAATTTTTAGCATGTTCAGCACTGGGTTGTTGATGTTACTGTTTGCCGTCTACATATACGTCGAGTTTATTCGGTGATACGCTTCCGCCGAACTGTCGCGATCAAGTGGGCTTTGTAGGTACTTGATTAGTGGTTTGCGGAGAAAGGATCAACGGCATTAAAAGTGACGAAGCGTTACTAACACTATCATCTAGAGTGCCTGATTATCATCCGGTGGCGTTTCCCTGGCGATCATAGGGAACGCCTGTCGCGATCGATGCTAAAAAGGCGGATGTAGTAGAGAAATAGGATAGCGGCAAGTCGAATGGAATCCAGCGTAGTGTTCTACATTGTCATTGTAAAAGAGAACGGAATAATAAGTTACGGGCTCGCCCGGAGTAACAAGTTATGGGCTGGTCAGTTTCTTCATTCTGTATAGTCTCCTTGATTTTGCCATCGCACGGAATCTCCCGGCAGGCATAGCTGTTGCGGCTGGTGCTGTCAATGACTGGCGTTCCGGACGCTGGGCTAGAATGAAATAGAGACTCTTCGTCAGTGAAGAAGTAGGCCCGCGTTGCCGTTGTTGCCTCAGCTTTCCGCGGGATATTCGGCTAAAACCCATCAATATTGTTGATGTTTCACCAGGTCAGTCGCGAAAACTCCGCCTAAATTCCTCAATTCTACTGTTTTGCAGCACATTTCTGAACATAATTGCAATATCCCGCAATTTTTATGGCGCACTGACGCTCCTTTCTTGTTATAATTAGGTCGCCGTAAACGCTTCGCATGGACTCGAACTCCGGCAATTAGATTGTCTCAAGTCGTTTTGGAGTCACCAGAACCTATCTCAACCCTCCCCCATTTGACCTTGGGCACGGAGCCGACAGGACTTGGATTCAGAGTATGCGGAGGCTCACGGATGAACAATGGAATGGGATCTACCATTACTTCCCGGAGGAGAACCGGCCGAAGGTGCAGCGGGGACGTCCTCCGGTACCTGCCCGGCGGGTCCTTGAAGCCGTGCTGTGGATACTGAAGACGGGGGCGCAGTGGCACCTGCAGCCGCAGTGCTATTCGAACTACAAGACGGTGCACCGGAGGTTTCAGACGTAGTGTCCCATCGGGGGACCGGCGGACGTTCTAAAGGATCTTGCTTCGGAACTCCAGAAGGTTGGCGTGGTCGACGGGGCGGAGGCGATTATTGACGCCTCATTCCTGCGTGCGCCAAGGGCGGAGCGCCCATGTGGAGCTGTCGAAGGCCGGTAGAGGCGTGAAGATTCATGGCCATTGTGGACCGATGCGGCCTTCCGTTGTCCATCGGCACCCACTCGGCGCAACGATGCGAGGCCAAGCTCGTGCAGCTGAGTCTCGACCTGGTGATCCTTGATGATCACCCGGAGAACCTTGTCGGTGGCAAGGTGTACGACAGCGACCCGCTGTACGCAGAAGTCAAGAAGCGAGGCATCGGGAAGATTGTGCCTTACCGGAGGTACCGGACACGCCCGAAGACGCCCGATGGTCACCGTCTGCACAGGTAAAAACGGCATTGGATTGTCGAGTGGTTTTCCGCTTGGCTTCAGTGGGACCGTTCGCGTCCTCATCCTATGGGAATAACACGTCTAAAACTAACCTGGATTCGTCCAGTCCGCGGGTATATGCCCGCTGCTCAGGCCACTTTACTATTATAAAGACTCTATAGATATTACGAACAAACAGGGGAATCAATGGGCGTACTCTTGCCCTGTTCAACGTCACGGAGGAACAACAATGGACTACCTGGAAAAAGGCTTGCAATCCAGTGAGAGTCTCGACTCGACATTTCAAATGTCCAGCGCCGCGCACCGTGCCCACGCAGGCAGGCACAGAAGTACCGGCGCTCGCCTGACTCACCTGTCAAAGATCGAGCCCGCGCGAGACACCCGTCGGTCCCCTGAATCCTCCCCGCCCTCTCCGGCCCGATCCTCTACCGCGTCCAACCATCGCGCGTCCGGCCTGTCGGCGGCGGCGTTGCGCGCAGGTTCTGCCTGCTGCACGGCGGGCGCGGTCCTCGTAGCCCTCGCCGCGCTCCTGGCCCTGCCGCTGCAGGGTCACGCGCAGACCAGTGTTCCCCACGACTGGAGTCTGAAACCGTCCGGCCTGGACACCAGAGACAAGTTCCGGCTGCTGTTCGTAAGCTCGACGAAGCGCAATGCCAGGTCCTTAGAGATCGGGCCCTACAACACCTTCGTGCAGACGCGCGCCGCGGCCGGCCACACTGACATCCAGGCATACAGCGCGGGCGTCAAGGTGGTCGGCTGCACCCAGTCCGTCGACGCCATCGACAACACGGGCACCACGGGCACGGGCGTGCCCATCTACTGGCTCGACGGAGACAAGGTCGCCGACGACTACGCGGACTTCTACGACGGCAGCTGGGACAGCAGCTCACCCACAAACGAGACTGGAGCGAGCGTAACAACCACCTCCACTGATGGCGTGATTACCGGTTGCAGCGCCATCGGGACCGGCGGCGGTTTCGAGTTGGGTGTAGGTACTGACGCGTCGATGGGCAATCCCAGTGGCAGAAACGACGTACTCTCCGGCTTTATTACCCGTCTCGAATTTACCCATAGGCTCTACGGCCTCTCGGTGGTTTTCGAGGTGAGCGCCTCCACCGACGCGAAGCTGAGCGCGCTCGTGGTCAACGACGGGACGAACGACCGGACCCTCACCCCGACCTTCGTGCCGGGCACGTTCGACTACGACGCGGACGTGGGCAACGCCGTCACCACGGTGACGCTGACCGCGACGGTGAACAATTCGAACGCGTCGGTGACCGGCGTCACCCTGGACGGAACCGCGATCGCCGACACTGACTTCAGCGACGGGATCACGGTGCCCTCGCTCGCCGAGGACGACAACGAGATCGTCGTGACGGTGACGGCGGAGAACAACACCAACAACACCAAGGACTACACGGTGACGGTCTCGCGCGCGAGGCGGAGGACGACCACGCCCACCCCGCCCGGCGAGGTCGAGGTTCCCAACAACTGGATCCTGATTCCGACCGGGCTTGTCACCGGCGAGAAGTTCCGGCTGCTGTTCCTCTCCTCGACGAGTACCGACGGCTCGTCGTACGACATCGCGGACTACAACACCTTTGTCCAGGGCCGCGCCGCCGCCGGGCACACCGACATCCAGGCCTACAGCTCGGCCTTCAGGGTGGTCGGCTGCACCTCCGATTCGGACGCCAACGCCAACACCGGCACCGGCTACAACAGCGCCGTCCTGGGCGTACCCATCCACTGGCTCAACGGAAACAAGGTCGCTGACGACTACGCGGACTTCTACGACGGGAGCTGGGACGACGAGGCCAACGACAAGAATGAACTCGGCGACAACGGGCCCGATACCAGCCAGCCCGCCAACTACCCCTTGACGGGCTGCCAGGACTACGGCGAAGAGGCGTTTCTCGGAGGGAGAACGCTCGCGCTTGGCCAGCCGACCCCGCGTGTCGGCCGTCCCAATTCCTCCGCCACCGGCAGCGGCCCGATCCACAGCCTCAGCTTCGTCGGGCCGTCCGACTCCCGCCCCATGTACGGGCTCTCGCAGGTGTTCGAGGTGGGCGCCCCCACCGACGTGACGCTGAGAGATCTGGAACTGGAGGGTGCGCCCGGCGGCGAGGCGATTGGGTTGAGCCCTGTCTTCGATAGCGCTACCGAAACCTACACGGCCGCGGTGGGCAACCGGATCGCCGCGGTGACGCTGACGGCGAGGAAGAAGGACACCACGGCGACGGTGGCCATCACGAACGACGACGACACGAGCACCGAGGGCGAGGCGGAGCTGGACCTCAACGTTGGATCCAACACGCTGACGCTGACGCTGACGGCGGCGGACGCCACCCCGAAGACCTACACGATCACGGTGACGCGGGCCGCCGTCCCGCCGGCACCGACCGACTGCCCCGCCGACACCGACTGGTGCACCACGCTGGGGGTGGGGTACGTGAGCGAATCGTCGGCATCGTTCAAGCTTGAGTATTGGGGGTACCGGAGCGACCAGAGCTATGGGGATCTCCTGTCGACGACGTTTTCCCATGGCGGGACCGGCTACACCGTTTCAAGGGTTGATAGGACAAGAATCACCCAGTTGCCCGGAAACACAGTCGCTTCCGACAACTTGACCATCAATATCAGCCCGGTACTGCCCGACGGCACTGTCTTGCAGCTGGGCAGCCGGACCTTCACCGTCGATACCGACTCCGCCACGGGCACCATCGGCCAGGAACAATGGGCCATTCTGGCCAACCCGCTGAGCTGGACGGCGGGCCAGCACGTCACGGCGAGCCTGAAGTTTCCCACCGCGCCCGACCCGCCGACCGGCCTCACCGCCACCGCGAGCGGCGAGACCCAGATCAACCTCGTCTGGGTCGCCCCCGCCGACAACGGCGGCTCCACCATCACCGGCTACAGGATCGAGGTCTCCGCCGACGGCGGCACTAACTGGACCGACCTCCTCGCCAACACCGCCTCCACCGACACCACCTACTCCCACACCGGCCTCACCCGCGGCACCACCCGCCACTACCGCGTCTCCGCCATCAACGCCGTCGGCACCGGCGACGCCTCCGACCCCACCAGCGCCACGACCGCCAACGCCACGGGCCAACCGGCGATCACGGGCGCGGCGCAGGTCGGCAAGACGCTGACGGCGGGAATCGGCACCATCGCGGACGCCGACGGGCTGCCGGGCACCTTCCCCGACGATTACACCTTGCAGTGGCGGCGGGTGGATGCGGACGGCACGTCGAACGAGACGGACATCACAGGTGAAACGTCGGGCACCTACACGCCGGTAGCGGCGGACGTGGGCAAGAAGATCAAGGTGCAGGTGAGGTTCACCGACAACGGGAGCAACGCGGAGGGTCCGCTTGTGAGCGCCGCCTATCCGTCGAACGCCCCGGTGGCGGCGGCGGCGGGCGCCTGCCCGGCGGACAACGACTGGTGCACGACGCTGACGGTCGGGTTTGAAGATGAAACACACCAACAACTCTACGGCTTCTTCGGAACCTATGGCGCACTGGTCAACACGATCATCAACCACAGTGGCGGCACGACCTGGACGGTTTCGCAGATGAACATCCAGGATACATCACTCCATGACCTCCTGAATATCAATCTCGATAAGTTCCTGCCGCGCGGCTCGGTGTTCGACCTGGGCGGCACGACGTTCACGGCCGATACGGATTCCGAACAACCGGGCGCGGGGCGCTATGCCTGGTTTCTCCCCGCCGGTTTCGCCTGGGTTGATGGCCAGGACGTGACGGTGAGTGTCAAGCTGCCGGCCAACGCCCCGGCGACGGGCGCACCGGTGATTTCAGGAAAGCCGCAGGTGGGCGAGACGCTGAGCGCGGGTACCACCGGCATCATGGACTTGGACGGGCTGACGAGCGTCAGCTACACCTACCAGTGGATCCGGGTGGATGTGGACGGGACGTCGAACCCGGTGGACGTGGGGACGGACGACGAGGAATACACGCTGGTGGCCGCCGACGAGGGCAAGCGGATCAAGGTGCAGGTGACGTTCACCGACGACGACGCCAACGCCGAAGAGCTGACGAGTGACGCCTACCTCACCTTGTCCCACCAAAGCTATCCGGACCGTGGCATCATGCCGGCGCGGGCCGCCTGTCCGGCCGGCAACGACTGGTGCGCGACCATGACGGTGGTTAATCAATTCGTGGTGGGCACGGCATTCAAGGACTTCGGCTTCTCCGCCAGCCCGGCCTACGGCGCGCTCGACGATACGAGCTTCGATTACGACGGGTCGACCTTCACGGTCGAGGCGGTCGGGATCAGGGACCCGGACAATGGCTCGGGCTACCACGTCAGGCTCGTCCTTGACGCCTTCGTGCCGCGGGGCACGGTGTTCGACCTGAATGGATACGGGTTCACGACCGACGCGACCTCGGAGCAGTCGAGCGCCGGGCATTACCGGTGGGACTTCCCGGCCGGTTTCCGCATCGCGGAGGGGGTGGAATACAGGGTGAGCCTGGAGGTGACCGAGAACACCCCCGCCGAGGGAAAGCCAACCATTTCGGGTCCGGCGCAGGTGGGTCGGACGCTGACGGCGGCGACGGCGGACATCACCGACGACGAAGGGCTGACGACGGTCAGCTACGAGTACCAGTGGATCGCGGCGGGAACGGATATCGGGGGCGCCACGAGTTCCACCTACACCCCGACCTCGAGCGTGCAGGGCGACAGGATCACGCTCAGGGTGACCTTCGACGACGATGCGGACAATCCCGAGACGCTGACCAGCGACGAGACCGCGCCGGTGGTGCCGGACGTCGCCTCCTGTCTCGGGTCGTCGGTCTGGTGCTCCACGCTGACGGTGGAACATGGCACACCGGACGTGGACGGTGAATTCGAAGTTGGGCTGGCCACCAATATTGGGACACCTCCCGAGAGTTTCGGCAGCCTCGCCGGCGCCACCTTCACCCACCTGGGGACCAGCTACACGGTGACGCAGATATTGGCGAGCACCGACCTGGTCTTCGCCACCAGCCCCAACCTGCCTGACGACGGCGCCGGGCTGTCGCTGCATATCCAGCGCCTCTCGGGCACACTCGAACTGAAGCTGAGCGATCGCGCCACCTACAACGTCTCGAGCAACTATCCCACGGGCACAAAGCTCTGGTTCTTTCACGCGGCACCGGGCACCGGCCCTGCGAACCCCCCCCTGCTCCGTGGCTATATCCCCTTCAACGGAGACTACCGTCAGGACACGGACGAGGGCACGCTGCTTACCGTGTCGCTGTTCCAGGTCAACAGCCCGCCGGTTTTTCCCTCGACCCCGGCGATGCGCAACTTGGCTGAGAACACGGCCTCTGCCCAGGATGTCGGCGCTGTCCTGACCGCCACCGACAGCGACAACGATCCGCTGACCTACACCCTCGAAGGCACCGACGCGGCCTCCTTCGGCATGGAGTCGGACAGCGGCCAGATCTTTACGATTGGGGGCGTGAACTACGACCACGAAACCAAGTCCACCTACACCGTCGTCGTCAAGGCCGACGACAGCAATGGCGGCACCGACACCATCGCGGTGACGATCACCGTAACGGACGTGAATGAGCCCCCGGACGCCCCCGCGGCGCCCACGGTGTCGGCGATCACGGGATCGACCACCAGCCTGACCGTGAGATGGACCGCGCCGGCGAACACCGGTCCTCCCATCGACGACTACGACCTGCAATACCGGCGCGGTAATAGCGGGAACTTCACCAACGGCCCGCAGAACGTCAGCGGGACCCCCGCGACGATCGACAACCTGTTGGAGGACACGGTCTACCAAGTGCAGGTGCGCGCGAGCAACGACGAGGGCACCAGCGGCTGGTCTCCGTCCGGATCGGGGCGGACCAGCGGGGGCGACAACACCGCGACGGAGGTGACCATCCTGGCGTCGTCGTCGAGCGTGCCCTACTCGACATTTCACGATGCGACCTTCACGGTGATGCGGACGGGGTTGTTGACGGATGCGCTGACGGTGACGGTGAACTTGACGCAGGACAGGCCGTTCCTGGAGGTCGCGGATCTGGTGCGGACGGTGAGGATCGAAGCGGGCTCGTCGAGCCAGAACCTGGTCGTTTCGGGGACGCAGTTACAGCTGCCCGTCACCGAGCGGGTGGAGACGGGGACGCTGACAGCGACGGTGGCGCCCGGGACCGGTTACGACATCGGCTCGGACGCCTCGGCGTCGGTGGACATCGTGCCGTTCATGACGGTGCGGCTGGAGATGGCGTCCTACACGGTGTCGGAGGATGTGGGGTCGTTATCGGTGAAGGTCATTGCGCGGACCGGCAACGGCGGCGCGGCGCCGTCCTCTGCCTTCGTTTTGTCTATTTCGACGGAATCGAACACGGCGACCGCCAACCAGGACTACCGTTCGTTCAGTGCGCAGCCAGCCTTCCAGCCGGGTACTTTTTCGGCGGACGGCACGGCCTGGAAGGCGGAGAAGACGGTCGAGGTGACGATCCTGAACGACACGCTGGACGAGCCGGACGAGGCGTTCAGACTCGCGCTGCAGCGGAGCCCCGGCCTGGACAACCGGATCCTGCTCGTGAACTCCGCCGGCACCGCGCCGGCGAATATACAGCGATCGACGATCACGATCGAGGACTACGACCTGCCGGTAACGCCGACGGTAAGCTTCGGGGCCGCGTCCTACACGGCGATCGAGGGCGTGGGCGGCGCGACGGTGACGGTGGAACTGAGCCCGGCGGCGGCGCGCGCCGTGACCGTACCGGTGACGACGGACCCGCAGGGCGGCGCGAGCAGCGCGGACTACTCCGGCGTGCCGACGAGCGTGACCTTTGCCGCTGGCGAGACGGAGCAGACGTTCACCGTCACGGCGACCGACGATTCGGTCGACGATGACGGCGAGAGCGTGCAACTGGGCTTTGGCCGCCTGCCCTCCGGCGTGCTGCTCGGCAGCCCGTCGACGGCGACAGTGGCGCTGGTGGAGGATGCGGACGTGTCGACCTGGTATGTCTGGTTCGGCGCATCCGCCTACACCGTCACCGAGGGGGGCACGGCGCGGGTGACCCTGCACCTGAACTCTCCCTGGAAGCCCGATCGCAACGAGGCGCTGACGGTGCCGCTGTTCGATCCGCAGCATGAGAACGGCGCCTCGGCGGCCGATTACTCGGGCGTGCCGACGAGCGTGACCTTCCAGCGGGGGCAGACCCGGGCGTCGTTCACGGTGCGGGCGACCGACGACAGCGACGACGACGACGGCGAGAGCGTGGTGCTGCACTTCCGCCGCCTGTTTCCGGACGACCTGGAGGTGGGTCGCTACGGCGCGCGCATCGCCACGCTGCATATCGCCGACAACGACGGCGATACGGCGGTGACGGTGTCCTTCGAGGCGGCGAACTACACGGCGGCCGAAGGCGGTGCTACGGCGACGGTGCGGGTGCTGCTGGACACGGCGCCGGGCCGCTCGGTGACGATTCCGCTGACGCCGAGCCACCGCGGGGCCACGGCGGGCGATTACTCGGGCCTGCCGGCGAGCGTGACCTTCGGGGCGTCGGACACGGTGCAGAGCTTTACCCTCACCGCGACCGACGACAGCGCCGACGACGATCGGGAGAGCGTGGCGATCAGCTTCGGTTCGCTGCCCTCGAAGGTATCGGCGGGCAGCCCGTCCGAGGCGGTGGTGCAGCTGACTGACAACGACCACGGCCACACGAGTCTGCAGGTGAGGTTCGACGCCCGCGCCGGGGTGGTGCGCGATGGCGTCGAAGAGGGCGGGAGCTACCGGCTGGGCGTCAGACTGAACGTGACGCCGGGCCAGACATTGACGATTCCGTTGACGTATGCGTATCTTGGCGGCGCGACGGCGGCCGATTTCACCGACCTGCCGGCGAACGTGACCTTCGGGGCAAACGCGACGTCGTCGGGCGTGACCATCCGCCCGGTGGACGACTTCGAGGAGGATCCCGGGGAGAGCCTGAAGGTGTCCTTCGGGTCGTTGCCGGCCGGCGTGTCGGTAGGCGCGAGCGGCCGCTCCACGATCATCCCGGTGATTGACAACGATGCCCTGCCGGGCCTGTCGGTGGCGGATGCGAGTGCGCGGGAGTGGCCGAACCCCCTCCCGTGCCTGATTTTCGTGGTGACCATGGACCGGATGGACGTCGACCACGAGGTGCGCGTGGACTATGCGACGCGCAGCGGCACGGCGGTGTCGGGGCAGGACTTCACGCCGATCGCGGGCACCATGGTGTTCCGGGCGAACGAGAGTCGGCGCCGGATCGCATCGAAGAGCCTGTGTGTGAAGGTGCTCGACGATTCCCATGACGAAGGCGTCGAGCAGATGACGCTGGTGCTGTCCAACCCCGTGCGGGCCTACCTGACCGACGGGACCGCGACCGGGTCTATCAGCAACACGGACCCGTCGCAGGGTACTACGAATACCTCCACCCTCTCCACCGACGCCACGCTGAGCGATCTGGAGCTGTGGGACAACACCGGCACCGCGATCACGCTGACCCCGTCGCCGTTCGTCTCCACGACCACCTCCTACACGGCGATGGTGGGCAACAGCGTTGACGAAATCACCATCTTCGCGAAGGAGAACGACGACAACGCGCCATACGAGATCCAGGACTCGGGCGGCACGGCACTTACAGACGCGGACTCGGTTGAAGACCAATTCCAGGTCACGCTCTCTGTGGGCGATAACACGATCAAGGTGGAGGTGACGGCGGAAGACGGCTCCACCCAGACCTACACGGTGACGGTGACGCGGGCTGCGGGGACACCGACGGCGGGCGTCACGGTGTCGAAGTCGGCGCTGACGGTGACGGAGGAGGACACGACCGGGGACAGCTACACGGTGGTCCTCGACAGCCGGCCGACGGCGAGTGTCACGGTGACGGTCGGCGGGTACACGGGCTCCGACGTGACGCCGAACCCGGCCAGCCTGACGTGGGCGCCGTCGGTCTGGAATACGACGCTGACTGTGACGGTGACGGCCGAGGGCGATATGAACACGGTGGACGAAACGGTCTCGCTGACCCACAGCGCGACGAGCACGGACACCGACTACAGCGGGATCACGATCGCCAGCGTGACGGTGACGGTGGACGACAACGACAACCCCAACACCCCTGCCACGGGCACGCCGGCGATTTCGGGCACGGCGCAGGTGGGCGAGGTGCTGACGGCGGACCCGTCGGGCATCACCGACGCGGACGGCCTGACCACGGCCACCTTCACCTACCAATGGCTGCGGGTGGACGCGGACGGCGTGTCGAACGAGACGAACATCGGTACCAACGCCGCGACCTACACGCTGGCGGCGGCGGATGCGGGCAAGAAGATCAAGGTGAAGGTGAGTTTCACCGACGAGAGAGCTCATCCTGAAGCCGTGACCAGTGAGGCGTATCCGTCGAGCGGGTCCATTGGGGATAGCACCATCCTCTCCACCGACGCCACGCTGAGCGATCTGGAGCTGTGGGACAACACCGGCACCGCGATCACGCTGACCCCGTCGCCGTTCGTCTCCACGACCACCTCCTACACGGCGATGGTGGGCAACAGCGTGGACGAAATCACCATCTTCGCGAAGGAGAACGACGACAACGCGCCATACGAGATCCAGGACTCGGGCGGCACGGCACTTACAGACGCGGACTCGGTTGAAGACGAATTCCAGGTCACGCTCTCTGTGGGCGATAACACGATCAAGGTGGAGGTGACGGCGGAAGACGGCTCCACCCAGACCTACACGGTGACGGTGACGCGGGCTGCGGGGACACCGACGGCGGGCGTCACGGTGTCGAAGTCGGCGCTGACGGTGACGGAGGAGGACACGACCGGCGACAGCTACACGGTGGTCCTCGACAGCCGGCCGACGGCGAGTGTCACGGTGACGGTCGGCGGGTACACGGGCTCCGACGTGACGCCGAACCCGGCCAGCCTGACGTGGGCGCCGTCGGTCTGGAATACGACGCTGACTGTGACGGTGACGGCCGAGGGCGATATGAACACGGTGGACGAAACGGTCTCGCTGACCCACAGCGCGACGAGCACGGACACCGACTACAGCGGGATCACGATCGCCAGCGTGACGGTGACGGTGGACGACAACGACAACCCCAACACCCCTGCCACGGGCACGCCGGCGATTTCGGGCACGGCGCAGGTGGGCGAGGTGCTGACGGCGGACCCGTCGGGCATCACCGACGCGGACGGCCTGACCACGGCCACCTTCACCTACCAATGGCTGCGGGTGGACGCGGACGGCGTGTCGAACGAGACGAACATCGGTACCAACGCCGCGACCTACACGCCGGTGGCGGCGGATGCGGGCAAGAAGATCAAGGTGAAGGTGAGTTTCACCGACGACAGAGGCACCGCGGAAGGACCGCTCACCAGCGACGCCTACCCGTCGAGCGGCACGATCGTGCCGGTGCCGCTGCCGACGTTGTCGTTCGCCCCGAACGAGGTCACCGTGGACGAGGACGCCGGCTCGGCGACGCTCACGGTCGAACTCGACCCGGCCAGCACCGGGACGGTGACCGTGGACTACGCGACGCGGGATAGCAGTGCGAAAGCAGGTGAGGACTATACGGCGACCTCGGGCACGCTGACCTTCGCCGCGACCGAGACATCGAAGACCTTCACCGTCCCGATCACGGACGACGATGTCTATGAGAACAATGAATCATTCCAGGTTGATCTCAGCAACCCCACCGGCGCGACGGTGCCGGTTCACCCAACAGCAACGGTCACAATTGATAGCGAGGATGCAGCGCCGACGGTGCGTTTCGGGGCTTCGTCCTACACCGCGATCGAGGGCGTGGCCGGGGCGGTGGTGACGGTGCTGTTGGACACGGCGGCAGCGCACGCCGTGACCATACCGGTGACGACGACCCCGCAGGACGGCGCGAGCAGCACGGACTACTCTGACGTGCCGGGCAGCGTGACCTTTGCCGCCGGCGAGACAGAGCAGTCGTTTACCGTCACGGCGACAGAAGACTCGTTCGACGAGACCGGCGAGAGCGTGCAACTCGGATTCGGCACGCTGCCTTCGGGCATCAAGCTCGGCAGCCCGGCGACGGCGACGGTGGCGCTGTTGGAGGACGTGTCGACCTGGTATGTGTGGTTCGGCGAATCATCCTACACGGTCACCGAGGGCGGCTCGGCGACGATCAGCGTGCACCTGAACTCTCCCTGGAAGCCGGAACGGAACGAGGCGCTGACGGTGCCGCTGTTCGATCCGCAGCATGAGAGCGGCGCATCGGCGGACGATTACTCGGGCGTGCCGGCGAGCGTGACCTTCCAGCGGGGGCAGACCCGGGCGTCGTTCACGGTGCGGGTAACCGATGACAGCGAGGACGACGACGGCGAGAGCGTGGTGCTGCACTTCCGCCGCCTGTTTCCGGACGACCTGGAAGTGGGCCGCTACGGGCCGCACAAGACGACGCTGCATGTCGCCGACAACGACGGCGAGACGGCGGTGACGGTGTCCTTCGACGCGGCGAACTACACGGCGGCGGAAGGCGGCGCGACGGCGACGGTGGGGGTGCGGCTGAACACGGCGCCGGGCCGCGCGGTGACGATTCCGTTGACGCCGAGCCACCGCGGGGCCACGGCGGCGGACTATTCCGGCCTGCCGGGGAGCGTCACCTTCGGTGCCTCGGAGACGGAAAAGACGTTGACGGTCACCGCGACCGACGACTCGGCGGACGACGATCGGGAGAGCGTGGCGATCGGCTTCGGTTCGCTGCCCGCGAAGGTATCGGCGGGCAGCCCGTCCGAGGCGGTGGTGCAACTGACCGACAATGACGCAGGCGTCCAGGTCCAGAGTGTGCAGGTGAGGTTCGACGCCCGCGCCGGGGCGGTGCGCGATGGCGTCGAAGAGGGCGGGAGCTACCGGCTGGGCATCAGGCTGAACGTGACGCCGGGCCAGACATTGACGATTCCGTTGACGTATGGGTATCTGGGCGGCGCGACGGCGGCCGATTTCACCGGCCTGCCGGCGAACGTGACCTTCGGGGCAAACGGGACGTCGACGGGCGTGACCATCCGCCCCGTGGACGACTTCGAGGAGGATCCCGGGGAGAGCCTGAAGGTGTCCTTCGGGTCGTTGCCCGCCGGCGTGTCGGTGAGCTCGTGGAGCGGCCGCTCCACGATCATCCCGGTCATCGACAACGATGCCACGCCGGGCCTGTCGGTGGCGGATGCGAGTGCGCGGGAGTGGCCGAACCCCCTCCCGTGCCTGATTTTTGTGGTGACGATGGACCGGATGGATGTCGACCACGAGGTGCGCGTGGACTATGCGACGCGCAGCGGCACGGCGGTGGCGGGGCAGGACTTCAAGCCGATCGCGGGCACCCTGGTGTTCCGGCCGGCCGATAGTAAGCGCCGGACCGCGTCGAAGAGCCTGTGTGTGAAGGTGCTCGACGATGCGCATGACGAAGGCATCGAGCAGATGACGCTGGTGCTGTCCAACCCCGTGCGGGCCTCCCTGGTCGACGGGACCGCGACCGGGTCTATCAGCAACACGGACCCGATGCCGCGGGGGTTTTTGGGGCGGTTCGGGCGGACAGCGGCGGTAGAGATAATCGCGCAGGTTGAGGAACGCATCCGGGCGCGTCACGCGCCGGGTATGAGTGCGCGGTTAGCCGGACGGGAGCTGCGGTCGGGCATGACGGATGATGTGTCGAGGGGTTTCCTGAGGCAGTTGGGCAGCCTGGCCCGCTCAAAGGCCCCGGTGGAGGAAGGCAATAACTCCATGGCCGGGTTTCCTGGCGTGGAGGCTGGCGGGGCGGTGTCGTTGCGAACGACTGGACGTACCGGCGTCACACCTATCGCGTCGGATCCTCAAAGTGTGGCGACCGGTCCGAATTGGATCGGCTATCTGAAGAGAGGGTTCGGCGTGGGCGACCTGCTGACAGGGTCGTCGTTCGAGCTGAACCGCGATACCGGCCATGGCGGCATGCTGTCGTTCTGGAGCCGAGGGGCAAGGTCGCAGTTCACCGGTCGGGAAGACCGCGTGACGCTAGACGGCCGGACTGCGACGACGATGGCCGGGGCCGACTTCCGGATGGGTCGGTTTATTGCGGGACTGTCGCTTGCGCACAGCCGTGGCCAGGGCGACTACAAAGGAGTGGACGTTGGCGCTTTGGCATCGTCGGTGACCGGCCTCTATCCCTGGCTGGGCTATCAGGCGACGGAGCGCATAACGGTGTGGGGTGTGACAGGCTTCGGGAAGGGCTCGCTGCGACTGACGCCGGGTACGGGTGGAGCGCTGGAGACGGGATTGTCTATGGCGATGGCAGCGGCTGGAATGCGAGGCGAGCTGGTAGCACCTGTGATGGGAGGCTTCGGGATGGCCTTCAAGACGGACGCATTATGGGTGGCAACCTCGAACGCAGCCTTGGAGGGTCCGGCGGGCAGCCTCGCGGCGACACGCGCGGTAGTGACCCGGCTGAGGGCGGGGCTGGAGGCCTCGCGCGGCTATGACTTCAGGAGCGGGTTGTCACTACAGCCCAGCCTGGAGGTCGGACTACGGCAGGACGACGGTAACGCTGAGA
Source organism: bacterium (assembly GCA_965225915.1). GTDB lineage: Bacteria > JAAXHH01 > JAAXHH01 > JAAXHH01 > JAAXHH01 > JAAXHH01. Next base: position 43,833 of record OZ245326.1, read on the forward strand.
CGGGCGCGGGCGTAGATGTCGCCGGCGGCCTCATCTTCTCAGTCCCGTCAAGGGGGATCAAGGCCGACTTGCGCATCCGGACGCTGCTTATGCATCAGGATCAGGATTACCGGGAACGAGGCGTGTTGGTGTCGTTCAGCTACGACCCTACCCCATCGACGCCGCTGGGCATGACGGTGCGGTTGGCGCCGTCATGGGGCGGACAGGCCAGGAGCGCCGCCGAGGCGCTCTGGAGCCGGGAGACGATGGAGGGTCTGGGAGGACGACGCCAGGAAGCAGGCGCCCGGTTCGATACCGAGCTCGCTTACGGACTTCCGGTCGGCGGGCGGCTGGTCGGGATACCTTTGATCGGTATCAGGACTTCCACGACATCGCGCTACTACCAACTGGGCTACAAGTTGGCCGTGTTACAGCGTGGTGCTATGAACTTCGAACTGGGTGTTGCCGCCCAGCACCGAGAAAGCCTTGTCCGGGGAACGGTGGACAGAGGAATGACAGCCCGAGTCACGATGACCTGGTAGGCATCGCTCTCCAGGATGTGGTCACCTCACGATGCTGGTGGACAGTACAGGAATGCAGCTCGCCGGCTGCGTGCTAGCTAAGGAACGTACGCGTTAAAACTGTAGCTTAACTCTGTGTCCCGGTCAAGGGTGCAGTACAAGATCGACGTGACGCTGAACGTCACCGACTAGGACGAACCGCCGCTACGCCCGGAGGGCACCTACGGTAAGAGGACCGTCAAGCAACAGCACGACCTCCCTCAGGGTGACAATGACGGCACCGGACAATCTAGGCCGACCGCCAATCACGCGGTACAGATTACGAACCCATCGGGACGGTTTTGGCTGGACCACCCTTCCTTACAACTCAAAGACGCGAAGAATCGTTCAAAATGCACCCACGTGGACAGTGTGACACGGGTGGAGACGACGGAAGCAACGAGACCGCGCGCCAGAGAGCCGACCCGGGGCAGCCGGGGCGTGTGCGCTCCCTCGCGGCGCGCGGCATGGCCGCGCTGCTCCTCGTGGCCTTCGCGTCGCTCCTCGGCCTGCCCGCCCAAGCGCAAACAGCGATCGATCTGGTCAGCAACCGGAGCCAAGCCACTAATCAAAACATTACGGAGTAACAAGTTATGGGCTGGCCAGTTTCTTCATTCTGTATAGTCTCCTTGATTTTGCCATCGCACGGAATCACCCGGCAGGCAGAACTGGTGCGGCTGGTGCTGTCAATGACTGGCGTTCCCGACGCTGGGCTAGAATGAAATAGAGACTCTTCGTCAGTGTAGTAGTAGGCCCGCGTTGCCGTTTTATCCTCAGCTAGCTTTACACAAATAGAAACCCCCCTCATTTCTGCTGTTTTTCTCCGCTTTCCTCCAATAAAAAGTTGATCCCCTCAATTTTGATGGCGTGCTAACGCTGCTATTTTGTTATCCTTCGGCGGTCGTGTATGCTTTGCATGGACTCGAACTCCGGTTATTAGATTGTCTTAAGTCGTTTTGGAGTCACCGGAACCTATCTCAACCCTCCCCCGTTTGACCTTGGGCACGGAGCCGACGGGACTTGTGTTTAGAGTATGCGGAGGCTCATGGATGAACAATGGAATGGGATCTACCATTATACTTCCCGGAGGAGAACCGGCCGAAGGGGCATCGGGGGCGTCCTCCGGTACCTGCCCGGCGGGTCCTTGAAGCCGTGCTGTGGATACTGAAGACCGGGGCGCGGCACATGCAGCCGCAGTGCTATTCGAACTACAAGACGGCGCAACGGAGGTTTCAGACGTAGTGTCCCATCGCGGGACAGGCAGACGTTCTACAGGATCTTGCTTCGGAACTCCAGGAGGTTGGCGTGGTCGACGGGGCGGAGACGATTATTGACGCCTCATTCCTGCGTGCGCCAAGGGCGGAGCGCCCATGTGGAGCTGACGAAGGCAGGTAAAGGCGTGAAGATCATGGCCATAGTGGACCGATGCGGCCTTCCGTTGTCCATCGGCACCCACTCGGCGCAACGATGCGAGGCGTCGGGAAGATTGTGCCTTACCGGAGGTACCGGACACGCCCGAAGACGCCCGAAGGTCGCTGCCAGCACAGGTAAAAACGGCATTGGATCGTCGAGTGGTTCTCCAATTGGCTTCAGTGGAACCGTCGCGTCCTCATCCTATGGGAATAACACGTCTAAAACTCGCCTGGATTCGTCCAGTCCGCGGGTATATGCCTGCTTCTCAGGCCACTTTACTATTATAAAGGGTTCTATAGATATTACGAACAAAAGCGGGGTCAATGGGCGTACTCTTGCCCGGTTCAACATCACGGAGGAACAACAATGGACTACCTGGAAAAAGGCTTGTATTCCAGTGAACGTCTCGACTCGACAATTCAAATGTCTAGCGCCGCGCACCGTGCCCACGCAGGCAGGCACAGAAGTACCGGCGCTCGCCTGACTCACCTATCAAAGATCGAGCCCCCGCGAGACACCCGCCGGCTCCCTGAATCCTCCCCGCCCTCTCCGGCCCGATCCTCTTCCGCGTCCGGCCATCGCGCGTCCCGCCTGTCGGCCGGGGCGGCGTTGTCGCGCGCAGTTTTTGTGGCCTGCTGCACGGCGGTCACATTCCTCGCGGCCTCCGCCTCGCTCCTGGCCCTGCCGCTTCAGGCCGAGGCACAGACCACCGGCATCTGCGGGCGCACGCCTGCGGTGCGCACCGCGATCCTTGCCAAAATCTCCGGCGTCAGCAACTGCGCCGATGTCACCGACGCCCATCTCGCCGCCATCACCGGGTCGCTGCCGCTGGGCAATGGCATCACCACCGCCCTCGCGACGGAGGACTTCGCCGGGCTGACCGCGCTGACGATTCTATATCTGAACGGCACCGGGCTGACCACGCTGCCCGACAATGTGTTCGACGATCTGATCGCGCTGCAGATTCTGTCTCTGCAGGACAACGAGCTGACCACGCTGCCCGACGGTGTGTTCGAGCCGCTGACCGCGCTTATTTTCGGGAGTCTGTCGGGTAATCCCGGGGCACCCTTCGCGCCCGAGGTGGATGCCTTGCCCGATGACGGAACGGTTCCCATAGCCGGGGGCACGGTGACGCTCGATGGCAGCGATGGCGGGCCGTGGGGCACGAATGTGACCTATAGCTGGAGACAGACCTCAGGTCCGGCGAGCGGGGTGACGTTTGACGATGCCGGGAGCGCTACGCCGGTGGTGACCATCCCGGCGTTGGCGGTGGGCACCGAGCTTGCCTTCACCCTCACCGTGAACGGGCGGGGCAACATGGAGGGCACCGCCTCCGACACCGACATCGCTACCGTGGCGGCGACCGACACCACCAACACCCCGGCGTCGGGCACGCCGGCCATCACCGGCACGCCGCAGGTGGGCGAAGTGCTGCACGTCGGTACCAGCGGCATCATCGACACAGACGGGCTGACGAATGTCAGCTACCGCTACCAGTGGCTGCGCGTGAACAGCGACGGCGCGTCGAACGAGACGAGGATCGGCTCGAACGCGGACACCTACACGCTGGTCAATGACGACGAGGGCAAGCGGATCAGGGTGCGGGTGCGCTTCACCGACGATGCGGCCAACCCGGAGACCCTGATCAGCGCAGCGACGGGCGCGGTTGCGCCGTTCCCCACCAGCAGCATCTGCGGGCGCACGGCAGAGGTGCGCAACGAGTTGCTCTACCTGATCGAGGACAATGAGGGCACGGCCGTCGCCTGCTCCGATGTCACCGACGACCATCTCGCTGCCATCACCGGCGATCTGACGGTGGTAAGCAATGGTATCACCGCCCTCGCGGCGGGGGATTTCGCCGGGCTGACCTCGCTGACGGAGCTGCATCTGTACGACAACGATCTGTCCACGCTGCCCGATGTCGTGTTCGAGCCGCTGACCTCGCTGACGGAGCTGTATCTGTTCGACAACGATCTGTCCACGCTGCCCGCCGGGGTGTTCACCGGACTGACCTCGCTGACGATTCTGGATCTGGCCGACAACGCGCTGTCCACGCTGCCCGCCGGGGTGTTCACCGGACTGACCTCGCTGACGGAGCTGTATCTGGACGCAAACGACCTGACCTCGCTGCCCGCCGGGGTGTTCACCGGACTGACCTCGCTGACGATTGTGGATCTGAACGGCAACGAGCTGACCACGTTGCCCGACGGTGTGTTCGAGCCGCTGACCTCGCTGACGGAGCTGAACCTGACTGACAATACCGGGGCGCCCTTCGCGCCCGAGGCGGATGCCCTGCCCGATGACGGAACGGTTCCCATCGCCGGGGGCATGGTGACGCTCGACGGCAACGGCACCGATGGCGGGCCGTGGGGCACGAATCTGACCTATGGCTGGGCGCTGACCAATCCCGCGAGCGGGGTGACGGTGACGTTTGACGATGCCGCGAGCGCCACGCCGGTGGTGACGATCCCGGCGTTGGCGGCGAACACCGAGCTCACCTTCACTCTCGCCGTGACCGGGCGTGGCGGCACAGACGGCATCGCTCCTGCCACCGACACCGCCAAGGTCACCGCGACGGACGCGAACGCGGCGCCGACGTTCACCTCGGCGGCGGCGTTCGACGCGGCGGAGAACCAGACCGCGGTGGGGACGGTGGTGGCCTCGGACGGCGACACGGACGACAGCGTGACGGGCTACGCGATCCAGGGCGGCGCGGACGCTTCGAAGTTCTCGGTCGTAGAGGCGACCGGGGTGCTGACGTTCGCGTCGGCGCCGAACTTCGAGGACGCGGCGGACGAGGATGCGGACAACGCCTACGTGGTGGTGGTGCGAGCGACGAGCGGCACGGGCGCGCGGGAGAAGACGGCGGACCAGACGATCACGGTGACGGTGACGGACGTGGCCAGCGAGGCGCCGGGCGTACCGGCCGCGCCGGCGGTGACGTCGGCGTCGGTGACGAGTGTGACGGTGGCCTGGGCCGCGCCCGCGAACGCCGGGCCGCCGATCACGGACTACGACTACCGCTACCGGGTGAAGACGCCGCAGGGGCCGTGGGCGGAGGTGACGGGCACGACGATCACGGCGCTGAGCGCGACGATCGCGGGGCTCGCGGAGGACACCGAGTACGACGTGCAGGTGCGGGCGACGAACGACGAGGGCACGAGCAACTGGTCCGAGTCGGGCAGCGGCTCGACGGACGCGAACGCGGCGCCGACGATCACCTCGCCGCCGACGTTCGACGCGGCGGAGAACCAGACCGCGGTGGGGACGGTCCAGGCGTCGGACGACAACGCTGGCGACAACGTGACGGGCTACGCGATCCAGGGCGGCGCGGACGCCTCGACCTTCTCGATCGTTCCCTCGACCGGGGTGCTGACGTTCGCGTCGGCCCCGAACTTCGAGGCCCCGGCGGACGCGGACACGGACAACGGCTACGTGGTGGTGGTGCGGGTAACGAGCGGTACGGGCGCGCGGGAGAAGACGGCGGACCAGACGATCACGGTGACGGTGACGGACGTGGACAGCGAAGTGCCGGGCGTACCGGCCGTGCCGACGGTGTCGGCGGCGTCGGAAAGCAGTGTGATGGCGAGTTGGACGGCGCCCGCGACCGCCGGCCCGGCGATCACGGACTACGACTATCGGTACCGGGTGAAGGCGCCGCAGGGGCCGTGGACGGAGGTGACGAACACGGCGGTCACAGGGTTGAGCGCGATGATCGCGGGGCTCGCGGAGGACACCGAGTACGAAGTGCAGGTGCGGGCGACGAACGACGAAGGTACGAGCGGCTGGTCGGCGTCGGGCAGCGGCTCGACGAACGCGAACAACACTCCCGCCACCGGTAAGCCAGCGATCACGGGCACGGCGCAGGTCGGCCAGACACTGACGGCGGGACTCGGCACCATCGCGGACACCGACGGGCTGCCGGCCACGTTCCCGAACGATTACATGTTCCAATGGGTGCGGGTGGACGCGGACGGCGTGTCGAACGAGACGCCCATTGGCGCCAACGCCGCGACCTACACGCCGGTGGCGGCGGATGTGGGCAAGAAGATCACGGTGAAGGTGAGTTTCACCGACGCAGGGGGCGCCGCGGAGGGTCCGCTCACCAGCGACGCCTACCCGTCGAGCGGGACGATCATGTTGCCGGCGGGCGTCACGGTGTCGAAGTCGGCGCTGACGGTGACGGAGGAGGACACGACCGGCGACAGCTACACGGTGGTCCTCGACAGCCGGCCGACGGCGAATGTCACGATCACCATCGGCGGGCAGAGTGGCACGGACGTCACGGCGGTTCCGAGCCCGATGACCTTCACGCCGATGAATTGGAACACAGCCCAGACGGTGACGGTGACCGCCGGCAACGATACGGACACGGCGGACGACATGGTCTCGCTGACCCACAGCGCGACGAGCACGGACACCGACTACAGCGGGATCACGATCGCCGGCGTCACGGTGACGGTGACCGACAACACCAACACCCCCGCCGAAGGCAAACCAACCATTTCGGGTCCGGCACAGGTGGGCGAGACGCTGACGGCGGACCCGTCGGGCATCATCGACGCGGACGGCCTGACCACGGCCACCTTCACCTACCAATGGCTGCGGGTGGACGCGGACGGCGTGTCGAACGAGACGAACATCGGTACCAACGCCGCGACCTACACGCTGGCGGCGGCGGATGCGGGCAAGAAGATCAAGGTGAAGGTGAGTTTCACCGACGAGAGAGCTCATCCTGAAGCCGTGACCAGTGAGGCATATCCGTCGAGCGGGTCCATTGGGGATAGCACCATCCGTAGCCTCGTTGAAACGTATGCCGAGCTGACGGTGCAGCATGCAGAGAACATCGGCGACCCCGTGCGGGCGTCCGGCGTGGCAGGGCCTGTCACCTACAGGCTGGAAGGCGAGGACGCGGACAAATTCATGATCTCGTCATCGAATGGCCAGCTTAGCACCAGGGTGGGCGAGCGCTACGACTACGAGGAGAAGCCGAGCTATGTGGTGACCGTGAATGCCGTCAACCAACAAGGCCAGAGTGTCTCGATCCCGGTCATCATCAACATCGTGGACCTGGCCGAAAGACCGACGCAGCTGGCGGCGCCGACGGTGTCGGCGACTGCGGGTAGCATCACGAGCCTGGACGTGAGCTGGACGGCGCCGCCCAACGTGGGGCGTCCGCCGATCACGCACTACAACCTGCGCTATCGGGAGGATTCGGTAGAGACCTGGACTGATGGCCCGCAGAACGTGACCGGCACTGCGGCGCAGATCACGGACCTGACGGCGGCCACGCCGTACCAGGTTGGGGTGCAGGCGGTCAACCACGAGGGGTCGGTCTGGTCCGGATACGGCGTCGGGCGCACGGACGCTCCGACGGTAAGCTTCGGGGCATCGGCCTACACCGCGATCGAGGGAGTTCAAAGCGCGGCGGTGACGGTGCAGTTGGACCCGCCGGCATCGAGCGCCGTGACCATACCGGTGACTACGGACCCGCAGGGCGGCGCGACCAGCGCGGACTACGACGGCGTGCCGGGGAGCGTGACCTTTGCCGCTGGCGAGACGGAGCAGACGTTCACCGTCACGGCCACCGACGATTCGGTCGACGATGACGGCGAGAGCGTGCAACTGGGCTTTGGCGCCCTGCCGTCGGGCGTGTTGCTCGGCAGCCCGTCGACGGCTAGGGTGGCGCTGGTGCAGGACGCGGGCGTGACGACCTGGTACGTGTGGTTCGGCGAATCCTCCTACACGGTCGCCGAGGGCGGCTCGGCGACGATCAGCGTGCACCTGAACTCTCCCTGGAAGCCGGAACGGAACGAGGCGCTGACGGTGCCGCTGTTCGATCCGAAGCATCGGGGTGGGGCGAGCGCGGACGATTATTCCGGCCTGCCCGAGAGCGTGACGTTCCAGCCGGGGCAGACCCGGGCGTCGTTCACGGTGCGGGTAACCGATGACAGCGAGGACGACGACGGCGAGAGCGTGCTGATCGGGTTCCGCCGCCTGTTTCCGGACGACCTGGAAGTGGGCCGCTACGGGCCGCACAAGACGACGCTGCATGTCGCCGACAACGACGGCGAGACGGCGGTGACGGTGTCCTTCGACGCGGCGAACTACACGGCGGCCGAAGGCGGCGCGACGGCGACGGTGGGGGTGCGGCTGAACACGGCGCCGGGCCGCGCGGTGACGATTCCGTTGACGCCGAGCCACCGCGGGGCCACGGCGGGCGATTACTCGGGCCTGCCGGGGAGCGTGACCTTCGGGGCGTCGGACACGGTGCAGAGCTTTACCCTCACCGCGACGGACGACAGCGACGACGACGATCGGGAGAGCGTGGCGATCGGCTTCGGTTCGCTGCCCGCGAAGGTATCGGCGGGCAGCCCGTCCGAGGCGGTGGTGCAACTGACCGACAACGACCACGGCCACACGGGTCTGCAGGTGAGGTTCGACGCCCGCGCCGGGGCGGTGCGCGATGGCGTCGAAGAGGGCGGGAGCTACCGGCTGGGCGTCAGGCTGGACACGAAGCCGGGCCGGACATTGACGATTCCGTTGACGTATGGGTATCTGGGCGGCGCGACGGCGGCCGATTTCACCGGCCTGCCGGCGAACGTGACCTTCGGGGCAAACGGGACGTCGACGGGCGTGACCATCCGCCCCGTGGACGACTTCGAGGAGGATCCCGGGGAGAGCCTGAAGGTGTCCTTCGGGTCGTTGCCCGCCGGCGTGTCGGTGAGCTCGTGGAGCGGCCGCTCCACGATCATCCCGGTCATCGACAACGATGCCACGCCGGGCCTGTCGGTGGCGGATGCGAGTGCGCGGGAGTGGCCGAACCCCCTCCCGTGCCTGATTTTCGTGGTGACGATGGACCGGATGGATGTCGACCACGAGGTGCGCGTGGACTATGCGACGCGCAGCGGCACGGCGGTGGCGGGGCAGGACTTCAAGCCGATCGCGGGCACCCTGGTGTTCCGGCCGGCCGATAGTAAGCGCCGGACCGCGTCGAAGAGCCTGTGTGTGAAGGTGCTCGACGATGCGCATGACGAAGGCGTCGAGGAGATGACGCTGGTGCTGTCCAACCCCGTGCGGGCCTCCCTGGTCGACGGGACCGCGACCGGGTCTATCAGCAACACGGACCCGATGCCGCGGGGGTTTTTGGGGCGGTTCGGGCGGACAGCGGCGGTAGAGATAATCGCGCAGGTTGAGGAACGCATCCGGGCGCGTCGCGCGCCGGGTATGAGTGCGCGGTTAGCCGGACGGGAGCTGCGGTCGGGCATGACGGATGATGTGTCGAGGGGTTTCCTGAGGCAGTTGGGCAGCCTGGCCCGCTCAAAGGCCCCGGTGGAGGAAGGCAATAACTCCATGGCCGGGTTTCCTGGCGGGGCGGTGTCGTTGCGGACGACTGGACGTACCGGCGTCACACCTATCGCGTCGGATCCTCAAAGTGTGGCGACCGGTCCGAATTGGATCGGCTATCTGAAGAGAGGGTTCGGCGTGGGCGACCTGCTGACAGGGTCGTCGTTCGAGCTGAACCGCGATACCGGCCATGGCGGCATGCTGTCGTTCTGGAGCCGAGGGGCAAGGTCGCAGTTCACCGGTCGGGAAGACCGCGTGACGCTCGACGGCCGGACTGCGACGACGATGGCCGGGGCCGACTACCGGAAGGGTCGGCTGGTTGCGGGACTGTCGCTTGCGCACAGCCGTGGCCAGGGCGACTACAAAGGAGTGGGCGTTGGTGCTTTGGCATCGTCGGTGACGGGCCTGTATCCCTGGCTGGGCTACCAGGCGACGGAGCGCATAACGGTGTGGGGTGTGACAGGCTTCGGGAAGGGCTCGCTGCGACTGACGCCCGGTACGGGTGGAGCGCTGGAGACGGGATTGTCTATGGCGATGGCAGCGGCTGGAATGCGAGGCGAGCTGGTGGCACCTGTGATGGGAGGCTTCGGGATGGCCTTCAAGACGGATGCATTATGGGTGGCAACCTCGAACGCAGGCTTGGAGGGTCCGGCGGGCAGCCTCGCGGCGACACGGGCGGTGGTGACCCGGCTGAGGGCGGGGCTGGAGGCCTCGCGCGGCTATGACTTCAGGAGCGGGTTGTCACTACAGCCCAGCCTGGAGGTCGGACTACGGCAGGACGACGGTAACGCTGAGACGGGTGCGGGCGTAGATGTCGCCGGCGGCCTGATCTTCTCGGTCCCGTCAAGGGGGATCAAGGCCGACTTGCGCGTCCGGACGCTGCTTATGCATCAGGATCAGGATTACCGGGAACGAGGCGTGTTGGTGTCGTTCAGCTACGACCCTACCCCATCGACGCCGCTGGGCATGACGGTGCGGTTGGCGCCGTCATGGGGCGGACAGGCCAGGAGCGCCGCCGAGGCGCTCTGGAGCCGGGAGACGATGAAGGGGCTGGGAGGACGACGCCAGGAAGCAGGCGCCCGGTTCGATACCGAGCTCGCTTACGGACTTCCGGTCGGCGGGCGGCTGGTCGGGATACCTTTGATCGGTATCAGGACTTCCACGACATCGCGCTACTACCAACTGGGCTACAAGTTGGCCGTGTTACAGCGTGGTGCTATGAACTTCGAACTGGGTGTTGCCGCCCAGCACCGGGAAAGCCTTGTCCGGGGAACAGTGGATAGAGGAGTGACAGGCCGAATCACGATGACCTGGTAAGCATAGCTCTCCAGGTTGTGGCCGCCTCACGTTGCTGGACGCCGCAGGAATATAGACGGCTGGCTGCGTGCTAGCTAAGGAACGTACGCGTTAAAACTGTAGCTAACTCTGTGTCCCGGTCAAGGGTGCAGTGCAGTACAGTGCAGTACAATGCTTTCACACACCTGCCAGCAGAGGTGTGCTTTCAACTGTTGGTACATTTCGGGAATAACCCAAATGTATCGATCAGTTTCATCACCTTTTCAAATTCCCGATTGAACGTCTTGACTGTCACACGAACGTCATGACCAGTCTCTCTTCCCGCCAACTCGATCATGGTTTCCTGATACCTATTGAAGGTCATGATGAACCGGTCCCGCGTCCTGTCCTCAGGCTGCAGGGATTCAAGCCCGCAGATAGTCAATCCCAATGCCTGCAGGAATGCTGCCAGCGCCGGACTGTCGTCTTTCCTGTCTACCATCGGTTTTCTTCTCCTCAGTCGATAAGCCACAGATCTGACCGTAGATTGCGACACCTCGAAAGTAGCAATCAAAGATTGTTCCGATGCAACGTGTGCCAACGGTTGTTTACCACGGTTCATCGTTAACTTATACAGTCGCGAAAAACGCCAGTTTATCGAATTCTGTATGCCGTAGGTCTCATCCGAGGTCAATTTCATCTTCGTGATCTGGCAGATCAAAGCGACCATTGATCGGAACCCTTGATCGGAATCAGCGCATCTATTTGGTTATGGGCGAGCAGAAGAACCTGCATACATATCTGTTTGACAATCCAGCATTGTAGTTTTGTATGTCATCATCTTTCTGGCGAAATTCGATATCAGTCATCAAACATGCATACTGGAATGGGAGCGGGAACATGAAGTCGATACTGGCTGTAGTTCTGCTAACAATTGTTTTCGCCTCATCAGTCGAAGCTCATGGGGGAAGACGAGACAAACATGGAGGACATAACAACAGTAAGGAAGGCAACTACCACTTCCATACTGGACCGCTGGCGGGGAGAACATACGACTCCCAAGCCGAAGCACTGAAAGCTCTCAGACGTGCAGAAAGTGGAGAAACACACGGTGAACCACAACCCGCTTCTACAACCCAATCTGATCTGAGCGTCACCTTGCATCCGACCCTCGGAGTAGGTATAGCCCCTGAAGTTCGCCACACCCCTTATTCCAGCCAGGATTACCCGTATCCGGCGAGTGTTGAACCCAGGATTGTCCGTCACCAGAGTGGTATCTTTTCTCCGTATTCGATGCGTTGTTTCACGAGCACAAAAGAAACCGACATCGAACATGTTGTAGCGCGGTCGGAAGCCCACGAAAGCGGATTGAGTCTGCAGCCGTCCGCAGTACGCAGGGCCTTTGCCACCGATATCGATAACCTGACGCTTGCGGCGCCTCGTCTGAACAGGCATCTGAAATCCAACAAGGATCCGGCGGAATGGCTGCCGGTCAACAACAGGTGTTGGTACGTTTCCACGTATGTGGAGATCAAGAAGAAGTATGGGCTTACGATGGATACGGCAGAAGCGGAGGCGGTGCTTGAAGTGCTAGAGTCCTGCAGTTCGTTTGCTATGATCTTGCCCGCGTGCAATTGAAACCGGGTTGATACACCTTACGATCATACAGCGACAGCGGAAGCATTCGTTTGTCAGGAACACCAACTGGCGAAATCGTAACAGAATAACTGTACTGCACCATTGACCGGGACAGATAGTTAAGCTTTCTGCTGATCATGGAGTTACGCTATGCCTTTGATACGTCATCATATTACCGTAGGTTTTAGCTCAAGGTTCGCCAGGAAGCCGACTCTGGCGAATCCATCGTCCAACTGTCCACGGTTCACCAGGTACATCCTACTCAGGTCCACCGTAGGGCCATCAGCTTCGCGGCCAGAGTGCGTGTGCTGTTCTGGGAAATGGCAAGGCGGTTAGTGTGACGAGGCACGGGGCGTGGTCCTCGCCTGTGACCGACCTGTTGTTGCCGGGAAAGGTTCTTTTTGCCGTGAAGACTAAACCAGAGGCACGTTCCAGTGAATCCAAGTGGGATACACCTGATACTCTCCGGTCAAATGTCTTATTGGATTGTCCGTTTCGGGTTTTATCTAAATCCAAAGGCAGAAATAGCGGGTAACAGACGGCACTGATGCGGCTTGGGATGCCTGGTTGAATAGTGGGAGCTTGACTCCTTATTCAATTGGAGATTGTATTCCAATGCGTCCTGGATTCAACTTTGAAGACTCATTCATTCGCGATAACGACCTTCAAAAAGCACTTCTTGTACGTTATCTCTGGATAATTCAAAATGTCCAGCCACTTCGGAGAAGATCGCACTTAACGTACCCACGCTTACACTTTGGTGGCGAGGAACCGTCACGCTATGTTCCCGACCTTTGAGTGAACGCAGTCAGTGTCATATGACTACCCCTTTGTCTGACGAGGCGATAGTCGAAACAACCGAATCAGCAGTCCAGCCAAGTCCTCGCCTGACAAGTCGCGTGGTAACCTCATGCCGTGATGACTTCGTCCTTGACGAGATGTAGCCTGACCACTCTTGCTACGTCGTCTTCACCGAAATGACAGCGTACGGCATCCTTTACCATGGACTTCAATTCAGTCCAGTCTTCCCCTTGAGTAAAGATGCTGTAGCCCAGCGCTCTGGCGTCGTAGCCTCCTTCAATAGCTTCCGTTACTTCGAAGATGATCTCACTTGGTTCTGCAATAGATCCCCCAACAAACAGGTCTGGACAAGAATCAACCTATTTTCACCGAAACAACAGGAATAAAAATCCCTTTCACCAGAAGATACATACACAATATACCGGGTCAATTCCATTCAATCGAACCGTTAAATGTCAGAATAGTCAATGGTCACCCTAAGTAAGAACCCTATAGCGCCGATGTAGTCAATGCCTGTACTGCACCCTTGAGACACGGAGTTAAGCTTCTTTCTGATTGAGGAGACACATCATGACTCTTAAACGCGGTCAGTTCACCTGCGAGTTCAATTTCCAGGATATCCAAGAAGCTGATTCGGGCAAGTCCAAATCGTCAACCGTCCACGAAAACGGGGTAACATCATTATCCACTATGGGATGTGTTGCCAATCGATTTTCGAACTATATGTTCCAATCAGATTCGTCACGCTATCCAGTCGGCTTGCTATCGACGCTTCCCTTCCATCCCATTGACGATTGTCTGCATCAGATAGATTCGGTTATACACTACCGAATTTTGAAACTAAGACACTACTCATGGTTTTGCTGGTCACCTCTCCATCGCAGTCGTTTGTCTCAGGAAATGTAGTGTGCGCCGGAGTTTCCGATGCATCACAAGTCAAGCTGACGCAGAAGCTCCTCGACACTTATGTCGTGGTGCCGGGAGACGCTCTTCAGAATACTCGATAGGGTCTTAGCTTTAATCGGATTGTGCAGCGGGATTACTTCGTGGTGTTCACCATTTACTTGGGTTTGTGATTCGCACGTGCGAGCCCCGTTGGCGCACAGCCTCGTAGCCCAGTCGTCGAAGCGACTCTTGCAGGGTCTCGCCGTTCACGTTGCGAGGCAACTTCATGCCACGACGACCTCATCGCGAACGAAATGCAGGCGAATCATCTTGGGCCGCGGCATAATGCTATCGAAGTAGCATTCTACGGCTTCTTTTACGTTACGACGGATTTCTTCTAGTGAGTCGCCCTGGGTGTGAATACCATATCCCAGTGCGCTGGCTGAATATCCGCCGTCCACTTCGTCTTCTGTGATCTCAAAAATTATCTCTGTCATGACGTCTCTCCTTCTGCTTTGCCGACGCCCAGGGACTGAAGCCCGCAGCCCCTGTAGTATCCCGTTCAATGCGCCTTGATACGAGGTAGACCAGTACCCCGAAATGATCAAGGGAAAAACACCTAAAGGGGGTCAGGACGGACGCATGTTGGAAGGGTAAGGGGTGGAAATCCACCTGTCAACAACAACACTGTATCTTGAGTAAAACCTTTCTTATTCGGAACTTTTGTTACAGAAGGGGATTCCATGCGTAAGACCCAGTATATGGTGTGGATTGCATCTGGACAACGGTATAAGGCCGTCCGGTGTTCGGTCGCCGGATCTGGTTCCTGCTTACCGGACGGCATGCGGCCCAAGGATGCCACTCCGTATAACAGTCCTTATTTAACTTAACGTCAGATCTCGAGTCTAACGCACGATCTACGCTCGAGGCAGGGTCCAGGATACCCTCGAGGGGATAGAATGGGTGGCTAAAGGGATTATTGTAAGCCTGGGGAAAGCCGTAGCGTGTTTCAGGAGGGCTGTAAAAGGTACGGGGGTACGGTTTGGACTGATGTGGATTAGTGGGCGCGGGTGTGGGTTTTGGCGCGCCCTGGGGGGAGATTAAGAGTCCTATTCGGTAAGGCCGAATATAGCCTTCACGTTATTGATATGTCTTTCCATTTCCCTCTCGTATTCCGCGCGTTGATACTCAAGGACTCCGATCTCTTGGTTTATTTTAGAGATCCCATCCTTACACACGGAGATCGCCTCCTTACTATTCTTCAGTTGATCGATTTCCAATTCTGTCATGTTCATTCCCCGCCATTAGTTAAGAGATTCACTCATTACGGGCTATTTCCTATCCAGATAATAATCGAGCTAGCTCTCCGATTCCGATCTGGGTTGTTTCTTCGAGGCTATCCATCCGACTACGGCCAGGACTACAACCGCACCAAGTGCCATCAATTTTTTCATATACCCTTTCCTCCTTTCGTTGTCAAACTTACGTTTCACGCTACGCGATCTCCGGCAGGCCCTTCCGCGGCGAACAGTTCGTTCAACGCCTCGGCCAAGCAATCCTGAACGGTCCGGTCCTCTTCCAGGGCGATCTGCTTCAATTGCTTCCGGACGGCGGGGGGAAACGGCCGGCGATAAGGACCCTCGTGTCGTGTTCGGGTTGCGGTGGCGAGACTCCCGCTGGTTTTTTCTCGGCCGCTGGGCGGGTCACGTCCTGCATGGCCTTGCGCAGGTCAGGTCGTTTTGCCATACCGCCTCCTATACTTGTCTACTTGTATGATCTCGGCCGCCGCCTTGCCCCTCGGTTCGAATTCCTGGGCGGTCAGCCCAAGTGTGCTGGCATGATCGAACGCGACGCGATAACCAAAAACCGCAGGACAGACCGTAACCCCCATCGTTTCAGGAACCTCACGGGCTTGATCGAGTCTATTCCCCCTGGCCGGTGCACCGTTTAAGCACGACAACCATCCTCCGCTCGCCGACAGATCGAACCAGATCGACGGTCGTGGCGACGGTTTCCAGATCGACAACCGAAGGCCTGCATGGAATGACAACCAGGTCAAGCCGCTTTTGCAACTCCCCTGACCGCTTGCTCGGCACGTGGTGGGGTGTCGATAAACGTCAATGACGCCCCTGCTGTTTCAGCTGCAGTAAGAACGGCCTCAAGACGTGCCGGCGTCGACGAGGCTACCACCGGCGTATCAGCTTCGCGACGTTTGGCCCATTGGTATGCGGAGGCCTGTGGATCCATATCGACAACAGCCGATGTCCTGCCGTCACGTTCAGCGGCGACCGCCAGCCTAAGGCACAACGTCGATTTTCCGGATCCGCCCTTCTGGGTTATGAGCGCTATAATTCGTATACGGGTGAGGTGTCAACTCCAGTGGTTTGGAACTGTAGCGGATCTGGATTTATGCACTCAGATCGGTCTCTTCTACGGCGTTGATATCCGAACCCAAACCGGTCATAGATTGATAGAAAAGCTTGGGTGACTTCTTCACATTCCAAAAACAACTAACCGTCGACGACAGCTACGTCCAAGACTGTTGCCGAACATTGTGGATGGGGAACGGGTTCGCCGTGTTCAAGCAAACTCTGGATATGAAAAGCTATAGCTTGACGCATCTCCCTGACGACATCCTGTCTGGTAGGCCCTGTTGCAATGCATCCAGGCAGGTCCGGAACGTAGGCGGCATAGTTGCTCGTCGATTTTTCAATAACTATTGTAAATCGCATATGTCGTCACTCCCTCAGTCCGGCCTGTTTCATGACGCTCGTCCACGTACCCCGTGGAAGATCATCACTTGGCTTACCGGATATGGTCACAGTTCCTTGTTTGTCGTTATGCCTGTACTTTCGGTGACTACCGCTGGTCCGTACCAAACGCCAACCGCCCTTTTCGATTAAGCGGATTGCCTCCCGTACTTTGGGCATAGCCCGATTCCGTTAGTGTTGGTTTGGGAAACCGGAGATCAATCCGTGTATTGACTAAGTTTTGATGAAGTATAAACGAACCAAACGACGTTTGGCAAGCAGTGAAGTCCCAGGAAGTGTCTGTAATCCTTTGACGGTAGATCAGAGACCCTATCATAACCTCTGCATTTGAGAACGCCTGGCAACTCAAGCTACATCGACAAGAACACAATGTACTGCAGCACCCTTGACCGGGACACAGAGTTAAGCTTCCTTTTTGATCGAGGAGGCACCCTATGACTCTGAAACGTCGTCAGTTTACCCGCGAGTTCAAGCTCCAGGTTCTCCAGGAAGCTGATTCAGGCAAATCTATCAGCCAGTTGGCCCGGGAACATCAGGTTCATCCCACGCTGATCCACAGGTGGCGCCAGCAGCTACGCCGTCAGGGTGAGCGGGCATTCCCCCGGCAACGGCAGGGCGGTCTCAGACGAGGCACGGACCATAGGCCCTGGAACGCAAGATCGGTCAGTTGACAATGGAGAACGACCTGTTAAAAAACGTTGTTGGCACCGATGTTGCCACTTGCGGTGGCAGAAACTTGTCGTAGTGAGTATTCTATCCTTTCATTCCTGGGAGGAGCGACCGAAGACACATTGGTGATATGCATCCCGTTAAAAAACGTGGTCCAGGATCTATGCGGACTTGAGATTGGTGACGCCACAGGGCGATCCCGTTTAGGAAATTGATTACCTCCGCGATCCCCCCTCCCAGTCTACCGTGTATGGAGGGATATCATGATTTACTCTGAAGCCAGGATGAAGCGACGACAAGCACGGGATCTGCCCACAGTCCATGGGCGTGCCGCCGGTGTTGACATCGGATCGCAGTTTCACGTTGTGGCTGTATCCGGAGTGTTATCCGACGCACCTGTTCAGACCTTCAGCAGCTTTACCGGCGACCTTCACCGGCTGGCGGATTGGCTGGAGGGCCTTGAGATCACGACGGTAGCGATGGAATCTACGGGTATCTACTGGATTCCTCTGTTTGAGATCCTCGAAGCCCGAGGGCTGGAGGTGCTGCTCGTCAATGCCCGTCACGTCAAGCAGGTACCAGGACGAAAGACCGACGTCAATGATGCCCAGTGGCTCCAGCAGTTGCATCAATACGACCTGTTGCGCGGCAGTTTCAGGCCGGCCCGTCAGGTGGCTGCGCTTCGCGCCTATCTTCGACATCGGGAGCGTTTGCTCGCCTATGCCGCCTCCCATGTCCAACATATGCAAAAGGCCTTGAGGCAGATGAATATCCAGTTGCACCATGTGCTTTCCGACATTACAGGCGCTACCGGCATGGCTATCCTGCGGTCCATCGTCTCGGCACGACCCGGCTCAGTTGGCGACCCTGCGGGACAAACGCTGCAAGGCCACGGTCGAAACCGTGGAAGCGGCTCTGACGGGACATTACCAGCCCGAACACTTGTTCGCGTTGAGTCAGTCGATGGAGTTGTACGATTTCTATCAGGCCAAGATGGCCGAATGCGATCAGGCCATCGAGACGGCTCTGGCACGCCTGGACCCTGTTGGATCGACCTCTCCCGGCACTTTAACAAAGGCGCGGCGTCGCTCCAGGCAATCCAACGAGCCTGCATTTGATGTTCGTAGCGCACTTTTTACCCTGTTGGGTACGTATCTGACCCTGATGGAAGGGTTCGGACCACATTCGATCTTGCGGCTGATCGGCGAATGCGGCACCGATATGAGCCGCTTTCCTTCGGCCAGGCACTTTGCCTCGTGGCCGACTTTGTCTCCGGGAAACAAGGTGTCCGGCGGGAAGGTGCTCAGCACCCGAACCCGGCGTTCTTCCAATCGTGCAGCCACGGTCTTTCGCCTGGCAGCGGTCAATGTCGGAAGGACCCAGACGGCCATGGGGGCGTTCTATCGACGGCTGTCCGCACGCGTCGGTAAAGCCAAAGCGGTCACGGCCACGGCTCGTAAACTGGCGGTTGGAGTTGACCCGGTTTAGCGGACATGTTATCTCTTGTGTTTGAAAGGAGAGTCACATGCCCAGATCCCATGCTCCCTATCCGGCGGCCTTCCGGCAGCAAATGGTCTATCTCGTTCGCTCCGGCCGCAGCCTGAGAAGCGCTGGCCAAGGAGTTCGAGCCCACCTGAGCAAGCTATCCGCAACTGGGCGTGAGCAGGACGACCTGGATCAAGGCAGGCGAACCGACGGCCTGACCACCGAAGATCGGGCCGAACTGCGTCGTCTGCGCCGTGAGAACAAACAGCTCAGGATGGAGCGGGAGATCCTGGCAAAAGCCGCGGCCTTACTTCGCTCGGGAGACCGAGACCCTGCCCGAGTCTTCTCGTTCATAGAGGCAAGCCAGGCCTCCTATCGGGTTCGCCGGTTGTGCAGGCTGCTGGACGTCTCCCCCAGCGGCTACTACGGATGGCTCATGCGGCTCGACTCGAAAAGGGCCAGAGACGATGCCATGCTTCTATGCCGGATCCGCTCGATCCATCAACGCTCCCATGGTACCTATGGTGCGCCGCGCATCCATGCGGAACTTAAGCGAGTTGGGCATACGCGTAGGACCGAAACGTGTGGTCCGCCTGATGCGCATGGCCGCTATCAGCGGGGTATCACGCGGCAGAGCCGTACGCACTACAAGGCGCTCGCAGACCGATGAGAAGGCGCCCGATCTGGTCAACCGAGACTTCACCGCTCCTTCCAGATACAGGCTCTGGGTAGCCTTCTATCACCTATGTGCCGATCTATGTGGGCTTCCTCTATCTCTCCGTGGTGATAGACGCCTTCAGTCGCCGCGTGGTCGGATGGTCCATGGACAACCATCTGCGAAGCGAACTGGTCTCGGATGACCTGGATATGGCTCTTTGCCAGCGTAGACCCGATGGGGTGATCCATCACAGCGACCAGGGATCACAGTACACCTCGGTGGCCTTTGGCAAGCGATGCAGACAGGCTGGCGTCAGACCGTCCATGGGTTCGGTTGGCGACTGCTACGACAACGCCCTGTAAAGAGAGCTTCTTCGCCAGCCTGGAATGCGAACTGCTTGATCGCAGGCGTTTTGCCACAAAGGCCGCCGCCAGACTCGCCCTGTTCGAATACATCGAGGACTTTTACAATACCCATAGACGCCACTCTTCCCTCGGATACCTGTCACCCATTAACTTCGAAAGGAGGTTCAAGAAAACAGCCTGAATCCCAAACCGTAAACCGTCCACGAAATCGGGTAACATCAATCAGTATGAGTCGGCGCGGCAATCCTTATGACAACGCAAAAGAAAAACGCTTCATCAGGACCCTCAAATACGAGGAGTTCTATCTCTACGAGTACGAATCCCTTGAAGAAGCCCGATCATGAATCGCCTACTTCATCGACAAGCTATACACTCGTAAACGCTTGCACTCAGCCTTGGACTACACACCACCTGCTGAGTTCGAGCAAATCATGGCACCTGCCAAAACTGTAGTTTAACTGGTTGTCCCTTTTTTGGGGTGGACTACTAATGATCATTTACAGTCTTTCTCTTCGAAACTTACCATTACTCGCCTGTTTGGCTATGATAGTACTCACCACTTGTGGCAAAGACAGTCCCACTAAGTCAAAACCTCCTGAACCACCGCCCGTCGTGACACCGGTAGCCACCAGGGTAGATATTTCGCCATCATCTGCCACACTGAATTCGGTTGGTCAAACCGTCCAGTTGGTCGCAAAGGTCTTTGATCAGAACAATACGCTCATGAGCAGCGCAGTCGTGACCTGGACCAGCAGTGAAATCGGCGTGGCAATGGTCACCGCGCAGGGCCTGGTGACTTCGGTGAAGAACGGAGTCGCCCAGATCAACGCAAGAGCCGGCGACACTTCAGCGACCGCTACCGTCACCGTCGTCCAGGTGGCAAACCGCATTACGATCACGCCGCCTTCGGCCACACTGATGTCTATCGGCGAGACGTTTCAACTGACCGCGAGCGTTCTCGATCAGATCGGGCAGTCCGTAGCTGACGCCGAGGTCGAATGGTCCAGCAGCGATGATAACGTGGCCGCCGTCGACGACCAGGGGCTCGTCACCGCGGTCATGAACGGCGCCGTCCAGATCAACGCAAGAGCCGGCAACGCTTCAGCGACCGCTACCGTCACCGTCGCCCAGGTGGCAAACCGCATTACGATCACGCCGCCTTCGGCCACACTGATGTCTATCGGCGAGACGTTTCAACTGACCGCGAGCGTTCTCGATCAGAACGGGCAGTCCGTAGCTGACGCCGAGGTCGAATGGTCCAGCAGCGATGATAACGTGGCCGCCGTCGACGACCAGGGGCTCGTCACCGCGGTCATGAACGGCGCCGTCCAGATCAACGCAAGAGCCGGCAACGCTTCAGCGACCGCTACCGTCACCGTCGCCCAGGTGGCAAACCGCATTACGATCACGCCGCCTTCGGCCACACTGATGTCTATCGGCGAGACGTTTCAACTGACCGCGAGCGTTCTCGATCAGAACGGGCAGTCCGTAGCTGACGCCGAGGTCGAATGGTCCAGCAGCGATGATAACGTGGCCGCCGTCGACGACCAGGGGCTCGTCACCGCGGTCATGAACGGCGCCGTCCAGATCAACGCAAGAGTCGGCAACGCTTCAGCGACCGCTACCGTCACCGTCGCCCAGGTGGCAAACCGCATTACGATCACGCCGCCTTCGGCCACACTGATGTCTATCGGCGAGACGTTTCAACTGACCGCGAGCGTTCTCGATCAGAACGGGCAGCCCGTGGCTGACGCCCAAGTCAACTGGTCCAGCAGCGACGATAACGTGGCAGTTGTCAACGCCACGGCTCTGGTCACCGCAGTTATGAACGGCACGGCGGTGATATCGGCGGAAGCAGACAGTGAAACTGCATCAGTTGGTGTCACGGTCCTGCAGGCCCCTGGATCGATACTTATCGTGCCGGAAAATGTAGTTCTCACGTTTATCGGCGAGACCGCTCAGCTGAACGCAAGCGTTCTTGACCTGAATCTAAATCGAGTGTTGGATGCTAACGTTGAATGGGAAAGTAGTAAACCTGGTGTGGCACCTGTTAATGAACAGGGGCTGGTCACTGCTGTTATGAATGGTGATACACGGATTGTTGCACGATCTGGTGATGTTGCAGCGAGCGTTAGCATTTTGGTTCTCGGACCAGGTTCGGACAGGGAGGTATTAGCTGAGATTTACAAAATCCTTGATGGCTCCAATTGGTATACTGGGACAAATTGGAACACCAGTGTCCCTCTGGAAGAGTGGTTTGGAGTTACAACCAATAAAGAAGGTCGAGTAACAGAACTAAACTTGGGGAACAACAACCTCAGGGGAGTGCTTCCTCCAGAAACAGGACACTTGGTTTACCTCGAAGGGCTTGCACTAGACAGTAATAGGTTGACCGGAGCTATTCCGCCCGAAATCGGCCTTCTCACCAATCTCACCCATCTATATCTCTACGACAACCAATTGTCCGACGCCGTTCCACATGAATTGGGTGATTTGACTAATCTTCTACATCTTTGTCTCGACCGAAACCTGTTAACAGGATCTGTTCCTCAAGAACTAAGCCAGTTGAAAAACCTCAAATGGTTACACCTCTACGACAACTTCGACTTATCTGGGCCACTACCTGAATCAATAACCGGGTTGAGTTTATCCGCACTTCTGCTTCAAAGAACTCAGGTATGTGCACCGATGAGCGAACGGTTTAGAGAATGGCTAGGTACGATACATGATACCCGCGTAGCGGACTGCGGGGAACGGAACATCGACAGGGATGTTCTGGTAGCTTTGTACAACGCAACATACGGATCGAATTGGATAAACAATACAAACTGGTTGAGCGATATGCCTTTGGGCAGTTGGCATGGAGTTTACACCGACCGAAATGGTCGGGTAGTACGGCTATCGCTACATTCAAACAACCTTACTGGCACATTACCCCCCGAACTCGGTCAGCTGACTCAACTGTATAGTTTATATCTGTCGGATAACCAGTTAACAGGGAACATCACACCAAACATTGGAGGTCTGAAAAACCTGAAACAGCTGTTACTGGGTGCGAACCGGTTTTACGGTTCTATACCACCGGAACTCGCTCAACTGACCAAACTAGTTGAGCTGAAACTAAATAATAACCTGCTGACAGGATCAATACCGCCCGATCTTGGACAACTGACCAATCTAGTTAATCTGAGACTAACTAATAACCTGCTGACAGGATCAATACCGCCCGATCTTGGACAATTGAGCAACCTTACTTCATTGTGGCTTGATGAAAACAATCTAACAGGTTCTATTCCGCCCGAACTTGGTCAATTGAGCAACCTTACTTCATTGTGGCTTGATGAAAACAAACTATCAGGATCTATACCGCCCGAGCTTGGTCAAATGAGCAACCTTAGGCAATTAAGCCTTAGTAACAATGTTCTTACGGGTTCAATACCGCCTGAGCTTGGTCAATTGAGCAACCTTAGGCAATTACGCCTTAGTAACAATGTTCTTACGGGTTCAATACCGCCTGAGCTTGGTCAATTGAGCAACCTTTCTTCATTGCGGCTTAATGAAAACAAACTATCTGGTTCCATTCCACATGAAATTGGACGGTTGTCAAACTTAACTAACCTAGGACTATCCAACAATCAGTTAACCGGAGATATCCCTCCAGAACTTTGGCAGTTGGATAAGATAGAACTTATAAGTTTACCAAGGAACCAATTGACGGGATCAATACCTCCTGATATCGGACGAATGTCCAGTTTACGGGTACTATCAATAGGTGAAAATCGTTTATTGGGGAACATACCAACACAACTCGGACAGCTTTCCAATCTAGCCCACATTTGGATCGCAGGAAACCAGTTGACCGGGGAAATACCGCCTGAGCTTGGACGACTGAGCAATCTCGAATCTCTGTTACTTGCAAGTAACAGGTTATCCGGTTCTGTGCCTCCTGAACTGGGGAATCTCACCAACCTAACGGAATTAGACTTGACAAGGAACGAGTCCTTGAATGGTGCACTTCCAGTTACCCTGACAAACCTTGTTAAACTTCGTGGTCTGTCCATTTTAGAAACACAACTCTGCGTACCTACCGATGAAGCGTTTCAAGATTGGCTGGGTGCTATTATTAGAACCGAGGTAGTCCTTTGCGAAGACGAAAGTGCGGACAAAGACGTTCTGGTTACTCTATACAACACGACCGGCGGCTCAACTTGGCACAACAATACCAACTGGCTGAGTGATCAGCCACTAAGCCAATGGTACGGCGTAACAGCAGGTCACTTTGGTCGAGTGGAGAACATTGATCTTCGGAGCAATAACCTAAGAGGGACACTTCCTAGGGAACTTGGCAATCTCGACAAACTGCGTAATCTCAAGCTAGATACCAACCCAGACCTAACCGGTGCATTGCCCCGTGAACTGTCAGATCTTGATCTTGAGTCCTTGGTACTTGATGGAACGAACCTGTGCATACCAGTGGACGAGGATTTACAGGCGTGGTTCCAGCGAGTATCGGAAAGTACCATTGCTACATGTAGTGAGCCTTCTTCGGATCGGGAAGTACTCGTAGCGTTTTACCATGCGACAGATGGTGTACATTGGCACAACAACTCGAACTGGTTGAGCGATCTTCCCCTTGATCAGTGGCACGGAGTTGTAACCAATTCCGCAGGGAAAGTGTTTAAGTTGATTCTCCAAACCAACAACTTAACCGGTGAAATCCCAACATCGATTGGGAATCTATCAAATCTCGATATTATGATATTGGATGGCAACAACCTGCATGGTGAGATTCCGCCATCAATCGGCAAACTGAGTAACCTTTATACGCTTTGGCTTTCGTTAAACAACCTGGTTGGTTCTATACCAGCTTCAATAGGGAAGCTTAACTTCCTTAATCAGTTGGCACTGGGCAACAACCGGTTGACAGGCAGCATACCTCCCCAGTTGGGTCAGCTCGCCAATCTTCAATATCTTCGTCTTGATTACAACGAGTTGTCAGGAAGTATACCTCCGGAGTTCGGTAACCTCGGGCGCCTGAGTTCATTGCAACTATCTGAAAACCAGTTGACAGGGAACATACCAAAGGAGTTAGGACAACTCGCCAATCTTCAATCTCTTAGTCTTGATTACAACGAGTTGTCAGGAAGTATACCTCCGGAGTTCGGTAACCTCGGGCGCCTGAGATCATTGCAACTATCTGAAAACCAGTTGACAGGGAACATACCAAAGGAGTTAGGACAACTGGAAAACCTCGAGAGCCTGTGGGCATCTCATAACCAGTTGACAGGGGGCATTCCACCTGAGTTTGGTAACCTCGGGCGTCTGAAATTTCTCGGCTTGGGGTCCAATCCCGATATGTCGGGAGCTTTGCCTCAATCGCTTTTTAGTCTCCGACTTGAATATCTAGATACGAGCGGGACAAAACTATGTGTTCCACAGAATGCCGACTTTCTAGCATGGCTAGATGGTATTCCCACAACTCAGATGGTTGCATGCCCGCTTACCATCGACCTGGGAGTATCATCGGCTTACCTCACACAGGCGGTACAGTCTTTAATACGTCCCGTTCCCTTGGTGGCTGACGAACACGCTCTCTTGAGGGTGTTTCTAGCTTCGAACGGCACCGTTACCAACAAGCCCGCGGTTCAGGCAACGTTCTATCTCGATGGTGAGGAAGTCTACTCTGTAACAATTCCATCCGAAGGGGTGAAGATACCAGATAAAATAGACGAAAGTTCGCTTGTAATTTCCGCAAACTCTCTGGTGCCAGCGGAAGTAATCCGTCCAGGTTTGGAATTCATTGTGGAGATTGAAAGCGATAGCGCTTTATTTACCGAATCTCGTACAAAGAGCCGATTACCCGAAACTGGTAGATTGGCTGTTGATGTCTGGGACATGCCGGTTCTTAATCTGACTATAGTGCCACTACTTTGGGACGAGGATCCTGATTTTGCCACAGTTAATCAGACCCAAGGTATGGATGCCAACGACGATTTGTTTCGGATGACCCGTGATCTACTTCCGGTTCAAGAGTTCCAGCTCACCGTACGGGAACCCGTTTACATTTCTACAGATCCTGCATTCGGTCAGGACATTAGTGAGTTGATTGGGGCTTTGGAAGTGATCCGTGCAATGGACGCCGCAAGTGGGTACTATATGGGGGTGCTGAGGACTGGTGGAGGCGCAGCAAGACGACCTGGTTTTGTTAGTATTTCCGGACTCTTTGAAGAAACTGTCGCCCACGAACTTGGTCACAACCTGAGCCTTGGGCACGCACCCTGTAATTCACGCCTGGGTGAGATTACTGGACTCGACCTGAGCTTCCCGAACGATGATGGAAATATTGGTGCCTGGGGTTATGATATCAATAGCAGCTCGTTGATACATCCTGTAACTCCAGACCTTATGAGCTATTGTGATCCCGAGTGGATCAGTGACTACAACTTTACGAAAGCTTTGAACTATCGAGTTACGGATGAAGAAAAGTATCTGTTGGCGTCTACCTACTCTTCCCCTACGAAGTCTTTACTACTATGGGGTGGATTGAGCGAAATGGGCAAATTATACCTCGAGCCAGCGTTCGTGGTCGATGTACCACCATCGCTACCTCAGATAGAGGGACCATATCAGCTTGCCGGGTTAGACTTTCATGGCAACACGCTGTTCCGCTTACAATTTGATATACCTGATCTTGCAGACAGTAATGGTGGTGGCGCATTCGCATTTACTCTTCCTGTGGGGGAAGACTGGTCTTCCAGGCTGTCACGCATCACGCTTTCAGGTCCCGAAGGGATCGAGGAGATATCCAAAACAGGAGATCGTTCCTCAGCATTACTATTGGACCAAGTCAGTGGTAAGGTCCGCGGCATCTTGAGAGACTGGCCGAAACCATCAATGACTTTATTGAACGTACGACGTGTGTTACCGGAACCTGGATTGGAAGTTGTGGTTAGTAGGGGTATCCCAGATACCTCTTCGTGGTAGCATAAACCAACCAGGTCTATTAATGGATCAATCGTTATCCAAATATAGGAACCTCTGATCAACCCGGTTGTCCGATCACGTGGTATGATCAGAGTCTGTTTAGAGGGCGATCAAGTTGATAATGGTGTCGTTTTGGGTACTTGTGAGGGTGTTTTCGGCCTCAGATGAGTCTGTAACAAGTTTTGTGTAACTGGCAATAGCCTGTATCTTGCTCACAAGGAGGAAGTGCTATGGCCAGAGAAAGAAAACCCTCAAGTAAGATCGACCGTCTTTTGGATGAGCTCATGGAAGACGGGGTGGACGCCGAGGACCTGTTCGGCGAAGACGGCCTGCTCAAGCGCATGAAGAAGCGCATGGCCGAACGGATCCTGGAAACCGAGCTCACCGATCATCTCGGCTACGAGAAGCATGCCCCCGATGGCAGGAACCGCGGCAACAGTCGCAACGGCAAGACCACCAAGACGCTCAAGGACGACAAGGGCGATCTGCCGGTAGAGATCCCCCGGGACCGCGAGGGCTCCTTCGATCCCAAGCTGATCCGCAAGTACCAGACGCGTTGGCCGGATTTCGACGACAAGATCATCTCCATGTACGCAAGGGGCATGAGCACCCGCGATATCCAGGGCCACATCGAAGATCGCATGCGGAGTGGCCATCTCGCCCGAACTGGTCTCGCGGATCACCGACACCGTAACCGACGAGGTCCTGGCCTGGCAGTCGCGGCCCCTGGATGAGGTCTATCCGATCCTGTTCCTGGATGCCCTGTTCGTCAAGATACGTGACAGCGGCACCATACGGAACAAGGCGGTCTACCTGGCCCTGGGCGTTAACCTGCGCGGCGACAAGGAACTCCTGGGGCTCTGGATCGAGCAGAACGAAGGGGCAAAGTTCTGGCTCCACGTACTGACCGAACTGAAGAACCGGGGTGTTCTTGATATCTTCATCGCCTGCTGCGACGGCCTCTCCGGCTTCCCCCAGGCCATAGAGACGGTGTATCCCAAGGCCCAGGTGCAACTCTGCATCGTCCACATGGTGCGTAACAGCCTGACCTACGTCTCCTGGAAACACCGTAAGCAGGTGGCCAAGGATCTCCGGGCGATATACCAGGCCGCTACCTTGGAGCAGGCTGAGGCCGCGCTTTATCGCTTTGCCGAACACTGGGATAAGCAATATCCCACGATCAGCCGGCTATGGCGCAGACACTGGGACCATCTGACCCCGTTCTTCGCCTTCCCACAGGAGATCAGGAAGGTCATCTACACTACGAATGCCATCGAATCCATGAACCGGGGACTGCGCAAGATCATCAAGACCAGAGGCGCTTTCCCCACGGACGAGGCGGCCAGGAAACTGCTCAATCTGTCCCTGCTCAATCTGTCCCGAAGGTGGACCCGGCCCCTTGTCCACTGGACGGCCGCAATCAACCAGTTCATCATCATGTACGAAGACAGAGTGCCCGTCACATGAAACAGTCAGTTACACAAAATACGTGACAGACCCTATTCCGTTCATTTATTTGCCCCTCCTCTCTCCCCAACTGGCCAATATTCTGCCAGCTTCCTGCTTGAATCTATCTCACCAGCAGAAGCAGGGCTCACACTCTAAGCCCTACAGTGGAAAGTATTCCGCCAACATTCCGACTAGTCCCATTTCTGTAATACACACATACCTAAAGCTACCACGTAGTGGGCTTTACTCATCCTGCCTACTCTGACATCTGTTCTAAGTGTCGTTGATCCAAAGACACTCCAGATATCCTGCTATTGGCGTACTCGGCATTACGCCAGCGCGTATCAGAACGTGGTTCTCGATAGTATCAGGGTTCGGACGGGGGAAGCGATTTACTTCCTGGTAATGTTGTTTTCCCGCAATCGTTCTTATATCTTAGCAAGTTACAAGCTTGCCAATAGTTCTCATCAGGACAATATCGTAGATACCTTCAACACGACAGTCTGACCTGCAGGTCGTGGATTCGAAAATGGGCATTCACGATTCAACGACAAAAAGAAGTCCTGTAACGGTATCCATTTTCCGGGTTCTGTTGACCACTTTCGCATGCCTGTCTCTCCTGGCTTCGGTCACCTGCGGCAAAGACTCTCCGACGAAGCCCAAGCCGCCGGCACCCCCACCGACACCACCTCCTGTACAACCGGTACCAACGCGCATCACGATCACGCCCGCATCGGCCACGCTCATGTCGATCGGCGAGACAGTGCAGCTTGCGGCCAGGGTGCTGGATCAGAACGGCCAGCCGGTGGCTGGCGCCGTGGTGACCTGGCAGAGCAGCGATCAGGAAGTGGCCAGTGTGAGCAGCAGCGGCCTGGTGACCGCAGTCATGAACGGCACCGCGCAGATCACGGCCACGGCGGGCAGCGCCTCGGCGAGGGCCGAGGTCCGGGTGATGCAGTCAGCGGGCAGCATCGTGATTACCCCGGAGATGGCGACACTCATGTCGATCGGCGAGACAGTGCAGCTTGCGGCCAGGGTGCTGGATCAGAACGGCCAGCCGGTGGCTGGCGCCGTGGTGACCTGGCAGAGCAGCGATCTGGAAGTGGCTAGTGTGAGCAGCAGCGGCCTGGTGACCGCCGTGGGCAACGGCACCGCCCAGATCACGGCCACGGCGGGCAGCGCCTCGGCGAGTGCCGAGGTCCGGGTGATGCAGTCAGCGGTCAGCATCGTGATCACGCCGGAGATGGCGACACTCATGTTGATCGGCGAGACAGTGCAGCTTGCGGCCACGGTGCTGGACCAGAACGGCCAGCCGGTGGCTGGCGCCGTGGTGTCCTGGCAAAGCAGCGAGGAGACCGTGGCCACCGTGACCCCGCAGGGCCTGGTGACCGCGGTCATGAACGGCACAGCGCAGATCACGGCCACGGCGGGCAGCGCCTCGGCGAGGGCCGAGGTCCGGGTGATGCAGACAGCGGGCAGCATCTTGATCACGCCGGAGATGGCGACACTCATGTCGATTGGAGAGACGGTGCAGCTGACCGCGTCAGTGCTGGACCAGAACGGCCAGCCGGTGGTTGGCGCCGTGGTGACCTGGCAAAGCAACGAGGAGACCGTAGCCACCGTGAGCAGCAGTGGCCTGGTCACCGCAGTCATGAACGGCACCGCCCAGATCACGGCCACGGCGGGCAGCGCCTCGGCGAGTGCCGAGGTCCGGGTGATGCAGTCAGCGGGCAGCATCGTGATCACACCGGAGATGGCGACACTCATGTCGATCGGCGAGACAGTGCAGCTTGCGGCCAGGGTGCTGGATCAGAACGGCCAGCCGGTGGCTGGCGCCGTGGTGACCTGGCAGAGCAGCGATCAGGAAGTGGCCAGTGTGAGCAGCAGCGGCCTGGTCACCGCAGTCATGAACGGCACAGCGCAGATCACGGCCACGGCGGGCAGCGCCTCGGCGCGTGCCGAGGTCCGGGTGATGCAGACAGCGGGCAGCATCTTGATCACGCCGGAGATGGCGACACTCATGTCGATTGGAGAGACGGTGCAGCTGACCGCGTCAGTGCTGGACCAGAACGGCCAGCCGGTGGCTGGCGCCGTGGTGACCTGGCAAAGCAACGAGGAGACCGTAGCCACCGTGAGCAGCAGCGGCCTGGTCACCGCAGTCATGAACGGCACCGCCCAGATCACGGCCACGACGGGCAGCGCTTCGGCGAGTGCCGAGGTCCGGGTGATGCAGACAGCGGGCAGCATCGTGATCACGCCCGCCTCGGCGACACTGATGTCGATCGGAGAGACAGTGCAGCTTGCGGCCAGGGTGCTGGATCAGAACGGCCAGCCGGTGGCTGGCGCCGTGGTGACCTGGCAGAGCAGCGATCAGACCGTGGCCACCGTGAGCAGCAGTGGACTGGTTACCGCGGTGAGGAATGGTACCGCTACCGTTATCGCGCGGGCAGGCATCGCCTCGGCTACTGCAAACATAACGGTTATGGGGCCGAATCCGGACCGTGAAGTGCTGATCGCGTTCTACAATGCTACGAGCGGTGTGGAGTGGACAAACTCGAGAAATTGGCTGAGCGAAGCTCCTTTGGGTGCTTGGCACGGTGTGACGACCAATGTCAATGAAGAGGTGATACATCTGAATTTGAAAAATAACAACCTTCAGGGGACGATCCCACCCGAACTCGAACAACTCAGTAACCTCAAATCGCTTGTCCTTAGTGGAAACACATTTACGGGGGTTATCCCGCCCGAACTCGGACAACTCGGACAACTCACAGCGCTGTGGCTTGTCAAAAACCAGTTGGAGGGTGCCATCCCGCCTGAACTCAAACGACTCAATAACCTCGTGATACTTGCCCTTAGCAATAATCATTTGACAGGGGCCATCCCACCCGAACTCGGACAACTCAATAACCTCAAATCGTTATTCCTTAACGGAAACCAGTTGACGGGGAACATACCCTCCGAAATCGGGAACCTACAAAACCTCACATACTACCTGAATCTTGGCCACAACCAGTTGACAGGAGCCATCCCACCCGAACTCGGTCAACTGAGCATGCTTAAAGCCCTGCATTTAGGCCCAAATCCTATGCTTTCCGGTCCACTGCCGAATTCGTTCACCAGTCTCGACGCCTTGGAGCAACTATATTTGTCTCGCACGCAGTTGTGTGTACCAAGGGAAGCAGCGTTCCAGATGTGGCTTGACAGAATATCAACTACCGTAGGCATCCACTTCTGCTCAGACCCTGAGCGAGATGTCTTGATTGCTTTATTCAACAGTACAAATGGAGTGGAATGGACCAACAACACGAACTGGTTGAACTTTGCACCCTTGGGCGATTGGTACGGCGTAACCACCGATGCACGGGGCAAAGTTACGAAAATTGTCCTGGCGGATAACAACCTGAGCGGATCGCTTCCCAGCCAGTTGAGCAGTCTGGCCAATCTCAATACGCTGAACCTGTCTTTCAACACCGCTCTCTCCGGAACCCTACCCCATGGATTCACAAGACTCAGCTTGGAAGAACTGGTACTGGAAGGAACCGGATTGTGCGCTCCTTCGGACTCCGATTTTCAGGAATGGCTTAGTGGTATACCACATCCGGCAGTTAGCAGTTGTACCGATACTCGCCGGGACTTCTATACGTTGGCCGTTCTATACAACAGTATGGATGGGGCGGAATGGACCGCCAGCACGAACTGGTTGAGCGATGCACCCCTGCGTACCTGGTACGGCGTGACGGCCAATGTCGATGAAGAGGTGACCCATCTAGATTTGGGTAATAACAACCTTAAAGGGACGATCCCATTCGAACTCGGACAACTCGATAGCCTCGCGAGACTTGACCTTAGCTCTAACCAGTTGTCGGGAGCCATCCCGCCCGAACTCGGACAACTCGAAAAGCTCGTGAGACTTGACCTTAGCTCTAATCTGTTGGAGGGTGCCATTCCGCCCGAACTCGGACAACTCGATAGCCTCGCGAGACTTGACCTTAGCTTTAACCAGTTGTCCGGGGGTATCCCGGCCGAACTTGGACAACTCGAAAAACTCTCAGAGTTGTACCTATCTAACAATCCGTTGATGGGTGTTATCCCGCCCGAACTCGGACAACTCGAAAAACTAACCGAGCTGCGGCTTAGATATAACCTGTTGGAGGGTGTCATCCCGCTCGAACTCGGACAACTCGAAAAACTAACCGAGCTGAGACTTAGCTTTAACCTGTTGGAGGGTGTCATCCCGCCCGAACTCGGACAACTCGGACAACTCACAGTGTTGTCCCTATCTTACAATCAGTTGATGGGGGTTATCCCGCCCGAACTCGGACAACTCAATAACCTCACATATCTGGGGCTTAACACTAACCAGTTGGAGGGTGCCATTCCGCCCGAACTCGGACAACTCGATAACCTCGTGAGACTTGACCTTAGCTCTAATCAGTTGGAGGGGGCTATCCCACCCGAACTCGGACAACTCGATAACCTCGTGAGACTTGACCTTAGCTCTAATCAGTTGGAGGGGGCTATCCCACCCGAACTCGGACAACTCAATAACCTCACATTCCTGGGTCTTAACACTAACCAATTGACGGGAACTATCCCGCCCGAACTCGGACAACTGAGCAAGCTTGAAGAACTGCGGCTTTCGTTTAATTTACTAACAGGCAATATCCCGCATACTTTGGGCGATCTTCCCAATCTGAAGTTGATGGCTCTAACGGATAACACTCACATGTCAGGGGCACTAACTCTAGCATTTATCATTCTGAACCTTGAAGAACTGCTGCTCGGCGGCACGGGACTATGTGCGCCTCTGGTTTCCGAATTCCAGGATTGGCTGCGAGCGATTCCCAATAGCCGCGTTGCTCTTTGCGAACCAGTCGTTGGGGGATCAACTGTTTACCTCACGCAGGCAACGCAATCAATGAAGCATCCGGTGCCCCTTGTGGCCGGCGAGGACGCTCTCCTCCGTGTATTTATCACGACGAAATCGGACGTAGATGTGTATTTTCCACCCGTGCAGGCCACTTTCTACCAGGGTGGTATCGAGGTGTATTCGGTCGTTGTACCCGGTCAAAGTACCAGTATCCCGCAGCGGGTCGACGAGGGAGACCTTTCGGCTTCGGCAAATTCAAGGGTGCCCGGATCGGTAGTGATGCCTGGTTTGGAGATGGTGGTCGAGATTGATCCGGACGGTACGTTGGACCCGGCCCTGGGCATCGGAGGCCGGCTGCCTCCGGCGGGTCGGACATCGCTGGATGTGAGGTCCGTGGCGCCCTTCGATCTGACGCTGGTGCCCATCCTGTGGACAAAGAACCCGGACAGATCAATATTAACCCAAACTGCAGGCCTGACGGCCGAATCCGATCTGTTCCGATTTACTCGAGACCTATTGCCAATCAACGACTTCCAACTCGAAATCCGCGAGCCTCTGTGGAGCTCTTTCGATCCGGATTTTTCGAATAGAGGTTTTTTACAACATGAGCTTGATGCGATTCGTACTATGGATGCTGCGACGGGGCACTATATGGGTGTGATAAGAAGCGGCGGGTCGGCACCGGTCCCCGGATTTCTAAGTTTATCTTCCCTCCAGGGACACATTATAGCCCACGAACTCGGTCACAACATGAGTCTGACCCATGCCCCGTGCGAAGTGTTTTATGACGATTTCGATCCCCACTATCCCTATGCTAACGGATCCATTGGTGTATGGGGATACGATTTTCTCGATGTGACGCTGGTGAATCCCGAAACGGCAGATCTGATGAGTTATTGCGTACCGGTTTGGATCAGCGATTATTCCTTCAAAAAGGCACTTGAATACCGCCAGTCTCAAGAGGCTCATCAGACGGCGGCCAACGTACCTTCGACGAGAGGCCTGCTGCTCTGGGGTGGCGTAAGCGAGAACGGAGCACTCCTCCTTGAACCGGCCTTCGTGGTCGACGCACCTATGTCTCTGCCTCAGTTGGACGGCCCTTACCGGCTCACCGGAGAGGATGCGGAAGGCAACACGTTGTTCACCCTGCCCTTCGGCATGGCCGAGATCGCGGATGGCGGGGGCGGTTCCTTCGCGTTCATCCTGCCAGTCCAACGGGACTGGGCTACCAGGCTGAATAGTATCACTCTCTCCGGTCCCGAGGGCGTTTCGTCTTTGGACGGCAAGGATGATCCCTCAGCCGCGCTTCTGCTGGATTCTGTAACGGGAAAGGTGCGAGGTATACTGCGCGATTGGCCTGAGACCGGCGTGACAGAGGCATCCGCAAGACGAGTGTTGCCAGAACCGGGTCTTGAGGTGGTCATCAGCCGTGGCGTGCCAGAAGCTGCCGACTGGGATTGATGGGGATATATGTACCTTCGTCACAATGGAAGTACTGTATTTGCAGCGCTGCTGCAACTACGGACGTACGCTTTTCGCGCGTCCATTTCAGTTACTTAAATGCTGCATGTCAGATTATTGGCGAATAGTGTAGTGCACCCCCAAAAGGGACAACCAGTTAAGCTACAATTCTTGCAGATTCCATGATCTGCTCGAATTCAGCCGTCGGTCTGTAGTTCAGGGCTGAGTGCAAGCGCTTACGATTGTAGAGGTTGTCGATGAAGTAGCCGATACGGGATCGGGCTTCTTCAAGGGATTCGTACTCGTAGAGATAGACCTCCTCGTATTTGAGGGTTCTGATGAAGCGTTCTGCTTTTGCGTTGTCATAGGGATTGCCGCGCCGGCTCATGCTGATCCGTATGCCGGCCTTCTTGAGGGTATCGACATAGGCATTGGAGGCATACTGCACACCCCGGTCCGAGTGATGCACCAGCCCTTCCGGCACCGATCTGGAAGCAAGAGCGCTGTGCAGAGCATTAAGGGTCAGGCTGGCATCGAGTGTTCGCTCCAGAGCCCAGCCGATGCATCTTCTGCTGTAGGCGTCGAGTACCACGGCCAGATAGACCCACTCTCGTGCCAGCCTTATGTAGGTGATGTCGGATACCCACAGCTGGTTGACGCCGGTTAGGTTCAGTCCCGGTACCAGGTTGGCGTAGACGGCGCGATCGTGGTTCGAGTCGGTGGTCGATACGAAAGCTTTACGCCGCAGGACAAGCAGATTGTCCTCGCGCATGAGGCGCAGGATCCGCTTGTGGTTCACAGGGTATCCAAGACGCTGCAGCGCGCGGGTCATGGGACGGTAACCGTAGGAGGGCCAGGAAAGGGCGAGCCTATGGATCCTGTCCCGCAGTTCAAGATCCGGATCGGGGCGACCACTACGGCCGCGGTAGTAGCTGGATCGACCGATCGAGAGCGTCTTGCAGAGCCTCTTGACCACGGTACAGTCTGCGGCTACCTGCTTCTGCGCGACCAGGGAGATCATGAACTGCCTCCATTGCCTCGGGCTGAGCGTGGGATCTCCTTAGGGCCGACTCAACACTTTTTTTAACAGGTCGTTCTCCATGGTCAACTGACCGACTTTACGTTCCAAGGCCGCGATCCGGGCCTCGTCCGAGACCGCCCTGCCGTTGCCGGGGAAAGCCCGCTCACCCTGACGGCGAAGCTGTTGACGCCAGCGATGGATCAACGTGGGATGGACCTGATGTTCACGAGCCAGTTGACTGATCGACTTGCCCGAATCGGCTTCCTGGAGGACCTGGAGTTTGAACTCGCGGGTAAACTGACGGCGTTTCAGAGTCATGATGTGCCTCCTCGATCAGAAGGAAGCTTAACTCTGTGTCCCGGTCAAGGGTGCAGTACAAGCTTACTCTGTGTCCCGGTCAAGGGTGCAGTACAGGATGTCCAGGGCTGGAGAAGCACGACACCTTTCCAGGTTAGAACGCCAGGAAGTCAATTGTATTCCATATGCTCATCTGGGGCACCATTTCGTCGAAATGAACATCGATCTCTTACATAGGAGGGTAGATAAATGGCCTTGTTTTGTCACAAAGACGCTGCTTTCAAAGTTGTTCCCACATTCAAGAGTTTACTTGTTTTCGCATTTCTGAGTCTTCTGGTACTGTCTTCATGTGGCAAAGACAGTCCGACGAGACCGGATGAGAAACCAGAACCTGCACGGATCACAATAACACCTTCGAGCGTTTCTTTATCTGAAATCGGGGAGACCGCGAGGTTAGGTGCAACAGTCTATAGCACCGACAATTCTGTCCTATCCGGTACTGTACTGTCTTGGACAAGCAGTAATGTAAACGTGGCTACCGTCGACAATGGGGGACTGGTGACAGCCGTATCGTACGGTACGGCGCGGATCACCGCGCGTTCCGGAAGCGCATCTCAAAGCGTTCAAGTTACGGTGATTCAGGAAGCTAGCCGCATCGTCATAGAACCAGCCAGGTCGACCCTGATGTCCCTTGGCCAGACCATACAAATGACTGCCGCCGTGTTCGATAAGAACGATCAGCCGGTGAAAGACGCTGAAGTGGCTTGGCAGAGTAGTAACGAGGCGGTGGCCACCGTCGACAATGCGGGATTGGTAACAGCCGTGTCGAACGGCACGGTGCTGATCAGTGCGCGTTCCGGTAGTGCATCTCAAACCGTTCAAGTTACGGTGATTCAGGAAGCTGGCCGCATCGTCATTGACCCGGCAGTGGTAACACTCTTTCGATTTGCTTTTGATAATACCCGTAAGACCGCCAATTTGTCCGCTATCGTACTAGATGCGAACGGGCGTGAATTAGAAGATGCCGACGTGAAGTGGTCCAGCGACAACGAGCGCATTGTCACCGTCGACGATGGGGGACT
Source organism: bacterium (assembly GCA_965225915.1). GTDB lineage: Bacteria > JAAXHH01 > JAAXHH01 > JAAXHH01 > JAAXHH01 > JAAXHH01. The sequence continues at coordinate 80,846 of OZ245326.1, forward strand.
GGTAACTGCTATAAACGACGGTACGACAGAGATCACCGCCCGTTCCGGCGACGCCTCGGCGTCGGTCACCGTCCGTGTTCTGCTGCCCGTTATAATCGAATCTAGTCTGCCGCTTGACCCAAGTAGCGCCATCCCCATATTACGGTTCGACACCGAGGGTCAGACCGCACAACTCTCCGCAATCGTATATTATGTGAATGGTCAGGAAGTTGAAGGTGCTGAGGTAGAATGGTTCAGCGTCGACGAGGACGTGGTCACCGTCGACGAAAATGGTCTGGTGACCGCTCGTTCAAACGGCGATACGTCCATCCACGCTACCGCAAGTGACTTTCATTGGTCTAATTTTGGCAGTGTAAAGGTGTTTGTAGATATTATACCGTCAGGTGGTATGCAAATAACGATCTACCCTCCCTTTCCACACCTTGACATTGACCATACAGTTCGGTTTACCGCCACCGAATTTGACGATAATGGACAAGAGGTAACGGGCGCCGAGTTTTCCTGGTCCAGCGATGACGGGGCCGTAGCCACCGTCGACGAAACGGGATTGGTAACAGCGGTGTCATACGGCACAGCACAGATTACTGCGCAGTCTGGCGTACTTTCGGCTTCGGTCACCGTTACGGTCAGTACAGACAGCGACAGAGCCAAGCTGATTGATTTCTATCATGGAACAGGCGGTGAGAACTGGAGAGATGCCAATTTCAATAAATGGCTGACCGAAGCTCCAATTTCAGATTGGACCGGTGTGAAACTAGATGACAACGGAAGGGTTAGGATCTTGGAACGCTTAACGGTGAATTTGAGAGGTTCTATTCCACCGGAACTCGGTCAACTTAGTGAACTTCTCGAACTGAGGCTTTTTCGAAACACGTTATCGGGTAGTATTCCACCGGAACTCGGTCGACTTGTTAACCTTGAAGATCTCAATTTAGGAACCAACCAATTATCGGGTAGTATTCCACCGGAACTCGGTCAAATTGTTAACCTGAAAAACCTGGATCTTTGGCGAAACCAGTTGACAGGTAGTATCCCGCCGGAACTCGGCCAAATTGTTAACCTTGAAGGTCTGGATCTTTCTCGAAACCCAGATCTATCTGGTCCACTGCCAGTTGAGATGATCAATCTGACAAACTTGAACTTTTTGTCTCTGGGAGGAACCCAATTATGTGTGCCACCGACCACTCAATTTGATGAATGGCTGGCTGGTATTCAGGCAAAGTTGGGTGTTTCTGCCTGCGAAAGTCCGTAGATTTGGTGTTGAACGACTTGTTCAGGCCACGTGATTCGGAAAAGGTGTTTATGGGCTGACCAGCCCATAAACACCTTTCGCATACATAAACCGCCCAAGGCCAGGTTGGCATCGTCGGTGACGGGCCTATATCCCTGGCTGGGCTACCAGGCGACGGCGCGTATTACGGTGTGGGGAGTGACAGGCATTGGGAAGGGCTCGCTACGTTTGACGCCGGGTACGGGTGGAGCGCTGGAGACGGGATTGGCGATGGCGATGGCAGCGGCTGGAATGCGAGGCGAGCTGGTAGCACCTGTGATGGGAGGCTTCGGGATGGCCTTCAAGACGGATGCATTATGGGTGGCAACCTCGAACGCGGGCTTGGACGGTCCGGCGGGCAGCCTCGCGGCGACACGGGCGGTGGTGACCCGTTTCAGGGCGGGGCTGGAGGCCTCGCGCGGCTATGACTTCAGGCGCGGGTTGTCACTACAGCCCAGCCTGGAGGTCGGACTACGGCAGGACGACGGTAATGCAGAGACGGGCGCGGGTGTAGATGTCGCCGGCGGCCTGATCCTCTCGATCCCGTCGAGGGGGATCAAGGCTAACCTGTGGGTCCGGACGTTGCTTATGCATCAGGATCAGGATTACCGGGAAAGGGGTGTGTTGGTGTCGTTCAGTTACGATCCTAAGCCATCGACGCCGCTGGGCTTCACGGTGAGTGTGGCACCGTCCTGGGGTGGGCAGACCAGGAGTGGCGCCGAGGCGCTCTGGAGCCGGGAGACGATGGCGGGCCTGGGAGGACGACGCCAGGCAGCAGGCGCTCGGTTCGATACCGAGCTCGCCTACGGACTTCCGGTCGGCGGGCGGCTGGTCGGGATACCTTTGATCGGTATCAGGACTTCCACGACATCGCGCTACTACCAACTGGGCTACAAGTTGGCCGTGTTACAGCGTGGTGCTATGAACTTCGAACTGGGTGTTGCCGCCCAGCACCGGGAAAGCCTTGTCCGGGGAACAGTGGATAGAGGAGTGACAGGCCGAATCACGATGACCTGGTAAGCATAGCTCTCCAGGTTGTGGCTGCCTCACGATGCTGGTGGACAGTACAGGAATGCAACTCGCCGGCTGCGTGCTAGCTAAGGAACGTACGTGTTAAAACTGAAGCTTAACTGGTTGTCCCATTTTGTAGTGTACTACATTTACTTACTAACTTACGGAATAACAAGTTATGGGCTGACCAACCCAAATTAATGAAAAATGCCTTGCCGCCATACGGACAACAGGGCACAAGCGGCTCAATGACGGTGAGGCGCCTGGCAACCTTGAAACCGCTCGTGTTGCACGTCAACCCGCTGGATCAACGGCAGGCGGATTGCCGCAGTTGGCCGGTCGCTGCGCTCGTGCTGGTTGTGGACCCGAGAAGTGATACGCGGATCGATCCGGATCTGGTAGCGGAGTGCCTTGGTCTAACGCCGATGGAGAGCCGTGTCGCGGTGATGATGGCCGAAGGCAAGGCTATCCGTGAGATCGCCGCGGCTTTGGGCCGCAAGGAAAGTACGATCCGCTGGCACGTGAGGCACATCTATGCCAAGCACGGCATTCCCCGGCAGGCAGAACTGGTGCGGCTGGTGCTGTCTATGGCTGGCGTTCCAAACGCTGGGCTTGAATGAAATAGAGACTCTTCGTCAGTGTAGAGGTAGGCCCGCGTTGCCGTTTTATCCTCAGCTAGCTTTACACAAATAGAAAACCCCCTCCATTCTGCTGTTTTTCTCAGCTTTCCTCCAAAAAACGGAGTAACAAGTTATGGGCTGGCCAGTTTCTTCATTCTGTATAGTCTCCTTGATGTTGCCATCGCACGGAATCTCCCAGCAGGCATAGCTGTTGCGGCTGGTGCCGTCGATGGCTAGTGTTCTGGACGATAGGCGTTGAATGCAACGAAGCCGCTAAGTCAGTGCTGAAGTCGGCCGTGTTGCCGTCGTTTACTCAGTTTCCCGCAATGTTTTCTACAAATCCCCTCAAAGTTGTCCAAGTTTCACAACGTTTAAGCAAAAACGCCGCACTAAAATCCCTCAATTCTACCGTTTTGCAGCACATTTCATAAAACGCATACCCCCTCAATTTTGATGGCTTGATGACGCTCCTTTCTTGTTACAATTAGACGTCGTGAACGCTTCGCATGGACTCGAACTAAGGTAATTACATTGCCTCGAGTCGTTTTGGAGTCACCAGAACCTATCTCAACCCCCTCCCATTGACCTTGGGCACGGAGCCGACAGGACTTGTGTTTAGAGTATGCGGAGGCTCACGGATGAACAATGGAATGGGATCTACCATTGTTCGGAATCAGGACTTCCACGACATCGCGCTACTACCAATTGGGCTACCGGCTGGCCGAGATACAGCGCGGTGCTATAAACTTCGAACTGGGTGTTGCCGCCCAGCACCGAGAAAGCCTTGTCCGGGGAACTGTGGACAGAGGAGTGACAGCCCGAGTCACGATGACCTGGTAAGCATAGTTCTCCAGGTTGTCGTCGCCTCACGATGCTGGTGGACAATACAGGAATACAGCTCGCCGGCTGCGTGCTAGCTAAGGACCGTACGTGTTAAAACTGTAGCTTAACTGGTTGTCCCAATTTGGGGTGCACTACAGTTTTCTTGTCCACTGATTGTTGACCTTTCCGACCAACTATCCGCCGTATCCAATACATCCGCACGGCCTTGTTCAATAAAATCCAGTTAACGTATACAATACCCATCCAAATGGTAATTCCACGCGGAGGGTATGTAGTCTGGTTTAAAATCGTCCATAGACTTCAGTGATGTTTTAGATGTAGATGCTGTGCAATTTCATTGAGTGATGCCATCAATGGAAGAATCGTGGTGCCACACATGGTTCGATGATTCCGGTTAGACGAATTGAAGTACTGACATTGCGATGATTGGTACCTGGAGATTTATGCCACCTATTCGCATCTCTAACAATGAGGGCAAGGCATGTGACGCCGTAGTAAAGGTCTTGGAAAAGCGGACATGTGAGACACGCGCCGACATTCGTCATCCCGAGAGGGATCTTGTCGGTCCTCCGGTGGATCTACGCCTGAAGCTGGGTGTTCAGGAATACGCGATCGAGCACACGCGAATCGAACCGTTCGAGAATCAGATTAAATCCGCTTTAGTGTCCAGGGAGATCAGCGATTACATAGAACGAAGCCTATCCGGTCGTTTGCCAGGGCCTATGTATTATGAACTCCATGTACCACCTGATGTCTGCCTTCCTGAGAAAAAAGACAAGCGCAATCAGGCATTAAGAAACCTTGCTGATTGGATACAGAAGAACGCACAGGTTATGCACGAGAGGAACATTGGACGAACCGTACCCGCGTACAGCCCTTACCATGTAATCAGTCCTTACTGCTGGCCTGACGATTGCATCAAGAGGAAACCAATGGGATTCAATTGTGCCGTCGAATTGCTACGATGGCCACATGCGGTTCCCATAAGACGTAAGCCGGGCTGTATAGTAACCAGACTTATAAATCCCAATGAATTGGAGGACCTGCGTACTACACGGATCAGGCGAGCTTTCTCCGACAAGTTCCCAAAGCTGGCGTGTTGCAAAGCTGAAGGGGCGCGAACCGTCCTGGTGATGGAAAACCGCGACCTTGCTCTAACGAGGTTCGATCTCGTCGGCAATCAGCTACCCGAGTTACTGGCAGAGCACTCGGATCAGCCTGACGAGATTTATCTGTTGGAAACGTGGACGAATCTGTGGTGGGTATTTCTCATGAAGCGCGATGACAAGCATTGGCCATCCGAAGGAATGCCCAAATGGGGCCAGCCCATTTACCATCCGGAAAACCTGCCGACAGCTGGCTTACCCGATTGGTATCGCGATGCATTCCAACTGGACGATTTGTACACTCCATATCTACCGCGTGAATGGATACCAGCTACTTTCAAGAAAGACGAACTGGAAGACATGACACTGCTTCAATGACTCGTAACGAAACGAAGAACTGCGGGCGTGGAGGATTTCGTATAGAGTAACTCAGAGATAGAGTTGCACCAACGCAGCATTCCCTCAACCTGCCAGATGGCGGTTCGCAGTCGTTCCTCCGCCGTCTCGCCGTTCCGGGCCGTCTGACCGCCGGATTCACGGGGAGTGGACATAGGTCTATCCCCCCTTCTCCAGGTTCTGTCATCGAACGGTAGTCTTAATTTAACCGTTTCTCAACGTGCATTTCACTCAATGGTAACAATAAAAGCCTATCTTGCCGGCATATGAGCGCAGAAGACCAGAGACAAGATAAGGAAAAGTGAATCAAATGTCGATAACCACGGTTACGCCTCGAAGTGGAAAACCCGTGTCCAGAATGTGCTCCGCCTCGGGGCCTGAACCCGCGAGACAATAGTGTACTTTCTCAGGCAGCACCGGCATCACGTGCTCGACGAACCAGGCGAATCCCTTGCGCGGCACCTGTCGGCCTACGCTACAGATAAGAAAAGCGTCATCCGTCACGTGGGCGGCCCCGCAGTACTCCACCAGGAACTCTCGCGCCGAGTACCTTAAACCCGGGTCTTCCTGGGCGGAAAACCGGTCGAGATCGATACCATTGGGAATTACCCACAGCCGGTCCCTGGACAGGTCCCGGTCCACCGTAGGAAGTCAGGCTTTCGCGGGCGAAATCGATCTCCAGATTGCCGTTGACGCGCGCGTGCAAATCCTTTTCTTTCGTCTTACTGGCAGGGGCCTTTCTTGTTCTGTTGAAAGGGGTAGCAGTTATCTGCTTGGACACCCCCTTAATACATTGATAAAAAGGCCTTACGCCAGTAAATCATCCTCGCTTCATGCGCTTTTCCCGCAGGATTTATGCACAATCAAGGTTAACCATGCAACACAGTATCGTTTTGAAAGAAAAGGGACGCTACAACGCGTTCCCCGTATTGACTCAACTTCCGGACGGGCGGTTGACGATCGGCTGTCTCTCTTCGCCTTTCGGGGATCACTACGGTTTGGCAGACTGGCTGACGTTTGTGTCCCGCAACAACGGACGAACCTGGACGCAGTCGGAAGATCCTTTGCTGCCACCCAACTGGCCTGGTACATCGCCGCGGGAGCGGTACGACAGGCTCTCCGGCATTTTACCCGACGGAACCTTTATGGCGGTGGGCTCGGTGGGACCAGAAATTTGGACACTGGACCGTCGGGAGGAAGCTGAGGCTCGGGGCCTGAGTTTCGTAGAGGATGAGACGTACACGTCCCTTTTTCCAGGAAAGTTGATAATAACGGGGCATCAACTGTCGATGATACGATCCCGGGATGAGGGACATTCCTGGGATCGGCGCACTTGGACCGTGCCGGGCTATAAATTCACGGTCGGTTTTCCACGCGGGATAGTACTCGAAGACGGTACGTGGTTGTTTCCTATATACACGATGCGAGCCGGGGGCGAGGGCGATTGTCTCATATTCCGGTCCAGCGACGACGGAGAGACTTGGCATCTCCATGAGGCTGTGCCGCGTATCAGCAGCGAATGGGCACTGGTAGAGACTGAGCCGAACCGTGTCCTAGGCCATATCCGCTCAACGTGTTACTGGGCGCCGGGTGTTGTTAAGCATACCTATCATAAGAACCGGTTCTACACCTTGGAAGTCTGGTCCGAAGACGGCGGTAAGACCTGGACCTGCCCTGTAGAGACGTCATTTGAGGGCTATCCGAACCACCTGCTCAAATTGAGTGACGGACGTATTCTATGTACCTACGGCTATCGCCGTGCCCCGATGGGTATAAGGGCCTTAATTAGTGAGGACGGCGGACGCACCTGGGACACAGACCACGTATACGTGCTCCGGGATGACGGCGGTGGTTTATCGAATGAGTGGCCTCCGGAAAAGCGTTCCCGGATGGGCGGCGCGGATGTGGGCTATCCGATCTCAGCGGAATTGGGTGACGGTACCATTCTGACCGTCTATTACATCACGACGGAAGATGGCATCACCCATGTCGCTGCCACCCACTGGCATCCTGACCAAGATAGACCACCAAGTCCTCGAGGAGGGTAAGCAATAGTCGCTATTGCGGTAGGTATTACAAGGTTAAACCCTGCTCCGTTCCGCGTCAAGTCCTTTGCCTTCCGCCATCTGTGCGCTCAGGAAACGGCGCCCGCATCTCGCAACCGCTTCACGATCGCCGCGTGTCCGTACCGTTCGGCCCAGGCGAGGGGAGTCGTCCAGGGTTCCCCATCGGGCTGAGGTTCCGCGCCGTGTTGTAGATACAGATCGACCAGCTCTTCGCGGCCCCAGCGGGACGCCCAGGCCAGGGGCGTGGAATGGAGCAGCGTGTCTTTTGCGTCAAGGGAAGTGCCGTATTCGAGAAACATCCGCGCGAAACCGGCACGCTCGTCATCCGTTAAAACCGGCTCGTCCCAGACGATGCCGGTGGCCGCGACATGGTGTAGAAACGATGTATTCCGCCGCCCCTTCACGTTCGGGTCCACGCCCTGATCCAGAAACATCCGTACTATCTCGGGAAAGACAGAACGATCGAAATCCCTGTATTTACGGTGAGGGCAACAAGGCCAGATCCGAATAGGCTGGACGATCAAACTGTACCAGCGGGGATCATTCGGAGCCAAGTCGATTCTCCGCAGGCACACGCCGACCACGCTGGGATCTCCGCCGCAGGCGGCTCCCCACAGGATGTTCTCCACCAGTTCGGGTTTCAGATTCAGTGCCATGACCGCGGCGGAAGTATCGCATTCCAGGGCCGCTCCTTCGGGGGTCATGGATCCACCGTACCGATAAAGCAGCCGCTTCATGCGGTCGTCCCTGTTGTTGTAGGCTCGGCTCATGGGATCGCCGGAAGCGTAGACACTGGCATTGGCGTCCGCACCCCTTTCGAGCAGCAACTGCGCGATGTCGTACATCCCGTCGCCGGCCGCGATCCACAACGGTTCGCCCCAGTTGTAAGTCTCCTTCTCGAGAGACTGTATGCGATACCGCTGATTCGGATCCATACCGAGATCGAGCAGCAGCTTCACCATGTCGTACCGATTGTGCCGGACGGCATTCTCCAGCAGGTGGGATTCGGATTCGATATTGGGTTCGAACAGGGTGGGGTGGCTCTCCGCGATCTGGCGTACGGCCTCGATATCTCCCAGCATGACGTTCGTACGAAGACTCCTGGGGGCGCCTGCGGTCATGAGTATTCCGGCGGCCATGAAACATCCTTCTGCCAGCCGCCGGTCCGTGGTCGCCGTGTGCTCCACGGCCAACTCGAGCGGAGAACGTTCTTCCAGGTTGGTCTTGCCCGTATCGGCATTTAATTGAAGCAGTGCCTGAACCAGGCCGGGATGGCCGTGGCGGGACGCGTGGTGCAGGACCGTATCGCCATGCTCGTCGCAGGCATCCACCAGTTCGGGGGATTTATGAATATCCCGGATCGCGCCTTCCACGTCGCCAGCCGCCACCATCTCGGCGAGCAGCACGACATCTGGTGAAACAGTCAGGTTAGGACACAGATTCGCTTCGCGCCGACGCTCCAGTTCCCCGTTGATCACTTCGATGATATCATTGAAACCGCGATCCCTGGCCATGACCAGGGGCGTGGAAGCAGTCCTGTGAGGATATACACCCTGGTTCGGGTCGGCGCCGGCGGCCATGAGCGCCGTAACCGCTTCCGCGTGACGGTTGATCACGGCGTGATGAAGAGCACGGTGCTCGTCGTAGGACGCTGTGTCTACACCCACCAGGTGTGACGCAACTGCCAGGATCGTGTTGATACGTTCCACATCACCATCGGCCGACGCCTCGCAAAGCTCGGCCACGGTAAAGGCACCGGGAACAGACCCATTTTCCATGATTATTCTTCCTCGATAGCGTCGCGGGGCCTCCCGCCCAGGTGGCCGTAACGATCCGTATATACCTTCATTAGATCGTCGTAACGATCGTCCACGGTTTCACCGGCAAGGTATGGCCCCAGGTGATCGATGAATGCATGCCATCCGGCGGCAAATCCCATCAGGATGTCGGGGGTAACGTGGGAAGCAGACTACACCCTCCAGGTTGCCTTCCGATTTGAAATCCACGAACATCCTGCCGCCGATTCGCCCATCAAGTGTGGTCTCGTACTTCATCCAGGCGGAAATCCCTTCTGCCGTCGTGACAGCCTTCCATACGTGCTCTACAGGGAACGGATACTCCCGTTCGATCTCGATGCAATACCCTTCGTTAATCGTAGCCAACGAGTTATTCATAGCGGACTTGTAGATACTGTGTCACCCCATCGGGTTGACGTTACTGTAAATCGTCAGATGCGCAGACTGCAGACCTTCAAAAACCTTCAAAATCCTGTGCTTCGGAATGCTGCGGTTGAGCCAGGCAAACCTGCTGGCGTGTTCACGTTTGTATTGACAGTTTCTGGTGGCGGTACTAATCATGTTTCGTTGTTATTATGGGAGATATAGATGCGATTAGACAAGGAAAAACAGTGGATCGGCGCCGTGTATGCCGAAGATCTCGAGCTCATGGCCGAAATGCTGTCGGAGCAACCGTCGCTGGCCGATTTCAGCCATGTAGCGTTCGACGATCCCTACCGTAAAAACGGCTTCCCCGTCGCCACCCTGGCCTTTGCCGTGTGTGGGCCGCCGCAACAGCAGATTGATTGGCGCCACGTCGAGCGTAGGATCAACTTCGACATGGTGAAACTTCTGGTTGAAGCAGGGGCCGACCCCAATATTGAAAACATCCATGGCCGGCCGCTATGCATTTGCCGTGAAGAACATATCGCACGGTACCTGATCGATCACGGCGCTGACATCAACCAGTGGCACGGCAACGGCGGCGCGCCAGTCTATTTCGCAGTCTGGCAGATCGATCCCGAACGATTGAAAATGCAGATCCGATTGGGGGCGGATGCTGACCAGATCAATCCCCAAAACGGTTCATCCGCGTTTCATTCCGCCGCGGAAGTCAGACCCGGGGACGAGCACCTCGGGGATCACCTGGAAACCATTCGTATACTCAAAGAAGCCGGCTTGGATCCGAACCACAGGGCGGGAGCCGGCGTACAGTCCGATTGGGGACCGATCTACAACGGGGATACGCCGCTGCATATGGCCGCACAACTGAACAGGATAGAAGTGATCGAGGCGCTTATCTCCACTGGCTGCAGTCCAACTCTGACCAACGACAGAAACGAGACACCGCGCGAAGTAGCCGTGAGAGTGAGCCGGGGCAAAGAAATCACCCGGCTTCTTTAAATCTGGCTCAAAGAGACGACTTTCCCCACGTTTTTTTATATAAGAACATCGGCTTGACCCGGTGGCTGAGCATGAATCTCGAGAAACTGCACCAGGCCGCCGCACTGTCCAGTGACCTGGATGAAACGAAGACGTTTTACGAAGAAACCCTCGGCGCCAGGCTATTGGCCTACTTTGATGGTCCACCAGGTCTGTTGTTCTTTGATTTTCTCGGTACGCGGATTCTCTTTGAAAAAGCGGCACCCAGCGTCCAGCGGCGTAGATCCGATCGGTACTACGGCCAGGCGATGCATTTCTAACCAGGTGGAGCCGCGGTAGGACCGTCCTGTGGGGAAATCCTATGTCCCTGTTGACCTTCAAATTGGTATCCGCCGTTGCGATCGTCGCCATCGCCGTGATTGGCGGGATGATTCCCCTCTACGTCGCCTGATATGAATCCAGCCAACGGTTTTTCTCGCTGGGAAACGCCTTCGCGGGCGGGTTGTTTCTCGGCGTTGGATTCATTCATTTGCTACCGAAGGGTATTGAAAAGCTCCAAGGGGTCACGGATTATCCGCTGGCCGCGCTACTGGCCGCACTGGGCCTGGGAGCCCTTCTACTGATCGATCGTGTTATCTATGGGGATCACCACGATGCCGACCATGAAGAGAATTCAGCGCAAGATTGCATCTACCCCTACGTGCTGCTCGTTCTGCTGTCGATCCATTCCGTCATCGCGGGGATTTCGCTCGGCATCGAATCACACCTGTCGGGTTTGGTCATCATATTGCTTGGGATTCTCTGTCATAAGGGATCGGCCGCCTTCGCCCTGATGATAAGTGTACACAGGACCGGGATCGAGAAGATACGGCAGAAACCCATTCTGGCTGTATTCGTATCGATGACACCGGTGGGCATACTTGTCGGGATAGCGGTCCACATGGCCCTGGAGGAGAGCAAAATGGTCACGACCTTGATCGAAGGTAGTTTCAACGCCTTTGCTGCGGGTACGTTTATTTACGTCGCGATTGTCAACATAATTGATGCTGAACTGTCCAGACGAAACGTGCGCGTGGCGAAATACGTGATGAGCGTACTCGCTGGAAGCGACGACCAGCCCATGCCTACGCGGGACCATGACCGCGTGATCAAGTTCGTCCTGGTAATCCTTGGTATCTCGCTGATGGCACTGCTGGTGCAGTGGGCGCACGCCCACTGACCGACGGCAGGAACGCAGGCCGGATGCCAGCAGCCGGAAACCCCGTATGACTCTTTGAGAGGCTGCGCACTTCACCTGCCAGTTCAACCTATGTACACCTTCTCACCCTTCAGGGCACTCTCGTACATGGCGTCGAGCAGCAGCATGAATCGATAGGCGACATCCGCGTCGACATCGGGATCGACACGACCGGATATAGCCCGTGCAAAGTGCTCGACTTCATGATAGAAGGGTAATCCATCTTTCGGCGGAACCGTGTGGGGCACGTCTGATTCGTCTTCGATCTTTCGGCCTGTGAACTTCCCATCCTTCAATTCCCACAGTTGACCATGAGAAAGAGCCCCGTCGCGACCGTACACTTCCACGATCGTGGGGGTATCGCAATGCAACCAGCGGGAGCAGTCGATCTGGATGGTCTTACCACCGTCGAATCCCGCCAGGCCCGAGAAATAGTCTTCGGCCGGACCTTCCGGTCCATCGTAGAGGGGCTCGACAACGTGCTTGGCGGCAAAAGCCCATTGGGGTTCCGGGCAGCCCATCCACCACCAGGCCAGGTCCAGCTCATGGGAAGCGTGCTGCCCGAGGGCGCCGCCCTTCTGGCCATACACGTGGGTCCATCCTTCGGGACTGCCAACCAACGCTCTGTGATTGAATTTCAAGAAGATGCGGGCGTGGTAGGGCTCGCCTATTCTGCCCCGGTTCAACGCGACGCGAATCTGCCGGTTTAAAGGACTGTGCCGCATGAAGTAGCAGAACTGCAACGTCACGCCGGCGCGACCGGCCGCTTCCTTGAACTGCAGTATATGCCTGGCGCAGGTAGCGTGTGGTTTCTGAACGAGGACGTGCTTGCCGGCGTCGATAGCATCGAGGACCATGGGATAGCGGGCGGGTGGGTTGACGGCCAGGAGCACTGCTTCCACCCGATCGTCGGCCAGCAGGTCCTGGTAGGGCCCGTATCTATGCGAAACTCCGTCTTCCCGGCCCACTCGGTTTCGGCGCTCTTCGTCCAGGTCGCTCAGGGCTATGACGTCCAGAAGCGTACTGGCCTGGGCCGAACGCAAGCCCATGTGACCGGCCCATCCACATCCCACGACACCAAGCCGAATGGGTTCTCTTGAATCCATAGCCATTTATCTGTTATTCTCAGGATGGGTGATCGGTCTGTCGACAGATAGTTCTACGGCGACAACCTTTCGATATGCCACGCACCGCCTGCTTCGCGCGTATATCGAATCCGGTCGTGCAGGCGAAGCTCCCGGCCCTGCCAGAATTCGAACGCATCGGGAGAAACGCGGAACCCACCCCAGTTTTCTGGGTACGGGACGTCACCCGACGCATACTCCTTTTTTAGCGCTTCGAATCGATCTTCGAGAAACTTGCGATCAGGAATGACCTCGCTCTGGCTGGAGGCCAGGGCAGCGAGCCGGCTTTCGAAGGGTCTCGAGTGGAAGTAGCCGGAGGATTCATCAAGGGAAACCCGGTGAACCGTGCCTGAAATGCGAATCTGCCGTCCGAGCTCACGCCAGTAAAACACCAGCGCTGCCCGGGGGTTCTCCCTCAGGTCCGCGCTCTTCGCACTCCTGTAATCCGTGTAGAATACGAATCCTCTTTCGTCGACTCCCCGCAGTACGACCATTCTGGCCGAGGGCACGCCGGCCCTCGAAGCCGTCGCGACGGTCATCACGTCCGCCAGTTCGATCTCCGCATCGACCGCGGTCCGGAACCATATATCGAACTGCTTGAACGGGTCAGCGTCCAGTTCGTCTTCCTTCAAACCTTCGAATGCGTATTCTCTGCGGAGCGCTTCCAAGTCCATGTGGGGATATCCTGCGCGAATGGGTTCATGTTCATATATGCCCGGATTAATCTAGACAGCGTTCGATCTATCGCCACAGCGTTCGATCTATCGCCACACGGCAAGGATCGCACCCATCAGCACACTGTAAAGCACGCGATAACCTGATTGAATCAACCAGAGGTTCACGCCCGTGTCGCCGAATGCGCTGTCTGATGCCATCGCCGTAGCAATGAAACCGATCCCCACCAGGAGCCCAATCACCACACCGCCGCCCAGTGTCGAGATATTCAATGCACTGATGAACATCGCAAGTACGATCGCCGTGATCAGGGCGGTGAAGAAACTGATGACGAAGGGCGTGGGTGACGGCTGAATCTGATCCGCTGTTTTTCCCAGCGCGGACAACCAGGCATCTCCGAAAAGCGGTCCGTACCAAAGGCCGCCGAGGGCAAACCCGGCTACCGTCGCTACGAGTATGGCCAGCCAATTCAGTCCTGATAATTCCAGCATTTCTCCTCCTTGTTACACAGGTTACTATTCTACTTCCACAATGGTCCCATCCGATGGTGCTGTGATGTCCTCATCCAACGGAAGATCCATCACGGGTCTTATTTCATACCTCAGGATGGTTACATATTCTTCCGGGTTTCCCCTGAAAAACATACCCGGTCCCTTCAGGTATTCTTCCTCGTGGGGGCTCGAGGTTTCATATCCCCTTTCCGAAATAAAGGCTTTCAGCTTCTCTATGGACGGCGTCTCCCGGTCGTACGGCCCCACGTGCAACAGTTCGGCGACTTCTCCATATTCCCAGGTCGTAAGCGAAACCGTCATGCCGGATACGGGAGTGTGATCCGGAAGCATCATTACAGAATCCGGAACGGGAATACCATAGATGCCGTTCCACTCCTCTTTCGGGAGGTCCGGCGACACGGGCCATCGCGCACGGGCCGCGGGAAGTGTCCATCGTTCCACTCCGTCGGTGCTATAGTACAGATCGAAAAGCAGTTCGAAGACCTTTTCTCCCACGACGTTGGGATCGCCCACCGCCTCGACCACGATCATCTTCTGGGACGGCCTGGTTGAGATCGCAGGGTTCTTAAGGTGCTCGTACTCGGCAAGGTCCGGTCCTTGCATGGCAAAGTACGCGAGCAGAGCCGCCGCAGCCAGTAACAACACCAACACGGCCAGGACGATCTTCTTCATTTGCTCTTCGAAAACCCTCTGTTCGATTTTGAAAATAAAAAACTACTGCTTCATTGTCGTTAAACCGTGGCGTATGGCACGGCGCCCGTACCGGTCCCGTATGGTGTCCATCGCACGCACGAGACGATCCGACTTTTCGTCGTTTCCATGGAATAGGTCGGTCTGAATGGGTTCCTCGGGTTTAACCAGGTTACCAACGGCCACGCCAAGCAGCCGAATGCCCGTCCGGCCGTCCCAGACCCCGTCAAACAGTTCCAGGGTCGCCTTGCCGATTACGAAGTCGTTGTCTGTTGGCGCCACGGCCACCTGTCGCGTCAGTGTCCTGAAATCCCCGAACCTGACCTTGATCCGGATTGTCTTTCCCAGGCGTCCGTCCTTTCGAAGCCGGCGTCCTACTTTATCGCTCTGGTCCGCCAGAATCCCGTGGCATGCTTCCCGGTCCACCAGGTCCGTACCGAAGGTATTCTCATGGCTTACCGACTTCGCCTCGTGTCCCGGGAGTACGGGCCGGTCATCCAGTCCCCTGGATATGCTGGCGAAATGAGCACCCGCCGCCATGCCAACCAGGCGTTGCAGTTCTTCCGAAGTACGTTTCTGTAGTTCCCCGATCGTTCTGAATCCGAGACGATCCAGGCGCTCCTGCATGTCTTTTCCCGCGCCCCAGAGGCACGAAACGGGCAACGGGGCCAGGAAGTCCTCCACAGCCTCAGGCGGAACGACCACCAGGCCATCGGGCTTGTCCAGATCGGACGCGACTTTGGCCACGAATTTGCACGGCGCTACGCCGACGGAAATGGTGAGCCGCGTATCATTGAGCACATCCGCCTTGATTGAACGGGCGATCGTTTCGCCGTCGCCGAATAGTTGCGACGAACCCGTAACATCCATGAACGCTTCGTCGAGCGAAATGGGTTCAACGAGGGGAGTGTACCGGTGAAACACTTCCTGGACCTGCCGCGAAACTTCGCCGTAAACTTTTCCCCGGACCGGCAGGAAAGTCCCGTTGGGGCAGAGTTTCCTGGCCGTCATACCGGGCATCGCGGAGTGTACGCCGTATTTACGCGCCTCGTAAGAACAGGTCGACACGACCGACCGCGGTCCATCTCCGCCCACGATGACCGGCTTGCCGCGCAATTCGGGACGGTCTCGCTGCTCGATGGCCGCGAAAAAGGCGTCCATGTCCGCGTGCAGTATGGTGCGGGAGTGATTCACAATAGTTGGTTTTTTACAGTTCAAAACTGGACGAATGGTGTAGCCGGTTTGGTTGACCAGATTATACCGTATTGTCAGCGTGTTTTCAAGCGCTTTGTCGAAGAAAGGCAGCCGGCAAAAGCTGTGGAAATTCCGGTGACGCGGGGAGAGTTCATTACTACATTCCAGGATGAGGCTGAGAACATATTTGAACAGGTGCTGCGACCATACTGGCCGGGACATTGAAAGGATGAACCATGGTAGACCGCGACGACCTGAATCGCGTTTTGATACGGGCCGTGGAAAACGGAGATTTCAAAGGGGTAAAGGCAGCGGTTGAAAGTGGTGCCGAAGTATCGTGCATTACGCCGGCGCACATACCACCGCTGAAGGAGACCGACGAACATTACGAGATCATGCGATATCTGTTTTCCTCGGGTACCGACGTCAACTACGCCGGATTCGACGAGGGGATCCTCATGACGTTCTCCGCCTACCGCGGACAACTGCGGTACCTGCAGCTCTACCTGGAAGCGGGCGCAGACATCAATCTCGCCCAGCCCATGAACGGGGTGACGGGACTGCACGTGGCGGTCCAGCACAATCTCCCGCAAATTGTACGCTTATTCATTGACCATGGCGCTATCGTAAACCAGGCCTGCCACGACGATGCGCCGACCACGGACCCCGGCCACGTATACGGGGAAACGGCTCTTCATTTTGCCGCCGCGGGCGCCAGTAAGGAGATCGTACAGATGCTTCTGGATGCCGGGGCGGACGGTTCCGCGAAATCTTCAAGGGGTGAAACACCCCTGGACTACGCGGTCCGAAATGATCGCCAGGAAGATGTATTGCGGTTGCTCAGGTAGTCCATCTTGTATTGATCGACGTGGTTTCAACCGGGGTTTTCCAATAGGCGTCGCGGCATGCGGAAGTCGAGCAGCGCTTCTTGAAATCCGGAGGTAGGGACAGGATCATGGCTGCACTTGAAAGTCCAGCCATCGGCGTTTACACCTGGATTCCCGTAGAGATCGGACAGCATACCGGCCATGTCTTCGGAAACGTCGATCGAGGTACGGACCGGGTACACGGTTCCGGTGAACAACCGGATATGCCGCGACAGTTCGTCTATGTACCGCGAAAGCGTTATGCTAAAACCGCGCCCATCGCGCTCTACGCAGAGCAAGTGCCCCCGGTCCACGCACTCTCCGCGAATAGTATCCCAGGGTATCGTCACTTGCGGATTCGATATGCGGTAGCGAAGATCCCGCGTCCATTCGAGCGAAATTGCCAAGACGGGCAACTTGTCTTCCACGCAACAGAAAGCGTGGCTGAACGCGTAGTCCGTGTGATAGTCCGGTAGAAAAAGTTTTGCCGATCCATGGTGTATCAGGAAAAGTAAAGCGCCCTTTTGCCCCCTGCCGTTCATTCGAGCCAGGGATTGAAGGTGCCTGCGCCCGCGTTCCGTTACCGCGTCGGGAAACATGGCGATTCCGTTCGCCGACAGGGTGCATGATTTCACTTCCAGGATCAAGGGGCCGTCGGTGTCCTGTAGCAGAAAATCGAACCGGTTCCTGTCCACGGTTACTTCGGTCCCGGCAATCCCGTATCCCTTCAACGCGGGGATCGCACGGGATTCAATCAGTGTGCGCGCTACGGCATTGTTGAGATGCGTATGCAGGAACACGATGCGCTCCTGGTAACGCACGGCCATCACCGTATACCGCGTCTTCCGGTGACCCTGTAAGCCGTGATCTGCCAGGATCAGTACCGCCCCCGGCAAGAGCAATTCCGCCATTCTGCCGGGATTCGGCATAAACACGTAGGTTACCCTGCCGTCAATTGCGCAGTGAGCGGAAAACCGGTTCGGACGGGAAAGGAAGGTCCCCTCGACAAGGGGCAGGGAAGTGATAGGAGGAAAAAGCGTCTTCGTATCCGGCATCCTGGTCACGACAGTACCCAAAAAGCGTAGTCCTTCATTCCGTTATGCTTTTAGTAACTCCTGTAAACGTCCAGTAAGGAGGTCTACTTCCCCGGGCTCCAGCGTTCCGAGTTTCAACCGGAGTTGACCGTTCCTGCACCAGGTTACGATGGACGGCTCTCCATCGAGCAGCAGGCGCTCAAACTCCAGGTCTGAACTACCAAGCCGCGCGAGATCGAGTTCGACGAGTACCACGTCGCCGCGCCTCCTGATCGACTTCACACATGGTGACGTAGACAATCCCTTCCTTAATACAAGACCCGCACGATTCATTTCCCTAAGGACCGCTTGTTCGTCCCGTTCTATGATGTACTTTACCGCCGCGTGAATGCCGGCCATCTCTTCCTTCCCTACCTTCATGACGCGGCCGACGGCGCGGTTTGGATTGCCGTGAGCGATGCAGCCGTCGATGATGGACTTTTTGCCGATGACCAGCCCCGTGGTCTGGGGCCCGCGGATAGCCTTGCCCCCGCTGACTATGACGGCATCGACCCCGAGTTCACGGGTGAAAGTCCGGAAGTTGGCCTTGGGCGGGATGTTGAATGCCGCATCCACGAGGACTGGAATGTTTCTAGCGTGGGCAGTGTGCACGATGCGGTCTATGGGCAGCATGTTACCCCAGGGGGAGAAGGTCAGGACCGCCGCCGTGCGATCGTTGATACAGGCGATGAGTTGTTCCTCCGTGGCACCTCGCTCGTCTCCCATCTCCACGATAACCGCGCCGGGCACCTGGATGGCGATGTCTTCGTAAAACCGTGCACAACGGTGCACGATGACTTCATTACGCATGCCCGTCGTATCGGGAAGCATCTCGATCTTTTCGGGATCCGTTCCGGCCATGCAGGCCGCAACCGCCAGCGCGATCCCTCCGGCGGCGCCGCAACTCACGTACGCGGCTTCGTTCCCCGTCATCTCTGCGATGGATTCACCGACCCGAGTCTGCATCTCGACGAGATTGACGTACTGTCGGGACGCTTCAACCATGGCCTCCACCGCGCAGGGCCACATGATCGACCCGCCAAACCGCGTGTAGTTGTCCGCGGCGTTGATGAATGGCCTTACGCCGAGATCTTCGTATATTCCCATGCTGATTTCCCTTCATTCCTAGACCAGACTGCGATCGCACGCAAGTTAGCGTCGGAGGTTGCCCGATCAACGTACCCACGGCCGGGTGGGCGGACAAGCGCAATATCCAGAAATCATGCATCGGTGCCGGGTGCCGGTTATGTCGATACGAACACAATCAGATTTCAAGTTTACTTTGCCAGCATAGAAACGGTACTGTAAGTTTTGATGCGCACAGGCTTTTCCACAAGCAAGGGCTTCACAGACGCTAACAACCGGTAAACATGGCTATACAGTATTTACGCCAGAAGGAACCCTACGGCGGTGGCTGATCACGGCGTTGGACTCGCAGGCGGATCAACGGTTCCAGGCAGGATCCTGGCCAGTCGTGAGGCCGAATTTAAATGGACCCTCCGCCTGGATCGGAATGGAGAGGAACTGTGCCGGGTCAGGTTGGTCAGGAAGCGCCTGCGCATTGGGCGTTCCAGGATAACGACGGGAGGAATCGCGGGACTTTACACGGCTCCTGAACATCGGTCGAAGGGACATGCACACTGCCTGATGGAAGCGTCCCATGATTTCCTGAAAAAACAAGGTTGTTCCATTGTCCTGCTGAATGCCATACCCGGCTTCTATCACCGGTTCGGCTACGACGTTGTTTTTCCGGTTTACCGCCTGTTCGTAAGAACGGAAAACCTACTGCAAGCCCGTAGTCTTTGCAATATACGGCGGGCGTTAAAAAGAGACGAGCCGGCACTGGTCAAGCTCTATAACCGAAACAACCGGTACCGAACCGGCACCCTGGTACGCGATGCGAACTGGAGATTCGCCAGCCTGATCAACTATGGACAACCGCCGGGAATCCTGTTGCTGTCGGAGGATCAACAGCAGCGGATCACGGGGTACACCTTGTGCCGGGCTCGGAGTGATCGCTATTTCGTCCAGGAATTGAATGGCAGTTCGTCCGCTGATTTCGAATCGCTGGCCGGCGCTGTGGGAAGACGGGCTCGCAGGGGTGGATTTAAAAGGGTCCATTTCAGACTTCCGATCGATCATCCATTTGGCAGATTCTGTGGACGGTTCGGCGGCGAATTGGAAGTTCAATATCACGTAAACGCGGAGGATATGGGTCGCGTACTGGATCTGTCTCGATTGCTTTCAACGCTGCGCCCGGAATTGGCATATCGGCTGCGAGATTCATCTTGGAACGCAAATACATGTTTGTGGTTCGAAACTGAATTGGGGTCGGCGGGGTTGAGCGTCGAGGGAAACAGGGTTCGCGTGATTCGGAATCGTGAACCAGGCTCTTTAAAGATAGCCCTCCCTCAGACTAAGCTGCTGCAACTTGCCCTGGGCTACCGCACGGTTTCCGACGCGGCTAACGAGAAAGAGGTTCGCATACACCGTGCCGCGCAGCTCCTGCTGGAAACACTTTTCCCTCCTACTCCGGCCACCATGCCCATGGTCATTGAATAAACCGACGATTCGTAGTTATTCAGCATGGTACAGGTGGTTCGCTTTGTGGTGGAAGTAGAACAGGTTAAAAACACGGTTTCCATGAATTCCACGGTATACGGCGCCGACACACAACTTTAACTGCGAGGTTTAAATTGGGCAGAGTCTTCAAGACCATCCTGGCACTTCTGATAGGAATGGCGATCGGGAGTGCCGTTAACATGGCCCTGATCCTATTGAGTCCGATGGTAATCCCGCCTCCCCCGGGTGTCGACGTGACCGATATGGACTCCCTGGGGTCGTCTATGCATCTATTCGAGACCAGGCATTTTGTTTTTCCGTTCCTGGCTCATGCACTCGGAACGCTGGTCGGCGCATACGTAGCAGTAATGATCGCGGGCGGATACCGCATGAAAGTCTCCATGGCCGTTGGCGGCCTGTTCCTCCTCGGCGGTATTACCAACGTCATCATGCTACCCTCACCAGGCTGGTTTATCGGCGTGGACCTGATCGGCGCCTATATACCCATGGCCTGGATCGGTGGCCGACTGACGGGCAGGGAATAGCGGACGCCAATCCTTTACGGTGTGACCTGTATGGCTTCAATATCAGACGAATCCTTTCTGGGTATGTGTGAGCGAGGCGATATAGATTCCGCGAAGACCTACGTCGTAACTCATTCTCATCTGGCCCATTACAATGGTTACCAGCCTCACCCGTTGCTAATAGAATTCGTCAGCCGCAATTGCGGCCATTGCTATAGACCGGCGCACCGGGCTATAGCCGATCTCATGATTCCTGAGCGGGTTCGAAACTTCCGAGATGAAGTGATGGCGGACCGGATCGAAAACGTCCAGTCTCTGCTGGCCGAGGATTCACAACTTGTGCAGTCGGAATTCACCGGCGGCAGGGGGATTGCCCAGGCAATCCATCACTGGCGATCCATCCCCGTCGGCAGGTTGCTCCTGGATAGCGGAGCCAATATAAATGCCCTGAATACTGTGGGTTGCGCGGGCGAATCGCCACTTATGATGCAACTGCGATTCGGTACCCTGGAAGGCGTGCGCTTTCTGCTGGACAGGGGCGCTAACCCCAACCTTGGCGGGCTGAAGCACACGCCGAGCGCATCGATGGCGGAGGCGTTGGAACTGTTGATCCGCCATGATTGGGACATCAACGAGCGCGTGGACGAACGCACCCTGATCCACCATGACACCAATCACGGACACGGTGGGCGGGTTCGCCTGTTGCTGGATCACGGCGCCAATCCCGATATCACGGACACGTCCGGCCGTACCGCGCTGCACCTGGTCAGCGCAAGAGGTGTCGGAACGGAGACGATCCGCGCCCTAGTCGAAGACGGCGCCAATCTGTACGCCCGTGATCATGAGGGTAGAACTCCTTTAGACTTCGCCGTTTCGGCAAGAAGCCAGGCGGCGTTTCGCACACTTTCGGAGCTTGGTGCTCAGAGATCGCGCATCCACGGCTAAACATCTGGCGCAGGTGGGATACGATGTCCCAAAAACACACTTTGGAAATTGGTGGAAAATATCCTGAACTCGCCGCACGCATGGCCTTTCCAGGTAAGTTCCATGGCTGGGTGCATCTCAATGCGTGCCGGACCGGATTCATGATATGTCCGGGGCTGGGTCCGGAGCACGGCCGGCCTTATTATGACGACCGCTGGGGTGACGAAACCGACTGGATCGATGGCGAAGCCGCCTGGACCCTGTTCAAGGCCAGCGCGGCAGGTGACATGGTAGTAATCACAGCGCTCCTCGACGAAGACCCACGTCTCGTGAATGCGATGCACTGGTACACCCAGCCCGTACACCTGGCCGCCCGCCATGGGCACGCCGAAGCGACGGAATTGCTTCTCGCAAGAGGTGCCGACCCGGGGCTCACCATTTTCGCTTCGACCTGGGCGAGCCTTCTTGACGACACGAGAACTCGTGGTTTTAATGACGTGGTGGAAATCATTGAGTGTGCGATGGGCGCACGATTCGGCTACGACCCTGCGTTCATGGAGATTGCCAAGCGAATAGTGAACGAAAGTACCGAAATCGTTGAATCGGCACTGAAGGACAAGCCGGAACTCGTTGACCGGGCCGACGCAGACGGAAACAACGGTCTACACCTGGGTGTGCTGAATGGAAGGAAAGAACTGGTAGAACTGTTTCTTGAACTGGGTTCGCCCATCGATTCACGAAGGGCGGACGGGAAAACGCCGCTGACGTTGTCGTTCGACACGGGTTTCGGACGCGATCCACCGGACCCGAAACTGGGCCTTACTGAGTATCTTTTGATGAATGGCGCAGATTACGCCATCACGGCAGCCAGTTACCTGGGTGATCGTAACAGGGTCCAAGCGTTCCTAGAGGAGAATCCATCGGCTACCGACCGCGACCAATCGCTGAAGAGTCCCCTGGGTTATGCAGCTAGAGCCGGTCATGGGGACATCGCTAGGATGCTACTTAACGCGGAAACCGATGGCCATGCCGTGGACGAAGCGCTTTTTGAAGCTGTTTGGTGTAAACACGCCGGTGTAGTCTCCCTGTTACTCGCATACGGAGCAAACCCGAACGTGGAACTGGATTCGTGCGGATATGCCGCGGGTACCGATGACCCTGCGATACGGGATCTGCTCGTGCGTAGTGGCGCGGTGATTCCACCGTATTGGGACTTAGGTCAAAACGAACTTCGAAAGCTGGTGGATAGCAGGTCGGCGAGGGTCCGGGATCCCTACCTGATTGCGAATGTGCTCGAAACTGAGGATAAAAAACTGATCGTCAGGTTGCTGGCTGGTGATCCCGATGCGCTCGACCGCCTGGAAGAACTGCAGTACCTGCCGGGATGGGGTGACAACGCCGCGATTACGCGCAAACTGGTCGCGGCGGGCCTCGATCCAAACCGACGCACATTCGAAGGCCAGACCTATCTCCACATCTGTGCAAAGCAAGGCTGGGAGGAGACTGCTCAGTCGTTAATCGAACTAGGTGCGATGGTTAACATTCCGGATGAGAAAGACGGTCAGTCTCCCCTGGCGGTCGCGGCAAAAAACAGACAGATCGGTATGGTTCGACTGTTATTGGAACACGGCGCGGATCCCAACGTGGCCGACTGGCCATGGACTCGACCGCTTTCGATTGCGGAGGAAGAAGGGAACGAAGGAGTTATAGAACTTTTAAGTCAGTACAGAGGCGAGACTGCATAACAGCCAATCTACTGATCCTGTGACTTAAAATCGTGCCAGCAGTCACGGATTGTCGCTTCCACGTACTCCGGATACTCGAACGCATATCTCTCTGCCAGCATGCGTCCAACGCGCGAAACCTCATTTTGGTGCAGTTCAATCAACTCCAGCAATTCCTGTCGTGAACGCCCAGGTGCTCCCAGGATATCCAATGGGTTATCGTAAAATCTCATTATCGATCGGACCTGGGGGGTTAAGGAATGTATGGTTGGCCGCAAAGCACCGGTATCCTGCCCTGCGGCATGAATCGTCCACAGTCGCATCAGTATCGTACGTTCGTTCTGCAATCCCAAGATAACCATAGGGTCCAGTCCGCGGTAAAGAATCTTGCGATGTTTGTTACTCCTAAGCCAGAAATCGATGATCACCTGTCGTACCAGCGTGGGATCGGACTCTGTAAATGGCGATATGGGTGATTCGTTTTCCGATTCTGTAATTTCCTTTGCTAGCATCGCGTCCCGACATCCTAGCACTCGACAGGCTTCGCCAGGGGAACCTGTTGAACCTCCTGGATTCCAAGGTCGTACATATCGCCGTTGTCCAGCAGAAGATGAAGCAGAATACTATCCTCGTGCTGGAATATGTGTTGGTGTGCGATACATCTTCCTTCGAAAAGTGCTGTCAAATCGGGAGTTTCCCAATCCTTGAGTCGCGCTGCGGGAACCGCCAGTCGTAGATCCACATCGCTATACAAGTCCGCGGTCCCCTGTCCAAAGCTTCCTTCAACCCAGATCGCTCGCACCTCTTCGTTGCGCCATAAGTTCGATGCGATTCGCTTCAATGTCTTAATCTGAGGTAAATCGGGGAGAGATGAGAAATCCAACTCCATGATAGACTCCTGTATTTGGTTTCGACTCCGGATGTAAACCACGCGGAACAAATTCGGGCATTTGGCCCAAAGAACAATATCGAGTATCTTGCCTAAAATGAATTGATTTTCGTCTCAATGGTAATCCTATTGAAGCCGGGATACAAACACGATGATATAAGCTGAGATCAAGCATGACAAACGCCACCATCAAACAACTCCCCGATCAACCCGATCTGCGACAACTGGAAACCGAGGCATCCGATCTGCTGGAGAATGGCTCCTGCCCTACACTGGCCGAAGCATTATCCAGCGTCGCAAGACGGTATGGTTTTCCCAGTTGGCCGAAGCTGAAAGTCTACGTAGAATCCATCGGATCCATGGGCGAACTCGAACAGGCGATCCAGGACGACGACGTCGATCGAGTGAAGCTGCTATTGCGAGATGATCCCGGTCTGATCCACCGCGAAGGGCACTGGGTAAAACGTCGTTGGCATAATGGGTACCTGCCGCTCGCCTACGCGGCGTTTTTCGGAAAGGTGAACGTCATGACAGCCCTGATCGAGGCCGGTGCGAATGTACGCGACGGGGAAGACAAGGCTTTGCGCGCTGCGGCGTGTTTCGATCAGAATCTCCCCGCGGTCGAGTTACTGATCCGACACGGCGCCGACCCAAACGCGGCGACTACGTCACCATCCGGCGTCACGTACCGGGTGATCGACTATCCCTGCATGACCCTGGCTCCGGCCATGTTGGACCACCTGGTCTCGCAGGGTGGAACGCTATTGCCGATCAACGCCGGGATGGTCCTCGCGACGAACGACCGCAGTCCCCGGGCGAAGGCCGAATGCCTGCGTGTTATGCAGCGGGCGGGGATGGCGTTTCCGGACACGCCGCCAATGACCCTTCATCTCAGGGACACAAGTGGTCTCTTTGCGCATATGAAGCGGGATCCACAAGCGCTCGCAAGATTGTTCAGCGAAGAAGAAATCTTTCCTTCGGATTACGAGATCAATCGTCCTTCGCCGTACGCCTATGCAACTCCCCTTACCGGTGGGGTCACCCTGCTGCACATGGCCGTTGAGTTTTGTGATGCGGAACTTGCACAATGGCTCATCGAACAAGGCGCCGACCCCAATGCCGCCGCGGGGACGGACGATGAGGGATATGGCGGGTGGACACCCCTGTTCCATGCCATGGTCACGCTACACGTCCCACGTGGTTTTACCGAAATCGTCGATCTGCTCCTGGAAAATGGCGCTGACCCGGAAGTGCGAGCGTCCCTGCGCAAACCGACTCCAGAGGGTGGAGAGGTCACCTGGCGGGACGTCACGGCGGCCGATTATGCCCGAAGATTCATCTATCCGGATCTAGTAAATCATGACGCACTGCAACGGGTCATGTCGGCCGGTGGGTAGTCGGTCGGGAAACGGCGTTTGGTCTTTACGCATGAACTCTGCCGTAACACTGTTAACGCTTCAAGTCATCTAAAGGTTGGTACTGTGGCGGATTACGACTACGACCCTTCGAAGAACTGGCCCTATCCGGTCGTTCAATCCGAAATCGAGAACGAGGCTCAGGAGCTGTTTATGGCCATTCAGGATGGTCAGATTGCGGCCCTGGGTGAAGTGAAACGGTACGATAGATCGGCTGATCCGTCCTCGTTCTCCCTGGACGAAGCACGGAACGTACTCGCCCGAAGTTACGGATTCCCGAGCTGGCTCCAGGTGGAACGATACTTCGAAACGGTAAACACCCACTCTCGAAGTCCGAACGTGGAACCCACGCCACCAGAACCGTGCGACGCAGCGGGTCTCGCCGACGGGTTTCTACGTCTCGCCTGCCTGACGCAGGGCGCCCAGGATCACCCTTCGAGGTGGGCAAGGGCAAGGAACATGCTGGATACCTATCCAGATTTAGCTCGCAAGAACATATACACGGCTTCGGTAGCCGGTGACGTTACCGCTGTGAAAGCGATCCTGGATGCAGACGCCAAATTGGCAAGTACTCCTGGCGGACCCCACAACTGGGAGCCACTGCTCTACGTGGCATTTTCCCGATTAGATCACGAGATTTCCGGACAAGCGTCCGTTGATATTGTCCAGTTGCTGGTCTCCCGTGGCGCAGACCCGAACGCGGGTTACCTCTGGGCTGGCTTCCCGTGTCCATACACCGTGCTGACCGGTGTATTTGGCGAGGGAGAAAACGGCCCGGCCAGGTGTCCTCCTCACCGGAACTGCTTTGAGCTGGCGGAGATCTTGATTGAGGCCGGCGCCGATCCCAATGACGCTCAGACGCTGTACAACCGGATGTTCAGCCGTGACGACGAACACCTGCGGTTCCTGTTCTCACACGGGTTGGGAAAAGATAGGGACCGACCCTGGCACCGGCTGCTGGGCGAGCAGTCACGCGGATGGGTGAGCACTCCCGCTGACATGCTGGTCTACCAACTGCAGTGGGCTGCCAGGTGGAACTACCAGGAACGGGTTAAACTGCTGGTCGAAAATGGGGCCGAAGTAAACCAGCCTGGCCATCGGACTGGAGACCAATCACCCTATAAAGAAGCCGCGTATTACGGGAATGAGGCCATCGCCGGGTACGTGGCGGCACACGGGGCGGACGTTTCTTCGATGGATGACCTGGACCGGTTCGCAGGAGCGTGTATCGGTGGTGACAGGGACCGTGCCCGTGCGCTGCTTACAAGTGATCCATCACTTACCGATAGGCTCGGAAAGCGCGAAAAGGCACTCATGGAAAACGCCATTGGATCGGACAACCGGGAAGCGGTCCGGCTGATGGCCGATCTGGGATTCGACGTGAACGCCTGCGGAATGCACGACGCCGCCAGGTACGGGTACCTGGACATGATCAAACTACTGGCCGATCTCGGGGCCGATGTTTCCCTTCAGGACTCGGGACACGACATCAGTGTAATTGGCTATGCGAGCCACTACCAGCAGGACCACGTGATCGATTACCTGGCGCAGTACGCGGGGATACACCGGGCGGTCAAGTCGGATCTGCTGCCAAGGGTCCGGGAGTTGCTGAGCGACGATCCTGGACATGCGAATGAACGGGACGAAGAAGGGAACACGCCGCTGCATTGCCTCGACGTGGACAACCGGATGGAAGATACCGGGGAGATTCTTCGCCTGCTCGTAACCAGCGGGGCCGATGTCAATGCGAGAAACAAAGAAGGGCTGACCCCTCTAGACAGGCTGGAGCGCCTTTCCGGTTTCAGTCGAAGAGACGACCTTGCTGCACTGCTGTGCGGGCATGGGGCCGTAGGATCGGACACCTCTGCCGGGACGATCGGCCACCCGGTTTCCTGAAACGATTCCCCGTTGCAAAGGTCATTTCCCCCACCTCGAAACAACCAGCCCCACCACCAACCCGATCACGATACCCGCAGGTACGATCTCCACGTAGGATCCCGTGGGTATCGCCGCGAGAATCGAGAGCACCGCGCCTATCACGACTCCTGCCAGCGCCATGATGCCAGCGCCTCCGACGCTACGCGCGGTCAGACCGACCAAAAGGCCCGTGATCAAGCCCTTCACCGTTCCGGCCACGACGATCATGGTCATCATGTCCTGGGCTCCAGGAACCAGAAACGCGGACAGTCCGTCGAGCAGTCCCAGTGAGAGGCCGGTCAGCGTGCCCAGCTTAACTCGGTTCATAAGGCTGTTCCTCCCCTATAAATGACAGTTGAGTGTCCACCTGGTACCGAATTTGTCGGTCAATGTCCCGAAACGGGCGTTCCAGAACGTGTCCTGAAGCGGCATGGTCACCTCGCCGCTCTCTGACAGGGCCACGAAAACGGACTCAAGCTCATCCACCTGGGTGAAATCAATGTTCAAAGTGATGTTGCCTTCCTTGGAGACCGGTTCGAAATGGTCGGAACCCATGATGGCGTCGTCGCCAATAGTCAGCGCCATGTGCATGACCTGTCCCACCATGTGTTCAGGTATCTCCATGCCAATATCCTGATCATTGCTGTAATACATGGTTCTTTCGATTTGGCCGTTCAGGCAGTCCCTGTAGAAAGTCAGCGCTTCTTCGCACTGGCCGTTGAAGGCCACGTAGGGGATCAGTTTCATAACCGAAACTCCTCACTTAATTTGTCTGTGTGGGGACGGATATTTGCTTCGAAAACCTCAACCGGTATGGATCATACAGGAAAGTAAAGGCACGGACCACGTCCTGTCAACCTTGCCCCTCGGCAAGGTGGCGCTTCCACTTGACAGCCACTGATTTTCCGTTAAGTTGAGAACACGTTTTGACCTTGGCAGATTTACTGAAGGATTACGTTTCTCCTCTCCCGCTTTCGTTCACCGCAGGAACATCGTCCGCATTACCAGCGGCTTTCGATGGACTCCCGCCGCCATTGCCACCAAACTCAGGTATCTGATCCCATGTGCGCTTCAAACATCCCCGAAGACGTGGAACAGTTTCTTTCATCAGCCTGGCTCTGGGGAGATCCCGGCCGTGCGACAGCGCTGCTCGTCAGCAACCCCGCGCTTTCCAGGTCGAACATCTACGCCGCCTGTGCCACCGGGGACTTGGAGGCTGTCACAGGTATTCTGAATACCGATCCTGCGGCAGCTACGACGAAGGGTGGTCCGCGGGACTGGCCCCCGATACTCTACGGGACGTGGTCGTGCTTTCTGTGCGATCGTACAGACGCAATGGTCAGTATCCTCGGGCTGTTGCTTAAGCATAGCGCCGATCCGGACAGTTACTGGGTTAACGACTCGGACTGGAAGGAGTCGGCGCTCTACGGATGCGTGGAAAACAACTGTGTGCCGGCGGCCCGGGTGCTGGTAAACGCGGGGGCCAACCCCAACGACAACGAATCCCTCTACCACGCCTGTGAGAAGTTCAACCTCGAAATGCTGGACACGGTCGCGGCGAACGGATTGGACGCGGAAAGCGTCTCCTATTGCATCAAGCACGCCATGGATATGACCTGGACTGAGGCGATCATGTGGTTTCTCGACCAGGGCGCCGATCCCAACGCCGTGCATCCATCCGACCAGGAGACGTCCCTTCACTGGGCAGTGAAGAGAAACTGTACAATCGTCGCAATCGGCGCACTGCTGGATGCCGGGGCGGATCCCAATGCCCGCACGTCGAATGGGAAGAGTACGGCACTAGGAATCGTCGGGTGGACACCTTTCGATTTCGCCCTCCGGCTCGGTCGCCGGGATGTCGCGGAACTCCTGGAGCAGCATGGTGGAGTGCCCTCCCCGATGACCGATTACGACCGATTCGTGGTCGCCTGCGCGAATACGGATCTCAATGTCGTGGAAGAACTTAAGGACCGACACCTGGCCGATTTGAGCGACGATGATCGGACCCTGATCAGCCACGTGGCCCAGATGGACAACTGGGAAGCGGTTCGCCTCATGGCGGACCTGGGCTGGCCGATTGACGCCCGGGGATGGATGGATGCCACACCCCTCTACTGGGCGCTTTGCAAGGGACATGCCGACACGGTCGATTTCCTTCTGCGGCGCGGCGCTTCTACCGAGCCGTTGGGAGGATACTTCCACGATCCGGTGCACACCGTGGTCCATTGCCAGTGGAACCGCGACAAAAGCGGTTACCCTGTCGCGCTCGATCGAATCCTTCAGCATGGCGTGGAAATTTCGGAAGGGTTCTATCCATGCGGCATAAATGCCATGGACACGGTGCTTTTGAGGTATATCGAAGTGCAATAGGGGATATTGCACGAGATTCCATCAGGAAGTACCGTTAACAACATATCGGAGTTATCTTCGATCCCCGGCATGGTCGACGCTCGGCTTGACAAAGGGCCGCCGGACCGGTTATATACCCGGTGGATCTTTTCCGTTTGTCAGATGGCAATCATTCAGGATTGACGGCATAGTTACGAGGAGGCACGGCATGGCCCGCATGGTCCACTGCGTCAAGCTCAACGAGGAACTCGAAGGACTCGACTTCGTACCATTCCCCAACGAACTCGGCCAGCGCATCTACGATAGCATATCCAAACAGGCCTGGCAAATGTGGATCAACTATTCGGTCATGGTCATCAACGAATACCGGCTGAATCTCGCCACGACCGAAGGGCAGGAGGTCTACGACCGGAACCTGGATGAGTTCTTCTTTGGCGAAGGCGGCGAAATGCCGCCGGGATACCGGCCCCCTCAATCGAAATAACCCCGGTCGCTCTAACCGCCGTGGGGTTTCCAAGATGAAACGTGACGATGGTATCCTACTCATCTCCTGCTATGAACTGGGTCATCAGCCCTTCAGTCTGGCTTCCCCAGCCGCCCGCCTGAAGTCCGAAGGATATGACGTCTCCGTAGTCGACGCCGCGATAGAGCCTGTCCCCGAGGATATTGTCCGCCGGGCTGGTTTCATCGGTATTTCCGTGCCCATGCACACGGCCATGCGGGTCGGGATGGACCTGTCTCGCCGCATCCGGAAACTCAATCCCGGCGCACACCTGTGTTTCTACGGGTTGTACGCCACCCTGAACGCCGACCATCTCTTGTCCCACGGTGCCGATTCGGTGATAGGCGGAGAGTTTGAACAACCGCTCTGCGACCTGGTCGACCGGCTGTGCGCAGGGGGAATTGCTACGCCCGACGGTGAATCACGTACCACCCCAAATCTTTCACGACAGGTCTGGACGACCCCGGACCGCGAAACTTTACCCGATCTGAAACGGTACGCCCAGCTGGATACCGGGGTGGAATTGCTTCTCGCCGGTTATACCGAGACCACGCGGGGATGCCTGCATACCTGTCTGCACTGCCCTATCACGCCGGTGTACCAGGGCCGGTTTTTCGCCATACCCGCCGATGTGGTTCTCGCCGACGTGGACCAGCAGGTACGAATGGGGGCGCGCCATATCACCTTCGGCGATCCGGATTTTCTAAACGGTCCTACCCACGTTCTGCGCATCCTGCGCAAGATGAGAGACGCCCACCCCGGACTCACCTACGATTTCACCACCAAGATCGAACACATTCTCGAGCACGCGTCCTTTTTCTCTGAAGCCAGAGAGCTGGGCGGGATCTTCGTCGTCTCGGCCGTCGAATCAGTCAGCGACCTCGTGCTGAGGCGCCTGAAGAAGGGGCACACCCGCGACGATATCGTCCGGGCCCTCGGCATACTGCGGGACGCGGATATTCCCATGCGACCCTCGCTGGTGGCATTCACACCCTGGACGACGCTGGACGACTACCTGGATCTGCTGGATTTCGTCGAAGTCCACGATCTGGTCGATCATATCGACCCGGTGCAATATACCATCCGCCTGCTCGTACCGCCCGGTTCGGCCCTGCTGGACGAGGCGGAAACCCGGTCATGGATCGGACCACTCGATGAGGCCCGGTTCACCTACGAGTGGCGCCACGCGGACGTTCGCATGGATCGCCTGCACGGGCGGGTTTCCCGTCTCGTGGAGGAAGCCGACGCATCGGGAGAGGAAAGGGACAACCGGTTTCTGTTTCACCGAATCAGGTGCCTGGCAGCGGAAGCGGCGGGTTACGAGAAACCCGAAGAACGCCCATTCAATAACTTACCGCTCAAAAGGCGACGCGTCCCCAGGCTGACCGAAGCCTGGTTCTGCTGAGCGGAGCCCACCTCGAGCCGGCAAGGCTCGTTTATCTAATCTTAGGAAACGTATCCGTCCTGGGCGGCGCCGCAGTGCTGTGGCCGGGCTGGCGCCCGGTATTCCACTCGGTGATCGCGTGTCTCTATGCGAATGCCGCCCTTCTGTTTCGACGTGAGGCAGTGATCGAGTATTCCACAAACGGTCAGCGTCCGTTCCACCGGTATGGGCGATACACCGGTCTCGAACATCTCGTCGATCTTAGCCACCAGGCAGGCGGAATAGGTTACCGGTGGAGTGGGCGGCAGAAAGAACTGGGTGGACTGGGGATTGGTCTCTTCCTTCAGTCGAGCTGCGAAACAGTAGTCGCCGATCGCGCCGTTCAGCATGAGCAGCGTGGTTTTAAGCCCGTCCATATGTTCGATAAAGTACGCGGCAGGCTCCTCGACGAGACGATACAGCTCGCCCGTCCCCATCAGGTCCTGGGTTCGGCCGTCCTCTTCGGTTAACCCCTTGGGACTATCGCAGCGGGACAGTGCCGATTCCAGCAATTCTTTCGAATAGCGACCCTGTTCGCCCGCTTCCCACACCTGGTCACCCACGATCATCTGGACGGCCCTGACGCCTGTCTCCCCGCCCCTGCGGCGCTCAATCATGCACTGCATGGCCTCCAGGGCGTGGTAATCCATCGCGTCCGAGCCGCCGACGCCCACCATCAACGCTTCCTCGATATCGCAATCAAGGGGCAGTTCCAGGTCGGGCAGCCGCCAGGTAACCGGCAGGCTCGAACCGGCGAGCACGGGAAAGCCAAGCCGCCTGGAATCGGCCACCATCTCCAGGCCCTTATCAAAGCTATAGGATAGATTCTTGTCGTTGTAGACCGGCACGGAACGGCCGTCCTGCTCGAACACCTCGACACAGGCCTTGAACATGTCGTAACGCGGGTAGAGTTTCTGGCCCTTTTCGTTGTCGGGATAATCACCGTGTTCGCAGATGATCAGGATCCCGTCCACCGCCAGTGAATCTCCACCGCAGCGCAGCGCTTCGGCAATGGTGGGATAGACCTCGAAACCGAACTCGCGGGCGCGGTCGATGCTCTGGTCGCCTTCAGGCCGCTGATCGACGTAGAGCGACACGACCTCAACCTCAGGCCGGTGCCAGCGGCCTGATCGCGGATAACCGACGAGAAAACGGTCCGCGAAATGCTGCGTGTGGGAAAGGTACGTGTAGATGGAACTGATGACGGCGAGCCGTTTCGGCATGGTTTCAATATCTCCAGAACGTGGATCCTTCGGGCGCCGGGTAGGCAACGTCGAGATGGAGCGTTTCCAGGTGGACCTGTCCTTCGTGCAGACTGTCGACACCGGCCGCGGTCAGTCCTGACGTCAGCAGCGTCCGTTCGATGGGGTAGGCGGCCTGGCCGGTGAGGAACATCTGTTCCACGTTGTTGACCTGCGGCGAGAAGAAGTTAGCCAGCGTGGTGCGCGCCGGCGGCATGGGCAGGTACATCTGGGTCGACAACGGATCGCTCCGTCCCGCGAGACGCGCCGCGAAGTTGAAGTCCTCCACCAACCCGTTAAACAGAATCATGGTGCACTTGACCCCGTCGCGATGTTCGTAGGTGTAGGCCACGGGATCTTCCACGAGGCGTTTCATCTCGTTGATGGTCGGGAAGATGTTGTTGAACCCGTCGCGCGCCGGTTTCAAAGTATGACTCCGGCAAAGCGCCGCTTCGAAGAGTTCGCGGGACCATACTTCGTCGTGATAGGCTTCCCAGAAGGCCTCACCCCGCCGGGCGTGCAGCCATGAGATGCCAACCTCGCCGCCCTGGCGCCGTTCGACCATGCACTGCAAAGTCTCCAGGCCGTGAAAGTCGTAGCTGTCGACTCCGCCGTAGCACACGCATACAGCCTCTTCTACCTCGGCGTGTAGCGGCATGTCGATGGACGGTGTCCGCCAGGTTACCGGCAGGCTTGAACCGGCCATGAATGCGAACCCCAGCCGCTTCGATGTATCGTACATCTCCCTGGCCCAGTCCCAGTTCCACGACAGGTGCTTGTCATTGAATATGGGAACGGAACGACCGCTGTTCTCGAATACCTCCACGATCTCGCGGAACAATTCGTACCGCGGATAAAGCCGCTGTCCCTTATCGTTGGTTGGATATTCGCCGTGTTCTCCCACCAGGAGGACGCCATCCACCTGCAGCGAATCCCCGCCCAGGGTGAGGGCTTCGGCGACCGTTGGGTAGATTTTCATCTGAGGAAACCGGGCGGCCCGGTCCCTGCTGAGATCGTTCTCGCGGACCTGGTCCACGTACAGGGATACCAGATCCATGGGCGGATTATGGTGCCGTCCCGCCCAGCCGTACCCCTCGAGAAAGCGGTCCACGATATGCTGGGTGTGAGCGTAGGGGTGGTAAATAGTCGTTATCGCGGCAATCTTGGGTCTGTTGGACATGGTATCGGAACGCTCCGGGTTCCTCCATCGGATGGGTGGCCCGACCGGGCTGGGTCGTACGTGGCCGGGCCGGGCCGGGCCGCGTCGCCGAATGCTAGACGGAACCCCTGGAACCGTCTTGGGCCGGCTGGTCGTGCTTGATCACGGTCATGGCCGTCGCGATGATCGAACTGATATCACTTAGATTGGTGGGAATGATCAGGCTGTTGCCCTGCTTCGCCAGGTTGCCGAAGGTTTCGATATACTGTTCGGCCACCCGAAGCTGCACCGCCTGATTACCACCTTCCGACTGAATGGCCCCTCCGATGGCCCGAACCCCTCCTGCCGTGGCATTGGCCACGGTGAGTATGGCTTGGCCTTCACCTTCGGCCTCGTTGATCTGCTGCTGTTTGTTGGCTTCGGATTCCTTGATGACC
Organism: bacterium; assembly: GCA_965225915.1. Classification (GTDB taxonomy): domain Bacteria; phylum JAAXHH01; class JAAXHH01; order JAAXHH01; family JAAXHH01; genus JAAXHH01. The sequence continues at coordinate 115,753 of OZ245326.1, forward strand.
TTCTGCTTCTCGCCTTCGGCCTGGTTGATGTTGGAATCTCGCATTCCCTCTGAAGTCAGGATCGCCGCCCGCTTCTCCCGTTCCGCGCGCATCTGTTTTTCCATGGCTTCCAGGACGTCCCTGGGCGGGTTGATGTTCTTGATCTCGTACCGCAGGACCTTTACACCCCAAGGATCGGAAGCCTTGTCCAGTTCGCTCACGACGGAGAAGTTAATGGTGGACCGTTCTTCGAATGTCTTGTCCAGGTCGATCCTGCCGACTTCACTTCTCAAGGTCGTCTGGGCGAGTTGCGTGATGGACATTTCGTAATCGGATATCCCGTAAGAGGCCCGCTCCGCGTCCAGTATCTGCATGTACAACACCCCGTCCACTCCCACCTGGACGTTGTCCCGCGTGATACAGAGCTGTTCCGGGATGTCGATTGACAGTTCCTTCAGCGTGTGCCGGTAGGCTACCCGGTCCACAAAGGGCGTCAGGATGTAGAATCCGGCGTTCAGCGTCCGGCTGTATTTCCCCAGCCTTTCGATCACGCGGGCTTCCTGCTGCGGCACAACGATGATCAGCTTTCTCAAGAACAAGATCGCCGCAACCGCTACGACGACGGTGACCAGAAGACTATCCATTATATGATTCCTTCCAGCGCGTAGAGGGATGGACGAGGACGGGTATCGCCCCAGAAGCCATCCGGGTCACTTTCACGCGCCCCTAACCCAGAGTGAAACACCTTCAACGCGTTCAATCACACATTCCTGTCCCTGCTCGATGGGCGCATCGCCCTTGTTCACGGCATTCCAACTCGTGCCCCGCACTTCCACCTTGCCCGTGCCAGGAGCCGGAATGTCTTCCATGGCCGTTCCGGATTCACCCTCCAGAGTGTGTATCTTTACAGCAGGATCCTCGAGATTCAGCCTTTCCGATAGCGCTCGGCGGAACATTACGAGAGAAACGATGGAAAAGACCGAAAAAAGGAGAAACTGAACCCAGGTAGCGTCTACCAGGCTTGCCCATGCCAGTACACCAACCACGAGTGCGGCGACGCCAAAGAACAGCAGGTAAAAGGCTCCCGGAGTAGCCATCTCGGCCAGACAGAGAAGAACACCTCCGATGATCCAGATCCACCAGGCCATCAGACACCCCTCGGATTCAGGTTAAATTACCGTCAGGCTGCGTATCGAGCTAAACTGAAAAGATGCTCATCGGGCTGCCGCAAAATCGAGATGCAGCTGGAAAACACAGGGTATCCACCGGCGATAATCATTCACACTTCGAGCAGCAAGGCCGCAGGAACCTCGATCAGGGACTTTACCCGTACCAGGAACTGCACGGCTTCCCTGCCGTCTATGATCCGGTGGTCGTAGCTGAGCGCCACGTACATCATCGGCCGAATCACGACCTCCCCATCGATGGCGACCGGCCGGTCGACGATTCGGTGCAGGCCCAGTATACCGACCTGTGGAGGATTCAGGATGGGTGTACTCAACATCGAACCGAATACCCCTCCGTTTGTTATGGTGAAGGTGCCTCCTCGCAGGTCCTCGAGCGACAGCTTACCTTCGCCGGCCCTGGCGGCGTACTGTCGTATGCCGGTTTCGATCTCCGCGAAAGACATACGGTCCGCGTTCCTGAGGACGGGCACCACGAGACCGTCTTCGGCGCCTACGGCGATGCCGATGTCGTAGTAGTGTTTCTTGACGATCGAGTCACCGCGAATTTCGGCATTGAGCTCGGGGAAGTCTTTCAGCGCCCCGATAACGGCCTTCACGAAGAATGACATGAATCCCAGCCGCACACCGTACCGATTCTCGAAAGCCTCCCGGTTCCTTCGGCGGATCGTCATCACCGTGCTCATGTCGATCTCGTTGAAGGTCGTCAGCATTGCCGCGGTTTGCTGCGCTTCCACGAGCCGGCTGGCGATGGTGCGCCGCCGCCGGGACATGGGGATGACCTCCTCCCGACTTTCGCGGGTTTCCTCGGTGGCGCCGGCAGCCATTCCGGCCGAGTGCGCGGGTTCGGGTGTTGTAGTGGGTTCGGCGACATCCGTGGCAGATTCGTCGGATGCCCCGGTCACCGCGATAGGTACGGCCTCCCCGGCGAGCGATTGTTCCTTTCTTGCCGCTACAGCCCGCTCCACGTCTTCCCGACATATCCTTCCACCCATCCCCGTCCCTTCCAGGCCGGAGAGGGAAATACCCGCTTCGTCTGCCATGCGCCGCGCCACGGGTGTCACCCGATCGTCCGGAACCTCTTCCGAATGTTCCGAGGCGTCCCTATCTACGGCTGTGGCCTCCTTGGACTGTTCCCGATCGCCTTCCCGAGAGTCGGCTTCTTCCACTGCCGCGCCGCCGTTATCCAAGGACTCGACCTCGGCACTGTCGTCCAGTACTCCGAGCAGGTCGCCGATTTGGACGTCTTCGCCCGCCGTGCGTTCGATGCGGACCAGGACGCCGCTATCGATGGCGTTCACTTCCAGGCTGACTTTTTCGGTTTCCAGCTCAAGGAGGGCCTCGCCCGTCGAAACCGTTTCGCCTTCCTGTTTGAACCACTTGACGACGGTTGCTTCCACGATCGACTCACCCAGTTGCGGCACGGTTATGTCGATGGCCATTTCACACTCCCAGTGGTATTCATTACGATTGCTGCTCTATTCAACGTTCCGTGACCTGCAGTACCCTGACAATCGCTCGAATCGAACAAAATGCGCTTAGCGCGGCGATCTGTCAATTCATCTCGATGTTTCCCGACGCCCCCATGGTATAGGCCATTCTTACGAGGTTCCGCTGGTTCAGGTTGTGGATGGCGGTTGAACCCTCCGATGGACTCGCGCTCGGCGGGCGGGAAACGCGCAGGAGTGGACAGCGATCGTCCACGGCGGATTCCAGGACCTTGCGTATGTAATCCCAGGCTCCCATGTTCTCCGGTTCTTCCTGGAGCCAGGCGACTTCCTCCAGGTTGGGATATTGATCGATGATCTTTTCCAACAGGTCCACGGCGACGGGATAGAGTTGTTCAATGCGTACAATAGCGGCGTGGGAAGCGCTTTCCCATTGATCGTCGTTCATCAGGTCGATATACACCTTGCCGCTGCAGAAAACCAGGCGCCGGATCTTTTCAGGTGCTTTGTGCGCTCTTTCGTCTTCAATGATCGGTTTCCATTTGCCTTCCGACAGTTCACGGGCCGAAGAAGCCACGTCCGGATGGCGCAGCAGGCTCTTGGGAGTCATGATGATCAGTGGAAGGGGATCGGATTCCAGGAGCCGCGATTGGCGCCGCAACAAGTGAAAATACTGGGCTGCCGTGGTGCAGTTGGCGACGCGTATATTGAAATCGGCGCCAAAGGATAGGAATCGCTCCATCAAACCGCTGGAGTGATCCGGCCCCTGTCCCTCGAATCCATGAGGCAGCAGGATGGTCAGCGACGAAGTCTGGCCCCACTTGGCGCGGCCGGAAACGAGAAACTCGTCGATGATGATCTGGGCGCCGTCGATGAAATCGCCGTACTGGGCTTCCCAAAGCACAAAGCGCTCGGGTGCCTGGATGCTGTACCCGTATTCGAATCCCAGGGCGGCGTACTCGGTTAGCGGCGTGTTACGCGTCTCAAAGGAGGCGTTCGCCTGCGGAAGCCGGCGCAGCGGCGTCCACGCCAGATCGGTCTCGTAGTCGTGCAACACGTTGTGACGCTGGCTGAAGGTTCCCCGTTCCACGTCCTGGCCGGTCAGCCTGACCGGTACCCCGTCCTCGATGATCGAGGCGAAGGCGAGGGTCTCCGCCAGGGCCCAGTCTATTTTCCGCGCGTCCACGTCGTCCAGCGCCCGCCGCCGGCGTTCGATCACCCTGGTGAGCCTGGGGTGCAGGGTAAAGGTATCCGGGAATGTCCACAGTGAATCGTTTAGGTTCTTGATACGACGCAGGGAAACGGAAGATCTTACGCGTTGCGCGGTCCCGGATCTGGGCGGTTTGAAATAGGGTACCTCGAGTACTTCTTCCGGTTTCAATTCCTCCAGCATTTTCTGCATGCTCGCCATGCGTTCTGCGACCATTTCCTCGGGTTTTGCCGATTCGATCAGTCCCTCCGATACGAGCCGGTCGGCCCAGAGCTTTCTCACCGTCGGATGGGCTTCGATCCTCCGGTAGAGACTGGGTTGGGTGAGGGAAGGATCGTCTCCCTCGTTGTGGCCGTGCCGGCGATATCCGATCAGGTCGATCAGGAAGTCCTTGCGGAACTTGACCCGGTAGGCGTATGCGATCCGGGCGGCTTCCACACAGGCCGCCGGATCATCGGCGTTGACATGGATAATGGCTATTTCAAATCCCCGCGCGATATCACTGGCGTACAGTGTACTGCGGGACTGCTCCGACGGCGTGGTGTAGCCGAGCTGGTTGTTGGTGATGACATGGATCGTGCCACCCGTCCGGAATCCTGGAACGCGGTACAGTGTGAAAGTTTCCGCTACGACGCCCTGGCCCGAAAAGGCCGCGTCGCCATGGATCAGAATGGGCAGGTTCCGTTCGGGCAGCGGCCGGACGTCCCCCGGCAGGTTGACGATCGTCCCTGCGGCGCGGGCCATGCCCTCCAGCACGGGATTGACCGCTTCCAGGTGGCTGGGGTTCGGCGCAAGGTGGATCTGGAGGTCCACCTCCTTGCTATTTTCGTCCAGATACGTCCGCTTGGCACCGCTATGATACTTCACGTCGCCGGTCCATCCCGTATCGTTGCCAGTCTTGTTGACCCGCTGGACCGGATCCCTGAATTCAGCCAGGATGTGTTCGTAGGGTTTGTTCAGTATGTGCGCCAACACATTGAGTCGGCCCCGGTGGGCCATTCCGATCAGGATGTTGCAGGTGTTTTTCTCAACGGCCTCGCCGATCACCCAGTCCAGGATGAGGATCGTCGTATCCAGGCCTTCGATGGAAAACCGCGTCTTGCCCGGAAAGGTCCGGTGCAGGAACTGCTCGAAAACTTCTACCTGCGTGAGCCGGTCCAGCATGGCCAGCGCGCTGTCGTGGTCCTCCGAGGGCCGGAACCGCCCCGTTTCCGCCGCTTCCTGCAACCATACCCGCTCTCCAGGGACCTCGATGTGCATATAGTCGTACCCGGTGGTCGACGAATAGACGCGCTTTAGTTTTTTCAGGGCCTCGGACGCGTTGCCGCACTGCTTGCCCACAGGACCGCCGATCAGTGAAGAAGGCAGTTGACGCATCGTCTCTTCCGTCACTCCCTGGGCCTGGAGTTCCAGTTCCGTCAGGGGATCGCCAAGCAAGGTGTCGTCCGCGGTTGCGAAGACGGAATAAGGGAAATACCTGGGATCGGCCAGGGGATCCAGATGGGCCCCGAGGTGACCGTACTCCCGGACGTTCTGGGCAAGATTGGCGATGAAGACGATCTGGTCGATATCTGCTGGACAGGCGGAGAAGTCACTCGCCGGTCCGCCTGCGGGTTCGCCGTTGAGGAAAGGCGCATGCCGGGAGAACAGTTCGCGCGTGGCTGCATCGACGGAATCGGGGTCCTCAAGGTACCGTTCGTACAACGCAATCACATAACCGGCGTTCGGACCATGAAACTCGCGTAAGAGATCCAAGCGAAATCCTCCTTCTGGCGTCTATACCGACGTGTAAGGACGATCTGGTAATGGAACCTGTTTGCCTACGCGACACCTCCGATTCCTCAACGTCGCAATCCGCATAGGAAGATATCCACGGCCAGCCAGAAAGGCAAATGAATTGTAGGGGTTGAGGCCGGGATTTAAAGCGCTTGATGAGGGGATGAATTCCCGATTTAGTATCTTGACTTTTGGAAGACCTGTACGTTACTTCCTCATTTCGGTCTCGTTACATGTAATACGGCTATTGGCGGGAGTGTCGACATCATGAATTTGAGCAGTCTGAAGGGCAGGACCATTGGGGCGGCGGTTTCCGGTGGTCTGGACAGTTGTACCGTCACACGCTGGCTTACCGACCACGACGTCGACGTGGTGTGCGTTACCGCAGATCTCGGTCAGCCGGATGAAGAACGCATGGACTATGTCGCGGAGCGGATGATGCGTTGCGGTGCCAGGGAAGCCGTGATCGTGGACGCGAAGGATCAACTGGCGCAGGCCGGCATCGAGGTTATACAGTGCCAGGCCATGTACGAGGGAAACTACTGGAACACGACCGGCATAGCCCGGCACATCACCGTACGGACCCTGCTTCCCGAACTCAAAAAACGAGGGATCGATATCCTGTCCCACGGCGCGACCGGCCGCGGGAACGACCAGGTCAGGTTTCAACTCGTAACCAACATGATCGACCCGTCGGTAGAGGTCTACGCCCCATGGCGCGACCAGGCCTATTTGAACGACTTCCCCGGAAGAAAGGAAATGATCGACTTCTGCGAAGACCGGCAGTTGCCGATCCAGGCTTCCCACGAGAAGCCCTATTCCACGGATGCAAATATCCTCGGCCTGACCCACGAGGCCGGTCGTCTCGAGTCGCTCGAAACTCCGGCCGGGTTTATTTCACCCGGCATGGGCGTTCATCCCCGGGAGGCGCCCGACTCGCCCGAATACTTTGCCGTGCGATTCGAGCAGGGCGTTCCTGTCTGGATAAATGAAGAACCGGTCACGCCGCTTTCAGCCATCGAAACGGCCAACCGGATCGGCGGGAGAAACGGAGTTGGTATCGGTATCCACACGGTGGAAAACCGTTTCGTGGGCATCAAGAGCAGGGGTGTCTACGAATCACCGGCCATGACGCTCCTTGGACAGTGCTACGAGTACTTGCTGCAGCTCATTCTCGACCGGCGGGCCCGTCGCACCTTTGACCAGACCTCGGCGGTGATCGCGGAACAGATCTATCAGGGCTACTGGTACGATCCGTCCACGCAGGCTCTCCGGGCTTCCGTGGACGTGTTCAACAGACTGGCCACGGGGACGATCCGGGTCGAACTGTACAAGGGTCATGTCTCCTTTCAGTCGGCCGAAGACGTCCCCCACTCCCTCTATTCGGAAACGACGGCATCCATGGAGGGCGTGGGCGACTTCGACCACAAGGATTCCGAGGGTTTTCTCGGCGTTTTGGGGGTCAGCGCGAGGGCGCTCAAATCCTCCAACCAGACGCGATAAACGGGAAGGAAAGACGACGGGAGGTAACGTCCATGCCGGTGGGAACGAAGAACAAGGTGATTCCCGGATGCGGTACGCATCACGTGGCCGTTCAATCGAGGGACTGGAATGCATCGCTGCAGTTGTACCGGGATGTCCTCGGGATGAACATCGTGGCGGAATTCGGGCCGGAGGAACGCAGGATCATGCTCCTCGACACCGGGGACGGCAGTCACATCGAGCTGTTCCAGCCCACGAACGAGACTCCGGATCCGGGCGGACCTGCTCCCAACGATCCGGTCACGCACCTTGCCTTGGCCACGACGGACACGCGGGCCGCGACCGAACATGTCCGTTCCCATGGATACAAAGTGACCGTCGAACCGAAGGATGTCAATCTCGGGGGACTGGACGTAACCATTGCGTTCTTTAAAGGCCCGAGCGGCGAAGTGGTCGAATTCTTCCAGGTACGCTGACCGACTGCTGAAATCCCAGCGTCACTTCCCGGATTTTGAAATCACATACGCTCACCCACGAGCAAGGTACCTTCTTATGTATCGATTATTCAGTATCCTGGTCCTAATCCTGGCGACTTCGAATCCGGTTTCCGCCCAGGATTACGACGTTTCCGAACTCCAGACTCGAGCGGAATTGTCCTATTTCGACGAGACGACGCGATACGAAGAGGTCATGTCGTTCCTGCGGGCCGCCGTGCTCATCTCCGACCGGCTCCATCTGACCGAATTCGGCTACACGACCGAAGGCCGGAGACTGCCCCTGCTCATCTACGGCGACCTCTGGGACGCGACCGCCGAGGAAGTCGCCCAGGCCGGCAAGACCCGGGTATTCATCCAGGCGAACATCCACGCAGGGGAGGTCTGCGGGAAGGAAGCCCTGCTTATGCTCATCCGGGACCTGGCGTCCGGGGAGTACTCGGCCTGGGCCGATTCGCTGGTGCTGCTCATGGCGCCCATATACAACGCGGACGGCAACGAAAGGATCAGCCTGTACAACCGTCCACGTCAACACGGCCCCGTGGGCGGCATGGGACAACGGCCCAACGCCCAGGGTTTCGACCTCAACCGCGATCACATGAAGCTGGACTCCCCCGAGGCGCGTTCCCTCGTCGGGCTCATGAACGAATACGATCCCCACGTGCTCATCGATCTCCACACGACCAACGGGACCGTACACGGCTACCACCTGACCTACTCGCCGCCGCTCAATCCCAACACTGCAAATCCGATCATCGACCTGCTGCGAGGAGAGTGGCTGCCCGCCGTACGCGAAACCATTCGGGAGACTTACGGTTGGGAGTTCTACTACTATGGCAACGTACCACGGGCCGGTTCGACCCTTGAACGGGGCTGGTACACCTTCGATCACCGACCCCGGTTCAACAACAATTACGTCGGACTCAGAAACCGTGTCGCCATACTGAGTGAAGCCTATTCCTACGCGTCGTTTGAAGAACGTATCCTGGCCACCCTGGCGTTCGTGAAGGAAAACCTTCACTACGCCCACCGGAATGCGGCCACGATCCGACAGACCCTCGAAACCGTGGACCTGGCGACCGTCGTGGGTAAAGAACTGGCCGTTCGTTCCGACTACTCCCGGTCCGCGGAACCCATCGATATCCTGTTGGGCGAAGTCGCGGAAACACGTAATCCGTACACCGGTGAAGTCATGTATCTCAGGGAGGAAACCGTAAGTCCTTCTTCGATGTACGAATACGGGCAATTCTCCGCGGTAGAGACGGAACGCGCACCCCGGACCTACTTCGTGCCACCCTCGCTGACCACCGTGATCGATCGGATCAGGGCGCATGGCGTGTGGTTCGAAGAACTTTCCAGTTCACGGGAACTGGCGCTGGAGAGGTTCAGGATAGATTCGACGCTGGTGGCCTCGCGGCCCTTTCAGGGCAGGCTGGAGCGGACCCTGTCCGGTGCGTACGAACCAGTGGTCCAGACGCTGGAAGCCGGCACGCTGGTCGTACCGGTCGATCAGCAACTGGGCAGGCTGGTTTTCTACCTGCTGGAACCCCGTTCCGACGACGGCCTGGTTGCGTGGGCGCTGATGGACGACGTACTGGAAGATGCGAAATACTATCCCGTCCTGCGCGAACCGGCCGATTAGCTACTAGCCGGAATCCCACCCCACGGAGCCTCCATGCCCAGACGCGTCATCTTGGACACGGATACGGGAGTCGACGACGCGCTGGCCATCCTGCTGGCCATGCGGTCCCCCGAGTTGAGCGTCGAAGCCGTCACGGGGGTCTGCGGCAACACACCCCTGGACCACTGTATACGCAACATTCACATCACGCTGGACGTTCTCGATGCCCAGGTGGCGCCGGTAGTGTCCCGGGGCGAGGACCGGCCGCTGGTACGCGAACTGGCCTTCGCGGGGGATATCCACGGGATTGACGGGCTGGGCGAGGTGACCCGGCTCGTGAATGCCGATGGATCCCGAATCTACCCTGAACCGGCATGCCGGGTAAGTCCCGTGCATGCTGTTGACCTGATACTAGAAAGCGCTGAACGGTATTCGGATGAAGTGACCCTGATCGCCGTGGGCCCGTTAACCAATGTCGCGAGGGCCATCATGAAGGATCCGGACCGTATGCGCGGACTCCGGGAAATCATCATCATGGGCGGCGCTTTCGAGACGCGCGGCAACGTCTCCCCGGTAGCGGAATTCAACATCCACGCCGATCCGCACGCCGCCCAGATCGTCTGCGACTCGGGGATCCCTCTATTGTTCGTTCCCCTCGACGTGACCAGGCAGGCACTGCTTGACGCGGAATTGATAAACCGTTATGCCGAAGAGGGAGGCGCCAGGGCGACCTTCGTACGCGATTGCACCGCCCGTTACGTCGCGTTTCACCGGCGCAACAGGGGGGTCAACGGATGCTTTCTTCACGATCCCCTTGCCGTGGCCGCTGCGATCTGGGAGGATCTAGTAACGCTGGTGCCGGCGCGGGTGGACGTGGAAACCGCCGGCGATCTCACCACGGGCATGACCGTCGCCGACCTCCGGTCACAGTCTGGGAGCGAGCCGAACGCCAGGGTGTGCACCGCGCTGGACGTCCGTGAATTCACAACACTGTTTGCAGAGAGGGTGCTCGCATGATCCTCAAGGACCGCACGGCAATCGTCACCGGTGGCGGGCAGGGCATCGGCCAGGCGATATGCAGGATCTTCGCGGAAGAAGGCGCTTCCGTCGTGGTGGTGGATATCGATGAATCCCGGGCACTGCAGACGGTCTGTCAACTGAATGGAGACGGTCTGAAGGGACAGGCGGTCCAGGCCGACGTTTCAGACGGATCTGCGATAAAGGCCCTCGTCAACGGCGTCGTCGAAGATTCCGGCCGCGTCGACATTCTCGTGAACAACGCGGGACTGGGACTATTCAGATCGGTCGAACAGTGCACGGAAGAGGAGTGGGACCGGGTGATGGACGTAAACCTCAAGGGGCCTTTCCTGCTGGCGAAAGCCGTATTTCCCGCGATGAAAGCGCAAAAAAGCGGTGCGATGGTCAACATGGTATCGGTGGCGGGCAAGACCGGCGGTGTGGTGTCCGGCGCGCCTTACTCGGTTTCCAAAGCCGGACTCGAGTGCCTGACCAAGTCGCTGGCCCGGGAACTGGCGCCTCACGGGGTACGGGTAAACGCCATAGCGCCCGGAATCATAGAAACCCCGTTGACCGCCCATCACGATCCATCGTTCGTCGAAGCGATTCCCCTGGGAGGCAAAGGGGAACCCCGGGACGTGGCCGAGGCGGCGCTGTTCCTGGCATCGGATCGATCCCGCCATATCACGGGCGAAATCCTGGATGTCAATGGCGGCCTGCTGATGGATTGACCCACACAGAGGGACTAGCGCGAGGACGAGATATTGCATACCAGGACCACAGCCGATTCCAATTTCGCGGTGGATATCGTGGACAGGGCCGCGGAGGATCCGGGTAAAATCGCCTTGAGATGGCAAAAGGCCGGTGGCGTGGCCTCGGACGTGACGTTCCTCGACCTGAAAATCCGGTCCGAGAAGGTCGCGCACGTGCTGTACGGCCATGGTGTACGACCAGGACACCGGGTATACATCCTGCTGCAGCCGTGCATCGCCTGGTGGGAGTCGGTTCTGGGATGCATGAGGGCCGGCGCCGTGGCCGTTCTGGGCCAGGATGCGTCCACCCCGCAGACCCTGGGCGAGCAGATCGTCCATTCCCGCTCGAGCGTGGTGATCGCCACCATTTCTCTGGCTGACATGATCGACCGTGTCATGGATCAATGTCCGGATATCGCCCACCGATTCGCCGTAGGATGGGAGCGCGATGGGTGGGTGGACTACGACCGCCGCGTCTCACTCGCGCCTGCCGGATTCAAGGCGACGGAGACCCGGGGAACGGACCCCTGTGTCGTCGTATACGACCGGGGAACTACAAATACCGAAACAACGTACCGTCACGGCGATGAGGAATTCGATCTCGACCAGCTCGATGCCTGGCGTGACGGACTGGCTATCGCGGTTCACGACGCGTCCGAACACCCATGATTCCCGCGCTGTCCGACTACCTGGTCGTGGATCTCACCACGCAGTTGCCAGGCCCTTACTGTTCCATGTTGCTTGCCGACCTGGGCGCCCGGGTGATCAAGGTCGAACCCCCCGGCGGCGATTCACTGCGCGAGTTTCCCCCGGCATTCGCGAGCGTAAACCGCGGCAAACGGGATATCGTGATCGATCTGAAAAAAGAACAGGGACGGGAGGTCATCAGCCGCCTGATTTCCAGGGCGGACGTCGTGCTGGAAGGGTTTCGACCCGGCGTCGCCGAACATCTTGGCGTGAACTATGCATCGGCCAGGCGATACAACCCCGCCGTCGTCTACTGCTCGATATCGGGTTTCGGACAGGACGGACCCTATCGGACCCGCGCCGGCCACGACATCAACTATCTCGCAATTGGCGGTCTGCTGGGTCGCCGAGATCCACCCGTGGTTCCGCCCGTGCTGATATCGGACCTGTCGTCCGGACTGTACGCCGCGCTGGCCGTATCCGCTGCGCTGATGCACCGGACGGCCACCGGGGAGGGCCGCTACATAGATCTGTCCATGACCGATTGCATTCTGTCTTGGATGGCACTCGATATCGCCAGCGCAGCCCATGACCCGCAGGCAGCCCGTCAGCCGATCCTTGGAAACATTCCGCACTATGGTGTTTTCAAGACTTCGGACAGTCGATACATCAGCCTCGGGATCGTCCATGAGGACCACTTCTGGTCCCGCCTCTGCGATGTCCTGGGATTGGACGGCTGGAGAGACTGGTCATCGGAAATTCGCACCGACCGGGAGACCGAAATACGGGAAAAACTCCGTACCGTGTTCGCCACCGCTTCCTGCCAGGAATGGGACCGGCGCCTGCGGGCAGCGGACGTGCCCTGCGGCGCCATTTACAACCTTGACGAACTACCGGATGACCCTTATATACAGTATCGAAATCCGTTTTACAGTCTCGTAGCATCCGACCGCACGGAGAGTCGTCAGGTCAAGGCGCCGTATCGAACGGGGACGCCCGACGCCGAAGCGCCTCTCCCACCGCCCGTACGGGGCGAACACTCGCGAAACGTGCTTTCGGAGTCCGGGTACACGGATGTGGAGATTGACGATTTGATTCAACAGGGAGTTATACACGAATACCGCGACGGGGAGAAGTAGTCCGAATTCCCAAAAGGAGATATCATGAGTATCGTCGTGCGAAACTGGCGAGATCAGGAACCGTACGTGGGGCACATCAGCGCGCTGGTCTGGACGCTGTACCAGTCCCATGACAAGGATGAAACATCTCCGCCCGATGTAAACCGTCTGCATGGAATCAGCAGTTTCGTCAAGCATGGGCTCCAGGGCCACCAGCATTCTGACCATCACCAGCATGCCGACATCGAGCAGTTGTACTTCGTTCTTCGCGGGCGCGGTGAGCTTACCATCGGCGACGACAAGGTGGACGTTCGGGACGGTACAGCCGTTTACATGCCTGTCAACGTGCCTCACCAGGCATTCAACGACGGGGATGGCTGGATGGAGCACCTTATCGTCAGTTGCCCGCTGGACGAAATCCGGGAGGGTACGCCCGTGGTCTGTGACTGGCGTGACGTCCATCCCATCGTGCTTGCAGGCGGTACCATTTCGTGGCCCATTCTGCAACGTGAAGAAGACGCCGACGCCAGCGAGGGCGGTGTACTCCAACGCGTGCACAGCGTGACCCGATACGCCGTCCAGGGACGGCAGGGTACGGCCTGGCAGCAGTTGGATAGGATAGAACTCGTACACTACGTGCTCAGCGGCTACGGAACGATCGAGGATCAGGACGGCAACCGTCAACAGGTCACGGAAGGTTCTGCGGCCCATGTACTTCCCGGCGTCGAGCATCGATTCGTCAACCAGAGCGAAGGATGGTTAGAATACGTCACCTTCGCGGTCGAAGTAGGCGAAATCGAAGTACCGCGGGAATCCGATACTGATTCGGACTCCGAGGACGAACAGACCGGAGTGGAAGAAGCGGCTGCGGGTATTGTGCTCGCGGAAGTCGACTGGGATGAAGCCGACGCGGTGGAGGCCGAGGAAGAGATCGAAGAAGCGGTGGCTTCCGATGCGATCGACGTAGATGATGAGGTAGAGTCCACCGACGAGATGGAAGAGGAAACGGACACCGATGCGGCCGAAATAGACGCCGAGGCTGGTGACGTGGACGTAGAGGAGGGGGAAGAGGCTGAAGACGATGAAGACGATGAGGACGGGGAAGAAGCCGAAGACGGCGACGAAGACGATGAGGACGGGGAAGTAGCCGAAGACGGCGACGACGTAGATGATTCGGGTGATGAGGACGAAGAGTCCGAAGAAGAATCCGATGAGTCGGTAGAAGGTGTCGACGAGGGAGGACGGGATGAAGAAGCCGAAGACGGCGACGTAGATGATTCGGGTGATGAGGACGAAGAGTCCGAAGAAGAATCCGATGAGTCGGTAGAAGGTGTCGACGAGGACGGGGAAGAAGCCGAAGACGGCGATGAATGACCGATGAGGACGGGGAAGAAGCCGAAGACGGCGACGTACGATGAGGACGGGGAAGTAGCCGAAGACGGCGACGAAGATTCGGGCGAGAATCCGGTGAAGTCGGTAGAAGGTGTCGATGAGGAGGACGGGGAAGAAGCCGAAGACGGCGACGAAGACGATGAGGACGGGGAAGAAGCCGAAGACGGCGACGAAGACGATGAGGACGGGGAAGAAGCCGAAGACGGCGACGAAGACGATGAGGACGGGGAAGAAGCCGAAGACGGCGACGAAGACGATGAGGACGGGGAAGAAGCCGAAGACGGCGACGAAGACGATGAGGACGGGGAAGAAGCCGAAGACGGCGACGAAGACGATGAGGACGGGGAAGAAGCCGAAGACGGCGACGAAGACGATGAGGACGGGGAAGAAGCCGAAGACGGCGACGAAGACGATGAGGACGGGGAAGAAGCCGAAGACGGCGACGAAGACGATTCGGGTGATGAGGATGAAGAGTCCGAAGAAGAACCCGATGAGTCGGTAGAAGGTGTCGACGAGGACGAAGATTCCGACGATGAAACCGATGAGGACGTGGAGTCCGATAAGGACGTGGAGTCCGACGAGGACGATGAAGTGGAAGATCTCGATGCGGACGAAGAATCAATCGCTGACGAGGACGCGATTGATCTGGAAGACGATGAAGCGGATTTCGATATCGAAGATGAAACCACCGTGGAGGACGAAACAGGGGAGGAGGACGATGATGATTCCCCTGATCCGTACAAACGGTAAACGAAAGCGTACGTGAACAACCTACCCGCCCGATCTTTCGGGCGTACCGGCATGCGTCCGGCGGCGCTGGCCATGGGGGCCGCCTTTCTGCACGGAAGCCCGGAGGCGGTCGATGCGATTCAGACTGCCCTGGAGTTGGGTATCAACTATTTCGATACCTACCCGGGCCACCACGAGGAAAAATGGGGAGAAGCGCTATCCGGCGTACCCCGATCCTCCTACTACCTCCAGGCCAAGATCGGCACCCATCCCGAACGCAGCAAGGACTTCTCCGGGGAAGGGGCCAGGTGGAGCCTGGACCGTAGCCTGCAATCCCTGAAGACGGACTACCTCGACTCCGTTCTGGTTCACGATCCTTCCGATATAGACGAAACGCTCCGCGAAGGCGCGGTATTCGGCGTCCTGCGTGAACTGAAATCGCAAGGGGTGGTCAGAAACATCGGTCTCGGCGCTCGTACGCTCGACTGGCACGTACGGCTGATCGATGAAGGCGTTAGCGACCTGTCCCTGACCTTCCTGGACTATACGCTGATCAACCAGTCGGCCGCCTCCACCATATTCCCGGCGGCCAGAAGACGGCGAGCCGGCATTATTCTGGCCAGCGTGCAAGGCATGGGACTCCTGACCGGACCGGAGCCGGACGCGGAACGGGAGCGTTCCATGCATCCCGGTAGCGAACCGCACGCCCACCGGATCTGGACCTGGTGCCGGGAACATGGAGTAAACATCCGGCATCTGGCCATTCAGTTTTGTCTGGCGGCGCCGGTGGAAAGCCTGGTTATGTTCGGTCCGTCGAATATCCAGCAGGTGCGCGACGCGTACGAAGCCGCCACCGACACCATTCCCACCGATCTTTGGGATAAGTTCGACCAGGCTTTCGGTATCCGGCCAGGCATGGATGCCGGGCAGTTGTAATTCCTGGATTGATCCGTTTTAGACACCTTTGCGCGACGAGGCAACCTCAACCCGTCAAGTCCGGAAGCCACAGTCCCCACGGAACTGAACCTTCATGCCCTCACTGTCCTTTACGCCCCGTGTACCCGTCATCGACGCCAACATATGCGTGGGCAATCACCACACCGGGCCGTCGCCCTGCCAGACTCCTTCCCTGTTGCTCGCCGAAATGGATACGCACGGCGTCCAGCGCGCAGTGATATACCATGCGCAAGGCGAAGAGATCAGTCCCACGGACGGCAACATCCTTCTGGAGAACTGGCTCGACGAAGAAGGAAGACTGATTCCGCAGTGGTCGGTTGCGCCTGTGGACACCTCCATGAAACAGCTCGAGGATCTGCACAGCCAGGGCCGGGTCACGTCCGTTCGCCTGCACAATACCCAATCCGCCGGACTACCGTTTCGTCCCTGGGGCTATGATGGGCTGCTGTCCTTTCTAACGGAAGCCGGGATCCCGCTGTGGGTCCCGTTGATGGACGTGGATATGGACGACCTGGTAACGACCCTCCAGGCCTATCCGGATCTGCGCGCGGTGCTCGTCGGCGCGCACTATACCCACGCGGTGGTCGTTCGCAGTCTGCTTGAAGCGAGTCCCAACGCCGTACTGGAACTCAGCCGCTACGAGCCCATCGGCGAGGTGGAGGCGCTCGTAGACCGGTACGGTGCGGATCGGCTGATCTACGGCTCCTGGTATCCCAGGTACGCCATGGGTCCGATCCTGTTCTACCTGCACCACACCCGTATGAGCGAACAGGATCTCGTGCGGATCTGCGCCGGAAACGTCGAGCGCCTGCTCAAACCGCAGCGGGGGGATCATGATTGACGGCACGAAAGTGATCGACTTCCACGGACACGTGGGCCGGTGGGAACGATACGGCATGATCGACGACCCTGAACTATTGCTGGCTGCCATGGATGCCGTCGGTATCGACATCGCATGCCTGTTTCACATTTTTCATCCGGACGGCACGACGGGCAACGATCTGACCGCGAAATTCGCCGCACGGAATCCGGAACGGTTCGTGGGTTTCGCCTACGTCTCTCCGACCATGCCCGACCGAATGGTGCCCGAACTGGAGCGGGCGGTCGACCAGCTGGGATTTCCGGCCATCAAACTATACCCGCCCTATACGCCCTGGCCCTTCAACGAAGAACCCTGGCATCCGATCTATGAATTCGCCCAGGACCGGGGTCTGACCATCATATTCCACACGGATCATTTTAAAAACAGCCGGCCCCGGTACTTCGAAGACCTTGCCCCGGCCTATCCTCGTGTAAATTTCGTTTCCGGTCATTCGGGCAACGTACCCGAAGCGCGCGCCGAAGCCATCGCGGCGGCACAGAAGTACCCAAACGTCTTTCTGGAGACCTGCTCGACGTACCGGACACCCGGTGTTATCGAAGAACTGGTGGAAAAGGGTGGAGCCGACCGCGTGCTGTACGGGTCGGACATGCCCCTGATGGATCCGAGGCCGCAGATCGGCAAGATCATCACGGCTCGTATCTCTTCCGAGGCCAAGCGGATGGCGCTGGGAGGCAATGCGGCCCGATTGCTTGGAATATAGAATAAATGATGATGTACGCGCTCGGTGCTGTCTGACCACCCCCGACCCTGGAGGTTTACGTGATTATCGGTAATACTGAATTGCACAACGTCCACGAATTGCTGGATGACCCCGAAGGCATGGGCAGCATCTGCTGCCGTGTCCCCAATGATCTTCGCGTGACGCTGAATGAAGCTGCTAAGAACAATGCACTGGTGTCAACGGGGTGCGAAATCCGGTTCAACCTGGAAGGACCACAGGCGGTCATAACCCTGCAAAGTCCCGAAGGACCCACGCTCGTGGAAGTATACCAGGGCGATTTCTTCAGCGCTTTACATATTGTCGACGTTACCCCGACACAGATTGTCGCGGCACGGCCCGAGGCCGAGACAGTCATGCGTCAGGTCACCCCGTCCAGTGCGCGGTTCGACACCGGTCTTACCCGGGTGGTCCTGCCGTGGCGTCCTTCGGTTCGACTGATTTCCATCGAGGGAGAAACCTCGCTGCCGAGACCAGATCAGACTCCGAAAACGCGGTACCTGGCCTACGGTTCGTCGATCACCCACGGGAGCACGGCCGTACGGCCCACGGGCACGTACCCCGCCCGGGCGGCCGACCTGCTGGGCACCGATCTCTTCAACCTGGGATTCGGCGGAGGCGCCCACATGGAAGCGGGCATGGCGGACTACATTGCGGGACGCAATGACTGGGACATCGCGACGCTTGAGATGGGCATCAACGTCGTGCAGGCATTCGACGTGGACGAGTTTCACCGGCGCGTCGAGTACTTCGTGACGACCATTGCCGACGCTCATCCGGATGACTGGATATTCTGCATTGACATATTCCCATGCCTGTATGATTTTATGGGCGTCGAAAAAACCGAAACCTTCCGATCCATCGTGGCGGAACGGGTGCGGCAGTTGAACCGGCCCAGGCTCGTGCACATACCAGGTGACGCCATGCTCAGGTCCAAAACCGGACTGACGGTAGACCTGGTGCATCCTGCGCCTGCCGGTTTCGAGGAAATGGCGCGGAACCTGGCGGACATCATTCGCGCCCGAAGAAAGTAAGCGCGCGAAGAACGTGAAAAACGGAGATCGATTCACCAACCAGTTAAGAAAAAGGGGCAATAAATGGATACCATTCGCGTAGGTGTGGTCGGTGCCGGCGGCAACACGGTAAGCATGCATATCCCGAAGCTACAGGCCATCGAAGGGGTGGAGATCGTCAGCGTGTGCAACCGAAGCCGCGCGTCATCAGAGCGGGTGGCCAAGCAGTTCGGCATCCCGACCGTCTACGAAACGTGGACGGACCTGATCGAGGCGGACGACTCGGATGCCATCGTCGTCGGTACCTGGCCCTACCTGCACTGCGCAACGACCCTTGCCGCCCTGGCTTCAGGGAAGCACATCCTGTGCGAAGCGCGCATGGCCATGAACTTCGAAGAAGCCCAGCTCATGCACGACGCCGCCCAGAGCAATCCCGACCTCGTGGCCCAGATCGTGCCTTCTCCCATGACATTGTGGGCGGACAAGACCATACAGCGCCTCATTTCGGAAGGATACGCGGGCGACATTCTCAGCGTGGAGCTCCGCTCCTCCGGCAACGCGTTCATTGACAGGGAAAGTCCGATTCACTGGCGTCAGGACTACGATCTGAGCGGCATGAATATCATGTCCATGGGCATCTGGTACGAAGCGATGAGACGCTGGGTGGGAGATCCGCTTCGGGTGTTCGCCCAGGGCAAGACCTTCACCAGGATGCGCAGGGACAGCGCGACGGGCGTGATGCGCGCCATACGGGTTCCGGAGCACATTGACATCGTGATGGACTTGATCTGCGGCGCATCGGCCTATATCAAGATTTCGACCGTCCAGGGATTGGCCAACGAAAACGAAGCCACGATCTACGGCAGCGAGGGCACGATCCGAATGGGCGACGGCAGAATTTACGGTGCGCGTCGCGGGGAGGATGCCCTGGGTGAGATCGAAATCCGGCCCGAAGACCACGGTGAATGGCGGGTTGAGGAAGAATTCGTCAACGCCATCCATGGCTTGGAGAAGGTCACCCACACGCCCTTGGACATCGGAATCAAGTATATGGAATTCACCGAGGCCGTGAACCGCAGCATGGAGGAAGGGAAAGCCATCCCCCTGCCTTTGTAAAAGAGCAGAATTACGTATAGAAACAGAGCTGCGTAGAGGGTCGCGGTTAAGAAGAGGAATGAGGCTACGAAGGAATGAAGCGATCCACGTAGGCCGACAACACGTCGATCAGGTCTTGCGGGGTCGATTCGTTGACTACGGTGAAATCCGCCATGGCAATGGGACCGCCTTTCTCGATGTTCTGGATCTCAGCGTGGTCCCGCTTCCGCGCCTCGTCCGACGTGAGAGGCCGCATACGGTACTGGGGGTCTTTTTGAGCGTCGTGCACGCGATGTTCCAGGCGCTCATACCGGGTTTTCGGTGAAGAGGCGACGGCCACCACGTGGATGCGGTCGCCATACGCTTCCTTCAGAATCTTGTGCTCCGACCAGGAATACAGTCCGTCAATCACGACGTGATCGTGTTTTAGTCCTTCCTCAATGGCGGACAGCGAGAGCAACGCAAACGCGCCCATGCCATGGTCGCGCCGTAACTGTTCCCGCATCGTCTTCTCGTTCTCGGGATTGATTTCTCTACCTTGTTCCTTGAGGCGGTCGATGGTCACCTGGCCGAAGCGGATATGACGCCACCCCCGGCCGACCAGGCATCCCGCTGCCGTCGACTTGCCCGAGCCGGTCATTCCTACGATGGCGACGATGATGTGCATGTTGTACCAAGTGGTTGCGGGGATGGCTTCGGAATCCCTTTAAACATGGAGAATCGGCCGGAATATACAGTTCCGGTTCCCTCCTGTCAAACTGGATGTATGGAAAGGATATAGTCCTTGACGATTACCGTTCGCCGGTTTTGTTTTAACAATCTTCCCGTTTTCATAAGCGCCTGATCGTGAAAATATCTGCTGTGGAGGTGCGGCATGGCTGAACAAGTACCGAAGCGTGGCGGAAGTCGATTTCAACTCGAAACCGAACTGGCTCGGGATCTGGGCCTGGTCGCGGCCACGACGATCATCGTCGGCGGTATCATCGGATCCGGTATCTTCGGCGCTCCCGCGGGCATCGCGGCCGTATTGGGATCTCCGGAACTGTTCCTGCTCGTCTGGGTAATCGGCGGTCTGCTCTGCTTTTCGGGCGCCCTGTGTTTCGCCGAACTGGGCGCCATGATGCCACGCACAGGCGGCATCATCGTCTACCTGCGTGAATCCTATCCACCCATCGTACCCTTTCTTTATGGATGGACGGAGATCACTGTAATCTCACCCGGTGCGCTGGCCGCCGTCGCCATGATATGCACTTCGTACATCGGCTATTTCAGACCGGAAATCTCGATGGAACACGTGCTGGTTTCCTTCGGGCCGCTGATGGTCTCGACGCAGCACTTGGCCATTTTCGCCGTCCTGGCTTTGCTGGGCGCTGTGAACTACGCGGGCGTACGTTTCGGCGGACTGATTTCCAACCTGTCCACCTTCGCCAAGGTCGCGGCCCTGCTGGGCCTGGTGTTCCTCGCCCTGATCGTCGGCGGGTCCGCGTCGAATTTCTCCACGGCGTCGACTACGGCTAGGGAAATGAGCCTCTTCGGCGCGTTGGGAACGGCCATGGTTGGCATCTTGTTTTCTTACAACGGCTGGTACAATACGAACAACGTCGCGGGCGAGGTGAAGGATCCGAGACGGGTACTGCCCCTGGCCATTATCATAGGCCTGAGTCTTTGCATGCTGGTCTACCTGGCCGTCAACTGGACGTATCTGTACGTCATGAATATCGACGAAATCGCACAGTCGAATCAAATCGCGGCCGAGGTGGCGGAAAGGCTGATCGGTCCGGTCGGCGGATCGCTCACGTCGCTCGCAGTCATTGTGGCCACGTTCGGGACACTCAACGCCAACATTATCTACATGCCGCGTATCGCCTACGGTATGGCCCGGGAGCGCTTGTTCTTCAGCTGGTTTACCCGGGTGCATCCCAGGTTCCGCACCCCTTCGAGAACGATCACGACTTTGACCATCCTGGGTATGATCTGGAGCCTCGTCGGAAACTTCATGGAAATCGTCCTGGCCGTGATGTACGTGCTGTTCGTGTTCTACGTGTTGAGCGTGATCGCCGTGTTTATCCTGCGGCGCAGGTATCCCGACGAGCCCCGTCCATTCAAGGTGTGGGGCTACCCCGTCACGCCGCTGTTTTTCATTGTCGTATCCCTCGGATACATCGTTTCGACGGTCGTCTTCAGTTTCGGAGATGCCCTGCCGGGTGTGATCGTCCTTGCGCTCGGCGTGCCGGTTTACCTGCTTTGGTTCCGCAGATACGTGTCAAACTAGTACACTATCGGATCAAGGAGTAGAGGAGTATCAGATGCCAGTAATGAACGGCGGCGAGGCACTTATCAAATCCCTTCATCTAAACGGCGTGCAAGTCGTTTTCGGTCTGCCGGGCGCTGGTCAATATGAAGCCATCGACGCGATTTACCAGCAGGAGGGAATGCAGTACATCGCCACCCGCAACGAGCAGGCGATCAGCTACATGGCCGACGGGTATGCCCGCGTGAGTGGTAGACCGGGGGTGGGCCTGGCGGTGGATGGTCCGGGTTTCTTCAACACCACCGCCGGACTCGCAACGGCCTTTGCCCAGTCATCCCCCGTGCTGATGATCACGGGCGACCACCACGGCGTGTCCCTTCCCGGCAAGCCCAGACACGACAGCCTGGGCGAATACGGAGCCTATTCAAAATGGGCGGCGCGCGCTGAAAACCCGGCGGAAATCCCTGGAGTAGTCCGAGAGGCTTTTCGGCAGCTGAACACACCAAGGAAGCGCCCGGTCATTATCGAAATCAGCCCCACCGTGTTCGCCGCGGAGGAAGAGGTGCAGTTGCTGGATGCCGAGTCCTTTACACCTTCAACGGGCGACGCCGCCCAACTGGGGCACGCCGCGGGTATTCTCGCCGAGGCCGAACGGCCGCTGATCTGGGTTGGAGCCGGCGCTTCGGGAGGTGCGCCGCTGGTCAGGAAAATTGCGGAACACCTGGGCAGTCCGGTCGTCAGCAGCCGTAGTGGAAAGGGCATCCTTCCGGCCCGGCATCCCCTTTCTCTCGGGATGTTCGAAGGGCGGTTCAAACCGCTGAGTAACCGCGTGGACGAATGCGACGTGATCTTGGTCGTGGGCACGGCGACCGATATGAGCAGGCGCCTGGCTTCACAGACGGTCATCCGGATCGACGACGATCCCGTTGAAATCGGCCTGGAAGGCGCCTATACCCACTGCATTCTCGGTGACGCCGCCTTGAGTCTCGAGGTCCTGTACGAACAACTGTCCGCCCGGTGGGAACCCAGGCCCGCCATCACCGAGGACATCCAGGCGATCAATACCCATCGATTCGGTCCCGAGGAACAACTTCAACCCCAGGGGGCTTTCATGGATGCCATGCGGGCGGCCATCCCGGATGACGGCATCCTGGTAGGTGGGATGAACCAGATGGGGTACTACAGCAGGAACTACTACCACTCCCACTCACCCAGGGGCTACCAGACGTCTTCCCACCACGGCACGCTCGGCAGCGTGTTCCCGGTCGGGATTGGCCTGAAGATCGCACGGCCCGATCGCGCGGTCGTCGTGGTATCCGGCGACGGTGGTTTTCTCTATAATGCCCAGGAAATGGCCACGGCGGTGCAGAACGGCGTCAACATTATCGCCATCGTGTTCAACGACAACGCGTACGGAAACGTGTGGCGGGCCCAGGTGGAGGAATTCAACGGCCGTGTAATCGGTACCGAACTTCATAATCCCGATTTCGTCCGGATGGCCGAGGCCTATGGGGCAAGGGGAGTTCGGGTTGTTGATGCGGCTGCATTGGAATTTGCTCTGCACGAAGCGGTATCGGCGGACACCCCGACGTTGATCGAGGTGCCGGTCGGTCCGCTGGAGAGAAGGTACTAGCCGGTTCTTCCGTTTCAGGCCGGACATTCCCACTTCAGTTCAAATCCTGTATCCCGCAGGATGCGTACTCCAACGTCCCAATACTTGTCGATATTGTCCACGCCGTGAGAATCGTCGCCGGGCACGACGGCGATCCCCATTCTTCGAGCCTGTTCGAGGACGGGGCGGGCGATGTAAGGTTCGGGCTGGCCTTTTTTTAACGCGGCCAGGTTGAAGTCCATGATTAGTCCGCGTTCGCGGATCGATTCCAGGTTACGCACGATCCGTTGCCAGACAACGGGCTTGACCAGGCGTGCCCGGTAGTCTGGATCGAAGATCCGGATCAGGTCGAAGTGGCCGACCACTTCGGGCGAAAGCGTCGTGATGATTTCGTACTGGCGGTCGAAGTAGGCGCAGTATAGTTCGTCCACGCCTCCTGCGGCCTCTGCCGCGGCCTGGTAAGCCTCCGGTGTCGAATCGATCAGCCGGTCCTCTATCTGGTGAACGGAACCGACGATGTAGTCGGGCTTGAACTCGTTACGCACCGCGGGCACCCACCGTTCATATCCGCTGTACGCCTCCGCTTCGAAGGCCACCAGGATCCTGATTTCCGAGGAGTATTTGTCCCGGAGCTGTCGGCTGGTCGACATGTAATCGGCGAAACGGGCATGTTGATCGGCCGCGCTCAACCCGGCCGCGGCTTCGTCGGGATAGCTCAGCCCATCCCGTTCCGGCGGCATGTGTTCGGTGATTCCCACCCAAGAGTAACCGCGGGCGATGTATGCCTGGATGATGTCCTCCAGCATGTCTTCCGCGTGACCACAAAACTGACCGCTGTGTCCGCCGTGGACGGATACGCGTTCCGGAGATGGATTCATCTGCTACCTGTCTTGAATAACCTGTGTTCGATACCAGTGTCTACCTACGCCAGGCCCGCCTTTGTCCATGCGCCGTGCATCGCATCGGAAGTCTCCCTAAGTGCATCCTGCTGCGACAGCGCGTTCACGCGCGCACTGAAAGGCTCCGCCGTGACCGGACCATCGTAGTCCGTGGCTTCCAGCACGGCGAGGAATCGAGCAATGTCCAGCACGCCGGTTTCGCCGGGCAGGCATCGTACGTGGTCGATCTGCGCGTCGGCCGGAATTCCGGCCGGTGCGTCGTTGACGTGCACGTTGACGATGTTGTCGTTACCCAGTCTGGCAAGGTCCTCCCAGGTCCCATGAGACGTATACCAGTGCCAGAGGTCCAGCAGCAGGCCCACGTTTGGACCGAGATCGCGGCAAAGCGCCAGCATGCCGTCCATGGTGCATATGAATTCGTATTCCTTGTCCTGACGCAGCGTTTTGGGACCGATGAATTCCAGTCCGAACCAGCAACCGTATTCTCCGAGAATCTCGGCGACCGGCTTAAGCCGTTTGACATGAAACGCGTAGTTCTCGTCGTAAGTCCGTTCATTCGAATACGGCAACACCACGGTGGTCGTCCTCAGGGCGCCGATGTCCCACGCCAGGGAAGCATAGGTCCGCAGCCACGGCAATTCCTCCGCCCACTTCTGCTCAGTACCATACCATTCGATCGGTAGCCCCCAGTTCCCGGGACGCCGTCCGGTTCTTGCGAAGAGGTCTTTGACCTCATCAAGAGACGCCTGCTGGACCATCCCGTAGATATCAGGGATGTGGAGATCGATCCCGGCAAACCCGTATAGGGCGGCCATTTCCTGTGCTTCGGACAGCGAAGCGCGTATGCCGATCATGCCAGGATTCAGGTTTTTGAACATATCGTGTAATCCACCTGTGGAGGAGTTGGGGTAAGGATTCGAACTAAAGGGTACCGAGCGTACAGAGGCTGGGTTCTATTCAGTCCGATCAAAGCCGGTCAGCACCGGTCTCTGTCGGTCTCATCCCGTCTTGATGCGCTGAAATCGCTTCTTGCCGGCTCTCAACAGCAGGATGCCTTCGTCGTCGAGATCCGCGGTATTGAGTACCCGGTCGATGGCGGACACCCGTTCGCCGTTGACGGACGCGCCGCCCTGCTGAATCAACCTGCGCGCTTCGCTCTTGGTCTTGCCCAGTTTAGCTTCCACGAATAGGTCAATGACGTTGATACCGGCTTCCAGACGTTCCCGGCCAATCTCCAGGGTGGGCACGTGGTCTCCACCATCCCATGCACCGCCGAAGACGCTACGTGCGCCACGCTGCGCCTGGGCCGCCGCCGCCTCGCCGTGGGTGACTTTCGTCGCCTCGTAGGCCAGGACCGACTTGGCGTGCCGGATCTTATCACCCTCCAGTGCGCCGAGTTCACGGACCTGATCCATGGGCAGGAAGGTAAAGCGGGCCAGTAGCCCTCCCACGTCCCGGTCATCGACATTCACCCAGTACTGGTAGTAGTCGTAGGGAGAGGTCATTTCGGGATCGAGCCAGAGTGCACCGCCCAGTGTCTTTCCCATTTTCTGGCCGTCCGACAGGGTCAGAAGGGGCGTGGTGACCGCCTGGGCCGCGACTCGTTCCTTTCGCCGGATCAGGTTGACGCCGGCCACGATATTTCCCCACTGATCGTCTCCGCCCAACTGCATCGTGCAACCGTAGTTGCGGAAGAGCATCAGGAAATCGTACGCCTGGAGGATCTGGTAGTTGAACTCCATGAAGGTCAGCCCCGTCTCCATGCGTAACTTGTAGGCTTCGGCCGTCAACATCCGGTTGACGCTGAAATGCTCTCCAATCTCCCGGATGAACGTGATATAGTTCAGCGTACGCAGCCACTCTGCGTTATTGACCAGCAACGCTTTCCCGCTGTCGAAATCGAGGTAACGGCTAAGCTGCGTTTTGATCCGCGTGATGTTCTGATCGATGGTCTCTGCAGTCAGCATGGGGCGGAGCTCGTCCTTGCCGCTCGGGTCGCTGATCATCGCCGTACCGCCACCCACGAGGGCGATAGGATTGTGGCCGCCGCGCTGTACATGGGCCAGCGTCATGACCTGGACCAGGTGGCCGACGTGCAGGCTGATCGCCGTCGGATCGAAACCGATATAACAGGTTACGGATTCCTCGTCAAAATCGCGTGCTACGGCCTCTTCGTCCGTAACCTGCGAGACGAATCCGCGTTCTTTCAATACCTCGAATACGCTGGACATGCTGGGTTCTTCCGGATTACAGGGACACGGACTGTCCCGTCCTCGAAGATTCGTAGATGGCGAGGATCAGCGCGAGGGACTTCTTGGCCTCCTCGCCCGTTATGCGGGGCGTGCCGCCGTGGCGGACAAGTTGGATCATGTCCTCGATCACGTTTTCGGGTCCGTCGCAGGGGAAGGGATCGTCTTTCGACTCATCGGGAATGTGCCAGGTATCGATCTTGTTCCCGGCTGTAATGATCAGTCCCCGGGCGCCGTGCAGTTCGACGCCGGCGGGAATGGTGACCGGACACGTCGTCGTCCCGAGGATGGCTCCCACGGCGCCGCTCTTAAACCGAATCATGGCCATACCGAGATCTTCGGATTCGATGTCGTGGTTGAACACGCCGATCTGACCCTGGACGCTATCTACTGGTCCCATGTACCAGACCAGCAGATCGATCTGGTGCACGGACTGGTTGATCAGCGACCCACCGCCGTCCAGTTTCCACGTACCGTGCCAGCCCTTGTAATAGGCGTCATTCCGGAACCACTTGAGCCGCACCTCGCCCAGGATCATCCTGCCGAGGCGCCCTTCGTCCACGGCCTGCTTGACCCGGACGTTGTCGGCCATGTACCGCGCCTCGAAATCGATGGACAGGATAACACCGGCATCGCGGCAGGATTCGATCATTCTATCCGCCCGCTCCAGCGTCACGTCGAGCGGTTTGGTAGTGATCACGTGCTTGCCGGCCTGTGCGGCCTCTATGGCGAATTCGGCATGGGTGCCGCTCGGAGTCATGACGTTTATTACGTCTATATCGTCACGATCGAGCAGGCGCCTGTAGTCCTCGTACCAGTCCACGCCGTACTGCTCGGCCGCCTTCCGACCCCGTTTTTCATCGAGTTCGGCGACCGCCACGAGCCTGGCGCCTTCCGTCTCATGAATGCAACGCGCGCGCACGTTGCCCATACCGAGTCCTATCACGCCGAACCCGACGGTATCGGTGCTCAAATCGATCTCTCCATTATGTACTTGGAATTTTCAGGATCGATCCGGCTCAGACCCTTGCCTGCCGGATCGACAATCGATGCAACGTCGTTCATTCTTCGAACCGACCTGAACCTACGGTCAGGAACTCGCCCGCCAGCAACTCGTGCAGGATCTCCACCTTGTTCCCCGTGCGCCGGTTCAGGTCCTCGAGTACCTCCTCCCCGACAAGCTCGTCGACGCAGCCGACGTGCTCCACGTATTCTGCCACGAGATCCTCGTTCCATTCTCCATCGATACTGGCTGTAACGTAGACCGAAAAGGTTTTGATAGGCATCGGATATTCATCCGGGATCATCACCTGAACATCCCGAATCACTTCATTCACTCGAATCGACTGGACACTCTTCTCCTTTAACTCACGAATCATATCGTTGAGATCGGTGAATGTAAGTTTCATGGAAAGGTTCCTTTCCGGCCACGGGCCGTATACCCGCAAATCGGTATGACAGCACAAGAATGAAGGACGCAACGCAGACAGCCCTACTCAACGTGTTGCGACCCGAAACTATGGGAAATCCTTTCGTGGCATTGATCTGCACTTAGGCTAAGCGGAAGGCGGCACGATGTCAAGCTTTTTTCAGCGTGATTTCGTACGGAAATTATCGATGAAATCGCTTCTTCACAAGAGTCTGTACACGCTATTCGTGGTCCGATGTCTGGGGATGAGTCCATACTTGACAGGACCACCTCGTATTTCTAACTTGGATACTAGAGATTAGAGGAGATTACACGAAATCGAACGCCCGTCTGATGGCTGTTTTCGGCGTCGTGAGGGGCGATACAGACCGAAGGAGACATCCATGCTGGAAGAAATCCTGGCCCAGGAATATCCGAAGACACCAACGCTGAAGAACGGCTCAGAGGTCACGATCCGTCCACTCGAATCGGACGACGTAGAAGCGCTGTATGCCTTTTTCCAGTCAATTCCACGCAAGGACCGGATCTTCCTGAAGGACGACATCCGGGACAAGCACATCATCGAGGGCTGGTGCGGTTCAATTGACTGGGACGTGGTTATCCCCATTGTGGGGATCGTGGACGACGAAATCGTCGCCGAAGTCTCATTGCATCGCGAGCGCCGTGGCTGGAAAAGCCATATCGGGAAACTGCGCCTGGTCGTTCACCCCGAATACCGCCGCCAGGGCCTGGCGATCGAGATGATCAACGAATTGATCAGCGTTTCCCTCCACACTGGATCCGTCGAGCAACTCAACGCCGAGTGCATGGTGGACGTCCAGCGAGGCGCGATACTGCTGTTGCAACTGGTCGGTTTCGTACAGCGGGCCATCCTGCCTGACCAGGTCCGCGACATCGAGGGGAGACTGCATGACCTGGCCCTGCTGTCCTACACCCTGAGGAACCCGGAAGATGCCCCGGCGCTGGACTAGTATCGGAGCCGGGTCGCCAACCGTACTGAATGCCAGCCAAGGAACCTATGAACGGAGATTCATCACCCCTTCACGGCCCCGATGGTAATGCTCCGCACGAAATAGGGCTGGAAGATCAGGAAGACAATGATCATAGGCAGGGCGGACACCGAGGCCCCGGCCATGAGCATGCCGTAATCGGTGAAATACTGGTTCTGCAGGGTGTTTAGCCCGATCTGCAGGGTCATCATCGAACTCCGGTTGATCACGGATCAGCGGCCAAAGAAACTCGTTCCACACCCCCATGAAGGTGAAGATGCCAAGGACCCCCATCCCGGGCTTCGCCAGCGGCAGAATCACCCGCTGAAACACCCCCTACTCCCTGCAACCGTCCATGCGCGCCGCCTCGATGAGTTCCGTGGGCAGCTTCTGCAGGAATTGTTTCATCAGGAAAATGGAAAAGGGCATGATCAACACGGGGACGATGAGCGCCTTGTAGGTGTTGATCCAGTCCAACTTGACGATCAGCGCGTATAGCGGAATGATGGTCAGCTGGCTCGGAACGAACATGAGGCTGATCACCGTCCAGCTCGTGGCCGGTCACGCCGATCCAGTAATCCTGGGTCCAGAGCGTGATACCGGTCTTGTCTTCGTCCAGCGGCGCATCCACGCCGCAGGCGCACAGGACGACCAGGACCAACCCGATACAGCGGGTCTTTCTCATGGCGCAACCCATTTCAGAATAGACTCAACTGGCGTTCGAAATCGGGGACGACGGTGTCCAGACCGAGCAGCCGCTTCATCCGGTTGCAGTCGTTGGGCGAATGACCGGAATAATAGTTGTTGAAAAACCCGAACAATGCGTCGACCCGGGGCAGGATGTCCCTTTTCACCCGTTCCGCCCACTTGATGAGATCCTGGGTGCGGTCGACGACGGATTCCCTGAAGTGGCCGATGCGCGGATCCTCTGTGTCTCCCATCCAGCGGATATAGGTAAATTCCGCGGTGATCTCGGGTACGATCGGCATGACACGGGGATGGTCCTGTATGGTCCAGGCCGCGCGGTGCGAACGAAGGAGTTCGAACACCTCCGGATTGATCCAAGACGGGTGGCGGAATTCGAAGGCGAAGCGGAAGTCCGTGGTCGGAAGGAGTTTCAGGAATGACTCCACGCGGGAGAAGGTCCTCGTGTTGCAATGAAAACCGGGAGGAAGCTGAACGAGCAGGCACCCGAGCCGGTCGCCCAGGAGGGCCATGCTTGCCAGGAACGGGGTAAGCAGTTCCTCTGCTTCGACCAGCCCTCTTTCGTGGGTGATTTTACCGGGGAGTTTAGCCGCAAAACGAAACGTGCCGGGGGTACGGTCACGCCAGGCGGTCACCACTTCGGGCCGGGGAATAAAATGGAAGGTGCTGTCAATCTCCAGCGCGTCGAACACCTGGGCATAGTACCGCAGCAGGTCTTTCCGGTCGGCGTCGCGGGCATAAAAAGAACCCGACCAGTCCTTGTAGGTCCATCCCATCGTACCGATGTGCAGAGAACCCGGTACCACGGTCATATCCACTCCGTACGGATTCGCCCGTGCGAGCGCGGCGGGCGGACCCGCAACAGGGTCAGACTCCAACCCGGTCCGAATCGAATGACTCCAGGTTGCGCGTGATGTCCCTGATAAACCTGGCGGCGTTCAGGCCGTCGATGAAACGATGATCGAAGGACAGGCTCATGAACATCATGGACCGAATGGCCAGGGAATCATCCGCCTGCACGACGACCTGCTTCTTGACGCTTCCCGTGGCTATGATGCCCGCCTCGGGCTGGTTGATGATCGGCGTGCCGAAAAGCGTGTCCCACATACCCGGATTGGTCAGGGTGAACGTACTGCCTTTCAGGTCATCGGGAGACAGCTTGCGGTCATGGGCCCGCTTGGCCAGGTCATGGGCTGCCTGGGCAATGCCCGCGAAGTCCATCTCGTCCGCGTGGCGGATGACCGGTACCACGACCCCCTTTTCGAGTCCGACCGCCAGTCCCATGTTCACGTGCTTCCACTGCAGGATCCGTTCATCATCCATCGTGGCGTTCATCATGGGGTTCGCTCGAAGCGCGTCGACGATGGCAGAGATAAAGAAAGGCGTCAGCGTCAGCTTGATGCCGGTCTTCTGCTGGAACCGTTCCCGGGCCTGTTCCCGATACCGGACAATGTGCGTCATGTCTACTTCGGAAACGGAGGTCACGTGGGGGGACACCTGCTTGCTGCGAATCATGTGCTCGGCGATGGTCTTACGCATGGTGTCCATCGTCACGATGCGGGCTTCTTCCGGGCCTGTTGGACGGGAAACCTGAACATAGTCGGAAGTGTCTTCCTCGGCCGCGGCCGGTTCAGGAATCCGCGATGCCCGGCGTTCCAGGTACGATATCAGATCGTCCCGGGTTACCCTACCGTCTTTTCCGGTACCCTCCAGGGTTTCCAGCGTAGCCATGTCGATACGTTCTTCCCGGGCAATGCGCAATACGAGGGGCGAATAGAACCGCTCGGACTGGGCTCGCCTGGGCGGCCCCACACCGGCGGCGTCCGTATCGGCCAGAGGTGAAGCTTCAGCTTCGATCTCTGCCGGTTTTGATCCCGCGCCATCAGGCTCCGGCGCCTGCTTATCCTCATCGGCCTGTTCTGAATCGGCCCCATCACCCGTATCGATGACACCGATCACCTCGCCGATGGCTACCGTGGTCCCTTCGGCTACGCGTATATCGGAAAGCACACCGCCCTTGATGGCCGGTATGTCCGTATCGATTTTGTCGGTGGTTATTTCCACCACGGATTCGTCCCGTTCGATCGGATCGCCGACCTTCTTCAACCAGCGGATAACCGTTCCTTCCTCAACGCTTTCGCCGAGCCTGGGCATTACGATGTTCACGTTAGGTACCCTCTTTATGCTGACCGATTAATAGGCCACGAGTTCGCGTAGTGCGACCGTTATCTTTTCCGTGTTCGGCAGGAAGTAGGATTCCAGCGGCGGACTGAAGGGAACGGGCGTGTCGATGGCCGCCAGCCGGCGAACGGGCGCGTCGAGGTGCTCGAAGGCTTCGTCGGCCACTACTGCGGCGATTTCACCGCCGAACCCGCCGGTCAGAGTATCTTCGTGGATGACCATGACCCTGTTCGTCTTCCGAACGGATTCGAGGATGGACTGCTTGTCGTAGGGAAGCAGGGACCTTAGGTCGATCACCTCCGTCTCGATGCCCTCTCTGGCCAGGGTTTCGGCGGCGTCCAGGCTGTGAAAGACCATCTTCCCATAGGTGATGATAGTCGCGTCACGACCCTCCCGCCGCACCGCCGCCTCGCCGATGGGCACAATGTAATCCTCTTCGGGGAGTTCCTCCCTGATCCGGGGAAACCGGTACAGTCCCTTGTGCTCGAAAAAAAGCACCGGGTTGTTGTCCCGTACGGACGCCTTGAGGAGACCTTTCGCGTCGTAGGTCGTAGCCGGCGCCACGACCTTGAGGCCGGGCACCCTGCAAAACCAGGCCTCCGGATTCTGGGAATGGAACGGGCCCGCGTTGCCGATGGAGCCTGAGGGGCATCTCACCACCAGGGGTACTGCGGCGCCCCAGCGGTAATGGGTCTTGGCCACGTTGTTGACCAGTTGATTGAACCCGCAGGCGATAAAATCGGCGAACTGCATTTCGGCAACCGGCCGCATGCCCATCAGCGCCGCGCCCATGGCCGCGCCGATGATCACGGATTCCGCCACGGGGGCGTCGATCACCCGGTCCTCGCCGAAGTCGTCCAGGAATCCCTTTGTTATTTTAAAAGCCCCGCCGTAAACCCCGATGTCCTCGCCGAGGCAGAACACGCTTTGATCCCGTTCCATCTCTTCTCGGAGTCCGGCCGAAATGGCTTCCAGGTAGGTCACGGGAGGCATAGTCGTTTCCTGTTCGAGACGCTAATCCGCGTAGACGCCTTCGAGCGCTTCCTCGGGTTCAGGCAGGGGGCTTTGTTCCGCGTAATCGACCGCGTCATCCACGATGCCCTTGATTTCTTGCTGGATGTAGTCAATTTCTTCCCGGGTAAAATACTTCCTGTCCAGCAACATCTGCTCACACTTGGTGACGGGATCGTTGTTCCATCCGTCCTCGAGGACTTCCGTGGGCACGTAAAACGCGTCGTCGTGCTGGGCGTGTCCCAGCAACCGGGTGCAGCGCGCTTCGATCAGCGTCGGTCCGCCCCCTTCCCGGGCGAGATCCACGGCGTCCCGCGTCGCTTTGTAAACGGCGCGCAAGTCCGTGCCGTCGACCAGCGACCCCGCGATACCGTAACCCTGTGCCCGGTCAACGAGGTTTTCACAGGCGTACTCGAGCCGGGCGGGCGTAGAGTAGGCGAACTTGTTGTTCTCCACGATCAGCACCATGGGCAGCTTGTGCACAGCCGCGAAGTTGAGTCCTTCGTGAAAGTCGCCAATACTCGAGCCGCCTTCGCCGATGTAGGTCAGTGAGACCGCACCGTCGCCGCGCATCTTGCTGGCCAGCGCGATGCCCGCGGCCACGGGGATATTCGCGCCGAGGTGACTGATCATCCCGACGATACGGTGGTCCCAGTTCCCGCAGTGCATGTTGCCTTCGCGTCCGCCGGTGGGTCCGTTGGCACGTCCCAGGTATTGGCACATCATGTCGCGCGGGGTGTGGCCCCGGAGGAAATGGGCGCCGATCACCCGGTGCATGGGGACCAGGATGTCCCTGTCTCCCAGTGTGTACGCGCTTCCCGCGGCTATGGCCTCGTGGCCCGCGCCCGCGTAGGCCGCGCCAACGAGCCGGCCCTGCTTGAAAAGCCGGTAAATGCGCTCTTCGAATTCCCTTTGAAGGCGCATGGTATGGTATAGGGTTCGATAGTCCGCCCGGCCGAGGCCGAGATCATCGAGGTCGGACGCGTTAAGGTCGGGGTTTGATAATGCGGGGGCGGTTTCAACGTTCATGGCGCCTCCTGGGTGCGATGTGTCTTGCTGGCGTCATATTCTCTGTAGCAATTCGGACAGGGCCATCTCTTCAAATGACATTTCGAAAACATCGCCCATGTGCCGGATGAGGCCCGTCTCGACATCTTCGATCATAACAGGCCAGTCCAGGATACGTTCAAGCGAAGTGACCTCCCGATCGGCGATACCGCATGGAACGATCCCTTCGTACATGGCCAGGTCGGGATTCACATTCAGGGAAAACCCGTGCATGGCAATCCACCTGCTGACCCTTATACCCAGGGCGGCCACCTTTCGATCTTCGACCCAGACCCCGGTTATGCCCTGCACGCGGCGGGCTTCGATACCGAAATCACCTAAAAGCCTGATGATCACGGCTTCGAGATTGCGCAGAAACCGGAATACGTCCTGGTACCACGCCGCGATATCGAATATGGTATAGCCAACCAACTGGCCGGGACCGTGGTAGGTAATATCCCCTCCCCGATCCGTTTCGTAGACCTGGATGCCGCGGGCTTTGAGCGTTTCTTCCCCGTAGAGCAGGTGTTCATTTGCCCTCAGCCGACGGCCGATCGTGTACGTGGAAGGATGTTCGAGCAGCAGGAGCACATTGTCGATCAGGCCTGAATGACGCGCCGTAAGCAGACTCCGCTGAAGAGACAGCGCCACGCCGTAATCCATCGTGCCGGCTCGGACAATCCAGCAAGGCAGCACCTGCCCTCCACATCCACGGCGACCTCGTATTCCCACAGGCCTCATACCCCGCAGAAGCTACCGATGACGGGGCTTGGTGTCAAGGTTTTTCTCCCTCGACGATGGGGCCGTAGAACTCCACCCGGCGGTCTTCCAGACGGTCGAGTTCGTAGACCCTGGCCACGTTTACGATGTGCTTTTCCCTGGCGCCGGCGAGGTCCAGGTCGGCATAGATGATCTCTTCGCGCGACCGGTCTCCTTCCGCCAGCGTGCGCCCGGTGAAATCGACGATCTTGCTCTGACCGATGAAGTTCGTTCCCCGTTCACGGCCTACCCGGTTCACGGCGATATAGTTGACGCGATTTTCGAAGGCGCGGGTATTGATGACGAATTCCGTGTTGCAATCGGCGCCGACGGGCCAGTTGGTCGGCAGGGCGATCAACTCCGCGTCATGCAGCATCATCACGCGCGCGCTTTCCGGAAAAGCCGCGTCGTAACAGATGTTGAGTCCGATCTGGCCGACCTCGGAATCGTACACGCGAAAAGGCCGGTCCCCGGGGGAGAGAAAACGGTCTATCCCGAGATAGGGGAGGTGGATCTTGCGGTAGTGTCCAATCAGTCCGTTGGGGGCGATAAAGGCCGCCGTGTTGTATATCCACGCGCCTTCGGCTTCCAGCAGACCCACGATGACATGGATGTCGAGTTCACGGCACACCCGTTCGAGGCGTTCCGTGAAAGGTCCCGGTACGGACTGTGCGCACGCCCTGGCTTCGTCCAGGTCGTAAAAACAGTAGCCGGTCAGCGCGCACTCGGGAAACACGGCCAGGTCCGCGCCCTCCCGCGAGGCCGTTTGCATGGCGTCGAATACCTTAAGCAGGTTCTGTTCGGTCTCGGCGAGTTTCAGATCCATCTGTACGCCGGCGACCCGAATGGAGTCTCGCATAAATCCCCCTGTCTTCGGAATCGAAATGGTGGTTTACGGGATTATACGCCTTCGGGAACCAGTGGTTGCCGGCAGAGGATGGGAGCCGCCTGGCGGCTGGGCGCCCGGACGATACGTCGGCTACGGATTCCCGATCATCGCTTCCCTGCCCTAGCCTTTTCGATACGCCGGCATTGCGCTCAATCCGGTCGAGGAGGGATGGAACAGACGGGTCAGGTGGGCTTCTATAACGCCCCGATTGAGATCGGGACGCTCCATGCATGCGACCACCAGTTCGTGATCTACCTGTTCCGTCATTTCGGCAATGGCCTTCATGCGGTCGATGGAATTGATCAGGGCCTGCCGGATGGGGATGCGTTCCGGAAAGATATCGATGCCCATGTAGCCCTTGTAGCCATACATCTTCAAAGCGTACATGCCGGCGAAGATCTGCTCCGGCGAAACGATGCCGACCTGCAGATCCTGGTCGTAGTTGCCCAGGGGCTGGCTGTTCCAGTGGGTGTGGGCCAGCCTGCCCTGCCTGAGAATCCGGCTCAGGGCATAGGGGAAGTCCTCGAACCCCATGAGGACGTGTCCAAGTTCGGGATTCAGGCCGACAATGGTGTGACCTTCATCCAGCAAGGCCCGGTTTTCTGGCGTCTGAAGCCGTTCATCCACGTTCTGGGCCATCAGGATTCCGTCTGTCGTGTTCCGGTAGATATTGTTGCCCCTGGGTTCGTAGGGTTTGGGTTCGATGGCCGTTCGAATCCCTGGCACGGTGTCCAGTGCTTCAGCCAGGCCGGATTCGAACAGGTCCCACATGGCGTAGAAATCGGTCCCGAAATTCAGTTCGTAACCATCGCCGCCGGGCCACACGACCATGAAGTCCGTGTCCAGTTCCCTGTTCATCCGAAGCGTCTTGATCACCCGGTCGATCGCGGCGCGACGCGCCTTGGGCACGGGGGACGACAGGGAACCGAATTCGAACTGGGCATCCCAGAAGAGGTTGGGGATCACCGTGATCAATCGTATGCCCGTATCCTTCTCCAGTTGCTGGTATAGGTGGGCGTTGTCTTCGTTGATCTCGTTAGGGTAGTGGGCCTCGATGCCGCACAGGCCGTATTCCACGAGTTCACCGGCGATGGCCAGGCGTTCCTCGATGGAATAGGGCTCCATGTAGGCCTCGTGAAACCGGATCTGTGAAGGCGAAAAGAACCAGACGCCGGCGGAGATTTTCAGTTCGAGAGGAAACCCTTTGAGATGACTTACGAGGTCATCGCCACTGCGCACTGTTGACTGATCCCGCAGATCTGCGAACATGTCCGTCTCCTGAGATTACGCGATTTTTGTTTGGATGGATAAAGACGCGGAATGGTGGTCCCTACAGTGATTATAGGAGGAAAACCCGGTGCTGTCAACAGGTATATCCCGGTCAAAAGAGGGCTTGACACCCGATGTAAAATCCCAGTATTTTCCCCTTTTATCCCATTGATTCAACGACCTTTGTCACTCAAAACTAAGGAGATGCCGTGCGTGTTGTCGTAACAGGCGGTGCGGGATTCCTGGGATCCCACCTGTGCGACCGGCTGCTGGCAGACGGTCACCAGGTCGTCGCCGTCGACAACCTCATCACGGGCCGAACCGTTAACATCTCCCACAACCTGGATCGCGAAGGGTTCTCCTATTTGCAGCGGGACGTGTCGGAATACCTGGAAATAGATGGTGATGTGGATTTCGTCATGCACTTCGCCAGTCCCGCGAGTCCGATCGATTTCGAACGCGTGCCGATCCAGATCCTGAAGGTAGGCGCCCTGGGCACCCACAACGCCCTCGGTCTGGCCAAGGCCAAGGGAGCGGGTTTCTTCCTTGCGTCCACGTCCGAGGTTTATGGCGATCCGCTGGTCAACCCGCAGCCGGAAAGTTACTGGGGCAACGTCAATCCCATCGGCGTCAGGGGGGTCTACGACGAGGCGAAGCGCTTCGCGGAAGCCCTGACCATGGCCTATCACCGAAAGCATGAAATCGACACGCGGATCGTGAGGATTTTCAACACCTACGGACCG
The DNA here is from genome assembly GCA_965225915.1 of bacterium. Classification (GTDB taxonomy): domain Bacteria; phylum JAAXHH01; class JAAXHH01; order JAAXHH01; family JAAXHH01; genus JAAXHH01. Next base: position 153,341 of record OZ245326.1, read on the forward strand.
CGGATGAGACCCGCCGACGGCCGGGTCGCGCCTTCTTTCATCACCAAGGCGCTCAGGGGCGAGCCGCTGACGATTTTTGGAGAGGGACGGCAGACCCGCAGTTTCTGCTTCTACGAAGACCTCATGGAAGGCATCGTGCGTCTCATGCATTCCGGAGAACACGACCCGGTGAACATCGGCAACGAAAACGAGATCACCATCCTTGAACTCGCCCGCACGATCATCCGGTTATGCGACTCCGACAGCGATATGGTCTTTCGACCGCTCCCCCAGGACGATCCCCAGTTACGGCGTCCGGACACGACGAGGGCCCGTGAGATTCTGGATTGGGAAGCCGGAGTCTCCCTCGAAGAGGGAATGAAGAAGACTATCGAGTATTTTAATTCCCGCGGCGAGGACGGCTGAACCCGCGGCCCACGGAAAGGACCCTGGACGATGACGACGACCGACGGGATGCACCGCGGCGCGGAAGAAGGGCCGCAGCAGGTCCGCATTGAAGCCTTCCAGGAAGGACGGGAGAAGATCCTGGCCGAAGTACGCAAGATTATCACCGGCCAGGATGTAGTCCTCGAGCAGGTGCTGATTGCCCTTTTCGCGGGAGGCCACTGCCTCGTAACGGGCGTACCGGGACTTGCCAAGACCCTGCTGATCAAGACCTTTGCCCAGGTCCTGGATCTAGAATTCCGTCGAATCCAGTTCACGCCGGACCTCATGCCGGCTGACATCACCGGAACGGAGATCCTGGAAGAGGACAGAGCCTCGGGACAACGTTCCATGACGTTTATCAAGGGCCCGATCTTCGGCAACATCGTTCTCGCCGATGAGATCAACCGCACCCCGCCCAAGACCCAGGCCGCCCTGCTCGAAGCCATGCAGGAACACCGGGTTACCACCGGCCGCACGACTTTCAAGCTGGACGAGCCCTTCTTCGTCCTTGCAACCCAGAATCCCATCGAACTGGAGGGAACCTATCCCCTGCCCGAGGCTCAGCTCGATCGATTCATGTTCAACATCCATATCGACTATCTCGAGGAAGACGACGAAGTGGCGGTGGCACGGTCGACCACCTCCGCGACCACGGTCTCGGTCGACAAGGTTATGTCGGGCGATGTGGTCCGTGAATATCAGCAGCTCGTTCGGGAAGTCCTTGTCTCCGAACAGGTTGCCCGGTACGCGGTGCGCCTGGCGTCCACGAGCAGACCCTCCAGCGCCAAAGCGCCTGAATTCGTCAGCAACTGGGTGTCGTGGGGGGCTGGCCTGCGCGCCTCCCAGTACCTGATCCTGGGCGCCAAGGCCAGGGCGCTGCTCAACGGCCGGGGACACGTTTCCTGCGACGACATCCGCGTCCTCGCCCATCCGGTCCTGCGCCATCGCATCCTGACCAATTTCTTCGCCGAGGCGGAAAAGATCACGTCCGAACACATCGTCGATCGGCTGCTCGAGTCCGTTCCGGCGCCACAGTCCGGCATGTAGAACTTGATTCCTGGGAACGGCACCAACATGGCAGAAGTCCCGCGATTCCTGGATCCGAGGACCCTTTCCCGCCTTTCCAGCATGGAAATGCGCGCTCGTATCGTGGTCGAAGGGTTCGTTACCGGTCTCCACAAGAGCCCGTTCAGGGGTTTCGGCGTGGAATTCGTAGAGTACAGGCAGTATACGCCGGGCGACGATATCCGGCACGTGGACTGGAAGGCCGTCGGCCGATCGGACCGGTACTACGTCAAGGAGTACGAAGACGAAACCAACCTGCAATGCGTGTTGTTGCTCGATCGCAGCGCGTCCATGGGATACGGGTCCGATCGTTCCGGTACGTTGAGCAAGCTCGAATACGGCTCGTACCTGGCGGCTTCACTGGCCCATCTTATCATGCGGCAGGGAGACGGCGTGGGACTCGTTACCTTCGACCGGGTTGTCCAGGACTATCTCCCGCCCAGTTCCAAGAAAACCCACCTGCACGCCATTCACTCCGTGCTTGAAGATTTGAGCGCCGCCGAAGGAACAGATCTCGGAAAGCCCCTTCATGAACTCGCCGAATCGACACCCAGGCGCGGTCTGGTCATATTGATATCCGATCTGATCGATGACGTCGAGCAAACGATGAATGCCCTGATGCACTTTCGTTTCAAGGGACACGAAGTGCTGGTGTTCCACATCGTCGACCAGGAAGAACTCACCTTCCCGTTTACCGACACGGCCCGTTTCGACGACCCGGAGACCGGCGAGCGGATCACGGTCACGCCGTCGGCCATTCGCGGTGAATACCTGGAAACCGTCCAGGCATTCATGGAGTCGATCAGAACCGGGTGCGCGAAGATCCAGGTCGACTATGAGCGCATGGAAACCGAACGACCGCTGGATTTCGCGCTGTTCTCCTATCTGAGCAGGCGCATGGTGAAACGATGAAGCCTGCGCGCTTGTTGGGTTAAGTCATGGATCTGGCCTTCCTGAACGTCACGTTTCTTTTCGGCGCCCTGGGAGCGGCGATACCGCTGATCCTGCACCTGGTAAGAAGACAGCGGGCCGGGATACACGTCTTCAGCATGGTCCGTTTCCTCATGACTTCCCAGCAGGCCATGGTCCGTCAGCAGAAACTGCGGCGCCTGCTGCTCCTGCTTCTGCGCATGGCGGCCTGCGCGCTCCTCGCCGTAATTTTCGCACGGCCCTTCATCCGTGATCAAGGTGACACCCTCTTCGCGGGCACGCAACCGGAGGCGGTGGCGATCGTGATCGACACGTCCTACAGCATGGGTTTCGGGAATCGCCTCGCTGTCGCCCGGCGCCTCGCCGCCGAAGTCCTGGATGGACTGCGGACTGGCGACCAGGTCGCCCTGTTGACCTTCGCCTCCCAGGGCAGGGTCGTACGGGAACTCGGACCGGACCACTCCGATCTGCCGGCCTTGCTCGACACCCGGGTCCGGGTTACGTACGAAGGGACGAATTACACCGAAGCGCTGCGCGCGGCCGATGATCAACTGAGCAGGGCGGACTTTGACAAGCGCACCTTGTATCTCGTGTCGGATTATCAGCAGTCCGGTTGGAATCCGCAATCGGCCGAGTGGAAGCTGAGCCCGGGCGTCCAGTTCCGGATGATAGACGTCTGGGAGGACCAGGATGACAACGCCGCCGTTACCGACGTGGAAATACCTGCCGCGCTCACGGAGCGGGACAGGACCCCCAATGTGGTCGTCCGGATCCGGAACTACGGGCAGACGCCTTTTCAGGATGATCTCACGCTCCATGTCAACGGAAAAACCATCGCGACGCGGCGGGTCGATATTCCCCCTCGCACGGGTCAAGTGGAAACCTTTCAACATCCCTTTGAAGCGGATGTGAATACGGGCACGGTGATCCTGGGAGAAGACGGACTTCCGCTGGACAATCGATTCTACTTCACCGTCAACGCCCCTTCTCCCGTGCGCGTCCTCTGCGTCGAGGAACGAGTCCGCCCGAACCGCCCTTCCGAAGCCGCTTACTACCTGACCCAGGCGCTGTCGCTGCGCCAGGATCCACCGGTTATTGTCGACGTACGATCCGCGAGTGCGTTGTCCGATTTCGATCCCTCGAGTTACGACGTGGTCATTTCGGCCAACCTCGGGACCCTGTCACGGACCGCAAAGAACCGGCTGAGCGGATACGTGCGTTCCGGGGGCAGTCTGATTATCGGCTTGAATTCCGGTGTGTCTCCCGATATATTTAATTCATCCTTCGGCGAACTGCTGCCTGGACGCATCGAGTCGGTGTCACCCACCGATACGCGGCGGGAACGGTACCGACTGCTGACCGATGCGAACTACCAGCACCCGATCTTTCAGCCCTTCGCCGGTCCCCGCCACGGGGATTTCGGCACGGTACGGTTTTACAGGACGGCTCAACTCGCACCGGACACAACAGCCTCGGTTCCGGCCCGATTCGATGACGGCACCGCCGCAATGGCGGAAAAGCCCCTGGGAAGCGGTCGCACGCTCCTGTTTCTATCCACGTTCGATCTTTCATGGAACGATTTTCCTATTCGAGAGGTATTCGTCCCCTTTCTCTACGAGAGTATCGACTACCTGGCTTCCCGCGGGTCAATGCACGAGGGCCGATCCAGTATTTACCGTCTGACCGGGGAAACCGTCAGACTTCCGGATGAAGCCCTCCACGTGGTACTTCCATCCGGTGAAAGGATCCCGGTAGAACAGTCACAGACGGGATCGAAGCTGTTCACGCAAACGCGACAACCAGGGTTGTACCGGGTTCAGTCTGAAGGAAACACGCAGGCCTTCGCGGTCAACCTCGACACCCGGGAATCCGACTTCACCCGCCTGGATGCGGAAGCCTTCGCGTCGGCCGTGGTAAATCCAGTTTCGAAGAGCCCGGAATCACGGGAAACGGAATCGTTGAACAGGTATTTAAAAGACGCCGAAGTTGAACGCCGCCAACGTCTTTGGTGGTTTCTGGGATTCTCGCTCATCGCCCTGGTCCTCGGGGAAACCTTTCTGGCAAATCGAACGCACAGGTAATTCATGGCTTCGGACCAAACCACCTTGAACAGCTATCTGCGCAGGGTCCTGTACCGCTGGCGGCTCATGCTGATCCTCCGGGGGATATCGGTGCTCGCAATCGCCGGGGTGATCCTCATCCTCCTGTGTGTATCGATCGTTCATAACTTCGATCCGGAAAGAGCGGTCAATATCATCCTCCTGTCCGCCGCCGCGATGGCCCTTGGATATATCGCTTTCAGGTATCTCGTCAATCCGCTGCGCCGAACGCCCACAGACCTGCAGGTCGCCCGCTACATCGAAGAGCGGTATCCCGGCCTGAACGACGCCTTCGTCAGCGCGGTGGAATACGGCGACGCGCAACTTCGGGAACCGCAGAAGGCACTCCTTGATCAACTCCTGGAACATGTCGCCGAATTCTCCGAACAAATCGATTTCAAAAAAGTCGTGGATCGTAAACGTCACTTTCGTCTGCAGGCCGCCGCAGCCCTTGCCACGCTCGTCCTTGCCGTGCTGGTCTTTCAGGATCCCGGCTATTTCGGTCGTTCAGCGCTCCGTCTGGTGTCCTGGAATCACGCGGAACCGGCAAGTTCGGGCAAGATCCGGGTGGAGCCCGGCGACTCCCGCGTCAGCCGCGGCGAAAACCAGACCGTCACCGCCAGCCTGGGCAGCGACTTTTCCCAGGAACCGAGCCTGTTCATTCGGTTCGGTCAGGACGAAGACTGGTCGACGTTGGTTCTATACGCGACGGATCGAGAGCGGACTTTTGCCACGGAGATTCGGGATATCGAACGGGACGCGCGGTACTATGTCGCCGTGGCCGATGCCAGGTCCCAGGAATTTTACATAACCGTGTTCGATCCCCCATATGTCGAGCGCATAGACGTCAGGTATGACTTCCCTGCATATATCGGACTGGTCGCGAAGATCGAGGAAGACCGCGGGGACATCACGGCGCCGGTGTCCACGAAGGTCACTCTGAACATAACCACCAGCAAAGTGGTAAAATCGGCCGAGTTGCGCTTCAGCGACGGTCGTTCGGAGGATCTCCAAGTCGCAGGGGACGACCTGGAGGGATCCTTCGTGGTACAGGAGGACCTGTCCTACACCATCCACCTGCAGGACCCGGACGACGCCAAAAACGACGAACCGGTGGAATACTATGTCCGGGCGTTGCCGGACCGCGCGCCTAACGTGGCCATTCTCGAACCGTCGAGAGACACGCGGGTTTCCCCCGTCGATGAAGTCAAGATACGCGCCGAGGCCGTGGACGATTTTGGCTTGTCGACCTTCTCCCTCAACTACGCGGTAAACGGAGGAGAAGAACAGGTGGTGGATCTGGGCGCGCTGCAGGACGAATCCAGCGGCACGGTATGGGAAGGGGAATACGTGGTCTACCTCGAGAACCTTTCGGTGCAACCGGGTGATTTCGTCGCTTACTACGCGGCGGCCGGCGATCGCAGAGGAGATGCCGGAACGACGGCGACGGACATGTTTTTTATTGAGATAAAGCCTTTCGATGAAACCTATCGCCAGGGTGAAGGCGGGGGAGGCGGAGGCGAAGAAGCGCTGCAGACGAGGCAACTGTCCCGCAAGCAGAAAGAGATCATCTCGGCTACTTGGCGGGTCAAGAGATCCATTGCCGGTGAACCCGGGGTCCAGACGGAGGAAGACCTGGAGGCGATCGCCGCGGTACAGGACGATCTGCGCGGCCAGGCGGAAGACGCACTTGCCTTCATGCGTTTTCAGGTTGGATTCTCCACGGAAGCCATGAAGATGGTCGAGACGCTTGAAAAGGCGCTCGAACCGATGGTTGACGCTTCAGATGCGCTGCGCTCCGGCTCGGTCGACGAAGCCCTTGTACACGAGCGGAAGGCATTGATGTACCTGACGCGGCTTGACGCGCAGATGCGGGATTACACGGTGACCAGGGCCCGTGGCATGGCTGGCAGGGCTGGCAGGGCGCCCCTCGACATGTCCGACACCTCGGAACTCGAGCTGGATGACGATAATAACCGGTACGAGCGTCCCGATCAGCCGGCCCTGGACCGTCAACGGGATCGGAGCATCGACGAAAACCAACAACGTATCCAGGATCTGGCCAGGCGCCAGCAGCGGTTGAATGACCGCATGCGGCAGTTGGAGGACGGCGAAGAACAGCGGGAGGCCGGGCGCCGAAGGGAACTGGATCGCCTGACCCGAATGCAGCGGGAACTGAGGGAGGATACGGAAGAGGTCGCTCGAACGCTATCCAGGTCCGGCGGCGACCCGAGCGCACAGAACCCGCAGTCGGGCTCGCCCGGACCCACGTTGGATCAAGCGACTCTGGAACTGCGCGAAAGTTCCGAGTCTATGGGCGAATCGATCGAACAGTTGCGGCGAAACCGCCTCCAACAGGCGGCAGAAGACGGTTCGCAGGCCGAGCAGCGGTTGACGGACGCGTCCAGGCAGTTGCAGCGGGCGCAGGGTGAGTCCCTTGAGCGCCTGGCGCGCGAGGCCGTGCGCCAGGCAAACCAGCTGGCGACCCGGCAGGAACAACTCGCACGGACCGTCGATGAACTGAAGGTGGAGAAGGATGCTGGATTCGAGGGGATCAGGAACCGACTGGACGCGATCGAAGCAGGGCGCGGCGGGTTGGGCGAAGAAGGAATAGAGCGTCGTCTGGACCGATTCGTGCGCGAGAGGTTGCGGGAGCTGGAAGAAGCAAAGGAAGAGATTCGTTCGGATCTCGAACGCCTCGAGGATGATCTGGATTTTCTATCCAGGCGTTCGTCCCAGGCGCAACCCGAGACGGCGGAAGCGGCGGGCCAGGCCCTGGAAATGATCGATGACGAGAATCTGAATGAAAGGATCGAGCGGTCGAAGCGTCTGTTGAGGCGAGATGCCCTGGAACGGTCTGCCCGTGAGGAAGAGGAGATTACCGCCGCGCTGAACAGACTGTCGGACCAGGTCCGCACCGCGCGGGACAATCTGATTTTCCGGGACATGGATCATCTGGCCCGTACTGAGGAAAGTACGCGGGACGCCATGTCGGAATGGCAGAATCTTCAACGCCAGTTGTTCCGGCTGAACCGAGGCATACCCAATCCCGAATCCCTGGATCGGATTTCCCGGGATTACCAGCGACAAATGCAACGTCTGAGAGAACTGTCCGGACAGGTGCCACGCATGTCAGGGGAGACCCGGCAGTTGCAGGATGACCTGGACCTGGCGGTCGCCCTGGGCAACGAACCCTGGAAGATCGACCGTGGGAAATGGAACGAGCTCCACCGCAACCTGGCCAGCAGCCTCCGGGATTACTACGATGGAATTCGCGCGGAGGTCCGGGACATGCGCCGCAGGGAACGCCTGTACATGGCGCGGGAGGAAGAAGTCCCGCCCGGATACCGGGACCTGGTGAACGAGTACTATGAAAAGCTCTCCAAAAACGGGGACCACAACTGAAAGGTAACGGCTGAACACCCCGGTTCCCCATGAACCACGGTCACCGGCATTTCTACAACATGTCCACCGCGTTGATTACCCACCTCGACTTCCTGCTGCACGACACGGGTTCATTCCATCCTGAACGTCCGGAGCGTTTGACGTCCATCCTGTCCAGACTCGGCGTGTCCGGGGATGGATCTGCTGCTGTTATGCCTGCCGGCTTGCGGTGCATTTCACCTTCGGCCGCCGATGAAACCCAGGTCAAGGCGGTACACGACGCAGCGTATTTCGACGCGGTTGCGGGTTGGTGCGAGAAGGGATACAAAAACCTGCCCACCGGCGACACGACGATCTGTCCCGTATCCGAGATGGTAGCCCGACTGGCCGCGGGCGCGGGTGCAAGAGCCGTAGACGCTGTGTTGTCGAGGGAGGTGGACAACGTCTTCTGCGCCGTCCGGCCGCCCGGGCACCACGCGGAATCCGACCGGGGTATGGGTTTCTGCATTTACAACAACGCCGCCGTCGCGGCACGATACGCCCAATCTCGGCACGGTGCGGAACGCGTGGCCATCCTGGACTGGGACGTGCATCACGGCAACGGGACCCAGGAGATCTTTGAGGATGACCCGTCGGTATACTACTTCAGCATACACCAGTCGCCCCTGTACCCCTTTTCCGGTATGGAGTGGGAACGGGGAACAGGAGAAGGAGAGGGGTATACGCTGAACGTCCCGGTTTCCGCGGGTTCGGGCGACGAAGTTTTTATCGACGCGCTCAGTCACCGGATCGTTCCGGCCATGAGGGAATTCCATCCGGACCTTTTTATTCTGTCGGCCGGTTTCGACGCCCACCTGGACGATCCACTATCCGGCACCCTGGTCACCGACGAGGGGTTCCGCGCCATGTCGCGAATCATGCTGGATTTCGCGGAAGACGAGTGTGGCGGCCACTTGGTATCCATGCTGGAAGGGGGCTATGACCTGGAGGCCCTGGGCCGGTGCGTAGCGGACCACGTGATCATGATGGCCTCATGATGAAAACCGAGGTCGCAGACCAGCGAACCCCGGTGTCTCCGTGCCAGTCCAGGAGACGAACACCCCGAAAAACCGCTGGTCACCAGAGAAGTCGTTAAGGAGATCAAGCTTGCGGTACAGGCGTCTTGGTCGAACCCAATTGAGTGTTTCCGAGGTATCCCTGGGGACGGTGGAACTGGGTATGGAGTATGGTCTGAGGGAAAGCAACGAATCCAGCGTACCCGCGGAGACCGACGCCCGCAATCTGCTGAATCGGGCGATCGATATGGGCGTGAATTTCATCGATACTGCGTCGCAATACGGGAACAGCGAGGAAATAATCGGCCGCGCGCTTAAAAACCGCCGGTCCGAATACGTTCTGGCCACAAAGTGCATGCACCGGTTGGATGAAGGACTCGACTATGCCGGATCACGACAGAGCATATCCGAATCCATCGACCAAAGCCTTTCACGGCTTCAGACGGATTACATCGACCTGCTTCAGGTGCACGGCCGGGACGATCTTGAACTGGAGTTGAGGATAATCCGGGATGGCGTGGTGATGGATGAACTCGACAAGGCCCGGCAGGCGGGGAAGATTCGGTTTACAGGGTACTCGTCCTATAGCGAAGAAGCCGCCCAGGCGGCGATTGAGTATGGACGCTGGGACACGCTGCAGATCGCCTGTAACATCCTTGACCGCCGTTACCTGAAGCGGGTTATTCCCGAAGCGCGAAAACGCGGTGTGGCCATTATCGTTCGTTCCGCACTGTTAAAAGGGGCGCTTACCGACAAGAGCAAGTACATGCCCGAAAAGCTGAGCCCCCTCATTGAACACATCGACCGCCTGGTCGAAGTCCAGTCAGCAACCCATTTCAGTCTGCCTGAAATGGCACTGCGTTACGTGCTTTCGATCCCGGATATTGCCACCATTATCGTTGGCGCGGACAGGACGAAATACCTGGAGGAAGCCGTCTCCGCATCGGATGGCAAAGGGCTGAACGATGAAATACTCGTCAAGCTGGAGGACATGGCGCTTGACGATCCCTACCTGCTCAACCCCGGAAACTGGGGCATACCCTGATCAGCAGGTCATTGACGGTATGATCGAATTGCCCACCGCTCAACCCATTCTGCGGAACACCCCTACCACCTTGCCCACAATGGACACCTCGTCGGTGATGATCGGCTCCATGGTCGGGTGGGCGGGCACGAGTTCGAAGCGGTTGTTGCGGCGGTAGTATCTCTTTACCGTGGCTTCGTCGTCCAGCATTGCGACGACCGTTTCGCCCGTCTCGGCCACGGGCTGTTCTCGGACCAGGACGTAGTCACCATCCATGATACCGTCTTCGATCATGCTTTCCCCATGCACCTCGAGGGCGAATATATTCCCACCTTGCCTCAACATGCTCACCGGAAAGGTCATGTATTCCTCGATGTTCTCTTCGGCGAGTATAGGCAGCCCGGCGGCTACCCGACCGAGGAGGGGAACCTGTATGACTTCGTCGTTACCCGGTAAGTTTGCGGTCCTGAATCCCACGATTTCTATCGCACGGGGTTTCATCGGATCGCGCCGGATGTGGCCTTTCTTCTCGATCGCCCGCAAGTGATCGTAGGCCGCGCGAGTACTGATGCCGAATTGCTGCGCGATCTCCCTGACGCTGGGCGGATACCCTATTCGACCGACCTTCTTGCGGATGAATTCAAATACATTCTGCTGCTTGACCGTTAACGCTTTCATGGGATGGAATCCTTGTGCTCACGGAGCTTCAAGCAAAGGTTTGTTTGCAGACCTCGGGTATATGGCCGTGTTATATACACAACATACGGTTAGTCGTCAAGATAAAACTTCAAGTTCTCCTGGTTGACTCCCTTGAATGAAGGAAGGAATCAATTCCTCCGGAAGACGTTAAAAATAGTCAAAAACAGATGTTCATGGATCAGCAGTTGATGTATATTGCATCGACAGTACAATGCCAGGGAAACAGGAGAATGCCATGCCCGTCAATGAAATGATCAAGACCATGCTGGAGGAATTGCGCCAGATTGCCGATACCGAGGTGCACGTAGGCAACCCGCTGCATATCGGGGATACCTACGTGGTTCCGGTTTCCAGGTTGTCCCTTGGATTCGGCGCCGGGGGATTCGGCAGCGAAGCGGATCAGAAGAGAGGAGCCGGAGGAGGCGTTTCGGTCGAACCTGTTGCGTTTCTGGTTATCCAGCAGGACCGCGCACAACTGCTTCACATGAATTCACCTAATAGTCCCATGGGTAAGCTGTTGGACATCATGCCGGACGTCATCGAGGAATTGAGAAAGTATACGAAAAAGGGCGGCGATCAGTAGACCAGTGGCGCAACGGTCTTTGAAATCAGTGCCACGGCTACCGTGGCCATCCCCACCAGCCCCGTGCCGCAGGCGTATCCGGCGGCGAGGACTGGCGTGTACCTCATCCATTTCTGCCTGCCGAATTTCCGTTCCATGTAGTACCTTCCCACCAAAGCGCCCATAAACTGGGGAATGAAGGCGTGGGGCACCGTTCCCACGCTGGCGATCATACCGAATATGAGCATGACGGGGAGATTGAAAGCCGCCAGGACGGCGTAGACCAACACGCCGAAGGCGGCGCCTCCTATCATGTAAGGGACCTTCAGCGCTTCGATCAAATAGCTGGTCTCGAAACCTGATCCGGCGGTGCTGGAGTACCACAGCGCCTGCATCGTGGCCTGTTGTTGCCAGAACTTCTGTGCGTAAGGATAGGCCTGCGACGGAATAGGCGCGAGGCCCCAGATAAAGTGCCAGAACAACAGGCTGCAGACGAGTAGGACGGGGATCATGACCAACTCGGCCTTCAGCACGCTCGTGAAGCGCGTACGGGTCAGTTCGACTTCGCGAAAAGCCTGGGCCTGGCCCCCGTAGTTGAAAATGGGTATGGGGGCGAACCAAATGTCCACGCCCTTGTAGCCGCTCAGAATGAAGGTGGCTTCCTTGATTAGGGGGAATTGCAGGTCGGCTCCAGTAATCGCCCGCAGCCGGGCGCTCGCGTATGAGCTCACCGGGGTATAGATGAACCCGTAGAAAACAAAGAAGAGGACGGGAAACCCGGGCACGAGGCCCCAGCTGAGTACGACGTAACCTACCGTCAGGAGCAGGAAAGCACCGAAAATTATGGAAAGTGGAAAGTCTCCTCTGCCGGGTGGTGTAAGGCGCTCACCCGTTGATCCGGCGTTCGGCCCCTCCCGCTTGGCACGTGCAGCCCGCTTCCCGATTCCCGACAGGATACTCCACCCGCCAATCAGCACGACGGCGAAGCCCGTGCCGATTCGGACGCTCATCCAGAAATCGATATCATTCACCAGCGTGGTCTGTATGGCATCCATTCCCGGCGACCAGGTGCGCAGGATGTTGAAATCGTACAACAGCGGGTTGAGGACTATGGTCAGCAGGGCGCCGGTGGCGGATCCTACCACGATCCAGAAGGGCAGCACAAAACCGGTCAGAACGGGACCCAGGCCCAGTTCAACCGCCATGGCCGCGGCAGGCAGGATGTTCTCGGTATTGCGGGTCAGGTCGGCGAATGGGATGGGTATCAGCGTGATCGGTTCGGCCAGCAGCGCGCCCGTAACCGCCGGTATACCGATGTAGAAAGCGCCGAAGACAAGCCCCAGCATGGCCCCGATGCTGAAGGCCCGCCAGCGCCATGATTCCTGTCCCGCGGAACTCTCCGCCAGCGCAGTAGCGCCTTCCGCCTGGATCGAGGCCAGGGGGAACGGAAGCCGTTCCACGTCGGCCGTTACGCGGAAGAGACCATAACCAAGCGTGAAAGCGCTGGCCCGGTTGAAAATGTGGAGCACGGCGATGAGCAGGATCGGCACGAGCCACTCCCCGTGCAGGAGCGTGCGCAGGGCGATGGCCTCGGAATCCGATCCGGGAGATATCCAGGAGGGGATCTGGTTGTCGATGCCGAAGGCCCTGGCGCCGGGGGACTGGATGAAATACTGGTACCAGATCAACTGGGCAAAGGGCCCCCCGGAAAGCGCCAGGCCTACTCCGGCGGTAAGACTGGCCGCCACGTAGTACAGCATGTAGATTTCCTGGCGGCTGAGCGTGGTGAATGACCGGCGCGCTACTTCGATAAACAGGATGATCGTGGTCCATTCCGCAGCGGGTCCCAGGCTCTGGCCGGCGATCAGGTTCAGGTAGATCGAACCGGGGATCATGAACAGACCGAGAAAGACGATGCCAATGACCGTCTTTACATTGAACCCTTCCTCGAAGGCCGGGGGGTGGTCGGAAAAGGCGGAGGCAGCCAGGTCGTCCCTAACGAAGGTCATGCCGATAGCTCTTTCGACGTGTTTAACGATCCGGGGTGCGCCGGTCGGTTTACTGCTTGAGCCAACTGTCCGTAACGGTGAACAACTGACCGGAGGAGTGGCGGTTGTTCTCGGAGACGCGAACCAGCTTTAGACCATCGAAGGTGAAACTGTCCTCAAATTGTTGGTTATCATCGGTTACGAAGAAAAATACGTTGTTCAAAACACTCCACCGTCCGTTCTGGGTACGAACGATGGTGGAATCGGATACGATGGTCGTATCCACCTGGCCGTATCGGCCGTCCCCGCTGAGACGCAGGAGTCCACGTACCCGCGGGGGGACCAGTGCGTCGAGTACGGTGTTGCTTGAATCCTGCAGCGTGACGGTGCGACTTTCGAGATCGTAGTTCCCGACGAGGGGCCGGGCGATATTACCGGGTCCCAGTACTTCTTCGCTGCATCCCGCCAGCAGGATGCTGAAGAGTGCACCGCACGATAGGATTTGCTTGATCAAGGTTTTCTCCGGCAGGCAGGCCATGAATCTACACGGACTTTCAGTGCGTTCCGGCAGTGGTTGGACCACGCCTGCGAGGCCATGAACGCTCTGCCGTGAACGCTTGAAATTATAGGCAGGCCCCTACCGGTCGTCAAGCGATTACGGGTTCGCTGAACCGGATATTTCGCTTGACGTTCATCGTCCCGCGGGTTAGAAGTGATGGGATTTTGTCCGGCGTGACGCGCGGTGCTGCATAGTACCGGTCTACGCGACAGCCGGCGCGCTATTTAAGGCCAACGACTCGGCCTGGATTCAGTTTCCAATATCGGGCAGCGGCATCAGACAGGAGGAATGGCAACCCCATGTCAGCGCTGAAAGCAGGCATCATCGGATGCGGGAACATCAGTGGGGCTTACTTCGAAGCGGGACGGAAATTCGAGATTTTCGACGTAGTCGCATGCGCGGATATGATCGCGGATCGAGCGAAGGCGAAAGCCGCCGAATTTGAGGGGATCGAAGCACGCACTGTCGACGCCCTGCTGGGCGATCCCTCGATAGAAATCGTCATCAATCTCACGATACCCGGCGCCCATGCGGAAATCGGAAGAGCCGCGCTGGAACAGGGTAAATCGGTGTATACGGAGAAACCCATGGCGATCCGAAGGGAAGACGGCCGCGCACTGCTCGAACTGGCCGGGATCAAGGGAGGATTGGTGGGTGGAGCTCCGGACACCTTCATGGGGGCCGGCATACAGACCTGCCGCAAGCTCATAGACGACGGGTGGATCGGCGAACCCGTGGCGGCCACGGCCTTCATGCTGAGTCCCGGACACGAACGATGGCATCCCGACCCGGGGTTCTTCTATCGGCCCGGTGGGGGACCCATGCTGGACATGGGTCCATACTACGTCACGGCGCTGGTCAATCTGATCGGACCGGTCGCAAGGCTGACGGGCGCTACCCGCATTACCCATCCGGAACGCACGATCACAAGCCAGCCCCTGTTCGGAGAGAAAATAAAGGTCGACGTGCCTACGCACCTGGCGGGTCTTCTCGAGTTTGAAAGCGGCGCCATCGGGACGATCGTGACCAGTTTCGACGTATGGCACCATGAATTGCCGCGCATCGAGATATACGGCACGGAGGGATCCATCAGCGTTCCCGATCCCAATTCATTCGGCGGGCCCGTTAAGCTTCGCCGCGCCGGAGCGGAAACCTGGAGCGAAATGCCTCTGAGTCATGGATACGAGGAGCAGAACCGCGGGGTGGGCGTGGCGGACATGGCCTATGCCTTGCGATCGGGCCGCCCGCACCGGGCCAGCGGCGAACTCACCTTTCATGTCCTCGACGTCATGCAGTCCATCCAGGAATCGGCGGAATCGGGGCGGCACATCATATTGGAAAGCACGTGTTCCAAACCGGCCCCTCTGCCGCTCGGACTGGCGCCCTACACCCTGGACCCATAACGGAAACCGTACGCATAGCAGGAAACACAACCATGTCTGATCATCCTGCAAGAACCGTATCGGATCTACTGCCCCGCCTCGAAAGGCTTCTGGATCGCTTCGAATCGCTTCTTGCCGTCTATACAGGGCAGCAGGTGACGGGCACCGTTGATACGTTTTCCGAATCCATCGCGTTCAGGTGGCAGAAAAGAGGTGGGAAGGGATCCCTTGAACCCATCGTACATCCCGACCTGGTCGGCCTGGATGACCTCTTCGGCCTGGAACGGGAGATCGAAATCCTGGACAGGAATACCCGGCAATTCGTTGCCGGAATGCCCGCGAACAACGTCCTGATCTGGGGGGAAAGAGGCACCGGCAAATCTTCGGTGGTGAAAGGTTTTCTGGCCAGGTTCGCCCGCGAAGGCCTGCGCATGATCGAAGTCCGCAAGCAGGACCTGGTGGATCTGCCCGAGATCGTCGAACTCCTTTGGGATCGGCCGGAACGTTTCGTCCTGTTCTGCGACGACCTGTCCTTCGTCGAAGACGAATCCGTCTATCTGGAGCTCAAGGCCCTGCTCGAAGGCAGCCTTTCAGCCCGTCCCGACAACGTACTCGTGTATGCCACTTCGAACCGCAGACACCTTATGCCGGAAAAGTTCTCCGACAACACGCCTCGTTACAACCCCGACGACGATGAAATCCATCCACAGGAAACCGTGGAGGAGAAGATATCGCTGAGCGACCGATTCGGTTTGTCCATCGGTTTCTACCGGATCACCCAGGTTACCTATTTCCGCATCGTCCAACACCTCGTCGAACAGCGCGGCCTCGAAATCGGCGCGGAACGGTTGAGGAGGGAATCCCTGTGGTGGCTCCAGCGCGCCAGCGGCCGGTCCGGCAGGGTGGCGCGGCAGTTCGTGGACGATCTCGAGGGGCGGCTCAGACTGGACGATACGCGGTAGGATCGGACATGCCGTGATATTTTGGTAACCGGGTTTCTTTCCCTCTTGACACGTCTTTTTTACTCCGCCTAATTATGTAGATCATGTTTTTGGATATCCGCTACATAGCCCTGCGTGTATCCGTTTTCTGATATTCCGGGATTTTCACAGTCAACAGTTCAAGGTAAAAAACAAAGGAGTGTGTCTTGCACGCATTCGATTACGCCACGCCCGAGAGTGTGGCCGATGCGGTGGTAATGCTCAGCGATCACGGTAAAAAAGCCTGTGTGCTCGCGGGCGGCACGGACCTTATCGTACAGCTTCGGGAGAATCGCCGGCGGACCGACCTCGTGGTCGACGTCAAGAAAATCGCCGAGCTGAACGAATTGTCCTACGACGCCGCGACGGGACTCACGATCGGTGCGGCCGTACCCTGCTACCGAATCTATGGAAACGCGGAAATCGCCGGGGCCTATCCGGGACTCATGGACGCGGCCAGACTGGTAGGCGGCACGGGAATCCAGGGCAGGGCCAGCCTGGGCGGCAACCTGTGCAACGCGTCGCCGGCAGGCGATACGATTCCCCCCATGATCGTCCTCGAAGGCGAGGCTGAAATCGCCGGTCCCAACGGAACGCGCAGCGTGGCCGTGGAAGACTTCTGCACGGCGCCCGGCCGCACCGCGCTGGATGACGGCGAGTTCCTGGTTTCGCTCCATTTCCCTGCGCCCACGCCGAATTTCGGCGCGTTTTACAGACGTTTCATCCCGCGCAACGAGATGGACATCGCCGTGGTCGGCGTCGGAGCTTCCGTCGTGCTCAGTGAAGACAAGTCCTCCTTCGTCTCAGCGCGCATCTCCGTCGGCGCCGTGGCCCCGACGCCGCTCTTCGTGAGAGAGGCCGGAGAGGCCCTGGGCGGACAACCTGTTTCCGACGAGACGATCCAGCGGGCGGCGGACATCGCCCGCGACGCGGCACGGCCCATCAGCGATATGCGGGGCACCGCCGATTATCGTAAGCATCTGACCAGCGTACTGACGCGCCGGGTTGTGCAAGGCGCGGTTCAACGAGCGAAGGAGTAGCAGTCGATGTCAAAAAAAGTACACGTACAGACCACCATAAACGGAGAAGAAGTCGATTTCCTGTGTGAACCGCGCAACAGTCTGCTCGAAGTGCTGCGCGACAAGTTGGATCTTACAGGCGCCAAGGAAGGATGCAACAACGGCAATTGCGGCGCCTGCAACGTGATCATGGATGGCAGGCTGGTCAATTCCTGCTGCGTACTGGGTGTCGAAGTCGACGGTTGCGAACTCCAGACCATCGAAGGCATAGGGTCCGCCGCCAACCTGCATCCGTTGCAGCAGAAGTTTCTCGAGCACGCGGCGTTGCAATGCGGCATTTGCACCCCCGGATTTATCGTATCCGCCAAAGTGTTGCTGGACCGGAACCCGAACCCTACGGAAGACGAAGTACGCTACTGGCTGGCGGGCAACCTCTGCCGTTGCACCGGGTACGACAAGATCATCCGTGCCGTCCTGGATGCCAGGGACGTGGCCTGACCGGGAAAGGTTCATTAACAGGCATGTGGGACCTTGGATGCTGAAACACGACCAGGAATGACCATACGGAGGTAAAAGACGTGTCACAAAATGGACATAAAGTCATCGGCACTCGTCCGATACGGCATGATGGGGTGGATAAGGTTACCGGGCGGGCGATCTACGGCGCCGACATCCAACTGACGGGCCTGCTTTATGGCGCAATAAAACGCAGCCCCCATCCGCACGCGCGGATCAAGAACATCGACACCAGCCGGGCGGAGGCCTATCCGGGGGTCAGGGCGGTTGTCACCGCCCACGACCTGCCGCAGATCGCGGACAAGATCGCCGACCTGGGCGAAGCGATCGTCAACCTGCGCGACTCAAGCAACAACGTGCTGGCCTATGGTAAGGTACTCTATAAGGGCCATGCCGTCGCCGGCGTGGCCGCGGTGAACCTGCACGTGGCCCAGGAAGCGCTGGAACTGATCGAAGTGGAATACGAACCGCTGCCCCACGTGACGGGCGTGCTGGAGTCCATGGAAGACGACGCCCCGATCCTTCATGAAGACATGAAAACCACGTCCATGGGCGAGGAGACTGATAAGGTCAGCAATATCGCCAACCACTTCCAGCACAAGATGGGCGAACCGGATGACGGTTTCGTGGAAGCCGACGTGGTGATCGAGCGTGAGTTCACGACGCAGACCGTCCACCAGGGCTATATCGAAAGTCATAACGCCACGGCACTCTGGAACGAAGAAGGCCAGCTCACGGTGTGGACGAGCACGCAGGGCGCCTTTGCGGTGCGGGATCAGCTGTCCGAGATCCTCCAGATGCCCATTTCGAAGGTCAAAATCGTGCCCCTGGAAATCGGTGGCGGCTTTGGCGGCAAGATTTCCGTCTATCTTGACCCGGTTGCGGCACTGCTGTCTAAGAAGACGGGGCACCCGGTAAAGATGACGATGACCCGCGACGAGGTGTTCGAAGGAACGGGCCCGACACCGGGTTCCTACCTGAAGGTCAAGATGGGCGCTACAAACGATGGCCGGCTCACGGCCGCCACGGCATACATGGCCTACGAGGCCGGCGCCTATCCCGGCTCGCCGGTCGGTGCGGGCGCGGGCTGCATCTTTTCGCCGTACGACATACCCAATGTCCAGATCGACGGGTACGACGTGTGCGTTAACAAGCCCAAGACGAACGCCTACCGTGCGCCCGGGGCCACCAACGCGGCCTTCGCCGCCGAAACCGTCGTGGACGAAATCTGCGAAAAGATCGGCGCGGACCCGCTCGAGTTCCGGGTGAAGAACGCCGCCAGGGAAGGCACCCGCCGTGCAGACGGCCCCGTACATCCACGCATCGGCTGTATCGAGACCACGGAAGCCGCCCTCAACTGCGAACACTACCGGTCTTCGCTCGAAAAAACGGCTAACGGCAAGATCAGGGGCCGGGGCGTCGCTTCCGGCTTCTGGTTCAACTTCAACGGCGGCCGGTCGGCCATCTCCGTCAGCGTCAATCCCGACGGCACCATAAATATGCTCGAAGGATCCACCGATATCGGGGGATCACGGGCATCCATCGCCATGCAGCTGGCCGAAACCATAGGTCTTGAAGCCACCGATATCAAGCCCTACGTCGTGGACACGGACTCGATCGGCTATACCGACGTAACCGGCGGGAGCCGGACGACCTTCGGAACGGGTTATGCCGCCCACGCCACCGGCCAGGCCCTCATTCGCGAGATCAAGGAAAGGGCGTCCAAACTCTGGGACGTACCCGCCGATGCCATCGACTTCGCGGACGGGGTCTTCTCCTACAGGGATGACACGGAAAAAAGAGGAAGCTTCAAGGAACTGGCCAGCCAGGCCGGCGAGACCGGCGGACCCGTGGTCGCCCAGGTCAGCACGCAGCCCGACGGCAGCGGGGGCGGCGCCTTCGCCACCCACGTCGTCGACGTGGAGGTCGATGCGGAAACGGGCAAGGTGGATATACTGCGGTATACCGCCGTCCAGGATGCCGGCACGGCCATTCACCCGAGCTACGTCGAAGGCCAGATGCAGGGCGGCGTGGTGCAGGGCATCGGCTGGGGGCTCAACGAAGAGTACATCTACAACGACGCCGGTTCCATGACCAACGCGAGCTTTCTCGATTACCGCATGCCCACGACGCTCGATCTGCCCATGATCGAGACGATCATCGTGGAAGTGCCCAACGAATCCCACCCCTACGGCGTAAGAGGTGTTGGCGAAGTGCCCATCGTACCGCCGCCGGCCGCGCTCGCCAACGCGATCTACGACGCGACGGGCGTGAGACTGCGCGACCTGCCCATGTCGCCGCCCCGGGTCCAGCAGGCCCTGGCGGAAAACGGCGGGTAGACGCGGGGGGATCTAGGGGGAATACGCAAAGGGCGGGAGAAGCAGCTTCCCGCCCTTTTTGCTTTAACCTGACCGTTTCACGACCGATTACCCGATCGCATCCCATAGCAGTTGTCAAAAGGAATCAAAACTCACTCTTACAACAAACTACCATGGCTACCGTCTACATCCCGTCCCTCATGCGCGATCTTACCGGCGGCAAGGAGATCATCCATATCGAAGGGGCCGACATGCGCCAGATCATCGCCAACCTGGAGGCGGCCTACCCGGGTTTTCGCAAACGGCTGCTCGAAGACGGAACCCAACGGATCAGACCCAATATCGCGGTCATGATCGACGGCCGCAACGCGCGGCGCATCCTGATCGACAAGGTGAACGAACACAGCGAGATACACTTCCTGCCGGCGATCAGCGGGGGATGTTGAGGTGCAACTCAACATCAAGGTCTATCCCAAATCCAGCCGAAACACCATGTCGTGGAGTGACGAACAAGGCCTGAAAATCAGGGTTACGGCCGCGCCGGAAGACAACAAGGCCAACGACGCCATGTTGAAATTGCTGGCAGACCGCCTGGGCATTCCCAGGTCAAGCGTCCGCATTCTACGGGGACACAGGACCCGGAACAAGATCGTGCAATTAGAAGGTTTAGCGAAGGAGGATTTACCTCGCCGAATCGGCTCGGCGGGTTAGGGGCAGTCTAAGCTCAGCTACAGTTTCCGGTTCAACTTGAGCAGGTGATCGACGGTAAGGGCTTTCTCCACCCCCGGGCCGGCGGGACCGGCCGTCTTCCGGCGGGGCTTCCTGGTTTTGCGTGTCTTTGGGGATTCCGACTTCACGGATGTTTCCGCCGTCTTTGCGTTGGTCTG
Organism: bacterium; assembly: GCA_965225915.1. Lineage (GTDB taxonomy): Bacteria > JAAXHH01 > JAAXHH01 > JAAXHH01 > JAAXHH01 > JAAXHH01. The sequence continues at coordinate 174,234 of OZ245326.1, forward strand.
CGGCGACTGCCTGTTCTTTGCCGAGCCGCGTCTTTTTTGACTTTCCGGTCTTCTGTCGTTCCTGTCCTGCTCTTCGCGCATGGAAAGCGAAATCCGGTTTCTTTCCTGGTCGACACCGAGCACCCGCACCTCTACCAGCTGCCCGACCTTGACCGCTTCCCCCGCGTGCTTGACGTAACGGTCCACGAGCTGGCTGATATGCACGAGACCGTCGAGGTGGACCCCGACGTCCACGAAGGCGCCGAAGTTGGTGACGTTGGTTATGACGCCGTTGAGCCGCATCCCCTCCTTGACCTCGTCGATGGCATGGATCCCTTCGGTATACTGAACGGCCTTGAACTCATCGCGCGGATCGCGCCCGGGTCGTGCCAGTTCCTCCAGGATGTCCTCCAGGGTCGGCAGCCCCACGTTGTCGTTGACGTAGTTATGGAGATCGATACGCGACCTGATCCCGGAATCGTCCATGAGTTCCTGTACGCTGCATTCCTGATCAGTGGCCATCCGGTCGACGATATCGTAGCATTCGGGGTGAACTGCGCTGGCGTCCAAGGGATTGGCGCCGTGCCCTATTCTCAGGAAACCCGCGGCCTGTTCGAAGGCCCTGGGTCCCAGGTGCGGTACCTGCACCAGGTCCGTTCTTGAAGCGAAGGGCCCCGCTTTCTCCCGGTGGGCGACGATGTTCCGGGCCAACGCGGGGCCGATGCCGGAAACGTAAGACAGGAGCTGCGCACTGGCGGTATTGGCTTCGACCCCGACGTTGTTCACGCAACTCATGACCACGTCGTCCAGGCTTTTTTTCAGCGAAACCTGGTCGACATCGTGCTGGTACTGGCCGACGCCTATGGATTTCGGATCGATCTTGACCAGTTCCGCAAGGGGATCCATCAGTCTACGGCCGATAGACACCGCTCCACGAACGGTAACGTCCAGGTCGGGAAACTCCTCACGGGCCGTGGCCGACGCTGAATACACCGATGCGCCGCTTTCGTTCACGAGCACGATGGGCGGATCGCCGGCAAGCTCGATCGTTTGAAGGAACTTTGTCGTCTCCCGCCCGGCTGTCCCGTTGCCGACGGCAATGGCGTCGAACCCGTGCTGCGTGTGAAGCGACTGTACGATACGAGCCGCCCGGTCCTTCTTCTTATCTCCGGAATGGGGAAAGATACTTGCCCTGTCCAGCAACTTGCCCTGCTCGTCCAGACCAACCATCTTGCAACCCGTGCGAAAACCGGGGTCGATCGCCATGATACGGCAGCGGCCCAGGGGCGGCGCCATCAGCAGTTCCCGCAGGTTCCGCGCAAATACGAGGGTCGCCTCTTCTTCGGCCTTTTGCCGCACGAGGGACCTTAATTCGGTTTCCAGGGACAGGGAAAGCAGGCGGCGGTAACTGTCGGATACGGCCAATCGGACCTGTTCGGACGCCGGCCCTTCTCCCTTGACGAACAGTTGTTCGAGACGTTCTATCGCCTCCCCTTCCGGCGGTGCGATAGTCATCCTCAACACGTCTTCTTTCTCACCGCGCCGGATGGCGAGCACGCGGTGCGATGGCGCTTTCACCGCCGGTTCAGTCCAATCGAAATAGTCCCGGAACTTGATCCCCGATGTTTCTTTTTCCTCCACGACAGAAGACCGGATTACCGCCTTCTCGTGGAACAGTTGGCGCAAGGCCGACCGGGCCGTGGAATCTTCGTTGATCCACTCCGCCATAATATCGCGCGCACCCGACAGGGCTTCCTCGACCGAGGCTACTTCCTTTTCAGGAACTACGAAGGCCGCGGCTTCCGTTTCGAGGTCCATATCCTCCTGGCCGTATATGCGTTCCGCCAACGGTTCCAGGCTCTTTTCCCGGGCTACCGTCGCCCGTGTGCGCCGTTTCGGACGATATGGCAGGTAGATGTCTTCCAGGACGGTCATGGTTTCCGCGTCGTTTATCTGTGATTCCAACTCGTCCGTGAGGAGGGCGCGGTCTTTCAGGGAGGCGAGGATCGAAGTCCGGCGTTTATCCAGTTCCCGAAGTTGACCGATTCGGTCGCGGATAGCCGTAATGGCCACTTCGTCGAGTGAACCGGTTCTTTCCTTTCGGTAGCGCGCGATGAAGGGAACCGTGGCCTCTTCGCCCAGCAGGACCGCGACAGCTTCCACCTGTTCAGCCCGGAGTCCAAGTTCGCCGGAAATCTTCGCGATATGCGGATTATCACTCATGTATGCGTCGGCCTCCAGGACCGGTTACGCTCCCAGGATTTCCCTCAAGCGCAGGGCCACGCGTTCCGGTTCGCCCGCCTTCAGGCAGACCGGTCCGAAAAGTACGATCCCTTCAGTGACCCTGGAAGGATTGGTCTGAATGGCGGGATTTCCCTGCTGCAGTTCATGCATCACGTCCAGGGCGGTCTTGCCCAGGGAAGCTTCGTCGAGTTTCAACACGGCCATCGGTATCGCACTTGGCCTGCTGTCCACGTCGATCGTAAAACCGCCTCCCGGAATGTCCCCGGAGGCTGCCACGAGTTCGTCGATGCGATCTCGCCAAACTTCGGCTCGCGCTTCCAGTTGTTCACCGGCAAAGCGCCGAAGGGCGGTTAACAGGCCGATGATCTGCTCCTTGCCCACCTTGCAGGGCCTTCCGATGCCATGATGAGGCAAGCCGGGCAGGATCGATTTGTCGATTAGCGATTCGGGAGGATTCCATTGCCGCTTTAAAACGTCCATGTCGAGATGCTGCAGCGCCACGCACATGATCAGGTCCCGGCGACCGCAGAGAATCCCGGAACTCTGGGGACCGCCGATCGCCTTGCCTCCGCTGAAGGCCACCAGATCGGCGCCCAGGGAAATGAAAGCGCGCAGGTTTGACTGCGGCGGTAGCTGTCCGGCGGCGTCGACGACAACCGGCACCCCACGGGCGTGGGCGACGTCGACGACTTCTTCCAGGAGCGGCAGGGAGCGTGGATTCGCGACGTAGCATACGGCCGCCGTTCGTTCCGTGATGGCGTCGGCGATCTCCCAAGCTTCCGTGTCCCGCACGCCTGCTCCGCTGTATCGGTCGGCGATACCCACCTCGACGAGCTTGACGCCGACTGACCGGATCGCGTGGTCGTAGAAGTTGCGCTGACTGCGGGAGATGATGACTTCGTTCTTCATGCCCTCCGTGTCCGGCAGGCGGTTCATCTTTCCGGGATCCGGACCGGTGACGCAGGCCGCCGTGCCCAGGAGAAGCCCCGCGGCCGCGCCGGAGGTAACGTACCCCGCTTCGGCGCCGGTGATGTCCGCGATGATCTCACTGGCGCGGGCTTGAAGTTCGGCGATGTCGACGCAGTACTGGGACGCCTCCCGCATGGCATCCGCCACTTCAGGTTCCATGATGCCACCGCTGAGCCGTGTGGTAGGCCCCGAAGCGTTGATAATCGGCCGCACGCCGATACGTTCGTATATATTGGGCATGGACTACCCTGGTACGAATCGAAGGACGATGTCTCGAAAGCAGCACTAATCCTATTACATCGTCCCACGGTATGCAACCTGTTTTTTCCATTGCTGATCAGGATGACTCCATGCGCGTATACGCCGGAATGACCTCAAATCGTCTTCCTCGGAAAAAGCAGGTTGTATTTCGGACGTGGGGCCGGGCGCGTTACTGCGGCTTTCGGTGTCAGTCTGCAACGCCAGTATTGAATTGACTTGAAACACCGATAACGGTATCTTACACCGGCAGACACATCGTCATCGGGAAGGTACTGAACGCCCTGTCATCCATTGACTATATTGAACTGCAACCCAATGGCCCACAAAGATTTAAAATCTTTTGTAGACTTGCTCAAGCAAGAGGGTGAGCTAAGGGAAATCGCCCTTGAAGTCGATCCGGTGCTGGAGATCAGCGCCATCGCGGACCGCGTAGTCAAGCAGAACGGTCCGGCGTTGCTGTTCACCAACGTGAAGGGCCATCCGGGGGTTCCGGTACTGATCAATACCTTCGGGTCCAAGCGGCGCATGGAACTGGCCCTGGGCACGGAAAACCTGGACGACATCGCGGCCGAGATCGCCGACCTGATCAACCCCCAGGTGCCCGCTTCGCTCGCGGGTAAACTGCAGATGCTCTCCCGGCTCGCCCGATTGAAGGACACCCAGAGCAGGACCGTTCGCAGCGGACCATGCCAGGAAGTGGTAGAGACCGACACGGCGAAGCTCGACAGCCTGCCGGTCATCAAGTGCTGGCCCGGCGACGGCGGGAAATACATCACCTTTCCCCAGGTGATTACGAAACATCCCGAAAAGGGGACGCGGAACGTGGGCATGTACCGGCTCCAGGTCTTCGACGACAAAACCCTGGGGCTCCACTGGCAACGGCACAAGGGCGGCGCCCATCATTACCACGTCGCCGAGCAGATGGGCAAGCGGCTGGAGGTCGCCATTGTTCTCGGGCCCGACCCTGAAACCATGTACGCCGCGACGGCGCCCCTGCCCGACGAGATCGATGAATATATGCTCGCCGGGTTTCTCCGCAGGCAGTCGGTGGAGCTGGTGAAGTGCCGGACGGTGGACCTGGAGGTTCCGGCCAATGCCCAGATCGTCCTGGAGGGCTACGCGGAACCCCATGAAAGGCGCCTTGAAGGTCCCTTCGGCGATCACCAGGGTTACTATTCACTGCAGGACGAATACCCGGTGTTTCACCTCACGGCCATCACGCGAAGAAAAGATCCCATCTACCCGACGATAATCGTCGGGCCGCCGCCGCAGGAAGACGGGTGGCTCGGAAAAGCCACGGAACGCATCTTCCTGCCGCTCCTCAAGACCACGCTTCCGGAAATCGTGGACATAGACCTGCCTATCGAAGGCATTTTTCACAATCTCGCCATCGTATCCATCGACAAGCGATTTCCCGGCCACGCCCGGAAGGTAATGCACGCCCTGTGGGGCCTGGGCCAAATGATGTTCACCAAGGTGATTATCGTTGTGGACAAGGACGTGGACGTGCATAATATGAGAGAGGTCGCCTGGCGGGTCGGCGTTTCCATCGATCCCAGGCGGGACCTGCTGGTCAGCGAAGGTCCCTGTGATGTCCTGGATTTCGCCGCTCAGATCGCGGACGTGAGTGGAAAGCTGGGCATCGACGCCACCGAGAAGTGGCCGGACGAGGGATTCGACCGGGGGTGGCCGGAAATACTGCGTATGCCTGAAGAGGTCAACCGGCGCATCGACGCGCTCTGGCCGCAACTGGACCTGTGAGTCCCAGGAGGTTGATTTGTTTGAAGTATTGATCGCTGAAGCAGGCCTTGAAGACATCCGCGGGAAAGTCATGGCCGGCGAGCGCCTTTCGGCCGACGACGGGAGAAGACTGTACCTGAACGAGAACCTGCCCGCCATCGGCTACCTGGCGAACCTGGTGCGCGAGCGCCTGCACGGCGAACGGGTCTACTTCGTACGCAACCAGCACCTGAACTACACCAACATCTGCAACAAGAGCTGCCTCTTCTGCTCCTTCTACGCCCTTCCGAAGGACCCCGAGGGATACGTACTATCTCCGGACGACATACGGGCGCGGATGGAGACCTACGCAGATATACCGATTTCCGAGATTCACATGGTCGGGGGGGTGAACCCCAAGCTGCCTTACTCATACTACCTGGACATAGTCCGGGCAATCAAGGAAGTGCGGCCCGGGGTGTCGCTCAAGGCTTTTACCATGATCGAACTAGAGCAGATCCGCAGAATCGCCAAAAAACCCATGGATGAAACCCTCGTGGATTTGAAGGAAGCCGGGGTCGACGCTTTGCCCGGCGGCGGTGCCGAAGTTTTCAGCGAAAGGGTGCACGAAGAGCTCTTCCAGGCCAAGTCGGATTCCGATAAGTGGCTCGAAACCGCCCGCGTCGCCCACCGGGTAGGGCTGCCCTCGAACGCTACCATGCTCTACGGCCACGTGGAGCAGACCGAGGAGAAGGTCTATCACCTCATGAAACTGCGGGAACTGCAGGACGAGACCAACGGACTGCTGGCCTTCATCCCCCTGTCGTGGCACCCGGAGCGTACGGCCATCGAACATCTGCCGGGACCGACGGGGCAGATGGATCTCCGGGAAATCGCGGTGGCCCGTCTCATGCTGGACAACATTCCCCACATAAAATCGTTCTGGATCATGAACACGCCGGCGGTGACGCAGGTGGCGCTGTGGTACGGCGCCGACGACATGGACGGCAGCGTCCTGGAGTACGAAATAACCCGAAATCCCGTCACCGACCGGATGCAGGCGCTGACACATACCCAGATGCTCGACATGATCGGCGAATCGGGTCGAAAACCCGTCGAACGCGACGCGCTGTACCGTATCGTCGACCAGCCTGAATCGAAACGGCCGGCCTACATGGTTGCGGCCGACGGCGTGACGATGGAAGCGGTTTCGAGTTCGGGATAACCATCATGATCACTGATATCGCGGAAAAGGTCCTGGCAGGGACCCGCCTGAACGCCGAGGACGGACGCCGGCTGTTCCAACACCCGAACGTCACCGAGCTGGGCCTGCTGGCCGACCACGTGCGGCGGACAAAGCACCCCGAGCCGGTGGTGACGTACAATATCGGCCGAAACATAAACTACACCAACGTGTGCTGGGTGCGGTGCAAGTTCTGCGCGTTCTACCGTCCCCCGGGCGACCAGGAAGGATACACGCTGCCCGACGAGGAGATCTACGGCAAGGTCGAGGAACTGATCAGCGTCGGGGGAGATACACCGGAATCCTGTGAGATACTCATGCAGGGCGGGCTGAACCCGAAGCTGAAGATCGACTACTACGAGCGCCTCTTCTCGGAGATCACCAGGCGCTATCCCGCGGCATATATCCATTCGCTCTCCGTGGCGGAAATCGTCTATCTCGCGCATATATCGAAGATATCGGTTGAAGAAGCGCTGATACGCCTGCGCGCGACCGGGTTGAAATCCCTGCCGGGCGCCGGTGCCGAGATCCTGGATACCGAGGTGCGCGACGCCATCGCCTACCGCAAGGAAACGGTGCAGGAATGGTTGGACGTGCACAGTCTGACCCATCGACTGGGCATGAAGTCGACGGCCACCATGATGTTTGGTTCGGTGGAAACCGTTGAACACCGTTTGCGCCACCTCCTCCGAGTGCGGGAAGTGCAGGATGAATCCCTCGCCCAACACGACGGGTACTTTACGGCTTTCATCGCGTGGAGCTTCCAACCGGAGGGCACCGAACTGCCGGACACGAGAAAGGCGACGGGATACGACTACCTTCGCACCGTGGCCATCGCCCGGCTCATGCTTGACAACATCGAAAATGTCCAGGCGTCCTACGTGACACAGGGTCCGAAAATCGCGCAAATCGCCCTCGGATACGGGGTGAACGATTTCGGAAGCACCATGATGGAAGAGAACGTCATCAGCGCGGGCGGAGAGAGTTTCGTGATGCCTACTCAGCAAATCGAAAGGTTGATCAGCGACGCGGGCTTTGTCCCTCGCCGGCGCAACACGCGCTACGAGTACGTGGGAAACGGGAATATCGAAAAGCGCGAGACTGCGGTATAAGTGCCAGGGGTGCCGCGGCCTTCCAGACTACCCCGCTGCAACGTCCGAATCCCGGGCGGATTCACACTACTGCTGTACAACGAGCTTGATATCACCGCCGGGAGGCGTTGACGGAGCAACCGGCGGACGATCTCAGCATGGCCAATAAAACCCGTCTTAACGCCGTAAGTTACCTGAACACCCGGCCATTGACCTTTGGCCTGGAACACGGCGGCCTGGAACACGGTTTCGAGATCCTCTACGATATCCCGTCCGTATGCGCCAGGCAGGTCAGCACGGGTGAGGCCGCGGCGGGCGTCATTCCATCGATCGAATACGCGCGAAGTCCGGTGGCCTATTTCATCGTGCCCGAAGTCGCCATTGCATCCGCGGGTCCGGTCGGCAGTATATTCCTGTTCCACAAGGTTCCGGTCGACCGGATCAGGAAAGTCGCGATGGACGTGAGTTCCCGAACTTCGGTTGCCCTGGCCCGGATCGTCCTGCGTGAAAGATACCACCTGGATTTCGATTCCATCGACCATCCACCGGACGTGTCGGCGATGCTGGAGGTGGCGGACGCGGCGATGGTCATCGGGGATCCGGCCCTGGAGAACGCGGACCGGCCCGAACCACGGTTGGACCTGGGGGAAGCCTGGCGGGAACTGACCGGGCTGCCATTTGTATACGCCTTCTGGGCGGGGAAGGAAGATGGCCTCTCGCCCGGTGAAGTCGAACTGCTGATCAGATCGAAGAACCAGGGGCTCGACGCCTTGGACGAAATCGCCGAAGTACACGCGCGCAACCATTCACGGACGCCGTCCTTTTACGCGACGTACCTCAGGAACAACCTGGTCTACGACCTGGGCGGCATGGAACGAAGAGGACTCATGGAGTTTTACGGATTGGCCCGGACCCGCGGCCTGATCCCGGACGTACCGGATCTGCGTTTTTATCCACGGCAAGGAAGGAGATGACCATGGCATCGAAAACTACGACGGTAGGAATAGGCACGGGGAGCAACCGCCGTGAGAACGTGCGCGTCGCGGTGGAACGCTCCGCGCCGCAACTGGCCTCCCGTATCCGGGATGAGGTCATGCTCAAACCCAATTTCCTGTCCGGCACCAACCCGGTGGTATGCACCCACCCGGACGCGGTCCGCGGCGTGCTTGACGTCATCACGACCCTGCCCAATAAACCGCGACGGATCCTGATCGCCGAAGGCGGCAACGAGAACGTATCGGGTGAAGTCTTCCGCCACATGGGGTACACCGACATTCCGGACGAATATGACATCCCGATCGAACTGGTGGACCTGAACCAGGAAACGCGCTGGCGCAACACCCGGGTATACATGGTCGACGGCACCTGGACCACGGTGAGGATGCCGCGCACCGTGCTGGACTGCCCCTGCGTCATTTCGGTCGCCGTGGCCAAGACCCACGACGGCGCCATGGTTACCCTGGCGCTGAAAAACCTCATCATGGGTACGATATTGAAGAGAGACCGTATAAAGGTGCATGGCTACACGACCCACCACGACAGGCGCCATCCGCAGGAAGCCCGTGCCCTCAGCAGGAACCTGATCCGTCTCGCCCGTCACCTTTACCCCCACTACAGCGTGGTGGACGGCACGGTGGGCATTCAGGGCAATGGACCGGGGGGGACCGACACCGTACCCCTCGGACTGGCAGCGGCCGGTGAGGACACCATCGCCGTAGACGCCGTCATCTCGAAGACCATGGGGTTCGATCCCCTGGAAGTGGGAACGGTTTTTTACGGGGACGCCATCGGCCTGGGTGTGGGCGAACTGGAACGCATTCGTGTAATCGGCGGCCGATTGGAAGAACTGGCCATGTCCTTCAAAGGTCACGAAACCATCGACCTGCAACGCCAGTGGGCCATAGAAGGCGCGTGGGAATCTGCGGCGGTCGGGGGTTGAAACGGCAGTTCGTGAAAACTGAATTGGCAAGAACAGATCGGTGTTCTACTGGATAGCGGTCAATGACCCGGCAACGCCTCTATGACGCGAAGCACCTCTTCTTCGGTGTTGTAAAAGTGCGGTGAAATGCGTATGCCGCCCCCTCGGCGGGCGCCGATAATCCGGCGGCTGCGCAGCGTGCGATGCAGGTCCTCCGTCTCGTGGACATCGCTGTTGAATGTCACGATTCCGGACCATTCGGATTCGCCGCGGGGACTCAGGACGCGGTACCCCGCGTTGCGCAGTTCTTCGACAAGCAGGTCGGTCAACCCGCGCAACCTGTTCTGCACCGCCTCGATACCCACCTCCAGCAACAGGTCCAGCGAAGCCCCCAGCGCGTGAATGCCCAGCGTGTTGTGGGAACCGCATTCGAAGCGCCGCGCCGTCGGCGCCGGCGTCGGATCATAGGAATCGTAATTGCCCGCATCGGCCACCGAATTCCATCCCACCTCGTAAAGCTTCAGTCGGTCCGTCATGTGCGGCGCGCAGTAGAAGATACCTATCCCTTCCGGACTCAAGAGCCACTTGTGGCCATCGGCCGTGAGGATGTCTATACCCATCTCCGCCACGTCCACGGGCGTCTGGCCGAGGGACTGTATGGCGTCGACGACGAAACAGACGCCCTTTCCCCGGCATAGAGCTCCGACCGCCGCGATGTTGTTGCGGAATCCATTACCGTATTCCACGTGACTGATGGAAACGGCGCGGGTTCTTTCGTCGATCTTATCCGAGATCGCGTCCACCGACAGGCGTCCGTCAACGGACTTGACCATCCGGGTTTCCACACCGATTTGAGAAAGATTCAGCCAGGGATAAACGTTGGATGGGAATTCCAGGTCGTTCAGGACCACGTTGTCGCCGGATCGCCAGTCTATGCCATTGGCGGCGAAACACAACCCTTCCGTGGTATTCTTGACGAAGGCGATCTGTTCGGGCGTGGTGTTGATCAGCAGGGCCGCCCGCGACCTGGTCGTTTCGATGGCCGCCTCCCAGTTGGGATAGTGGGAAGCGGCGTACTCGTTGAAGTCCGCTGCGTAGGCCTGTACCGCCTCGCGGGCGCGCCCGGGCAATGTGCCGACCGCAGCATGGTTCAGGTAGGTACAGTGATGGACAACAGGGAATTCCCGGCGAATGCGGTCCAGGTTCAATATAGGCCGGTCCGGATCGACGTGGCTAAGCGGGGAAGGTCAGTGATAGTTTCTTGAACTAGCAGGACTGCGACCTGATCAGAAACTCGCCGCGGCATCCTCTGCCGAGTCGAATATATTGAAAACGGAGCCCAGACGGGTAATGACGACCAACACGTTGTGCGTACGTTCACTCAGGTTTGCCAGCTTAAGGTCGCCTCCGGCCTCTCGGAGGGTCTTGGCGCCGCCAACGAGGGCGCCGACGCCCGAACTGCTGATAAGGTTTACCTTGCCTAGGTCGACTACGGCCGTGGTCGCACCCTCGGACTTCAATGCCCTCAGGCGGTCATGAAAAGCGGACACCTGGGGATCGCCCAGGAAGCTGCCGGCGAGTTCGATTACCGTTACATCATTAATCCTGCGTTCGTTCATTACACATCCCCTCCGTCGATACGCTGTTACTGCGAATACCGGCCACTGGATTGTGCCTCTATTAAACAACTCGTACACGATTACCGCAAGGATAAATTGTGATGGGCCAGGCCGACCTGTCCGTGGCGCGAAGGCTCCCGGGAAGTGGACGGGACAGCGCCGTCTTTCCATTTGCGCACGCCGATCAGATGGTCAGGGATTCGACGCTAAAACCGCGGTCTCGGCGCTGCCGGCCTTGTATCCCGGACAGAATCCCTTCTCGATGTAGGGACAGGGACTCCTGGCGATGATCACGCGAATACCCGACTGTTTCAGGCCTTCACCGAGCACGTCTCGTGTCCGTGTTTCATCCCAGGGGTCAATGGTCTCGTTCAGCGAGACCGGACAGGCGTCCACGATATCGTCTATACTGAGCGGCGTCGTCTCGTGACCGAGGTCGATTCCGCCCAGGTTGGGCGTGCCCTGGAACCCCGACAGGGCCGTGGTAGCATTGTCCAGGATGAGCACTAACAGGTTCGACCCCTGGTGGGCCACGTTGAAGAGGGCGTTGGCGCTCAGGTGAAAGAAGTCTGAATCCCCGACGACGGCGATCACCGGATCGGTCACCCCGGATAGAACGAGCCCGGAGGCGATACCGATGCTCGACCCCATGGAGTACTTCACGTCGAGCATCTCGAAGGGCGGCGTGTTGATCTTAATTGCGCAGCCCGGATCCACCACGTACACCGGCGAAAGGCCGAATTGGCCGCTCAATTCGCGCAGGATTTCGAAGACGGGCGTGTATGGACAGTTTTCAGGCAGACCGGCCTGGCTGGGCAGGTATTTCACTTCGTCTTCCGGCGAAAAGGTGCGAGCCGGTTTGAATCCGGGCCAGAACCCGGCCAGCGCTTCCGCGATCTGCCAGCGGAACAATTCGCCCTCCCGCGACACGCGCTTGTCGTGCTTGCCGCAGATCGTCGTCGAAATCTTCGCGTCGTAGGAGATCGACTTGATCAGCGTTTCGAGAAAGGGTTCGTTCTCTTCCAGGATCAGGGTTTTATCCGTCGAACGAAGGAATCCGGTGAGATGATCGGCGGGCAGGGGCCACAGGGTGGACAGCTTGAATATGGAAAGGTCGGACGTATTCACGCCCTGAAGCACGTCCATCAACTTGGTGTAAATCACGCCCGCGGCTATGATACCGATTTTCCCCGTCCCGTACACCGCGTTGAAATCCTCAGATTCGTACTGCCGTGAAACCGATTCCAGGCGATCGTGCAGCCGTCTGTGCAACTGGACGGCGTTTCCGGGAACCGATATCCACCGCATGGGATGCCGTTCGAAAGCATGGGGCTGTACGAAAGTTGAACGCGGGATTTCGGGCAGGTCCACTTCTTCTTTCAACGCACCGAAAGTTTTCGTAATGCGAACGATGACGGGCATCTGCATTTCATGGGAAAGCCGGAAGGCCGCCCGAGTCATCGTCATCCCTTCGGTGGGGGTCGCCGGCTCCAGCATGGGCAATTCGGTTCCCCATGCGATCGGACGGGTATCCTGGTCGTTCTGAGAGGCCCAGGCTCCCGGATCGTCCCCGAGAAGTATGACCAGCCCCGCGCCGACGTCCGTGAGGTTGGCGACCATGACGGGATCCAGCGCGACGTTGAACCCGACGCCCTTGCAACCCATCAGGGCCGGAACCCCGCCGATAGACGCGCCGAACGCCGTTTCGAACGCGACTTTTTCGTTGGTGGACCACTCTACATGCAGTCCGTGGCTTTCCACGAAGGCGCGTAGAAACTCGATAGTACTGCTGCTGGGTGAACCGGGATAGCTCGTCGCCACCGCGACACCCGACTGCAACGCGCCGTAGGCGATGCCCTGGTCACCAGAGATATGCATCCTGGTCATGTAGTGCTCCTGAACGCGGTATATCGTCCCTTGGATGGACCCGTGAATATAGGTTTTCACCGTGTGCCGGTCAAGCCTTATCCATAAGCGATGTAGGGTAGAAACCGCTTGCGACCGTTTCGCCACCCGGCTATATTTCATCCGTTTCCTATCAACGGTAATTTTCCACGACCAATCGACACCCGGTCAACCGAACCGGGCCTGGAGTTCCGCGCTTTCTGCTCCGATTGTCCACGCAACCGACGGAGATACGGGAATGGCCAAGAATCGGCAAACATCCAGCAAGAAAAAAACGGACCGAAACAGCCGGTCTTTCAAGATGGCGGACACGATCGACGAATTGAAGGCCGCGCTGGGAAGCGCCGGGCCGGGCAAGGTGGACAACGAGGATTACTGGCGCGCCGTCCGGGCCCAGTTCCCGTACCGGGGCACGAACCTCTATACCAACAACGGAACGGTCGGAATCCTGCCTCACATGGTCCTGCAGGCCCAGATCGCAACCCTGACGGAGGCGGAGATACAAGACGGGGATACCGGCGGAATTGCCTATCCCAGTCCCTACGAAGCCCACGAAAAGCTGGCCGCGCTGATCAACGCGGACCCGTCCGAAGTCGCCCTGACGCGTAATTCGACGGAAAGCATGAACATCATTGCCCTGGGAGTCGATCTGAAACAGGAAGACGAAATCCTGACGACGACCCACGAACATTACGGCGGCTGGTCCTGCTGGCAGCATCGACACGCCCTCCTCGGGAATCCGATTCGCAAACTCGATCTCTACGATCCACCGGAGGACGAGGACGAGATCGTCGGTCTTTTCGAGGAAGCCATTCGGCCCGAAACCCGGGTGCTCAGCTTCTGCCACGTCACCTGCACTACGGCCTGGCGCCTGCCCGTCCGGAAGATCTGCGCGATGGCCCGCAAAAAGGGGCTCATCACGGTCATCGACGGCGCCCAGTCGGTGGGCATGATCAGCATCGACCTCAAGGACCTGAACTGCGATTTCTACGTGAGCAGTACGCACAAGTGGCTGTTCACGCCCAAAGGAACGGGCTTGCTCTACGTGAACAACGCCGCGCAGGAAAAGATCGGGCTTGGGTACTACACCTCCGGGGGCCGTTTGACGGCGAGGCGATTCGAAAACAACGCGTCCCAGAGCTACGCGCCCATGGTCGGATACGCCGTGGCCGTGGATTTCCACAACGCCATCGGCACGGCGTTGATCGAAGATCGGGGAGCGGTTATGTCGGAATGGCTGAAGACCCGCCTTTCAGATATACCTGGCGTTCGGGTCTGGACCCCCATGAGCCGGGCTCTTTCCGCGTCCATGGTTTCCTTCTCCATTGCCGGCATGACCTCATCCGACGTGGGCACGCCGCTTCGTGAAAGGTACCACATCCACAGCCGCGGTCTGCACGAAGGGGGATATCACGGCGTCCGCATTTCCTGCGCCATGCACAACAACTATGAAGAGATGGGAAAAGTCGTCAGTGCCGTAAGCGATATCGCGGCAAACAGGTGCTGAAACCGGATTCATTCTCCAACCCGCGGTAATGTTGCGGCATTAAATCGTACGGGAGCGGAACATGTCCGATACTACGCTAACCATGTTGACCATCAAATCGCTGAAGGATCAGTTGGGTGGGATGTTTGCTGAGAACACCGTCCTGAGAATAAAACGAGACGGCGAATACGTGGAATATACGGGCGGGGAAGCAGCACGCCGGGCCGACGCGCTGGCCGGCTTGCTCGTATCCCTCGGCCTGCAGCACGGCGACCGGGTCGCGCTGCTCGCGGACAACCAGCCCGAGTGGGGTATCGTCTACCTGGCCATCGTCGGGCACGGTATGACGGCGGTACCCATCGACCGGCTGTTGAAACCCGGTGAGTACCAGCGTATCCTCGAGGACTCCGGAACGCGGGCCATCGTCGTTTCGGACGCCTACCGCGACGACCTGCATTCCATCGCCGGTACCCTGCCCGAACTGAAACACGTGCTGAGCCTGGAAGAAGTCTTGGGCAGCGAAGCGAATACCGCGGCGCCGGACAGCCAGGTCAGTCCCGACGAACTGGCCGTCCTGATCTACACTTCGGGCACGACAGGGCAGCCCAAGGGCGTAATGCTTTCCCACAGGAATATCATGTCCAACGTCGTGGCATGCAGCGAAGTCATCTCCATTACGCACGAGGACAGTTTCGTATCGGTGCTCCCCCTTCACCATACCTTCGAATGCACCGCCGGGTTTCTCGCGCCGATGTACGTCGGCGCCACCGTATCCTACGTGGGCAGCCTCAAGTCGCGGGATATCATAGACACCATGAAAGACTCCCGGGCGACGATCATGCTGGCCGTCCCCCTGCTGTACGAAAAGATGCTTCAGGGGATCATGCGCAAGGTAAGCACACAGCCCGCGGTGACGAGGACCCTGTTCAATCTCCTCATGGGAGCGGTGAAGCTGGGCGAGAAATTCAACAGACGAATGGGAACAACCCTTTTCAAAAGCCTGCGCGACAAGGGCGGACTGGGGACCATCCGGTTCTTCGTGTCCGGCGCCGCTGCGCTACCTCCCGAGGTGGCCACGGGATTCGACCGCCTTGGCCTCCGCATACTCCAGGGATACGGCCTTACGGAAACTTCACCGGTCGTGTCGGTCCATCGCGTGGATGAAAACCCGAAGCCCGATTCCGTCGGACCGGCCATCAACGGCGTGGAAGTGGAAGTCCTGGACCCGGACGAGACGGGCGTGGGTGAACTCATCGTCCGGGGCGACAACGTGATGCTGGGCTATTACAATAGTCCCAAGGCCACGGCGGAGGTCCTGAAGGACGGTTCGCTGTACACGGGCGATTCGGGATGGATCGACGAGGACGGCCATCTGCACATCGCGGGTCGCCTGAAGAATGTGATCGTTACCCGGGCGGGCAAAA
Source organism: bacterium (assembly GCA_965225915.1). Classification (GTDB taxonomy): domain Bacteria; phylum JAAXHH01; class JAAXHH01; order JAAXHH01; family JAAXHH01; genus JAAXHH01. The sequence continues at coordinate 190,092 of OZ245326.1, forward strand.
ACATCTATCCGGAAGAAATCGAGGGCGAACTCGTCCTCAGTCCGTACATCGCCGAGGTGCTCGTTTTCGGCGCCGAGGACGCCACCTCGGGTGAAGAGTACGTCAGGGCGGTTGTGGTCCCGGATTTCGAATACCTGGAACAGGAGGGTACGCCGACCGACGACGACACCCTCACCAGGCTCATAAACCAGGAGGTACGGGAGCGATGCAGGAATCTCGCGGACTACAAGCGGATCCGGGAAGTGGAACTTCGCAGGGAGGAGTTTTCCAAGACTTCCACCCGCAAGATCAAGCGATTCCTGTTCCAGTCCGGACAGGCCGGACAGGCTGGCCAATCCGAAGACACCGCGGCCCCATGAGGGAGATATCGCGATCGCTTCGAAAACGGAATCGTGATCGATGGATAATATGCAATACTCAACAGATCCGGAACCGGCGCCGCGCTCCTCGAATAATACGCTCCCGAATTCAACGATTACGGCCGAATCAGGGCGCCAGGGCACGCAGTGGCGCCGTCCCGTCATCCTGTTCGCGTGTACCGTACTGACCACGCTCGTTTCCGGGACGATCATGGAGAACGGCACGGTCCCGCCCCTGGTCGTCCTGCTGAGCCTGTTGACCTACCCGGCGCTCCTACTGGACGGACTGCCCTTTTCCCTTTCGGTGCTCGGTATCCTCATGGCCCACGAGATGGGACACTATCTCTATGCCAGGTGGTACGGCGTCGGCACGTCCCTTCCCCATTTCATCCCTTCGCCCCTCTTCTTCATCGCGCCGAATCCGGGCACCTTCGGCGCGGTCATTGTCACCCGGGCACCCTACCCGCACCGGCAGGCCCTGATGGACATCGGCGCGGCCGGTCCCATAGCAGGCTTCATCGTGGCGGTACCGATCATGGCCTACAGTCTTGTCGGGGCCAGGGTGGATGTCATTCCCGTGGAGGGCGGAGGACTGTACCTGGGTGAACCGTTGGTATTTCAATTTCTCGCCTACCTGATACACGGCCCGCTGCCCGAGCACTATACGATTTACCTGGATACCGTAGGGTTGGCCGCATGGTTCGGCTGCCTGGTCACGATGCTCAACCTGCTGCCCGTGGGACAACTGGACGGCGGCCATATTCTCTACGCCTTCACGGGAGGTGCGGCCCGGGGAAGGCGTCTCCAGAGGAGCCTCGCGCTGGCGAGTTTCCTGGCGTTGGCCGTGCTGGGCATGTACTCGCCCGGATGGTGGGTGTTCGGGGCGTTACTGCTGTTGATGGCCAGGTTCAGCGGTTTCAGACATCCCGCGCCGATCGACGATGCCGCACCGCTGCCCAGGCACAGCAAGTTGCTGGGATGGCTGGCGGTACTGGTCTTTATACAAACCTGTATGCCCGTGCCGATTTCGTTTACGGGTCCGTAACGGGGATCGTCATGGCGGGAGAAGCCGGCGAGGCGGGAGTCAACTGATAAGAAGGCGTTCCAGCTTCTTGTGGATTCTCTGGTCGTCCGCGTCGATTCGATGGGCCTTGAGCAGTTCGTCGATCGCCCGCGCGTGTTCGCCCATGATCTCGAAAATGGAGCCCAGCGCGTAGTGGGCCGCGAAATTCGTAGCGTCGAGTTCCAGGGCCTTCTGGTACTCCACGACGGCGAGGTCCCATTTCTCCTGGCGGACAAAGATTTCCGCGAGACTCATATGAATTTCCGAAGTATCGCCATCCCATCGTACCGATTCCCGGTAGGCGGCGACGGCTTCATCGTACATCGTACGCCGCTTGTATACCATGCCAAGGAGCTTGTAGGCGGCGCCGTCCCGGGGTGACCGGCGGATGACCTCGCGAAAACAATTGGTCGCCTTTTCAAATTCGCCGAGATAGCAGTAGATGCGACCGAGATCCTGGAAGAGTGCGTCGGTGCGATATCCGCTCTCCAGAGCGTTCAGCATGTAACCGCGGGCTTCGCTGTAGCACTCCTGTTTCATGTAGATCAAGCCGATGTCGTACTGCACCGCGACCTTCCGGGGATGCACCTTGGCGCACTTGCTGAGCCATTCGAAGGCTTCGCTCGTGCGGCCGGTATACATGAGTCCCAGGCCCAGGCCCCGCAGGGTCCAGTAATCGGACTGATTGCGTTCCATGCGTTCGAAGCACAAGCGCACAATGGTCTCGTAGTCCTTCTTCACCAGGAGGAGTTTGAGCTTATGGGACCAGAACCACATGTTTGTTTACTCTTTCACTGACGGCCGGCACCGTTGAGGAGGCTCGATTCCGGGGAAACGGGACACGTAGCACGCTTGTCCCGATACCCTGAATATACGGTCGCTCGACCAGGGTGTCAAGCGGCTGAAACGGATTCAGAGTCCCAAGATTCCTGGTTGGAAGTAAGAGGATACAGGGATCGAAAAAACCGTAAGGAGAGCACGAAAATTGACAGGTTATGACGAGGTTACCGGCATTATCCTCGCGGGAGGGATGAGCAGCCGATTCGGCTCCAACAAGGCACTCAGCCGGTTCGACGGGGAACGGCTGATCCACCGGCTGTGCAAGGCGGTCGGTGCGGTGACGGACCGGATGATGCTGATTACCAATACCCCGGAAGATTACGCCTTTCTGAACATCGCAAGCCGACAGGACCTGGTTCCCCGCTGCGGTCCCATCGGCGGCATCTACACGGCGCTCAAGACGGCGGACACCCCGCTGTGTCTGTGTGTCGCCTGTGACATGCCCTTCGTGAAGCCGGAATTCCTGGAGTACATGATCCAGCGGTCTCCGGGATACGACGTGGTCGTCCCCACGAACGACGGCCGCGAGGAACCCCTGTGCGCCGTGTACCGGGACACCTGTACCCAGGCGGTCGAGGACCGGATCCAGGCGCGGCAACACAAGATAACCGGGTTCTACGACAAGGTCCGGATCCTTCGCCTGGCGCCGGTGGATGCGGGCTTCCATGATTCCGACATGTTCTTCAACATCAATAACAGGACGGACTACAGCGAGGCGTTGAAACGGCTGAAGAACCAGCAGTTATCCAAGGAATAGGGGATGAAGCGCGAGACGGCCCGATCAGTCTGGTAGTCCCTCAACCAGCAGGATGAACTCCCCGCGCAGGCGATGATCCCTCGTCTCGTCGAGTAGAACGGAAAGCGCATTCCGGTCTATTTTCTCGTGGAGTTTGGTCAGGTCGTTCACCAGGGCCGCCCTCCGGTCGCCGAATACCTCCAGGGCGTCTGCGATGAGCGCCTTCACGCGGTGGGGGCTCTCGAAATAGATAAGCGTGTCTACGCGGTTGGCGTCCACTTCGAGATAGCGGCGCCTGGCCGCGGGTTTACGGGGGGGAAATCCACAGAATGCGAAACGGTGCACCGGCAGGCCAGAGAGGACCAGCGCCATGATCAGCGCGCTGGGGCCCGGGGCCATGCTTACGGGTATTTCGGCGTGGATCGCCGCCTGTACGAGTCGATAACCCGGGTCGGCTATGCCGGGTGTTCCGGCATCCGTGACCAGGGCGAGATCCTGACCCTGTTCCAGGACCGCCAGGGCCTTGGGTACGGCCCGTTGCTCGTTGTGTTCGTGATACGCCATCTGCCGGGCGCTGATCTCGTAGTGTTTGAGCAGGCGTCCAGTTCTGCGTGTGTCTTCGCTGAGCACGATATCCACACTGCGCAGAATCTCCAGCGCTCTGAGGGTGATGTCGCCCAGATGGCCGATCGGCGTGGCAACCAGGTAAAGCATGGATCAGTTCGTTTGTTCGGGAAACGGCGCACGTATGTCATAGCGGCCGTGTTTCTCCACCGGCAGCGCTCCCTCCTCAACCATCAGGTCCAGTGGATTATCTCCCGTCATTAGCGGCAGTTCGACCACGTCGCGAATCCGTGCCGATTCGTATATCGCCATCATGAGTTCCATGGTCAGACGGGCTATGTCACCCTCGTTGCGGTGTCCGTCGATCCTGCCGTCCAGCCAGGATATGAACTCGTCGAACTGGTCGACCTCCACCGGCGGCGGCATGATGGACTGCCATTCGCTGGAATGGCGGTTCAACAGGAGCAAGGTGCCTTCCGATCCGCCCGGACCGTGCTTCAGAATCCCCTCCGTTCCGTAAATGATGTCGCCCTGCAGACCGGGTTCCGGCAGATCGCTTTCATAGGTGCCCCTGGTCCCGCCCTCGAAGGCGATGATCGCCGCGCACTTGTCCTCGCACCTCACCCGGCGTTCCCACCGGTCCGTCTTGCGCGTGACCTGGCCGATCACCCAGACCGGCCTGGGGTCGCCCAGCACGTACATCATTTCGTCGAGTTCGTGGGTTCCCCTATTGAGCAGGCCGTGGGCGTCCCGCCGCAGCATAGCCGTGGGCGTTCCGATCGCGCCGTCCAGCACGAGGCGGCGCGCTTCCACGTTTTGCGGGGTAAACCGGCGCTGGTGGCCGATGGCCAACTTGACGCCGCGATGCGCACAGGCTTTCAGCATGCGATCGGCCTCGCCGAGACTGGCCGCCATCGGTTTTTCGCCCAGGATACCCTTTGCACCGGCTTCCGTCACGGCAACGGTGATTTCGGCGCGTACGTTCTGCCACGTTGTGATACTGACAATGTCGCACGCCTCTTCCGCCAGCATGTTTTCATAATCCCCATAGGGTTTCGCATCGAATTCATCGGCCAGTTTACGCGCGTTTCGCTCGTTGACGTCAACGACCGCGACAACGTCGGTTTGCGATTTCTGCGTCCATTTCCGGGCGTGGGAACCACCCATGCCCCCGCAACCGATGATGCCGACCCGATATGACTCGGACATGTAAACTCCTTGATTACGTGTAATTGCCGTAGCCGGTGACCTGACTGCATACTTTCCCGCGCAATTTACCCCATTCCCTCCTGGCGTGCAACCCCTGAATGAAACCTCCCTCGGACCGCCCATCGCTCCCTACTTATTGTATTGCTCCCCACCTTCTTCGACTGTATGATATAACAGGTTACCAGCGGAGAGCATGAACATGGATTACAACGGACTGCAGATCGCAACGCTCGATGAATCGCTCGGCGACGCCATTGGCTCGTTTGGCGGAAAACCCGTGGTCGCCATCACTGACGATACGGATGGTATGGATGCCTTCCTTTACAGCCTGTCCAGGGAAGACATCGCCGTCCTGTTGCTTACGAAACCTGAACATATCCGCGCATTGTTCGGCCGCGCGGCCGCCACGGGTCGCATCGAGACTCTTCTGGATTCCATCAGGCAGATAGCGGTGGGCTCGGCGAGTCCTGCGTGCACGGACATCTGGAGAAGCCACCATCTCTCCGTCGACTACGAGCCCGACAGTTCCGGCGGCGACACGCTCGTAAAGGATATGGCGCGTCTGGCGGGGTACCTGGTTAACAAAAAGCGCACGGCAGTGGACGGCGGGGTGGACACTTCCTACTGGCAACGCATCGACATGCGGTGGCATTTTGAAAGCGATCCTTACGGAACCCGCGGTGAATCGGCCTTCCTCAAGGCGTGCAAACGCGAATCATCGGGCTATACACCCATTTGGCTGTTGCGTCAGGCTGGACGTTACCAGCGGGCATACCGGGAACTCAAATCCGACATGAACTTCCTGGACATGTGCAAGACCCCGGAACTAACGGCCGAAATCACGTTGATGGCCGTGGAACGCCTGGGGGTGGACGCCGCTATCATATTCGCGGATATCCTTCCCCTGCTGCAGCCAATGGGGTTCCAGCTGGAATACGTCACGGGGCAGGGACCGGTCATTCACAATCCGATTCGATCGGGCAGGGCCGTGGATCAACTCGAAGAAGCTGGTCCGGAATCCCAGCAATTCGTCTACGAGGCCATCCGAATGGCGCTGCCGGCGTTGCCGCCTCATATCCCGCTGATCGGTTTTGCGGGCGCTCCCTTTACCCTGGCCGCCTATGCCATCGAGGGTCAAAGTTCCAAGGACTTCAGGCACCTCAAGAGTTTCATGTACTCCGACTCGGGTGCCTGGCACGCCTTCATGGCGAAACTGGCACGGGCTGTCACGGGGTACCTCAACGAACAGATCGAGGCCGGTGTCCAGGCCGTACAGCTGTTCGACAGTTGGGTCGGCTGTCTGTCACCGGATGATTACAGGTCGTTCGTCCTTCCCCACACCGGGTATATCTTCTCGCATCTTCATCCTGGCGTACCCACGATCCATTTCGGGGTCGGAACCGGTTCCCTGCTCGAACTGATGCGGGAAGCGGGCGGGGACGTCATCGGGCTGGACTGGCGCGTGGACCTGGCGGACGCATGGCAAGGCCTGGAATACGATGTGGCCGTCCAGGGAAACCTGGACCCATTGATCCTCTTCGCTTCCCCGGAAGTGATCCGGAAACAAGCCGCGGCCATACTGCACAAGGCCGGCGGCCGACCGGGACACGTCTTCAACCTGGGCCACGGCATTCTGCCCGGTACGCCGGAAGACCACGTAATCGCCCTCGTAGACGCTGTTCATGAACTGGGTAGCGGTCGATGAAGGTTGTCGTGGTCGGCGGAGGCATAACGGGGTTGAGCGCGGCCCACCGGCTGACGGAATCGAAGCGTCCCGGCCTGGAAGTGACGCTGCTCGAAAGCTCGGACCGTTTTGGCGGAACGATTCGCACGATCGAACACGACGGTTGCCTGATCGAACTGGGGCCGGACTCTTTTCTTTCGTCCAAGCCCTGGTTGACGAATCTGGCCGATCGTCTGGGCGTGGCGGATCGAATCATCCCGACCTCCAGCACCCACCGCAGGTCGCACGTGGTCTACCAGGGCAAGCTGCATCCACTGCCCGAAGGGTTCCTGATGATGGCGCCCACCCGCCTCTGGCCCATGGTGACCACTTCCCTCTTTTCCTGGACGGGCAAGGCCCGGTGCGCCTTCGACCTGTTTCTCCCACGAGGATCCGCATCCGACGAAGAGAGTCTTGGATCCTTCGTTCGAAGACGGTTTGGCGGCGAGGTGCTCGACCGCGTCGTACAGCCGCTCATAGGGGGAATCTACGCCGGAGACCCGGACACCCTCAGTCTGAAGGCCACCATTCCACGGTTCCTCGAAATGGAAACGCGTCACCGTAGTGTCATCAGGGCCATGGTCGCACAGCGGCGTGCAGCCGCGAGACGTCGGAGCAGGCCCTCCGCCGACAGCGGTGCCCGCTACGGAGAACTGGTTTCCTTCGATCGGGGGATGGAATCCATCGTAGTGGCCTTGCGGTCGAACCTGCCCCGGGACGCATTGCATACCCAGTCCAACGTGGTGAGCCTGAACCGCGAAGGTGACAAGTGGCACCTGGCTTGTAGCGACGGCCGGGGTTACGACACGGACGGCGTCATACTCGCGCTGCCGGCCCGGAAAGCCGCGGAACTGCTTCGCGGCACCGACCCTGGCCTGCACGATGAACTATCTGCTATTCCCCACGCTTCATCGGCCGTCATGAACCTCGTGTTCCAGCGTTCGGAAGTGCCCCATCCACTGGACTGCTTTGGTTTCGTGGTGCCTGCGGTAGAGGAACGCAAAATCATCGCCTGCACCTTCAGCAGCGTCAAGTTTCCGAACAGGGCGCCGGATGGTCTAGTCCTGCTCCGCGCTTTCATCGGCGGAGTCCTGCAGCAGGATTTGATCCAGATCGACGACGACGAGATCCTGCAGGTTGTCCGTGGTGAACTTAAGGAGTTGATGGGCATCGAAGCCGCGCCCCGGTACACCGTACTTGCCCGATATCCAGACGCCATGCCCCAGTACCTGGTCGGTCATATCCAGCGCATGGAGCGGATCGCATCCCTGCTTGAAAAGCATCCGCGACTGGCGCTGGCCGGTAACGCCTACCGCGGCGTGGGCCTGCCGGACTGCGTGCATTCGGGCGAACTGGCGGCGGAGCGTGTGTTGAGGGTGGAAAACGCGCACCAGGATTGAACTGCCGGCCAGGTAGTCGCCGCTTTATCTCTCTCCCTCAGTCCAACGGTTAAACCGATGCTTTTCCCCGCAGCAGGGCGGCCGCCGTCTCCCGGGCTTCTTCCAGGCTTCCGACCAGGCACCATTCCGGCATGCGCCGCAGGACGCCAAAGGACGCCAGCGTATTCGAAACCGAGCCCGACAGCCCCATTACGATGGTCCCGGTCCCCTGTTCGTCGGCGACCGTCAGAAGTCGATCCATCACCAGGGCGGCGCTGTCGTCGACATACAGGGTGCCTGAGAAATCGAATATGACGACCTCGTGTTCCTTGATGTCCTCTCCGATGGCCTCGACCAGTTTCTTGGACGATGCCACGGTAAAGCTGCCCCGGAGAGAGATCAGGCCCACCCTCGAGGTGTAAGGATCCGAATCAGTCAAGTCCTCCTTTCGCTTAAAAAACTCGCGGTCCAGAAGCGGCACGGAGACCACGCTGTCGAGTTCCAGGGTTTCCAGCTGCCGTGCATGAACCATTCCCGCGGCGATCAACCCTATGGCCACCGGCCACCGCGGTAATCAGATCGACGAAAACCGTGAGACCCAGCGTAAGCGCCATGACGTAAAGGTGTTCCCGGCGAAGACGATGGATGCGGGAGAGCAAACGCCAGTCGATGATATCCCATCCGACCTTCATCAGTATACCGGCCAGGACGGCATGAGGAATCGGTTCGACGAATCTGCCCAGTTCCAGCAGCAGCAACAGCAGTATCCCGGCGCGCACGACACTCGAAACAGGCGTCCGTCCCCCCGACCGGATGTTGGTCACCGTGCTTACGGTCCCCCCTGAACCCGGGAGCCCTCCAAACAGCCCCGCGACCATGTTGCCTATTCCCTGTCCCACCAGTTCCCGATCGGGACTGTGGCGCGAACCTGTAAGTGAATCCGCGATCAGGCAGGCAAGCAGACTGTCAACGGAACCCAGCAGGGCGATGATGAGCGACGGTTCGACGGCATGCAGCAGAAAGGACAAGGAAGGCAGGTGGAACTGCAATGCCGGCAACCCGGAAGGGATCTCTCCGATAACCGGTGCCTGGTGTAACCAGAGCACGCCCATCATCGTCCCGACAAACAGTGCCAGCAACGGCGCGGGCAGATACCGGCTCAAGCGGTGCGGCCAGTATACCATCAGGGCCAGAGTTGCTGCGGCAATAGCGAGGGCGCTGCCGTTTACGTTGTTCAATGCTTCCGGGAGCGACAGGAATACGGCCATGGTGCCGCCCGGTGCGACGGGCGCCCCGAAAAACGGCAGGACCTGCATCAGGATGATGATAACGCCTATACCGGACATCAAGCCTGAAACAACCACGTGCGGTGTGTAGACGATGAAGCGGCCCAACCTGGAAAGACCGAGCATAACCTGCAGCGATCCCGCCAGCACGACTACGATCAATGCTTCGGAAAGCGTACTCACCTGGCTGGTTACGATGATCGCCATGGCGATCGTTATGGAAGGTGCTGGGCCGGATATCACGGTCCGCGTGCCGCCGAATACCGATGCGAAAAAGCCTACCGCGATCGCACCGTATACACCGGCGGCTGCGCCCATGCCCGATGATACGCCGAAGGCGAGTGCGAAGGGCAGCGCCACCACGGCGGAGGTGAGTCCGCCGGACAGATCGCCTCTGAATACACTCAGATCGTACTTCAAAGGAAGCCGCCGCTTGAACACTCCGACGGTTCGTCCAGTTACATCGCGGATCTCACCTGACCAGCCTTCTGAATGGTTCTTTCTTCAGGTCGCATTCAAGCAGTTCCGCCAGGTTGCCGCGGTCCATTCCTGACTTGATGAGTCCAAAGACTTCCACTGCGGCTTCGCCCAGTTGCCGGATGTCATCCTCCGTGTGGGCCATGGTCACCCGGAACGAGGTGGCGGTAAATATGCCCCGCCGGGACATCTCCTGGACGAAAAGCGTGGAGACGATGGGGGCGAGTTCCGGGTCGGGAAGGTCGAAAGAAAGCCCTGGACAGTAAGAAAGTCCCTCGCAGGCGCCAGGCAGCCCCGCGCTCGCCAGCGCGGCGTCTATCGTTTCCCGCACCCGCTCCCCCATGGATTCGAAGAAGGGCTCGGAATCGCGCCGCTTCAACTCCCGTATCGTGGTCAACGCGGCGGCCAGTCCCACGTTGTCGCTCCAGGAAGAGCTGGAGACGAACATCGAAGCGGCAGGGGCCATGGCTTCACGGGAACCGACCACGGCGCCCATGGCATATCCGTTCGACATGGCCTTGGCCAGTACGGTCACGTCCGGCGTCACCCCCGTCAACTGCTGGATTCCGCCGATGCGTAGACGCCAACCGCAGGACACCTCGTCAAACACCAGCAGTGCGTCGTTTTCGTGGGCCAGCGATTTCACGGACTCCAGGTATCCTGGTGGCGGAAGTTCAGACCGGGCGGGTTCCATCATGACAGCCGCGACCTGTCCCTCATACTGTTTAAGCAGGTCCGAAAGCATGTCGAGATCACCGTACGTGAAGGGAATGGCCGTGCCCGCGAGAACCCTCGGCACGCCAATCGGCTCAATGCCGGCGAAGGGGAATTCACCGCTTTCGGGGTCGACGAGGTAGTTGGCGGACTGGTACCAGTCGTGCCAGCCATGGTAGCCGCAGAACAGGATGATGTCCTTGCCGGTGGAACCCCGCACGATCCGCGCGGCCAGGGCGCAGGTCTCGCCGCCCGCTTTGGCGTATCGCACCATCTCGGCGCTGGGGATGGTCGCGACAAGTTCTTCGGCGAGTTCGATTTCCATCGGTCCGTTCAAGGTATAGATACTGCCCCGGTCGATCTGTTCCTTCACCGCCTGGTCCACCACGTCATCAGCGTGGCCCAGGATGACGGCGCTGACCGCGTTCATCATGTCCAGGTACTCGTTTCCGTCCACGTCGATGAACCGGGCGCCCTTGGCCCTTTCGGCATAGACGGGACTGATGCCGCTGGCAAACTGGCTTGCCCGCCTGCTGATCAGTTGCGTGCGGCCCGGTATCAATTCCTCGGCCCGGCTGTACATGCTCATCGATTTTTCTACGGAACGGCTGACGGCCATGTTGTCAATCCTTTCTGGATGGCAATGCGTCGTGGCACCGGATTAACCACGCGGCCTGTGCCACGCCTTGAAGAGGACGCGCTGATCGTCGTCCCAACGCGCGAAAGTCGTTTCGGTTACGTATTGCGGTTCGTCCATGGTAGCCTGGTTCTGTGACATCATCCAGTAGGGTCCGTATCCCACGTGGATGGTCTTCCTAACTTGGCTGGACCGGTTGGTTATGCCGCCGTGCCTCAGGTTTTCCGTAAACAGTATCGCGTCACCGGCCTTGACTTCCAGCGCGATCATGCCGGGTTCCTCGTCCGGATTGCCGCCGTAGGGACAGGGCAGATTCGTTTTATGCGTGCCGGGGACCACGCAGAAGGCGCCCTGGTCCCTGGATACATCATGAATGAAGTAGATCATGCGGACCATCATGCAATCAAGTTCATTCGCGTTGAAACCGTACCGATACTTTTGATTCTCTTTTCGTGCGCCGCCGTGAGAGCCCGACTGGTTCCCGCGGTACCGTATCCGGATCTCCGAGTTGTTTATCGTGGTCCTGCCCTGGATGACCCGGTCGATATAACTCATCGTGCGCGCGTAGTTCACCAACACGTCGAACCGGGCGTCGGCATTCCAGAAGTCTTCGATGATGATGGTTTTTCCTTCGGCGTTCGATCCGTCAACGTGGTAACCGAGATCGGGACTGCGGTGATAATTCGGTCCCCAGGGGCTGACCTTTCGGGGCGGCTCTTCCAGGTGCCGCACCGCGTGTTCTTCCAGTTCGTCCACGGCCGACGCAAGCGACGATACGATATCGGGATCCAGCATGCCCTCGATTACGATATAGCCCTGACGGTCGAATTCATAGCGTTCTGTTTCGTTCATGGCGTCTCCTTAGCTTCCAGGTTCCCAGAGTGGTATGAAACCTGCCTGCTCCACGACAGCCTGACCCTCGTCGCTCAGTATCCAGTCGACGAAGGATTTAATCGCGTCGCGGGGTGAATAGGCGATGTAGAAATACAGGTATCGTATCAGTGGATAAGTACCGTTTCGCACCGCGGCGGCCGCGGGCAGAATACCGTCGATGCTGCAATAGACCGTCTCTTCGCCAAAACCGATTCCGCCGTAGCCGATCGCGTGAGGATTCCGCGCCACTGCCTCCACCACCGCTCTCGACGTGGGGACGATACGGGCATCTGATCTGAATACCTGCTGCTGAAGCACGTAGCGTTGAAAGTACACGCGGGTTCCGGAATTCGGGGGCCGGTTGACCACCACGATGGGGACGTCCACCACGGGTGGAGCCGAACCACCGCATGATAGCAGAAACAGGCTCGCTGTTACCAGGATTCGTACCATGAGCCAATCAGATCCTGTGACTAGCGGTGCTCGATGATGGACCGCAACCTGGCCATGCCGTACCTCGATGGCGCAACCCACTGAGGAGGCCGGTAGGTATCCGCCAGGGCGCCGATGAATCCGAGTAGAACCTGAACGTGTTGACGGACCGCCGGTCTGTTGATCGGCTGCTCGAGATCATCGAAGGGCGTGTGGTAGCGCGACCTGCACCAGCTGACGAATATCCCGATGCCCGTTTCGCTGGACAGATTCTTGAAATGAATCCCTTCCATCAACAATATCGCGGGAATACCCGCCTGTGCGAAGGCAATCTGGTCCGAAAGGACAAACGGGGCGACGCCCTGGAAAATCAGTGGTATCTGCGAAACGGCCATGTCCAACTCTCCAGCCACCGTGTTCAGCAGTTCCCCCAGTGTAGAGAGGTTGGCGCCGACGCCGATGAGATCATTGAATGTGTCCACAATGGCAAGGCCGTCCACGTTCACCGCCGCCATGGTACGATGAAGGGGAACGGAGGGGTGATCCAGGTAGTAACGGCTGCCCAGCATACCCTTTTCTTCCCCGGTTACGAAGAGAAATACCAAGGATCTTCGGGGACGAACGGGCATGGAGGCAATCTGGCGGGCGATCTCGAGCACCCCGGCGCACCCCAACGCGTTGTCCGCCACGCCGTTGTAAATGGAATCCGCCTGGACCGGGGGCCCCACACCCAGATGGTCGTAGTGGGCGGAAACCAGCACGTATTCGTTCTTCAACACCGGATCACTGCCTGGAAGCATTCCGATGACATTCGAGGAGAAGAAATCCCGTTCCCTGAACCGTCCCACGAAGCGGATGTGGGCCTTCAACGGAAAACTGCGCATGTCGTAATTCAGATCCATTTCGTACACGTCGCCCAGGGTGTATTCCGCGCCTTCGAAAAACACGGAGGCCCTGACCGGATTCACCAGCATCGTCATATTCGCCAGCTCCTGGTAGAGAAAAGTAACGTGTTCGAAGGCGAACATGTCCTTCCATTCGCTCCACGTCCGGCCGCCATGTTCCCGGTACGAGGGGATCATGATACTGCCGGCCGCCCCCCTTGAAAGGGCCAGCCGCTGCTTCATTGCGGGAATGGAATAGACAGTCGGTTGCACCCCGTCGAAGTAATCCGTCTCTTCCGAAAACGGTTCACCCGAGAGGAATACCACGACCGCCCCGTCCACCCGGACGTCCTGGTAATCGTCGTAATCGTATTCCGGCGCCACGATACCGTAACCGACGAAAACGAGAGGCGCCGGTTGAGGCACGATGGTCTTTCCCCCGGTATCGTACAGCAGATAGTCATCTAAAAGGGTCAGTTCATAGACTGTGTCACCGACACTGACCTGAAACAGGCTCCCCTCAAGGGCCTGGCTGCCATGCAGCGGAACGCGCTGCTGGTATCCTTCGCCCCCGGCGCCCGGCTGGATTTCCAGTTTTCGCATTTCGTCCGCCAGGTAGCGTGCCGCCGTATCGGCGCCCGCCGTCCCCACGGCTCTTCCTTTCAGCCGGTCGCTGCCCAGGTACTCCGTGTGGGACCAGATCCGGTCGATGGATACCTCTTCCATCGCCTCGCGTACCAAGGGGGACACGGCCCGCTGAGCATGGCAGGGTACGGCGAGGAGCAGGGCCAGTATCATCATTCCGTAACGTGGCATGTACCCAAATTCCCATTTGAGGCTGCGAGGCCGCAGGTAGTATCTCGTGGCCGGGTTGACCTTCGTTGCCGGTTCGATTTGAAGCATCCCTTCTTCATGCTGTGAAACGGCCGTTTCAGGGCGTGGAATCCGAGGAAGATCCAACGCTACCGTATTCAAAAATAACGTAACGCGGGAAGCCTGACAACACGCGCGTGGACCGAGCCGGTTATTTTGTTGTGGCGGTAGTCAACATCAAACTGGGAGTTGACGCGCCAGGCCTGAGACTTTATATATAGAACTCGGCCGGCCGCGACCTGCCGGACCGGTATCCAAACGCAGAATCGTAATCAAATCGGGATATGACGGCGAACCACGACTTGCCACCGCCGCGAAGCATGCCCAAATCCAGCTTGAATGAAACCAACCGGAGCCATCCATGACCATCGGCGTTCCTAACGAAACCAGTCCTGGGGAACGACGCGTATCCATCGTCCCGGCCGGGGTTACTGCCCTGGTCAAGGCAGGCTGCACCGTCCAGATCGCCTCCAACGCGGGTTGGGAAGCCGGCTTTTCTGACGAGGCTTACGAGGAGGCCGGCGCCCTGATCGTCGCGAACCGTGAAACCGTATTCGAAGAGGCCGACGCTGTCGTGCAGGTAAGGGGTGGAGGCGCGAATCCCGTATCAGGAAAGGCAGACATCGCGCAAGTGCACAATGGGCAGTTGCTGGTCGGCTTCCTGGAACCGCTGTCGGCTCCGGCGGAGATCAAGGCGCTTTCCGACCGGGGTGCGACCGCTTGCGCCATGGAATTCATCCCGCGGACGTCCCGGGCGCAGAGCATGGACGCCCTGTCCTCCCAGGCCAACATCGGAGGTTACAAGGCCGCGCTGATGGCGGCCGAATACCTGCCGAGGCTGTTTCCCATGATGATGACAGCGGCCGGCACCATTACGCCCGCCCATGTTTTCGTGGTCGGTGTCGGCGTGGCCGGACTGCAGGCCATTGCCACGTGCAAGCGGCTGGGCGCCGTGATTCAGGCCTATGACGTCCGGCCGGCCGTCAAGGAACAGGTTCAGAGCGTCGGGGCGCGATTCGTGGAGTTGGAACTGGACACGTCGGATTCGGAAGGTTCGGGCGGATACGCGCAGGCCATGGACGAGCAGTTCTACGCGAAGCAGCGGGAAATGATGGCCCGCGTCGTATCGGAAAACGATGTCGTTATCACCACGGCCGCCGTACCCGGTAAACGAGCCCCCGTGCTGGTAACCGAAGACATGGTCAGGAGCATGCGACCCGGGTCGGTCGTGATCGACCTGGCCGCGGAGCGCGGGGGAAACTGCGAGATTACCGAACCGGGAAAGACCGTCGTCAAGCACGGCGTAACCCTCGTGGGCGAGGTGAATATCCCTTCTACCGTGCCGTTTCACGCCAGCCAGATGTATTCCAACAACATCGTGAATTTCCTGAAGCTGATGATCAACGACGGCGCCCTGGACACGGAAATAGACGACGACATCGTGCATGGTGCGACCGTTGCCCGCAACGGCGAGATCGTCAATGAACAGGTAAGCGCCCTACTTTCCGAAGCCGGGTGACAGCAGTGCGCCACCGATCGTAGCGAGGAGTTCCATATGGGTGAAACCATTGCCATTCTGACCATATTCGTCCTGGCGGTGTTCGTCGGATTCGAAGTCATCACCAAGGTCCCGCCCATATTGCACACGCCGTTGATGTCCGGCTCGAACGCCATATCCGGCATCACGATCATCGGCGCCATACTCTCGACCGGAAGCCAGTACACGACGCTGACCACGGCTCTCGGCTTCGCCGCGGTGGTCTTCGCGACCATCAACGTGGTCGGCGGCTACCTCGTTACCCACCGAATGCTGGACATGTTCAAGAGAAAGGAGTAGGCGGATGTCAGCCGATCTCGTCCGCTTGGCCTATCTTGTCGCCGCATCCCTGTTCGTTTTAGGGCTTAAGGGCCTTTCTCATCCTCGAACAGCGGTCAGGGGCAACCGCCTGAGCGCACTGGGCATGTTCATCGCGATCGTCGTAACGCTGATCGACCAGCAGATTGTCCGGTTCGAAGTCATTGTCGCCGGTATCGTGCTCGGCGGCGCGATAGGTGCCATCTGGGCTTTGAAGGTACCGATGACGGCTATGCCGCAGTTTGTCGGCCTGTGCAACGGTTTTGGCGGCGGTGCGTCGGTACTCGTAGCCGGCGCGGCCTTTGTCGAGGCTTCACTGAGATCCGCCGGTGACATATCGATGCAAATCGGCATCGCCACGATGGCTTCCGGACTGATCGGCGGCGTAACTTTCTGGGGCAGTCTGGTCGCCTTCGGAAAACTGCAGGGTCTCGTTTCGGAAAAAGCGGTGCGGTTCACCGGCGATCACGTGCTCAAGGGCCTCTTCCTGCTCGCCGGACTGACGGCGGGCGTACTCGGCATCCTCCAGCCGGAGAACACCGAGTACTACTGGATCATGGTGGCGATCGCTTCCGTCCTGGGCATACTGCTCGTGGTACCCATCGGCGGCGCGGACATGCCCGTGGTCATCGCCCTGCTCAACTCCTATTCCGGCATGGCCGCCGCAGCGACGGGCTTCGTGCTGTCCAACAACGTACTGATCATCGCTGGTTCGCTGGTAGGCGCCTCGGGTTTCATACTGACGAGCATCATGTGCAAGGCCATGAACCGGTCGCTGGCCAACGTGATATTCGCCGGGGTCGGCGGTGATTCGGGCGAAGTCGACACGGGACCCAGGGACGACCTGTACGAAGGGAAAGTGAAATCCACCACGGCCGAAGAGGTCGCCATGGTGCTCGACAGTGCGCGGCGCGTGGTGATCGTACCGGGGTATGGCATGGCCGTGGCCCAGGCGCAGCATGCCGTGCGGGACCTGGCCAATCAACTGGAAGCCAACGGGATCGAGGTGGAATTCGCCATCCATCCCGTCGCCGGCCGAATGCCGGGCCACATGAACGTACTACTGGCCGAAGCGGATGTCCCCTACGACAGACTGAAGGAGATGGACGAGGCCAATACCGGTTTTGAGCAGACCGACGTGACGATCGTCATCGGCGCCAACGACGTGGTCAATCCCCTTGCCCGCGACGCGGCGGACACCCCGTTGTCCGGCATGCCGATTCTGAACGTGGACAAATCACGGACCGTCGTTGTCATAAAGCGTAGCCTGAGCCCGGGTTTCGCCGGCATACCCAATCCACTGTTCGCCGCGGACAACTGCCTGATGCTGTTCGCCGATGGCAAGGATGCGGTACAGGCTCTGACGGCGGCGGTGAACGAGATCTGACCGCGGCGCACCGGGATCATGCGACAGGAAGAGACTACCGGAAGGAATACCCGATGGCCGCCATAGGAACGCCGTTGTCCACTTCGGCGACCCGGGTACTGATGTGTGGTTCCGGTGAGTTGGGCAAGGAAGTGGTCATCGAGCTTCAGCGCCTCGGCGTTGAAGTAGTCGCGGTGGACCGATACGCCCACGCTCCCGCCATGCAGGTGGCCCACCGTTCCCATGTCGTGGACATGCTGGACGGATCCGCCCTGCGCGCGGTAATCGAAAAAGAAAAACCCGATTTCGTCGTACCCGAAATAGAGGCCATTGCCACCGACGCGCTGGTGGACATGGAGGCGGAAGGCATCCGCGTCGTTCCCACCGCGCGAGCCGTCCACCTGACCATGAACCGGGAGGGGATTCGAAGACTCGCCGCGGAAGAACTCCATCTTTCCACGTCTCGCTATCGATTCGCCGAGTCTCGCGAAGAGTACGAAAGAGCGGTGAGCGAAATCGGACTGCCCTGCGTGATCAAGCCTGTCATGAGTTCCTCCGGGAAGGGGCAGAGCACGATACGAGAGGGGTCGGAAGTTGCCGGCGCCTGGCAAAGGGCGCATGACGAGGCCCGTGGCGGCGCGGGCAAAGTGATCGTCGAAGGATTTGTCGAATTCGACTACGAAATTACGTTGCTGACCGTTCGACACGTCGGCGGGACGGACTTCTGCCTGCCGATCGGCCACGAACAGATCGCCGGTGACTACCGGTACTCCTGGCAACCGCAGCCCATGAGCGACAAGGCGTGGGAGCGCGCCAGGTGTATCGCTGAATCGGTAACCGGCGCCTTGGGCGGCCACGGCGTTTTCGGCGTTGAACTGTTCGTAAAAGGCGACGAGGTGATCTTCAGCGAAGTTTCTCCCCGACCCCACGATACCGGCATGGTTACGCTCATCTCGCAGGACCTGTCCGAATTCGCCCTGCACGCGAGGGCCGTGCTGGGACTCCCGATTCCCGGGATACGCCACCACGGTCCTTCCGCCTCCGCGGCACTCGTGGTGGAAGGGGAGTCGAACCGGGTGAGGTTCGGCAATCTTGGCGCCGCACTTGCCCAGCCGGACACCGGCCTGTTTCTGTTTGGCAAACCCGCGGTATCCGGACACCGGCGTCTCGGCGTCGCCGTCGCCCGTGGTCCGGATATCGACACGGCCCGCGCAAAGGCCGCCCAGGCCATGAAAGCAGTGCGCGTTGCACTGTAGCGAATCGGTGGACCCGGCGATGGACACGGAACAGGACGGCATCGGTAGCCCCCTGCATCACTGGCGAAAGGAGGGATGATGCAAACGCAAAAGGACCTCGAGGTCAATGTGGACGACCGGGACTGGCACGCCCTGACCCAGGGCGAGCGAATCCGGATGATCGAGGAGGAAGGCTACCTGATCATACCGGACTGGATCCCTCCCGACTACCTGACCGAACTCAAACAGGAAAGCGATAGACTCGAAACAGTCGGACGGGACTACAGCGAAAAGCAGCGGGGCTGCCGGGATCCCCATCTCAAGAGCCGCAGACTGGCCGAATTGATCGCGTACGAACCCACGGTACGATTCCTGGAAGAATTGTTCGGCGACGGCCTCGTTTTTATCCACTACACCTACGACCGGTCCGAACCGGGAACACCGGGCATCAGTCTCCATACGGACGGACAGCCATACGGATCGAAGATATTCGGATACGAGGGGAGTTGCCCCATTACCGTCAGGGTACTCTACTATCTCGATGACCTTACACTGGACGTCTCTCCCTTTCGAGTCGTGCCCAGGTCCCATCTCTGCATGCACGCGGACGCCCACCCGTATAAACGGTACGATCGGCATCCTGAAGAGGTGGTCGTACCCTGTACCGCGGGTTCGGCCTTGTTTCTCAACCACCGGGTATTTCACGGCACCCTGCCCAATACCGGGAACCGGTCGCGGTCCATGCTCGCGGTGGCCTACCGGCCGGCCTGGGCCGGCCCCATTGTCGACGTGGCGCCACGGGAATCTTCGGACCTGGAACGGATGCCCGATTCGGTCCGGCCCTACCTGGGCGATCCCAGCAAGCGTGCGTACGAGTTCGGAGTCGGCAACAAACCGGAAGGAATGTCGCTCGAAGCGCCGGGCATGAATCCGAGCAGGTGGGAAAGGCGCGCGTGACGGACCCGTACACTCCGGCGTCGTACCCTGTTACCCAGGAGAATGGATACCGTTTTCCGTAAAAGTCGGTCGATCGTCTTGCAACCACAGGAGTGATTCCATGCCGAAGGCCTTATTCGTCTGGGGGGGCTGGGAAGGACACGAACCCAAGCAGTCGCAGGACATCTTCATCCCGCTGCTGGAAGCGGAAGGATACGATATTACGCAGCGTGACACGCTCGACGCGTACCTGGATGCCGAAGCCATGCCCACGTATGATCTCATCGTGCAGACCGTGACCATGGGCACGATTACCGGTGCGCAGGAGAAGGCGCTCCTTGATACGGTCACCGCCGGGGCGGGGTTCGGAGGCTGGCACGGAGGGCAGGCGGACGCCTTCCGCAGCAATACCACTTACCAGTACATGGTGGGCGGACAATGGGTGTCCCATCCTGGGGGGATTATCGACTACGAAGTCAACATCATCGATCACGAAGATCCCATCACGGCCGGGTTGAATGACTTCGCCATGCGCTCCGAACAGTATTACATGCACGTCGATCCGTCCAACCAGGTGCTCGCGACCTCCACCTTCAGCGGGGACCACGACGCGTGGATCGAGGGAACAGTGATGCCCGCCGCCTGGAAAAGGGCGTGGGGAAAAGGCAAGGTCTTCCATTGTACGCTGGGCCATGTCGCCGCCGATTTTGACGTCCCTGAAGCACGGGAAATCGTACGGCGTGGACTGATTTGGTGCACCCGCTGATTTTATTCTTTACATTGTTGACCTAGATATATATATATTAACGATACTGTCAGAGGATCAGGTTGCTGATCACATATCTCAACTATCTCTTTAGCAAGCCCTATGCAGGAGGATTGTCATGGCGTTACGTTTAATGGATGAAGCCCCCGATTTCACGGCCGAGACCACCGAGGGAACGGTTCGTTTTCACGAATGGCTCGGTGACAGTTGGGGCATTCTCTTTTCCCATCCCGCGGATTACACGCCGGTCTGTACCACGGAGCTGGGTTACATGGCCAGGATCGCGGGCGAGTTCGCCAGGCGCAATGTCAAGATTCTCGCCATCAGCGTGGATCCCCTCGATTCACACCGGGGCTGGATCAGCGATATCAACGAAACGCAGAACGCGACGGTGAACTACCCGATGATCGCGGATCCCGACCAGGAAGTCGCCCGGTTGTACGACATGATCCATCCGAATGCCAATGACAAAATGACCGTACGGTCGGTCTTTGTCATCGGACCGGACAAGAAGATCAAGCTGATGCTGACCTACCCGGCGTCCACGGGCCGCAATTTCGACGAGATCCTTCGTGTCGTGGATTCCCTGCAGTTGACCGCCAATCACAAGCTCGCCACGCCGGTCAACTGGACCAGTGGCGAAGACTGCATCATCGTGCCGGCGGTCACCGACGAAGAAGCGGACAAGATATATTCCGATATCCGCCGCGTGAAGCCCTACCTGCGATACGTGAAGCAGCCCCAGGGTTAACTTCGGTTGCAACCTGCTAAACTTTTAGTCTGAATAAACAAAAAGGCGCCTTTCTCGGGCGTCTTTTTGTTTTTCCCCGCTCTGCTGTACCTGTTGAAGAGTGTACAGTGCCTGAAACGGACCTCGGACACTCCCGAATTCGAGCTGGATCTTTCGTTTTCTCTTGACTGGATGTTTCTTTCACGTTAACTATGATATCATATTAATATCATTTTGTTATTTATACATCCAGGTATTCGAGGAGGTTGCACCATGTTTTCGGAGAAGATCCCATTTAAGGTCAACGGCTGGAAAGCACTGGTCTGGCTGATTATACTGATCCCAGTCACGGCGATTGTGATGGATTTGACCATCAAGTTTGATCCGCCGGTTCTTGAGCAGGGGATGTCCGTTCGGGACCTGGTTCTTCTGGTGTTTCTTTTTCTACCTGGATTCGCCGCGCTGGGATTCTCGTTCAAAGGATTTTTCACGCTGGAACCTAACGAAGCCAGCGTCCTCACGTTATTTGGAAAGTACACGGGGACGGCGAAGGAGCAGGGTTTCTGGTGGGTGAATCCACTCAACAGCAAGGAGAAGATCTCCCTTCGTGCCAGAAACTTAGACAGCGAGCGTCTGAAAGTGAACGACAAGAACGGCAATCCGATCGAAATATCCGCCGTCATCGTCTGGCGCGTGGAGGAGACCGCCCAGGCGAGCTTCGACGTGGAGGACTTTGTCGAATACGTACAAGTGCAGTCGGAATCTGCGATCCGGCATCTGGCTACCCGTTACACCTACGATCTGACCGAAGGCGAGACCGCAAGCTTGCGATCGTCTACCGACGAAGTGTCGGAGGCCCTCGGGGACGAGATCCAGGCGCGCGTGGGCGCAGCGGGCGTAACCGTTTCCGAAGCTCGGATCAACCATCTGGCCTACGCTCCGGAAATCGCCCAGGCGATGTTGCAGCGCCAGCAGGCAGATGCCATCATCGCCGCCCGTCAGAAGATCGTCGACGGCGCGGTGGGCATGGTAGAAATGGCCCTGGAGAAACTGAAGAAACAGGACGTGGTCGACCTGGATGAAGAGCGCAAGGCTGCCATGGTAAGCAATCTCCTCGTAGTGCTTTGCAGCGAATCGTCCACGCAACCTATCGTCAATACCGGTTCACTGTACTGATACTAAAGCGCACAGGCGTTCGGGAAGTCCCATGATCTATCGTGAAGTACAGTTATGTTATGGAAATCGCCATTGATGCGTAAACAGGTGTCGAAGTCTGATACAGTCGCTAAGAGATATAACTAGAAAACGATTGACGGCAACCATCTGGATATCTTACTATCGTGCCAGACAAAAAGAAATCCCTCTTGCTGCGGATCAACCCTGCACTCTGGAACGAACTCAATGCCTGGGCGCAGGATGAACTGCGAAGCGTAAACGCGCAGATTGAGTATGTATTGCGGGAGGAGGTACGCCGTCGGAAGAAAAGAAGTCGGCGCGAAAAAGAGGGGGAGTGACGGCGCATGGCGCTGATTCGGAGGAAGACGTACAGTATCAAGACGGCAAATCGCCTTGCTAAAATGACGCTTATCCATACGCCTGGCCATAACCTGTGATTGTGGGAGACACGGCAATTGACTGTAGAAGAGAACATTGACCTGGACCGTTTCGAAACTGCGGGTTACGTGATCCTGAAGGGATTCTATCCCGATAGGGTGGCAGATGCGGCCCGAGGCGCCGCGGAAGAACTCGTGGATCGATTCGCGAACCGGTTGATGTCAGCCGGGAAGATCTCCAGGGATCACGCGGAGGCGTCCTTCGAGACGCGTCTGGCCCGGATCTCCAAGGACGCTCCGGACGAAGCACCCGACATATTCCGCGAGGAACTCCACCTGGGGGGCATGTACGAGGTGTTTTTCTACCCGCCCCTGCTGGATATCGCGGAAACCCTTCTGGGAGATGAGCTTCGGCTGTACCCAAACTACTCCATACGTCCCAAGCTGCCCGATCACGCCCCGACCCACGTCCTGTGGCACCAGGACGGTGGATATACCTTTAATGTCCACAGCGACGGAGACCACAGCGCCGAAACGGTGGACTCCCTGCGCATGGTCAACGTCTGGTCGCCGCTGGTCCCCGCCCGCGAAGGAAACGGCTGCATGCAATTCATCCCGGGTACCCACAGGATCGGCATGGCCCAACACGAAGACCGCGAGTATTACCTTGAAATCTCACAGACGGACCTGGAACCCTACGTGGACCAGGCCGTGTCCATCGAACTGGATCCGGGAGATGTCGTCCTCTTCCACAACATGCTCTACCACCAGGGATTACCCAACCACTCCGACCAGGTGAGGTGGAGCATGGACTGGCGTTACCAGGACGCCAGGCAATCCACGCTGCGCAGTACGCGGGGCCATCTGGCCCGCAGCCGCCTGTATCCAGACGAGGTAGTGCGCGACGCCGCTGACTGGACACAGCGGGTTTTCGAGTAACCGTTCCAAGCCAGTCCAGCCAACGCAACCAGGTTTCTTCCTTGCCCAGCCTTCCAGATATACGTCTTGTATTCTTCCGTGAAATCCGCGGCGCCCTGCGGGAACGTTCCATCGTCTTCAACGTCGTGCTGGTGCCTCTATTCATGTATCCCGTCATGCTGTGGCTGGCCTACACGGGATTTTCTTTCGTTATCGGCCAGACAGAAAACTTCACGGCCAGGGTGATGATAACCGGCGACATGAAAGCTGGAGCGGCGTTCGTACGGAACATCGAGGCGGCGGACCGCGTGACGGTCGCCACCGAGGAGTCGCCCCGGGAGGCGATTCAAGACGGCCGGCTGGATCTCCTGGTCGAACTCGCTCCACGGGACGAGGGCTATGCGGATGATTTCGAGGTTCGGTTTACCGGCGATTCGTCAAAGGACCGAAGCCGGATTGCCATGAGCCGAATCGAAGGCCTCGTAACCCGCTACCGTACGGCATACCTGGAGAAGGCGGGACGGGAACGCGGACTGTCCGGATCGGCCTACCAGGTGATCTGGATTGAAAGGGAAAACGTCGCCTCCAGCCGGGACATGGGGCGTTTCATTCTTGGCATGGTGGTCCCCCTGTTCGTCGTCGTGATGGTGGCCATCGGCGGGCTGTACCCGGCGCTGGACGCGACAGCGGGAGAACGGGAACGATCCACCTGGGAAACCACGTTGACCGGGGCGACGGACCTCGTAAATATACTCGCTGGCAAGTACCTGTACGTGGCCGCCCTTTCGACAACGGCCGGCCTGTTGAATTTCATGGCTATGAGCCTTTCCATGCGGTCGCTCATGGCACCGCTCCTGGGCGACCGTCTTCAGGACGTGGCATTTACGATCCCCTGGACGGCCGTACCCCTGATCGTCGTCGTGACGGTACTCCTCGCCATGTTCATATCGGCGTTTCTCATGGTCGTGGCCAGTTTCGCCCGGACTTTCAAGGACGCCCAGTCCATAGCAGGCCCTTTCATTACCGTCATGATCCTGGTACCCGCGGTCATCTTGCAGTTTCCCGGCCTGGAACTCACGACGTGGCTGGCTTGCGTACCCGTCATCAATGTCTGTCTTGTGTTTCGGGAAGCCATCGGAGGAGTCTATCACTGGCCCCAGATCGGGCTGACCCTGCTGGTGGAAGTCCTGTGCATCTGGATCGTACTGCGGTTCGCGGTGGCGATCACCCGCTACGAAGATATCATGACCGGCAGCTACGAAGGCGGACTCACAGGATTCCTGAGACACCGGCTCCTGCGCCGAAACCCCTGAGAGGATGACATCCGTGACCGATCCCGTGTTGGTGAAGGACCTGACCAAGACCTTTTACGATGAATCCCGCGGTCCCATACACGCCGTACAACAGATCGACTTCACCTGCCGGCCCGGCGAGATCTTCGGTCTGCTGGGCGCCAACGGCGCCGGCAAGACGACCACCCTGCGCATGCTGACGACCATACTCAAGCCGACATCCGGCACCGCGAAGATCATGGGATACGACGTGGCCGGGGAACCCGTTGAAGTCCGCCGGCGCCTGGGATTCTACTCGGCCACCACCGCGTTGTATCCGCGGCTGACGGCCAGGGAAACCATCGAGTTTTTCGCCCGGATCAACAAGTACCCTGGCTCCGATACCCCGAGAAGGGTCGATGAACTGATCGAACGATTCGGTATCGGGGACTATGCGCGCACCCGCATCGACAAACTCTCCAGCGGCATGAAGCAGAAAGTGGCGATTGCCCGCACCGTGGCCCACGATCCGCCGATCCTTGTCTTCGACGAACCCACCGTCGGCCTGGATGTCCTCAATGCCCTGGAAATGCAGGCTATCATGACCGAATTGAAATCGCAGGGAAAAACCATCCTGTTCTCTACGCATATCATGAGCGAAGCGGAAAAACTGTGCGACCGGATCGCCATCATCCATAAGGGGCGCATCCTGGCCTCCGGGACTCTGGAGGCGCTTCGGGAAAAAACCGGCGCCCACTACCTCGAAGACGTCTTCGTCGCCTGCATCAGTGAGGTCTCATGAACCGCGAAACGATCGCACTGCTGGTCAAACACGAAATGCGCATGCTGTTGCGGGACCGACGGACGGTGGTATTAAGTATTCTCCTGCCGCTCGTCCTTTTGCCGATCATCCTCTTCGGCCTGAAATTCATGAGCGAGTGGCGCAGGGAAAAACTGGACACGACGGAGTACCGCTACGCCGTTGTCGGTGACTACGCCGATCCGGTGCGGGCGCTTGTTCGAAAGGGAGATCTTCTCGCGGCGAAAGAGGTCGAAGGATACCAACAAAAGTCGTCTTTTCTCGAAGTGAAGGCCTTAAGTCCCGATTCGAGTCTTGCCGCTGGAGACCTGGATTTCTACCTGGAAGCCCTGACCGGCGTGGAAGCCGATTCGCTCGACCAGGAAGATGAACAGCCGGACGCCGAAGACAGCGCGGACGAAGAGCGTTCCGAGTTGACCGTGGCTGACGTGCGATATCCGGGGGTCCCCGTGGTCAAGGTCTACTTTCGCGCCAACCGGGACGAATCCAGAACGGGCAGCGCTCGTCTGGTTGACCTCCTGGTGCAGGCCAGGAAAAGGGACCGTACCGACGAACTGCGCAGACGGGGTTTCGAGGCGGATCCGGAAGAGTCCATAGCGCTTTCGAGGGTCGACGTGGCGACCCCGGAGCAGGCGGCAGGATTCTATTTCGGGCGTCTACTGCCGCTGTTTCTCGTGTTCCTCACGCTTACCGGCGCGTCTGTGGCGGCCATGGACAGTATTGCGGGTGAAAAAGAACGAGGCTCTCTGGAGACACTTTTGACCACGTCGGTCAGCCGGTTCGAAATCGTTACCGCCAAGCAGTTGACGATTCTGTCCGTCGCCCTGTTCATCACCCTGGCCCAGGCCGGAAACCTCTTCGTATATCTTGCCCTCGGATTCATCGAGTTTTCCGCGGAGCTGGAGATCGACGTGTCGCCCGGTGCCGTGTTGGTGCTGTTCGCCCTATTTGTCCCCGTGGCTGTGGTGATATCGTCCCTGCTGCTCCTGGTCTCGGCCTACGCGAAGACCTACCGGGAGACGCAACTGTACCTCCTGCCCGTGTTTCTCGGCCTCATGATCTTAACGGCGGCAGGCCTTTTGCCGGCGGTTTCCCTCCGTTCATTAATCGCCGTCGTTCCCATCGCAAACGTCAGTGTCGCCATACGGGAAATCATGGTCGGGCAATACGATCTTCCCATGCTCGCGGTAACCTGCATGTCCATGATCGGTACGGCCTTCCTTCTGCTCCGCCTGTCATCACGCATGCTGGGCATGGAAAAACTCATAACCTCGCAGGATGCGGACGAGGCGGATTACGAGGGGGGCGCCGCGCTGTTTCCCAAGAGAGTGCTCCTGTGGTTTACAGGCATGTGGGCGATCATCATCATCGCGCCATCGAACGTGGACGCGTTGACCCGACTCGAAGGCCAGTGGGCCTTCAACATGTTCGTCATCTTTCTCGGCGGTTCGATCCTGATGATCCGCGTTCACCGGCTCGACTGGCGGAAAGCCCTGGCGATCCGGCCGGTGAAGCCGCAGGTCTGGCTGGCGGTTTTGCTCCTCGTGCCGTCGATGTTGCTGACCGGGATCTTCATCATGGGGCTGTCCCGCATATTTCTGCCCTTCCCGGAAGAAATGATTGAAAAATTCGCCAGCCAGCTCATTCCGGACGACTTCCCATTCTGGAAGATCATGCTCATGCTGGCGCTCACGCCCGGCATCGTGGAAGAAATGGCCTTTCGCGGCCTCCTGCTGCACGGACTTCACCGGCGGTTGAGACCACTGGTTCTCATCCTGGTGGTCGGCGCCGTGTTCGGCCTGTTCCACCAGGCCCTTTTCCGCATTGTCCCCACGGCTTACCTGGGCATGGTGCTGACCACCGTGGCCGTCCTCTCCGGTTCGATCTTTCCGTGCATGTTGCTCCACGCCGGCAACAATGCCTTCGCTTTCATCCTCTACCGGTATGGTGTTGAAATTGAAAACTGGCCCCCGGAACTGCTCCTGCTGAACATACCGGTATTCGTCTTTGCGATCTATCTTCTGTACCGGTATAGAACCCCCTATCCCGGTCTGTTGCCCTTCAGGAAACGAGTCACCGGAGAACTCCCGGGGGATCGCTTATAGGTATTGCCTCGTGCTGGTTCCTTTGGTATATTGGCGCTGGTTTTCCAGCTATAATTATGTTTACATAAAAACCAGGCACAACCCCCGATATGACTCGTCAGCAGCATACACTCGCACTGTTTTTCCGCGTCATGGTAAGAAACCCGAAAGGTATCTGCGCACTGACGCCCAGTTCCCGGATACTCGCCAGCGCCATGTCGGAGGGCCTGGAAATCGGACCCGATGAATCTGTCATAGAGCTGGGACCGGGGACCGGAGCGCTGACGGATCGGATCCAGCACATCCTGTCCGATGAATCCGGTTATCTGGGTATAGAACTTGAAGCGCAGTTCGTAGAACTGCTCCGTGAACGTTTTCCAAACCTGCGCTTCGTGCACAGTTGCATCACAAGGACCTGCCAGGCATACGCAAGCTCGGGGAACGCACCCGTCAAGGCTATCTTATCCGGCGTGCCCATTTCCACCATGCCGTCACAGGTTATCGACGAGGTGATAGCCAACCTCGATCAGATCCTGAAACCGGGCTCCGTCTTCCGCATGTTTCAATATGTCCACGCCTACTATCTGCCTCCAGCCATCCGTTTTCGACGACGCATGGCGAAGATATTCAGCGACTATCGGTGCGATGCGCTCGTTCTAAGGAACCTGCCGCCCGCCGTGGTCCTCACCTGGTCGCGTTGATAATTTAAAGTATTACAGGACGGAGATTGTAAATACTGTGGTCCTTAGGTCCGCCTCAAGGTCCACCGGGCATTCCCCGTGAATATCGGACCGACATGCTGGCTGCTGGAAGCTATCGCGCGCAAGGCCCCTTGCTTGAAAGGAATTCATCCAGGAAGGAACTTCGACATACATGTGTATTCGGTCTCATCTCTTGCCGGTTTTCTCGCTCTTCTTGTACTTCGTTCTCGCTCATGACGCCGCTTCCGCCCAGAACGGCGATAACGCGCCTCCCGTACCAGCTCTGGAGGCCGCACAGCGGGTGGGCGACGTTACCATAGACGGCAGGCTCGACGAATCGGCCTGGCTCGCGGCGGTTCCGACACTGCATTTCGTCCAGCGTGAACCCGTCGAGGGCGCCAATCCAGATAAAATCACCGAAGTCCGGGTGCTTTATGACGACCGAGCGCTTTACATCGGCGCCCGGATGTACGACGACCATCCCGAGGAAATAGGCAAACAACTGGTCCGCCGGGACGAACGGGGCCAGTTCGACCTGTTCTCCGTATCCCTCGATCCGAACAATGACAGGCGGACGGGATACCAGTTCCGCATCAGCGCCGCAGGCGTGCAGCGCGACGCCTACCTGTACGATGACGTCAGGCAGGACGACGCCTGGAACGCCGTGTGGGTCTCCGGCGTACAGATCGACGACCAGGGCTGGGTGGCCGAACTCCGGATTCCCCTTTCGCAGATACGATATGACGCGTCCGACGGAGCGCAGTCATGGGGCATCAATTTCATGCGCCGCTGCCTGGCCACGAACGAGGTCATGGATTTCGCCCTGCAGTCCCGCGTGCGGTACGGCCGTGTCAGCGTCTTCGGCCGGCTGAACGGACTGCTTCTGCCCACGGAGGGCGGCCGCATCGAGTTCCGCCCCTATACGCTGGGCAGCGTGAGGACTGCGCGGGCAGACCAGGGCAACCCCTTCTTCGACGGATCCGATCTGAACGCGCGCTTCGGGCTCGACATGCGGTACGGTCTCGGATCGTCCTATACCCTGGACATGACCGTCAACCCCGATTTCGGCCAGGTGGAGGTCGACCCGGCCGTGGTGAACCTTTCCGCTTTCGAGACGTTCTTCCAGGAGAGGCGGCCGTTTTTCGTGGAGGACGCCCAGGTCTTCGACTTCAACCTCTCCGGCAGAGACGAACTTTTCTACAGCCGACGCATCGGCCGGCAACCTCGGGGAGATGAGCCGGACGGCACCGATTTTTCCGATATACCTACGGAGACGAGTATTCTGGGCGCGGCCAAGATCACGGGGCGGTCGCCTGGAGGCGTATCCATAGGCGTACTGGCAGCCGTCACGGGAAAGGAGAAGGGGAAGGCCTTCTCCAAGGCGGAAGACCGTACCATGGAGTTCACGGTGGAACCCCGGGCGGAGTACGGGGTGTTCCGGGTACGCAGAGATTTCAGAAACGGCGCTTCCCAGGTAGGCGCGGTAAGTTCGCTGATGAACAGGGAACTGCCCAAGGACGGTGCCTTCGACGCCCTGACCTCTCGGGCCTTCACCGCCGGACTGGATTTCGAACACAACTGGGGAGGAAGGCGTTCCAGGGACTGGGCCGTGTACGGCTATTTCGCCGGAAGCCGGGTCCAGGGCAGCAAAGAAGCCCTGATCCGTCTGCAGCGGTCCAGCAACCACTACTTCCAGCGTCCCGACGCTACGCGCTTTGCGGTGGATTCCACCGCCACGTCCATGAACGGGTACAACTGGCGCATGCAGCTCGCCAAGCGTACTACGAATCACTGGTCCGGCTCTGCCTGGTTCGCCGAGATATCACCTGGTTTCGAGATCAACGACCTGGGGTTCTCGAGGTCGAACGAACGTCTCGACGGCGGCGCAAGGGTCGAATATCGCAACATCACGCCCGGACGGATCTTTCGAAACTACCGGTTCAGTGTCTTCACGTTCTACAACTTCCGGCACGAGGCCCTCGACGATCCCTGGACCTGGTCCTCCTGGCGCCACGCTTACAAGAGCGGCGCGTTCTTTGCCGGCGCCCGTTTCGAACTCGACAACTACTGGGGAATCGGATTCGATTCCCGGTATTCTCCCACTCGGTTCAGCGGAACGCGTACGCGGGGCGGACCGGTCATGGAGAACCCCGGTTCCTATTCCGTCGGTATGGATATCAGCTCCGACCGGAGAAAGAAGGTTTCCCTGCGCTCGGGGCTAGACTACGAACGCGTCCAACATGGCGGCTACGAGTGGCGCACCGGAATTTATGCCTCCATACGGCCGACATCCAACTTCGAAATGGAAGTGTCTCCGAACATCCGCTGGGAGAAGAATCCGTCGCAGTACGTCACGCAAACCGACGCGCTTTCCTTTGAACCCACCTTTGGCCGGCGGTACCTGTTCTCGGATCTGAAACGCCGGTCGCTTTCCCTGGTGACCCGGTTGAACATGGCTTTTTCTCCCAACCTGACCCTGCAGCTATATGCCCAGCCGCTACTGTCCGCGGGAGACTATCTCAACTACAAGCAACTCCTTCGTACGAAGAGTTTCGATTTTGACGTGCTGGAGGAAGGCACGCGGTCCTACATTGATCCGGTGGACGGGCAGCGACATCTCGATTTCGACGGCGACGGGATGGGGGACATCGGGTTTTCCGACCGGGATTTCAATATCCAGTCTCTGCGCATGAACGTGGTGCTTCGGTGGGAGTACCGTCCGGGTTCCCGCGTGTTTTTGGTCTGGCAGCAGAACCGCAGCGAACGCGATCAGATCGGATCGCTGGACCTGGGCAGAGACCTGGGCAACCTTTTCGGCGCAGAATCGGAGAATATCTTCATCATCAAGTTCAACTACTGGTTCGGCGTGTGACCGGTAGGGCCGGCCGGATCGTCAGGACCGGGTTACACCTTGACTTTTCCGGTTTTCAGTGCTCATATTGTACTTGTGTTTTAAGCGCTGACCGCCAATCACGCGGAGCCTGTGATCCAGGCGGGATCATTCACCGGACCGGAATCTTCGTCACGACGGAGCGCATCCCCGTCCAATCGGGACACGACTCTTACCATGGAAAATAAATCGATACGGAACGCCGCAGTATCGCTTTTCACCCTGTTTACACTCTGTATCTCCACCTGGTCCGCCCAGGGGCAGTCGGTTCGCACCGACTACATGGAAACCGAACTTGTCGTGGAGACGACGTCCGTCAAGCCGGGCCACCCATTCTGGGCCGGCCTGCGGATGAAGATGGACGAGCACTGGCACACCTACTGGCGGAATCCCGGTGATTCGGGTCTCCCCACGGAAATTCACTGGACCCTTCCAGATGGATTTCAAGCCGGAGAGATTCACTGGCCCTATCCCCAGAAGATCGTACTGGACATGCTGGCCAGTTACGGGTACGAGGGAGAGACGGTCCTTCTCGTCGAAATCACGCCTCCGGCCGACCTGGAGACCGGTGGTACGGTCGACGTCGGGGCTTTCGCGTCCTGGTTGGTCTGTGCAGATATCTGCCTGCCGGGGGATGCGGGTTACGTGGTCACGCTTCCCGTATCAGGTGATACGCCCGAAGCTGATGAAAAGTGGACCGACCTCTTTACCGAAGTCCGGGAGAATCTCGCAGTCTCGATACCGGAATGGACGATCGAGGCCGTCATTTCCGATTCCACGGTTGTACTCCACGCCACGCCCCCGGAGTGGTTCCGCGGCGATCTGGCCAACGTAGAGTTCTACCCTTACAATGAAGACCTGATCGACTATGTCTCGCCCCAGAACCTGGAAAAAACGGGGACCGGCTACCTGTTGACCATGAGGCGGTCCGGATTCTATTCGGACAAACCGGAGCTGGTCACGGGCGTGCTGGTGTCCGAGGATGGATGGCGCGGCGCCGGATCGGAGCGGGCCCTTGCCGTCAGCGCCGTCTACGCGGATGACCTGCCGGCGGCGGTCGCGGCCGCCCTTTCGACAGGTTCCAGCGGCCTGGTGTCGGGCCTGTGGCAGGCCCTCCTCTTCGCCCTCATCGGCGGACTGATCCTCAACCTGATGCCCTGCGTGCTGCCCGTGCTGTCCATCAAGGTGCTCGGTTTCATACACCAGGCGGGAGAAGACACGCGAAAGGTCCGTCAGCACGGGCTGGTTTTCACCGCGGGCGTCCTGCTGTCCTTTCTCGCGCTGGCTTCGGTTCTGATCGCCCTGCGGGCCGGGGGAGAAGAACTGGGCTGGGGATTCCAGCTCCAGTCGCCGACCTTTATCGTCATCCTGTCGGTCATCATCTTCATGTTCGGACTGAGCCTTTTCGGCGTCTTTGAAATCGGCACTTCCCTGGTGGGAGTCGGCGGCAGGATGGATTCGGGAAGCGGTCTCGGCGGTTCCTTCCTGAGCGGCGTCCTGGCCACGGTCGTGGCCACGCCGTGCACCGCGCCTTTCATGGGCGTGGCCCTGGGCTACGCCTTGACGCAATCGGCGGCCGAGTCCCTGGCGATCTTCGGATTCCTGGGCCTGGGCATGGCCCTGCCCTACCTGACTCTTTCTTCGGTTCCCTCCCTGCTCAGGTATGTTCCACGACCCGGCGCATGGATGGAGTCGTTCAAGCAGTTCATGGGGTTTCTCATGATGGCCACCGTCGTATGGCTGGTCTGGGTGCTGAACCTCCAGACGGATCCCAACCTGGTCGCCCTCGTCATGGTCCTGCTGGTGATGGTCGGCCTGGGAAGCTGGATACTCGGCCGCTGGGGTGGAATCGCCGCGGGCAGCCGGTCCCGTTTGACCGCCCGGGCAGCAGCCGTGGTCATCATCATCGCCAGCATGGCGGCTGTATTGAGCCAGGTGCGCGCCCCGGCCAAAGCCGATCGAACCGCGATGACGTCAGTAAACAGCGCAGGACTGGATTGGGAACCTTTTTCCCGGCAGCTCGTAGAAGACCTGCGCGCATCTGGAAAGACGGTGTTCGTGGACTTCACCGCCGCCTGGTGCCTGAGTTGCCAGGTCAACAAGCGCGTTGCGCTGAACGACAGCCGAGTAGTAGAACAATTTGAAACGCTGGGCGTGGTCCCGGTCCAGGCCGACTGGACCTCAAGGGATCCCGAGATCACCCGGGCTCTCGCCGATTTCGGACGCAACAGCGTCCCGCTGTACGTACTGTACTCGGGTGGACCGGACGCCGAACCGGATATCCTACCGGAACTGCTCACACCCGGGCTGGTACTGGACGCCCTGAAAAAAGTGGAAAGCGGCAGCTCAGCCAGCAGGTAACTGTATTTCAAGACCGAGCAGTAAATGCAACTGTGATGAATTAACTTGTAATTTTCTCAATCTTTATAACCCGTTTGTTTCAATTCTAGTAACAGAAGGAGGCCTTTCATGAAGAAGTTCCTGATCCCGGCAGCCGTGGTGGCCGTTGCCGCCGCGTTCCTGCTCGGAAACTACTCGTCGCCGATGGCCGCTGGGGACGCCCAGGTGGGCAGCCCGGCCCCGGATTTCACGTTGACGGACACCAATGGCAACAGTGTGACGCTATCGGACTACAGCGGGAAGTACGTAATCCTGGAATGGATCAATTACGACTGTCCCTTCGTGGCCAAGCACTACAACAGCAAGAACATGCAGGGCCTGCAGGACAAGTACCGTGAAGCGGGCGTCGTCTGGCTGGGTGTTAATTCCTCGGCCGAGGGCAAGCAGGGTCAGTTTTCCATCGAGGAAATCCACTCGCGCCTGAAGAATCACGGGTCGACCCTGGACGCCTACCTGCTCGATGGAAGCGGCGATGTCGGCCGGATGTACGGCGCCACCCACACACCTCACATGTATATCATCAATCCGGAAGGCACGCTGATCTACATGGGCGCCATCGACAGCATCCGCTCAGCGAACGTCGCCGATATCCCAAAGGCCGACAATTACGTTATTATGGCCATGAACGCGGCCGTTGAAGGCAAGGAAGTGCCGGTCACGATGACCCGGGCGTACGGCTGTACGGTGAAGTACTAGAAGGACTAGAGTTTCGAAATGGAGGCAATCAAATACCTCTCTGAAGGTTTGCGGTTACTCAGAGATAAGCCGTAGTTTCAGTAGGCGATAGGTCATTGCTTGTGTACTGATCTTAAACTTCCTAAGAAGCGCTGCGGCAAACGCATTTGCCTCCATTTCTTCCCTCTTGGTGCCTGAGCCAGACTCAAGATCGCGGAAGTGAACACGATATCCTCTGTCGATATACGTGTCACCGCTATGAAGATCAAAATGGCCGATCTCATATGCAATGCTGAATCGTCTACGATTTGTGCTGTGTTGGTTGTTTACACCTATGACAGCGCGGATGCCATTTCGAACAAGAATACCCGAACAATCATCCCCAAGGTCCGCTCGTTTTACTTTAATTCCTAGACTACGCGCTACACGCTCAACAGGAATTTGTGCAGTTTTTACACCTGCCATGGCGAGCTCTTGCTCCGCCCTCTTCTCAGTTCTCATCGACATTGTGGCTGACCTCCGCTCGGCTACTAGCGAGGAAAATATAGCCATTCAAAGGATGACAACTTAAGTTACAAATGCAAAAGAGAGACGTTATGTTCTTGAAGTCAACGCAGAGATATATTCTACGGGAATGGCCGGAACCTAACCCCAGTGAAGATGGTAAAACATCGCGAATGGGTATGGTCCATAAATAAACCAAGCAAAGAACAAATGAGTTTGTTTGAATAACACAAAATCCGCCGTTTTGTTTTTAAATTACCTCTGGAACAAATTCTATCCTGTGTGAAAAGTATGAAATAACAGACGGAATACTAATTCTACCTCCTAAATTTCGACTATGTACAGGAACGAGCAGGTTTGACAGGCCTGATGTCCTACATTCTGCTGTAGTCATGTATGGCGAAGTGTCGAGAACTTAAAATGGACCTGCCCTGACAATCTCCTTACTAAAATAACAAACCATTGAATAATTGACTGACACGTCCAATTTATGCAGATAGACTATGCAAAAAGTATCAACAGTTTCGCTGAAGGTTCTATCCGACGCGTTTCGAGAGAAGCGTCCACAATTACCGTTCGCAGGCTGAAGTCTCGACTCTGCCCATGCTGCCGTACTTAGTACTCTACTAGATGGTCTATACTATGCACTCGATCACGCCGCACCTGGCCCCGACCTCTCGAAGTAGGAGCGCGCCGCCGTCACTGGTGAGGACCGCCGTTGTAAGCCATTTCAAGGCGCTATTCGGATAAGGTTGCCACAGGAACCCTACGATGGTTATCTTGTATTTTCAAGGTGGTTTCCTCCAGATTCGTTGTTGACCGGTTATTGCTATTACCATATTATTATACAACAACTTACGTCTTAAGCAATACACTTTTTTGTGGATAATTCAGGTTACGGATGAGCGTTGTAACTATAGCGGTCTTCGGGAGTCAATTGAATGAGTGTTTCGGTTAACGAGCTACAGACATTGCTGACGATGCTTTTGCCGGGATTCGTAACCGCAGCAATTCTCTATCTATTCACATCGTATTCGAAACCGAGCCCATTCGAACGGGTAATACAAGCTCTTGTTTTCAGCTTTGTAATCAACGCTATTGCCAGCTTATTGGAATGGATTGAATATCCTTTGTTTGAGTCAGTACCTGACATTGTACTTTATTTCGTCCTGGCAGTTTTGCTTGGGATCATTGCCGTATACGCTACGAATCATGATTTGTTGTATCGATTCCTTAGATTCATGTATTTTACCAGAGAGACTTCTTTCCCGTCTGAATGGTATTCTGCTTTTGCTAGAAACAAGAACGCATACGTGGTATTGCATCTCAAAGGTGAACGTCGCTTTTACGGATGGCCCCAAGAATGGCCCAGTGATCCTGATTTGGGGCACTTCATCATAGCAGAAGGTGAGTGGTTGTCGGACAACGTGAATACGGAAAACGAGACCGAAAAAGAAGACGATGACACCTCAAGAATACTAGATGTGGCGAGAGACCAGGTGCTTATACCAGTCGCCGAAGTCGAGATGGTTGAGTTCAAGTCCATTCGATGAGATCCCACGGTTACAGGAGGAAACAACATGGCTAAGGAACCGAATCCACCGCCGCGTGTAAGAATCGAAAAAAGAGGGTTGACGAATAAGCCAACCGGTGCTGTAAAACCGCCCCCGCCTCCGCCGCCTCCACCGAAGAAAAAGTAGCGCAAGATGTTGACCTGCTTCCTGCTCGATAGGGTTGGAAGAGGATCGGGCGCTGCTGGTTATACATTGATTGGGTTTGAAAAGAACACAGAAATCGTCATCCGAGACTGGTAATCGACCATAGGGGTTGATATTCACAAAACCGATCGTTGCAAAAATCGGGATCTGATTACTACCTTATTAGCCGCACTGGTATCTCGATTTGGGACTCTGCAATCCTGCAATATGTCTGGTGGCCTGACGTTGCCATGCCACTTCGTTTGATAGCTTTGTGCGGTTCCACAATACGATGGAAAGAGTCGTTGAACCTGAAGGTTAATGTTGAAACGTCGGTGTACATGGATCATTTGACTACACTCTACCATATTCTATATTCCTAAATATCGATATGGCCGACCGGCCACGCTAATAAGGCCTTTCACGAGTCGCGGTGGCCGGCCCAATTATAAAACGATCTGCCAGGAGACCGCCATGGCCATATTCGGCGACCCGGAAGACTTCGCCATGATGAGCGATCACGAGAAGTACCTCTACGATCTGCAGGGGTTTCTCGTGGTGCGGAACCTGCTTTCCGCCGAAGAAGTGCAGGCATTGAACGACGCGCTCGACGCCAATTCCGACAGGACCAGCGAACACGGGACCGGAGGTGCCCTGGATGGCACCCCGCTGGCGGGACCGAAAACGCAGTATGTCCACTATGAAGGGATGTTGACCTGGGATCAACCCTGGTGCCAGCCCTTCCGCGATCTGCTCGCCCACCCGAAACTGATCCCCTATCTCAATACCATGATGGGCCGGGGCTGGAAGCTGGACCACAACATCGACGTGCTCACCTCAAAAACGGGCGCCCAGGGTACGCCTTTCCACGGTAACAGTACCGGTATGTTCGCCGGATCCACCTATTACATGTACGACGACGGCCGGATGCGGAGCGGACTGATCGTCTGCCAGTTCTACCTGACCGATGTGATTCCGGGCGATGGCGGACTGACCGTGATTCCGGGCAGCCACAAGGCCAATTTCCCCATGCCGGGATATGTCCGCCACTACGAGGATCACCAGGAGATCTTCCACCATGTTTATGTAAAGGCCGGTGACCTGGTAATCTTTAACGAGGCGACGACTCACGGCGCGCTGCCCTGGAGGGGAGAAGACGACCGCCGCTGCGTGCTCCATCGGTACATCCCGAAATTCATGCACTACGACGGCGGGATTTACGAAACACGTATGCCCGAATGGACGAACGAACTCACCGAAGCCCAGCGCGCGGTGCTGGAGCCCCCTTATATCTACAACCGCCCCCTGATCGAGGACGACGGCGAATCAATCGTGCGTCCCCGCAGGGAAGGAATCTGACCGGCGTTCGTATCGAGACCGCTCGGGCTTCCGCGCCAGCCCCCTGCGCGTCCGCATCAGGTATCGAAGCCGTAAAAGGTTGGAAAGGCAATTCGCTTGAACCGGAAACCGCTCACCTTTACCACCATGGAGCCCCACGAGAAGTACCTCTTCGACCTGCAGGGGTTCATCGTGGTCCGAAACGCGCTCACCCCCGATCAGGTCAGTGCACTGAACGAGGCGCTGGACACCAATCACGATAAGCGGCAGGAAGACGTGGTCACCGAAACGAGCGAGGCGCTGAAAGGCACGCAGTTTCGCGGCCTCTATGAGGGCATGCTGACGTGGGATCAACCCTGGTGCCGGCCTTTCCGCGATGTACTGGCCAATCCGAGGATCATCCCGTACCTGAATACCTTGCTGGGCCGGGGATGGAAACTGGACCACGATCCGTTCATCTACACGTCCACGGTGGGTACCGAGGGACTGCGCCTCCACGGATATGGACAGGCCGAGTTCGCCGGATCGCGTTTCTACATCTACCAGAACGGCACGATGCGTTGCGGGTTGATCAACTGCCAGTACCAGTTGAACGACGTGAACACGGATGACGGCGGACTTTGCGTCATTCCGGGCAGCCACAAGGCGAACTTCACCCTTCCCGGCGACATTTCTCGCTACGAGGCCCACCAGGAAATCGTCCACCACGTGCCCATGAAGGCCGGCGACCTGGTGATCTTCAACGAGGCGACGACCCATGGCACGCTGCCCTGGAAAGGCAAGGGGGAGCGGCGCTCCCTGTTCTACCGGTACACCCCCAAGTACATGCATTACACCGGCGGCATGTACGAAACTGGCCTGCCGGAGTGGACGAATGAGCTCACGGACGCCCAGCGGGCCGTCCTGGAACCCCCCTATGTCTACCATCGACCGATGATCGACGACGACGGACAAACGCTGTCGACCCCTCGGCGCGAAGGCGAATGAAGGGACCTCTATGACCGGAAACGAAGCCATTGCGAAGATCCTTTCGGCGGAAGGGCTGGACTGGTTCAGCTGCTTTCCTCACCATCCTCTCATCGACGCCTGCGCGATCGAAGGCATGCGTCCCATACTCTGCAGGCAGGAACGGGCCGGCGTCAACATCGCGGATGGATTCAGCAGGATCAGGAACGGCAACACCATCGGGGTGTTTATGATGCAGACCGGGCCGGGCGCGGAAAATGCCTTCGGCGGCGTGGCGCAGGCCTATGCGGATTCCGTGCCCATCCTCCTGCTGCCCGGTGGCCCGCCGCGCTCCCGCGCCGGCGCCGATCTCGCCTTCGAATCGGTCGAACATTACAGGGGCATCACGAAATGGGTGTCGAACATCAACTCGGCGGACCGGATACCCGAAATGATGGGACGGGCGTACAGCCTGCTGAAGCAGGGCAAACCCGGTCCGGTCATGCTGGAAATCCCATCGGACGTCGGTGAGGAGGACATCCCGGACGAAGCCTTCGATTACACCCCCGTGAAGCCCTTCAAGAGCGGGGCCTCGCCGGAGGACGTCCGCGATCTCGTTTCGGCCCTGCTCCGGGCGGAATGCCCGGTGATCAGCGCGGGCCAGGGCGTGCTGTACGCCGAAGCCACCGAAGCACTGATCGAGTTCGCCGAATGGACGAAAACACCGGTCATGACCACGCTCGCCGGAAAGAGCGCATTTCCGGAAACTCATGCCCTGTCCCTGGGCACGGGAGCGGCCTCGCACTCCCTGATGGTGGCGGAATTCCTGAAGAAAACCGATTTCTTCTTCGGCATAGGTACGAGCATGACCTCCGGGTTCAAGGCCAGCGTACCGGGGGGCGTGACCCTCGCCCAGTCCGTGGTCAGCCACGGGGACGTGAACAAGGAATACCGCATCGACTACGGCGCGGTGGGGGACGCCAACGTGGTGCTGCGACAGATGGTCGAGGAAGCCAGGCGGCAGCTCGGCGGGCGTCCCCGGGACGATGAGCGGGGCGTCATGGAAGAAATCGCCCGGCTGAAGCAAGCCTGGCTTGCGGAGTGGGAACCGAGTTTTCGTTCGGACGAGGTGCCCTTGAGTCCGTACCGCGTGTTCCGGGAGATCGCCGGGGTGGTGGATGGCCAGCGCACGATCATCACCCACGATTCCGGTTATCCGCGGGAGCAGCTCGCGCCCTTCTGGGAGACGGTAACACCGAGAGGATACATAGGCTGGGGAGCCTCCACGCAACTGGGCTACGGACTGGGACTGGCGATCGGGGCCAAGATCGCCGATCCGGAGAAGCAGGTCATAAACGTCATGGGCGACGCCGCCTTCGGCATGGCGGGCCTGGATGTGGAGACCGCCGTGCGGTCGGAGATTCCGATCATCACGGTGGTATTGAACAACGGCGTCATGACCCATTACGATCACCACATGGCTTACGCTTCTGAACGCTGGGGCAGCAACCGGCTGGGCGGGGACTACGCCGCCATCGGCGCGGGCATGGGCGCTTACGCTGAAAAGGTGACCGCACCTGACCAGATCGCCCCGGCGATCCGGCGGGCCGTAGCGGCCAACCTCGAGGGCAGGCCGGCCGTGATTGAGACGATCACCAAGGTGGAAGAACGTACTTCCCGGTATTGAACGCAAAAGCGTAGGAGCAATATGCCCAGGATCCTGATCGGCACTTTTTTCCAGGAAACCAACGATTTCCATCCCAACGATACGATGTACGAAGACTTCGGTGTCTTACGCGGCAAGGAGATGCTGGAACACCAGGGCGGCGCAGTCGGAGGAGCCGTCGATACCCTCTCCCGCCGTGAAGGCATGGAAATCGTGCCCACCTATGGCGCCGGAATGGGGGCGGGAGGCACGATTACGCAGGACTGTTTCGAACGGATCTCCTCGGAATTGCTCGACGCCATCGACAAGCACAAAGCCGGCGCCGACGGCGTATACCTTAACCTCCACGGCGCCATGGCCGCGGAAACCGAAAAGGACCCGGAAGGATACGTCCTCCAGGAAGTGCGGCGGATCGTCGGACCCGAGATACCCGTGGTGGCCTCCTTCGACATGCACGGCACGATCACCCGGCGCATGCTGTCCCACATGGACGGATGCAGCATACTGCACACCTATCCCCATATCGACTGGTACGAAACAGGCATGCGTGCCGCGAGGGTGCTGTTGCGCATACTCGACGGCGCCCGGCCCGTGATCGCCACCGTGTACACGCCCACCATGGTCCGGGGCGACGAACTCAAGACTGCGACCGGTGTGCACGGCACGTTCATCCGCTACCTCGAACGCCTGGAAGAGCGGGATGACGTGCTCGCCGGGGGGATCATGCTGGGTCATCCGCCGACCGACTGTCCGGAGCAGGGCTCCCGGGTCATCGTGATCACGGACGGCAACCGGGCCCTGGCGGAGCGGGAAGCTCTGCACGTGGGACAGAGTTTCTGGAACATGCGGTCTCACATGCAGTGCGTGCTCCACACCGTGGAAGAGGGGATTCAAATAGCCGCGAAAGCGAAAGGCACGGTCGTTTTCGCCGACGCCGCCGACGCCACCAGTTCGGGCGCTCCCGGCACCAGCAACACCATCCTGAAGGGGTTCCTGGAAAGCGATTACAACGGGAGCGTGCTGTTCCCCATCCGCGACGATCCCGCCGTCGAACGGGCCATGGAGGCAGGCGTCGGACAGACCATCACCGTCTCCCTGGGCGGTACGCGCGATCCGCGCTTCACCCCGGTGGGGGTCACCGTGACGGTCGAGGTGCTGGGCCGGCGGGACGATATCCCCATCGCGGTACTTAAATGCCGCAACATCACCCTCTTCGTCGCGGCCTCCGGACCCCTGCTGTGCGACCGGTGGATGTATCCCGCCTTCGGACAGGATCCGAAGCGCTTCAACGTAATCGTCAAGAAGCTGCCCCACACGCCCGACGAGTGGTACGACGACTGGGCGGAACGGACCCTTACCATTGACGTACCCGGGGCCGCGAGTCCGAATATTCCCACGCTCCGCCACCGGTTCGTCACCCGTCCCATTTATCCGCTCGACCCCGACATGACCTTCACTCCCGTAGTGGAGGTATACGAATAACGCCACGCGACTGTCCTCCTGAACCCGTCCCTCCCGTGGGGCAGGCATGAACCGACACATCACCAGCGGACGCTGGGGCCTGGGACTGGTCCTGAGCCTGTTCACGATCCTGGTATGGGGCGGGCTGCCGCTCGTCCTGAAAATCATGTTGATCAGTCTGGACGCGTTCACGATGACGTGGTACCGCTTCATCGTCGCGGCCGTGTTGATGGCGTTGATCGTCTACTGGCAGGGCCATTTCCCCCTGGTCCGGCAACTGCGGGGAGGTTACGTGCTGTTGTTCCTGGCGTCGGTGACCGGGTTCAGCTGCGCGTACGTTTTCTATCCCCAAAGCCTGCAATACATCTCGCCCAGCGCCGCCCAGGTGGTTAACCAGATCTCCCTGCTGTTTCTCCTGCTGGGCGCCATGTTGCTCTTTCATGAAAAGCTGACCTTGGTCCAGGTACTCGGCCTCATGCTACTGACGGGCGGCATCGTCCTGTTCTTCAATGAAAAGCTGGCAGAACTGTGGTCCGGGGACAGCGCCATGATACCGGGCATCCTGTGGGTGGTCGCGGCC
Source organism: bacterium (assembly GCA_965225915.1). Taxonomy (GTDB): domain Bacteria; phylum JAAXHH01; class JAAXHH01; order JAAXHH01; family JAAXHH01; genus JAAXHH01. The sequence continues at coordinate 232,532 of OZ245326.1, forward strand.
GCGCTGTCGCTTTCCGTATACACGTTGACCCAGAAGCAATTGCTGCAGATCCTGCCCACTTCCGTCATCCTGTTCCTGATCTACCTGGTCGGGTCGATCCTGATCCTTCCCTTCGTTCGATTCGAATCGCTGATGGAGCAAGACACCCGGCAGATGATCCTGTTGAACATATCGGCGGTGATCTCGCTGGTCGCCTTCGTTACGCTGGTGGAATCGCTGAAACACCTGGAGGTATACAGGGTCAGCATGGTCCTCGCGGTCGTGCCCCTGGTTACCGTCCTGGACATGATGATCGTCTCGCCGCTGGTCCCCGGCCTGCTACAGCCGGAAAACCTCAACTACGTCAGCATATCGGGCGCCGTACTGGTCGTCATCGGTTCCATACTCGGTAACCTGCGGCGGTCCGTGAGAAACCGGTAGTCACCCCTTCCCGATTCCCGTGCTACACTGGACACTGGGGATCTTCACCGGCCTGCTGAGGGGAGATATCGAAATGAAACCGCTCGTAGTCATGGGTTTAAGGACCCTCGCGCACCTGGACGCGAAAGAAACCATGTACGAACAGATCGATCGAGACGCCATACGGGCGGAAGGCAGGTTTTCCGGGGAACACCTGGAATCGATCGCGGGCGGATTCGCCCTCGGCATCCTGTCCAGTCACAGCGTGACGCGGATCGAGCGGGTGGTGGATCACCTGGGATGGTCCCATCTGTTTCCGGCGGATCATCTGATCTCGTCGGCGCCCCTGGACCGGAAAGACGCTTCGAATTGGGACGGATGGAGGCGGACTTACCGGGAGCGGGGACTGGCGATTCACACGGTGATCGATATCGGCGAGGTACTGGTGCGGAACCTGGTCCGTTGTTCCGCCTTCGAGGAGGTAGACAAGTACTACGTCACCGAAGACGCGGACGTGCGCATCAAGTGGGCAACCCGCATCACGGTCCTTGACCAGACCCTGGCGTACCGCCTGGCGACGCGTGGAGCTCAGGGCCGTTGACCTGAGTCCTACTGATTGGGCTGCGGCGCTCTTCCGTTCAGGAATTCCAGCACCAGGTGGGTCATTGCGCGCATGCCCACCGTCACCGATTCGCTGTCCGCCGTCATGGTCGGGGTATGCAGGCCGCCGGAAGGCTGTCCGGGTCTGGTGACACCCAGCCGGTAGAAAAACCCCGGCACGGTGTTGGAAAAATAGGCGAAGTCTTCGCCGCCCATTGTTGGTGGCAGTTCGAGCACGTTGTCGACACCGGGCGCTCCTGCCAGGTAACCGGCCATTTCGCGGGACAGCTCGGGATCGTTGATCACGGAAGGGGTTCCGCGGTTGTAGTCCATTTCGAAGGCGCCGCCATAGGCCGCGGTTATGCCTTCCAGGATGGCCTTCATCCGGCTTTCCACCGTGTCCCTGACCTCGGGATTGTAGGTGCGTACCGTCCCTTCGAGATGGACTTCCTGGGGGATAATGTTGAATCGTTCGCCGCCGCGGAAGATACCCACCGTGACCACGCTGGGCTCGAGGGGAGATAAAGTACGGGACCGTATCGTCTGCAGTGCGAGCACGATCTCGGATGCCATGACGACCGGATCGATACCTTCTTCGGGACGGGCGCCGTGTGCCTGTTTGCCCCGTATTTTTATGGTGAAATGATCCACCGCGGCAAAGGCCGGTCCGATGGTATATCCGACGGTGCCCACCTCGAGGGAAGGCAGCGCGTGGAGTCCGAAAATGGCTTCGGGCACCGGGTTTTCGAGCGCTTTCTCGCGAAGCATGAGGTCCGCGCCGCCCTCTTCACCGGGAGGCGCGCCTTCTTCCGCCGGCTGGAAGATGAACTTGACGGTGCCGGGCAGATCGGCTTTCATTTCGGCCAGTACGGAAGCGACGCCCAACTGAACCGCGGTATGCACGTCATGGCCGCAGGCGTGCATGACGCCTACCTCCTTGCCGAGATAGGTCGTCCGAACGGTTGACATGAAGGGGAATACCGTATCCTCCGTCACGGGCAGCGCGTCCATGTCCGCCCGAATCGCCACGACTGGGCCGGGCCTGCCGCCCCGGAGCACCCCTACGACGCCGGTATGGGCTACACCCGTCTGTATCTCGATGCCCAACGAGGTGAGATGATCCGCCACCAGCTCCGCTGTCTTGAACTCCCGGTTGCCCAGCTCCGGGTTCTGGTGGATATGCACGCGCATGCGGATGGCTTCCGCCTTGTGCCTGTCCACCAAAGAGGCCACGCTATCCTGCTGGGCCAAAGCGGTCTGAGGCAGCCCCATGATGCATAACAGCGCCAGTATCCCTTTGCTTCGCATGTCGGTCTCCTATCTCTCCCAGGGAAAAGCGAAGGACGGCCGGTTCGCGTAGCGTTTCATGGCCACGCGCAGCCTGCGGCCGCATCCAGGTTCGAGCCTTACCGTAAAACTTGCGTCGTCGACCGGGGTAGATTCGCTTTCGTCGCTGACTTCGACGATCTGGTGTTCTCCGTAGGCACCCCCCTGGACGATCACGGTTCGGGAAGACACCTGGTTGGTGTTCACCAGCGTTACCGTGGCGCTGTCGTCATGAAGTTCTTCCACGAGGGCGGCCACGTCCTCAGGCATGCCGGGACGATTGCGGGATGGATCGAAGTACCTGAACCGGCAGTGCAGGGGATGGCCGAAGTGTTCCGTGGGCATCCCGCCGAGCATGAGCTGTATCAGGGCGTCTACCGCCGCGGGATTTATGCCGTTTGGATCGTCCGACATGCGCGTGTCCGGCGTGGTCAGGTCGTCTCTCATCCGCTCCATTTTCGACCGCACCGTCGAAATGTCCTCTTGTAGCGCTTTCTCGGGATATTCGGGGTTCTGCCCTTCCAGATAGGCGACCCAGCCCTCCATGGGCAGCCGCTCGAGATCGCGGCGATCCATGGACCAGTAATAAACGTGCAGCGCGCCGTTGTCGAAGGGTTCGGGCTGGTAGTCGTACCACCCGTCGTCGCCGTGCATGCGCGGATAAAGCGTCTGATCGTTCTCGACCTTGCTGTGGGCGTTGACCTGGTCGATGACGCCACGCCAGGTGTCGACGTACTTCTGGTCGCCGGTAAGCAGGAGGCCGTTGCCGAAACTCCAGTGCACCCGGATCAGGAAATAGGGCCGGTGCGCCACGGCGCCGGTCTGCGGCACAATGGTCGAAAATCCCCAGCCGTAAGCGCCGCCGTACCACTTCCCATCGCATGCCCCGCCGATGGTCCCGTCCAGGCCAATGTTGGTGGGTATGACGCCGTTGTTCTGTTCAGTGCGCTCCACCCAGGCGTCGAGATAATCCTTCGTCCAGTCGCCGTAAGTCTCGTTCCCGTCGATCATGTAGGCGTTCAGGGTCATCGTGGTCACGCCCATGTTCAAAGGATGATCGCCGGCCACGTCGTTGTAGTCCTTGAAATGGGCGACCATTTCCTCATAGTCGCGTTCCCCGTGCCCCGGCTTGAACCGGCCCTCTACCTCGATGGGATCTCCGGCCCAGTCAAGTCCCGTGGCCTTGCGCAGCATCGATCCCCGGCTGCCGTTGAACATGCTCTTGATCACGCGGTGTTCGGGAATATAGTTGTCGGCGATGGGATCGTCGCCCATGTAGAAACCGCAGAAACGCCGGGTGCGGTCCCCGAACTTCTTGTCGCGGGGATCGCACAGCCCCTGATGGAAGAACGCGGTGAATCCCTCCCCGTTGTGCATCCAGTCGAATATCGTCGGGAATTCCTTGAAATACATGCCGTCCCGGGCGAATTCGACCTCGGTGGTCTTCGCCTCCGAGTACTGCAGCAGGTGACCGTCCCAGGCCTTCTTGTACAGTTCATATACACGATCCGAAGCACCGAGCGCGTAGAGTTCCGGCCAGTTCGCAAAGTTTTCCGCCGCGTCGTCCGGTCCGTCATCGCCTCCCCAGCGGGGAACGCACAACAGGTACCCGCGTTCATCGAAGTAGTATTCATAGAACGCTTCCACGGCCTCTTCCTGCTGTTTGATCAACGCTATTTCCAGCAAGGCCCAGGATGGAGGCGACATGGGCGACGCGACACGTACGGTACGTCCCTCTGTTGAGACGGTCGACATGGGACAGGTCCTTCCTTTGGGATATGGGGAACTGATGACAGAAAGAGTCGGGTAGTATTGTTCCCGCCGATGCTTCCGCGTGATTACGACGTCAGGCCACGACCGTACCGCTTGCTGCGCTGGGCGCTTTCCTGTATGAAGGCGAGAACACGCTTTACCTCATCGGTTTGTTCCACTTCTTCCGTTACCGCTTTCACCGCCTGGGTGATATTGAGCGAGGAACGGTAAAGCAAACGATAGGCTTGTTTGAGCGTTCGAAGGGCTTCTTCCGGGAATCCGCAGCGCTTCAGACCGATGGTGTTGAGCGAAACCGGCTTCAGCGGTTCGCGGCCGTACTTGATATACGGACAGATGTCCTTGGATACCTTGGACCCGCCGCTGATGAAGGAGTGACGGCCGATACGGACGAACTGGTGGACCGCGACGAGTCCACCTGATATGGCGAAATCCTCGATTTCCACATGGCCTCCCAACTGCGTCCCGTTGGCGAGAATCACCCGGTTGCCGACCACGCAGTCGTGGGCGACGTGCACGTAGGCCATGACCAGCGTATCGCTTCCTATCACCGTCTTCCCCAGGGCGCTGGTCCCGCGATTCAGCGTGGCGAACTCCCGGATGGAAGTCCGGTCGCCGATCTCCAGGGTGGACTGCTCGCCGATGAATTTCTGATCCTGGGGGATCGACCCTACTACGGCCCCGTGATAGATCCTGCATTCCGCGCCGATGCGGGTATGGGCGCCGATCAGCGCGCTGGATGCCACCTGCGTGCCCGCCCCAATGGAAACATTGGGTTCGACGATCGTGTAGGGACCGATGCTGCAGCCGACGCCCAACTCCGCGTCGGGATGCACGATGGCCGTGGGATGAATCTGGACTTCCGTGGTTATGTCCGTCACTGTGGAGTCTCCCGGCCCGCTCGGTCCGCCCGGCCCGCCCGGTCCGTAACCATAGCCATGAGTGCGGCTTCGGCTACCAGTTCATCGTCCACGTAGGCCTTGCCTTCCATCTTGCAGACGTGCATACGCATTCGGATCATTTCGAGCTCAAAACGAATCTGGTCCCCGGGTTTTACCAGTTTACGAAACCGCGCATGATCGATTCCCATGAAATAGGCCATTTTGCTTTGAGGGTTTTCGATCGTATTGAGCAGCAGCAGGCCGCCCGCCTGCGCCATGGCTTCAACGATCAGTACGCCCGGCATGACGGGATGGCCGGGAAAGTGGCCCGAGAAAAAGGGTTCGTTTATGGTTACGTTTTTCAGGGCAATCACCCGTTTTCCCGGCTCCATATGGATAACGCGGTCGATAAGCAGAAAGGGATAGCGATGCGGGAGGATGCGCAGGATGGCTTCGATATCCATGACCATTTCCGGAGCCGGAGCGGATGTGTCTTCATCTTGGGCTTCCGGTTTCTTCTTCACGCAGACGCCGCGAATCCTGCGTACGAGCTCGACATTGGCTGAATGGGAGGACCGCGCTCCGAACACCTGGGCCTTGAGGGGCGCTCCGAGCAGGGCCAGGTCACCGATCAGGTCGAGGGCCTTGTGCCGGCAGGGTTCGTTATCGAACCGCAGCGGCTGGGTGCCCACGATGCCATTGTCTCCGATCACCACCCTGTCTTCCACGCCGAACAGATCCTTCAATTCGTCCAGTTCCTTTTCCGACAGTTCCATATCAGCGATGACGACCGCGCTTTCCAGGCTGCCCCCCTTGATCAATCCCCTTTCGCGGAGGGCCTTGACATCGCTCAGGAAGGTCCACGTCCGTGCCGGCGCGATCTCGGTGACGAACTCGTCTTCCAACGAATAAATCACGGTATGCTGGCTGCCGAGATTGGACTTCTGGTAGTCGACCATGTAGGTGAGGTGGAAATCGTCGGAGGGCATGACCACGAGTTCTTTCAACAGGCCGTTTTCCCGTTCCGAGTAGAGTACGGGGTTGTCCAGTTCCAGATATGCCCTGGGCGAATTTTGCTCAATGATACCGGCTTCTAGCAACGCATTCACGAAGGGAATGGCGCTGCCGTCGCAAATCGGAGGTTCCGAGCAGTCCAGTTCGATACGCAGGTTGTCCAGACCCAGCCCGGCAACGGCTGCAAGGACGTGTTCAACGGTGTGAACCCGGACACCGTCGCGCGCCAGATTCGTCCCTCTGGTGGTGTCGACTACGTAGTCGATATCGGCCGGGATTTCCAACCTGTCGGGATGGTCGACACGAACAAACCGGATTCCGTCGTTTACAGCGCCCGGTTTAAAGGTCAGAGTCGCTTTCCCTCCCGTATGCAGGCCTATCCCCTTAACAGACGCGGCGTTTTTGATTGTATGCTGTTGTTTGAGCATGTGTATCCTTCTTATACGACTTACTCCTGGCTTTCGAGCGCCTTGATGCGCGCTTCCAGGGTCTGGATCTGCTGCAGCAAGTCCGGCAGCCGCTTGACGGCGGCTTCTATTCTCCGGGCCTGGTTATGCGGACGGGCCGGATAACCGGACACCGTCGATCCACCGGGGATGGACTTGGTCACGCCCGCCTGGCCGCCGATCCTGGATCCGGCGCCGACCTGAATGTGGTCGGAAAGGCCAGCCTGGCCGCCGATCAGGGATCCAGTTTCAACCACCGTACTGCCCGCTATGCCTACCTGGGCGCATATCGTAACGTGATCGCCGATAAATACGTTGTGGCCGATCTGCACCAGGTTGTCGATTTTCGTACCGCAGCCGATGCGGGTCAACCCCATGGTCGCGCGGTCGATCGTCGTATTCGCCCCGATCTCCACCTCGTCGCCGATCTCAACACCGCCAACCTGGGGAATCTTCCTGGCGCCGCTGCCGCCCTGGAAATAACCGAAGCCATCGCTGCCGATCACGGTTCCGCTGTGGATGATCACGCCTTCACCAAGAGACACACGGTCGTACAGCGTCGCATTGGCGAAAATCCACGTGCCGGCGCCGATCCTGCAATGTGCGCCGACTGCCACGCCCGTGCCAATGCGGGCATTTCGACCCACTGACGTGTGCGGACCGATCGACACGTAGGGTCCGATGTCCGCTTCTTCGTCCACGTCCGCGGCCGGGTGTATCCGGGCTGTCGGATGAATACCGTCTTCCGCGGGACGGTGCCCGACGAAATAGGTCGACAGCAAGGTCACCAGGGCGACTTCGGGAGAAGCGACGCGTATGATGGGAACCGGCGCCTGGTCGATCTCGCGGGAGACGATGACCGCCGTGGCCTGTGTCGATTCCAGACGTCGGCTGTGCCGGGCGTTGATCAGGACGGAAATCGAACCCGTGCCGGCCTCGTCAAGCGGCGCGACGCTTTCGATGATGCAGGAACCGTCACCGATGAGTTCGCCCTGTACCTGCGTCGCTATATCGGTTAGTCTCTGGCGCATCGATTGGTTACTTGACTTCCTTTTGCAGTTCCTCCAGAACCGGTCCCGTGAGATCCTGCGCTCTCAACGGATCCACGTATATGAGCGACCCGGCGTCGAAGATGTAAGTGAAGTTTTCCGCCTTGGCCAGGGTCTGCACCACGCTGAATATGGATTCCTGCAATGGTCGTGTCAATTCCACTTCCTGTTGCGCGAGTTGCATCTGCTGCGTCTGGGCAAACTGCATCAGTTCCTGTTCCTTCTGCAGGATGTTCTGTTCATCCTGCTGCCGCCTTGCCCCGGTCAACATGGTCTTCCGCGCTTCGTACTGCTGTTTCAGCAATTCGACTTCCTGCTGCTTGTTCTGAACCTGTTCCTGCACATCCCTGGCTACCATTTGAAAAGCCTCCTCCGCGTCCCTGAATCCCTGGTAGGACTGGCGCAGGCGTTCCATGTCGAGATAGCCGATCTTCAGGGTCTGTCCCTGGGCCATGAACGGCAACAGAAGTGCCACGGCGAGAACGGCCGCGGTTCGAATCAATCCCTTCCGTGAAACCATTGTATCCTCCTGGAATGCCGGATCGCTCCGGAAACCTGCATGAACGAATGGGTCAAAACACCTGGCCGAGCTGAAAATGCGTATGCCAACCGCTTCGCTTTTTTTGAAGAGCCTGGACGGGATCCGAAGGTTTATCGAATCCGTAGCCGACGTCGAATCCCAATAGCCCCACAAGGGGCATGATCACCCGGACACCAAACCCAACCGATTTCTTCATATTGCCCGGTAGAGGCGATGCTTCCGACAGTTTCGCCCACGCGTTTCCGGCTTCGACGAATGCCACGGCATAGACAGGCTGTTGTGACCTGAGCTGGTCGATGATCGGGATCTGGTACTCCAGGGTGAAAATGCTCATCACCCGGCCGCCGTCCCGGCTGCTGGTCCCGTCTCCCAACTCGGTATAGGGGCCGACGGAATTGTTGCCATAGCCCCGGATCATGCCGTCGAAACTGACGCCACCAGGAAAGAAACGCTCGAAAAACGGGACTTCCCGTTCATTGAACGGGTTTACGGTCAGGGCATACCGTCCCCTGAGGGATACCGACGTGCCCTTGAAAAGGGAAACGTAAATATCGGACTCCAGGGTCTGCTTGATGTACTTCACATTGCCGCCGACACCGGCGACATCGCTGCGTGTAGTTTGGCGCATGCCGCTCGTGGCAAACTGAGGGAGATTTCGGCTGTCGCGCGTCACGGAGAAAGAAACCTGGCTGGTCAGTCCGCTGTTGGATACCAGAGATTCCCGCTGCCGGATATTCCCGTTGATGGCCGAGATCTGCGCTTCGGTGAGGGTGGAATCTTCCAGCGCCGCGGCGTAGTACCGCTCACCGAAACCGGTGTATTTCAGGTCGAAAAATCGATAGGCCCCGTTTATGCGCCAGTAGGTGCTGCGGAAGCGGCGTCCCACGGACATTCCGAATCCCCTCTGAATGATATTGAATTCTCTGAACCACTGTCTGTTGGTCCGGAACACGTCGACACCGGCACTGGTCGGCGTATCGAACAGCCAGGGTTCGACGAAGCTCGTCGAAATGGAGTTGCGTCGGTTGCCGAATTCCCAACTGAAATTCACGTTCTGCCCGTTGCCCAGAAAGTTCGGGACGACCAGGGAAATGGTACCCACGAGCCCGTCGAGGCCACTGTAACCGGCGCCGGCGTTTGCCGTTCCCGTTGGTTTCTCCAGTACCGTAAGGGAAATATCCACGTTGCCGTTCGGCAGGGGTTGCAGACCGGGTTGGACATCCTGGAAGAAATTCAACTGGAAAACGTCCCGCTGACTCCTGAGCAGGATCGATCGGCGAAAGGTCTGCCCCGGCTTGATCAACAGTTCACGCCGGATGACCTTGTCCTTGGTCTTGGTATTGCCCACGATATTGATTCGATGAACCTTGGCCGGCTCCCCTTCGTTGACCGCGAAGTTCAGATCGACAGTGGAATCGTTTGCCGCGGACTCCCGGGCGATCGGCGTAGCATACAGGTAGCCCAGCTCGCCGTACGCCTCGTAGATGGTCGACACGCTCTCCTGGTATTCTTCTTCGTTGAACGGCTTGCCGGCGTCGATCTTGATGAGGCTGGACAACTGTTCGCCGGTGAATTTCGTGTTTCCCTCGAAAGCGACGTCGCCAAGGTAGTATCTTCTTCCCTCCTTGACTTTCACCTTGAGATACATCCGCTTCCGGTCATCGCTGAACCACAACGTATCCTCCACGACTTCCGCGTCGCGAAATCCGTGCTTGCGATACTCCTGTACGATTTTCTGGAACTGGTCCAGCAGGCGATCCCGTCTCAGGTCGCCCTCTTTCCAGAAATGCTCTTCTTCCGTATCCGCCTTCTTGCGAAAAGCCTTCTGCAACAGTTTTTCTTCGACGGAGACGTTGTTTTCGATGAAGACTTCACCCAACTTTACCTTTTCGCCTTCGTCGATTTCCACCCGCATGATCGCGTTGTTTCTTTCCACGAGCACGCGCGTGTTCAATTTGGCGAGCAGGTACCCTTTTTCGTAATAAGCCTGGGTGATATTGTCTTCGACGCTTTTTCTTCGGAAGGGACTCAGTGCCTGGCCCTGGAAAATGCCGGATGTGCGTTCGAGTTCGTCGTCCTTTATCTTCTTGTTGCCTTCGAATTCGATGCGGTCCAGCAAGGGGTATTCCTTGACGTTTACGGTCACGATCAGACCACCGGCGCCCATACTGGCGTATATGCGTATGTCTTCGAACAAACCCAGTCGATACAGCTGCTTGATTGTGGTTGCGCCGTCCCGGGGATTGTACCGATTCCCAACTTTCAGCGCGGTCATCGACCGGATCAGTGGCTCATCGACGTTGGCGTGGCCCTCGATCAGCACGTCGGCGATCAATGGTTGCTGCTGTTGACCGTATACGTCGGTGGGACCCAGGGGCGTGGTGGAGAGTATCCCGCCCGCCAGGGCCAGTACCAGGAAGGACTTGAAGTACTTGAAAGGCATTGCAGACACAGAGACAGCTTCCCCGTCCATGCGGGTATTCAGGTGGCGTAAGTGGCTTACCGGCACAAACCAAGCGCAGAAAACCGACTGTCGATTCTACGCTCGTTCTTCCTGCGGGTTCCCGCCATCGATCCTGCATCCGGCGGTGACGAATCCCGCATACCCGCGTTTCAGGCTTCTGATTCGGAAAGTACGTGCGTTTTATCGGAATCCGAGTTCTCGGCCTTATTGAACGTCAGGTTTTCTCCCTTCTTGCCGACCCTGATTTCGTCGCCGTCGTGGAATTTGCCCTTCAGCAGATCTTCCGCAAGCGGATCCTCGAGCATGCGCTGAATGGTCTGATTCATGAACCGGGCGTTGTAAACCGGGTCATATCCCTTTTCAGACAGCAGTTCCCGGGCGCTCTGCGTCAGTGAAATCTCTATTCCCCGATCGGTCATCCTTTTGTTAATTTCCTTGAGCTGCAGATCGATGATCCGAGAAATGTCGGATTGATTCAACTGACGGAATACCACCGCCTCATCGAGGCGGTTCAGGAACTCCGGGTTGAAGAGCCGTTTCACCTCTTCCTTGACCGTCGCCTCCATCTTCGCATAGTCGACCTTGGCATCCTGTTGGAAACCGAGTCCGCCGGACCTGTTGATATCCCGTGTACCCAGATTCGACGTCATGATGATGATGGTATTACGGAAGTCCACGCGTCGGCCGTTACTGTCGGTCAGCGTTCCCTCGTCCATGATCTGCAGGAGGATGTTGAAAACGTCCGGATGGGCTTTTTCCACCTCGTCCAGCAGAATGACGGAGTAGGGTTTGCGCCGCACTTTCTCCGAAAGGTGCCCCCCTTCGTTGAATCCCACGTAACCCGGGGGAGCGCCGATCAGGCGCGAGACGTTGAACTTTTCCATGTATTCGGACATGTCAATGAAGATCAGGGCGTCGGTGTCCTGAAAGAGAAAGGATGCCAGGATCTTGGCCAGTTCCGTCTTGCCTACACCGGTGGGCCCGAGGAAAAGGAAAGATCCTATGGGCCGGTTGGGATTCTTCAGGCCGGAGCGCGATCGCCGGATGGCCTTGCTCAGCACCTGAATGGCCACGTCCTGACCGATGATCCGTTTCTTGAGTTCATCCTCCATCCGCAGCAGGCTCTTGGATTCCTGCTCCTCGAGCCGGAAGATCGGAATGCCCGTCATGCTGGCGATGATTTGCGCCATGTCGTTTTCCGTGACCGCCACGACCTCGTCGGTAACCCGCTCACGCCAGGACTTGAACGCCTCGTCGTACTCGCGCTGCAACTCTTCCTGGCGGTCCCGTAGCGCCGCCGCCCGTTCGAACTCCTGCTGCTGGGCGGCTTCCACCTTTTTGTCCTGTACGGCCTGAAGCTGTTCCTCGATATTCCTGATTTCATCGGGGACCGTCATCTTGGACAGTTGTGCCTTGGAACCGGCCTCGTCTATGATGTCGATGGCCTTGTCCGGAAGGAAACGGTCCTTGATGTACCGGTCGGACTGCTTGACGGCGAATTCCAGGGCATCGTCCGTATACTTGACGTGGTGATATTCTTCGAACCGGCTGCGCAGCCCCTTGAGCATTTCGATGGTTTCATCGATGCTCGGCTGGTCGACGATCACCTTCTGAAACCGGCGTTCGAGCGCCCCGTCCTTTTCGATGTGCTTGCGGTACTCGTCGAGCGTCGTCGCGCCGATGCACTGCAGTTCGCCGCGGGCGAGAGAGGGTTTGAAGATGTTGGAGGCGTCGAGGCTGCCCTCGGCGCCACCTGCGCCGACGATCGAATGCAGTTCGTCGATGAAGATGATCACCTCGTCCGACTTGATGATCTCGGCCATGATGGATTTCAGCCGGTCTTCAAATTGTCCCCGGTACTTGGTCCCGGCCACGATGGATGCCATGTCGAGGGTAACCACCCGCTTGTTCTCCAGGATCTGGGGGACGCTTCTCTGTACGATCCGCTGCGCGAGGCCCTCGGCGATGGCTGTCTTGCCCACGCCGGGTTCACCGATCAACGCTGGGTTGTTCTTCTTCCGACGGCTCAGGATCTGGGTGACCCGTTCGATTTCCTTGTCGCGGCCGATGACAGGATCCAGTTTGCCACCGCGCGCCATTTCGGTCAGGTCGCGGCCGAAATGATCGAGGAACGGCGTCCTGCTGCGCTGTGCGTCCTTCTTCGTGACGGAACGGTCGCTCTGGATGTTCTGGATCTCTTCCTTGATCTTTTCAAAGGTTACGTCGTAGGTCGAAAGGATCTGGGACGCGATACCCTGCTTGTCGCGCACCAGCGCGAGTAGAAGGTGCTCGGTACCCACGTACTTTGATTTCATGTTGTTCGCTTCGTGGGCGGCGATTTCCAGTGCCTGCTTCGCCCTCGGCGTGAAGGGCACCTGGCCGATCGTTAGCGCGCTCGATTGGGATACCGTGGCCTCCTCGATGGACTGCCTCAGGTCTTCGAGATCGATGCCCATGTTACGCAGCATGGCCACCGCGGTCCCCTCGCCGTCCCGGATGGAGGCCAGCAGCAGGTGCTCCGTGGCGATGTAGTCGTGCTGGAGTCTCGCTGCTTCTTCACGGGCGATATGCATCACCGTTTGAACCTTTCCGTAAACTTGTTGCTGTTTCCCTGGGGCATCTCGATCTCCCTCCCTTCACGATCCGGGCTTTGCAATCCCGGCAGCGGTATCCGAAGTCGTTTTCAAGACTTCATGTGTTCCCTGACCAGCTCCGCGCGCCGCTCATCCAGTTCCTCACCCGTCAAGGAACGACCAGCGGCCATCTGGACATGCGCGGGTTGAATCAATATCAGCAACCGGTTGAACGTGGTGGATTCCATGCCCTGAAAAAGTCGTGTGCATGCTCCCATTCTGAGCATCGAAAGGGCATCCAGGGCTTCTTTTTCAGCGAGTAGGCGGGCATGCTTCAACAGGCCGTATGCCCGGGCCACGCGGTCTTCCGTATGTCGTCTTGCCCGGCTGACCAAGGCGTCGCAGGCGCGTTCTTCGTAACGTGCCAGCCGCCGAGCAACACGATCCAGCCTTTCGACGATTTCCTGCTCGGTGTGTCCCAGCGTCCACTGATTCGACACCTGGTACATGTTGCCTGATCTTCCAGTACCTTCGCCATACAATCCGCGCACCGTGAATCCGATCTCCTCCATGGCGCGTCCCACGTGATCCATCTGGTCAGCCAGGGTCAATCCAGGCAGGTGGATCAGAACGGACAGCCGCATGCCGGTGCCCGTATTGCTCGGACAGGCTGTTAGATAACCAAACTCATCGGAGAAGGCAAAATCAAGTGTTTTACTCAGTTCAGTATCGATTTTATCCGCTTCCTGCCACGCGGCGCGCACCTGCAGACCGCCTCTGATGGCCTGAAGCCGCAGGTGGTCTTCCTCGTTAACCATGAGACTATAGGTTTCGCCGGGGCCGATGAAAACACCAGCGGGACGTGTTCCGCCCGCCAGGGCCGGGCTGATCAGGCGTCGTTCGACCAGCACCTTTCGATCCAGTTCCGACGCGTCCAGCAACGACAGATACACGGACCGCGCCACGTTTTCACTACTTTGCACGGCCTTGTCCACCTGTTCGATCACGCGAACCCTATCATTCTTTATCGATCGGTGCACGAAGGGCAGGGTAGTCAGGTTACGCGCCAGCCGCGCGCGGCTGCTGATCACCAGTCCCGCAAGTTCCGCGGTCTCGCCAGCCTCGCCAGCCTCGCCGGTCTCGCCAGCCTCGCCGGTCTCGCCATCTCGATCGCACCACTGCGGTACGGAACTCACCAGGTCGGGATACAGGTTTTCCATGTTGTCATCCATGCATCGCGTGATGCCACTCCGAACCGCGTTCCAGTTCGTTTATGCGGTCGCGTATTTCCGCCGCCTGCTCGTAGGCTTCCTGTCCAACCGCCTTCTTCAGCGCGCGCCTGAGATCGATCAGCGCGCGGCGCGTCTGTTGCCGCGATGGGTCGGATACGGGGATCTTACCCCGGTGGAACTCATAGCCGTGAATCTGTTTGAAAAGCGGTACCAGCGTCTCCTTGAAAACACGGTAACACACAGCACATCCCAGCTGGCCCGACTCGCCGAATTCAGTCGCCGACATTCCGCATTGAGGACAGGTTGTCGATTTCATAACCTTTCCTAGGCCGCCACCGCGTTCAACAAACCGTCTTCCAGAAGGTAGACCCGGTCCGAGCGACGCCCCACTTCCTCGTCGTGGGTGACCACGACGAAAGCCTGGCGTTGCCTGCGGGACATATCCCACATCAGGTCCAACAGGGCCTTCCCGTTCTCGCGGTCCAGGTTGCCGGACGGTTCGTCCGCCAGCACGATGTGTGGATGGCCGACCAGGGCACGGGCCACGGCGACGCGCTGCTGTTCTCCGCCGGACAGTTCCACCGGCTTGTGGTCGAGTCGTTTACCCAGCCCCACCTCGACGAGCAGCCGCTCAGCTCGTTCACGGGCCGAATCCCATGGACATCTTCCCACCAGCAGGGGCATCATCACGTTCTCAAGCGCCGTAAATTCGGGGAGGAGATGATGAGCCTGAAACACGAAGCCCACCGTTCGATTCCTGAAAACCGCCAGTCCGTCATCCGGAAGATCGAAGGCGCTGGTTTCGCCGATAAAAACCTGGCCGGACGTGGGCCGGTCCAACGTCCCTAATATGTGAAGCAGGGTGCTTTTCCCCGCGCCGGAAGCGCCGTGGATCGCCACGATGTCCCCGCGGCGGATGTCGATGTCGATGCCTTTCAGTATATCGAGACGGCCGGTGCCGGAAAAGAAACTCCTGGTCAGGCCCCTTGCTATCAGCACTTCAACGGGCGAGGATTCCGCGGAAGGTTCGGGCGGAGAGGCGGACACGCCGGCGACGTCGGGTGCTTCCTTTGCGTCCAGGGGCATTTCGCTACTCATGTCTTATCGCTTCGACCGGAACCAGGCCGGCGGCTTTCCTGGCCGGATAAACGGCGGCCAGCACACAAATCAGCATGGATCCAATGGCAACAGTGACGAAATCAAGCAAGTTGACTCTTACGGGCAGCGCATCGATCAGGTAGATCTCCGGCGGCAGGACAATGATCTCGAACGTACTCTGAGTCCAGCAAAGTGCATAACCGATCACGCAACCGAGCAGGGTGCCCATGACTCCGACCACGGAACCCTGGATAATGAACACCTTGGTTACGCTGCGGGCGGTAGCCCCCAGGGATTTCAGAATACCGATGTCCCTGGTTTTCTCCAGTACGACCATGATCAGGGTACTGGCGATGTTGAACGCGGCCACCAGGATGATCAGGTTCAGTATGGCGAACGAGCCCCATTTCTCGAGGGTCATCCACCGGAACAGCCCCTTGTGCTGCTGCATCCAGTCTACCGTAAAATACGCCACGGGCGTGGTTGACGCAACAGGTGTTTCGCCCATCTCATCCGCGTATCGGTTCAGATCCTCTTCGATCAAGTCGGCGATGCGACGCGCCTCGTTCCGATCGGAAACTTTCACGGCGATGCCGTTAATGCTGTCTCCCAGCTTGAACAGCTTCTGGGCCTCGTCCAGGGAGACGTATACGGAGGAAGCGTCGTATTCGTAGAACCCGGTCTCCGAAATTCCGGTGACCCGGTAGGGCCGGATGTAGGGCGTGAGCGCCGAGGTGAGCGAAAAACCCTGGATATTGCCCAGGGCCACTTTCTCACCGACGATAATGCCCAGTTGATCCGCCAGTCCCCGTCCCAGGACGATCCCGGCCAGTGGTCTTCCCTCGGGGTTGTCCGGGTCGGGCGCCACCTCCAGGTCCAGGGTTCCGAAAGCGATGTTTTCCTTCAGGTTCGTGGCCAAGCGGCCGGATTCGACGTCGAGTCCATGCACGATGACCCCGGCCGCCGCGTTGCGCGTGGCGGGTATCGGTGCGCATACGGCCTTCTCCAGCACGTAGGGTGAGGCCGACACCACGTCTTCCACTGAAAGGATGCGGTCAAGCAGCGCTTCGTAGCCGGTAATGGCCTGCTCACGGTAAAGCGGGTACACGTTGATATGCGCCCGCTCTCCGATGATCCGTTCTCGCACTTCGCTTTCAAAGCCGTTGAACAGGGAGAGGACGATGACCAGTGCGGCCACGCCCACCAGCACGCCGCTAACGGAAATGTAAGTTATGACGGAGACGAAGCGGGTTTGCCGCTTGGAGCGAAGATACCTCAGGGCGATGAACCATTCGTATGACCACCGTGTACGCAACGCCATTCGGCATCCCTATCGTATGGCCACGTGGTCTTCCGGGCCATCCGTGCCGCCGGGAAGGTCATCCGCGTCGACCCCGCCGTCCCTGGAAGCGTCCGTGTCATCCGGACCGCCTGGACTGCCTGGTTCGCCGTCAAAAGATTCCCTGCGCAGGTGGGGAAAGAGGAGGACGTCCTTGATGTTCGCGGAGTCCGTGATCAGCATGGTCAACCGGTCGATTCCGATACCGCAGCCTCCGGTGGGAGGCATGCCGTATTCCATCGCCCGCAAGAAGTCTTCGTCCATCGCATGGGCTTCCCCGTCTCCCATCCGCTGCATTTCCACCTGCTGTTCGAACCGGCGGCGCTGGTCCACCGGGTCGTTCAACTCGGAGAAAGCATTGGCGAATTCACTTCCGCAGATGAACAGTTCGAATCGTTCCGTGAGTTCCGGATTGTCACGGTGCCGCTTTGCCAGGGGGGATATCTCCACGGGATAGTCCGTGATGAAGGTCGGATTTACGAGCCGGTCCTGCACGAAGCATTCGAAGAGTTCATCAATGATCTTACCCCTGCCCAGCGCGACGTTTACATCGAGGCCCCGGTTCCGGCATACCGCCGCGAGCTCCTCGGTGGTCATGTCGTTGACGTCGATATCCGCGTACTCGCGGATGGCCTCGAGCATGGAAAGCCGCGGCCAGGGCGGGGTCATGTCTATGGGTTGACCCTGGTACGTGTGGTTCAACGTGCCGCTAATCTCTTGGAAGACAATGACAAAGAGTCTTTCGACCAGATCCATGATATACTCGTAATCGACGTACGCGATGTAGAACTCCAGCATGGTAAATTCGGGATTGTGCGTACGGTCGATACCTTCGTTGCGGAAGTCATGTCCTATTTCGTATACACGTTCCATGCCTCCGACGATCAACCGCTTGAGATAGAGTTCATCGGCGATGCGCATGAAAAGCGGCATGTCGAGGGCCTGGTGGTGGGTCTTGAAGGGCCGCGCCAGCGCCCCCCCGTACAGGGGCTGCAGGATCGGCGTTTCGACTTCGACAAAACCCTCGCCGTCCATGAACCGTTGAATGGACCGGATGAGCCGGGATCGTTTAAGGAAAACCTCCTTGACCCCGGGGTTGATGATCAGGTCCAGGTAGCGCTGCCGGTACCGAATTTCGATATCCCGCAGTCCATGCCATTTTTCGGGAAGAGCGCGGAGGGACTTGGACAGCAGCTTCAGTTCGTCCGCTATGACGGTGATTTCACCGGTTCGGGTCTTGAATACGGTGCCCCTGATACCCAGGAAGTCCCCTACCTCGATCAACTGGTCATATATCTCGTAATCCCCGGATCCAACCCGGTCAAGACGGACGTATATCTGGATCCGGCCTGTACGATCCAGCAGGTGGGCGAAGCTGGATTTACCATGGCCCCGCATGGATATGATCCGGCCCGCCACCGTGACCGGCGTACCCGCTTCAATCAGGTCTTCCGCCTTTTCAAGTATGGACTGCGCGGGATGGGAAACGTCGAAGCGGACGGGGTACGGATCGATGCCGCGCGTGCGAATCTCTTCGAGCTTGTTATGCCGTTGCCGGTTGATGTCGTTCGGGCGGTTCAACCGTTGGCTCCGAAGGTCTGCATGGTTGGTGATGGATCCGTGAAGGTGCGGCGCGTGGACTTTGCGAAGTGCCGTCGGAATACCGTTTTGACGGGTATCGGAATATAGGCGGACCGGGCCTTCGTGTCAACTAAAAAGGTCTGCTTGAAGGGGGATTAAGGAGGGAAACGGCCGGATAGGGATTATGTACTTTCCACGGAATCTCCGTGACGCAGGTAGTCCTCTATGAACCTGTCGATTCCGCCATTCATCACGGACTGGATATTACCGATTTCTGTACCCGTGCGATGGTCCTTTACCATGGTGTAGGGATGGAATACGTAGGACCGGATCTGGCTGCCCCAGGCGATCTCTTTCTTGTCGCCCTCGAGGCGTTCTCTTTTTACCCGGATCGCCTCCTGCCGCTGCTGATACAGGCGGGCCATCAGCACCTTCATGGCGCTTTCCCGGTTGCGGTGCTGGGATCGCTCCGACTGGCACTGGACGACAATGCCGGAGGGTTTGTGCGTGATACGCACGGCCGACGAGGTCTTGTTCACGTGCTGGCCGCCGGCGCCGCTCGCCCGGTAGACGTCGATCTCCACGTCCGCGTCGTTGAGATCGATGTCGCCCGGATCGTTGATTTCAGGCAACACGGAAACCGAGGCGAAGGAGGTGTGGCGCCGATGATTCGAATCGAAGGGCGAGATGCGAACGAGACGGTGGATACCGGCCTCCGCCTTGAGATAGCCGTAGGCGTATTCCCCAGATACTTCGATAGATACGCTCTTGATACCGGCTTCGTCCCCCGGTTGCAGGTCCAGGGTGTCGAAGGCGTATCTCCGGGATTCCATCCACCTGAGGTACATACGCATGAGCATCTCGGCCCAATCCTGGGATTCCGTTCCACCCGCCCCGGGATGAATGGAAACGATGGCGTTCTTCGTATCGTCCGGCGCAGACAGCATGCTCTGCAGCGTCGCCGCTTCCAGGAGACTCCGCAGAGACCGGACCCCGTTTTCTATCTCATCGAACGCGTCCTGGTCGTCCTCCTCGACGGCCAGTTCAAACAGCGTTTCAAGGTCTTCAGTCTGACTATCCATTTCGTTCCACTGATCGATGATCTTCTTGTGGTCGCTGATCTGCCTGCTGATGGCCTGGGCCTTCGCCTGGTTGTTCCAGAAACCCGGTTCACCCATGACGCCTTCGAGACGGGCCATCTCCTCCGACCGCTTTTCTATGTCAAAGACCCCTCCAGAGATAGGCCAGCTGATCCCGACAGTCTCCCAGCGCGTTCTTTATTTCGGATGGTTCCATCATTTCTATCTGTACTCCTTGTACCTATTCCTCGAATTCATCCCTTAGCTTACAGCGGTGCTTTCAAAATCCCGTTGCCCTGGTCGCCCGGGACTACGGGTAGAACCCGGCTCTACCTATGCATCCAAACCACTTTATCACTCAGAATCTCCTGAAAGCATCTTCCACCAGTTCCAGGTCGCGAATGGAATCGGCCCCTGAAGAACGGACCGGCGCGCCGGTTCCGACGCATTCAACGAAATGGGCGTCCGCCCGACGGAACGCCCAGTCCCAAACTGCCTGAGGCTGGAAGTGCCGCTGCTTGGAACCCGCCTTGTAGATGGAGACCCTGGCCGGCACGTTTCTCAGCAGCGGTGGCGGGGAATGAATGTCCACCCATCCGTCCTCGAAGTACACCTTTAAGGCCTCGTCCCAGAAATTTGCCGTCAACCGTCCAAGGTCCAGGACCGCGTCATAGCCGTCCATGCCAAGGACCATCAACTTCGTCGGACCGTCCAGGGCGGCGAATCTCAATGCCTGGACTTCACCCAGCAGGTAGCGAACCAGGTTGATGTTGTGGCAGTACAGGTTGTTGAAACCGTAAAAAGCCCGGATTCGTTCCTCCATCATCCATGCAGGCGGCCGGGGTTCGATTTCCGGGTAGGGCTCGTCCGTCGTTTCTGGCGGACCGGCATTGCAGATCCAGTCCCCGCCGAAACAGTGGCCCCTGGCGTGGGTGATCACCCCCAGTTCACCGGTCGACCGCAGTTCGGCAATGATCGACCGGGCCAGTTCAACGCCGGTATCGTAGCGTTTCATGTACCCGATCATCAGTTGCCGTTCGTTGCGCTCGGCGGCCTCCACCATGCGGCGCGCATCGGGCAGGTTGGTCGCCATGGGTTTCTCGAGGTAGACGTGCTTGCCCGCGTTCAGCGCATCGATGGCAATGGGCGCATGGGCATCGTCCGAGGTGATCTGCACGATGGCGTCTATCGACGGGTCCGCACAGAGTTCCTCGTGAGAACCGCAGATGGTCGTTACACCGTAACGTTGTGCAACACGGCGTGCAAGAAAGGACCTCCGGTCGGCCAGGGCCACCACCTCGCACCCGGCCATGTCCGTGAGATTGACCAGGTGGGCCAGTTGACCCATGAACCCCGCGCCGACGAAGCCAATCCTGATCCGGTCCTTATTCGAAGATTCTACGGTATCCTCCCGTTGCTGGTGCGAGACTGTTCCGCCGCTATATTAAACCCTTGCCGGCCAGGCTGGTAAAGGACTTTCGGCCGATGATGATATGATCCAGCACCTTGATGTCGATGATCTGGCCCGCGTCGACAAGTTGCGCCGTGATCTTGAGGTCGTCCTGGCTGGGGGTGGGATCGCCGCTGGGGTGGTTGTGCACGAAGATCACGGACGCGGCCGAATCGAGAATGGCGGGTTTGAACACCTCGCGGGGATGTACGATGCTCGCGGTCAGTGAACCCACTGAAACGGTCACGCCCCGAATCAGGCAGTTCCGCGCATCGAGCATCAGGACCATGAAGATCTCCTTGCGCAGGTCCCGGAGCCTGGGCATGAAGTAGCGCGCCACGTCGGTGCTCGACACGAAGGATTTCTGATCCATGTCCTGTGCTTCGAGCCGACGGCCTATTTCGATGGCTGAAGCGATCTGGGCGGCTTTGACGGGGCCCACGCCCGACACCTGGCAAAGCTCGTTCATTTCCCGGGTGGCGAGGTGACGCAGACCCCCGAAACGCTGCAGCAGGTCCCGGGAGATTTCGATCACGTCCTTCCCGCCGGATCCGTTCCCCGTTCGCAGCAGCAAAGCGATGAGTTCCGTGTCGGAAAGAGTATGGATTCCGTACTTGAGCAGCCGCGCCCTGGGCTTTTCCTCCTCGGGCCAGTCCTTGATATGGGTTATTCCCTGCAAATCGGTCATCGTGAGTTCCCTCATTCCTGGACGGCGAACCTTTGAATGTTGACCGATTTAGTCGAAATCCGAATTCGAAATCTCGAACTCTATGTGTCCTCCCCGGCGCTGTTTTCCGGCACGTTCCGTGTAGGTTCGGGAGCGACCGCCGTACCGGACTGCAGGTGTTCCACAAAGGGCTTGAAAAGATCGATCGGGACGGGAAACAGCGTGGTGGAATTGTTTTCGGCGGCCACGACCGCCAGGGTCTGGAGGTAGCGCAACTGGATGGCGACGGGATGCGTACCCATGACATGGGCCGCCTCGGACAGTTTCTGCGCAGCCTGCTGCTCGCCCAGGGCATTGATGACCTTGGCCCGGCGTTCGCGTTCGGCCTCGGCCTGTTTGGCCATGGCCCGCTGCATCTCGATAGGCAGATCGACATTCTTTATGACCACCATGGACACCTTGATGCCCCAGGGTTCGGTCTGCTGGTCCAAGAGAGCCTGCAGGTCTTCGTTGATCTTCTCCCTGTTGGACAACAGGTCGTCCAGTTCCACCTGGCCGAGAACGCTCCGCAGCGAAGTCTGGGCCAGTTGATGGGTCGCCAGCAGGAAATCCTCCACCTCTGTGATCGCCCGTTCAGGATCCAGGACGCGAAAGTAAATCACTGCGTTCACCTTGATGGACACATTGTCCCGCGTGATCACATCCTGGGCCGGCACATCCTTGGTGACGGTGCGCAGGCTGACCTTCTCCGTTTTGTCGATTCCGGGAATCAGGATCACGATGCCCGGTCCGTTTTTTCCGATCAGGGCCTTGGAAAGGCGGCCCAGCCGGAAGACCACGACCCGTTCGTACTCGCGGAGTATCTTGACCGCGTTCGCAATGAGGATGATGGCGAACAGGACGAGCACGATAGTCGATAGTGAAAATCCGTCAAACCACATGGGAGTCCTCCCCTTGTTTCGGTGCGTCCGCGCCTGAATCCAGGCTTTCTACCAGTAATCGCAGACCGTTGACTCGTACGACCCGAACGGGCGTATCGGGTTCGATGGGCGTGTCGCTGGTTGCGAACCAGTACTCGCCGTGGACAAACACGCTGCCGGTTCGGGAATCGATTGCCTTGCGCGCGCGGCCCGTTTCGCCTATCAGTCCCTGGTCGCCCGTGGTCGCACGGCGCTTCTGGGCTTTCAGCGCGTAGCCCACGGCGAACAGCACGAACACCCCTGTCGCGACCACGGCCGGTATGATGGCGTACAGGGAAATGCGGAGGAAGGGATAGGGCGAATCGATGAGCATCATCGACCCGATGGTAAAGGAAACGGCGCCCCCTACGGCCATCAGCCCGTGACTGGCCACCAGCAGTTCCGTCACGAACAGCCCGAGACCGAGCAGGATGAGCAGGAGCCCGGCATAGCTGATGGGCAGTGTCTGCAGTGCGAACAGTCCGATGATGACGCACATGCCCCCCACCACACCGGGGAAAATGGCGCCGGGATTGATGAACTCGTAGATTAGACCGTAGAATCCGAGCATCATCAGGAGATAGGCGATGTTGGGATTGGAAAGGATGTGCAGAACCCGGTGATTCCAGTTCATTTCATTTATTACTACCTCGGCGTCCTTCGTGCGCAATACCCGGCTGCCTTCACGGACTTCAACAATGATGCCGTCAATTTGAACGAGCAGGGAATCCAGCGTCGCTACATTCAAGTCCACGACGTTCTGCTCCACCGCTTCCCGGTCGGTCAAGGCTACGCTCTTCCGCACGGCCTGCTCCGCCCAGTCCGCGTTTCTGCCATGCTTGTCGGCGATGGAACGGATGTAGCTTACGGAGAAATTCTCGATCTTAGCGTTCATGGTGGAGTCGGTCACCGCGCCGCCGATGCCGACCGGATGGGCCGCGCCGATGCTCGTGCCTGGCGCCATCGCGGCGACGTGGGCGCTCATGGTGATGAACACGCCCGCCGACCCCGCTCCCGCGCCGCTGGGCGCCACGTAGACCACGACGGGTACGTTGGACGCGAGCATGTCCTTGATAATCATCTGGGTGGATTCAAGGAGGCCGCCGGGGGTGTCGAGCATGATGACCAAGCATTCCGAATTGTCGTTTTCGGCGCGCTCGATCGCGGCGGATACGTGCTGGACGCTGACCGGCCCGATCGCTCCGGTCAACTTGATCACGTCGACCCGGGAAGCTGCGGCGTCCACCTCCTGTGACAACGCGAAAGCGAATACCAGCAGGATGCAATGGAGAATACGTGTCGGAGTCATCAAGTTATTTTCCCGGTGACAGCAGCGGATTAAGGCCGATGATTCGGATTAAGCAGGTGTACGATCTGCACGGCCTGGAACAACGCCGCCGGTTCAATCTGGGGACGAAGGGACCTGCGCCTGGGAAACAGCGTGGTTTCTCCCAGCATGGGTGGCGCCACCACGACTTCTACGAGGCCCGGGTTGATTCGAATGTTTCGCTTGGGACACTTGGGCCAGATGGAATGTATGCCCCTGAAGGCCATGGGAATGAGGACGACGTCGGGTGGTATCTTGCTGAACAGGCCGTGTTGCAGGGGAACGGACTGGATATCGAAGGCCGCCGTGGTCCCCGCGGCGTAGATGATGCCGGGCCGTTTTTCCAGCAGACCGGCGAAACGCTGGGTCGCGTTGTTGGTATCTCCAGCGCGGGGCAGCACCACGTAGCCGTCGACTTCCTCGAGCAGACGGTCGAATTCAGCGGCGTTCACGCCGAACATCGTCGTACTCCACGAGCCCAGGCGGAGTGTTACGTATTCCGTCAGGCCCGACCGGGACAGGATGGTACAGGGGCGTGAATCGTCCCAGCCCAGGGCGTCCAGCAAGACGCGGGACTGGAGCACGTTGTACATGACGGGATGGTCGAAAACGCTCTGGTGGGTGGGGAAAAACAGGACCTTGTAACGTCCTTCGTGCAACTTGAGTTCCCTGGCGAGTTCCCTGACCATCGGATCGACGTGCACCTTGACCGTAATGCCGAAGATTTTCAGCGTCTTTTCGGACCAGGTCAGGCTGTTATGCCAGGCTGCTTCGAGCATCTCCTTTTCGCCCAGTCCCTCCTCCTCGATCTCGATTTTGTTACGAACATACCGCCAGGATGACCCGATCCACCGTGTCAGCCTGACCGCTCGCTGTACCGGGGAGTACCGGGCATTGCGCCCCACATGGGGATATTCAAGGAATTGACCGCTGGCTGTACGGTCCAGTAGGGGAGGTACCGCAATGGGTTGCAGTGTCGAGGCCATCTCCTCGGGCACGTTCACTTCGTCCGCTCCGTCCTTGATGTGCTGGCTTATCCTGTAGATGACCAGGTTGCACTTTTCGATCAGGGCATTGGTAAGATCGATCATGTCCCGCGTCAACCCCGTATAATGATGTCCGTACCAGTACCCTGTCGGCTTGAGTTGCGCGGGATTCTCCTGGTGCGCCTGGAAAAACTCCACCATCATGCCCTGGCCGAGCAGGATATCCTCCTGCATCCCGTCGATCTTGTGCTGAATGTACTTATTCGGTACATACCTGCGGCAGAACTCGGCGAGCAGTTCGGCATCGCTGATGACTTTCCATACCGCGCAGCCGAAATAGGCGAAATTGGTATACGTATTGTATCGAACGGCGAGCAGTTCACCAGCGGCCAGGTAATCGAGCGTTTTTTGCGCGGTGTAGTGGAATATGTCCCTTAGCGACGATTCCGTGTCTTTCCCGTCGAGCGTGCATACGTAGGTCGTCTGCCACAGGGGGTCGTCCTCCGATACGATGGCCTTGAGTTTTTCTGCCACGGGCTGGGCGTGGGACAGGGGAACACGGGAAAGACGGGCGCCGGCCAGCGCGGCCTCGCCGTCGTCCGGGGTAAACACGTTACTCGCCCGCAGCACTTCCACGTAAACCGTCTGGTACAGTTCCAAGAACTGGCTGGCCGTACCCTGCTTATTTTGAAGGAATTGCTCTCTGGTCCGGGCGTAAAGCTGTACCGCCTGGTAGTAATCGGGAGCGACCCGCCGGAACTGGTCGTATGCCTCCCCCATCCTTTGGTTACGGAGCTGGGGCACCCCTTCGTAGATCGCACCGATCAACCGGGCACGGTAACCCAGGCCCTCCAGTCCGATGGAGCCTTCCGGTGTACGTCCGGGGGGCCACTTCAGCAGGTCGGGATCGACACCTTCGAAGTATCCCTCGCTATTCGCAAGGTCCAGCACGCCTTGCGCCGCCAGGTCGTATACCGTGAGCAGGATTTCCACGTTCCTGATCAACGTCTGGTGGTCGAACCAGATCGCATTAGAATCGATCTTCCCGGGAGGTGCGTTCATATCCAGACCCCGTCTGCATTACATAACGCAGTTCCGTCAGGATCAAATGGTCAATCCTGCGTGGCATCCAGTGGGTAAAGTTTCCTGCCGAGCCGGTGGAATGACACGTAACTGGCGTCATGGACGCCCGGTTCCGTGACCACGTGAATAGCACCCGCCCACGGTTCAAAACCGGCCCGGAAATGGGCGGATGACTTGACTCCGATATATCGCATTTCCCGGGGATCCAGGCCGAGGGATTCCGAGAAAGCCGTATCGAAGGGCTGCTCGCGATCGTTCACGAGTATGACGTGGACGCCCTCCTGTCGGATGTGGGCCGAGGGTCCCATAGTACCCTCCAGACCGGCGAGCATGGGTCCGTGGTATCGGAACCTGCCGTCCGAGAGGGCCAGTACTTCCACAGTCATGGTAACCGGCTCCCCCTGCATCGGCGAAGATTTGCCGCCGACGTCCAGCGTGATCGTGGCGCCCACGCCGGCGTCCATGCACTGTTCCACCGCTTCCGGATCGACGATGTACAGGACGCAGGCATCCTCGAGACCGGCTTCGATGAACGTCCGCAGCATGGCGGTGCTGTCACCCGGAGAGCCGCCGCCCGTGTTGTCGTTGCGGTCCGCGAGCACGACGGGAAACCGGCCCTCTTCATGAACCCGGTCCAGCGTATCCCGCGTCGACGGCATGTGGTAGTGCCAGTCGGCCCTTCTTTCGTACAGGTATTCGCCCAGTTCGTCGGCGTAACGCTGGGCTATCTCCTCGTCGTTGTCCGTCACAATGTACACCGACGCGCCCATGTGGGGTATGTCGGCGAGTGGAAAACAGGTGGCGATGGATCCGCAAACGACTCCAGGCCTGGATTCGATTTCGTGCAGGTAGTCGATAGCTTCCTTCATGGGAGGATGGGCCGTGACCTGATTCATGCCCCATACCATGGGGATCTGGTGCAGCGCCATGGTGGGACGCAGACCCTCCCGGAGGATTCGAACTAGCACATCCGCGCATTCCCTACCTCGAGGCGCCATATCGATTTCGGGGTAGGACTCCCGGCCGATCAGCACGTCGGCCAGGTCGATCATCTGCGGGGTCACATTGGAATGTATGTCCAGCTGGCCGACTATGGGTACGTCTCCCACGAGTTCGCGTACGGCGGCGAGAATGTATCCCTCGCCATCGTCAATACCTTCGGCTACCATGGCGCCGTGCAGTTCGAGCAGTACCCCGTCGAAGGGACCCGCGTTTCGGAAACCGTCCAGCATCTCGTGGAGGATTTCGTCGAAGAGGCCGCGGGGCGTGGGTCCGCTGGGGTGGGGTTCGGCCACGATGGTGGGGATCAGTTCGAACCCGTGGACCTCGGCGCCTTCAATGAAGCCGCCCGTGGGTTTGTTCGTGCCCCGGAACGCCGTCAGGATTTCGCTGCCCCGCAGGTCGCCATACCGTTCCTGGTAGTTCTTACGGGTGGTTTCCACCGTCGTGAACGTACTCGTCTCGTGGGCGATGATACCGGTTACAACGCGCATTTACGTCCCTTTCCTGTCAAGCACGGTAAATACCGTAGGCCAGGAGGAGCCAGCCGATTATAAACGCCACGCCGCCCAGGGGTGTCACGGCGCCCAGCCACCGGATTCCCGCAAGGCTCAACACGTACAGGCTGCCGGAAAAAAGTACCGTGCCCGCGATGAACATCCAACCGGCTGCCGGAGGAATGGAAGGGGACCAGCGCGAAATCGCCCAGGCTACGAAAAGAAGGCCGAAGGCGTGGTACATCTGGTAGCGGACGGCGGTCTCGAATACCTCCAGCATTTCGGGAGACAGCCGGTCTTTCAACGCGTGAGCGCCAAAGGCTCCGGCGACTACGGCGAGAAGTGCCGACAAGCAGCCGGTGATCGCGAACAGTTTATCCATGTCCAATTCCCGGATTGGGGTCTGATTACCAGATCGGAGCCAGCCAGCCGCCGTCCACGGGCAGGGCCGCACCGGTTATCCACTCGGCGTCATCCGAGGCAAAAAACGCGCAGGCCCGGCCGATGTCCTTAGGCAGTCCCAGCCTGGGCAGGGGGGTCTTTTCCAGCGCTTCGGCGACCTGGACCTCGGTCAGGTAGTCCTGAATGGGTGTTTCAATGTAGCCCGGACAGATCGTGTTGGCCGTAATCCCTTGGGACGCCAGTTCGACCGCCGCGTCCCGCGTGAGGTTGACGACCCCGGCCTTGGCCGCCGCGTACGCCGGTCCGCCACCGCCGTGAAAGGCGTGGACGGACGCGATGTTTATGATCCGTCCCGCGCGGGACTGCTTCAAGTGGGGTACGGCGGCGCGCGTGGTCAGGAACAGGGCCCGCAGGTTGATGCCGGTGATGCGGTCCCAGTCGTCGACCGAAAGGGTCTGGCTGTCCCCCACTACGAAAATACCGGCGTTGTTGACCAGGATGTCGAGGGCTCCGAAGGTATCCAGCGCCCGGTCAACCAAATGGTTGACGGCCGCCTCTTCCGACACGTCGGTCTGTACGAAAAGCCCTTCCGACCCCAGGGCGTTCACTTCTTCCACAGTCGGGGTCGTCACGTTCTGGTCGTGGTACTTGCCCCGCTTGGGCTGCTCAACGATATCGCTTACGACGACGCGGGCCCCTTCCCGGGCCAGTTCGATACATATACCCCGGCCAATACCGGAACTGCCGCCCGTGACAATAGCAACCCGACCCTTGAGTTTCAAGTTGTCCTCTGTTTTTTTCGTAGCAACCGATTGGGAGGAGTCCTTTACTGATTATATGCAGATCGAAAAACCGAGGCAAGACAAGTGTTATAAATGGATTGCATTTTTCAAATCCGGCCTTAGTAATATAAGCTTCACCCCCGACTAAACCCATATCACTGCAGGAGGATCCAATGAAGATCACGCACGCCGAAAGAACAGCCCTCAACGTGCCGTTCTACGCCGGGCACGTCGACCATGCCATGGCCCGGGCGAACACCCATAACGAGCGCCTTTGGGTTTATCGGCTGGAGACCGACAACGGCCTGGTCAGCATCACCGACGGCCACGGTGCCGCGGATACCGCTCGACTGATCGGCAAGGACCCGTGGACCATCATGTGGGACGACGATATCGGGTTCGGACCGCAGATCGGCGCCTTCGACCTGTGCGGGAAGGAAGCCGGGGTGCCCGTTCACGCGTTGCTGGGCAACAAGTTGCGCGACCGCTGCCCCCTTTCCTGGTGGGACATCGACATGGCGCCCGAAGACTGGGTCAAGGAAGCCGAAGAGTCCCTCAGGCGCGGTTACAAGTCTTTCAAGATGAAGGCGCGGCCCTGGCGCGACATCATCGCCCAGATAGACGCGGTGAGCGAGGTCGTCCCGGCCGACTACCGATTCGACGTGGATTTCAACGGGTTTCTCCTCACCCAGGCGAAAGCGGAACAGATCCTGTCGCAGCTTGATCGGCGCATGAACGTGGGCATATACGAAAGCCCCTTCTATCTGAGAAAAGATCTCAAGGGCGCGCAGATGCTTCGTGAACGCATCCAGAAGCCGATCGTCGAACACTTCGGCGACGAGGTGTGGCAGGCGGAGGTCAGCGACGGATTCGTGATCGGCGGCGGCGCCACCGGTACGATGCGACAGGGCATCATGGCGGCCGCGTTGAACAAACCCTTCTGGCTGCAGATGGTGGGTTCCGGGCCGACCACGACATTCGCCGCCCACATCGGTTCGGTGCTGTCACACGCCCAGCTACCCTATATCACCTGCCATGAACTCTGGAAAACCGACCTGCTTACCCAGCGCATCGAGGTCGTGGACGGATACATGCAGGTACCGGACAAGCCCGGCCTGGGAGTGGAAATAGACGAGAAATCCATCGAAACATACGCCGTCGACGACGATGAACCCACGGCCGTAGAGCGGTACCGGAGCAAGAAGCGGATCCTGCGCGTGGTGTGGCCGGGCCTTGGCGGGAAATCGCGCGTTTGGGAGTTCACCGACGAGAGCATCTACCAGCCGGAATTCTACAAGGGCAATCTTCCCGGTTTTGAAACCGGTGTACATCTCGAGGTGATCGAAGACGACCACAGCGCCGCTTTTGAGAAGAGACACGCGGAGCTGGCCAGGCGGGAGGCCACCGTGGCCCGTGCACCGAAGGGTATATAATATCCAAACGGTGGAAGCGCGCGCCTTCAACCGCGGATGGACCGGGTGCGTCTGAACGTATCCGGAATCACCCGCCGTACCCCCTCGATGACGCGTTCTTCCACCTCATCCGCGAAGCGACTGGGCAGCCCGAAGTACACGGTCGCGTCGCCGGCTTCGTAACCGCCCTCTTTCCAGATACGGCTGGAGGGGATGTATCCGGGCAGGTCGTTGGCGTAGGCGCCTATCCATAACCTCGAGGGGTCGTACATCCGCCGCAGGATACAGGCGTAGTCCGCGACGACTTCCCCGGCCAGAAAGACCATGGCGAGTTCGTCCCCGAATGTCCAGGCCTGAACCGGGTAACTTAGCGCTTCCGGCACTTCCCGGCCGCTGTCCATCCGTGCGATCCACTGGCGGGCGTGGTATCCCGCTGGACCTTGCTCGTCCACCTTTGCCAGCCATGCTGTACGCGAAGGGACGGCATCGTAGGGCAGAGAAGCATGGACAACGCGGCATCGTGGCCGTTGTGTCAGGGGTCGGCCAGGCGTGCCGAGCAGTCGATCCACCTCCCAGGCGATATCCCCTCCGTGGCGCCGGGCATGGGAAAGTCCCGTGCGCGGAAAGGGGTTCGCATTGGCGGCGCACCCGATGGTGACCAGGGCCAGGACGTCTGGGTGGTTTTGCTTGATCGTTTCGGCCGCGAATCCCGCCCAGTCGCCGCACATGAAGTTGTCCGCGGGCCCGAAGGTCGTGCAGTGACAGGCATAGCTGATCCAGACAGCCCTCAGGCCTCCGTCCGGATCATCGATCCTCATCATGGGCATCACGTGATCCACCGGCCCAATTTGCTGTCGCCGGTTCACCGCGAACCCGGCATGTCCTTCGCAGTAGCTCAACCTGCCCGGCTGGCGATCCGAGAGCGCCTGCATCCCCACTTCCACCATCCGTCCCGTCACCTCCTCGGTATATCGATCGATATGCTCCTGGTGGGCGGACGGGATATCCGTGCTGAACAACATGGGCGCCACGCCGGACAGCATCGGCGCGGTGTGGGTATGGCTGTAGCTCAAGACGAGGCGTTCCCGGGTTATGCCCGCGAGCCTGCGCATCTCTCGCGCAACGGACTCCGTGATGGATTCGGATACACCGCAGTTATCCAGGGTCAGGAGCAGAACCGGCCGGTCCGCGCCAATGGCCAGGGCGCGGGCGTACAGTGGCGCGACGACCTTCGCAGTTTCTTCCCGGCGCGCGCCGTAACCGCTCAGGCGCACCGGGTAGTCGGGGGTTACATCCACTTCCGATATTCCCACGGATACAAGTTCGTTCATCCGTCTTCTTAAACCTCCCGCACGTGTGCTAGTACCATTCCGTTTTATGGGGCGTCCCCGGAAAGAAGACCGCGTCGACCACCATGGACAGGGCGACACCCAAGAGAAAACCGAGCACCACACCGGTAAAAAATGGCTGGGCGGCGCGGTACATCCGGACACCGCCGATTCGAATCAATACAATCTGCAGGAACCACGCGAGGAAAATCGGCAGGAACGCGTTTCGAACCACGCCGCCCACGTCACCGATAGCCATACCGACCGGGTGGAACGGCCACCAGGTGAAAAAGACCCGGCCGGCAATGACCATTCCGTTTATCAACATGCCGGACAACAGAAACAGGGCTTCCAGAGCGCCGATCTGCGAAGGGTTGGTGGCCCATATGGGTATGCGGCCGTAGAAAAAGGTCCCCAGGCCTCCGGGTTGGGTGTACAGGTTGTTGGCGCCCACCGTATGGGCGGAATGGACCAGGGAGACGACAGAAAGGACGACGCTGATTCCTATCGCGGCGCATATCCAGCCGAACATGCCGCGGTTTCGGTCAGTCATATGGCTTTTCAGCCACGCAATGTGGGAGAATCCGACCATGGTGAAAGACCGCCAGTTTCTCGCGAAACCATTGGCCATGCCCAGCACGTTTATTTCCCCCATGGTCAAAGATGCCGATCCAATCATTCCGACCGTGAAGTAGTTGGGTTTCACCGTCAGTTCGGCCATGATCAGCCCCGATTCGGCGACCACCCTGGCCAGCACCAGGTAGAAGGTGAACATGACCACCAGGAAAAAAATGGCTACGGGTATGGACAGCCCCGCGCTGTACAGCCACAGGACCGCGAAAACCGAGCCGCCCGCAAGTCCGGTGAGGGCCCACCGATAGGAGAACAGTTCCTGCGTCTCACGGGCGTCCCGCGCGGATCGCAAGGCTGCGCGCCACACTGACCCCAGATGACGCCTCGCAATCCAGATCAGCCAGGCCGCGAACACGATAACACCGCCCATGTACTGCATGCCGGTCAGACCGCCCTGCACCACGCTTCCGGCGGTCGAGAACATGCCCAGCCGACTCAGTAACCCTTGCTCGAGAACGCCGAATAGCTGGAAGAACCAGAGGCTGAATAGGATTTCCGCTGGCGCGAAGTAGGCGAATGAAAGCGCGTAGAGATTCAGGGAAAGGGGTATGCCCGGGAAATAGGGGGCGATTTCCAGGGTCGCCGACGCACCCGGATGGATGGGCAGCAAAGGCAGCGCCCCCCAGTATGCCACGCAGTTCCAGGCCATGGCGGCGAAGGTCAGCAGGAGACCCACTTGAAACAGACGGTTGCTGCAAAGACCGGCGCCCGGCCGCCCCCGGTCTTCTTCCGATTCTCCGGTGAGTCGCAAGGCCGCTTCCGCCATGGGAAATCGCAGGCGTTCGTACTCCATCCACTGCCTGCGGAAGATCACCACGATGCACGCGCCGATCAGCAGCAGGGCGGCGAAAAGGCTCAGCCACCAGAAGATGGGGGTAATCCAGGCCGACCAGGGAATCCGCTGTCCGGGCTGCAGTCCCTCGTAAAACCTCCGGGCCGACTCGTAATCACTCAGGTAGACCCAGTGGGGAAGGTAGGGAAGGATCAGTTCATCCCACCGGTTTTCCGGCGAGGCGAAGTAGGCGGGCGCAGCGATGGCCGAGACCATGTACCGGGTGACGCCCAGGTCCGGCATCATGGACGCCGCCCATCCCATGGCGAAGACCGTCAGCAGTTCGGTGCGGGTCAACGCGCGTGACGGACAACATGCCCGGCAGATCAGATTGGGTAGGAGAACGAGCGAGAGGAAAGGAACCAGGAAGCCGGATGGCAGGTGGGCGAACAGCATGAAATCGTAACCGCCCCGATCGGCCATGTACTGCGTGCCGAATCCGATAACGCCCGAAAGGAGAAGGCCGATGCCGGCCGCTCTGAGCGTTACCGTCTGACCGCGTGAGCAATCGCTGTTTCTATGGTTTTGGCGCCGTATCCAGCATCTCCTTGTAGATATCCGCGTATATCTTGTCCCGGGGTACACACCCTACGGCGAACTGGCCGAGTTCGTTGTGCTTCCCGCGCATCAGGGCCGTACAGTAACTGACCGTGATACAACTCTTCTTGCTGATCATTTCGCCGTGCTGGGCCAGGTCCTTCGCGAAATCGGGATAGGCCAGCGCACCCCGTCCGGATCCCATGATGGTCACCCGGTTATCGCGGATGTTGGCCGCCCCCGCGTTTACCATGTATTTCTGCAGCCAGCTGTATCCGGTTCCCACGACGTTGAGGCCCGGGTGCGCCTGGGCGATCGCCGCGGCGGCGCGAAAATGCCGGGCGACCCCGAAGAGAGGATGTTCCGGCGCATCGTAACCATCCACCGGAGACCTTTCGGCGGGCCGGCCCAAGTGGGGATTGTAGTAGGGGCTCCCCATGGTGACGTTGATCATCTGAATCCCGGCGTCCCCGAGCATTCCGGCGACCGCGACCGGCTCCGACAGATCCTCGCTAAGCGGGTCGTTCACATCCACTCCGAAACCGGATAGGAAAGGGACCGGGTACGGCGAACGGGGCAAGCCTGTACCGGTGTCGGGGTCGGTGATATAGGGAATACCGTCGTAGACGTTCATCCTGCTGGCCAATAGCAGTTCGTCGTTCGTTTCCTCCCGGATCCGCCCAATCACGTTCCGGACCAGCCTGGTCCTGTTCTCCAGACTGCCCCCGTAGGCTCCCTCCCGCAGTCTCGCAGCCAGCAGTTCCGAGAGCAGATAGCGATGGCACTGCTTGATGTCGACAAAGTCGAAACCCAACTTCCACGCAAGGACCGCGGCATGTACAAGGGCATCCTCTACCCGGACGAGTTCGGAATCGGAGAGCACCGGGTATTCCGGGGTAACGGGGATCTTGCGTTTTTTGTCCACCAGGGTAACCGCATCCACGGCGGGATCATGAAACGCGATGAGCGGTTTCCGGTAGCTGTAGCGGCCCGAATGGGTGAGTTGCAGGCCGATGGCCAGGTCGTCATCGCGCCCAAAGACCGCCCGGTGGGCGGAGCGGGTTTGCGCGAGCAATTCCTCGAAGGACGCTGCGTTGCCTTCGTGCAGCCAGAGCTGGCGGGTATTCGCCCGGGCTTCTTCCAGTACGGACGTTGCTTCGCCCCAGATCAGTTTCGCCCCGCCCTCGCCAAACAACTTCCACCTACGGAAAACTAGTTCGTCCGGTGAACCATCGAGGTGTCCATCGCATCCTTCCATGGGGTGCACGGCCATGGAGTTTCCGATGGTGCGCGCACCGAATCGTACGGGGCGCCAGAGCGGATCGAGATCCTCGGTCAACTGTATCTCGTCGTTCAATCCGAGACGGTCGATATCCTGTTGGAGATCATCGAGAGCGCGGTAACGAAAATGCTTCGGCATGTAATATCCCATTCCTGGAAAAAAGCCGCGGTATCAAGAAGGAAACCCGCGGTCAATTACCGTCTACGGAAGATTTCAGTGATCCGAATACCATCGTTTCAATACCTGTTCCGCTTCCTTGTTCTGCGGACTGAATTCGATCCGGTCGTCGTCAATTCGACTCGAATCGGGGTACCACTTCCAAATAAACAGTCCGCGGAACCAGGGCAATCGACCGACGGATCTGAATAGGGCCTCGTAGGCATTGACCTGCTCGTTTTGGTCGACCCGGTGGTCGCCTGGACGCTGATCAGAGATTCCGCGTCGCCTTCTGGGAGGCCACTCCCAGGGTCGAATGGTCGACCCCGGCGTGTTTTTGTAACCGACTTCGGTAAAAAGAACGGGTTTGCCGTGCTCTTCCGACAACCGGCTGATACGTTCGATATGCGGTTTCCACCCCGCCATGATTTCGGATACGCTTGGTCCGGTCCTATCTGTCAGGGGAAAATACGCGTTGACACCGATGTAATCAAGGTCGGGCCACAGGTCGACCACATCGTAATCCTGGTACCAGTTCGCCGCGTAGGTCAGTTTACCGGAATAGACCGTCCTGATCTCCTTTATGAGCGCCTTCCAGAATCGCGGCCGGGATCGAACGGGATTGGACAGTTCGGTGGCTATGCAGAGAATGGCCATGTCCTCGGACTGCGCCAGTTCGGCGTAGTGCAGGATGAAAGTCCGGTAATCCGCTTCCCACTCTTGCCATTCCGCTTCCTTATCGAAATCAATCACCCCGATCCAGCCGCTGTCCACCGGCCTGGTCAACCAGAGATGAGGCTTGAGCATCAACTGGAATCCCAGATCGCGGGCCTGCCGGGCCGTCGTCCGCAGACCCTGGTCGGACTCCCCCCATAATCTGGCGCGCCGGTTCAACCGCACGGACGGCGTGTTATGGTTTTCCATCCATCCGAAGGGCGTCAGTGCCAGCCATTCGATGCCCAGGTCCCGTGCCTCTGCCAGGGCGCTATCCGGCATTTCGCGGCGGCCGCCCACCCAGGAGACACCCTTGTAGAAATTCTCCAGTGCAAAGGGTGGTTCCTGCACCGCTGAGCCGTTGTTCGGAGTTTCTGCCGGGCCGTTGTTCGGCGGTTCTGCCGGGTGGTTATCGGGTAGTCCTGCGTTTCCGCCGGCCCCGTCGCACCACAGCACCGCGTAAGACAGCAGAATGACCGTTAAGTACCAGGATATCATGATGGATGTACAACCCCGTCAGGCAAACTGATCCGTACCCCGGGTGATGAGGGTGCCCAGGTCCTCGCCCCGGCATATCCGTTCCATGGCGCCGGGCGAATTGAAGTCGAATACGTGAATCGGCAGTTTGTTGTCCCTGGCCAGGAGCACGGCGGTCTGGTCCATGACCCTGAGATCGTTCTGGATGACCGAATCATAGCTGATGACCTTGTATCGCCGGGCGTCTGCGTTTTTCCGAGGATCGCTCGTGTAAATCCCGTCCGTGCCGTTTTTGGCCGAAAGGAGGACTTCTGATCGGAGTTCCAGCGCGCGCAGCACCGATGGGTAGTCCGTGGTCACGTATGGATTACCGGTACCCGCGGCGAGGAGTACGATGCAGCCGTGATCCAGGTGCCGGATGGCCCTGAGCCGGATATATGGTTCGGCCACGGTGTTGATCGGAATGGCCGTCATGACCCGTACATCGCCCGCCCCGCGGGATGTCAGGGCGCCCCGGAGCATCATGCTGTTTATCACGGTCGCAATCATGCCGATGTTGTCGGCTTCCGCGCGATCGATGCCCCAATCCTGGCCCTGTTCGCCCTTGAAGATGTTGCCTCCGCCGGACACGATCCCGACTTCCACCCCGGCGGCGTGCAACTTCATGACCTCGCTGGCTATGTACTCGATGGCGGAAGGATCGAATCCCCAAGGGCTTTGTCCCGAAAGCGCGCCTCCGCTGAGTTTGACCAGTACTCGTTTGTAACGCACGGATCCTCCTTTATCGAATTGGCGACAGTTGCGCGCTGAATCGGACAGGATAGTCTGACGCCCCATCCAGTCGCTTGTAGCGGTCGGGCAGGCTGCCGAGTTGCATTGTAGCCGTATGGCGAACCGACGACAGGTCCGGCAGCGGACCGGCGAGTCTGCCTTCCCGTATGACACGCCCGATCAGGGGTTCCCACTCCGGAGATTCGGCCGGCTCGTCGTCCCGGGTCACCCGGTCCTCCACGAAACCGCCATGCTCATCGCGGTGCCGCCATACCTGCTTGGCGAAAGGACGGGTCTGCTTCCCCTCGCTCAGCTTGAACACCGGCCGCACCCCCGATGATGATTCCAGCGCACAGAGCTTATAGACCCCGCTCAGGGTGGGCGCATCCGGGGAATTGACTAGCTCGTTGCCCACGCCGAAGAGATCCACGGGAATCCCGCGGTCAATCAGCGACGCGATTTTGTACTCGTTCAAGTCGCCGCTGAGCATGATCCGGGTTTCCTTCATACCTGCATCGTCCAGGATGCCCCGAATACGCGTGGCTTGTCCGGCCAGGTCTCCGCTATCCAGCCGCACGCCTTTCAGCGAGGGACCGATCTTCGTCGCCAGCCTGGCGGCATCGAAGGGGTCGTAGGTATCGAGCAGCAAGGTGGTGCTCTCAGGAAACACGCGGTGATAAGCTCGGAACGCCTCCATCTCGCTGTTGAAAGACATGATCCAGGAGTGGGCGGCGGTCCCGTACGCGGCAATGCCGAACTGGCGCCCCGCTTCCACGTTGGAAGTCCCGACGCACCCGCCTATGACGGCAGCACGGGCTGCCAGCAGACCGGCCTCGGGACCATGAGCCCTCCGGCTTCCGAATTCAACCACGCCCTTACCCGCCGCGCCCTCGACGATACGCGCCGCCTTCGTCGCCACCAAGGTCTGGTAATTTACCGTGGACAGGAGAAAGGTCTCTACGATTTGGGCTTCGATGATCGGGGCCGTGATCCGGATCAACGGCTCGCCGGCGAAAACCACGGTACCTTCGGGTACGGCCCAGAGATCCCCGGTAAAACGTAACGAAGCCAGGTAATCAAAAAAAGCTCCCGGGGCATTGCTTAAAGACGGCAGCCCCTTCAAGTGAGCGACGTCGTCCGGCGAAAATCGAAGCGCGAGCAGGTAGTCGACCGCCTGGCGCAACCCGGCGGCAACGAGATAGGAACGCTGCGCCGGCAGATCCCGTACGAATAGTTCAAAAGTGGCTCTTTCCCGGCGATCGTTCGCGAAATACCCCGCCGCCATCGTGAGTTCGTACAGATCGGTGGCCAGCGATGGCGACCAGCGGATGGGGCAGGAACCCGTCTGCAGCATGAAAATCAGCCCTCAGAAAATCCGGTGCGCAGACGTCATTGCCTCGCCTGTTATATCTCCGCTTCCAGTTCTACCGGCTCGTCGTACGCCACGCCGTCCACCTCGAATCCGAACAACTGCCGAAACCCTCTTTTGTATGTATCGTAATCGGTCAGGACGCGAAAGTTGTCCGTCGAAATCTTCGGCCAGACGGTTGCGACTTCCGCTTGCACCGATTCGTCGAGCTCCAGGTCATCAAGCCGGATACGGTCTTCCCCGTCGACCCCGGGCGTTTCACCGGGCCCGATGTGATCTTTGAACAGACGCACCATCTGGTGGATGGGATCCTCATGCAGATTTCGTTCCCTCATGATCCGGTACAACAGGCTGATATACAGGGGAACAACCGGAATCGCGGCCGACGCCTGGGTAATCACACCTTTGTTCACCGACACCCGGGCGCTCCCGCCAACGGTTGACTGTAACCGTTCGTGGATCGTCTTCGTGGCCTGTTCGAGATGTTCCTTCGCGTGTCCGATGGTTCCACTCCGGTATATTGGCCAGGTCAGGGCAGGACCGATGTAGGAGAACGGGATGATGCGCGCGCCGTCCGCCAGCAGACCGGCATCCAGCAACGACTGGCTCCATAGCTGCAGGTCGTCACCGCCCATGACCCCCACCGTCCCTCGGATGGCGTCATCCGAAGCCGGTTCCACGGTGACCTCGTTGATGATCTCGCGGTTCAGATCAATGGTCTTCCCCACATAGGTTTCCCCGATAGGTTTGAGCTCGGCTTGATAGGTTTCACCGGTATCTGGATCCGTGCGCCTGGGAGAAGCGAGGCTGTATATCACCACGTCCACCTGCCCCATCCGGGTTTTTATGAGGTCCAAAGTCCGCCTTTTTATTTCGTGGGAGAAGGCATCGCCGTTGATGTTGATCGAGACTAGTCCGCTTTCCAGTGCGTACCGATGGAAGGCCGCCGTGTTGTAGAATCCCGGCGTACCGCTCTTCTCACCGTTGCCTTCCCGTTCGAAGAATACACCCAGCGTGTCGGCGCCGTACATCGCACCCGCCGCGATCCGCGCCGCCAGTCCGTATCCGGTCGAAGAACCGATCACCAGTACGCGAAGCGGTCCGGCGCCGTCTTGCCGTACCGCCCGGGAGACCTTGATCTGGGCGTGGACGTTCGAATCACATCCGGCCGGATGGGCCGTCGTGCATATGAATCCGCGAATTCGCGGTTTGACGATGGTCATGGCCATGAGTAAGGAACCCTCCCGGTTCGGAAGCGACTATTCTAACGGTACCGGCATAGCGCGCCGATGGGTAAATGACATAGCTTCGCCGTAACCGCAGGATCGGGCGTGGGTTATAACCTGGTCAAAATCATTGCCTATATCTTCCACCACATGGGCATCGGAAGCCGTCGTAATGGAAATCCCGCGACGCGCGCAAGCCTCCAACAGGGGCCGTTCCGGATAAATCCTGCCCACGGGCTTCCTGATGCCCGCCGAACTGATTTCCACGCAAAGGCCCTCCTGTCTGCTCACCTGCTCCGCAAAGGCTTCGTATAGATCCGAAACATCTCCGTCCGGCATATGTCCCATCACCTTGATCAGGTCGGGGTGGGACATGGAATCGAAACATTCGGTCTGCACGGCCTGGCCCAGCAAGCGGAAATAATCCCTGTAGGCCTGGTCCACCGACCGGCGGTCCCACTCGTCCGCCATGGACGCCAGGTCGAATCCCCAGTCCCCGATCCAGTGTACGGAGCCCAGGACGAAATCCCATGGATATCCCTGGACGATTCGTTCAATTATCGGTTCCTTGCCATCGATGTAATCCATCTCGATGCCGACCTTGATCGGTAATCCCGCGCGGCGGGCGGATTGCAGAAGGTCCACGTATTCGTCCATGTCGTAGAAACACTTTTCGTCAGACCAGGGCCTGTCCACGATTTCCTTCGCCTGAACGAAGTGGTACACATGCTCCGTAATCGCGATTTCCTGCACACCGTGGGCGGTCGCCGAGGAGGCGAACAGGTACATGGTCTCCATCGGGTCCGTACCGTTGGGGCGGGTATCGGGTGTCCGGCCGAAGGGGTAGTAGTTTTCCACGTGCATGTGATAATCAAGCATGGAAAATCCTATTGGCGCCGGCAGGGTTGCCTGCGCGAATGCTGTTCGCGATTGCCGTTATTGTAACCAGTAACTGACGCAAAATCAAAACAATTCTGGGTAGCGCTATCGCTTGACACGGCACCGCCGGTATTCTAATTTGCCCTGTGAAATGTCCAGGTTTTCAAATCCATTCCCTATCGCCTTTCCATGGTACAGATGACCCTTCCTTCCAAACCAGGGCAGGCTACAGACACGACCGGACCCGTGGAATTCCGCATACGGGAAAACGAAACAAAGGTCCGTTGGGATCAGTTATTCGACAATGGCAAGCCGGTGGAAATCGAGATCGGTTGCGGAAAGGGCCGCTTTATCATCAATTCCGCGATAGCCTACCCGGAAATCAACTACATCGGCATCGAAAGGGCCCTGCGGTATTTCCGTATCATGAAGGAACGGGTGGTCCGCCGGGAACTGACAAACATCCGTCTGTTGCGGGATGACGCAGTGTTTTTCGTGGAGAGTTACATACCGGATGACGCGGTGTCCGCCTATCACGTCTACTTCCCCGACCCCTGGCCGAAGAAACGCCACCGCAAACGCCGATTGTTCAACCCGCAGTTCCTGGGCCAGATCGTGCGAACGCTGGCAAAGGGAGGCTCCCTCGATTTCGCTACGGATTACGTCGAATATCACGATGAAATACAGTCCCTCTTCGACGCACCGGACACGTTGACCGTATCGGAGGAGATTCCAGACAGGGTAAAGGAACTGGGCGGCGACCTGACCAATTTCGAAACAAAGTACACCGAGGAGGGCCGAGCCATTCACCGCGGGGCATACATAAAACCCTGACCGGAACTGTCACCATCAGACCCACGCTTAAAGAAAGGAATGCATCATGCTGCAGGTTGGAGATCCCGCACCCGACTTCACGATGGAGTCGGTCAAGGGCGGAAGCGTTTCGCTCAAGGACCTCAGGGGAAAAACGGTGGTACTGTACTTCTACCCAAAGGACGATACCCCTGGATGCACCAAGGAATCCTGCGCGTTCAGAGACCACTACCCGACGTTTCAAAACCAGGATGTCCAGGTCTTTGGCGTCAGTTGCGACAGCATCCCTTCACACGAGAAATTCGCCGAGAAGTTCGCCCTGCCCTTCCCGCTTCTGAGCGACCCGGAGACATCCGTATCCACGACCTACGAGGTGTACAAGGAGAAGACGAACTACGGCCGGAAATACATGGGTATCGAACGAACGACGTTCGTCATCGACGGCGACGGCCGTATCGCCAGGATCTTTCGCAACGTTAAGGTGGATGGCCACGTCGAGAAGGTGCTGGCCGAAGTGTCCGGCTGACGTCCCGGGTCCAGCCTTCCTGTCGTCAGGTCTTATAGCATGTACCGTTTCAGATGGGCCCTTGCGCGGATGAAGCCCTCGGCTTCCAGTTCCCACGAACCATAGTACCTGCCATCTTCGTGCTCGATGCTCAGTATGCCGTCGTAACCAAAATCCTCGAGGCGTTTCAAGATGAGCGGCCAGTCGGCCATCCCCTCGCCGGGAATACAATACCGCCAGTAGCCTTCGCCGAAAGCGACCGGGGTATCGAACGAGGGTTTTATCCTGCCATTTAGATAGAGGGCTTCTTCATCGAACACGGTGTCCTTTGCGTGCACGTGGTGGGCGCGGTGTCCGAATTCCTTCAAGAAGCGCAGCGGATCCACGCCCAACCGGATCAGGTGTGAAGGATCGTAGTTAATGCCGAAGGCAGGCGATGGGCAAGCCTCGAACATGGCCCGCAGCATCTCGGGCGTGGCGCCGATCCGCTCATGGTGTATCGAACCCCCGGGCCAACCCTCGAGAGCTATCGTCGCTCCACGCGACTCCGCGAAGTCGACGATGGCGGGCATGGTGCGCTTCCACTGTTCGAAGGTCGCCGCCC
Organism: bacterium; assembly: GCA_965225915.1. Taxonomy (GTDB): domain Bacteria; phylum JAAXHH01; class JAAXHH01; order JAAXHH01; family JAAXHH01; genus JAAXHH01. Next base: position 274,614 of record OZ245326.1, read on the forward strand.
GTCCCTGGGAGGGATCCCCGGGCGCCGGCGTCACGTAGAACATGTTGGTAACGCCGTGGTCCACCGCTTTCCGTATGGAATCCCTCGATGCCCCCAGCGCCTGTTCCCGTTGACCGGAATCGTCGCTCAGCAGTTCGGTGCCCGCTACCAGGTCGACCTGTCCGATGCCCACGCCGTGGGCTTCCGCGGTCCTTACCATGTCCCCATCGATCTGCGAAACATCGATCGTATCGAACCCTTTTTCAGCCATCCACGCGCATACCTCTTCAAAGGCCATAGCGTTCAGACGGCCCGTGTTGCGAATACCCACTTTCATCGTAGCGCTCCTATTTATCTGAGAGAACTTCGTTGACACAACCGCCCGTCAATGTATATGAACCTGCGGGGGGTGGCAAGCCAAAGCAAACCCCGGGACATGAAGGCGGAATCCGGTTCGACTTGAGCGACAGGAAGGGCGACGATGTCCAGGAACATGCGACTAGCCACGGCCTCCCTGATGGCGGCACTGACTGCGGTAAGCGCCTACGTCATGCTGCCCATAGGACCCGTGCCGATCACGATGCAGACCTGTTTTGTCCTGCTTTCCGGCGCGGTACTGGGCAGCCGTTGGGGGGCAGGCAGCCAGATCGTCTACGTTTGCCTCGGGCTGGCGGGCATCCCGGTCTTTGCCGGCGGAACGAGCGGCCCCGGGGTCGTGCTCTCACCCACCTTCGGCTACATCGCCGGCTTCGTGCTGGCCGCGTTCCTGACCGGAAGATACCTGGAGTGTATCCCGCGCAGCACCATTCCCCATCTCGCCGCCGCCATGTTGTTGGGGCAGGTTGCCATCTGGGGATGCGGCCTGGTGTATCTCTACACCTACTTAAACGTGTACGCCGGGGTGGAGACCACCTGGCCGGCCGTGCTCTCGATCGGCCTGCTCCCCTTCATCCCCTTCGACCTGGTCAAACTCGCACTCGCGGTGTCCGTACGCCGTTCCCTGTCGAAGTACTTCCGGTTGGAGGACGCCCTAGACTGATAACCGGTTTTCTCTTCCCTGAACTAATCCGCTTCCCGCACCCCGTTGTTGACACGCCATTCCCGATTTTGTATAGTCTTTCACCTGCCAGGATCTCGCGCTCAGCGCTGAACCGATTGTAGACATTTACAGATACAGGAAACAACATGACTGGATGGACACGACCGATTCGGGTTGTATGCTCGCACTTCTCGGGCATGTCCGCAAGGAGCCGAGTCATTGCTACTTCACTATTCATGCTTTCGTTCTTCCTCATCTTGCCGATGGTCGGAGCGCGGTCCGGCGAAGGCCCCGTGGTCAATTCCATCGGTAAGACGATGCCGCCGGACGCGGCCCCCCTGGAACAGCAGGTGCTCCGCTACACGCTGGTCGAACCGTTGACCTTCGATGTAAGTACCAACATTTACGAGGCCCAGGGCGCGCTTACGCTCTTCGAACGACTGGTCATGCTCGACAAGAACCTGGAACTCACCGGGGCGGCGGCCGAGTCGTGGGAACAGTCGGCTGACGGTCTTCGCTGGACGTTCAGACTCCGTCCCGACGGGAGGTGGAGCGACGGGCGCAGGGTGACGGCAAGCGACTTCGAATACACCTACAAACGGTTCCTCGATCCCGCCGAAGCGAGTCCCTACGCCTTCTTCTACTACGAAATCAAGGGGGCCCGCGCATTCAACCAGGGCAAGACGACCGACCGGTCGACCGTGGGCGTCCGTGCGCTGGACGATCTCACACTGGAAATCGAAACCGAGAAACCCTGCCCGTACCTACCATTTATCGTTGCTTTCACGGGATCGGGTCCGGTGCCGCGGTGGCAGGTTGAAAAGTACGGGGTAAGGTGGAGCGAAGCCGGGAACCTGGTCGCCAATGCGAGTTATTCCCTCACGGAGTGGCGGAAAGGGAGACAGGCAACACTCTCCCTCAATCCCTATTACACCGGGCCGCACAAGGGGTATTTGGAAAAAATCGTCCAGATCTTCACCACCGGACATCCCGGTACCGCCCCCTACGAGAACAACGAGATCGACTACCTCCGGGTCCTCCTGACCGATCTTCCCTTTATCGAAAACCACCCGACGCTCAAATCCGAACTCGCCTACTACGCCTTTCCGGAATCATGGTACCTGTTTTTCCGAACCCGCGAGCCGCCCTTCGACGATGTGAAAGTCCGCCGGGCGATCAGCCACGCCATAGACCGCGAAGCGCTGTGCAATGTAGTACTGCGCAATACCGGCGTTCCCGCCTACTCCATGTTGCCGCCGAAGTTCCCCGGCAGCTCGGACGCATCCATTCGCGAAATCCAGGCCTATGACCCGGAACGTGCGAAAGCGCTGCTTGCCGAGGCGGGATACCCGGGCGGAAAAGGCTTTCCGCTGGTCGAGTTCTGGATCGGCAAGACCAACCCACAGATCAGCTACACCGCCCAGACCGTTCAGGCCATGCTGCAAAACACCCTCGGCATCAGACTCCGCATCAGGTCATCCGAGGACAAGGTATACAGGGACAACATGTACAAATGGAACATTCCCATGGGGCTGGGGGGCTTCAACGCGGACTACCCGGATCCTAACAACCTCCTCGGCATGGTCTGGCGGTCACAGCCAAGAGGATTCGGACGGCAGGATTGGCGCAACGCCGAATTCGACCGGCTGATCGACGCGGCGGCGGACGAGATGGACCACGAGCAGCGCATGGGGATGTACCGGGCGGCGGAGCGGCTGTTGGCGGAAGACGCCGGGGGCGCTTTTCTCTATCACAACATGACGGTGGAGCTGCGCAAACCCTATCTGAAAGGTCTGGAGATCAACAAGTATGGATACGCACTGTTCTCCTGGATTGGCATTATCCATACGAAGATATACATCGGTCAGCACTGAGCATGGACTAAGGGCGGCCGATAGCGCGGAAGCGAAAGGGGTAAGACATCTTGGATTGGACCAGGACGGTATCCGACGAGAACGTGCGCCGGTTCCGGAAAGACGGCGCGGTATGTATAAGGCAGGCTTTCGATCCGCACTGGGTGTCCGTCGTGGAAGCCGGCGTGGAGCGCAATGTGGCGGAACCCAGCGACTACGCGGGCGTGCTGAAAGCGGGCGAAGAAGACAAGGGCGGATTCTTCGACGACTACTTCAACTGGCAGCGCATTCCTGAATACCGGGCGTTCGTGTACGAATCGCCCGCGGGACCCATGACGGCCCGGCTCATGCAGTCCGGCAGTTCCGTCTTCTACCACGAGCACCTGCTGATCAAGTGGCCGGGGACCCTCAAACGGACGCCCTGGCATCATGATCAACCCTATTATCCGGTTAAAGGCCGCCAGAACGTGTCGCTGTGGATGCCCCTCGACCCCGTGTCGAAAGCATCCTGCGTCCGTTTCGTCCGGGGATCCCACAACTGGGGCCGCTGGTTCGTACCCCGCAAGTTCGCGACTGAAAGCAACTACTCGCTCGAGAATGCGACCGGGAAACCCATGCTGGACGGCAAGCCCTTCGAAGACGTGCCGCTCATCGACGAACACCCTGAAGACTACGATATCCTGTCGTGGGACATGGTACCCGGTGACGTCATCGCCTTCCACATGTGCGCGCTCCATGGCGCGGCGGGCAACCAGTCCCTGACCGAAGCGCGCCGCGTCCTTGCCACGCGCTGGCTCGGTGACGACGCCCGGTTCACGACCAGACCCTGGGAGATCTCACCTGCTGCCACGGGCGGCCTGATGCCGGGAGACCCCATGGCATGCGACCTTTTTCCATTGATATGGTCCGCGTGACGAGGAAATGGCCATGAACGATCGATTAACGAGCGCACAGATCTCCTCCTATCGAGAAAACGGCTTCCTCATCATCGAGGATTTTCTAAATGAAGCCGATCTGGAGACCTGGCGGGCGGCGGTGGACGAAGCGGTCTCGCTCCGCGACGACAACAGGTTGCCCGACGGATCCTATCGCCTCGCCAGGAAAGCCAAGGGGGAAGTCGTATTCCGGCAGCGGATCAACCTTTGGATGGATCATGACGGTGTCCGCGCGTTGATGCTGGACAACCGGCTGGGTAGAATGGCGGCCGACCTGGAAGGTATCGACGGTTTCCGCATATGGCACGACCAGGCGCTGATCAAAATGCCCTGGGCCAACCCCACGACCTGGCACCAGGACAATACCAAGTGGTCTTTCGAATCGGAACACGCCATCACCATCTGGGTCGCCCTGGACGATGTAACCATCCAGAATGGCTGCATGTTTTTTATTCACGGCTCCCACAAAAAGAGACTCGACGATCATCCGGCTGCCGGGAACCACGTGGGCGCGATGTTCGAGGCATACCCGGAACTCGGCCGGATGGAACCCGTACCGGTCGTCATGCCGGCGGGCGGTTGTTCCTTTCACAACGGACTGATGGTTCACGCCGCCAACGCGAACATGACGCCGTATCCGCGCCGGGCCTTCACCTGCGCCTACATGCCTGACCACAGCCGGTTCAACGGCATACCCAATGTTTTGCCGGAACGGATCCTGAATACCATTCGGATCGGTGACTTGCTGGATGACGAAGACCAGAATCCACTGATCCACACCTATGAACAAACACGTGAAAGCCACTCCGGTCATGTGTGAGGAGGTACATTGATGAATCGGTTCACCACCCTTCCGCTCTTTTGCCTGGTTCTATTCATGGGGATGATCACCGGCGTATCGAAGGCGCAGGACTTCGAATACTGGCCCGGTGCCCAGTACGACGCTTCGATACCCACCATGAAGGAGATACTGGGCTATAACCCGGGGGAACGCATTACCTCCCACGCTGGACTGATGAAATACCTGGAAGCGTTGGAATCCGCAGTCCCTAACCAGGTGCGCATACTAGAATACGCCCGGTCGTGGGAAGGCCGCGAACTGGTTTATGCTTTCGTGGGATCGCCGGAGCGCATCGGCCAACTGGAAGCCGTCAGCGAAGGCATGAAACGGCTGTCCGACCCGAGAAAAACCTCCCGTGCGAGCGCCGACAGTCTGGTGGCCGCGCTGCCCGTCATCGTATGTCTCAGCTATGGCGTGCACGGGAACGAGATCTCCTCTCCGGACGCGGCGCTGCTCACGGCCTACCACCTGCTTGCGGTCCGCAACGACGCGGTCGTGGACCACATTCTCGAAGAGACGATCGTGATGATCGACCCGACGCAGAATCCCGATGGAAGGGACCGGTTCGTCCATAATTACGAGATCGCCGAAGGCCTGGAACCGAACGCCAGTCCGCTGGCGGCCGAGCACAACGAACCCTGGCCGGGCGGACGGACCAACCATTACTATTTCGACCTGAACCGCGACTGGATCTCACTTACCCAGCCCGAAACCCTGGGCAGGGTGAAAGTCCTGCAGGACTACTTTCCTCCCGTTTTCGTCGACCTCCACGAAATGGGTTCGAATACCACCTACTACTTTGCTCCCGAGGCGATACCCTACAATCCGCACCTGGCCCGTGATCAGCGGGAGAGTCTCCAGCTGTTCGGCAAAAACAACGCGAAGTGGTTCGATCACTACGGGTTCTCTTACTTCACCCGGGAGATATTCGACGCATTTTATCCCGGATACGGCGCCAGTTGGCCGTCCTACTACGGTAGCGTGGCCATGACCTACGAGCAGGCGTCCGCACGGGGACTCGTCGTCAAAAGAAGCGATGACACGGTTATGCATTTCAGGGACTCGGTCTGGCATCACTTCGTCGCATCCATCGCCACCAGCGAAACGGCCGCCGTCAACAGGGAGAAACTCCTCGGGGATTTTTACGCCTACCGCCAGTCGGCGATTCAGGAGGGACGCAGCGAAGAGACCAAATCCTATATCCTGCCCCGTAGGAGCAATGAAAACACCTCCGGAGTGGACAAATTGGCCGCCCTTATGGCCTATCACGGCGTGGAGGTCCAACAGGCTGCGGCGGACTTCCGGGCAGGCGGCGAATCCTATCCGGCGGGCAGCTATGTCATTTCCCTCGCGCAACCTGCCAAACGCCTGGTACGCACGCTGATGGATGTGCATGTTCCCATGGGGGAAGACTTCATCACGGAACAGGAACGTCGCAGAAGCAAGGGCATGGGCGATCAGATTTACGACGTGACCGCGTGGTCCTTTCCGCTGATGTACAACGTGGAAACCGTGGCCATCGATCGGCCGGTCGAGGGTGATCTTACCATGGTCGATCCCGTCATGATACCTCCGGGGTCAATCGCGGGAGGCAGGGCGGAAGTCGCCTACCTGGTACCCTGGGGGACCCAGGCCGCGGGTCGACTGCTGGCCGCGGCGCTCAGGGCGGGGCTTCGGGTATTCAGCAACGACCTGGCCTTCGTGCAGGGCGACCGGCGCTATCCTTCCGGCACGTTAATCCTCATGGTCAAGGACAACCCTGACAACCTGCACGAAACTATGGCTGAAATCACCGCGTCCTCGGGTGCAGAGGTCATCGCGACCCACACCAGCTGGGTCGACGAAGGGCCCAACTTCGGCAGCAACAACGTCGTTTTCATGCGCAGACCCCGTGTCGCACTCGCATGGGACCGTCCCACCCGCTCCAACAACGCCGGCGCCACCCGTTTCGTCATGGAACGCCAGATCGGTTATCCGGTTACGTCCATCCGCACGCACCAGCTTGCCACCAGCGACCTGAGGGAGTTCGACGTCCTCTTGCTTCCGGATCCTGGTTTCGGCTACACCTATGACGACGTGCTCGGTGAACGAGGAACCCGGCGGATCAGGGATTGGGTACGCACGGGCGGCACGGTGGTCGGCCTGGGCAGTGGGGCCACGGCGTACCTGGCGAACGAAACGACCGGCCTGCTTTCGACGACCCGGGAGGGCGAGGCCAACGGCGAGAGCGAATCAGACAGCGACGATTCCGGCGACGGGAGCGCCTCCGGCCGTATTTTCAACACGGAAGAAGAATACCTGCAGGCATTGAATCCCGGTGATTCCGCGCCGCCGGCCACGCAGGGTGTCCTGCTCAAGGCCGCTTTAGATCCGGACCACTGGCTCGCGGCCGGCCGGGACGAAACCGTACATGCCCTGGTCAGCGGCAGTACGATCTTTTCGCCGCTCAAGATGGATGAAGGCAATAACGTGGCGGTTTTCGTGGGGCCGGACGAAGTCCTGGCGAGCGGATTCGCGTGGGAAGGCAGTACGAAACAGCTGGCCTACAAGCCCCTCGTCATGGAACAGCGGCATGGCCGCGGGCTGGCCATTGGATTCACGGCGGATCCAAACTTCAGAGCTTACATGGATGGCCTGAATATCCTGTTCCTGAACGCGGTGTTCCGGGCTCCCGCCCACGCGGGACCGGCGGTGACGGAGTAGCGCGGCCGGAGCGGACTTTAAGGCCGACACGTCCGGTAATAGCCGTCCAGGCAACGGCTTGACGGCGCCGCAGCTAGATGGCTACCTGTGAGCGTCACTCCATCGCGAAAGAAAGGCGGTTAACGGGATGTCCTCCATTCCCATGCGGAACACCCCTCCCGATCACGGCATCAGGATACCGTTCGAGTCACACTCGGCCTTTATCGCGGAACTCTTCGTAGCGGCCGGCATGGCCGCCGAGGAAGCCGGGCTGATGGGCAGGATACTCGCCAACGCCGACAAGCGCTGCGTTTACAGTCACGGATCGCAGCAGGCCATCGGTTACCTGCAGAAAATCCGCGACGGTGCAGTGAATCCACGCCCCAGCGTAATGGTGGTTCGCGAATCGGAAACCATTGTGGTGTTGGACGGGGACGGAGGGATGGGGTATGGACCGTCATACCGGGGCATGGAGATCGCCATCGACAAGGCCCTGGCCCATGGTTTGGGCGCGGCCACCACGCGCAACCATTTCCATTTCGGCGCGGCCGGGAATTACTCCCGCATGGCCCTCGAGCACGGGTGCATAGGATGGGCGCTTTCCACCCACCGCGTTGTCCTGGATCCGGAAAGCGTGATCATGGCTGCGAGCGGCGGTTCGCCCATGAGCCTGGCCTTTCCGACACGGCGGGAACCCCCGCTGGTGCTCGACATGGCAGCGGTTTTCATGGGATATCAGGACAGCTTGTTCCAGGAACACTACGCCCTGTTCGCCAAAAGCCTGGGTCTTGCGGTCGCCCTGCAGGCACTCGGGGGCATCCTCGCCGGCATTTGGAAGCCCGAATTGCAGTCCCCCTGGTCAAAATGGGAATCCAACCAGGGCGCATTCCTGCTGGCCATGAAAATCGATCACTTTATGGAGGTGGTGGAGTTCGAGCAGACCCTGGACAGCTTCGTCTCGCAGGCAAGGAAAATGAAACCTTTTCCCGGCATGCCCCACGCGGAACTGCCTGGAGGCATGGAGTGGCGCTGGGAAAAGGAAAACGAGGCAAAAGGCGTGCCCTTGAGCAACGACCACCGCCTGAGGCTGGAGGAAGCTGCTGACAAGTTAAACGTAAAGCCACCCTTCGAGGCTTTTGAATCCACGCGATTCTGATACGATGCCGATTTTGGGATGCACTAAGAAAAGATCTTCAGGATGGAGTCCCGTCAAACCAGGTTTCGTGCACGCGAAGCCATTCCAACCCGTTCGGCAGGTCTGCGTTGCGTTGGAATACCACGATGCTGTGCCTCGAGGTGATCACCCCGCCTTCTTCCTGCCATTCCTCGTATTCGGCGACCACGAGCGCATCATCTTCCGCTACGACCCTAACGTTCTCGATCCAGATTCGAATGTCAGCCCGGGCGGTGTGGGCATCGTAGAGGCCCTTGAGCAGAGGCGTACGTTCCACCTTCCTGCCCTGCGGCATGACGATCACGAATGCTTCACCGAGCACCGACTCAATCCGTCCGAACGCCTCGGGTGTCCTGGATGTTCGCCCGTTGAACCAATCGTCGAAGCATCGGTGCAACTCGTCAATTTCGTTCTGGCAGGCTTCAAGCAGGTGCATGGAGGTTCCTTGTCTGGATGCCACACGCCATGGCATGCGGTGTATATACGGCGTATATACTTGTACTCGGGTCGATCAAAATTTGGTTTTGCAGGTCGATGGCCGATTGATCAGCGGCCAACCTTGAAACCTACCATGGCGTAGACGGCGGCCGTACTGGGCCCCTTGTCCAAACGGATATACCTTCCCTCGATACCCACGAACACAATGCCAAGCGAGACGCCGAGCATGACGCCGGGCTGGAAATAATAGGTATTCGTAGTCCGGATTATGTCCGTCCTGGTATCGTCTTCCATGATAACCATTTCCTCGGAAACCTGCGCCCTGCCCAACCCGCCGGTCGCGCGGATGAGTATGGGAGAAGAAACAATCGTCACGCCAGCGTCGACCCCGTACAACAGCAGGGAAATCTCGCCTTCGTCCGTGGGTGTCGGGATATGATACGTTGCCCTGGCCCCGGCGTGTATCGTTCTGATCCCAGTCGGTATATTTACGTTCACGCTGCCCCCCATTCCATTCTCGTATTCATCCAGGGTCCGTCCGCCGTGGAAGCTGAACTCCACGCCCTGGGCGTAGATTGAATCTGTTGCAAGGAAAATGGAGAGAACACACAGGGTGGGGACAAGCCATCCCAAAAACTTCATTGGTCATTTCTCCGATGGGTATTTCCGCTATCGTAAGTCAACCCAGTATTCAGCCTTGCGTCAGTCTACTGGTCTGTAAGATCAGTCTTCGCTTATAGATCAACTGAATATACAACCGTTCAATGCCCATTGTCCATCGAGATGTGATCCGAGACGAAAGCGAAAACCATCCGTGCGAACAACTATAGTATGTCACAGCGTTCGATATATCGATAGGGTTGTTATTTAGAAATTGTCTTCTATTATACAATTATCCGGGATTAAAACTGGTACGCCGCCTCCAGCGGCCGTCCCTCCTCGATGGCCCGGCGCGAACTGTTTTCCTTTTCCCGCAATTCTCCGATCACGCGGATGACATCCGTCAACGCCCCCCTGGGAAAGGCCATCACGCCATTCACGTCGGCGGCGATCACGTCCCTCGGCGCGATTTCAATACCCCCGCAAACCACGGGTACGTTAGCGGCCACCGGGCGGATCACAGATCCCGGTCCGTACAGGCAGATGCCCCCCGCGTAGACCGGCAGACCGACCTCTTCCATGCCCTCGATATCCCGGCAGCCACCATCGGTTACCAGACCGGCCAGTCCCTTCTCGCGACAGGCCAGCACGATTACATCGCCGAACATGCTGAGAATCTCCGTGGTACCGCTGGCGGTGACCCATATCGATCCGGGTTCCGCTTCGTCCACGGGCCGGAAGACGTATGCGCGGATATCGTCCCTCGTGGTCGGCATGTCGCTCGCTTCGTATTTTGTCGTCACCGCGGGACCCACGATCGTGCCCCTGGCCGGAAACATCGGACGCACATTACGGGACATGGCCAGCCGGGTACGGTCATGGCCCAGCCGGGTCAATGCGTCCATGATCAGGGTGGTAGGCGCGTCTTTGAGTGCCTCAAACGGGTCTTCCCCCCGCATGGTATCCAGATCTTCCTCCTGCATGGCATGGACCCTGTCGAGGTTGGCGAGACCTCCGGCAGCGGTTGCGGCGATCCCGGTTTTCAAAAACTTTCTGCGAGAGAGACTTCGGTCAAATGAGGTCATTATGGACTCCTGTGCGTTTGAAGTGCGAATCGATAGCCGGGAACGGTCCGAACATGTACCCGCAGTCGATTCCACATTGCGATTAAACTGTTGATACCGCGGGATTCCAGGCCTATTATTACTGAACCAACCATCAGACCCAGCGAGAGATTATGGGTCTACTCGATTTGATCCGATACGCAGTGCAGTGCCTTCTCGTAACGCGAGGTGCGCGATGAAATACCTTTCCTATACCGGGAACAATATCATCCAAGCCGAACTGCCCGAAGAGGCGTCGGTCTTCTTTCCTCCTCCGCCGTTGCCGGGTATCCCGAACAAAGACATTCCAAACCGGGTAAGAGCAGCGTTCGAATCCCCCCTTGACATGCCGCCTCTGGAAGAACTTGTCGACTTGTCGACGAAAACAGCAGGGTCCTGATCGCATTCGATGACAACTGTCAGCCTTTTCCGGCCACCGCGCCGCCCGATATACGCCAGCTCGCCATCGAGACCCTATTGGATTTGCTTTACAGTTACGGGGTAAAGCAACAGAACATCGAACTCATGTGCGCAGTCGCGCTGCATCGCAAGATGAAGACCTACGAAATGGCCGCCATGTTGGGCAAGCGGATCATGAAGGCTTTCCACCCCCATCAACTGGTCAATTTCGACGCCGAAGACCCGGACGACATCGTCGCGCTGGGCACTACAGACCAGGGCGAGCCGGTGGAGACCAGCCGCAAGGTCATCGAAAGCGACCTCGTGATCTACGTGGATTCCATCCAGATTCCCCTGAACGGGGGGCACAAGTCCGTCGCCGTCGGACTGGGCACCTACAACAGCATCGCGCCCCATCACGCACCCCAGATGACCGCGGAAAAACCCCATGTCATGCAGCCCGACGGTTCCGAAATGCACGGCTCGATCGAACGCATCAGCCGGGTCATCCTGAAACATACGCGCATCATGGTCCTCGAGGCGGCCATGAACAACGCGTCCTATCCCCCGATGATGCGCTATCTCAGCAAACCGGCGGATCGGTGCAACCTGTTTGAGAAAATCCTGAAGGCCACGACGCCCATGACCATGAAAATGCTGCCCGAGTCCATACGCTTCAACATCTTCAAGGGGATTCAGAGCGCCTACCTTCCCGTTGAAATCAACGCCGGATCCATCGACGCCGTCCACGAACCGACCCTGCAGATCCTGAAAGACCAGCTGCTGGTTACGACCGACCACCAGCACGACACGCTGGTATTCGGATTGCCCGATCTCAGTCCGTACTCCGTCGGTACCCGGATCAACCCGGTCCTGGTATTGAGCGACGTGCTCGGTTACGTATTCAACTGGTTCTACAACAAGCCCTTCGTGAAACCGGGGGGTGTGGTCATCATCCTGAACCCGGTCTTAGAATTCTTTCATCCCGAGTATCATGTCGCCTACGAAAAATTCTGGAACGAAGTTCTGCCCGAAACCCAGGATCCATTCGAGATTCAGTCAGGGTTCCAGGAGCAATTCGCCCGGGATCCGCACCTGGTCGACTGCTATCGGAACCGCCACGCCCACCACGGTTTTCACCCCTTCACCGTATGGTACTGGGCCACCTATCCGCTGAAGTATCTTTCCCGGGTAATCCTGGCCGGACCCAAGTCCGACTACGCGGCGAAGAGGCTGGGAGTTTCCTGGGCGCCGAACCTGGAACACGCCCTGGGACAGGCCCGCGAAGTCACCGGCGGAGACAACGTTGTGGCCCTGACCATTCCACCGTTCATGTACATGCAGGTGAACGACGGAGCGCGGGGTTAATCCAACACGCTACGCAATTTTCCAACCAGCCCGGACGACGGCACAAAGGGAAGGGTAACTGCCGCGCGGTTCAACGCGCTCTGGTAGATCCCCAGCACCACACCGAAGTCGCTTAGCGCCGAACCGATGTTCAGCGGGTGAACGGCGCGGTCATCCTCTATCCAGTCGATCATGGCTTCGGTCATGGCCGCCTGGCCCAGGATGTCTTCCTCGGCATAAACGTGTTCCCCGCTCTCGTACACATTGTCGATCCTGGATTCCCAGCCGTGCATGGTCCAGTGCACGAAGCCCCTGTCACCGTAAACAGCGATCCGTTTGTGGACGTTAACCGGGCCGTCGACGACGCGGGGCGCGTGCCCGCCGCAGCGCAGTAGCGCGCTCAGTCCGTTATCGTAGACGATGGACGCGGCACACTGATCAGGGGCGTAGTGATGTTTGGGCGTCGCCTTCAGTCCTTCCGCGCCCGAGACCTGGCCGAAGACCTCTACAGGATTCGCACCGGGGTTGAAAGCTCCTATCGCCTGCAGGGCGTGGGTGCCCTGGTAGGCCAGGTTCATGCCCGCGCTGGCCTCGATGAAGCGAAGATTCCCAATGGCGCCATCGCGTACCCTCTGCTGCAACTGGCTGCGCCGCGGGTGGAAGTGCAGCTGGTGATTGACGGCGATTTTGACACGGTCCGACCGGGTAAAATCCTGCATGGCCAGGAAATCCTCCCCCTGTATGGCCAGGGGTTTTTCGACAAGCACGCCCGGGACGCCCGCCGCCTCCGCCGCTTCGAAGATCTCAAGGCGTACCGAAGGCGGCGTATTGACGTGGACCAGGTCCGGTTTTTCCCCCTGGAACATGTCGCGGTAGTCCGTGTACCTCCCAGGTACGTCAAACGCTGATCCAAATGCGTCGAGCTTTTCCCGCTGTCGACTGGACACGGCGACCAGCCGGCCGCGGCTTACGTGCCTGTAGGCCTCCGCCAACCCCCGCGCCCTGCCGCCGCTGACCCCGATGATTGCGCTTTTGATCATGGTGATGTTAGTCTCTCTAGTTGGATGAATCGCGCATAGGATGATATGCGCCCGGTCATGAGGCCCAGGGCTGGATGACGACTTTCGCACATTCGCCGGTTACCTGGGTCTCCCACGCGCGCTGAATTTCATCGATGGAATAAAGGTGGGTAATGAAACGGTCCAGCTTTGCCCCGTTGCGCGCAATAATGCCCATGATGTCGTGGGCCCCCTTCATATTGTAATGCCAGGACCCCTTCAGCACGATTCCCTTGCGGATCATATCGGGGCTGACGACCAGTCGCGTATCCCCGTTGCTCTCGCCTACGAAAGCGAGACTCCCCCGTCTGCGCAACGCGTCGATGCATAACCTGTGGGCGGCCGAAGAACCCGAACAGTCCACGGCCTTGTCCACGCCGGCGCCGCCGGTCAGGTCGCGGATCAGTTCCAGTGCATGATCGTCTCCGGGGTCGATGACATGTTCGACCCCCAGTTCCTTTGCTTTCGCCGTCCTGAACGGTTGGGACTCCACGGCGATGACTTCGGCGCCCATGTGGCTGGCGCAGATCACCCCTCCGAGGCCCACCGGGCCCATCCCGGTTATAAGGACAGTCTCGCCGCCACGAACCCGCAGGCGGTCCAGCGCACCGTAGGTCGGCCCCAGTCCGCAACAGGCCATGGCCCCGTGCTCATAGGACATGCCCTCGGGGATCGGAGTCAGCAACCAATCCGGTTTGAGCATATACTGGGCCACGGTCGCCTTGCCTTCGTCGGAACCGGTGAACGCAGCGAAATCGACGACGTTTTCACAGTGTATGTAGTCCCCGGATCGACACAGCGCGCACCCGCCGCAGGGATACTGGGGCATGACCGCTACCCGGTCACCCGCCTTCACCCTTCCGGGTTGCGCGACCTCGACCACCTCACCGGACGCTTCATGCCCGAGGTAGTCTGCCCTGTTGCCTGCGGCGAACCCTTTGTACTCGGTACAGAGCGGCGCCGCGTGTATCTTGATCAGGACCCAGTTTTCTCTCGGATTCGGGATGTCGGTTTCCACGACACCGCCCTGGTTTTTGCCGAATATCACCGCTCTTTTCATGCTGGAATTCCTCCGATGCCAACCTCGGATTCGGTAGCCGTCTGCCATCGAATGCAGTGCATGGCCCGTTCGCCGCAATATAACGCCCGTCTGATCTTGACGCAACATACCACAGGCTGTTACTTGGTAAAGTAATGAGCAGACTGTATCATACCGAAACCGGCCGTGTCATACCCATGCTGTGTGAGGAACTGACGGCATTTCGGCGGGCCCGCGTAGTCCTGGAATTGGAGGCTACAGGTTCCGACGCGACCCTGTACGTCCTGGTCCGGCCCCATCGGGTCGATGGCAATCCGCTGCACCTGTCCATCAACGGTATCCGGCAGGAGGCGATCCTCGCCGGACCGGATCTGCATTACCATTGGTACGAACGGACCGTGAAAGCCAGCGACCTGCGCGCAGGGACCAACGTGGTGGAGTTGTGGACCCCGGAAAAAGCGATGACCGGATGGTCGCTCGCCCTTGAATCCGGCGGCTCCCTGTCAAACTGCGCCTTGACCGATGACGGCGGAGCGCATTGGCGATCTGAACGGATGGGGTACCTGAACGCGTGCAAGGGGAATTACTGCGTGCGGATGCGGCTCCTGGAAGGCGAGGACGACCCGCCGCCGAAGATGACGTGGGAGTCCGCCGACCATCCACGAGCGCAATCGTTGCGGGAATGTATTCCCAGCCGAGTCCGCAATGCCACAGACCGGTTGACCCAGGTACGGGGACTGGCTTCGTGGCTGGCTTCGAGTTGGGAGCATTCAGGATCGAGCCGGGCGACGGTCTACGCGCCATGGGACGCGGAAACCATACTCGCCTGGGGCGGCAGCCAGCGAGGTCACCATAACGAGCGGCCCATCACCATGTGCGTGCACTACGCGGTCGCCTTTGTCAGCGCCTGCCAGGCCTTTCGTATCCCGGCGCGCTGTGCGGCGCTGATGGGTACGCCGAACGGCTATGACGGGCATTTCGTGGCCGAGGTATGGTTCGATGAATACCGGAAATGGATAATGGTCGACCCAAACTGCGATGCGATGCTGTTTCACAGCGGGCAACCCCTGTCTATCGAAGAAATTCAGGAACTGGATGGCGTCCTGGCGCCCTATGTCGAATGGGGCGGGGGTACGAGGTACCAGCGGACCTTTTCCCACATGCGGAAATTCATCCGGGACAACCTGCTCAAGGGCGTGTGTTTCCGTCACAGGAGCATTTGGCAGCGGACCGATTTCCTGGCTCATCCCGAACTCGCGCCTCCCGGCCACGGATCTTTGTCCTACTGTGAGACCGACCTGGTTTGGAAGGAAAGGGACCTGGAGTCCGGTTTCGGCATGTTCAAGTATTTCGCACCGCCCGCTTACTTTACAGCACCACCTGACAGGGCCGCCTATGCCTGATCTGATCACGAGCGAGGAGTCGCTGCTCGACCGGATGACGGCCCCGTCGCCGCCGGTGATCAGGGCTGTTTCGAAACTGGATGGCGATGTGCTTATTCTGGGCGTCGGTGGAAAGATGGGACCGACCCTCGCCAAACTCCTCGTGCGGGCCGGTGCCCGGCGCGTGATCGGGGTCTCCCGGTTCAGTGACGCGAAAGTCAGGGCTTACCTGGAATGTCTGGGCGTGGAAGTCGTACAGGCCGATCTGCTCAACGAAGCGGAACTCGCCCATCTGCCGGATGCGGCTCATGTCCTCTTTCTCGCGGGATTCAAATTCGGAGCCTCGGGCAATACACCGATGACCTGGGCCATGAACGCGTGGCTGCCCGGCAGGATCATGCAGCGGTATATGCAGTCCCGCGTCATCTATGTCAGTTCGGGCAACGTGTACGCCTATACGCCGGTCACGGCGGGCGGCGCGGACGAGGACGGTGAAATCGGACCCGTGGGCGAGTACGCCCAATCGCGCCTCGGCGGGGAACGCATCGCGGAGCACTTTTGCCAGGAACAGGGGACACCCCTGCTGATCGTCCGTCTTTTTTATGCCACGGAGCTGCGCTACGGCATTATCCACGACCTGGGCCAAAAGGTGAATGATGGCGTGCCGATCGACCTGGGCATGGGCCATGTGAACCAGGTCTGGCAGGGAGACGCCAATAGCTACCTTGCGCGCATGTTCCCGCTTTGCAGCAGCCCCGCCACTATCCTGAACCTGACCGGACCGGACGTACTCTCCGTCCGCGAATTGGCCATGTCGCTGGGCCGGCGATTGGACAGGGAACCTCTTTTCGTGGGGAAGGAAGGCGATACCGTGCTGCTCGGTAACGCCGACAGACTGTTCGACAGGCTGGGCAGACCGGATATCCCCACGGAGCGGATCGTGGAATGGGTCGCCCACTGGATCCGTATCGGAGGCCGCAGCCTGGATAAACCCACGGGGTACGAATCCCGCGCGGGACGATTCTGAAGACGGGAAACGGACGCTCGATAACCCGTTCCGCAAAGTTTGCCCGCAACCGGTGAGTGGTACATGTAGGAGTCAATTCATGAAATACGGAATGCCCCTGTCGGTCAGGAAGGCCATGCAACGGGGCGTGGTGATCCCGGCCCATCCCCTGGCCGTCACGGCGGACAGGCGGCTGGATGAACGGCGGCAACGGGCCCTGTCGCGGTACTACATCGCGGCCGGGGTCGGCGGGCTCGCCGTGGGCGTCCATACGACCCAGTTCGAAATCCGGGATCCCGCCTTCGGCCTCTATGAACCGGTACTCCAGCTGGCGGCGGAGGTAATGGAACGAGAAGCGCCGGCGGATTTCATACGGATCGCCGGGATCTGCGGTCGGACGACGCAGGCGGCCCGGGAGGCGGAGACGGCGCGGTCTCTCGGCTACCATGCCGGCCTGCTCAGCCTGACCGCCATGAAAAGCGCCACGGACGATGAACTCGTCGAACACTGCCGGGACATAGCAACCATCATTCCCGTTATGGGATTCTATCTGCAGCCGGTCCTCGGCGGCCTTGTGCTGACCTATGATTTCTGGCGACGTTTCGTCGAACTGGACGGAGTCGTTGCCATCAAGGTCGCGGCGTTCAACCGGTACTACACGCTGGATGTCGTGAGGGCGCTGGCCGATTCGGGCAGGCACGAGGACATCACCCTTTATACCGGCAACGACGACAACATCGTCATGGATCTCTTGACGGAACACGCCTTCCAATGTGGCGACACGCGCAGGTCGATACGGTTCAAGGGCGGATTGCTGGGACACTGGGCCGCATGGACCCGTAAAGCGGTGGACATGCTGGAGGAATGCCACGTCTCCTCGGCGTCCGGCGATGCGGTACCGCAAGGCCTGTTGACCCGATCGATAGAGGTCACGGACTGCAACGCCGCCTTCTTCGATCCAGGCCACCAGTTCGCAGGATGCATTCCCGGTATTCACGAGGTACTGCGCAGACAGGGCCTGCTTGAGGGCATCTGGTGCCTCAACCCGGAAGAAACCCTTTCACCCGGACAATACGAGGAAATAGACCGGGTATACCGTGCCTATCCCCATCTCAACGACGATCTCTTCGTCGCCGAACACAGGGATGAATGGCTGAGATGAAACCCGGCTAATGATATAAGCACCAGATTTGACCGGAAACGGAGCGGAACATGAAGATAACCCGCGTAGAAGCCATTCCCATCGAAGTACCGTTGAAACAGGGCATGACCACAAAAACCGCCCACGGCGAACACATCGTCTCCCCCTACGTCGTTCTCCGGGTTCACACGGACGAGGGACTGACCGGACTGGGCGAGGCCACGGTAGCGCCGCGATGGAGCGGGGAAACCTCTGCTTCCTGTACCGCCGCGATACGGGAACTGGTGGAACCCGCGCTCCAAGGCGAAGATCCGGCTGAAATAAACAGGCTCTGCGGTGTCATGGATCAGGTCATCAAGCTCAACCCCTTCACCAAGGCGGGTGTGGAAATGGCGCTGTGGGACCTGGCGGGGAAAAGCGCGGGGAAGCCGCTTTACCAGCTTCTGGGCGGAAAGGTTCGTCAGGAGATTCCCATGAAGATGGTGGTCGGCGCCTTCGACGTGCCGACTTCCGTATCCCTCGCGGAAAAGTTCCTGCAGTGGGGCGTGCAATGTCTCAAGGTGAAAGTCGGGATCGATCCCGGGGAGGATCTCGAACGCGTTCGCGCGATACGAGCGTTGGCGGGTCCCGGCATAAGGATCGGCATCGACGCGAACTGCGGGTGGCCGCCGGCGGTCGCGCGCCGGATGCTGCGCCTGCTCGAACCACTGGACATCCTGTTCGCCGAGCAACCCACCGCGCCGGATTATGACGATGAAGTCGCCCTGCTGAGGACGGGCACGACCATACCCATCATGGCCGACGAAAGCGTCTTCACGCTGCACGACGCGTGGCAGACGGCTAAACGGCAGGCCGCGGACATCATCAGCGTCTATCCGGGGAAGAACGGGGGCATCGGCCAGACCCTGGGCATCACGTACCTGGCCACGGCGGCGGGACTGCGCTGTCACATGGGTAGCAACCTCGAACTGGGGATCGCCACGGCGGCCATGCTGCACCTGGCTGCCAGCGTGGAAGCCATCGACAGCGAGACCTATCCCGGCGACCTGCTCGGTCCGCTGTACCACGAAGGCGATCTGATCGAAAGGCCGCTGGAACTCGGACCTGTCAACGCCAGGGTACCGGATGGTCCGGGTCTCGGCGTCACTCTGGACGAAGCGCAGGTCGAACGATGGAGGGACGCGTCATGACAAACTCGTACGACCCCATCAACCCATTCAGTAGCGGCACCTGACCACCGAAAGGACAGCTATGACTGACGTTCGTAAATACAGGGCCTGCGTGGTTGGCTTGAGCGGAATCGGGGCGGGACGGCCCCTCTCGGACGGGGACCACGGACTGGGATACGAAATGCCCCACTCCCATGTGACGGCATACGCCCACCTGCCCTTTACAGAGTTGTCCGGGGTCTGCGACCTGCAGGAGAATCTCATCCATGACACCCTGAAGGACTGGTCGGGCACTTTTCCTGATCTGCAGGGGTTTACGGATTACCGGGAGATGCTGGTATCCTGCAAACCCGATATACTGAGCGTGGTCACATCGGACCACCGCCACGCGGACATCGTCGTGGACGCGGCCGAGGCAGGCGTTCGGGGCATATACTGCGAAAAACCGATCGCGACCACACTGGCGGACGCCGACCGGATGATCGCGGCGGTGGAAAGCAGGCAGGTGGCCATGGCCATCAACCACACCCGTCGCTGGATACCCGTGTACCGGGAAGTCAAAAAACTCATCGACGAAGGCGTAATCGGGGAATTGAAACGCATCACGGTCAACTTCGGCGGTCCCCGGGCCATCCTGTTCAGAAACGGCACCCACATGATCGACATGATCTGTTTTCTTGCCGGATCGGAACCCTCCTGGGTCTTTGCCGAACTCGACGAGGGCTACGAAGACTACTGGCCCTACCAGGGTGATGGCGGCAGAAACGCGGACCTGGAACCGGGATGCTCCGGCTTCATCCATTTCAAGAACGGCGTACGGGCCTTCTACAACGGATCGAAGGGGATGGACACCCGGCCAGGCTACCAACTGGACGGGACCGATGGCTGGATATTCATCCACCAGTACCACTACGAACTCGACAGGGGTAAGGGTATCCAGACCATCGCCTCGGCGGGCCCCACGCATTTCAACTCGGCGGCTGCCGTAAGGGACCTCGTTCACGTCATGGAAAACGGCGGCGAAACGATTTCACCGCCCCGGGCGGCACGGAACACCCTGGAGATTATCCTGGGGTTTCTCGCTTCGCAGAAGAACGGCAACGTACGCATCGATTTCCCACTAGACGAAAACACGGTGTGATCTTCCATGAGCATTCGCATCGCCATCGACACGGGCGGCACGTTTACCGATTTGGTGCTGTCCGATCCCGATACGGGCCGGCTGGTATTCGACAAAGTGCCGAGTACGCCGGCCGATCCGAGCAGGGCACTGGTGGAAGGCGTCAAGAGCCTCGTCGCCAACGCGGGTTTCACCAGCGATGATATCCTGTTCCTGATTCACGGCACCACGGTGGCCACCAATACCATCCTGCAGCGACGGGGCGCCCGTACGGCCTTCATCACCACCGCGGGATTCCGGGACGTGCTGCATATCCAGCGGCAGGACCGGCCCCACCTGTACAACATGCGCGTTCGTCGAACGCCTGCCCTGGTACCCAGGTCCCTGCGCTACGAGCTCCCTGAGCGAACCCGTCACGACGGATCCGAAGAGCTGCCCGTCGACCTGGATCGACTGAATGCATTGATCACGGCACTCAGGGAAGATGGCATCGAAGCGGTTGGCGTCGGATTCCTCCACAGTCATATCGCCCCCGGGCATGAGCAATCCGTCGGTGAAGCGTTGTGCCAGGCTCTTCCGGATATCACGGTCTGCCTCTCCTCCGACATGAGCCGCGAAGAAGGCGAGTACGAGCGATTCAGTACCTGCGCCATGAACGCCTACGTTCAGCCTGTAATGACGAATTACCTGAGGAAGGTGGACGATGCCCTGTCGGACTCGTCTATCGAGGCGCCGCTCTACGTCATGAAATCCAATGGCGGGGTTACGTCCGCCGAAAACGCGGCCGATCACTGCGTGCAGACGATCCTGTCAGGACCGGCCGGCGGCGTGGTAGCCGGCGAGGAAATCGGCAAACGCCTCAACCGGCCCAACATTATCACGGCCGACATGGGAGGTACGAGTTTCGATGTGGCCATGATTCATGAGGGCGCCATCGCCTTCGCAAAGAACGCGGAGATCGACGGACTGGCCTTGAAAGCGCCCATGATGGACATTCACACGATCGGCGCCGGTGGAGGAAGCGTCGCGTGGATCGATTCGGGCGGAGCCCTGCGCGTGGGTCCACATTCCGCAGGCGCCGTACCGGGCCCCGCTTGCTACCGGACGGGCGGCACCGATCCCACGGTGACGGACGCGAACCTCGTACTGGGCCGACTCTCCACGGACAGCCTGCTGGGCGGAGCCATCACCCTGGACCCATTGGCGGCCCGCAAGGCAATAGAGGACAAGATCGCGGCCCGGTTGCAATGTTCGGTAGAGGAAGCGGCCGAAGGCATCATCCGGGTGATCAACGCCTCCATGACGGCGGCCATCCGCAAGCTCACCGTGGAACGCGGGTACGATCCACGGCTGTTCACGCTGGTGCCCTTCGGCGGCGCGGGACCGCTCCACGGGGTCGAACTCGCCCGGGAACTGGACATACGCGAAGTGGTCATTCCCCTTGCTCCCGGGGTTGCTTCGGCGGTGGGCCTGGTTTTTTCAAATCTGCGCTCGGACCAGATTCAGACCCACGTCGAACTGTTGAACCGGCTTGACACGGAGGACTTTGAGAAAATTCTGAAAGAGCTGACGGGACGAGCGATTGGTGACCTGGAGACTTCGACCGAAGAATGCAGCCCGGTCATAAGCCGTCGCGTAGGCCTGAGGTACTCCGGGCAGGGCTACGACATTCCGATCGACCTGCCAGGCGGACCCGTCGATCTGGCAAACCTCGAATCCGCCTTTCACGTCGAACATGAGCGGCAGTACGGCTTCGCGCGGCGCGACCAGCGGGTGCAACTCGTGAACATCTGGGTATCCGCGGAGGTTTCGATCGCCTATGACCAGCGTAAACCCGCTGAACGGACAGTATCGGATACTCCCATGCCCGATTCCATTCGCCCCGTTTACCTTTCCGGGAACTGGGTCGATACACCCATTTACGACAGAACCATGTTGCGCCCAGGCCACCGAATCAACGGACCGGCGATTATCGAACAGCTCGATTCCACGACGCTGATCCGGCCCAATCAGAACGCATGCATCGATGCCTGGAACCAGATCACCATAACCGGTTTGGGTACCCCATGAAGACCGATCCAATCACCCTGGAACTGATGCGCAATCGATGGACGGGCATCGCGGAAGAAATGTGCGCCGCCCTCATCCGCACCAGTTACTCCACCAATATCAAGGATCGCCGTGACTGCTCCGCGGCGATCGTTCAGCCTTCGGGAGAAATCCTGGCCCAGGCCGAATCGGGTGTGCCCCTCCACCTGGGCGTGATGCCCGGCGTGGTCAGATCCATCCTGGAAGCCTATCCTGTATCGACCATGCGGCCGGGTGACGTGTACATTACGAACCTGCCGTACCCGGAAGGGCCCGGTCATTTACCGGATGTCTCCCTGGTATCCGCCGTTTTTCATGAGGGACGCGCAGTTGCGCTGGCAGCCTCGACCGCCCATCACGTGGACATGGGCGGATTCGCGCCCGGCAGCATGCCCTTCGGCGTCACGGAGATCTACCAGGAGGGACTGCAGATCCCTCCGTTGCCCATATTCAGGGCGGGAGAATTGAATGAAGATGTATTCAAGCTGATCAATCAAAACGTGCGGACACAGTACGAAGTGCGGGGCGACCTGATGGCCCAGTATGCCTGTGCCCAGATCGGCCAGCAGCGGGTAAGCGAACTCATGTCCCGGGAATCTCCGGATGAAGTCATCTATTACATGGACGAGATCCAGGACTACGCAGAACGCCGGATGCGGGCGGGTCTGCGAACGCTGCCGGACGGTGAGTATACCTTTGAGGATTTCCTGGACGACGACGGCGTCACCAATACGCCAGTAAAGATCGCGGTCACACTGACCATCACCGGCGACGAATTGCGCGCTGATTTCTCCGGGTGCAGCGACCAGGTACTGGGTCCGTTAAATGCGCGATTGCCGGCGGCCGCTTCCTGCATTAGCTACGTCTGCAAGGCGGTAATCGATCCGGATCTGCCCGCCTGTGCCGGGGCCTACAGGCCCTTGGACATCTTCGCCCCGGAAGGCTCCATCCTGCAGGCCACCTACCCGGCAGCGATCGGCAATGCCAATATCCTGACGGACCAACGCGTCGTGGACGTGCTTATGGGCGCGCTTTACCAGGCAGCGCCTGACCGGGTGTGCGCGGCCTGTAGCGGTGAAATGAACCTGGTCAATATCGGCGGCATGGATCCCGTTTCCGGAGGGTACTACAACTACGTGGAAACCTATGCGGGCGGGCAGGGCGCCATGTTCGATCTCGACGGCGAAGACGGCGTGCACACTCATCTCACCAACACACGGAACGCACCCGTTGAAATCATGGAACGCACCTATCCGCTGCAGGTCATGAGGTACGGGCTGATACCGGACACCGAAGGTCCCGGACGGCAGCGCGGCGGCTGCGGGATGATGCGGGAACTGAAGTGCCTGGGAGAACGCACGATTATCACCCTGGGTTCCGACCGTCGCAAATTCACGCCATGGGGCCTGGAAGGCGGCGGAAACGCCACCGGTGCCCACTGTTACGTCATCGATTCGTCCAAACGGGTGGTGGAGATACCGACAAAGACCCACACTGAACTGCGCAGGAACGATGTCCTTCGGATCGAAACGCCTGGGGGCGGCGGGTGGGGCGACCCGGCAACGAGGGACCGGGCGAAGGTGCAGGAAGATGTCCGGGACGAACTCATAAGCCGTGAACGGGCGAGAGAACGATATGAATAAAACAGTTCCAATCGCTGGGAACTCGACGTGTCATTGACAGCATCCTACGCCCAATTCAGGACTACGAAGATATGGCGACCAGTGGTAGAGAGGTAAAACTGCACCGAGTTGCCATCGTTGACGGAGGTGTTTCGGGGTTGGGGGCCGCATGGGCGCTGCATAACCATCCCGACCGGTTTGATTTTCGGCTGTTTGAAGCCCAAGGATCAGCTTGGCGGAAACGCGATTGCCGCCGATATGCCCCAGGATGACGGCAGCTCAATTCCCTTCGACATTTCCGTCACCGCGTGTATCCCGTCGGTATACCAGCACATCCTGCTGTTGATGAAAAAGTTCGGAATCGAACTGATCGACACCAGGTTCAGTTACAGTGTGACTTACCACGGCCGTGTTTAAGCCCACGATTTCCACTCCGACAGCAGCTGCGGCCCGAAATTGCGAGATTTCAACGGGTCTTGAAGTGCCTGCATCGGTTTGGCCGACTGACCCGTTCCCGGTCGAGGTTGCTGAACGTCCTCAATCCGTTCAATTACATCAGCATGGGGACGGTGCTCAATAATCTGGCCGGTTTTTCCGGGGACTTCAGGTACAAGATCCTGAAGCCCATGTTCGTCAACTTCCTGATGGCGACCAATGTGTTCGATATGCCTGCATCGCTCTTTTCGAGGTACCTTGAGTTCTTTGATATCGAAGTCGCGACACCCATGCAGACGTGGGGCCAGGGAACGCGACGAATCTACGAAAACCTGTCCGCCGACTTTCGAGACAAGATCTACCTCAACCGGCCGGTCCGAAAGGTGCGTCGCCAGCCATCCCGCGTCGTGGTAGAGGACGACCAGGGCGTAGAGGAGACGTTCGACGAGGTGATTATCGCGTCCAATGCGAACCAGACGCTGATGATCCTCGACAAGCCCACGTTTCTGGAACGCTACATACTTTCATCCATACGTTACGAGAGCGAACTCCACAACCATACCCTCGTGCATTCGGACGCGGCGGTCCTTCCGAATAACGAGGTGAAGCTCCTGGAAACGCGAAGCAATCATATCGAACAATACGGCTCCAGGCCGGACAACTACGAAATTACGTACATCATGCACAACCAGCAGCCATGGGCTAACAGGTCAGACAAACCCTGCCTGGTGACCTACAACCCGGTCAGTCAAATCGATAAAAAGAAAATTGTCAATAGGTGGTGGTTCCAGCACATTGTCCATGACGTGCGCCATGTTGCATTGCTCATCCATTTGTTTCGCTTCATTCAAGGCAGGAAACGGACCTGGCACTGTGGCGCCCATACGCTGATCAACAGCCAGGAAACCTGTTTGATTACAGGTATGGCCGCAGCAACACCAATCGGTGCGGACTATCCCTTCGACGATCCATAGGCAAGACGGACGTTCAACTATTACGGGAGTATCCTGTACGGTTGGCGTTTCAGGAAAGCGAAGGGATGAAAACCAATGGCCGTGCTTCGCTGACCGCTGATATCCTGCTTGTCTCGTTGACACCAAGTGCATATACTACTTGCAGTTAAGCATCCCGTATGGGAACTTTATTAGAAGATCCTGCACTTTACCTGCAACGACCTCGGGCCCTTTTGAAACCCAGGAGGATTGAACGTGCATACTACCGAGACGATCTCTTCAACTTCGATTATGGGTAATACCGGACAACCGGCCGTGAATGGCAGAGATGAACTGCCTTGACCGAAACTTAGAGTCGGGTTTCCTTCATTACGATTCAAAGAGCGTCTCTTTACCGGTCAACTCAATTCATAGAGCGTCTCTTTACCGGCCTTGAAGCCTACCTCGCTGTATTGGATCGAGATACATTGACACACCATGCATAGTGACCATCTCACAAACACCGGCTGATTTTGTCTCGCAACCCCTGACACTGCCCATAATGTTGGGATTCCCCCATGTATCTAGTCCCTTGAATCAGCCAATCCTTGAATTAAACGATCTTTCCTTCACTTACCGGGGCGCCACGCTTCCCGCGCTAAACGAGATCACTTACAGCCATCAACACGGCGAATTCACAGTCATCGTTGGTGAAACCGGCGCGGGGAAATCCACCCTGTGCAGATGCTTCAACGGCCTCATACCCTCGTTCATCAAGGGCAGGTTGGACGGCGATATCCAGGTAGCCGGCTACCAGAAAACCGACCATCCTCAGGTCTACGAACTGGCTCGTATCATCGGCCTGGTGTTCCAGGACTTCGAGGCACAGTTGTTCTCCACCAACGTCGAACTGGAAACGGCTTTCGCACTCGAGAATTTCGCCGTGGACCGCGATGAAATGCAAAACCGCGTCGAACAGGCGCTGAACCGGGTCGGTCTGACGGGTTTCGAAGAGCGGGACCCATCCAGTCTGTCGGGCGGTGAAAAACAACGCCTGGCCATCGCTTCGGTACTTGCGGGCAGACCGGCACTGGTCGTTATGGATGAACCGACGACCGACCTGGATCCTGTCGGCAAAAGGGACATCTTCCAGCTTGCCCAGGTCCTGCGAAATGAAATAGAGGGCATCATCCTGGTCGAGCATGAGACCGAACACGTCCTGACCGCGGACCGGATCGTGTTGATGCACGAAGGACGAATCGTTTCCGTGGGACCGCCAGACGAGATTCTCACCGATCCCCGACAGGTAGAACGATATGGCGTCCGGCCGCTCCAGACCACCGCCCTCCTCGCCGAGCTGGAGCTGGAGACCGACGCGTTGACCATACCGGACGCCGTGGCCCGGGTCCGCTCGGCCGGATGGCGTGTCAAAGCGTCCGCCCAGGAGAACCTGAACGGCAGTCAGAAGCCTAAGTCAGACCATCCCGTCGTTCACATCGATAACGTGGTCTTTCAGTACGGGGACTCGCCGCCCGCTGTGGACGGCGTGTCCCTGGATATCATGGCCGGCGAGTTCGTCGCCCTGGTTGGCCAGAACGGATGTGGAAAGACGACCCTTGCCAAGCACCTCAACGGACTGCACGCTCCGACGGAAGGAGACGTCCGGGTCCTGGAGAAATCCACTTCGGAGTGGACCCTTCCCGATCTCGGGCGCCGCGTCGGGTACGTATTCCAGAATCCGGACCACCAGATATTTGCAAATACCGTGCTGGACGAAGTCGCTTTCGGCGCGCGAAACTACGGTCTGGCGGAAGAAGTAATCCTTGTGAAGGTGGCTGCGGCCCTGGAAGTAACCGGCCTTGCCGGCCGTGAAGATGCGGACCCCTTCAACCTGACCCGGGGAGAGAGGCAACAACTGGCCGTGGCTTCCGTGCTGGCCACGGACCCCGATATTCTAGTCCTGGACGAACCGACGACGGGGCTGGATTACCACGGGCAGGTCGCCATACTGGATCTGATACGCAGGCTGAACGATTCCGGGAAAACGGTCATCATTATCACCCACTCCATGTGGGTCGTCGCCGAGTATGCCGACCGCTGCATCATCATGTCCGGGGGACGCGTCGTCCGGGACGGGGACGTCCGGTCGTGTTTCGAGGATCCGGAGCTGCTTGAATCGCTGTACCTGGAAGCGCCCGAAGCCGTACGTATCGGGTACGAATTCGGACTCGTCGTCCGGTCCGTTGAGGAGATCGCCGCCAGTCTTGAAAGGTTAGACGAATAGTTCCAGGCTGACACGGAACACGTCAGGCCACAGGTTTGCCTATGGTGCTCTACATACCCGCGGATACCTTGCTGCATCGACTCCATCCCTCGACCAAGATCGTGGGACTGGCGATGCTGCTGATCCTCACGGTGGCCTTCCAGTCGCCTTGGTATCAACTGATCATCCTATCTGGGATGCTGTTACTGGCCCGCTCGGCCGGCGCTTTCAAAAACCTGCGGCGCATCCTTCCGCTCATGATCACCGTACTGGTGTTCAGCGTTGTTTCCTGGTCTTTGTTCAAACGCATCGGCGAACCCTTCTGGTCCTTTGGACTGCTTACGCTGTCCACGGAGTCCATTCGATTCGGATTCGCCATGGGTTTTCGTCTCGAGGCCATGCTCATTTCCGGCATGATCTTCGTATCCTGCACGAAAGTGGAGGAGTTCGCCTACGGGCTCAGGGCCATTGGACTGCCCTTCGCCGTGAGCTTCGCACTCTCTCTTGCCTTTCGCCTCGTTCCCTTGTTTTTTACCCGTATAGGCACGGTCGTCCAGGCACAACAGGCTCGGGGCCTTGACCTCAAGAGCGGGAACGTGTTACAGCGAGCGCGTAAGTACGTGCCGCTGCTGGTGCCCATATTCGTGTACGCCATTCGGGATACCGACCTGCTATCTATGGCACTCGAATCCAAGGGTTTCGGCATGATAGGCCGGAGAACGGAGTTTCTCTCCTTTCCATTCATCTGGCGTGACTATGCCATACTGGGCATACTGTTGATAATGAACCTGGCGGGCTGGCTGATGCCGGTCCCGTGAGACCGCCCAGAGCGACAGGCTCCGGGAAAGGGATGCAATGGACAGACGATACCGGGCTGGCGTGATCGGTCGCACCGGCAGCGGAAACTATGGCCACGGCCTGGACACGGTGTATCTCGAAATGGAGAACGTAGACATCGTAGCGGTGGCCGATGACGACCCGCAAGGTCTGAAGGAAGCGGGAAGGCGCCTGGGTGTGGAGAACCTGTACACGGACTACCGGGAAATGCTGCGTAACGAGTGGTTCGATATCGTCAGCATCTGTCCCCGGTGGCTCGACCAGCACGCTGCGATGAGCCTGGCCGTCGCGGAAGCGGGCGCGTGCATATTTCTGGAAAAGCCCATTGCCCGTTCGCTGGCCGAAGCCGATACCATGATCGACGCTTGCGAGAAAGCAGGTGTCATGATGGGCATCGCCCACCAGGGCCGTATGCACGCCGCCGCGTGGCATGCACGCAAGCTGCGGGCGGAAGGTGCGATCGGCGATATACTCAACGTGCGCATGAACGGTAAGGAAGATCACCGTGGGGGCGGCGAGGATCTGATGGTGTTGGGCACCCACCTGTTCGATATGCTGCGGTTCCTCCTGGGCAGGAATCCCGCCTGGGTACAGGCGACCGTGACGATGGCCGGCGGCCGATCCGCGACCCTGGAAGACGCCGTCCAAGGACCGGAAGAACTGGGACTCATTGCCGGCGACGCCATCCATGCGATGTATGGTTTCGGACACGGAGTGACGGCTACCTTCGAAACCCGCCGCAACCAGGCGAGCCATCCCAACAGGTACGGTATGTGGATATACGGGTCGGATGGTATCATGACCGTTCATGATTCGTCCCAGCAGATCCGGATCTACGAGTCCCCCGTATGGCATCCGGATGGCGACGTGGCCGTTCGCGACGTTACAGCGGAAGCCCTGGGGTTGCCACCGAACGAGCAGCCGTCCACGGCTGCGCTCCAGGCGGCGGCCAACGTCACTGTCGTCCGAGACGTGTTCGAAGCGAGGCGAGAGGGCCGCAGGCCGGTAAACAGCGGCTACGACGGCCGCTGGGCCCTGGAAATGATTCACGGCATCTACGTCGCTCATCTCTCTGGCAGCCGCACCACGCTGCCGCTTGAAAACAGGGACCATCCATTGTTACCGAACCTGATCTAGGAAATCCCATCCGAACAGGAGGCATGGTGAAAATCACCCGAATCCGAGTCACCCCGGTCAAGATGCCGGGTTCCGGCCCGACGCCGTACACCAAGCATTCCATCAATCCCATCTACCACTATACGGACCTGAAGTACGATGCCCCGCCTGAAGCCAGGCCGAAGTATCCCGATGGACCCAGCACGCTCATCATCGAAATCGAAACCGATGAAGGGGTGACCGGCCTCACGCAGAAAGGCTACGGGCTGCCGGGCGTTTACTCCATCCTGGAACAGGTGCTCGGTCCCCTGCTGATCGGGGAGGATCCCATGCGCACAGACTGGCTTTGGGAGAAGATGCACCGATTCTGCATATCCCAGGCGAGGGAGGGCGTGACCAGCAGCGCCATCAGCGCGATCGACACGGCGTTGTGGGACCTGAAGGGGCGGTATCTGAACCAGCCGGTGTACAACCTGCTGGGCGGAAGAACCAGGGACAGGCTGCGCGCCTATGCCAGCGAACTGTACGTTTACGCAAGCCCACAGGGCGATCCCGACCTGGGCCTCCTGCGGGAGGAGGCGTCGCGGTACGTTGAACAGGGCTTTACCGCCGTGAAGCAACGTTTCGGATTCAACCAGGACGACGGCATAGAGGGCATGCGGAAGAACCGACAGGTGGTACAGACCCTCAGGGAAACCATCGGCGCCGACGTGGAACAGATGGTGGACTGTTGCCGTTCCTTTACCGCCGATTACGCGATCAAGATGATTCGCATGGTGGAAGAATTCGATCTCGCCTGGGTGGAAGAACCGGTCCATCCCCATGACTGGCCCGGTTACGTGAAGGTGCGAGAGGCCGCGTCCATGCCCATATCGGGTGGTGAGAACGAGTTCGGGAAACACGCCTTCGCCCGGTGGCTGGAGATGGGTTGCGCCGATATCTGGCAGCCCGACGTGGACCGATGCGCGGGCATAACGGAAGTGCAGAAAATCGTTCACCTCGCCGCCGCGAACGACATTCCGGTGATTACCCACGGCGGGTGGGTGGCCAACTTCCATCTGGCCATGGCCAACATGAACATGCCCATGGTCGAATACTTCCCGGGTCACAACCAGGATCCGGACACGCAGATCCTTACCGGCCAGCCCCAACCGGTCGACGGATTCATCACGCTTTCCGATGCGCCGGGCTTCGGCCTGGAATTGAACCGAGACGCGCTGAAACGGTTCACCTGGAATGGCTGATGCTCATCGAGACTGGATGGGCACGGGACAGGTTGCACGCGGAGGCAAAATGAATCCTGAATCGCAGCAGAGCAGCGCCACAAAGCCGGCGACACCGGGCAGCCTGTGTCGAGATACGCTGGGGCGCATCGGGCTGCCCGAACCGGTATCCACATTGAAGAACCGTGATTGGGATGTGATCGTCGTGGGCGCCGGCCATAACGGGCTGACCTGCGCGGCGTACCTGTCCCGGGCGGGCAAGAGGGTACTGGTCCTTGAAGCGAGAGAGCTCATCGGGGGCGCCTGCACGCTTGAAGAGACCTGGCCGGGATACCGCGTGTCGCCCTGCGCCTACCTGGCCGGCCTGCTCCATCCCCTGGTGATCGAGGAACTCGACTTTCTACGTTACGGCTATCGCTGGACGCCCGCGGAGGCGGGGTTGTTCGTCCCGTTCGAGGATGGGTCGAGTATACAGTTATGGGAGGATGACGACCGCTGCCGGGAGGAGATACGCCGCCTGTCACCGCGGGACGTGGCCGGCTTCGAGGCCATGTACACGCCTATGAAACGCATACGTGAGGCCCTTCGTCCGCCTGGAGAAGGAGACATCTGGATCGGCAGGTCGCCTACCCGGGAACAGATCGAAACACGGCTCAAGGGTGATCGGGAGGCCATCAACCTGCTCTTCGAATGGTCCATGGTCGAGTACGTCGAACGGTATCTCGAGGACGAGCGCCTTCGGATGGCGCTGATAGGACAGGGGGTGATCGGGACGAACGCCAGCCCCTATGAGCCCGGGACAGCGTCCGTCCACGTCTTTCACTCCACGGGAACCATGGGCGGCATGCCCGGCATGTGGGGGTACGTACAGGGCGGCATGGGAATGGTGTCCTTCATACTCTGCGACATCGCCCAGGATTCGGGAGCCGTGGTGGCTGCAGGTGTCCCCGTAGGGCGCATACTTCCTGGCGAGTGCGTGGAACTCGAAGGCGGCGATATACTCAGTGCGCCTGTCGTCGTTTCAAACGCCGATCCACGGGTGACCCTCCGACTGCTTGGCGACCAGGTCGATGCGGCGTGGAAGGAACGGGTAACTTCGATCCCCCAGACCGGTGCCACCGTCAAGATCAACATGGGGCTGAGCGAGTTGCCCAACTTCACCAGCCGTCCGGGAACAGACGAGGACCATCACCGCGGCCAGGTCAACATCCCGATCACCGGCAGGGAGTGGCACGACTATCACGCCATGGCCAGGTCCGGCCAGTTGCCGCCGCGCCTCTGGGAGGAGTTGTACTTCCACACCGCTCACGATCCCAGCGTGGCTCCGCCCGGGCGCCATACCATGAGCATTTTCGCCCAGTTCGTGCCCTACGCCTTCACCGAGGGGGACTGGACTCCCGTCGGGATGAAGTCGGCCGTATCGCGCTGGAATCACTTGGCCGGTACTGCAGCAACATCCCGGACGTCGTCCTGCATATGGATGTCATGGGTCCCCCGGATATAGAGCGGAAGGTGGGGCTGACGGGCGGTCATATCTTCCAGGGCGAGATTCTTCCGGCCTACATGTGGGACCGTCGGCTCGAACCGCGCACGCCCATGCCGGGGGTCTACCTGTGCGGGGCATGTACCCACCCCGGCGGCAGCGTAATCGCCATCAACGGGCGAAACGCGGCGATGGAAGTCCTGGGATTAAACGAAGGATAGATTTAACGAAGGGTAAACGGTACAGGATCCGTGAACGGGGCCGGAGCGGACCCGTCCCTCGGTATCAGTATGCCTGGGCGTAGACGACCTTGCGTGCCGAAGTAGAACCGCAGTAGACGCAGACGCCCTCTTCCGCATCCCAGTGCATGGGAACGCACCGGATCGTGTTCCGGGTTTCATCCTTGACCGCGGCTTCACAGGCAGGATCGCCGCACCAATGCGCGTGAATGAATCCACCGTCGCCGTTCGCAGCCGTCACAAAGACATGGCGGTCCTGGATCTCCCGGGAATGGTCTTCACGGAAAGACAATGCGCGCTGAAACATTTCCCGTTGCACAGTCTCCAGCAGGTCCCTGATGTGCCCACCCAGTGACGACAGAGGCACAAAGGCCTTTTCGCTCGTGTCCCTTCGGACGACCACGGCCTGGCCGGACGCAAGGTCTCGGGGACCGAGTTCCACGCGCAGCGGCACGCCCTTCGTTTCCCACTCGGTGAACTTCCAGCCCAGGCCGAACTGTTCGCGATCGTCGACCTTTACCCGTACGCCTTCCAGTGATTCGAGCAGCTTGTCCACGGCGTCGCGGACGACGGCCTGATCCTCGTCGGATTTCGCGATGGGTATAACGACGACCTGGTGAGGCGCCAGGCGGGGAGGCAGCACCAGGCCCCTGTCGTCGCCATGCGCCATGATGATAGCGCCTACGGTCCGGGTGCTCATCCCCCAACTCGTCTGGTATACGTACTCTCTCGAGCCGTCCCGGGTCTGAAAGTCGATATTGAACGCCCGGGAGAAATTCTGCCCCAGGTTGTGAGTGGTACCCATCTGGAGGGCCTTGCCGTCCTTCATCATTCCTTCGATGGCGTATGTCTGAAGCGCACCAGGGAACTTCTCCGCGTCGGTTTTAGGACCGTAGAGTACCGGGATAGCCATATAGTCTTCTGCGAAGGTGCGGTACAGGTCCAGGATGCGCAGCGTTTCCTCTTCGGCCTCCTGAGCCGTGGCATGAGCCGTGTGCCCCTCCTGCCACAGGAATTCCGTCGTGCGCAGGAAGGCCCTGGGACGCAGTTCCCACCGGAAGACGTTGGCCCACTGGTTGATGAGCAGGGGAAGGTCTCGATAGGATTGTATCCACTTGGCGTACATGTCCGCGATGATGGTCTCGGACGTGGGACGGACCATCAGGTTCTCTTCCAGCTTTTTTCCCCCGCCGTGCGTAACAACGGCGCATTCGGGTGAAAAACCCTCCACGTGTTCCGCCTCTTTTTGAAAGAAACTTTCCGGGATCAGCAGGGGGAAATACGCGTTCACGTGACCTGTGGCCTTGAACATCCGGTCCAATTCCGCCACCATGTTTTCCCAGAGTGCATACCCGTATGGCCGTATGACCATGCACCCGCGGGTCGGCGCGTTATCGGCGAGTTCGGCTCTTGCGATCACTTCATTGTACCAGGCGGAGAAATCGTCCACCTGCGAGGTCAACTTTTTTGCCATGTTTCCGCTCCAACTTCCTGTATTGTCGTCTCTTGCACCGGTTACTCGGGCCTGCCCAGACGGATATGGTCCGTCCTGGATCGCCGAGATGCCGGCAGTCTAACCGGATTCCACCTTTTCATCAGATGTAATCGCAAGGTAGAATCTTCCGATTTCCACTTCAAAAAGACGGCCTTCCACATCCTGCATTTCGTACTCGCCTTCCATGGTGCCCCACTCCGTATCGAGGGGGCAGAGGCTCTGGTATTCATGGCTGTCGCCAGGTTCGAGCTCCGGTTGCAGCCCCACGACGCCTGGTCCCCTCACTTCGCCTCGTTTCCCGTCGGCATTGATGATGATCCAGTGCCGGTTGATCAGTTTCACCCAACGTTCGCTGCCGTTGGTGATGACTATGCGGTATGCGAACACATACTGGTCTCGACCGGGATCGGAATGTTCGGGAAGGTAACTGGGGAAGACCTGAACCCGTATGCCATGGGTGATCGTATTGGAATCCAGTGTTGTGGGCATCGTCCTGCTCCGCATGAGGTTGTTCAAGAAATCGAAGATGTATAAGATAAATATCCCGGGATAAAATGCCAAACAAAAACCAGAGGAGACTCCGTTCCAGGAAGCCGATCGGGGTGAAAACACCTTGACATCGGTGGGTCGTATCTCTATTCTGTCCACGGTAAAAACATCATACAACAGGGGAGGACAGGGATGGTTCAACAGGGTCTGGAAGGAGTCGTAGCCGCGCGATCGGCCATATGTTTCATCGATGGCTTGCAGGGAAGAATGCTTTACCGAGGCTATGACATCCACGACCTGGCTGTTCATTCCAGCTTCGAAGAAACCGCTTACCTGCTGTGGCACGGCATCCTGCCCGGCCAAAGCCAGTTGGCGGCGCTCAACAGGCAGCTTCTCGACAGCAGGCAACTGGGCGACGAAACCCTGGCATTGCTTCGAGCGCTTCCGCGGAACGCGGCTCCCATGGACGTGCTCCGGTCGGCCGTCTCAGTTCTCGCCGCATACGACGCCGACGTGGCGGATCATTCCCGCGAAGCCAATATGCGCAAGGCCGTCCGGCTTACCGCCCAACTCGCTACCGTTACCGCCGCATGGCACAGGATCGCGAATCACCGGGATCCCATCGATCCGAATCCTGACCTTGGCCACGCCGCCAACTTCCTGTACATGCTGAGCGGCGCGATACCGGATCCCGAGCACGCGAAGGCCTTCGACATCGCGCTGATCCTTCACGCCGACCACGAGTTGAACGCGTCCACCTTCTCCGCCCGCGTGACCGCGGCCACGCTATCGGACATGCACTCGGCCGTCACTTCGGCCATCGGCACGCTCAAGGGGCCGCTGCACGGAGGCGCCAACAAGGACGTGATGGACATGCTTCACGAGATAGGGCAGGTTTCCGGCGCCGAGGACTATGTTCATGAAAAACTGGCCGCCAAAGCGAAAATCCCAGGTTTCGGGCACCGAGTTTACAAGACGGAAGATCCTCGGGCGACCCACCTGCGCCGGCTCTCGGAGGAACTGGGCAGGAGGGCGGGCGACCTGAAGTGGTTTGAAATGTCCAGCGTGATCGAGAAGACCATGATGGACCAGAAGCGAATCGCCTGTAACGTGGATTTCTATTCCGGCTCCGTCTACTCTGCCATGGGCATACCTGCAGGACTGTTTACCCCGGTATTCGCCAGTAGCCGGATCACCGGTTGGACCGCCCATCTCCTGGAACAGTACGCCGACAATCGCATCATACGGCCGGTGGGAGAGTATACCGGTCCGACTGAAGCCCGCTACGTGCCCATGGAAAGCCGCCCCGCGTAACCACAGATCAAGGGTAAAGTGAAATGGTACAGGCTTTACGCGCACTGGTGTTCGCGGTTGTACTAGGTGCTTTTTCGGAACCGGCCCACGGCCAGTTCAATTTCTCCCTGGGCGGCGAAATAGCCCGCCCCACTGCTGATTTTTCCGATCTGGTCGAAGAAGATTATGGCTACGGTGCCCATGTCGCACTGACCTACTGGTTGAGCTACAAATACCAACTCTACGGCTCGGGGGGCTATGTCACCTACGGCAGCGAGGCGTTTTCCTCCCGGTCTGAATTGGAGGACCTTGTTGATCAGGATCTGGATGACATCGCCGACCGGATTGAAGGCAACTACTCCAGCATTCCCGTGATGGTAGGCCTACGGTTCTACCCCGTGGAACGGCTGTTCGTCCAGGGGTCCGCCGGCGTGGTGTACAAGAGAACGCGGCAGGAAGCCAACGCTGGTTCGAATGCGGACGAGGGCTTCGTCACGGAACGAGACCTGATCGTGTCACCGGGAGCCGGACTGTTGATCGGTCGATTCAGCCTCGTCACACAGTACAACCTGACCCAGGACGACTGGAAGTGGTTCAGCCTGGGCGTGTCGGTGATTTTCGGTAAACTTTAGGACGCACCCGGCCGTTGCGTCCGGCCTGTTTGCTGAATTGCCAAACACCGAGGCACCATTGACCCGGTTCAGGGAAGCGAGAGACCGCGGCGGCAGATACCTGCTCGGACACGTCCGCGAGGACGGCGGTTTCGGGGATCCAGAACTAGGTGTCACCGAGTATTACAAGGTGCCGGCCGCGTTCATGGTCTGCGGCATGACCAGCGCGGCGAACCGATTGCTCAACTGGATCCGGCGCAACGGCATCCTGGCTAACGGCGATTTCGGTCCCCGTCCCACCGGGGAATTGAACAGCTACTACTACACCTACCACAATGCCTGGGTAGTCAAGGCGGCGCACCGCCTGGGCGCCTTCGACCTCGCCCAGCGCGGCATGGATTTCCTCCTCGAATTCCACGATCCCGCCAGCGGAGGCTTCTACTCCCATCCCACGGAACGAAACGGCGAAACCGAACAGGACTTGTGGGTCGTGAGTGGCATCGGCTGGTGCGCCATTTACACCGGCAGACTTGACGTGGCCAGGGGCGTCGGTAAGTGGATGCGGCGCATGATGGCGAGTCAACCCAAATATCCCGATGAGCTTTGGACGGTGTACAGCCGATCTTGCGGCCTGATCACCGAGGTGATCGCCGGCGACGACTTCAGGTATGTCCTGACACGGGACGGGTCACGGGACCAGTCCTTCTACCATCCAGGCATAGCAGCGGGATTCCTGTGTCGCCTGTACATGGCCACGGGTGAGCGGGAATGGCTCGAACTCGCACGGGAGTACATGCGATTCTGCGAGCACGTGGGGGATTACCACTTCAAACTGTTGCGCGCCGGGAAGGTCGGCTGGGCCGCGGCCATGCTGTATACGCTCACGGGCGAAAACAAGTACCGCGAGATGGCGGTCAGGGTGGGCGACAACTTGGTCGAGTCTCAAACAGAAAACGGTGCGTGGGAATGGCCAGTCTCTGGACGGAACCTTCCGCACAACGACATCACCGCCGAAATGGTCGTGTGGCTGGACGAAATCCACCAAGCTACAGGCGCCGACTAGTCCACACTTCCGCAGTTCTCCCTCACGACCACGGCCCTGGTGTCGTGAACTTCCGAAGAAACCCGACGGGTAACGCCTGCCTGAAGCAAAGCGATATCACCCGGGTATAGGGATCAGTTTCCTGTCCTCCACAACCAGTTGCAGGACCCCACTTAAAACCATCCAGTGCTCGTGCTGTCTCAATGCAGCGGCTCCCAGCGCATTCACGTCTACGTATTGCTGCAGTCTCCATTCGGTAATGGGACAACGCGGTCCGGGATCCGGAATGGGGCCGTTATTCAGGTCACCTGGAACGACAAACCCGGCAACAGTGGGCTCGGGCGGACCATACTCCTCGACGGTTAGGTGCAACGGGTGCCGTTTTCTTTCAAGCCGGGACACGATGGCGTTGTTTTCGTAGGGCGTGAACATCTGGAATTGATGGACGCAACCCATAGGAGTATAGACCAGGGTGTTGGGCGTTATTTCGTACTTTACACCGTCCAACCGGACCTCTCCGCGACCCCTGGTGAATAGCCAGATCTCGTCG
Source organism: bacterium (assembly GCA_965225915.1). GTDB lineage: Bacteria > JAAXHH01 > JAAXHH01 > JAAXHH01 > JAAXHH01 > JAAXHH01. The sequence continues at coordinate 312,637 of OZ245326.1, forward strand.
TTGTCGTGGTAGTGGGGCTCGACGCCGGTTCCGATCACGCCGTCCGGAAAATGCCGGTAACAACTCAGTGCGGTCCATTTCGGAAACACGCCCTGTTCCCAGTAAGTCTGGTTCGAATTCAGCGATCGAATCATGAAACGCGGGTCGTTGATGATCATCAGAACTTCCAGCGGTGGATACTGGTGACCGGAGAGATTTTACCCTGAACGGATCTCCCCGATACACCGATCGTTTTAAGGCTGACAGGACCTCGATTTCGGATTATAACCTAGGCTAGAAACCTATCTTCCAAATCCCCGTCGCCTGTCTCGCCATCCAATTCTGGCGCGAACGTATCTTCTCAACGGTCCAGGTATCAAAATCCTGCGCTATTTTCGACGTCATTGAGAATACGCTCGACTCGTACACCGTTCGCTTTACGTCGAATCCGGCATTCCCAATGTCCCGGTTATCGGAGGTCTCCAATGGCGTAATGTTGCCAAGACGATACGTTGAGGACTCCCGTTGTTGTTCATCGAACTGTTCCCAGTCACTGCCGGGGTTTTCGGGTAGTACGTGTTCAATTCCATACTTCGCGCTCTCGAACTCAAAGGCAGATTCTGAATGTTGCGTTTCCAGTTGAAACAATATATAACGTACTATCTTCTTGTTTCGAGTGCTTGTTGTTCGGAGCGCCTTCTCCGCAAAAGCCGCTTTGAACTCATTGTCTTCTGGGTAGATCGGTTTAAGTGCGGAAATCGAACTATTCGCGTTGTCGATTCGACCTGCAGATACGTCTCGAGCGATTCCGTTATAAACCAACTCCTGTTCATTGGCCTGACGCCCGCAGATCACGTTATACCTGAAGGACACCACAACGATTGCGTTCAGAAACCTGCGGATCCCGCCTCGGTCTTTCTCCGCGAATTTGTCATAAACTGCAAGCAATACAGCATACGGCTGACGGACATTGAACATCTGCAACTTTTCGAGACATTCAAGTTCTTCCGGTGTCCAGGCCGTTTCGTCGGGGTTTCGTATTGCCGCGTATATCCTCGCATGCCGATCCAGATCTCGTATCAGACTGAACGCATCTTCCCTGTTTCGGATCTCACTACGTATGGTCTTAAATAACTCCGTTTTTCGGACCAGTTTATTACGACTGTTCCAGAATACTCTTAGAAACTCAGGGAAGCTTTCGCTGCCAAGTAATTCGACGATGGATTCCCACCGGTCTTCAAGCGCTTTGATTTCCGAGTCATGTACCGCTTCTCGCGATACTACGGAGAACAGAAAGTTCTTGAGCAGGTCAGTTGCTGATAAACGAACACCTCGCGCATTCAACGTCTCGAAAACCTTAAACGCGTTCAATTCGTCGGTGACTGTGATTACGGTAAAGAACAGTTTGTCTACGGTATGATCGACGAACTTCGCCACAGACTCGCCATTGCTACAACTGTACCCCTTGATGCGGTCTTTAAACCAGACAAATGCCTTGCGCAGCAGGTGCTCAGATGCGTTCAGTCCTCGTTGCGGCAGGCGATCCAGTGGTACGAGGTAGTTTTGATAGAACCTGTCATTGTGCCGGTTCAGCGTAAGTTTGGACTGTGGAACAAGGCTTACTGGATCCAGGTAACCTATATAGCTGTTACGTAGCTGCTCAGCGCGGCGGAACTGCGGATCGTTGGGAGCATCAGGTGCGGCGAGGTCCGTAAGGTGGGAAACTGCGGCCAACATCAACAGGCTCAACGTTGTCATCCGTTGCTGGCCATCGATTATGTCGAACTCCTTGTTATCTGCTGATTGCAATACCAGATAGCCCATATAATGGGCAGATTCGGCAGCATCACCGAACAATCCTATTATGTCCTGCCACAAGTCATCCCATTCATCGGTATCCCAGGAATAATCGCGCTGAAACGTGGGTACGTGATAGCTTATTCCGTTACCCATGAGATGTCGGTACGTTTGATTGCTGGTATTGAAATTCATGTGCACATTACCGAAAGCAGTACTCGTCCAGATGACTGAGATTCATAGCCGAAGAGGTTTGACTTTGAAGTATAATAAACTCGTGTAGACAATACAACAATAACGGATGTCGACAGGTACGCTTGCTATAACATTCCGTCCTAAATCTCAATTGACAAATGGCGCGCATCGTGCCTTCTTGATCAAGTTGAAATGAGTTTACTGGATTAAGTGGAAACCTGAACCAACCATTCGACCTGGCCCCCGGGTCCAGGTCCATGTTCAAGGAAACTCCTATGTCCATATTGGATGCATTCAGGCTGGACGGCAAGGTTGCCCTGGTAACCGGCTGTCGCAGGGGTATTGGCAGGGGGCTCGCCGAGGGGCTCGCCGAAGCGGGAGCGGATATCGTTGGAGTGAGCGCGTCTATGGAGGAGTCGGGCAGTGACATCGAGCGGTCCGTCACGGCCTTTGGACGGCGGTTCACCGGTTACAGCGCTGACCTCAACGACCGGGATGCGCTGTATGATTTCATCCGCAAGGTCAAGTCCGATTTTCCGGTAATCGATATACTCGTCAACAACGCCGGACTTACGCTCCGTGCACCCGCCGCCGAGCATTCAGACGAGTACTGGGACACGGTCATGAACGTCAACCTGAACGCGCCTTTCATCCTCAGCCGCGAATTCGGACGGGACATGGTCGCCCGCGGCCGGGGCAAGATCGTGTTTACCGCGTCCGTGCTGTCTTTCCAGGGCGGCATCACCGTGCCCAGTTACGCGGCTTCCAAGGGGGCGGTCGGGCAACTGATCATGGCTCTGTCCAACGAATGGGCTTCAAAGGGCGTAAACGTCAATGCCATCGCACCTGGATATATCGCTACCGACCTCACCTCCGCCCTGCAGAACGATCCGGAACGGTCCCGGTCCATATCCGAGCGGATCCCGGCCGGGCGCTGGGGCGCCCCTGAAGATCTCAAGGGGGCCGTGGTCTACCTCAGTTCGGACGCCTCCAACTATGTCAACGGAGCGATACTGACGGTCGACGGTGGGTGGATGGGTCGTTAGAGGCTGCCAGTCGGTTTACGAACCGGCATTCTGGTTTCTTACGACGCCTCGACTCTCCAGGGCACGATTCGTCACCGGGGCCAGCCTCGCGCTTCAACAGTGATGATCTATTATTTAAATCAGGACCATACATGCCCTCGGCTTACGCCCATCTGTTGACCGAAAACGAGAAGTGGCATTTCGACCTGCAGGGATTCCTGCACCTGCGCGGCGTGATCGCGCCGGATCGCCTGTCGCGGATTCTGGAGGTCACCGATTTCTGGTTGTCCGCGGACGAATCCGAGATAACCGCGCCGGTTTTCAGACATCGCCAGGAACCGTACAAGACGCACCTGGACCACATCCAGTACGGTCACCGGCTGTTTCAGGAACTGAACGCCGATCCGGAGATCATCCGCGTGGTCGCGGGACTGACCATGGGATTGCCCCGGCTGTTCCATTGCAATTTCACCAGAATGGACCGGGCTGCGCCAGGCGACGAGGACCACCAGGCCTACCACCGGGACGACAGCGGCTTCAAGTTCCCGCCAGGATTCCGGAATCCCCACAACGATTACCAGACGGCGGGAGGCGAGATCTATTGCAGCCACCTGGCCACCTGGATCGCGCTGGCCGACGTGCCCGCAGGCACGGGTTTCAGCCTGGTGCCCGGCAGTCACAAATCGGCCTTTAACACGCCCGACGAACTGAAGGTCGGAGTTCACCCACCCGTGTCGATCACCGTGCCCATGGATCCCGGCGACGTCCTTGTGTTTTCGACCCACGTGCTGCACGACGCGGCGGTATGGACACAGGACTATCCCAGAATGAATATCTTCCAGCGCTACCAGCTCAGCGCCTATTTCAATGAAACCGGGAAGGGTGGTCTTCCATTCGAGGAATACAGGGATCAAATATCCGAAGAGGAGTACGAATTGGAGTCGCTGAGTAAAGAGGAAAAAGCCGCCGTGACCCGCATGCGGCGTCACTTTGGATTTTAGTCAACCCACAGGAGAGAACCATGGCGTGGATACGCACTGTTAACGAATCAGAAGCGGAAGGCCCGCTGGAAAGGATTTACCAGGGCTCGATGCGCTCGTGGGGAGGCGTGGACAACATCATCAAGGTCCACAGCCTGAATGTCTCGGCGCTTCGTGCGTTGATGACCTTCTACAAGGGCCTCATGCACGGGGACTGCGACCTCACCCTGGGGCAGCGGGAGATGATCGCGGTGACCGTCTCGGTCCTGAACGAGTGCGAGTACTGAATACTCCATCATGGGGAGGGGCTCCTCAGAGAAATCGGCGACAGCGCGTTGGTGGACACGATCAAGAAAGACTACCGTGAGGCGGACCTGGACGCGGCCGACCGCGCCATGCTGGACTACGTCCGCAAGCTGACCCTTGCTCCCGCTTCGACCACGGAAGCGGACATCGAGCAGTTAAGGGTCGCGGGCTTCGGCGACAAGGCGATCCTGGAGATCAACCAGATCACGGGATTCTTCGCCTGGTGCAACCGGACCGTGGACGGCCTGGGAGTTGAACTGGAAGCGTTTTGGAACGATCCGGACGCGACCAATGTGTAGACATGGAAATTCGTGACGTCCACGAAATTCGGGAATCGAATTGAATGTCCGTTGGTATGAGGAAGATGACTCCATTTGAAATCAAACCGACCGGTGGCGCGCTGGGCGCGGAAGTGCGCGGCCTCGATCTGTGCGTTGAACTGGACGCGGACGCCGTTCTGAAACTGCGCGCGGCTTTTCTTGATCACAGCGTACTGTTTTTTCGCGACCAGAAGATCGGCCAGCAGGACCTGGTACGGTTCAGCCGGTACTTCGGAAACCCCGTCCCCCACGTCAGACCGCAGCCGGACCGCCCCATCGACGAGATCTTCGTCATCTCGAACGTAACCGAAGACGGCAACCCCATCGGCGCGCTGGCCAACGATGAGATCCCCTTCCATTCCGACCTTTCCTACATGCCGGAACCCGGCACGATCTCGATCCTGTACGCCATCGAAATCCCGGACCGGGGCGGCGACACCATGTGGGCAAACGGCTATGCGTCTTACGAAGCGCTCGATCCCGGTCTTAAGTCGCGCGTCGACTCGCTGAGGGCAGTCCACCGCCATCCAATCGACGAGTTGAACACGCCCGAACCCACCCTGCATCCGGTCGTACGCACCCATCCGGAGACGGGCCGCAAGGTGATCTACGTCAGCCCCCACCTGACCCATCATATCGCGGGTATGGAGCTTAAGGAAGGCCAGGCTCTGCTCGACGAGTTGATCGCCCATGCCACCCATTCGCGTTTCGTCTGGAAACACACCTGGCGTGTCGGCGACCTGGTGATGTGGGACAATCGGTGCACCATGCACCGGCGCACGACCTTCGACAACCGGAAGCGGCGGGTCATGTGGCGCACTCAGATGTTCGGGGCCCCGCGGAACTAGATGGGTGGTGCGGAGAAGTGGTGTGGGCAGATGGTGCGGGATATCGATAGGTCGCTTGCATTACAGGCTGTGCGTGACGCGGCCTGGGCCTTGCTGTCTATGGCTTCAAATCAACCGCTTCGAATCCGAAGCTGTCGTCCCCCTCGCTGAAAATCCTGCCCGAAGACACGTTTGAATCATGGTCCCAGACGATGATCCAACCCTCGTCGGCCGCCTGCCGGAGCAAGCGCATCTTGGCTACCATGGTATCGTAGGGGAACAGGTCGTAGGCCATGTTGTAGGGGGCGCGCAGATGGGTCGTCATGGGCAGGATATCGCCGGCGTATGCCACCTTGATTCCGTCAGCCTCAACCTTCACAAGCTGGTGATAACGGGTATGGCCACCGGTCACCTCTACCCGAATCCCATCCTCGATTTCCGTATCGCCGTCCAGCAGGGTTAGCGCACCCAGGTCCATCAGGGGCTGGTAGTTCTCCGGACGATAGGTCGTTTTCATCGTGGCGTAGTCGTTCAGCGCGTCCTCCCATTCGCCTTTCTGCACCACGTACCGCGCGTTGGGGAAAACGGGAATGGCACTGCCCTCGGCATCCGCCCGGGTAGCGCCGCCCGCGTGGTCGAAATGGAGGTGGCTCAGGATGACGAGATCGATATCTTCCGCCGATACACCGCGGGCCGACAGCGATCCCAGGATGGTGGAACCGGACATGCCGTAGATTCCCCGGTCCCGTTCGGTCATCTTGTCGCCATATCCTGTGTCGACCAGTATGTGACGGCCGTCCTTCCGGATGAGGAGACAGTTGGTGTTGTTGGTGATCCTGTTGTGGTCGTCTGGAGGACAGATCTTCTGCCAGAGTGGCTTCGGTACGATCCCGAACATGCTCCCCCCGTCCAGTTTGAACATTCCGCCACTGACGACAAATAACTCCACTTTACGCTCCTTGTTGACGAATGATCTGATCAGCACACAGTATAGCGACCGGAAAGGCGAATGTCATGGCAATTGTGTTTGGAGGTTGTCCGCACGCCTGGAATACCCTTACTTTGAACCAATCGTGTAGCGCAGGTAAAATTGGAATAGCGATATGTCTCTCAACGAATACATCGCCGCCGCACCCAAGGCGGAGCTGCACGTGCACCTGGAAGGATCTATCCAGCCATCCACGCTGCTGATGCTGGCGAAACGTCACCGCGTCGACCTGCCGGCCGATACCGAGGAAGGATTGCGTAACTGGTACCGGTTCAGGGACTTCCATCATTTCATCGAGGTCTACATAAAAATCACCCGGTGCCTCCGCACGGTCGAGGATTTCGAACTGATCGTGTACGAATTCGGCGCCGACATGGCCCGGCAGAACATACGATACGCGGAGGTCACCTTTTCGCCGAGTACCCACCTTTGGATCAACGGGGTCGACCAGGACGTGTGGTTCACGGGACTCACGGAAGGGCGTCGCCGGGTGAAAGAGTCTTTCGGCGGCGAGATCAACTGGGTGTTCGACGTAGTGCGCAACGACGACCCCGGCGAAGGCCGATTCGACTATACGACCGGGGTGGCCATCGAGGGCAGAAACGATGGGGTGGTCGCCCTGGGGCTGGGCGGCATGGAGGCGGGGTACCCGCCCGCTCCATTCGCGCCGTGGTTCGACCGGGCCAGGGCGGCCGGCCTGCACAGCGCACCCCACGCGGGTGAACTGGACGGACCGGAAAGTATCTGGTGCGCGATTAAGGATCTGGGCGCCGAACGCATCGGTCACGGCGTCCGGGCCATCGAAGATCCCGACCTGTTATCCTACCTTGCGGAACATCGCATTCCGCTTGAAGTCAGTCCCACGAGCAATATCAGTTTAGGGATTTACCCCGATGTGGCATCCCACCCCCTGAAACGGCTCCACGACTCCGGAGTGGCCGTCATCGTCAATTCGGACGATCCCCCCCTGTTCAATACCACGCTTACCGACGAATTGGGCTTACTCGTCGACCCCTGCGGTTTTTCCACGGACACCATAGACGAGATCCTGCTGAACGGGGTCCGTTTCAGCTTTCTGCCGGAGGAAAGCAGGCAGCGCCTGGAAATGATCTTCCGGGAAGAGTTGCGCGCGCTGAGAGACAACCCCCGCATCGAGTTTTCGAATCAAACCAGGTGACACGCCGCCTTGTGGCCGCCACCCTTGTCCTCCAGGAGGGGCACTTCGGTTTTGCAGCGTGCTTCGGCCAGGGGACACCGGGGATGGAAAGGACACCCGGTGGGCAGGTTCGCCGGATTGGGCACGTCGCCCTGGAGGATGATCCGGTCGCGGCTCAGCGTTGGATCGGGCAGCGGAACCGCCGATAGCAGGGCGGTGGTGTAGGGGTGCAACGGTTTAGCATAAAGCTGGTCCCTGGACGCCGTCTCGACGATTTTTCCGAGGTACATCACGGCCACCCGGTCGCTGATATGGCGAACTACGCGGAGGTCGTGGGATATGAACAGGTAGCTGAGTTGAAACTGGTCCTGCAGTACCTTGAGCAGGTTGATAATCTGTGCCTGGATCGAAACGTCCAGCGCAGAAACCGGCTCGTCAGCGATGATCAGTTCGGGTTGGACGGCCAGGGCGCGGGCTATGCCGATGCGCTGGCGCTGGCCGCCGCTGAACTCATGAGGATAACGCCGGGCGTGGGCGGGATTCAATCCCACTGTTTCCAACAGGTCGGCCACCCGGTCACCGGCCTCCGCGCGGGTGCTCAACCCGTGAACGGTGAGCGGTTCCCTGAGCAGCGCGCCCACGGTCATGCGCGGATTGAGGGAACCGTAGGGGTCCTGGAAAACGATCTGCATCTGGCGGCGCAGCCGCCTGAGATCGCCTTTCTTCATGGAAAAGACAGCGTGAGGCTGTCGAATTTCGCCTTCCTCGAGCGCGGTATGAAAGGTCGCAGTTCCCGCGGACGGTTCGATCAGGCGCAGAATCGCCCGGCCTATCGTCGTCTTTCCGCATCCGCTTTCGCCCACCAGGCCCAGCGTTTCACCCCGTCCCACGGCAAGATCGACCCCGTCAACCGCCTTGATCACCGCCCGGCGCCGCCGAAGCAGTCCGCCGCCCACCGGGAAGTGTTTCTTCAGGCCCTGTACCTGTAAGAGGTTTTCACCGGATTCTGCCATACGTCCTCACTCCGCTAAGCCATCTTCTCCTGCATGACCCGCCGCCATTCACCGCATCGGACCACGTGCCGGTCTTCAACGTCCTGCAGGATCTGCTGTTGCCGGCACGAATCGACCGCGAAATCGCATCGCGGCGCGAAGCGGCAACCACTCGGGAAATTCACGGGGTCCGGTACCGTACCCTCGATCGTTGATAGTTCCCCCGTACCCGAACTCATCGTCGGTACGGATGCGAGCAACCCGCGGGTATAGGGATGGGCAGGACTGCCGAAAAGTGTATTCACGTCAGCCTGCTCCACGACCTGGCCCGCGTACATGACCAATACCTCGTGGGCCATCTCGGCCACAATACCCAGATCGTGGGTAATCAGCATCAGTCCCATGCCCAGTTCTTCCTGCAGGCGCCGAAGGACGTCCAGGATCTGCGCCTGTATGGTCACATCCAGGGCCGTTGTAGGTTCGTCGGCAATCAGCAGTTTCGGGTCGCAGGAGATAGCCATGGCGATCATCGCACGTTGGCGCATGCCTCCGCTGAGTTCGTGGGGATAGCTTCCGGCCCGTTCTTCCGGAAGCGGGATGTCCACCAGGTCAAGCAGCTCGACGGCCCTCCGCCAGGCGGCCTTCCGGTTCGCGCCCAGGTGCAGACGTATGGCCTCGGCGATCTGTTCGCCAACGGTGAACACCGGGTTCAGGGAAGTCATGGGTTCCTGGAAGATCATGGCGATGTCGTTTCCCCGTATGCCTCGGATCTGTCGGGGCGAAAGCTTGAGCAGGTCCGTGTCCTCAAAAAAGACCTCGCCACCGGCGATTCGACCGGGGGGTTGCGGAATCAGACCCAGGATCGAATAGGCGGTCATGCTCTTTCCGCAGCCCGACTCTCCCACGATACCCAGCGTTTTGCCGGTTTCCACCATGAAACTTATGCCGTCTACCGCGCGTACCACGCCCCCTTCGGTGTCGAAATACGTTTTCAAGTCGTTTACCCGCAGGATCGTAGTCAAATTCCGCCTCTTATGCGTTGCCACGCTGTCTGGGGTCGAGGGCGTCCCGCAGCCCGTCACCCAGCAGGTTATAAAGAGTTACCGTGATAAAAATGGCGAATCCGGGCACGATGACCAGCCACCACGCGGAGATGTTGCTCCGCGCGCCTGCAAGGAGCGATCCCCAGGTGATGACTTCGGCGGGTACGCCGATGCCCAGGAAACTCAACCCCGATTCCGCCAGGATGGCGCCGGCCACGCCGAAAGCCGCCGGTATCAGCACGGGGGCGATGGCGTTGGGCAGGATGTGTATCGCCATGATGCGCAGGTTCGAACAGCCCAGGGCCCGGGCGGCCGAAATGTAATCGAATGCCCTGACCTGGAGGAACTGGGACCGGGTCAGCCGGGCTATGCCTACCCATCCCGTGAACCCGATGATGATCATGATCCAGAACAGGCTCGGCGGGAAGAACGCCGCGGCGGTGATGATCAGAAAGAAAGGCGGGATCGCGGCCCACAGTTCGAAAATGCGAGACAGGAACAGGTCCATCCATCCACCCAGGAAACCGGCCAGTGCGCCGAGGCCCACGCCGATGACCAGCGAAATGCCCACCGATACGAGACCAATTGTGAGGGAGTACCGGGTGCCGTGAATAAGTCCGGCCAGCACATCGCGTCCCAGCCGGTCCGTTCCAAAGAGATGCTCACCCCCCGGCCGCTGGTACTTGTCACCGAGCTGGATCTCGTCCGGCGCATAGGGGATGATGGGAAACACAGCGTCGCTGTACGCGTACCGCTTGAAGTTCTTCCGGGTACGGAGCTCAAGCGGCCAGTCCATCAGTCCGACGTGCACGGCATATAGTCTAAAAGCGGGGAAATAGGTCTCTCCCTCGTAGACCATGTAGTACGGCTTGTTCCCCGCGACCAGGTCAGCGGTCAGGGCGACGACGGCCATGATCACGAGGACGTAGAGGCTGTACAGCGCCGGACGGTTCTTGCGGAACTCCTTGCTCGTGAGCCGCCAGAAACTCTCACCCACCTCCTCCCGCACCGCATCGCGTAGCGTGCCCTTCGCTGCATTCTTCGCAGCCTGCTGTTCCTCGCTTGTATCCTGGTACGGTCCCAATTTTCGTCCCCTATCCCTGCAACTGGTCGAAGGTAATCCGTGGATCGACCACCTTGAGTAGGATATCCGAAACCAGGATGCCCAGGAGCGACAGCAGGGAACCGATGGTGAATATCGCCATGACCATGGGATAATCCCGGCTCAACACGGACTCGAATCCGAGCAACCCCATACCGGGTATTGTAAAAATCGTTTCGATGAAGACGGAACCTGCGATTAGGGCAGGAAGCAACCCGGCCGACGTGGTCACGATCGGAATCAGGGAGTTGCGGTACACGTGACGTAGAATGACCACGTTCTCGGACAGACCCTTGGCCCGTGCGGTCCGTACATAGTCCTGCCGCAGGTTTTCCAGCATACTCGTCCGCATGTACCGGGAAATAGTCGCAAAGCTGATGTAGGCGGAGGCCAGCACGGGAAGAAACATATGGTACAGATGGTCCGTGACGGTACGCAACGTACTCCAGTCACCAGACGCGTCCAGCGACTGCATGCCTGAGGCCGGGAACCAGTAGAAGAACTCCCGGTTGCACAGGAAGATGATCAGGAGCATGCCCACCCAGAACGACGGCATGGACCAGAGCACGAAGGTGCCGGTGGTCAGCAGTCTGTCCGTAAAGGTGTTCTGTTTCACGGCCAGCCAGACGCCCAGCGGCAGACCGACCAGATAGGCTATTACGAGCGCGATGATATTGATCTCGAGGGTGACGGGCAACCGCTGCAGTATCCGGCCGATGACGGGCTGATTGTCCTTGAAGGACCTTCCGAAATCCAGGGTTACGAAGCGATATCCCGCGAGTTTGAAGAGTTCGATGCCCGCACCCCGGTAGGCATAGTTGCCGTCAGCGTTGAACGTTCTTCCAGTCCATAACGAGGATTGCTGCAACTCGCTCGCCTCGCGCGGCGCGAATTCGCGGACAAGGGCAAGAAACTGATCTTTCTGATCCACCCGGCCAAGTCCCATCAACACCCTTCGTTCCGTTGCGTTGAGGCGTTCGAGTAAATCGTCCGCCTGCAAAGCGCTAAGGTCGAAAGTGCTGAGGGATTCGACTTTGAGGAACAGCGCCGTGACCCAGTTGACGTACTGCACGTGCACCGGCCGGTCCAGTCCAAGCTGCCTGCGAAGTTCCTGCCGTGTTTTTTCGATGTCCTGCTGTCGGTCGGACGCAAGCCCTTCACCACCGGCCGCGCCGCCCAGGAAGAGGTCCACGGGATCGCCGGGGGCGAGGTGCATTATGAAGAAGGATACAACCGTGATCCCGATCAGCGTGGGGACCATGAGCAGACTGCGGTGAAGAATGTAACCAAGCATAGGCGAGAATGATCCCGCGCGGGGTCATGGTCGTTTCGCGGTACTTTAAAAAGGGTACAGCCGAAAAAAGGGTACAGCCGAATACAGATGCAGCTGACTACTGGTACAACCTGTCGGCGGGTTCAACCCACCACTCCTGCGTCACGGCACCGGCGGGGTACCAGTTGACGCCGTGATAACGCCGGCTGTAAGCAAGCGCGACGCGCGACTTCCAAAGAAAGGTATAGGGCTGTTTCTCGTGGAGAATCTCCTGGAAACGACGGTACATTTCGGTCCGCTTGTCCATGTCGAATTCCTGCCTGTAGGCCACAAGGATCGCGTCGGACTCTTCGTTCCTGAAACTGACAAAGTTGGATCCGTTCCCCTCTATCTGGGACGAATGCCAGATCTGATAGGCATCGGGTGGAAAGCGCAGGCCCGTTCCACCGGTCCAGCCGAGGGTGACTGCCGCGAAGTCCTTGTTCTTCACCCTTTCAAGGAAGATCGACCAGTCCAGTTCGCGAACCTGGCAGTCGATGCCGAGGTCCTCGAGGGCGCTCTGCAGCGTTAACGCGATGTCTTTGCGGAGCTGATTGCCTGAATTGACGAGGAACTCGAACCGGAAGGGCGTACGTTCGCCGTCGATTTCCTTGTCGAGTATCCCATCGCTGTCGGTATCCGCCCACCCGGCTTCGTCCAGAAGCGCCAGGGCCCTGTTGGTATCGTACGCATAGGGCTGAAGATCGTGATTGTACTCGGGCCGGAACTTGTGTATCGGGCTCTCCACCGTTTCAGCGAGTCCAAAGAGCAGGTTCCGCACCATGCCTTCCCGGTCGGTGAGGTGGGTCATCGCCTGCCGGACGCGCCGGTCACGGAATATGGGATGGTTATTGTTCCACCCGATGTATGTGTAGCCTCCCGCGTATTGTATGCCCTTCATGAATCTATCCACGAAACCGGGCGACCAGCTCTTCTCCTTGAACTCCAGGGGTTTCATGCCGTGGTAATCCAGGTTGCCATTGGTCAGTTCAATAAAAGCGGCGTCCAGGTTGTTGATGATCTTGAATACGATCTTGTCTACTTTCCCGGTTGCGGGCAGACCATCCACGCCCTGTCCCCAGTAGTTCTCGTTGCGGCTGAGCACGACCTTCTGCCCGGTGACCACGTCGTTGTCCCAGTCTACTACCTCGTAGGCCCCTGAGCCGAGCATGCTACGGTTGAAATCCTGGTTGAATCGTTCACCAAAAAGCCTCACACGGTCTGCGTGCTCCCCTTCTTCCCAACTGCCGTCGATCAGGCTCCTGATCGGCACCGGGTCGAGCAGTCCGTCCGGGTCGTAGAAATGCCTCGGAAGGATATCGAAACCGCCCAGGAACAGGTCATTCAGTATGTACGGTTCCTTGCAGACAAAACTGACCTCATAGTCCCCGTTCATCCGCACGTCGGCAATTGAGGAATAGTAGTTTCGAAGATGGGGCGCCCGGACGGTAGGCGTCTGGATGACCTTCATGCTGAAGAGCACGTCCCCTGCCGTGAGCGGAACGTTGTCCGCGAAATGGACATTTTCACGCAGAATAAAAGTATAGGTCAGTTTATCGTCCGACACGACCGGGTAATCCGCTGCAACAAATCCGTGCTGAGTATAGGGTGGATCGTATTCCGGTTCCAACAACGACTCGAAGACGTAGTTATGTACCTGGGTGGCACCCTGGTCGCTCGAAGTGTACGGATTGAAATTCTCCGGGTCGGACAAGGCGTGGCGCACCATCCAGTCGCCGTAACGCGGCTCATCCGTACCTGCGTACTTGAGCGCCGCTATCTCCGTACCGTCCAGCACGACCGTATCATTTGATTCCGCAAGGATCGTCTGTACCCTGTCCCAGGGATCTACTGTCGTTTCTCCACCACCGCAGGCAAGCTGGGCGGCAAATAAAAACAGAGCGACGGTACTTGCCGACGCACCAATGGTTTTACGCATGAAGTAGATCCCTCCAAACAACGCTAGTGGCGCACATCTTGTGGTTCGATGGCCCACGACCAGCGGCGCTCGAATCCGTGGTTTACCCCGACGGCCATCTTCCCAGTCCCTTCTCCTCGAAATCAACGACGATCTTGATGCATTCACCCTTGCGCTTCGTGGCCATTTCGAAGCCTTCCTGAACCCTGGCAAAGGGAAGCTTGTGCGAAATCATCGGCGCCAAGTCCACGCGACCTTCACCGATCATGCGCATGGCGCTCTTGAAATCAATATGGATATCCGGCCCTACCGAAGTCGTCAACTTCAGGTTCTTGCGAAAAAGCTCGTATATGTCGACCGTGTACTGCGAAGTCTTTGGAACGCCGAAGTTGATGAACCGGGCATTTCGTCTGGCCAGCTTCACACACATGTTGAAGGTCTCCTCCACGCCGACAACCTCGATCACCACGTCGGCCATACGGCCCTCCGTGATCTCTGCCACGGCCTCCACCGGATCGGTAGTCTTCGTATTCACGGTGTGGGTCGCGCCCATCTTCGTAGCCGCGGCGAGCCGGTTGTCGTACTGGTCGATGCCGATGATCAGCGCCGCGCCCAGGTTCCGCATCATGGTGGTGAAAAGCAATCCCATTGGGCCCTGTCCAACGACGGCGACCTCGGCGTTGAACCAGTGGCCCAGTTTGCGCAGGCAGTAGATGACCGTGCCAAGGGGCTGAGCCATCAGCAACTGCTCCTGGGGCAGTCCCGCCGGCAAGGGGGTCACGGACGCTCCGAGACCGAGAAAATACTCCGCCATGGCGCTCGATCCCTGTGGCAGCGCCAACACGAGATCGCCTTCCCGACATCCGTCCGTCCACGATTTTTCAATAACCCCGATACTCTCGTGTAGTGACAGGCCCGGCGGCGCCGGGTAGGTTCCCGGACTCGTAAAATGTGGATGATCACTGCCGCAAATCGCGGCGTTGACGGTACGCACGAGCACCAGGTTGTTCAGGGCGTCCGGATCGGTCCTTTCCAGCTTCAGATCGGGACGTTCAGCTTCCACGATTTCAATGTGTTCCGGGGCAACGACCTGTCCCGCTTTCATCAGTTAATCCTTTCTGATCAGCTATCTCGATGATCCAGGATAGCTGCATCGGCATTAATTGGTACGAAGAAGCTGGTTCGACCGTGTAAACACCGCATGCGGGCAATGGGTGGACGCGTCGCGCTTGCCCTGCGATTCATCTGTCCTGGCTTACTCGTCACCTGTCCTGTATCCAAAGGACGGATCTTTATGAATGTACCTACCTCACCCGCATTGTCAAATCGAAATGCCCACGGCATGGCGGCACACCGGTCACCGGCGGAGATTCCCGATATAGATGTCGAAGTATCCCGTGTTATTGCCCCAGAAGGGATACTCGCCGTCGCGGTCCCTCCGGATACCCCTGAGCCAGGGTTTTCGCAGGGAAGCCCTCTTTCCGTAGTATAGAAACACAGCGCCCACGTCTTCGGAAAGTACCCGCTGCGCACGGTCGTACAGATGCATTCGCCTGGCGGCGTCCATCTCCGAAGCCGCCTCGTCGACCAGGCGGTCGAACTCGTCGTTCTTCCAGGGGTGCCGGCTGTACCCGCGCGGCTGGGACCGCCAGACCATGGCGAGCATGTTATTGGGATCGGGATAGTCGTAGTGATACTGAATCAGGCTGAATGGCACCTTCCGCTGGTACTGGGCCGTTCGATAGGAAATGTTCTCGACGACGCGTATCGCCATATCGATCCCGAGATGGGATTTGAGCATCTCCTGCACGGCCTGGGCAACCTGCTGCTGGCCTACGTTGTTGATCCAGAGCTCTATCCTTGGAAACCCGCGGCCGTCCGGATACCCCGCTTCCCGCAGCCGCTGTTTCGCCCGTTCCGGGTCGAAACGCTGGACATCGCGGTACTTACCCGCGGCATGGCCGGGAAATCCGGGAGGCAACATGGAAAAGGCGGGTACGCCTGTACCCTGAAGCAAAACGCGGCAGATTGCGGCGCGGTCGATAGCGTGACTGATCGCCTGTCGTACCTTCAGGTTGTCGAAGGGTGGGAAATCGGCGTTGAAAAAGAGAAAGTGCGTCATGAAATCCTTGCTTATATCCAGTTCGCGGCTAAGCCTCGTGTGCTTGCGAATGCGGGGCAGGTCGATGGGGGACAGATCCTGGAAGTCGATTTCGTCGTTTTCGTAAGCGAGCGTTCCGCCGGCCATCATGCGCGTGTCCAGAAACTTTCCGATGATCCGTTCGACGTATCCCTTGTGGGGGCCGTTGTAGTTCGGGTCCAGTACGAATTCGAATCGCGAACCATGATCCCACGACTCCAGTTTGTAGGTGGAATTGGTCACGAACCGGCCGGGTTCCGACCATCCGGGGCCGTATTTTTCCACCTGCCATCGGGGCACCGGTACGGACGTGGGAAAGGACGTGATTAAGGGAAGATATGGACAGGGCAGCGTCGTCTGGATGACCAGCGTGTAGTCATTGACGGCGCGCACGCCGACGGTGGACGAGTCCCTGGTCAGTCCTTGATTGAAGGCTCTCGCGCCTTCAATTTCATAGTAGAACGACGCGTTCCGGTTGGCGCTGGCCGGGTCGATCATCCTCTTGAAAGCGTATTCGAAGTCATGGGCGGTCACGGGACGCCCATCGCTCCAACGAGCGCCTCTGCGCAGGTGAAAGGTCCAGCGCATGCCGTCCGGCGACGCCTCCCAACTTTCGGCCGCTGCCGGTACCAGTTCGTTGTTGTGGTCCAGTCGGGTAAGTGCTTCGAATGAAAATACGGCGCCCGTCGCTTCGTAGACGGCAATCCCGATATCGAGCGTGGTGGGCTCCGGGAGGAGGAAGGAATACACCTGTTGGGACAGCGGCGCGGCGTCCGGCGGCATTGCCTTGCCCACCGCATTGACGACCCGGGTGTCCGGCGCCTGGTCCGCCTTTGCTTCAGGAGACCCCGTGCCAACCGTTATGAAGAACAATAAGAAAACCAGAGAGCGTCCCAGCACCATACGATGTTCTCCGGCCTCGCGGTCCGACACCTTCATCAGGCCAAATTCGCCCATCCCGAATTACCCGGCAAAAATCGCGCGGTTCGTGATCCCGGATCGGTTGGTCGCCTGCTGCACGCCACCCACGTACTGCGCTGTGCGGCCCGCCGGGGCGGAGCCTTTGTACCATGCGCTGAAGGAAGCGTTAAACTCCTTTATCCAGGCCCTGTTCACTTCGGAGTCGTCTCCGGCAACCACGTAGGCGTTGTTGAAGATACCGTCCTCTTTGAGTCCTTTGCCACCAGCTTCCCTGATCCGCGCGTCGAGCGTCGATAACTGTGCTCCCGCATCGTCACCTCCGACGGCGCTGGTCATGACCTCGGTCACACCGCCGTAGTGGATGGCGGTCCAGGTGCTGAATCCGTCCTCGATATCCCCGGACCTCGTGATCCTGACGTCGCCGGAGACCACACGGGGTTGAGGCTCCACGATACCGTCCAGATTCGGAATACGGGAAACCGGGTAGATCAACCCGGCCGGCCGGTCGTTCCCGAAGTATTCCTCGAAAACCCTGCGGACGA
Organism: bacterium; assembly: GCA_965225915.1. Lineage (GTDB taxonomy): Bacteria > JAAXHH01 > JAAXHH01 > JAAXHH01 > JAAXHH01 > JAAXHH01. The sequence goes on from OZ245326.1 coordinate 330,180, forward strand.
TTTCGATGCGTTCCCAGGTTCTTTCCGGTGCGTCGTCGACGGCGACGAGGATTTCCATCCATACCGTCTGTTTCTTGAAATCGACACCCGCTTCGGCAAAGGGTTTTTCGTAGTGCTCGTCCAGCACGAAGGCCATCTCCTCAGCCAGGTCGGATCCCAGGGATGTAATCACCTCACCATCACGATTATGCATGACCGAGGCGCCGCTCGGTTGATGGTCCTTCCAGTATCCATAATCGATTACACCGTCGTCGATGGTGACCTGTTCGCCGCTTACCGCCTTGATCTGGACCTCGAACAGGGCTACCGGATCGGGAAAACCCTCGGGATGCGTAAACCGGGCCATACGGTTTGAATTGAGCGGACATCCGGTCACCGCGTTGATCATCGGGGCATAGACCGCGTTGAAATCGTCCTTCAGACGGTCGCAGACATCCCGGTCGCTCGAAGGGGTTGTCCACAACACGTCCGTCTTGTAAACATCCGACCAGTTCACTCCGCAGATTCCGAGGTTCCAGTCCAGGTTTTCGATTGTCCCGAACCATTCGGAACCCACATCGTTGGGATACTGCGTACCCACGTTTCCGCTCGGTTCCACGAGTCGGAATACCTGGTTGTGATCATCCTTGACGATGACTTCCGTTGGGTTTGAAAATATGGCGATGGGATTGTGCCTGACGATGCTGACCTGTGCCATGCCGTGATGTCCTTTCAAATCGGGTTGCAATAGGTTGAAGGGCTCGTATTTGCGGAAGACCGATAACCGGGGATATACACCTGAATTGATGCAGACCCCGATGCCCTCGCAATCTCAGGTGGACTGCAACTCCACCGGTAGTTCAGATCGTAGAAATTACACCCTGGATTCTGCAAAAACAAGGTGAAACAGGTATAGTTGGCGATCCCCTATCGGCGATCCCCTATCCCTGACAGAACCTCGCGAAGACCGCTACGTGTTCCCGGGCGACATTCCCGTCCTCCGGCAGCCCGGTTATGTTGAGCCTGCAACGGCCCGGCGTAAAAACGGGATACAGGTGGACGTCGTAGATCGCGGCCTGGGCATGTTCATCTACGCGGGGATTGCGGAACAGGCCGGCGTACCGGTCCGTGAACTGCTCGGCGAGCGGTGTCCCGGCGGATTTTTCCATCCACGTTTCCTCTGCGGTGGCTACGCGCCGCAGAATGTCCGAGTGTTCGCGCTCCAGGCTTTCTAAATCATGGACCAGCGCCGAGACGAAGGCCCGGGTGACGGGGTGTTCGAAGGACGATCCCCGAGCACGCGTCACCGTGTTGGCCAGGGTCGCAATGTCTTTGGCACGGGACGCGTCGGGCAGGTGCACCAGGAGCATCCCACAGGGGCGGAGGGCGAATGTACCGAAGGACTTGGTGGGGCCGACGGACACCCAGAAGGGCACGTCGTTTTCGATGAAAGGCCGGATCTGGGCCTCGTAGCTCATGCGCATGATCTCGTCGTACCCTAGAGAATCGACGAGACGGGCGTACTCGAATCCGGAGTAGGCCCGGTCCAATAACACAGGACGACCCTTCGCGGCTTCGGCACGGCGGTTCATGGTCTCCAGGGACTGTACACGGCCGGTCGTGTTCATGGGTCCCGCCTGGTAAACCGGCAGGAGATCCGAAGCGTCCATCGTGTCACCGATAGGGAATTCACGGTACGAAATTCTGCTGATCCGTGCGATCGCCTTGTATGCGGGCCAGGACAATTCTTCCACGCCGATCGCCGTTAAATCGGGGTGGAGTTGCAGGGCCATCTCGATGGCCGTCTTTACCGCGCCAGTACCCGCGTCCGATGGGATCAGGAGCGTAAAGCGGTCCCAGTAAACTTCGGGAATGCGCTGCCAGCGCAGCACGGCCTCCTTCAGCGCAGCAGACAGCGACGCCGTGCTCATGTACTCCCCGAGCAGGCTGTTATCTATTTCGGCCCTGGTGTAATTCAACAGGGTCTCGGAGGTCGGCCACGCCCTGCCCTGTCCGTTCACGACGATACCGATGCCGTAGTTGAACCCGTCGGGGTCCCTGTCGTACACGATTTTAGCGATCTGGTTGGCGTCCCTGCCCTGGGCGCTCAACGCTTCCGCTGCCCGCTGTACATCGGATCCGAAAGACGAGGTCATGCTTGCTCCAGTATATATGGGGTTTGACTGCCAGTTGCTTCGATCGCCAGGGCTGCTGACAGGCTGGCCGTAGTAAAAAAGTTTAGCTTAAAGTTGTCATTCTGACGCAGGATCAACCGTACAACCCGCTGCATATGAACCACTTCAGGGCGGGATGTTTCTCACAGCAGGTATACGAAGGTAAACAGTACGGGCCAGATGAGCACGACGAACCCCCAGAATAGCCCACCCATGGTCAATCCGTCATGTTCTTCGCGGGTGTACGCTTCCCGACAGGTTCTGCGCAACACGTACAGCAACACAAGGACGGCGATAAAGACGTGCAGCGCGTGCATGCCGATTATAACGTAGAAAACAGCACCGTAGAGGTTCTGGTTGACCTCCAGTCCGAAATCGATCAACCGGCCCCACTCCACGCCCTGGACAACCAGGAAGAGGATACCGAGGAGGGTAGCCGCGGTCAAACGGCGACGACAGGACAGGAGCCGCCCCAGCCGCATGGACCGCCACGCGCCGAACATGGCGCCTCCGCTGCCCAACAGGACCAGGGTATTGATGAAGGACACCATCACCGGAAGCATGGGCTGATCCGGCGGTGGCCATTCGGGGTATCCCGTCCGCGCCAGGGCGAAGGTGACGATCAGCGTCAGAAACAGGACAGCTTCACTGGCGATGAAAACCAGCATGCCCAGCACGTTGGTTCTTATTCCTGGCGGTTCGGGGGAAGATTGAGCGACTGGTTCGTTGCCGCCGTCACCGCTGTCGCCGCCGTCACGGCCGTCGCCCCTTCGATTGCCGGTGCCGATGTCGCCTAAACCGGTGTCGCCGTTGTCCAGGTCGGTTTCGCGGGTCCATTCCCGTTCCTGGACTTCCGGTTCCAGTACTTCCGTGGCCGCGCCGGAATACGTCACAGTGGACATACTCGAATACTCCAGATCACTACGACCCAGGTCTACCCCAAACGGTAGAAGGACTTCGCATTGTCGTGAAACAGTTTTTTTCGCTCATCGTCGGATATGCCCTCCACCACGTGTGCCAGGGCGTCGAACCATTCTCTGTAAGTGCCCGCCAGCGTGCATACAGGCCAGTCACTGCCATACATCACCCGGTCGAAACCGAAGATAGCGATCAGGTGATCGATGTAGGGCCTGAGATCGTCGGGGGTCCACCCCTCACTCGCCCGGGTAACCAGTCCTGATATCTTGCAGACCGTATTGGGAAACTCCGCCAACTGGTTCATGCAATCCGACCACGGTTCGAAACCATCGACCGCGATATCCGGCCCTCCACAGTGATTGATGGCATGGGTGACCTCGGGTGTAGCGCGAACCAGGTCGACCGCGGCGTCCAGTTGGGTGACATTAGCGCAAAGTTCGAAAGTGTATCCGAACCTGGGCAGTAACCGCACGCCCTCGATCAAGGAGGGCCAACGGTAAAAGCCGGGGTCTTCGTGGTGCCAGGCCATGCGCCGGATGCCGACCACCATCGGATAATCCGTGGCCAACCTGTCCAGCGTTTCCTCGCGGTCCTCCGATTCCAGCGGCGCCGTGGCGACGATCGCGCCGATCATGCCGTCCTCGCCGGCGATGCGCACGAGCCGGTCCACCTCGGCCACCTCCGAACCGGGCGCCGGGTCCGCTTCGATGTGGACGGATTTAATGATTTCGATACCCTCAAAAGCCGCCCTGTAGTCTTCTGGTCCGTACCGCTGATGCAGGGCGTCGAAACCCTCCAGCCAGGGATAACGCAGTTCAGACGTATCCCAGAGGTGCTGATGTGCGTCGATGATCTGCAATAGCTCTCTCCTGTCTCCGGTACTTCGCATCCAGGTTCACACGGCTCCGGCAGTCAGTGCCGATCGCAGTTACGCTTCCTATATCACACAGTTGCGCGTCTTATTCCGTTGCGTGGTAGCTGTTATAAATAGTCTCGATCCATCGCGCTTCCGGAACGAAGTCACTCGCGTATCCGTCCCATTTCTCCGGCAGGCCCGCCGCAATGATTTCATCCAGCGTCTTGGCCTGCGCCATCATTTCGCGGACGGCGCCTGTGGTCCCCACGAGCATATCGTGGTAATCCTGCAGGGCCGCACGGTCGCCCAGGGAGCCATGACCGGGAATAACGCGGGTATCCGGCCCGATCACCGTCAACACGTGTCCGATATTCCGCACCAGGCCCGCGACTGTACCACCACTGCCCAGGTCCACGAAGGGGAATCGGCCGTTGAAGAAGGTATCCCCCATGTGCACCACGTTCGATCCCATGAAGTGTATGTAACTATCGGTATCCGTATGGCCTTCCGGAATATGCACCAGCCTGATCTCTTCCCCGTTGAAATGGACCGAGACCTCCTCGTCGAAGGTGATTACCGGCCAGCCGTCTTCCACCATGGCGGGGATAGTTCGATCTCCCCGCTGCTGCGTAGTGGAAATTCGCTCGCGAACGTTGGTATGGGCAACAATGGTCGCCTCCAGGCCAAAGATGGGGTTGCCACCGACATGATCACCATGAAAATGGGTGTTCAGGACGAACTTGAGCGGACCGGTATGCAGGCCGCGAAGGGCGGATTTTATCTTGTCGGCGAGCGGCGCGTATTGATCGTCGATGATCAGAATGCCGTCGTCGCCCACTGAAACCCCGATGTTGCCTCCGCTGCCCGTCAACATGTAGATATTGCCGACAACCGGATGAGCCTCGACGACGACCTCATCCCAGTTCTGCTGGGCTTCGGTCGTACCTCCGGAAAGGAAGACGGCCACGGTAAGTAGACTGAAGAGTCGTTTCATCACAAGTAACCTCCTCTTGGAACGGTTGGTTTTAATCGTCTGAATGACGAGTCATAAATTACCGCTATAGAGTGTACGATTTTAACACTCAAATCTTTATCAGGGACCAAATCTTGTCTTCGACATCGCGACCATAGTGAACCACTGCCTGTCTGTCATGGTCAAGCTGAATGGTTGAACCAGACAGATTACCAGGTTGCCTTACCATAGAAGTTCTCTGCCGTTTTCATGGTGACGATCAAGGCGCCAAGCATCAAAACCAGGAGAAGGTACATGGGCCATTCAGGCGCGAACCACCAGGCCAGTGCGAATAAAACCGTGCACAGGAAAGTACCCGGCAAAACCATCTTGTTGTATGCGACCTTGAGCAGAACGAGGATGCCTAACCCGAAGAACCCCTTCCCGATCAGTCCCGTCAACGTCCCGGGTAATTCGAACACCAGCACGATACAGACGCAGATAAAGGCCAGCAGGACGACGGGAAGCATACGGTTCAAGCCGTTCCTCCGCAGCTTAGATTGAAGTTCAAGGCAAAACAGTAAGTTTACCTCAATACATACCACAGAGCAGTGTTTACCTGGAACATGTGCACCTTGAGCATTCTAAGCTTAGGCAGTACCTGCAGCACAATGGACGGCTAGTCGATCGCTCAATGTATAGACAAAAGCACCGTCCTGTTCTGGATCGTCCTCGCTTTCTCTATCCCCGGAAGAAGCATTTAACTGAATCACACTCGGTCAGGGCAGAATCGTCTCTCCATTCCAGTTGAGTGGTTCTGGTTGATACTCCTCGTGGGGATAAGGTCGAGAGTCGTACTGAGCGCTTCCGGCGTTTACTTTCGCCGCGACTGTATCCGAGTCGTTCTGGCTTTCCAGATGGTCGAGCAGATCCCATGCCGCCGAGATATGGACACCGAAGTTCTCGTCATATTCAACAGTTCCCAGAAGTTCGCCGGGGTCTCCGTTCGGATCGTCCGGCAACCTGATACGATCAACGATACCCGCAAATTGGATTGCGATGACAAACCCCTCGTGATCAAAAACCGGACTGCCGCTTGTCCCACTAAGCGTGGCCAGATTGTAGTGTATAAGCACGCCCGTATTTGTGGGATTGGCGATGAACTCCGCGTTGTAGAAAGGCCGGAGTGCGCTTATCGTGCCTTCCTTGAAACTGGCAAGTGGAAGTACGTCGAAGATCGAAAGGAGACCTGGGAAACCAAGGGTACCTATAGGCTGGCCAATGCGCAGGTCATCTGCAAACTCCCTTGGAAGGAATGACGGCGACTCGTGCGTAATCTCACCATTAAGCTGTATCAAGGCGATATCTGGTGACCAGAAATCTTCCTCACCACCGTATTCAGGATGAATGACATAGGGTTGCCAGAGGTAGGTTCCATCACCACCGATGGTATTACCTGTTTGGGTTGCAAAAAGAAAGCGACTGCTAGACGCATTTTCGGGATCGTCATAAATCTCCATCAGACTCTCCACCACGTGAGCGTTCGTCCATAGCTTGTCGGAGAAATACGCGCTGAATCCAGTACCGGACCTCTTGAGTACACCGTCGACGAGAATTCCGACGAGGTAAATCGAATCGTACAGGTTGCCCTTCTCAATTACATCCGCCCAGTTCAGCATTTCACCGGTTTCACCCTGGATACCCTGCTCTCCCTGCTCTCCCTGATCGCCTTGTTCACCCTGCTCGCCTTGTCCACCTAGCTCGCCTTGTTCACCCTGGACGCCCTGTATTCCCTGAGTTCCCTGAATACCTAGCGCGCCCTGGGGGCCCACCGGCCCCTGATCACCCGTGCAGGCAGCCAGGACAATAGCAATGGCGAATATCATGATTTTACGCACGTTTTCCATCCTTTCCCCGGAGCAATACTGACCGATTGACCACAAGTTGTTCATCGAGAGCACATTGAATGCAAAGCACATTGAATGCACAGATGAGAGATGATATAAGAATACCGCGAAATCGCAAGAGATTAACTGGTAGCTCAATGCAATAATCTGTTAGACACCTGCCAGGGGTTGAGAATACATTGTATAGAAATCCTTGATATCAAATATGAATAAGAAATACGGACTTCTTGCATATTGTAATGTTGCCATTCTGCATAACCTGACACATTTACGAGGAACCCACCATGCCTTTAACAGACTATCCCACCTATGACGAGGTGGGGGTACGGCCCCTGATTAACTGCAAGGGTACGCTGACAATGTACAGCGGTTCGGTCATGCTGCCCGAGGTCAGGCAGGCCATGGCCGAGGCGTCTACAAAGTATGTACACATCGAAGAACTTGTGGACGGAGTTGGCCGGCGTATCGGCGAGATCATGCAAACGGAATTCGGACTCGTGACCAATGGGTGCGCTGCAGCACTCTGCCAGGTGACCGCCGCCTGCGTCGCGGGCACCGATCCGGACCGGATCGCGCGGCTACCGGACACTACCGGCATGAAGAACGAAGTCATCACGCTCCGGACCCACCGCCACGTCTATGACCACGCCATCCGTATGGTAGGGATTTCGCTCGTCGAGGTCGACGATGACTCCGCCAGCCTTCGGGCCGCCTTCAACGACCGGATGGCCATGGTCGCGATCTTTGGCGATCGTGCCGGAGACGGCGTCCTGACCGTCTCCGAGATCGTCGATATCGCCCACGAGTATAGTGTTCCCGTCCTCGTGGATGCCGCAGCCCAGCGCCCGGACGTACCGAATCCTTACCTGGCCGACGGCGTGGACGCAGTGGCTTACAGCGGCGGCAAATGTCTCCGCGGTCCCCAGGCCTCGGGCCTGGTCCTTGGCCGGCGTGACCTGTTGTGGGCGGCGTTCATGAACGGCGCACCGCATCATTCCATCGCGCGTCCCATGAAGGCCGGCAAGGAGGAGATCATGGGCCTCCTCGCCGCCGTCGAGCGGTGGGGGAATCGGGACCATGAAGCAGAATGGAAGGAGTGGGAGGGATACCTGCAAACCATAGTCGATGCCATCTCCTCACTGCCTTCCATGCAGACTGCGATCCGGCAGCCGGGGCGGTCGAACGTGGCACCGGTGCTACAGATCAGGTGGGACTCCTTGGCAATCGAAATCGAGCCGGATGAAGTGGCCAGGCAATTGTCCGACGGCGAGCCGAGAATCGAAATGGGCGGGGGCAGAGACGGACTGTCAATCATGCCGTACATGATGGAACCCGGCGAGGACGCCCTGGTGGCTGCGCAGCTCAGGGAAATACTGGAGCCGAAGGTCGCGTAAATCGAGGGACAGATAACATGAAAGTGATTGTAGATCTTTGCGTTGTACCCATCGGAGTCGGGGTATCGGTATCTAAATACGTGACGGCCTGTGAAAGAGTGTTGCGGGAGGCGGGACTGAAGACCCTGATGCACGCTTACGGTACCAATATAGAAGGCGAATGGGAGGAAGTCTTCGCCGCTGTGCGGAGGTGTCACGAGACTGTACACGCCATGGGCGCTCCTCGTATATCCACGACCATTCGCCTGGGGACGCGAACCGACCGTGAGCAATCCATGGAAGAGAAGATCGAAAGCGTCGAGAAGAAGTTGAATGAAGACGGCTCCATTTGAAGCCGGTTCATTGTGCACCGGAAGTGTTCGACGGCAGGGAATCATCGCGCGCCGACCGTGACCGGCAATCCAGCGACCCGATAGCTAGACGTGTGCTCAGGCGGGTTATTCTCCAGCCGTTTACCATGCCGCTACCATGAAAATCACCGATATCCGCACGTTTCTCATAAACGCCTCACCGCCCGGCGAGGCCACTTGGCGCCACTGGCTCTTCGTCAAGGTATACACCGACGAGGGTCTGTACGGCGTGGGGGAATGCTGGGGCTGGCCACGCGTCGTAGAAACGGCCATACATGATCTCAAATCCCTCGTCATTGGCGAAAACCCTTTCCACATCGAACGCCTCTGGCAGAAGATGTTTGCGGCGGTTATGGGCCATGGGATGACCGGCGTGGTCGGCAGCGGGGCCATGACCGGCATAGAGATGGCGCTTTGGGACATCAAGGGGAAGGCCCTCGACACGCCCGTGTGGAACCTGCTGGGCGGCAGGATGCGGGAACGTATCCGCCTCTACGGTCACGCTTTCGACATGGAACGGGCCCATGAGCTGGTCGAGCGCGGTTTTACCGGACTCAAGCTATTCGGATGGAAAGACTGTGTTTCGCGCGTCGAGGCGCTGCGAGACGCATTCGGACCGGACATCGACCTGATGGTGGACGCGGGCGGCGGCCCCTGGCAGACGCCGCGAGACGCCATAGCGCTGGGACGCCGCCTGGAACCCTATGCCCTGCTGTTTTACGAAGACCCGGTTTCGTCCCTGGACATCGAGACCGTGGCGAGAGTGTCAGACGCCGTGGATATACCTATAGCCATAGGTGAGAGCTACCCCAACGTATATGCCCTGGCCCCCCTAGTCGAGCGGGGGATCATAGACGTGGCGCAGCCCGATACGGGGCGTTTCGGCGGATTACTTCAGATGAAGAAACTCGCGGCCATCGCCGAGGCTCATTTCGTCATGCTGTCGCCTCACGCCGGTTCCCTTGGACCGGTAGCAGAAATGGCATCCGTACATTTTCTGGCCACGATCCCCAATTTCCTGATCCAGGAGCACCTGGTTAATGACGTTCCCCAGCGATACGAAGTCATGAGCGGGCAACCCCACATTGAGGATGGCCATATCATCGTGCCGGATACACCGGGCCTAGGCGTCGACATAGACGAGGAGGTAGTCGCGAGTTTTCCACCCATCGGCCACGGGATGCCGGTGGATGAAGGTGCGTCGGAATACGACTTTCAATACGTCGCTGCCCACAGGAAGCGGGCACGTTGGCTGGAAGGCGGTAATGGGGGTAAACGCTAGTTGCCTACCGGCTCGCTCAGATGCCCGAACAGGCGGTTGATTTGCCTTACGTGCATCTTGGGGAGGGGACCTTTAGCGATGCTGCGGATATTCTGCTCGATCTTGTCCAGTCTGACCGCGCTGCATACGGCGGTCGATACGCCCTCGGTGTATAGGACGTACCGATACGCCGCTTCGACCAAAGTCTCGATATCGGGGTCTTCAAGGAGGAAGTCGAAAGGGGATCGGGGATCGATGGTCTCGTCCAGAAGCTCCTGCCGCTGCAACTCTACGATGGTATGCGCGAGGCGTTCCGGGTCCTTGAAGATGTTGCGCACAGAAAAGATGTTCATGACCCCGACGTCGTGCACCCTGCAATAGGGAAAGACCGTATGCCGAGCCGACTGGTTCAGCATGCTGTGGGCGATCATGATGACGTCCAGCTTCCCGGTAGGCAGGGCCGCGCGCAGCCACTCGTGGGCACCGTCAGACAGTGCCGTCTCACTGGATCCGAAGAAACGAATCTTGCCTTGCTGACACAGTTTTTCGAGCACGGGAAATAGCTCGTTCAGCATGGGATCGAATTCCACCTGCTCTGTAGCAGCAATAAGAGCCACGTCGATCTCGTCCAGGCCAAGTCGTTTCAGGCTGGTCTCGATGGATTCAGTGATCTCGGCCGGCGTAGCGTAGAACGGATGGGCTTCTTCATCGAGCCCTGACAGGACCACCCGGGTAGCAACGTAGAATCGGTCGCGGAGTATGCTCCGGAAGGCCCGTCCAAGTATTGCCTCGCTTTCCAGGTAGCCAGGAGACGTATCGAAGAGATTTACTCCCATATCGATGACTCCGTGGACGAGCCGGTGCATTTCCGGTTCGGTCAGGGGAGGATTGCTGGTTTGCCCAAGCCGATTGAAGCCTCCGGAACCCATGCTCAGCGTGGAAACATTCAAACCTGTTCGGCCCAGTGGACGGTATGAAACCACAACAACTCCTGCCAGGTGTAGATCGTGGTGAGAATCGCCTTTACAAAATGATCGGCTTTGACTATCGATCTTGAATCACATCCCCGATACAGAAACCATGCTCTTTGTCTCACGTTAAGAGGAAGGAACGGGCATGTCAACCGTCGAAGATCTCGTAAATCGGATCAAGGTAGAGGGTTGGTGCGTGGTAGATTGCGTTATACCCCCTGACGAAGTGGAGAAGGTCCGCGAAAGTATTCTTGCGACCGCCCGGTCACGACCCGAGGACATGGAGAATGGACGCCACGCCATACGGGGACTTATCGCCTACGACCAGTCGATCGCTCCGTACCTCGCGGATGACCGCATCACGGGGGTTACCGAGGCTTTTTTCGGCGATCACGTCCGTATCTCGATGACGACTGGAGTTATCCTGAGTCCAGGATACCCGAGGTCCAACAACCCTGGCGGCGGTCTCCATTCGGACTACCCCTTCGGACAGGGGTACGACTGGCGCATTCCAGCGCCATATCCCGATGCGCCGCTCCTCTTGACGAGTCTGTGGATGCTGACGCCATTTACCCGGAAGAACGGCGGGACGGTCGTGGTTCCCGGTAGTCACAAAGCAGGTAACAACCCCACGGGAGACCAAAGCCTTGCACCGGGCAGGACCCATCCTTCCGAGACCCAGGCAGAAGGCGAACCGGGAAGCGTACTGATGTTTGACAGCCGCGTCTGGCACACCAACGGGGAAAACCGCAGCGATGAGATCCGCATCGCCGTCATTGCACGGTACGCCGCGTGGTGGTACAACCTGAATCCGCTCATCCCCGGGCTATCGGACTACGAAACCGATGCGGCGAACCGGGGTTTCCGTCCGGACGATGTCGTCCCGATAACACCCGAGCAGTTCGAGGCGTTGCCGGAACGTACGAAACCGTTGTTCCGGCACATCATCATCGGTCAGAAGATCCTTCCCTCCTGACCGCAGCAGTCGCCAGGCTTCAATATCCAGTTGTCCATACACGGACTGTTAAACGGCCGAAATTGAAACCAGGAGTTGTTGATGGCCCGGAACAACCGTCCCAACGTCGTTCTAATCTCCGCCGACCAGCATCGCGGGGACACTCTGGGTATCGCGGGCCACCCGGTCGTGCACACGCCGGGCATCGACGCCCTGGCTCACACAGGGCACTACTTCCCCCGAGCCATCACGGAGGTGCCTTCCTGTGTCGGCGCCCGACGGACGCTCTTCAGCGGGCAGTGGCCCATCACCCACGGCATGGTCGGGTTTGACGACATGGCGCCCTGGGACGAACCGGACACGCTCTGCCGGGTGTTCCAGCGTAACGGTTACAAGACCTACTGCGTGGGAAAGCGTCATGTTTACCCACAGGACGCACCTTATGGATTCGACGAGATCGTCTCGCACGAGGAGGGGCGATTCCTGTCGCCTGGATACAGGGATGACTACCTGGACTGGCTTGCGGAACAGGGCTGGGGAGATTTCGGCCTGTTCAACGCGGGTGTGACCAACAACGCGTATACCGCCCGGCCCTGCGTATTTCCGGAAGAGTTCCACGTGACCACCTGGACCGCCACGCAGGCCATTCGCGTGATGGAAGAACACGTCCAAAAACACGGCCGGGATACTCCTTTCTTCCTCTATGTTTCTTTCAGCAAACCGCATCCGCCCTGGGATCCGCCGGCGTTCTTCTACGACCGGTACGCCGACGACCCGGACCTGCCCGACCCGGTCATCGGGCGATCCAACCCGCGTCGTACGGGAGCGCAAACCCTTCGTGAAGGTACATGGTCCTTTTCCAGAAGCGGAATACCTACCACGCTCATTGAAAGACGTCAGGCGGGCCCGGGCCGGGTACTACGGATGCATCGACCACGTGGACACCCAGATTACACGCTTCACCTACCACATGTGGCGTATGCTTCGGCTTCGCAATCTCGTCTACGCCTTCGTCGGCGACCACGGCGACATGCTGGGGGACCATCATCACTGGGCCAAATCCGTCGGATACGAAGGTTCGATCCGCGTTCCCTTCGTCCTGAATTTCCCTGCACAGATGGACCTCCCCGCCGGCCGCCAGTATCCCGATACGACCGTCGGCCTGGCCGACCTGATGCCCACGCTGCTCGACGTGTGCGGACTGCCACCGCCGGATAGGATGGACGGCCAATCACTCATGCCCCTTGTCAGAGGGGATACGGACCGGCTGGACCGGGACCATCTACACGCCGAACACTTGGAATTCGGCCACTACCTGGTCGACCACACGGAGAAGTTCATCTGGCATTACCGGACCGGCCAATTCGAATACTACGACCTGAGTGAAGACCCCTTCGAGTGCCGGAACCTGTACAGCGACAGTCACCCTCGTGCCCGTGAACTGCATGAGAAACTGGAGGCCCTGCTTGTGGACCAGGGCCGAGAAAAGGACTTCATGCGCGACGGCAAACTGAGCAACGAAGTCGCGCAAGGACATACCCACGAATTTCCGCCCTATGCCGTGTAGAGCCGAACGGACCAGGTTGAACCTAAGATGCAGAGTGGACCGGGCGGGCCCGGCGGGCCCGGCGGACCGGAGAAACCAATCATGACCACCTATAATCGCAAAGAGCTGAGCTCACGATATCCCGCCTCAGTCCCGCCCGGGAAGATCCGTGAGAAGTTGCTGGAACTCTTCGGCATGTCCGACATCCCCGAACAGGTCGATTTCTCCATGGATGCTTCACGGGAGGAAGATGGCATTCGCCTTACGCATCTTACGTATGCGAACTCTCTCGGCGAGACGGTACCGGCTATCCTGATAGAGCCCCTTGACAACCCCACCGAGTTCCTCCCGGGCGTGGTCTGTCTACCGGGAACGGGCGGATCGGCCGAGCATTTGGCCCACGAGAGGTTCTTCATGGATCCTCCCGATGGCGGACCGCTCTTTGGCTGGGGAAGGGAACTGGCACGGCGGGGCTACGTCACCCTGTCGATCTCGCCCAAGGGGTGCGACGGGCGAGGCACGAACGAGGTATCCTGGTATATCGAACTCAAGCACCTGGCACCTTATGGCATATCCCAGATGGGCCTGCTCGTGGAGGAAGCGCTCAGAGGCGTACGCGTGCTCGGAGTCCAGGATCGGATTGGGAACAAATGCGTTGGACTGACCGGCATGTCCCTGGGTGGAAACGCAACGTGGTACGCTATGGCCTGCGCCCCGTGGCTCGCGGCAGGCGTCCCGATCTGCGGCGGCGTTGGACAATTGGCAAGCGTCATACGGGAAGGCGATCTGTACCGACACAGCGCCTACTTCTTCGTTCCCCATATGCTTCGCTACTTCGACCATCCCGATATTGTCGCGAATTGTATCGCGCCGCGGCCCTTCATGATGGTGGCGCCCACGTCGGACGAGGACATGCCCCGATTCGGGGTCGACGAACTGATTCACGTGGTTGCACCCGTGTACAGGGATGCGGGCCGTGGCGATCGTTTTCGCGTATACCAGCCGAAAGGCAACCACTGCTTTCGAACCGAATACTTCGAATGGATGGTGGCGTGGTTCGACCGCTATCTCAAGCGAGATTGTGCTTGACGGTAGGCACAAGCCAATCTTACATTAACTGCGTTCCCAACAACATCTTGCAGGCGGAATAAAACCGTGAGTAAATCTGCCAAAGACTCCAGCGGATCCGTTGATTCCCACGAAATCTTCCTCGCCGACGAGGAAGTGCTGACCGAGGGTCCGCAGTACAACGCACCACTACCAAAGAACCGTGTGAAGTGGTACCGCTGCCGCGTGACGCGTGAGCAGTTGGCCAGCCTCAACAGGCGCAGCGATTTCCTGGGATTTGTTCAGACCCTGGGCTACCTGGCCGTCCTCGCCGTTGCGGCCGGCGCCGCCATCTACTCGTCTCTCTACTGGCCGTGGTACGTCACCGTGCTGCTGGTTTTCGTCAACGGACACTTCTGGCATTTCCTGGTCAACGGTTTTCACGAACTGGTCCATGATTCCGTATTCAGGACACGCTGGCTGAACCGCTTCTTCCTTCGCGTGTATTCCTTCCTGGGATGGCATAACCACCATCACTTCTGGGCGAGTCACACCGAACATCACAAGTATACCCTTCACCATCCGGATGACCAGGAGGTCATCCTTCCCCAGAAGTTCGACATGAGAAACCTGTGGAAGTGGGCGATCATAAACTACCGGTATCCCTACGACTTGGTGAGAGGCAGGCTGGCGGCCGTCGCGGGGAAAATCCCGGACGACCGCTGGTCCCAGGAACTCTTTCCGGAAAGCGACCCGGAGAGACGCAGGGCCTATACCAACTGGGAACGGTTCATGTTCACGGGTCACGTGCTGATCGCGGGCGTGTCCCTGTTTTCGGGTCTGTGGGTAGTCCCCCTGGTCATCACCTTTCCTAAGATGATCGGCGCCTGGCTCCAGTTCCTGTGCAACGCCACCCAACATGTAGGCCTGCAGGATGAAGTACCCGACTATCGACTGTGCTGCAGGACCTTCTATATCAACCCCCTCCTGCAATTCCTGTACTGGCACATGAACTACCATACCGAGCACCACATGTACGCCGCGGTGCCCTGCTACAACCTGGGAAAGCTGCACCGTCTCATCAGACACGAGATGCCGAGTTGCACCCGGGGCCTGTTCGAGACCTGGAAGCAGATCATTGAGATCATGGACCGCCAGGAACTGAAACCCGATTACCAGTTCGTCGCCGAACTCCCGGCGCCTATACCCAGGAAATCGACTTGAAAATCACCGGCATCAAGCTGTTCATCCTGGAAGATCCAAATCAGCAGCAGTGGTACCTGGAGCTGAGGCAGGTTCCCGGCCTGAGGCGCATCCAGTATACCCACGGCAGCAAGACGCATCCGAAGAGGGGGAATCTGCGCCAGCATTTCATTCGGGTCGAGACCGACGAAGGTATAGACGGCATGTGTACGACCACGATGGACCGGGAACAGGTGGAGATCCTGCGCACGCAGGTAATGGCCAAGAACCCGCTGAACCGCGAAGAACTGTTCCAGATGCTTCACAAGGGTACGCGCTGGTTGTATCAGAAACCCGGGTGGTTCGGCGATTTTGACAACTGCCTGTGGGATATCGCCGGCAAGAAAGCAGGCCTGCCCGTCTACGACCTGATCGGCCGGGTTCGGGACCGGTTCCCCGTGTACCTGACCGGGGGAGACTCCGATATCGAGACCTATCTGCGGATGATCGAAGAGGGCAAGGATCACGGGGTAAACGCCTACAAATTCCACACCTACAAGGGCGGCAGGGCGGACATACCCATATTCCAGGAGGTACGCAGGATCGTCGGTCCCGACTACCTGCTCCTCAACGACCCGGTTTGTTCCTATACGCTCCAGGAAGCCATCGAGGTGGGGCGGGTCATGGAGGAACTGGATTTCATCTGGCTGGAAGAGCCTATGCACGAGCAGAAAGAACACCAGTACCAGATACTGTGCCAGGAATTGACCATACCGGTGATGGGGAACGAAACGCTGATGCACGACCTGGGAATTTCGACACAGCGGCTGATGTCCGGGGCGACGGACCTGCTCCGCGCCAACGCCCGTTTCGGGACCACGCAGGTGCTCAAGATGGCCCACTTCGCCGAAATGTATGACACCAGCATTGAACTGAACGCCGAAGGGGGCCTCTTCGGACTCATTCACGCCCATCTCGGATGCTGTATCGACAATACGAGTTTTTACGAGACAGGCGGCAACGGTTTCGTAGACACGGCCAGCACGTGGGGAATGGTCAACAAGCCGCCCATCGAGGACGGCCACATCGCACCGCCCAACGGTCCCGGATGGGGGGCGGAGTGGGACATGGACCGATTTGACGCCATGACGGCAGCTACGTATTGAGGGTTGTTCTAGACCTCCAGGTCCAGGATGTTCCCGTTGATACCTGTTTTGGATACTTCCAACAGGGCAACCGTTACGGGCAGGCTGAAGCGCCGCGGACCTGCGCTGCCCGGGTTGAGGTACCACACGCCGTCGCCGCGTTTCTCCATTATCGGCCGGTGTGAATGACCGTAAACCACCACGTCGATACCCATAGCTACCGGATCCACGTTCAAATCCTCAATATCATGTACGACGTAGATCGATCTTCCCCCTGCCTCAACGAGTTCGGTTACCGGCAGTCGCGCCGCCCAGAGCTGGTAGTCGGTATTGCCGCGAACCACCGAGACGGGCGCAATCACCGACAACGCATCCAGGATTTCCTCGCCACCTACGTCTCCACCGTGAATGATCCGTTCCACTCCGGTTAGCGCGGCTTCGGCCTCCGGCCGCAACAGGCCGTGGGTATCCGATATCACTCCTATCTTGACGATCTGGCTCATAGATTCCAATCGGTGACGCACAGGGGGTCCGGTCGTGTATTCTACTCCTTCCTGGTTCCCGGCATCAGGCTGTACTTGCCCGGTCCCATGAACCAGAGCGCTACGTACACGGCGAGGAGTTCCATCGCGTGGGACGCGCCGTTAAGCCCGGAAGCTGGATTGTCCGCCGGGAGAGACAGGTGATACGACATCGCGACGATCATGGTAAGCGCCAGCAGCGTCGTCACCGGACGGAAAAACAAGCCAAGGATGAGTAGTATGGATCCTCCAAATTCGGAGAATGCGGCCATAAAACCCCAGAATCCCGGCAGGAAACTGATACCGAACAATTCCATGCGTTCGCCGATGCCCGCCCACCGCTCGGGCGACGATATCTTTCCCCAGCCGTGAAAAACGGCCACAGTGAAACCGATGACGATGCGGATGATGAGCAGACCCAGGTCTTTCTTCCCGGGATGATCCATGAGAAAACACATTATTTTATCCACTGTGGTTTTCCTTGAAGATTGGGTTTACGGCTAACACACGAGGACATCAGGCGTAACTGTGGACTTGTAAAAACCTGACAATCCGTAGATGTCCCGTGACGGTTTCATTGCATTTACCGTGATCGTCTCATATCGACCCTCCAGATGGTGAGCGCCTCAACTCCCGCCGGACCATTAATTCCAGGAAACCTCCCTGGCCTCTCCGGACGGTCCGGCCTGTAGTATGGTGTCGGCGATGGCGATGGCCTTGATTGCTTCGGTACCCGGCGAAAGGCACGTCACATCACCGCGTACACAGGACAGGAAATGCTCCGCCTGATAGGTGTACATATCAGGTTCTGCTTTAGACTTGATTAACGTCTGCTCGCCTTCCCTGTCCGTGAAACAGCAGTACTGGTGCGGTTCGTCCTCTTCGGGTTGCTCCAGGTCACCGGTGCCGAATTGAATAAACCCCTTTGGGCCGATGATGTCGTGCATGCCATTACCCCGGGCCGCCCAGCTCCAGGACATGAGCAACTGGTTACCATTCTTGTAGCGGACGATGGCGGAACAAGTGTCCAGGGCTGTTGCCGTGGGATCCATATTGATCGAGCTGGACAGGACGCTTTCGGGATCTCCGAAAAGGAAGTTGGCGAAATCGTAGTTGTGCACGGCGCCGTCCATGAGCGGACCGCCGCCCAGGTCGTGGTCCATGTACCAGCTTCCGGGTCCGAAACTCGCCATGGCGTTGCGCCAGAGTATGGGAGACCCCAGTTTTCCGGATGCGATGTAGGCACCCCAGGACTTCCAGTATGGATCGAAGCGGCGGCAGTGGGCGACCATCAGGACGGTGTCCTTACGCTTCGCTTCCTCGATCAAACGCCGGCACTCGTCCACCGTCCGTGCCATGGGCTTTTCCACCAGCACCGGAATGCCTGCAGCGAGGGCGGTCGAGGCCGCTGCGCAGTGAAGGCCTGTGGGCACGGCGATCACGACGGCGTCGACATTTCCGCTGTTGACAAGGGATTCAGGAGAATCGTACAAACTCGTTCCGGGAAAGTTCTGGGCGAATCGTGCTCGCATTTCGGGAGACGGATCGGCTCCCGCGACCAGTTGGCAGCCGTCAACACTGTCAAAGGTCCTTGCCTGGTGCGAACCCATACCGCCGAGTCCGATGGAACCCACTCTTATCATGGTGTGTCCTTTCGTGGTATGCATTGATCGCGACCCCGCCGGTCACCGTTTCCGTTTCTCAAGGTAGTACTGACACCTGAAGCCCGGTTCAAAATGATGAAACTTATATTGTGATTTGCTTGTCCAAAACAGTAGACGCCTTAACCTGGCCGTTGTCAAGTACTCATGCCGCCGGCTAATCCGGAAGCATCAGGCCGGGCATCCGAATTCTTGCAACATATCACCGCAAAACCAAAGGAGATCTGAGAATGTCCAACGAAATCGAAATGCAGGAAGCGAATCTGCCAAAAAGGAACTGTCGAACGATGAACGGATTCAATTCGACGTGCAGTTCGCGACCCGAAGAAAAGACCCCTTGACAACTCTTGTCATCAGTATCCTGTTCGGCCTGCTTGGAGGTGACAGGTTCTATATCGGCGACATTGGTTTGGGCATCGGTAAACTTTGCACATTCGGTGGGCTGGGGATCTGGACGTTCATCGACTGGTTTCTGATCATGCAAGCGACCAGATCTAAAAACAGCACGCTCATGATCCAGGTCCGTGACAGCATTGTTCAGTCAAGATCATGACTAAACCCATAAAACCGAATTGCCGCGCCGGGCTGGTCCACCGCTCACCATCTTGGTGCTTCCGCCCTGGGGTCCGGTCCGAACCGGTTATCGCCTTCGATTCCTTTCAGTATCATGAACACCAGGAGGACGATGCTGCCAATGAGTGGGATCAGACCTAAAAGCAACCACCAACCGCTGCGGTCCGTATCGTGCAGGCGGCGAACCGTCAATGCGATGCTGGGTACGATGACGGCGACACCGTAGAGCGTACTGAAAAACCCCACATCCTCCCCTAGCGTCCACCCCATCCGTTCGTCGATCACGCTGGATAATACAACCACAACAGAGGAGATAAGAACAAAAATCCAGTACTCCTTCCTTCTCGCCCTGCCGCTGAAAACCGTGTATTTCCTTAGAACCTCGAGATACCAGTGCATACCGCCTCCCTGGATTCACGGGACCGGGTCCGCTTTCATTCGACCCAAAGTGCATCAACTCAGTTCTTGAAACAAACTGCAACAGGTCACTGCCACAACGGTTCACCCTCCGGCATCTGCGACGCAAGAAACTCCTCGTTCAACTCCACGCCCAGACCCGGCGATTCCGTCAGCACCACGTGGCCATCCTGGATGACCGATGTATCCGTGGCCAGCACATTGTCCCAGGTCGGGTCGTCAAAACGGTGGTACTCCAGCACCAGAAAATTCGGTACACTCGCGCAGACGTGGGCGTCGCCGACCGTGCTCAGCGCGCTGGAGTTGTTGTGCGGCGCGAAGGGCACGTAGTACATCTCGGCCATGTTGGCGATCTTGCGGCATTCCGACAGACCGCCGCATTTCGAGACGTCCGGCATGATGATATCGGCGGCCTGCTGCTGCAGCAGATCCCGGAATCCATGGCGGAGATAAAGGTTCTCACCGACGCATATGGGCGTTCCGGTGGCGTGCGTGATCTTCGCCAGAGCATCAATGTTCTCAGGGGGAACCGGTTCCTCGAGCCACAGGAGGTTCAGCGGTTCCATTTCCTGGGCTATTTTCATCCCTGCGGTCGCGTCATACCTGCCATGGAGGTCTATCGCCAGGTCCAGGGACTCGCCGATCCCTTCGCGGATCGCAAACGCCTGCTCTACCAGGGACTTCAACTCGTCGGGCGTCACCGACCAGTTCCACGGATCCAGCTTGTGGGGGTTTTGCGCGTCGTCGAGATCGAACTTGATCGCCGTGAAACCCCGTTCTTTCACCTCCGCAGCGCGCTCGTTGTAATCGGTGTGCGCGCAGTCCACGTACAAGCGAATACGGTCCCGGAACTTGCCGCCCAGGAGCCGGTAGACCGGGACGCCCTGGGCCTTGCCGGCCAGATCCCAAAGGGCGATCTCGATCCCGGTGAGCGCCGAAATGGCGGCACCGCCCGCGCCTCCCATGAAAATGTACCTTCTACGGACCAACTCGAAACAGGCGTCCACGTCCCTCGGGTCCATGCCGATGAGCATCTGCGCCATGTGGCGGGTCGACTCCCGCCAGCCGCGGTCGATGTGACTGGCCTCTCCCGTGCCGTATACCCCTTCATCGGTATATACGCGTACGTAGTTGTAGCGATAAGTGCTTCGCCTAGACTTCACGGGCACTTCGGCGGTCTTTATTTCGGTAATCTTCATCCATACTCCTGTCTGTTCTTGAAACGATCGCGCAATCCAGTCACCTATACGACTGCGTTGCCACGATGTTGAACCCCCGTGTCCAATAGCTTGTTTCTTGCTCAATCTCCGATCCGGACCACCTTCAAACGGTTATTGAAATGATCGCTGACGAGCAGCACATCATCACCATAAAAACACAAACCATGCGGCTCGTTCAGCGGCGCCTCCCGTACCGCAACCGGCTGGTCGCAGTCGCCGTATTCCCCGCTGCCGACCACGGTTTCAAGCTGGCCGTTTTGGGCGATGCGACGCACCCGGTTATTGCCCGAGTCAGAAAAGTACAGGCGTCCCCTGCCATCCAAGGCAAGTCCCCGGGGGATGGAGATCGCGGCTTGCGAGGCCCTGGTACCTTCCGGGGATAAGCCCTCTTCTCCTGTTCCGGCTATGGTGGATATGATCCCCGTGTCGCCATCAACCCGTCGGATAACGTGGTGCCGGTCGTCTGCGAAGTAGAGATGCCCCGAACCGTCAATCCGCATGGCCGACGGAGAACCTATCCGCGCCCGGGTCGCGGGACCGCCGTCACCCGAATAACCCTGCAGGCCGATACCAGCGACCGTGGTGATGATGCCGGTTTCCGCGTCGATCTTCCGGATGCGTCCGCAACCGGCGTCGCCGATGTATACGTCGTCGTGGGGTCCATGGGTCACCGAAAGGACGTGCATCAGGCACGCGCTCAGGGCCGGACCGCCGTCGCCCTTGTCCCATTGAAAAGCTGCACCCGCGATGTTGTGGATGACGCCCTTTTTGTCTATCCGCCGTACGTGGCCGTGGCGCGTATCAGCAATCACGACCCGGCCGCCGCGGTCCACGGAGACGTCGTGGGGGTTTCCCAGATGGGCGTCGACGGCCAGGCCGCCATCTCCTCCATAGGCCCGTGCGCCGGAACCTGCGACCGTTCGAATTACCCCGGTACCCGGATCAATCGATCGTATGCGCTGGTTCCATACGTCCGCGATGAAGATCCTTCCATCAGGACCGACCGACAGGCCGCCGGGTCCATTCAAAAAACCTGTGGTCGAGATCTCGCCGTCGTGCACGCTGGTGCCGCCGAGGACCGTGGTTACTATCCCTGTACGACCATCGCACCTACGAAGGCGGCCGGAGCAATCGCCCCAGAACACCGTGCCATCGGGATCGGCGTAGATCCCCGCTTCAACGGAATTGCATCGGGTGACGACACCCGGCAGTCCTTCCTCTCCGAACCCGGGTTCGCCGGTCCCGGCCAGCGTTTGCACAATACCCGTCTCTCGTTCCACCTTTCGCACTCTGAACCCATACTTCTCGCCGACGTAGAGATTGTCGTGGGCGTCCAGGCAGATCGCGTCCGGCATGAGCGTGCTCGCCTCCGAGGCCGGACCTCCATCGCCGTTGGAAGCGCGCTGCCCGTTTCCCAGCACCGTATCGATGATCCCCGACTGCATGTCGATCTTCCGCACGCGGTCGTTGGAATTGTCGCACACGTGCAGATCACCCCGCGAATCGAATGCCAGGTGTTCCGGGTGATAGAATCCCGCGCCCCGGGCCGGACCGCCGTCGCCATGGTATCCACCCAGGCTCAGCCCCCTGCCCGAGTAGGGCCTACTGTCACCCCGCTCGGAAGGATAGTGACGGGCGTGATGGCCGAAGACTGTTTCCACAAGGCCTGTCTTCGCGTCTATGCGCCGGATGTTGTTCGTCCACTCGCTGGACAGATACACGTTGCCTTCCCGGTCCACAGCCACACCGCAGGTACAGTCCAGTTCCGCATCGAGAGCGGAACCACCGTCGCCTCCCCGGCCTATTCGTCCGTTGCCCGCGACACGGGTGATGATGCCGGTCTCGTAGTCGATTCGGCGGATGGTGTGGTTGCCCAGATCGGAAAGATACAGATTGCCGTGGCGGTCCTGGTACAGGTCATGGGGGTGGCGAAACCGCGCTTCGGCGGCTGGTCCGCCGTCGCCCGTATTGCCGGCGATTCCATCTCCCGCAAAGGCATGGAGGATACCGTTTTGATCGATCCGCCAGATCCGGTGCCACTGGTAGTCGATTACGACCAGATCGCCATCGGGCCGTCGCGCAACGCCCATGGGCCACCCGGCGTCAGCTTCCTTCGCAGGAATACCGGCTCGCTGTCCCACACCTGCCAGTATCGCGAGTTCTCCGGCAGAAAGGTTCTGTAGTTTTTGAATGATATTCATGCGTGATGGCCGAAACGCGGCGCCGGTTCTACATGTCAACGCGACAGGCGACTACTACCAGCCAAACTTGTCCACTCGTTCGGGATTAAAGGTTGTTCGGAGCGGCGTTTCATCACAAAATCGCCGAGTGAAGATGGTATAGTCACCATTGGCAAATGGCAACTGTTAATTGTGATTTGACAGTGGGGTTGCGAGCGGTTACCATACCTCGCTATTCGGCGTGGTTTTGCCAACCCGCCCATACCCGCACATGTCCCCGTACATCCCTGGAGAAAGCCGATCCCATGAACTATGATTTCGACCAGCGCATCAATCGCAACGATACCCATTCTATGAAGTGGGACTACATCAAAAGGGATGGTCGCCTCGTCCGGTGGAACGAGACCGACGCCTCCCGGCACGATCGGCCGATACTCCCGCTGTGGGTGGCGGACATGGATTTCCCGTGCGCTCAGCCGGTTATCGACGCGGTGACGGAACAGGCCCGACAGGGACTTTACGGGTACACGATTCCGCCTCCGTCCTACTACGAATCCGTTGCGCGGTGGATGAAACTCCGGCACAACTGGATCGTCCAGCCGGAGCACATCTGCTTCACACCCGGTGTGGTTCCCGCCCTGCACCTGTTGATTTCGGCCTATGTGAAGACCGGAGAAAAGGTGCTGGTACAGCCCCCCGTGTACTATCCGTTCTACAACGCCATCGAAAACACGCAGACACTGGCCGCGCTGAATCCGCTGAAGTACGAGAACGGCCGTTACGTAATGGACTTCGACGACCTGGCGAAAAAGTGTGCCGATCCGGACGTTAAAATTGCCATTCTGTGTCATCCGCACAATCCGGTCGGCCGGGTCTGGTCCCGGGAGGAACTGATGCGATTCGGCCGAATCTGCATGGACAACGATGTGCTGGTCGTATCGGACGAGATACACTGCGACCTCATACTTGGAGGTCGCAAGTTTACACCGTATGCCACGCTGGGACCGGACTACGAGGACCGGTCCATCATCTGTACTTCACCGAGCAAGACCTTCAACCTCGCCGGTTTGCAGGCGTCGAACATGATTATACCCAACGCGGCGCTCAGGGAGACCTTTCAAAACACCGTCGGAAGTTCGGGATACTTCACCCTGAATCCCTTCGGTATCGCAGCCGTCGAAGCGGCCTACGAACATGGCGAAGAGTGGCTGGAACAACTGCTCGTCTACCTGAAAGGGAATTACCGGCTGGTCGAATCCTTCTTCAAGGAACGCCTGCCTCCGGTATCCGTCATAGAAACCGAAGGCACGTATCTCGTCTGGGTCGACTTCCGAAGCCTGGGCCTGAACGGGGAGGCCCTGGAGCATCTGATGTTAAACGAAGCGCGCGTGTACTTCGACGAAGGCTACATCTTCGGTCCGGAGGGCGAAGGTTTCGAGCGAATCAACATCGCCTGCCCCAGATCGATCCTCGCCGAGGCCCTGGAGCGGATCGAAGCGGCGGTGAAGAGTATGAGATTCTGAACTACCCGGTAAACGGCTTGACTATAGTTGTGCTTGCTGCGTTCAGTTGATGACTTAGAGATGTCAGGCGTGACGGCGACGGCGTTTGTACTTTTTAACGGCCCAAGCGTCCGAAATACTGGAAGCAACGCCAAACAGTGCGGGTTCAGTCCTGAGACCCCACTTGTTGACAAACTGAAATTGCGCCCGTAATATACCGGTCTACAGGTGTACTTGGCCACGTGCAACTCACGCTTTGACAGTTCAGACACTCACGAGTACTGAAGCAAACCCTTTCCTGCAATCCTCAGATCGTTTGCCAAGGCTACGTTTTCCCTGTAGAGAACGAAATGCAGGAACGGATTAAACGTAAACAATTGTCCGGCGACTGATAGACTGAAAGTAGTCGCCTGTCCGGAAACGACGTAACCAAGAGATTTAGAATGACAGAAGAAGTCCTCTCCGATTCTCAACAGCCTATCGCAGGGAAAGATGTTGGTTCGGGTCAGGTTCCGCAGAACCGAGGCAATGATCAAGGACATGTACGGGTAAAACGGAATGAACGCGATATTGAGGTTGATCCTGATTCCCAGGTCGAGGTCGAAGTCGATGATCCAAAGATAAGAATCGAACGTCCGTTTGATCCAGAGAAAATCAAGATCCGGTCTACCAACATTACTGTGGAATTGCTTGTATCGAGGTTAAAGCACGGCGAGATTGACCTGGCACCGGATTTCCAGCGCTCGTTCCTCTGGAAGGAGGAACGTCAATCTTGATTGATCGAATCCCTGCTTCTTCGGATCCCTATTCCCGTATTCTACGTTGCAGCCGATGAAGACGAAAACTGGTCCGTGGTTGATGGCGTTCAACGCATGTCTACGATATACAACTACGTCAGTGGGAAATTCTCTTTGAACCGGCTCGAATACCTCGATAAGCTAATTGGACTGAAAAACGAAGATCTTCCGCGGGTAATGCAGCGGCGAATCAGGGAAACCCAACTAGCACTTACTTGTTTAAATTAGAGTATTTATCTTCAAGGGTCCTCTGTTTGACCCCTGGTCGCCTTCCACTGAAAGGGATGGGCGTTTTCGTTGTAGGCTTCGATGAAGCGGTCTATCGCCTGTCGCAGGGACCGTATCGATTTGAAGGCCCCGCCCCTCAAGGCCCCTTTCCAGAGAATGCTGAACCAGATTTCGATCTGGTTCATCCAGGAGGCGTGCGTGGGCGTGTAATGGAAATAGACGTTGGGGTGTCGGGGCAGCCATCGGTCGACCTTGGGCTTGTGGGTCCTGAGGTTGTCGAGGATGACGTGGATCTCCCGGTCGGGATGGACCGCGACGATTCCGTTCATTAAGGTCAGAAACTGCCGTCTCTTGCGCCGCTTGTAGTGTCCGGCCTTGACCAGGCCGGTGGCCACGTTCAGGGCGGCGAACAAGGTGGTGGTTCCGTTGCGCCTGTATTCATGGTTGTAGCCGGTAATCGCCTTGCCGTTGGGCATCTTGATCCAGCCCTGGTTCCGGTCCAGAGCCTGTATCGCAGGCTTCTCGTCCACGCACAGCACCAGGGCGTTCCGGGGCGGTTCCAGATACAGGCCCACGATGCTTGCGGCCTTGGCGGCGAAGTCCGGGTCCGTGCTCAGGCACCAGCTGTGGCGCCTGCTCAGGCTGATGCCCTGCTTGCGCAGGACCTGCCAGACGTAGTCGACGCCGATGCCCAGCTTCTGCGCGATCAAGGGGCCGGTCCAGTTCGCGTAGCCTGTGGGCGGCTCTTCGTCCAGGCAGGAGAGGATGCTTCGCACGGTCGCCTCGTTGTAGCGGGCCGGCTTGCCGGAACGAGGCTGATCCGAAAGACCGGCAAGACCCGCCTTATGAAAGCGCCGGCGCCATTTGCTCACCGTGGCTTCGCGGGTGTCCAACGTGCGGGCGATGTCCCGGCCGACCTGCCCGCGATAGGCGGCCAGGATGATCCGGGCGCGGAACGCCATGCGGTGCTCGGTCGTGCCGGAACGCGTCCAGCCCAGCAGTGTCTGATAGTCTTCATCGCTCAGTTCGATCGGGGGCGTCATGCGGCTCACAGGGGATCTCGTTGGTCGGTAATGAGTAAGGGTGAAGTCCAATGAACACGAAGGTAACACATTACCCTTTATTTGTCAAGTAAGTTCTAGTGATGAATATCATCGAACCCGGGACGCCAGAGGACGTGATGTTCAACATTTTCCATCGGCTCAACACCGGAGGCGTACCGCTGAATGGGCAGGAAATCCGTCATGCACTTCATCCCGGTCCGGTCCGAGAATACCTTAAGGAACTGGCGACGGCCAGGGAGTTTCTTGAAGCCACCGATACTTCGATCAAGGCTACGCGGATGGCGGACTGTGAGTGTGTACTGCGATTCCTCGCTTTCTACATCGATTCATGGGCGAATTATGAAGCCAATGATCTCGATGGCTATCTGGGCAGGACCATGACGAAGATCAATAAAATGCCGTCCGAACAGCGGGACACGATCGCTGAGGATTTCAAGAAAGCCATGCGCGCCGCTCGTGATATATTCAACGAAGACGCCTTCCGTAAACGTTATAATCGGGATGATGGCCGGTACCCGGTCAGCAAGGCGTTGTTCGATGTCTGTGAGCGTTCAACTGGCACGATGTTCCTCAAATCCAGATAAGATTGCTGGTCGACAAACGGTAAAACTTACTGACAGGTTCATTTCACTCACTAATGATGACGTTAATTTCGAGAATCCAATCTCTTTTTCGACTGGAATACTTGGACGTGTAAGAAAAACGCTTCAGCGCAATCGCAGATCTTCTACGGAACAGAACAGCAACATACATGAACAACACAGATAGTTCGCATCGGATTCCCGATTGGAACAGAGGTCTTAAAGCGTTGGACGTAAAGGATGATCGTTTGATAGCAGTGCTTAAGGCAACGGCATGAGGATGGGGCCTGAGGGTGTGAATCAAAGGAGGAGATAATTTGGAAGTATTGAACGGACTTGTCAACAATATACCTTTTGCGACTTTGTTGTCGTTGTTTGCGGGGATGTTCTGGCTGGGCCGAACGCTTGCGACCAAGAATGACATGAAGGATTTGAAAAAGGAATTGATCGACGCGTCAAGCAAAGAGCATGAGGTCATAGAAAAGCACATAGACAGTTTGCATGATGATATTCGCGAAATGAGAAACATGATGCGTGGGACGTGAAACTGATACACTATCTGTTCTTTGAGCACATCGATATTCGCATACTGCAAGGTGCTCAGAGAATGGTATATTGCGGAAAAGAACGCTGGAACGCTCGGCACCGACAATGAAAAACCTCCACCGTTTTTTATTTACGATGATGACGTTCCGGAACAGTCCAGCGATCGCGGGAGGGGCGGAAGGCTTTGACAGCCAGAACGCTTCCCCTTCCAGCTCACCACAACCCCCACGGTCACGTTTAGCCCTAGACCCAGCACCCCGGCGTGCCAGCCCCCCAGCTTACCCATACCGGCGAGCGTCAACCCGGCCGCCAGTAACGTGCCCGCGGCCATGCCCGCCGCCGCGCCCGTCGCGTTGTATCGGGGCCACAGCACACCGAGGACGAACAGGGGCGCCGTCTGGATCAGTACCTCCATTTTGAGTTCGATTAACCCCCACAGGGTGAGATCGGGCGTCAACGCTATGAAGACCAGAATGGCCATGATGCCCCAGGACAAGCGCTTCCCCAGGGCGGTCAGCCGCTCTTCCGGGAGCGACTCGGACCAGAATCCTCCGAGGACATCCTTGACAAGGAGGGAAGAAAGACTGAGGAGAACGGAATCGGCCGTAGACATGATCGCTGCGACGATGCCGGTGAGGACGAAGACGGTCATCACGTACAGCCAGATGGATTCCGCCGCCCATATCTTCAGCAGGCGGGGCATGACCTGGTCGGTATCGACGCCTTCAAGGCCCGTCAGTTGTGGGATGGCGAGAATCCCGACCAGCACCACCGCCGAGATGGTCACCAGCGGCATGAAGGCCATGAAGGTCAACGACCGTTTCAGGCTGAGGGTGCTCCGCGCGGCGAAGATCCGCTGGATGGCCTGGGGGTAAACCGCCGCGGCGAATCCCACGAGCAGCAGGGTGCTGATCCACGTTCGGATCGTGTCCCCTTCCGGAATAGCTGCTTTCGACGGTTGATGGGCGATGATCCACGCCGTAGCCTCCCCGAGACGGTCTCCCCCCGAAACCACGGCCGCCAGCATGCCTAGCAGGCCCACGAAGAGCAGCAGTCCCTGGATGCAGTCGGTCCAGGCCACGGCCTGCATCCCGCCGAGGGTCTCGTAGAACAGGATAATGATGCCCAGGACCACAACACCTGCCCAGAATGGAATGGCCCCGCCGGACAGGCCGGAGACGATATGGCCCACGGCGAGAAGCTGTGCGAGCAGGTAGTTGGCGATGGCGACCACGAACAATACGCCGGCGAAAAGGGTCAGGCCAGACCCTCCCGAAGACCCGAAGCGATGGGCGATCCAGTCGCCCGGCGTCACGAAGTGCCACTGGCGGGACACGCGATACAGCGCCGGCGCGAAGAGCAGGTAGGCCACCACGATGGCCATCATGAATCCGATGCTCATGATCCAGGCGAAACCCAACCGGTAGGCCTCGCCGGGATAGCCGATGAGCGTGTTGCCGCTGTACTGTGTGGCGTAGAGGGTGAAGAAAAGGACCAGCGTGCCCAGGTTCCTGCCAGCCAGGTAGAAGGAGGACATCGAATTGTCCCGCCGGCGGGCCCGGGATACATATCCTAGTACGATCATGAAGGCGAGATACGCGACCAGAAACACCAGTGCGCCCGGTCCATAGGGCTGATCGGCCATGGGCTATCCTTCCTCCCGCCAGAACCTTTGAATTACGAATGCGGTGAAGCACGCGATAGCCAGGCAGACCCCCAGGCAGATCACGACCCAGAACGGCACGCCGAACCAGACCGGAACCGGGTCGATCTCCGGGATGTACCAAGGAATGGAGAGTGTGAACAGGGCCAGGTAGACGGCCCATATCCATCGAGGAAACCGGGGGCCGGAACTGGGACGATTCATGATGGAACCGGTTCCTATACGCGGACGTATTTGTGCACGAGGTTCTCCACGCCCACCTCGCCCACGTAGATATCGCCGTGGCGGTCGACCCAGACGCTGTGCGCGCCGTGGGGACGATCGATTGGACCACCCCTGACGACCCACTGGGCGATGAGCCTACCGTCCATGTTCAGGATGGTGACCCCGCCGCCCTCGCCAAGGAAGACCGTATCCTCGTCATCGACGAACAGGCCGCAGGGCGCGGGACGCCCGGGCCATTCCGCGAGGAAGCTTCCCTCGGAATCGAAGACCTGTATCCGGTTGTTGGTCTCCCGGTCGGCCACGAGCAGGCGGCCGTCGGACGCGGGAAAGATGTTGTGGGGCAGGGTGAACTGGCCTGGGGCGCTACCCCTTCCGCCCCAGGTATGGACCAGGTCTCCCGAAGGCGTCATCCGGTGCACGCAACACTGTCCGTAACCATCGGAGACGTAGAGGTCCCCGGAGGACCCCTTAACGACGCGCGTCGGCATGTTGAATGGTTTGCCCGGATCTCCTTTCCGGTTCGGCTCACCCAGCGTCTGCAGCAGTGTGCCGTCGGTAGTAAACACCCGGACGGTATGGTCTCTGCAGTCCGGAATAAAGATCCTGTCCTCCCCGTCGATCCATATCTCGTGGGGCAGTGCCAGTATGCCGTGACCCCATTCATTCAACAGGTGGCCGTCCCGGTCGTAGACCACCACGGCGGGATTCGGCTCCCGGTCAACGACGTAGACCCGGTCCCGTGAATCCACGGCCACGGCCGTGGCGATGCCCAGCGTCCGCTCGGACCCCCATCCGGGCACCTTCTCGTAACAATAGTCTCCCGATCCCCAGATCATAGTCAACTCCTCCACGTAAATGAAATCGAACTTCTAACCGGTGTCCGGTCAATAGTAAGGGTTATCTCAACGAATCCGATGGGTACAAATGTTTTGTTCCCCCTGACCATGGTGTATATACTTTGTCGATACCTTAGAAAGTAGCCTACGCCTGGAAACCCTGAACAATGTTTCTATGCCGCTGCCGTGCGTCCGAAACCTTTTCCGAAGATCTTTATCTCAGGTCAATGCAACTGGATGACAGGAGCCATCTCATGGGAGTACTCGATAGCTTTTCCTTGACGGGACGCACCGCCGTGGTGACGGGCGGCGCCGGTCCGCAGTTTGGCAGCAGCATCTCCGAAGCCCTGGCCGAAGCGGGTGCGACCGTGGTCGTCGCTTCCAGAGACCTCGAAAACAACCGGCGGTTCGTAGCCGGATTGAACGACCGGGGTTTCGATACCCACCCCGAAGAACTCGACATCACGAACACCGAATCGATCGATACCCTGAAACAACGTGTGATGGACCGCTTCGGCCGCGTGGATATCCTGATCAACAGCGCGGTGGTCGGCCGAGGCGGCGGATTCGAAGAACAGACCCCCGACTACTGGGCCGCGAGCGCCCAGGGAAACATGGTGGGGCTTTTCGCCCTGTGCAAGGCCTTTGTCCCGGTCATGGCCGACCAGGGCAGCGGCAGCGTCATCAACA
The DNA here is from genome assembly GCA_965225915.1 of bacterium. Taxonomy (GTDB): domain Bacteria; phylum JAAXHH01; class JAAXHH01; order JAAXHH01; family JAAXHH01; genus JAAXHH01. The sequence continues at coordinate 361,521 of OZ245326.1, forward strand.
TTTCCAGTATATACGGTGTCGTCGCAAATGACCCCGGCCTGTACGAAGAAACCGGGATGAAACAACCGCCGGACTACACCTTCGTCAAGGCCGGCATGATCAACTTCACCCGATACGTGGCTACATACTACGGCAAGCAGGGCGTACGGGCCAACAGCATCTGTCCGGGCGGCTATTTCAACGAGCAGGCCAGCCCTTTCCTCCGGCGGTACGAACAACGCGTTCCCCTCGGACGGATGCTGGATAACGAGGATCTCAAAGGCGCCGTCGTCTTCCTGGCCTCCGACGCGTCTCGATACGTCACCGGGGCCACGCTGATGGTGGACGGCGGATGGACGGCCCTCTAGCATGACGCGGCCGGTGCCCATCTCATGACGGTTTACGGTTTCGGTTCGGTTTATGCATCCGAGTCGGCTCAGGTCTCGGGCTCGACGATCGATTTGTCCCGGGGATGATAGCCGATCACCCGGCGCCCGTGATCCAGGTCATACAACGCCCACGTGCTGTCGGATACGCCGAACACGACCTCGAACCGGATGCCCGGCTGGATCACTGCCCTTTCGAAAACCAGGACGGCGTCGCCGTGGCTGAGATGATGGGGATGTCCGGGCAGGTCCCGCTGGAGCTGGAAGTTTCCGATGCGCACGCACACGACTTCCATGTCGGACCGTGTCGCGTACATGTAACCCAGGCTTTCTCCGAAGACCTTGCTGATCGAATAGTAACTCTCCGGCCTGGGCGTCATGTCCACCGTGCGGAAAACGTCCTGCGGATACGGCGCCAGCAGTCCCGCCCGGCTGGCGAAAGCAACGCGCCGCACGCCATTGCGGCTGGCCGCTTCGAAAAGCGTGTAGGTCCCGATGAAATTGGCGTGCAGGATTTCCTCCCAGGACGCGCCTCCGGAGGGGTTACCGGCCAGGTGGATCACCGCGTCCATGCCTTCCGTCGCCTGGAGCACCGCGTCCATGTCGGTGATATCGCCGACGATTTCATCTTCCATCTCCGGGGTCGATACCCGGTCGAAACAGCGGAGGGGATAGCGGTCTTTAAGCCCGTTTACGATGGTCGTGCCGATGGCGCCGGCCGATCCGGTAACGAGTATACGAGGTGTTTCGTTCATTCTGACTCCTTGCGTATGAATGGTCCAGTCCGTTCAATCCAGTCGTATGTCTCCTGCCACGACGCACTGCCGTCTTCTTCCCAGATCTCCAGCCGTATGCCCCGGATATTGCCCTCGGGGAATCCCGTCAGCCTGCTTACCGAAGGATAACCGATGGTATAGTAGATGTTGCCCCCGGGTAGATACAGTTTGCCGATGTGCCGGGGCACGATGGTCTTCGGATTCCCGGCGATGCGCACCAGTTCCTCTTCGTCGACCTCGACACCGAGCCCGGGTCCTTCCGGCACAGGGGAACTGCCGTCCTCCACTTCGATCCGGCCGCCGGTGACGTCTTCGCCGTACTGGTCGTCCAGGTTCACCGAGTGCGATACGTTGGGAATCACCGCGCCCAGGTGGAGCGCCATTGCCTTGCTGAGCGTTCCTCCGGTCAACTGTATCACGGTGGAAACATTCGCCTCGGCACAGACAAATCCCCGTTTCAAGCTCATACCGATTCCGTGCTCGCCGAGCATGTAGAGGTCGGCGCAACCAAGGACGATTTCCGGTCCGCCCCCGAGCTGCGGCACGTGCATCAGCAAGGGGATCGAAGTCTTTTCGCGCAGGCGCCGCCACCCGTCCACGTCACGCCAGACCAGCGGGTCTTCGATCACGCCGACCACAGGTGATTTTTCAAGGTGTTCGATGATACGCGATACGTCCGCGGGCGACCGGTTGTGGTTGAAATCGTAGTGCATTTTGAATCCGGAAGGGGCGGCCTCCTCCACGGCGCGGTTCTGTTCGTAGACGTCGAAGTGCTCGCCGGTGTGCATCTTGAATATCATGTATCCCTCGTCCACCGCGCGGCGGACCTCGGCGGCCAGGTCTTCGGGAGACGCTGTACGCGTCCATGCCGCCACGGGCACCCGGTCCCGCACCTTCTGACCCATGAGCTTGTAGGCCGGTATTTCGAGATGTTTGCCCATAAGATCGTAGAGTGCGCCCATGAGGCCGACCGGAAGACCGGCGTTGATGTAGTCGAAGGGATTGCTGTCCGTCAACCGGTCCACGTCCCGGATTTCCATCGTGACGTGATTCCGGCTTTCCCCGTATCCGACCACGCCGTTGTCCGCGGTCACCTTGAAGATGGTCTGCGTATCAATATCTCTGAACTGGGCCTTCTTATTCAGGTTCCGATCGGCCAGCAGGGGATTAATATGCGTAATCGCTACATCGGTTATTTTCATGGCCAGTCTCGTTCCCTTGCGAGGTTGGTTTAAGTGTGGTTTTCGAAGACAATGCTTGTATTGTATAGATCACCGGCGCCTTGCCAAAAACGGAACCTTTAGGGGTTTGCCAACGCCCCCGGTGTCCCCTTCTGATTCATCCCGTCACGCACGGTGAGGGCGATAGGCCAGCATTGGCCACCCAGTTTCCTGTACTGATCCTCGATTCCACACAGCCATGTGAACATGCGCGCCGCGGCGATACCGCCCTGGAACTGCTCAAACACACCCGCCGGAGGATTGAAGTCGATCTTGTTGAAATCGATGTCGTCCTGTCTTACCCAGTCCCGGGCAGGCGGCGCGGTGCGCCAGTAGTTGTACTTGAGCAGATTGCGGTACCGGCTTTTTCCCTGCGGATCGGAGACAGCCTTGGAGCGCCGGTGCCATACTCCGTAGACGGTCAGGAAAATGGTTCCCGCCGGACTGGCTGTCGATACTGTCCCCTGGATCGAACCGAGGTGGGCCATCATGGGGGCCTTGTTGCGCATGAAATGAGAGCCTGGCAGCAGGACCGTGGGTCCCATTTCCTCGGTGCACTTTTCGGGGTAGTAGAAAACCTGGAGATACTCCAGCGCGGAGGTGTAGATCGTGCCGCCGTCCCGGTGCCAGCTCTGCGGCCGGGTGTAGGGCAATGGACCACGGTGGTTGCTGATGAGGAGCGGCAGGGTGCATCCAGAGCCCAGGAGCGACCTGACAGCACCCGCCGCCTGGGGATTCATGAGTACGCCGTCCACGAAGAAGGACTCATTCATGATGGGCGTCGGTTCGTGTGTGCTGTCGACACGTTCGAGGTAATCGACGACCCGTTCGTTTATTTCGTCCGGGACGACCCCGGGCAGCATCAGGTAGCCGTTTCTGCAGAAATCGATCACCTCGCGGTCCGACATCGTCGGCGGACAATCCATTTTCCTGCCGTAAGGCGCCTTTGCCATGTCTATCTCCATCGTTCGAGGACGAATTCGTACCCCAGGCCGTACGTATCTTGTTCATTCATGGCCAGGGACATGTCGGGGAACTTGATGATGCGCCAGCCGTCGTTTAGCGCGTCCTTTATCGATCGGTACCGAAAGGCTCCGGTTTCGTCTAGCCCGTCGGGATCCGTACCGTCTTCGTATATACTGATGCCGACCACCGCCGAATGGGGATTGGTCGAGGGCGCCTGCAGGTAGAGCAGGCTTTGACGCGGTCCCGTCGAAGCGCTCTCCGCCATCGCCAGGGCCGCGTCGACGTCTTCGGCGGTAAGGGCGTCTTCCTTGAATCGCTTTCTGATATGCTTTAACTGCGCCGTCAGGTTCTCCATCGGTCCATCCTTTGACGTAACGCCGATTTTCATGATGCCGCGGGTTTCAGTGAATATGCCCAAACATAATCGGATGACCGGCAACGGAAAAGAGGAAAACCGCATCAGTCGGAATCTCTTTTTGTAGCTGATCAGGCCGGTTTCCACCTGGGAGGGCTGCATGACGAGGGTTTCCGCCACCGAGAGCGGTCACCCTTGGAGTGTATGACCGACTGCGTTGTTAACGCCCGCAGTCGCGCGCGCTCCTCTTACCATGAGTAGAAAGGAGCACTCGGCACAGATCAGCAACGTGGCCAGCGTGAGGTGCAACACCTGGACCGGCCTTGGCAGTCCGCCGTAAGCGAGAATGATCCCCAGCAGGATTTGCAGCAGGATGCCGGCCAGGATGAACCGGGCGACCGGTGCAAGCCGTCCTTCCCTGCCATGTCGCCTCGCGTACCGGTAAACCAGCACACCAGCCAGGAGCACCAGCAAGGAGGACAACCGGTGCACGTGATCGACCAGTCCCACCTGGGCCAACCATTCACCGCGGGGCAGGCCGCCGTCGTCCTTGATGAAGGGGTCGATACCCTCGCGGACCTGCGTGCCCAGCAACAACTGAAAGGTGGTTATCGCCAGAAGCGCGAAGCCCAGCCTCATCAGCATGGTGCGCCCCTGGTCAGAGAGATCGGCACGCACACGCTGTTCCAGGGATTGAAAGGTAATAAAGAGCAGGAGGCACAACAGCATCACTGCCAGGGCCATGTGGAGCGTGATGATCCCGGGTTGCAGTCCCGATCTGACCACCTGCCCGCCCAGCCAACCCTGAAATCCAACTAGCAGGAAGCTCAAGCCGGTGCAGTAGAAAATAGCCGGTTGTGATCTTCTGTAGCGAAACGAACGCAGAAAGGTAACGAATACGAGGATCCCGATAACCACGCCGACGACGCGATTGGCGTACTCGATCCACATTTTGACCGGGTTGAAGGAAGCGGTTTCGTATCCCTTCTCCCGGATATATTCCATGTCCAGGTCTTCGACGCTCGCCGGCGGCAGCCAGGATCCCCAGCACCTTGGCCAGTCGGGACAGCCCAAGCCGGCCCCGGTGATCCGCACCAGGCTGCCTACGGATATCAGAAGGATCGTGGCCACCAGGGTCGCCAGCGCCGTTTTCTGAAAGGTGTTCATGATAGGCCATCATAGACCGTCACGCCATTTTCGGCAAGGGATATCGGTGAGGTTTGGTTATGCCGGTGAAGTAGGTTTAGTGGTTGCTAATACGGCCGTCTCGATGTATTTTGACCAGAGCGTTTAAAGCAGTTCTTGATAGGGGTATAGCTCAGCTGGTAGAGCGGCGGTCTCCAAAACCGTAGGTCGCGGGTTCGAATCCTGCTGCCCCTGTTTCACGAGTACACATCAAGCGCCTACGAGGCGTTGTACCGCACCAGACGGACCAGACGGACCATGTCATTCTACGAAGTGGAAACCTGGGTACCAAAGCCCGACCGGAAAGTGGATCATGATGAAATGATCCGGACCTGGTTCGCTTTCGTGGAAACCCACAAGGAAGCCCTGTTTCCCGAATGGCGCTCCGCCCGCTACTTCCGCGAAGTGGAGCGAAACACCGGCCTGCCCACCGGTCGATACGTCATGGTATTCGAGTACGTATCACACGAAGGATTCCTCGCTTACAAGGCGCGGCGGAAAGACTGGTCGGGACCCTACGCCGAATACAAGAAAGTGGATCCCTATCAGTTCTTCGACCTGAGCACCGTCACGGAAACCTGCTGGATGCCTGAAGAGCGGGACCGGTGGCTGGACTTCACGTGAGGGGGTCGGACGCATCGTGGATAACCAGTACATACTGACCCCGTACTTCCTGGACCGTCATGATGCTGCGCTGGTCGATCTCGCGCGGGAAGACTGGGTCGTCAACACACCTTCCCTGCAGGGCGACGGCGAAATGGCCCGCACCCTGTGCGTGCACCGTCCCCTTGCCGATCTGGTAGCCGGAGCGGCAGCGAACGGCATGCGCCCGGTCAGTGTGGCCGGCGACTGCTGTGCGACCATCCCGGTGATGGCGGGACTCAACCGCGCGGGCATTCATCCAGTCTTCCTCTGGCTGGATGCCCACGGCGATTTCAACACCTGGGAAACCACGCCGAGCGGATTTCTGGGCGGCATGCCGCTGGCCATGATGGTCGGCCTCGGAGAACAGACCTTCATCGAGAACGTGGGCATGAATACGCTTCCCGACGCGGACGTCATCCTTTCGGATGGACGGGACCTGGATCTCGGGGAACGAAAACTGGTCGAAGCTTCCCGGCTGAGGCATTTTCCCGACGTACTCGAACTCCTGAACTGCGACCTGTCGGACCGGCCGGTCTATGTCCATTTCGATACCGACATCCTCGACCCTTCAGATGCTCCCGCCATGGGCTATCCCGCGCCCGGAGGTCCCCCTTCCGCCGACCTCGAACGAGTATTCCGGCACCTCTCGGCGCACTGCGATATTGCCGCGCTGTCCATATCCACCTGGCGCACCAGCATGGATGAAGATGGCCAGAGCGAAGCGATCTGCATACGGCTTTTCGACCTGTTGACGGGTTGACCTCCGCCCGGTACCACGGAGCGAGACCCATGCCCACCGCCCAATCCCTCTTCGAAGACCTCGTCGTAATAGAAGCCGCAAACGTACTGGCTGGACCGGCCGTGGGCATGTTCTTCGCGGAACTTGGCGCGACCGTGATCAAAGTGGAGAACATCAGGACCGGCGGCGATACGACCCGTCACTGGAAACTGCCGTCGGAAAACGCCGGCACCGAAGTATCGGCCTACTTCTCTTCGGTCAACTGGGGCAAGAAATCCATAGCCGTCGATTTCTCCAAACCGGACGGATACGCGGTCATGAAGGACCTGGTGCGACGCGCGGATATCTTCCTGCAAAGTTTCAAATCCGGTGACGCCGAGAAATTCAACCTCGACTATCCCACGCTGAGCGGGATTAATGACGGGCTCATCTACGCCGACATTACCGCCTTCGGCACCGACGACAACCGCCCCGGATTCGACGCCGTGATCCAGGCGGAGACCGGTTTCACGGGAATGAACGGCACGGAGGACAGCGGGCCGGTTAAAATGCCGGTGGCCCTCATCGACCTGCTTCTGGCGCATCAGATTAAGGAATCCCTGCTGATCGCCCTCATCGAACGCATGCAATCGAGCCGAGGGTCTTACCACACAGTATCGCTGTTCCATGCCGGAGTTGCGTCCCTTGCCAATCAGGCGGCGAACTACCTGGTAGGGGGCGTCGTACCTGGCCTGGCGGGATCTGATCATCCCAATATTGCGCCCTATGGGACGATTTACCGGACGGTGAATGGCGAATCCATCGTACTGGCAATCGGTACGGATGGACAGTTTCAGGCCCTTTGCGCAGTGCTTGGCGTATCGGAAATGGCCGACGATCCTCGGTTTCAGTCGAATCAGAACAGGGTGGAACACCGGGAGCGGCTGAACAGGTTCCTTTCGGATCGCATAGGCAGGTGGGAACGGGAACCGCTTCTCGATGAACTTCGGTCCCGCAGGGTGCCCGCGGGGGCCGTCCGGTCCATGAACGAGGTATTTTCACAGGAATCCACCGAATCCTTGCTGCTTTTCGGGGAACGTTCGGACGGCACGCCCATCAGGGGCGTACGCACCATTGCCTTCGACAACGATGTCGTGGATTCGGCCGAAAAACTCGATGTACCACCGGATTACAACCAGGATGGCCACGATGTGCTCGCCGGTTTGCTGGGCTACTCAGCGGATCGGATTGAAATGCTGAGGGAAGCCCGGGCTATCCGGTGAATGGAGATTCGAAGCCGGACGCAAACAGGATTTCCGGGCGCTTACGACGGCCGAGGATTTTGTTGCCTGGGATGAAATGTTTTGCAATTCGAGTTAAAAAACAAGACGTCCCGCCTGGCAATAATTGTTTGCTTGGAATGGGAATTGTGTGGTATATTACTTCGTGATTTTTGGCACTGCGGAATAGTGAAAGCTGTTTAAGCAGCCTGTTTCAAACTTGATCCACCCTTGACCTGTAGGATTTGATGCGCGGGGTGAAATCGCACCCAGCAAGCAGCCCAAACTGGCATCGACATGAGCGAATTGATCATCGTTGGAGACCGGGTCCTCGTCGAACAGCAGGACGGCGATCAACTGACCGACTCCGGCCTGTACCTGCCCGCCACGGTAGTGGAGAAAGAAAAGGTGGGGACCGGTCGCGTGGTCCGGGTTGGACCCGGACACCTGATGCCCAATCCAGACTACACGGAAGGCGATCCGGTCACGAAGCCGATGGAATCAGTGCGTTACCTGCCCCTGCAGGCCGAGTCGGGCGATTTCGCCTTCTACTTGCGCAAGGAATCCATCGAAATCAACTACCAGAACAAGTCCTATGTCATCGTTCCCCACAACGCCATACTGGCACTGGTCCGATCAGACGGAGACGACGTGCTGGACGACCTCAAGGATCTGCTGGGCGATGAGTAGACCGGTGACCGATTATCCATTACACGAATAGCAAAACCGGCCATGTGTACCGGTAATTATCTTCGACGGGATCATAAAAGAAGCGGCAAACGTTTGCCACCAGCTAACATTCCAAGAGGAGCATGGCCGATGAACAGGACGGCAGCCTATTCGGTTCAAAGGGAAGTCCCCGTAGCAGAGCTTGGCGTGGACGTGCGGGGAGCGTTCATTACCCGCACCTATACCCACCTCCTGGGTGCGATCCTGGCCTTTGCGCTGATCGAGATCTACCTTTTCCAGACCGGCATGGCGGAATCTATTGCCCGGGTATTGCTCGGCGGATCCTGGTTGATCGTGCTGGGCGGGTTCATGATCCTGAGCTGGATCGCGACCCATCTCGCGCACAACTCGCAAACCAAAGGCGCTCAGTACGGCGCACTGGGGCTCTTCGTCGTCGGAGAATCCATCATATTCACCCCCTTGCTCTATCTGGCGGAATCCATGGCGCCAGGCGTTATCGAAAGCGCCGCCACCGTGACGCTCCTCGGGTTTCTCGGGTTGACGATCGTCGCCTTTCACACCCGCAAGGATTTCTCCTTTCTCGGCGGACTGCTTCGCTGGGGTTTCATCTGCGCGATCGTGTTGATCGTGGCCAGCGTGCTTTTCGGCTTCCAGCTTGGAACGATCTTTACAGTCGCCATGATCGTCCTGGCCGGCGGCGCGATCCTCTACGACACCTCGAACGTCCTGCACCACTATCCCGAGGACCGGCACGTGGGCGCGGCGCTACAGCTCTTTGCCTCCGTGGCGCTGCTGTTCTGGTATATTCTGCAGTTCTTCCTGGCTTCAAGGGATTGAACATCGCTTTTACTCAAAATTTGACCGGCCCGCAAAGCGGGCGAATGAAAAAGGAGCGTACCATGAAAACGATTATCCCCCTGATGTTGTGTTTGTTGCTTACAGGCTGTGAAGGAAAAACTGGTCCCGCTGGACCTCAGGGACCCGACGGATCGCCGGGCGCGCCCGGTACTGATGGGGCTGTCGGACCGGAAGGGCCTTCCGGACCAGAAGGACCGGAAGGATCCGAGGGTACCCCCGGTGAAGTACTGGTAATCGACCAGGCCCTGGTTGGGTCCTGGAGCCTTCGGAGCACCGATTTCGCCGAGACGCTGGCGCAGAATTTGCGGAATCACCTGCTGAGTCAATCGGATCCGAATCTGGATGAAGAGACCGTCGACGCCATCATCGCCGAATTCCTTCGGGAGATGGCGATGGACCTGAACAGCTCGCCCGTTGCGGCCTTCCAACTCAACGCGGACGCAACGATCGTAGACAACACGGGCGTACAGGGGGTCTGGACAGTCAGCGCAGGGATGCTGACTTTTAAACAGGACGGCGCGATCGTTTTCGCGGGGAGTTACCAGGTAGACGCCAACAGTTTCACGCTGACCTTGACCAAGGTTCAGATGCTCCAGTTGATCACCAGCACGTCCGAAGAACCCTTGGCCGAGGATGACCTCGGTTTCTTCGACATCATGTTTGGTGAGGACGGCGTCGTCAATTACTTCTTTGAACGGGTTTGATCGAGATATTGTAACGCGGGTGAGGCGGAAGACCCGGATGTTCAACATTACGTCATCGCACACCGGCTCCACGGGCAGCAGGCCCGTGTCGGTGTCGAGAGCAAAAGGACAGTATGCATCCAAGAATAAAGACCATCGGTCGGGAGATCGTTTCCTTCGGGCTCATCGCGCTGGTACTGCTGGCCGCCCGGTCGACGCTGGCCGATCACTACACCGTCCCTTCCGGTTCCATGGAGTACACGCTGATGCCGGGCGACCGCATATTCGTGGCCAAGTACTCCTACGGATTTCGCGTACCTTTCACGGACTGGAAACTCACCCAGGGCCGCGATGTGGTACGCGGCGAAGTGGTCGTGTTCGATTCGCCCTTGGAGGACATCCGCCTCGTGAAGCGGATTGTCGCGGTGGGAGGCGACACCGTTTCCATCCGTAGCGGGCAGGTTTCCATCAACGGGGTACCGATGGGATCAACTACGGATCTGCGCGAAGAATTCTACGGTGAACGCCGCGTTCGTTTGAACCAGAGTTACAGTGGAGGGGAGGACTTCGGTCCGACCGCCATTCCCCCGGGGTATCTCCTGGCCATAGGAGATGCCAGGGGGAACAGTAAGGACGGACGCGCCTTCGGGTTCATTACCGAGGACGCGGTTTACGGCAGAGCCGTGTCCGTCTACTATCGGAGTGGCGACGGTCTGTGCTGGCTGAAGCTGTAGGGAAACACGGCGCCTACCGCGTTTCCGTCTTCGTATCCTGTGCTTCCTTCTCCTTATCCTCTGCCCTGTTCTGCCGCTGCATCGGGTTCTCCGGCGTCTGCTGGCGCTGTTTGAAAAGTTGGAAACGCGTGGGGGTCGATTGCGGTGGCCAGACGTTGTTGCTCAGGTCGGTATCCGCAGTCTCCAGGAAGGGATCGAGCGTGATCCGTTCCACCGGCTGGTCCATGGCAAACACCTTGGTTACGCGGTCGTCCCGCAGTCGCCAGATCTCCGCTGGAATCTGCTGCACTTCCTTTGTACCGTCCTCGAATTCGAACTCCAGGATCAAGGGCATCACCATCCCGCCGATATTCTCGAAGGTCAGTTCGTAAAAATGCTTGTCGCTCTCCAGCAGGGCCAGGTCCTCGGAGTCCAGGCGCTTCAGGTAGTTGTCGTACTCCTCACGGTCGAGGATGGATACTGCGAAAGGATCGTACTTGTTGTAGAAATCGACCAGCGTCGAATCCTGTTGGACCATCGGGTCCGCAATGTCGGACTGGTTGCGCGTGTAACCGATACCCTTGTTTTCTTCTTCTTTGCTTGTCCGGGCGATTTCCTTCTCCACTTCCGGATTCCGGGTATTGATCTGGAACCATTTCACCTCATCCAGCGCAATATCCACGTGGTCCGTGCCATAAAACCATCCCCGCCAGTACCAGTCCAGGTCCACCGCGGACGCGTCTTCCAGGCTGCGGAAGAAATCCTCGGGGGAAGGATGCTTGAACATCCAGCGCTGTGAATAACTTCGGAAGGCATGGTCAAACAACTCCCGCCCCATGATCGTCTCCCGGAGGATGTTCAACCCGGTGGCGGTCTTCGCGTAGGCGTTGGCGCCGAGCTGGAAGACGGACTCCGAGTTGGTCATGATGGGCGATATCCGCGTCTGGTCGCTCTTCATGTAATCCACGATCCGGTGGGCCGGACCGCGGCGGGACGGATACTCGGTGTCCCATTCCTGTTCCGCCAGGTACTGGAGAAAGGTGTTCAGGCCTTCATCCATCCACGTCCACTGCCGTTCGTCCGAATTGACGATCATGGGAAAGTAGTTGTGCCCGACTTCGTGGATGATGACGCTGATCATGCCGTACTTGGTCCGCTCGCTGTAGGTGCCGTCCTTATCCGGCCGGCCGCCGTTGAAGCAGATCATCGGGTATTCCATGCCGATACGGTTCGTATGCACGGATATGGCCGTGGGATAGGGATAGGAGAAGGTGTATTTCGAATAGATGTCGAGCGTATGGGCCACCACCTTGGTGGAATACCGTTCCCAGAGCGGGTTGCCTTCCTTGGGATAGTAGGACATGGCCATGACTTTCTGGGGTCCGGATTGGACCCCCATAGCGTCCCAGATGAACTTGCGTGAACTGGCGAAGGCGAAATCCCGGACGTTATCCCCGTGGAATACCCAGGTTTTCTTTTCTGTCGACCGTCCTTTTTCCGCTTCGATCGCTTCTTCTTCGGTAACGATCATGACGGGATCGTCCGCTGTTCGGGACCGGTCAAACCGCGCCTGCTGCTCGGCGGTCAACACTTCCTTCGGATTCTGGAGCACGCCCGTTGCCGCGACGATATGATCGGATGGTACCGTAATGCTGAACTTGTAGTCCCCGAAGGGCAGGGTGAACTCACCTCGGCCCAGGAATTGCTTGTGTTGCCATCCTTCCACTTCGTTGTAAACCGCCATTCGGGGAAAGAACTGGGCGATTGCGTAGAGGTAGTTATCGTCTTCCTCGAAGTACTCGTAGCCCGAACGGCCGCCGATTTTCATCCGGTCGTTGATGTTGTACCACCACTTGATCTTGAAGGTATAGGACTTGCCCGGCCGGAGAGGTTCGGGTATGTCCACGCGCATCATAGTCTTGTTGATGGTATGGGGCAGGGGGTTGTCGCGACGGTCCCGCACCCACTCGATCTTGAACCCGCCGTCGAAGTCGTTCAACAGCCGCCGCAACTGGGCGAAGCTCATCTGCCCCGAAACCCGCCTGCCCGCGATTTTCCGTGTGTCCGACTCCTTGGCCCGTACGTTCTGGTCGAGTTGAACCCAGAGATAGGTCAGTTCGTCCGGCGAGTTGTTGTGATAGGTTATGGTCTCGGTACCATGAAGCCGTTGGGTCTCATCGTCCAACTCGGTCTGCATCTCGTAGTCCGCTTCGTTCTGCCAATACAGGTGGCCTGGAGCACCGGAAGCCGTGCGGTAAACGTTGGGGGTCGGGGCTTCCTGCTTGATCTGGCGGAACTTGCTCCGATTGATTGATTCGGAGCCCTTCTGGGCCGAAACGGAGGTGGACAGGCACGCGATACTCAATGTGCACAGTAAATACAAAAGGCGCTTCGCCATGGAATATCCTCCTGGGATTCGTGTTTTTCGTCCGCATTTCGGATTTGGGTGATGGCATGAATACGACAACTGGGGAATATACACAGGGACCGGGATCGTGTAAAGCCCAACCCGAGATGATAGGGGGTTGACCGCAAGGACGGCGTTCTTAAGGCGGGGCCGGACCGATGAGACCAGGCCTCAACATAGCGCGGGTAGAATCTGTTTGCGACGTCGCGAGAGTTCGGATATGTTCGTTTTACACCGCAAGCGCTGGTTTTCCTTTATAAATCGGGATACGCGGAATGCGATTACCACACCCCTTTATCCGTCTCACGGCCATGCTGCTGGCCGGCGCGATGCATACCGGAGCGATGCTGGCGACCGAAGCCACGCCATCCGTCGCTACGAAAACGGATACACCCGGAGCCCACCCGTTCTATATCAGCGTTTGTCAGATCGATTACAACCCCGATACGGACACGCTGGAGATGTCTCTCCGAGTCTTCACGGACGACCTGGAACAAGCCCTTGAAACGATAGGAACGGGCCGGCTACACCTGGGTACGGAGCGTGAAGCGGAGAAAGCGGATCTATACATCGACCGTTATCTCGCTCGTCACCTCGAATTCCAGATAAACGGCCGACGGGTTAATGTAGCCTTTCTCGGCAAGGAAGTGGACACCGACGCGACCTGGTGCTACGTGGAAATCGCGGACATACCGGTCCTGGATACCATGACCGTAACGAATACGTTGCTTTTCGAGACTTTCGAAGACCAGGTCAATCTCGTCCATGTCAAAGCCAACGATCAAAAGAAGAGCCTGGTGTTCAACAGGCAGTTGGTCAGGCAGACGCTGGATTTCTGAGCCCCCCATGCTTCGACCTATGCCAAGCCGAGCCCATGTCCCAACAAGCACGTGATATCGCCGTCATCGTAGACCTGAACGAGTTTCCCGGACTGAGAGCGGGCCTGGGGACCATTGTCGCCACCTCGGGGGGGTACGACCCCCTCCATCCCGGGCATGCTTCCTGCCTCCTGGAATCATCCCGCTACGGTGATACCCTGGTCGTCATCGTCAACGGGGACGGATTCCTTCGCCGAAAAAAGGGCAAGCCCTTCATGGACCTCAAGGCCCGTTGCCAGGTCGTTTCCTGCATGCGTACCGTAGATTATGTCATTCCCTTCGAGACCGAGTACGACGACACGGTCTGCGAGGCCCTGCGGGTGATCCGGCCCCATGTGTTCACCAAGGGCGGCGACCGGACCGACATGTCGAATATACCCGAATGGGGCGTTTGCACGGAACTGGGGATCGAAGTGATCTCGGGGGTGGGCCTGGACAAGGCCTGGAGCAGTTCCGATTACCTGGAAACGTGGGGCCGTTTCTGGTCGGAACAAGCGGGACGTTCCTGACGCCGCCTGTCCCCTAACCGATTTCTCCCGCTGCCAGCATCGACAGGAAGGCGGAGTCGTCCACGGTCAGGGGAAGATTAACGCGGCCGCGCCGGCGGCTCGATTCGTAGGTGGCGAAGATCAGTTCGGTTGCCTTCAGCGCCCGGCCGCTGTCCAGTTCCGGTGTCCGGCCAGTCTTGAGGGCGTCGACCAGGTCGAGTACGGTCGACACGGTTGCGTCCTCGTTGCCGGTTTCGTCCAGCGGAGGCTTTTCCCAGGCCGCGCCACCGTGCCGCATGAGCCGCAGCGGCGTGTATTCGTCCACGCCGACGTCGATTATCCCGTCCGTACCTAAAAGGCGATTGGCGGGGCCGTCCGTCCCCGCGTTACCCGTGGCGAGCATCCCTTCCACCCCGTTTTCCCACCTGATCCAGGATAGCCCGGCGGAGTCCAGTTGTACGCCGAATGCCTCCCTGTCCTCGGACGCGTCGATCTGTCCCAGCACCCATTCCGCCGGCACTTCATCGTTGTAGAAGAAGAACATGTCGAACCAGTGGGTGCCCCAGTCGAACAGGTTTGAACTGGTGGCTTCGAGTCGTACGAGTTCACCGACGGCGCCTTCTCTCAACAGGTGACGGGCCGTGAGAAAAGGGGCTTCGAACCGGCGCTGGTGGCAGAAGGTGAGCATCACGCCGTGCTCGCGGCACGCTCTATCCATGGCCTTGGCTTCACCCCAGGTGGGCGCCATGGGTTTCTCGCAGTGCACGGCTTTCACGCCGCGGCCCACCGACGCGAGTACCATCTCGGCGTGATCGGCCGGCCAGGTACAGATGCTGACGATGTCGAGTTGTTCATTCTCGAGCATGTCGCGGTAGCTCTTGTAAGTACGGGGCACGGCAAATGCGGCCTGAAACGCCCATCGCGCTTCTCCCACGGGGTCCGCACAAGCCGTTAATTCTACGTCAGTACACGCCATGTAGCCCTGAGCGTGACGCTTGCCCCTTCCTCCGCATCCTATGACGCCGACCCTGTACACGATGTTTCCTCCATTTGCGGTCCAGGCCACGCACGGCAAGGCCGGGATGTTGTATTTGTTGCTTGTCCAGCGCCCTGTCCCGTCATATAATCACCGGTATACCAACAAACGGATGCACCTTTCGTTCTCGAAGGCAATATACACGCCGAGACAGGGAAATCACCCGCATTCTCTCGATTGCCCCGGAGGAAAAATGGCCAGAAGATACCGCGCCGCCGTGGTCGGGCTGGGTCGCATGGGCAGTACCTTCGATGATGAGATAGACCAGGGTGGATCAATCTTCCTGCCTTACTGCCATGCGCCTTCCTATCACGCCGCACCCGACGTGGACCTGGTCGCCGGGGTGGATCCCCACGACGAACAGCGGTCTATTTTCGGCGCACGCTGGGGTATTGAAGATAACCACTTGTACGCCGACTATCGCGATATGCTCGGAAAGGAAAAACCAGACCTGCTCAGTGTCTGTACTACCGCACGGATCCGATCCCAAATCGTACGGGACTCCGCCAGGGCCGGCGTGAAGGCCATATGGGCCGAGAAGCCGATCGCCCTCACCCTGGCCGAGGCGGACGCCATGGTGCAGACCTGCGCGGATCACGGGGTCGCCCTGGCCATCAATTGCGCCCGGCGATGGCATCCTTTCTTCGCCCGTGCGAAGACCATGATCGAAGAAGATGAACTCGGCGAGATCGTCCAGGTGACGGGCTACGGCCAGTGCGGTCTTTCTCATAACGGCAGCCACCTCATAGATATCGTCCGGTACATGGCCGGCGGTAGGGTGGATTGGGTGTACGGCGAGATGGAATCCGACGAAGCGGCCGCAGGCGAGAAGGACCTGATGGGCAACGGATACCTGGCTTTCGACAACGAAGTACGGGCTTATATCCGTGGTATGGACTGCGGGATCGCGAACTGGGAAATTGACGTCCTGGGCACTAAGGGCCGCTTCCGCTCGATCTCGAACGGCCAGGACGTCGAACTGACCAAACTGCACGCCGGGGGCCTGCGCGGCAGAGGCCTACCTGCGCGGATTCCCTTTCCTTGGCCCGCCCGCAACCCCGCGATGGGACTGGCGATCGTATCGGACCTGGTCTCGGCCATTGAAAACGGCCATCCGCCGAAGTGTTCCGGGGCGGACGGACTCGAGGCTTTGGAAGTGGCCGTCGCCCTCCGTGAATCGCACCGCCAGGGCGGTCAGAAGGTCCGTCTTCCCCTGGAGGACCGCGGTCTGGGTATCCTTTCCGCCGAAATACACCGGGACGACGTGCCCGCGCGCGTGCGGCGTCTTCAAGGTTGAATTCATTAAGCGATGATAAAGGAGATGGGATGAAGCTCGGGTTCGTAACCTACCAGATCGGCAGGGACTGGGATGTGCCGACCATCATCGACATGTGCGGTAGAACGGATTTTACGGGCGTGGAACTTCGAACGACCCACGCCCATGGCGTGGAAGCCGCTCTAAGCTCGCACGAGCGGAAGGACGTCCGAAGGCAATTTGAGGACAGCGGAGTGGATCTCGTGGGACTGGGAACAGCCTTCGAGTACCACGCGGTTGACCCGGCCGAAGTTCGCCGCAACATCGTGGGAACCTTAGAATACACGAAACTGGCGGCCGACCTGGGATGTCCCGGCGTCAAGGTGCGTCCGAACGGGCTACAGACGGAATTGGGCGTTCCGGAAGAAAAGACCCTCGATCAGATCGGAAGATCCATCGGGGAATGCGCGAAAGCGGCCGACGGCCTTGGCGTACAGATCCGGGTCGAGGTGCACGGCAGGGACACGCAGGAACCGCGGCGCATGCGGGCCATCATGGATCACGCCGACCATCCTAATGCGCGCATATGCTGGAACTCCAACTTCGGCGAGGTGGTGGACGGGTCCGTCGAGGAAAACTACAGGCTGCTGAGCCACAAGATCAGCCTGGTCCATATCACCGAAATCTCCCGTACCGAGTATCCGTGGCGCGAACTGTTCCGTCTGCTCAAAGCGGACGGCTACGACGGTTACGCGCTCGCGGAAATCAATCACAGTCCCGAACCCGAACGACTGATGGGATACTACAGGGCCCTCTGGCAAGCCTACCAGGAATGACCGCTACCACACAACGCCTGGTACTCTCGAAAGGGTATCACCAATCTATGACAACTACTCGGATGACCTCGCTGGAGTCAGTCTACCGGAGCCGGACGCCGGGATCCTACGAGGCGTTCAAACGCTCGGGTGAAGTCATGCCCGGCGTCGCCAAGGGCGCCTACTACTACGCCCCGTACCCGATCACCATTGCGCGGGCCGAAGGCTGCCGTCTCTACGACGTGGATGGAAACCAGTATGTGGATTTCGCCAATCACCATACCACGCAGATATTGGGACACCATCATCCCGCCATAATACACGCGGTGGAGCGTCAGCTCGAACGGGGCATTGCCGTGGCCGCGCCCATGGGAAATGAAACCGCATTGGCGGAAGCTCTGTGCCAGCGGGTGAAGTCCCTCGATAAGGTCCGGTTCTGCAACTCCGGGACGGAGGCCACGCTTCACGCCATCCGGTTGGTCCGGGAGTACACGGGTCGGCACATCATCGCCAAGTTCGAGGGAGGATATCACGGCAGCCATGATGCCGTCGAAATCAGCGTCGCACCCGACCCTGTGTTGGCGGGGCCCGCGACGCGGCCCGTACCGGTGAGAGGCGCCG
The DNA here is from genome assembly GCA_965225915.1 of bacterium. GTDB lineage: Bacteria > JAAXHH01 > JAAXHH01 > JAAXHH01 > JAAXHH01 > JAAXHH01. The sequence continues at coordinate 379,475 of OZ245326.1, forward strand.
GGGGCATGCCGCCCAACACCATCGACAACGTCATCATTCTCCCCCTGGATGACGAAGCGGCCGTGAAAGCGCTCATCGAGGAACACCGGGACAAACTGGCGGCCGTGATACTCGATCCCAGGACCGGCGTCATCCCCCAGCGTCCGGCGTTCATAAAGGCGGTGCGCGACATCACGAGCAAAAACGACCTTCTGCTCATATTCGATGAAATCGTTGGATTCCGCGCAGCGCCGGGAGGCGTCCAGTCGCAGTGCGGCATCATGCCCGATCTAACGACCTATGGCAAGATTGTTGGCGGCGGTTTCCCCGTAGGCGCCTTCGGCGGGCGGAAAGACCTGATGGCCCTGCTGGACCCGACCCTGGGGAAACCCCGGTTGTCTCAAAGCGGTTCCTTCAGCGGACATCCGGTGGCCATGGCCGCGGGTCTCGCGATGCTGGAGGTGCTCACGCCCGATGTATACGGCCGGCTGGACCGCCTGACCGAACGTCTCGTGGGGGGTCTCCGGAATGTATTAGACCGATCCGGAAAGGCGGCGACGGTGGTTGCGTCCGGGTCGACTTTCAGCATCTACTTTACCGCCGGGCCGGTCTGGACCTACCGCGACGCGGCGGCGGCGGACAAGCGGCTCGTTCCTGGGATATTTCTTTCCCTGCTCAACAGGGGTTACTACCTGGCCAACGGTCTCGGCATGAACTGTCTTTCCGCAGCCATGGACGAATCCCATGTCGACGGCCTCATAGGGGCCATGGGCGAATCACTGGAAGAGAACTGAATCCTGGCCGGGATACACCGGACGATCTAAACATAAACAGGAAAGAGACCATGCCTAACACAGTAAAGTGCACTTTTTGCCTACTCGGAGCCGTTTCCTTCTTCTTTTTACTACCCCTGCTGATTTCGGCGCAAAGCGACGAATCCGGTAAGTCAGCGGCCAGGCCCCTGCCCCCGGACGCGGCGCCGAGGGAACGTCAGGTCATGAGGTTCATGAGCCCGGAACCGCGGACACTCGACTCCGCCATCAACGACTATGACACGGAAGACACGATTATCCCCTTCGAGCCCCTGCTTCGGCGGGACCCTAACTGGCATCCCGAGCCCGCGGCTGCCGATGGTTACGAATCGACCCCTGACGGCAAAACGTGGACATTCCACCTCAGGCAGGGCGCGCGATGGAGCGACGGGCGTCCGGTCACGGCCCACGACTTTGTATATTCCTTCCGGCGCATGTTGGATCCGAAGGAGGCCAACCCCTACGGGTTTTTCTACCACGATTTCAAAAACGCACGGCCCATAAACCGCGGCGAGATAAAGGACCTGACCCAACTGGGTGTCCGTGCTGTCGACGATCTCACGCTGGTCATCGAGACAGAGAAATCGGCGCCGTACCTTCCATTTATCGTATCCTACGGGAACGCCCTGCCCGTACCCCCATGGCAGGTGGAAAAGTACGACAAGAAATGGACCCGGCTGGAGAACATCGTAACAAATTCGGGTTTCAAACTTTCTGAATGGGTTACTGGCAGCCACATGACCTTAGTTCCGGATCCTATGTACAACGGTCCTCACAAGCCCTACCTGGAGAAGGTCATCCATCCCTTCCGTAACGCGGCGGTCGCCACCGTCCTCGCCTACGAAAACAACGAGGTGGACCGCGAACTCGTCGACGTGACCGACATGCCCCGCATTATGGCCGACCCCGAGCTCGCGCCGGACCTGGTTAAGGTGGCCGCGAGGGGATCGTGGTATCTCTTCTTCCGAACCCGCCAGCCGCCCTTCGACGATGTCCGGGTCAGGGAAGCCTTCACCCGGGCGATCGACCGGGAGGTGATCAGCAACATACTCCTGGGCGGTACGGCCGTACCCGCCTATTCCATGATCCCCCCGGAATTCGCGGAATACAACGGCCCGGCCATGAAGCGGCACCAGTCCTACGACCCCGCAAAGGCCAAAGAACTGATCCGGGAAGCCGGCTATCCCCGGGGTCGGGGATTCCCACGGCAGGAAATGTGGCTCAGGGCGCCTAATCCCACCATCAAGCGGGTCAGCGAGGCCATCATGGCCATGCTCAATGAGAATATCGGGGTGGACGTCGCCATCCGCGCCGCCGACCGCACCATGTATATGAACAACATGTACAACTGGCGCATGAACCTGGGTCTGATCGTGTTTTACGCGGACTACCTCGATCCGCGCAACATGCTCGACATGATCTGGCACTCGCAGCCGCAAGGGTACGGGCGGTCGGACTGGTCCAACACCGAGTTTGATAGATTGGTGGAGCAGGCGGCCGCGGAATTGGACACGGAACGAAGACGGGAACTCTATCTGGATGCGGAGGAAATCATGGTGTCGGACTACGCCGGCGCCTTTCTTTTCCATCCGGTGAACCTGGAACTGAGAAAAAGCTGGGTGAAGGGCATCCCGGTGAACCCGGACGGTACCGTAGGCGCCATGGATTATACACGGGTGTACATAGCCCGGTGATATCGCAGACACGGTGACCGTGAAAACAAATAGCCTCCGCGTGAATGGATCGACGCGGAGGCTATTTTATTCTTAAAGTTCTTCGTATCTCGACGCTGCTTACCTGATGGCGTCCTTCATCTGCGCGACGATGCCGCGTATAGACTTGGCATTTCGGGCCCTGGGCGCCAGGCTCAGGTAACTCTCGTAGGACTTGATCGCGTTCGGATAGTCTTCCCTGGTCTGGTACAGAATGCCCAGGTTGTAGTGCCAGTTCGCCTTCTTGGAATTTAAGCGAATAGCCGCCCGGTAAGCACTGATGGCGTTGTTGGTGCTCTTGATCTTGCGATAGGCGTTACCCAGCGCGGCGTGGGCGTCGGCGTACTTGGCGTCGAGCTGCGTCGCCTGCTTGAAGGACTTGATCGCGGTGGAAGTCTGACCCGCCTTCTGCTGGGACAGGCCCAGGTTGTAGTAGGCTTCCTTGTAATCTTCCTTCAACTCGACGGCTTTCTGAAAAGCGCCGATGGCGTTCGCGAACTGTCCCGCTTTGAAATACGCGATGCCAAGATTGTAATGACGCGGGGGATCGTCGGGCATGGCTTCTATTTTGGCCTTTGCTTCTGAGATCGACTGGGCCTGCACTGCCGGAGCAGCGATCAGCGCGACCAGAACCATGAGGCCGGCAAGGCAGTTCAGTTTCTTGATGCGTGTCATCCTCATTCCTCCGTTGGATCACTGAGAATTTGTGGACATGGCGTATCTATGGACAATTTATTTTTTTTAGCATATATTGAGTCCAAGATAGATATTATATGGTATTTCCCAATGAAATGCAAGTCCAATTGTAAACTTTAATGGAAAAGATCCGGTAACTGAATATCAAGGGAGCCATCGATGATACGATACACAGTCGATGATTTTCTGGGCGACGCCCGGCGAATTGTACAAGAAAACGGCATAGCAGAAGGGCTGGATGCGATCAGGGGAAACACCGAACGGTTACTCCGACAGTCCGACCTGCTGGAAACCTACGTGAACATGGACGAATACAAGGGGCATACCATTATCGGCCACGACCCGGAAACGGAAATCTACGTCATCGTCCACGGCGGCCGAAAAGGCGGCAGTTCGCCCCCCCATGATCACGGTCCCTGCAGTGTGATCTATGGAAACTTCACGGGGCACACGGTAATGAGGCGGTGGAACCGGCTGGACGATGGGGGCTCCGAGGGGCGGGCCCGTCTCGAGGTGGTCAAAGAATATACCGTCGGCGCCGGCGAGGCGACCGCCTTCGCCCGGGGCGATATCCATTCCATCGACTATCCCGATGGCGCCTTTTTCGTCCGGGTGACGGTGGGTGACGTGGAAAAACAGAAAACGCGCCGTTTCGATCTGGAACGAGGTATCGTGGAGATCGACGACCGCGGCGAAAGCCATGTAGCCAACCGCGGTCGGTGATTTTATCAGCCAGTAGCATGTAACATTCCGGACTACCCGGTTCTGCCATTACCTACCCATGTCATCCGTTGAAACCACAAAACAGCGACCCACGGTAAAACCCTCCGACATCGTTCCGTCAGACCGGCTGAACGAACTGCTCCAGCGTCGGAACCTGCCGGGTTTCATCTACCTCGCGGGACACGGGGCGGCCACGTTGCTTACCGGATACCTGGTGACGCTTTCCCTGGGGACATGGTGGCTGGTGCCGGCCCTGCTGGTCCATGGAACCGTCGTAGTGCACTGGTTCGCGCCTTTTCACGAATGTTCCCACGGCACGGCCTTCAGAAGCACGTGGATGAACCGGATCGTCGGCTGGATCACCGGTGCGGGGCTGTTTCTCGTTCCTACATATTTCCGCTACGAGCATCTCGCCCATCATTCCCACACACAGATCACAGGGGACGACCCCGAAATGATCCCCATGGCGGAGCGGTTGGGAGGCTATCTCTACTACGCCACGGGAGTTCCCTACTTCTACAGCAACCTGACTACGCTGGCACGCGCCCTGTTCGGTCGATTCAACGAGGTCGAAATGAAGTTTCTGCCCATGCGGAAGCGTGGTACAGTGGTGGCGGAATCCTGGGGTATGTGTCTGGCCTACGGGGCGCTGGTGGCCGGGTCGTTCTGGTTCGATACGACGGTGGTTGTTCTGTACTGGCTGGCTCCTCGTTTCCTGGGCGAACCCGCCATGCGTCTCATCCGCATGTCCGAGCACACGGGGTGCCCACGCGTTCGCCATATCCTGCACAATACCCGGACCGTGTTGACCATTCCCCTGGTCCGGTGGTTGAACTGGAACAACGCGTACCACGCCGAACATCACGCCATTCCCACCGTCCCCTTCTACGCCCTGGAAGACCTGCATCGGATCATGGGACCCCATTTCGAAGAAGTACGCCCGGGGTACGTAGATACGCAATTGCACCTGGTGGCTAACGGGATGAAAAACAGTACCGCGCAGGGCGGCTGATCGATGGGTCAGCCTGCTGTAAGGTCCGGAGGGTTTTCTTTGGGGGGTACGACACACAGGAATCCAAGAGGTTCCTCTCCGACGCTCTCGAACTGGTGCTGTTCGTTCGGGGCGATGTATACCACGTCGCCAGGCCCCACGTCGTGCATGTCCCACCCGATAAGAACCTTCGCACGGCCCCGCAGTATGTAGATACCGTGGTCGTGGGCATGACGGTCGAAGGAGGACTGGCCCCCCGGTTCGATTTCGAAATACCGCACGGAGAAGTTATCCGCCCCGTCATCGGGACCGATGACCACCCGGACCGACCCGCCTACCGCTCCACCCCTGGTGTAGGGGACCATGTCCACGCCCGACCAGTCGTTCGCTCCGTTTTGTCCGCGGTGTTTGTGTACGACACCCATGCCACGTCTTCCCTGTCTGAAACCGCATTACGCTTAAGATGATGTATTACATGAAATTGCGCACGCCGCTACCGTGAAGTTCCGAGATTCGCAGAGCGTCCGCGTGTTCGAAGCCGATGGATACGAGTTCGCGCACGCGCTTGCGGTGCATCTCTTCGTATAGTCCTATCACCGCGTCCCTCCCCCGGGCCAGTTGTTCAGGATGAGATCCCCCGCCTGCCATCGTCATCAAGGCCTTCAGCACGAAGGGACTGGTACCCGATGCCTGCTGCAGGAACATGGTGCGTTCTTCGGCCGCCCGTAAGAGATCGTCCCGGATGGACGGTTCCTTTTCGATATGGTAGGCGAAATGGGAAATGCCGTACCCCACGTGCCGGCCTTCGTCCTGTCGCGCCAGCTTGAAGGTCCGTGCGGTTACCGGATCGGGCGCGACCTGCTCGAGGAACATCAACAGTTCCATGAAAGTCCCTTCGCCAAGGACGTGCATCAAAAAGGAACCGTTCGAATAGTCGTCCTGCGCCAGCAGACTGCGCAGGGACCATTCGGTCGCGGCCGAGACGTACTGGAGTCCTCCGCCGTTGGCAAGGGCCCGCTTGGTGAAAACCTCCGCGTGCCTTGCCTCGTCCATGACCTGCGTGGCCAGAAAGAGGACCACTTCGGAGAACTGGGGATCGATCCGGTACATGAACTTTGCCGGCAGATACATGGCCAGGTATTCATTCTGAATCAGGAAGGTCATGACCTGACATACCGCCTGTTCCAGGTCGTCCGGCAAAACAGGCAGATCGTGCCAGGGGATGTCCGTCGTTGCGTCCCACTGTCCCGCCTTGCCCTGCTCATAGAGTTCCGCGATGTTATCGGCCCATACCAGCTTCTTCTCCCGAATGGTGAAACCGAAATCCGGCGTTCCGGGATCCACCACGGATCCGCGCTGCGCTAGTCCCTGGCCTTCGAGTGCCAAGTCCGGAATCTCGCCCGCCCTGCCGACCTGGCAGTCCCGCATGAGGATGCCTCGGCCGCTCACGGGTTTGACCTTTATTCCCCGGTCGGGTTTCCCCCAATCCGACGTATCAGGAAGAGGGATGCCAAATTCTTCGGACATGTATGAACCATTCCCTTACTGAAATTGACTTAAATCCTGCCACGTCGTATATGGTCGTATATGTATGATACTGCGTTTCAAGGTAGTTGACAAGTCGAAGGTGGGATGCAACCCCTATGAATCTGTCGAGGTTGAGGGTATTTCGTCTGTGGCGCGTTATGGTGCGGCGCTTCAAGCAGCGCCTGCATGCCAATGTGGAACGCATGCGGACGACCGAGCAGGTTTTCATGATCAGCGCCGCAGCGCTCATAGGCGTGCTCGGCAGCGGTGGAGCCATTGCCTTCCGCTGGCTGATCGACGCCATAGAATCCTTCGCCTGGGGTGGGGGTATTCCGGAAGTCTCCGCCGCTGATTCACTGCTCGTCATCGGCGTCCCCACGGCTGGCGGGCTGATCGTCGGTATCCTGATCTATTTCAGCACCCGCGAGGCCCGCGGACTGCCCGACATCATCGAAGCCGTCGCGCTTCGTGGCGGTCGCATAAAACCCCGCGTCGCCGTGGAAACTTCGATGGCCACCGCCATAAGTATCGGTTCCGGTCTCTCGGTGGGCCGGGAAGGACCCATTGCACAGATCGGCGCCGCCCTGGGATCCACATTCGGACAACTGTCCAGGGCAAACATGCATCGCATGCGCACCTTCGTGGGCTGCGGCGCGGCGGCGGGCATCGCCGCCACGTTTAACACGCCGATCGCCGGAGCGCTATTCGCCCTTGAAGTGATCCTGGGCAATTTCTCCTTCAACCGGTTCAGCCCCATCGTGATCTCCTCGGTGGTAGCAACCGCCATATCCCGGCACAACCTGGGCAACCAACCCGCGATCATGGTTCCCACGCACAGTCTGAACCACCCCCTGGAACTGGCATTCTACGCCGCTCTGGGTATACTGGCCGCCATCGTGGGGACGTTTTTCGTCAGGACGCTCTACGGCGTGGAAGATCTATACCGGAAAGTACCGCTCCCGGATTTCCTGAAGCCCATGACCGGAGGACTTCTCGTCGGCGTCATCGCCCTGTTCTATCCTCACATCCTGGGCGTGGGATACGAAACCATGGACCGGGCGCTCTTTTCCGAACTGGGATGGAAGCTCCTGGTCATCCTCGTATTCATGAAGATCGCCGCCACCTCCTTTACCCTGGGTTCAGGCGCTTCGGGCGGCGTGATCGCCCCTTCCCTGTTCGTCGGATGCATGCTGGGCGGCGCTTTCGGCGTGTTGGTGAACCATATTTCCCCCGATATGAGCGCAGGCCACGGCGCCTATTCGCTGGTGGCTATGGGCGCCCTGGTGTCCTCGACCACCAGGACTCCGCTGACGTCTATACTCATGATTTTTGAAATGACCGGCGATTACGCGCTGATCCTGCCGTTGATGATCTGCATCATTGTCAGTACGGCGTTGTCCGCCTACCTGTTGAAGCCATCTGTGTACACCCTGCGCCTGCTGAGGAGAAACGTGGACATAGACAAGGGACAGGAGACGAACATACTCCGGTCGCTTACCGTGTCGGAGGTCCGCGAGCCTTTATTCGAGACGATCCCTCCCCAGGCCCCGCTCGACGACCTCATGTCTCGCCTGGCCGAGAGTTCCTACACGGAGTTTTACATTACCGACGCCGAAGGCCGATACAAGGGCACCGTCACCTTCGACCGTATTCGCAGTCTCGTCGCATACGGCCAGGACCTCGAAGGCGTCATCGTGGCCCACGATATCGCCCAGTTCGATCTTCCGACGGTCAGGGACAGGGATACACTCGACCAGGTCATGCTGCTCTTCGGCCAGCATCACCTCAACGCGTTCCCCGTGGTGGATCTGGAGACGAACCGCCTCGTCGGCGTCATCAGCCGCAAACACGTCATAGATGCGTACAACCGGGAAATCGCGAGAAGGGACCTGGCCGGTGAATTCGGCAGCATGGTGAACACGCTGACCGGAGGGCATGTCGTTCAACTGGGCGCTAACTACGCCATGGTCGAAATCAACGCGCCTGGACAATTTAATGGCAGCAGCATCCGGCGTCTCCAGATTCGCAGCCGGCACGGGGTACAGATCCTGCTCATCAAGAAACGGGAGGACCACGGCGACCAGGCCCATTTCGTTCCTTCACCCGACTACGTGATCCAGGAAGATGACGTACTGCTGGTCGCGGGTGAACACGACAGGATAAAACGAATCAGAAACCTGTAATGTTTTAATTGACAGCACACGATTCGAATGTATTTTTGCGATCAATCTTTAACATTGAAAGGTTCCTTTTCCATCATATTACATCATGGGGGCGTGAAAATGGGTACCTTCTTGTTTCGTAGAATCGCCACGTGGCTACCGGTCATGATGCTCGCAGTCATGCCGGCCTTTGCCCAGGAAAATACCGCGGACGCCGCGGACGGTATGGAGAACGGCGAAGGGATTTCGGCCATTTCGAATTTGATCGAAATCTCGGGGTTCGTAGACGCCAGCTATACCTACACTGGCATTGATGGTTCGAACACCTTCAGTCTTGACCAGATTGAAATTGATTTGTCGAAAGACCTGGGCGGAATTGGAACGCTGAACGCCGACCTTGAATGGGTGAGCGATGGCGAGGGCGGCTTTACGCTCGACGCTGAGCAGGGCTACGTTACCCTGGATCTCGGACTGGGCCGGGGAGAGGGGAACTACCCAACCCTGACATTCGGGAAATTCAACGCGCCCATAGGTTTCGAGCTCCTGGACGCCCCGGATATGTACCAGTTTTCTCACGCGCTGGTCTTCGACCTGGGGCTGCCGACCAACCTGACCGGCGCCATGCTGTCCATGGACCTGGGCGGCGGTATCGATGTGGTGGTCCACCTGTCCAACGGCTGGGATCAGAACGTCGACGTGAATACCGACAAGATGATCGGTGGAAGACTCGGTTACAGCCACGAAGAACTGGGCGGGATCGGATTCTCTGCCATGCGCGGCAACGAATCGGAGCTGACAGGAAATCTGACCGTATACGACATCGACCTGACGCTGACGCCGTCACCCGGACTGATCATCGGCGGTGAGTACAACAACGGCAAGACGGACGTGGACGAAATCAATGTGGAAAACAGCTGGAACGGCTACATGGTGATGGCGCACTACGATTTCTCCGACGTCGTGGGGCTGACGGGCCGGTACGATCGTTTCAGCAGAGAAATATCCAGCAGCCTCGCAAACCCCGGTGGGGGTATGGATCAACCGCTGGATGGTCTTAAAATGACCCAGCAGGCCTTCGCCATAGCCCCGACGTTTGCATTGACCGACGGCCTCGGGTTCCTCATGGAACTCCGCCGAGACTACTCGGACGACGCGATCTTCTACAACTCGGATACCGGCGATTCAGAAACGTCGCAGGTGAACTTCGCCTTCGAAATGACCTATTCGTTCTGATCTACGCAATGCCCCGGTCTGTGTAGTAAGACTTATCGGAACCGGGTTCAGTACAAATCGGCTTCACCCGCGCTGGACCGCAGGATCTCGGGCTCTTCGCCGGTGAGATCTACCACTGTAGAGGGCTCCGAAACGGCGGCTCCGCCGTCCACGATAACGTCCACGACCTTGCCGTATCGGGATTGAATGGTATCGGTGTCGTTCATCGCGGTTCCGTCATCCGCGGTCGCGATACTGGTACTTAAGACGGGCCGGCCGAGCGCCTGCACGATTTCGAGACATATCCGGTTATCCGGCACCCGAATACCTACCGTCCGCCGCTTGCCGATCATGAATTTCGGTACGTCCCTCGAAGCCTCGAGAATGAAGGTATAGGGTCCGGGAAGCAAACGATTCATCATGCGGTAAGACGCGTTGGAGATGTTCTTCGCGTACTGGGCGAGATCCTTCAGATCGGCGCATACGAAGCTTAGGGGCTTTCCGGTCGGCGCCTGCTTGATCTGGTAGATCCGATTAATAGCCTTACGGTTGAAAATATCGCAGCCCAGGCCATAGACCGTGTCCGTCGGGTAGATGATTACACCGCCCCTGCGCAGTTCTTCGACTACCCGGTCGACATGCCTTTTCTGAGGATGTACGGGATGAAGTTGAAGGGTGATGGCCATGGCTGCTCAGGAAACGCGGGTCAGTACCTTCCTGCAGATGTCGATGGCCCGGTCTATCTGTTCGCCGCTTACGTCGAGGTGGGTTACGGCGCGGATGACGCCGGGCTTCATGGCGATCATCCTGACGCCTTCCGCCGCAAGACGGTCGACGGCCTCGAAGGGATCGATACCGTCCCGCAGGCTGAAGAAGATCATGTTGCTGTGAATCTCCTCCAGATCGATCTCGACGGTGTCGAGTTCGGCCAGTGCTTCAGCCAGGCGATAGGCGTGCGCGTGATCCTCCGCTAGCCGGGTGATATTGTGCTCCATGGCGTAGAGACCGGCTGCCGCCAGAACACCCGCCTGGCGCATGCCGCCGCCCAGCATCTTGCGATAATACCGCGCCGCGTCAATCGCGGCCTGGTCACCCGCCAGCACACTGCCGACCGGGGCTCCCAGGCCCTTGGATAGGCATACGGAAACCGTATCGACGTACTGGGTATAGGTCTGGGCGGTAAGGCCCTTTGACACACAGGCGTTAAACAACCGGGCGCCGTCCATGTGGATGCGCAGGTTGTTTGACCGCGCGCAATCGCTGACCCGGGAAAGGGCATCCACGGGCCAAGGGTATCCCGCGGACTTGTTGTGGGTGTTCTCCACGGCGACCAGTGCCGTCCTGCCGTAATGCACGTTGTCGCCCCGTTGTATCACTTCTTCCATCTGCGCCGGTGTGAATACGCCTCGATCGCCCGTCAACAGCCTGACCTGAACACCCGACAGCGCGCCGAGGGCTCCGGCTTCCGCGTTGAACAAGTGGCAGTACCGTTCCGCGATAACGTCATTGCCATGATGCGTCTGCGACCTGACCGCCAGCTGGTTGCCCTGTGTACCGCTAGTGACGAACAGCCCGGCTTCTTTGCCGAGCATGGCGGCCATGGCTTCTTCCAGCCGGTTGACCGAGGGATCCTCTCCAAAACAGTCGTCCCCGACTTCGGCGTTTGCCATGGCCCGGCGCATGGCAGGCGTAGGCTTGGTCATAGTATCGCTTCGAAGTTCGACGTAACTCATTGATTCTCCTCACTGCCCGTACTTGATCATTGTCAAACTGGTACCGTTTTCCGATACATCGAACTTTACTTCGTCCATGAGGGCCTTGATCATCAAGATCCCCCGGCCATTCTCCTTGAGCAGATTGTCCGGGTTACGCGGGTCCGGCAGGGATTCGGGATCGAATCCACGACCACAGTCGCAGATGTGTATCCGGAACTCGGTCGAACTGCAGTTGCAGGTGATGATGACCTGCTTGGACTCGTCGCACTTGTTTCCGTGAAGTATTGCGTTTTTAACAGCTTCGTTCACGGCGACCATGATGTCGCCGCGCGTTGCCTGGTCGTAGCCGATCCGCGCAGTCAGATCCTCTATGCAGCGATCCACCTCCGCAGTCAGATCGGGATTGCTGGGAATCGTAAGTTCCAGCGTTTCGCCGTTTCCGGCAGAGTCCTGCTGCCTCTCGACCATGTAGGACGCTCCATGAGGCCGCCACGCACGATGTCGGTGTACGGCCGGTATCCACCCCGGGACAGGACGCGTCCCGGTACACGGAATCCTTCCTTCAGATTCAATCAAAGTATGGAGTGGTAGATACCATGTCAAGGACGGGGATGGCGTGGAGAGACCTACGAAGTTTTGTTGAATCTGCGTTCGATCTCCTCAAGAGGCATGCGCACGACGACGGGGCGGCCCCGGGGTGTCACATAAGGCATTTCGGTCGCGAAAAGATCGTTGACGAGCAAGTTCATCTCCCGCTGGGTCAGCGAGTCGCCCTTCCTGATTCCCGCGTGGGAGGAAAAAGTGAGCGCGATACGTTCTTCCGCCTTGAAGTCCTGCGCGGGCAGATCCTGCAGGTTTTCGATCATGCGCTGAAACAGTGTATCTACACTCTGGTTGTTCGCCATGCAGGGAACCGCGTCTACGACCACGGTCCGTTCGCCGAACAGTTTCACACTGAATCCCATCTTGCCGAATAGATCGAAGTGTTCCTTGACGAGCGCGAACTGTGGTATCATGAGATCCATGGTCACCGGAAACAACAACTGCTGGGAGGGGGCGGATTCGTGATCTATCGTTTTTAAAGCCCGTTCGAACAGCACACGCTCATGGGCGGCGTGCTGGTCTATGAGCACGAATCCACCCTTGATCTGGGCGAAGATGTAGGAGTTGTGCAGTTGCCAGAGTGGTACCATATCGCCGTCGGGATCCTCACGAACGGCTCCCTGCCGCTCTTCGTCATTCACTTCCCGTACCGGGTCGCCCGGGGTATAGGTCCACTCGACCGATGCGGCGACGGCACCTGGACGCTTGAAATCGAACAGACCCGCTTGTTTTCTGCGCTCCATGGTTGATTCAGGACCGGGTATGTCCCCATTTCCAGGCACCGAGGCCGGCGTCATGGTTGTTATGCCCTGCGTATCCGTCTCGAAAACGGGAACCACATCCGAATTCTGCAGCGCCATACGAATGGATCGCAGCAGCGTCTCATATACCTTGGATTCGTTGGAAAACCGGATCTCTCGCTTCGTAGGATGGACGTTGACGTCCACCTGGTCGAGATCGATGGTCAGGAAAATGATTGATACGGGATACCGCTCTCTGGGGAGGATGGATCCGTACCCTTCGAACACGGCATGATTGAGCGCGCGGCTGGATACCGGCCGCTGGTTGATGAACAGGTACTGGTGGGTACGGGAAACCCGGGCGGTATCGGGACGGCTGATAAAACCGTGTATCTTGACGAGTTCATCGTCGTAAGTGACCGGTATCATTTGATTCATCAGCGTGTTGCCCATGACGGCCTGGGCGCGGGTATAGGCGTTTGAAACGGCCGGGAGGGACAGGGTTTCCCTTCCGTCGACCGTCAGGGAGAAGGCGATTTCGGGATACGCCATCGCCGTGGTGGAAACCGCGGAAACGATATGGCGCGTCTCCGTACCCGTTGTCCGCAGGAATTTCCGCCGCGCGGGTACGTTGTAGAACAACTGGGATACGGCGATCGTCGTACCCTGGGCGCGCCCGGCGTCCGTCACCCGGGGGGCCGCCCCGTCATCGATGCGAATCCGGGTACCTGCCACTTCCCCCGCGGTATTCGTCGTCAGGTCCACCCTGGCCACTGCGGCGATGCTGGACAGCGCTTCGCCCCGAAATCCAAATGTACCGATGCGATAGAGGTCTTCTTCGTCGTCGATCTTGCTGGTCGCGTGCCGTTCGAAGGCCAGCACCGCGTCCTGCCGGGGCATGCCCCTACCGTTGTCCATCACGCGTATGAGTTGTTTGCCGCCCGACTTGATCTCTACTGAAATACGCTCGCCACCGGCATCAATGGCATTTTCGACCAGTTCCTTGACGACCGAGGAAGGACGTTCGATTACCTCGCCTGCGGCGATCTTGTTTGCGAGGTTTTCGGGTAGCACTTTGATCTGATCAGACATGGAACTCTCTAGTTCAGTTTTCGTGGGTGACCCGGTAGATCATGCCGGTGAAATCGTCGGATATGAGAAGGGAACCGTCGGGCATGACCTCCACGTCGGCGGGTCGTCCGTAGACCTGCTCATCTTCCAGCCAGCCCGTTGCAAAGGTCTCGTACCCGATGGCCTCGCCGCCTTCCAGGCGTACAAGCATAATTCTGTAGCCGATCTTGCTGTCCCGGTTCCAGGATCCGTGTTCCGCGATGAGTACCTGGTGCCGGTAACCGGACGGGAACATGTTTCCCGTGTAGAACCGCATGCCCACCGCGGCTACGTGGGGACCGAGTTCCTGAGCGGGCAAAACCGTGGTTTCCCGTGCGCGTTTTCCGCCGAACTGGGGATCGGGAATATCTATGCCATGGTGATAGGGGAAGCCGAAATGCTGACCCGCCGCAGCCACGCGGTTCAATTCGTCTGGCGGGATTTCGTTGCCCATCAGGTCTCGCCCGTTGTCCGTGAACCAGAGCTCACCCGACTCCGGATGCCAGTCGAAACCCACGGTGTTGCGCACGCCGCTCACGTAGACTTCCAGATCCGTCCCGTCCGGGTTCATGCGCATGATGGTCGCGTAGCGCGGATCATCGCGTTCACAGACATTGCACGGGGCGCCAACGGGTACGTACAGCTTGCCGTCGGGGCCGAAGCGGATGAACTTCCAGCCGTGATGGCGGTCGGAGGGTAGGTCCCGATTGACCACGACAGGTTCCGGAGGATCGTACAGCCGGTTTTCGATGTCGTCGTATCGGAGGATTCGGTCGACTTCGGCAACGTACAGCGCTCCGTCGCGAAATGCGACCCCGCTTGGCATGTTCAGACCCGTGTCGAGGGTCAGCACCTCGTCTGCCACGAAGTCTGCATCCCTGTCCCGGACGGCATACAGGTTACCGGCGCGGCGGGAGCCTACGAAGAGGGTGCCGTCTGGCCCCATGGCCATCGCCCGTGCGTTGTGGACGCCCCTGGCGTATATGCCGATCTTGAAACCTTCAGGCAGTTGTATCCGGGACAGGAGGGGATCCGTTTCCGTGTTTCCGTTACCGGGCGCCGGGGCGGTTCCGCAGGAGGCGACCATGAGCAGGGCCAGCAGGAACAAGCGGAGTAACGAAAGACGGATCGCGGTCATTTGGAGGGGTCGGGAGGTGTCGTTGCGGGCATGTTTTATGGCCGGAGGCGCGACTGTCCGAACCAGGGTCTATAAGATCGTATCGGCTGCGTCTATGGTAAGGATGCCGGGGATACAAATCAAGGACAAAGTGGTGCTTGCGTTTGCCCGGATCGACCGTTAATGTTTACCACGAGTTCGTCTAAATCCGTAATTGAGGTAACAGGCTATGTCTCGCATCGAACGCCTGCGCAACAACGGTATTGAAGCGTACCCCGCCCGGGTCAATCGGTCGCATACGGTGCAGCAGGCCCGGGAACCAGGTACCGGCCGCCGTGCTTCGGTTATTGCCGGCCGGCTGGTCAGGCTGGATCCGCATGCCCGGGGAGGCGCGTTGAAGGACTGGTCCGGCACGATCGAACTGGTCCTCGCTGCCCCGGCCCTGTCCGAGGTCCTTCCCTTGCTTGCCAGGGGAGACCTGGTGGAGTGTACGGGAACGTGGGGGCAGGACGCCTATGACGTTACAGCCATGAGACTCCTGGTACCCAGCCTACGTGACGCGCCCGAGCCAGCTGCGGCCGACGCCGTATGTATCAGGGCGCAACTCATGGCCCAAACCCGTTCCTTCTTCGAATCCCGCGGGTTCATCAACGTGGACACCCCGACCTTCATGACGGTGCCGGACCTGACACCGGCACTGCGCTCCTTTCGAACCGATTTTGTGGACAACCAGGGCGATTCCCATCCATTCTACCTGCAGACCTCGCCCGAGCACTTCATGAAACGCCTGCTGACTTCTGGCTGCGAACACATATACCAGATATGCCGGTTCTACCGCAACGGCGAACGATACGACACACACCATCCCGAGTTCACAGGTCTCGAGTGGTACGAAGCCTTTGCCGACTACGGGACGGTGATGGAAACCACCGAGGCTTATGTGACTTCACTGGCGGAGGCACTAAATCATTCCAGTAAACTTGCCTACCAGGGAACGGAGATCGATCTCCGGCCGCCGTGGCCGCGGTACCGGGTCAGGGATTTCTTCCTGGACCGCTCCGGTATCGATCTGGATGACTGCGTAACTCGTGACGCGTTTGCCGCCGCGGCCCGGGCCAGGGGTTGCGAGGTGCGGGAAGATGACGAATGGGATGACCTGTTTCATCGCGTTTTCCTTACTGCCGTGGAACCAGCTTTGCCCGCCGGCCGGCCGGTCTTCCTGACCGAATATCCCGCCCGGTTGCCGTCCCTGGCGCGGCACGTTCCCGGCGACGCCCGGTATGTGGAGCGATTCGAATTGTACATGGGTGGACTGGAACTGGCCAACGCCTTCACGGAGTTGAACGATCCGGTGGAGCAGCGCAGGCGATTCGAGGCGGACCTGCAGGTAAAACGAGCGCGGGAAGGCTACGACGGCGGCGTGGATGAAGCGCTGCTGGCGGCCCTCGAATACGGAATGCCCCCTGCGGGCGGCATCGCCTTCGGACTGGACAGACTGGCCATGCTTTTCGCCGATGTCCGTACCATCGACCCCATGATCATGTTCAGGAATCACTGACCAGGACGCGGTATTTAATACGTCGAATTCAGGAGGAAGGCATGCGGGCACTGATGTATCTGGGAACGCGTCAAATGGAAATGCAGGAGGTTGCCGAACCTGGGATTACGCCCGGCCACGTCGTGCTGAGGGTAGGCGCGGCGAGCATCTGCGGATCGGACCTGCACGGCTTTCTGGGCAAGAGCGCCAAGCGCGTCCCGCCGTTGATCATGGGTCACGAGTTCACCGGCGAGATCGTGGATCTCGGCCCCGGTGTGGATCTACTGTCCATCGGCGACCGGGTCACGATCAATCCGATCCTGTCGTGCGGCCTGTGCGAGGAGTGCCTGCGAGGCCGCACCAATATCTGTCCGCACAGAGCAGTCATAGGCATCGAACATCCGGGCGCCTTCGCCAACTTCGTGTCCGTTCCCGCGGAGTCGTGCTTCAAACTGCCGGATCACGTGGGTGATCTCGAAGGCAGCATGGTCGAATCCCTGTCGAACGCGTTGCATATCTTCGATCGAAGCCTCCATGGGTTTATCCGAAGCGTGGCCGTCATCGGCGCGGGTACACAGGGGCTTCTGGCCCTGCAGGTGGCCCGCCACATCGGAGCGATCCGCATCGCGGTGACCGATATGGTCCCTTCCCGCCTGGCGCTGGCCGCGACCCTGGGCGCGACCCATCCGGTCGACGTGGGTGAATGCGATCCGGTGGAAGCGGTACTGGAAATGACCGATGGACAAGGGGTGGATCTGGCCGTCGAAGCAGTAGGCCACGCGGCGACGCAGGAACAGGCCGTACGGATGCTGCGGCAGGGCGGAGAGGCCGTGCTGCTGGGTCTAGGCGCCGAATCACCCATGGCCATAGACGGCGTGGCCATGGTCAACAGGGAACTGGTCGTCCGCGGATCCTACGCCTACACGAGTCTGGATTTCGCCTATTCCCTCGAACTGATCTCCACCGGCAAGATCGATGTCGCCTCCATGGTCGTCGCCAGGGACCTGGAGCAGGGCCCCGGCATATTCGAGAAACTGGTGGACGACCCGGGCGACCTGATCAAGGTGGCGCTGGTTCCCGGATCCTAAAGAGACCTGAAGTCAGGTCTGGGCAGCGATCCCTATCACCGCCCGGAGCCATGAAGCCGCATGGCCTGTCGAAACCCTTCCTGGGAGACCCAGCGCGTGTTGTAGGCGTCCCTGAATTCCCGGTGATCGGCGCTATCCGGGAAATGGGTCTCCAGGCCGTAAGGATAGCGGTCCATACCGTGAAAGGGCAGCGGTTCTATCGTGGCGGCCGTCGCCGTGTTTAGGTCGCCTTCCTTGAGCCAGCCATCGGTATGCAACACGAAGTCCCTTTCCCATCCGGACGGCGGTTCGGGCAGGTCAGCGGCGTCGAAGGTCACGGTTATTTCTTCCCCGGAACTGTAGATGACGTATTGGTCGTCGGATGACCGCAGCAGGGGCGTGACGTCGCCGTACCGGGTCCGGAATCCCTCGAAAGGCAGCCACTGGGGTTCGGCGCTCAGCGTTTCGTAGTCTCTTACGAACGGGCCGTAGGAAGCGGTCCGGTACTCCCGGGAGTAACCGCGGTAGTGCAGGTCTGCGGAAGCGGGAGACAACCGGGTGATCTTCCTTTCGGCGCGCACTGGTTCGTCGACGGTGAAAAATACCTCGCTCCAGTACAGCTGCAGATTCGTGGTGAGTCTTACGCGGTAGTCGTCGGCGGGAAAACGGTCCGTCAGATCGATGAATATGGTCTTGTGTTCACCCGACGGAAAACCGGTGTACGGGATCACGGTCCGCCACTGTCCTTCGCCGTCCGGCGTTTCCAGGTACGGAGGGACGACGGCAGCGTACCTTCGTTGAGACAGGGCCAGGTTGGAACTGGGTTCAACGGGCATGATCCAGCCGCACAGATAGAGATGGATCCGTTCCGCGCTTTTCAGATCACCCAGGTCCAACGTAATCGAATGCAGTTCGGGAACGCCCTGGTAGTCTCCGAGTTTGAAATCACCGGCGTATAGACTGTCCCGGGCGGCAAGGCGCGG
This sequence comes from bacterium, assembly GCA_965225915.1. Classification (GTDB taxonomy): domain Bacteria; phylum JAAXHH01; class JAAXHH01; order JAAXHH01; family JAAXHH01; genus JAAXHH01. The sequence continues at coordinate 398,161 of OZ245326.1, forward strand.
TAGGATATCGTGTCCATGGTGATCGCGAGCCGCAACAGGCAGGCGTGGATCGGTTACGGTGTGGATCTCCAGTCCGGGGTAGGGCGGCGGCAGGTACTTTTCATCCACGTATATGTCCGTTTCCGCCGGGTGATCGACGACCAGCAGTTCCATTTTGTCCATGTACACCGCGTCCCACAGTTCCTCCACGACGCGGACCACGTACCTGTCATCCTGCTTGCGCAACTGGTCTCCCCGGATCTTTACATAGTCGTTCGCCGCGTCCGGAAAGGCGGGTGCGCCGGTTTCCGTCAGCGCGCCTATGGCGCTCCGCGTCATGAGGTGCGTGACGAATTCGTACCGGTCGCCGTTCCAGGTGTACAGCGACGGACACGATCCCTTGAGCCGTTGGGGTTCGATGATGAGCGTGCGCGATTCAGGTTCAATCCGGTTCTGCGGGACCCCGTTGCTCCATATGACACGGACCACGTCTGCCCGATCCCGTTTCCCCAGACCGATATGGGTGATGGGAGCGTCGACCAGCACGGACTGGTAGTGCGCCTCCGCGTTTACCTCGATCGTGGACCCAATGCCGTAGAAATTGTTCTTCCCGCTTCCTTCGAGCGCCGCGGCGAGCTGTACGTTCAACCACCCGTTCGCGTTGCCGCCGTCATTTCGAAGCACCAGGACGCGCCCACCGGAAAGCAGCGCGAGATCGACGTCACCGTCATCGTCCAGGTCGCCGGTCTCCAGGTCTTCGACAGTCGAGGGCAGGCCGGGCAGCAGAGACGCCGGTTCCTCGAACCGACCGTTCCCCAGGTTTCTGATCAGCCGGAGTCCAGCCCGTTCCGGGTCCGCGGCACCGGCGAGGGCCAGATCGATGAAACCGTCGTTATCGAAATCGACCGTCCGAGCGGCGAACGTTTCCAGGCCACCGCACGCGTTGCTGAAGGACGCGGGCGTACTCTCCCCATCGAAACGGTTTCCGCCATCGTTCCACAGAACCCGGCAGCCGTCGTCTCCGGTTCCCGCCAAAAACACGTCCAACGCGCCGTCGTTGTTGAAATCGGCCGTGACGACCGTTTTCGCTCCGCCCCGCCGGATTCCGCCGAAACGGTCCGTCCAGTCCACCCACCTGCCCTGCCGCACGTTTCTGTAGAGCCGGTGTGATTCGTCTTTAAATAGAGCAATAACATCCACGGCTCCGTCCAGATCGAAGTCTCCCCAGGCAAGAGGCTGGGCGGACGCCACATCGGTAACGCCGCCAGCTGCTTCGGAAACGCCGTCGGGCGGAGCACTGGATCCGCCACCATCCGTTTCGTCGAAACCCGTTAAGGCCGAGGCTTCCTCAAACAGCCCTCCCTCCGTATGACGATAGAATCGAAGCGCCTCCATGTCGGACGCCAGGATATCCAGGTCTCCGTCGTGGTCGAAATCCGCCCGGGACACGAAGACAGGTGAAGGAGACCCGTTTGTTCCGTTCGTCGAATCGAAGGTCTGTGCCAGGACGAAGGTGCCGTCCCCGGTATTGTGGTACACCTGGTACCGCCCGGTTCCGGCTGCTAACAGGTCCGTATCCCCGTCGTTGTCGAAATCACCTGTTGACAGTCGATAGATCGAATCCGCCGGTTCCCCGGACCATGGATTCGAAACGGTCTCCCAGCCGGCCACGCGGTTTCGCACTACGAATAGTTCATCTGGACTCACCAGCGCCAGGTCGAGTCGGCCATCCCCGTCCACATCCGCCACCGCCAGGTCGGTCCACACCCCCTGCGCCCGGAGCAAACCACCCATCAGTTCGTCTCCCGCGTCCACGAATTTCATGTCAACCAGGGTGTCCGCGGCCGACACTGCCAAGTCGAACGGTGCCGACCTGAAATCGTAAAGAGGGGGCGATTGCTGCGACGGGTCCCCGAGGCGATCCCTCGACGCCCGGTATGCCGGGTCCACCACGAGCAGGTTGCCCAGGATGCCCGCGCTGGATTCGGCCTCGGCCGCGTCCCGGCGATTCAGCGCGTCCAGCGTTCGATCCAGCCAGGTCTGCACGTCATCGGGAACGGGAACGAGCAACCGGGACATATGTTCGTACCCGTCCGCGGCTTCCTCTATCTGTCCCATTCGAATCAGTGTTTCGTTCAACTCGACGAGCACGGCCAGATTGTCCGGTTCGTAGTCGAGCATGGTGCGCAATTCGTTCCGGGTGTCCACTTCCTGATGAGTGGGCCCTCTCATCCTTCTCATTTCCGTGAGGTACTTGTATCGGAGTACCACGTTGGACTCGTTGAAGCCGACCGCGTCGGCAAGAATGGACACGGCGCGTTCGCGATCTCCCCGCGCAGCCACGATATCGGACCGGATGGAAAGGACTTCTCCATCCTGCGGCGCGAGATCCACGGCCTCATTGATGGCCGCGGCGGCGGCCTCGAAATCTCGAAGCTTCAGAAGCGCCAGGGCCCGGTTCGCGTGACCGAGGGGTTCCCGAGGCACAAGCCGGGTCACCGCCACAAACGAATCTGCCGCTCCTTCGAAGTCGTTCCGGTAAAGGTAGGCCAGCCCAGTGTTCTTCTGCGAAAGGGCTTCCTCCCAATCATCGCGCGCAGGGGACGAATCACCGCATCCCACGAACAGGAACTCGGCCAGCAATATCCCAAATGCGCCAGTCGACATCCGCATGAAGCGTTACCTCAATTAAAGGGAGGATCAATACCGGTTGATGGCCATCAGTTCGCTGCTTCCATTCCGCGCAATGCGTTTCACAGCGATGGAAATCCGGTTTTCCCTGTCGAGTGCGTTCCAGTAGGTTTGCATGATCTCTTCCGGCCCGCCTTCCAGGTGCATAACCAGGGGATCGCCCGAGAATCCGGGCAACGGGTTTCCATCGCCCATGTAGGTCGTAAGGCACAGTCCCAGTCCGGGTGGCGGCTGGGAGGGACGGTAGGTCACGCGGTCGGTAAGATCGGGATTGGTTGGATTCATCTTGAGTACATTCAGGGTGAAGGCAGGCGTTCCCGACAGTTCCAGCATGCCGCTTATACGAGGCGTGTAGTTCGGCGCATCAGGCTCCCGTTCCCTCGTGGCGAGGGCGGCGTCGAAGGTTCCGCCGCTCTTCAACGCGTCGTAAATGGTCTGCGACTGGTCACCATTGGAAACGATGTACATACCGGGAAGTTCCAGCATGGCCGGATAGATGATCAGTTCCGGCGCTTCCACCCTGGAAGGGTCAACGGGTTCGGTCCAGAGTACAGGACCTTCGATTGTGAACCGGCGGTTGCGGCTGTGCTCGCTGCGGCCCATGATCCAGTAAAGCATCAGCCATCCATCGTCGCAGGACGAACGTCCGATGACCAGTCCGCGGCCTGGATAGCTATTCGAGGCGATATGTCGCTTGAAATTCTGTTCGGGGATCTGGATGTTGTGCATGGGGCGTTCTTGAACCGATCCATTCATTCGAAGAGGTTCAACTGATCCAAATTTTCGGCGTGGGTTCTTTCGAAGGTGACCTGGTCCCCGGTAGCGTCCCACTCCAAGAGGAAGAGCGCATCCCTCGCGTCTCCGGCCACCACCGCTTCCGATCCTTCCAGCACGGGTTTCAGCATCAGCACCTCCTCTCGCTCGATATCGGGGTCGGACAACAGCGCCGCGCTGTGCGTGCTGATCAATACCTGCCTCCCGGTATTCCGCTGCATCCGCATGATTAAAGCGGCAAGCCGGTTGACGATGCCCGTGTGCAGACAAAGTTCGGGTTCCTCCAGCATCAGGAGCGAATCTCCTTCGAGGAGCGCCCACAGCATGCCGATCAATCGCAATGTGCCGTCTGAGAACTGGTCCTCCCGCTGAAAACCCGCCCTGGGCCGCCAGTGCGCATACAGCGCCTGGAGATGGGGACGGCCCGTTTCCTGGTCCCGTATGAATTCGAGCTGCTCGAGTCGCGGTACGGCCACCTTCAGCACCTGCTCGATCCGGGACAGCCGGGCCCGTCGTGTTCGTTCGTGCTCCCGGGCGATCTTTTCCAGGAAATCCTGCCCGTAGGGATCGCCTTCGAGGGTCCGACCGCGAATCAGATCCGTATGGCGGAGGAGGGGCGGCACCAGGTGGTGATAGGTGATCGTCTGAAAGAACCGGGCTAAATCCCGGTATTCCCTGTTGGCGGTGATCTGTTCCAGGTAGGTCTGCGTCAACCGCACAATGTCTTCGTGATCGTCCTCGTTCGGCCTGTCGAGAATGACGACCTCGTTCCTGCTCACTCTTTCGTACGTGATCAGCGTATGCCTGTTCCCACGGGCCTGCTGCTTGAGTCCGAGTTCGTAACGCCAGGTTTCTCGCCCGTTCACCGGGTCGGAAAATCTTACTTCGATGGCGATATCCGGATCCCTGCGCGCGGCGAGATTTCGGATCTTCGTCATGCCGCCCCGGTCCGCAACCGCCTTTTGCAGTCCTCCGCCCTCTATCTTCGTAATATCCCGAAGAAACCTGAACACGTCCATCAGGTTGGACTTCCCGGACGCGTTGGGACCGACGACGAACTGCCTGGATTGCAGATCGACATCAATCAGCGGGAAATTTCGCCAGTTTCTGACTTTCAGGTGACTGACAAACATGGGCGCTCCGGAAATCCGCGGTCACTAGTCGAAGAAGCCTTCGTCGCCTTCCTGCAAATATGGCAGGGTCCTGTCCGGCACAAGGTCGACACCCAGACCGGGACTATCCCAGACATCGATGAAGCCGTCTTTCACGATCGGGTCCGGCAGGCCTTCCACGATGTCGTACCACCAGGCGGGGTTCCCGACTGGATATTCGAATGCGATGTAGTTGGACGGCATGGCGGCGGAGGCGTGAACCAGCGCGGCCAGGCCGATCAGGCCGTCGATGACGCCATGGGGCGCCATGAGCACGCCGTGGAGATCGGCGTATTCGGCGATCCACTTCAGCTCTGCGATGCCGCCCACGTCGGCCGGATCGGGTCCGACCACGTCCACGGCGCGTTTCTCGATCAGATCGACGAAATTCTCCCTCAGGTAGATCTGTTCCCCCGTGTGTATGGGCGTGGTCGTCTTCGACGTCACCTCCCGGTACAGATCAGCCAGTACATAGGGCGTATAGTCGCCGGTTATCATGTCTTCCAGCCACATCACGTGCAGGTGTTCCACGGCCTTGGCCAGGCGCAGGGCGTCGGGCACGAGCATACCGGGACCGCAGTCGAGGGCCAACCCGACTTCATCCCCCAGCACCGACTTCATGGCTTCGATGCAGGCCACCAGGTGATTCAGGCCTTTCTCGGTGAGTGGACCGCGATTGACGTGGTAGCCGTGGCTCTGCATATCGCCGTAGAAAAAGTCCGGCACCTGCGACGGCATGGCGCTGTGGAAGCTGATGCCCTGCTTGATGATGGTAAAACCTTCGGGCAGCGCCTTCATCCTGGCCATGTCCTCGGCGTAGTCATCCACGGTAGAGCCCTTCATGGGAAATCGTACTGCGCCGTTGTAGACCCGGACGCGGTCTCGCATCTTTCCGCCGAGCAACTTGTAGACGGGCAGGCCGGCGGACTTGCCGGCGATATCCCAGAGGGCCATTTCGATGGCGCTGACTGCGCTTCCCCATGGTTTGAAACTACCCAGACGGCGGATCCCAGCGATGACGCGGTTGACGTCCGTGGGATCCGCGCCAAGAATGTGATCCCGATAGAACAGAACATGGGGTTTCATGTAGGGTTTGGAGTTTTCGATCTCTCCCAGCCCATGAATCCCTTCGTCAGTCGTAATCCGAACCACGGGATTCTGGCCGATCACGGCGCATTTCAGGTCTGTAATCCTCATTTCGAACTCCTGGATTGCTGCACGTGACTCGCCGATTCCGGCGTATGTCCCGCCTTGTCCTGATCCTTTGGTTTGCCTGGTCCACCTGGTCCGCGCAGTTCAGCCAGCAGCCTGTCTACGACTTTCTTGGATCCCTGGAATCCACCCTGAAGCTTCATTTCATATGTGCATTCTGACAACTGGTCCTTGTGTTCTTCCTTGGGACCCGTACCGGGTGACCAAGACGCGTAGGACGTGCAATAGCGCTGGAACATGGTGCACCGCGGTGGATCGTGATAGGGCCAGGGAAGCGCACCGTGGCAGAGCGCCTCGGTGAAAATGACGGCGTCCCCGGCGTTGATGGGTACGTTGACGACCAAAGGAGGACCGGAGCGGATGTTTATGTGGTCGGGTCGTTCGAAATAGGACTTGTGGCTTCCCGGTATGCAAACAAATCCGGCGCCATCGGGCACATCCACTAGGGATATGGCCGCATTGATAAAGGTTGCGAAAACTTCGCCTTCCGCAGCCTGGTAATCATTGGCCGGGTTCCTCCACGCTCCGAAGGCGCCACCGTGCAGCGTGATCTCGTCGCTGCCCGGACGGTTCACCGTGAGGGCGGACAACAGATGCTGTGGCCGCTCCCGGGTCAGGGCGAGCACGACCCGCATGATCGGCAGGTTGAGGATCAACCGGTCGAAAACCGGGTCGGCGTACTCGGTGTGGAGAATGGCCCGTGCCGCGTCAGGGTTTTTCCCCGGGGCGTCGTATGAACAGAGCGGCGGCGGCAGTTCCTCCTCGTCCATCCCGTGCCACTCGTTACACCGTGCGAGCATGTGATCCAGGTCTTCCTTCGTCACGACCTGTCGAAGTACGAGAAATCCGTGTAGATCAAAAAGCCACTTTTCTTCGTCTGTAAGCATGGGCGTTCCTGTTGGCTTAGAGTGCTCGGTGTAGTGCGGGGCCCGGCGGGAGGACTTCTAATGAGGATCCCGGCGGGAGGTCCTTTCAACCTTACATTAATTTACCAGGCTATATGCGCCAGTCAATTCACATACTCGTTGTGGAAATCAATCCACGCCGGAAGGACTTCCTCGATGATGTCCCTAGGTGGAAGAAAGGCGATCCGCAGGTGACTCGTGCCGGGCTTCTGCCCGAATCCCTGGCCGTTGACCGTGACCAGTCCGGTACGTTCCAACAATCGCATGCAGTAGTCGAAATCGTTCGTCCCGTCCGGCAATTTGTCGAGTCGAGGAAACAGGTACATCGCGCCGGTCCGGCCGAAACAGGATACGCCGCCCATGTGGTCGAATCCTGCCCGGATCATGTCCGCCTTGTCGTGGAGGTCCTCGAGAATGCGCCGACGCTCGTTCGTGAATCGACGATAGGGCTCGGAGTTCTCGGGCGGGGGATTGACCAGCAGATATATCATCAACTGCCCGACCGTATTCGAACAAATATTGACCGACGCCTGCTTGAACACGAGGTCCGTAAACGAAATGTCCGTATCCTTTACGCGCGGCGCGTTTCTGATTTCGAGGTACCCGCCGCGGTGTCCGCACTCGCCGTAGAAACCCTTCGAAGTACTGTGCACGCTGAACAACGGCACCTCGTCTCCACCGAGTACCCTGGCGAAGGAGACGAATCCGGCTTCATACACGTTTTCCTGGTATACTTCGTCGGTGATGATGGCCAGTCCGTTTTCCCCGGCAAAGGCGATGACCTCCTGGATGGTTTCTTCGTCGAGTACCGCACCAGTAGGATTTCCAGGATTGATAACCACGATGGCCTTCACATTTACACCACGCGACCGGGCTTTTTCAATAGAGGATTCGAGTACGGTCCGGTCGGTGGTCCAGCCGGCCTCTTCCTCGAGAAAATAGTCGACCTGCGCGCCGCCGCAGCGCTTGATGGCCGCGGAGTAGAGCGGATACTGCGGGATAGGAATCATGATTCCGTCGTTTTCATCGTCGATCAACAGGTCGATTACGTACCGGACCCCTTCACTGGCCCCGTTGGTGATGAATACCTGGTCCGGCCGGGAACGCTGGCCGTGCAGGTCGTCCGCTCCGTCCCTGCGGTCGATGAAGTTGGCCACGGCTTCCCGGATGAACTGCGGTCCGCTGCTCTCCGAATAAGCGCCCATGCCGGTTTCCATCTTTGCCAGGAAGCGCTCGCTCACGTCAAGCACATAGTCGGAATGGAATTCGGCCTCGTCCACGCCATTGAGCGAACCACCGTTGAACAGAGCCTTTAGTCGCCTTTCACGTCCAATCCGCACGGGGTGCTCAACCAGGCTCAACACCTCCCGGTAAAAAGATATAGGCTGCTGACCAAGGGCCTGGGGATTCCCAATGTTGCACGGTATGATCGAATGGCCCGATTTCTTCAACTCGGCAGCCCGCTGGGGAATCGGACCCCGCACGGCATACTCCATCTCGAGTATTCTGCGGTTGACCGCCATGTCCCAGGACCTGTTCGAGTTCATAGTCGCCTTCTCCGAAGTCCGTTTGTCAGGTATAACAATCATCTTGGTATATTCCTCAATGCCGCAGTCTGTTTACCGGGATCTCCACCAATTTACACCGATTTACGGGGAAATACAATAGCCGTGCAGGATTGACTAGAGTTCAAGTTTGTCTTCGAATCCCGGTCGCTTGCTATATGTTACCTGACCGGTGCAGTTAAGTGCCTCAAAGGGAGGAAGGGTATCCCTTCGGGCTCCAACGCAAAGATCAGAATCTCGTACGTCCACCAATGACCATTCCGGCTTTTCTGTCTGTTTCAAGAAACATCGACTAACGGACCAAACCGCGAGGCCTTTCGCCATAACCAAGACTGACTAAAAGAAAGGCCTCACGCCATGACTTCGAAGACGCGCCAATGAAAGGTTTGGTTCCTGCGCAGGGGATTTAGCTGGAAAGTCTATTTAGCTGCAAATAGCACACAACACCGAAATTGTGCGTTAAATACTGTGCATTATATTTCATTACATTGCATTATCAGGTTGATTTGCAGCGCGTTTATAGTTAGTTACTAAACGACCCGCGACATCTTTTCCTCAATAAATTTCCAATTCTAACTATCATCTGAAACCTTGGTTAATTCTAACTCCGATGGCACCTTCCACCGATCATTTATGGTAGTGGAATCTCACGGGTCAGTCCAACGTGGTGTTAGGTCAGAAGGGAAACCCGAAAGTGGTCCTAGGCGCTCGTACCACGTTCTGACACAGTGCGACATGGGAGTGGATTCAGGTATAGGGTATAGTCGAATTGAGCAACAGCTTCTCTCCTTTTGAATCATTCACTCGTAATGGTTGGCCAATATTACCGAAACAGGTTTCTCATGAAACGCACCTCCTTTACCTCGTTACAATCGAAAGAGAGCTAGAGAGTGCTCCGAGTATCCCGGTTCGCCTTACCGTTTGTTTTTGGCCTGACTTTGGTGGCGCTGGTCTCGTGTGGGCAAGGTAGTCCGACAAAACCGACGCCACCGACGCCACCGACGCCACCGACGCCACCTCCGGTACAACCGGTACCATCGCGCATCACGATCACGCCTTCTTCGCCGACCCTGAATGCCATTGGCCAGACGGTTCAACTCCGTGCCATGGTGCAGGATCAGAACAACAACGCATTGACCGGCGCTGTAGTGACCTGGTCGAGCAGCAATACGTCCGTAGCTAGTGTGAGTACACAGGGCCTGGTGACCGCCTTGATGAATGGTACCTCACAGATCACCGCGCGCTCGGGCACCGTCTCTGCTAATGTCGGCGTTACAGTCATGTCGCCTCTGCCGAACCGACCTCCCGAGGCGGTGGGCGAAATCGCGCCGCTGATGCTGGTCGAAGGGGGACCGACCGTGGAAGCGGACGTATCCGGTACCTTCAGTGACCCAGACGGCGATGAACTGAAGTTCGCCGCCGAGTCGAGTGACGACCTGGTTGCCACGGCGACTGTGTCAGAAGCAAAGGTGACAATCGTGCCGGTAAGCGCCGGTAGCGCCGACATCACCGTTACCGCGACCGATCCCGAAGGACTCAGCGCTACGCAGACGATAGCGGTTACCGTAGAAGAACAGGAGAATAAGCCGCCCGAGGCGGAGGGCGAAATCGCGCAGCTGACGCTGGTCGAAGGGGGACCGACCGTGGAAGTGGACGTGTCCGGCGCCTTCAGTGACCCCGACGGCGATGAATTGAAGTTCGCCGTCGAGTCGAGTGATGACCTGGTTGCCACGGCGACTGTGTCAGAAGCAAAGGTGACAATCGTGCCGGTAAGCGCCGGTAGCGCCGATATCACCGTTACCGCGACCGATCCCGAAGGACTCAGCGCTACGCAGACGATAGCGGTTACCGTAGAAGAACAGGAGAATAAGCCGCCCGAGGCGGAGGGCGAAATCGCGCAGCTGATGCTGGTCGAAGGGGGACCAACCGTGGAAGTGGACGTGTCCGGCGCCTTCCGCGATCCAGATGGCGATGAACTGAAGTTCGCCGTCGAGTCGAGTGACGACCAGGTGGCCACTGCGACTCTGTCTGGAGTAATGGTGACGATCGTGCCGGTAAGCGCCGGTAGCGCCGACATCACCGTAACCGCAACCGATCCCGATGGGCTAAGCGCTACGCAGACGATAGCGGTTACCGTAGAAGAACAGGAGAATAAGCCGCCCGAAGCGGTGGGACAGATTGCACCGCTGGTGTTGACCGAAGGGGGACCGACCGTGGAAGTGGACGTGTCCGGCGCCTTCAGTGACCCCGACGGCGATGAGTTGACGTTTGCTGCCGAATCGAGTGACGGCATGGTTGCCACGGCGACTGTGTCTGGTGTATTGGTGGCGATCGCCCCAGTAAGTACCGGTAGCGCCGACATCACCGTAACCGCAACCGATCCCGATGGGCTAAGCGCTATGCAGACGATAGCGGTTACCGTTCAAGAACCGGAGAACGGGCCTCCCGAGGCGGTGGGCGAAATCGAACCGCTGATGCTGGTTGAAGGTGATCCGCCCGTGGAGGTGGACGTGTCCGGTGCCTTCCGCGACCCGGACGACGATGAACTGAAGTTCGCCGTCGAGTCGAGTGACGACCAGGTGGCCACTGCGTCTGTTTCCGGAACAAAAGTAACGGTTGTACCTGTAAGCGCCGGTAGCGCCGATATCACCGTTACCGCGACCGATCCCGAAGGACTCAGCGCTACGCAGACGATAGCGGTTACCGTAGAAGAACAGGAGAATAAGCCGCCCGAGGCGGAGGGCGAAATCGCGCAGCTGATGCTGGTCGAAGGGGGACCAACCGTGGAAGTGGACGTATCCGGCGCCTTCAGTGACCCCGACGGCGATGAATTGAAGTACTCGGCTTTTTCAAGCGACGATCTCGTTGCTATTGTCGAAGCGACCGAAGCTGAAATCACCATCACACCAGTTTCAGCAGGTAAAGCAACGGGTTCCGTACGAGCTACGGACCCGGACGGTTTGAGCGCCACACAGATCTTTAGAGTGACAACGATTGTTTCGAGTCCGAATCGTGAGACTCTGATCGAACTATACAACAGGTTGGACGGGCTGGAATGGTCAGACAGGACAAACTGGCTTACGAACGCACCACTGAATCAGTGGCATGGTGTTACAACCGACGCTGACGGTCAGGTCACCCGGCTGGAGTTAAACAACAACAATCTTCGGGGTCCGCTTTCCCGTGAACTCCTTCAACTCATCGATCTCACCGTGCTGAACCTCGCCGATAACCACCTTACTGGCAGCATACCGCCGGACCTCGGACAACTGGCATTACTGGAATCATTAGTATTGAAAGGAAACCAGTTAACGGGAATCATCCCTTCTGGCATTGAACTTTTGGGGAATCTCGAAGCCCTCGATTTCGCTGGGAACCAGTTGTCTGGAGTGATTCCTGCCGAGATCGAACATTTGAATTCGCTCGAGTCTCTGAACCTCAGTGAGAACCAGCTATCGGGTCCCATTCCACCGGAAATTGGACAACTGAACGAACTAATCTTCCTGGAACTTTCCGTCAATCAGTTGACGGGAGTACTGCCATCGGAAATCGGTCGTCTCGATTTTCTTGCCACGCTGAACGTTGCCTCGAACGCAGAGCTTTCCGGACCCCTGCCTCTTTCTCTTTCCAGTCTCAGGCTGGAAAGCTTTCGAGTGAATGGAACGCAACTTTGCGCACCGTTGAACGAGGAATTCCAGGAATGGCTGAGCACCATATCGGATCTCAGCGACATTGAAGGTTGTCCTGATCAGTAAGGCACTAAGACTGACATGACAACGATCGTCACCAATAGGTGGAGCTAACCGATGTCCCGTATCGCCAAATTTGGGTTGCCGCTGGTCTTATGTCTGGTGACCGTAACGCTACTAACGTGCGGTAAAGACAGTCCTACAAAGCCAACCCGGCCTAAGACGACTGCGCCGACTGTTTCAACCGTACCAACCACTCCGCACAGCGTAACGATCGTACCAGATTCGACAAACACCTTTTCCGTGGGTCAGACGTTGCGTTTCGTCGCTCTGGTGAAGGATCGGAACGGCACCGTAATGTCGGGAGAAACCGTGATATGGTCATCCAGCGTTGAGACCGTCGCTACCGTCAGTGAACGAGGCATTGTAACGGCGTTGGCTGCCGGCAGCACACAGATCAACGCAGTGACTGGAAGTTTGTCCGCCAGTAGGAGTGTGACTGTCAGAAATCCTGTCGTCGCGTCTGCTGATACGGCCACTACCGAGGATCCCCTATCTCAGGACACAACCACTGTAAGCATACAGGAGAACGACAAGGACGGACTTGTAACCGTCCAGGATACTACGGCATTGGTGACCCAGCAAGTCGACGAGGCCCCTGACCTCATCGTCGAATCTCCGGCGGTCAGTGCGAATATCTTGAGTGTAGGAGAGCGCTTCGAACTGAGCGCTACGGTGCGCAACCAGGGGAATGCGGGCGGCGGAGTCCTGATTACGCTAACTTACTACAGCTCGACCGATGCCACGATTACCACCGCAGATACCGATGTTGGTTCGGATCTGGTGACCTCGCTCGACCCGTCTGAAACGAGCGATGAATCAATCCGATTGGCCGCACCTCTGGTTGCCGGCTCGTACTACTACGGTGCATGTATTGAAGTTTTGACCGATGAATCCGACAAGCAGAACAACTGCTCCGAAGGCGTTGCCGTGACGGTCATCGGTCCTGACCTGATCGTTGAATCATTGGCCGTGAGCGATACCATGCTGAGTGCTGGACAGAGATTCTCACTGACCGCCACGGTCCTCAACCAGGGCGCAGGCGACACGCGTGGATTCACGACGGTACGTTTTTACAGTTCCACCGACACCACGATCTCAACCAGCGATACGGAGATCGGTGATTGGTTCATATCCAGCCTGGACGCATCTGAATCACAGGAAAGGTCTCTCAACTTTTTAACGGCGCCGGCAACAGGTGGTACGTTTTACTACGGGGCATGCGTAGATCCTCTGCCCGAAGAAACTGATACGCAGAACAACTGCTCCGTGGCGTTGACCGTGACCGTCGGCGGCACCGATTTGATCGTACAGTCGCTGACCATCAGCAATGACAGCCTCAGTGTCGGGGAACGCTTCGCCCTGACTGCTACAGTTCACAACCGGGGTACAGGCGATGCGCAGGCATTTACGAACGTGCGTTTCTACAGTTCGACCGATGCCACGATATCGACAGGCGATACGGAGATCGGATCATGGTTCATTTCCACGCTGGACGCGGACGAGTCACAGGAAAGGACTCTGAACTTTTTGAACGCGCCGTCGGCCACCGGTACGTATTACTATGGAGCATGCGTCGATTCCCTGTCCGGAGAAACCGATACACAGAACAACTGCTCCGACGCGCTGACCGTAACCGTCGGCGGCCCGGATCTCATCGTCGAATCGCCGATCGTCAGCGATAGCAGTCCGAACGCCGGGCAGCGCTTCTCGCTGAGGGCGACCGTCCGCAACCAGGGCACAGGCGATGCGCTGGAGTGGACGACGGTACGTTTCTACCAATCCGACGACACAACGATTTCGACAAATGATTCGGAAATCGGTACGTGGACCATATCCCCGCTGGATGCGTCCGAATTTAAGGAAAGATCGCTCAACTTCCTATATGCACCGACTGACGGTGGTACGTACCATTACGGGGCATGCGTGGATCCCCTGTCCGCGGAAGCAGATACGCAGAACAACTGTTCAATCGGGGTGACCGTTACAATCAGCGGTCCTGATCTGATCGTCCTATCGCCAACAGTTAGCGAAAGCAATCCAGAGGCCGGCGAACGGTTCGACTTGAACGCGACTATCCAAAACCAGGGCGAAGGTGACGCGACTTCCTCTGCAACTCTACGTTATTACCGTTCGACCGACGCCATGATCTCGTCCAGTGACACGGAAGTTGGCACCGACTTCGTGAACCAGTTGGACGCAAATGAAACGGCTGAAGAATCGATTTCGCTGAACGCTCCTTCGACTGCGGGGACTTTCTACTACGGGGCCTGTTTAGACGCGTTGTCAAACGAGATCGATATGCAGAACAATTGTTCCGTCGGGGTGGCTGTTACAGTCGGCCAGACTGCAAATCGGCCGCCGGTAGCCCAGGGCGGGATACCGATCCAGGATATTGACGCCGGTGAAACGGTCAGCGTGGACGTGTCTTCGTATTTCACAGATCCCGACGGTGATCCACTCACATACAGGGCTTTAACTTCAAACTCTTCGGTGGCCACAGCATTTATTCCGGACCACCTGGTTACGATCAGGGGCGAGTCGGCTGGAAACGCGACGATCACCATCACGGCCAGCGACGGAAGTCTGACCGCGGGTCAGTCGATACGCGTAATGGTGCGGGGGGCCGTTGTTGTGACCCCCGACCTCGTCGTTGAATTGCCGTTGGTCAGTGATGGCAGCCTCGACGCGGGAGAGTCTTTTATCTTGTCCGCAACGGTCCGAAATCGAGGCACCGGCGATGCGACGACCTTTTCCACGTTACGCTACTACAGATCGGCAGACGCGATGATTACGACTGCCGGTGTCGAAACTGGATCGGAATCCGTGACTTCCCTGGACGTCTCCCAGTCCAGTGACCATTCCATCGATTTGACGGCGCCTTCGTCACCCGGTACTTACTACTATGGAGCATGCGTTGACGCTCTGTCCGACGAGGTCGATACGCAGAACAACTGCTCCATAGGGGTGACGGTTACCGTGGTGGAGCCCGGCAATCGAACACCCATCGCCCATGGAACGATCCCGGATCAGGACGTTGATGATGGAGATTCGATCATGTTGGACGTTTCTTCGTTTTTCAGCGATCCCGATAATGACCAACTGACCTACACAGCCTCCTCATCCAGTGCTGTGGTGGCAACCGCGTCCATATCGAATGACGAGGTGACCATTTTCGGTGAATCTGCCGGCAACGCAACGATCACTGTCACGGCGAGCGATGGCAGCCTGACTGCGAGGCAGACGATACGAGTGGCGGTGCGGCAACTCCATGTTCCTAAGCCTGATCTCGTCGTCGAATCACCTTCGGTCAGCGATAGCAGTCCGGACGCGGGGGAACCGTTTACTTTTAACGCGTCAGTCCGAAACCGTGGCGATGGCGACGCTACTTTCTCTACGACACTCCGCGTCTATCAGTCGACCGACGCCACGGTTCCAACCGGTGATGTGGAAGTTGCTGCGGAATCCGTAGCCGCACTCAACACTTCTGAATCCAGTGACCAGTCGATCGATCTGGCTGCCCCTTCGGATCCGGGCGTCTATTATTACGGAGCCTGTGTCGATGCGGTGTCCAATGAGTCTGATGGCCAGAACAACTGCTCCGTCGCGGTTGCCTTGACTATAGGACAACCGGCCAATCGTGCTCCTGTAGCCCAGGGAACGGTCCCGGACCAGAATGTCAACGCGGGAGCGACCGTTTCGGTGGACATGACCTCGTATTTTAGCGACCCCGATAATGAACAGCTGACCTACTCGGCGTCCACTTCGAACGCGGCGGTGGCTACCGCGTCCATTCCGAATGACAGGGTAACGATAGCAGGCATATCTGCCGGAAATGCGACGATTACCGTTACAGCTAGCGACGGCAGTCTTACAGCAGGGCAAACGATTCGGGTGACCGTTCAGCAGCTGGTGGTTCCGAAGCCCGATCTCATCGTCGATTCGCCGACGGTCAGCGATGGAAGTCCCGATCCGGGAGATCGAATTACCCTGAACGCAACGGTCCGCAATCGGGGGGACGGCGACGCAACATCTTCGACTACACTACGCTACTACCTTTCTACAGATGCCACGATATCGAGCAACGATACGGCACTGGGTACGGATCATGTGTTCTCTCTCGATACATCTGAAACCAGTGATGAGTTCATAAGGTTGGACGCTCCTACGAGTTCCGGTACTTACTACTACGGCGCATGCGTTGATGCGTTGTCTGAAGAATCAGACAGTCAGAACAACTGTTCCGTGGCCGTGACGGTGACCGTGGTTCAACCCGTCAACCGGGCTCCTGTCGCTCAGGGTTCCATTCCGGCTCAGACCATAGACGTAGGCGAATCGGTCAGGGTAAATGTATCGCCGTACTTCCAAGATCCCGATGGGGACGGACTTACTTACTCTGCTTCCACATCGAACGAGGCTGTATCGACGGTGAACACGGCGAATAACGTGGTGACATTGGTAGGCAAGTCTGCTGGCAACGCGATCATTACCGTTACGGCCAATGATGGCAGTCTGACAGCAAGACAGACGATTCAGGTGACCGTGCAGATCCCTGTCGTTCTCGCCCCGGACCTCATCGTGGAATCGCCGACAGCAAGTGAGGACAGCCTGAGTAGTGAAGAGCGTTTCACGCTTCGGGCCACTGTCCGCAACCAGGGTACAGGCAGGGCGTCTTCCACGACGCTACGCTACTACCTTTCTTCCGATGCCGCGATTACCTCAGCAGACATGGAAGTAGGAACTGACCGTGTTTTTTCTCTCAGGGCTTCTTCAACCGGCGATGAATTCATCAGCCTGAGAGCGCCATCGGCACTCGGTACGCACTTCTATGGCGCGTGCGTGGATGCTCTATCTGAGGAGTCGGACGCACAAAACAACTGTACTGTAGCAGTTATGGTGACTGTCAACGGCCCTGACCTGGTTGTCGGACCGCCGACGGTATCCAACGCCGTTCCCGAAGTTGAAGAATCGTTCACACTGAGCGTGACAGTCCGCAACCTGGGTGACGGTGATGCAAGCGCAACGACTTTGCGCTATTACCAATCCACCGACGCAACGATTTCCACCGGCGATACGGAGGTGGGAACGGACTACGTGTTCAGCCTGGATGCGTCCGGAACTGGCGACGAGTCAATAGTATTGACGGCTCCCGACGCCTCAGGAACTTACTATTTCGGCGCCTGTGTTGATGCCGATTCAGACGAAACGGATACACAGAACAACTGCTCCAGCGCAGTTGCCATCGAGGTAAGAGAAAAACCGACGATCGTTGGCGCCAGTTCCTTTGTATACCTGACTCAGGCTGTTCAGTCAGTCGGTGATCCCGTTCCCCTAATTGAAGGAGACGAAGCCCTGCTGCGTGTATTTATTGCCAGAGAGGACAACACGGATATCAGCATACCGCCGGTTCGAGCCACCTTCTATCAAAGTGGAGCCATAACGCACACGGTTAATATACCCAGCCAGAATACGAGAATCCCCGGACAGATCGAAGAGGGAGAGCTGGGATTGTCGTCCAACGCTTTGATACCCGGATCAGTCATTGAACCGGGTTTGGAGATGGTCGTCGAGATCGATCCGGACGGCACCCTGGATCCGATGCTGGAAATAGGACAACGACTACCGCCGACGGGGCGCAATTCCGTGGACGTTGGAACGGTCACCTCCTTCGACATCATGATAATACCGTATCTCTGGGACGATAACCCGGACAGGTCGATCCTGACACAAATCAACGCTGTTACGGCCGGTGGCACATTGTTACGTGAAACGCGCGATTACCTACCTGTGGGAGATATTACGGTCAGCGTGCACGACCCCGTATTCGTTTCGTATGATCCCACGGGTGATAAAGGTGAAGACCTCGTTTCATTGACAAAATCGATACACGCCATGGAAGGATCTCCAGACACCTATTACATGGGGGTTTTCAGAAGACAGGGAGACAATGGACTTCTGGGGATTGCTTACGTGGGAGGTTACTTTTTTGGTCAGAACCGGGAATTCGCGAGCGTGAGCGTACTCCAGGGACCCGTAATTGCCCACGAGTTCGGCCATAACCTGTCTCTGCGCCACGCACCGTGTGGCGGACCTGCCCGACCGGATCCCGATTTCCCGGACCGCGATGGGTCCATTGGCGCATGGGGTTACGATTTCCTCAATGAGGAATTGATATCCCCCAGCCGTCCCGACCTGATGAGTTACTGCGAACCGGAGTGGATAGGCCACTTCAACTTTAACAAGTCGTTGCGCTGGCGCCAGTCCAAAGATGTAAGACTTGCGTCAGTTGCTTCAGCCTCTCGAAGTCTGTTGCTCTGGGGCCGCGTAAGCAGTGACGGTGATCTCGTTCTCGAACCAGCCTTCGTCGTTGACGCTCCACCGGTTCTTCCACAATCGAGCGGTCCTTATCGACTATCCGGTCAAAGTGTGGAAGGAGGGGAACTCTTCGATCTTTCATTCGACATGGCCGAATTCGGAGACAGCGAGGGCGGCGGCTTCAACTTCATCCTTCCGGTGCGTGCGGACTGGCCTGCGAGGCTTGATCAGATCACCCTTGCAGGGCCTGAAGGTGTTGTGACACTGGACAGCGACGGAGACCGCTACGCGGCGCTGTTGCTGGACAACGTCACCGGTCAAGTACGAGGATTACTGCACGACTGGATGGTTCCATGGGCTGGAGGACCACCAGCCCGACGTGTACCGCCGGAACCGGGACTCGAGATCGTTACAAGCAAGGGCGTGCCAGCCGCTAACGATTGGTAGGAACGGAAGGAAGGACTACTGCTTTATCTAGCTCAAACCTATTCCGGGCGTTTGAGAGCGTCCGGTGCACTAAAAGTAGTAGTATCAGATGTCGGCTATACATCGTGAACTGCAGGACCAATTTTCCACACTATCCAAAAGGACAGTTATAATGAGAAAGTTCATTTTCGCACTACTAGGCGCAGTGGTCATGCTGTCGATATCCACGCACGAAACAGTGCAAGCACAGGAACGTACTCCATCGTTGAAAGTCGGTGGTGGACTAGGGATTCCCGCAGGAGATTTTGGTGATGGAGCGAATATGGGCTTTGCGATTCTTGGGGGTGTTTCGGTGCCCATCCTGGATAATGTGCACGCGATGGCGGAAGGGCATTATAGCAAATATGGCGCGGATGAAGACATCCTGGGTGTGGATGCGGATGCAAAAATGATCGGTGGGAATATCGGAGTCATGGTAAGGTCCTCATCGACACCATTGATCGTTTACGGGCACGGGGGTTTAGGGTTGACCCGCGCGGATGTGACGGCCTCAGCGTCCGTTCTTGGTGAGACAATCTCAGTCAGTTCATCGGAGAATGCGTTCAGTTTTGTCATAGGTGGCGGTATTCAATATCCTATTAATCCTTCCATTTCAGTGGCAGTCGATGCTCGATACAATCACGCGTTGACCGAAGAATCAGCCACTCAATGGATGCCCATAACCGTGTCCATTGTGTTTACCCCGTAGAACGGTTTCGTCCAACGATTTACGCATCCGCTTCCTGCCGCCACGGTTGTGGATGCGTAAATACGAACAGGCACCAGTTGTTATTTAGATCACAAGCAGACGTTGGCAATGGTGACGATTAATCGGAATGATAAAGGTTGATTGAGGAGAGTAAGCATGAACTTATTGCGAATCCCGATGGGACTTACGCTGTTCATTTTAATGTCAGGATGCACGCACAGCGTCACAATGAATCCCAACATCAGTCCGACTGCTACAATTGCCAGAGCGGTGGACTTGAGAGTCGGGCTTTATATTCCTGACGATGTCCGGAATTATGTGATATCGGACTCACAGGATATTGATAAATACGTCTTTAAAATAGGAGAATCTCTCGAATCGATCATTACGAAATCTACGACTCGCGTTTTTTCGCATATTGCCATGCTTGAAGCACAACCCGCAATCACGACGCTCAATGAACAGGATCTTGATCTCGCCATAATACCAAGAGTTCTAGCGGCCACAGTATCGCTGGACACGGAAGAAGGCTTTTTTCAAGATGAAGCCAGAGGTACTACAACGATCTCGGTCGAGTTAACGTTCTATGACAGTGAAATGATTTCATTCACTACCGTCGTAGCTAACGGTGTTGGCAATGCTTCGCAAAATAAGGGTATGTTCAGCGGCTCGATATTTGGCGGGTCTAAGAAGGAATACGCCGTGTCCGTCGAGAATGCCCTCAGCAGTCTAAGCAATGACCTGGTAAGGCAGATATTCGGCAACTACGATATCCGTAAAAAGGGGGATGAATCGGATTAGATGCTGGTACCTGACCAATACGCCTTTGTGTCGAGCGGAGGACGATGTGCCCGTGTGGACCGCTCCTTCTTTCAATAGTGCACATGAAAGAAACACCTTATGAGGTTTCGTTGTCATGTGTTTCAGGTAAGCGGGGTAATTTAGGATCGCGTTGAATTAAAGTGAGAGAGAGGTGACTCCGGTATGAGATACTTATGCCAGTTCGTGTACACCATAGGCATAGTGGCGATGGCCATGAGTTTACCAGCCAGTCTTTACGGCCAGAACTTGGAACAGCGCCTTCGGGTGACGTTGGCAGGAAGCACGGTTATCGGCACGGTCGCGTCAAAGAGCCCGAATAGTTTCGAACTGAATCTGTCCGACGGTGGATCCCAACTTGTCACGTACGAAAATATCCGGAGGCTGGAGCGAAGCCTGGGAACCCGAAATTACATGAAAGAGGGGGCGCTAATCGGATTTGGTATCGGCGCCGTTGCGGGAGTCCTATATGGCCGACTCTACCATGAAACTTGCGACCTGCTGACCATCGGCAATGCCGAAGAAGAGTGCGATGAGATCGGCATTAAAACTTCGGTTTTGGCCGCTGCCGCCTGGGGTGGTGGCCTGGGACTGGGGGGCCTGATTATCGGTGTACTGGTGAGGCGTGAAGAATGGGCGACAATTCGAAGGCCGTATGGTAGTGACTCTCGCGGGTCACTCCAATATTCAACGTGGTGTTGGGGCTGAAGGGAAACCCGACAGTGGTGCTGGGCGCACGTATCACGTTCTGACACTGTGCGACTTGAGAATGGCTTCATATGCAACGCACCTCCTTCACCGCATTGCATCGTCGAAGTTCGAGAATACCCCGTTTATCCCAGTTCGCATTACCAATCGTTTTCTGCCAGACTTTGGTGACGCTGGCCATGTGTGGAAAAGACAGTCCGGCAAAACCGGCACCACTGACGCCCCACCGGTACAACTAGTCACCCCGGACGAACCGGACGAGCCGGCTTACTCGGTATTTCTTCGCGAGGGATCGACGAATATCGTCAGTTGGACACCCTCGCTTTCGGCTACGTATTACAATCTGTACGAATCATGGCTTTTCCCTGAAGAATTCTTTGCAACAGAGTTGGTGTCAAACATTACAGGAACGTCTTACAAACATACCGATACGTCTGACATATTAGACTATTTTTACTGGATTCAGGCATGTAATGAGCATGGCTGTTCCGATCTATACTGGGTAGGTCTCCCAGTACTCCTGCGCATTGCTGATATCGACAGAGATGAGGGTTCGTGTACAATACTACCTGTAGTGCACCCCAATATGGGACAACCAGTTAAGCTACAGTTTTAACACGTGCTTTTATTTGCTTGAACTCGGCCGGCGGTCTGTAGTCCAAGGCTGAGTGCAGTACAATAATAGCTTTTTACCTTAATTTTGAAGGAGTAAACCATGAGTCGTGCATGTTTGATTCTAGCTATGTTTTCGTTGGTCGCCTGTGGAGGCGATGACGACAATCCCATGAGCAGCGGTACTGACAGCACGTGCACAGTTGGAATGGTGTTGGATATTGGCCAGAGTTGTACCTACGACGGAGGCACGTTTGGTGTTGGAGATGACGAGTTCGGGTGCGCTGTACCGACTGGGCTGAACGACAGCACGCAAGGGCAATGCTCTAATAATGATGTAATGGTCAATGGTTTTAGCGCCAGTAACGTAGAAGGGACATCCACCTGGCGTATTGATTCACTACCGTGACGTCGAAGCTGATGGCGTCAGCGATGGAATAACGTGGGATGGACCTGATGTTTACGAGCCAGTTAGCATATGGATTTACCCCAATCGGCTTCCTGGAGAACCTGGAGTTTGAACTCACGGGTAAACTGACGGCGTTTCAGATCCATGATGTACCTCCTCGATCAAAAGGAAGCCTAACTTTGTGTCCCGGTCAAGGGTGCAGTACAACCCATTACTACAAAGCTAAAGCATGCAACAACAACGGTTGTTCGGAGTTTACCGATGTAACTGGGGGGATTACCGAAGTTGCGGGTCCAGTTGAAGTGCCACCACCACCCGTAGATGTGGTCGCCAGAGAGGTGAATGTTTTTTTAGGTCCAAATGATGGACGAGTAAGCTGGTCTGCAACACCGCGTGCTACATATTACGTGATAAATGAGGACGGGCAGTATGAAGCTACGGTTCTGCACCACAAACTTCCTATTACGACTCGTCTCCCAATACTTTCGTGGGATCGCTTACCTTTACGCAGTATTCGGTGTTTGCTTGTAACAAGGCGGGTTGCGGGGTGGGGGTGTCGGTGTGCATCAGTTGTGACTAGATTGTACTGCACCCTTCACCGGGTCACGGAGTTAAGCTTCCTTTTGATCAGAGGAGGCACCCTATGACTCTGAAACGTCGTCAGTACACCAGCGAGTTCAAGGTCCAGGTTCTCCAGGAAGCAATTTGAGCAATTCAACCAGCTAATTAGCCCGTGACCACCAGGTCCATCCCGCTCTGATCCGCAGACGGTTCCTTGGTCAAGAGGCTTTGCAAGACGCTCTCCTTCGGTCGGTCCAGCTACTACCGCGGTCGCTGTGGCCGCCCCCGATAAGAACATTGAACTGAAGGACCGGGTCCACAACTCGCCCTTTCCTGGCCCTCCTACATTTACCGTCCCATCACCTGGACGCTCAGGCGACTGGGACACCGGGTGATCCACAAGCGGGTTCGGTGCCTCATTCACGAGGAAAACCTGCTTGCCCCACGGCGCAAAGCCTTCGCATCAACCACTGACTCGAACCACGGCTGCGCTGTCACGCCAACCTGGTCCCGAGACTGAACGTAGCCCATGTCAATCAACTGTGGGTGGCCGATATCACCTACATAAGGCTGGCCCACGAATGGGTCAATCTGGCCGTGATCCTCGACACCTACAGCAGACTATGCGTCGGATGGGGTCTGGAGCGAACACCTGATGGCAGCCAAAACCTTAATACTTTGGACAGCGCTCTTGCTTCCAAATCGGTACCGGAGGGGCTGGTGCATCACTCCGACCGAGGTGTGCAATGTACCTCAAAGGACTATGTGTTTTCCCTTTGCAAGACCAGCATACGATTTAGTATGAGCCGTCGCGGCAACCCCTATTACAACGCCAAGGCCGAGCGTTTCATCCGAATCCTCAAATATGAGAAGGCCTATCTCTACGAGTGCAAATCCTTTGAAGAAGCCCGATCACGTATCGACTGCTTCATCGACAAGCTCTACAATCGTAGATGCTTGTACTCAGCCCTGATCTACAGACCGCCGACTGAGTTCGAGCAGACCATGACATCCGCCAAAACTATGGCTTAACCGGTTGTCCCGTTTTAAGGTGCACTATAGTCAACTTCAGTTACTGAACTTGACCGACACGCAGTTCTGCGTACCTCTCGATCCCGCGTTCTAGGTATGGCTTCTGGGCATCGGGAATACAGCGGTGTTATGAACTGCGATCCTTGATCGGAATCGCCAATCTTATAACAATCTCATCCCTGGTCTCCAGAGCACGGCTGAATCTCCAAGTATACAATCCCTCAACTATTGCTTGACGAAGAGATCTGGTTGGATAATACTTTGAGGGGGGTCGTGTAATGTTGGAATCCCTTTCGGCAACGCCCATGACATCCCAGCCAAGTCGAACGAACAGTAATTTACACCATTCTTTCAGTCGTCGACTGAACAGTGTCTTCCTGCACATTGTTTTACTTTGGGCAGAGGATTCCTCATGTTGACGGGATTCATTCAGGGAGGACAGACTATGAAGTGGAATCTGACTCATTTGAGTGTGATGGTCCTTTTCCTTACCACCGCCTGCGCGGACATGGAAGTGCCGGAGCAGGCCTCCGACGCCGTGATGGCGCCAGTGTTCGAGGTGGATCCCATGTGGCCCAAGCCCTTGCCCAACCACTGGATCCTGGGTTCGGCCATCGGCGTAACCGTCGACTCCCAGGACAACGTCTGGATCGTACACCGGGGCAACGGCAACCCCCGCACGGAACTGGGCGCCGCGCAGGACCCGCCCACGGGCGATTGTTGCATTCCCGCGCCTCCCGTACTCCAATTCGACCCGGAGGGCAACCTGTTGAGCCACTGGGGCGGACCTGGCGAAGGATACGACTGGCCCGCGTCCAATCACGGCATCACCGCCGACCCCATGGACAATCTTTGGATCGGAGGTAACGGGGGCGACGACGCCCATATCCTGGTCTTCGCCCAGGACGGCACCTTCCTGAAGCAATTCGGAAAACCGGGGACTCGCCGGGCCGAATCATTCGACGAGGCGGACCCGCAATGGGCCGGCAACAGCATGGATATGGAGAACTTCGGCCGGGTGGCCAAGATCTCATTCGACGCAGGCGCCAACGAAGCCTACGTGGCCGACGGCTACCTGAACAAGCGCGTCGCGGTGCTCGACATCGAGACCGGAGCCTTCAAGAGGTCCTGGGGCGCTTACGGAAATGAACCCGACGATACCAGTCTCGGCCCGTACGATCCCGAGGCGCCACTTGTACAGCAGTTCCGCAATCCCGTTCACGCCGCCGACCCTTCCAACGACGGTCACGTGTACGTCTGTGACCGCCCGAATAATCGTATCCAGGTGTTCCGGACGGACGGAACCTTCGTGATGGAGAAGATTATCGCCGTAAACACGCGGGGAGACGGATCCAT
Organism: bacterium; assembly: GCA_965225915.1. Lineage (GTDB taxonomy): Bacteria > JAAXHH01 > JAAXHH01 > JAAXHH01 > JAAXHH01 > JAAXHH01. The sequence continues at coordinate 423,173 of OZ245326.1, forward strand.
GTGGGACGTCGCGTTTTCGAAGGATCCAGAACAGAAATACGTGTACGTGGCCGACGGCAAGAACATGAAGGTGCACGTGCTTTTACGCGAAACGATGGAAGTCCTGACCACTTTCGGGGACGGCGGCCGGCAACCCGGACAGTTCTTCGGCGTTCACAGCATTGCCACCGACTCGAAGGGCAACGTCTACACCACGGAGACCTACGAAGGGAAACGCCTGCAGAAGTTCACCTTCATGGGTGAGGCCCCAGTCGAGCAAAAAGACCAGGGCGTAGTATGGCCTACCGCATCGAGGTAGGGCGGGCTGATCGGCTTTCCCCACTCACCGGATGCAGGACGGCGACCATCCGCGTCGCCGTCCGCGTCCTGTTTTACCTGGCCCTTGCCGGCCTCATCGCGGGCGTTCCCGCAACCGGTGCATTCGGCCACGACATCCCACAGGACATCACTATACGGGCGTTTATCAAACCGGAAGGTCAACGCCTCCGGCTGCTCGTGCGCGTGCCCTTAGAGGCCATGCGCGATGTTACATTTCCCTTGATTGGCCCTGGCTACCTGGACCTGTCCCGCGCCGACGAGGCCCTGCGTGATGCCGCGGTACTCTGGATAGGACAGGAGGTGTCGCTTTTCGAGAACGGAACGCGCCTCGCGGTCCCGGAGCTGGCCGCCATCAGAGTTTCCCTGCCGACCGACCCATCCTTCCACGGTTACGATACCGCACTCGCTAGCGTAAGGGGCCCCGCGCTGCCTGTCGATACCCGGATCTACTGGCAACAGGCCATGCTCGACGTGCTCTTCGAATACCGGATTACATCGGATCGTTCCGAGTTTTCCATCGTTCCCGGGCTGGAAAGGCTGGGGATGCGTGTCTCGACGGTTCTGCGTTTTCTGCCCGTAGAAGGCGGTGAACGTCTATACCAGTACACGGGGAATCCCGGCCGCGTCGTGCTCGATCCCCGCTGGCACCAGGCCGCGCTGCGTTTCGTGCAGCTCGGATTCACCCACATCCTCGACGGCATGGACCATCTCCTGTTCCTGCTGTGCCTGGTCATTCCCTTTCAGCGGCTGCGGGTACTCGTCATCCTCGTCACCGCTTTTACGGTCGCGCACTCGATCACGCTGATCGCCGCTACCCTGGGTCTGGCGCCCGACGCACTCTGGTTCGTGCCGCTTGTCGAAACGCTGATCGCCGCCTCGATCGTCTACATGGCGCTGGAGAACATCGTGGCACCCGGCCTGCGCCGCCGCTGGATGGCGGTATTCGGTTTCGGACTCGTGCACGGTTTCGGTTTCGCCTACGCGCTCCGGGAAATGCTTCCCTTTGGCGGAGACCACCTGTTGACTTCGCTTCTGGCCTTCAACGTCGGCGTGGAGATCGGCCAACTACTCGTAATCGTGATCTGCGTGCCGATTTTGCGAATACTGTTCAGGTACATCCCGGGTGAACGCACCGGCGCCATCGTGGTCTCAGTTCTTGCGGGACATACGGCCTGGCACTGGCTCGTGGAACGAGGCGGGACGCTGATGGAATACGATGTATTCTCCACGGCGATTGACGGCACGCTGCTTGGCGTGGCGGGGCTCCTGGCGCTGATGTTGATCATCGCCGCCGGCGCGGGCTGGGCGCTCACGCGTCCTGGCCGTCCGCTCGAATAAAGGTCTCGGACAGCGCGAAGACACATGAACTGCGCTCCCTACCGAGGCTGGGTTTCCAGATATCGACGGAATATGGTTCACCCTGAATCAGGTGACCATTGACTAGGATTTGAGCGGAATGGGCGAAGAAAAGGCAGGAATACACGTCCCATTCCTCCCTGAGCCTCGGAGCAGGCGCTTCCAGCAGTTCCGGTGGCTGCAGGCCGCTCCATCGCGCTATGATCTGGTCTTCGGCCGTCTCGATCGTCCAGGAAGGCGATTCGAGCACGTCTCCACCCCGCGCAAAGGACGCCTGTATAGGCTCAAGGTCCATGTCGTACATACCGCCCCTCCCACGCATCCACGCATGAATGAAAGCCGCCGTTCCAGGGTTGTCGGTACAGATCCTTCGATATGAGGTCTCGCCCTCGATAAGGACATAGGCGACGGTCCCCTCGCCAGCCGAACTGAAGTGGGTATGCCAGAGGCTGACCATGCCGCTGTTCTCCGTCGTGTTCGCCGGGCGAATGTAGTTGATCCAGTGCTGCCCCGTCCAGAACAACCTGCCCTTGTTCACCAGTGGCCTGTCCATCCGTTCCCCCAATCTGTAATTACCGTTTTGTGCACAACCGGTTCATCAATCCTCCATGTGTAAACTGTCTGACTTATGAAATGCCGTCAAGAACGATCCTGGAGACTCATCTGCACGGACCTGGTGCGCGGCAACCGCGCAATATTTCACTTGCCCGGCCATGACGGTCCCTGTACATTTTCGGCATATCGCCTTGCCTGCACGGAACGACGGAGAACACGGCCGTCTGGACGCCGGGAGTTGTCGTACGCTTTCACCAGGAGTGTTGGACCATGATCGGTGATATCGGCATGCAGGAATTGATGGTAATCTTCCTGATCGTCCTGCTCCTGTTCGGTTCGGACCGGATTCCAGCCCTGGCCAGGGGACTCGGCAAGGGCATTCGGGAATTCAAGCGCGTCGTGAACAACGCGAACACTGAAATCCAGCGTGCGATCGACATCGACGAGAAAGAACCACCCCCGCGAAAGCCTCCGCCGCCAAAGGAACTGGACCGGTCATAAGACACCGGGACAGCTGATCTATCTAAAGGGCGTGCCGGCCGGCTGGCGGTACGCCCGTTTTGCTTAATTCGTAGTCAAAGGCACGTTTCGCGAACCCTGGACATGTCCACTGTCGCGCTCCGAACCGACGCACGATGCATTTACGACGCAGCCTTGCGGGCCGTCGACCCCGCCGTAGCGATCCGGCGCCACGTGGAGCGCAATGGTAACAGACTGATGATCGACGGAATCTCGTACGATATGGACCGTATTGACAGGTGTTTCGTCGTCGGCGCCGGCAAGGCGGGCGCCATGATGGCCAGCGCCATGGAATCGATGCTGGGAGACCGGCTTTCCGGGGGCGTGGTCAATGTAAAGTTCGGCCATACGACACCGCTTCGGCGAGTCGAGTTGATCGAAGCGGGACATCCCATACCGGACGCCGCCGGCGTGGAAGGAACAGAGAAGATCGTAAAGCTCCTCGAGCATCTCGGGGAAGACGACCTGGTGTTCTGTCTCCTTTCGGGCGGGGGTTCCGCACTCATGCCTCTCCCGGCCAAAGGCGTGACGCTGACGGAAAAACAGTCGGTTACCAGCTGTCTCTTGAAATGCGGGGCGACGATCAACGAGCTCAACACGGTTCGCAAGCATATCTCGAGGGTCAAGGGTGGGCAATTGGCCCGACTGGCCGCGCCCGCGCGCTTGGTGAGCCTGGTGCTGTCAGACGTCATCGGAGATCCGCTCGACATCATCGCATCCGGGCCCACGGTACCGGACGAGAGCACTTATGCCGATTGCAGAACGATCGTAGAACGGTACGATTTGGAAGACGAACTTCCCCCTTCGGTGATTCGTCATCTGGATGCCGGCGCCGAAGGAACCGGACACGAAAACCCCGGTCCCGGCGATCCGCTCTTCGGTCTTACACAGAACGTAATGATCGCCAACAATCGCCAGGCCCTCGATACCGCCCGAATCGAGGCGGAGAAAAGAGGCTATAACCCGCTCGTGCTGTCGAGTTCGATCGACGGCGAGACCAGGGAGATCGCCCGAGTTTACGCGGCCATGGCGCGAGAAATCGCGGTTCATGGGGATCCGTTGAGCGCGCCGGCATGTATCATATCAGGTGGTGAAACCACGGTGACGCTTAAGGGCGGCGGCAAGGGAGGACGGAACCAGGAATTCGTACTGGCGGCCGTTTCCGGGATAGACGGACTGGAACGAACCGTCGTGTTCAGCGCGGGCACAGACGGTACGGACGGACCGACCGACGCCGCAGGAGCGGTGGCGGACGGCCGTACAATGTCACGGGCGGCCGAGAAGGGGCTGGACGCCGATGCCCACCTGGACAACAACGACGCCTATCATTTCTTTCAACCGCTGGGTGACCTCGTCATTACCGGACCTACCCATACGAATGTAATGGACCTGCGCCTGTTGCTCGTCGGTTAAGGGCAATTTAAAAAAGGCTGGATTCAAACATGATGACCGAAGAGCAAAGATACCTGTTCGACCTGACCGGCTATCTTCACCTGGAAGGAGCCATCGGGGAAGAGGAACTCGCCGGGGCCCTCGCGGCCGCGGAAAGATATATCCAGACGCCTACAGAAGACCTGCCGTCGGATTTCGGGAGCAGGGACGGCCGTATGTACGATAACGGATTCGCCTTTGACAAATCGCTGGAAAGGCTGGTATTCCAACCGAGCTACTGGCCCATCGTGAAGGAATTCACCACCGGGAAACCCCGGTTTGTCCGGGGCTCCATGCTCGTGAACCAGGCGGGCGGTGTAGTCGACGCGGGTTCGCTCCACTGCGCCAGGGAAGACTTCGGCTGGCAGAGCACACGCTACGAATGCCGTGACGGCCGCATCTACTGCGATGACTTCGTCGTTTTCACCTATCTCACCGACGTGTATCCCGGTGATGGCGGTCTCGTGGTAATACCGGGTTCCCACAAGTGCAATTTCAACCGGCCCGGCTCGCTCTTCGACGGGGGAGACCTGGGTGATGAAGCGCCTCCCGGTGCACTCAACATCACGCCCCGGGCGGGAGACGCGGTAATCATTTCCGAATTGCTCACCCACGGAACGCTCCGGTGGAAGCCGATCGACCGGAAGCGAATCGTGCTCGTGCTCCGTTACGCTCCTCAGTACACCGGCGGTGGTCCCTGGAGGACGGAATCCCTCAAGGCTCTGCTGTCGCCGGAAACCAACGAACTCATGGATTCCGCTTCGTACACCGAAATCAAGGACGTGGCGGGCCGGGACATTGTCACGCTGACGGTGTAATCAGCTTCAGTCCGCGACAGCCAGGGAAACCTGGCATCGGTCGGGGACGGCAGGGATGGAAACGGTACATGGACACTGCCTGGCAGGACCGGATCAGGGAAGAAATCGACTGCGAGATTCGATTCGACGAAACGGCCAAGGTCCTGTACAGCACCGACGCCAGTATATACGAGATTGAACCCCTGGGCGTCGCGTATCCCGCCCACGCAGCCCATGTCTCCCACATCCTCCGGTTCGCGTACGAAAGGGGCATTCCGGTCACGCCCCGTGGCGGAGGCACCAGCCTGGGCGGCCAGGCGGTGGGCCGCAGCATCCAAATCGACTTCTCCCGGCACATGAACCGGATTCTCGAGGTCAACATCGAGGAGCGCTGGGCCAGGATACAGCCCGGTGTAGTGCTTGACGAACTTAACGCCCACCTGAAACCGATGGGCCTGCTCTTCGCGCCGGACGTCTCGCCTAGCAACCGTGCAAACGTCGGCGGCATGATCGGCAACAACTCCTGCGGTTCCCATTCCATAATCTATGGCAAGACGATCGATCACGTCCTTGAACTCAACGTCGTCCTGAGCGATGGCACGGAGACCGTCTTCAAGCCGGTCGGAGACGGAGAATATGGCGAGAAGTCCGGCAAGGGCGGCCTGGAGGGTCGGATCTATCGCGAGATCCGCCGCATAGCCCACGAAAACAGGGACGAGATCGAGGCGCGGTATCCCAAGATCATGCGGCGTGTGGGCGGGTACAACCTGGACGCATTCGTCGGTGAAGGCCCCTTCGACCCGTGCAAGATGATCGTTGGATCCGAGGGCACCCTGGTCGCCGTTACCGAGGCGCGGGTCAACCTGGTGCCCCTGCCGGCGCATACCGGACTGAATATCTGTCATTTTTCGGACCTGATTGAATCCATGGAAGCGACGGTCGAGATTCTGAAGACCGATCCCTCCGCCGTGGAACTCACCGACAAGACGATTCTGGATCTTGCCAAGGCTTCTCCGGCGGCTGCCAGGCAGCGGGACTTCATCGAAGGGGATCCGGAAGCCATCCTTATGGTCGAGTACTACGGAGAAACTGCCGGCGAGGTGTCGGAACGCATGGATGCGCTAGAGTCCCTGTTACGCGAGAAGAACCTTGGTTACGCCTGTGTCCGGGCCATGACCCCCGCTTCCCAGGCAAACGCCTGGGGCATCCGAAAGGCCGGGCTCGGGCTGCTGATGGGCATGAAGGGAGATACCAAGCCGGCGACTTTCGTAGAGGATACGGCGGTCGCACCGGAAAAGCTGCCGGAATATATCCGCCAGTTTCGCGACATCGTCAGTAAGCACGGCACGGTCGCTTCCTACTATGCCCACGCCAGCGTGGGAACGATCCACATCCGTCCGATGATCAATCTCAAGAAGGCCGATGACATCGCACGCATGAGAGCCATCGCCGAAGATATACGCGACCTGGTCCTGGCCTACGGCGGCGCCATGAGTTCCGAGCACGGCGACGGACTCGTGAGGAGCGAATGGAACGAGAAAATGTTCGGTTCGCGGCTTTACGAGGCTTTCAAGGCGGTCAAGGCCGTGTTCGATCCGAACGGCATCATGAATCCAGGAAAGATCATCGCGAACCAGAAGATGACGGACAACCTGCGTTTTGGTCCGGCTTACAAGGCAGAGCAGATCAACACCTATTTCGATTTTTCGGGCGACGGCGGTTTCTCGCGGTCCATCGAGCTCTGCAACGGCGTCGGCGCCTGCCGCAAGAAGCTGGTCGGGACCATGTGCCCTTCCTATATCGCCACGCTCGATGAAGAACACAGTACCCGGGGCCGGGCGAACGTGCTCCGGGCGGCACTGTCGGGCAAACTGGACGGGGAAGGATTCACGAGCCGTCGGGTATACGAAGCCCTCGACCTCTGCCTGGAGTGCAAGGGCTGCAAGGGCGAGTGTCCCTCCAACGTGGATATGGCCAAGATGAAATACGAATTCCTCGCCCACTACTACGAAAAACACGGACTGCCCCTGCGCAACCGCGTATTCGGCCGCATCGAGACGCTCAACCGGCTCGGTTCCGCCTTCGCCCCGCTGAGCAACCGGGTACTGAACCATCCCTGGCATAAACGGATCCTGGAGCGGGCCATCGGCGTGGACCGGCGCAGGTCTCTACCCGATTTCGCCGAGGAGACCTTCGAACAGTGGTTCTATCACCGCAATCCAAATTCAGGCGGTGACCGTGATCGACCGACCGTCGTCTTCTTCCCGGACACTTTCATCAATTACAGCGAACCCCATATCGGCATAGCCGCCGTGGAAGTGCTGGAAAGCGCCGGATACCGCGTGGTGCTGGCCGAACCCCGCGCCTGCTGCGGCAGGCCGCTGATCTCCAAGGGCATGCTGCGCCAGGCCCGGAAGGCCGCCCGGTACAATGTCGCACAACTGGAACGGTACGTGGATCGTGGATGGGCCATCGTAGGATGTGAGCCCAGTTGCATTATGACGTTTCGCGACGACTACCGCGATCTCGTGGACGACCCGCGGACCGACCGGATCGCCAACGGTATATTCATGATCGACGAGTTCCTGGCCAGGGAGCACGCGGCAGGGCGCCTTTCACTTCCGGTCAGCCGCCTCGACAAGAAGATCAGTTTGCACGGTCACTGCCAGCAGAAGGCCATAGCCGGAACGGGTTCCACGGTTTCCGCCCTGGAACTGGTACCCGGATACGAGGTCACGACGTTGAACACAGGTTGTTGCGGCATGGCCGGCAGCTTCGGCTACGAGCGGGAGCACTTCGATCTCTCCATGAAAATCGGGGAAGACCGGCTGTTCCCCGCCATCCGGAACGCCGACGAGCGGACCGAATTCGCCGCGACAGGGACCTCATGCCGGCACCAGATCGCCGATGGCACGGGAAGGACCGCCCACCACCCAATCGTACTGATCAGGGCGGCAGTCGGCGATTGACGGAGTATCTATCGTTGTACCACGTTCCCTGTTTTTCCACCTTTACCATCGTCGCCCTGGATCCCGATACGGGAGATCTCGGCGTGGCGACCCAGTCAAAATACCTCGCCGTGGGATCCGTGGTCCCATGGGCAAAGTTTAACGCGGGCGCCATCGCCACGCAGGCATGGGCCAACGCTTCCTATGGTCCCAGGGGACTTGAAATGCTCGAAGGGGACGCCGGCGCCATCGATACCCTCGAACGCCTTATCGAATCGGATCCTGGTCGCCAGTCCCGCCAGGTGGGCGTGGTGGACGTCGACGGTACGGCGGCGGCCTTCACCGGGGAGGATTGCCAGGAATGGGCGGGGCACGTGACCGGTCCGGGATACGTCTGCCTCGGCAATATCCTCGCGGGTGAAGAAGTGGTAACCGCCATGGCCGAAACCTTCGAAATTACCGGCGAAGAAGAGTTTGCCGCGAAGCTGCTGGCCGTGCTATCCGCAGGCCAGGAAGCTGGAGGGGACCGTCGAGGCCAGCAGTCGGCCGCCCTGCTCGTGGCGCGTGAAGGTGGCGGATGCGGCGGTACTTCGGACTTCCTCGTAGACCTTCGGGTCGACGACCATGTCTATCCCATCGACGAGCTGAAGCGCCTGTACATGCTCCACGGAAGGCTCTTTTCATGAGGTCCGACATACAGCGCTCCAAGCTCGTACTGCTTACCGTGGTTCACTTCCTGACGGACCTTTTTTCCTCCCTGTTGACGCCGATTCTTCCGGCGCTTGTGACGAAGATGCAGCTTTCTCTCACCCAGGCGGGCATACTCGCCGGTTTGCCGGCCATGACCTCCTCCCTGGTCCAGCCCCTGATGGGCATCCTGGGGGACCGCATGGAGAAACGCTATTTCATCATCATCGGGCCGCTGTTCTGTGCCGTTTTCATGTCCGCAGTGGGCCTGGCCCCTTCCTTTCTCGTGATGCTGCTGTTCATTATCCTGGGCGGCTTCGGGTCCGCCAGTTTTCACCCCCAGAGCGTGTCCATGGCCGGGGACGTCAGCGGGTCCCGGCGCGGTTACGGCGTGTCGCTTTTCATCGTCGGCGGTACTGCCGGGTTGGCGGCAAGCCCCTTTCTCGTACCCCGCATAGTAGAGCGTTTTGGACTCGAAAGCCTGATCTGGCTCGCCGTCCCCGCGGTAATCGCCGTACTGGCGATGGCCCGTATCATCCCCATACGCAACGAGGATCGAAAAGTGACCCGCCTGGCCGACGTGGGGGCTTCCTTTCGACCCAACCTGTGGCCAATGGTCACCCTCACCGCGGTCGGAATCATACGCACCATCTCCGGTGTCGGATTCGCCACGTTTTTTGTGCTGCTGCTCAAGGACCGGGGACTTACCCTGCAACAGGGGGGCGACCTGCTCTTCATCTTCCAGGCCGGCGCGGTGATCGGCGGTTTCGTCGGTGGCTGGCTCTCTGATATGATGGGGCGCGGCCATGTAATCTGGACTACGATACTGCTTTCCACGCCATGCCTGCTAACCGCGCTCTATGACACCGGCCCGCTGCTTCCCATATGGCTGTTCATGGGCGGCTTCATGAACATGGCGTCCAATTCCGTCTCCGTCGCCATGGCCCAGGAACTCGTCCCGGACTGCGCAGGGACGGCCTCCAGCTTTCCCATGGGGTTCAGCTGGGGTGCGGCTGGAGGCGCGCTGATCGTATTCGGTGGGATTGCCGACCGGATCGGCGTGGTGTCAACACTCGAAATGCTGGCCCTGATCCCATTGCCCGCCGTGGCACTGGCCCTGCTGCTGCCGCGAGACCGCTAGTTCCGAAAAGCAGTAACACAAGTTCGAAAGATGGCGTCGGCCGTGGACAGGGTATCCTGACCGGTCCAATATGCTTAACACCTGTAGATATTCACCCGACGAATACCTGTGCAAGCCGTCATTACCATGATTTCGCGAAGGAGGACGCATCCACGCCAACGCCGCTGTTCACCCAGGTCATGGTCATAGAGAACCGGGACCTTTCCAATGAAATCGAATCTCGCCTGGACGTAAGGCACGAATCGCCGCAACTGCTGCTCCTCAAGGATGGGAAGGTAGCCTGGCACTCCTCCCATTTCTCCATTACTGAAGAGAGTATGAAATCGGCACTGGAGGGCTAGGAAATGTCGAGACATGCCGTCATCATAGGCGCGGGTGTGACCGGTCTCAGCACGGCTTACCATCTCGCACGCAAGTCCTACGGCAAAATCACGGTCATCGAGAAGGGACGCGTGGGAGATGGCGCCAGCAGCCGCGCCGCCGGGATCATCACCGGACTGATGTGGTCGGAAACCGGCGTCAGAGCCCGCAAAATCAGCCTGACGAGGTTCAGGGAGTTGTCCGACGAACTGGACGAATATCGTTTCCAGGACGTGGGCTGCCTTAATCTTTTCGACGCTGTAAGCTGGCCGGAAAGGGAACGCCTGTTGCCCCTGTACGATCGCCTGGGTGTAGATTACACGGTGATGGACACGGCCGATATGCAAAGGCAGTGGCCGGATCTGTCGCTGTCCGGAGAGCCGATCGGGCTCTTCGACCCCTTGGGTGGATACAGCGAACCGGACCACTACCTCCCCGCCCTCGCGGCCAAATGCCGCGACCTGGGGGTGCAGATAAAAGAAGGGTGCATGATCTCGGACTTCATCGTGGATTCGGGCCACATGAGGGGAGTCGTCGCAGAGAACGACCGTATCGAAGCGGACGCCGTGGTGAGCACCGTTCACGTATGGACCCTCAGGGTGCTGGAAAGCATCGGGTTGCAACTCCCATTGAAGTCCTTTGTACACCAGCGCTACGTCACGGCGCCTCTTCCTTCTCCGGTCCGGATACCGGCGGTCAATGCCAATCCCTACGGAGGGTATATCAGGCCGGCGTACGGGCAGCGAATGCTTGCAGGGATCGAAAACCCAACAGCACCAGAATTCCGCGTACCTGACAGGTCCTTTCTGATGTCGACGATCTCAGCGCCACCTGGTCTTAGTGACGTCGCAAGAGCCAACCTGCTGCCGCTCGTCCCCAAGACGGGCCATTCCGCATGGGAAATCGAAAAGGCGGGGCTGCTGTCCTTTTCACTGGACGGCGAACCGGTACTCGGACCCGTAAAACGCTTTCCGGGTCTTTACGTGGGAGTTGCCTTTCATTCCGGGGGATTCGCCTACAATCCGGCTGCCGGGGTGCTGCTGGCAGAATGTGTCGCGGACGGCAGACCCGAAATCAATATCGAGGATTTTTCACCAAACCGGTTCGATTCCGAAGATACAGATGCCTACAACCGCACCCTGATCACCCACGGCGAGTACAGTATGCCCGTCCTTTCCCGACGGTACTGACTAAACGCGCAGGTGTGTCTCAAGACGTAAACGAATGAAAACCGCTTTTCGGGTTTTATAGGTAAGTCGACTTGGAGACGAACATGGATGGAAACGCGGGAGCTTTTCCGGATATCGGCCGACTGGAGGATTTTCGCCAATCCCTTATGGCCTGGTACGACAGGCATCGAAGGGATATGCCCTGGCGGGAGACTCGGGATCCTTACGCGGTATGGATATCCGAGATCATGCTCCAGCAGACGCGGGTAGACCAGGTTCTCCCTTACTACGACAGGTTCATGTCCCGTTTCCCCACGGTTGAAGAACTTGGCGGGGCCCGGCTCGATGAAGTCCTTAAGGCATGGGAAGGCCTCGGATACTATGCCCGGGCGAGAAACCTCCATCGAGCCGCTCGGCAGATCGTCGAGCGACACGACGGGAGGATACCCGACGACCCAGGGCAGATCTCCACTCTTCCGGGCATCGGACCCTACACGGCCGCGGCCATAATGAGTATAGCCTACGGCAGGGATCTTCCCGTGGTCGACGGCAACGTAGCCCGTGTTCTGAGCCGCCTGTTCCACATCACCGATTATCCCGCTGTCTCAGCCACGAAAAAGAGAATGGCCGGACTGGCCGAAAGACTGCTTTTAAAAGGAAGTGCGGGAGATTTCAACCAGGCCATGATGGAACTGGGCGCCATGATTTGCACGCCGCGACAACCGCGCTGCGGCGATTGTCCCGTGGGAAACCAGTGTATCGCGCGTCAAGTACTTCCTGATCCTTCGGTGCTTCCACACAAACAGCCGCGCAAACAACGCCCCCACCATCATGTTTCCGCTGGAATCGTGCGCAAAGGAAATGAAATGTTGATCGTTCGGCGTCCGCTTGACGGATTGCTGGGTGGACTATGGGAGTTTCCGGGTGGGATCACGAAGGAAGGGGCGGACGGGGAAGAATACCTCGTCAACGAAATGAAACGTACCCTGGGCATCGACATTCGCGTTGACCGAGCCTTCGCTACCGTCAAGCACGCCTTTACCCACTTCGAGATTACTTTACAGGGATACTTTTGTACCTATCTCGGCGGCGAAGCCCGGAACCGAGAAGGAAACGACTGCAAATGGATTCGATTGGACGGCCTGAAGAACTACGCGTTCCCCAGAGCGCACAACCGTCTTATCGAGGCAATGTCGAAGGATGCCGAGAGCTGGCAGCGATTACAATTCGTGTAAGCGCGCAGGGATCAGCGAAATCCTTCGACATCAACTATCAATCCAGCAGTTCACCGCTTCTTCACCGAGGGAGCGGGCCCAGTCACCGGTTTCTCCACGGCTCCGTTATTCGCGGCGCCCGTGTCCTGCGTTGCGGGTACGAAAAGCGAGCGGACTTTCTCCTCTATCTCCTGGGCGAGGTCCTTTCGTTCGCGGAGTAACTGGCGCACGTTCTCGCGGCCCTGGCCCAGCCGTTCGTCATTATACGAAAACCAGGTCCCGCTCTTTTCTATAATGCCGTTATTGACGCCGAGTTCTATCAGGTCGCTTTCCTTGGATATTCCTTCGCCGTAGATGATATCGAACTGGGCCTCGCGAAACGGAGCCGCCAGTTTATTCTTCTTTACGGTGCCCTTTACCTGGATACCGGCCGAAGCGTCGTCGCCCTTGATGTTCCCGATTCTGCGCACCTCGATCCTGATCGAGGAGTAGAATTTCAGGGCCAATCCCCCCGTCGTCGTTTCCGGGTTGCCGTACATGACACCGATTTTCTGGCGGATCTGGTTGATGAAGATCAGGCAGGTTCCGGATCGATTGATAACCGAGGTCAGCTTTCGCAGCGCCTGCGACATCAAACGGGCCTGCAGGCCAACATGCGAGTCACCCATTTCACCTTCTATTTCGGCCCTTGGAACCAGTGCGGCCACCGAGTCGATGACAATCACGTCAACACCGCCGCTGCGAACCAGTATCTCGGCCACGTCAAGGGCCTGTTCGCCCGTGTCCGGCTGATGAATGAGCAGTTTGTCCATTTCCACGCCAAGGGCCTTCGCGTACCTGATGTCCAGGGCATGCTCCGCGTCGATGAACGCGGCCATCCCGCCCAATTTCTGCGCTTCCGCCACGATGTGCTTTGCCAGTGTCGTCTTGCCGGAGGATTCGTTACCATAAATTTCGACTACACGTCCGCGCGGAACACCTCCGATGCCCAGCGCCAGATCAAGGGTGAGTGAACCCGTCGGTATGGTTTCAACGGACAGTTGGGGATGTTCGTCCCCCATCCTCATTATGGAACCCTTGCCGAACTGCCGCTCGATCTGCATGATGGCGCCGTTCAGCGCCTTCTCCCTTCCCGGATCGCTATCTTTCATAACCTCGGTCTCCCATCGTTTCACCGTGATCAAAGTCTCTTGGTATACCCATCGAATATACCAAACAAATGTGTAGTGTCAAGCAGTTTGGGCTGACTGTATGAAATAGTCGGAATCCGGAGAGGATTCTTGAAAAAAAGTACCTTCGGGCGGACGGATTGTAAAGTAATTTCGAATCGATCCCGCCTATCGGAATCCGTACTGAATAAAAATGGGAGGTCGGGGGTTGAAATGCCATATATTATAGTTGTTCCCTAATCCAATAAGTCGATTAAAAAACAGGAAAGAGTCAATCTCATGCCTGGAAAATCTCTCGAACAGGTCGTACGGGAACGTCCATTCCCCGAATACGCCGCGTGGTGGCCGGTCGGCGGGGAATTCACCGCTTTCATGTCTGACGCCATCGTCACCGAGTGGCGCGCGCTGCATCAAAACTGCGGCGAAGTGGCAGACGTGCAGGAGAACATCGAAACCTACCTCCAGACGGTATACGGCAGGCCGGACAGGAGCGGACTGCTCGACGCATTTCTGCAAGTCAGCGGGGACTCGCTGCTGCAGTCGGGAGAATTCGACGCCCTTTCCTATGCCTTCTACAAATCGGCCTTTGAACGAATTGCAGGCCACATCGATCTGTACAGCCATACCCTGGAACGGGAGCGCCGCCTGTTCACCATCCGGGTGGGTAAAATCTTCTTTCGATCGATTGCGAAAGCACCTCGACCTCGAACTGCCCGATGACCTGGCAACCCCGGATCAGGTAAGGAAGATTTCGAACGGGATCGGCCGCGTCGGCCGGTTTCTCCATGACCAGGGATACCTTCGCAGTCACTTCGCATTCCGTTTCGACGTGGACATCGAGCACGATGGCGCGCGTATCGCGCAGCACGCCGATGATGTCGCTGAGCATCTGCAGAGGGATCATCTGGCCTACGCGCTGTACGAGATGGGCTACCCCGTCATACTGCCATCGGCGGTCTACCTTTACCACACGATCGGCGAGGCGCAGCATCATTCTTCCCGGACCATCGAGAACCTGTTCGCCCAGGTAGGCTACGACGCCAGGGAGACGGACGACTTCGATCCCATAGGCTACCCTTCCGAAATGGTAGTGGAGCTTTGGGAGATCCGAAAAGGTTGAACGCGGACCTGGGCAGGCCATCCCGGTTTTGTCTGCACCTGAGAAAGGACTCGCAGGGTTACTATTACGACAGGCCCCGTACCAGCTATGAAGGAAACGACTACGTTAGCCGGTCCTGGCCCGATGGTCATCCCCGCCGGATCGAGCATGTCAACCGCTACCGCCAGGTCCTGAACTACCAGATACCCAATGACGGCCTCGTGCGCAGCGTTTTCCACTGGCCGGCGCTGACCGAGTTCGTGCGAAGCGTTCTTGGATTCGATACCCTGTACACAAGCGCCTGTCCCCATCTCGCACTGACCCTGCAGATCGCCCATGAAGGCGAAAGCAACGGGTGGCATTTCGACTCCAACAACGGTAACATCACGCTGCTGATCCAACAACCCGATTCAGGAGGGGTCTTCGAATACGTCCCCGGTCTCAGGGAAGATGACGACGAGCACTACGACGACGTGCGCGACGTCTTCGACGCGCCTGAAAACCACGTCTGCCGCACCGAAATCCAGCCGGAACCCTGGTACTGTTCAACGGCAAGTACGCGCTGCACCGGGTTTCGCCAGTAGGTCCCACGGACCGTCCCCGCATCATCGCGATCTTCAGCTACGACAAGCGCCCGGACAAGCTATTCTCCCGGGACTATATCGATATGGTGCGCAGCTTCAGGCAGGACGCCGTAGCGGGATAAACGGAAAGAGGATTCCTTGGACTATATCGAGCCCTACATCGTCGCCTTTTCCAACCTGGCGTGGTCGTATGTTTTCTACCTGATCATCGGAGGCGGTTCCTTGCTGCTGCTTTACAGCCGCCTCATGCCTTTCCGGTACCTGAAGCACGCCATCGACATCCTGCGGGGTAGGTACGATGATCCGGACGACCCCGGAGACGTTTCCCATTTCAAGGCATTGGTCAGCGCCCTGTCGGCCACCATAGGAATGGGAAACATATCGGGGGTCGCCATCGCCATCACCACGGGCGGCCCAGGCGCGATTTTCTGGATGTGGGTCAGCGCGTTCGTCGGCATGGGGACGAAGTTCTTCACCTGCTCGCTGGCAGTCATGTTCAGGGGACGGGATACCCTTGGGCGCGTTCAAGGCGGTCCGATGTACGTAATTTCAGAAGGCTTGGGCAGGGCATGGAAACCGCTGGCCCTCCTCTTTGCCGTCGCCGGTGTGATCGGATGCCTTCCGCTTCTCCAGCCCAACCAACTGGTACAGATTGTCCGGGACGTCGTTTTCGCGTCCTACACAACCTTCGAAGACGGCCATTTCCTGTTCGATTTCGCCGCCGGGCTGGTACTTGCCGGCCTGGTGGCCATCGTTATATTCGGCGGGATTACCCGTATCGCTGAGGTCGCCTCCCGCGCTGTACCCGCCATGGTGATCCTGTACATGGTCTCGGCGCTGTGGATCATCCTGTCCAACCTGGGTGAAGTTCCCGGGTATCTATCCCTTATCCTGTCGGATGCGTTTACGGGAACGGCGGTGGCGGGAGGCGTGGTCGGTACGACCATCGTCACCGGAGTCCGGCGCGCCGCTTTTTCCAACGAGGCAGGCATAGGCACGGAGGCGCTGGCGCACGGGGCAGCCAAGACGGGAGAGCCCGTTCGAGAGGGACTGGTCGCCATGATGGGACCGGTCATCGACACGATGATAGTGTGCACCTGCACCGCCCTCGTCATCCTCATGACCGGGGTCTGGCAGACGACGCCGGATAACGGCGTGACACTGACCGCCGGAGCGTTCGAGGCGGCCATGCCCGGGTACGGGGCGTATATCCTTACCGTGTGTGTCTTCTTCTTCGCCGTAACCACACTGTTGACCTACTCCTACTACGGCACCAAGTGCCTGAGCTTTCTGATCGGCGCCAGGTATGCCAGGCTGTACAACATCGTTTACGTGGTTTTCGTCGTAGTCGCTTCCGTCGCCTCGATCGACGCGGTGATCAGTTTCGCCGACGGGCTGTTCGCCCTCATGGCGATTCCGACCATGACATCGGCCCTGCGGCTGGCACCCCGGGTGATGGCCTCTTTCAGGCGGTACAGCGCGTCTCTCCACGCTCAAAAACCCAAACCTTCTGTCCAACAACGGGAAGTTTAGCGACAAACGCGAATTGAGTTATTATTTCGGCATAAAAAGCACATTTTGTATTTACAACCGCTATATAGTGCGACATATTGTAGTTACTGTTAATTTCCAATCATTTACATCTAAAATAAGGAGAGGGAGGCGTACTATCGATTCCACCCCTCACGACCAAGGAGAATCTGTCATGAAACGCAGCAAATTTCTTTCTTGGCTAACGGTTGCACTGTTTGCCTTCGTCGCAACCGACGCCCTCGCTCAGGAGGCCCAGGAACCGGACGACGAGGTAGACTTCGTCATGGAAGCAGTGTCGGTGACAGGTTCCCGCATCCGAGGCGAAGCAGCCGAATCCACCGCACCTGTAATTATCCTAGCTAAAGCGCAGATTCAGGAATTGGGGCTTGCGTCGATTGGTGACGTGCTCCAGACCCTGACCGTCCAATCCAACGCCATCAATACCCAGGCCAACAACGGCGGCGACGGTTCCACCCGAATCAGCCTTCGCGGACTGGGCTCCACCCGGACGCTCGTCCTGGTCAACGGCCGTCGTTTCGTACCGGGCGGAACCGGGGCGAACTCGTCCGTCGACCTGAACTCAATACCGGCTTCCGTCATTGAGCGGATCGAAGTCCTCAAAGACGGCGCGTCAGCCGTATACGGTTCCGATGCCGTCGGCGGCGTCGTGAACGTCATCACAAGAACGGACCTGGAAGGCGTGGAGTTCGAGTACTACCAGGGAGTCTCGGGTGCAGGCGACGGTGACGTGATCGACGCGAGCATAACCGCCGGACTGCGAAGCGGCCGGGGCAGCATCCTGTTCTCCGCCGGGTACCACAACCGCAAGCCGGTCTGGACAGGAGACCGCAGTTTCAGCGCAGCGGACAAGAACTACGACTGGGGAACGAACGACGGATCCTTCACCACCGGTGGTAGTTCGGCGACGCCCGAAGGAACTATAATTGACCGTCTGGGAGAGGAAGGCAACGCGGCCTGGCAGAATATCGTAACTGCCGCGGGCGAGGATGACGGATTCTACTTCAACGCTCCCTCCGGTGGCTGGCGTCCATTTAACTCCGCCGGGAATTCGCTGGACGGCACCGGCGACCTGTACAACTACCAGCCGGCGAATTACCTGTACACGCCGCAAACAAGGTACTCTGCTTTCCTGAGCGGAAACTACCTGTTCACCGACAACCTGAGCGGCTTTTTCGAGGTATCGTACACCAACCGCCAGTCGGACCAGAAGCTGGCCCCAACCCCGCTCTTCATCATCAGCGAAGGGATCAGCGTGTCGGCGGAAAACCAATACAACGAGTTCGGCCGCGACTTCATCGACGTACGCCGGCGGTTCGTCGAAGCGAGCAACCGCAATTTCCTGCAGGACCTCGATACCTACAGGATAGTCCTCGGCATGGAGCACGAGTTCATGGGATTTGCCGGTGACCTGGCCTTTTCTTACGGCCGAACCAGCGGAACCAACGTCAATGAGGGCCGGTTCATCCTGAGTAATGTAACGAGGGCGCTGGGACCTGATTCGGAATGTACGGGTTCCTGCGTACCACTGGACCTGCTGCACGGCCCCGGTACGATTACAGACGATATGCTGAAGTACATTCAGTACACCGGCATCGCGAGTGGCTTTACACAGCAGAGGATCCTGCAGTATAACCTGACGGGTGACATAGCAGATCTGCCGGCGGGACCCCTTGCCGTAGCCGTGGGCGCTTCGTCAAGGTGGGAAGCTGGAAGTGCCATCCCCGATCCCATTACCGCCACGGGTAATACGACCGGCAACAAGGAGGAAGCGACCGAGGGCGAATACTCCGTCCGCGCGGTGTACGCCGAAACCAGTATTCCGGTATTCCAAGGCGAGATGGGTGGCCTGGACGTCACGGCCGCGGGTCGTCTGTTCAACTACGACACCTTTGGGACTGATTTCACCTACGAAGCGGGCGCCCGCCTCGAACTCCCGAGGGGCCTCGCCTTCCGTACGACCTACTCGAAGGCCTTCCGAGCACCCAGCGTCGCCGAGATGTTCCTGGGACAGAGCGACAGCTTTCCGCTGGTCAGCGATCCGTGCAGCGTCGTGGACGAAGCCGGCAACCCCCGCGATCTGAACTCGCAGCAGATGCGTAACTGCGCTTCAGCTGGCGTACCGGCTGATTTCGAGGATACCCGAGCGCAGCTTCGTGCCAGGATCGGCGGTTCCACGGAACTGGATCCCGAGAGAGCCAACACGGTGACGGCCGGCGTGGTGTACCAACCTGATTTCCTGCCGGAACTAGACATCGCGGTCAGTTACTACGCCACCAAGATCGAGGACGAAATCGGAGCCCTCGGCGCGGGTCTTATCCTGAGCAATTGCTACTCCCAGGACAACCCGACAGACTGTGAAAAGGTCGAACGGGACCAGAACAACCTGATCAGAAACATCTATTCGACCGCCGCCAACATCGGCGAGACAGAAACCGACGGGCTCGACATTGAACTGAACTACATCAACGATACCCCGCTCGGTCTGCTCTCGGCGCGACTCGAGTCCAACCTCCTCTTCAACTACGACACGTACCTGCCCATACCGGGTGGTTTCGAACTGATCAAGGGCAAGGGTTATTACGATCTGGGCGTGTTTCCCAACTGGCGGCACAGCGCCAACGTCGGGTTGAAGTGGGGCCGGACATCGGCAGGTGTGACGTGGCAGTACACCGGCGGATTCCAGGAGTGCGAGGACGATGACTGCAAGGGCCTGTACCGTGACGACGTCGAGACGACCCCGACGATCCGAGAAGTGGATGCGAACCACCTCTTCGGCCTCCAGGGGTCCTACCGGCTGTTTTCCGGGGCCGGAAGCACCGTGTTCACGGTCGGTCTCAACAATGTCTTCGACACCCCACCGTCGGTTATTTTCAACGGATTCCTGGGTACGTCGGACGCATCGACGTATGACTACCTGGGCAGGTTCCTGTACATTCGCCTTTCCCACTATCTGTAACAGGCGTACCGCGTTTTGGGTAAGGTCCCGGCCCTGGTTAACGGACAAATAAGGCTGTTTGTGATCGGTTTTTTCGTCGCGGTTACCAGTACCGGGGCCTACGCCCAGGACGTAGAGAACCCAAACACCGAACAAATAGAGTACGTCTTCGAAGAAGTGACGGTTACGGGGTCAAGGATCAGGGGTGAAGCGGAACAATCCACGGCTCCGGTCGGCATCTTGTCCCGCGAGGAAATCAAGTCCAAGGGTCTGGCTTCCGTCGGAGACATACTCCAGACCCTCACGGTTCAATCGAACGCCACCAATACCCAGGCAAACCACGGAGGCGACGGGGCCACCCGCATCAACCCCCGCGGCCTGGGCGCACAGTGGACGTTGGTCTTGGTCAACGGCCGCAGGTTCGTGCCGGGCGGCCTTGGCGCGGACGCCGCTGTCGATCTGAATTCCCTTCCTTCAACGGTCATCGAACGGATCGAAGTGCTCAAGGATGGGGCCTCGGCGGTCTACGGCTCCGACGCCGTGGGCGGTGTCATCAATGTTATCACGAGGACGGACCTGGACGGCGTAGAATTCGAGTCATATCAGGGGATATCAAGCGCCGGTGACGGAGCGTCCATAGATCTCGGTTTTACCGCGGGCCTTAGGGGCGACAGGGGTAATCTCCTGTTCTCCGCCGGCTACCACGACCAGAAACCGGTCTGGACCTACGATCGCAGTTTCAGCGAATCGGACAAGAACTACAATTGGGCGAAGAACGACGGGACCTTCACCACCAGCGGCAGTTCGGCGACCCCGGAGGGACATATTGTCGACCATTCCGGCGAAGCGGGTAATGCCGCCTGGCAGGCCGTCGGGATGGCCGACGGGACAGAAAGAAGAATCTTTCATCGGGACCCGGTTTCAGGATGGCGGCCCTTCAGTTATGCAGGCAACTCCCTGGAGGGAACCGGCGACCTGTATAACTATCAACCTCAGAACTACATCTACACCCCTCAGAAGCGGTATACCTCCTTTCTCGGTGGCTCCTACGCGTTCAGAAATCGCCTGAATACCTACTTCGAAGTCTCCTATACAAACCGGCAGTCCGAACAAAAGCTGGCGCCTACCCCCCTCTTTACCATCGCCGAGGGCATTACGTTCTCGGCAGGCAACAGGTACAACGAGTTCGGTCGGGACTTCACGGATGTCCGCCGTCGGTTCGTGGAGGCAGGCAACCGGGTTTTCAACCAGGACATTAACACCTACCGTATCGTGCTTGGACTGAAGAATCAAATACTGGGCTTCGATTCCGACTTCTTCTTTTCCTTTGGCCGCACGGTGGGCACCACGGTCAACAGCGGCCGGTTCATCCGGAGCAGTCTCATGCGCGCGTTGGGCCCAGTAGATGATTGCACGGGCGGCTGCGTGCCCCTCGATATCCTGCGCGGCACCGGGACCATTACACCGGAGATGCTGGCATACATTCAGTATACTGGCGTTGCCCGTGGATACTCGCAGCAGAAGATCGTGCAGTGGAACCTGACCGGGGATGTGGCGGAACTTTCCCATGGACCGCTGGCCGTCGCGGCGGGCGTGTCTTCACGTTGGGAGTCCGGTGTGTATACGCCGGACCCGGTTACCGCCTAGGGCAACACGACTGGATTCAGGTCCGAAGCCACCGAAGGCAGTTTCGCAGTCTCGGCGTTGTACGGGCGAGGCCAGACAGCCGGTTTATCATGACAATGGGGTCGGAATCCACCTGACGGCGGCGGGATGGGCCTTCCACTACGATACTTACGGGGCCGGGTTCACCTATGAAACCGGGGCTAGTGTCGAACTGCCCCGGGGGCTGGTCCTTCGCGCCACGTATTCCAATGCCTTCCGTGCACCCAACATTGCCGAGATGTTTCTAGGTGCAAATGACGTGTTTCCCCTTGTAAACGATCCCTGCAGCACGGTGGACGAAGCAGGCAACCCGAGGGAACTTACCGGACAGCAGAAGCAGTACTGCGCCGCCGCGACCATCCCACCTGGATTCAGGGATTCGCGGGCCCAACTCCGATCCAGGGAGGGCGGGTCGGCGGATCTGGATCCCGAGAAGGCTGGGATGATCACGGCAGGCATGAGCTATCGCCCCGGATTCGCGAAGAACCTCAATCTAAACCTCAACTACTACCACAACAGGATCGAGGATGAAATCGGATCGCTGCCCGCAGGAGTCATCCTGAGTAATTGTTATTCGCAGGACACATCCACGAACTGCGACCAGATCGTGCGGGACACCGAAACGAAACTGATCTCCCATATCATTCAGACCAACTCCAACATCGGAGAAACCGAGACCACGGGGGTAGACCTGGAAGTGGGTTACAACGGAAACACACCTTTGGGAATCCTGTCGGTGCGGCTGGATTCCAACCTGCTGTTCAAGTACGACCAGTTCCTGCCCGCGGCCAGCGGCAAAGAAGTCGTCAAGGGCAGGGGATATTACGATCTGGGCGTGTTTCCCCGGTGGCGGCATGCCGCCCCGCTGGACCTGAAGTGGCAACGTGCCTCGGCGGAATTGACCTGGGAGCACATCGGTGGTTTCGTGGAGTGCGAGGACAGCGATTGCAAGGGACTGTACCGGTCCGACGTCATCGAAAAACCGGCGTACCGGGAAGTCGAATCCAGCAGCGTGCTTGGGCTCAGGGGTACGTACAGACTGTTTACCGGCGCCGGTAGTACCGTGCTGACCCTGGGTGTGAACAACATTTTCAGCCAGCCGCCCGCGGTGATATTCAACGGCCTGCTGGGAACCTCATATTTTACAACCTACGACTTCCTGGGTAGGTACCTTTACCTCCGGTTTTCGCATTACATCTAAGCCGCCAAATTCCCCAACTTAATCACAATCACATCTGCCTTCGCTGTGCATGTGCGCGCTGTTAAGGCCAAATCGAATCGGAACTAAATTCGTTGTTAGGGAGCCTTCAGTGGTCATTAAAGGAGCTTACGGAGACGCTCAGTCCGACTATCCGATATCAAGTCTGCCCGTTAGTTAATTCATCCAGTTCTGAGTCACCCATACCAATTACTTCGTCGACTTGCCTGGGGTCAGCTTCAGATTGAACAGGATCACGTTTTTCTATAGATGGTGGAGGAGGTACCCACTTGCGCAGATTCTGGCCGACCCGGTCATAAAAAGAGGGGATTGCTTTTTCCAGATCTTCTATAAACGTCGACCGACCAGAGAATCGACCAGCAAGATCTATTATGATTACAACCTCAAAGGATGTCGGTACCGCGCCGGGTCGATCTATCTCAAGACAACCGGAATTAGCCTGAACTTCTGCTAGAACCGCCTGCGTGGATTGACTTCGGCCTGGCCAGAATGCTCGGACAAAAATATCATCCCCTTCAACACCGCGAAGTTGCCTTAGAATCCAATTGATCCTCGAATTGGATCGCTTCCTGTCACCGGGCGCCTGCAGTTTCATCGAACAGGATATTGTCCGTCTCTGCAAGTTCACCATTACTTCCAAGTCACTGGCGGCATTCGGGATATCAAAACCTGAGCTAAGCTCGTTTGTGTTTACTAAATCGTTACATGCATCCCGAACGCGGAGAACAGTATCGTTTATATGTTTTCTTGGAAGCCGTATGTCAACGCGTTCACCGATCCGGCGAGTGAGAATCAGGCATACATCTCTTTCTTCCTGATGCCAACTCGCAACCGTGTTTTCAATCTCGGGAGATGCTTTTTGAAATTGCTCACCGTGCCTGATTCCCATTATGAGTGGGCGCCACTCCTTGTTCATCTGATCGAACCGCTTGACTCCTGAATTGGAGTGCTCGAAATACCGTACCATTTCTTCTAGTATAAACCGTTGTTCTGGGTTCAAATCCTCACTGTCTTTCAGGATCAACATTGCCTGTGTGCGAATACTCGTCCACGAAATGTGATAAAAATCCAGTTTATTACTCAGTCGCTTTGGTACAGAATAGGGTACATGCGTCGGCAGTGGGACCAGCTGATTCGACAACGTAATCACGGTATTGATCCCGAACGTGCGTGCAGCCTCCCCATATCTGAGTATCTGTTCTTCATCGATTTCCGCGTTGTCGACTTTTGCCTCGAAGAGGGCCGTCCAACGAACCTTGCTTCGACTCATAACGCTGATTAGACCGTCTGGCCTATCGGTCCGATTCGCATCAGAAGCAGGAAAGTCGACCTCCGTGTAACATTCCACATTGGACGTCTTTCCTACCCTTACGCCACTAAAATCCAACAATTGGGCTGCAAAGGGACGAACTGCACTCAGCACAGCCAACAGGATCGAGACAAGTCGTTCCTCTTTGCGCGAATCGGCAATGTTGGGAATCAATCTCGCATGTTTGGCGCTCCTTAGGACATCTTCCAATGAATTCATTGAGACTCCTGTCTATTGAACTGCACCTGTCTCATACACAGTCCGACCATGGATTCTTACCAAGAAAAAGATGTGGTTGTTCGTTATTCCAGCGTGGTTTGAAAACCATAGGTTGCTAATGAAAAGGAGGATTCTGAAACCCTACCCATACATAACGCTACGGAGTCAGGTTCCGGCACGATTTGATTAGGGTATTTCGCGTTGGAGTGTTTTATCACAAAATCTTAAATCAGTCCGACGCTTTTCCGCCGTCTCGTTCGTGGTCCGGATCTTCGGATGCTGGAGGCGGTTTTTTGCCGCTGTCGTCTGATTTCTGGTTACTTGAGGCCTCGTGAGTTGATTCCGTTTTATCTTCGGGAGAGTCCGGTGACCCATCCTCTTCCGATCCTGGTTGATCCTCGGAACTGTCCCCTGAATCTTCCGTTTCGTCCTTGTCCTCTTTAACTTCTTTCGCACTATCGAGGTCAGTTTCCCCATCGCTCCGGTCCGATTCACCGGAATCTTCCTTCGGTTCCTCCGAGTAACCCATCTCCGTATCGTAGTCGTAGAGGTATTCCTCGTCTTCAGGCCAGTATGCCCGGCCGGTACCCTGATTCGTGGTCGAGGACGAATCGCGGGGGTGCGTTGGAGTATCGGGTTCTTCCGTGGTAAGCGCCGGAGGTCCCTCATCGCCATCGTCGCCATCGTCGTCTTCGCCGCCTTCATCCGTTTCGGCTTTTTTCCGGCTTCTTCCGATCAGCATGGCTATCCCCATGCTGATGAAATAGAGTATTACGAGCGGTATCGCCACGAGCGTCTGGGTATAGGGATCTCCAGTCGGCGTGATGATTGCGGCGACGATGAAGATGACCACGAGGGCAACCCGCCAGACCCGTTTGAGTTTGTCGGCGGACAGGATGCGGATCCAGGTCAGGAAGGCCACCACGATGGGCATCTGGAACACGATGCCCATGATTAGGACCATCTTGTTCACCAGTCCGATCCAGAATCCGATGTCCCACTGGGCGCTGATACCAGGGACGTAGAGTTGGATGAAAAAGCGAACCATGACCGGTATCAGGATGTAAAAAGCAAAGGCGCCGCCCATGAGAAACAGGACGCAGGAAAAGAAGATGACGATGGGGACGTACTTCTTCTCGTTATCGAGCAGGCCGGGCGAAACGAAAGACCAGAGCTGGTAGAGCACGTAGGGCAGAGCGAGAGCGAATCCGCCTACCAGGCAGATGTTGACGATGGTGGTGAACATACCGGCCGGCCGGATCGCCTGCATCTCGATTTCAATCTTCAGGCCTTCCAACAGCGTGGGAGAAATCAGGAATTCGACGATGTATTCGTGGAAGGAAAAGCAGGCGACCATCCCGACGAGGATGGCGAGAACGGATTTCAAAATGGCCCAGCGGAGTTCTTCGAGATGTTGGAGGAAGGACATTTCTTCACGGATTTTTTTCTTGGGGGACATGATCGGTCCTCACGCGGTATAGGACTGCGGATAGCCGGCGGTCAATAAACCGGGGCGAAGGGACAGTGTCAAGCGAAAATCCCCGGGTCCGCGCCGTCCCAACGACCTTGACTAAGGCACGCTCCAGGCATAGTTTAGTCGTGGGTTTTCGTGAGTCCAATACAGTTTTCAACGGCTGGACCGCAAGGGGTTCCGTGAGCACTTGCGTCTCGCAGGGTACCTATGTCTAATGGGAGTTTCAGGATCTCTCAAGGGAGTCATTTTTGCCGGGGACCGTAGGGTACAGGAATCCACGGGATGGCAGCCCCGTACGGGGCTGCTCCTTCCCATGGCCAATGTACCCATGGTCGAACGAATCATGGCAGGGTATGAACACGCCGGGATACGGGAAACGCTGATTGCTGCAGGTCGGGACACCCATGAGATCGCTTTGCTGTGCGGCAACGGCGAACGGTGGAACACGGCCCTGACCTTTCTGGACCATCCCGAAGCGAGCGGGTCGATCGAGTCAATGAAGGAGGTTGCGGCTTTCACGGAAGACGCGCCGTTTCTGGCTACCCGGGGTCCCGTGCTGTTGGACGGGGAGGCTTACCTGCGTGCAGTCCAATCTCTTTCCGACAATGGTCCCCGCGGGATCCGCGTGTGGCAAAGCGCCAGAGAATTCCCCGGTAATGAGTCTGGTCGCGACGGGGTCTATCTCCTTACGCCGGGCGCTTACGACGTCCTATACGATAGGTCCGACCCCGGCGTGCGGGCATGCTCTTTCGACGCGGCCCTGGACCAGTTGGCCGACCGCGGCGACACCGTGCTGAACATGGACCTGGACCAACAGCCTTACGGCGCGCTTACTCCCGAATCGTACCTGGATTCGAACGAAAGGTTGCTCGGCTTCGTTGGCTTGGAAACGACTACCCCGGAAATCATTGCCGACAATTTCTCATCACCCAATCTCGTGCTGCGGCCACATGTACTGGTAGACGCTGCGGCCGAACTCGAGCGTTGCCGGATCGGACCCGGCGTCTGCATTGGTCCCGAAGTCCATATTGGACATGGCGCGGCCATCGAGCACAGCGTCATCATGTCTGGTGCGGACATCGGCGACGGCGCCTCGATCTCCCATGCGGTAATAGGAAAAAATGCCAGCATAGAAAACCGGGCTGTGATTCACGGCCGGGCGGACCGGGTGATCGTCGTCCGCTCAAATTAAACCCTCGGCACATCCAGGCTACGGATAGCCATTCGTCACCCCTCACGCAACAACCGGCACAACCATGTCCCATCTCACCATAGGCACGGCAGGTCACGTCGACCACGGCAAGAGCGCGCTGGTGGAAGCCCTGACGGGAGTTCATCCGGACCGCCTGAAGGAAGAAAAAGAACGGGGCATGACGATCGATCTCGGGTTCACGTTCATGCCGTTGAGCGACGGTAGGCAGGTTCCCATTGTCGACGTCCCGGGCCACGAACGATTCCTCAAGACCATGGTCGCTGGCGTAAGCGGGATTCATCTTGTCCTCTTTGTCGTGGCCGCCGACGAGGGCGTGATGCCCCAGACCCTGGAACACTTCGGCACGGTGAGATACATGGGGGTTGACTCGGGCATCGTCGTCCTTACGAAATGCGACCTGGTAGATGAAGAATGGCTGATGCTCGTGGAAGAGGACGTGAAATCCCTCGTAGCTGGTTCTTTCCTGGAGAAAGCGCCCGTCGCCCGGGTGTCATCGATCACAGGCGACGGGATCGACCAGCTGAGGGAAACCATAGAGGATAAGCTGACCGGGCTTGTGGACGAAGCCGACGAGGGATACTTCCGCATGCCCATAGACCGTGTGTTTACCATGAAGGGCTTCGGTACCGTCATCGCCGGCACCGTGCTGTCGGGAAGGCTGGCGGCGGACGAGGACACCGAGCTTCTGCCCTCCCGGTCGCCGCTGAGGGTTCGAGGCATGCAAAGCAACAACGACACCGTAGAACTTGCCGTGAAAGGACAGCGGGTCGCGCTGAACGTCTCCAATATCAAAACCACTGATATTCAGCGGGGTAATGAACTGGCTACGCCCGGATACCTGCTTCCGACGTCGATGACCGATGCCGAACTGCACTGTCTGGAATCCCTGGGGGAACCGCTGCAAAACCGGCAGCGCGTTCGTCTGCACAAGGGCACGAGTGAAACCATCGGACGCCTGATCCTGTTAGACCGGGACGAACTGGATCCAGGCGAAACCGGATACGTGCAGTTTCGCCTGGAGAATCCCACCGTGGCGGAGCGGAACGAGCGCTTCATTATACGGGGGTTTTCTTCCATGCGGCTGCTCGGCGGAGGCCGGTTCGTGGAAGTGTATCCACAGAAGAACCGTCGATTTCGCCAATCCGTACTGGATTACCTGGACGACGTGACCGACGCCGGTCCGGATGTCCTGATCGAACGGGTCATGAGGCACGCCTACGGCGAACAGCGCCTGAAGTCCATACAGGAGCTGGTTCGTTCCACCAACCTGAACGGCGACGTGTTGCAACAGGGCGTAGGCCGGTTGGAGGAAAAGGGCGAACTCGTCCGGTTCACGGACCGATGGCTGCTGCACAGGCACTGGTACATGGGCTTGAAGGACGAGTTGATCTCCGTGCTTGAAAAGATGCATCGGGTCCAACGATTGAAGGACGCGCTGCCCAAGGACGCCCCGAGATCGCAACTCTCCTGGCCGGCACCGGACACCGTCTACGACGCGCTGCTGAGAGATCTCGACGAGGAATCCAGGGTTGTACTGTCCGGCAGGTCGATCCGGCTGTCCACGCACGCGGTCAGCCTGACCGGACAAGAAAAGGAGATACTCGAGGCCTTCGAACGGCTGGGCGGAGCAGACCCTCCGGCTGTTTTCTCCATGAACGATCTTGTCCAGGTCATGGAGGACCGGTTGAGTTCCATGGGCGATTTACCGGTTGATCTGAACGCAAACCCGGATATGATTAAGAGCATGGCGGCGTATGCCCTGGAGCAGGGCATCTTCGTCGAATTCGCGGATCGGCAGATCCTGCATAGACTGGGCCTTGAATCGGTCAGGGAAAAGCTGGTGGCCTACCTGAAAAGCCATGGCTCCGTGCGCGCTTCCGAGTTCCGCAGTTACATGGGCATCTCCAGGTCGGATGCCACTGCGTTACTGGACTATTACTGCGACCTCGGCGTGACCAACCGGGAATCCGGAACGCATCGACTGGCGGAAGCGGACGATGATGGTGGGTAGGTGAGGGATTGCAGGCGGGCGATATTGTCCCGATGTTCAGATATATCGGACCGGAAATCGAGTGATTCAGGGGAGTGTATGGGTTGCTGGTGCGCCTCACGGACTTCAAATCCGATGGCGGGCCCTAAACAGGTCCGTGGTGGGTTCGATTCCCACACGCTCCCCCCAACTTAAGTTTCGCGCCGTTTCAAATATCCCAACGAAATTCCTCACAAGCCTTTCATATCAGGGATTTATCGATCATTTCGATCTTGCTTGTTCCCAAACGATCCTGTTGATATCATCAGAATACGTTGTGATGAATGTTGGACAATCTTAGGTCAAAAAGAAAAACCGCTGCATAGATGAATAGGAGCCACCATGCGCGCTACGATCAACCTGTCCCTCCTGTTGCTTGTCCTCCTCACCGCCCAATCATGCCGAAACGGCGACCCCGAACCTACCCTGGAAGCCCTGCAAGCCGAGGTGGTTGCAGCCCTTGATACTCTGGTGGCAGAGTTGGTGGCGGAGCGACCAACGGATACCGCCGCGTATGCCCTGCGCCTGCGGACCTACCTGGAGGCCCATCCTGCGTACTACGGCAGTGCCGTCGTGCTATTGGATGGAACTGGGACAGTAACAAGCAGCACCTATGGCTATCGCATAGAAGGCGGCTACGAAACTCTTGACCTCGCGACACCATCCTACAACATCGAGGGTCAGGATTGGTTCACGATGCCACTGGCGGTGAACTCGGGCATCTGGACAGCCCCTTACTTCGATGCGGGCGGCGGTGAGATCTGGATGATTACACGCTCTGTCCTGGCGCGTGACGACGAGGGTGTTTTCGCCATCGTCACCACCGATCTGCCTGTAGATGCTCCCGGAAATTGACACCTCTTGTACCCCTTCGCAGTCTCAGCCACCGCCGAAGAGACTAGGCAAGACCTGATTGAAGTCCTCAATACGTTGTCAATGCGGGGCGTGAGAGCGCGCGGCAATTTAAATACGCTCCCCCCAAGAAAGGAATAGCAGGTGACCCAACAGTCAGGTCAACCTATGGCACAACCCGGCAGTCCGGAAAATCAGCCCGGCATGCCCATGGAAATCCTGGGCATGTACCTCTTCATTGCCAGCGAACTCATCCTTTTCATAACACTGCTGTTCATACTTTTCTGGTTGCGATCCGGTCTCGTGGCCGAATGGCCGCCGTCGGGTCAACCCCGGTTGCCCCTCGGGATCACGGGCGTGAACACCGTGTTTCTACTCATCAGCGGTTACACTATGCACCGCGCCTACCGGGCCGTGAAGCAGAACGCGTCCGCCCAGTTGACCCGGTGGCTGATGATCACGTGCGTGTTGGGCGTCGTCTTCCTCACGGTGCAGGGGTTCGAATGGATCCGGCTGATACGCTACGGACTGAGCATGGCCTCGAGCCTGTATGGCGCCATGTTCTATTCAATCATCGGCCTCCACGCCATCCACGTTCTCGTGACCGTACTGGTCCTGCTCTACCTCTGGGTACGGGCCTCCTCCGGCATCTATACCTCCGAAAGGCATACCGGCGTCGTGCTGGGCTACATGTTCTGGCTGTTCGTCGTCCTGATCTGGCCCGTCCTCTACGTCCTCGTCTACCTGGTATAGTAGCGTAACGCTACATGCATCGACGCACCGTGCAGCGCAACACTATGTACAGCGCCGCTCGGCAATCCGAACGCCAAAATCCTGTCGCATGATTCTGGGAGCGAAGAGGAGATGCGTCGATACGGCTGTGCGGCGGTGTGGCGGCGTGCCTCAGTCGAAGTCCGCGATGGAGGTCAGGTAGTCGTAGCTCTGGCGGGCGGCGTCTTCGGGTTCCATGATCTCGGCAAAGGCCTGGTGCACGGTGACGTAGCCGTCGTATCCCATCTCTTCCAGCTCCTCCATGATACCGGAGAAGTCGATCCCGCCTTCCGCCTGCAGCGGTACCGGGTCGTGTGGCGCCGGACCCCTTACCCAGGTGTCCAGTGTCATGGAACCTTCCGGATTCAGCCGGTGATTCTGCAGATAGACGTTGAACAGCCACGGAGCGAACCGCCTGATGGTTTCCGGACCGTAATCCTGGCCGCACAGATCGAGGTTAGCGGGTTCGTAGATGATTCCGAAATTCGGGCGGTCCACCTTCGTCAAAACCGAGACGGACTCTTCCACCGTTTCGAACAGGCTGCGCGTATGGGACTGGTGGGCAAGCCGGATGTTCCGCTCGGCCGCCTCGTCCGAAGCCCGCTGTGCCCAGGCGATGTCTTCATCCTTTTTCATGCCGATCCGGATCAGGTCGGCGCCAAGCAGATCGGCCAAGTCCAGATAGGGCGTGATGTCTCGCAGGGCGTCCGGCGCGTGTTCGTCGTTCGCGGGTATGGGGATGTCTCCCGTAACCATGGAAACGGGCAATCCCCGTTCGGCAAGGATCTTCCGCACCCGGGTGACCTGTTCCAGGGGAGACTGTATGCCGGCCTGCGAAGCGCGCATGCACATGGCGAAGTAACCGAGTTCCAGGGCCAGGTCCGCCAGGTACTCCATGGAACGGTTTGTTTCTTCCTTGTTCAACACGGATTCGGCGACGCGGACGGACAGCGATAGTTTCATGAACGACTACCTCTAGGTGTTTAAAGTTACCATGGCGACATCAATGGTCTAGCGTATCTGCACTTCGGAGCCTCCGGGCAGCCGACGCCCGATGCAGGCCAGGATCTGGGCGGTGAAGCGGTACGTGAGTCCCCATAGCGCGGGTCCCTCGCCGCCCAGCAGGTCAATGGCGGGCACCTCCCGTTTTCCCCATTCACCAGAGACGATGGCCTTAATGTACCGACCTTCATCCATGAGGTCGGCAAGCGGGATCCAGAAAGCGCTTCGGATCTCATGGTTGAGGGACAGAGCGGGGGCGTTTGCCAGGATGAACACGAACGCGGCGACGTGCACCCTGTTGAAATGAGTAGCCTGGTCGTCGAGCCGGCAAACGAAATCCGCCATCGTCAGATCGAGGGACGTTTCTTCCCGCGTTTCCCGGATTGCCGCTTCCCGAGGTCCCGCGTCGGACGCGTCGATCCTTCCGCCGGGAAAGCTGATGTGGCCGGACCAGGGATCTCCCCCGCGTTGCGCCCGGAGAAGGTAGAGCAATTCCAATCCTCCGCCCGAATCGCGCACCGGGACCGCAACAGACGCCGTGAGCTCGCCCGAGCCGGGATCCAGCAACTTGCAGCTCATGGTACGCAGTTTTTCGATCAGCACTTCTTCCGGCATTAAATATCGTCCATCCCTTAGATGCTTCGTGGCCCGGCGAACGCGCGTACCCACCTGTGATCAGGACCGGGCGAACACGACCTGGTTCCGGGGATGGTCAGCTCGTTGGCCCGGGCGCCTGCTTCCCAGGTTGGCATCGATGACGGGACGGTTTTCCTCGCTGCATGCCGAATCGTCGATACTGATACCGTCCTCGTAGAACGTGATTCCGAGGGCTTCGCGGACGCGGCCCGACATGTTGGCCCGTGCGCCGTGTATCACCCAGTGGCTGTGCAGGGTCGCGTCGCCGGCGGGAATATCCTCTTCCACCACCGGAATCCGGTTTCCGCGGATGTAGTCCCCGAAAAAAGATTCCGAATCGTGGTGTATTCCCCTGGGGCCGAGCACTTCACTCTTGTGGGTACCGCTTGCGAATCGGGGCGGTCCCATGTCGATGGTGGCGTCCACGAGGGGGATCCACATGGTGAGGACGTTGTCCGAATACAGGGGCCAGTGCGGCCCGTCCTGGTGCCACGGCGTGATCCAGCTCTCCGGTTCCTTGAACATCGCCTTGTCGTAGTAAATGCGGACCGCGTCCACGCCCATCAGGTCGGCCGCGATCTTACCGAAACGGGGTGACTGGATGAACCGGGCGGCACGCTCGTCCGCCTCCCTCAGGTTGAACGTCTGCATGAATACGCGGGAGAAGTCGTCCTCCGGCCGGTCGCTCATCTTTCTTGCCCCGTCAAACCGATCGGCCGTTACCGTTTTCAGCACCCCGCGATGCTCGGCGATCTCCTCCTTCGTGCAGATGCCCCTCAGGTGAACATGGCCGTTCTCCCGGTATTGCCGTACGTGATCCGCGGTCAGGGAGTACTCCGTCGAAAGCCCTGGTCCGCCGGGATGTTCACACGTCGTCATGTCCGGAGATCCTTCCATTCGTCGAGGTAGAACGCCGGGGTAATCGGGCTTAACATGCAGTCTTCGGGCAACTAACAGATTCGTATCGGGAAGTCAAGGGGTTTGCCCGGCCATCAAAGGCTCGGCGATCCGATCTTAACATCGTAGTCCAGGAACATTTTACCGGCAATCCACGTTTGAACGAAGGCAACCCGAATCCACCCAACTGGCCCCGCCCTTGACAGAACTTGTCTGTTGGTCTTTATTTGAGGTAACGCGGCGGATCAGGTCGAGCACCGATTATCCGTCGCGATTGTTGCATGTGAAGTCTGGAGAATACCATGGACGAGAACGGCCCCATACTCGAATTCGAAAAACCCATATACGAACTCGAAAAGCGCATAGAGGAAATGAAGAACTATGCGGTGACCGAGAACCTCGACGCCCTGGCCGACGAGATAAGGCGCCTGGAAGAAGAAGTATCCCGGCAGCGGAAGAAGACCTATTCCAACCTGACCCGGTGGCAGCGCGTGCTCATCGCCCGTCATCCAAACCGCCCCCATACGCTCGACTACATCAACGGGATGATGGAGGATTTCGTCGAACTCCACGGCGACCGATCCTTTGGGGATGACAAGGCCATGGTCACGGGACTGGCGAAAATGGACGGTCAGCCCCTCGCCGTAGTGGGTCACCAGAAGGGGAAGAACACCAAGGAAAACGTGATGCGCAATTTCGGCATGGCCGGCCCCGAGGGGTACCGCAAGGCCCTGCGCGTCATGAAGCTGGCCGAAAAGTTCGACATGCCGGTCCTGTCTCTCATCGATACCCCCGGAGCCTATCCCGGCGCGGGTGCCGAGGAAAGGGGACAGGCGGAAGCGATCGCCCGGAACATTTACGAGATGGGACGCCTGCGCGTACCGATCATTGTCATGGTGATCGGCGAAGGCGCCAGTGGTGGAGCCCTGGGCATCGGAGTGGGCGACCGGGTCATCATGATGGAAAACTCCTGGTACTCCGTGATAAGCCCGGAACCCTGTTCCACCATATTGTGGAAAGACCAGGAAAAAGCCGCGGCCCGCAAGGCCGACTGTGCGGAGGCCCTGCGGCTTTCCGCCACCGATCTGCTGCAGTTCGGCGTTATAGATGAAATCGTTCCCGAGCCCTTCGGGGGCGCCCACCGCGACCATCAAACGGCCATTTCCAATGTCAGGAATTCCATCCTCAAGGCGTTGCACGACGCCGGCGGACAATCCGTCGATGAATGCCTGGATGCCCGGCTGGAAAAGTACAGCAACATGGGCGCCTTCGATGAAGTACCCGACGCGGACGCCATATCGTAACCCGGTATACGGGAGCGGGATTCTTGTTAAAGGCCATTAAGGGCGGCTTGATCATCAATGGGAAGGGTGAAACCCCGATTCCCAATGGGTTGATCCTGGTGGACGGCAACAGGATTCGTGCCGTCGGATCCCGTGACAGCCTTCCCATACCCGGCGACGCCGAAGTCATCGACCTGGGTACGGCCACGCTTCTCCCCGGCCTCATCGATACCCACGTACACCTCGTCATGAACATGGAAGAAGACTGCGTCACCTCCCTGGCGCACAAGAGCGCCGTCGAGTCCGTCGTCGAGGCCGCCCACAACGCCCGGCGCGCCTTGCGGGGCGGGGTGACGACCGTCCGGGATTGTGCCGACGTGTTCGGCGTGACCCTTACCCTGAAGCAGGCCATCGACGCGGGACGTCTCGACGGTCCGCGCATCCTGGCCTGCGGACTGCCGATCACCACCACGGCGGGGCATCTCAACACCATGGGAATCCGGGCCGACAGCGTCCCGGAGGTTCTGAATGCCGTGCGTACGGTGGTCGCCATGGGCGTGGACTGGATCAAGGTCTGCGCCACCGGCGGCGGTCTGACCCCCGACAGCAACGTGCGCCGTGCCCAGTATTCGGCGGAGACCCTGGCAGTCCTCGTTCAAGACGCCCACCGCCTGGGTCGAAAGGTGGCCGCCCATGCCCACGGGACCGAGGGCATATTGAACTGTGCCATCGCTGGCACCGACAGCATCGAACACTGTTCCTGGATGGGCGAGCACGAAGGCCACAGCTACGACGAAGGCGCAGTCGAACTGATCCGGAAGAAGGGTCTGTACGTCAGCCACACCATCACGGGGCCGCGAACCGGTTCGCAGGAAGAGGTGGAGGAACTCCTGAACAGCGAACTCGGCGAACGATTCGCGTTCCTCCGCCGGACCCTGGAAGAGGGCGTCCGCATGGTCATATCCAGCGATGCCGGAATACCGGGTTGCCGGTTCGAGGATTTCGCCGGAAGCCTGGTCATCGCGGTCAAGTGCTGCGGCTTCTCTCCCATGGGCTCGATTATCGCCTCAACGAGCCGGGCTGCCGAAATGCTGGGAATAGAGGACCAGGTCGGATCGCTGGAGCCCGGCAAGTTCGCGGATTTCATCGCAGTCGATGGCGATCCTCTACAGGATATTGGCTCCATCCGCCGGATCATCGGCGTGTTCAAGAACGGCCAGCAGGCCGTGTGACCGGTTGTATATACTTTGTATCTACCAGGCAGGGACTAAGCGATCGACCGGGGTTTCAATGTCCCCGGTCGCCGGAATCTCTCGAGACCGAACAGGGTCGTATCGAAGGGCGCCGGTTCATTGAACAGCAGGGCGGCCAGGATCTCGCCCAGTACCGGGCCGAACTTGAACCCGTGGCCCGAAAAGCCCGCTGCCAGCACGACGTGGTCATGATCGGGATGCCGGTCCAGGATGAAGTGGTAGTCCGCCGAGTTGGTATACAGGCAGTGATTCACGGCGACGGGGTCGCGGGACAGGTGGGGACATCTCCTGCCGATGAAATCCTGTACCTCGGCGAGGTTTGCGCCGTCCACCACTTCCGGATCGTCGGCTTCCACGGTCCGGCCGGTTCTGTGACAACCGGCCTTCACGCCGGGCACCCGCACCTGGGGCACGCAGTAAAAAGGATCCGGGGTATGGTAGTCGATTACATTTGGCATGACACCCGCCTCGTGCCCGACCGTCCCCAACTGCGGAAAGTAGGCCAGCAGTTCCCGGGTTACCACCAGCGGAACATCGATATCCAGCGCTTCCAGCCAACGGCCCGTCCATCCACCCGCCGCCAGTACGAGATGGGCGCCTGACCAGGATCGACCGTCCACCGCCTTGACCTCGACGCTTTCGACACCCAGGTCGATAGAGGCGACTTCCGTTTCCGACAGCGCGTCCACGCCGTCTTCCCGGACGCAACCCCATAGACTGCGGACCACTTCGTCGGCGAAGAGCACCGCGCTGTCGGGCTGGTAGATGGCTTCGCTCGTCCGCGCCAGCCTGAACTGGGGGAAACGGCGGGTGAAATCAGGACCGGTCAAGCGTTCGTAGGGAAGTTCGCAATCGCGCAGCCGTGTTTCCAGTGTCTCCAGCACCTCCGACTCGGCCGGCGCCAGGTTGCAGATGCCGGTCTGCCTCAACACCGGCCTGCCCAGGCGTTTCGCGAGATCTTCCCATGCCCGGAATGCACGGACCGCCATTTCGACATACAGGGTCTCCTCATAGTCGAAACGGATCATCCGGCTGTCGCCGTGCGAGCTGCCGCGCTCGTGGGCCGGAGTGTACCTCTCGAGCAGCAATACGCTCATCCCGCGCCCCGCCAGCACGTAGGCCGTAGAGACACCGACTACCCCGCCGCCGACTACGATCGCGTCGTAGTGCCCCGCATTACGACTCACGACAAACCCCGAGTCGCCCGGAGCAGGGTCTCCTGCACCAGCAGTTCGTGGGACAGGGGGCGGTCCGGTGGTTGTTTCCCGGTGATGGTCTTCAGAAACGACTCCAGTTCAAGATCATACAGTGCCTGGCGGCTGCGCCCCTCCACGGGTACGCGGGATTCACCGGACGGAAACCCATCCCGGGCTTCCGCCAGGACCAATCGGATCTCGCTGCCCGGTTCGAAGGGCTCGAGGAGAATCGCGCTGCCATTCGTCCCGTATACCTCGTAGCGGCGGGCTGAAGGAGATGGTTCCATGGCGGCGATATCGACGGTGGCCATGGCATTTTCGAATTCAAAGACCCCCAGTCCATTATCCGTGAACCCAGGGACCTCCCCGGTTTCGTTACGCAGGAACGCGGTCACTTTTACCGGCCGGCCGAGGACCCAGACGACCTGGTCGAGCATGTGACCGGCCAGGTCGTAGAATATGCCTCCCCGGTGAGCGCTGATCACCGCGCGGGAAGGCGCGGGAATATCCGTCGACATGTGAGCCCGGATCGAAAACACGCTTCCCAACATGCCGCAATGCGACCAGTCGGCGATTTTCCGGAACCCGTCGTGATACCGGAACATGTACCCCATCTGTACCTGCAGATGCTCCTTTTCAGCCATGGCGACGACACGTTGCCAGGCAGGCCAGTCGTCTCCAGCCGGTTTATCATACCATACATGCTTGCCGGCACGGACGATCGCTTCGGTCTGGGCCAGGCTCTCATCGTTGCGGCCTTCCGATGCCACGGCGATGATGCCGGAGTCGTCAAGCATGTCC
This sequence comes from bacterium, assembly GCA_965225915.1. Lineage (GTDB taxonomy): Bacteria > JAAXHH01 > JAAXHH01 > JAAXHH01 > JAAXHH01 > JAAXHH01. The sequence goes on from OZ245326.1 coordinate 460,828, forward strand.
TCCACGCGGTCGAACCACCGGATTCCCGCGTACGGGCCTGTTGTATGCTCCAGGACGGCCCGGCGCGTCTTATCCGGTTCGAAGACTCCGGCGCATTCGACCCTGGGGTTGATCAACATCGACTGCAATTTGCCGGCTGCATGCCCGTGACCGGTGCCGTACTGCGCCATTCCAATTGCCATTTCGGGTTCCTCTTTCCGCGTAGGTAGAGACTGCAGTGGGGTTACGGGGAAATAAACAGCGGCGGGTTCAACGTCAAGCGAATTCGGGTGGACATGGAGCTTGACAAGCAACCCGGTTTCTAATAGGTTCGCTCCGATATTTCAACCCAATTTAAATACCGATATACGAGAAGTACCAGGAGCCGGAACTTGTCCCTGACACAGGCGCAGATCGATGAATTCGTCGAGGTTGAGCCCGTCGAATTTCTGACCGGCCACTACTTTCCCACCGTGTGGGATCATGGTCCCTTCGATCCACCGGCGCAAAGATCCGAAGCCCACGCATGAGGAACTGATGGAAGAACACGTCAACACCGCTTCCCGACCCAGCGAGTTGCGCATTACAGACATGCGGACGGTCACCATCGGTCCGTCCACGATCATCCGGCTGGATACGAACCAGGACGTCTACGGACTGGGAGAGGTGCGGGACGGCGCCAGCAAGACCTACGCCCTTGCCCTCAAGGCGCGTATTCTGGGCGAGAATCCCTGCAACGTCGACAAGGTCTTCCGAAAGATCCGCCAGTTCGGTCACCACGCCCGGCAGGCTGGCGGCGTCTGCGCCATAGAAATGGCCCTGATGGACCTCGCGGGCAAAGCCTATGACGTGCCGGCCTATCAACTGGCCGGAGGTAAATTCAGGGATTCGGTTCGCATCTACTGCGATACGACCGCGTCCCCGGACCCCGGCGAAATGGGACGGCGCCTGAAGGAACGCATGGACATGGGGTTCACCTTTCTGAAGATGGACGTGGGTATCGGGTTGCTCCGGGACGTCCCGGGAACCCTGTCGGTTCCGTCCGGGATGCTGGATACCGTAAACGTCATGCATCCCTTCACGGGAATCCGGCTGACCGACAAGGGTATCGGTTTGCTGTCGGAATACGTGGCGGGGGTCCGGGATATCATTGGTTACGACATACCGCTGGCCGCCGACCACTTCGGACATATCGGCGTGGAGGACTGCATCCGCCTTGGGAAGGCGCTGGACCGGTACAACCTGGCCTGGTACGAAGACATGGTCCCGTGGCAGTTCACGGACCAGTACCTCCGCCTGCGGGACGCCTGTGATACGCCGATCTGCACGGGGGAGGACATCTACCTCCGGGAGGGGTTCATGGACCTCTTCGAACAACATGCCATCTCCGTGTGCCATCCAGACCTCGCCACTTCCGGTGGAATCCTGGAAACCAAGAAAATCGGCGATACGGCCCAGGAATTCGGCATATCCATGGCGCTGCACATGTCCGCCCTGCCCGTCGCGCAAATGGCTAGCGTACACTGCGCCGCAGCCACCGAGAACTTCATTGCCCTGGAACACCACCACGTGGACGTACCCTGGTGGGACGACCTGGTTACAGGATTGCCCGATCCCGTGATCCAGGACGGGTTCATCGCAGTGCCCGATGCGCCGGGACTGGGTGTCGAACTGAACGAGGCGGCCATCAGGGAACATATCAGCGAGAATGATCCCGGGTATTTCGAACCTGCCGACGAGTGGAACGAGTTACGCGCCCATGATCGTCTGTGGAGTTGATCGTCTTAAGGAGCGAAACAATGCCTATCCCCATTGTCCAAGATCAGCCGAAACCGTTGGAATATGACCCCTACCTCGCCCTTACCAAAGCTCAACGGCGACAGTTCGACGAAGACGGCTTTATCCTGATCGAGGACGCCCTCTCCCCGGAGCACGTCGACCGGCTGATTGAAGTTGTTGATTCACTCTACGATGCATATAGCATTGCTCACGGAACGTCTCCGGATGCCGCCTACCAGATCCGCAACGCCCTGGTACACCACGAGGAACTCTTCGCGCTGATCGACTATCCGAAGATATTGCCGCTTATCGTGGACGTCATCGGCGTGAACATCCAGATCCGTACTTCCCACGTGGACGTTCGTCCCCCCATGAAAGACCACAAGGGAGGCGAACTGGGCGCGAGTGGCGGTTTCTTCCCCTGGCACGCGGACGGACCCAATTACGGCTACCCGATCACCAACGGCATCATCCCCTTCTTCGAGGTGAAGGTCGGCTACTACCTTACAGACCTTTCCGAGCACAACAGCGGCGCCATATGCGTGGTGCGCGGCAGCCATCGGCGTTCGCCCGAACTGATCCGCGACGCGGACTACCGTATCGACCCGGAGGACATCGTCGAGGTGAACGTCCGTCCGGGAACCGCCATGCTTTGGCGGACGGCCCTGTGGCACTGCCTGACGCCCAACCTGTCCGACCACGCGCGCAAGTGTCTGTACTACGGATACAACCACCGCTGGATGCGTCCAGGGGACTACGACCGCCAGGACTCCGCTCTGCTGGCGCGCTGCACGCCCGTTCAGCGCCAGTTGCTGGGTTCCAACACCACGGAGGACGGGGTGGCTTACCAGGACGGCGATCCGGCCCATCCGGCCTCTCGTTACTGGCGGCCCGAACCCGGAGACGTTCCCCTCGAGGCGTGGGCAGAGGAAAAGCGTAAGATAAAGATGCAGAAGGAATGGAAACGATGGAAACGAATGAATACCCTGCCCCCTTACACCGTGGGCGCAGCAGCGGCGGAGGATCATCCAGGGGACCCGGGCGGTGACATGAAATAGACGAAGGAGCAGAGACGCAGGAAGGTCCCAGGTACCCGGCGGCGGTATGAAATAGACGAAGGAGCAGAGACGTAGGAAGGTCCCAGGGGACCCGGGCGGCGGCATGTACGGGGAGACCGCTTATAACCTGGGGGATACCCGCGGAACGAGGCACGGACTACACCGTAAACAGGACACCTGTCGAAGTACCGAAAACGTAAGGGAGTCGCCACGATGACCGACGCGGAAATCTACGAATTCGACCTCAATGGGTACATCATCTATCGGAACATGCTGACCCGGGACCAGGTCGACCACATGAACGGGATCCTTGATGGGCATCTTTCGGAGGAGACCCACGGGTTCGACTTCCTTACGCTCGACCCGGCGTTTCTGGACCTCATGGCCCATCCCCGGACGCTGGAGATCATACGGACGATGATCGGCGACTGGCTACGCCTCGACCACGCATACGGACTGCAGATGGACACCCTTTCCGTAGAGCGCGGCCACACTCGACCCAACCTGCACGGTGGCCCAAGACACGACAACGGCGAGCACCAGTACCAATGGTTCGACGGTCAGATGTTCAACGGCCTGATCGTGGTCATGTACAACCTCGAGGACGTCAACCCGGGGGACGGCGGACTCATATGCGTTCCGGGAAGCCACAAGGCCAACCTGAATCTCAGGCCTCCAGTGGAATCCCATCTCGTGGTGAACCCCTCCTTCAAGGCGGGCGACATGCTCATCTTCACGGAAGCCCTGGTGCACGGAACCACGACCTGGATTTCGGAACGGCACCGGCGCGCCTTGCTGTACAAATACTCGCCCGGGCACTCCACGTGGGCCCAGGCCGACAGGTTGGACGATGCCCGCGAATTGGCTGCCAATGACCTCCAATGCGACCTGCTGCGGCCGCCCAGCGTGGGCAAGCGGTCTCCCGTCGTGTTTCCGGAAGCGTAACAAGTAAAACTTACCAGAAAGAGGCACCCGGATGAACGTACGCGACGAATACCGGTACAACCGCTTGACGTGGGAAGAAATGAACGAGGCGATCGCCATGGAGAAAGTGGTGGTCCTGCCCACGGGCTCCACCGAGCAGCACGGGAAGCACCTGCCCCTGGACACGGACGCTTTTCTCGTGGAATCAGTCTGCCACGAACTGGGTCGCCGCGCCTCCGACCGCGTCCTCGTCCTGCCCACAGTCTCCTACGGGCTGAACCTGCACCACATAGACTTTCCCGGCACGATACACATCGAGCCCGAGGTGTTCATCGCCTTCTGCCTGAACATCACCAAGAGCGTCGCCTATCACGGATTCCGCAAGATCCTGCTCGTCAACGGGCACGGATCCAACTCACCCCTGGTCGACCTGGTCGCCCGGAAGACGGTGCTGGCCACGGAATCGCTCTGCTTCGCCGCCAACTACTTCACCTTCTTGGTCGACGCCTTCAACAAAGTCAGGGAATCTGAGGTGTTGGCTCACGCGGACGAAATGGAGACCTCGCTGTATCTCCACCTCGCCGGCGACCGCGTACAGATGGACAAGGCCGCGCCGGACCTCGACCGGGTTGGGAAGTACTTCTCCTCCGACAGCACCGGCACGGTGCGATTCAACGATTTCTGGGGCAGGTGGACGGGCCTCGGGGTCCACGGCGACCCGACGCCGGCGACGGCCGAAAAAGGCCGGATCATCTTCGACGCGGCCGTGGACGGCCTGGTGGAACTGGTCGACGATATCCGGGACTGGCCGATCGAGAAGCGGAGTGACCAGCACACGGGTCCCGTGCAGAGCGGGATACGGTGGTGATCGGCGTTTTCGGGGGATATACGACCACTAGTAACTCAGAAATCCGCCGTCCACCAGCCAGGTGGCGCCGGTGACGAAACTCGCCGCGTCGCTGGCCAGGAAAACGGCCACGTTGCCGATCTCCTCCGGCCGGCCCCGGCGGTCCAGGGGTGTATGGCGAAAATACTTTCCCGTGGCGCCCCGGCCGGAAGCCTCTTCCTTCACCTGGGCGCTCTGTTCCGTGTAAATATCCCCCGGCGCGATGGCGTTGACGCGGATCCCGTAGGGCGCGAGTTCGATGGCCGTCGTCTTGGTGAGGCCGTCCATCCCCGCCTTGCTGGCGCAGTAAGGCGCGGCGCCTTCCTGCGCGGCGTACTGGGCTACGGATGAGATGTTGACTATGGAGCCCCCCGCTCCACGGTCGATCATCCGGCGGGCCGCCTCCTGCGTCCCGACAAAGGCACCGGTGAGGTTGACGTCCAGGACACTCCGCCAGTGCTCGTCCGTCTCTTCCAGAAACGGTCGCGGTGCCAGGGACCGCCCCGTCAGCGCGGCGTTGTTGATCATCACGTCGACGGGGCCCAGGTCATTGGCCGCCTGTTCCAGCAGTGCGACGACGTCTGCCCGCCGGCTTACGTCGCACCGGCTCGCCCGGACCGAGTGTCCCTCCGCACGCAACCGTTCCGCCTCGCCTTCGGCGATCTCGATCCGCCGTTGGCCGATCATGACGGCGGCGCCGGCTTCCACGCAGCAACGGACAATACCGAGACCGATGCCGGTTCCGCCGCCCGTTACGACCACCACCCGTTCTTTAAGCTGATCGCTCATGGCATCCTCAGTGGGTTGACGCAGTTTCGGGATTGGCGCAGTTTCGTAGATTTAACGTCAAGTACCCTGTCGGTCTCCCGCGGTCTTTTCTTTCTTCTGTCTTATTTTTTCCTGCTCGTCCATCCAATTGACGACATCCTCTGCCGCACGCTCGACCAGGGGCAGGTCACGCTCCCCAATCGTACGCACGTCAAGCAGGAAACGATCCCCGGAAAGCCGTCCGAATATGGGTGGCGTCTGACGGCGAAACGCGGCAGCGAGGTGTCGATTTGTTCCGATGTTTGGGCATAGCGACACGGCGCGGGATGGCAACTGCTGAACCGGCAGGGCCCCGCCCCCGATTTCGGCATGGGATGCTACCACCGTCACGTCCGCCCGCTCCACAAAGCGCGCACGAAGCCGATCCGCCAGGGTCCGAGCCCGGGATTCGAGTTGCCCGGTAGTCGCCGCGATCATACTGGTGACGCCGTGATCCCGGACCAGTTCTTCGGGATGATGAAACAACTCCAGCGTCGCCCCCAGGGCCGCGTAGACCATCTTGTCGGCGCGGAACGCCCGCATCAGCGGGTCCTTCTTCATCCTGTCGAGGAGTTCCCGCCGGCCGGCAATGATCCCGGCCTGGGGACCGCCAAGTAGCTTGTCCCCACTGAAGCAGACCACGTCGACTCCGCGTTCCAGGGCTTCCCGCACGGTATGGCCGCTGTCGAGTCCGTAGGGGGACAGATCGGACATGGCGCCGCTCCCCTGATCGTACACGACAGGGATGCCGGTTTCCCTGCCCAGGGAGACCAGGGCCTCCAGGGAGACGGATTCGTCGTGGCCCGCAATATCGAAATTGCTGCGGTGGACTGCCATGAAGAGGGCCGTACTTCCGGTCACGGCGGACCGGTAGTCCTCCACTTCGGTGTGATTGGTCGCGCCGACGCCCACGAGGCGGACCCCGCCCGCCGCCATGACGTCGGGCATGCGGAACGATCCCCCGATTTCCACCAGCTGGCCGCGTGAGATGACAACCTCGCGGTCCATCGCGAGGGCGTGAAGGATCAGCATCACCGCGGCAGCGTTGTTGTTCACCACGATCGCGGACTCCGCGCCGGTCAGCCCGCATAGCGCATCGGAAACCAGGTCGTGCCTCGAACCTCTCTTGCCCGATGTGGCGTCGATTTCGAGCGTGCTGTACCCTTCGATCATCTCGAGCACGGCCCGGCGGGCGGCGCCGGACAACGGTGCCCGGCCCAGTCCGGTGTGGAGGATAACGCCCGTACCGTTCACGGCAGGTTTCAGTGGGCCCGGGAACACGGGGGTATCATCTGGTTTCGAATGCATGGCTTGTCCGGATCGGAAAGGATGGAAGTGCTGTGAGATCTGAGAAACCAGGCTGTGATTTCGTGGCTTTGCTCACCACCGGGCGTTGATCGCATCGGCCATCCGAGCCGTGAATTCGAACCAGGGAAATGCGGGACCGGGATCGATTTTCCGGTCTGGCGCGATATCGCTGTGACGGACGATATTGACCAGCGGTATCCGGTAACCTTCCACGAGTCTTCGGGACAGGTTGGTCACCTGTTCGAACTGGTCCGGGGGATAGGGCGCCCACCAGTTTCCTTCCAGCCACACGGGCGGCAGGCCGGTGTACGGCGTCGTGTACTCCTCCGGCCAACGGAAAAACTGCCCGTTCCGTTTCTCGAGCCGGCCGCAGTTCACGACTTCTATACCCAGGGACCACGGATTGCAGCCGTCCCGTCCCCGCCATTGGCTCACCCCGCAGTGCCAGGCGCAGTCCTCGTCGCGGACCATCTGGCGCACGACCCCTTCCAGTCCCACGATGTAATGACAACTGACGCGCCTGTCCGGATCCCTGAAGATGGAGACGCACTCCTCAAGTGACGGACCATCCGTGTAGTGCAGCACCAGCATGTCGATATGGGCCGTTCCGCGGCTCGTATGGTATAGGGCCGGTGTGAAGGACATATCGGGTAGGGGATCCGTCATATCCGCAGACATCCTGTTGGGTTTCAAGGGATCGTTGACGAACGCAGTATAATACACCCGCAACGGGCTCGCGGCAACTGATAACACGGCTTTGACAAGGCCTTTCCAGCCGCTGTCGCAGATCGATGCTCCGGTTGACAGGGCACAGATGGACGGGTATACTACAACCAATGGAAACTCGGCCTTGTCCATCTCCTCCATAGCGCCTTTCGAACGCGCGCCATCCTGGTGAGCGACCTCCATGCACGAACCATCCCTGCAGGATCGATACCGACTGACCTCGGGAACGGTCTTCCTCACCGGCATTCATGCCATCGTTCGATTCCTGGTGGACAAGCAGCGGCGGGACGTCCGGTCAGACGGTCAGGTCCGGCGGAGCCTGATCACCGGTTACGAGGGTTCCCCCCTCGGCGGACTCGACCTTGAAATCAGGCTCAATTCGGCGCTGTTGAACGAACCGGCGCCCTTCGTACACCAGCCCGCGGTAAACGAGAAGACCGCTGCGGCGGCGGTTCACGGCAGCCAGTACACGGGTGACGTGGACGGGTTCTGGTACGGGAAGGCTCACGGCGTCAAGTGGGCGCTGGACGAGTTCAGCCTGGCCAATATCGCGGGAACGGGGAAGGACAGCGGGGTGGTCCTTTTCGCCGGCGACGACCACATGGCCAAGAGCTCTGGCTACCCCGCCAGCAGTGAACAATCCCTGCGCGACGCCCGCATTCCCACCTTTTATCCCGCGAACGTGGCCGAAGTGATCACGTACGGGCACCACGCCCTCGCCCTGAGCCGGTACGCCGGCGTGATCTGCGCCTTGAAACTGGTCACCCCGGTGTGCGACGGGGCGGAGACGGTTGACGTCGACCCCGAACAGCCGGACATCGTCCTGCCGCCGTATTCCGTGGATGGAAAGCCCTATGGCAAGGTCTTTCACCCGGTGGTCATCTCCACAAGATCCATCCCTTACGAAGAAGAACTGACCACGGTCAAACTGGACATCGCTGAGCAATACGCGGCGGCAAACGGGATCGATACCGTGCACAACCGACAGGCGGAGAGCCCCCTGGGGATCATTACGACCGGAAAAAGCCATCCCGACGTCGTCCAGGCGCTGCAGTCCGTGGGGCTGGGCGGCCGCGTGCCGATGTTGAAACTCGGCATGATTTACCCGTGTAACCAGGAGACCATACGCGATTTTGCAAGGGGCCTTCAAACCGTCGTGGTCGTCGAAGAAAAGGGACCTTTCGTGGAAGAAGCTGTCGCTCGGGCGCTCGTGGGCCGTGTGGAAATCAGGCTATACGGCAAACGGGGGCCGGGCGATGGTCACCTCGTCCCTGCCCACGGAGAACTGAACCCGGACCTGATCACGTTACGACTGGGGCCGATCCTGCAGGAGATGTTTCCGTCGGCGCCCGTGTATGTCCGCATGGAAATACTGAAGGCCACCGCCGAACGGGACCCTGAGTCCTTTCCCCGGCGGGCTGCCCACTACTGTCCGGGTTGCCCCCACAGCGTGTCGGCGCGAGCCCCCTCTGGAGAAGTCGCCGGCGGAGAAATCGGCTGTTCCTCGCTGGACGCCTACATCGAGGCGGATGGAAGGGGCGTGAGGTGGATTCCCACCATGGGACTGGGCGGCGCCATCAACAACGGCATGTTTCCATTCAACGGGAACCAGCACCTGTTCCAGAACATCGGCGACGGCACAGTGCTCCACAGCGGCCTGATCACCCTGTTCAGTTCCCTGTCCCACGGGGCCAACATCACCTACAAGATACTCTGGAACCACGTCGTGGCCATGACCGGCGGCCAGAATATCACAGGACAGCCGACACTGGACGATTTCGCGTTGATTCTACTGGGCATGGGCGTCCAGGACATCACCGTCGTGAGTAAGTTCCCCGAACAGGTGACGCTGGACCGTGCCCGGGCTGCTGCGCGTCCGGGGCAGAACCTGCTGCTGGAACCCAGGGCCCGGCTCGAAGCCGCCCAGGAATCCCTGGCGCATAAATCCGGCGTCAAGGTGTTGATCTACGACCAGGAATGCGCCACGGAACAGCGCCGGCGCCAGAAGCGGCAGGGCCTGGCGCCCGAGCGCCACGTATTCATCCACGAAAGGGTGTGTGAAGGGTGCGGCGACTGCGGCCGCCAGTCCATGTGTCTCGCGCTCGTCCCCCTGGAAACGGAGTTCGGCCCCAAGACCGACATCCTGCAGTCCGCCTGCAACCAGGATCTTTCCTGCCTGAAGGGAGACTGCCCATCCTTCGTCTCGGTAGAAACGGCAGGCGACAGCAAGCCCCGCAGGCCGGAACCCCCCGTTCTCGACACTACCGATCTGGACGAACCGCCGACCAAAGTGGTGATCGAAGGGGAATACGCCATCCATCTCGTCGGAATCGGAGGCACGGGTATCGTGACCGTGGCCCACATACTGGGCTACGCCGCCCTGTTCGATGGGAAGAAGGTCAGCGAGATGAACCGAACCGGACTGGCCCAGAAGGGCGGTCCCGTGGAATCCCCCGTAATCCTGGGCGACGATGCCGTTCCGCCCTCGAGTTTCATCGCGGCCGGCCAGTGCGATCTGTACCTGGCGGCGGACATCGTGGGCGCCGTCAATCCCCTCAATCTGCAGGTTGCTTCCGCGGAAAGGACTGTGGCGGTAGTGAGCTCCTCGGCGGTACCCACTTCGAAGATGGTCTACGACCCGCAATATCTCGATTGCGATATCGAAGCGATGACCCAATCGATAGACAGGTATACCCGTTCGGAGGAAAACGTCTACATCGACGCGCAGGATTACGTGGCCAGGCTCTTCGGCAACCACCTCTTCGCCAACATCTTTCAGCTGGGCGCCGCCTACCAGGCCGGGCGAATCCCCCTCGGGGCGGAAAGCATCGAAAAGGCCATCCGGTTGAATGGCCAGGCGGTGGACGCGAACATCCAGGCCTTCCGATGGGGGCGCATAGCCGTAAGCGACCGTACGCGCCTGGACGATGCCATCGCGGCGCCGCAACCGGATTCCGGTGCGCTGATAAGACGATACGAGGAAAAACTCGGACGGAAGCAATCAGACGCCTACAGGATGCTGATCGACCGGATTTCTGTAGCGGAAGAACCCTTACGAAAGACCTGGGCAGTCCGTGTGGGCGAACTAATCGCCTTTCAGAATGTGAAGTACGCGGAACGGTACGTGGAGACCATGGAGCGCGTGGTGGCGGCCGATACGCAAAATGGCGGAGCGGAACGTGGATACCTGCTGTCCACGCACGCCGCCTTCATGCTGTACAAACTCATGGCCTACAAGGACGAATACGAAGTGGCCCGCTTGCTGACGGATCCAGGCGAGCCCAATTTCTCGGAGCGATTCGATGGTCCGGTCAAGGTGTCTTACTATCTGCACCCACCGATGCTGAGAGCCTGGGGACTCGATCGCAAGCTGCGCTTCGGTCCCTGGTTTCGTCCCTTCCTCCGCCTGACTGCACGGTGCAAGAGGCTGCGAGGCACTCCATTCGACCCCTTCGGGTACACGGCGGCCCGCCGCGAGGAACGGGCACTGGTCGATTGGTACGAGTCCCTGATCGACCGGGTCCTACCGCTCCTTTCGCCCGAAAACTACCCCGAAATATCGGACCTGTTGCAGACTCCAGACGAAATCCGCGGTTATGAACAGGTCAAGCGCCGCTCGGTGCTGAGGGTGAAGAAAATGACCGGCGAAATGCTCGAGACCCTCGAAGAATACGATAAACCGAGAAGAGGCGATGACCGAAGCAGAAACGAAAGCCTGCACAGAAGCAGTTGAACGCTTCCATGTAGAAATGGTATTGTTTGGGAAGCAAAGTCGCTCCCTGTGACGTAATGGAGTTTGCTATGCGACAGGTATCTCGTTCTGCCCTGCCGGTTGTTGCAAGTCTGGTTCTTCTGGTACTGACCACGTGCGGCAAAGACAGTCCGACAAAACCAACGCCGCCGGTACCGGCCAGGATCCTGATTGCGCCGACAACGGCTACACTGGACGCCATTGGTCAGACGGTTCAACTCACGGCCACAATAGTGGGTCAGGACGATTCGACGATTACGGGGGCGACCGTTGTCTGGACGAGCAGCGATACGTTGATTGCCACTGTGAGCGCCGAGGGCGTAGTCACCGCGCGGAAGAACGGTGACGTACGAATCACAGCGACGTCGGGAAACGTGTCGGCAAGCGCGGGTATTACGGTGTCCCAGACGGTGGCAAGCATCCTTATCACTCCGCCCTCGGCGACGTTGACCTCGGCGCAACGCACAGTCCAACTCGAGGCCACGGTACTGGATCAGAACGATATGCCTGTTACGGAAGCGATCCTGGTATGGGCAAGCAGCGACACGTCGGTTGCCACAGTGGACGCCGAGGGCCTGGTCACCGCCCTGAAGAACGGTGACGCCCGGATAACCGCTACTTCGGGAGACGTATCGGCAAGTGCGGACGTTACGGTGATGGGACTCAATCCGGATCGTGATGCCCTGGTCGCACTGTACAATGAAGCGTCCGGGCCCGACTGGGCGATCAGAACAAACTGGTTGAGCGACGTACCCCTTGGAGAATGGCACGGCGTGGCGACCGATGCCGACGGGCGGGTGACACACCTGAAACTGTTTAGAAACAACCTAAAGGGTACGATTCCCGCCGGATTGGTTCGACTGGAAAAACTCAAGGAGTTGTGGCTAATGGAGAACCAGTTGACGGGACCCATACCTCCCGAATTAGGACGGCTGACTAGCCTCAACCACCTGGCACTTTCCGGTAACCAGTTGACCGGCAACATACCGCCCGAATTAGGACTACTGACCAATCTTCAGTTTCTGGTCCTTACCTTCAATCAGTTGATGGGACCCATACCGCCGGAATTGGGGCAACTGACTAATCTCCAACAGTTGGAGCTCTCCTTTAACCAGTTGACTGGCAACATACCGTCCGAATTAGGACAGTTGACCGATCTCAAGTTTCTCGGTATCTCCCGCAACGGCGCCATGTCAGGACCATTGCCGCAGGCACTCACCAGTCTCAGTCTCGATGCCATGTGGATGGATGGGACGAATCTGTGTGCCCCATTGAACCCCGAATTCCAGGCCTGGCTAAGCGGCATTCAAAGCACCCAGGTAGCCAACTGTACCGACCCGGACCGGGGTGCTTTGATCGCATTGTACAGTGGGACCGGCGGAATGAACTGGAAGGATGCGACCAACTGGCTGAGCGGCGCTCCACTGAGCGACTGGCACGGCGTGACGACCGATACCAACGGCCGGGTGACCGCCCTTAACCTGGAGAATAATGACCTGGAAGGATCGCTGCCACACCAACTGAGCGGACTCTCCCACCTTAATACACTTAACTTAATGAACAACGCCGCCCTGATCGGACCACTGCCGCAGGCGCTCACCAGCCTCGATCTGGAAACGCTCCATCTGAATGGAACCCGACTATGCGCGCCATTGGACGCCGAATTTCAGGACTGGCTGAGTGGGATTCCAGACCAGCTTGTTACCAACTGCGCCGACGTCATCGAAACGGATCGGGCAGTTCTGGCTGTGCTATACGGCGGGACAGGTGGCCCGAACTGGACCACCAGAACCAATTGGCTGAGCGAAGCGCCTCTTAACGAATGGCATGGTGTGACTGCCGATGTCGACGGTCGGGTGACGGCCCTGAACCTGCAGTACAACAACCTGAGAGGGCCGCTGCCTCCGGAGTTGGGAAGGATGGACCGGCTTGAACTACTGAACCTACACGGGAACGGATTGACGGGCAACATACCACCCGAAATCGGACAGCTGGACAAACTCGTCTTGCTGAACATTTCTAATAACCTGCTGGATGGTTCGATATCGCCCGATCTGGGAAGACTTGATGCGCTCACTTCTTTGAGACTTGACTTCAATCAGTTGGTCGGGGCCATCCCATCCGATCTGGGACAACTCATCGAGCTCACGGTGCTGAAACTTGACTTCAACCAGCTGATCGGCGCCATTCCACCCGAACTCGGACAACTCCACGAACTCACCGAACTGAGCCTCTCCGGCAACCTGCTGACCGGCCCCATACCGGCCGATCTGGGACAACTAAATGAACTTACCGTGCTGAACGTTTCCTTCAACTTGTTGTCCGGAACCATACCATCCGAACTGGGGCAACTCGCCAATCTCAGACACCTCGTGATATTCGCCACCCAGTTAACCGGCGCCATTCCACCCGAAATCGGACAACTCCGTGAACTCACCGAGTTGAACCTGGACTCCAACCTCTTGACCGGCTCCATACCGCCCATCCTGGGACAATTGGACAAACTCACCGAGTTGAACCTTGATTCCAACCAGTTGACCGGCGTCATTCCACCTGAACTGGGACAACTCGAAGAACTCGTTGTGCTAAGCCTCGCCGCCAACCAGTTGACCGGTCCCGTACCGCCCGAACTGGGCAATCTCGTAAACCTCAAGACGCTAAGCCTGACCGGCAACGCCCTGTACGGCCCATTGCCCCTTGCACTCACCGGTCTCGCCCTAGAGTCCCTGCTGCTGGATGGAACCCAGTTGTGCGCACCGCCAGATGCCGAAATCCAGGCCTGGATGCAGGGAATACCTGAAAGGCGCGTTTCCGACTGCGTCCCTGTCAACGTTCCACCGGCGTACCTGACACAGGCTACGCAATCCCTCCGGAATCCAGTGCCTCTGGTGGCCGGTGATCCTGCTCTCTTGCGCGTATTCGTCACGGCGGCAGCGGATGTCGATGCCACCATGCCCCAGGTACTGGCCACCTTCTATCAAAATGAAGCAGTCGTGTACACCGCCGACATACCAGCGCGGGCCATGAGGGTCCCCGATGAGCCTGGCGAGGGCGACCTTTCGGCTTCCGCCAACGAGGAAATCCCTGGCTCGGTTGTACAGCCGGGGCTGGAAATGGTGGTCGAAATCGATCCGGGCGGTTTATTGGATCCCGCACTGGGAATCGGCAGGCGCATACCGCCGACGGGGCGTCTGGCTATGAACGTGGAGGAAGTACCCAAGTTTGACCTGACCATGGTACCTTTCCTATGGTTGGAGAACCCGGACAGGTCCGTTCTGGCGGCAACCGAAAACCTGACCGCTGATGACGACCTGTTCCGGATGACCCGTGAAATTCTGCCGGTGCGTGACGACTTTCTACTCGACGTACGCGATCCTGTATGGACTTCAGTAAAGCCCGTGGTTGAGAATGCCACCGCGTTAATAAATGAGGTGTTCGTGATTCGTGTCATGGATGGTGCCGATGGACACTATATGGGTATCCTCAACACTTCGGGCGGACTTGCCGCGTATCCCGGTCACGAGAGTGTAGCCCCGCTAGACGCACGCATAATAGCGCACGAACTTGGGCATAACATGTACCTGCGTCACGCCCCGTGCGGCGATCCAGATGGCGTAGACCCCGACTACCCCTACGTCGACGGATCCATCGGCGCATGGGGACATGATATCCAAAGCAGCGCGTTAGTGAGTCCGGAGACCTTTGACCTCATGAGTTACTGCCAGCCCGGCTGGATAAGCGACTATCACTTCACCAAGGCATTGCTCTACCGTCAATCACAGGAAATTACCCTGGCGTCGGTCAACACGTTCTCGACTGGCAACCTGCTGGTCTGGGGGGGTGTAAACGAGCACGGAGCGCTCGAACTCCAGCCGGCGTTTGTAGTGAACGTTCCGGCTTCTCTGCCTCAGGCAAGCGGTCCGTACCGACTCACTGGTCATGGTAGGGACGGCAGCACTTTATTCACGCTGTCTTTCGGTGTGGCGGAGATAGCCGACGGCGCTGGGGCCGCCTTCGCGTTCATTCTTCCTGTGCAGACAGACTGGCCTGTCAATTTGGAGAGAATAACGCTTTCCGGTCCTGAAGGTACAGTAACGATTGATGGAGAGGGTGACCGCGCCGCCGCACTCATACTGGACCGCGCATCGGGAAGTGTCCGGGGCATTCTGCGCGACTGGCCGGATTCGACCATGACAACGCAGGCTGCCCGGCGGGTGGTCCCGGAACCCGGATTGGAGATCACCATCAGCAGCGGAATTCCGAACGCGGATTCATGGTAATGTAGACTGCTTTTGCATGGCCCATGCCAGTCGACCGGCAATACAATTGCCAGTCAACCGGCTATACGACCAAGGTCCTCTACGTCTCCTGCTGCTCACAAGCGCAGTCAGCTGCTAACCAGGACCTTCTTCAACGCGGCGACGAATGCCTCGTTCTCCTCCTGCAGACCGGAGGTGACCCGTAGCCATGTATTCATTCGCCAGCGCTGCTTGCCGTTGCCTACGAGTACATTGTACTCATCGAAAAGCTTGCGGGTGACCTCGTCGGCGTCCTTGCGTACGTTGACCAGCATGAAGCTGGACTGGCTGGGCACATACTCGAGGCCCATCTCCTTGAACTGGCTGATAAAATAATCATGACCGGCCCAGGTTACTTCACGGGCCCGGTCCTGGAAGTCCTGATCATCTATACCAGCTTCCGCGGCGACTACCGACAGCGCGCTTACCCGGCCGCCCTTGTTGTCGTTGAGTTTCTCGATGACATGGGGTTGGGCCAGGCCATAGCCGATTCGCAGGCCCGCCATGCCCATAATCTTCGAAAAGGTGCGGGTTACGATGACGTTTTCATGGTCCAGGATCAACGGTGCGGCGCCGGTGCGGTCCGCCGGATTCCTGGCGAACTCGATATAGGCCTCGTCGACGAAAACCATGACGTTGGACGGAACGTCCTGGACGAACTTCTTCAGGTCTTCGAAGGGCGCGATGATCCCCGTCGGATTGCCTGGAGACGTGATGACGACGACTCGCGTGTCTTCGGTGACGGCCGCCTTCATCGCGTCGAGGTCCTGGTGAAAGTCGCTGGTTACCCGGACCAGTCGGGCCTTTGCGCCATACTTCCGCGCCGTGCGAATCACCCCGCCGTACCCTGGCGCCGCCTCGATCATCTGGCCGCCGTCGCGCAGGTAGGCCGACGCGATGGCGAAGAGCACTTCCGACGATCCACAGCCAAGGGTAACCCATGGCGACGGACCGTCGTCGTTATTCGAGGGAAGGACGACCGGAAGTCCGTGCCGTTCCGCGATCATTGCGTACAGTCTCCGGTCCCGGTAGTACCTGTTGAACCCGTAGACCTGCTTCATGATTGCGTTGACGGCGCGGGGCGACGGTCCGATCGGCATCTCATTGCTGCTCAGGCGAACCAATCCCTCGGGCACGCCCCAACCCCGGACGGGACGAGCCCTGGGTCCCGCCACCATCTGGGCCACGGCTTCGTAACTGCCCAGGGAAACCGCGCCTGCGCCGACCGCGAGCCCTTTGAGAAACTTCCGCCTCGAAAACCCGGAAGCCGCCAGGTTCATCGCCTTAATCATATTCGACATATCGCCATCCTTTTTGATCAGCTGCTTACCAGTTTGATCAGCTGCTTACCAGTACCTTCTTGAGCGCGGCCATGAAGGCCTCGTTCTCCTCCTGCAGACCGGACGTAACCCGCAGCCAGGTGTCCATTTCCCACCGGCGCTTTCCGTTGCCGACCATCACGTTGTACTCTTCCCTCAGCTTACGGACGACCTCGTCCGCGTCCTTGTGTACGTTGATCAGCATGAAGCTGGACTGGCTCGGCACGTACTCGATGCCCATTTCGTCGAACTGGCTGGTGAAGTACTCCTGTCCCGCCCAGGTCACCGCCCGCGCGCGCTCCTGGTAATCGTGATCGTCCATTCCGGCCACGGCGGCTTTTGTTGAAAGCATGCTGGGCCGACCGCCCTTGTTCGCGTTCAATTTCTTGATCACCTCCGGCCGGGCCAGTCCGTAGCCGACGCCGAGACCCGCCATACCCATGATCTTCGAAAAGGTACGGGCGACTATAACGTTGGCATGATCCAGGATAAGCGGCGCGGCGCCAATGCGGTCGCCGGGTTGCTTGGAAAACTCGATATAGGCCTCGTCGACGAACACGATCACGTCGGAGGGTACTTCTTGGACAAATTGCTTCAAAGCGTCCGGGGACACGAGCACGCCCGTGGGATTGCCCGGGTTCGTCACGACGACCACCCGCGTGTTCTCGTTGATGGCGGCCTTCATCGCTCCAAGGTCCTGCTGAAAGTCACTGGTCAACGGGATCCACTTGACTTTCGCGCCGTATTCCCCGGCCGTACGGTACACGCCGCCATAGCCCGGAGATGCCTCGACCATTTCGGCCCCGTCCCTCAAAAATGCGGAAGCCACCGCGTGGAGCACCTCGGACGACCCGCAGCCCAGGGTTACCCATGAATCCGGAGGGGAAAAGGTGTTCGGCTCCGGCTCCACGACCGGCAACCCGTGCCGCTCGGCGATCTTGGCGTAAATATCCATGTGCCGGTTGTATCGGTTGAACGAATACACGTTCTCCAGAACGGCTTCAACGGCCCGGGGCGACGGTCCGATCGGCATTTCGTTGCCGCTCAGACGGACTAGCCCAGGAGCTACGCCCCATCCACGCACTGGACGGACGTTTGGTCCGGAAATCATCTGTGCCACCGCTTCGTAACTCCCCAGTGAAACGGCGCCCGCGCCAACCATGATTCCTTTCAAAAAGCCTCGCCTGGAAAAACCGGAAGGGGCTTCCTGTGTCGAATCAGCCCTGTCTACCATGATGAACTCCTTGAAATATTTGAGTGGATGCCAGCCGACGGGAGCATCCGGTTATGCGCGTTGCGCAATGGTAAGGCGCGACCGCATCAAACAGACGATATAGGACAGTTCTCCTGTGGATTTTACCAATTTAATACACGCAGCATGGAATATCAATGGAATTGTGGGTGGAAATCGGGAAATCGGGATGGCGCCCCGTAGGGGTTTTACTCCATTTCCATGTACCCGGGGCGTCAGGCCGCGCACAGATAGTCGTCAACTTCGCTTAGACCCAGGTTCGCCAGTGCCTGGCGAATCAGCTTTCTGGCGCCTCGCGAAGAAACGGCGACGACCAGCATAGGACGACCATAAACGGACCAGGCACCAGACAGGTCGTATGGACCGATCACGGGCGCGCCGCGCAGTTGGCCACCGATTTTACGGGGTGAGATATCGACGAACGCATCGACCTTCCGGCCCAGTCGTTCGAGTTGTTTCGACAATCTGCGCCCGGTCTGTCCCGCACCCCACACGATCAGCCCGTCACGTTCTATCAGGGGACCGTTGACGAGAAAGTGTGCCTTGACGCGGAGGAAGTTCTCCACGGAGTACCGGGCATCCGTCCTGGTCAGTCTGTCGGCGTGTTCCCGCCAGTACAGCAGAACCGTCGGCACCTTGGCGAATCGCCGGCCCGCGGCGTGGTATCGAAGCCACAGGTCGTAGTCCTCCGGCCATCCGAGATCCCGGTATCCGCCCAGGTCCACCAGTTCGTTTCGGCGCACCATCGCGGTGGGATGGGCGATCGGACTCTCGATAAAGATCTCCCGGACGATATCCTCGTGCCGCACGAGGCCGTTGAGCCAGGATTCGTACACCTTCATGCCCTCGCCCACCGACCCATTGGCGAAGATTTCCACGAGCGAACCGGCCACGCTCACATCGGACCGGGAATCGAGCAGAGACGCCTGCCTGGCGAGACGTTCAGGATGCATTCGGTCGTCGGCGTCCATGCGGGCCACCAAAGCTCCACGGCACAACGACAACCCCCGGTTCAGGGCGTCGACGAGTCCGACGCGACCCGCACTGACCGGCATGATCCTCTTGTCTCCGCGGCTCCACGCCTCCAGGATCTCCCGGCTGGAATCGTCCGATCCGTCGTCGACGGCGATGACTTCGAAGTCGGAAAGGGTCTGCCCGGCGATGCTCCGCAGGGTGTCGGGAAGCGTGCCGGCGGCATTGTAAACCGGCATCAGGACGGATATGCGCGGTGCGGCCATGGTTGGAACAGAATTGGAATAGGTCAGTGTGATCATGGCCGCATGGGACTGCGTCCGGGAAGGAACCCATCCGCGCTGATTCGCGCGGACCTATCCCTTGACCACGATATTGAGCAGTTTGTCCGGGACGAAGATCTTGCGGACCGGTTCCTTGCCGTCCGTCCACTGCCGAATACGTTCGCTTTCCAGGGCGGCGTGTTCGATCTCCTCCCGGGATGTGCCCGGAGGAAGTTCGAGCCGGTCACGCACCCGGCCGTTGATCTGGATGACGTACTCGATCGTCTCCGACACGATGAGTGAGGGATCGTATTCAGGCCAGGCCGTGTCGAAGATCATGCCCTCGCCGTCCATGCGGGACCACATCTCCTGGGTGATAAAAGGCGCAAAGGGCGCCGCCAGCTTCAGCAGCCGGGCAATGGCTTCGCGGTGATGGGCGGAAGCGTTCTGCAGGCCGGTGAGCAGCTCCATCAGGCGCGCGATGGCCGTGTTGTACTGGAACTCCTCCATGTCTTCGGTGATGTCCCGGGTCCTCCCGTGCAGCAGTGCGAGCAGTTCGGGATCTTCGACCGGCGTTTCGCTGAATTTGGTCCCGGTAACGTAGCGCCAAAGCCGGTCATAGAACCGCCGTACGCCGTTGATGCCCGCATCCTGGTAATCACCGCCCACCTGATAGGGTCCCAGGAACATCAGGTAAGTGCGAAAGGCGTCCGCCCCGAATGTGTCCAGGTACTCATCGGGGTTGATGACGTTCCCCCTGGATTTGCTCATCTTCGCGCCGTTCCGGATGATTGTGCCATGGGCCCGGAATTTCTGAAAAGGTTCGGAGAAGGATATCAAGCCGATATCGTGGAGTGCCATCGTGATGAACCGGGTATACATGAGGTGAAGCACCGCGTGCTCGTTGCCCCCGATGTACATGTCCACTGGCAGCCATCGCTCCGTAGTCTCCCGGTCGAATACCACGTCGTCGAGTTCCGAACTGGGATACCGGAAGAAATACCAGGCCGAATCGAGAAAGTTGTCGTTGACGTCGGTTTCCCTTTGGGCGGGACCACCGCACTCGGGACAGGTGGTGTGGAGGAAAGACGGGTCGCGCGCCAGCGGACTCCGGCCCGTGCCATCCGGCCTGAAATCATCCACGTGGGGCAGGACCACGGGCAACTGGTCCTCGGGTACGGGAACCACGCCGCAGTCCCCGCAGTGTATCATGGGTATGGGCGGTCCCCAGTACCGCTGACGGCTGATGCACCAGTCCCTCAGCCTGAAGTTGACCTGCCGCCTGCCGACGCCGCGCTCCTCCAGCCAGTCCGTGACCTCGCTCACGCCCACGATGCTGTGCGTCCCATCGAAGGGACCGCTGTTGATCATGGTTCCCTCGCCGGTATAGGCTTCCTCGAGGGAAGCCGCGCCGTCGTATCCGTTGGTCGCCTCTACCGATCCGCTGATAACCTGCACGATCGGCAGATCGAATGTCCTGGCGAACTCGAAATCTCGCCCGTCGTGGGCGGGTACGGCCATGATGGCGCCTGTCCCGTATGTCATCAGCACGTAGTCGGAAATCCATATCGGTATCCGGGCGTCGTTCACGGGATTGACCGCGTAGCCGCCCGTGAACACACCGGTCTTTTCACGGGTGGCGTCCTCTCGTTCGATGGCCGTTTTTCGGCCGCTCTCCCGGACATATTCACTTACGGCCGTGCGATGCTCCCCGGTGGTCACGACATCGACCAGCGGGTGTTCCGGCGCCAGGACCATGTAGGTGGCGCCCCAGAGGGTATCCGGCCGCGTGGTGAACACGCTGAGCTTCTCGTCACGGTCGGCCAGTCGGAAGTCCACCTCGGCGCCTTCGCTGCGACCGATCCACCTGCGCTGTGCTGTCTTGGTCGTCTCGGACCAGTCGATCCGTTCCAGGTTCTCCAGCAGTTGCGCGGCGTAGGCCGTGATCCGGAAAAACCACTGGCGCATGTTCCGTTGTTCGACCAGCGTGCCGCAACGCTCACATTCTCCGCCTTCGGCCTGTTCAGCTGCCAGGACCGTATTGCACGATGGACACCAGGTGACGGGCGCTTCCTTCTGGTAGGCCAGTCCGGCCTTGAAAAGCTGGATAAACAACCACTGCGTCCACCGGTAGTAACCCGGATCCGTGGTCTGCACCTCGTGGCGCCAGTCGAACATAGCGCCCAGACGCTTGAACTGGTGGGTGAAATTGCGGATGTTGTCTGGGATCAGCCGTCCGGGATGGGTGTTGATCTTGATGGCAAAGTTCTCGGAATGTATGCCGAAAGCGTCGAAACCCATGGGCTCGAATACGTCGTATCCCCTTGCGCGCATGTACCTTCCGTGGATGTCCGCGCCCGTGTAGGCGAACACGTTGCCCACGTGCATACCCTCGGCGGAGGGGTACGGGAACATCATGAGGTTGTAGTAGGGTTTCCGCGCCGCCTTCAGGTCGACCTCGTAGGTCCCTTCCGATTCCCAGCGCTTGATCCACCGCGCTTCAACCGCTCCGTGATCGTATTTGCCGCCGTTCATGTCTTCCCCGTGTTTCAATTCACAGATCTCGTCCCCGGATCCCCTGCTGCCGAAGGTTTTCGGAGTCCATTCCGTTCGTGCTTCGTCCCCGCAATTTACCGATCTTGATTGTAGAAATCAAGTTACTACTATATATTTAAAGTAAACCTGTTAGACCTTCTGCGAGGACGACCATGATTGTCCGAGACCCCCATCTGCTTCGGGATGATGACATCCGCCGGTTCATTACGGATGGATATGTCCAGGTTAACGCCGGGCTTCCCGAAGAGTTTCACCAGGACCTGTACTGCAAGATCGAGACCGTGCTCGAAGAGGAAGGCAACCCCGGCAACAACATCCTGCCCAGAATACCTGAAATCCAGCGGGTCTTCGACCAGCCCGCGGTGCGGGGCGCCCTGACCAGTCTTCTCGGGCCCGGCTACCTCATGCATCCCCACCGGTACTGCCACCTGAACAGGCCGGGCAGTTCCGGCCAGGAGTGGCACAAGGACGACTACGTTTTCGACCACAACGTGAGACACGCCCGCTACCGCTGGGTGATGGCCTTCTACTATCCCCAGGACGTGCGCGCGGACATGGGGCCAACGGGTATCCTGCCCGGCATGCAGCACCACAATCACATCTCCGAATGTGACGCATCCCGCTCCACCGAGTCGGCATTGGGTCTTTGCGGTCCTGCAGGGACGGTTTCCATTGTCAATTTCGACTCATGGCACCGGGCCATGGAAAACGTCAGCACGAAGAACAGGTACATGCTCAAGTTCCAGTTTACCCGTTCACGCGAACCGGCTGGGCCCGCCTGGCAAAACGGGAATGGTATCTGGAAGCCCCAACCAGGCGATGACCTGCCCGCCGTATCAAAGGTGATGTGGAACTGGCTGGCGGGAGAGGACCGCGGCCAGGCTGAAGCCATCGGTACGTCCATCGACCGATGCCTGGTGGCCCTGGACGATCCAGACGAGAGTATGCGGCTGCAGGCGGCGTATGCCTTTGGACGGAAGGGTCAAGAAGCTGTAGAGCCGCTCGTGGAACGACTGCGTGCGACCCGCGAAGAGGAGGCATTGGCCAATGTGCCCAGGAACTCCGCGAACCCGGCTGGAGGCAATCCATCGGAACTACCCGCCGCCTACGCGCTGTCATCGGTAGGATTCCCTGCAGTTGGGCGAATGGAGGAACTACTTGTAGATGACGCCTGGTGGGTGCGTGCCAGCGCTGCGGATATACTGGGCGATATCGGCCTGCCCGCATCAGGCGCTCTGCCGGCGCTGTTGCGTTCACTCGGCGATGAGGACGCCTGGGTGCGTCGCAACGCGTCCGAAGCGGTTGGCGTGATCGGCGATTTCGGCCCAGGTGACGTCCCGGCCCTTCGAGACGCTCTGAGAGACGAAGACGAAAGGGTGCGGCGCAACATCGCTTTCGCCCTGGCGAAACATCCTTTGCAGAACGGGGACCTGGCCGACGACCTGGCAGCGCTTTCGATGGAAGACGAGGGACGTTACGTCCGGCACTACGCCCTGGCAGCCGTAGCGCGGATGACGGCGAAAGAGGGTCATGAATCCCAGTGGGAAACCATGCTCGCTACCAGGTGGTGCCCCCTCACGACCCGGAAGAGTGCGTATTGATCCTGCGGAACAGCAGGTACAGTGGATAACTCAGGACGACCACCACGAGGGCCGTCAGGCTGACCCCCGTGCCACCCAGGATGTTTCCGACCAGGAAAGCCACGGCGCCTGCGAGCGCGAGCGCCGTTGTCCACGGGTAGCCCCAGGCACGGTAAGGCCGGGGAAGATCGGGTTCCTTTCGCCTCAGGATAAAGACGGAAAGGAACAGGATGACGTAGTTGACCACAGTGAAGAATGCCAGGGCCTCCACGAGACGCTCGAAGCTGCCGCTGAACAGCAGGAAGATGATCGTCGCCGCCAGACTGGCGAGGAGCGCCACCGTGGGCGTGCCGCCCCGGTTAACCCGCTGGCACTGTTTAAGGAACAGTCCGTCGCTGCTCATCGCGTAGATCACCCGGGCAGCGAACATGTATCCCAGGTTGATCCCCATGATCATGAAACCGGTCAGGATCGCGGTAATTAGCGTTTCGGCGAGTGGACCAAAAACGGATTCCACGGCCCGGCCGACTGCCATTTTCGCCCCAACGATCTCCGACATGGGCAGCATGCGAAGAAGGGCGATATTGATCAGAAGGTATACTGCGATGACGATGCCTACCCCCAGGAACATCGACCGCGGGATCGTCCGCCCCGGATCTTCCATCTCCTCCGAAAAATAAGCGGTGAACACCCACCCGTCGTAGGCGTAGAGCACGCCTCTCAGGGCCACGATGAAGGCCATGACCACGGCCCATCCCCCCGGCATGTCCGGGAGTGGGCCCGTCTCGGTTTCCGTGCCGCCGCCACCCGCCAGCACGAAACATGCGATGATGAGAACGGCGAAAATGACCGCCTTGACCATGCTCGCGCCGTTGTGGAGGCCGGTTCCCCACTTCACCCCCCGCCACTGGATCAGGGCGAAAGAGACTGCGATGGCCAGGGACAAAGACAGGCTGAACGGGGGAATCGCCGGAGTCAGGAGATGTAGATACTCGTTGATCACGATGATGGTCATGGCCGTCGCGCCGCACCAGTTCAGCCAATCGGTCCAGCCGCTGACGAAACCGACAAAGGGTCCGAGGGTACGATGGGCGTAGACGTAGTAGGCGCCGGCCCGCGGAAGGGCGGTCGCCATTTCGGCTGCGGATGCCGTACTGAGCAACACGAATACACCGGCCGCGATCCAGGTGGCCATGTACCACCACGGATCGGGAAGCTGGGCTGCCACCTCACCCGGCGCCCTCAGGATTCCGAGGCTGACGATGCCTCCGAAGGTGATGGCCAGGCCCGTGATCAGGCCGAGCACCCGAAGCAGTCCTCTTCGGGATGGCGGTGAAGACATGGATGGCACCTCGCTTCACTAGCAGGTTACTCATGGGGAGTTTTGATGGGTTGGGGATTTCAATTACCTCGTGAATATGGCCAGGCCCGGCACATGTAACAAGGGAATACCAACGCGTGATTCAAGGGCATATCAATTATGAAAAGGCATCGCGGAATGGATGCTGGCAGGTGCACGGACCGAGTTGAACCTCCTTCCATGCGGTTAGCACGGGCGGTGGGATACCGCTGCCCAATGGCGGTACAAGAGAGATTGCCAGCCACCGGAACGGGGGTTATATTGTCCGCCGAAAAGATGTCGGGTCAGTAGGTACTTGAACGGCGAGGACAACAAAGTTTCCCAGATCGTTCTGAAGCGGAATGATACAAGGACACAGAAAGTCTGTTAATGGACCTATCGCTGAAATACGGGCTCAATCCCCATCAGCATCCCGCTAAGCTGACTCTCCCGTCTCCTTCGCCGCTGCGCGTGCTGAACGGAAAGCCGGGTTACGTCAATATCATTGATGCCATGGGTGCCTGGCAGCTCGTCCGAGAACTGAAGGAAGCCACGGGCGTAGCAAGCGCGGCGTCCTTCAAGCATGCCAGTCCCGCGGGAGCGGCAATCACGGGAAACTTGGACGAAACTTACCTGGCTTCGCAGTTCCTGTCTAGGAAGGAGCTTTCGCCCGTGGCTTCCGCCTATGTGCGGGCCCGGGGCGGCGATCGCATGTGTTCTTTCGGGGACTGCGCGGCCGTGAGCGAGGTGGTGGACCGGTCCCTGGCCGGTCTGCTGAAAAGGGAGATATCGGACCTGATCATCGCGCCGGGTTACGAACCCGACGCGTTGGAGGTGCTCAGGGCGAAGAAGGGCGGGGGATATCTCGTGATGGAGATCGATCCGGACTACGAGCCCTCTGAGGTAGAGCAAAGAACGCTGTTCGGTCTTCAACTGGAACAGCCCCGCAACGACGCGGTCATCAATCGGGAGACCTTTTCCAATGTAGTCACGGGCAACAGGGATATTCCAGATACCGTCCTCGACACCCTCGTCGTAGCGACCATCGCCCTCAAGTACACCCAGTCCAATTCCATGTGCGTGGCGTACGAGGGCCAGGTGATCGGCATGGGCGCGGGTCAACAGTCCCGCATCCATTGCACGCGGCTGGCCTGCGACAAGGCCGACAAGTGGTTTCTGCAACTGCATCCTCGGACGCTGGATCTCGCCTTCCGCGAAGGAGTCAAGCGCACCGATAAAACTATCACAGTGGACCAGTACCTCCTCTGGGACCAGCTCTCCGATACGGAAGAGACCCGAATGCTGGCCGACCTTGACGAACGCCCCGAACCGATCTCGGCTGAGGAACGCCGGGCGCATCTCTCATGCTTCGACGGGATCTGCCTGTCGTCGGACGCCCTGATCCCTTTCCGTGACAACATCGACCGGGCAAGCCGCAGCAACGTGCGGTACGTGGCCCAGACGGGCGGATCGACGCGGGACGATGGCGTGACCGAGGCAGCGGACGAATACGGCATGGTGATGGCCCACACCGGCCTGCGTCTGTTTCTCCACTAGCACGGGCTCCGCTGAATGTTCCGTTCCGCATCGCGGAAGTCGAAGAAACTCACATACCGAATAAATCCCACATCCTACCTGTACCTAACACGATCCCAAGTACCAGGAGGACCGATTCGATGACTGGTAAAAGACCCAATGTCGTCCTGGTCATTACAGACGACCAGGGCTATGGCGACCTGGGATGCACGGGCCATCCGTGGTTGAAGACACCCTGTATCGACGCCTTTCACGACGACGCGGTGCGACTCAACGACTTCCACGTATCGCCCCTGTGCACCCCGACGCGGGGGGCGCTGATGACAGGCCGCCGGCCCGTACGGAACGGAGCCTGGGCGACCTGCTGGGGCCGGTCCATCCTACGGAGGACGGAGACGACCATGGCGGACGTCTTCGGCGCCGCGGGCTACCGAACCGCGATGTTCGGCAAGTGGCACCTGGGCGACAACTATCCCTACCGGCCCCAGGACCGGGGTTTCCAGCACGTGGTGGCCCACAAGGGCGGCGGTGTGGGACAGACCCCCGATTTCTGGGGAAACAACTACTTTGACGACACCTATTTTCACAACGGTGAACCCGTAGAGCACGCCGGGTACTGCACGGACGTGTGGTTCGACGAGGCGATCCATTTCATCGAGCAGTGCGCTGGAGGACAGTCCGGGAAGCGTCAGCGGAGCTCAGAGCCGGCGAAAGCGCGTACAAAGGGAACTCACCCGGCGAAGACGCGCCGTTCTTCGTCTATCTCGCGACCAACGCGCCGCACACCCCCTATCTCGTGTCCGAGGAATACGCACACACTTACCGGGACAATCCAAACGTACCGGAACCGGCTTTTTGCGGCATGATCGCGAACATCGACGATAACTTTGGTCGGCTGCGGCGAACGCTTGCAGAACTGGGCCTGGAAGAAAACACCATCCTGGTCTTTATGACCGACAACGGCAGTTCCGGCGGCAGCGAACTGGATGACGACCAATACGCGGTCCGTGGATACAACGCTGGGATGCGGGGCAAGAAGGGCTCTTACTACGATGGCGGCCACCGCGTGCCCTTCCTGCTTCGTTGGCCCGGCGGTGGTCTCGGGGCCGGAAGGGACGTCGACGAAATGACCCTCCACGTCGATGTGCTGCCCACGTTCATCGAACTGTGCGGCCTGAGCGCGCCTTCAGACCTTGCGTTTGATGGACAGAGCATGGCGCCGCTGCTGCATGGCGACCGGGCGGGCCTGCCCGGCGACCGCGTCCATTTCCTTCAGTATCGGCAGGACACCGTACCACCGGAGAAATGGACCAACGCCGTCATGACGCGCCGATGGCGACTGGTCAGGGGAAAAGAGCTGTACGACATCAAGGCCGATCCCGGTCAGCATAGGGACGTGGCAAAGGACCATCCCGACGTGGTGGACCAACTGCGTAGCGCCCATGATGCGTGGTGGGAAGAGATCGCGCCGGGGCTGGAAACATACTGTCCCATCACCCTCGGCGATCCGGCCGAGAATCCCACGCGCCTGTGCGCCATGGACGTTCTCGGCGACGTGGCCTGGCACCAGACCCACATCGCCCAGGCCAAGGAAAGCACCGGAACCTGGGCCGTAGAGATTGAGCGGGCAGGCCGCTACCGATTCTCCCTCCGCCGTTGGCCCTCAGAGCGTGAACTGGCCATCGATGGAACGATCCCTCCCGAGGAAGCGCGGTATCTCATCTACGCCCCGGAGGACGCCGACACCGTGAAGATACAACCCATCGAAGCGCGTCTGAAACTATACGACGAAGAACACCGGAATTCCTTGGAAACCGGCGATGAAGCCGCCGTGTTCACCCTCGATGTCTCTCGTAAGGGCACGACTATCCTGAATGCTTCGTTCATCGACGAAGCAGGAGCAGCCCAGGGTGCATATTACGTGGATATAGAGCGACTGGACGAAGACCGGGATATCTGACGGCTTGCCGCACAGGGCGATCTTGCTGGCGGAAACGGGCGGGCTAAACGGCTGCGGAACGGCTGATTCCAAGTGCCTCGACGAATCGTTCGATCGACGTTTCCAGTCCATCGATCAGTCCCTCGTCGAAGGCCGTCAGGCTGGCGTCCGTTGAACGGCAGCGGGTCGTTATGGGCAGGCCGATACGCTGCAGGTACCTTTTGCAGGTCACGAGGTACTTGTTGCTCACGACCGGCGCCAGGGAGGTCATCATCCGTTGTACTTCCTCCGCCGTTTCCGGCTGTTCGTGGTACTCGGCACACAGCCAGGCAAACAACTCGGGAAAAACATTGGCCGCAACGGGAGAAATACCGGCGGCCCCGTAGCGAAGGCTTTCGAGGCCCGTTTCAAAGTGGGCGTTGTAGACACCGAGCCGCGTGTTACGTACGGCGTCGATCTTCAGACGGAGCAGATCGATGTCACAGACGGTGTCCTTATGATAGAGGAATCTACCGGTGCCGCCGAGATGACCGAAGAGTCCGGGCGACAGTCGCCGGTGATAGGGCGTCGGACACTCGTAAAGTCCCAGCGGAACAGGGTCTGTCAGCTCGAGCAGCCGTTCCATGTTCCGCTTTAGTATATCCTCGTCCTCGTTCCTGTCGGCCAGGAGGCAAACGATGACAACCACCGCGTCCACTCCCGTATCGGCCATGCGCCTGACAAAAGCGGCCTGATCCTCGACGGGGCCGCCGAAGGTGCCTGTGGCTACTACGGGCACCCGGCCGCCAGCCCGGTTTACGACGCGCCGGGTAACGTCCAGGCGCTCTCCATCGTCCAGGTCGAACATCTCGGTGGAACCACAGCAGGCGAACAGTCCCGCGGACCCCCGTTCTATGTACCAGTCGGTAAGGGCGTCCACGCCGGGCCAGTCGATGGATCCATCCTCGTGAAAGGCGTTGAGCATCACCGGCCAGAGGCCGTGGGGCAGTGTCTGAATTGGCATGGCATTGCTTCCTTTAGTTTGTCGGCCGGTTTCAAGTAATCCGCGTCGCGGTATGGTTCAGGGATCATATCGTTACTCCGTCTCCGGTGTCAAGGATAACCGGGTCGAGTCCGGGCACAGTATGAGTACGTGGAGGATAACTGCGTCAGGTGCGCGGCAAACGCGCGTCAGGCGCATCCCGTCCTGTACCGAATACCGGGACGCGGGTACGGGATAGCGATGGCGCATCCTGTTGTCCTTTACACCTGCCGACCCCGGAAGTATATTTTTCGGGTAGCGAGTCTGGTATCGCGTTGGGGTGATCATCCCTCTTCGTCACGGTACAAAAACCCGGCATAGGACCGGTTCAAACCGGAAGAATACCATGTCCGTTCTCGGCCTCACCTGCACCCGTTGCGGTGCCCAGTTTCCCCTGGAACCGATGTTCTTCGGCTGCCCGGCCTGCGCGAACCAGGCGGACCAGGCGAACGAGGCGGACCAGACGAACGAGGCGGACCAGGCGGACCGCTACGCGGCCGCGTTGACCGTGGCCTACGACTACAAGGCGATCGCGTCCGACCTGAACGTGGAGGATTGGGGCCGTGCAGGTCACGGTATCTGGCGTTTCGACGCGCTGCTTCCGTTGCGGGATCCGGCGGCGCAGATCTCCCTCGGCGAGGGGAATACGGCACTTGTGCGACCCCGGGCGGTGTGTGAAGCCACCGGGCTTACGAACCTGTACATCAAGAACGAGACGACCAACCCCACCTGGGCCTTCAAGGACCGATTCCACGCTTCCTCCGTATCCATGGCGAGGTCCCTGGGCTATACCCGCATCACGGCCAGTACCACGGGCAACCACGGCGCCTCAGCCGCGGCCTATTCCACCGCCGCCGGCATGGATTCCTGCATCATCCTCTGCCATCCCGAGTCATCGATGCTGCAGCGAGATATGATCGCCCTGTACGGAGGTCACGCCTTCGTGCTGGAAGACCGGTTCCAGTACCTGGACACGTTGATTAGAGACCATGGCTACTATCCCTCGACGACCATGACGCCCATGCCGACAGGCACGCCCTTCGGGGTCGAGGGGTACAAGACCATCGCCTTCGAAATCTACGTGCAACTCGGCGGCCGCGTTCCGGATCGAATGTTCTGCCCCATCGCCGCGGGCGACGCGCTGTACGGTCCGTGGAAAGGATTCAACGAGATTCATACGCTGGATCTCGTCGATCGGAAACCGGTCATGCACGGCGTGCAACCAGCGGGATGCAACCCCTACGTTCAGTCTTTCCGTCAGGGACGCAGTGACGTAATCGTCCACCCCGATCCGAGTTCCATCGCCCTGTCCATACGGGACGACACAGGGGGGCCTGCGGCACTGCAGGCCATCTACGATTCCGGCGGTGACGCGACCGATGTCACCGAGGACGATATTATCGAGGCGGTGCGCCTGCTCGCGAAGAGCGGATACCTCGTCGAACCTTCGTCGGCGGCATCCGTCGCCGGGGCCGTCAAGGCCGCCCGTGCGGGTCGCCTCGCCTCCGACGAGACCGTCGTGTGCCTGGTCACCGGCTCGGGCGCCAAGTGGCCAGAAGTCATGTCTGAACTCGTAGATCGCGACGCGCCCATCGAGCCCTCCTGGGAAGAGATTAAGGAACGGACCGGTCTCGATATCGCGCCTCGATAATCACTTCGGGTTTGAATCCCATTCGCACGGTAACAGCCCTGCATCTGCCGCAGAAGAAACCCTCCTGATCGATATGAAACCCAATTCTCCGACCACGCCCCTGTATTTGCTCGCCGACGACCTCGCCGGCGCCCATGACGCCGCAATCCCCTTCGCGAAGCGGGGATTCGCCGTGGCAGTTATTTCCGATCCATACCGATTGAATCGATTCGATTCGGCGGACATCGTCGTGCTGGACACAAACACCCGTTCCAGCGGCGAGGCAGAGGCCATCGAGCGCGTGGGCGCAGCCTGCAAGTCGATACGGGCTCGATCGGGATCGATCATATACAAGAAAATCGACTCGACGCTCAGGGGACACGTCGCCCTCGAGCTCGATCTGGTCTGCAGCATGATGGACTTCAGCCTGGCTGTATGCGCACCGGCTTTCCCTGAATTGGGTCGGACCACGGTCGGTGGCTATCAACTGCTTCACGGAGTTCCGGTAGGGTGTGACGACATGGCGGGTCCCGACATCCCGCCACAACATGCCAGCATCCCAGATCTCCTGGGGAACACTTCCAGCCGTGAGACGGTCCACATCGATATGAAAGCCGTCCTGGGCGGTTCGGCAGCCATCCTGCGGGCGATCGCCGAGATCAAGACCGACCAGGGGACCACGGCGGTGGTGGACATGGCCGAACCCAGGTACTGGAACGGGGTGCTGGACGCGGTCCTTGGAGACTGTACCGAATCAACTGATGCGCGATCTCCGGTGACTCAGATGGGATCAACGCTGCTCTGCGGTTCCGCTGGCATGGCCGGCGCCCTCGCGGAAAGGCTGGCGGAGACGCAAAATCCGCGCACCTCCGCATCATCGCGGAGACCGCGCCCATCGGTGCCCACGCAGATACAGAAGGACAGTCCCGTCCTTGTTTTCGCCTGCAGCCTGCACGACACAACGGTCCGCCAGATCGAGGCAGTAAGCGGTCGAAAATCGGCGGCTATTTGCCCCTTCGATCCCCTGTTGATCGTCAATGGGCAAAACCGCCGCGATGAGGTGGAACGCGTGGTAAAACTCGCCGCTGAGGCGTTGGCGGATGGACGGAACGCGATCTTGATCCCGAAACGGCCCAACCAGTCCAACCTTCAGGAATGGTTCAATCGGCTGGCGGAGGAAGCCGGTGCTCGCGATCCCGCTTCGATGGTCATCGAGAACCTGGGCGCAGTCGCGCGCCGCCTGTTCGCAAGCATGGACCTGGGCGGCCTCGTACTCACGGGAGGAGAGACCGCGGGCCGCGTTTTTCGCGAACTGGACAGCGACGGCGCATGGATCCTCGACGGAATTGACACGGGCGTAGCCCTGGCCGTAGTGACGGGCGGCCCCCACGATGGGATGCAGGTGGTCATAAAGCCCGGATCCTACGGCGACGATAGTACACTGGTGAAAGCCATGGATCGACTTTCCTCACACACCGGTAACGAACGCAGCGGCAGCAATCGTGGACGTGTTATGCGTAAAGGGAGCGGTACTGATGAGCGGCCGGTCATCGGCATTACCCTGGGCGATCCGAACGGCGTGGGACCGGAGATAATCGCCAGGAACCTGTCGCAGGACTGGGTCTACGATCTATGTCGCCCGCTGGTCATCGGGAATGACAAAGTAATGCGCCGGGCCCTGCCACTGGCGGAGGGCGATTCTATGGATAACCACGACGGCAGATCGACCGGCCGCAGACTGGATATCCACTTGATCGACCGTCCTGAAACGGGCTTTTACCGCATTGGCACGGTGGACGTCCTGAACGCCTTGGACATGGAAATCGACGGACTGATCCCGGGACGGGTACAGCCCGAAGCCGGACGCCTTGCAGTAGAGTCCGTTCAGCTAGCCGCTCGGCTTGCGATGACCGGCGAAATCGGGGCCATAGTCACCGCGCCGCTCAACAAGGAGGCCATGGGCCTTGCGGGTTACACTTATCCAGGCCACACCGAATTGCTGGCCGATATCACGGGTACGAGAAAGTACCGGCTTTCGCTGGCCTTCGACGGGATCCTGGTATCCCACGCGACGACCCACGTCTCCCTTCGAGACGCCATCGCCGGTCTGTCGGAGGAGGCAATCCTTGTCACCGTGGACCTGGTCGGCCGCGCGCTGGTCGGCATGGGCGTGGCAGAGCCGCGGATTGCCGTCTGCGGACTGAATCCCCATGCCGGCGAAGGCGGCCTCTTCGGGGACGAGGAAATCCGGATCATCGCACCAGCCCTCGAGAAGGCGCGCGCGAGGGGTTGGCGGATCATGGGTCCTTTGCCGCCGGACACTGTTTTCATGCGGGCGCGCAAAGGCGATTTCGACGGAATCGTCGGGATGTACCACGACCAAGGGCATATCCCGGTCAAGGCCATCGCCTTCGACCGCACCGTTAACGTGACCCTGGGTCTGCCGATCATCCGCACCTCCGTGGATCATGGCACCGCTTTCGATATCGCGGGCAAGGGCATCGCCGACGCCGGCAACCTGGGAGAGGCGCTGCGGCTGGCCGTGCAACTGGTCGGCAATCGGTGGTCGGTCGGATCGACATCAGGAGAGAAGGCTACGCGATGAAAGTAAATCACGCGATGAAAGTAAATCAGCGGTTAAGAACAGGTATGTGCAAACGCGCAGGTGGGGCGGATGCGCGAAGGAAGCATTTTACCGACTTCAAGGAATACCTGTCTGCCAGCCGAGGGTGTTTGAGCGCGGTCAGGAGATGGACCTGGACACTTCCGGGCGTCATGGCGGTGGGATGCATTTGCGCGCTACTCGCCGTCGCCGGTCCGGCGGTTTCGCAAAGAGCCGCTGCTGTCTTCAATTCCATTGGCAAACAGATGCCCAACGATGCGGCGCCTCAGCAATACCAGACCTACCTTTTCATGCGCGACGAGCCCGCGAGCCTGGACGTGAGCGTCAACCTCTACGTGGGACAGTGGAACGAGTTCCTATTCGAAACACTGGTCGCGAAGGACGAAAACGGCGACCTCATCCCAGCCGCGGCCGATCGCTGGGAGGTTTCTCCAGACGGGAAAACCTGGACCTTCTACCTGCGAAAAACGGGAAAGTGGAGCGACGGCAGGCCCGTCACGGCCCACGATTTCGTCTACACCTACCGAAGGGCCCTGTCCTACGAGACGGCCAATCCTTACGCCGCCTTCTACAGCGACATCGTGGGCGCCAAGACATTTAGCCAGACCCCGGATGCCGATCCCGCCATGCTGGGCGTCAAGGCCATCGACGACCATACGCTGACCGTGGAAGCCACCCATCCCGCGCCCTACTTGGGATTGATCCTTTCCGTCCCCACCTCCATGCCGGTGCCCAGGTGGCAGGTGGAGAAGTACGGTCCCAAGTGGACCGAGGAAGGGAACTGCGTGACCAATTCGAGTTATCGATTGACGGAGTGGAAGCACGGCAGCCACATGGACTTCGAACTCAATCCCCACTACGACGGCCCCATCAAGGGCTACGTGGAGAAGATACACCGCGTATTCCGCCATCCGTCTACGGCCAACCTGTTGCCCTATGAGAACGACGAAGTGGGTTTTACCGAGGTACAGGCCAACGAGTTGATACGCGTACGGCGCGATCCCGAACTGAGTTCGGAACTCATCTCCAACCCGACCGACGGCACGTGGTACATCTTCTTCAATACGCGGCAGCCCCCATTCAGCGACGCCAGGGTCCGGCGCGCCATCGCACGGGCTATCGACCGGGAGACGATCTGCCGCGTCGTGCTTCACGGTGCGGCCGTTCCCGCCTATTCCATGCTGCCGGTCACCTTTGACGCTCACGGCGACTACAAGGACTTCCAGGACTTCGACCCGGAAAATGCGCGGCGGCTGTTGGCCGAGGCCGGGTATCCCGGTGGCCGTGGGTTCCCTACGATGGAGATGTGGCTCAGGCAACCCAGGCCGGATATCCGGATGGTCGCGGAAGTGATCCAGGGTATGCTAAAGGAACACCTGGGCATCGACATTACTTTCCGCAGTGCCGACTACCCGGTTTTCACAAACTACATGTTCAACTGGAATATCAACATGGGACTGGTGCCCTTCTTCGGGGACTACCGGGATCCCAAGAACATGCTGGACATGATCTGGCGACCCGGTACCAGGGGGCGCAGCCGCCACGATTTCGAAAACGCCGGGTTTAAGGCCTTGCTGGACGCGGCGGACCAGGAAATAAACACCGGTGAGCGTACGGCGATCTTTCGCCGGGCAGAACGCATCCTGGTCGAGGAGGCGGGTGCCGCCTTCATCTTCCACCCCATCGCCAACTCCCTGTTCAAGCCATGGCTCAGGGGACTCAAAACCAACCGATTCGGCGGCTTAACCGAGATCTTCACGGATCTCTATATCGGTGAGGAATATCCCGAGGCGAGGTAGGACTTCTAGGTGGGTCGGTATACGGTGCGCGGGTATCCTCGCGGGGATACCCGCTATCACTTTGCCGCAGGTTACTTCTTCTTATGCCTATCTGCCCGTAAGCGTTTCTTGCGCTTATGGGTAGCGATCTTGGAACGCTTGCGTTTCTTACCACTGGGCACGGTTGTCTCCCTTTGAGATTAGTCTTCCTTCTGTACACGATTCTTAAGGTGATCGGACGGTTTGAAAACGGGCACGACGCACGGAGGGATCTTGATGCCCGTCCCCGTCTTGGGATTGCGGGCGACACGCGCCTTTCTTTCCTTCACTTTGAAAATACCGAATCCGCGCAGTTCTATCTTTTCTCCCCTACCCAGCGCGGATGATATGGAATCAAGCAACGCGTTCAGCACTTCCGCGGTGTCCACCTTGGTCATCCCGGTGGATTGTGCGATACGAGCCACGATATCGGCTTTAGTCATACCATTCTCCTTGATCGTAGATGATGCCGTTCAGCGATACCGGTATTCAACAATGCCCGGCGAATACAGGCCGGTCATCGTCTCCATGTTCTCCATCAGCATATCGAAAAACGTCTTGGGTCGCTGCCGGACCACGTTGAGCTTGTCCGGGAGGCCGGCCATCCTGCCAGCCAGGGCGATCGCGTCCTGGTAGGTACCGAGGCGGTCCACGAGACGCAGCGGCAGTGCCTGGTTTCCCGTGTAGATCCGCCCATCCGCCAGGTCAACCACTTCCTCGCGGGATAGTGGCCGGAACCTGGTTACCACTTCGATAAACTGTTCGTATACATCGTCCACTACTAATTGGAGGAGCCCGAATTCCTTGTCGGTCATGCTTCGGCTCAGCGAGCCGATGTCCTTGTGCTGTCCGCTCTTTACGACCTGCCAGCCGATGCCGACCTTGTTAAAAAGTCCTTCCGCATTGGGTACTTCCATGATCACGCCGATGCTTCCGGTTATGGTCCCGGGATTGGCCATGATGGAATCGGCCGCACAGGCGATGTAATAGCCGCCCGATGCCGCTACGCTTCCCATGGAAGCCACGATAACCTTGCCCTTTTCCCGGGTCTTGCGCAGTTCATCGAAAATCTCCTGCGTGGGGGCTACGGCACCACCGGGACTCTCGATGCGGAGCACGATGGCCCGCACGGAATCGTCCTCGCGGTACTTGATGATCTGTTTGACCGTGTCCTGGGCCCGGGTGATCGGCCCCCTGATTTCGACCAGCGCGATCCGGCCGCCTCCCATTGAGGAAAAGGAACTGTCGCTACTCAGCATGGGACCGGCGATGAGCAACAGCATGACGACCACGATAACCAATACGCCGCCGCCAAGCATACCGCCGATGATCCAGTCCGATTTGCGAGACATTGCAATGCTCCGCCGGTCGGTTTTACATGCAAAACACGATCATTCCAAGCGCTTCATTGGACTTGATAACCCGTGACCATAATATCACGTTAGTTTAAGTATGTCAATGACTTTTTGGAATTCAGGGGGGCTATGAAATGGCCTTGCAATTGATTGTTTCGAGGTTGAAAAGACCCGGGAGTTCGGTGGGTGGTCATGGGGGAATGGACAAACATCATTTCACACGAAAAACGGTGTACAGTTCACCGGGAATTGGACAGAACGATGCGGAGACGGTCGCCGGGATGTATGGCGCTGCGTCTGCCGAGTCCGTTGGCCCTCCGAAGCGCGCTCAAGGTCACATTATGGGTCCGGGCGATATCCCAGAGCGTGTCTCCAGGTTTGACCGTGTAGACGACGGAGTTCGATTCCACCGCGCCGCCTTCGCCGCGGGTTGTTCCGTCCCCTGTCGCGGATTCTCGGTTTGAGGTCAACGCACCACCGGTCGCGGCGCCCTGTGACCGGGGGAGATATATCGTCAGCGCGCGGCCGGCTATGATGTCGCCGGGGTTGCTCAACTTGTTCCAGTCCTGCAGGTTTGCCATGGATACACCGTACCGGTTGCTGATGCTCTCGAGCGTATCCCCTCGCTTGATACGGTACGAGATGGCCCGGTGGGTCAAGGGATCGGGCGACGGAACGGCCCTGGGTTGCCGATAACGAATGGATCGATTCGCGGAACGGATCGATGAGCCGTATAACGGAATGGTAAGGACCTGCCCGATCCTGAGGCGATTCGGCCGGCGTATGTTGTTTTCGGCGATGATATCGCCCGTTCGCACCCCGAAACGACGGGCAATGCGCGCGAGGGTGTCGCCTCGCCTTACCTTGTAGAACGTCGACTCGGACGGATCCGGTCCAGGGGGCTCGATACCGGCCCAGGTAGCGTAGGAACGCATCGTACCCAGCGGCACCTTGAGGTTGTACCCCGGAACGGCCTGCCAGCGACGCAGTTCCGGATTGAGCTGGCGCAGTTGCTCGACCGGGATCTTCATGCCCTCGGCCACTTTCTCCAGGATCATGGATCTCTGAACCGGCACAGACTCGTGGATCAGCGGGAGGCCCCCCAGGGGCTCGAAACCGTATTCCTCCGGGGACACGGATATGATGGCCGACGCCATGACGAAGGACACGAAGGAAATCGACTGCCTGGGCAGTCTCATGTTCCACAAACTCAATCCTTCGGCCTTGCGCAGGGGTGTCGCGCCGGCATGGTGCGCGGCGAGAACGAGATCCCAACTGCCCAGTTCTAGGTAAAGATCTTTGAACCTCGCCGTCGCCGCCCGCGTCGACTTTACCGGATCGTAACGTTCATCGACCTCGTCGTTTCGGGCCAGACCGTACTTTTCCGCGTCCTGCAGAGACAACTGCCACAGGCCAGCGCCGCCTTCCGGTGTGCGCGCACGGGGATCGAAACCGCTCTCCACCATGGCGACGTAGATCAGGTCACCGGGCAGTCCAGACCTGGAGAGAATCGCTTGGATCATGGCCCGGTACTGGTTCGTTCGACTCAACCATTCGGCGAAAACATCGAAGGCATCGTTCCGCAGGATGTGAATCGCCTTTTTCACCTGGTCGTTGTAGCTGATAGGCACGTCGAACCGGCCGAAATCGGGCCAGGGCGGTTCCGGCGCCGCGACGCGATTCGATCCTTCGAGGTAAGGTGTAAGGAGGGAAAACCCGGAATCTCCGTTCTGTTCTTCCTCGTACGGACCGGTAGTTTCACTCGGATCGGCGACGTACGAGCCGGTCGTCAAACCGGATGTGGCATCAGGACTCGCCGACCCGCTCGAATCCGGCGCATTGGAGGACGGCAAATACAAAACCGACGCTGAGGTGGAAGAAGCGTCGGTTGGCGAATCTACGGATGAATGGGGTCCTGCGTAAAGGAAGGAAGGGATCAGGATCAGCAAAACCAGGCAGATCGGCAGCCGCCATAAAGAGTATAAGCGACTTAGGGTCGGTATACTGCGAATTACTGTGCAGGTGGTACTGAGCATAGTGCGCGCTGTATACGGATTGCCGACTGTGTATGAAGGGATTTTACGATTCGATGGGTCGGCCTATACTTCGCTCGATCCATCCGGGACTGTCATTCATGCGTAAGGCCGCCACCATCGAATAGTGGAGCTGAGCGGGATCGAACCGCTGACCTCATGAATGCCATTCATGCGCTCTCCCAGCTGAGCTACAGCCCCTGACGCCGCCCAAGATATGAATGTGCCAGGATACTGTCAAGGGAAAACCGGTACAGAATGAGGCGCCAGGCGGATCAGTACACGTGCCGTTCTGCTAACACGATTTAGGCTTGTATCGACCGGTTCTCCGAGTTAATGTCCTGGTAACGGCATAGTTGGGCGAGACAGCGGTCCGATGCCGGATGCCCGATTTTAGCCGGGCAATCAAAAGCGGACGATTTGGAAGCAACAATGCAGAGTTCGGACGGTCAGCAGCGGTCGACTTGAGATTAACGATCCAGCGTCCGCACAACCTTAGAAAGGACAGCCAGCCATGCCGAAGGTAAAGACCAGCAAAAGCGATCCACTCCGCATCGACCCGGTACGTCCCCAGGAGGGATTCGGCCGCATCGGTATCACGTTGTGTCCCGGTAAGACGTATCCGTATGGGCTCGCGGGGAACTGGGAGCGCGACCTGGACCTGGATCTCGATGCGGTCCGGGAGTGGGGTGCGACGGCGGTCGTCAGCCTGATAACCGATCAGGAAATACAGGATCTAAAAATAAAAGGCCTTTCAAAGGCAGTCCGCGACCGGCACATGGAATGGCTGCACCTGGCTATACCTGACGGGAATCCGCCGGGATCAGAGTTCGAGGATGCCTGGCGAGTCGCGGGAGAAGCCATCCGAGACCGCCTGCGGTTCGGTTTCGACATACTCGTACACTGCAAGGGCGGACTGGGCCGCGCCGGCACCGTTGCCGCCCGACTGCTTGTCGAGCTTGGCGAACGTCCGGACGAAGCGATACGCCGCGTGCGAGCGGCCCGTTCCCGCAACGCCATCGAAACCCAGAGCCAGGAGGAGCACGTAGCGCGGTGCGCGCCACAGGCTCCGGCAGTACCTTCCTCTACCCCAGAGCAAATCCGTGACCGCGCACTCGGCGCTTTCCTGGGCCTGGCAGTGGGAGATGCGGTCGGCACAACGCTCGAGTTCCGGCCGCGCGACGCGCAGGAACGGCTGGAGGACATGGAGGGAGGTGGTCCTTTCGGTCTGTCTGCCGGCAACTGGACCGACGATACCACCATGGCGCTGGCCCTTGCCGACAGCCTGGCCGCAACCGAAGCCTTCGACTGCAAGGATCTGATGGACCGTTTCGTCCGCTGGTGGCGGGACGGGGAATACTCTTGCACGGGAAGCTGCTTCGATATCGGGATCACCACGAGCAGTGCGCTATCGCGTTATGAGCGGACCGGCGAACCCTTCGCCGGTTCGACCGACCCTCGAAGCGCGGGTAACGGCTCGCTGATGCGGCTTGCGCCGGTCGCCCTGCGCTTCTGGAACGACCGGGAGCAGCTCGTCTCCTGCGCCGTGGAACAGTCCCGGACCACACATGCAGCCGAGGAAGCGGTGGATGCCTGTCGCGCCTTCGCGGAACTGCTGGCGGACGCCATCGCCGGCTCAAACCGGGCAGATGTCCTCCGCCCAAGG
Source organism: bacterium (assembly GCA_965225915.1). Classification (GTDB taxonomy): domain Bacteria; phylum JAAXHH01; class JAAXHH01; order JAAXHH01; family JAAXHH01; genus JAAXHH01. Next base: position 501,245 of record OZ245326.1, read on the forward strand.
CAGTTCGACGGAGCACCGGCTATCGCACGAATTCTGAACGGGAGCTGGCGCGGGCGGAAACGGGATACGATCCGGTCGAGCGGGTACGTCGTCGACACCATGGAAGCCGCCCTCTGGTCGGTAGCCCGCACGTCCGATTTCCGCAACGCCGTACTGCTTGCGGCCAACCTGGCCGACGACGCCGACACGGTAGCCGCGGTGACTGGACAGCTTGCCGGCGCCCTCTATGGTCTGTCGGGCATTCCCGATAGCTGGCTCGACAAGCTTGCCTGGAAGGATCGTCTAGTTGACGCAGGTGACCGTTTATTGAGCAAGGACCGCTGATATCTGGATGCCTCAATGCTCCTGAAATTATCCTTGTAACGGGTTGCCCACGGCAGTATAGTCCTTAATCCCGATTAAACCATATCCTGGACCAACCAGATTTGATCTTCGAGGCAGGATGTCCATGGCGGAATCTCTGGCAATCGATGGGGGAGTTCCTGTACGTTCGGCAGAATGGCCGCCCCTGATTCCCGGTGGATCGACGTACGGAGAAGAAGAGAAAAAGGCGGCCATCGAAGTCATCGAAGCCCGGTCGCCCTTCCGGTACTACGGCATCGAGCCGCTGGGCAAGGTCGACCGGTTCGAAGCGGCATACGCCCGTTACGTCGGCACCCGTTTTGCCCTGGCCACCCACAGTGGCAGCACGGCCCTTTCCGTTGCCCTCGCGGCCCTCGACGTGGGACCGGGTACCGAGGTCATCATGCCCGCCTTCATGTGGATTGCCGACGTCAATGCCGTCGTGCACCTCAGGGCCGTACCGGTACTTGCCGATATCGACGACACCCTCAATCTCGATCCCGGCGACATCGAACGACATATCACGCCCCGAACCCGCGCCATTATCGCCGTGCACATGGCCGGCACCGTCGCCGATGTGCCCGCAATCACTGAAGTCGCGGACAGGCACGGGATCCCCGTCCTGGAAGACTGTTCCCAGGCTGCGGGCGCGCGCATTGCCGGCAGCCCCGTGGGATCGATGGGAACGGTCGGCGCCGTCAGCCTGCAGTACAACAAGAATTTCACTACGGGCGAAGGTGGCATGATCACCACAGACGATGAAGCGATTTTCCGGCGTGCCGTATGCTATCACGATACGGGTTTCGAAAGAGACATCGAAGGCGTTTCCACCGGTGAAGGTTCGCTGTTCGAGACCTTCGGCATGGGAGTCCGCATGGACGAACTCCGGGGCGCCCTGGGACTTGTCCAGCTGGGCAGGCTTCCCGGCATCCTGGATGGCATGCGACGCCACCAGACTCGGCTTCGGGAGACGCTGGGCAAGACGCCGGGTATCCGGCTCAGGCGCATCGTGGACCCAGGGGGCGACAGCGGAGCCTATTTTTCCTGGATCCATGACTCGGCGGAGTCTGCCGCCCGGTTTATCGGGGCCATTCGGGCGGAAGGCATTCCCGCGGGAGAACCCCACGGCGGCATTCACCAGTACCGGTACATGTCCAACCTGCTGAACAAGGCGCCGATCACTACGGCCGGATGCCCGTGGACCTGTCCGTTCAACGCCGAAAGTCCCATGGAATACCACGCCGGCATGCTGCCTCGCAGCGACGACCTGCTGGACCGGGCGCGCATTTTACCCCTGCCGGCACAACTGAAGGACGAAGACATTGACGACGTGATCCGCGCGTTTCGAAAAGTGGCGCAGACCGTCCTTTAAATGACTGAAGGCCTATGCGGACCAGTTTCCGTCACTGGGCACGAATCATTGCTAACGATCTTTACGTTGCAAGTACTTCGCGCGTCCGATTCAGTTCGACACGCCAGGTTAGTTATTCATTCACTGGTAGCAACCACGGGAGAACCGCATGAACGACGGTACGAGTCCGGCCAAAACAGATATGCTGCCCGAACCGGATGATGCTTTCTGGAAGGCGATCCGCCGTGACCAGTTTTACCTCGATCCTGAGGTCGCGTTTCTCCAGGGCGGCTCCGTCGGACCGTCTCCCAAGCCCGTCGTCGACCGTGTGACGGAGGCTATCCGGGCTTTCGACAGCGATCCGCTGAAACATCAACCGCGCTACTGGCCCATTGTCGAGGAATCCAGGAAGAAGCTGGCCGCCTTCGTGGGCACACGGCCCGAGCGCATCGCACTGGTGCAGAATACCACCATGGGCCTCAGCGTCTTCGCCCAGGGCGTAACCTGGAAAGTGGGTGGCGAAATCCTCATGACGGACCAGGAATACGGTGCGGTGAACGCCTGCTTCGACTACATCGCCGAGCGCCACGGCCTGACCGTACGACGGGTCGAACTTCCCATGGAGATCAACGACCAGCAACAGATCATCGACGTCTTCAAGAGTGGATTGAACGAGCGCACAGCGGCCATGGTCTTTGGACACGTGTACTGGTCCACGGGCCTGGTTACGCCCGTGAAGGAACTGACCGAGATCGGTCGGGAGCGCGGCGCCTGGGTTGTCGTGGACGGCGCCCACGCCGTCAGCATGGTGCCGCTGCATCTCGACGAGTGGAACCCCCATTTCTACACGTCCAGTCTCCACAAATGGACGCTGTCTCCCAAGGGGACCGGCATGCTTTTCGTATCGGACGATGCCCACGACCGGGTTGAACCGCTCATCCTCGGGGCCAGCGCCCGACCCAACGAAAACGCGAGCCGTTTCGACATGATGGGCACCCGGGACCAGACCCCCTTCATCGGACTGGGTACGGCCCTCGACTTCCAGCAGGAGATAGGGTGGGATCACATCCGTACCTACTGCCGCGGTTTGGTCAATTACATGCGGGAACGGCTGGGCCGTATCCGGGGTGTACGCTTCCTGACGCCGCGTGATCCGGAGATGTCGGGATTCATCACGACCTTTACCATCGAGGGCGCCGATTTATCAAAGATCAGGCAGGAATTGTGGGACGACGAGAAGATCGAAACCGTAGCTTTCCACATCAACGACGTGCCCGTTTTCCGCATATCCACCCACTTCTACAACAGCCGGGAAGAAATCGACCGCATGGTTCGGGCTATTGAACGGCGTCTGTAGGAGACGGGGGGCCGGACCGCTAAAACGCGGTGTTCGACATTCCAGTGCGCTGTGAAGGATGGATGTCGGGGTCGCCCCATCAACCTGCAAAAAGGACGAAAGCATGAATGATGATCACGGGTTCATTACGCGCAGCATACACGCGGGCGAGGCGGAGAACACCTCGGCGACGCCGATCTACCAGTCGACCACGGTGGACGGCGCGTATCTGAGGGGCAGCAATCCCACGTTCACCGCTTTTGAGGAAAAGATGTGTGCCCTCGAGGGCGGAGGACGAAGTATCGCGACCGCCTGCGGCATGGCTTCGGTCACCCAGGCCGTGATGACCCTCATAGGCGCGGGCTCACGGGTCGTATCTCATCACACGGTGTATGCCTGGACAAGGCACTTCATGACCGAGGAACTGCCCAGGCTCGGATTCGATACCGAGATCATCGACATGCGGGACCCCAGGCAGGTCGACGCGGCCCTGGAGAGACCAACCGACGTGGTTTTCTTCGAGCCACTGGCCAATCCGACGCTGGACATCATCGACGCGCCCGCGGTGATCGGCAAGGCCCACGATGCCGGCGCGAAAGTGGTGATCGACAACACCTTCCTGTCGCCCTATCTCTTCCGACCCATGGACCACGGCGCAGACGTCGTGCTGCACAGCGCTACCAAGTACCTCTGCGGTCATGGCGACGCCCTGGCCGGCATCATCACGACTCGGGACCCGGAACTGGGAGAAGCGATGCTGCGTTCCAGGAATACCTATGGCGGTATTCTCAGTCCTATGAACGCCTTCCTTCTGCTGCGAGGGATCAAGACGCTTCCCCTGCGCATGGACCGCCACGGAGTGAACGCCCGCGCGGTAGCGGACTTCCTGGAGTCCCATCACCGGGTAAAACGGACTTATTACCCTGGTCTGCCATCCACCCCTGGTCACGAAATTGCCCGGTCGCAATGGTCCGGTTACAGCGGAATGGTGAGTTTTGAAATCGCCGAAGGGAATATCGAACGGTTCTTCGATCGCGTGCGCCTGTGCCGGCCCTGGGTCAGCCTGGGCGATGTCGGCTCCCTCGTCACCGGCGACCCCGATGGAACGCGTGTCCGGATGTCCGTCGGCCTCGAAGACACGGACGACATAATCCGGGACCTGGAACAGGCGCTGGATTGACGACGTATTATGTGATGAACGGCAAATTGCTGCAGTCCGGCCCATTCCGATAAGCACTTATCAATTGTTCTTCAAGACTTGACAGGAGCCTCAATATGGCACGAAATCGCGTATTTATCGGTGATCTGACGAGGAAAGAGTTTCGCGAACGGCTCGGCGACGGCACCATCCGGGCCGCCATCGTACCCACGGCCGCGACGGAGCAGCATCTCGAACACCTGGAGATGATCCACGACACGGCCAGCGTCGCCTACATGGCCGAACACGCGGCGCTCAAGCTCTATCCCCAGGTCGTTGTCGCGTCGCCCATCGCCATCGGGGTATCGGAGCACTGGATGGAACACAAAGGCACGCTGACGGTCCGTCCCGAAATCTTCACCGAGTACGTCTACGACGTGTGCGACGCACTCAAGCGTGGCGGAGTGACCAATATCCTCATCCTGAACGGGCACGGCGGAAACGTCGTCCCCATGATGAACCGCATCGAGTCTTTCCGACAGCGACTTGGCGTCAACGTGCGTTTTAATTCCTACTGGGACACCTATCCGACGGATGTCGTCTACAAGTACATGGATCAGGAGCGGCTTCCCGGCCATGCCGATGAATACGAGACCTCCATGGCCATGGCGCTATTCCCCCACCGTGTCCACACGGAGGACATGGAAATGGAGAGTTCCTCCCGGTTTGGAACTAAGGAGAAGGGCGAGGCGCTGGCGCCCGTGGCGGTGGACGGTGTAGCCGAACTGCTGCGGAAAATGATTGCGGGTGAAGAAATCGACCTGGAACCCCGCACGTTCCGGCCGGAAGGCGCCCAGTCGATGATCCGGGATCATTTGATCGAGGAGAGGTCAGGAAGTTAGTGGTATAACCTGACCCTGGCGAAACCCTTTCTATCAGGTGATGCCAGTTAATCGACTGAGTCGGTCGGTGTCGTCTTTAGACCGCGGACCTAAAACTTGGACGGACTACAGGGGGTAGCATGGAAAGGATAAAACACAGCATGTTAAACGTATTGGTCATCTCGGTGTCGATCACATTCATGGCCGTTGTGGCATTGGGCGGTTGTTCCAATGGGTCAGAAATGAGCCAGGAAGAGTCAAATGTGACAGGGACGGACCAGGACGAGTCGAACAACGACGAAATGGGTTCAGGCGAGCATGGGACCGAAGGTGAAAACGACGGCGAAGGCGAAGAATCCGGTACTCGCCTGGCCCTGGACGAGATCTATGATACGGTACGGAACGGCGCCCGCCTCATCCTTCGCTACGACTCGGCGAGCAATTCCTTCGTCGGCACGGTGGAGAATACCACTGACAACATCCTGCGCCGGGTCAGGGTCGAGGTTCACCTGTCCAACGGCACGGAACTCGGTCCCACGACGCCGGTCGATCTCGCTCCCGGCGAGGTGATCGACGTGACCGTGTCCGCCGCGGGGGAGGAGTTCACCGGATGGACCCCCCACGCCGAGGTGGACACCGGGGATGGCGGCGGAGAGCATGGCGAGGGCGGTGAGGGCGGCGGAGAGCATGGTGAGGGCGGTGAGGAAGGTGAGGGAGGTGGAGAACACGACGAAGGGGACGAGGGAAGTGGTGAAGGCGGTGAACATGGGACGGGAGGATGATGGAAGGAAAGAATAACATGCAACCAGCACCAGACATCCCGGGTGTGAAGCAGGTCCCGCTCCTGACCGCGAGCCAGATCGCCCGGTTCAAGCGTGACGGCTTTCTCGTACTCCCCGCCGCGCTCGACCTCGGACTATGCGGCCAGGCCAGGGACGCGCTGTGGGACGCGGTGGCAATGCACCATCCCGGCATGAAGCGCGACGATCCCTCCACCTGGGCGCCGTTCAACGATGAAGAAACCGGCCATCTGAACGCGAGGCGACCCGAGATCGGCGGCGACCCCTATTTTTTCACCGAAGGCCACCGTTTCTATGTCCGCAACGGTACCGAGCCATTCATGCTCGATCTGGCCCCCAGAGCCCTGTGGCGGGTTGCCGAACAATTGCTTGGCAAGGGCACGGTGGTATGGCCCGCCGGAGCGGATGGGTCCGGCTTCACGACGGGCCCGTGCTTCATGAGCGACGACGCGGTGGGCGGGCTGGCCAGCCATGGGGTTAAAGAGACCGGGCAATGGCCTGAGAAGGGATCCTTCACCACGGAAGAAGCGCTGCAACTGCCCAGGACGGGTCCGGTGTGGTCAACCGGACAGGGGACGCGCGGCCTTTATTGCACGCTTCCCAACAGTCCGTCTCCCGGTCCAGAATACCGCGGTGCCCATTCCGACGGTGCCTGCTATGGACGCATCCGGCTTCAAATAACCGCTTATGTCGACGATCTGCCGCCCGACTCCGGCGGCTTCACGGTGTGGCCGGGCAGCCATAGCCGGATCTGGCGCGACCAGTGGCGGGCATACCTTGAAGGCGAAAAGCACACGGACGACCACCTAGCGGAACGCAAGTCCGGCGGCTACAACGACCCCGTCATCCAGCGCATCAAGCGTGATACTCAACCCGTCGATTGCCACGGACCCGCGGGCACAGTGGTTTTGTGGCACACCAAGATCCTGCATATCGCCGGACAGAATGCATCCGACGATATCATCCGCCAGGCGACCATCTACGGTTTCCTCAAAACATCCGCATCCCTTCCCGACCCGCTCGTGACGGACAACACCAACGTGGACATCTGGCGGGACTGGTCCGACGAGGTCCGCGCAATCGACAGCTATTAGAATCCCCCCGACCGCTAGGTAATTGATGCGATAACGGTAAACGACTTGAGATTCGCCACACAGGTTCCCGTGCTGACTTAAATTCAGCACGCTGCAGGACCAATCTAGGTTTCTCGATATGAGGTCGTAGATACCCAGATTATCTCTACGTAAGCACTTTTCATTACAGTTCGAGTTCCATTCCGTTCGCAAAAAAGACCTCCAATCCCTTTTGTCCTTGCCTCAGACAAGGATATTTTGATGTGCTTCGGGAGCAGAAGGGTCTCATCCTGACGGACGCGCAGTTGAATGATCTCGAAAACAAAATCATGAATCTGGCCCCGGCAAGGTTTCCGGCTTGGCGATGAAACGGCACTGGATTCAATATGGCGAGCACCGAATAGCGTTCTCCGTCGTGCGCCGTGAACTGAAGACGCTGGAGATCGGCGTGGAACCGGACGCTACCGTTGTCGTGACCGCGCCTCGCGACGCGTCGATGGAGGCTATTTCCGCCAAAGTCCGCAGACGGGCAGCTTGGGTGCGCCGCCAGCAACGGTTATTCTCCCAGTTTCTGCCGAGGACGCCCGAACGTCGCTTCATATCGTGAGAAACGCATCTCTACCTTGGAAGACAGTATCGTCTCAAGGTTATTGCGTGCGAGAAACCGGGCGTCAAATTAATCCGGGGCTTCATCGACATAAGGAGCCGCGAACCTGGGCGGAGTGAGCTAACCCGTGTCCGGTCGAAAAGTGCTACCGGGACCGAGCTCGCATCAAGTTCACCGAAAGGCTCGAAGTGAACCTCATCACGGCAGGGGTTTCTACGAGTTGCTGACTACTGTTATACCGGACTGGGTAAGGCATATGGAGCGATTGGAGCGGAGTGTCGGTGGGCGGATGTGAGGTCAGCCTGTTGTCTTTTCTGCAGCCTGTCAGGTGGCCGGAAGGGACAGTAAACCGGTTCACATTTCATATCATTGTCCGTTCAAGGAGATTTCCTACATTTTTTTTACGAGAGAATCGAAGTCAACAGAGACTGTATTGGAAGGACGGGGATATCTGTGGATTACGTTACAAGACCGAACTCAATGCATGCTCGCCTCATGGAGCCCCGTTTCGACAGAATTGCATACCGTCCTGATGGGATCGAAATGTTCAAACGCGATAAATTGGGAACCGGATCCGCCCGTCGAATCATACGACAGGGAGACTGTCGATGAGAATACAGATTAACTGGAACGCCGTAACGGCCGTATGTGCGATTGTCGTGGCAGTATACACGGCCAGCGGATGGTTGACCGACGGGTTACGTTTGGATATCAAGGACCTGCGCCACGATATGCGTGAAGAATTCGCCGGGATGCGCCAGGATATGCGTGAAGAATTGGCCGGGATGCGCGGTGAGATACGTGAGGATTTCGTCAAGATGCGTAAGGATATCAAGGACCTGCGCCACGATATGCGTGAGGGGTTCGCCGAGACGCGCGAGGACATCGAGGCGCTGCAACAGGACGTGGCTTTCATCAAAGGCCAAACCCAGCCGGATCAGACCCCAAACGGTAATACGCAGCGTCCGGCTCCGGGGAAATAGGTGAACATGAATCCCGAATAGTGGTTTTAATGGACGCCGGAAGACAACCGATGCCCGCCTACCAGGAACTTCTCAAACGCATTACCGCCCGACTGGACGTTTTCGGCGGCAAGCCGATTATCCGCGACATGTGTATTTCGGAGGAACTCATCTTGAGCCTGTTGGCCCAGAGGATTTCGCCAGAGGCCATCCTGGATGACTACCCTGACCTCGAGTTGGATGATATCCGCGCCTGCACCGTCTATGCCCACGCGGTGGTCGCCAGGGATACGCTGGCTACGATTTCCATTGCCGAGTCGTGAAGATTCCTCGTAGACCGATGTGCGGGTCGCCGTTCCTCAGTTACACGAAACTTGTTACTGACTGCGGTCACCTTCAATCGCGCGTATTATATCTTCGGCAACTTCATTCACCTCAGCCGCTGCACGTACATTCAACCCTGTTCGTTTTTGCAGAGCTACAACGAGAGGAATAAGAACTTCAGCCTTCTTTTCGTCGCTTAACAAGATATCCAGGACATCACTCTCCGAAACTCCCGTCGTGATGATGCAAACTACGCTCCCGATCATCTCCTGCAACATAGCCTGGTCATCAAGGTCGGTGGAAATATACACGGAACGGAACAAATTAATAGCAGCGGTATGGTCCTTTTGAATCAACAATACCCTAATCCTGATCCACTGCAGTTGGCGTCTTGTTTCGTTGGCCTGTTCTGCTTCTAGATTGTCCACCATCTCTTGAATCGTATCGCAAGTACGTTGTGCTTCTGATAGACGACCGATTTTAATTTGGATGTCTGCTTTGCTGACCCATGCGCCGGCGGCTGCTACCTGGAACCATGGGTTTTCGTATGCACTCGCACGGTCTATTACCTCGTCATAGGTCGCTAAACTTTCCCTGTGTTTCCCAAGCTGACTTTGGACAAAAGCTTTGTTGTCCATCGCCATCACAACGACTTGTTGCAACTCTTCTGATTTGCTATTACCGAAACGTTCTACAACCATATCATTGGTTTCGATGGACCCTTCATTGTCACCAAGGTTTCCCAGCGCGACACCTCTATTGATCATAGTCCTAGCAATCCATAACTGAACTCGGGATTCGGTACTATTTCCAAAGCGGTCGATCACTTCGTCGTAAGTCGCGATCTCTGCTTCGGAACGCCCAAGTTGCGCTTGTATCATTCCTTTATTCAGAAATGACTTAGCGACAACCTCTTGTAGTTCTGTTAATTCGCTGGATCCAAATCGCTCTATTACCTGGTCGTAACTTGATATTGCCTCCGAAAGGTTACCGAGATTCCATTGAGCAACTCCCTGGTTGATCATCGCCGTAGCGACTTGAACTTTACGGTCCAATCTTGGGTCATCGTCGACCGAGGTAACAAACATATCGTAGGATTTAACCGAGGACTCAACATCGCCTAGTTCGTACTGCGTCTCTGCTTTATTGAATAACACCTCGGCTACCAAACTCCTTAAGTGGCAGTTCATTAATAGCACCGAAGCGTTCTACGATCTCATCGTAGGTCGCCATTCGCCGAGTTTAAATCAAACTCACGTTGTGTCATTGCCTTGCTAAACAGTGCTTTCGAAACCCATTCTTGGATATTCACATCTGAAAGTGTACCGAAGCGCATGACGGCATCGTCGAATACCTTAACCGCCTTTTCGAAATCACGCAGTTTAAATACAACAATTCCTTTTTCGACCAATGCTTTGGCAGTTGGGATAATCAGCTTTGCATCTTTGGTCGAATCATAGCGTTCGATAATCTCATCATATGTCCCGATAGCTGCCAATGTTTCATCTAGTTCAACTTGCACATTCGCTTTGAGGATCAGCGCGTCAGCGACTCTTATCCGAATCTTAGGCGTGTCAGAGTCTGAATACCGTTCATTTACAGATTCAAAGGTGGTAATCGCCTCTTTGAACATTCCAAGTGTTCTCTGTATAAACCCTTTGTTTACCAACGACTCGGCCAGTAACAACTTGATCTGTGGTACCTCGCTTGCATGAAATCGCTCTTCGACCAATATGAAAGATGTAAGCGCTTCAGATAGACTACCCATCCTGCCAAGTACCATACCCTTAAGAACCAGAGCTTTGGCAACCATAAACTGGATCCTCGGTGATTCTCGACCTGAAAACCGTTCTACGACCGAATCAAAGATCGCGGTAGCCGCTTCAGGTTCTCCGCTATGGACCTTTTCGTCCGCTTTTCTAATCAAGTCTTCGGCGGCCTTCACTGCTAGACTCAGTTCTGCTTCTTTCTGCTCGGAACGTATTGACTCGCGGTTGACTGCTACCGGTTCTATACCTGAATCAGTTATCTGACTGAACATCTGTTCAATCTGTGGTACATCCGCCCTCGCCCTTTTAATTCCTTCTCGAATATACTGGAATCGTACCGCCTCCTTTCGGAGCATTTTGGAGAATTCCGTCATTTCATCCTCATTGTAAAACACCACCATGAAATGGATCAAGTTGTGTACAACCGCCGCCTCATCCCGTTCGCGTCTCATTTTATAGTAGATGCTGTACAGCCGTTCCGCCGCCGAGTACTCTCGCTTCCTTCCCTTTCCTTGGACGATGACGGCTCCACGGTCGATCAATCTGCCAAGCAGGCTAGATACAATTCGGACGTCCATACGCGCCCTAGCCGCGATCTCGCTGGTGGTCGAGGGCTGCCAGAGGTCGATTACCGCGAGATAGACACGGCGCTCCGTTGGCGCCAGCGCTTCCAAATGACCGCGAAAATACTCGGTATGGTGGTCTACGAGCGCCACCAGTTCTACCATCAATTTCCCGAAGGAGCGGTGACGGGCGAACTCGGCGACGATAACCAAGAGACGTGGACTACCGCCGGTGAGGATCTGAAGGGGTCTGATACTGCGTTTGGTAACCTCATCACCGCTCATCATACGCCAAAGACGCCCGCAGGCATCGGTGTCCAAAGGCTCGAGGTGGATGATTCTGAATAACTCGAAGAAGGGCTCCTGTGCTTCCTCCAGGCCCTTGAAACGGCTGATGGCCGTGCCGAGCAAGATGATCTGAGGCTCGGTCTGCAGCGCTTTCCTCAACTGCCACCCGAAATCTTCGTCCACGTCATCGCACAAGGTCTGCAGGTTCTCGACCATGAGGACGAGTTTCCTGCCCAACCGGTCGGAAGCGTCCAGCACAGCGGCTCGCGCGCGTTCCGCAAGGGAATCCGATTGCCATCGGGTTGTCAGATCGGTATGGGTGTCCTGAAGTTCCCGGCCAAAATCCGGGTCGTAACCCGCGACCTCTCTCGATAGATAGAAAAGCGTTTCAAGCCAGAAGTCGGCGATGTTGAGTATCTCGTGACTTTCTTCCATGAACCGGACCGGAAGCAGTCGCTGGGGAAGTTCATCGCCGGAGCGCAGTTCCGCGGCGACTCGAGCCAGCAGCATGGTCTTACCCCTGCCCCTGGGAGCAACCAACAGTATATGCTGGCAGGAAGGAGCATCGACGTTATCGCGCAGCACATCCAACACGACTCCCAGTTCGTGTTCCCGTACCACGAACTGGCGGATCACCTCCTCGTCGGACTGGAACGTACCCGGATTGAACTTACGAATCGTGGGGGTCTTGGCCCTGGTCGGATCCATGGGTGTCTCCTCATCCGTTGCGGACGGCGAAACCGAAACTTTGTTCGTTTCGGACCGGACTGCGCTGTTCGATAGGTGTGTAATGGTTACCAAACCGCGCGGTCCACCAGTCTTTCAGTAGATTCGAAGGAAACCGGTATTCGGCGTCGCATGCATCGAGGTATCCGTCATGTTCAAGCACGTCGAGTACATCAGCAATCCTGTCTGCGGCATCGCCGACCCTGGAAGCGTACAACTGCTCCAGACCTCGCCGCGCGAGGGGGCCGAATACGTCCTGTGTGGCGGTCTCTGCCAGGATCTCCATGGCTATGGTGTAATCCAGTTCGTCTCCCAGTCCGTCCTTGAGTCGCGTCTCGTAGTGGACAAGGTCGTTCTGTCCTGCCGGGCCCAGCAGAACCGTACGATAGACTTCATCCACATCCGAAACAGCCACCTGCCGCCTGCCCTGCATGAGTGCGTGTTCAGCAAGTCGGGCAAAGAAGGACTGTACGTGATGCGGGATACCTATACCAAGCTTGTCATACACCGCGTGGCCAACACCGCCTTCAACCTGGAAGTCTTGGAAGTCAGAACTTCCGGCAAGTCGATTGAAGCACTCGATGCAGGTTTCACGGCCCCAGGGGCCAAGTCGAAAGGGATCAAGGTAGTTGATTCGATCGGGGATGCCCAGCCTCCGCACAAGCGGAGCAAGGCCGATGCTGCCGGATATGATGACGGCCGGGGAACCATCGCCGAGTTGTTGAAGCGTACCACGCAGCCAACTCAGAAACTCGTCGACATTTTTGTGCCCCTCGGCGTTACGGAGCATCCGTTTTAGGAAGATCGGCAGTTCATCAATGACAAGCAGGACAGGTTGATCGTGCTCGGCACAGTCTCGAATCAGCTTTTCACCGAATCGTCGCCAGTTGCCTTTATTCAACTCCGCCCTGAAACTCACTCGGAACTGTCGTGGACCTAAGTCGTTGATTCTGCGAGAAAGTCGATTCAGTTGGCTCAATGTCCCCGTGGTGAACCGAGATTTCATGGATCGAACTGGATATACGGCCTCTGCAATGTCTGCAATCACGTCCTCAGGACAGGTGGCACCTTCTACGTCTGCAAAAAGAAACACCCATCCATCTGCCTCAAGTAGACGCCCCAGTTCCCGTGCGATACTGGTCTTGCCCATACGACGCTGCCCGGTCAATAACACATGGTTGCCATCTCGAATACGTTGTTCTAGTATGGACAGTTCGGATTCGCGATTGAAGAAGTCATCACCGCTCACCCAACGGCCAGTAGCAGATTTCATTGTACCTCCCGAATTGTTGTGATTAGCTGACTACAGAATCTGTAGTTCTATGACCAATATATTAGTCAACAATTTTGTTGTCAACAATTTTGTTGAATTTAACCAGAGTCACACTGACGGAGTTTGATGTTTCTTCAAAGACTGGTACGAAATACACACGGGATTCGCGGATTCGACCTTGACATTCGTCCAAAAATCGGGCATTGCTAAACATCACAGCACAACCACCAAGCTTCTCAATCCGAATAGTCGAACAAGTCATGCTGTTATTCGCATGGACTGAACGATCGGAGGCACAATGGCATCCGAAATAACCACCAATTCCACTGACGGGAACGAGGCCGGGGCCAACACAGTGGCCGAACCGGTCCCCATGACAGATGAACAGAAGTTCTTCTTCGATTTGAATGGTTGGATCCTCGTTCCGTCCGTATTATCGGAGGACGAAATCGAAGAGATGAAGGCCGAGGTGTACGCCGGAGCGAGTCAGAGTTACCAGGGAAAGCTCCAGGAACTTCTCGATCATCCCGCCATCGTGGGCGTCTTGAGCGAAATCCTGACCGAACCGCCCTTTGTAGGCGACGACTACTACGGCTTTCGCTGTGAAGGTTCCTTCATCACGGTAAGAGAGACCGGATGGGAAATGACCCGGCAAGGTACGGGGACACCCCACGTCGTGCGCCCGCCGCAACAGGCCAACGCCATGCGCTACCAGGTACAGGGCGGCAAGATCTTCGCGGGACTGACGCGCGTGGTCTGGGAACTGGAAGAAGTCAGGTCGGGATACGGCGGCACGACCTTTCTAAGCGGTTCACACAAAGCCCATTTCAACTATGGAGGACCGGACCCGTACCGTCCGAACGTCAGCGAATCGCCCTGGGAGGACAGCCTGCTCGCCGCCATGGAAGACTACAGCTGCCCCGCTGGATCGGTGGTGGTCTTCACAGAAAGCCTCATTCACGCGGCGAACGGCTGGACCAACCCCGATAATCCTCGTTGCGCGGTTTTCAACTGCTACAATTCGATCTGGGCGCAGTGGCACCGGGTTGGACTGGATCACGAGGTCATCGCGTCGATGCCGCCCAAGCGGCAATCTCTCTTTCGCGGTACGTGGCAACTGGGCGGCGACGGCAACCGGACCTACTCGGCGGATAACCGATCGCTTTAGGTCGTACCTGTTACCATAACCCACGTGAAAAACACCTCCATGAATGACGCATCCACCTTATTGGAATCTGTTTCTCCGCAACCCGCATCCGTCCCAACAAGCTCCGATCTGAAGATCACTGCCGTGGAGACCCTCATTCCCGATGACATCATGCCGGGGTTGATGCTGCTACGGATCCACACCGATGTCGGCGTTACCGGGCACGGCGAAACCTACTACATCCCCCAAGCGGTCGCCTCGGTGATCCATGACTGGCTGGCCCGCCGGCTGCTGGGCAGCGACCCGCTTTCCATTGAACACCACTGGCGGTTTTTCTACGAACGGTCGAGCGCATTCGGTGCGCGGGGCGCCGAACTGCGGGCTCTGAGCGCGATTGATCTGGCCCTGTGGGACGTACTGGGCCAAGCGTGTGGACGGCCGGTCTGGCAACTGTTGGGCGGCAAGGCCCGCGAGGCCGTGCGCGTCTACAACAGCTGCGGCGGCCCCACGTACGGACGCCGCCCTCCGGGTGAGCCTTCCGAACAGGGCTGGCCCGGTCACGGCGATATAGGTAAACCCGGCCCGCTGGAGGACAACTGGGCAGCCCACAATACCGCGGGCGACCTGGCGGAGGAACTGGTAGCAGAGGGATACACGGGCATGAAGTTCTGGACCTTCGACCGGGCCTACCGCCTCCACGGAAGCAGCTACCTGCCCATGTCCACGGTCAGGGAATGTGTACGTCCCCTGGAGGAGGTGCGCAAAAAGGTGGGAGACAAGATCGAGATTCTTCTCGACGGACACGGTTTTTTTCAACTGCCCGCGGCCCTGCGCATCGCCGAGGCCGTGCGCGACCTCGGTCTGCTTTGGCTCGAGGACGTAATGCGCCTGGACAACGTAGACACCCTCAGAGACTTCCGCGACAAGGCCGGCGTCCCCCTGGCAGTCAGCGAAATGTTGATCAGCCGGGAGGACTACCGTCACGTTCTGGAGAAGAACGCCGCCGACTATCTCATGGTGGATCCCACCTGGGTGGGCGGCATCAGCGAGACCAGGCGGCTGGCCGAATCAGCCCAGGGTTACAACATTCCCGTGGCCATGCACGACTGTACGGGACCACTGACACTCTTCGCGGGTATCCACATCGCCACGGCCGTACCCAACGTCGTCATCCAGGAATCCGTGCGAGCACATATCCGGACCTTCTACGACCTGCTGATCGAGCCGAACATCGTTATTAAAAACGGTTTTGCCCGGCCACCGGAGGGACCCGGCCTGGGCACACGCCTGCGGCCGGAACTATTCGACCCAGAGCATAGGGGATATCGGATCACGCGAGGCTAGTTTAGAGAACCTGCGGCGCAGCACTGCAAAATCAACCGGAAATATGTCAATCAAACTAACCGATTATCACTTCGACGCGCTTGTGAATAAAGGATACGTTATTATTCACAGATTCCTGCCGGAAGCACAGTGCGCCGAGATGGCGGCTGCCGTACGGCGATTGCTGCCTCCATGGGAAGAGATTGGAGATGACTCGCCGGACGACCGTATGGAGGCCTGTTATTTCCCTTATTCGGAACAGTGCCTGAACCACGCCATCATCAATCCGGAAGCCATACACTTTGCGCAACGCTGGCTTGAAACGGAACATATTCACTATCGACCGGGCCTGGCGCTCGTCCGATATCCGGGCTTCAAGGGTAGTCGCGACAAGAGTCATATCGACAACGGCAACAATTCGTTGCTGCCGCCGACGGCAACGGACCACACCCACTCACAGCTCAATTTCTGGTTCTATCTCGAAGATGTTGACGCCGACCAGGCACCGACGCTTTTTATCGCCAACAACGACAATTTGGATCTTAGCAAAGCGGAAGCTATGGTGGCGCCTACAGGTTCGGTGTGCATTTTTCACAACTACACGCAGCATGCCGCAAGCGATTATGCGCGAAGCCAGGGGCAACGATACGTTTGGAAATTCGCATTCGGGCGAGCGGACCACTACTGGGAGGGTGTGCTGCACTACACGGATGTCGGCAAGAATAAACATTTTCGGGAATTCATAGGATCCATTTCCGCCAGAGAACGCGAACTGTTCCGCTTCCCACCTGCCGGCCACCCATACTACACCGAACAGACCCTCGCGGCGCTAGAAGAACAATACCCGGGATGGAATCGACGCAACGAGTACGCGTCTCGGCCCGGGTGAATCGCCCGGGAAGGAAGTATTGTTGATTGCCTGGCCTGAAGAAACGGCCATGTAACCGGACCGCCGCCTTGGCTACCCAATCAAGGGAAATACCATGCTAAAGGCCGAGATAGTCGAAGCGGTTGATATTGAGCGCGCCGCTGCTGTATTTGACCGGGACGGGTTCGTCTGTGTGTCGAACCCCATGAACGAGGAACAGTTCGCCCTGAACCGGTCGGGCGCCGAACGCGTAATGGAGGAGCAGGAAGGCGAATTCGGCCGCCAGAAAATGAACCGGGGCTATGCGCGCCACTCTTTCGGAAGTCAGTTGCACAACTGGGAGTGGTGCATCCTGATCGACTTGCCGACTATACTTCCGATTTTAGACATGATCTGGAGTAGCGACGACTACACCTGCACCGGCGCGGGGGGCGACTACTCCCTGCCCGGCGCGAAGATCCAACATCTGCACTCCGATCGGAATGACGACGTTTTCAACGATCCCCAGGGGCGGGTCACCCTCCGGGACGTCCCGGCGCCCTTCATCGTAGTCAACTTCACCATGGTAGATTTCACCGTAGAAAACGGCGCCATTCGGTTTATACCCGGTACCCACCGATCCCATTCGCCGATACCCTCGCTCGAGGATGAACCGGAATGGATGCGGACCAATCACCTTTGCGCGCCGGCGAACACGGCCGTCATCCGCGACGTGCGCTGCTGGCACGGGGGTACGGCGAACCACTCGGACATGAAGCGACCGATGACGAGTGTGGGCTACCACGCGCCGTGGTTTCGCGCCGTCGAGGAGAAGGTTCTGCCGAGGATACACTACGACCGATTGACACCACGTGCCCAGCGACTGTGCCGGCATATCGTCGAAGAGAGCTAAGGGCGTAACCAAACGAGATAGTCCCTATGGCGCTTTACGTAAATCGGGAATAGGCTTCTCAAAAGGAACTTACAGTCAAGGATATGCAAACGTGTCTATAGGCCCAAATGACACGGTTTACTCCTCAGAGGACATACAATTTCGTATTCTGTTCACTGACTTTAAAATCACTATTGCCACAGGAATCCTGCTAAATACTACTTAATGAAACTGATTGAAATACTCTACAGGAGCCGCACTCACCTAAACCTACTGCTCTTTCTTTCCCTCCTCGCACTTTCCGGCTGCGGCAAAGACGCCGTCCCAACCAGGCCTCCTGAACCAGATCCCGTACCTTCCCGGATGGTCATTTCGCCACCGTCCGGTTCCCTCACAGCCTCCGGTCAAACCCTGCAGTTGACTGCCACACTCTTCGACGCGAATGGCAGCCCACTGACTGGTTTCGAAATCTCCTGGAGCAGCTCCAATACTGCGGTGGCAACCGTGGACCGCAACGGATTGGTGACCGCCCACTCTGGTGGAACCACGCTGGTTATTGCGGCATGGGGCGGCGTAAGGAACAATATCACGGTGATGGTTTCGCTTGGCCCGAGCCGGATTGTCGTGACACCCGAATCGGTTCGGTTTAAGGCAAGAGGGGAAACACGCCAGCTCGAAGCCGTGGTGCTGGACGCCGATGATGTTCCCATTGCAGACGCTTCGGTGAACTGGTCGAGTGACAATCCGGCGGTCGTCTTCGTAAACAGTCGCGGCGAGATCAGGGCGAACGCGAACGGGGAAACCCGCATCACCGCTACATCGGGTTCTGCATCAAAAACCATCGTGGTTACCGTTGCACAGGTGCCGGTCCGGATCATCCTACCCCGAAATTCCGTTCAATTGGCATCGGTTGGCGAAACGACAACACTTACGGCGATCGTAGTGGATTCCCTGGATGCGGAGATCCTCAATGCGCCTCTGGTGTGGACTAGTGAAGATTCCACCGTGGCGACTGTGGATGCTCAGGGCGTGGTAACAGCCCAAATGCCCGGTACAACGCGGGTTACCGTTTCGTCGGGTATGGTTACGAAGACCGTGGTAGTCACGGTTAGCGAAGTAACATCGGATCGTGAACTACTCATAGCGTTTTACAATGCTACGGACGGTCCGAACTGGACGAACAAAACTAACTGGCTCACGGACGAACCTCTGGGCCAGTGGCACGGGATAGAAGTCGATTCGACGGGACGCGTGGAGGTGATCTGGCTTGTTGACAATGGCTTACAGGGAAGTATTCCGACTTCACTGGGCGAACTGTCCCACCTTAAAACGCTGGCTCTCCTCCGCAATAAACTGACCGGTGAAATACCCCGGGAACTAAGCCATCTCAGTGGACTGCGCGGGTTATCTCTTGGCGTTAACAATCTGACCGGCCAGATCCCTTCATGGATTGGCGATCTCAGAGAACTCACCTGGTTGGAACTGCATGACAACAATCTGACAGGTGAAATCCCTCCTGCATTGGGCAGACTTGAGCAGCTCTTGTTGCTCTTTCTCCAGCACAACGCTTTAAGCGGAACTATTCCGACTTCACTGGGGAACCTCGAGTTGCTTGAAAAACTGCATCTGGAAGGGAACAGTTTGCTGGGTGAGATACCGTCCGAATTCGGAGGACTAGCCAGTCTAAAAGAACTATACATGAACGGGAACAACCTGAACGGAGAGATACCGGTGGAACTGGGGCGACTCGAACAACTTGTAGTGTTGAATTTAGAGGATAATGCTGAACTCAAAGGACCATTACCCCGGACTTTTCTCGAACGAAACCTGTTTTCCCTGCACCTCTTCGGTACGCAGGTTTGCATACCTCGGGATCTGGAATTCCAGGAGTGGCGGAGTTCTTTTCACAACATCTACGTCCTTAACTGTGAAGCCGGTCCCGACTTGCTCTCTCTCGAGGTTCTGTACTACCAGGCCGGAGGCGCTGACTGGACGAACAACACCAACTGGCTAAGCGCTGAACCGATATCTGACTGGTTTGGGGTTTCCGTCAATGATTCGGGCCGGATCGTCGGCCTGGAGTTGCCGGGGAATGGCCTTGGTGGGGATATTCCCGTCGCACTGAGTGGATTTTCCGACTTGGAAAGGTTGAATCTGGGTGGCAACAACCTGACCGGGGAGATACCCGGCGAATTGGGTGCCCTTGCAAACCTGAAAGAACTGCGCCTTAACGACAATTCAGGCCTGTCCGGCACACTGGCGGACGAACTGACTGCCTTGCAGCTATCCGTATTGTGGTTACAAGGTACAGAAGTATGCGCGCCGGGTTATCCGCCAGTGCAGGAATGGCTGGCTACGATTGCGGATCGCCAGGTACAAGGCTGCGATCCGGTCGATCCCGTTGATCCGGTCGATCCGGTCGATCCGGTCGATCCCGTTGACCCGATCGATCCCGATATACCTAACGACAGGCAAGTGCTGGTCGAGTTTTACAGCGCCATGGACGGTGAAAACTGGAGAAACGATAATTACTGGATGAGTGATCGCCCGATATCCAACTGGGAAGGGGTTGTGGTGAATTCCGACGGGAGGGTTACAAAACTCGATCTCCGTTACCAGAGGATGGTAGGCGTACTGCATGCTTCGCTGGGAAAATTGACCGAACTGACTGTGCTGAATCTTGCAGAAAACCATCTTAGTGGCGCTATCCCAACATCCTTGTTCGGATTGGCCAAGCTGGAGAACCTGAGTCTCCAAATCAATGAATTCAGTGGAGGTATACCTTCAGGATTGGCAAACCTGTCAAATCTGCGGATGCTGAGCCTCGGCACCAATTCTCTGACTGGAACGATCCCCTCTTCCCTCGGTAGCCTGACCAATCTGACCGAACTCAAACTAAACGAGAATGAACTGGACGGTGGGATTCCGCAGTCTCTGGGCGGTCTTTCCAGTCTGAAAGTGCTGGATTTAAGCCACAACGGTCTGGATGGCGGCATTCCAACCGGTTTAAGTCGTTTGTCCAACCTTAAAACACTGAAGCTGAATGACAACCTGCTTTCTGGCGGTATTCCATCTGCATTGGGTAATTTAGAAAGTGTGCAGGAACTGACGCTCAGCAATAACAACCTTAACGGCACCATACCTTCGTCTTTTGCCGACCTGCAGAGCCTCAGGACCTTAAACCTCAATGACAATGACCTTGAAGGCGGTCTCCCCTCCTTCCTTGCGGAACTTCCGGACCTTTACGCGCTGCGGGTTAACGGTAATCCCCGCATGTCCGGTGAGATCCCCTTCGATTTCGTCACCTCCAGACTTGGTGTGCTTCAGGGTGGTGGCACGGACCTTTGCTCGCCGTCTGCCGAGAGATTTCAGATCTGGTTGAGGAGACTGGTAGGCGGAAGTTCAATCAGACCCTGTCCGGGATCAGTGGATGAACGGGCAATAATGGTGGCCATTTACAACGCCACAGACGGTCCGAACTGGAGGTCCAGTTGGAAATGGTTGAGTAATGATCCTATTGACGAATGGTTGGGGGTCTCCATCGACGGCATGGGACGCGTAAACCGGCTTCGCCTCCGCGGCAACAACTTAAGCGGCGAGATCCCTTCTGTATTAGCCCAGCTGCAGAACCTCGAATACCTCGACCTCGTTGCCAATAAACTAACGGGTTCTATTCCAACTGCGCTGGGGAGCCTATCCAATCTGCTCGATCTGCGGCTGGAGCGGAACGACTTGAGCGGCAACCTTCCTTCGGCGTTGGGACGACTCGGTAAAATCAACTTACTAAGTCTCAACGACAACGGCTTTACCGGCAGTATCCCATCGGCACTGGGTGATCTCTCCGCGCTAGAGCACCTATACCTGGAAAACAATGACCTGAGCGGTGGAATTCCCGCTTCGCTGGGAGGACTAACTCAGCTTAAGCTACTGTGGGTCCACAACAACACGGACATGTCGGGACCCCTGCCCGGCGCACTCACCGGAATGACCAGCCTGGACACCCTGAGATTGGATGGGACCGATCTTTGCGTACCGAGAACAGATGCGTTCCAGACCTGGCTGGATGGTATCGAGACGAAGCAGTTCGAATATTGTGAAGCAGACGAATAAAGCAGACACCCGTGTCGGCCTGATCACGCTGGGCTATGCGGCCCGACTTGAGAGAGCCGGTTAGAATCCTCCTGCACAGCCGCTTCACGCCAGGCCATGCTCCTCCAGGAACGCAACCGTTATGGACGCGCATTCGACCGGGACTTCAAGGGGCAGGAAGTGCGTGGTATCAGGAACGAAGTCATAGTCCAGGGCGACCAGCGTACTGAGATCAACGCTGGGCAGGAACGAGTACGGGATCGTGGGGTCGGATCCAATGGCTCTGGCGGGACATGAGAGGCCGTGATGTTCCAGTTTTTCGTACGCCTGCATCGCCCACCCGAAGTAGTAGTCGAAGATCTGTGCTTCGTGATCCGCGGGACAGCATAGCTCATAACCCCCGTCTTCGCCCGGCCGCAGCGTGGTCAGGCCGAAGAGTTCCACCACGTCCGGGTGAATGCGCTTGAAGACACTCGAACGTTTGATGGATTCGTTGAGTTCCTCCCGAGTTTCGAATTTAACCTTCCGTTGACATGTCCGCTCAGCCAGTGCGAATCCAATCTCCATATTGTCTTCGGGCGCGCCACCTGGAGGACATACGGGGGTTCGAACAACAGTTGAGCCGCGAATCCGCTTTCATTCTCCAGTTGATGCAACAGGGCGACCAATGCCGCACTTGAATGAAACACACCAGTCAACGGCTTAGCACCGAAGTGGTCGTCTATTGCGCGCACGATACGCTGGCTGTCGCCGACCATGGTGGGGAAAGTGTGGGTCTGACGGTTCCAGACCGGATTCCATCCGTGACTGCGGTAATCGTATAGAATGATGTCGAACCGGTCGGGCAAGAGCGACCAGAAAGGATAGTACAGGTCGGCCGCAAGGCCCGTTGCCGTGACTGAAGACGATCCGTGCGCCGGAGGGATTGCCGTGCCTGCGCAGAGTGATCGGCGCGCCGTCGGTCATTTGGATCTCAACTGATTCCAGGGGATCGGGGATCCTAATTGGTACTGGTGAAGTTTTCATGTTAGCGGTATCACAGAAGTAGTAAGGACAATATCTACTAAATTAACATTCATTAGTATTAGATTAGTAATACAATATTCGAAAGCACTGACCTCAATGTGTTCTCTTTAAAATAACAACGGACGGGAACGATCTTACGTATTTCCTGATTTATCATCTGAACGTCACTCGCAGATCTATCGACGAGTTGCACAAATTCATCCGACGGAGAACCAAACAATTACAGGCTTTCGAATCGCAAGTTAAAAACCTTGATACCTTTAACCACCGTCAAAGAGATCTGCTTAGTCACGCTGTGAGACACCCGGGTCATCAATATACCATAAACGCACATAAAGCCTATCACGGCGTGGTTTACCAGACCGCGAGGACGGATCTGTTGGACTTGCAGAATCGTGAGTTTTTGAGCGTTAGAAAGGTCGGAAGGAAATGGGTTTTTACCGCACCCTTAGATCTGGAAACGAGGCTGTCAGGTTAAGCAGGCTAGCCCTTTTCCAATCCTAACCGTAACTCGATGGTAGTCGTTCCGAAGGTACTAACTGGTATTGTGCAAGTTAACCACGGTCCCTATCGCCCAACCGAACCCTGAAATCCCTTCTGTTTCTCCGGCTTCTCCTACCGCTCCCACGTCCTTTTCTTGTCGTCCGCGCAGGTGATGGTCAGCGGGGGACCCAGCTTGTCGATGCTCAGGTGCAGGTGATCACCGTCCTGGACCGGGCTGAGGGCGTAGTGATGCGTACCCGTGGAGACGATGTCTCCGGGTTCCAGCGTGACCACGGCCGTCACTTCCGCCAGAAGTTCCGGGATGTCCCGCGCCATCTCGCCGGTGGAGAAATCGTGCTTGAGGGCGTCGTTGATCCACATCTTCGCGGGCAGGTCGTTGGCGTCACCCACTTCGTCGGCCGTGACCAGCGCGGGTCCCATGGGGCCGAAGGTGTGCCAGCTTTTGCCGAGGAAGAAGCCACCGGGCAGTCCGCGGGCCGAGACATCGATGAATTGGGTGTAACCGAAGATGTGGTCCAGGGCCTCGCCGGCATTGAGCTTGCTGGCCCGTTTCCCGATGACCATGGCGAGTTCGGGCTCGAAATGGAAAACAGACGCGTCCGTATCGGGCAATTCCACGACGGCGTCCTGTCCCATTACGGAGGTGTTGGACTTTAGGAAGGCGTTGAAGGTCTCTTTGGCCGGGTGTTCCGGCTCGATGTAATTGCCCGCCAGGCAGAGTAATTGGCCGGGACGCGGCACCGGCGGCCTCAGGCTGACTTTGGACAGGGGAGTTCCGGACTGTCCATGGGCGGTTTCGGCGATGCGTGCGCCGTAGGTATCCCAGCCGCTGATGACCACTTCCAACTGCGCCTGGGGACTGGACGCACCGATATCTCCCGCAGCAGCCGAAACGTCTATAATCGTGTCACGCTCAATAACTCCCAGGGTGTAATCGTTGTAAAATGCCAGTTTCACGGAAAGCCTCCTGTTTAAAGACGGTTTATGCTTGATTTCAATTAAGGGCGGTCTGACCCAGATAAGGGCGGTCTGACCCAGAAATGGACGAACTAATATAACCGGCACCGGTATCTCGTCAAATTCATTCCCATGCGTAGGAATGAATGTCCACACGACGAGGTTTGGTACACAACGAAATCTACCGAATTCCTTCAAAACGAGTACCTCACCCCAAATTGCATCTGCCATCTGGAAGAGAGGTTGGTCGACTGAAACACGTCTTCCCTATCGACCTTACCGTCCTCGTTTGCGTCCCGGATCCTTAGATCCATATCCGGCCTGCCCTGTTCGTCGTATCCATCGAAATTGAACAGGCTGACGGCGTCGAATGGCACGTAACGGCTTTGTCCCCACGTGCTTTTAATCAGATTGGTCAGGTTCAGGACGTCCAGCGTCAATTCGAAGTGATGGTCCCGTATCGAGGGCAATTGCTGGATCAGGCGCAGGTCCAACCGGTTCCGCCACGGTGAACGCGTTGCGTTGCGCTGGATTATGCCGCCCCGAGCATGGTGCAGCGCGGGATCGGACCTTACAAAGGCGTCGATCGCCCTCCACTCGTCGTCGGTGACATCCTCGCTCAGTTCGCTCCTGGTCGCGGGGATGTAGGCGAGGCCGTTGCCGCGGATGCCGTCGCCGTTCACATCGTCGGCAATCATGTAACTGAAGGGATCTCCCGCACTGCCTTCGTAGAACATGGAGATCGTCGTGGCCAGGCGATGGCCGAAGTCAAATTTCCAGGATCCGGTGGCCAGGATCCGGTGCCGAACCTCGAAATCGGACGTCGCCGTCGTCTCGCCGTTGGGGTCATCAGTCTCGTTGTACTGCCAGTTGGAAATGGCGCGGCTCGACCGCCCGCTGTTGATGTCCTCGGCTTCCTGGAACACGTAGGCGACACTTCCGAAGAGACCGGGCAAAAAGGACGTGTTGACCCCCTTGCGCATCCGCAGCGTGAGGTTGAACTGGTGGCCCTTGTTCGTGTTCTCAAGGAGTATGACGTTGGTGAAATCCCTGCTGACCTTCTTGCCGCCGTAGTCGGGTCGCCCGTCCGGGGTTCTTCCCGTCGGCCCGCCGTCGTTGCCGATGTTAAGGTTTCGGAATCGGACATCATCTAAGTTCCGTGCCAGCAGGAATTCAACGGTGCCGACCAGGTCCAGTGGCAACCTGTGGTCGACGGCGAGATTGGTGCGGAACACCCGGGGCAGCCGAAACGCCGGATCGATGACATTGACCTCCGACGTCTGGGGTGTGGTGAGACTGACGTCCAGGGGAAGCGGTTGAGCGAAGGGATCAGCCACAAACGAGGGAACATCCTGACCCCGGAAGGACGCGACGTCGATCCGGGTGAAATCCACGCCGGTGTTGCTGTAGGCGTTCGACAGCCAGGCAGCAGGCGGCATTCCCGCAAATACGCCGGCGCCTCCTCGGACCTGCGTCCTGCGATCCCCACCAGCGTCGATGTTGAATCCGAAACGGGGAGACCAGAGCACCTTGCCGCCCGGGGTTCGGTCCGTCCTGTGGCCGGCGAACTGATGGGCGAAGCGGTCGTTGGCCAGAGGTTCGTCCGGAAGTATTGGCACGTCGGCCCTCAATCCGAAGTTCAGGCTGAGCCGCGGACTGAACCGCCAGTCATCCTGGGCATAGAATCCCATCTGTACGTAATCCCATGCCGCGCGGGGCTGTTCGACACCTGGTACCCTGGAATGGCTCAGGAGGTAGCGGGTGGGAGCGCCGTTCTCGAAAGCCTCGATGCTGTCGAACTCGTAGGCACCGTAGTAGTCCTGTATGAACAGGTTGTCGAAGGATATGAACTCGTTATGGGTCCCAATCGTAATGGTATGATCCGCCATGAACAGTTGGAGATTGTTGGTGAACTCGAAAGTGTCCTGGTTCAGTGCGTTGGCCTGGGAAAACCGCTCCACGCCGAGCCGCACCTCGCCAAGGAACCCGCCTCCGGCCTCTTCGAGATCGATTTGCACCTGGGGAAACGAAGCGGACAGCGGTGACCTGCTGTCCCGCACGCGGCTGTAGGATACCCGTGCTTCATTGGCCACGCTGCTGGAGAAGGTGCTGTTGAGTTGCACAACCGAAGACTGGGTGATGTTGTCGCGCTTGAAATGGTTGCTGGTCAGTGTAAATATGGTGCGGCCCCGGCTTAGGCCGTCGTCCAGATCGCCGGTTACCAGGTTGTGGCGCAGGGTGAGCCGGTGCCTGGATGATAGATTCACGTCCAGCCGCCCGAAGAACTTCTCGTTGCGTGTATGCTGCGAGAAGGGATCGAAACCCCCGGCGTCGTAGCCATATCGGTCCCGGGCGAAGTCCACGATACGCTGCAGTTCCGTCGCACCTGCTCCGAAACGTACGGGCTGGTCCGAATTCGCCGGTCCCGCGCTCGTAGGACTCGACCGACGCCGAAATTCACCGTTGATGAAGAAGAAGGCGCGGTTCCTGACCACCGGACCGTCCAGTCTGAAACCAAGCTGGTAGTCGGTGAAATCTCCGAATTTATCGCTGTCCAGTTCTCCCACCAGGGATTCGTTGCGCCCAAAAGAGTAAAAGGAACCACGGAATCGATTCGTTCCGCTGCGCGTCACCGCATTGATGAGCCCTCCCGCGAATCCTCCTGAACGAACGTCAAAGGGTGCCACCTGAACCTGGAACTCCTCGATGGCATCCAGGCTGATCGGCTGCGCGTTTACCTGTCCCGTGGGAAGCCCCTCGTTCGACAGGCCGAAGGCGTCGTTCAGGACGGCGCCGTCCACCTGGAAGTTGTTCAGGCGGTTGTTCTTGCCCGCGATGCTTTGCCCACCCGCCTTCGACGCCGCTTCGGG
This sequence comes from bacterium, assembly GCA_965225915.1. GTDB lineage: Bacteria > JAAXHH01 > JAAXHH01 > JAAXHH01 > JAAXHH01 > JAAXHH01. The sequence goes on from OZ245326.1 coordinate 528,333, forward strand.
CGCCAGCCTGGTGTAGTCATGTATGCTCCGGGCAATCGAGGGCAGACGGGCTATCTCGAGCGCCGAAACGTGGGTTTCCGTACCGGTGTTCGATGCGCTTAGCATCTCGTCCCTGTGGGCCGTGACGATGACTTCAGCCGCCTCGATGATGTCCCTGCGCAACCGGAAATCCGTACGCAGGTTTTCTCCCATGGTCAACGCGATGTCCCGTCGTATGACGGTTCGGTAGCCGATGAAACTCACCGTGATCTGATAGGGGCCGCCGATCTTCAGGCCCGCGATATTGTACCGCCCGTCGCCTCGGGAGAAAACACCGGAAGAGACCCCTGTGGGCTCATGCACGGCGATCACGGTAACGCCCGGGAGCGGGCACCCTGTTTCGTCCAGAACCCGCCCGCTGAGCGTTCCCGCGGTTATCCCCTGTGCGCCAACAAGGAACGGCAGAGACAAGACGAAAATCAAGATGGATAGGCGTAGTATGAACATGGTCCGTTGTCCACGTCATCGATAAATCGTTGCACAATTCGGCGAACGACGGATATAATACTCCACATGCCAGGACTCGTCACGGAACTTTGTTCCTTGTTTGCATACCATGCCTGTTATTCGTAAAGCATGCGTATACGGATCGAATTCCTGGAACCCGACCACTAATAGCAGTTCTTTATCAAACATCCGAAGGAGTCCGACATGTCACTCATGGAAATTGAACCCGGCAGCAAAGATCGCGGGACAGATGTCCCCCGAACCGACGCAAGAAGACCTGGATTTCGCCCAGCAGCTGGGCATCGAATACGTCTGTCTGTGGACGGACGGCGCTCATGCCAACTACGACTATTTCATGAGCCGGCGGGAAATATACGAGGAAGCGGGAATCAAGATATACGGGTTCGGAAACAGCGACGTGCACAACCAGGACGCCATCGTGCTCAACCTGCCGAACCGGGATGCGAAAGTGGAGCAGTACAAGCGCTACATTCGGGATCTTGGAAGAGCGGGCATACCCTATACGACCTACGCCCACATGGGCAACGGGATCTGGAGCACGGGACGAGAGACCACCCGCGGCGGCGCCTCGGCCCGGGGTTTCGACCTGGCCAGGGCCGAGGAAGGCCACTGGGGCGGCAAGTTGTTCCGTATGCCGCTGACCCATGGGCGGGTGTACAGTCAGGACGAGATTTGGGACAACTTCGCCGCCTTCATAGGGGAAGTTGCGCCGGTTGCCGAAGAAGCAGGGGTGCGTATTGGAATTCATCCGGACGATCCTCCCCAACCGGAACTCGGTGGAATTCCACGGTGTATCTTCAGCAGTTTCGACGGATACTACCGGGCCATGGAGATCGCCGACAGCCCGAACGTGGGGCTCTGCTTCTGTATCGGTTGCTGGCTCGAAGGCGGTTCGCTGATGGGAAGGGGCGTGGCTGATTCGCTCCGCCATTTCGGCGAACAGGGCCAGGTATTCAAGGTCCACTACCGTAACGTGGATCAACCGTTGCCCCACTTTGTGGAAACCTTCATCGACAACGGTTACTTCGACATGTACCAGGCCTCCCGGGTGCTGGAGGAAACCGGATTCTACGGGGTCATGATCCCGGATCACATTCCGGAGATGGCGGGCGACGGCCGGATCGGCTACGCCTATTCGATCGCGTACATGAAGGCGCACGTGGACCGGGCACGGGCGGAATGCGCCGTCGCGTAAACGTAACGCGCCGCCGCGTAAGATGGTTCCTCGCACCGGGTCGGGGGTAATAGGAGCGACATGATTCATGAGCGAAATGAATGATTTTCTTACCCATCTGCTCATCGAACGCGGGCTGTCACCGAACAGCTATGACGCGTACCAGCGAGACCTGACGTCCTACCAGGGCCATCTGGACAGGCGGGGGATTATTTCCTTCTCCGACGCGACCAGGCAGGACATCCAGGGTTTTATCGCATTCCTGCGTCGGCGCGGGCTCGCTCCTTCAAGCATTGCGCGGCACGTGTCGGCGGTACGGATATTTCACCGCTTCCTCATCAGCGAAGGACTGGCCACGGTCGATCCAACCGAACACGTCAGGGTACCAAAGCAACCCCGCCGACTGCCGGTCGTCCTGAACAGGCAGGAGATCACGGCGCTGATGGAACAACCTGATCACACGACACCCCTGGGACTTCGCGACCGGGCGATCCTCGAATTCATGTACGCCACCGGCCTGCGCGCGTCTGAGCTGCTGAACTTCCGCAGGCCCGATCTGCTTTTCGACGCGGGGCTGGCGCGCATCTTCGGAAAGGGCGGGAAGGAACGTCTCGTACCCGTGGGCCGGCAGGCGATAAACATGATCCGGAACTACCTGCACAAGGTGCGTCCCAACCTCGCGTCGCCGGACAGCGGAGAGGTTCTCTTCCTGAACGCCCGGGGCCGCAAGCTGTCCCGCATGGGATTATGGAAGATCATGGGTACTTACGTGGAACTCGCAGGCCTGGAAAAGAAGGTCAGCCCCCATACGATGCGCCATTCCTTCGCCACCCATCTCCTGGAAGGGGGCGCCGACCTCCGGGCCGTGCAGGAAATGCTGGGCCACGTGGACATCGCTACGACGCAGATCTACACCCACGTTGACCGGGAATACCTCAAGGATATGTACACCCGCTACCATCCTAGGGGGTGACCCTGAAACCAACCATGGTGATCATTCCACTCCGGAAAGATATTCGATCCGGTTCTCCAGGTTGATCGGACCAGTCAGGACGAGGTGTTTCTGCGTAGGATTATGGTCCTGCTTCCCGCAAGGGCCGCCGCAACAACCGCCATCGCGCAGCAGAACAGGGCGAACACGTCGCCGTAACGGGTGTAGACCGTCGGTTCACCGCGGTTGGGATATACGTTCGCGACGGTGGTTGTAGCGACCATCATGGGCGTAGCGCCGTAGACGGCGCCCGTTGCGGATATGAACCCCGATATACCGGTGTTCGCCGCTCGGATGATCGGCGTTCCATTTTCCACGGCCCGCAGCACCGCCATGGAGAAATGCTGCCTGGGCGCGGATGACGTCCCGAACCAGGCGTCGTTGGTCATGACCACGAGCACGTTGGCGCCGTTCAGCGGAAACCGGCGAACCAGATCCGGAAATATGGATTCGTAGCAGATGACTGTGCCGATACGCATATCGTATCTGTTGAGCGGCATCACGGTCAGCTCTTCCCCGGGCGTGAGCGAACCGATTGCGCCAGTCAAGCCGTCGAGAAAGAAGAACAGGCTCGGCAGCGGCAGGTATTCGCCGAAGGGCACAAGGTGCATCTTGCTGTAGGAATCCACGATACCCCTTTCGGGCAGCATCAGGAAGGCGCTGTTGTAGATCGCCCTTTCCCCGGAACGGAAACCCAGCGCACCGGTAAGCAGCGGAACTCCTGCTTCCGTGGTCAACGCATGTACCTGTTCGTTGTATTGCTCGTAGATCGGACTCTCCAGGTAAAAAGTCATCGCCGTTTCGGGAAATACGATGAACTCTGGGCCCTCGGGCAGTATCGACCGCGTCAGATCCCTGTACACGTCCACCGTCCCCTGGAGCACCGATTCCGACCACTTCATGCCCTGTTCCATGCTTCCCTGGACCACGGCAACCTTTACCGGGGGAGTCAGCCGCTCCAGGCCACGCAACTGGGAAATCGACCACCAGCCGTAACCCGTCGCACAAATAAGAGAGAAACAGGCCAGCGACATGGCGAACACGGGAGCGCGCCACGCGGTTCTTTCCCGCAAGGCAAAGAAGACCATGGCCAGCGTCGCGTTCAGCAGCATGACCAGGAAGCTCACGCCGTACACCCCCGTGAATCTGGCGATCTGTATGACAGGCAGGACCTGGTATTGGGAGTAGCCCAGCAGTTCCCATGGGAACCCGGTAAACAGATAGGTCTGCGCGTATTCAAGGGCAGTCCACAGGATGGCGGCAAACAACGGAAACATGGGGGACTTCCAGTCGGCTCGGGCTAAGAATATCCCGAACAGGAAGGCGTATAGCGCCACTACCAGGGCCACGCCCGCCATGCTGACCAGTCCCAGCGCAGCGTTCAATCCCCCGTAGGACATGACGGTTTCCATGATCCAGTACACCTTGCCGACACCGGAAAGAAACCCGAAGGCCAGGGAGATCAGACAAACGCGAACCAGGGTACCTGATCGACCCGCGTCGTGCAGGGCGATCATGACCGGCACGAAGGCGATCCAGGCCATTGGCCACCAATCGACTTTGGGTATACTGAGGAAGATGAACAGGGCGGAACAGAAGGCGAGACCGATCCCGGCGAAAGGTGATGAGGCGTGGAGGCGTTGCAATAGGGCCATAGCGGTCTACTCTTTGGTTTCTTTGCGTCGGAATGCGTGACTGGAATCAACACGCAATACGCCCGCGTGTCAACTTCAAGAAACGGTTCAGGCCCAATGTTCCGGCTTCAAAGGGGTTGACTGCTACAGGGCGCGGCATCTACATTCCAGCCGTCGGTTACCAGGAACGATCAGCTACTGGATAGGCACTTCGATCATGGTTAGCCGCGTGTTCTGGATGGACCGTAGTTTTTTTCGCATGTTGGCAGGGAGTTTTCGCACTTGGACCTGTTACGAATAGCTGTAATCGGCGTTGGACGTCTCGGTGAAGCCCATGCCCGGGTGCTGGCGGACCTGCCGGGCGTGCATCTCGCAGGCGTGTACGACCTACGCGACAAGCGTGCGGAAGAGATCGCCCGACGTTACGATACCAAAGCCTACGACAGTCTGTCCGAACTCGTGGGGGATGCCTCGGCCGTTACCGTGGTCGTGCCCACCACCGCCCATTACGAGGTGGCGTCATACACGCTGTCCCAGGGTCTGCACACCTTCGTGGAAAAACCGATCACCGCGACCGTTGAAGAAGCCGACCGGCTGATCGAACTGTCGGAAGCCCGGGGAAGCGTGCTGCAGGTCGGACATATCGAACGATTCAACGGCGCCTTCCGGGCCCTGGAAGGATTGGCCGTATCTCCCGGATTCATCGAATCGCACCGTCTGGCTTCCTTCGACCCACGGGGCACCGACGTGTCCGTCGTCCACGACCTGATGATCCACGACATCGATCTGATCCGGTGCCTGGTCGGATCGGAACTGGAAAGGTTGGACGCCACGGGGGTCGCCGTGATTTCCGACCAGGTGGACATCGCCAACGCGCGCATGCTGTTCGCCGATGGATGCGTGGCCAACGTCACGGCCAGCCGCATATCCCTTAAAAAGATGCGCAAGATGCGCGTCTTTCAGCGCGATCATTACATTTCGATGGACTTCCTGACGGGTGACAGCGAGATATACCGGCTGATCGACGAACCAGGACCGAGCGGGGTCCGGGGGTTGAAGATACCCATAAACACCGGCGATGGCCGCACCAGGCACATCCTGCGGCAAAAGACCTCGCGGGACAAGACCGAACCATTGAAAGCCGAACTCGCCACCTTCGCAGGGGCTGTACGGGGTGAGGCCCCGCCGCCGGTGACGGGCCGCGACGGACGGGAAGCCCTTCGCATCTCCCTGGCGGTTGTCGATCAAATCAATGCCAGTCGCCGGTAGATCCACCATCATCGTCCGGTCTTGTCGCCAGTCAAATACATCGATGGAGCACGATTCGCCGATATGGATATACGTGCCGGGGTTTTCGCGGCCCGAAGCTACACGCCCATCCCCCTACTGTTCGCCGTGCTGATCATGGCGGATCCGGATTTGCAGACATTTATTGCCGGTGGGCTGGTGGTTGTCCTTGGGGAATCGATCCGCCTGTGGGCGGTCGGTTACGCCGGTTCAGCGACCCGTACCCGGCACGTCGGGGCGCCTTCGCTCATCACCAACGGACCCTACGGCCGGGTACGCAATCCCCTCTACGTGGGCAACTTCATCCTGAGCCTCGGCCTGTGCGTCATGGCATGGGCCTGGATGCCGTACATGCTCGGGATCTTCCTGGCGGCCTTTGGGATACAATACGGCCTCATCGTATCCCTGGAGGAAGAAAGTCTGCGGAAGAGCTTCGGCTCAGCATTCGATGCCTACATTGAAAGCGTGCCCCGGTTCGTGCCACGACTCGCCCCATATGCGGCCGGGGAACCAGCGCCCTACGATTTCAAGGCCGCTCTGCGCAGCGAACGACGGACCTTCCAATCCACCGCCGCTGTTGTGTTAGCCATCGCCGCGCGATGGTACTTTGGCTAGTCCATGAAAGGCAGTTTCGATTTCAACGAACCAGGCGCACGCTGCTCCGACTGTTTCGAGCCCCGTCCGAACTCGCACAGTATAACGGATCGGAACCCGAGCCGGTCATCCCGTCCTTCCGGGACAATTTGGGCGCCGGAGGATCAATCGTTTCGTTGGCATCTTCAGCAGCCGGTCTATCCTCATCAAGAATCTGTCCTTCAGAAGCGTGGAGCATTTGTTTACATTCGTTTTCCCACTCTTTCACCTGGGTGGATGCACGTACTTCCCGGTAATGCAAACCAGCAGAATCAGCGATGCGCCACAGTGCCTGCTTAGCATGTCATATCCTCTTGACAAACCCGGGGCGCCGCCCTACTGTTACAGGTCAAACCTGACGAATACAGCTTGAACTATACCCGGTTTCTTACCCCGACGATGAGGTTTACGTGCCTCGTACCGCCGCCATATCGCGCGAAACCCTGGAAACCCGTATCGAATTGTCCCTCAGCCTGGATGGCGGAGGCTCGCTTTCCGGCGAAACCGGCATAGGCTACTTCGACCATATGCTGGCCAGTCTCGTCAAACACGCGGGATTCGACCTCGATCTATCCTGCAACGGTGATTTGCACATAGACGATCATCACACGGTGGAAGACGTGGGGATCTGCCTGGGCCAGGCCTTTACCCAGGCGATCGGCGACGGTTCCGGCATCACCCGGTTCGGCCATGCCTACGTACCTCTGGACGAAGCACTTGCCCGGGCCGTCATCGACATCAGCGGCAGGGCGCACCTGGAATTCGACGCCGTTTTCTCGCGGTCTTCAGTCGGCGATTTCAGCACGGAAATGGTGCGGGAGTTCTTCGGGGCATTCGTCCACCATGGACGCGTCACCCTGCACGTCAGCCTGCTTTCGGGGGTAAACGCCCATCACCAGGTCGAGGCGGTCTTCAAGGCCGCGGCACGGGCTTTGCGCCTGGCCGTGGGCAAGGATGACCGCGTTTCCGGAGTGCCATCGACCAAGGGTCGGCTCTAACAACGAAAACACCTGAAACTGACCCGTTTAGTAACCGAAACGGACAACCATGCACATCGACGAACTGGATACCCCGGCCTACCTGGTCGACCTGGACGTGATGGAACGGAACATCGCTTCCATGGCGGATCATTGCCGGAATCTCGAAATCTCCCTTCGATGTCATACCAAGAGCCACAAAATCCCGGAAATCGCCCACCGGCAGGTAAGAGCCGGCGCAATAGGCATTTGCTGTCAGAAACTGGGTGAGGCGGAGGTCATGGCCGCCGCCGGCATCGAGAACATCCTGATCCCTTACAACATCGTGGGCGCCCGCAAGGTGGATCGCCTGACGCGCGTCTCCAGGCGGGCCGAGATTACCGTGGCCGTCGATGACGAAATCACGGCCCGCGGCATATCGGATCAGGCTCTGCGCGACGGGTGCCGGGTCAACGTGATCATCGAGCTGGATACGGGCACGCAGCGTTGCGGCGTACAGTCGCCCGAAGCGGCGGCGGCCCTGGCCGAACGCATCGTGGATCTGGGCGGCCTCGAATTCAAAGGCATCATGGTATTCCCAAGCCATCCCGAAGCAAAGGAATTCGTACGGGAAACGCTGGAGCGGATCTCGCAAAAGGGCATTCCCCTCGAGATTATCAGTGGGGGCGGCACCGGCGGCGAAGAGAACTCCAGGGACATGGGTTGTACCGAGACCCGCAGCGGGTCCTACATCTGGGAGGGGATGAGCCGCATCGGGAATTCCGGCATGCTTAGCGCCGAGCGCTGTGCCTGCCGCATGGTCGTTACCGTGGTGAGCACCCCGACGCCGGACCGCATCATCATCGACGGCGGGATGAAGACCTTCACCAGCTATCCGCCCACGCCCTACGGCCACATCATCGAGCATCCGGACGCACAGATATACGGCATGTCCGTGGAACACGGCCACGTGGACGTATCCCGCTGCGCGCACCGCTTCAAGGTTGGCGAGCGCCTGTCGGTGATCCCCCTTCACCAGGAAATGACCCTCAACCTGCACGACGAACTCAACGGCGTCCGGGGCGACCAGGTGGAAGTGATCTGGCCGGTCGCCGGGCGGGGCAGAGTGAAATAACCGTTGTCAGCTGGAAGGAGCTTCAGATGTCCGAGCATCACGGAAGGGAGGTCTGGGCGAGCCGCCTGGGCCTGATCATGGCCATGGCCGGCAACGCCATCGGACTGGGCAATTTCCTGCGATTTCCCGTGCAGGCGGCCGCCAACGGCGGCGGAGCCTTCATGATCCCCTATTTCGCTGCCTTCCTGGTCGTGGGCATCCCCATGATGTGGGTGGAATGGAGCGTCGGCCGGTTCGGCGGAAAACACGGGCACGGCACCACGCCGGGCATCCTGTACCGCCTGTGGAAACATCCGGCGGCAAAGTACATTGGCGTGCTGGGCATCGCGGCTCCGGTTGCCTTCGCCCTGTACTATTCCTACGTGCAGTCATGGACCCTGGCCTACAGCTTCTTCTCGCTGACCGGCAAGTATTTCGGCATCAGTACCCAGGCGGAGATGGGCTCGTTCCTGAGTAGCTTCCAGGGCACCACTGAAAGCGCCCACTTCAGCGGCCTCGCCACCGCTTATATCTTCTTCCTGATCAACCTGGGCATCGTGTTCTGGGTGCTGGTCCGCGGCGTCGTCCGGGGCATCGAGACCCTGGCCAAGTTCGCCATGCCCATGCTGCTGATCTTCGCCATCATCCTGGTGGCCCGGGTGCTGACCCTGGGCACGCCCGACCCGGCCTTCCCGGATCGAAGCGTCATGGCCGGGTTCGCCTGGATCTGGAATCCGGATCTCAGTCGCCTTTCTGAAGCCAGTGTCTGGTTGGCGGCGGCCGGACAGATCTTTTTCTCCCTCGGCATTGGCATCGGCAGCATGCAATGCTATGCGAGTTACGTCCGCGCCAGACAGGACGTCGCCCTCACCGGCCTGACCACTTCCATGAGTAACGGCTTCGCCGAGGTGGTGCTGGGCAGTTCCATCGCCATCCCGGTGGCCGTGGCTTTCTTCGGCGTCACCGCCACCGAGGCGATCGCGACCGGTGGTTCCTTCGACCTGGGATTCCAGTCCATGCCGCTGATCTTCCAGCAACTGCCCCTGGGCCAGTTCATCGGCACGCTGTGGTTCGGCCTGCTGTTCTTCGCCGGCATCACCTCGACGGTGGCTCTGACGCAACCGCCCATGGCCTTCCTTCAGGACGAGATGGGATGGCCGCGCAAGAAGGCCGCGATGGTCGTGATCTCTTTTCTGTTCATCTTCGGCAACTTCATCGTTTTCAACATTGAACACGGCGTCATCGACGAATTGGATTTCTGGATCGGGACCCTGGGACTGGTTGTCTTCTCCTTCCTTGAAATCATCATATTCGCATGGATATTCGGGATGGACAAGGCCTGGGCGGAAATCACCGAAGGTGCGGCGATCCGTATTCCCCGTGTCTTCTACTACATGATCAAGTACGTCACGCCCGTCTCGCTGGCGATCCTGCTCGTCGTATGGACCTACCAGGCCGGTTTCGACCTGCTCCTGCTGCGGAATGCCGACCCGGCGAACATTCCCTATCTGCTGCTGACGCGCGGGATCATCGTGGGTCTGATACTGATCGGCGTGTTCCTGGTGCGCCGCGTTTCGAAATCGTGGAACTAATTGTGAGGGTATCGATATGACCAGGGTTAACGAAGACTATCAGAGCATCGGCCTGCCACCGGGCGTTATCCGCCTGAGCCGGAACGAAAACCCCATCGGGCCTTCCCCCGCCGTCATCGAAGCCGTGAAGGCGCGATGCGCCCGGATTAACCGCTACGAAGACCCCGATCAGATCGCCCTTTTTCGCAAACTGGCCGAACTCCACGGCGTGCCGCACGATGAAGAGCTGTCGGTGCCCCATCTTGGGTCGGGTGAGGCATGGATCCTCGTGGGCGACGGCTCCGAACATGTTATGCACGCCATGGCCCGCTCCTTCCTGTCCGCGGGAGACGAAATAATCGAACCCCATCCTTCCTTCGGACTGATGGTCCGGTTCGGGAAGGAAATCGGCGCGCGACCCGTGCGGACGCCGTTGACACCGGAATACGGTTACGATCTGGACGCCATGACCGCGGCCATCAACGAACGGACCCGCATGGCCGTCATCACCAACCCAAACAATCCCACGGGAACGGTCTTGACGCACGAAGCGTTGTCCCGCTTCATCGCCGATGTGCCGGACCGCGTGATCGTCCTGATCGACGAGGCCTACATGGACCTGGTGAAGGACGACGCCAGCGCCGATGGCGCCAGGCTCGTCAGGGAATACGAAAATGTCCTCATGGTCCGCACCTTTTCGAAAGGTTACGGACTGGCGGCGTTTCGTTTCGGTTACGGCCTGGCCCAGCCCCAGGTGATGAAACGCATCCGCCAGTATCACGGAGGGGCGCCCAGCGCCATGGTGATGACCGCAGCCATCGCCGCCCTCGACGATCCGGACCACGTGACGCGCACTCGGCAAGCCGCCAACGCCTCCAAGGAGATCTACTACGGGGCTTGCGAAGATCTCGGGCTCGAATATATCCGCAGCCAGGCGGCCTATGTCCTGATCAACGTGGGAGACGCCGCCGCTGTAACCACCGCCCTGGCCGAACGCGGCATACTCGTCATAAACGCCGAACCCTCCTGGGACCTGAAGGGCATGATCCGGGTCTCCTACGGCTCCGAGGAAGAAAGCCGGATATTCACCGATACCCTGGGGGATATCCTGCGCTGAAGTGGCGCTGAAGGCGTGTTTCAATCCTCGCCGATGATGGTGAAATTCCAACCTTAAATTCGATCAGAAAGGCTCGCGATGCCCGTATCCGAACTGTGTTTCACATCGGCGACCGATCTCGTCCATATGATCCGCCGCAAGGATGTCTCCGTTACGGAAGTCATGGAAGCCCACCTGGGCCAGGTCGACCGGGTGAATCCCGTCGTAAATGCCATCGTCACCTATCATCCCGATCACGCGTTGGATGAAGCCCGGAAAGCCGACGAGGCGATCGCGCGAGACGAGGCGCGGGGGCCCCTGTTCGGCCTGCCCATCGCCCACAAGGACCTGGTATCGACAAAAGGGGTCCGGACCACCTTCGGCTCGCCTATTTTCCGGGATTTCGTCCCGGACCAGGACGAACTGATCGTGGAGCGATTGAAGAAAGCCGGGGCCATCTCCTTCGGCAAGACGAACGTGCCGGAATTCGGAGCCGGGTCCCAGACCTTCAACCCCGTCTTCGGCGCGACGCTCAACCCCTACGACACGTCCCGGACCTGCGGCGGCAGCAGCGGCGGAGCGGGTGTGGCGCTCGCCTGCGGCATGCTGCCCATCGCCGACGGCAGCGACATGGGCGGCTCATTGCGCAACCCGGCCAACTTCTGCAACGTGGTGGGGCTGCGATCTGCGCCGGGCCGTGTGCCGCGCTGGCCCGCGATCAACGCCTGGGGGAAACTCAGCGTCCAGGGTCCCATGGCCAGGACGGTGGGGGACGCCGCCCTCATGCTCAGCGCCATTGCAGGTCCCGATCCGCGCGCGCCGCTTTCCATCCGGGAGCCGGGACGTTCCTTCGCGCTGCCGCTGGAACGGGATTTCAAGGGAGTGACCATCGCGTGGAGCCCTGACTTCGGCGGGTTGCCCGTGGATCCGGAGGTCGCCTCAGTAATTGATGAGAAGCGTGGGGTATTCGAGGATCTAGGCATGAACGTCAAACCGGGGCAGCCCGACTTCGCCGAAGCCGACGAGGTGTTCAAGACGCTGCGGGCGTGGTCCTTCATCCAGGGTTACGGTGATCTGCTCGAAAAGCACCGCCACCAGATCAAGGACACCGTCATTTGGAATCTCGAGGCCGGATTCGCCCTTACGGGTCCGCAGGTTGCCCGCGCGGAGATGGACCGGACCACGTTGTACCATCGGGTCCGCAGGTTCATGGACCGCCATGCCTTTATGATCTATCCCGTCAGCCAGGTTCCGCCATTCGACGTAAACACGCCCTACCCCACCGAAATAGACGGCGTTCAGATGGAGACTTACATCGACTGGATGAAATCGTGCTACTACATCACCGTCACGGGTCTTCCCGCCATTTCCGTACCCTGCGGATTCACCTCCTCGGGACTGCCCGTCGGGCTGCAGATCGTCGGCCGGCACGAGGACGAACTCGGGGTCCTGCAACTCGCTCACGCCTTCGAACAGGCGACCCATACCTGGAAAAGGCGCCCGCCCGTGACCGCGTCGTGAAAACGCTCGGCATGCCGCACAGCTGGAACGGAAGCTACGCGCGGTATGACATTCCGGATTCCTTCGTTGATCATATGGAAGTTTCGCCGTGTTCCGAAGGGGACGACCATGCCCGCTAAGGCGGAAATCGTCATCTGCGGCGCGGGTGTGGCAGGCGTGGCCGCCGCGTATCATCTCGTCGTTCGCCGCGGAGTGCGCGGTGTCGTGCTCGTCGACGAAAGACCGCCTCTGTCGCTGACCAGCGCCTACGGCACTGAAGCATACCGAAACTGGTGGCCCGACCTCGCCATGTTCCAGTTTATGGACCGGAGCATCGCCTTGATGGAGAATCTGGCGACCGAAAGCGGTAACGCGGCCCGGATGAACCGGAGGGGATACGTTTTCCTGACCGCCGACCCCGGCCGCGTCCAGGATCTGGAAAAAGAGGCGGAAACGGTCTCGAATCTGGGTGGCGGCGCTTTGCGCGTACATCGAGAAGGGGCGTCGTACGTACCGTCGCAACCGGAAGGACTGGAACCCGGACTGACAGGCGCCGATCTCGTGCTGGACGCCGATGCGATACGAAGGCTGTTTCCATTTCTCTCCGCGGATACGGTCGCTATGCTTCATGTCCGCCACTGCGGATGGCTGGACGTCCCTTCGCTGGGCCGGTGGATGCTCGACCGCATAACATCCGGAGGCGGTAGGGTCGTTCGGGACCGAATCACGAAGGTAGACACCAGGAACAACCGGGTCAGCGCGGTCATACTTGAATCGGGATCTGTCATTGAAACCGAAAAACTCATCCTCGCCGCGGGGCCACTGGCGCCGGAAGCCGGCAGGATGCTGGGACTGGATATACCGGTCTTCATGGAACTGCACGGCAAAGTCACCGTGGAAGACAGGGCCGGTATATTGCCCGCCGAAGCACCCATGCTGCTCTGGACCGACCCGATCGAGTTGGTCTGGGACGACGAAGATCGGCGGGGCCTTTCCGCGTGTGCGGACACCCGTTACCTCATCGAGCCCTTTCCGGCGGGCCTCCATATCCGCCCCCGGTTCAGGGACGGCAAGCAGACCTTTCTGGGTATCTGGACCTACGACGTGACACCGCGGGAGGCCAGTTTCCCTCCAGCATTCGATCCGGTCTACCCGGTGATCGTCCTCCGCGGACTGGCCCGGATGATCCCGGGGATGAAGGTGTATTTCGAAACGGCGGACCAGCTACCGGTCGACGGTGGATATTACTGTAAGACCCCGGACAACCGGCCGCTGATCGGACCGCTGCCCGTCGAGGGCGCTTACATCGCCGGGGCGCTTTCAGGCTACGGTGTGATGGGCTCGCAGGCGGCGGGAGAACTGATCGCGGCACACGTCACCGACGCGTTGTTACCGGAAAACGCGAAGACCTTTTCGTACGATCGTTTCGACGGTGTCTCGACTGCCGATATGCTGGAAATCAGGGATGCCACCGGGGGACAGTTGTGAGTGATTACCCAGGACGCGAGACCGGAACCTAAACGCCGACACCATGGGTGAAAACCTGGACCTCTCGCTCCTCACGGGGAGAATCGGAATCAATCTGCGTTAAAGCGTCATTTGGTATTGGTCCTTTGTCGGTGCGATGGTATAATCAGTCAGTTCATATCATCCAGCAGAACCCCTCTACCTGGCGAGTCTAGAAACGCTATCCGATCGGAGACTCCATGTCAGCGGCTGACTACGATCTGCTCATACGCGCAGGCCGCGTGTTTTGCGCGGACTCGGGCCTTGATGGACCGGGCGCCGTGGCAGTGAAAGACGGACGCATAGCGGCATCGGGACCGGGGATCGATGGATCGGCAGCCATGACTTTCGACTTTCCCGACGCCCTTGTGCTGCCGGGACTGGTAGACCTGCACGCCCACCCGGCGCGCGGCGGCTCGCGGTACGGCGTAGATCCGGACGCCCACTTTCTGCCCCGGGGCGTTACGACCGTTCTTTCCCAGGGCGACGCAGGAGCCAACAACTGGCCGGCATACCGGGACCGGGTGATCCAGGCCTGCAGGACTCGGGTGCTTCTCGCCATAAACCTGTCAATCCACGGTGAATCCCATCCGGGCGGCTGCTTCCCGGACCTGGACGCCGCGGACGTGGACGCCTGCGTTTCGGCCATCGAATCCGGGGGCGACGCCATATGGGGTATCGCGGCCAACACGGGACCAAGTAATCCCACCCCACCCCGGGAAATCATGAATCGCGCCCTGGAGGCTTCCAAACGATCCGGCAAACCCCTCCTGGTCGGTACGCGCCTATCCAGCGACTGGTCGCTCGACGACCAGTTGCCGTTGCTGCGGTCCGGAGACGTGGTCACCTACTGTTTCAACGACTTTCCCGAGAGCGTCGTAAAAGACGGACGGATCCGTCCCAGTGTCCGTGATGCCCGTGAACGAGGCGTCCTCTTCGATATCGGTCATGGCATGAGATCCTTCAGCTTCGAAGTCGCCGAGGCCGCCATTGCCGACGGATTTCTGCCCGATACGATATCCACCGACCAGTACAGCCGTCACGTGGGCAGCAGGCCGCAGCACGACCTGCCTCGAACGCTATCCAAGCTGATCGTGGCCGGCATGTCGGAACGGGACGCATTCCTGCGGGTGACGGCCCGCCCCGCGGAAGTGCTCGGACTTAAGAACGAAGTCGGCACCCTCCGAGCCGGCGCCTCCGGTGACGTATCGGTCCTGAGATGGAACGAAAACGCGCCGCCGCTGCAAGACGTGGACGGTATAGAGCGGCCCGGCGGCTGTTGGGAACCCGTACTCGCAGCCCGGGCGGGCATCGTTTGAAATCACGATAGCACAAGTCTCAAACAAGGAGATGCCTACATGGTTTTTGGATCGGGAGACTACACCTACGAAGTCGTCGAAGGATGGGGAGGCGGTGCCGACGGCCGCGGCCTCGGCGTGGTTTCCTCCATGGCCGTCGATTCAAAGGACCGCGTCCACGTCATCGACCGGGAGCCCAACCCGGCGATCGTCGTCTACGACCGGGATGGTCGTTTCCTGTACGATTGGGGACAGGATATCTTCAATGTGCCCCATTCCATCTGGATCAGCGAAGACGACATCATCTACATCACCGACGTTCTGTTGCATACCGTCATGTCCTTCACCCTGGAAGGGAAGATGCTTTCCATGCTCGGCACACCTGAAAAGCCGGGTGAACTGGGCAAACCCTTCAATTCACCCACATGGGCGGTGCTCGGACTGAACGACGACCTGTACGTGACTGACGGCTACGGTCATCACTACGCGCACCGTTTTACTACAGACGGTGAACTGCTCTGTACCTGGGGTGGTTACGGAAGCGCACCAGGGCAATTCGATACGCCCCACTGCGTCCGCGTCGACAGGGACGAACGGGTCCTGATCGTGGACCGTGGAAACTCGCGGGTTCAGATATTCGACACCGAAGGCCGCTACCTCCAATCGTGGGACCATCTGCTGGCGGCCAACGACCTGTACATCGACAAAGACGACATCATCTACTTGGCCGAAGCCCCGGGCCGGGTCAGCATACTGAACCTGGACGGCGAAGTGCTGTCCCAATGGGGCGGCAAGGGGGAATCGCCGGGACTTTTCGCGGACGCGCCTCACGGGATCTGGGTGGATTCCCACGGTGATGTCTACGTGTGCGAAGTCCCCTTCGTGCACAACCGGATTCAAAAATACAGGCGGGTATGATAACAGTACGTTATCCAGCTCCCGCACGGCGATCATCGCGGTTTGTCCTGTCCTCTAAACAGGATTACAAGTTCACAAGTTTCGTTGGAGCTTCACCATGGCATTCGAAATACTGGAACAGGGCATGATCGCCCGGCAGCCGACGACCGGACCAGACGCGGTCGCGGCCTGCTCCCGTTGCTTGGTAACAGAAGATGGAGATCTTGTTTGTTCATTCGCCGTCCAGGAAGCACTCGGACAGAACGACTTCAAGCAGGTCATTGTGCGCTCGAGCGACGGGGGCAGGACGTGGTCGAAGCCGGCCTATCTCTGGCCCCATCTGCACAAGGAATACGCCCACATCGGGTCGATCAGCCAGGCGCCGGACGGAACCTGTTTAATTTCCGGCATACGCATACCCATCGATGTACCCGGCGAATCTTTCTGGCTGGACGAGACCGAGGGCATCAAGCAAAACGCCATGTTCTGGGCATCGTCGGCGGATCAGTGCCTGACCTGGACCGACCCTGTGCCGGTCGTTCTGCCCATCCCAGGGTCGGCGGAGGCGCCCGGTGCGCTCACCGTGACGCACGACGGTACGTGGATCTGTTGTTATTCGCCTTACAATACCTTCGATCCTTCCGTGAAAGTGGATCGAAACCAGGTGGTATACCTGCGAAGCACGAATCGGGGCGCTACCTGGTCCCACGGTTCGATGTTTCGTTTCGACGACGCAGAATCGTCGGCCGCCGAGGCGTGGGTCGTGGAATTGGCCGATGGACGTCTGCTCGGCGCGTGCTGGCATATCGCGCCGCACGGGAAGCAGGACTATCCGAACGCCTTCGCCCTCTCTCACGACGGGGGATTGACCTGGACACCTACCCGTCCTACGGGCACACTGGGCCAGTCCATCTCGCTGACCGCCCTGGAGGATGGACGGGCGCTAATGGTTTACAACCAGCGTCAGCACGGCGATCCCGGCATTCGTATGGCGATCGCGCGGCCCAGGGACGATGATTTCGGAATCGAAGCGGACGAACTGATCTGGAAGGCCAAGGTACGGACGCAGAGCGAAAGCTCCGGCGATCATGATGAATGGCAGGACTACTCCTTCGGCGAACCCGCGGTGACCGTCCTGCCAGATGGCACGTTCCTGGTCGTCTTCTGGCTCATCCAGCCCGACGTCCAGGGAATCGGTTTCGTGAAAGTGAAGTAGCGCCGTGTCCTCCTCCCGGATCATACTGGGTTCTCTGGTCGCGGCTTCGGTACGTCATGGCATCTTCACGATTGCCCTTCCCTGGCTGATCCTGTACCGGACCGCCGGTATGGAGGAGATGCAATTCAGCTCCGGGTTCCCGGCCGGCGGTTGGGTCTTGATTCTTCTGGGCGCGGTACTGTATATACGCGCTTTCGGAGAACGTCTGCGCATGACCGCAGTGGTGACCGCGTCTACCGGGATACTCGGAACCGACGAAGTCCCACCAGGTTCTGCAGACGTAGCATCCTCCTCAACTACCACTGCAACACTCGACAGTATTCCCGCGGAAGATGCACGGCCCATATGGTCCGAAGGCGTCCACGGCTGGTCCCGCAACCCCCTGCTTCTCGGCGTCATCCTCATTTTGTTCGGAGAATTCCTGGCTTTCGAATCGCTCGCATTGCTGACCTACGCGGTGCTGTACTGGGCGTACCTGACGCTTTACTTGGTCATCGCAGAGGAACCGACCCTTCGACGCACCCTGGGTAACGAATACACCGAATACTGCCGGCAGGTACCGCGCTGGTTTCTACGTTTGCCCAGCCGAAAGTCGGCTTGAACTCCCAGAATAACACCCTTTCCTTCTCCCATCGCGTCTATACCCGGCCACCACAACATGTCAATTTATCATATACGCCATATTGACAGTCATCCACTGTCTTGAGCCCGCATTATTTAGCACAATCCGGCGAGAAATCCCCCGGAATTCCCGAAATAACCGGCGAAAACAGCGATGGCACACGTTTTGCGGTTAGTTATGGTGAGGATAGTGCTGGAGCACGGACAGATTCGGATAGAACGAGCAAGGAGGACACTATGAGAACGGACAAACTGACACAACGATCGCTGGAGGCGGTCCAGATCTCCCAGGAAATCGCCCGCAGCCGCAACCATAACCGGCTGGAGCCCGTCCACCTGGCGACGGCGCTGCTCGAGCAGGAGGAAAGCCTTGCGGCTACCCTTTTGCAAAGGTCGGGATCAGACCCGGCCCGCGTCCGGGAACTGATGGAATCAGCCCTGGACAATATGCCCCGGGTGACCGGTGAAGGCGCGTCGCTGTACGCCTCTGAAGCCTTTCAAAGAGCCCTGGACCGGGCTTTGAAAGAAGCGCGGAATTTGAAGGATGAGTACATCAGCGTGGAACACCTGGTCCTGGCCCTCATGGCGGACGGTGGGGACATTCAGCGGGTGATGAAGGAGGCCGGCGTGCAGCGCGAGAAGGTCCTGGATGCCATGAAGCAGGTCCGCGGAAGCCAACGTGTCACGAGTCAGACGCCGGAATCCACATACCAGGCTCTCGAACGGTTCAGCACGGACCTGACCGATCTGGCCAGGGAGAGCAGGCTCGATCCGGTCATCGGCCGGGACGAGGAGATCCGGCGGGTGATCAAGGTGCTGTCCCGGCGCACCAAGAACAATCCCGTACTCATCGGCGAACCCGGCGTGGGGAAGACGGCCATCGTCGAAGGACTCGCCCAGAAGATCGTGGCCGACGACGTACCAGAGTCCCTCAAGGGACGCAAAGTGATCAGCCTCGACATGGGATCCATGCTGGCCGGAGCCAAGTTCCGAGGCGAGTTCGAGGAACGTTTCAAGGCCGTGTTGAAGGAAGTTGAGAACGCGGCGGGCGACATCGTCCTGTTCATCGACGAATTGCATACCATCGTGGGCGCGGGCGCCGCGGAGGGGGCCGTGGACGCTTCCAATATGCTCAAGCCGGCGCTGGCGCGGGGAGCACTGCGTTGCGTGGGCGCGACAACCCTGGACGAATACCGCAAGCATATCGAAAAAGACGCCGCGCTCGAACGGCGGTTCGCTCCCGTGTACGTCGGGGAGCCGTCCATTGAAGATACCGTGTCCATCCTTCGCGGACTCAAGGAACGTTACGAGATCCACCACGGCGTACGCATCCGGGACGGCGCCCTCGTCACGGCGGCGACCCTCGCGGAGCGGTACATCAGCGACCGGTTCATGCCGGACAAGGCCATCGACCTGATCGACGAGGCCGCGGCGAACCTGCGCATGGAAATCGACAGCATGCCGGCCGAGCTGGACGACCTGGAGAAACAGATCCGACAACTGGAGATCGAGCGTGAAGCCGTTAAGCGCGAGAGCGATGCGGAGGAACGGCTCAAGCCCGTCGAAAGCCGCCTGGCCGAACTGGGCGAACAGCGAAACATCCTTCGGGCGCACTGGCTCGCCGAGAAGGATCTGGTGAAAACGATCCAGGAGATCAAGGAACAAACTGAGCAGCTTAAAATAGAAGCCGAACAGGCCCAGCGGATCGGCGACTACGAACGCGTCGCCCGTATCCAGTACGGTGAGCAGCGGGCGCTCGACCTTCGACTCGAGGAGAAGAACCAGGCGTTGGCCGAACTCCAGCGGGTGCGCCGGATGCTCAAGGAAGAAGTGGACGAGGAGGACATCGCCCAGGTCGTTTCAAAGTGGACCGGTATTCCAGTCAACCGGCTGGTAGAGGGTGAAGTCGAGAAGCTGGTCCGGATGGAGTCCCGGCTGCATCGGCAGGTGGTGGGGCAGGATGAAGCCGTTGCCGCCGTATCCAATGCCGTAAGGCGAAGCCGGGCCGGTCTGGGCGACCTCAACCGGCCCATCGGTTCCTTCCTCTTTCTCGGTCCCACCGGCGTAGGCAAGGCAGAACTGGCCAGGGTCCTGGGAGAGTTTCTCTTCGACGACACGGGGGCCATGGTGCGTCTCGACATGTCCGAGTACATGGAGCGGCATTCTGTCGCCCGGCTCATCGGGGCGCCTCCAGGCTACGTGGGTTACGAAGAAGGTGGACAATTGACGGAAGCGGTACGGCGCAGGCCCTACCAGATCGTACTGCTGGACGAGGTGGAAAAGGCCCACTCCGATGTTTTCAACATTCTGCTCCAGGTGCTCGACGACGGCCGGCTCACGGACGGACAGGGGCGCACGGTGGATTTCCGGAACACCGTGATCATCATGACCTCCAACATCGGGACGGAGTATATCGGTGGTAACGACGCCTCCCGGGACGAACAGGTGAAATCGAACGTGATGGGTGCGGTCCGGTCCCATTTTCGCCCCGAATTCGTCAATCGGCTCGATGAAATCATCATTTTCCATCCCCTCGGACAGGACCATATCCGTGAAATCGTGCGTATCCAGATTCGTGAACTACAGGAACGTCTCTCGGAACAGGCCGGGCTGACGCTTGAACTGTCACCCGAGGCCGAGACGCTGCTTGCCAGTGAGGGTTATGAACCCCAGTACGGCGCGCGTCCCCTCAAGCGGGTGATTCGCAAGTTCGTCGAAAACCCGCTGGCCATGGCACTGATCGAAGGCAGATTCCGATCGGGCGATACGCTCCGTGTCATCGTTGACGGAGACCGTCTTGACTTTGTGCGCCAGGATGCATCCGCGGCCGCATGATAACAAGTCTGGGGGGTACATTTCCGAACCCAGGGTGTACGATGCCGGCCGCCTTAGTGTGGGCTGGTATCGTACCCGGCCGTAAGTACAATTGAATTGACTGCGGGTTTCTGAATGTTCATCTTGATCTGAAACCTGGTTTACAGGAACGGTTTCGTACGAGCGATCAGACCGGAGTCCGCGATGTGGCAGGCATCTCTTCTTCTGATTTGTACCGCTTTTCTGGTTTCCTCGTGCGACAATTCGATGCCGCTCCGACCGGTGCAGCCGGTGATTGATCAGGAAGAACAGCGGGTAAAGTCGGAATTGCGAAACCGTTCGTTCCGTCTGTTCCAACCGTCCCGTGACGCACCTGAGAGAAAAGCCGTCATTCTCGATTTCTTCGAGAGCGGCGATCAGGCTATTAATCTCTGGGCACAATATTCCCTGAATGGCAACGCACTTACCGAGTGGGAGGTTAGTGCGGGCGACTACCGAATTGAAAAATCCGGGTCGGAATACCGGCTCGTGCTTGTTGAACCTTCTTCCATCCGGTCACTACCCACTCCCTGCGAAAACTGTATACAGGTATCAGGTCTGTCGATATCCTTACGTAATCTCTTCGACGGTGAAAATATCCAGTTCAGGCTGAACAATGCAGGGAACAGACTTCCCTCTCCTTTCCCCGTATTCGAAAACTGGACCACGTGGATTGAAGACGAGTTTGTAGATGAATAGCAGGCATGCCTGCCACGCGTAAAAACGACGGGCGGGTAGGACGTCGGGCCGATCGAACACTTTCATCCTTTAACGGCTGCTGTATGAAATGAACAGACGATCCTTTCTGCGACAATCCGCCGGAGTAACAGGCGCCGGAGTCCTGGCCGGGCTCGACGGCCAGTATGAATCCGCCATTGGCCAAACGGCCGATCCGTACGGGCCATCCGGGTCCGTCACGGATGTGGAAGGGATCAAGGCAGGACATTTTACGGACACACGGCGCCCCACCGGATGTACGGTGATCATGGCGGAGGAAGGCGCTGTGGGCGGGGTGGATGTGCGCGGTGGCGCGCCGGGAACCCGGGAAACCGATCTCCTCGATCCGGTGAACATGGTGCAACACGTCCACGCCATCGTCTTGTCTGGTGGCAGCGCTTTCGGCCTGGACACGGCCACGGGCGTGATGCGGTATCTCGAAGAAAGATCCATCGGATTCGACGTGCGCATTGCCCGGGTACCGATCGTTCCCGCGGCGATCCTCTTCGATCTGGGCATCGGAGGCAAACCACATATCCGGCCCGATGCGGAGGCAGGATACCGTGCCTGCCAGGCTGCGACAGATGGTGCGGTGTCTGAAGGAAGCATCGGCGCCGGGGCCGGCGCCACGGTCGGCAAGATGTCCGTCGGCACGCCCGGTACGCGCTCGGCTATGAAAGGCGGCATAGGTAATGCCTGCTTCACTACGTCCGAGGGCCTCAAGATTGGCGCCATCGTTGCGGTAAACGCCGTGGGCGACGTGTACGATCCGGATACGGGGCGTGTCCTCGCCGGAGCCAGGATGCCGGACGGATCCGGGTTCGTCCACGTGGCCAGGCGGATCCGGGAGACGGGATCCCTTCGACTGGAAGCTCCTCCCGGGAACACGACCATCGGCGTAATCGTGACCAATGCACGGCTGACGAAGACCCAGGCCAAACGGATCGCACAGGTGGGGCACGACGGCCTGGCCCGTGCCATCAATCCGGCCCATCTTCAGGCGGACGGAGACACCCTCTTCACCATGGCTACCGAGACCTGGGAGGGCGATATAAACCTGTCCCTCATGTCCATCCTTGCGGCGGAAGCCGTCTCCCGGGCCATCATCCGAGCCATCGTGACGGCCGACGGACTGCCCGGGTACCCATCCTATTCGGATTTGAACGAAGGTTGACCCGCGCAGCGAGGAGGATAGCTGAGAATGGGCTCGGGCAGCACAGTCTCGTACGGCTTGGCGTGAACCCGAGCACTGAAGCGTTATGTCCCCCTATTTAACAGCCCTCCTCGTCTATTCCCTGTTTCTCATGGTGATCGGCTGGTGGACCTCGAGATCGGTTCGCAGTGCCGAGGACTTTTTCGTGGCCGGCCGGCGGCTGTCTCCCGCACTGCTGTTCTGCACGCTGCTGGCCGCCAACCTGGGCGCAGGGTCAACGGTAGGCGCAACCGGCATCGGGTATACCCACGGGCTGTCGGCGTGGTGGTGGGTGGGATCCGCGGGCATCGGAAGTCTCGTCCTGGGCCTGACCGTGGGTCCCCGCATGTGGCGCGTGGCTAAGGATTACAACCTGTACACCGTTGGTGATTACCTGGAGCACCGGTACAGCCGAACGGTCCGTGGTCTCATCGCAGTCTTGCTCTGGTTCGGCTCCCTGGCGATCCTGGCCGGACAACTCATTCCGCTGGCCTGGATTCTTAACCTGGTACTGGGCATTCCAAAGTTCGTAGCCTGCCTGGCGGGGGGCACCGTGGTGGTCGTATATTTCTCCTTCGGAGGCCTGACATCGACCGCCCGGGTGAACATGGTCCAACTGGTGGTGAAGTTGTCGGGTTTCATTACGGCCTTTGTCCTGATCGTACTTGCAGGGGATCTAATGGACGCCGAAGGGACCGTCGAGGCGGGGTTCACGGCCTGGTTCGGTGACGATCCTTCCCGGATCTGGTCCTACTTCATCGTGCTCGTGCCCGCTTTCATCGTCTCTCCGGGGCTGCTGCAGAAAATATACGGCGCCCGGGACGAAAGGACGGTCCGACGAGGGGTTAGCGTGAACGCGGTGGCCCTGATGCTGTTCGCCTTCATTCCCGCGCTTCTCGGCATGGCCGCCTATCACGCCTTCCCTTCCTTGCCTACCCAGGACCTGGCCCTTCCCCGTCTGCTGATGGAAACCCTTCCTTTCTGGATCGGTGGCCTGACCCTCGCCGCCGTGTTTTCCGCTGAAATCAGTTCGGCGGACGCCGTGCTCTTCATGCTGACGACCTCGTTGAGCCGGGACCTTTACCAGACTTACATCGAACCCGATGCATCTGATCGACGTATGCTGACCGTCAGCCGGATCACGGCCGTCGTGGCGGGACTGGCCGGCGTGTGCCTGGCCGCCGTACTGCCGGACGTCATCACGGCCCTGACCATATTCTACAGCATACTTTCCGTGGCCCTGTTCGTACCGCTGGTCGCTGGTCTGTATTCCACCAGACCGAACGCGATCGGGGCCCTGGCAACTATTATCGGCTCCGTCCTGGTTATGCTCCTCGTCCACCTGTCCACGGATGGAGGCGGAATGTGGGGCATTTCTCCAGCGACCTGGGGCATAGGTTCTGCGGCGCTCATCATGGCGCTGCACATGATGTACAGACCCGAAGTAAAACCAGGAACTTAACGCGCAAAACCAATCCAAGCGAAGGAGGATTACATGTTGAACGACCTGCGGGGCGTCATTCCCCCGGCTACGACGCCTTTCACCCGGGCCGGTGATGTCGATCTACAGGCCATGAAGGATCAGGTCAACTGGCTGATCGATCAGGGCGTGCACGGCATCGCGGTGGGAGGCAGTACGGGCGAGGGTCATACGATCGACGTCGATGAATTCCGCGGTATCGTGGACACGGCCCTGGATGCGTCGGCCGGGCGCGTACCCGTGGTCGCCGGCATCATCGTCGACAGCACCCGCGACGCGGTTCGCCGGGGGAAAGCCATTGCCGATCTCGACGTTGCGGCGCTCCAGGTGACCCCGGTCCACTACCTTTTCCGGCCTGATGATGATGCCATGCTGGAGCATTTCAGGGTGATGGGCGGGGAGGTGGAACATCCCATCATCATCTACAACGTCGTGCCATGGAGTTATCTCTCACCGGAACTGCTGTGCCGGATCATGGACGAAGTGCCCGGCGTCGTCGGAGTCAAGCAGAGCGCGG
The DNA here is from genome assembly GCA_965225915.1 of bacterium. Taxonomy (GTDB): domain Bacteria; phylum JAAXHH01; class JAAXHH01; order JAAXHH01; family JAAXHH01; genus JAAXHH01. The sequence continues at coordinate 553,093 of OZ245326.1, forward strand.
GTGACTTGAAACTGTTTGCCGACCTGATGCTCATGGCCGATCCCGAACATCTTCTCTTCTGTGCGGTGGACGCCCTGATGTACTCGGCCTACGCCCTGGGCGCCCGTGGATCGATCGCGGCCATCCTTACGGCGGCGCCCCGCGCTTCCGTGGACGTGTGGGATGCGGTCCAGTCCGGTGATCACCCCCGCGCACTCGATATGCACAGGAAGCTGTTGAGACTGTGGAACACCCTGGAGGGACCGAACCTGCCGGCCTGTACGAAGTACGCCCAGACACTGCAGGGCTGCCCGGGACGATATCCCCGCGCTCCCATGCCGGAGGCGTCCGGGGAACAAAAGCAGGCCATCGAGGAAGGTCTGGCGCTGCTGGGCGCGCTGGACGGAAAGCGTTGACAGGAGATTACCGCCCGATGACCAATACAGCACCACAGCCAGTTTGCATGGAACCGGTCCGCGTACAGAGGATCATGGACTCGATCTTCACCCGGCTGGGCGTGGGGGAAGACGAATGTAAGGTAGTCGTCGAGCGGCTCATGGAAGCCTCCCTGTCCGGCTATCACTCCCATGGCGTGATGCGAATATCCATGTATACCGAGGGAATCCGGGCGGGGAATATGGTACCTGGCGCGCCAATAGACATCCTCGGTGAAACGGTCTGCACCCTGCACCTGGATGCCAACAAAGGTCTGGGTCCATGGACGGCCACCGAGGCCATGAAGCGCGCCGTTTGCAAGGCCGAGGCAACGGGCATCGGCTGCGCGAGCGTCTTCAATGCCAATGATGTGGCCCGGCTCGGCAGCTACGTTGAGCAACCGGCCCGTGACGGTTTCATCGCCCTGCTAATGACCAACGATGCCGGGGGCAATCCCTGCGTGGCGCCCTGGGGCGCCACTTCGCCCCTCATGAGCACCAATCCCATGGCCGTCGGTATTCCCCGGGAAAGTGGAGACCCGATCCTCATCGACATCTCCACCGGGGTTTCGTCGGAGGGACGTGTCAAGATGCTGCACAACAGAAACTTGACGGTGCCCGACGGCTGGCTGATCGATGATGAAGGGCGGTCCTCCACAGACCCCGAGGCCTATTTGTCTACGCCGAAGCAGGCGGCGCTCCTGCCGCTGGGTAGCCTGATTGCCGGTCACAAGGGCTTTGCGCTGAGTATACTGGTCGACGTGCTGACTGGCGGCCTGAGCGGCGCGGGCTGCAGTGGCCGTGTCCCCGATGACTCCGACGAGAATGCCCTGTTTATCCTGGTCATCGACCCCGAAAAGTTCGTTTCAAGATCCACTTTCTCCGCCGAGGTAGACCGGCTCGTGGAAAGCATCAAAGACGCACGAAAGGCTCCCGGTGTAGAGGAAATACGGGTGCCCGGCGAAGGGGCCTACCGCGAACGGCAACGGCAACTGGAACAGGGCATTGAAATCGATCCTCCGGTCTGGTCGGCCATTCAGGACATAATGGCCGAACTCGGGATCGAGCATGATCGCGTATAGCCCGTTATTCGACGTGGCCGGACGAATGGAAGAATAGCGAACTTCCCTCCATGTGCACCAGGCGACTTACGGGGCGCTGTTTCCCACCTTCACGCCAATATATCCGGTAATACCCGTGGTTCCGTATCCCAGGACCTCCTGATACTCCGCATCGAACAGATTGTCGATCCGTCCAAACAGTTGTATTTGCGGTGTAATCCTCCAATGGGCGGCGAGATGGACGATACCGTAGCCTTTCAATGTCACCGGTGTTTCCGGCCAGGTGGAGAAATCGTTGTCCCGCCGTTCTCCGGACAAACGTACACTCAGGTTCAGGTCGATTCCCGGTCTCACCCGCTGGTCCGGGACGATCCCTCCACCGTGCCGAGGCCGCCTCAACAGCTGTTCATCCGTGGCATGGTCCTTGGAATCGGTAAAGGTATAATAGGCCCGGAAGGAAGTGCCCTTGATCGCCGTGAGACGACCGGACACCTCCACACCCCTGCTTGTTGCTTTGAACACGTTGTTGTACCGGGAAGTTTCGCTGTCCCACGCGACCATGTTGTCGTAGGTATTGTCGAAATACGTCCATTGTAGGTCACTTCTGAACCGAACCGGCTGTGGTGATCGGCGCGGACTCCCATGGCGGCGAACAGCGTGTTGCGGTACTGCCACAACTCCTGCAGGTACACACCGGTCATCCTTGCGGTCCGCCGGTCGAACCTGCTCGGATAAGGTCCCTTCGATTCGGACTCTCCCTGTTCCGACTCGGTTTCGGCCCCGTATACAACGGTATTTCCCTCGTTCAGTTCCAACGTGTTCTGCCAATCCACTTTGTGGATCCTGCTGTCGAACGTGCTGACCGAAGCAATCTCCTGGTTTTCGTCCACCGGGTTGTCATCTTTTCGACTGTTGTTCACAAGGCTTGTAGCCCAGGGTCTGCTTCCATCGCTGCGACCACAGCGTGAGGGTAGCGGAGGGCCTGACAAGCAACTGCCTGGAGGTGTTCGTCCGGTTGGGATCATCTCCCGTTGCGCCGGTTCCATTGTCGATTTCGGCCCGTCCATCGGTGTACCGGATCATGAGATCGAGGGAGGCGGACGAGCCGGGTGCCATTCCAAAGCGGCCAGCCAGCGTCGTATTTCTATAGCCGTCCTCTTCCATGTTGCCCTGGGCGTTCGCTGAAATACCCCTGGAGTTGAGGAATGAGCCATCAATCGAGTATTGATAACGTTCCGTTCCGCCATTCAGTCCAGCGCGGCTTCGAAACGTACCCAGCGCGCCTCCCTCGATGGATGCCCCGATTTTCGGCTTTCCTTCCCCGCGCTTTGTAATGATGTTTACCACGCCTGCAATGGCGTCCGAACCGTATAGCGTGCTCTGGGATCCATACAACACCTCGATCCGTTCGACCTGGTCTACGGTCAGGTGTGCCGGGTTGAATCCCCGTCCGGGAGACATGGGATCGTTCACTTCGACCCCGTCGATCAGAAAAAGGGTATAGGCCGATTCCGCACTGCGGAGAAATACCGACGCGGTCCTGCCCGTGCCCCCGGTCTGCGCCACGCTCAAACCGCCTGCGTCGCGCAATACCCCGGCGACCGTGTTACGACCGCTGCGTTCGATATCATCGGCGGAGATCACGACAATCGAACCTGAAACCTGCTTAAGAGTTGTTTCGGTCCTCGAGGCGGTTACCACGATGGTGTCCAGGATGTACCACCTGACCGGGTCCACCGTTTCCTGCGAATCCTGAGCATGGGTCAGATTCGGGGAGAATAGGGATAGTCAGAGGATCGACCACAATGTAGTTCGCATACTCATCTTAAAAGCTCCTGTCCTGATAAATCGTATAGTGATCATGAATCGGCACGCGCCAGGGCCATTTGATTTGATTACCAGTTGATCTCCTTTCACAAAAAAATCCCCGTACCTGAATTTCATCAGATACGGGGATGCCGTTTGTCATCCTCGGGGCATGGCCTGCAAGCAAATACGCCCCGAAGATCAGGATAGGGGGAGAAGACGCCTGCTGGCCATACTATAGATTATCCATGTACACCGGATGACTTCAGTCCGCGGAAGTTCCGATGAAAACTATGGGCAGGTCGGTCTTCTGGCTTCCGGATCGATCTACTTGCCGCGCCTTCCCATTCCTATCGGAACAGTGGCTCGAGCCCGCTGGCTCTTAATGCGACGTTCGTCCCCGGTCACAGCGACGGCTCCGCGACGGATTCGCACCGTCTTCCCTATTTCTTACCTGCTAAAGTCAAGATAGTACCGGTAAGAAGCGAGTTCAACAAAAAGAACCGGCTGGGATGTCTGTGGAATTCCTGTGCCTTGAGTAATTGGCAGTGATACACCCGACCGCATCACCACCTGATGTTCATCTGAAGGGTCCAGCGCGTCTCGACCAGGGGTACCTTCAGGCTATCGTACCGAGTCTGCCTGGTCCGAGCGTAACGCACCAGGGTGGAAAGACCCGCTCTTACGGGTCCGTAAAGCAGGATAACCCACCTCAGGCGGCTATTGGTTCTGAACAGGGAATCCGTGCCTTCCAGCCCGCTGAAGCCCGCCAGGGTATACTCCCACTGCGTCGATAGGCTGACCCCGGCCCGGGATCGATATCGCATGAACAGGCGGAGATCGTGCTCGGGCCTACGGCCGGACTGATACCGGCGTTCGTATCGACTCCGCCACTGAACCGATCCGGGCAGACGCCAGGAGACCTGGCCCTGCCAGATCTCATTCAGCGACTCCGCGCCCGCCCCCTGTTCATCCCGTTCACGTCGCCATACGCCATATAATATGACGCTACCGGCCATTCTCCTGCGGATGCGGACGGCCCGCCGGAGATGTAATTGCCGATATAGCAGCCGGGGTTCCACGCTCAACTGGACCGTTGTACTTCTATCGGGTTTCCAACGAAGAAGCAGGCTTTCCCACGCGCGTTCAGCCTTCTCGATGTACCTCGCATCGGCCTGCCGGTGAATCATCAGACCGCCTTCTACACGCGACATGCTCCAGACCATCCCACCCTGTATGACCTGGTTTCCGGCATCGCCCAGGGCCATCTCTCCGAAAACGTTAGTAGCGCCGACTAAAACGTCCATGTCCAAGCCGGCACGAACACGCCCGGCGGAATGGCTGGCCGACAGGCCAAGCTGGCCTTTGCCCCGGTTCCAGGCCAGGCGGCCTCCGGAGGTCCAATCTCCCCCGTCGGCCCTGGAGAGTATCCCGGTCAGGGAAAGCCCTCGGTGTTGGTACACAAGGGCCGTCCCCTGCAGTGCGCCGGAGACGTAGGTCGTGCGTACGGGCCGAAGTCCCCGGTTTCTTCTTTTAACCGAAGCGCTGAGGCTGGCGGTAGATGGACGTATCGAACGGCTTCGCCACACCAGTCCCTGGCCGAAGTCCATTTCGTAGCGACCGAGGATGATCCTGCTCGAGGCGCCTGGACCGGCCAGTTCTACGTAACCGGACCGCCACTTGTATTCCCCCGCTCGACTGCGGCGCTCCCCCTGGCCGCCCAGGTCAATCCAACCACCCAGTTCGAGATCAGTCTGGATACCGAGAATCCCATTACCGGGCAGGTCCGGCCGGTCGGTACGGCTCTGCGCCACGCGCCAGCGACCCCGGGTTCGCGGGGCACGTTTTCCCGTCACGCGAACAAAGGGTTCAATCCGGTTGATCAGGGCTTTCGTCACCCCGGGTACCTGCTGTAGTGCTCCGGTTCTTTCGAAATCGCCGTGACGATTCCGCCAGGCGATGATCGCCTGAGCCAGGTTCGGCGAGATCCAGGGAAGCTGTTCCAGCTCCGTGCGGCTTGCGCGGTTGATGTCCAGCGGCTCGCGACGCAATGATTCAAGGAGCACGATATCTTCGTGATCGATGTCTTCTGACTCCCGGTCGATCAGGACATCTATCGAATAATCGAGATCCTGGGCCGAACCCTCTTCCGTCAGGTACAAAGCCACCACCAGGGTCACCGAGACCAGCAATCTCCACGTATCGAACATAAGTCGATTCATGTCAGCCGAATTCCATGGTGAGCGAAAACCGGTGCGTGATGCCCAGCAGGGGATGAGACGACAGGGCATAGTCCGTTCTCAGGTTTCCCGTTTCCAGGCCCAGGCCGACATAGAACAGGGATGGATCGGTGGTCAGTCCCGCCCGGATCGTGACGTACTCGACGAGACGTAACTCCTGTCCCACCCGGCTGGTATAGCCATGACGGGGATGGCGGTCGAGCTGGAAGGATATCGTCAACCGGTCCCCTGTCCTGCTTAACCCGGCCTGGATGATGCGCGGGCTCTCCGTCGCCGGACCGGTCTCCATGAAACTGCCGACGGAATGGGCCATCGCACCGAAACGCAGTCCATAAGGGAGATGTACGAGAACACCCGTGTCCACCACGACGGCGCCCGCGCCTGGGTAGTTCTTTACGGCCATGCTTGACCTGCGAAGCGCGAACCCCGCCTTGAATCTCTTACCAAACGAGCGCCCATATGACAGGCCTATTACCTGCTCCCGGTATAGCGATCCTCCCAGGCTCTGGTAGAACAGGCCGAAATGTCCAAGACCGGTCGGTGCGACACCGGACAGCGTCACCTGGGCCAGTTCTTTCAACCCAAACAGCCTCGTGTAGTAGCTCGTCAACGCAAACCGGCCGATCTGCGGCGTACCGCCAGGATTCAGGAAGGACGCTTCGGCGTCATCCGCCACGGCCACATATGCGCCTGCCATGCCGACCGGTCTCGCACCCGCGTAAACCGGTTCAAAAGCGCTCCACGCCGTGCCGGGAATCGCCAGGAATATCAACATCGGTAGTAACTGTTTCATCTGTACTCCCCATCTGGAAATGATAGACTGAAATCTCGGATCTCGGCGCCACAATTCATCAGTCGGAAGCCAGCCACGGAATCTCGTTTTAATCGACTGTATATTGACTGTATATCGACCGAATCACGGCTCAATCTCGTATTGACACCCTCCCAGTAGCCCGTATATTGGAGATGGTGCGCCCCAGTAGCTCAGTTGGATAGAGCATCGGACTTCTAATCCGAGGGTTGCAGGTTCGAATCCTGCCTGGGGTATGGGAATCGGGCGGCTGCGCGCAGGTTGCGCCGGTTCCCGGTTCCTCCTGCGTCCGTAGCTCAGCTGGATAGAGCAACTGACTTCGGATCAGTAGGTCGGGGGTTCGAATCCCTCCGGGCGTATTCTCTTCATAAACATCCTTCACCTATTGAATCGACACCAAGGCATCAATTGCCGGGAAGGAATGCCCATGGACCGCATCAGGATAGGCGTGATCGGCTGCGGTGCGATCGCGCAGGTACAACACCTGCCCCACATCACGGAGCTGAGTGACCGATACGACTTGGTCGGGCTCTGCGACGTGTCCGAAAAGCTTGTCGACTTCATAGGCGAGATGTACCACGTTCCCCATCGCGTCACCCGGTACGAGGATCTTCTTGGGCTGGATCTGGACGCCGTGCTGCTTTGTTTTGCCGACCCCAAGACCGAAGTGGCCGTCGCGGCCCTGAACGCAGGGAAACACGTATTCATCGAAAAGCCCATGTGCTTTTCCGTCCAGGAAGCGGACCGGATCATAGGGGCTGCCGAGGCTTCGGGGAAAACACTGATGGTGGGATACATGAAACAGCACGACCCGGGATACCAGTTTGCCAGGAACGAGATTCTCGCCATGCAGGACATCCGCTTCATCCAGGTCAATCACCTGCATCCCGGTAACGAAGGCCACCTGAAGGAATTCACGTTGTACGGCTTCGACGATATCCCTGGCGAGGTTGTCGAACGTACGGCCAGGCAGCGGGAGCAGGCCGTCCGGGAAGCGATCGGAGACGCGCCGGAGGAGGCTCGCCGGATCTTCTTTACCCTGTCCGGGAGCATGATCCACGACATCAGCAGTCTGCGGGGCATGTTCGGCCCGCCGGAGCGGGTGATCAGTACGGAGGTCTGGCGTGAAGGCACGAGTGTGACGACCGTGCTGGCCTATGAAAACGACGCGCGCTGCGTGGCGACCTGGACACACCTTCCCGCCCTGCACGACTTCAGGGAGACGCTCGAAGTATTTGGCGCCGGGCGGCGCGTGGGCATCCGTTTCCCCACGGGATTTGACCGGGGACTGCCGTCGCCCGTAACGGTGCAGGGGATGGACGGTGAACAACCATGGAAGAAGGAGATTGTCGTCAACAAGCAGAATTCCTTCAAGCTGGAGATGATCCATTTTCACGAATGCGTCGTGAACGGGAAACAACCCATCACCGACGGTTACGGCGCCCGGCAGGACCACGCCTTGTGCCGCGACATCGTTAACGCTTACATACGGACAAACTCCCCATGAAAATCGTCTTTTGTACCCTGACGCTGAGTTCCTACCGTTCCGCCGAAGCCGCCGAGCGGGGCTACCCCCTGCCCGATGAAAGGAAACCCGTGTGGGACTGGCTTGTTCGACACAGATTCGACGGGATCGACCTGGGCGAGACCTGGTTTAATTTCTATGACGCGCCGGACGAAGCGCTGGTCGAACTCGGCGAGGAAGTACGAAGCCACGGCCTTGAGATCGGCGGTTTGACCGTACTACGGAAGATCATCACCTGGCCGGCGCCCGAGGATGTCCGGGCGACGAACCGGGGCCTGTTGCGAAGGGCCGTGCAGGCCGCCGGATTAACCGGCGCGCCGCTGGTCAACATGTCCATCTCGCCGCAGCCCTGGGAGGTGGGTGTCCGGGAACAGGACCTTCGCGGACAGGCTGACCCGGTTGGCAGCAGCATGCGGGCTCGAGACGAAGACTATGAGGAGGCGGCCGGGGTGTTGAAAGCGCTCGCAGAGGAGGCTGCGCCGAAGGGGACGGCGTTGACGCTGGAACTCCATCAGAACAGCATCGTAGACACGCCCGACGGGATGCTGCGCCTCATAGATCTCGTCGATCATCCGCTGATCAAGGCCAACCCCGACCTGGGCAATTTCTATTTCGCCTATGCGACTCCCGAGGGCGGTTGGGACGACGTATGCCGGAAACTGGCGCCGCATACCAATTTCTGGCACGTCAAGAACATACAGCGCATCTACTTCCAGGAAGAAGACCGCGCCCAGCACATCAACGCGCCCCTGGGCGAGGGCATGATCGACTATCGCCGGGCGCTCGAGATTTTGCGCGACGGCGGCTTCGACGGGTACATCAGCATCGAGCTGGCCACCGGGGCCGATCCCTTCAACGCGATTCTGTCCGGTAAACGGTACCTGGACGACCTGATGCGCGACGAGATATGATCCGGCAAGCGTCTTCCCACCTGAACCGACACGGGAAGCATCTTGAAACTGAACGTCTTCCAAATGATCGCCCTGATGGGGCCGGGGATCGCGGTTGCGGCCACCGGCGTCGGCGCGGGCGATATGATTTCGGCCACCAACGCCGGTGCGAAATTTGGTACCGTGCTGCTCTGGGCCATCGTCTACGGCGCCGTGCTCAAGTTCGCCCTGAACGAGGGAGTCGGCCGCTGGCAGCTGGCCACGGGCACCACGCTCCTGGAAGGTTGGGTGGAGTGTCTTGGAAGACCCATCCAGTATATCTTTCTGTTCTACCTGCTCATCTGGTCCTTCCTGGTGGGCGGAGGACTGCTGTCGGCCTCGGGCCTGGCGGGTCACACGGTTTTTCCCAGCATGTCCGTCGCGCAATGGGGGATCATCCACGCCCTGGCCGCGTGCGTCCTGGTCTGGATGGGACGATTTGGTTTCTTCCTCAAGGTCATGAAGGCCCTCATCGGCGTAATGTTCGTTTGCTTTTTAATCAGCGCCTGGGCGCTTCGGCCTGATCTCGGCGACGTCATTCGCGGTATCGCGCTTCCGAGCGCGCCATCCGGGTCGGTTGTCGCGGTGTTGAGCGTCCTGGGCGGGGTGGGCGGCAGCCTCTCGGTTTTGTGCTACGGGTACTGGATCCGCGAAGCCGGGCGGAACGGAAGCGAGTGGGTGAAGGGCATCCGCATCGACCTGGGCGGCGCGTACATCCTGACCGGTTTCTTCGGCGTGTCCGTCCTGATCCTCGGTGCGCAGATCCGCCCTGAGGCCGTGGGCATCGACATCGTCCTGGGCATGGCCGATCGGCTGGAAGAAGCGCTGGGACCCTTCGGCAGGTGGTCCCTGTACCTGGGATTCTGGGCCGCGGTCGTTACCTCTGTCCTGGGAGTCTGGCAGGGTATTCCTTATCTGTTCGCCGATTTCATGGCCCTGTTCAAACGGGTGTCCGGAGCAGATCGAGGCGCGATGGTCCGCACCGATTCTCCATACTACCGCGGTTTCCTTTTGTTTCTGACCTTCCCGACCATGACGCTGCTGCTCTTCGACCGGCCGGTATCCATCGTCATCGTCTATACCGTCGTCGGCGCGTTTTTTATGCCTTTTCTCGCCGGCACGCTGCTCTACATGAACTCGCGCAGGAAATGGGTCGGCAACCTGAAGACGGGCTGGCTGCTGAACGGGCTCCTCGCCATGGCGTTGATTCTGTTCCTGTACCTGGCTGTCATTCAACTGATCGACACCCTGGGCTGACCCCGCTACCGAGCGTGAATGGAGCGTAAGACATGTCCGCTCGAATCGGCATCGGCATCATCGGCATGGGCTGGATGGGCGCGGTCCACGGCCGATCCTACCTTCAGGTCAGGCAGCGTTTCCCCGAAAGCAGCCTTGTTCCCGAACTGGTCATCTGTGCCGACGACGTGGCGGCCCGGTGCGAGCAGGCCAGGAACACGCTGGGTTTCGCCCGTTCCACTACAGACTGGCGCCAGGTAATGGACGACCCGGACGTTTCCGTGGTCAACATCACCGCGCCCAATCATCTCCACCTTGACATGGTCCGCGCCGCGGCGTCGGCCGGCAAGCATATCTTCTGTGAGAAGCCGGTGGGACGGTCCCCGGAAGAAACGGCCGAAATCGCCCGCACGGCCGGGAAAGCCGGCGTATTGACCTGGGTCGGTTACAACTATCGCTGGGCGCCCCTCGTCCAGCATGCCCTGGGCCTCGTCTCCGAGGGCGTGCTGGGACGCATCACCCACTACCGCGGACGCTTCTTCGCGGGATACGCGAGTCATCCCGACGGCGTGCTGTCCTGGCGCTTCCAGCGCCCGGTAGCGGGCAGCGGCTCCCTGGGAGACCTCATGTCCCACGTTGTCGATATGGCCCACATGCTTGCCGGACCCGTACGCCGGGTGGTCGGTCAGAAGGCGCTGTTCGTCGACGACCGGCCCGTCGCTCCGGCCGGCGAAGGTACCCATTTTTCCGTTGGAGCCGGGGGAAAACGCGAACCGGTGACCAACGAAGACTACGCCGGAGCGCTGGTGGAATTCCAGAACGGCGCCCGGGGCACGTTCGAAGTATGCCGCGTGATCCAGGGAACGAAATGTCAGATGGCTTTCGAGATCCACGGCACGAGAGGCGCGGTACGGTGGGATTTCGAACGAATGAACGAACTGCAGTTGTATACCATCGACGGTCCTCACGACGGATTTGTCACTCTGAAAAGCGGTCCGGCGTATCCCGGCCACGTACACTTCAATCCCGGCCCCGCCGTGGGTCTCGGTTACGACGACCTCAAGACCCTGGAAACCTTTCACTTTCTCCAGTCCATCGCGGCGGGCAGGCAGGGCGAACCCGGTTTCGAGGAGGCCCTGGCCGTAGCGGGTGTACTGGCGGCGGTCGAACGTTCCTGGTCAACCGATCGATGGGAAACGGTTCAGGGGATCGACCGGGATCAGGAATCACCTTGAAGGAGTAGACCATGGCTTATCCCCACGATCAGGTTCGTTTGACCACGGCGCAGGCGGTGGTCAAGTATCTTTCCGTCCAGTACAGCGAACGCGACGGCGTGGAACGGCGGTTCATTCCCGCCATATTCGGCATTTTCGGCCACGGAAACGTCGCCGGACTGGGCCAGGCGCTCTTCGAATACGGGCAGGATCTGCCCTACCACCAGCCCTGCAACGAACAGTCCATGGTGCACACGGCATCGGGCTTCGCCAAGGTCAACCACCGCCTGGCCACCATCGCCTGCACGGCCTCGATAGGACCGGGGTCCACCAACATGGTAACGGGCGCGGCCACGGCCACGATCAACCGGCTGCCGGTGCTCCTGCTGCCGTCCGACTACTATGCGACCCGACACCAGGGTCCCGTACTGCAGCAACTCGAGCACCCGGTGTCCGCCGAGGTCAGCGTCAACGACTGCTTCCGTCCGGTCAGCCGGTTCTTCGATAGGATCAACCGGCCCGAACAGCTGCTCACCGCCCTGCCGGAAGCCATGCGTGTGCTCTCCGATCCGGCGGACACGGGCGCCGTGACGATCTCGCTGCCTCAGGACGTGCAGGCACACGCCTGCGACTACCCCGCCCATTTCTTTGACAAGCGCACCTGGCGCGTCGAACGGAGACCGCCGACATCGGAACGTATCGGAGAGGCGGTAGCACTGCTTAAGCGGGCGCGACGGCCGATGATCATCGCGGGCGGCGGAGTACACTACTCGCAAGCCTGGGAAGCCCTCGCGGCTTTCGCCGAAGCCTGCGGCATACCCGTGGGAGAAACCTTCGGCGGCAAAGGCGCCATGCGGAGACCCTCGCCCTGGGCCATCGGCGGTTTCGGGGTGACCGGCACGCCCGCTGGCGCCAGGATCGCGGCGGAAGCCGACCTGATCATCGCGGTCGGCACGAGGCTGACCGACTTCTCCACCGGTTCGCAGTCGGCCTTCCAGCATCCCGATGTTCGATTCATCGGTATCAACGTAGCCGGTCATGACGCGTACAAGCAGGGCGCCGTTCCGGTAACGGCCGATGCCAGGGAAGCGCTTACCTTGCTGACCACGGCCGCCCGGGAGGCCGGAATCCGGCCCGACGAAACCTACCGGGAAGATGTAAAACGCCACAGGGACGCCTACGAACGGTCCCTGCGGGAAGAAGTTTACGTCGATCATCCCGGCGAGGCCATGAGCCAGGTCCAGCTCATCCGGACGCTCAACCAGGAAGCCCGGGACGGAGACTGTGTCATCGCCGCCGCGGGGAGCCCTCCGGGCGACCTGCACCGGCTCTGGGACGTGACCGGCGGCGCGGCCTGCTACCTGGAATTCGGTTTTTCATGCATGGGCTGGGAACTGCCGGCCGGCCTGGGCACGCGCATTGCAGGGAAACACGACGAGATCTTCGTCTACATCGGCGACGGAACCTACCTGATGAACCCGACCGAGTTGATGACCGCCATGCAGGATGGCCTCAAGGTAACCGTCGTGATCTCGGAAAACCATGGTTACCAGATCATCCGTGCACTTCAGATGGCCCGGGCGGGGCGATCATTCGGCAACGAATTCCGGGAACGCGACACGGGATCGGACCGCCTCGAAGGTGAGTACCTGAAGATCGATTTCGCGGCCAACGCGGCAAGCCTGGGCGCCCGGGCATGGCACGTGAAATCACCCGGCGAACTGCGCGAGGCGCTCAGGGAAGCGCGGACGGAGACACGGGCCTGCGTAATCGTGTGCGAAACCGAGAAACACCGCTACCTGCCGCCATCGGACGTGTGGTGGGATATCGCGTCCGCCGAGGCGACCAACGATCCCATGACGCGGAAGCTGCGAGAGGGGTATGAAGCCGAACGCCGCGCGAATCAGCGGTTTCATTACTAAAGGAGGGTTTTGTGAATATCCGTATCGGCAACGCGCCCGATTCATGGGGCGTGTGGTTTCCTGACGATCCGAGGCAGACCCCGTGGCAGCGGTTCATGGATGAGGTCGCCGAGGCCGGATACGAATGGATTGAACTGGGGCCCTACGGCTACCTGCCCACGGAAATCGACAGACTTCGCCGGGAACTGGATTCGCGCAACCTGAAGGTGACGAGCGCCTTCGCCATGGGAAACCTCGAAGACCCGGTAAGGTGGCCCGAGCTGGAGCAACAGGTGATGGGCGCGGGCGAACTGCTGGCCGCCACCGGCGCCGGTTTCCTCGTGTTGATCGACGGTACCTACTCCGACCTGTTCACCGGTGAAATGATCGAACCAAGGATCCTGGACGACGACGGCTGGCGAAGTCTTATCGATACGACCCACCGCGTTGCTGATATCGCGCGCGGTTCCTTCGGTCTCAGGCTCGTTTTCCACCCCCACGCCGAGACCCACGTCGAATACGAAGGGCAGATCGAACGTTTTCTGGAAGACACCGACCCGGAGCTGGTGTCGTTGTGTTTCGACGTGGGGCACCACGCCTACCGCGGGGGCGATCCGGTGGCGTTTCTGGCCAGCCACCAGGACCGGATCCCCTACCTGCATCTCAAGAGCGTGGATGCCGGCAAGCAAAAGAAGGTGGAAGACGAAAACATCCCCTTTGCCGAGGCGGTGGCCATGGACATGTTCTGCGAACCCTCTGCGGGCGTGGTCGACTTCCCGGCGCTGCACCGACTGCTGGAACGAATCGATTACGACGGTTATGCCATCGTGGAGCAGGACATGTACCCCGCGGCTTTCGACAAACCCCTGCCTATCGCGAAACGGACGCTGGAGTACCTGCGGAACATCGGCTTTGCCGGTTCATCGGACTCCTGATCGTTCGCCCCGGTCCCGCAGTCAGGTAATTTGGTTCCACATCAACGCGAGACGCGGGAACTCACCCCTGCCGCCGACGCAGTGCCCCGGGCAGCCAGATGAATAACGTGCCCAACGAGAGGCTCCAGACCGAACCGGCGCCAAATGTCGTCGCGGAGACGATCCCGGCGTTCAGGATAGTCTTGACAGGGGTATCCAGTTTAATCACAGCCGAGAAACGTCCGTGATCCAACCCGACCAGGGCGGCGGTCGAGTAGGAAATCCAGTTCGGAACGAACCAGACCAGGAACACTACCGCTAACAGCGAACCCGCCACCCACCTCCAGGGCAAATGGTCCCACCTGCCTTTCAAACCGTAGTACAGATACGCCACGGGCATCATATAGTACACGCCGAAATACATCGACTGCTCTGGAGCGACGAAATCCAGCAGAAGGCGTATGGCGGCGACTGCCCAACCGAACAGAACGAGTCCCCTTATGTTTGTCCAGAGTGATTGTTGATCCGTTGTCATGAAGTATTCTCCCTTTAATGTGTGAACTACGTGTTAATACCACTGTGCTCTCGATACTGAAAGTGGGCGGACCGTTCATCCGCGAGCCAGTCTTTCATAGAAAGCGCGTCCCGGTCTTTTTCGGACATGATGGCCCTGTCCCCGGCTACTTCGTCGAGTGTACGCTTGAGCCCGGGATCGCACACCGACCAATCGATGTCCGGGGCTAGCGGCGAGATACCGGCCTCGCTACCGGGACTGTATTCCCCGCTGCAAAGGTATTCCAGCATACAATCGGTCGTGCAGAAGAACCCATGGGCGAATCCCGGTGGCACCCAGATCCATTCGCCGTAGTCCGCGCCGGGCACCTCCGATATCTCCCGCCCGACGACCTTCCCCAGCGTGGGCGATCCCCGTCGGATATCCAGCGCCAGGTCCACCATGCGTCCGCGGACGGCCCGAACCAGCTTGCCCATGTGGGGATTCCATTGGAAATGAAGGCCGCGGACCACTCCGGCATGGGAATAACTCTCGTTGATCTGAAGGAACCTGACGTCACGAAGAAATTCCGTCTCTGGATGGTGAGCAAGATCGCCCAACCGGTAGGGTTCGGTGAAATACCCCCTGTGATCGGTGAAACGGCCGAATCGTATGACCTTCAACTCGGGGATCGCAAGGGTCTCCACGGCCTCGATCTTCAAACGATTCTCCTTTCTTGAATGGCTGTTTCAAGGCAGAAGATAGAACGAGATGGAAGTCCGGGGCAAGGAGGAAATAGCAAGGGTCGCACCGTCGCGCTTGACATTACAGAACCGTTGCTGTTGATTCCGGGCTATATACCAGAGACATTCTGTTTTACGCCAAAGGAATACCCGCATGACAGTGGCTTCCGGCCCCACGCCGGCTGAATGGAAGCAGTGGGAAGAGCAGGGGTATCTAGTCTTCGAGAACGCGATCCAGGGCGGGATGCTGGATCGTCTTCAGAAAGCCTTCGACCACTGGGCCGCCGCCTGCAAGGAGGACTGGCTGGACCAGGTGGCCAGGGGTGAACTCGCGGCGACCTACTACGACATTCCGAACGTTCTGGAAAAGGATGAAATCTTCATCGACATCCTGGACCAGCCGCGTTACTTCGATTTCGTCAAGGCGTTTACCGGGGACGACATGATCTTCATCGGCGAACAGGTCCGTACGGCTCCGCTGTGGCCGATCGGTTATACGGGATGGCATCCTGACGTTCCTCCCGATCATCCCCTGCATATCAAGGTTCAGGTTTACGTGAACGACGTCGAACCCGGGGCCGGTGAATTCGGCTATGTCCCGGGCAGCCACAGGCCCGGCGCGGGACCCTATCCCAGGGTGCGCAACCTCGAAGCCATGCCGGGTCACAAACGGTTTCCGGGCAAGGCGGGTACGGCTATCATGTTCAATACCTATGGCTGGCACGTGGCCATGGAAAACAACACCGGAATCCCACGAAAGTCGATAATCCTCACCTACGAAAAACGCACGCCGGGGAAGATAGACCCAAGCCGGTACGCTTTAATTGCCCCATCGCTGAACACGCCGGACCGACTCCGGCTCTTCGGGATGTCTTAGACAGGAACCGCATGCCGCGTATCGATGCCCATGGTCACGTTTTCGCCAAAGTAACCCGCGAATTTCCGAGGGAAACGAGCCCCAACACGCCACCGGAACGTGAAGAATCCGTCGAAAAGTTGATGACCTACATGGCCGCCAGCCGCATAGACCAGGCCATGCTGGTGCAGATCGGTGGTACGAGCGTGGCGCAACACGCTTACCTGCTTCACTGTCTTGCATCCTATCCCGAACGGTTCCTCGGCATCGGCCTCATACCCGAATCGGCCTATGGCGCACCGCAGGAGCACATGGACCGGCTGACGGACGGAACCGGCATCGTGGGATTCCGGCTCGGCATGGTCGGAGGTCCGACAGACCCCTTCGACTCCGTGGACGTACGCACGTTCACGACCTATCCCATCTGGCAGCACGCGGCGGAGAAGGACCTCGTCCTCTGGCTGTACGTACGCGCCGCGGACGCCCACCTGATCGCCTATCTCGTCGACGCCTTCCCCCAGGTCCGCGTCGTGATTAACCACCTGGGCGTCTGTCCCGGCCTGGGAAGGGGAAGATCGGACAAGTGGGGACGGCCGCAGATCGACACGCCGCCTTACAACCCGGCCTTTCATACCACCCACCGCCTCAGAACCTATGAAAACGTAACCATGCATCTGTCCGGACACTACGCCTTCAGCAAAAACCCGTACCCCTATCCGGACCTTGCGGGATGGCACAAAAGCCTGCTCGGGGCTTTCGGAGCCGACAGGCTGATGTGGGCCACGGACTTCCCGTGGATATACGAGGAACCCGGATACGACAGACTGGCGCAACTCATCGATCAGTCCACACCCGGTATCGCGCCCCACGAGTACGAGGCGATCATGGGCGGAACGGCCAAGCGGTTCCTTCGTTTTTCGGATTTGAAGTGACGCAAGTCGCACCGGCTTTAGCCTGCATTCCCATCGGAGATAAAAATGAGCGATGATCATAACGCCATATTGACGAGCGAGCGCATTCACGCCCTTGTTCAGCACATGGGAGAAGCCGCCGTCAACTTCAATGACGCCCTGGCCACGGATCAGCGGGCGAAAGCGCTCTTCCCCTTCGAAGACGATGATACCCGCACCTTCTGGGACTACGTACCTCTGGCGCGAAAGGGACTGGCACTCGGGGAGATGGAACGGGGACAGCGCCGCCTCGCCCATCAACTCGTGGCCACGGGCCTGAGCGGATCGGGATACGCGACTACGACGACTATCATGGGCCTGGAGGCGATGCTTGATGCCCGGGAGGGCTGGTCTTCCCGGAACTGGCGGGATCCGGGGGACTACTACGTTTCGCTGTTCGGCACGCCCTCGGAGCGGGAACCCTGGGGATGGAAGTTCGAGGGACATCACGTTTCGATCAACTATACCATCGTGGGGGGACGGATCGTCGCGCCCACACCCTTCTTTTTCGGTGCGAACCCAGCATCGGCGGCACTAAACGGCGTCGGCGCGCTCCGCCCCCTGGGCAATGTAGAAGACCTGGCGCGGGAACTGGTGCGTGACTTGGACGAAGATCAACGGCATCACGTCCTGCTTGCACCTGTTCCACCGGGGGACATCGTCACCGTAAACCAACGCTTCATCCGGGAAAACCAGGAGAAACCGGACCGCCTCGCCCGTACGGACGTGCCCTACGACGCCGTGCGGTATACGGACTCGCCCCGCGGCCTTTCCGGTTCAGGGATGAATGACGCGCATCGGGAGATGCTGAAGGCGCTCATCGAGGAGTACATACAACGCATGCCGGACGCCGTCGCTGAAATCGAATCCGACCAGCTGCAGAGACATGGCGTGGGCGATGTCCACATGGCCTGGGCGGGAGGGCTGGAGGCACGGCAACCGCACTATTATCGTCTGCAATGCGGTCGTTTCCTGGTGGAATACGATAACGTTCAGAACGACGCCAACCACGTGCATACGGTCTGGCGCAACCCGGCCAACGATTTCGGCGCGGATCTCCTTGCGCACCACTACCATACGGCACACGGCCACGGGGTGGAACACGGGCACTGAGGAGATGTCGGAGACCTTGCTGGACCGGGTCCCGGTACGATGCCGGGTCAGTATCCCTTGCGCTTGTCAATCACACTCAGCAGCGGCAGTCCGTCCATGTAACGCCGCAGGTTGTCGCAGAACAACGCCACGCACCGGCCGTCCCGGTTGGGCGATCCTCCGGCGGTATGCGGCGTGATCAGCACGTTGTCCATCTTCCACAGGGGGTGATCGCCGGGCAAGGGCTCCTGGGGTACAACGTCCAGGCCCGCGCCGCCTATCCGATTCCTGTTTAGCGCCTCCAGCAGCGACGCCTCATCGACGATCCTTCCCCTGGTGACATTGATCAACAACGCGTGGCTCCGCATGCGGGCAAAGGCCTCCCGATCGAAGAGCCCTTCCGTTTCTGCTGTCAGCGGCGCGCAAATGGCTACTACATCCGACCGTTCCAACAGCGCGTGGAACCGGTCCATACGCCAACAGGCCTTTACTTCGGGCGGCACTTCGACGTCCTCCGGGTCCACGGCGACGACACGCATCCCGAATGCACCTGCCCTCCTGGCCAGCTCCCTGCCGGTTCCACCCAGTCCCACGATACCCATCGTCCGGTCGACCAGTTCCCACGAGGCGTCGCGAATCGGCCAACGGATATCCTCCCAGCCCGGATTGCGCAACGCGGTGTGAATGCCGCGGGCCAATCCAAGCAACAGCGCCATGGCGTGATCGGCCAGGTGCACCCCTACCGTTCCCTTGGCGCTGCACAGCACCACGTCGCTTTCGACCAGTTCGGGATAAAGCAGTCCATCCACCCCGGCGCCCCAGCTCTGGATCCAGGCTAGTTTCTTCCTTCGGGCAAACATCGCCGGGATGATCTCCCCGCAGACCACCTCGATTTCCGCCATGACTTCCAGGGCCTCGGTCTCCGAATCAGCGCACACCACGCGCACTTTTTCGTCGACACGACGGATGTTGTCGACGAGGGACTCCTCCAAGTCCATTCTGAGCAGGACGTTCATTTCCACTCCTTATTTTCGTTTCCTGAGATAGGAGGCTCCAAGACGGGCGATTTCAAAGGCGTTTTTACCGTTTACGTTCAACATGCTGCTATCCGCGCCAGGTCCGGCTGGCCATCCCATCGACTCGGCGCCTGTGCCATTGCCGCTTCGATGAAGCGCCCCTCGGCTTCCGTGATGGCCGATAACCGTTCTTCACGAAGGAACCAGTTTTCCCGGAACAACTTGATTGCCGGATCGTCGAGCACAGCGCCTCCCACCGGAACTGGACGAACCGCTATTCGAGCAGATTGGCGCCGCCGTCATCCATTTTCCGGGGCTGGCGCCAGTACCGGTACTGCGGCGTCCAATCTTCCTCGCCCATTCCCGCCAGGCCCAGCAGGCTCCAGAGGGAGCAGTAAAGGTCGCCTGGACCGAACACGCAGCTGTTCTTGCGAAGGACCTGCTCGCCTTCGCGCACGTAGAGGACGGCGCCGGGCATGTTCTCCACGTCCGTCATCACCGTCTGCTCACTGATGTATTCGCCGCCGCCGTGGGAGGCGAGACGAAAACGCCAGTTCCTCGAATTGGCGAAATCCCGTTGCAGGGAAGGAGGATCGCCAGACAGGAGCACGATGGACATGGCGTCCTCGAGGTGGGAGAGCATGCCGTTGAATCCGTCCGCCCACAGCGTACAATAACGACATGCCTGGCCCATGTTGTGGATGGTCAGCAGGCGGTCGCGGCCGGTAAAAAGGTCGAGCAGGGAAACTTCCCCGGTCAGGGTGGCGAACCGGTAGTTGGGTACCGGCCGGGGAGGGCTGTTCCGCCGCATCTCGTTCAGCTTGGCGGTGAGTTCGAATATCTCATGTTCGAGTGCGACGATGTCCTGATCGGCCATGGGTATGCCTTTCAATTTGTCATTCGGTTGCAGAATCAGTCCAACGCGCGGAGAACCGGATTTTATGTCTTGCCCGACAGTACCGGTCGATGACCGTCAGAATCGGTCTATGACCGTCACTCCCGTCTGGCTGAAGCGGCCCATGGCTTCCAGTTCGGCGCCGGCCTCTTCGAGGGCGACTGCCTTTCCGACCAGCCGTCCCGGGCGAAGCACTCCGGATTTGATCATCCGCAGCAGGTCGGCGTACCGATGGGCCGGCATGCCGTGGCTGCCCACGATTTCAAGTTCCCGCGCGATCACCTCGTTCATGGGGATCGAGACTTCCGCCTCTTCGGCCAGCGTCAACCCGATCTGCACGTGCCGTCCCCTTTTTCGCAGGCAACGGATGGAGTTTCGGCTGGTGATCCTGCTGCCGAGGGCGTCGATCGAAACCAGCGCCCCGCCGCCCGTTCGCTCGATAATCTCCGCAACCACATCAGGGTTCGTCCGGGCGTTCACTGTCATCCCCGCACCGAAGTCCTGGGCCAGTTGCAGCCTGGCGTCATCGATATCAACCGCGACCACCGTCGCGCCAAGGGCCGTCGCGATCATGATCGCCGACAGGCCCACCCCGCCGCAACCGTGGATGGCGACGCAGTCGCCGCCGGTGACCCGCCCCTGGTCAACCACGCCGCGGAAAGCCGTCATGAAACGGCAACCCAGGCTCGCCGCCTCTACAAAGTCCAGTTCGTCCGGCAATAGAACGAGATTCACGTCCGCATAGGGCATGGCCACGTATCCGGCGAAGGCGCCCCATCCCGAAAATCCTGGCTGGTACTCGTTGTCGCAGATGTGGTGATTCCCGGCCAGGCATTGCGCGCAGACTCCGCATCCACTGCAAAAGGGTACGGTAACCCGGTCGCCGACCTGCCAGTTCCGCACCAGGCCGCCCTTATCGACAACCACCCCGGCGAATTCATGACCCGGCACATGGGGCAACCGGATCGACGTATCGTGTCCCATCCATCCGTGCCAGTCACTGCGGCAGATCCCGTTGGCCCGCACCTCGATCACCACGCCGTCCTCCGACGGCGCCGGATCGGGGACTTCCCGAACCTCGAGAGGTGAACCAAAGGCGTCCATTACTGCGGCTTTCATTTGATTTTCCAAAGGTTTGGCGGGAGCCTCGATGACCGAAGGGTCACTGGACACTCCCGCCTCGTTATCCGGTGATTAACCAATGAATGAACTGTTGGACAGGCTTTCCTAGAGACGCCAGACCACCAGAAACTGGATGGTATTTTCGTCCTCGTCTGTGCCTAGCTTATTACGCCAGTACTGGTACTCGAAACCGACCATGAGCTGGTTGGGTTCGTTGGCGATTTGCCGGCCGAGGTCCCAGGTAACTTGCGGCTGCGCGAGGATCGACCCTTTGAGCCTGTCTCCGAGTTCGTCGGACCGGCCGCCGATGTATTCCGCATGGCCGAAAAACTCGAAGGACTGGTTACTGACCTCGAAGGGCAGGCCCCAATTGATGTCGAACATGAAACTGTGCCCGGTCTTCGGCGCGCCACCGTTGTCCACGCCGGCGCTGCGGTCGATATAGGCGGTAAGGTCGGTATTGAAGAACAGGAACCCCGGCACATCCCAGGACGCCCTGAATCCCGGCAGGAATTTGAACAGCTTCGCGTCGGCGCCCAAATTGATTCCGGCGATAAGCGAGACATCGGATATGGGACCCAGGCTCGCTTCTTTTTTCTGAAGTTTACCGATACTCAGGGTTGGATACCATTCGGCATAGAAATCCCTGTCGTTGAATCCGTCCCACTCCCGGTCGCCGACGTAATCGAGAAAGAAGAAACTGTCGCCCATTTTCCACTGGGACGCCTGCTGCACGGTGAGCACCGCGCTTGTTACGCTTTTCTGTGCAAAAGGATTCCTGAGTTTTCCTACTTGCAGGTGAAATTCGGTCTGGGCGGAGGCCGTGGACGTGGCGGCGATCAACACCAGGGTCATTACTACGATTCGTCGGAGATTACCGAATGATGTACCCGCCATCTTGAAGTCCTTGTCTTTAGGGGGTCCGCAACTGATCGGTTCCAGTGGGACAATGAAAAGGTAGTTTATGGCCGGTTATCTCGCCCCCGGCGCAGGTCATCGGCCATTCGCTCATTCTCCCCAGCGATCCGGGTTTATCCCTGGGGCTTCGCTCTTCATCCCCTGGGGTTTGTGCGGTTGCTGCCATTCCATACCGGTTGTGTTCAGACTCTGAAGGAAGGGCCGGGCCCGGGCAGGCGCGGCAGCCACGTCCCTGGGATCCCATTCCTCCATGGGTTGCACGGGGCCCGACCAGGCCGGGCGGTATCCGAACTGGATCAATTCGCGGGGAACGGTGTCCCGGTTGGGATGGGTACCGTGAAAGACATCCTTGGGAATGATCAGGGCCGATCCCGCTTCCGCGCAAAGGGTCACCTCCTGGGGATGGGACTTGTAGCGCACGTAGGGATTGGCCTGGGCGTGAAAGGACAGGTGAGAGCGGGGAACCACCCTGAACGGCGCCCTTTCAGGCGGCAGATCGTCCAGGTAGTAAAGCACCCTAACCAGGCGCGGCGAACTGCCCTCGTAACTGAAAAGGGAAGAGCCGAAGGGCTGGCCGTCCGTATGCATGGAAATGGGCGGCGAACCCGACAGCGTACGGGTGAACAGCCCACGGGTAAACACAATGTCAGGCCCCATCAATGCCTCGAGAAACTCGATCATGGGTGGATGGCCGATCAACTCTGCCGTCGCCGGACTGAGCCACTGGGCCTCGAGGCAGTAGGTCTGGCAGTCGCTGTAATCCTTGCACTCCATGGGGACATCGGCCAGTTCGGCCTTTAGACAAGCGATGTGATCGGCGTCGAGCATATCCGGCAGGAGCACGTAACCCTCGACCTCCAGGTGACGAATGCGTTGGGCCGTGGTAAAAGATTCAAAGTCGGTGTCGTCGACGTGCATGAAACCTATCTCTTCACGCGGATCGATTTTTACCGTGGCGCTTTCCATGGTGCGCTCCTTGTCGTATGTCACGCTTTTGTTGTAGGCGTCTGAGGTAACTAAAGGTAAGGCACAGGGATATAGTCAAGTGTTTTCGATGCCAGGAATAACGCCACGATGGATGCGTTGGCGCTGTACCGAGGCGGCGCTCGATTTGCACTTTTTACACTGCCGATCCGAAGTTCCGTCGCACAAATGACCAGGCCGGTGTCTTGTAATACCTGTGGCCCCCCTCGCCGATGGAAAACTCGCATTTGTCTGCGGCTCCTGCGACTTCGTATATTCCCTTGAGCCGGTCAAAGGCCGATATAACGTGTTTGATGGGAAAGATGGGGTCATCCCGGCCGGCAATAGCGCAGAAAGGGCGAGGGGCGATCAATCCGGCCACGTCATACATTTCGCCCAGCCGCAACAAACCGGGCACGTAGTTGCATTCGCAGTGGTGAATCGTCCCGATACTCCCTACGTACGTGCAGAAGTAGCAACCCGGCATCGCCAGCGAGATTCGGTTTTCCAGCGCCGCAGCGAACAGCGATATCGTACCGCCGCCCGAATTTCCCGTGATGGCGATGCGTTCGGTGTCCACGGGAAGGTTCTCGACCGCCCAGTCGATCAGGCGCATCACGTCCCAGACCCGATCTCCGATGGGCGTCCGCCCGACCAGCAGGTCATGGACCAGTTGGTGACGGCACGAATGTATCCTGTCGTCCTCTTTATCCGATTCGGTGCGCGTCTCGCCGAAGGCGCGGGCCGTCGGCGCGATGGTGATATATCCTTCCTCGGCGGCCGCCTGCCTCGCGATATCGCGTTCACCCTCCAACATATGCGCCTCTTCCTTCTCATCCCGGGCAATACCGGCGTAGATATGCGGGTGGTTGTGGCCATGGGGCACCAGGACCAGGGGGAGCCTGTGTGGCGGGTCTTTCCCGACCGGATTCCCATCACCGGGATGCAATCCCTTTGGCAACAGGAGATAGAAAGGCAGTGGCACCGTCGGTTCCACCCACAGATACCAGCGTTCCCGGACATGGCTGCCCAAATCCAGGGTTTCCAGCCGCTCCGCTTTGGGGGCGTATCCCGCCAGATCCGATTCCATGTTGTCCAGGCCGAGGGCTTCCCGCAACTTCGGCCGAAACGCGGACTGCCACGCGAACAGTTCTTCACGATCCGTTGCCCGAAAGGTAAACGCTCTCGGAACGCTGTCGTACAGGGCGTTGAAGTGTAGTGCATCTTCATATGATCTAGGGACCGTGTCCCCATGCTTTTCTGTCTGGACTTCCATCCTGAACTCCCTGAAGTATGTTGATAATCACATACACTGTTTCGAGCCGTTCGTGTGGGAAAGAGTGCGTGTATGTCAAATGTAGCCGAAAAGTGTGGGAAATACCGCGACGACGAACCCGGCCCACGCGGCGTACACCGGAAGATAGGTGGTTTGCCAGCGTGCCACGGTGGAGAATGTACCGCGGCCACGAATAAACTGTAAATATAACCAGGCCGTCCATGCCAGGTTGACGAAGAGGATGATGTTCAATCCCAGGGCGCACAAACGGTTCGGAGTGAATCCGAACTCCGTGATCCTCGCTGTCATGGCTGTCAGCACTATTACATCTACGACCAGGGCCGCGATAACGAGCACGATCTGCAGACCGTCAAAGACGCCCGGCGGTGCCTGCGCGTTTCTTGCCGTAACGGCGTACAGCACCAGGCCCAACACCACGATGAGTAAGAGATCGAAGGCGATAAGCATCTCACGTTGCGCATGGATGCCTTTGCCGGTCCACGCCAGGGCCGCGAGAAAGGACAACAGCATCACCGCGAATAAAGGTGTGAAAACCCGTGTGAGGACCGGCGCCACGTGCTCGGTGGCTCCCCGCTTTGTTTCGACCAGCCAGGACGCGACGATGACGGCGCACATCGCCCCGCAAGGCATGATCCACAAAACCGCAGCCCCTTCCAGATTCAGTCCAAGGGCGTTGAACAACATGAGGGTTATGCCGATGAGCACGCCGCCGCCCAGGGCGAAGAGCACGTACAGGATGAAAAGTTGCCCACTGAATCGAACGAAGTCCATGCGGCGGTCATGTGCCCGCCAGTTACCCCCGGCATAGGCATAACCCAGGGCCAGCCACAATGCGACAGGGGTATGCAGAACCGTAAGGACCACGGTATCTCCGCCCGGCTTGAAGGGAAAGGTATTGCAAAGAAACGCGGCTGCGATAAAGGGCAGTGCCAGCCAGCCCCATCGTGTGAAGCCCATCCGCCGCTTCCAGATAAAATAAACGGTCAGAAAAGGAAATACGAAGAAGCTCACGTTGCGAAAATAGAACATCGCGACGTCATCTTCGTCGAAAACGTAACCAAACAGCGTGGGGATCTTGATCGCCATTGCCGCGCCGACGGCAAGGCACAGGACGAGGAGGATTTCGGCGTGCTTGTTTAACAGGTTCTCGTTGTCGGAATCCGCTTCTGCCGAAATCGATTCACCGGTGTCTGATTCGCCTGCTCCTGCCTCGGCTGTGGCGGTCTCGCCTGTACCCGCTTCGGCCGGACCGGGATCCATCAGCCAGGCCCCATGTTCCACGACGAAGCTGCGAGTCGCCGTGTCAACTCGACCGATACGACGGACCGCGACCTGGAAGGCTTCATCGGGGGAGAGTCCGCGCTGAAGGAGTGCGGTGGCCTCGGATTTTAGACGTTCTTCCAGTACCGACAACTCGAAATCATTGGTTGTCCTATACTGCTCGACATAGGTGCGCCACCGCGCGATAAAGTTTTCAAACACGTCCTCGTTCAACAATGTGGCCGTCCATGTATACGATTGTGTTTGGTCAGCCTGGTATGCCGGTTTTTAGGTTTCTGACGCGACACGGACCGGGGTTGTTCCTGGTCGTACTCAGATTCCGGCAGGTGGATTGCCGAGATCCGGTACCGGGAGCAGTTCTCCGCCCCGAAGCGAGGATTCGTGGGCTACAAGACCTGGAAGCATGTACCTGGCGGCGTCCCACGCGTTGTTGGGGGGCAGCGTACCATGGACACAGGCATTCACGAAGTCGTCGACGAGAAACTGATGGCTGCCCGCGTGTCCGTTAGGCAATCCGGCGAAAGCCGCGGGAAGCCGATCAACCGGGTGCATCGCGGAGACGCCGAGATGGGTGCCGTCGGATGCGGTGACCTTGCCCATGGGATCACTTCCCTGCACCGGCTGACCAGTACATGCGAGCAGATGATCCAGGTTCTCCACACGCTCACCGTCTTTGCCCAGCCAAGCCGCGCCGGCCGCGGACTGTTCAAAGCCGCCTTCGGTACCCTGGAGATCCATGCGCACACATCCGGGATGACCTACGCGTCGAAATTCGTTGATACGACAAACGCTGCCATCGGTCATGCTGTACAGGGCGCTCTGGTTGCTGAAAGGATTGTGCCAGTCATTGTCCGCATAAATCCCGTCCTCGTGTCCGTCATGAAAACCCTGACAGGAAACCCGGGTCATGTGCGCACCCGAGACGGATATGATCTGGCTCGTCGAATGGGTCGGATAGTACATGGGCGGTATCCCAGCCGTCTCCCGCCAGTTTTTGCCGCCTCGCCAGCGCGCCACTTCGTAGAGACCGTGATCCCAGTCATGATAGTATTCCGCCTGGCCGTAGACGATCCGGCCGAAGGCGCCCCGCGCGTGCTGCTCCCGGCAGTACAGCACCCCCGGATAGTAGTAACTAGTCTCCCCGAGCATGTAGACGGTTCCTGAGGCTGCGGCCGTGGCCACCAGATTTTCGATTTCATCCACGCTGATACCGGGCGGCACGGCCGAGTACACGTGTTTACCGGCTTCCATGGCCTGGACGGCCTGGGGACCGTGAAGCCAGTTCTGGGTAAACAGGCACACGGCGTCCACATCGATTCCGCAAAGGGCATCGAGGGTGGGACTGGTTTCCGTGATTTCAAAATGCGAGGCCGAGCGGGCCAGTTTCTCGCTGTCCAGGTCGCACAGCACGACCCGGTCTACCTGTGGATGGGCCTTGAAAAGCGGGATAAAAGCCTGTGCGAACGCACCCGCGCCAACGATACCGACGTAGAGTCCCATATCGATCAAGATAGACCGGGTGAA
The DNA here is from genome assembly GCA_965225915.1 of bacterium. Classification (GTDB taxonomy): domain Bacteria; phylum JAAXHH01; class JAAXHH01; order JAAXHH01; family JAAXHH01; genus JAAXHH01. Next base: position 580,293 of record OZ245326.1, read on the forward strand.
TGGTCCTTACAAGAGGTATACGCACGAGAATAGGATGACTCCGCACGTTATCTTGACAGCTCAGATCCCGCTACCGTACCCGAATGACCGAGCAGTCGCTGGATGAAAGTCACCGAACGTGGTATGGCGCCATCCAGTGATAGAATATCGTGCGTGCCGCCCTCGTAGATGAAGGCTTCGAAATCCGGTGCTCCGCGTCCGATGTCGGACATCTTCATGATCATGGACTCGGCCTGAGAGACGGAAACAACTTCATCCATGTCGCCATGATGGATTTGCAACGGGGGGAGGTCCTCGGCATAGAAGACGGCGGAACGCCGTATAAGCGCCAGCCGGGCTTCTGAAAGCGTCAGGTCACCGATCCACCAGGGCAGGATGTAGGTGGTCTTGAGGTAGTCGACTCCAGTCTTTTCGACGGTTCCCCCCTCAACCAGGTCCTCGGCGAGACCACGCGCCCAGGAATCCATGAAGTCCGTCGGTCCAAAGAATGCGACGATGCCCTCGATGCGTGGGTCCCTCGCGCCCATCAGCATCGACACGCCACCACCTCTGCTGGCTCCTGCCACCAGGTATCGATCGGTAATGGCTTCAGGTGTTATCTCCATGGTGACGTTGACCAGCGAAATCGCGTCGTCCACGTCATGATCCCAGGGACTGGCCGGTCCATCCGATTTCCACGACCGATCAGCGTATTCGAGGGGTTCGTCCCGGAAGGACGGGAGTACAAAGACGAAATCATCACGCATGCCTCCCAGGGCAACCGCCAGGATGAACATCATGTCTTCCACCGAGACACCGTTTTCTCCGCCGTGGTTGAACGCCAGGATGGGCAGGCTGACCGCTTCCGCCCCACGAGGCACGACTATGGCGCCAAAATGACGAACGCCCGCTACCAGGTGAGAAACCACCCTCAGCGTGGTCGGGACCCCGAGCAGATTATACTCTTCCTCGAATTCGACCATCACGTTAGATGAAGAAACGTCTCGAGTAGCCCAGTCGTTCCAGACGGTCTCGAGTTCGGATTCGTCGGGTGGTGCGAACAGCAGGTCGAGTTCGGATTCCACATCAATCGCCTGGGCGTTGACATCGATTGATTTTACGGATACGTTTACGGCCAGCGTGTGAATTCCGGCATCCTGACCGAGTATCCAATAGGTCTCGGCTGTACCATCCGAAGCGCTGAAGACGGTATCCGGATTCACAGTGCCATGCCCTTCCCTGGGCGCGAAAACAACCCGCGCTGCGGAAATCGGTCGATCGTCCGCGCCGAGCACCTGGATTACGATGGGCTCCCTTAGGCTCGAACCCGGGAGGGCCCGCTGCCCAGACCCGGAGACGATGCGTATTTCGCCGACCGCGGGGGAAATGTAGACCGTCACCTGTGCCTGACCGCCAACTCCGCCGGATAGCGCGATGATACGCACGGTCCCGTTCCCACGTGCAGTGACCAGGCCGTCCGAATCCACAGTCGCCACCGAAGGATCGGTGCTCGTCCAGGTTATGGTCGACTCGGCTATGTTTTGCTGTTCCGAGTCAAATACCGTGGCCTGGAATCTGATGGTCTGTCCCAAGGACGTTAGGATTGCCGTCGGGGGCGTGACGGCAATCCTAACGGCTACCTGAAGTCTGGACTGAGTCGGACTGTCCTTGCCGCATGAAACCAGGAAGAAGGTCGAAACCAGTAGGAGTATTAAAGAGAGGCTGGTAGACGGGTTCAGGAACACGCTCCAGAGCCTCATCCACCGGGCGAGTCTTTGACCCTTGGAGACGACATTTTGGAATTGATAAATGATAGGCGGCATGCTCTGGCTTTCAGGCAATTGATCGATTTCCTGGTTCATGTTGTTTTCTACTGCTTTCTGTTAAAGTATCCTGCTTGCCGTCACTGCCATCAGGGGGTGGAATATCTACTATCATGGGAGAAACATCAAGTGATTTACTTCCATCTGACAGGTGACTATGAGTGTGACTAAACTGTCCTGAGAACTTAGGTCCATGGTGGTATTACGATACCTTGAGATCATCGGACTGCCACCCTTCGTAACAGCACGAGGCACGCGATACCGGCTACGGCCAGCACGCCGTTGAAACTGAAAACCAGGATCCACGCCGACTGCACGCCGGATAGGTCAAGAATCGATCCCGCGACGATCGGTGCGCCAGTCCCCACGGCAAATCCAATGAACGACTGCAGGGCTTGGGCCGATCCAACCAGGTTCTTCGGAGCCAGTTCCGTGACGGCCGTCGAATATATGGCGGAATCGGCCGCCGTGGAAAAGCCGTATACGAAACCTAGAACAACAAGGTAAGCGAGCGGAAGTCCCACCAGCCAACCGGCCAGGAATGAGCAGAGCCCGCTGACTGCGAATATCAACATTGCGGTTTCTATTCTACCAGCCCGATCCGACATCCAACCGCCGAAAAGCACGCTGAAGACGCCGGTCATGAACATGAAACCGGACAGGGTGGCGGCTCGCGATGCCGCGCTATCGGCATCAAATCCCCCCAGCAGGAGCGCGGCTCCGAGCAGCATAGGCAGCCACAGGCGCGCCACAAAGAGTTCCGCGGTGTGTAGCGCGTAGGCCATGATCACCAGCACCAGCCGACGGTCTCGAAGCGGTGACAGGGTCAGCCATCCGCCGCTCCGATCAACACCTTCCGTACGCGGCATCCGGGCGCTTCGTCCATACGCTAGCAATGTCACAATCACAATACCGGCAAGTCCCGGCAACGTTGTAACCACGTAAGCCGACTCCCATCCTTCCAGAAGTTCAAGGAGGACGCCCATGAGCACGTACGAAACCGTCGTACCCGCGTATCCAGATCCGACGAAAACGCTCACGGCCGTGCCTCTTCCCTTGTCGGCAAAACGATTCGAGGCCAGGCGGATGCCCGTGATGTAAACACATACATGCCCAACCCCGTATACAAATCTGAGTATACAGGCGGTCCATAGACCTTCCGCCAAAAGTGGAAACAGGATCCCGCTCGCCGCGGTCAGCACAACGCCGAAGATCAGGATTCGAAAGGAATTGAACCGATCGGTAAACGGTACGAGAAGCAGAGATGACACGGCGTAACCGGCCAGGTACGAGGAGAAGATCACACCCGATTGGGTGTTTGTCAGATCCCACTCCTCCCGTATGAAAGGAAGGGACGCGACATAACTCGAGGATGACAGCAGGATAAGGAACAACACCCCGCTCATTGCAACGAGCCACATTTTATCGTGCCACTTTTCCCCGATTGATCCGGCCAGGCGGTCTGCTGAGATGTAATGCCCTTTCGATGGATTGGTCGGATTCAACGGAAAGGTATCCGAAATACCCGGGCGCGTACGACGATTGCACTGCAGTTCATTGCCTGAGCGACTTCACCATATTCAAACCTCGGCTAGGGCCTCGGTTTGATCTTCTGGTTCATCGCCCAGCGCGGGTAGTAGTCGTAGATCTCGGCATCCGGCAGCGGGGAGCCGAGCGGCTGCGGCGGTAGGCGGAATGGGCCTTCCAGAACCTCCACGGTCGTGTACGCTTGGTGCAGGCCGACAGCTCGCAGGGTCCGCACCGACGGCACGTTGAACTGGCCAACCATGGCCATTACGAAGCCATCGTTTTCGAGAATCCAGTTGGCTGCGGCGGAGACTACGGTACGGCCGAGACCGCGGCCCTTGGCTTCTGGGATCACGTCCATACCGATTTCCCACACCGGGTCGCCACGGTTGGTGACCACGGCTAGCGCCGCGATCCTCCCTTCCTCGGTGATGCCGAAGCCGGTGACGGCCTCGCGCGAGCAGTGCCAGAAGAGGTCGTAATCGACGCCGCGCAACTCTTCCGGGGTGAACCGTCGCGGCCGTTCATCTTCGCATGGTGCCACTGTCGAGTCGTCGCCGAACAGGTACCAGATTGGTCCCCAGACGCCGTATCCATGCGGCAGTGTTACCCGGGAGAGCTCGGCGCAGCCGAAGGGGGAGAAGATCATCTCCATCGGCAAACGGCTGATTAGTGAACTAAACTCGCCTGTCCAGTCCGGCCGTGCCGCCAGCGCGCCGCGCCCCCTCCGGTTGAACGCCACCAAAGGGCCAATAGCCGCATCCGGTTCGATTTCGACCACCGGAATCGGATCGTTGCGCAAGATCGCGAGGGACAGTCCGAAGTAGCGTTGCGTCCATGAATGAAGCGGTTCAGGCAGTTTTTCGGTGTGGTTCATGCCAACTTCTCCTTCCGCTCTTCGGCCTGTGGGGATACAACCAAGGCCTGGTCACCCGTTCCCAGAATTCGTTCCATGTTACCGCCCAGGATCGCCGCCATTTCGGAATCGCCGAGGAACGGGCAGTAGCGCCGCACGTAGTCGAGGCTCTGGCGGTAGGTCCAGTGCAACAGCACGATAGGAATGTCCGTCCCCCACAGGATGCGATCGGCGCCGATGCGTTCGACCATGGTTTCCAGTACAGGCCGCATCTGCGGCATGGGGTAGTCCCAGCGCGATTGCAGGAACACGGCGAAGAGGATCTGGATGTGGAAGCGCGGGTGGTCTATAGGCGCCGCGTGGTATACCTCATCGGGAACGCAAAGCCGGTCTCCCTCGGCGAACATCCGCCAGGGGAAGCCATGGGTCATGATCACGTCGACGTCGGGGAAACGGTCCATCCAGGCCCGTAACGCGTGCAATTCTAACACGTAGGCGGCAGTCGATCCAACAGCGCCGAGGGTGAAGAAGACTGGAATCGCCAACTCGGACACGGCGGTCCAGAAAGGATCGAAATCGGGCCCGGTCCATTCGGAGGAAAGGTCATAGAGGGGTCGGTGAAAAGGTGCGAACTGCAGTCCCGACAGGCCGTAATCCCTGATCGCCCTATCCAGTTTCTTTATGGCATCATCCATCCTGGCGGGGATCCACCATTCGGGCACCTGGGCCAAGCCCTGGATCCGCCCCGGATATCGATGGCAGCATTCCGCTATGTAACCGTCGTCAAGCCCCATGTACGGAGTGCGATGCAGGAGTGCCCGATCGACGCCCGCGTAGTCCATTTCCGCCACCAGGCTGTCTGCGGGGAAGGCAAAATCCGCTGTCCATGGCGGCAGGGCCTGCTTCACGTATTCCTCGCCGTCCGTCGTCCACTCCACAAGACCGTGGTCCCCGGTGCGGAAGTCGGCGTCCCTAAGTCCGTCGAAACGCCAGGGGCGGTCGGTGTCGTAGAGACCTGTGGCGTCGGCAGGAACTCGATCGGTCCGTCGCCACGAAGGTTGTTGCCGCGCCTGGGCCATGAACATCTGCAGATACCGCCAGAACTCCGCGGGATCGTCGAAGCCTCCGATATTGCGCGGCGGCGGAAAACAATAGGCGTGTCCGTCGTAGATCATATTACCTTCTTCGTCAGTTCATATCTAGAATATGCGGCATGCCCAATAGAAATACACAATGAAACATGACCAGCGAGGGATCGCAACTAGTTCTGAATGGGCTTGACTTGAGGCTTAAGGGCGATTAACGATGAGGGCGACGGGCGACAGCAGGTGTACCATCGAGTGCTGTACGCGCGGGGTGAAGGTCGGCATCGGCCTTGTCCCACCAGGACCGCTGATTCACAAAGTTGATGAATGATTGGATTCTATCGGAAAGCGCTGATCATGTGCATACATCCCACGGATGCCGAACGCTTCCTCTTCGACAACAACGGTTACCTGGTACTGGAAGATTTCCTCCCACCGACCCTGGTCGAATCACTCAACGCGGCGCTGGATCGTACCATTGAGCGTCGCCGCGACCCGAAGTTTAAACGCGAGCACTATCCCGCCTTTGCCGACCGGCTAGACACGGCCAACGTGCGGGTCATGCACCTGCTGGCCGAAGATCCCCTCTTTCTGGATCTGCTTGACTATGAACCGATGATGGCCTACGTCCACGGCCTGTTTAACGAGATGCCGCATCTGCACTCGACCGATGCATTCTACGAGGTCGAACCCGCAGAATACCACGGGCAGGGATGGCATATCGACGGGATCCAGGACGGATTTCGTAACTTCCAGCCTCATATTCCGCTGTTGCAATTCAAAGTAGGATATTTGCTGAATGACATGAGCGCGCCTGACCAGGGTAACCTGACCCTGGTACCGGGCAGCCACAAGTCCCTGGTCGAACCAGACGCAAAGAACGGCATGCCCGGCGCCGTGCAGATATGCGGGCGTCCGGGAACGGCGGTGCTCTTCCACAATGCAGTGTGGCATTCGTCCGGACCATTCACGCGTCGTGGGGGTAAGCGGGTGATACTGTACTACGGGTACGAACATCCGTGGATGCTGGCGTGTGCCGAGCAGTGGCGATACGACCAGGCTTTCCTGCAGACGCTCACTCCGGAGCAACGGCGCTTCTTCCACGGATTTGTCTTCGATCCACCGGAGTACCGCTGGGGCTGAATCACCTCACCACGATTCCGGATCGGGTATCCCACTACTGATCACGATGTCCAGCCCGGGTTCCGGCACAGTTCTCCTCGCGGCCTGCGTGCCGCCAACTGGACCAGGGTAGTCGCGCAGAATGCCTCGAACCCTCCCGGTGGCCTGGTCCATTAGCAGCGCTGTAGTCGAAGAAGTTTCGTCGTCTGCACTCAATTCAGCAACGCCTTCGGGACCCGAGAGCGTGATACGTTCGAGGTCGAAACGCCACGCCGATTGCGCGGGAAGTACAAAGGCGAAGATCCCTCCTTCACCATCCGCGATCCGGGCCATGGAAAAAGAGAGTGAAAACAGACTGTTGCCATCCTGATCCTCCCCGGAAAGTCGGTAGGGTCCGTCTGATCTTGGCAGGGAAGTTGGCGCATCCACTACAAAGGATGGCTCCAGATACAGTACGCCTTCATCGTCCACACCGCCCCGGATGAGCAGTCCACTGAGCGAGGGTGGACCGATGAACGTGAAAAAATCCTCTAACTGTCTAACCGCGATGGCGCGGCTGAAGTTGTAGTCGCTGACCCAACCAGGCTTGCAGTAGCTCATGAGGTCGAAGGTGTCGGGCGAGACCAGCGTACCATCACGGAAATCGTAACCCCAGGATCCAATCGTCCCGTTCGCGTAGGGATAATCGGGATCGGGATCGAAAACGTCGCACGGTGCGTGAAGCAGTCCCATGTTGTGCCCGAGTTCATGGGCCATGATCCGGACGTCGAACGGAGCAACGGATGTTTTTCCGGGTAACAGCGCCAGTCCACCCTCCCTGACGATTCCCATGTAATGCCCGGTGGCCCCGTCCATGATCTGGATCATCAGCACATCATTAATCACGAGGTCGAGATTCCGATTGGCGGGATCCACCGAAGTCCACACGGGTTCGCGCAGCGTCACGCTGAATTCACGATCCAGAACCGGAAGGAGATCCCGCGACTGCCAGAATATATCATCATCAGGCGACACGCCCGGATCCGGTACAACCGTCCCATCGGGATCCTCGGTCCACAGGAAGGGAATCAGAGTCAGGTCCAGCGCGGGGACAGTCATAACCTCCACGGGCATACGTCCCACCGCAGGAATGCGGGATACGATTCCCAACGCTGGATCAAGGGTACCGTCCGGATCGATCTCTATAACCATTTCCAGCCCCGGCGTCACGAATTCGCCGGGAACGACCAGGTTGGAAGTGGATGACAGATCGCTTTCAACGATCTCGAGGGGTATTCCCGCGGGTATTGGGGCTCCGGAACCGGGGATTTCGATAGGATCTGACGGCGAACCATCCAGATAGAAGGTGGCTCGCATGGGCGGCAGAGTAGCGTTTACTCCTTGTTCCGCGGTGACGAATACCCGAAGCAACGCCTGTTCCCCGGCCACCAGGGGGACTGGAAACAAGAGGGATTGTGTCGCCTGCGTCAGGTAAGCCCGGGCTCCTATGACTTCTCCGCAGAGGGGAACACGTTTGATCTGGATTCCCAGTAACCAGACCTCGAATTCGGTTTCACGCGGCACACATAACCCGGTTCCCCCCAGAGACAGGACTTCGAGACCGAGACCGAGAAACGAACCGGGTATCGGGCCTGACAAACCTGTGTTTCCTGACAGGCTTAACGATCTCAGTTTGGCGAGTTGACCCAGTTCGGTCGGAAGCGCTCCCGACAGGTTGTTATTCGATATCGACAGCGATTCCAGGTTTGACATCATCCCCAGTTCGGAGGGCAGCGAACCCGTCATCTGATTGACCGACAACGTCATGGATTGCAGGGCAGTCATCCCTGACCATTCTGGAGGTAAGGACCCCGTGATTTCATTGAAAGAGAGATCCAGCGAATTCAGGGCTTTCAGTTGGCCCAATTCGGGCGGAAGCGGCCCCGTCAACTGGTTGTAGAGTATATCCAGAAAACCGAGACTGGTCAGTTGCCCCAGTTCGGGTGGCAGTGGGCCCGTCAGTTGGTTGCCCGAAAGATCTAGAAACAGAAGCCTGGTCAGCTGGCCTATCTCGGATGGAATGGAGCCCGTAAACTGGTTTCCGGGAAGAAACAGGAATGCGAGTCCTGTCAGGCGACCCAGTTCGGAAGGAAGCGATCCCGATAGTTGGTTGCCGGAAAGTTCGAGCGAGGACAAGGAGGTCAGTTTCCCGATTTCCGGGAGGAGCGGTCCCGATAACTGGTTGCCGGCAAGATTAAGGGAAAACAGTACCGTCAATTGACCAATCTCGGTGGGTATGGTACCACTAAGGCTGTTGTTCGACAAATCCAGATTGTTAACTCGATTCAGCATGCCTATCGCAGGCGGCAGAAAACCCGAAAGCCCGTTTCCAGCCAGGTTCAATTCCGCGACCCTTCCCATTTCATCGGTCGTGACGCCGTGCCATTCCCCCAGGGGCGCGCCGGTCATCCAGTTCGTTTGGTTCGTCCAGTTCGGACCGCCCATTTCATGGTATAGCACGACCAGCGCCGCATGATCGGGGTCCGCGAACATCACCCTGATTTCTACGAAATCCGCCAACCCGCCTGTTGAAGCCGTAATCTGTACGATGCCGTCGCTATGGGCGGTTACCACACCGCCTGAATCCACGCCGGCCACAGACCCGTCGCTGCTGGACCATTGAACAGGTGCACCGTCTACCGGTCGCCCGTTTTCGTCCAGGACGGTGGCCGACAGTTGCAGGATCTCGCCCGGTTCCGTCAAGAGACCCGACGTAGGCGTGATCGTGATGCGAAATGCGGTCTGCGATACGGTGACGGCGGCGGTCGCCGATGCCCCGCCCGCCGTGGCCGTGATCTGTGCGCTGCCATTCTCCACCGCGGTTATCAGTCCCGCGGCATTCACGGTGGCTACGGACCCTTCGCTGCTCGTCCAGGTCACGCTCGCGTCTGAGATTGGCTTGCTGTAGCGGTCAAACACCGTTGCGGTGAGTTGGTATGTCGAGCCAAGTGAACTCAGCGATACCGACATGGAGGACACCATAACGCGCGCCGGTGTCTGCGGCCCCGTCGGACTGTCTTTACCGCAAGCGCCCAGGATCAAAGCGGCCAAGGAGATTACGGTGCACCAGCCAATTCGCGTCATACTTGACATACCGTGCCCCTTTCACCTAACGGATACCTGTCTCACTTTCGACTTGTATAAAAACTGGTGCATCAGCAACTGCCTCCGGAACTAATAACGCGTCATCAGGTAAATAGCGGACCTCCCAAGAAAGGTAACCCATAATCCGTAGAGCGCAAAGACAAGTCGGCAATTATCTATATCCCGCACACCGCTCGGGAGGAAAACGTACGGGGGTTAAATTGCTGGTTTAAAATCGACGGGGTGGGTATTTTGATTATGTACAGTCCTCATTAGCGTGTACTTGACGTCTTCCAGCTTCGATTCGCGCACTATTTCTCATGCATTCCATCGTCATGTTATTCGCCATCGCCTTCTGCCTGGGAGGCGAGCCCTTCTTCGATGGAGATCGTACCTATCCGGGAGCACGTGCCGTTTCATTCCGGTTGTCCGGATCGGAGGTAGCCAACGGCCATACGCTGTTGCTGGAATGCATCCAGGAAGAATCAGAAAACGCGGTGGATAACGACGTAACACGAAGCGATGCCGGATCCGCCGATTCAGCACAAATCACCGATCTCGCCGTGACAAGTGGAGAGCGATCCTTTCGTCTCTACCGTCATCCCACGGAGCATGACGGAGTTCTGTTCACGCTGATCGGCATACCCTATGGCGCGACACCCGGTCTGGACACCATTTACGTTGAATGGACCGAAAGCGATCGTATCTTCAACCGGGAACTGCCATTCAGCGTTGTTACCGGTCCGTATCGATCGGAGCGGATCCGCGGCGTGCCACAGAACAGGGTTACACCCTCGGCCACGGATTACCGCCGCATCGAGCGGGAGAGGAAGATCATCGCAAAGGCTTACGAATCGGTCCGTGATTCGACCATGATGGGTGATACCTTCAGTTATCCCGTGGATAAGAAAACCATCACCAGCCCATACGGGACTCGCAGGGTGTTCAATGGTCAGTTGAGAAGCTACCACGGCGGCCTCGATCTGCGGGCCTACGAAGGGACGCCCATATACGTCGCGCAGTCCGGCGTGGTCAAGCTGGCACAGAACCTGTTCTACTCGGGCAATCATGTTCTGGTCGAACACGGTATGGGCATCCACACCGGCTATTCGCACATGAGCAGGCTGTACGTTAAAACAGGCGATCAGGTGACCCGGGGGCAGTTGCTGGGTCTATCGGGATCCACGGGTCGTGTGACTGCCGCCCACCTGCACTGGACGGTAAACGTACACGGCGTGGGCGTAAGTCCGCTCCAGTTCACCGAAGTCATGGCCATGCTTTACAAGAAACCCGTTGAGGTGCGCAATTCGGAATGACGGCTAGACGAGGTAGTCATGCGCTCTGCGATCGTCCTGGTTTTCTCTGCTTCTTTTCTGATTCTCACCGTTGCCCTTGCTTCGGAGATTTCCTCACTATCGTCCGGTCCGCCTGGCCAGGTCAATTCCGCCGGAGTGACCCTGCCTCCGGATGCCGCGCCGCTCACCATGCAGCACCTGCGTACCTTCGAACTGAACAACCGGTACATGGACCGTGCCACGCAGTCCTACCAGAAGGTTTTCGGTTTCGCCTTAACCAACGAACCGCTCACCCGGGTCGATCGCAATTTCAATCTTATACCCGCCGCCGCGAAGCATTGGGAGGTGACTCCCGACGGTTTGACGTGGATCTTTCATCTTCAGCGGGATCTCGTATTCGGCGATGGTCATCCTGTAACTGCTTATGATTATGTAGACACCTTCCGGCGTTGGGCAGATCCCGAAACCGGATTCGATTTCGTATGGTACTATCGCCCCATCAAGAACTGGGGCGAGGTCGTCGCCGGCCACCTGCCCCTGGATTCGCTGGGCGTCCGGGCCCGGGACGAACATACCATCGCCTTCACCACCAATGACCCGACACCTTACGCGCCCCAGTTGCTTAATTACAGCTGGGTGACGCCTACGCACCTGTTCGAGAAGTACGGCGACGCATGGTCCACTAAGGCGGAGACACATATGGGCAACGGACCTTACCGCCTCAGGGAATGGACAATCAACGAACGCATCATCCTCGAACCCAGTCCTACGTACAGAGGACCCAATAAACCGTACCTTGAACGGATTACGGCCCGGCTATACAATGCCGCGGCGCCGCCGCCCTTTCTGGCTGCCTATGAGTCCGATGAAGTGGACTATGTGCTTCTGAATAACCAGGCCGAAATCAACCGGGTTAAATCCAACCCGATCCTGCGCGGCCATCTGAATACCTATATAAAATTCGCAACGTATTACCTGATGATGGACACCCACCATCCACCCTTCAACGATCTGCGTGTACGACAGGCCTTCAGCCATGCCGTGGATCAGGCGTCCCTCATGAAATCCGCCCTCCGGGACATCGCCAGGCCGGCTGTCTCCATGCTGCCGCCCGGATTCCCTGCGGCAAATGGGGCTGCCCTGGCTTCCATACAGCGCTACGACCCGGTTCTGGCACGCCAACGTCTTATGGAAGCGGGATACCCTGACGGAAGGGGGTTCCCCGTCATGAGCATGTGGCTGCGGGGTGAACCACGGGAGATCACTACCGCTGCCGAGGCGGTACAGGCCATGCTGAAACAGAACCTGAATATCAACGTCGGCGTTCGCAACGTTGAACAAAAGGTCTTCACGGAAACGATGAACGGGAAGGGAATTACCCTTGCGCTCATCCCCTACGAATACGACTACGCCGACCCCAGCAATCTGCTCTCTCTGTGGCTGTCGAACGGCAGACATCCATGGCGCAATGAGCGGTATGAAGAACTGGTCCTGCGGGCCAACATCACGGTGGGTGACCCGAAACGACGTGTGCAACTTTATCAGGAAGCAGAAGAGATTCTGGTGCGCGACGTGGGCGGCGTGTTCCTCTGGCACGTGCTGGCGAACGAGATGTGGCGGCCTTACGTGCGAGGTTCGGCCCTTGAGACCAATGAATGGGGCTACCGGGCCTGGCGCGAAAACAAACTATTGAACCTGATTCCCACGCTGTATATCTCGAGTGAGATCATGAAAGAACCATCTGCTCAACCTTCCGTGGGTATATGGCATTGGCTTACGAAACAGTAACACGGTAATAAACGACCATACCTCCTGTCCTCGAAAGACAGCACTTTGAGAAACGGTAATCCGGAGTACGCATGCGCCTTACACTCGTCCTTACTCTACTCGCATCCATCCTGCTTCTCGCGGCTGGCATGGCCGTGAGTATACCAGCTCAATCGACGCCGCAAGTCAATTCCGTCGGCGTGACGCTGCCCCGCGACGCAGCGCCGCCCTCCATGCAGCACCTGCGGACTTTCGAGCTGAATAACCGGTACATGGACCGGGCCACGTCTTCCTACCAGAAGTCATTCGGATTTGCCTTGACGAACGAACCGCTCAACCGGGTCGATCGTAATTTCAATCTCATACCCGCCGCCGCAACCCACTGGGAAGTGACCGAAGACGGGCATACCTGGATTTTCCACCTCAGGAAAAACATGGTGTTCGGCGACGGCAGGCCCGTTACCGCCTACGACTATGCAGACACCTTCCGGCGATGGGCGGACCCCGACACGGGATTCGACTTTGAATGGTATTACCGGTCCATCAAGAACTGGGGAGCCGTCGTCGCGCGCCAGATGCCGTTGGATTCACTGGGCGTCGAGGCGCTGGACCGGTACACCCTGGCCTTCACCACTACCCGGCCGGCCCCCTTCGCACCCCATCTGCTCAACTACAGCTGGGTGACGCCCACCCATCAGTTCGAGAAGTACGGCGCGGCGTGGTCCACCCGGCCCGAGACCCATATCGGAAATGGTCCCTACAGGCTTAGAGAATGGACTATAAACCACCGCATCGTCCTGGAACCGAGTCCCACGTACAAAGGGCCCAGCACACCCTACCTGGAACGGTTAACGGCCCGATTGTACAACGCGGCCGCCCAGCCCCCTTTCCTCGCTGCTTACGAGTCAGGCGAGGTCGACTACGTCCTGCTGAACAACCCCGCCGAGATCAACCGTGTCCGGTCCGATCCGGTACTTCGGAGCCACCTGAATACCTATACGAATTTCACCACGTACTATCTCATGATGGACACCCGCTATCCCCCCTTCGACGATTTGCGGGTCCGCCAGGCCATCAGCCATGCCATAGACCAGCCGGCCATCATGAAATCCGCCCTGAAGGACATCGCGATTTCCGCCGTATCCATGATCCCGCCCGGTTTCCCGGCCGCCAGCCCCGAATCGCTGGCTCCCATACAGCGGTTCGATCCGGAAAGAGCACGCACATTGCTTGCGGAAGCGGGTTATCCCGACGGCAGGGGATTCCCGCCTATGACCATGTGGCTGCGCGGCGAGGCCTACCTGAGAATAGTCGCCGCCGAGGCCGTGCAGGCCATGCTGAAGCAGAACCTGAATATCGAGGTCGTCCTACAGAACGTGGAACGAAAGGTTTACACGGAGGCGATGAACGCCAAGGAGATTCCTTTTTCCATGATCGCCTACGGATGGGATTACGTGGACCCCAGCAACCTGCTCAACCTTTGGCTGTCTAGGGGCCGCCATCCCTGGCGCAACGACCGGTTCGAGGAACTCGTCGACCACGCCAATATGCTGGTGGGTGATCCTGAACGCCGCACACAACTATACCAGGAGGCGGAAGAGATCCTGGTCAGGGACGTGGGCGGCGTATTCCTCTGGCACGATCTGGTCAACGAGATGTGGAGGCCCTATGTGCGCGGCGAGGCTATCGAAGCAAACGAATGGGGTTACAAGGCTTGGCGGGGAAACCAGATGTTGGATCTGACAACGACGCTCTACATCTCCGAGGACATCTTGCGTGACTCGACCTCTAGGAAATCGGCAGGGCTATGGAGTTGGTTTACCCGCGAATGACTGGACCGTATATTTCCCGTCAACAACCAGATTGAATAACTTCCATGGGCACATTGCGAAACCGAAAAGAACGGGCGACCCCTTCCGGCATCGTGTTCCTGCTCGCAGTCGCTGCCATAGGCTGCGCCGTGGTTGCCGCCTTCGCCGTAACACAGACCTTGAAGACCCCGGCGCAGGTCCACGAACCTGAACCGGCGGACCGGCCCAGCGCTTCGGAAAATGCAGTCCAGGTCAACTCCGTCGGCGTAATACTGCCCTCCGACGCTGCTCCGGCGGCCCACCAGCACCTGCGCACCTTCGAGTTGAACAACCGGTACATGGACCGGTCCACTTCCTCCTACCAGAAGGTCTTTGGCTTTGCGCTAACCAACGAACCACTGACCCGGGTCGATCGCGATTTCAATCTGCTTCCCGCCGCGGCGACGCACTGGGAAGTGACTGAAGACGGGTACACGTGGATCTTCCATCTTCAGAAAGACCTGGTTTTCGGTGACGGCCGTCCCGTCACGGCCTATGACTACGAGGCTTCGTTCCGGCAGTGGGCCGATCCCAGGACCGGGTTCGATTTCGAATGGTACTATCGGCCTATCCGGAACTGGGGGGAGGTCGTGTCCGGCCGCATGCCGCTGGATTCCCTGGGCGTCGAGGCGCTGGACCCGCACACCATCGCCTTCACAACGACTCTACCAACGCCCTACGCACCGGAACTGCTCAACTACAGCTGGGTGACGCCCACCCACCTGTACGAAAAATACGGCGCGGCCTGGTCGACCCGGCCCGAGACCCACATGGGCAGTGGTCCGTTCCGCCTCAAGGAATGGACGATCAACGACCGCATCGTCCTGGAACCCAGCCCCACGTACAGGGGACCCAACAAGCCCTACCTGGAACGCATTACGGCACAACTGTTTAACGCCGCCGCCGAACCGCCCTACCTCGCCGCTTACGAGGCCGGTGAAGTCGACTACATCTTACTGAACAACCAGGCCGAAATCAACCGGGTCAAGTCCAATCCGGACCTGCGCGGCCACCTGAATTCCTATGTCGATTTCATGACCTATTACCTGATGATGGACACCCGCAATCCGCCCTTCAACGATCTGCGTGTACGCCAGGCCTTCAGCCATGCCATCGACCAGACGGCCCTCATGAACTCCGCGCTGCGGGATGTCGGATTGCCCGCCTCATCCATGGTACCTCCCGGATTCCCGGCGGCCAACACGGAAGTGCTGGCTGCCATACAACGGTACGACCCGGAGCTCGCACGCAAGCTTTTGGCGGAAGCGGGTTACCCGGACGGACGGGGATTCCCGGCCATCAGCATGTGGCTGCGCGGGGAACCGATCGTGATCAACACGGCCGCCGAGGCGGTGCAGGCCATGCTGAAACAGAGTCTGAATATCGAGGTCGGCGTCCGGAACGTGGAAAGGAAAGTATTCACGGAAACGATGAACGCCAAGGAACTCACCCTGGCGCTCATCCCCTACCGTTACGATTACGTCGACGCAAGCAACCTGCTCACGTTGTGGCTGTCGAACGGGAGGCATCCCTGGCGCAATGAACGGTTCGAAGAACTGATCCTGCGGGCGAACGTACTGGTAGGCGACCCGGACCGACGTACTGTACTATACCAGGAAGCGGAGGAAATCCTCGTCCGCGACGTGGGCGGCGTGTTCCTGTGGCACGTCATAATCAATGAAATGTGGCGTCCCTACGTTCGGGGCGCGGCGCTGGAGACCAACAGGTGGGGCTACAAGGCGTGGCGGGGCAACCAAATGCTGAACCTGATGCCGACGCTGTATATGTCGCGGGAGATCCTGGACACGGATTCGAAACAGGAAACCACCGGCTTCTGGGATTGGCTGACCACCAGGTAAATACTGGGTCTAATTCCCCTGGACCGCTTCTGCCACCGCGGATTCCGTCACGATACGCCCGTCGAAGAGGCGGATGATCCGGTGGGCGTGGTCGGCCAGCATCTGGTCGTGGGTCACCATGATGATGGTCGTTCCCGCTTCGTTGAGGTCGTTCAGCAGGTCCATCACCTCCGCGCCGTTGGCCGAATCCAGGTTTCCAGTAGGCTCGTCGGCCAGGATCAGCCGGGGATTGCCGATGACCGCCCGTGCCACGGCCACCCGCTGCTGCTGGCCGCCGGAGAGTTGTTGCGGGAAGTGGTTCCGGCGGTGGGGGATCTGCATATGTTCCATTGCCGCGTCCACCCGTTCCTTCCGTTCCGTCTTGGAAGTGCCCAGATAGATCAGTGGCAGCTCGATGTTCTCGGATACGGTCAGTTCGTCGATCAGGTTGAAGCTCTGGAAGACGAAGCCGATGTTGGCCTTGCGCAGATTGGCCCTTTGCCGCTCGGAGTGACCGGACACTTCCTCGTCCAGGAAATGGTATTCCCCGCCTGAGGGGTTGTCGAGGAGACCGAGGATGTTGAGCAGCGTGGACTTGCCGCAACCGGATGGTCCCATGACGGCCACGAATTCCCCCTCGTCCACGGTCATGGTCACATCGTTCAGCGCCGTCGTCTCCACCTCTTCAGTCGCGTAGAGCTTTTTGAGATTCTGTGTCCGGATCATGATCGCTCCCGTAATATGTAGATTCACCAGGCATTTTCTTTTCGCGTATCCCGATGAGTTGCATTATACGATAAAAATGTCCGATATCGACTTGTTTTACCAGCTATTTCAACACCAGTTGTTCCATGTCGCCGAAGTTGTCGTACATGGAAGTGATCACCGATTCTCCCTCTTCCAGCCCCTCGAGCACCTCGAAGAACTGGCTGTTCTGCCGGCCGAGCCGGATCGGGCGCCGCACGGCGAATTCGCCCGAGGAATCCAGCACGTAGATCCACCGCCCGCCCGTCTTCTGGTAAAACCCGCCGCGGGGCACCTGGAGCGCGTCGGCCAGTTCGCCCAGGGCGATGCGTACCTGTAGCGTCTGCCCGCGCCGGAGCCCTTCCGGCATCCCTTCGGTGAACATCATGTCCGCCTCGAACTGGCCCTCGATCACCTCGGGATATACCCGACCAATTACAAGGTTGTAGGTCCCGCCGGCGAAATCGAAGGAACCGGCCTGACCGGATCGGATGCGGGCGATGTAATGCTCGTCGATCGCCGCTCGTACCTTGAACTGGTCCTCCACGTCGATCTGACCAAGACGTTCACCACGGGGTTTGGACTCGCCCACCTCGGCGATTAAAGAAGAAAGCAGCCCCGTTATAGGCGCACGTAGCGTCAGGTTCTCCTGGTTTTCCTTGATGACTTCGAGATTCAGGCCCAGCCGGTCGATCGACTCTTCCAGCTGCTCGATCTGCACGTCCTGATATATCGAATCCTGGCTCACAGTTTCAATGGTTACGTTCCTCCTGCGCGTCAGATATTCGAGGTTGTCCTGCGCCGCGTCGTACTCCTGGCGTTTTCCCAGGTCCGCCTCGAGCAGGGCTTCCTGCCGCTCGTACTCCCGCTCGGCCCGGCGCAATTCGTAGTCCAGTTCCACCAGTTGCGCGCGCAGGTTCAGGCGCCGCTGCGCCATGGTAACCCTTGTCTGCCTGAGCGCGTTCACTTCCCGGAACAAATCGGCTTCGCGCTGCATGACGTTCAGTTGAAGATTTGCGTTGGACAGGCGCAGGATGGGCGTGCCCTCCTCGATCTGCGTGCCCTCCTCGACAAAAACCTCCTCAACCCGACCGCCTTCCACCGCATCCAGGTAGATCGTCGTGAGCGGCATCACCGCGCCCTGCTCGACGATGTACTCCAGAAAGGGGCCGAAGGTTACCGGTGCGACGGTCAGCTTCCCGGCGTCCACGTTCAGCGAAGAGGTGTTGACGGTGAGCAACTGGTAGGCGGTGAAAGCGATTACCGCGGCGACCAGGCCATAGAGTGCGATCCTGCGCGGCGTAAAGCGCTTACGCTCGATCTTGCGGTCCATGGTGTTGTCCTGCTCACGTTGTCTATCCGCCGTGAACATACCCACCAGGCCCTTGCGTTCTTCATCGTTTTGACGCGAATCGTTCATAAATAATCCACATACGTTTTCTGTCTACCGTGCGCCGCGAACCGGACGCGCTGTTGACTTACCCAGATCCGGAGGCATCCAACAGGCAATCCGGAGGCATCCAACAGGCAATCCGGTGGTATCCGGCAGGTCGTCAGGCCAAAGTCGTCGCCATTACCCAGAAAGGCTTGTCTCCCACGGTATAATCCCGCATCGGATGCAGGCTTCCGTCGGACTGGTCTACACGGTATGCCGTCATCACGCCGGCGGCCTCTCCCGCGCAGTAGAGGTACCGTCCATCGGGGTCGATATTGAAGGACCGCGGACTGGCGGGAACGGACACATGTCCGAAAGCGCTCAACGCACCGTCATCGGCCACGTTGAAGCCCACGATACTGTCGTGTCCCCGGTTTGACGCATAGGCCCATTTTCCGTTCCGGTGCACCTCCACGTGAGCGGTGAACCCGCCTTCCTCGTAGTCGTCGGGCAACGTGGAGACATTCTGGAATATCGTCAGGGTTCCGCTTGTGGCGTCGAAGCGGTGCGCGGTCACCGTATTGCCCTGTTCGTTGACGATGTAGGCCACGTCGCCCTTCGGCCTGAAGCAGATATGGCGCGGCCCCGTCTCGTCGTCCGGGGGGGTCACGACCGCGGGATCATTGGGAGTAAGCAAACCCGTTTCCGCGTCGAAACGGAACTGGTTGGTCTTGTTGGTGGGACAGACGTGGGGAACGATCACGTACCGGTCCTCGACCGCCATGAGGACACCATGGGCCTTTTCGCCGGTGTCGATGTACTGAACCAGGTCGCCGATCGAGCCGTCTTCTCCCAGGCGGTGCACGGTGATGCCGCCTCCGCCGTAGTAGACGGTGAGCAGGAAACGTCCCTGCCGGTCGGTAACGAGGTGGGCGGGAATGCCGATGCCGGTGTCCACCTTGTTGATCAGGGTCAGTTCGCCGGACCCGGTGTCCAGCCGAAAGGCCGCGAGCGTGGTGGATTCCACGTGCGCGATGTACATCAAATCACCAGACGGGTGCAGGCACAGCGCTCCCGAAGGACCGTGTACGTCGCTGGTTGAACGCAGGGCCAGGGAACCCTTCTCGCGGTCCTGGTCGTAAACCTTCACCTGTTCATCGCCGGTTAACGAAACGAAAACTACAGTTCGGCTTTCCGGGGAAACAGCCATGGGCGTTTAGACCTCCTCTTTATTACTTAAATGACAACCTTATTGATAAGACCCTAAAATAAACTCCGAGGTTGCGGCCTCAAAGTGTATTTTGAAGTTTACATTCGTCGTCTCGGATATTGCAGCACATTCCCGACGGGCCAAATGGAAAGGGCTTGTTCATTGCGGATCATGATCATCGCCGGTGAAGCATCGGGCGAGATGCACGGCGCCGGCCTGGTGGCCGCGCTCAAGGCAAGGCGGCCGGAAATCGATGTATTCGGGATCGGCGGAGACCGCATGGAACGGGCCGGATGCGCGTTGCTTTACCATATCGAACGGTTTTCCGTCATGGGCATCACCGAAGTGGTGCGTCACCTGCCTTTCATTCGAAGGGTATTGCGCCGCTTGGAAGGTCTCCTCGAATCCCGCCGCCCCGATCTGCTGATCCTCATCGACTACCCCGACTTCAACCTGAGGCTGGCCCGCAAGGCGCGTAAGCGAGCCATACCGGTCCTGTATTACATCAGTCCCCAGGTCTGGGCCTGGAGGGCGCGACGGATCCACACCATCGTCAAGCTCGTCGACTGCATGGCCGTGGTCTTTCCCTTTGAAGTGGAATTGTATGAGAAAGCGGGGGGGAAAGTGGTCTTCGTCGGACATCCGCTGCTGGAAGTGCTCGCAAGCCGGCAGAACAAGGCCGATTTCTGCGCTGACGCAGGCCTGGATCCCGACCGGCCGATCGTGGGCGTGCTGCCGGGCAGCCGGACCCTGGAGATGGAGAGAATGCTTCCCGCGATGGTGGGTACCTTGAAGAAGGTGCAACGAGACCTGCCCAGGGCCCAGGGAGTCATAGGACTCGCTCCCACCGTCTCCCGTGCCGACCTGGAAGCGCATCTCGAAGGCCACGCGAATGAAGTCCCCGTGGTGGAAAACAGTACCTACGAAGTAATGAATCACGCCGACCTGTTGCTGGTCACCTCGGGAACCGCGACCCTGGAGTCGGCCTGTTTCGGCACCCCTTTACTGGTCCTTTACCGCATGTCCCGCCTGTCGTGGTGGATCGCCCGGCGCCTGGTCAACATACCGGATATCGGCCTGGTGAACGTGGTGGCCGGCCGTCGCATCGCGCCGGAGTTTCTCCAGGACGAAGTCGAACCGAAAGTACTGGCACCCGTGGTCCTCGATCTGCTAAAGGAACCGGAGAAACGGCGAGCCATGACCTGCGAACTGCGAGAAGTAAGGACCCGGCTGGGCACGCCGGGCGCCTCGTCGCGCGTCGCCGAACTCGCACTGGACATGGTGGCCGGGAAGGGTAAAGAACCATGAGCCAGGAAGGAGCCATGCATTCCCTGGCTGGCTTACTGGGTGCCGGCGCCATCAATCTTCTGGGGCGAACGCTCTCCATCCGCCTGATCGGGACGGAACACCATGAACGAGCCCGTGATAACGGTCAAAACGTCCTGTATGCATTCTGGCACGAAGGATTGCTGCTGGCCACTTACGCATTCCGCAACCAGGACATACGGGTACTGGTCAGCGAACACAGGGACGGCGAATACATTGCCCGGGCTATCGAGCGGATGGGATATACGACCACACGCGGATCGTCCACCCGGGGGGGCACCCGCGCCTTGTTCCGCATGGCGGCGGCGGGCGCGGCCGGTGACGACCTGGGGGTGACCGTGGACGGCCCCAGGGGTCCCCGTCTCCAGGTAAAACCGGGGGTGCTGTTCATGGCGTGTAGATCCGGCCTGCCAATCGTTCCTTTCGCGGCCGCTTCGCATAGGGCCTGCGTGCTTTCAGGTTGGGACCGGTTCATGATCCCGAGGCCCTTTTCCGCTGCGGCCATTGCCTTCGGAGAACCACTGCTGGTCCCCGGCGATACACCGGTCGAACGCCTCGAACCGTACCGGGAACAACTCCAGCATCGCCTGCTGAACGCCCGGGACACCGCCGAGCGAAGCCTGGTTAAACCCTGAACGCCACGTATATTTCGGACGCTGCCGACGGAGGCCGGACAGACTCCTGGCACCACCGTTCCGACAGACTCCTGACATGATCTTTATCTACACCTTGCTTTTCTCCATACTGACCGTCCTGCTCTCCCCGGTCCTGGCCTGCCTGGCACTCCTGGACCGGTGGGGGATGCGCCAGAGACTCGGCTTAAGACCTCTTGTCCACGTCGAAGAAAAGCGACCTGTAATCTGGTTCCACTGCGCTTCCGTGGGCGAAGCCACGGGCATGGCGGCCGTGATCGGGCGGTTTGTGCATCGCCATCCCGGATTCGCGGTGCTGGTGACCACTATGACGGAGACCGGCCTGGCCTATGTCAGGCAACATGTACCGCAGGCCCACGCATACGGCTTGGCGCCGCTCGACGCGCCGTTCATCGTTCGCCGCGTGCTCGGACGGGTCCGGCCCCGTGCGCTGATTCTCCTCGAAGGAGAACTTTGGCCGTCTCTGCTGAAGGCGGCGGCAGCCCGCGATTGCCCCGTGGCCCTGGTCAACGGACGCATGTCGGACCGGAGTCTCGCGCGGAACCTTTACGTGAAACCGCTGTTCAGGGGTATGCTGCGGATGCTGACAGCCGTGGGGGTCCAGCACGCGCTCGACGGTGAGCGGTATATCGCCTTCGGCGCGGATCCAGGGCGAGTGAGGGTGACGGGTAACGTCAAATTCGACCTGGCCGCCCTGGCCGCCGAATTGGAGGGGCCGTCGCGGGAGCAGTTGCGTCATGACCTCGGCCTGCCTGAGTCCGCACCGGTGATCATGGCGGGGTGCCCCAGGCCCGTGGAAGAGGAAAAAGCGGTGCTGGCGGCCTTCACCCAGGTGCAGGAACGGTATCCCGAGGCGAAGTTGATCTGGGCGCCCCGGCATCTCCATCGCGTACCGAAGGTAGAGGAGATGTTGAGTGGGGCGGGACTCGCGTACACCCACCGTACACGGCCGGGCACCCAGGATTCCGTGCATGCGGACGTGATCATCCTGGACACCATGGGCGAACTTTCGACCATGTACGCCGCCGCTGACATGGCCTTCGTAGGCGCCACGCTGGTTCCACTCGGAGGTCACAATGTGCTGGAACCCGCGGCTTGCGGCATACCCGTGCTGTTCGGTCCCCATACCGAGAACGTCCGGGCGAGTGCGGCGGCCCTGCTTCGAACCGGGGGAGGTGTCGTCGTTCACGACGGCGCCGAACTCGCACGGGCATGGCTGGAACTGCTGGACAACCCGCGGAAGAGGGCGGAAACAGGAGCGGCCGCGGCTCGAGCCGTGCAAATGAGTGCGAAAGCCGTGGACCGCACCCTCGACCTGGTCGACAGGTGGATCCTGGATCCGCAGTTTCCAGGGTCCAGACCGTTGGACTTCCTCGGAGGATCTCCCTTCTATACCCGGATTTTGGACCCTGACGAGCATACCCTGGTCATTCGGTTCGTGCGATGTACGCTCCTTCCCCTGTCCCTGCTGCTGGGCATCCTGATCCGGTTGCGCAACGGGCTTTACGACACGGGATTGCTCGTTCCCGACCGGCTTCCGGTCCCGGTGATCAGCGTCGGCGGCTTGACCGTCGGCGGCGCGGGGAAGACGCCCGTCGTGCGGTACCTTGCCCGCCGACTCAAGGATGCCGGCTACAGGCCCGCCGTGCTGAGCCGGGGTTATGGCAGAAAGACCACGGCGACGCTCCCGGCGGCTCCAGGCGCCACCTGGCGGGATGTGGGCGACGAACCGGCCTTTCTCGCCTCGATGCTGCCGGATGTGCCGGTGGTCGTCGGCGCCAGCCGCACCTCGGCGGGACGACTGGCCATCGAGCGATACGACGCGAACGTGCTGCTGCTGGACGACGGGTTCCAGCACAGGAACATTGTCCGCCAGGTTGACATCGTGGTACATGACGCCTCCAGCCGGTCAAATCCCTGGCGCCTGCTCCCCGCGGGCCCCTTTCGAGAACCGCTTTCCTCACTTCGGCGCGCCCACGCTTTCGTGCTGACCAAGACGGACCAGAACCGATCCACCGATCTGTACGCAACACGCTTTCAGGCCCGGTTCCCCCACCTGGCCATGATCAAGACCGTCTACGTGCCCGCCGGACTGAGACGACTATCCGACGATAGTTCTTTGACCCTGGAATGGCTGGTCGACCGCGACGTATTCGTCCTCTGCGGGATAGCCAACCCCGCCTCCTTCGTGCAAACGGTCACGGACGCCCGTGGCAGCGTGCGGCGGGTCCTGGCGTACCCGGATCACCACCCCTTTTCCCGAAGGGACCTGGACCGGGCGATGTCCATGGTGGAAGAAACGGACGTGGCATGGATCGTCACGACGGAAAAAGACGCCGTCCGTGTCCCGGGGCACGCCATCAGAAATCATCTGGTCGTACTGGATATCTCGCTCAGGCTTACCTCGGGTGAACACACGCTTGAAAAATTACTTTCTACGCTGGACGCCATGCAATGAACAGGCTATATTATGTAGCCTGTTCATTGCATGCATGACACTCGGATTTTCATACCTCTGAAGCCCGTTCCATGGCTAACTCAAACTGGATTGCCATACTCGACTTCGGCGCGCAATACACACAGTTGATCGCGCGGCGCATTAGGGAAAGCCACGTTTATTGCGAGGTGCTCCCATACGATACGCCGGCGACCGAGTTATCGGAACGGCACGTTTCCGGCATTGTCCTGTCGGGCGGTCCGGCCAGCGTCTACGGGGAAGAAGCGCCTCATCCGGATCCCCGAATATTTGAAACGGGCAGGCCGGTCCTGGGCATCTGCTACGGATTGCAGCTGATGGGTCATTACCACGAAGGCGAGGTCTCTCACGCCGGAACCCGGGAATACGGTAGCGCGGGTATCCGGACGACGGGCGACACCCTCCTGTTCCGCGATCTGCCCGATCGAATGACGGTCTGGATGAGCCACGGCGACGAGCTCAAGGCGCCTCCACAGGATTTCGACGTGATCGCCCGTTCCGACAACGGACATATCGCCGCCGTCGTTCAGCACGAACGGCGAATTTACGGCGTGCAGTTCCATCCTGAAGTGGTGCACACGGTTCAGGGCCGCGAGATCCTGGAGAACTTCGTTATTTCCATTTGCGGCTGTGAAGGAAACTGGACGCCCCGGACCTTTATCGACGACGCCCTTGCCTCCATCCGGGAGACGGTGGGAGAGCGCCGCGTGGCCTGCTTCGCCAGCGGCGGCGTGGATTCCTCGGTCGTTGCGGCATTGATCGGAAGGGCCATCGGGGATCGCTTGACCTGCATCTTCGTAGACACGGGCATGCTCAGGAAGGACGAGGCCAGGCAGGTCGAAGAGACCTACCGCCGGACAATCAACGCCCGTTTCCGGTTCGTGGACGCCTCGGACCGGTTTCTGAACCGGCTGAAAGGCGTGGAGGAACCGGAACAGAAACGTCGGATCATCGGGGACGAGTTTATCCGGGTGCTCGAAAGCGAACTGACTTCTCTGAGCGGGGTTCGCATCCTGGCACAGGGCACGCTATACCCCGACGTGATCGAAAGCGCCTCCGTGAAGGGACCGGCCAGTACCATCAAGACCCATCACAACGTCGGCGGACTGCCGGACGACCTGGAACTGGAACTGCTGGAACCGGTTCGAAGTCTTTTTAAGGACGAGGTACGCATCGTGGGACGGGAACTCGGCCTGCCAGACGAAATCATCGACCGGCATCCCTTCCCCGGACCAGGACTGGGCATCCGCGTGTTGGGAGAAGTTACCCGGGAACGCGTGTCCATGCTGCAGGATGCGGACAAGATATTCATCGACGAACTGCGCAAAGCGGACCTGTACGATGAGGTTTCCCAGGCGCTGGCCGTACTGCTGCCCGTCAAGACCGTCGGTGTGATGGGCGACGCACGCACCTATGAGCGTGTCATCGCCCTCCGGGCGGTAACCACATTGGACTTTATGACGGCCGACTGGGCGCGTCTGCCCACCGAGTTCCTGGCGCACGTGTCGAATCGCATCATCAACGAAGTAAGAGGCGTAAACCGCGTGGTCTACGACCTGAGTTCCAAACCACCCGGCACCATCGAATGGGAATAACCCTTTGATCTTTCATGAATACCTCGCCGCCCTGCCCATGGGCGACCTAAAGTCAATCGCCTTCACGCTAGGTGTACAACCCGGCATGATCTCCCGCGCCCGGTTGATCCGGGAAATAACGGACCAGACCTTCCAGCCCGGATTCATCAATCAATGCGTGGATGATCTGACCGAGGAAGCGCGAGAGATCCTCCTGTCCGTGCTGTCAGCGGGAGAAACGGGGCGGATTTACGATACGAGAAAACCTGGCAACACCGGGTTTATCGACCAACTCCACGAACTTCTGACTCGGGGACTCGTAATCGGACGCCGCCGCGCGTTCCGTACCGTCGACTTCGTCATACCGGAAGACACCCGCGACATGCTTATCCGCTACTACACGGACCGGTTGGCGAGTTTCTTCTCGACGGAAGTCGCGAATAAAGAAGAAGACGAAAGCCGGGATCTCACCGTTATCCGGAACGTCTTTTCCCTCGTGAATGGATTGCGTCACAATCCGGCTCGGCTCACGGACCGGGGTAATCCATACAAAAGAGCCCTCGATACCATGGTGGAACGGCAGGAATCCGCAACGAACGGTTTGCCGGATTCGGCGAAAAACATCACGGAACAGATGCGTTTCGTCATGGATTATTCGCGTTGGCGCGGATTGACACGTGAAGAGGACGGACGCCTCCGCGCCGATTCCGAATTCGATTTTTGGTTAAAGCTGTCCACTTCGGAAAAACTCGAAGACCTGCTATCCTTCTGGTACGCGCGGGAACGGGCGCGTGCCCCCGCGGTTTCCGCGCTGCCCGGCATCCTGCAGCTGTGCGTGGGATTCGACCAGGTGGATCAGGACCAGATCATGCGCTGCGTGCTGAACTGCTCATCTCCTCACGTGCAGACGGATTCGTTCAGCGAACATGACCGGAACGAAGTCCTCGCCGCGCTGCGTGAACTGGAATGGATCGGACTACTGCGCCGGTACGCCGGAAAAAACGGAATCGGCGACGGCCTGGTGATCACACCGGCCGGTAGACACGTGTTTGGCGGTCAAGGCTGGTCGGACGAGCAGGCCTGGAGCACTCGGTTTATCGTGCAGCCCACATTCGAAATCATCACGCCCCGGGATCTGGACCTGCCCATCCGGGAAAAACTCGAGCGATTCGCCGACCTCGTCAAGGTCGATCTCACGCTGACCTACCGCGTTACGCGCGATACCATCTACAGGGCAGCCAATACCGATATGTCGGGTGACGAAGTCGTCGTTTTCCTGGCGGACCATTCCGACAAAGACATACCACAGAACGTCACTTACTCGATTCAGTCCTGGGGAGACGCGTACGGTCAGGTGTATTTTATGGACGCTTTTCTCCTGCGGACCACCACTGCCGAGATCGCGAGCCACATCAAGGCACACGGAGAACTCGCGCCATACATACGCGGCGAGGTGGCTCCCAACGCGCTGATCGTGGAGCGTAAACAGTACCGGGAACTGATGGATCTTCTGCAGAAGCAGGGCTACATGCCGAAATCCGAGGTCGTCGGACCTGCGGAATCGGCTTCCGTCCGTAGCACCGGTGAAAGGGGACGGCTCGGCGAAGGTGGAAATGGACCGACAGCACCGCGCGAACAAAGCAGTCCTTCCACGAAGAAGGAGCAACTTCGAACATCTTCTTCGTCCGATCAAAAACCTGTGATCGGATTCGGGGATTGTCTTCCGGGTTACCAACTGCATAAAGGATCGGGAGCGACCGACAGCAACGCACCGCACTTCGAGCAGGCCGCCAATCTGCAGTACCTGTCTCCCAAGCACACCGAAGAACTCCTGGAAATGGCGGTGAAAAACGACCACCGGGCCGTCATCGACTACTATCTGGGCAACCGGAGCCGCAGCTTCCTGCACCGGATCCAACCCGTGCGGATCGAACGGACCCGGGGCACGCCGTACGTCGAGGCGCATCGCATGCCGGAGGGCGACGTGCACGCCTTCAAGATCGCGAACATCAGGGCGATCCGGATCGTCTACGAGAACGACGAAAACGACGAAAATGACGAAAACGACGAAAATGAATAAAGAGATAAAAGAGGATTCCGCCGAGCGGAGGGGGCCATGCATTCAACACTGATCGACGTACATACTTTGCACCGGCATCACCAGGATCCGGACTGGCGCGTGATCGACGCTCGGTTTTCCCTCGCCGATCCGGGCCAGGGCGCCCGGGAGTACGGAGACGGCCATGTGCCCGGCGCCGTGTACGCCCATCTGGACGAAGATCTGTCCGGTCCCATCATACGCGGCAGGACGGGCCGCCATCCTTTGCCCTCGGTGGATCGGGCCGTCGATGTATTCTCCCGGTGGGGGATCGACGACCGTGTGCAGGTCGTGGTCTACGACAGCGCTTCCGGTTCGGTGGCCGCCCGGCTGTGGTGGATGATCCGCTGGCTGGGACACGATCCCGTTGCCGTGGTGGACGGCGGTTGGCCGGCCTGGACCGGCGCGGGCCTGCCGGTTTCACGGGACGTTCCCGAAGTGACTCACCAGAACTTCACGGCAAACGTCAGGACACACCTGGTCACCGACATGGGCGGCGTGGACAAATACCGGAACGATGCGGACTGGACCGTCCTGGATGCCCGCACGCCGGAGCGTTTTCGCGGTGAGCAGGAACCCATAGACCCCGTGGCCGGCCATATTCCCGGTGCACGGTGCGCGACTTTCGATAAGAATCTTGGGGAAGACGGGCGCTTTCTGGCGCCGGAGGAACTGAGGCGAAGATTCGAAGACCTGTTCGGCGGCGTCCGAGCGGACCGTGCCATCAATTACTGCGGATCGGGCGTATCGGCCTGCCATAACCTGCTCGCCATCGCCCACGCGGGACTTGGCGACGCCGTGCTGTACCCGGGTTCCTGGAGTGAGTGGATAACCGGGAAAGACCGGCCGATCGGGATGGGGGAGGGGTAAGTTTCAGCCTCCCCGCCCAAACGCGTACCGGAACGTCACCCACAGTATCTTTAACCCAGCCCTGACCGCCCCGGTCAGCGTTCCGGTGATCTTCGAAACCCCGACCCGCTTCCGGTACCGTACCGGGACGTCGAGCGTTCGGTACTTCTTCCGCGCCGCCTTGATCTGCATTTCCACCGTCCAGCCGAAGTCCTTGTCCGCCATTTCCAGCTCAAGCAGGCGATCGTAGCGGATCGCCCGGAACGGTCCCAGGTCGGTGTATCGATGTCCGTACAGCCACCGTATGATCCTGGGTACGAGGATGTTCCCGATCAGGGACTGAATCGGCATGGAGCCCGGCGCGCGCCGGCCCAGCATCCGGGAACCGATCACCATGTCGCAGCCCTCTTCCGCAATCGGCCGCACCAGGTCTACCATCTCTTCCGGATAATCGCTGTAGTCACCGTCCAGAAACACAATGACGTCCGGGGTGAACCGGGCGGCTTCGGCCATGCCGCGCAGGCAGGCCGCCCCGTACCCGCGCCGGGGTTCCCGCACGACGACGGCCCCGGCATCCTCGGCCACGGCACCTGTCCGGTCTGTCGAACCGTTGTCCACGACGATCACGGCCGTGGCAAGTACCTCGGGTATATGCGACAGGACCAGGCCGATCGAACCTTCTTCGTTCAGGACCGGTATGATGACCACAATGGTCTGATCTTCCATTGATCGTACCATGTCAGGCACCTGCGAATCCCTTTCTATACGTGCTCATAGCAGAATCCCGCCTATCGTACATAATGTGTAAATTGCTTGACAAACCCCCAACATATACTAATATATCCCCTTAATAGTCTCCTGTAACCGATTTTCAAACCGATCTCACTTTGCCGCCTTTCGAACAGGGCTTTCTTTGTCATCAGGATTCGTCTTCGATGCGTCTTTCACATCTTGAAATCATTGGTTTCAAGTCGTTCTCCACCCGGCTTAAAGTGAAGTTCAGCGACGGAATTACGGCCGTGGTCGGTCCCAACGGGTGCGGCAAGTCGAATATTGTCGACGCCATTCGGTGGGCGCTGGGAGAACCCCGGGCGACGTCGCTCCGGGGCGACCGCATGGAGGACATTATCTTCAACGGCACCGCCGTCCGCAAACCCTTCGGCATGGCGGAGGTGTCGCTGACGATCGACAACAGCGATCAGAAGCTTCCCGTCGAATACAGCGAAGTCACCATCACGCGCCGATATTTCCGCTCGGGCGCGAGCGAATACATGATCAACAAGGTTCCGTGCCGTCTCAGGGACATCACCAACCTCTTGCTGGACACGGGCATGGGCGCCCATGCCTACTCGATCATCGAGCAGGGCATGGTAGAATCGGTGGTTAACGGCAGTCCCCTGGAGCGGCGCCAGCTCATCGAGGAAGCCGCCGGCATCAACAAGTACAAGACGCGAAGACGCCTGGCGCAACGGAAACTGGAAGGGACCGAGCACGACCTGGTACGCATCGCCGATCTCCTGGAGGAAGTCGACCGGAGCGCGAGTTCGCTCCGGCGCCAGGTGCGAAAATACGAACGATACGACCGGCTGATGCAACAGATGAAGGACGTGGAAATCGTGATCGGCTGCCACGAGTTCCTGGATCTGCGCCGAAAGACCGAACCCGTCCGGGCCCGGTTCAAGAAGCTCGCGGACCAGAAGGAATCCCTCCTCACGCGCATACGGACCGCCGACGCCGGCGTTGAGGAAAGCAACGCCAGCCTGCTGGAAAAGGAAGGGCAGTTGCAGCAACGACAGGACGGCGTGAATCGGACCGACGAACAGATACGGAAGTTGAACGAGGAACTCCTGGTAAGCAGGGAGCGCCGCGCCGGCCTGGAACAGCGGGCCAAAACCGCGGCGGTGGAAGCGGAAGAGGCTGAGACCGAACAAAGGCGTATCCGTGCTCAGCTGGCGCAGATCGGCGATGACCGAAAGACCCTGAATACCGCGCTGGAGCAGGCGCGTACTGCCTTCGCGGAACGGGAAAACAAGTCAAAAACCTCCGCCGAACGGATTTCCGTGCAGAAGGAGTCATCCCAGGTTCTTCGGAACCACAGCATGGCGCTGATTCAAAAGCACTCCCAGGAGCATGCGGATATCAGCTCCCTTGAGGCCCGTGAGGAGTCCCTGCGCAGCAGGAGCGGCGAGGTGACCGCCGCCCGGAAGAAACTCGGCGAAGAGCTGGAAACGAATTCCACGGCTGTCGAAGCCGTAAGAACGGAACTACGCGAAGCAAAAAAGATGGTCGAGGAAAACACGACACTGAACACCACCCTTCAGGAATCCGTTCAGGACGTGCAGCGCTGTCTCGAGTCCGCCCGGGACGAGTTGTCCGGGATCGAAACCACCATTGCGACAGCGGAAAAAGAACGGGCGCTTCTCGATCGCATGCACCGGCAATACGAGGGATACGGCCAGGGGGTAAGGACGCTGTTAACCAACGGCGCGGCGATCGATGGACTCCGCGGAGTCCTGGCCGACCAGATTTCGATCGACAAAGAATATGAAGTGGTGATCGCGGCCTACCTGGACGACATGCTGCAATACATCGTGGCCGAGCGCGTGGAAGACGCTGTAGCGGGCATCCGCTACCTCCGGGAACAGGAATCGGGGAAGGTTTCCTTCATTCTCCTCGACCGGATAAAGTCCCGACCTTCCCCATCGGAACTGCCTTTCGAGGATGATGGTATCATCGGTCGCGCGAGTTCCTTCGTGACTTCCGGCAAGGATCTGGATCCGGCGGTGATTCACCTTCTGTCCAGGGCGGTGCTCGTGAAGGACCTCGAAACGGCCTTCCGCCTGTCCCCAGTTTTCGACACCGACCAGGACTGGAAACTGCTGACGACCGGCGGAGAGATCGTGGACCCCGCCGGCCTGTTGACCGGTGGATCGAACGTAGAAAATGAATCGGACCTGCTTCGGCGGACGGATCGTATCGAAGCGCTGGACAAGGAACTGGAAGCCTGCCGCGAAGAACGCGTAAAAATCACTGGAGAAATAGAAGGCCTGGCCGCCGAACTATCCACGTTAACGGAGCGCCAGTCGTCCACCGAACAGTTTCTCGGCGAATCCCAGCGCAAGATGATGGAACTGGAAACCCGACAGCGGCAGTATGATTTCGAACTCGCCCGGCTCGGCGATCGGGACGAGGAACTCGAACGCGAAGCAGAGTCCCTGTCCGAACGGGTGACGTCATCGGCCGCGGACCGCGAGAGCCGCAGGAAAGAACTGGAAAGGCTGGCACAGGACCGAATCACGGCCGAGGAAGAAGTACGGGAGAATCAGGAGACGCTCGACGAGCTGGAGGGGGAGCGCCAGCGCCTGGCCGAGGCGGCCCACGAGGCCCGTATCGCCCTCGTCTCTTTGGAGAGCCGGAGCAACGAACTGGGCACCACGGACGAATTCCTCACCCAGGAAGATGATCGTCTTACGAAGGTCCTTCAGCAGCGGAAAGCCGAAGCGGTGGAAGCCGGCGGTCAGACAAAAGAATTGAAGCTTACCCAGGAGCACCACGAGAAACAACTCGAGACGCTCTACAGGTCCAGGCGGGAACGGGAGGTGGATCGCGACACGGTGCTCGAAGAACACCGAAACCTGCAGGAAGAGGTGAGGCGGATGCAGCAGGGCGTCGGCGAAGCCCGCAACACCCTGACCCAGGTGCAGGAACAGGTTCACCAGGCGGAACTCGAAAACGCCGAACTGTATATGAAGAGCAACGAGGTTCGGCGGCAGTTGATGGAAAAACACGGCACCGACCCGGAGAGCATGAAGGAACCGCCCCAGATCGCCGAAATGGAAGACTACTCGTCCGAAACGGCGCAGACCCTCCGGTACGATCTCCAGCGCAAGGTGGATGAACTGGGTCCCATCAACATGGCGGCGGTCGAAGAGTACAAGGCCACAAAGGAGCGGCTCGACTTCCTCCAGAAGCAGCAAAACGACCTCATCGAGGCCAAGGAGAACCTGGAAAAGACTATAGTCAAGATGAACAAGGCCGCCCGCACCCGGTTTATGACCACATTTGAACAAGTCCGGGGCAACTTCATGACCACGTTCCAGACGCTGTTCGAAGGGGGAGAAGCCGACCTCAAGCTCGAAGAAGGGGACCCCCTCGAAACCGGTATCGAAATCATGGCCCGTCCGGAAGGCAAGCGGCTCCAGAGCCTGGCCCTGCTGTCCGGCGGCGAGACGGCCTTGACTGCCATCGCCCTGCTCTTCGCCATCTACCTCGTGAAGCCAAGTCCCTTCTGCGTATTCGACGAAGTTGATGCGCCCCTCGACGATGCCAACGTTCGACGATTCGCCAGCGCCCTGCGTCAGTTCACCCACGACACGCAGTTCCTGGTGGTCACCCACAACAAACGGACCATGGAAGCGGCCGATTACCTATACGGCATCACCATGGAAGAACCCGGTCTGTCCAAGATGGTATCCGTACACCTGGAAAACGCGGCGTCGGAGCAACTGGAACCGGCGGCCGCCCATGGTGAAGAAGCCAACGGCGCCGGAACGGTCGGGGTATAGGTGAGACTTGATCGTCATCGGAGTGGCCGGCGGTATTGCCTCAGGAAAATCGACGGTGGCCCAAGTATACGGGAAACTCGGCGCCCGTGTCCTGGACGCCGATACCATCGGCCACGAACTGCTCCGGACCGATAGGCTGCGCGACCGCATAAGTGAGGTGTTCGGCGAAGGCGTTCTAACCCCGGAAGGGGACGTGGATCGTCGCGCGCTGGGTCGTCTTGTCTTCAGCGACGAGAACGCCCGGCACAAGCTGAATCGCCTGGTAAGGCCCGCCATCCGTGGGGAGATACGCCAACAAATCGCGTTGATGCGCAAGGAGCGCCAGGACGGGATCGTGGTGGTCGACGCGCCCCTGTTGGTAGACACCGGCCCCACGGACCTCGCCGATCGGGTCATCCTGGTCACTGCGCCCGCCTCTACGAGGAAAGAACGGATCATCCATCGCAACAAGCTCTCCGAGCTCGAAGCCGAGCAGCGTATCACCGCCCAGGTACCTGATACGAAACAGGCGAGATGGGCGGATTATATCCTGGAGAACAACGGAACGCGGGACGAGCTGATTGAAAAGGCCAAGGCACTCTGGAAGCGTATCGTTTCCTGAGGCTGAATCCTTTATCCCACCCGCTCCGCACGATCTCGGTACAGACCGCGTTCTTCGATGTATCCCGCCACTTCTTCCGGAACCATGTGCGCTATGGAAAGCCCTTTGTCGACGCGTTGACGAATATCCGTGGACGAGATTTCGATTTCGGGCAACTGGATGGTGACTACGCGGTCCCTCCAGCGCGGATCCACGCTTGTGAGATCCTTGCCGGGCCTCGGGACCGTCACGACCGTGGCCAGGTCGAATACCCGGTCCGCCGCGTACCAGGTGTCTATCTCGAGCAGGCTGTCGGCCCCGATGACGAGGTAGATACAACTCGACGCGCCATGGATCCTCCGCAGTTCCTCCAGCGTGTCCACGGTGTAGGATAGACCCGGACGGTTGATCTCTATGTCCGAAACCTCGAAATGGGAAGAGCGTTGCGAGGCCAGTTCCGCCATGCGATACCGATCTTGCGGCGGGGCGATGGCGTGACCCTGTTTATGCGGGGGACGGGCGGAGGGGACGAATAGCAGCCGGTCGAGACCGCAGCGTTCTACTATGCCCTGGGCAATGACCAGATGGCCGGTGTGAATCGGGTCGAATGTCCCCCCGTAGACACCAAGCCGGCAGGTTTTCACGGTGTGTCGACGCTCTCGGATTCAGCCGGTGAGGATCCATCTGGCGAAGTCGGTCCGTCACCGGCCCCGGATTCGACCGGCGGCGTTTCGTCGATCGAGGATGGTTCTGCCTGCGATTCCCCGGTAAGGTCCGTCATGCCGTCACCCTGGGCTTTTCCGGGTTTTTCGGCCGGCTTGGACAGCTGGGACGGCTCGACCGGCTCGGGGGACTCCACGTAGTTGTTTCTCAGGTACTCCAACCGTTTTACGGCCTCCGCCGAGAATTCGTTTTCGGAATAGCTCTGGATGAAGATATCGAATTGTTCGATAGCCTCCCGGAGTTTTCCTTCCCTCGCGTAGCTTTCGGCGATCTCGTACTGCGCCCGGGAAGCCCAATTGCTCATGGGATACACTTCCAGCAATTCTTTGTAATAGAGGCGGGCCGCTTCCCAGTCCTTCATCTTGTAGTAGAGGTTTCCGATTCGATAGTCTTTCTCGGCAACCTTGTCGAAACATTCCTGCAACAACTCATGGACTTCGGCGCTCCAGTCGCTGTTGGGGTACTCTTCCAGGAAGAACTGGAGTTCCTGGATGGCTTCGAAGGTCTTGTCCTGCGTGAGATGGGGTGGGTTGGATTGAAGAAACGTGGCGTAGGCCATTTTGTACTGGCTTTCATCGCTATAGGGACTCTGGGGAAAATCACTGATCAACCGGCGGAACACGACCACGGCGAGGGGGTATTCCTTGAGCTTGATATGCATTTCGCCCTGGTGATACAGGGCATCATCCACGATGTCGCTGCCGGAATGACTGAGCGTGATCGCCCTGAAGGCGTCCAGTGCGTCCAGCCAGTCTTCCTGCTCCATCTTATTCAACCCGAAGTCATACAGTTCTTCTGCTGCCCAATCCATGTCGAAGTCCGGCGGATTGCATGCAGGCAGGGCGAATAAGGCGAAGAACAACCCCATTATCTGGATCTTTTTGCGCACGCGTAGGATCATGCCAGGGACTCGAATTCGGCGGGGACCGCTCGTACGTCACTATCGCCAGGGCGCGGAAACCCTGTCGAGGCCGTACCGGCCGTACCAATCAGATCGTATTCCATGGCGTCGGTGATGTCCACGGACACAAAGGCGCCGGGTGAGAGATTTTCTCCGTTGACCAGCACCTCGTTGTCAACCTCCGGCGCATCTGAGGCGGTACGTCCGCTGTAGTACCCTTCTTCCGTCCGTTCGTCGATCAGCACATCTACCGTCTGTCCCACGTATGCCTGGTTGCGCTCGAGAGATACTTCGCGCTGCAGGGCCATGAGCCGATTGTATCGTTCCTGCTTGACGGATTCGGGTAAATGCTCATCGTAACGAGCAGCCGGGGTATGCTCTTCCTTAGAATACATGAATACGCCCATGCGGTCGAATCTCGTTTCTTCCACGAAGTCGAATAGTTCCTCGAAGTCCTCCTCCGTCTCTCCGGGAAAACCCACGATGAAAGTGGTTCGCAACGTCACATCTGGAATCCTGGCGCGGATCCGATTCAAAAGCGCTCTCGTTTCCTTCGAGGTCGTTTCCCGGTTCATTCGCTTGAGCATGGGATCCGATATGTGCTGCAGCGGCATATCGACGTAGTCGCACACATGCTCCAGATCGGCGAAGGCATGGAGCAACGTGTCGGTGAACCGCACGGGGTGGTTGTACAGCGGCCGGATCCACTGTATGCCATCCACGCCGTTCAGGGCGGCAAGCAGATCTTCCAGCCTGGCCGGTACCTCCAGGTCTTTGCCGTACCACGTGGTATCCTGGGAGATCAGGTTCAGTTCCACCGCCCCCTGCCCGGCAAGCATCCGCGCCTCTTCCACGAGGGAATCGACGGTTCGGCTTCTCTGACTTCCCCGGATGGCCGGGATAATGCAGAAAGTGCACCGACGGTCGCATCCCTCGGCGATCTTCAGGTAAACGGAATGACTCGGGGTGGTGATGACCCTGGGATAGGAATAGTCGGTGGGCAGCGGCTGCCTGCGTATTTCCCGCAGGGTCTCGTGCCGGTCGTGCAGGCGTTCCAGCAACTGGACGATCCGTGGGTACTGGTGGACGCCGATGACGGCGTCCACTTCCGGCATCTCTGCGACCAGGCCGTGGGCGTACCGTTGCGCCATGCATCCGGTGACAACGAGGGAAGTGCATCGGCCGTCTTCTTTGAATCGGGCCAGGTCCAGTATCGTTTCGATGGACTCTTCCTTGGCGGGACCGATGAACGCGCAGGTGTTCACGATGATGACATCCGCCTCGCCATGGTCGGTCACCACGTCATAGCCGGCTCGGGTCAGTTGGCCAAGCATGACTTCGGAATCCACCAGGTTCTTCGAACAACCCAGGCTGGCGAGACTAATGTTGGGCAAAACGCTTCTCCGCTCTTTGCTCGACGCCTGCTAGCGCAGGTCGACCCATTCGACATCCGCGGGGGTCGTCATCCTGAACAGCCCGGGAGGAATCGCCGTGTTCAATTGAAAATTCATGAAACGCAGGGTAGTTTCGGATCCCATGTCGTCTGTATAGACTACTTTCTTCGTGAGCCAGGTACCGTCGTCCACCCAGATGCGCAACTCGGGAATACCATCGGTGGGTGTAACAGCCGTAAGCCTGAGCACGTAGAAACTGGAACCACCGATCTGCTCTCGGCCCTCCAGATCATACCGATACTGGTTCGTGTAACTGAACAGGAACTCGTCGGGGCGTGTCCCCGCCTTGCTCTCCTGCGCAGGCGACACGATAACCTGTCGATTGCCGGGCACGTAGATCCATACCGATTCACCGTCGGAAATAATGGTCTGTTCGACCTCTTCGAGGCGCAGGCGGTTCTCGTCTCTCTGTAGAAACAGGCGGCCCTCGGTCTCGCTCCGCTGGTCGAGCACGGCCGCGTAAATCGTAACGGAATACCTGGCCGCCAGCGATCTCACGCCGTCCAGGCGCTGCCGCATCATTCCGGTTACGGCATCCGCAGAATGGAGTTCCCGCGACGCTTCATATCCCTGAAACGTCAGCAAACCGGTCATCAAGCACACCCAGAGATGCGTGGCCATGCAGTCTCTCCTTGCGTAATACCCGTGCGAATCTCCGCGAATTCAAGCCCGTAAATATGCATCGGCTGCGCGCATGCGTCAAGGTTTACCAGCCAGCCTCGCCAGCCCGCGGACGGTGGACAACGGTGTCGATGGATGCTCCTGATATAAAGAACGGGGAAAGGCCCAGTCGGTTCCCTCCCCGTTCCAAAAACGCTGGATTGAACTGCGGGACGCCCTTTCAAGGCATCGCGGCCCGCCCTCGTTCGTACCGCACCTTTCCGTCCACGATCGTATAAACAATTTCCGTATCCAGTATCTCGTTCTCGGGTACGGTCATGATGTCCTTCGACAGCACGGTGAAATCCGCGAGCTTGCCGTTCTCTATGGATCCGAGCACGTCTTCGTGAAACGAACCGTAAGCGGCGTCCAGGGTATACGATTTAAGGGCTTCCTGGCGTGACATGCGCTGGTCTCCGAACATTCCGCCTTCCGGAGTACCGTCCGGCAGTTCACGGGTCACGCTGGCGTAAAATGAAGCGATGGGGCTGATGTCTTCGACCGGCGCGTCGGTCCCGTTAACGATCTTCACCCCTTCCTTCAACAGTTTCTGCCAGACATAGCCGCCTTCCACCGTGCGGGCGTGGCCGAGCCGGTCCGGGGCCCAGGGAAGATCGGAAGTCGCGTGTATCCCCTGCATGGAAGCGATCACGCCCAGCCTGGCGAATCGAGGGATATCGGCCTCGTCCAGGATCTGGGTATGTTCATCCCGGAATCGGTGGTCTTTCACGTGGGGAAATTCCTTCATCGCCTTTTCGTACATGTCGAGCATCATGCGATTGCCGCGGTCGCCGATGGCGTGGGTACATACCTGCCAGCCGTGCTCGAGCCCGAAGCGCGCGGCCTCGTAAATCGAATCGGGCGGCGTGATGAAGAATCCGGAATTCCCCGGGTCGTCTTCGTAGGGCTCCAGCAGCCAGGCGCCTCGCGAACCGAGCGCACCGTCACCGTACATTTTGACGGCGCGGATGGTCAGGAATCCACCCGGATGCGCCGACGGCTTTTTCAAGGCTCTCATTGTTGAAAGATTCGAGGCCATCACGTAGACCCGTATGTCCAGCTTGTCCTGGCCGGCGTACTCGCGGTACAGTTCGATCCCGTCCAGGCCGACCCCGGCGTCGTCGAACATGGTGATGCCGTTGGACAGACATTCCTGGATGCCGAGTTCAAGGGCGTGGCGCTGCTGGTTGTCGGTAAACGGGGGGACGTGGACCAGACCCATGGCCTTGTCCACCAGCACGCCCGTGGGATTGCCTTCTTCGTCCCGTATGATGTCTCCGCCTTCCGGCGATTGCGTGGCGCGATCAAGTCCCATCAGTTCCATGGCCCTGGCGTTGGCGAATCCGGCGTGGCCGTCGGCCCTTCGCAGGTACACGGGGATATCGGGCACGGCCTCGCTCAGCTTGTGATGGGTCATGAACCCGCGGACGGTGAGCGAACTCCGGTCCGTCCATTTTTCTTCGTGCCAGCCGCGACCGGTAATCCACTCGCCTTCTCCGATGCCGTCAGCCGCCGCGAGCACCCTTTCGATCAACTCGTCGTAACCCGAAATACCGACCAGGTTGACCGTCATCCTGGCATACCCGATGCCCATGAGATGGCCGTGACTCTCCTTCAACCCGGGAACCACGGTCTGTCCTTCCAGATCGATCACCCGGGTATCCGGACCGATAAAGGGCTCCACATCGCCGTTGACGCCGACGACCGCGATCCGGTTTCCGATGACGGCCACCGCCTGCGCCTTGGGCCGCTCCTCGTCGAGCGTGTATACCGTGCCGTTGACCAGCACCAGGTCGGCCGATGATTTGCGTACCTGGGCCTGGCCGCCGGAGAACGAAATCATCATCATCAAGCCTGCGATCGTCACCGCCAATACAGATTTCCGCATGTAACCCTCCCTGACAAATCACCGATACGCCAGGCCTTAGATCCATGGCCCGGCACGTGCTATACCTCGTCCTCGACGCGCCTGCGGCCTACTTCCTCCTTGATGTAGGCGATAATGTCGCGCGTTGAAGTACCTGGTCCGAACAACTTTCCCACACCCAGTTCCGCAAGTTCCTCTACATCGGATTTCGGGATGATTCCACCGCCGGTGAGGAGCATGTGGTGTACGCCCTTATCCCGCAGCAGGTTCATCACCCGGGGGAATATGGTCATGTGGACGCCCGACAGGATGCTGAGCGCGACCACGTCCACGTCTTCCTGGATGGCGGCTTCCACGATCATTTCGGGCGTTTGCCTGAGGCCGGTGTAGATTACCTCCATACCGGCGTCCCGCAGCGCGCTGGCTACTACCTTGGCGCCCCGGTCATGGCCGTCCAGACCCGGCTTGGCTACGAGAACGCGTATGTTGTCCGACATGATCGATCCTTCTCCCACAACCTGCGAAACCGCGCGGTCAAGACCGCGTGTCAAATCCCCAGCTTGTCCATGATCTCCCGGGCGGCCGCGAGGGGCTGTATTTCCCTTCGGGCCACGCGTTCGGAAAGGCGGTCCATCGTGTCGTCCGCGTCCCCAGACACCGTCAACCTGCCGCGCCACAATTCGCCGAGCGCTCTTTGGATGGCCGAACGGCCCTGCCGAAGGCGGCGTTTCTCCAACCGCCCGTCCCCGGCGAGGTAGTCCCCGTGGGCACCCAGTTGTTCATACAGGCCGTCCAAACCGGTGTTGTCCCGCGCGCTAACGCGCAGGACGGGCGGTTTCCATCCGTCTCCCCATTGCCCCATGTCCACCACCATCTGTAGCTCCGAGGCGAACCGGCCGGCTCCTTCACGGTCTTCTTTGTTGACGACAAGCACGTCGGCGATCTCCATCAGGCCGGCCTTCATGGCCTGTATGCTGTCACCCGATTCAGGGGTAAGCAGGACGACGGTGGTATCGCTGACCTCGGAAATATCGAGCGTGGACTGCCCTACGCCCACGGTCTCCACAATGATAACGTCTTTACCGAAGGCGTCAAGGGCCGTCATCGCGTGGGGGGTCGCCTCCGATAGGCCACCCGTATGGCTGCGGTCGGCCATGCTGCGTACGAATACTTCCGGGTCGTCCCACGAATTCTGCATGCGAAGCCGGTCGCCGAGCAGCGCTCCGCCGGTGAAGGGGCTGGTCGGATCCACCGCGATAATGCCGACCGTTCGACCGTTCTTTCGCAGCAACGAAGTCAGGCGGTCCGTAAGCGTACTCTTGCCGACCCCGGGTGGTCCCGTAATGCCGATACGGCGGGCTTTGCCGGACCGGGGATACAGCCGGTCCAGAATCGCGGACCGGCGGCCTGTGTCGTTTTCCAACAGGGATATGACGCGGGACAGGGCGATTCGGTCGCCGTCAAGGAAACGATCGAGTAGCTTCATAGCAAGAGCGGAGGCTATACCGTGCCGACTTTAATGTCTTTTATACGCAACTGGAGGCTGGTCTCGCCCCGGTAGGTGTTTTCCTCAAGGGTAAAGGCCAGGTCGAGTTGATCCCGCCAGTCGTTCAGTCGATCGGCGTAGTCCGCCATCCCAAAACCGATCGCTTCCATGGTCCGACCCTTCTGCCTGACCCTGAACTTGAGGTGTTTTTTGTCCACCCCCAGGATTCTTGGAGAACCGACGAGGCTCAGGTTGCGCGATACAAGCACGGGGTGGTGGTTTGCCGATCCAAAGGGTCCGAGCATTTTCATCAGCCGAACCATGCGCGGGGTCACTTCGTCGAGTTCAATTTCCGAGTCGATTTCGAGCTTGGGTATGAAGTCAGCCGGGGTTGCCCGCTCCGCCACCACCTCGTGAAACTTTTGCGTGAACGCTTCGATACGGTCCTTTTCGATGGATAAACCCGCCGCATGGTGATGGCCGCCGAATTGAATCAAAAGGTCGGAGCACTCCTTGATGGCGTTGTACAGGTGAAAGTCACCCACGGTCCGGGCCGAACCGCGACCATTCTCACCCGCCGTCGAGATCATGACGACCGGGCGGTTAAAGGCCTCCACCATGCGGGAAGCGACGATGCCGATAACACCTGGATGCCAGGTGTCCGAAGCGAGCACGAGGCCCTTAGCCTCCCTGAGGAACGGATCATTTTCGACGATGTTCTTGGCCGCTTCAAATGTGATGGTGTCCTCCTTGCGCCGTCTTTGGTTCTCCACGTTCAACTCATCGGCCAATTCCGCCGCTTCTTTCTGGTCTTCCGTGATCAGCAGGCGGACCACGCGCGTCGCGTCGCCCATGCGGCCGGCGGCGTTGATGCGGGGCGCAAGCAGGAAAA
The DNA here is from genome assembly GCA_965225915.1 of bacterium. Lineage (GTDB taxonomy): Bacteria > JAAXHH01 > JAAXHH01 > JAAXHH01 > JAAXHH01 > JAAXHH01. Next base: position 621,991 of record OZ245326.1, read on the forward strand.
GCATGTGTCCCGTCGACAGTTCCTTCTCCCGTAACCCGGATACATCGAGCAGCGCCTGCAGGCCGGATTTGTGTGTCTGCTGCATCATGTCCAGCCCGTATTTGGTCAGCACCCGGTTTTCGTCGCGCAGGGGCACGATGTCCGCCGTCGTTCCCAGGGCCACGAGATCCAGGTGCGTGTACACCGCGTTCTCAGGCAGTCCAACGTGCTCGGCCAGCGCCTGCGCTACCTTGTACGCCAGCCCGACGCCGCAGAGTTCCTTGAACGGGTACCCGCAGTCGTCCCGCTTGGGATTCAGAATGGCCACGCCCCTGGGCAGGGTATCGCCCGGTACGTGGTGATCGATGATGACGACATCGATGCCCATTTCGCGTGCCTGGTCCACCTCCGCATTGGCGGTGATACCGCAGTCGACGGCCAGAATCAGCGTCACGCCGCGATTCCGGGCTTCCTGCAACCCTTTCGTGGACAATCCATAACCATCTGTCAGGCGATTTGGTATGTAGGAGGAAATCCGCTCCGTCAGCAGTTTGATCGTTAGGTATAGCAGCGTGGTCGCCGTCGTGCCGTCCACATCATAGTCCCCGAATACCATGATGTGTTCCTCCCGTTCAATGGCGGCAACGATCCGTTCAACGGCCAGGTCCATGTCCGCCATGAGAAAGGGACTGTGCAGATCATCCAGGGTGGGCTTCAGAAAGATCCGGGCGTCGTCAAAGGTTGAAACGCCCCGGTTGAGCAGAATCTGCGCGATCACGCGGGGCACGTTGATCTGCTCCATCATCTGGGGAACCTGGGGATGTTCGTCGTGAAGGACCCAGCGGGCGTTCATGATATTGATCGGAAGTTGGGGGTGAGCGTGGCGTATGGCGTATCGGGCAGATACAAATACCAGGAAATGTAAAACGTCCAAGCCGGCCGTAAGCCGAGTTCTGTACCTTCGTGCTGAAGGTGGCGATCATCTATCTGGGACGACTGTCGCCAGCCGCCTCTTGCGACCTAACCCGAGAGTCTCCGGTTTCCCGGCGGGCGAGACGGGCCGTCTCTCCTCTCCTATTCGGTCTTGCACCAGATGGGGTTTGTCCTGCCGGACCGGTTACCCGGACCGCGGTGAGCTCTTACCTCACCTTTTCACCTTTGCCTCCCCGAAGGGATCGGCCGTGTGTTTTCTGTGACACTTTCCGTGGCATCACTGCCCCCTGCCGTTAGCAGGCATCCTGCCCTGTGGTGCTCGGACTTTCCTCGTCCACACGTCGTCGGACGCGATCGCCTGGGCGACTTGGCACGTTTTACACCGTTAATATACTAATTGATGTTACACGGTTCAACCCCGACGTATGAGGATGGAATCACGGGGCGGGACGGCGTAGTCTGGTCTGGTCGGGCCTGGCTCAGTACTCCAAGCTTTCTTCGATGACCAGGATACGTCCGCAGCTTTCACAGGAAATCAGCCTATGGCCCTGGCGGATCTTCAGCAAGATCTGAAGCGGGATTATGTTAAAGCAGCCGGAGCACGCACCCTTCTTCACGGGTACTACCGTCATGTCCCGCAGGTTTCGCCGGATACGGTCGTACACACCCAGAACCCGGTTCTCCACGCGCATCGCCATTCTTTTTCGCTCGTCCAATTTGACGGCTACGTCCTCGTCTACCGCCGAAAGCCGGGATTCGAGCGCTCCGCTCTCTTCATTGAAGCGTGCGACAAGCGACTCGGTTTCACCACGCATGGTCTCCAGCGTTTCAACCGCTGCCTCAGCCTCGGTGATCAACTGCAGAATAGCGTCTTCGAGTTCCCCAATGAGGATCTTCTTCGCCTGGATTTCCGCCTGGAGGGCATCGTATTCCTTGTTGGTCTTGACGCTGTAAAGCTGTCCCTGGTACTTCTTTACCTGTTCCTGCGCGTTCAGCAGTTCCCCTTCGCGCTGACGCCGGTCTCTGTCGAGTTCCTCGAGCTTTGTTTCCTGTTCCGCCAACCGGGATAACGCCTCGACCTGTACGGATCTCATCGTGTCCAGCTGGTTGGGAATTTCCACCTTGTACTGTTCGAGTTCGTGCAGGTCCTGATCCGTCTTCTGTAATTCCAATAGCGCTCTCAAGCTTTCCTGCATGTGACCTTAACCCTCCCTGGAGATGAAAAGGCGGACAAAAAAAAATGCACTTTAACAGTGCATTTCCCTTCGAATCAATCTGGTTTTGCGGAGCCCCGGGCCCGAAGAGGCAACTGTAGTCGGACCATAAAAACAATCGGGCTCATAGACATATCCATCCTTTTCCCACATACTACTTGATTTTCCGATCACAATTAATAAAGATAATCCCGGAGAGGCGTAGTGTCAACCAAAATCAGAGGAGGAAGTCATGGGTTCGGTCATTCGATTACGTGGCAACAAAAGCGAAGAAACGGTCGAGTTGAATATCATAATGTCCAAATGGCTGTTTGCCGGCGTCATGGCGATGCTCATCGTCGCTGTTTCCCTGGGTTACGCCGTGCTGCCTGTCCAGTCGCAGGATGACCGGGGACGCAAGGCCATATCACCCGGTCAGAACTACAGTGAAGCCATCGAGGCTGGCGACTTCGTATTCCTTTCCGGTAAAATCGCGGCCGTTCGCGGACAGATTATACCCGGTGGCATCCAGGCGGAAACGAAAATGGTCATGGACAACCTCCAGAATGCGCTGGCCAAGTCCGGACTGACGATGGATGACGTCGTCAAGGCCACGGTTTTTCTGGGCGACCTGAATGATTTCTCCGACATGAATGAAGTGTACCGGTCCTATTACACGGGCGATCCGCCGGCCCGTTCGACCGTGCAGTCGGGTGTCGTCCTGAACGCCGGCGTGGAAATCGACCTGATCGCCTATCGCGGCGGCAAGTAGTCCACGGAATCACACCAAAGAGCAGAATGATCGAAAAAACTACCGTTGGCGTGATCGGACTGGGGTTGGGCCAGGCTCATCTCGCCGGTTACCTGAAGAACGACCGGGTGGAAGTCATTGGACTGGCAGACCTCGATACCGGGTTGCTCGAGCGAACCGCATTTACGCACGGCGTGGCCCACGCGTTTGCCTCGTACCATGACCTGCTCGCCCTGGGACCCGATCTCGTCAGCGTTTGCCTGCCCAATTTCCTGCACGCGCCCGTGACCATCGACAGCCTTGACGCGGGCGTTCATGTGCTTTGCGAAAAGCCCATGGCGCTGAACGCGGCCCAGGCGCGGGACATGGTAGCGGCCGCCCGGCGTAACGACCGGTACGTGATGATCGCCCTGAACAATCGTTTTCGCACCGAAGCCCAGATCCTGAAGAAACTCGTCGAGCAGGACGTGCTGGGCGAAATCTACTATGCCAAGACCGGATGGCTGAGGCGCAGCGGCATTCCGGGCCCGGGGACCTGGTTTACCCGCAAATCCCAGGCGGGCGGCGGCCCCTTGATCGATCTCGGGGTCCACATGATCGATCTCACGCGCTGGCTCATCGGCAACCCAAGGCCGGTGTCCGTGGTCGGTGCCACATATTCGAGGCTGAGCGACTCGGTGGAAGGCGTATTCGACGTGGAGGACCTTGCGACGGCCTTTGTCCGGTTCGAAGGCGACATCACGCTCATTGCGGAAACGAGCTGGGCCTCTCACGTCCCCTTGGAAGGATCATACGTAAAGTTGATGGGCACCCGGGGCGGCGCCGAGATCACGGGTAACGATCTGACCGTATATACCGACCTGCATGGCGAACAGGTGGATATCACCCCCGCCTATGCTCCGCGGGAGTGGTCGGATTGCATCGCGGCCGAAATCGCTCATTTCGTGGACTGCATCCGGGAAGGACGCACGCCCATGTCAACGGGCGATCAGGGCGTTGAGATCATGCAGATCCTGGAGGGGATTTACGACTCGGCCGAAGGTAAACGGATGGTCCACATAGCGTAGTGCGCAACACGGTTCTCAACGGTCTCACGATCTCAACGGTTTCACGATCTCAGTAATCTTTGCGAAGTCCTTCACCTCATTCCCTATCCGAACCGCTGCCCGCGCCGAATCCATATTCCCGGCATTTGAACTGTATCGTCATGTCGTCCGGTTTTGTGGCCAGGGCCATGCGGCAGGCCCCCTCGGCATCGATCCGGCGGCCTGACCGTTCATAGGCGACCGCGAGGTTGTTCCATGCCGCCGCGTTGTTCGGATCGTTTGCCACGATTTCTTCCCAGATCATCCCTGCGCGGGACCAGTTTCCTTCCCTGACTGCGGAGATGGCCGGGCTGTCCTTGGTAACGAAAAGCCGCTGGGTGACCGGTATCTATGGTCGGCAGGGTGGTTTCCGATGCCAGGGCGCGAGCGAACAGAAACCCGGTCAGATTGTTCAGGGCCAGGTCGGTGCCATTGAATCCCAGGTAGTCGATGGTTCCCTCTCCGGAATGACCGAGCGATGGAGACTGATTAACGTTGAACCGGACAAACAGGGAAGAAGACGCGCAACCGGGGAGACACACCAGGGTAGCCGCCAGCAAGAGCGGCAAGACCGTCTTGTATGGTGAAGAGCCCATGAAACTTGAATAGGTACCCGCTTCCCCGGGCGCGTCAAGCTGATTAAGACCGGGTCCGGTCACCTTGAAAGGGGTTGACAACCCGGCCGGTGGTTCTTAATCTACGCTTGACCAACAACCACGTCGGTAGAGGCAAAACCACATGACCACGTCACAGAAACCGCCCAGGGCTCCGGAACCCGGGAAGAAGTCAGAAAAAGCGCCCGGGAAGAAGCGTCCCGATCCGGTCCGGCGGCGCCGTTTCCTTCAGAAATGCCTTGGTGCGCTGGGCGGACTCGGTTTCCTGATGGCCGTCTATCCCCTCATCCGGTACATCGAACCGGCCCCCGATGCCGAAGGCAGCAGCCGGGTTGAAATCGACCGGGCGGCACTGCCTCCGGGTTCATCCAAGACGTTAATCTACCGGGGGCGACCGACCATCGTGGTCAACACGCCGAACGGCTATATCGCCTACAACGCAGTGTGCCCCCACCTGGGCTGCGTCGTCAAGTGGGAGGGAAGTACGCAGAACCTGATCTGTCCCTGTCACGGCGGCAAGTTCGGCACCGACGGCAGCGTTCTGGGCGGACCGATACCCGGCCCCCTGACCGCGGTTGAATTGTCCGTCAGCGACGACAAGATCATCATCGGCGCGTAGCCGGTGCCCGGACAGTCCCTTCTTCGCGGAGCGTGAAACCAACCACCATGATCACACGCCTGTTCAACGGGTTGTACAACTGGCTCGATGATCGTGTCGAAGTATCCATAGTCATCGATTTCTTCCGGCGCCAGCTGACCAAACCCGTGCCCCGCCACCTCAACTGGTTGTTTTCTTTTGGGACGGTCACCCTGATGTTCTTTCTTTCCCAGGCCGTCACGGGCGTCCTCTTGATGATCTATTACGAAGCCTCCGCCGATTCGGCCTACGAAAGCGTCAAGTACATCATGGAACAGGTGCGGTTCGGCTGGCTCATGCGCCAGGTACATTCCTATGGCGCCAACTTCATGATCGCCTTCCTGCTGCTGCACTCGATCCGCGTTTTCTTCTACGGGGGTTACAAGAAGCCCAGGGAGCTTACCTGGCTATTTGGATTCGGCCTGCTGTTCGTGACCCTGGCCTTCGGTTTTACAGGTTATCTCCTGCCCTGGGACCAACTCTCCTACTGGGGCACGACCGTGGGTACAGAAATCGCCGCCGCTACCCCGGTCATCGGCGAGTATCTCCTGATCCTCATGCGGGGCGGCGAAATCATCTCCGACGTAACGCTGACCCGCTTCTTCGTGGTACACGTCGTTCTTCTGCCCTGGGTCTTCGTCGCCCTGGTGGCCGGACACCTGTTCCTCATCCGGTACAAGGGCATTTCGCCGCTCGAAGGCACGGACGTACGGGAGAAAACGCCTGAAGAACTTAAGAAAGCCGGCGGCAAACCCTTCTACCCCCATCATGTCATGAAAGAAGCCATCGTAGTCTTGCTGGTACTGGTCTCCATGATCCTCATGATCATCTACTATCCCCTGCCGCTGCACGAAAAGGCCGATCCCTTCAACACGCCGCTCGGCGTCAAGCCGGAATGGTATTTCCTTTCTTCCTATCAGGCGCTGAAATACATGCCCAAAACCATCGGCATTATCGGGTCAGGACTGGTTGTCCTTGCCATATGCCTGCTGCCCTTCTGGGACAGGACACCCGCTCGCAGACCATCCCGCCGGCCCATCGCGACGTCCCTCGGCATCCTCTTCGTCGTCCTGAACATCATGCTTGCGCTCCTTGGCAAGATCTCGGAATCGGAAATGACCATCATGGGCCATAGGTACCATTTCGACATTTACGGTTGGCCCCATGCCATCGCGACGGTCGAAGAATCGCCGCCCGGACTGGACGACGGCAGCGAGGGTACTGAATGAGCGGGTCATATCCGTACCGGGCATAAGATTCGAGTAAGGGCGGTCAAGCCGGGATCGGCCCATACGGCGGGAGATACCGTACGAGCGGCACTTGTCCTTTTGCTGTCCCTGTTCCTCCTGGGACCGCCCGCCCACACCACGGAGGCGCAGCAGACTGCTACATCCAATACCTGTGTAACCTGTCACGCCGGTCTGGACGACGAGGACATGAGCTTGCCGGTGTCCGAATGGCGGCGAAGCGTCCACCTTCCCGCCGGCATCGCCTGCCAGGACTGTCACGGCGGCAACCCCTCCACCACGGTGGAGGAGGAAGCGCACGATGTAGAAAAGGAGTTCGTGGGCTTGCCGGAACCGGATGTTGTCCACGAACTATGCGGTAGCTGCCACGAGATCCAGATGGACAACTACCTCCCCAGTCCCCATGGAATCGAGGGTGATTTCTGGCCCAACTGCGTGGACTGTCACAAGAACCATGAAGTGGTCTATCCCGAGGCATCGCTGATTTCCATACCCGATAACTGCGAAGATTGCCACGAACAGGAAACGATGGATGACTTCATTGCCCTTACCGACCGGGGACTGGGGCCCGTCATCGGATTTCGGCAGGTGGCTGAAGAGATCAGGTTATCGGGCGTCCCGGTGGACATGATCCTGGCCCGGACGGCCATGGCGCGGGATGCCTACATACAGGAGGCTTCGCACGTTTTTGTGCTCGAGAAGATAGTCGCCACCGTCGATTCTCTTGAACAGGTCTATCCACAAATACAAAAGGATGTGGATACCGCGCACACCGAGGTCGACACCCGGCGCAAATTCGGCTGGATGTTCATCGGCCTGTTCCTCTCACTGGCGGGCGTCACATGGCTGTACCGCCGTTCATTACCGGACGCCTGACCGTTCCGCCGTTCACTGCCGGACGCCTGACTGTTCCTTCCAGGCCGGCATGCCCGCAGAACCCCGGGTTCTGCGTGACCGGGATCTATCAATGCACTCACGCTTAATCCTATGCATCCTGATTGCCGTCGCCGCCCCCCGTGCCGTCGCCGGTACCATCCAGCCGGTGCCAGATGGCAAGGGAGCGGGCACGCTGGGCCAGGCGGTGCTTCGCCTGCCCGTCGTCGCCAGCATGCTGCATACCGGCGCCCATCCCGATGACGAAAACAGCGCCCTGGTCGCCTATGTTAGCCGTGGACTGCACGTCAGGACGGCTTACCTGTCCCTGAATAGAGGCGAAGGCGGACAGAACCTGATCGGTCCCGAACTGTACGACGCGATCGGCGTGATCCGGACGGAAGAACTGCTGAGCGCCCGCCGTTTCGACGGAGCGCAGCAGTTTTTTTCCCGCGCCTACGACTTCGGTTTTTCCAAATCGGCCGAAGAGACGCTGGACTACTGGAATCAGAATGAAATGCTCCTGGCGGACGTGGTACGCGTTATACGGCGCTTTCGCCCCGACGTGATCGTATCCGTCTTCGCCGATTCGCCTCGCGACGGCCATGGCCATCACCAGGCGTCCGGTAGGATTTCACGCGAGGCTTTTTACGCCGCCGCAGACCCGGATCGTTTTCCGGAACACCTGCGGGACGGGCTGCGTCCCTGGCAGGCCCGCAAACTGTACATCAACAATACGCGGGCCTCATTCGACAGCATCGATTCCCTGCAGGTCGATGTGGGAGCCTACAGCCCCGTTCTGGATCGATCTTTCCGTGAACTCGGGCTGGCCGGACGCAGTATGCATCGCTCCCAGGACATGGGGACCCTCCAGCTGAAGGGGCCGGCGACCACCAAGATCAAGCTGGTCGCCCGGGCGGGAATGGTGGATGCGGCCAGGGACGACCACCTGTTCGACGGCCTGGACACGACTTTCATGAGGCTCCACGCAATGGCCGGTCCGGCGGCTGGGAAGGTCCCCGGATTCGCCGCGCGTCTTAGCCGAATAGACGCGCTGGCCCGTGAGGCCGTGGATGCGTACAGGCCGCTGGATCCTTCCCCCTTGTTGGATCCCGTGCTGGAAGCCCTGCGAATAATCCGGTCTCTTCGGGAAGATCTCGTTCAAAGCGCGCTGCCGCGCAACGTCCTCGACGACATCCTCTTCCTTCTTGACCACAAGGAAGCAGACTTCATCAACGTGGCGGGTCTGGCTCTCGGCATGGCCTTCGAAGTACTTGCCGACGATGACCGGGTGGTTCCGGGTGACACCCTCGGTGTAAACCTGACGTTGTTGAACCGCAGTTCCAAGACCGTCAACGTCACCAGTCTCGACCTGGAAGTACTATCGGGATGGACAGCCACGGCCGATCCGGCCAGGGCCGCGGACACCGCAGACATCGGCTACAACGAAAGCATGGAAAGGGAATGGCAGGTATCCGTTCCTCCAGATGCCCGTCTCACCCGGCCCTATTGGTATCGCCGGTCTCTAAACGACCGGCGCGTCGTGGTTGAAGACGAGTCGTTGATCGGACTGCCGTGGAGCCCGCAGGCCGTCGTTGGACGGGCCGGTTTCGTCGTGGACGGTGTAGACATCGAAATCCGGCAACCCGTGCAGCACCGTTTCGCGGACCGGGCCTTCGGGGAAATTCGCCGCGAACTCCAGGTGGTGCCCGCCCTGTCGGTTACCCTTGAACCGCAAGTCGTGGTCGCCACCGAGGGACGGGGCCGTCCCTTGCGGTACAAAGTAGCCGTGCTCAGCAACGTGAACGGGGCGATTGAAGGCGGGTTGCTGCTTGAAGCACCGGACGGATGGAAGGTTACCCCGTCCGATGTCCCCTTGTCCTTCTCGAGAAAGGGACAGACTGCAACGTTTAACTACACGGTGACTCCCGACCCTGCCGCGACGGCGGGCGCCTACGAAGTGCGGGCGACGGCCAGGACCGACGGCAACGACTACAGCGAAGGATACGAGGTGATCGCCTATCCCCATACCGAACCCAGGCACCTGTACCGGAAAGCGGCTTCAACCGTGCAGGTCGCCCGCGTCGATCTGCCGGAGGATCTGGCAGTGGGTTACATCATGGGAACCGGAGACCAGGTTCCCATCACGCTGGAACAGATGGGCGTCCGGGTGCGGCTGCTGACGGAGGAGGATCTCGCGACGGCCGATCTGGGGGTCTTCGACCTGGTAATCGCGGGTATTCGCGCCTACGAAGTCCGGGAAGACCTCGTCGCCGCGAATCAGCGCTTGCTGGATTATGTAAAGGCAGGTGGCGTCTATATCGTACAATACAACAAGTACGCCTTCAACAGGGACCGCTACGGTCCCTATCCCTTCCGTATAAACCGCCCCCATGACCGGGTCACGCGGGAGGACGCGCCCGTGGAGATACTCGTTCCGGATCATCCCATCTTCAACAGGCCCAACCGAATCACCGAGGCGGACTTCGACGGGTGGGTACAGGAACGCGGCCTCTATTTCCTGGGAGAATGGGACCCCCGCTACACGCCGCTCATGGCTTCGCAGGATCCGGGAGAAACACCCAAGGAAGGCGGTCTCGTCGAAGCCCGCTACGGCGAGGGCCGCTATATCTACACGGGTTATGCCTGGTTCCGCCAGTTACCGGCGGGTGTACCCGGAGCGGTGAGACTGTTTACCAACCTGATCAGCCTGGCGGAGAAAAACAGATAACCCGGATACGTCCGGAACAAACACCGGAAGGCGGAATCGGGAGTCGGCCCGGCGGGAAGTCACGTCACCCCTGGATGCTGGACGGGCTACTGGAGCACCTCGGTGCGCCATTCGGGAAAACGTCCGTCAATTCCCCGGATCAGATCGTTATAGGCCCCGCGGAACTGTTGCGTGATGGGACCAATGGCCCCGTCCCCGATGTCGTAGTGGTCTATGGAAGAAATGGGTTTCACCTCGGCGCCCGTCCCGCACAGGAACACCTCATCGGCCGTGTAAAGTTCCGTACGGTCGATCTCCCGTTCGACGACAGGCATCTTTATGATGTCCCGCCCGATCTTCAGCACGGTATCCCGGGTGACGCTTACCAGTATGTCGCTCGTTACCGGCGGAGTGAGCAGGACGCCGTCCTGGATCATCATCAGGCATGCGCCAGGCGCCTCGCAGACCTTGGCGCGGTTGTTCAGCATGATCGTCTCGTCGAAACCCTGGAGCGTGGCTTCGGTCCAGGCAATGGCGCTGTTGCGGTAGTTGGCCCAGCACTTGATGCGCGCCGGCAGCGTGTTGTCCGAAATGCGTGTCCAGGAACTGACGGAACTTTTGGCGCCTTCTTTTCTGCGCAGGTTGGAGTCATAGGGGAAGGTATGCACGTAGATGTGGGCCGGACCGGTCATCCGGTTGAGATACACATCGGGAGAGAAAAAAACGGTCGGGAATACGTAGATGTCCTTCCGGTACCCGTGGACCTTGCATAACTCTAGGGAGCCGTTCCACACGTCCTCCAGCGTGTACGGCGTTTCCATCCGCATCAGCTTGATCGACCGGTACAGGCGTTTCAGATGATCTTCCAAACGGAAGACGAAGAGTTTCTCCTGGTCGTCGTTCCAGTAAGCCCGTATCCCTTCAAATATGGCGTGGGCGAAGATGTGACCCTGGGTAACGTGAAGCGTACCCTGGTCCCAGGGGATCTGCTCCCCGTCCAGCCAGATGTAAAGGGAATGATCCTCACCCCACATTTTCTTGCCCATACCCGCGCTCCTTCGATTAGTTGATTCGTGATCCAGTCGTCCCGTTGATTAAAAGTCCGTTCTGATTCCGTCTACGCCCTGTCCGGTTCCCGCCAGTCCGGAACATCCTCCTTCTGCGTCTCCTCCAGACGCTCTCGCCAGTTATATTCGTCGAGCCGGAGCACATCCACCTGCCGGCACGCCATGCACCACTGCAGGATCAGCGGTTCATCCTCCCTGGAGACCGTGCGTATCGCCACCCAGAACTCCACGCCGTGGGTACAGCCCGCCCGGGTCCTCTGATACTCGGGGAGGATGTGATGGACCTTGTCATCCGGGGGCGCCAGGCCGATTACGGACTCGTCATACGGGCGGATGGGCACGAACTACGATCCTTGAAGGGGACACGGTGGAGGGACGTGGAATCCTGAGTACTTAATAGACCGGGACCGCGATCGTGTCAAGGGATATCCCGTTACGTCCCAACGGTCCATATCCGTGTCGCGATACCAGATACCAGGGTTTCGAGAGACCGTACATTGACACCACGCTAAAGCAGCTACGGAGGCCGGGAAAACCACCGAATTCACCTTGACCGCCAGCGCGGCGCCGGGTTATTCTAACCAGCATGAACCGGCCGCGTTCCCATAACGGAAATACCAGGAGCAATCATGGTCCACCATTTCGAACCTTCCCTATACCACACCACCATCGGGTCCCATGAACCGGCCCTGCACGTGAAAGACGGTGATACCGTCATCACGTCGACAGTCGACGCCAGGGGGAAGGATCGAACCGACGCGCCCGTGACACTCCCCGGAAACCCGCAGACGGGACCCTTTCACGTGGAAGACGCCGAACCGGGCGACACGCTCGCCGTCCACCTGGACAGACTGACGCCCAATCGCCCTTTCGGGTGGACCCGGCCCTTCGTGGCGGCTAACGTGCTCGATCCGGATTACGTGCGGGCAACTGCCGGAGAAATCGAGAACCAGGATGACCTCTGCCGGTGGGAAATGGACCAGGACCGGCGTACGGTGACGCTGGTCGAACCCGGCGGTACCCGCCTTGGTCGGCTAACCCTTCCCATGGCCCCTATGGCGGGCTGCTTCGGGGTGGCGCCGCCCGGGGGCCAGGCGATCTCCACGGCCACGTCTTCCAGCCACGGCGGAAACATGGACTACCGCGGATTCGTGGAAGGAGTCACCGTGTACTTCCCCGTGTTCGCTTCCGGGGCCCTGTTTCACATCGGCGACGGCCACGCCTTGCAGGGTGACGGGGAAATCGTCGGCACGGGTATCGAGATCTCCTTCGACGTGCAGTTCACCTTTCGCCTGCTCAAGGGGAAGCAAAGCTCCTGGCCCCGTGGAGAAAACGAGGACTACCTGTTCACGGCCGGCAACGCTCGGCCTCTCGACCAGTGCGTCCAGCACGCGACCACGGAGATGCTGCGCTGGCTGCAGGCCGACTACGGCCTCGATCCCTGGTCGGCCCACACGCTCCTCGGCCAATGCGTCGAGTACGATATGGGCAACATGTTCGATCCCGCGTACACCATGGTTTGCAAGATCAGGAAAGATCTGCTCGAAGGCCTGGGTATCGATACACGGTCAATACATGCCGAGTTGGCCTTATGAATAGTCGATTCAAATGGCCGTGGGCGGCGCCAATCCTGATCTATACCGTCAGCGCGTTGGAAGTGATCATTATGATCTCACCCTTCGCGGCTTACTACTACAGTGTCTACACGCCATTGCTGAATGTATTTCAGCAGTTTGAGACCACAGCATGGTTATCCGGATTCTTCCTGCCGCATCTGACCAGGTCCGATCATGTGTTATTTGCTGGAATTGAATACATCGGGCCACCACTCGCCGTCCTGGGGCTGCTGGGTTTCCTGGTATGTGCCGCTCAATTGTACTACGGTAAATTCATCAGGAAAAAAATGGTGACGAATTGGATATATGCACGCGTCCGTCATCCACAGTATTTGTTCCTCGCCATATCTGGACTAGGGTTTCTACTCATGTGGCCGCGCTTTTTTGTTCTGATGACCTACTGGATAATGTTGGGGTTTTATTATGTGCTCGCTCGACACGAAGAAGCCGTTATCAAGCGAAAATATGGACGCAAGAGTACCCGCTACATATCACGTGTCCCCATGTTTGTTCCAATTCGCTTTAATGTCGGAAATGCTGTTCGGATTTCCGATAAACCGGTTTCGGCCTACGCTTTCTGGTTCGGTTTGGGCATTTCCATGATGCTTACCGCGTTTGTATTGCGTATGGAATCCAAGTCTCAACTCTATCTGTTCAGATCGGCCAATCCGGACATTACCGCAGTATCCTTTCAGCCACGATCGACGGGCGAAATCCAATCAATCGTAGAGGATATGATCGAAAACGAATGGGTCGACACCATGTTGACCCAAAACCCGAAAGGATCTTTCCTGCTTCAGATTGCTACCGGTGAAGAGGGAACCAGACATCTGCTAACCGATTTGGGTATGAAGGCCGGTGCCGTACAAATGCTTCGCTTCGCCGAACATGGCGAATACGCCGTTTTGTCGGCGTTGAATGGTCAAAACTCTCCGGTTGACCCTTTTGCCTTGACTACGAGGATTGAACCCCTGCTACTTGCTTCGTCGGTCGGAGAGGCGATGGACGTACGTTGGTTCATATCCGAGCAGTTCTATACTGATTTCGCCAGAATCAAGTTCTGATCGAATTTGGACGTAGATTCAATTAGCAGATTGGAGACCGTCATGAATAGACTAGAGGGACACGTAGCCTGGGTTACAGGCGCGGGAACCGGCATCGGACGCGGCATCGCCTTGGCCCTGGCCCGTGAAGGGGTGGACGTGGTGCTTTCCAGCAGGCGGCGCGAGCCCCTCGAAGAGGTCGCCGCGGAGGTTGAGGCCGCCGGTCGGCGGGCGCTGGCAGCCCCCCTGGACGTGACCGACCGGGAACAGATTGACGAAGCGGTCGACCGGGCAACGGAACAGTTGGGCCCCGTCTCGATCCTGGTGAACAACGCGGGCGTCAATACGCCCCTTCGTACCGCCACCGAGATGGCGGTGGAGGACTGGGATCTCGTGGTGGACATCAATCTCACGGGCGCGTTCAATTGTTTTCGCGCGGTTTACGAACGCATGAAGGAAAGGGGAGAAGGCACCGTGATCAACGTCGCTTCGATGGCCGGACGCCAGGTGTCGCTGCTCGGCGGGGCCGCTTACTGCGCGTCCAAGCACGGCATGGTGTCGCTGACCCACTCGATCAACCTGGAAGCCGCCGAGTTCGGGCTCCGCGCCTGCGCCATCCTTCCGGGCGAGGTGAAAACACCCATCCTTAAAAACAGGCCGCAGCCGGTATCCGAAAAACGCCTGTCCCTGATGCTTACACCGGAAGACATCGCGGCCACGGTCGTATTCGTCACATGCCTGCCGCCCCGCGTGGTCATACCCGAAATGTGGGTCATGCCCGCCTACCAGGTATCAGCTCAGCCACTGCCGTGAAATCACCACGGGGACGCGATTCAAGGTCTCACCAGGAGACTTGACCACCCTGTTTAGCGATTGACAGAACGGGGTCAGGGGCGTACTTTCGAGTCAACGGCGTATCGACAGGGGTCCTGGTCACGGAGGCTCTAAGTCGAGCAGGTTGCATGTCCTTGCCGTGCCCGAAGCATCGTCCTGACTTGAAGCCGCGTCGACCTTTCCCGTGCCTACCAATCCTGAAACCATGGACGTTCAGACAGAAACCGCCATCCTGCTGGTTGAAGATTCCTCCCGCGGCCGTGACGAGAAGCACTACGGCCTGACCCAGCGCGGTTACCGCGTGATCGCCGTGGAAAACAGCGACCACGCCCTCAACGTCCTGGCCACCGAACCCACGAACGTCATCATATCGGACCTGAGCGCGCCCGGAATCGACGGACTGCGCCTGATGAGCGTCGCACTCGGCAGGAATCCCGAGATCGGCGTCATCCTGATGACCGAACCGGGTTCCATGGATCTTGCCATCGCCGCCATGAAGGAGGGGGCGTACGATGTGCTGGAAAAACCTGTTTACGTGGAGAAGCTCGCGGCGGAAATCGACAAGATCCAGGAGCGGCAGCGCATCGTGCAGGAGAACCGAAAGCTGCTGCACCAGCTGGACTCCCGCTATGGATTCGAGAATATCGTGGGTCGGTCCGCGTCCATGCAGCGCATACGGGAACAGATCCTCCAGATCGCGGATACCGAGTCGACGGTGCTGATTTTCGGCGAAAGCGGTACGGGAAAGGAACTGGTGGCCCACGCTCTCCATCACGGTAGTTCCCGGAGGGACAAATCCTTCGTGCCGGTCTTCTGCAACGCCCTCTCGGAAGGGGTGATCGAAAGCGAACTGTTCGGACACGAAAGAGGAGCGTTCACGAACGCGGTCAAGACGTACAAGGGGCGATTCGAACTGGCCGACGGAGGCAGCCTCTTTCTCGACGAAGTCGGCGAACTTTCGCCCTCCACGCAGGTGAAACTGCTGCGGGTCCTGCAGGAACGCAAGTTCCAGCGCGTGGGGAGCTCGAACTGGCTAAGGACGGACACCCGGGTCATCGCGGCGACGAACCTCGACCTGGAAGCCGAAATCGAAAAGGGACGTTTCCGCGAAGACCTGTATTACCGGCTCCGGGTAGTGACCCTTACGCTCCCGCCTCTTCGAGAACGGAAGGAGGACCTACCCCTGCTGATCGACCACTGCATCCGTCGATTCAGCGAACGGGAAAACAAGCGGATCGAGCGCATCGACCAGCGGGCGCTGGAGTTGCTGTCGACCTACCACTGGCCCGGAAACGTCCGGCAGCTCGAAAACTGCATCGAGGGTATGATCGTCATGGGGGCCGGGGAAACGCTGACATTGGCGGATGTCCCGGAGTTCGTTCGGCATCCCCAGGCGGAACCGCTGGCGGTCGCCTTGGACGACGACCCGAAGCAACGTGACGACCTGTCGCCGGATATCATCCGGTACCTGGCCATGAAGGTCGCCGAACAAAGAAACGTGCCCGTCAAGAGCGTCACCGACGGAGCGCTGGCCATTCTGACCGCCATCGACTGGTCGAAGGATGGCGGATCGCTGCGCCGCTGCCTGGAAACCATGGTATTGCTCGCTGATGGTTCCGAGCTGGACGTGGAGGACATCCCGGCGGAATACCTGCCCGGCCTGTCGAAGAAATCCGGGGCGGACAAGGAAGACGAAGACGGGGTGGACATCCGCGTCGGCATGTCGATGAAGGAAAGCGAACGAAGGCTGATCGCCGCGACCCTGGCCGCGTGCGGACAGAACAAGGCGCGGACCGCCCGGGTACTTCAGATCGGCCAGAGAACCCTGTATCGGAAAATAAAGACCTATCACCTGGAGTAGTCTTCCAAGGAGTCCCGGAGTGGAAGGTCGAACGATTCTCGTCGTGGACGGCGAAACGGATAGCCAGAGGCACGCGGTGCGTATCCTGCGGGAGGCGGGATACGAAGCGAGCGGAACCGGCGACGCGGCCGAGGCGTTGAGCGTGATGAGGAAGGATCAACCTTCCGCCGTGCTCATCGATCTCGCCCTGAACGACGCCGACCCGGAACGGCTCATTCGCACTATATCGGGAAAGCACCCCGACACCGACATCATCCTCACCACGCGGCAGCACCAGCCGCCTCGGCAGTACCGCCAGCTCGACGCCAGCGATTATATCGAAAAACCCATCGATCCCGAAGAACTGCTTACGAAAATGCGCATGCTGGACCTGCGGTGGGAGTTTCACCACCGGTTCCAGCTTGTGGGAAGAGACGAACGCTTCATCGCCGCCATCGAGTCGGTGCTCCAGGTGGCGCCCACGGGTATCCAGATTCTGCTCACCGGCGAAAGCGGTACCGGCAAGGAAGGGTTCGCCCGGGCGATCCACCATTACAGCGACCGGCGAGACGGTCCCTTCATTCCGATCAACTGCGGGGCCATCGCCGAAGGGATATTGGAAAGCGAGCTGTTCGGCCACGAGAAAGGTGCGTTCACGGACGCGAAGGGTCAGCGGAAGGGATACTTCGAACAGGCGGACGGTGGAACGCTGCTCCTCGACGAGATCGGAGAGATGCCCCGTACCACGCAGGTAAAACTGCTGCGCGTTCTGGAGCAGCAGGAATTCATCCGGGTTGGCGGTTCGACGCAGGTGAAGACCAACGTCCGCCTGATCGCGTCGACCAACCGGGACCTCGCCGAAGAGATCCGCGACGGGACCTTTCGCCAGGATCTCTACTATCGACTCAACGCCGTGCACATCCATCTGCCCGCCTTGCGTGAACGCCGCGAAGACATTCCCAGGCTGATTTACCATTTTGTCCGCGAGGCGCGGGAAAGACACGGCGTATCTCCCCCCGTCTTCACGGCGGAAGCCCTCGCGACGCTCACGGACTACGAATGGCCGGGCAACATCCGGGAACTGCGCAACCTGGTCGAAACCCTGGCGGTTACGGCCGGGAAATCCCGGATCGACGCGGACGACCTCCCGGACACCATCTATACGCCGCCCATGTCGAACCGCGCCCTGCCGGTCCCGCAGAACCGGAACCCGGAGGACATGGACAGGGAGATGTTCTACAAGATCCTGTGGCAGATCCTCACCGCCATACACGACCTCCCTTCCAAAATCACAACCGCCTTCGGCGGGGGAAATCCCGCCCAGCTGCCGGAACGCTTTCAACTCCCCGCCCCCGTGGAGGAGGAACAGGACATCGAACCCTCCGCCATGGTGGTTTCGGACAGCGGCGACCTGGACCGGCTGCGCACGATGGGAGACTGGGAACGAGAGGCCATACGGCGTGCACTCGAGCGCAACGAGGGCCACCGGGGCAGGGCCGCGCGGGAACTCGGCATCAGCGAGCGGTCTATTTACCGGAAGATCAAGGACTACGGCCTGGACGACCACGCCTGACTGCGTCCGTTGGGCGGCCCGCGGAAAAAGGCTTGACAATCCGCACCCAAAATGCCGAATATGCTTGGGATTGATTTTTACCCATAACTGTGAAAGGAGCAGCAAAAGTGGGACATCCAACACCGATCACGGATGATCAGTTCGAGTCCGAGGTGATCAATAGCAGCACTCCCGTACTGGTCGATTTCTGGGCCGAATGGTGCGGGCCCTGCAAGGCCGTCGCCCCCACCCTGGAAGAACTTGCGGACGACTACGACGGCCGTCTGAAAGTCGTCAAGGTGGACGTGGACGAAAACCGGGAAGCAGCCACCCGTTTTGGAATCCGGAGCATACCGAGCCTGTTGATTTTCAAGGGCGGCGCAGAGGTGGACCGAATCATCGGCGCGCTCCCCAAGCAGCAACTCGCCGAAAAGATCGATGGTCATCTGTAGGCGCGACCAAGTGAACGCGGAACGGGGATTTTCACGAAAGCCGGGACGGCCGACAACTGCTCTCCCGGCTTTTTGTATGTAATCCGGTCCAAACGAACGCAGGGAATCCAGGGATTAGCACATGCTGAGCGTCGTACGAAGACTGAGGGACGGGCTGGCCAAAACGCGGGACGGACTGATTCGCAGCATCGATCGGGCCGTGGTTCGATATGACCGCATCGACGATGACCTGCTGGAGGAAATCGAATCCATCCTGCTGCAGACCGACGTGGGCATGGAAACGACTATGCGGATCATCGACGGACTCCGCGACCGGGCGGTTGACCAGAGGACCCGAAATCCTGAAGATCTCCTGGGGCTGCTCCGCGAAGAGATGGCGGTTATCCTTGGAGATACGCCGAGCCCGGAAACAGACCACCGCCCCCACGTCATCATGATCGTGGGGGTCAACGGGACGGGCAAAACGACGACCGCCGGTAAGATGGCGGCGCGTTATGCCAGGGAGGGGAAGAAAGTCCTGCTGGCTGCGGCCGATACGTTTCGCGCGGCGGCCATAGACCAGCTGGAGGTCTGGGCGCGCCGCGCGGAAGCGGATATCATCCGGCATCAGCACGGATCCGATCCCTCGGCTGTAGTCTTCGACGCGATGCAGGCCGCCCTGGCCCGAAAGTCGGACGTCGTAATCATCGACACGGCGGGCAGGCTGCACACCAAGGACAACCTGATGGAAGAACTGAAAAAGATCAAGCGTACCCTGGGCAAGCAACTGGCCGGCGCCCCTCACGAAGTACTGCTCGTCCTCGACGGGACGACGGGCCAGAACGCGCTGTCCCAGGCCCGCGTTTTCAACGAAGCCATGGGCGGACTGACGGGCATCGCGCTGACGAAGCTGGACGGAACCGCCCGGGGCGGTATCGTGTTCGCCATCGGTGTCCAGTTGGCGATCCCCGTCAAATTGATCGGCGTGGGCGAAGGCATCGAAGATCTGCAGGATTTCGACGCCCCCGCCTTCGTGGAAGCCCTCTTCGGCTGATTCCCGGGAGACCTCCATGCCCCGACTGGCAATAAATGGTGCGACACCGGTGCGAACAGAACCCTTCTCCGATTGGCCCATGAACCTGCAAGACAGCGCCCGGGCCGCCAGCGAAACAGTACGCTCGGGACAGTGGGGAAGTAACCAGGGCGAGAAAGTACGAAGCTTTGAGAAGCGCTTCGCCGCGTTCCAGGACACCGCCCACGGCATCGCCGTCAGCAACGGCACCACGGCGCTGTGTCTCGCGCTGCAGGCGGTCGGCATCGAACCCGGCGACGAAGTCATCGTTCCGGCCTATACATTCATCGCGTCGGCCAGTGCAATCGTGATGTCGAATGCCGTACCCGTGTTCGTCGACATCGATCCCGATACATACAACCTGGATCCCCGCCTGGTCGAACAGGCGGTAACGCCACGAACAAAGGCCGTGGTCGCGGTACATTTCGCGGGCCTGCCAGCGGACATGGACCGGCTCGGTGAAATCGCCATTCGATACGGCCTGGCCGTGATAGAAGACGCGGCCCAGGCCCACGGTGCGCGATGGGGAGGACAGGGTGTGGGAGGTATCGGCGCGATGGGGGCCTTCAGCTTCCAGTCGTCCAAGAACCTCAACGCCGGCGAGGGTGGCGTTATGCTGACCAACGACGACGGTTTGGCGGAAGCGGCGCGGTCTCTCGCCGACTGCGGACACGTCGCATCGGGACCCCGGTACAACCACTACCGCGTGGCCGGCAACCACCGGATGACCGAAATGCAGGGCGCCCTGCTCCTGGTCCAGATGGAGCATCTCGAGACGCAGGCACGCAAGCGCCACGAGAACGGCGAGTACCTGACCGAACGGCTCGGGAATATCGACGGCATCCTTCCGGTGTCCAGGCCCGCGAAGGCCGACCGCCACGCGCGGCATCTCTACCTGTTCAGGTACAGCGACGAAGCTTTCCGTGGCATCCCGAAAACGCGGTTCATCGATGCCCTGCGCGCCGAGGGTATTCCCGCCAGCCCCGGTTACTCCATACCCCTGTACAAACAACCGGTTTTCAGGGACCGGAACTTCGGCATTTATCAAAGTAAGGCGCTGTCTGACATTGATTACGGTGAGATGAATCTTCCGGTAACGGAAAGGGCATGCAGTTCGGAGGCGGTCTGGTTCACGCAGAATGTGCTGCTGGGCAACCGGGGGGACATGGACGATATCGTCCGGGCTGTCGCGAAGATAGGGGATCACCGCGACGAATTGTAGCAGGCCGGTCAACCCTACCGGCAGGTACTCCCCGCTTCCGCTTCTTCCTTCACCGTGGAAAGAAGATGGGCCGGCTTTCCGCCTGAACGCCGGAACTCGATCAACTCGGCCATGATGCTGACCGCGATCTCCTCGGGGGTATCGGCCTGAATCTCCACGCCGATCGGCGCGTGCACCTGGTCCAGCAGGTGCCTGGGTATTCCCTTTTCTTCCAGTTTCTTCCACATAAGGGCAATTTTCCGGCGGCTGCCGATCATGCCGATGTACGCGGCGTCGGTCCACACCGCCTGCTCGATGACGGGCTGGTCCCACTGGTGGCCCCGGGTCACGGCGACCAGGTAGGATGAGCCGTCGATGGGCAGCTTGCCGACGACCTCGTCGAAGGCGTCCACGACCACCTCGGCGGCCTCGGGAAACCTTTCGTGGTTCGCGAACGCCGGGCGGTCGTCCACCACGATGATCCTGAATCCAACGGTAGCGGCGATCCGGGCAATGGCTCTGGAGACGTGACCGCCGCCGAAAAGGAACAGCTGCGGTGCCGGCCAGATGGACTCGATGAAGACCCGGGTCTCCACTCCTTCATGCTCCAGCGCGACCACCTTCAGCAGGTTCTCGGTGATTTCGATATCCGAATCCAGCCGGATCCGGTCATCCAGTGCGGGGTCTCCCAGGGTCCCGATGGTCTCTGCCGACTCGGTGACCAGCATTTTGCTGCCTTCCGTTCCGCCCGGTCCCGACACCAGCGTGGCCAGCAGTCCGATACCCCGCGTGTCATGGAGGCGGCGGATCGCTTCGAATACCTCCTGCATCGGTCCCGATTTTATCGGTTCCGTGAAGATCTCCACGTTGCCGCCGCAGTTCAGGCCCTCGTCGCCGGCGTGCTTTTCGGTCAGAATGAAATGCTGCAACCGGGGCAAAGATCGTTCCATCACCTCTCGCGCCTCGGCCCAGACGTCTGCTTCCAGGCATCCCCCGCCCACCGTTCCCGTAAAGGTACCGTCGCGCTTGACGAGCATTTTCGCCTTCTTGCTCATCGGCAGCGATCCCTTGCTCGATACGATGGTGGACAGCGCCGCCTTTTCACCTCGCGACAGTAATTCCACGACCTCGTCGAATACTTCTTTCATGAGCTTGCTCCCGATGAAGGATCATACCACCTTGACGGGTATCTCCATGAATCCGGTCTCATGGCCCACCCACCGGTACATCCTGATTTCGGTCACGGTATCGCCCGTAGCGGAAAGGACCAGGTAACCCGGTTCCGGGTCCAACCAGTCGGTCAGGGCTTCCATCCGGTCCTTTTCCGAGAAATACGCCGGCTGGTCCGGGTGGGAATGGTAGAATCCGATTACCCTCGCGCCGGCTGGTTCGAACCGTCCGAAGAACAACCTCTCCATGTCCACGCGGCTGAATACGTAGGCGGTCCGGGCATCCCTCGGATACTGCGCCGGATCCTTCGCGTTCAGTTCGTTCTGAATGTTCGTACAACGTTGTACCCGCCAGGTATCCGGATCATCCGTTCCCGTGAGAAAACCACAGCACTCCTGCGGATACTCCTCGACGGCATGGGCGGCCATGTTGTCGTACACGGCCCGGGGAAGCGGCAGCATCAGGAGCGAACCACGCCGGGCACAGACGCCGCCAGGCTTTCGATTTCGGCCACGACGGACGCCCGGATACTTCTGAAGGCCACCATTTCCTCGGTACGCACCGGGTCGAGGAAGATCGGTTCGCCGGCGTCTCCCCCCGCGCAAACGGCCGGCGAGAGGGGGATCTCGCCCAGGAAGGGCAGGCCCAGCTCATCGCTTAGCGCTCTGCCGCCGCCCTGGCCGAATATGTAGGTCCGCCTGGTCCGCTCAGTCTGATCACCCGATCCGGCGTTGATGTAGAAACTCATGTTTTCGACGATACCCAGCACGGGAACCCGCAGGCGCTGAAACATCGTGATAGACTTGCGGACATCCGACAGGGCGACCTGCTGGGGTGTCGTGACGATCACGGCACCGGTCAGCTCGGTAGACTGGGCCAGGGTCAGCGCCGCGTCGCCGGTGCCGGGAGGGAGATCGACCAGCAGATAATCCAACTCGCCCCAGGCCACGTTTCCGAGAAACCCCTTGACCATCTTCCCTACCAGGGGGCCGCGGTAGATCACCGCGTCCGACGGACCCACGACGAAACCGACGGATACCAGCCGGATACCATGCTGAATGATGGGTTGGATTCTTCCGGAAGGATCTTTTTCGAGGGACCCGGTAACGCCCATCATCTGGGGTACGTTCGGGCCGTACACGTCTGCGTCGAGCAGGCCCACCGACTGTTGCGCTTCGGCAAGGGCCAGGGCCAGATTGACACTGACCGTCGACTTGCCTACTCCGCCCTTGCCGCTAGCCACCGCGATGACGTGCCGGATGCCGGTCAAAGACTTCTGATGGATTTCAGATTCCGCTGCCAAAGTTATCGACCCGCGCTAACGGAATGCCGGTGTGCCAAGTGTACGATACACGGGCTTATACGTGAAAAGACTCGCCGCAACCGCAGGATCCCTTGGCGTTGGGATTGTTGACCTTGAAACCGGCACCCATAAGCCCTTCTACGTAGTCGAGTTCCGCGCCCATCAGGTAAATGGCGCTTTTGTTGTCGACAAAGACCTTGACGCCGTTCTGCTCGATAATCTGGTCGCTATCGGTAGCTTGCTTATCGAAAGCAAGACGGTACTGAAAACCGGAACAGCCACCGCCGGCGATCATAACGCGCAGTGCGAGATCCGGATTGCCTTGATCCTCTATCATGGTTTTAATCTTGTCTGCGGCAATATCCGTTACGGTGACCATGATTTTCAATCCCCCTAGCAAAGGCCGTATGTGGTATGATTTCCGCTATCTTGCATCGACCGGTATGAAACAACATATACTGATCATCTATATAATCACAGGTTCTACGGTTGTCAAATCCTTTATCCCAATCGCGGTCCCGGGATCATCGCCTGTAACGCAAGCGGCCGAGCCGAGAGAAACCATCTCTGCACAGGGACCGGGTTTAGCGCAGCAAAAGCAGTTTGCCGCCCTCCTCGAAAGCGCCGGCTTTCAACCTGTAGAAGTAAACACCGCTCGGAACGGTCCGACCGGCTCCATCCGTGCCGTTCCATATCCTCGAGTATCTGCCCGGTGCCTGATCGGCATCGACCAGCACCCGTACCTTCCGACCGAGCAGATTATAAATCGTCAATGTGACGCGGGAGGACTCCGTCAGTTCGTAGCGTAAATGCGTGCTCGCGGCAAATGGATTGGGCGCGTTCGTATACAGAGTCGCCGCCGGGACGGCTGTGGCCCCGGGATCATAGGTAATGCGTGAAGTTACAGGCTCCGCCGACAGCAGGAAGCCTTCCCGGCCGACGGGTTGCAACCGGTATTCGTATGACGATCCCGGCTGGACGGCCGTATCCGTGTAAGAATAGGATTTCGAATCTTCGTTGTTGCCCCCTGTCCGCGTTACGGGTATGGAGGAAAGCAGTTCGTAAGATCCGTCGGGGTAGTCCCTGCGCTCGATCTGGTAGGAGAGGAGATTGATCTCCAGCCCGGCGGTCCAGGACAGAAACACCCCGCTTGGACCGCTTTCGGCGGTCAGATTTCCCACCGTTCCCCGTGATTCCGTCAGCAGGGCATCGAGCGCGTGGACAATGCCGTAACCGTTCAGCGTGTCCGGCGCGGCGGCCTGGGTTGCGGTACTCCGCAGCGCCCGTTGCACCCTTTCAGGCGTCCAGTGGGGATAGGCTTCCAGCAGCAGCGCGGCCACGCCTGCCACCAGGGGCGCAGAGAAGGAAGTGCCGTCGCTCCGAAGGTAGTCGTCCATGGAAAGGGGATCCACCGTATAGACGCCTTCTCCCATGGCCATCACGTCCGGCTTGATACGGCCGTCGAATGTGGGGCCGATGGACGAGAACGCCGTTCGCCTGCCCGCGGCATCGACGGCGCCCACGGAAACCACCTCTTCCGCGTCGGCCGGCGCACCCATCTTTTCGTAAGTGAAACCGCCCAGGTTCCCCATGGCGTTCACTACCACGATTCCGCGGCGCGCCGCCGTCGCCGCCGCCCTCGTGACGACGGCCGTTTCCCCGTCCATGTCGGAATACGTGTACCAGTCGCTGTACACGAGCGAACTGCTGATCACGTCCGCCCCGAGACTGTCGGCCCATTCCATGGCGGCGAGCCACCAGTCTTCCTCGATCTCCGTCTCGAACGGGACGGACTCCGTGTTGGCCAGGAGGTAGCGGGCACCGTAGGCCGGCCCGATCAGTTGACCCGGCGCATAACCGCCGATGGTCGACAGAACCTGCGTACCGTGTTCGTGGAATTCGATTTCACCGAATCCGAGTTCGTCTTGAATGAAGTCGCGTTCACCCACCACCCGGGTTCTCAGGCTGTCGAACGCCACGTGATCCAGTTTGAATCCCGTATCGAAGAGCGCCACCTGCACGCCGTGGCCCGACAGCCCCAGGTCGTGGAGTTCCGGTACGTGAAGTTGGTTCACCTGGATGTACGAGGGTCCGTAATCGAGGCGGGTGGCGCGGACCGTGCGGAGCCTGAAGCCGGTTTCCGCCTGTCCCGGTTGTTGCGGCGGGATCGGCGCGGGCCGCCGCAAGCGGTTAACCGTTTCTATTTTCAGCACGAAAGACTGGTCGGCCAGGCGCTGAATATCCGCCGGCGCGATGGATACGCTCACCGCGTTGATCCACCGGGACACCTGGTGGATCCGCCCCCCCAACGCTACGATACTGTTAAGGTAGGGAGCATGGACCGGAATGTCCTCCCATCCCGTCAGCCTGTCGCTTCGTGTAGAAAGCCGACGTCGGGACCGGGGCGTCAGGCGGTCTTCGGCGGCTTTCAGCGCGGCGCTTATCTCCCCCTCGTCCTGGATCCCCTTGTCCGCCAGGTAAACCCAGACCTTCATCGACTCACCGGGCAATCTCGAAGCAAGTGCGTTCCTAAGGCGGTCGGATATCTTCCCTTCGCCTTCGGGGACGGTGGTCTGACGCATGGGTTGCTGATCGGGCAGCGGGCTTGCGAGCGCGTGGGAGGTAATCAGAACGACCAGGAGCGGCCAGCATCGCTTCATGGGAGACTTTCGTGGTCGGGACCATCGGACCAGGCGGGCCTGGCGGCCCAGGCGGGCCAGGGAAACCGGCAGGTCAGACCTCATCAGGAATCCAGTCCCTGTGCGGTCCGTTTTCGGACTGACTTTCGTCTGATCCGGTACAGCATGATTCCGAGGATTGCGAGAAAAACAACGCTTCCCAGTGCCAGCGAGAGGTCCACGCCCAGAACGCCCGCCATCTGCTTTCCGAGGTAGAAACCGAGGACGCCGCCGATTTTAAACCGCAGGAACTCGGGAAGAATCGGGATCAGGCTCCCCGTGGCGATTCCCATTACCATGAGGCCCAGGAGCCAACCGGATTGCGCGAGCAGTATCACCGGACGCTGAACCCGGATCCTGTTCCAGGCAAATAGTCCTATGAGTATGGGCAGAACGTATGCCCCGTATCCCAGGGCGATCATCGCGCCGTAGGAAATCACGGCGCCGGGACGGCCGCCCAGGTTGACCACTTCCTCCGGGCCCTGGCTTGAATTGGGGTAATCGTTTTCCGCGTGGGTTACCAGGCTTACCAGGACGAAGACCGCGACGGGAACCAGGAGAATCCCGATAGCGTGCATGCGGCGTTCGATGGCTCGGTTGAACGGAGGGAAGCTCAATCGATTCGCTCCCGTCAGAAGCTATTGGATCCCGCGTGCATGGGTCACGGCGTTCCGGAATATGTGCAGTCCGTCGGGCTCCCTGCATCCCTCTCGGGTCCACCGCGGATGATGGGTCGGATGCGTGTAACGCTCTGGATGGGGCATGAGCCCGAAGATCCGTCCGGTTCCGTCGCAAATCCCGGCGATGGCATCCACCGAACCGTTCGGGCTCCAGGGATACCCGGCCTCCCCGGCGTCTACCCATGGCGGATTGGTGTACCGAAGCGCCACGTGACCGCCGGAACCCAGCCGTTCCCGCACTTCCGGTGAAGCCAGCATGACCTTGCCTTCCCCGTTCGCGACCGGAATGTATATGGTCTGCGGCATGTCGCGGGTGAAGACGCAGGGGCTCTCCGGGTTTCTGCGCAGGTAGACCCAACGGCACTCGAATTTCCCGGAGTCGTTGTAAAACACTGTCGCTTCCTGCTGTCTCTCGCCCGGTTTCGACTGGGGAAGGAGTCCCATCTTGACCAGCACCTGGAAACCATTGCAAATGCCGAGAATGAGTTTCCCGTCCCCGATGAAGGATTCCACGTCGTCCATCAACCGGCACTGCAGTTCGTTGGCGAGCACCTTGCCACCTGAAATATCGTCCCCGTAGGAGAAGCCACCGGACAGGACCAGTATGTCGTACTCGGACAGGCTGCGGCACCCGCGTATGAATTCATTGATGTGGACGGGATCCACCCGCGTCGCTCCGGCGAGGCGGAAAGCGTGCGCCGTTTCGTCGTCGCAGTTGATCCCCGCTGCTCGCAGAATCAGGACGGAAGCAGTAGACATGAACTCTCCCGGATTCGGAAGGAAATGGCTGGCGGAACGCCGTGGCGCGTCACCATCTCAGGGGACGCTGCCAGGCTTCCTTCAAGGTGCACAGGTCCGACGATACGACCTCTTCTCCGCCCAGGCCGCGCACGATTAAGCGATCACCGCCGGTTACGACACCCACGAGGCCGTAAGGACATCCGTCCATTTGTGCTTCGAAATCAGCCTCGCGGCCCCGGGGCACTTCCACCACGAAGCGGCTGTTGGATTCGGAAAAAAGAACGATGTCGTCGCGGTCCACGTCATGGTCCCGGGGAACGGCACCCAGATCCATCATCATGCCGAATCCCCCCGCGAAGGCCATTTCCGCCGCGGCCACGGCCAGCCCGCCGTCGGAGCAGTCGTGACACGCGACCACGAGTCCCCGGGACATGGCCTGGTGCAACCCCTTCATGTTCCCGCCGCCGGCGGCGGAATCCACGGTCGGTACGTTTCGGCCGATGTATCCCAGCATGCGGTAGTACTGGGAACCACCCAGTTCGTTGCGGGTGAGTCCCACCACGTAGACCGTATTCCCCGGTGACTTGACATCCATGCTGACCGCCTGGCGAACGTCATCCATCACGCAGATGGCCGATATGAGCAGCGTGGGTGGAATGGCGATGGTCCGGTTCCCGTCAGAAAACTCGTTGTAGAAGCTGTCTTTCCCGGATATGAAAGGCGTGCCATAGGCCAGGGCCGTGTCGTAACAGGCCCGCGCCGCACGGACCAGCGCGGCGAGCCGGTCCGTCTTGTCCGGATTGCCCCAGCAGAAATTGTCCAGCAGCGCGGTATGTTCGATGCTTCCTCCCACGCAGGTGATCTGCCGCAGGGCTTCGTCTATGGCGGAGGCCGCCATCCAGTAGGGATCGATGTCGGCATAGGATGGATTGATGCCGTTGGCGACGATGACGCCCTTGTTTGACGACAGTACGGGGCGCACGATGGCGGCGTCCCCCGGACCGTCGTTACGGGCGCCCTGCAGGGGCTTAAGTACGCTGCCGCCCTGAACCTCGTGATCGTATTGCCGCACGACCCATTCCTTGCTCGCGATGTTCCACGACGACAGCAATCGGGTCAGGCTCCAGGCGGGATCGGGCCGGTCGGATTCGGAGGGTTCGGGATGGTCCGGCGGGTCCCATCGGGCCGTCCGGGCGATGCGCGGCACCCCCTTGTGTAGGAATTCCATGTCCAGGTCCGCGACGGTGGTCCGCTCACCGTCCCCATGAACGTCTCTGTAGGTTACCCTCAACCGCTGGTCGCCGGTAAATACGCCTATAACCGTGGCCTCGACGTCTTCGCTCGCGGAGAGTTCCCGCAGCGCTTCGATGCGGTCGGGCGGGACTGCCAGGATCATGCGCTCCTGGGATTCCGAGAGGAAGATCTCCCACGGTTTTAGTCCACCGTATTTCAGGGGCGCCTGTTCCAGGTGAACCTCCGCTCCCGTTACCTGTCCCATTTCACCGATGGCCGAGGAAAACCCGCCGGCGCCGCAGTCGGTGATGTTCCGGTAGAGCATGCGGTCCCTGGCCTGCATCAGCACGTCGAGGATCTTCTTCTCCTCGATGGGATTGCCGATTTGAACGGCCTGCGTGGCGGTAGATTCCGAGGTCTCGGTCAATTCAATGGAAGAAAACGTGGCGCCGTGGATGCCGTCTCGACCCGTCCTGCCGCCGATGGTTACGATGAGATCACCGGGTTCGGCCGACTTGTCACACCGGTCGACCGGAATGACAGCGGCCGTTCCGCAGTACACCAGCGGATTGCCCAGAAAACGCTCATCGAACAGGATGGCCCCGTTGACGGTCGGTATGCCCATGCGGTTGCCGTAGTCCCTGACGCCGGCGACGACACCCTTGAAAATCCGCTTTGGATGCAACACGCCTTCGGGAAGCTCGTCGTAGGAGAAGTCAGGCGGAGCGAAACAGAACACATCCGTGTTGAAGATGGGTCTTCCGCCCAGGCCCGTGCCGAGCGGATCGCGAATGACCCCGCCGATCCCCGTGTTGGCTCCGCCGTAAGGATCCAGCGCCGACGGATGGTTGTGAGTCTCGACCTTGAAAACGAGGTGGTAATCTTCGTCGAACTCGATAATGCCCGCGTTGTCGACAAACACGGATACGCACCGGTCTTCATCACCCTTCTGCCGGCGGATATCCTCGGTCGCCTTCCTGATGGTGTGAGCGAAGAGGTTGTCGATGCGCTCTGTCGTACCGTCCGATATGTAATCGATGACCCCATTGAAGACCTTGTGCTTGCAGTGCTCGGACCAGGTCTGTGCCAGCGTTTCGATTTCCACGTCGGTCGGATCACGGCCGATCACGGCGAAATAACGCCGTATCGACCGCATTTCCTCCAGGTTCAGGGCCAGCATGCCTTCCCGGCTCAACCGCATCATTTCGTCATCGGAAGCGTTCAGCAAGCGGAGGTTTTCTACCGTGGTGTCGGTGGCGGAATTCATTTGCCCCCTTCGTAGCAGGTATATCTCTCGTTCACGTCGTTGGCCAGAAGGCGGCGGCAGATGGTGTCTATCTGCGGCCTGGCAAGCGAACCCGCCAGGATGTATCCCCTTCCCGTGTCCACCGATACGATCCCGGTGATCCCAAGGTCACGGCTCCCTTTCAGCGTTGTCTCGCCCACGGCGTCGGTTACCCCCATTCTGAACCACACCTCCACACCCCATTCTCCGGACTTGACCGGGAGGGCCAGGGTGTCCGTTTCAAGGTGGTCCTGGGAGACCGGATCGGCGAGCAAAACCGTGGTGATCTGATCCACCTCGACATCTGACAACGCGCCGTGGATGGCATAGAGCCGCACGTGCCGCACACGCTCGATCCCGTCGATACCCAGGTCTATGATATCGCCGCGGAGCCCTTCCCCCACGGCGTCCACCGCGTCTTCCTTGTTCACGACAGCGATACGCCAGATTTTCGATTCGGAGGTCATCCGGAGTTTTTCCCCACGGGATGGAACACGGGTCAAGCGAACCTGCGTCCGATTTTGAGAGTGCCAATTTATCCACGGGCACCCCGTATGTCAATCTTAAAGGGAAAACACTTGACTTGCCGGGCTATTCGATGTATTTTGTGTATACTGGGGACTGGCACCCAGGCTAAGCCTTCTTATAAGCCCGTACATCTAGATTCCGGTTTTGTTTGATGGCACCCCGTCTCAGTTCCCTCAGTCTGAGCAACATCGTATATTCAGGTATTTACCGCACCCGCTGGATTGTCCTTTCCGCATGTCCGACGATGGCGTCTTTGCCGCTCGCTTTTCTCTGACAGGATCCTGTATGGCACGCATCGTCCGGCACACCGTTTATACCGCAAGGGAACACGTTGTGACGGGAACCGCGCCTGCATAGGCCGGAGCGGAACTGGCGGACTACGCGTGGTGCATGGTGCGGAGGGGAGGTGACGCAATATCGGCAAATCATATCAAGAGTCCTATGGCAACGGAGCGAGATACGAACAGGCGCTGTATCGATACTTGGCCGAAATGTCCAAGTATCCGTTGATAACGGCCGAAGAGGAAGTCAGGCTGGCCCGCCTGATCAAGCAAGGTGACCAGAAAGCACTGGATCAGCTGGTGAAGGCCAACCTGAGATTCGTCGTCAGCGTGGCCCGTCAGTATCAGAACTACGGCTTGCCCCTGCTGGACATGATCAACGAAGGCAACATGGGCCTCATGCGGGCCGCCAAGAAATTCGATGAAACAAGGGGTTACAAGTTTATCTCCTATGCCGTCTGGTGGATACGCCAGGCCATCATTCAGTCCATAGCCAACCAGTCGAGAACCGTGCGGGTTCCGGTCAATCGCTCCGAAGAACTCCGACGCATCAAGCAGACCTCCAAACGCCTGCAGCACGAACTCGGCCGTAAACCCGATATCGATGAAATCGCCAAGGCAATGGACATCTCGGTCGAAAATATAAACGAAGCGCTCAGTTCTTTCAGCCATTGCATCTCCCTCGATGTTCCCTTCAATCACGATGACGACCGCAGCCTGCTCGACCTGTTGCCCGATGAAATGCAGACGGCGCCGGACGAAAACACCATGCTGCAGTTCCTGAAGTCGGATGTCGGCAAGGTGCTGGACACGCTTCCGGACCGCGAGGCGGAGGTTATCCGTCTGTATTTCGGTGTTGGTTCGGTAAGGGCCCATACGCTCGAGGAAATCGGCATTCGTTTCGGTCTTACGAGGGAACGGATTCGCCAGATCAAGGAACGGGCACTGCAGCGGTTGCGGCACGCGACCCGCAGCGGAAAACTCAGCCCCTATCTCCGGGATGATGACTAAGCGGTAAGCTTTGTCTGAATACAGCACGCAACCCCGGCGCGTCTTCGCTTTCGCGCCGGGGTTTTTTCGTGTCGTTTGGAACCGTGGACCGGCCT
Source organism: bacterium (assembly GCA_965225915.1). GTDB lineage: Bacteria > JAAXHH01 > JAAXHH01 > JAAXHH01 > JAAXHH01 > JAAXHH01. Next base: position 653,674 of record OZ245326.1, read on the forward strand.
GGCCGGTTCTAAGAAAAGAGTTGTTTCAAGCCCGTTTCGCCTGTAGTTTGATCCTTGGTAATCCACGCGGAATCGAGTTCGATCCCGGATACGGGAATGAGGGAAGAAGAGACATGCTCACGCAGATGAAGGGCCTGATCGCCAGAACTTTCGGCACCAAACACGACAGGGACATCAAGCGACTGGAACCCATCGTCGAAATCGTGAACGAATGGGCCGACGAATACCGTGCGCTGGACGAAGGTCATTTCCCCGAAAAAACGCGGGAGTTCCGATCCAGGTGGGAAGATGGCGAATCGTTGGACGAAATCCTGCCCGAAGCCTTCGGCCTGGTCAAGGAAGCGTGCAGGCGCATGATCGGAAAGTCCTGGACCGTTCCGGGGCAGGGCGAGATGGTCTGGGACATGACGCCCTACAACGTGCAGATCATCGGCGGCATCGTACTCCACGAGGGCAAGATCGCCGAGATGGCGACGGGAGAGGGCAAGACGCTTGTGGCCCTGTTCCCCATGTATCTCAACGGCCTGACCGGCCGGGGCGCCCACCTGGTGACGCACAACGAGTTCCTCGCCAAGCGCGACCGGGCCTGGATGGGGCCGGTCTTCGAGCTCCTTGGGCTCACCGTCGAATGCCTCGAGACCAACGAACCCGATATGGACCGAAAGAAGGCGGGCTACCTGGCGGACGTTACCTACGGCACCACCAACGAATTCGGCTTCGACTACCTCCGGGACAACATGAAGTGGCGTCTGGAGGATCGCGTGCAGCGGGGCTACCGCTACGCCATCGTGGACGAGGTGGACTCGATCCTGATCGACGAAGCCCGCACGCCCCTCATCATCGCCGGGGAGGTAAGCGAATCGAACAGCGGCAAGTACGCCGAATCGCTGCCGGACGTACAGAAACTGGTGCGCGCCCAGACCCGCTTCGTGGCCAAGATCATCGCCGAGGCCGAAGCGGTGTTGGATGAAGCCGAGGACGCCTTCGACGCAGGGATCAAGTTGTTACAGGCGCAGCGGGGCATGCCGAAGAACAAGAAACTGCTCAAACTTCAGCAGGAGACCGGCATCAAGAAACTGATCCAGCAGGTGGAAGGTGATTTCATCCGGGAGAAAAAGTTGCCGGAACTGGACGATGATCTCTTCTTCAAGGTGGACGAAAAGACCCGCCACACCGAGATCAACGAGAAGGGCAGGGAATTGCTCTCGCCGGGCGATCAGGAGCTCTTCATCATTCCCGATCTCAGCGAGGGCATAGTGGAAATCGAATCCGACGCGAGCCTCACCGAGCCGCAGAAGGACGAGAAAAAAGCCCAGCTGGAGAAACTGTACGCCGAACGCAGCGAACGGATCCACAACATGCACCAACTGCTCCAGGCCTACGCGATTTACGAGAAGGACATCGACTACGTGATCGAGGACAGCAAGGTCGTCCTGGTCGACACGTTTACGGGCCGCCTGATGTACGGCCGGCGCCTGGCCGAAGGCCTGCACCAGGCCATTGAGGCCAAGGAAGGCGTGAAAATCGAGCAGGAAACCCGAACGATCGCGTCCATCACTATCCAGAATTATTTTCGCATGTACGACAAGCTGGCTGGCATGACCGGTACGGCGGTGACGGAAGCGAACGAGTTTTTCGGAATCTACAATATGGACGTGGTGGAAATACCCACCAACCAGCCCGTCCGGCGCATGGACTACGAAGACCTGGTCTACCGGACCCGCCGGGAGAAGTACAATTCTGTCCTCGACGAGATCGAGGAGATAAACACCCGTCGGCGTCCGATCCTGATCGGTACCACATCCGTCGACGCCTCGGAAACGCTGAGCCGCATGCTGAAAAGGCGGGGTATCAGGCACGACGTGCTCAACGCCAAGTTCCACCAGCATGAGGCCGAGATCATCGCGAAAGCCGGGCAACCCGAGTCCGTAACCATCGCCACGAACATGGCTGGCCGGGGAACCGACATCAAACTCGGCGCCGGCGTGGTGAAGTGCGATCGCTGCCACCTGGAGAACGGCGAACCATTAAACACGCCCACCGCGGAAGGGCTGACCGTGAGGGACTGCATGGCCGATATGCCCTGCGGACTCCATATCATCGCAACGGAGCGCCACGAAGCCCGGCGCATCGATCGGCAGCTCCGCGGCCGGTCCGCACGCCAGGGGGACCCCGGTTCCTCGCGCTTCTTCCTCTCTCTCGAGGACGACCTGATGCGTCTCTTCGGGTCCGAGCGCATCGCCTCCGTAATGGACCGCCTGAAGATACCGGAAGGCGAAGTGATCGAGCATTCCATGGTCACCCGGTCCATAGAACGGGCGCAGAAGCGGGTGGAAGCCCAGCATTTCGACATGCGGAAGCACGTTCTCGAGTACGACAACGTCATGAATCAGCAGCGCGAAGCTGTGTACGACCGCCGCCTTCACGCCCTTGAGCGGAAAGACCTCCGGAACGACGTCATCGATATGATACGCGGCGTGGCTGAACGGAAGGTCGCGGAATACACCGATCCCAAGAGCTATCCCGAGGACTGGGAGTTGGATGCATTGAGCGCCGACCTGGCCCGCAACTTCCACGTCGCTGTGGTGGTGGCCGAAGAAGAAATGTCCGATTTGAACGTAGAGTCGCTGTTGGAACTGGTCAACGAGAAGATGTTGGAATCCTACGAGCGAAAGGAAGCGGCCCTGGCGCCGTCACCGGAACTGATGCGCGACCTCGAGCGCTTCGCAACTCTTCATGTCATCGACAACGCCTGGCAGGAGCACCTCTACGAGATCGATCGGATGCGGGAGGGCATCGGTCTGCGCGCCTACGGCCAGCTGGATCCCCTGATCCAGTATAAGAAAGAAGCCTACGCGATGTTCGAAGAATTGTGGGACCGGCTGGACGAGGAGATCGTCAAGACTGTGTTCAACGCCGAACTGGCCGAAACGCGGGTGCAGCGGCAGGAAACTCCAACCAACATGCGGGAGATTCACCAGGAAGCCCCGGCCATGGCCGGCATGTCGGCGGAAGATCCCGAAGAATCCGCCGTTTCCCAGCGGGGCGGACGGCTGGGATCAGGCTCCGACGGTAGACCATCCCGGTCGAAACCCGTCAAGGTAGAACAGAAAGTCGGCCGAAACGCGCCCTGTCCCTGCGGAAGCGGCAAGAAGTACAAGAAGTGTCACGGGGCGGGCGTCGCCTGACATACCCTCTATTAGTCCTCCGCGCCGATCTGGCCCAGGTCCAGGTCCAGCTCATCGCGACGCTGATTCCTGGCGATCCTTCCGTCCTGCACCCACAGGATGCGGTCCGAAACGTCCAGCATCTTCAAATCGTGGGTCGCGGAAATGATCGTCACCTGCTTTTCCTGGTTCAACTCTCTCAATAGTTCGATAATTTCGCGTCCTGTTTTCCGGTCCAGGTTTCCCGTGGGTTCATCGGCGAGGACGATGGCCGGATCGTTGGCCAGAGCGCGGGCGACGGCGACGCGCTGCTGCTGCCCGCCGGACAGTTCCAGCGGTTTGTGCTGCACGCGTTCTCTCAGGCCCACGAGCGAAAGCAGAGAGACGCCTTTGTCGATGGCTTCATCCGTAGCCAGACCGGCGAAAATCATCGGCAGGGTCACGTTTTCAAGGGCGGTCATGACCGGAATCAGGTTGAAGGTCTGAAAGATATAACCGATCTTCCGGCATCGCAACCAGGCCAGTTCGTAGGCGTCCAACTGGGCGACGTCGACCTCATCGATGTAGACCTTGCCTTCCGAGGGCTTGTCCAGCGCGCCGATCATGTTGAACAGGGTGGACTTCCCCGAACCGGAAGGGCCCATGATGGATATGTACTCTCCGCGCTTCACCTCCATGTCTATGCCCCTGAGGGCCTCGAGGGAGAGTTTACCCATCTGGTAGATTTTTTTCACGCCGCGTGTACGAACGATATTCTGCGTTTCGGTTTCCGGTGCTTCCACTACCGCGGTCTGTTCTTCTGACATATCCTGCCCCTTTCACGGGTCCATTCCAAGTCCGGTCACTTCCGGCATGGCGTTCCAGATGCTATTCGACGTTAAACTTCCGTGCGCATGGCGTCGGCCGGCGGCATCCGGGATGCCCTGTACGCGGGATACAGCGCCCCGATAATGGCGAGGCCCAACCCGGCACCCAGCGAATACAATCCGCTGCGGGCGACATCCAGCACGGGAAAAAGAACCAGCGGATCCCATCCATACGATAACATCATGGAAACCGTCATGAACAGGCATCCGAGTATGACCCCGCCCAGCGATCCCACCAGACCCTGGAAGGTGGACTCGAGCACGAATAGCTGAATGATGAACTTGTCCAGGGCCCCCAGACATTTCATGGTCCCGATTTCCCGGTACCGTTCGGTCACCGACATCAGCATGGCGTTGGTGATACCGACCACGCAGACCAGCAGCGAAAGAGAAACGAGCCATATCTGTTGCGCGGCCGAATCATCGTCCGTGCCCTTCTGTTCCAGCAGCGCCCTGACCTGCGGGGATCCGTTTTCCACGAGCACCTCGTTGATGGATGCTCCGACCAGGATGGACATCAGGAAGGCGATGCCGAATAAGATTCCCCCGATCGTGATCAACGACCGCCAGAACCTGATTTTCAGGCTGCGGAAACTGATCTCAATCGCCTTGGACAAGGGCAGTGATATCTGCTTCTCGGTCGTACCGGCCGTCGTGACCGATTCTGTCGTCATGCGCTCTTTTCTCCTTTTCTGTTTGCCACGGCCAGTCCGATCAATCCTTTTTCCGTGAGTTGTTTCAGATAGGTCAGCGTGGAGACTTCCGCTTCCTTCCGTTCAAGTTTATATTCGTTCCGTATCGTAGATATGACGTGATCCACCGTGTTCTGCCCATCACAGAGCCCCCAGAGGAAGGAACCGATCCGGTCCAGCACCACCGTTCTCCGGCCAGGTACGTAGAATACCCTGGACAGCAGGTTGATCCACCAGGTCTTACGCTTGGGAATGCCCAGAACGATTTCCCCATCGGAGTTTTCTTCACAGGTCAGTCTTCCGTTGCGTACCGGCTTCGAACGCAACAACTCCCTTCGCGGCAGCAGGGGCGATTTCTTTCGAAAGAGCGACATCGTTTACGACCCGTGAGAGCGGTTACCGCCATGTGAAGGGACGTTCCCGTCCCGTACATTCAGTGGCACATCACCGTGCCGGCGATTTCATCGAGGAAGTCCAACCGGTGCGTCTCTTCCATGTGGCGCAGGACATAGAGCCTATTGCCATCGATACAATGCCAGGCGCAACAACTCAATGGTTTTTTTCGCGGTCGGCGCCAGGGCAGCCATGCCATCCTGCTGTGAACCGTTTCGGGATCCACACTCTCACCCGTTCCCCGGATACCCTGGTGACCAAAGTAGGAACCATGGAATTCGGCCCAGTTTACGATCTCGTGTCCATAGGTATCCTGGAACCAGTCTTCGAACGTCCGGTTTTCGAGATGCATCTCGGCGAGACTCATTCTTTCCAGTTCCAATCTGGCGCCGCCGCTTTCAAATGTCAACTCGATCCGTCCCGTCAGGAACGAGTGCTTCTTCAAGGAATAGGCGGCCGGAAGTTCGAGTTTCATCCCGTAAACCGCCCAGGCGGCCGTTTCGCCACGCGTGTGGTCGCCCAGGGTGTTCAGTAGCTTCGAGGCCAGGGTCATGAGTGATTCTCCCCCGCGGCCGAGTACCTGTGCGAAGACCGTCCGTCCGCAGGTTTCGCACATCCAGAGACATCCGTAGGCCTGCAGGGGATCCTCTCCTTCCGAGCGCCAGTGGAACCCCTCCACCGTTCTATCCTGTAATACGGACTCATTTTTAATGAATCCCAGGTCCCTCCGCACCTTGACCAGGGGCGCTTTCTTTCCTCCCTTTCCAGTCAGGTTCTTCAGGTATCTCGCGACTACCTGGTCGACCGGCTCCCCGCCGCGGGTACGCTCCCACCTCAGTTCGAAGCGGGGCATTTCCCCATCGTCGAGCCGCAGGTAGCCCGTAGAATGGTCTCCCGTTACCGCGCCGATACTCCATTCTTCCGGCCGTTCGAAATACAGGTGTTGCCAACCGGTAACCGCCCAATCTGAAGTTCCATGATTCATGGGACCCTGCCACCTCGCGGCGGGCCCTGACCACCCATCGATCCGTGGCCGCCGAGGCCATTTGTCGCCGACCGGTCCACCGGCGTCCGGCCCACCCGAGCGAACCCAATGGCGTAATGGACCCCCGAGCCGACGACGCAACAGAGCGCCGCCCACAATGCCCACTCCCCGTAGGGTTGCAGGTCCAGGGCGTAAAGGATGAGCGTGCCCCCCATGACCAGCGTGGTCAGCTTGCCGATCCGGTCGGCGGGAATAACCATACTGCCCGGTTTGAGATATAGATACACGCCTGCGCCCAGTATGGACAGGTCGCGGGCTAAGATCAGTGCCGCCGCCCAGAGGGGAAATTCACGAAACAGGACCAGGAAGACCGCCATGCTGCCGACCAGGATCTTGTCGGCCAGCGGGTCGAGGACGAGCCCCCATTTACTTTGCCAGTCGAACCGGCGCGCCAAGTAACCATCGGCCACGTCCGTCAGAAATGCCCAGCCAAGCAGGACGGAAACACTCAGGGACGAATCCCGGGCGAATCCCCAGTATATGAAGGGCACGGCGACTATGCGGGAAAGGGACAGCATGTTGGGCGGCGACCAGAACCACCCCGCCTTTTCATCCGGTACGATATCCGGGTTCATGTCGCTGTCCTGTAGGGCGTTCATACCGCTGCCGTGCGCCGCAGCATTTCGCGGGCGTGGGTAAGGGCCATGGTGTCCACCGTTTCTCCCGCCAGCATCCGGGCAATCTCCTGGACCCTGCCGTCTTCGTCCAAGTGATCGACCAGCGTGACGGATTTACCGCGGGTCAACTGCTTGTGTACGGTAAAATGTGTACGGCCCCAGCAGGCCACCTGGTGAAGATGGGTAATACAAAGAACCTGGTGGTCCCTGGACAGCAGTTTCAGCCGGTGTCCGACCGATTCGGCGATGCGTCCACCAATGCCTATATCCAGTTCGTCGAACACCAGTGTAGGCATGCGGTCCGATTCCGCCAGTATCACCTTGAGGGCCAGCATGATTCGGGATATCTCCCCGCCGGACGCGATGTTCACCAGCGGTTTGAGCACTTCTCCGGCATTGGGCGATATCAGGAATTCGATCCGGTCCATCCCATGGGCGTCCACCCGGAAAGTGCGGCCGTCGATACGAAGCGGTCCGTCATCGGACTCCTGCCTTGCTATCCCGACCTTGAATCCCGTCTTTTCCATGCCGAGTTCCGACAGCTCCTCCTCCATTTTGCTTTCCAGTTTGCGCGCTACCCGCTTTCGCCGGTCCGAGAGGGTCCTGGCCCACTCCGTCAGTTCTTGTCGGGCCGTCTCCACTTCGGCGCGTATCCGGTCCCTGCGTTCGTCGACCGTGTCTATTTGACCGAGTTCTACGGCGATCCGGTCACGGTAGGACGCCACCTCCTCGAGCGTGGCGCCGTATTTTCGCTTAAGCCGCCCAATGAGGTCCAGGCGGTCCAGCACCTCCTCGAGGCGCACCGGATCGTACTCGATGCGGTCCCGGTACCGCTGAAGGAAGTCGGCGCAGTCGTCCAACTGGTAGCGTGCGCCTCGAATACCCTCGAGGGCTTCACCCAGCGTGGGATCGATACGCTCCGATTCCTCGAGTAAGCGTATGAGCCGCACGAGTCCGTCGACGATCGCGTCGTCCCGCTCGAAGAGGGCCTCGTGGGCGTCCGTGGCGACACGGATCAACTGCTCGGCGTGTTCCAGGACGGCCCGCTCCCGTTCCAGGTCCTCGTCCTCTCCCGGGGTCAACTCCGCTCGATCGAGCTCGTCCAGCTGAAAGCGGTACAGGTCTTCCCGCTCCCGGGTGTTGGCGAGTTCACTGTCCAGCTTCCCCAGCGCGTCGGAACGTTCCGTGAAACGCCGGTAGGCTTCGGCGACGTGTTGTTTCGGTTCTTCGATGTCCTCGAATCCGTCCAGGAAATCCTGGTGTGTCCGCGGGTTCAACAAAGACTGGTGGTCGTGCTGTCCGTGCAGATCCACCAGCAGACCGCCCAGTCTCTTGAGGACGGAGACCGTGACCAGGCTGCCGTTGATCGTGCACCTGCTGCGGCCGTCGCGGCTGACCTCCCGCCGGACAATAAGCGTCCGGTCTTCAGGGTCAACGCCGATTTCCGACAGCAGGGCCTGTACCGGCGCGTCGCTTTCCCATTCAAACAACCCTTCGATCGTCGCGGTGTGCTCGCCGCTTCGTATGGACTCCGACGTGCCCCGACCACCGAGTATGAGTCCCAGCGCACCAATCAGGATGGACTTGCCGGATCCGGTTTCACCCGTAAGTACGTTCAACCCGGGGGTGAATTCGATATCCACCTCGTCCAGCAGTGCGTAGTTTCTTACCCTCAGGTTCGCGAGCATAGGTCACAGCAGGATTGATGGGATGGGATGATTCCCGGATGATTCAGCGTTCACCCCATTTCAGCTTCGTACGCAGTACCTCGTAAAAAGATCGGTCCGCGAACCGGATCAACTGGACTGCGTGGGACGCCCGGTAAAGCTCGACCGTGTTTCCCGGCTGTATGGCCACGTTTTCCTGGCCGTCCACGGTGAGCAGGAGATCGGGATGGTCGGCCCGTACTTCGATCATGATGCGGTCGTGCGCGGAAAGCACCATGGATCGGTTCGACAGGGTATGGGGACAGATGGGCGACACGACGATCGCCTCCATATCGGGCGCTACGATCGGGCCGCCTGCCGCCAGCGAATAAGCCGTGGATCCGGTCGGCGTGGAGACGATCAACCCGTCGGCGAGTACGTTGTTAACAAATTGTCCGTTTATGAAAATACGCAATTCTATGACCCGGCAGATCGATCCCTTGTCGATCACGATATCGTTCAGCGCGGAAAAGCCCCCATCGCAATCGTTTTCCGTTGAAGGTCCGTTTCCTATCCTTCCCTGCAGAACCAGCCTCTTGTCCAGCATATATTCGCCGTCGAAAACCCTTTCAACGGCGACTGCCAGCTCATCGGGCGTCGTCTGCATCATGAACCCGAGCTTACCTGAGTTGACCCCCAGGATGGGAATGCCGGAAGGTCCCACCAGGCGCGCTGTTTTGAGCAGGGTCCCGTCCCCCCCGATGGCGATGACCCAGTCGACGTCCTGTGCGGCCCGGTCGTCCGCTCCGACAATCAGGCAGTTCCGCCGGGATTCCTCTTCCGTGACCATTTCGGCCAGTTCGGCCGAAAGCGTTGGCCGTCCCGATCGCGACGAAAGGAGACGGACGAGTTCCGGAATCAGCTGGCGTACCACAGGCCGTGCGGGATTGGCTATGATGCCCACGCGATTCATCAGAACGACCTTCCGATCAGGTATTCGGCCCAGTTGACCAGGTATCCCCTATAAGAAGAGTCGGGAATCGCGTCGAGATTTCGAATGGCATCGGCCACGCGTTGCTCCATGAGCGATCGGACGTATTCAAGACCACCGTGCTTCAGGATAAGCTCCCGCACTTCTCCGATCTGTTCGTCCGTCGACCCCGGTTTTCCGACGACATCGAGTATAAACCGCTTTTCGGCGTCCGAAGCCTTGTGGTACGTGTGGATAAGCAGCAGTGTGCGCTTCCCTTCCCGAAGATCGGAACAAACCGGTTTTCCGAGCGTGGCCTCGTCAGCCGTGAGGCCCAGAATATCGTCCTTTAGCTGAAATGCCACGCCGCACTCACCCGTAAACGAAGAAATCGCCCGTACCATGGGGTGGGTTCGGTCCGGCGTATTCAGGCCGATCATGGCGCCGGCGGCACCGGCGAACTCGTAGAGCGCGCCGGTTTTACGCCAGAACATGCCGGTCACGGCCTCTTCTTCCAGGCTGTCCATGGGCGCCTTGGCAAACTGGATGTCCAGCGCCTGGCCACCGACGAGGGCCAGCAGTACGTCCGTTTCCAGGTAACGGATCAGTTCGATCACCATTTCTCCGTTGCCCGCGTCTGCGTCGTACAGTTCGGACAGGAGCGAGATCGCCCACCCGTGCTGGACCTCGCCCGTCATGATACCGATGGACAGTCCGTAATGGTAGGCTTCCACTTCATTGAAGTCCTTCGTGGCCAGCGCCCGGTGCCGAAACTCCTCGTGGACGGTGCGTGCCCCGCGCCGCAACGTGTCCCGGTCCATGATATCGTCATGGACGATGGTCCAGGTGTGGAACAGTTCTATTGCGACGGCCGCGGGAGTTGCCATCGACTCTTCCCCGCCGACGGCGCCGCAGGAAAAATACAGTACGCAGGGACGCAGTACCTTTCCCGACGCCCGAAGGTAACTGAACACTCCGTCATGTATGTCCCGGGGAATGAAAAGCGCTTTCCGGTGGTCCCGTTCCAGGTAATCGGTCACCCATTCCTTGCGCACCGCCAGGGCTTCCAGGAATGCCTGATGTTCAGTGGTGGTTGTCATGATCAGAATGTAAGATCGTCGTCCTGGCCGGCTGGTGTCTCTGGTTCAAGAGGTTCGATCACGAACCGGCCGTTCTCCACTCGGACCAGCTTCCGCACCCGTTCGTCCGCCGCGTTCAACTGTCCCGTGCAGATCCGGGAGAGTTCGATGCCTTCCTGGAACAGGGCAAGCGATTCATCCAACGGAAGATCGCCCTGTTCCATGCGTTCAACGATATGCTCCAGACGCTTCAGCGCCTCCTCGAAGGTCGGCCCTTCGTTTTCATTCATCGCGGTCATCCCTGTGATTACGTATGGTCCTTGAGGTTAGATTCGTCGAAGAGGCTAAAGGAAGCTGCGGCTTCCCTTTGATGTTTCTTTCGGGAGGAAAGCGCAGGAGGATCCGACTTGCCTCGTATGTGTTCCACGCGACAGAGTGCCTCGCCTTCGTGTAACCGTACGTTCACGCGGTCGTCGATCCGGAGATCTTCCGCGCTGCGGATTATCCTGCCATCGGACGCGTTGTGACAGACCGCGTATCCCCGTTCCAGGACCGAGAGGGGACTGAGAGCCTGCAGTCGACCGGCCAGGCTGCCCACGAGCTGGTTGCGCGTGTCATGGGCATGGACGTGCCGGTCGATCAGACGGCGGGTCAATTCATCGGTAAACTGGGCGTACTGCGCGATCTGGTCGACGGGCCGACGAAATCCGTAGCTGGAGACCAGCGTGTCCACACGCTGACGGTTCCGGTCCATGTACCCGGCCATGCTTCCGCACAGACTCTTCATGGATCCATCAAGCCGGTCTGTCAGTTCCCGCAGGTCGCGAACGACTATTTCGGCTGCGCCCGAAGGCGTAGGAGCCCGGTGATCGGCCACGAAATCGGCTAGGGTAAAGTCCGTTTCATGTCCCACGGCCGAGACCACGGGAATCCGGGACTTGAAAACAGCCCGGACCACCGCCTCTTCGTTGAAAGCCCACAGGTCTTCCACTGAACCACCGCCTCGGCCGACGATAAGCACGTCTACCTCGCCGTATGCGTTCATCTCTTCGATGGCTTTCGCGATTTCGGCCGCGGCGCCTTCTCCCTGCACGGGCGTGGGTCTCAGGATGATCGATACCCAGGGCGCCCTTCGACGCAGAACCTGTATGATGTCGCGAATCGCCGCCCCAGAGCCGGAAGTAATCACCCCCACTCGCTCGGGAAAGGAAGGCAGCGCCTGCTTGTGCTCCTCCAGGAACAGCCCCTCTTGCTCGAGCAGCGTTTTCAGCCGCTCAAAGGCCGCCTGCAGCGCACCTGCGCCGACAGGCTTCAGCCGCTGGGCAACCAGTTGGTATTGACCCTGCACTTCGTAGACGGAAAGGACACCCTGGGCAATCACCTCCATGCCGTCATCGGGCTCGAAGGTCAGTTTCCGGTTGGCCGTACGCCACATGACGCAGCGTAACTGGCTGCGGTCATCCTTCAGGGAAAAGTAGGCATGGCCGGAGGAGTGCCTTTTGTAATTGGAGATTTCACCCGAGACCGATAGGAAGGGAAAGGCCTCTTCGAGTAGCGTTTTGATCCCCGTGGTCAGTTCGGTAACGGTAAGGATAGTGGTATCGGCATCAGTCCCCAAGCCTGGTTTCCTCCCCTGCCCATGTCGTCGACCGTGCCGTTACTTTGCGATTTCGACCGCACGGGTCTGCCGGATGACGGTTACCTTGATTTGACCCGAGTATTCCATCTTGACCTGGATTTTTCGGGCGATTTCGGTGGCGAGTTGCACCGCCCGGAGGTCGTCCACTTCTTCGTGATCGATCATGACCCGAACTTCTTTTCCGGCTTTCATCACGAAGGCACTGGATACGCCCTCAAAGGAACTCACCAGCTTTTCCATCTCCCGGAGACGACTTACGAATTTCTCCAGCGGCTCCCGGAGCGCGCCGGGCCTGGACACGGAGAGGGCGTCGGCGGTTTTCACCACTACGGCCATGGGGCCGGCCTCTTCCAGGTTCTCATGGGCAAAGCCTATGCATTCCAGTACTTCGGGCGGTTCGCCGTACTTTTCAACGACCGACCTTCCTAATTCGCCATGGGCGCCTTCCGGTCCGCCGTCCACGGCCTTGCCGATGTCGTGCAAGAGCCCGCAACGCCTGGCCATGGTGACGTCCATCTCCAGCTCCTGAGCCATCAGACCCGACAGTTCCGCCACTTCGCGGCTGTGATGCAGTGCGTTCTGTCCGCAGGTCATACGGTATTTTAGCTGTCCGAGCAGCATGGCCAATTCTGGGCGGACGCCGGTTATGCCCAGGTCGAAAAGTACCTGGTCTCCCGTCTCCTGGATCAGGTCGCCGATTTCTTCCTGTGTCTTGGCGACTACCTGCTCGATGTTACCGGGATGTATTCGGCCGTCCTGAATCAACTTCTCCATGGAGAGCTTCGCGATTTCGCGGCGCATGGGATTGAAACCGGATAGGACGACGGCGTTGGGCGTATCGTCGACGATGACATCGATCCCGGTAGTCATTTCGAACGCCTGGATATTGCGTCCATCGCGCCCGATAATGCGACCTTTCATTTCATTGTCTGGCAGCGAAATAACCGATGTCGTCGTTTCCGTCACGTGATCCAGCGTGTATTTCTGCATCGCGTGCGTGATGATTTCCCGGGCTTCGATCTCCGCGTTCTGGCGGGCTTCTTCAACGATGCTTCGCGCCTGTTGACCCGCTTCGGTGCGGATGCGGGCATCGATATTGCTAAGCAGGGACCGTCTCGCCTCTTCGGTCGTCATGCCGGCGGACTGTTCCAGCTGTTCGGTCTGCTGCTTGATCAGGTGATCCAGCCGTTCTTCTTCTTCAGCGATTTTCTCGTCCCGCTCCTGCAGCGACCGCAGTTGACTCTGGATCCCGCGTTCCCGCTTGGCTACATAGTCGGCCTTGCGCTCAATATTCTGTTCCCTGATCGCGATCCGTTTTTCAGCCTGCTGGAATTCCTGACGGGCCTTGCTGCTCTCACGCTCGAATTTCACCTTGGCCTGATAGGATTCCTCCTCCGTTTCGATCCTGGCCGTCTTCTTAATCGTTTCAGCTTCTTCCACCGCCTCTGCTAGGATGCTCTCAGCCAAACGCTCCGCACTGTCAGGCTTACGTTTTTCGACACGCTTTCGAACGTACCAACCGACGAGAAACATGATCAGGGCGGTGCCGGCATAGAGACTTATCGTCACAACCATAGTGGCAGCCACCTTCTGCAATAGTGGTTTTGAAACCGGTCATGGCTCGTTCCTCAACAAGGTTAAACAACCGTTTTAGATCTGCCTTCATGTTCAGGAATCGAGGTTTTCCAGCAATTCGTCCATGCGCCGGATCAGGTCCGTGATCCGTTCGTCCTGCATGGACTCCGATACAACCTGTTCTTTCTTTTGCGCGCGTTCTTTGTGCAACTCATCGGCGATCCTGATCGCCGTGAGAACGGCCACGCTGGTGAGGGACTGCATGGTCACGCTGACAGGCACCTCGCGCATGCGCTCGTCGACGTAGGCGGCGATCCGCTGAATGTACTCGGCTTCCTCTTCCGCCTGAATAGGATACTCGGTACCACAGATGTTGACCCGAACCGTGACTTTTGAGTCATCCATAATGTGTTCATCCCCGTTAGTAACCGATGCCTAAATCGTGCGCGATACGAACAATATTTACCGGTCCGTTTTCTCCTCTTGAAGCTTGCGTCGCGATTCCGCTGCCGGTCCCCGACCGACGCAATCCCGCAGGTTCAAACTGGATGCCAGGGAGCCGTTGATTCACAGGCGACCGGTTCACTCGAGACGGACGGCCGTGAATGACAAGGAAGAACAAAAGGGGCAGATCTTACTCGATGACGTCGAGCCGGGACAGCATGGTGTCTATGCGCGCCTTGATGTCGTCCTGCTTGACGCGCAACTCCTGATTTTCCTGTTCCAGCTCTTCTTTCGAGGTGGTCGACTGCTCCTGGACGCGCTGCTGGTCCTGAACCTGTGATTCCAGGTTCAGGTTCTGGTTGCGCAGTTCCGTGTTTTCGTCCTTCAGTCGCTGAATCAGGTCAATCATCGTTTCAATGCGGTTCAACAACAGCTCTATGGATTGCTCTTGCATAAATCCCTCCGCTGGAGTGGTTCTTTCGCGCCTCGACGACGCTATGCGCGAAGTTCCGCCCTGTACCGCTTTGCCAGTCGGCGCAACGCCTTATCCTGAAGCGACGAAACCTCGGCGTCCGTCAGCGTCCGTTCATCGGAGCGGAATCGCAGGGCGTACGCCATACTCTTCCGGTCAGCGGCTATCTGCTCTCCGCGATACACGTCAAACAGTTCGACGGCCTCCAGCAGGTCGCCGCAACACGTGCGTATTTCTTCCAGTATGTCCCGATGAGAAACTTCATCGGGTACGACTATTGCCAAGTCTCTTTCGACCGCCGGGTACTTCGGCGGCGAGTGATAGGTCCTTCGTTCAGATGCACTGCTGAACAGGACCCCACAATCGATCAAGCCCATCAACACGGGCTCCCGGATCTCGTACCGGTCAAGGATCCGGTGCGATACGGCGCCGAAACGACCGATCCGCACCCCGTCCGCGCGTAGTTCACCTACCCGGTATAAGTCGAACAGTGGGTGGTCTCTATCATACGGGATGGTTTCAACCCTGTCAAGTCCTAACCGCCCCAGCAGCGCTTCGGTCAGACCCTTCAAATCGAAGAAGTCAAAAGCGCCCGGCGACCCGTCCCAGTGGGGGCGGTGGCGTTGTCCCGTGACGGCTATACAGAGGTGGACGGGTTCGTCGGGGAGGTCACCGGGTTTTGGCCAGAATACCCGGCCGACTTCGAATACGCGGATGTCCCGCACCTTTCGATTAGCGTTCCAGCGTACGACGTTTAACACGGAGGCCGCGAGATTTGTGCGCATGGCCGACAGAGCCGGACTCAGGGGATTGTCGATCAGCAAGCTGGGCTGGGAGGGATCTATGAGTTCGTTCAGTTCGGGGTGTACGAAACTGTGGGTAACCACTTCCGTGAAACCTAATCCGGCCATCGTATCGCGCAGCCTCTGCTGGTCATCCTGATGGTCGCGGCGGGCCCTTTCCCTTTCACGGGCCTCGGGCGTCTCGTCCTGTTTGGGCGAGGAAGTTACGGGTTCGATCCGGTCGTATCCATAGAGGCGGGCGACCTCCTCGATCAGGTCCACTTCGCGGGATATATCCCGTCGAAAAGAAGGTACCCGGACTGCGAGATCGCTGTCTTCGGTCCGAACTTCGAATCTCAGGTACCGCAGCAACACGGCGATTTCGTCACGGTCTATGTGTGTTCCCAGCAACCCGTTTACGCGGCTCGTTCTAAGCTGGATGACTGGATCCGGTTCGGGTGGCGTTCGGACGTCGATCCCGCCCGTGGCCACCGTGCCCCCGGCCACCTCGGCGATCAATGCTGCGGCCCTGCTTACGGCCTCTCCCTGCAATTCCGGATCCATGCCCCGCTCGAACCGCCGTGACGCGTCCGTCTGAAGCTGCAACGCCTTCGAACCGCGCCGTACCCTTACCGGGTCGAAACAGGCGCCCTCCAGGAACACCCGGTCGGTGTCGTAGGTGATCTCGGTATTCAGGCCGCCCATCACGCCGCCGACCCCGATTCCCCTTTCATGGTCGGCAATCATCAGGACCTCGGTATCGAGCAAGCGGTCCACGCCGTCGAGGGTGGTAAACACTTCCTCCTCGTAGGCACGCCGTACGACGATACCATGTCCGGCCAACTGGTCCAGGTCATAGGCGTGCAACGGCTGGCCCATTTCAAGCATGACATAGTTCGTGACGTCAACGACATTACTGATGGTTCGTATGCCGGCGGCTTCGACCCGTCTTTTCAACCAGTCCGGTGAAGGTCCGATCCGGACGCCTGTGATCACCCGGCCCACGAAGCGGGGGCAATCCACGGGAACCTCGACGCGGACATTCGCAAGGGACTCGACGGGAGGACCCACCTCATCTATACCGGTGGGCGGCATGCGCAGTTCGCCGCCCGTCAGGGCCGTGATTTCTCTTCCCACGCCGATCAGGGATAGACAATCGGGACGGTTGGTGCCGACATCGATGCTCAACACCGTCTCCGGTCCACCCAGGACGTCTTTCAATGGGCGGGCGGTCTCGGTCGAATCGTCGAGCACCATGATACCGTCATGGTCGTCGGACAGGTTCAGCTCGGCCTCGGAACAGATCATGCCGAAGGATTCCACTCCGCGTATTTTGACCTTTTCGATCTTCATGCCGCCGGGCAGCGTCGCCCCAACCTGCGCCACGGGGACCTTCTGATCCGCGGCCACGTTCGGCGCGCCGCATATGATCTGCAGGCTCTCCGATCCTACGTCCACGGAACAAAGGGACAGCCTGTCGGCGTTGGGATGGCGTTCCACGCGCTCCACGTGTCCGACGACAAACCCCTCGAATTCGCTGCCGATCGTCTCGACGGCGTCCACCGCCAGGCCCGTCATGATCAGCCGGTCCACCAGATCCTCAACCGACCAGGGGATGTCGCAGAATGTACGCAGCCAGGTTAGGGGTATTTTGATTACCATGGGTCTCTTTGGTGCTCTCCCGATCAAACCGCCCTTACGGCCGATCGAGCAGGCGCAGGTCGTTTTCGAGGAACATGTGAATGCTGTCGATCCCGTACTTGAACATGGCGAGCCGATCCAGCCCCATGCCGAAAGCGTATCCGGTGTACTCTTCCGGATCGTAGTCCACGAAACCGAACACGGCCGGGTCGACCATGCCCGCTCCCGATATCTCCAGCCATCCCGTGTTCTTGCAGATCTTGCAGCCATCGCCGCTGCACGCTATGCAGGAGAAGTCATACTGAACGCTGGGTTCGGTGAAGGGAAAGAAATCAGGGATGAAACGCACCTTGACCTTTTCACCGAACAGCCTCCGAGCGATATGGGACATGTCGCCCTTGAGCTGCGCCATCGTGACCCCCCGGTCCACGTACAGCCCTTCGCATTGATGAAAGGTGAAGGCATGGGAAGCGTCGGGATTCTCGTGCCGGTAGGTGCGGCCCGGCGCGATCACCCGCACCGGAGGTTTCTGATTTTCCATGACCCGAACCTGTACCGGGGAGGTATGGGTTCGGAGCACGATGTCGCTGCCCCAGTAGAAGGTGTCCTGCATGTCCCGCGCCGGATGATCCTGCGGGATATTCAACGCTTCGAAGTTGTAGTAGTCCCATTCCACCTCGGGACCGTCCACCACCGAAAACCCCATTTGCTGGAAGATCTCGGTAACTTCCTCCCGGATCAGGGTCAGGGGGTGCTTGCTCCCAAGGGGCGGAAGGCGTCCCGGAAGGGTGACGTCCAGGGGTCCTACCGTGGTTTCCTGCCCTGTGCCGCATGCTGCCTTGCGGGCCTCGAGGGCATCGCTGATGACTTTCTTCGCCTGGTTGACCCGCTGGCCGATCCGGGGACGATCTTCGGGGACCGCCGTTCCCACGGATCGCAGGATCCGGGTCAGGTGGCCGTTCTTCCCCATGTACCTTATGCGTATGTCTTCCAGGTCCGATGGCTCCGCGGCACGGGCGATCTCTTCCAGCGCCCGGGCTTCAACGGATTCTGCTTCCTGTACCATAAATGGTCCGGTCCCGGCACTTCGGCAAACAGGAAGGCGCACCGGCAGGCGAGGAAGTACGCCACGCCCGACGACGAACAGTCCCGAACTACGTCGTCAGGGACCCGTAAACGGGACGGCTGGCCGATTTGCGGTCTTCCGTGGTGATCGTTAGGAAAATTGCGACTTTACCGTGTCTGCCACCACGGCAAATGCGGGAGGATCGTTGACGGCGAGTTCGGCAAGGGCTTTCCGGTCGATCTCGATATGGGCCAGCTTCATTCCGTGAACGAGTCGACCGTACGTAAGACCGTTCAGCCTTGCCGCCGCGTTGATCCTGATGATCCACAGACGGCGGAAATCACGCTTGCGCAGGCGCCGGTCACGGTAAGCGTACGCCCAGCCCCGGTTGACGGCCTCCCGGGCCGTTCTGTAGAGCCGGTTTCGCCGACCCCAGTATCCCCGGGCCAGCTTGATTACTTTCCTGCGCCGCCTGTGCGAGGCGGTGGCGTTTGTAGCTCGTGGCATGGTTAGTTCCTTGTTTAGTTCGGTATCATACGCTGTTTAATTCGGCATCATCCGCTTCAGGCGCGGCACGTCGGCCTTGCTCACCATGGCGGTGCCGCGCAGGCCTCTCCTGCGCTTGCCGGATTTAGATAGTTTCTGGTGCGTTGCGTGAGAATGACCGCGTTTGAACTTTCCGGAGGCGACCCGCTTGAATCGTTTCGCCGCCGCCTTAAGCGTCTTGATCTTCGGCATAATCCACTCCTGGCTGTTATCGGGGCATCAAGACCAGGGACATGCTGCGTCCTTCCAGCCTGGGCCGCTGCTCGACTGTGCTCACGTCTTCCAGTATTTCCGCCATGTGCTCCAGTTTCTGCTGCCCCAGTTCCACGTGGGTCATTTCACGACCCCAGAACCGCACGGACACCTTGACCTTGTTCCCGTGCTGCAGGAAATCGCGGGCCTGCGCGGCCCGGTATTCGAGGTCGTGCTCGCTGATCTTGGGCGTTTTGAAACGGATTTCCTTCAGCTGCGTGTTATGCTGTTTCTTGCGCGATTCCTTTACCCGTTTGCTCTGTTCGTACTTGTACTTGCCAAAGTCCATGATCTTGCACACGGGCGGACGGGCATCGGGCGACACTTCAACCAGATCAAGGTCGGCGCCCGAGGCCACCTGAAGGGCTTCCTGTGTATCCATGATGCCTACTTGCTCGCCTTCCGCGCTGATCACCCGGACCTGGGGAACGCGTATCATGCTGTTGACTCTGACAGATTTCTTTTGAATGGGTATCCTCCCGATTCGCTATGGGTTCTACTCAAGGATTCGCCTGGGCGATTTCCTCATTCATCGCATCTATTAACGCATCTACCGTCATGTTCCCCCGGTCGCCCTGGCCGTGGCGGCGAACCGACACGTCACCGGCCTCCATCTCGCGGGCGCCCGCGATGGCCATGAAGGGGATCTTCTTCGTTTCCGCCTCGCGTATCTTGTATCCCACCTTCTGGTTGCGCAGGTCTGTCTCCACCCGGAAGCCCGTGTCGGCCAGTTTCCGTTCCACCCGACGGACATAATCGGCTTGGTGTTTCGATATGCCGATCACGATCGCCTGCACGGGCGCCACCCAGGTCGGGAATGCCCCTGCGCAGTGCTCGATGTACACGCCAAGAAACCTCTCCAGGCTTCCAAGTATGGTACGGTGGATCATGACGGGGCGGGCGGGTTTTCCGGACTCGGTGATATACTCCAGTCCAAACAGTTCGGGCATGTTGAAATCCAGTTGGCAAGTACCCAACTGCCAAGGCCGCTGCAGGGCGTCCTTTACGAAAAAGTCCACCTTGGGTCCGTAGAATGCGGCCTCGCCGGGATCTAACTCGTAAGCGATGCCCAGGCTGTCCAGCACCCGGGCCAGGGTTTCTTCCGCGTGGTCCCATATTTCGTCGGTGCCCGCGCGTTTGGGAGGCCTAGTGGCCAGGGTTATGCGGGTGTCATTGAAGCCCAGCATGGTATAGGCGTCCCGCAGCATTTTTATGAAGTTGTCGATCTCGTCCCTGATCTGGTCCGGCCGGCAGAAGATGTGGGCGTCGTCCTGCGAAAAGGAGCGTACGCGCATCAAACCGGCGGTCACACCGGACCGCTCATGCCGGTGAAGGCGGGCGAAGTCCGCGTACCGGATGGGCAGATCGCGGTAGGAATGATAGCCCGCGGCGTACATGAGGCAATGGCTCGGACAGTTCATCGCCTTAGGCGCATACTCCCGGTCATCGGCTTCGATGGTGAACATCTCGTCCCAGAAATGATCGTAGTGCCCCGAAATCTTCCATAGCTCGGCCTCGTAGATCAGCGGGGTAATTACCTCGTCATATCCATTCTTCAGGTAAAGACTGCGCACGTAGTTGGTCAGGGTGTTGTAAACCTGGGCGCCTTTCGGAAAAAAGAAGGGCGACGCCGGCGCGAAGGGATGGAACATGAACAGTTCCAGCTGTCTTCCCAGCTTGCGGTGATCCCTGCGCTCGGCCTCGGCGCGCCTTTCCAGGTACGCGTCAAGGTCTTTCTGGCTGGGATAAGAGACGCCGTAGATCCGCTGGAGGCTCTGGTTGTTTTCGTCGCCGTGCCAGTAGGCGGCCGCGATGTTCAGCAGTTTGAAAGCCTTGATCTTTCCAGTCGAAGGGATGTGAGGACCACGGCAGAGATCGATGAATTCACCCTGTTCGTATATACTGATCACCTCGTCCGCGGCGAGATCGTCGATCATTTCGACCTTGTAGGACTCGCCCAGGTCCGTAAAAAGAGCGCGGGCGTCCTCGCGGGACAATTCCTTCCGACGTATGGGCATGTCCGCCCGGGATAACTCGACCATGCGGCCTTCGATGCGCTCGAGATCATCGGCCGTAAACGGCTCCGGCATGTCGAAGTCGTAATAGAATCCTTCTTCGATCGGCGGACCGATGGTCAACCGGGCTTCGGGGAACAACTCTTTGGTGGCCTGCGCCATCAGGTGCGTGGTGCTATGCCAGTAAACTTCGCGACCCTCGGTATTTCTGAAGGTCAGCACCTCCAGGGAGGCGTCCTCCCACAGACTGTGGTCCAGGTCCACCTGGGCGCCGTTAATCTTGGCCGCGAGGGCCGCCTTGCTAAGTCCGGGGCCGATTCGCGCGACCGCGTCCATGACCGTAGAACCCGATTCCAATTCGAATTGACCGCCGTCGGGAAGTGTAATCCTAACGCTTTCCAATGACTGACTCCTGGTACCATCCTGCCTTTATTCAGCGTTGAACTCCGGTCTTCCGAACAAACAGATAAAGATAACGTCGGGGGTGGGTATTGTCAATAGAATAACCTCGACCGGGAACCCTCAGCGATCGAACAGGCTGCCCATCATATCGCTGTATGAACGCCGGCCGGCGGCGATGTTCTTGCTGATCCTGGAATGCTGGTGCAGGCCCTCGAGCAGGAACTCCATGGCAACGGCCAGTTCCGCCTGGCTGTCCGTGGCGATATGCTTTCCGGCCAGGCTCCGAAGTCCCCCTACGCCATTCAGTGCCCTGTAATAGGACTTGTCGTCCATGGTGTCGGAAATCTCGACCGTCTTTCCCTCTTCAAACCAGGTGAGCACCTCCTGGTAGTACGTACCCCGGTCCTCTTCCTCGCCGTACACGGCCGGAAAGTAACTGCCGAAGACCTCTTTCACGGCACGCCCGATCAGCGCTTCCGCCACCTTCACCTCGCCTTCCTGTTCACCCTCGTACACGAGTTCCAGCTTGCCCGTCATCGCCGGTATCACGGCGGACAGATCGCATATGCGGGGCACGACGGCCTTTTGCTTTAGAAGGATGCTTCGCTTTTCGACCTGGCTGACCAGGTTTTCTATGGCGGCGATGGTCATGCGCGTGCTCACACCGGACGTCTGGTCGATGAATTCGCTGCACCTGGCCTGAAAGGCGATCTCTTCCACCGTCTCGCGAATGTAGGTCGGCATGTCGATCCGTACGCCACGTGGCCGATCGATCCATGCCTCCTGGTCGGTGATGGTCATGGCGAATTCGCGGCTGACCGGGTAATGGGTGAGGATCTGCGAATCGATCCGGTCCTTGAGCGGGGTGATGATGGCGCCCCGATTGGTGTAGTCTTCGGGATTGGCCGAAAAAACGATCATCACGTCAAGGGGGATCCGCACCGGAAATCCCCGGATCTGGATATCCTTCTCTTCCATGATGTTCAGCAGGCCGACCTGGATGCGGGGCTGCAGGTCCGGCAGTTCGTTCACGGCGAAAATGCCCCGGTTCATCCTCGGGATGATTCCGAAGTGGATGACGCCCTCGTGGGCGTAGTGGAGCCGCTGGGAGGCGGCTTTGATGGGGTCGATGTCGCCGATCAGGTCGGAGATCGTCACGTCGGGCGTGGCGAGTTTTTCGCCGTACCGCCGCGAGCGGCCGATCCATGCGATGGGCGTGTCATCCCCGTGCTCGGTCACCAGGTCCCGGGCGTGGCGGCTCACAGGCGCAAAAGGCGAACTGTTGATTTCGCAGCCTTCGATCACGGGAATGTACTCGTCGAGCAGCGCGGCGAGGGATCTCAGGATACGGGTCTTGGCCTGTCCCCTCAGACCGAGGAGAATGAAGTCATGTCGAGACAGGATCGCATTGATCAGTTCGGGAATGACGGTCCTGTCATAACCAACGATTCCAGGGAAGACATTCTCGTCGCGGGAGAGTTTCCCGATCAGGTTGTCCCTCATTTCGTCTTTAATGGATCGCTGCGGATAGCCCATGCCGCGCAGCGATCCAATGGTGGTGGCATCGGTGTAATCCATAGATTCCAGGGGTCCGGGACCGGGGTTGGATTCGAGGGTGTGATTTCCTCATCGACAGTCGACGGATTTTATCGCGAAAGGACCATAATGTCAACAGTTTTTTGGCGTCTTCCGATGGTTCTAAATCCGTCTTTTCCTTTGACTTTACCGGCCTTTCGGCCTATGTTGAAAGGTCATGAAGACCCTGTATCACGCAATGGCCACGGCGTCGCTGACCGTCATCCTGATTTCGCTGGGCCTGGTAGAAATACGGTGGCACCTCATCGAACGGTTCGTAGGCTCCTACATGGACTCCCGCAACGAGACCCGCGACCGGTTCGAGCGATTCGTAGACCAGGAAATTCGGACCAACCAGGCGCTGGAGTACGCGAACGAGCTGATCGAACAGCGCAGCCAGGAATCGCTGGACGCGGACGACGAATCCAAGGAATCGAAGGATCGATCCACTCCTGGATCCGAAATCGTTCGGCTTGAACGCGGGCACAAGCTCATCATGACCAGGGACCGGTTCCTCGACGGCCCTGACTGGTTCGTACAGGCCGATACGCTTTTCGATGCGCAGACCGATTCACCGTTCGATGGGCAAGCCGATTCGGCCCACAGTCCGCTAACGCTGCTTGAAGCCGATTCCTTGAAAGACTGGACGCGCACGGTCGTAATCCGCCCGGGGTGGATACGCAAAGGCGAAGTCTACATGGTGGACGACGACAACTATATCCTGCACCGGATGCCGCTTTCGGTTGAGCAGTTCAATCTCATCGATGCCTATACGACGGCGGCGGAAGGACGGATGCACGAAGACATGGAGCACGTGTACCGGCCCCGGCGGTTTTTCGATACGTTGCGGAGCCTGGACACGGAGATGCGGGACGAAATCATCGACCCGCTGCGGTTCAGGGACCTGGAAACCACGGCGCAGCGTATCGGGGTATCCGAGAACCAGCGGATCATCCAGATCGAACGGTTGGTCGACGGCCGGATCGATGTGGTCACCATACCGGTATCCGCCGATCTATTCGTGGAACTGAACGTGGCGCTTGGAGCGCTTTGATCAGTTCGAAGCAAATGGTCCCGGGATTTGACGATGAAATACTTCCACGATTTCAAAGAGAAATACCTGCGCGACTTCTGGGAGAAACACCTGCGCGACTTCTGGGAGAAACACCTGCGCGACTTCTGGGAGAAACACTTACGCGGCTTCTGGGTAAAGTATGTGCACGACTTCTGGGAGAAATACCTCAGCGATTTCAGAGAGAAATACCTTGACGACTTGGGCTCTAGATCCTTTCGGTACTTCCGGTGGATGATCTACGGAGTCTTCGGCACGATTGTGCTGGGCGGACTGGTGGCCTCTATCTTGTTTTTTCTTACCGTGCCCTCCATTCCCCGCCTTCCGGACGACTTGAATGACATCTTTGGACAAATGACCCGGGTATACGCCCATGACCAGGAGGGCAACCCGCGCCTGGTCCATACCCTGGGCGGCCATCGCCGGGTTGCCCTTGAAGAGATCGCGCCGGTGTTTCAGGATGCGATCGTCGCCACGGAGGACGCGGATTTCTTAAACCACCGCGGCGTGGACAAACCCGGAATCATTCGTGCATTCGTGACCAACCTGCGGGAAGGCCGCATATTGGGCCAGGGCGCGAGCACGATCACGCAACAACTTGCCCGCCATCTTTTCTTCACCCGGGAGAAGGTATGGATACGAAAGATCCGGGAAGCCATGGCTTCGGTGCAGATCGAGGCGAGGTTCAGCAAGGACGAGATCCTTTCCGCCTACTGCAACAACGTGTATTTCGGCGCCGATGCCTACGGCGTGGAAGAGGCTGCGCAGCGATTCTTCAGTAAACACGCCAGCGACCTCACCCTGGGTGAATCTGCGCTGCTTGCCGGCCTGGTCCAGCGTCCGAGCGACTACAACCCCTACTACCACATGGATCGCGCCCTCAAGCGTAGAGAAACCGTGTTTCGGCGCATGAAGGACACCGGGTACATTACCGAGGAAGAAGGCGAGCTGGCCCGGGAGGAAGCGTTAACGCTGAAGGGGACGAGTATCGGACCCGCCAGGGGGCCGTACTATCTCGATTACGTCGAGGATCTGCTGCTTCAGAAATATGACAGCAACCTGGTGTACAACGGAGGATTAAAGGTCTATGTCACCATGGACATGGACCTGCAGGACTTGGCCGAGGAGGCCATAAGGACCCGGATGGCGTACGTGGATTCACTGGTGGGCGACCCGGTATATGACCTGGCTACCACGGAGGAAAGGAAGCGGTCTCTCGAAGGGGCGCTGGTCGCCATCGACACGTGGACCGGGGCCGTAATAGCGCTGGCCGGAGGCCGCGATTACACGACGAGCGAATTCAACAGGGCCGTTGGTAGCAACCGGCAACCGGGATCCGGCTTCAAGCCCGTGGTCTACCTGGCGGCTCTGGACCACCTGGGTTATTCCGCCAACACGGTCGTCGTGGACGAACCCGTGGCTTATACCACCGAACTCGGCGATCTCTGGGAGCCGCAGAACTTCACCCGGGAGCACGAAGGACCCGTTATTCTAAAGCGGGCCTTCATGCGGTCGATTAACGTGGTCTCCGCCAAGTTGACCAGCGAAGTGGGACCCTCGACCGTCATCGAATATGCCCGCCGCCTGGGCATAACCAGCCCCCTTGAACCGGTGCTGTCCCTGGCGCTGGGCACCAACGGGATCTCACCCCTGGAAATGGCTTCCTCCTATTCTGTATTCGCAACGGGCGGTGTCTATCACAAACCGTATGTCATTACACGCGTGGAAGATTCCGAGGGCAGGGTGATCGAGGAAACCGAAATTGAATCGCGCCGCGTTGTCAGCGTACAGACCGCGTACCTGATGCTGGACCTCCTGCGTGGTGTCATTCTCGGCGGCACGGGCGCCAGCATTCCCTACCGATACGGGTTCACCGCGCCGAGCGGTGGAAAGACGGGGACATCGAGCGAATCCAGGGACGTGTGGTTCAACGGCTTCACGAAGGATCTCGCGACTTCCGTATGGGTCGGGTACGATGATGCCCGTCCCCTCCTGTCGACCCAGGAAGACGTGGAAATCACAGGCGCTTCAGGCGCCATTCCCGTCTGGGTGGAGTTCATGAAACAGGCCACGGCCATCTTGGATCAGCGTGAGGCCGAAGCGCAAATGGCGGCGGATTCCGCGAGAGGTCTGTTGTCAGGCCTGTGGACGGACGGGGGTAACGGCGACACAGCGGCTGAGGACGCCGAAGGGGACATGACGGAAGACGAAGAAGGGAAAGAGCCCCCTGCTTTCCCGATGCCGCTGGGCATCGAGAGGATTCGGGTCGACATGCGAACCGGCCGGTTGTCGGAGGATCCGGAGTTCTCCCTGCCCGTAACCGTTCGCGGTACAAACCCCAGGGAAAGACCGGGGATGATATCGCCCGACTCTATGAATTCGGATGAGGCCAAAATGATGGAGCCCGCGGATCTGCAGGACCGGCCGGGGCAGGCGGGACAGACAGGTCAGACCGAACGGACCGAGCGGACCGAGCAGAGCGAACGGGCTGAAAGGACCGAACAGAACAGACAGACTGAACTGCCCGTCGATTCGGGGAGGACCATCCCGGATGCGCCGTCGGGACCGGCGGATCAGTCGGAATAGCGTCGAGGGATCAGTCACCTTACCGATTGCGGTCTATAGCTTCCCGCACCGCGGGTATCAGAAACACGTTTTCCAGGGGGAATTCAGCGAAAGCGCGGCCGAGCAGGTTGATCCGGCTGTCCGTGTCGAGCCGCTTGTTGATCACGATATGGTACCTGTTGCGGTACCGGCACAGCCCGCCGTCGCCATCCAGCTTGCCATAGCGGACCCTGATCGACATGCGTTCCGCCAGATCTTCGAATTCCTGCAATAAAGATGTACTGTCCATGATGCACACGGATGGGAAGACGAACCGGTCAACTCGTCGGTCTTGAAACCAACCGGAAGCTCGGACCGGACTCCGGATTATACGGCCTTGATTGATTCATAACATATACTTTACACCAAACCGGGTCAAGTACGGACGTCCTTTTGCGGGGTCGTGGCCTTCAGAAGCGACCGTTCGAGACGCCGGAATCCGGGGCCGTTTAGGGGTCCGATGGAATCAAAAAACACTTGACATTGGGGCCTGGTTTTCGATATTTTGCGGGAAGTTTGCGATACCGTCCTCAACGGTTCGCTTGTTTTCAGCGGGAGTAGCTCAGCGGTAGAGCATCACCTTGCCAAGGTGAGGGTCGCGGGTTCAAGCCCCGTCTCCCGCCCTCGGACGTGGCGGCATAGCCAAGTGGCTAAGGCACGGGATTGCAAATCCTCGATCGCCGGTTCGAATCCGGCTGCCGCCTTGCTTTCCTGCATCACCTTCTCTCTACATTTGTTGATATCGGGTTACAGGGTAACGGCGCGATGCTCGTCGGCCGCGAAGGGGCTCTTCCCGTGCTTCCAGCGCGTTTCCTGCTGTCTCCATTCTCGCTTGCGAAACCGTGCCGCGGGCCGTATACTACCCGTCGGAAATCCCACTAATAACGGAGTGATCGCACCTTGGCAGAAATCGAATGGATCCGGCGCATTTACGGCGACGGCTGGCACAACGCTTTCACGGACTTCTGCCTATTCCGGGGCCGGTACTACGTTTGTTTCCGTAACGGCCTCTCCCACGTGAGTCCCGAGGGCAAGGCGGTGGTCATCGCCAGCGACGACCTTACGACGTGGCACCGAACCGGCGTACCGGTCAACACCACAGGAGACGACCGCGATCCCCACATGGCGGTGTCGCCCGACCGGATGTTCGTCTACGCCGGAACCGTCGCCCGGTCCGATCCAGTGCGTCGCGGCGATGATGTGACACGGGTTATCCGGACCTACTGTTCCTTCAGTGAGGACGGCGAGCACTGGTCCGAACCCCGGAAGGTGTACCGGGACGGCTTCTGGCTCTGGGGCGTGGGACGGGTGGATGACAGGTTCTACGGGCTCGCGTACGGCAACGAACCGGATGCCTTAGGCCGGAAACCGACCGAACTGCACCTGCTTCGGTCGTTCGACGGCCTGGACTGGGAACCGGTGTCCACGGTAACCGCCAACGGGAGCGAAGCGACCTTTCGTGTTACCGCTGACGGCACCATGCGGGTGGCCATCCGTGGTGGCGACGATAAACGGTTCACCGTAGCCACCGCGAAACCGCCGTATACGGACTGGTACCTGAAGGACGCGGGCTTCGTAATACCGGCCCCCAGGCTGGTCGAAGTCGACGGCCACGAATACGTGATCGGCCGGCAACATGTGCGTGACCCGGAGGACCACGAGCGGATCGTCGCCCGGCGCACGAGCGTCTGGCGGCTCGAGGACGATAGAGTGGTCCATGTCCTGGATCTGCCGTCGGGTGGGGACACGTCGTACGCGGGTGTCGTCCAACAGGAGGACGGCGCGCTGCTGATCAGCTACTATTCGCAGCACGAGACGGATATCGGTGCGAAACACTGGCTCGGTCCGTCCCATATCTACCTGGCCCAGATCCGTCTGTAACCCGGCGGAATGATCGCCAGGATCTCGACACATACGCAGGAGCCCAAATGCCGCTGAGCGCCATACAACCGGGGAAAGATTCACCGAAGAGGAAACCGAGCATATCCGGCGGTACTTTCAACGGGACGGGTACTACGAGTTTGGTCCGCTCCTCGATCGCCGGTTCGAATCCGACTGCCGCCATACATACTTCGACTTTTACGATCTCACCACTGAAGTTGTACCGTTGTACTCCTCAGTCTAGAACCTAACTTGGCCGCCCAAAACAAATCTTTGGACACTACCCCGACCATATCGAAAGTCTATGAACGGGGAGAATGACATTCCCCTGAATTGAGAAACAGGAAGAACTTCCCAGGATTCTGTCTTTAACAAATAGCCTATCGCAGCACCGGGCAGTCCGCCGACTAGATTTCCTAACAACACCACACCAATCCACGCTTAACATTCCCATTCTTCATCAGCAAAAGTCAAAACTACAGCGACAGTTCCCAAACCCGCACCAATGAGGAACCCCTTACCAATGTTACCGTGTTTTCCGATACTTCGTTCAAGCCGCATAACTTCATCGAAGTTGTAGCGCTGGATACCTGCTCCGTCAAGGTCAAACCCTTCCGAGTAGACCCGATTGACACTTCCTGTCACCTGGTTGTTTTCATGGGTTACACGAATCCGTTGCCCCACATAACGATTGAACTCCCCCAACTGTTCCCTTGTGATTTTTGCGATCTCTAACATGGTAAAAACAAACACGTTCCCGTCTCGTGTTTCCAGTTTAACGGATTCACCTGGAATCTGTTCAACGATAACACCCTTTATGATACTTCCATTCTTCAAGTAGACTACGTCTTCCAACTGCTGACCGAGCCCCTCTTCGGATACACAAAAGACGGCGACGAACAAGATTGAGATTAGTCGACGCATTACAGCTCCTTATTGGGCAGTCCCGCCGAGTTAAAAACGGGTAAAGTTTGGACTGTTCGGAAATCGCTCGTCCAGCGATCTACGCGTTGTTGGAATTGGTTGGAGTAGGTTTCTGTACGGTGAGATACAACCATATCTTGGGTTGCTTTTTGGCTTTTCGCTGTAGATCTGAATATAATTGAAATCGCAAACTTTTCCAAAAAGAATTACGCCAACTTTCCAGCATTAGAAATGATAAGACGCCGTTGGGAAGATAGTCGTTCATTGAACAGGATTCACAAATCGAAACCTCCGGGAACCGTTTTAGTTCAACTACGATAGGTAAACTTCGGTACACACCGCCAGTACACCTTGCGATTCTCCAAAAACAACTGTATACTTTCCGCCGAAACAAATTGGTAATCGCGGGATCCATCGAAGTCCGAAATCAAGTGCATACGGTTTATACACGGAGATGGAGATGCCATGTCACTGAGCGCCATCCAACAGGGGGAAAGATTCACCGAAGAGGAAACCGAGCATATCCGGCGATACTTTCAACGGGACGGGTACTACGAGTTTGGTCCCCTCCTCGAAGTTGAGGAAGTGGAAGCCCTAAGCGCGGACATGCAGCGGAAGTGGGATGATCCCCGCATGCATGAACCGGCGCGGGACCAGATCCGCGGGACCAGCCTGATGCGCATGTTCGAGTACTCTTACGCCTTTCGCGACCTGATCGTCCGCGAACCTTTCGCGAGCCTGGCGGAATCGATCCTCGGCGAAGACTGTCACTGCATGTCCCAGAACGCATTGTACACACCGCCCAATCCCGGGGCCGTCGCGGACGGCCCCGGCGGATGGCACCTGGACGACCTGGTTCATTTTCCGCTGCCTGACGATGTGCCGCGTCATGATCCCGCTGTACCCATGCCCTGTTTCGTCATGCAGATCTTTACGCCGTTGACCGAAGTGGAAGATATCCGTTACGGTCCTACACAGGTCGTTCCCGGAAGCCACTTCGCGGGACGCCAACCCCACGAGCAGGACCGCCCGATATTCGGCGGCCGGGAGCCCCACTCCTTTCTCGTCCGTAAGGGTCACGCCTACATGTTTAACAACCAGGTCTGGCACCGGGGCGCTCCAAACGCATCCGACCGCACCCGGCTCATGGCCGGTGTCACCTACAGCAGGCGATTCGTCTCGCAGAAATTCTACCCTTTCATCGATTACCGCATGCCCGACCACGTGTGGGCCGAGGCTTCCCCACGCCTGGAGCGCATGCTCGGCCGCCATGTCAAGGGAGCGTACGGATAATGGCCAATCAGTCCATGCAGTCTGCGGAATTTGAAGGTCGTACCGCGCTGGTAACCGGCGGTTCCCGGGGTATCGGACGGTCCACGTGCGTCATGCTGGCGGAACGCGGCGCCCGGGTGGCGATCAACTACACGAACAACGAGGAAGCGGCGAAAGCGACCCTCGGCATGGTGGAAGAGGCTGGAGCCGAAGGCATGATCGTGAGGGCCGACGTATCATCCGAAACCGACGTGAACCGAATGGTTGCCGAGGTACGCGCGGGCCTCGGACCCGTCGACCTGCTGGTCAACAACGCGGGGATCGCGGCGAACCAGTCCCACTCGGAAATCACCTTCGCGGACTGGAAACGAATGTTCGAGGTGAACGTGGACGGGGTGTTCCTGGCGACCTGGGCGGTAAAAGACGAAATGATCGCCCGCCGTTACGGCCGTATTGTCAACGTGGCGTCGCTCGCGGGGGTAATCTTGAAAAAGGACATGATACACTACGCCACGACAAAGGCTTCGGTCATATCCATTACGCGGCACTGCGCCGCGGCCTTCGCGCCGCATAACGTACGGGTGAACTGCGTGGCCCCGGGGCTGACCGATACCGACATGGCCGGGACGGGCAACCCGGGCGTGCTCGATCAGCTCGTCGCTTCCACGCCGTTGGGCCGCATGGCCGTTCCCGGAGAAATGGCTTCCGTCATCCGGTTCCTGCTCTCCGAAGATGCCAGTTTCGTGACGGGCCAGACGGTCGTGGCCTGCGGCGGCCGGAGCTAAAGCGGCAGGGGATCCCCCGCGGTCGGATCTGAGCGGCAGTTAGCGCGCTGCCGGAGCTGAATGGCGGCCTTCTACCGGTTCTCTATCAACTGATCCACCACCGCCGGGTCCGCCAGCGTAGTCGTGTCCCCAATCTGGTCCAGCTCGTTGGTGGCGATTTTCCTCAGGATGCGGCGCATGATCTTGCCGGAGCGCGTCTTGGGCAGGCTCGGCGCCCAGTGGATCACGTCAGGCATCGCGATCGGACCGATGATTGTGCGCACCTGCTTCTTCAGATCGGCACGCAGATCTTCGGTGTACTCCTCACCCACGTTGAGCGTCACGTAGGCGTAGATGCCCTGCCCCTTGATCTCATGGGGGAAACCCACCACCGCCGCTTCGGCCACCGAACCGTGGGCCACCAGGGCGCTTTCCACTTCGGCCGTACCCATCCTGTGGCCAGAGACGTTGATGACATCATCCACCCGCCCCGTGATCCAGTAATAGCCGTCCTCGTCCCGGCGGCATCCGTCCCCGGTGAAGTAGTACCCCTTATACTGCTTAAAATACGTGTCTTCGAACCGCTGGTGATCCCCGTACACCGTGCGCATCTGGCCCGGCCACGGTTCCCTGATGGCCAGCACGCCCATGATCCCGTCGCCTTCCAGTTCCTTGCCGCTTTCGCCATCGAGAAGAACGGGCTTCACGCCGAAGAACGGCAGGGTAGCCGAACCCGGCTTGGTGGGAATGGCGCCTGGCAGCGGGGAAATCATGATCCCGCCGGTCTCCGTCTGCCACCACGTGTCTACGATCGGGCACCGTTCCTTGCCGACGTTCACGTGGTACCACCGCCACGCTTCGGGATTGATCGGCTCGCCCACCGTGCCCAGCAGTTTCAGCGTGGGCATGGGGTGCCTGGCCGGCCACTCCGCGCCTTCGCGGGCCAGCGCCCGGATGGCGGTCGGCGCCGTGTAGAACTGGTTGACGCCGTACTTTTCGATAATCTCCCAGCAGCGGTCCGGCGCCGGGTAGGTGGGAATACCCTCGAACATGGTCGTCGTGGCGCCGTTGGCCAGGGGACCGTAGATGATGTAGGAATGCCCTGTGACCCAGCCGATGTCGGCGCCACAGAAAAAAACATCTCCCTCCTGGTAGTCGAACACGTAGCGGTGTGTGACCCCTGTATACACCATGTAACCGCCGACGGTATGCTGCACCCCCTTCGGCTTACCCGTGGAACCGGAGGTATAGAGTATGAACAGGGGATCCTCGGCGTCCATTTCCTCGCAAGAGCAGTCGGCGACGGCCTGGGCCATGAGGTCATGCCACCAGAAATCCCGGCCATTCTTCATGGGAAAACTGAAATCGGGATCGTCCGTGACCCGGTCGACCACGATGCAGGTTGTGACCTCTTCGCCCATCTCC
Source organism: bacterium (assembly GCA_965225915.1). Classification (GTDB taxonomy): domain Bacteria; phylum JAAXHH01; class JAAXHH01; order JAAXHH01; family JAAXHH01; genus JAAXHH01. The sequence goes on from OZ245326.1 coordinate 686,500, forward strand.
TTCTCCGCCGAGGCCATGGCTTCATCCGCCACCGGCTTCATGAAGACGGGCTTATCGCCGCGGTGCGTGCCATTGGTTGTAATGACAGTCCTGCAGGTCGAATCCACGATGCGGTCGGACAGCGAGTCAGCGGAGAAACCGCCGAATACGATGGAATGGACCGCGCCGATGCGGGCGCAGGCCAGCATGGCGACGGCCAGCTCCGGGATCATAGGCAGGTAGATGGATACCCGGTCGCCCTTGCCGACACCCCGCGCCTTCAATACGTTGGCGAACCTGCACACCTGCTCGTGCAGTTCCCGGTACGTGAGGCTGGCGTCCTCGCCCGGCTCGTTGCCTTCCCAGATGATGGCCGTCTGGTCTCCCCGCGCTTCCAGGTGGCGGTCCAGGCAATTGTACACGATATTCGTCCTGCCGCCTTCGAACCACTTGATGGAAACGGGCCCCTGTCGCAGATCGTAGTTGTAGGACCGGACCCGGTCCCACTTTCTGAACCAGTGGAACGATTCCGCCTTCCCGGCCCAGTAGGCCTCCGGGTCGGCGACGGACCGTTCATATTCCTGCTGGTATTCCTCCAGGCTCTTCAGGTGGGCCTTGTTGCGGAATGACTCGCTCGGTTGATACATGTCGGACATGTTCGGTCTCCGGTCTACGGTTGAAGCTTACAGTGGATTCCTCGAGTTCTACAGCAAGAAACGGGGATGGCCTTATGATTCTGATCCTGGTCCGTCCGGGTAGACAGGGATGATACCGGTCAGTACTCAATTTCCACGTCGACGCGATCCCCGGACGCCACGCCCAGCAGGTCGGCCGCGAAGCCCCCGTTGACGGCGATTTCGAGCAGTCCGGCGCTGTCCAGAATGGCCAAGGCCGCTCCGGCGGCCGCTTCATCGTAAGAATCACTGACGCGGTCCAGCATCAGGGTGGACAACCTGATCTGGAATCGCCTCCCCCGGGTCGTCTCCAAGAAGAGGGATTCGCCGATATCCGTTATTATATTGCCATACCGGTCGATATGCAATACGTGACCCGCGATCCGGTCCCTGCTTACCGCCGGTTCGGTGATCGAACCTGTATGATAATCGGTGATCTCGGGTCCGAATTCGGAAACAGGCCGTCCCAGTGCGAGATGGGCCGCCACAGGCGCAAAGACGTCCCGGCCGTGAAATGTGCGGCTTATCCGCGGGAGCATGTAGCCGGTCTGGGTCACAGACGTGACGCGGACTTTGGACTCCCTGGCGTACACATGGGCGAAAAGGCCGTTGTCCGGGCCGACAAACCAGTGACGGGGCGTTTGCACGATCAGGGTCCGACGGCTGCCGCCCACGCCCGGGTCGACGACGGCAACGTGCACGGTGCCGTCCGGAAAATAAGGATAGGCGGTGCGCAGAACGAAAGCGCCTTCGTCGATCCGCTGGGGCGTAATCCCGTGAGACAGGTCCACGATCCGGGCCTCCGGGCAAATACCCAGAATGACTCCTTTCATGGTTCCCACGAAAGCGTCGCTATGGCCGAAATCGGTTAGGAGCGTAATCACGTACATGGCAAATGAGGTTTCTCGTCGCGGGGTTCGGCACCCGCGCCTGATCTCGATTCGCCGATCAGGATGTTCCGGGGGGCGTCGTCACTGACCGCGCGGCCGTCGAAATCACCGAAAGTCTGCGTGACCTTCAATCCGGCCCGGTCCACCATCGCGTCCAGCTCTTTCAGGGTATACATGCGTACGGATTCGTCGTAGTTTCGCTCCACTCCGCCTTCCCTGATCCGCACGTGTTTATTGATGCGGACGTGACCGCCCGCTTCCGACGGATCCCCCGTGATCCAGCGACGCTGTTCGACCTCCATGCCTTCCACGTTCCGACGGTCTTCAGGAACGAGGGTAGAGAGTACGTATGCCCGATTCAGGTAATCCATGAGGAAACGGCCCCCGGGACGAAGCGACCGCGCGATGGCGTCGAGCACCCGGGCGTTCTCCCTGTCCTCACTGAAATAGCCGAAGCTGGTGAAGAAATTGACGACGAGATCGAATGCGGAGACACCGGGCGCGTCACGCATGTCGCCCTGGATGAAGGTAATGTCAAGCCCTTCTTCTGCGGTACGGCGGCGGGCCCGGTCGAGCAGTTCTTCCGACAGGTCCAGTCCGGTCACCCGATATCCGCGTCGGGAAAGTTCGAGGCTGTGCCGGCCGTCGCCGCAACCGAGGTCCAGCACGTCACACGGCGGCGCGTTGTCCAGTTTTACCAATAGAAAATCGACCTGGCGCCGCGCTTCTTCGTCGTTCCTATGGGGATACACCCGCAGGTAGTCGAAACGAAAAGCTGTTTTGTACCAGTCGGACGCCGGATTTCGATGTGTAACCATACCCACCTGCTGTGCTGTTTAAGGTCATGTATCAACGCATTTTCAATATACAGAGTCGTGTGTTTCCGTCAATCCGAGATTGCCACTCAGCCCCGTACCGTAGTGGTATCTGTTGACAACAGGTACTCATATGTTTAGTTTTCCCAAGTGGATTTAACGGCTGCGGTCCGGATCAATCCGACACGGCCCTAACCGGAGCGAACCATGCCCAGCAAAAGAAAGCAGGCGGACGGGTCCGCGATGAACGACGCGGAATTTGAGAAACTACTCGTTGAAATGGACGAGTTGGGCCGCCAGGCCGACGCCCTTCGCGCGAAAGTGAATCACCTCATCGACGAGATGCGGGAGAATGACGCCGTGGTGGATGAGGATGGGGATGGAGATCGTGGCCAGGTAGAAGACAATGGTGATTAAAACCCACGCTATTAAGACCCCACAAACGACACGGCATCAACCGGGGAAAACAGCTGTAAAACCTCGAGCCGGTTACGACGTGTTCGCGTGCTCAGCCTAACCTCTGATCTTCCCGTACACGCTGAATGCCTCTTCCCTGGAAGGTATCGAGTAGGTCGCCCCGCGGCCGCGGATCTTGAGGCCGGCCATGACGGTGCCGAGCGTCGCGGATTCGAGAGCGCTCATACCATTGGTCAATCCGTAGAGCAAAGCCCCGTTGAATACATCTCCGGCGCCGGATGTATCGGAAACGATGTCCGGAATGTAGGCCGGCAGCACTTGAATCTCATCGCCAACGCCTAGTACCGCGCCAGACGCCCCGCATTTCACCGCGACCAGGTCCACGCCCCTGCGCCGGGCCGACTCGATGACCTCCCGCGCATCGTCCGTGCCGAAGAGCGCCTCACTTTCCTCGGGTGCGCTGGGCAGGAGTATGTTCACGTAGGGGATGATCTCGTCCAGGGCGTCCCGGGCTTCCTCGAGGGACCAGAGGCCCAGCCTGAGGTTGGTGTCGAATGCCGTCGTAACGTTGTGTTCCCGGGCAATCTTGAAGGCCTTGAGCACCGCCGCACGACTGCTCTTGGAGATCGCCTGCGAGATGCCGGTGGCATAAACGACCTTAGTACTTCCGATGTAGTCCGGATCGATGTCGCCGGGTTCGAGGAAACTCGCGGCGCTGCCCGATCGATAGTAGGTGAACTCCCGCTCGCCGCCGGGCAGGATGGAGATAAAGTAGAGTCCGTTGGGCCGGTCCAGGGGGGTGGCGCAACGAAGATCGATACCTTCTGAACGCCACGCTTCGTTCAGGAAATCCTGGAAGGGGTCGTTGCCGACATGAGTGATGAACCCGGTCTTCGCGCCCAGGCGGGATGCCGCCACGAGCATGTTCATGGTGTCGCCGGCGAAGGTTCGGGTAAAGGTATCGCTTTGGGCGAGCGTGCCTTCGCAGAACATCTCGATCATGCACTCGCCTATCGAGACGATATCAAGTCGGGACACACAGTCCGATGTCCGCACGGCGAATCCTACCTCTTCATGCTTACGGCCACACCGTCCCGAAGGGGAATGATCGTCGTCCAGATCTCGTCGGAACCATAGGCCTTTTTGTTGTACTCTTGAATGGCCGTGGTCCACCGGTCGTTGGACGGCTCGGTCACTCGCCCGCTCCACAGCACGTTGTCGGTGATCAACAGGCCGCCCTGTCGGATACGCGGCAGCGCCAGGTCGAATACGCGGGGATAGTCGTGCTTGTCCACGTCGTTGAAAATCAGGTCGAAGCTGCCCTCGGTCTGTTTCAGCAGTTCCAGCGCGTCCCCCACCTGGACCACGACGCGGTCCGCCACACCGGCACGCTCGATGAATTTCCGGGCTTGCACTGCGTTTTCCTCACTGCCATCGGAGTAGTATATACGGCCTTTAGGGCCGACCGCCCGGGCGAGCCATATGGTCGAATAACCTATGGCCGATCCCATCTCGAACACGCGGCGGGCGCCGCTTAGCATGGCCATCTGGTACAGCACGCGGCCGACCAGGGGACCGACGATGGGAATTCTCTCCACCCTGGCTTTTTCTTCCATTTCGGTCAGAACCTCGTCCCTTCCGGGCATCAGGTCCGACAGGTAATTATCCAGCGCTTCCGAAAGTACGTTGGGCATGGGGTTATTGCTCCTGTCGTTGCCATTCATATTCTCGCAGCACTCCTTACATTCATATTCTCGCGCCACTCCGTGGGCTATTGCTGTGCTGGTAGGCATTCTACGCGTTATTGCGAGGGATATCCGCGAATCAGAATATCTCGACCTTCAGGTACTTGCCTGGATTCGCCTTCAGATCGACGACGAGCTCGTCCAGGTTGGATACCAGGCGGTCCATGTTGACGAACATGCGGTCCACATCGTCGTACAGCCTTTCGTCGTGCAACATTTTGCCGAGAGTACCCTCTCCGCGGTCCAGGCGGGTGAGAATGTTGTCCAGTGCCGTAGTCGTGGTCTGCAGTTCGTCCAGCATGGTCTTCAGCCTTCCGGACGTGCTTTCCAGGTTGTCCAGCGTGCTCGAAACCTTGGATCTTTCGGTCTCGCTCAGGTTCTTCACGTTTCCGACCAGTGAGTCCATGTTCGCCAGGACCCGGTTGACCTGTACGCTCTCGCGCTTCAGTGTCCTTTGCAGCTCGGTGGTCAGATCGTGGATACCCGCGATACTGCTCTTGATGGAGCCATCCCGTTCGGGATCCAGCAGGATATTGGCGTTTTTCAGCAGGGCGCGAACGTTAACGGCGACGGAATCAACCTGTGTGAACATCTCGGACAGACCCGGCGCGGCCGTGCCCTCAAGCTTGCCGCCGGGGGGTATCATCTCTGTGCTGACGCCTCTCTGGATGTTGATGGATTTTTCTCCCATGACACTCCGGGATATCACTTCCACCTTTGAATCCTCGGGGATCCCATAGGGCTCATCGATGCGCAACGTGACGATGGGTGACAGGTCGTCGAGGGCCACGGTCTCCACCTTGCCGATCCGCACGCCGCCCACCAGGATCGGGTCGGAGGACTTCACCCCCACGGCGCTGGTGAAGCGCACCTCCACGAGGTAGGTATCTCCCGTTACCCGCCATTCCTTCAGGTAGAACAGGCCCCAGACGAAAATGATGATGGCCAGGAGAAAGGCCATTCCAAGTTTCGCCTCGTCGGGCAACAGACTTTTCTTGACTATCACGGCTCACCTCTTGGTCTACAGTATCGTCCTGGCCAGCAGGTAATCCAGGAGCAGGATAAGGATACACGAAACCACTACTGTGTTGGTGGTCGCCTGGCCAACGCCCTCCGAACCCGAGCCCGGTTTCACCTTGAACCCCTGGTAGCAGCCGATCGTGGTGATCGTCACCCCGAAGGTGAAGGATTTGGCCAGCCCGAAGAAAACGTCCTTGGTCCGGAAGAACTCCCGCATTCCCCGTTCGAAGTCGGGCACGCTCACCTGCATACGGTCGAGAGCCGCGACCATGCCGGAGAGCACGCCGATCAAATCGGCAAACACTACGAGAACCGGCAGCATGAACATGCCAGCGAGTATGCGGGGGATCGCCAGGTAGACGATGGGATTCATCGCCATCACTTCGTAGGCGTCGAGCTGTTCCGTTACCCGCATCGTGCCGAGTTCGGCCGCGATTGTGGCGCCCACCCTGCCCGAAAGCACCAGGCCGCCGAGCACGGGCGCCAGTTCGAGCACCACCGATTCCAGGACGACACTGCCCACCAGGTAAGCGGGTACGTACCCCTGGAACTGGTACCCGGTCTGCACGGCCGTCACCAGTCCCGCGAAGAATGCGATGATCAGGACGATCGGCATGGAACGTATGCCGATCTCGATCATCTGCTTGATCATCAGCCCCCAATATACCCGGATTTTGGGCAGGTTACGGACGACTTCGATCATCATCGTGCCGAAGTCGCCGATGTTCGTCAGCGCCCAGAGAACGCGTTTGCCCAAGAACGATAAAAAGGGGATCATGGTCTACAGTGCGATGAGCGGAGCGATGACCAGGGACACGACGGACATGAGCTTGATCAGGATGTTCAGCGAGGGGCCTGAGGTGTCCTTGAAGGGATCGCCCACGGTATCTCCCACCACGGTGGCCTTGTGGGCTTCCGACCCTTTCTCGTAGCGTACGCCGTCGATGGTCAGTCCCTCTTCGATCATCTTCTTCGCATTGTCCCAGGCGCCGCCTGCGTTGGACTGGAAGATCGCCATCAGCACACCTGAAACTGTGACACCGGCCAAGAGGCCGCCAAGCGTCTCCGGACCGAAGACGAATCCCACGACGACGGGCGACAACACGGCCAGCAGGCCGGGAAGGACCATGCGCCGGATGGCCGCCTTGGTGGAAATTTCTACACACCGGGCATATTCGGGTTTACCACTCGCCGCCTGGAAGATGTCCCGGTCCTCTTGAGTCCAATCGCCTTCATCCAACCCTTCGTTCTTCTTCATCACCGTCAGCGCGGCCTTTAGTTCCGGTATGGAATTGAACTGTCGCCTGACCTCTTCGATCATGGCCATGGCCGCCTGTCCCACGGCGTTCATGGCCATGGAGGAGAACAGGAAGGGCAGCATGCCTCCCACGAAGAGTCCAGCCATGACGCGGGGATTCGCGATGTCGATGGTCGAGATTCCCACCTGGAACATGTAGGCCGCGAAAAGCGCGAGCGCGGTCAGCGCCGCGGAACCGATGGCAAATCCCTTGCCGATCGCCGCGGTCGTGTTGCCCACCGCGTCGAGCTTGTCCGTCCGCTGCCGTACCTCGGGGGGTAGCTCCGCCATCTCGGCCACACCGCCCGCGTTGTCCGATATGGGGCCGTAGGCGTCCACCGCCAGCTGGATGCCCGTGTTGGACAGCATGCCCAGGGCCGCCATGGCGATCCCGTACAGCCCGGCGAGATAATAGGCGCCCATGATGCCGGCGGCGATGATCAATATGGGTATGGCCGTGGACCGCATGCCGATGCCAAGACCCGCGATGATGTTGGTCGCGGTACCCGTCACGGACTGCCTTACAATGGACGTGACCGGACCGGTATGGGTCCCCGTGTAGTGCTCCGTGATCAATCCGATTCCGAGTCCGGCTAAAAGACCGATCGTCGTGGCGATGAAGACCCCCAGGCTGGTGTAGGTTTCGCCGCCCAGGGTGAATTCGCCGGGGAGAAGATAGTCGATGAGGAAATACATTACGGCGACCATGATCGCGGAAGATCCGAACTGGCCCTTGTTCAACCCGGACTGGGGATTGCCGCCTTCTTTGATCGAAACCATGAAGGTGCCGATGATCGAGATGATGATGCCGGCGCCCGCGATGATCAAGGGGAGGGTGATGAAGACTGGATCATATATGCCCGCGACGAGGATGCCGGCGCCCAGCACCATGGAGCCGACGATGGATCCTACGTAGGATTCGAACAGGTCGGCGCCCATGCCGGCCACGTCGCCCACGTTATCTCCCACGTTGTCAGCTATTGATGCTGGATTGAGGGGATGGTCCTCGGGAATACCGGCTTCTACCTTGCCCACCAGGTCTGCGCCCACGTCGGCTGCCTTGGTATATATGCCGCCTCCTACGCGGGCGAAAAGGGCAATCGACGAGGCGCCCAGCGAAAAGCCGGAGATGACGTTCAGCACCCGGCCGATTCCTGACTCGTCAATACCGAAGAGTCCCGTATAGAGGATGAACAGCCCGCCGAGGCCCAATACACCCAGGCCCACCACGTTCAGTCCCATGACCGATCCGCCGGCAAAGGCCACGTGCAGCGCCTGGGCCAGTCCGGTCCGCGCCGCTTGGGTCGTCCTCGTATTTGCGCGTATGGCCACCCGCATGCCCAGGAAACCCGCCAGACCGGAGGTGAAGGCCCCGGTTACGAAGGACAGCGCAATGAGTGCGCTGGACTCTACCCTGCCCATGTTCGCCACGGCGAGCAGCACCGCCACGACCACGACAAAGATACCCAGTACCCGGTACTCCGCCTTTAGAAATGCCATCGCGCCTTCGGCGATACTGGCGCCGATCAATTTCATTTTCTCAGTACCCTCATCCTGGCGGTTGATCCAAGCCGTCCTCCAGATGGAGTATATTAGTCCCAACAGGCCCGCGCCGACCACACCATACATCAACTCGTCCATATTCCGAAACCTTCTCCCTTTGTTATTCTATATGAAAAACACAACCGTTATTGCACTGCTGGAATACACAACTGTCACCGCACTGCCACGCGATCGTCAACCTATAGTCCACACACACAGAGGGCGGGTATGGAACCCGCCCTCTGTTCTTCCGAACTGCCACAAGGGATGCGCCGCGGTCTACTGGCCGCGGCACAGTCCAAGGTACTGCGCATTCTTAGCGCAACCTGAAATTAACCGGCTGCGCCACCCAGACGGCCACCGGCCTGCTGTTCTGAATGGCCGGCGTATACACCCATTTCCTAACGGCCTCAAGGGCTGCTTCGTCAAGTCCTGCGCCAACCCCTCTAAGCAGGATGGCGTCACGGACCTTGCCTTCCTTGTCGACTAAAATCTTGATATACACCGTTCCCTCTATACCCGCCTTTCTGGCCAGCTCCGGGTACTCGGGCTGTACACGGGTAACCGCCGCGGGCGGTGTTTCGAAAGGCACAAAGGCATCGGGCGGTGGCAGTGCATCGTCCCCTATCTGGATGTTCTCTTCTTCAGGCGCCTGGATCACGATGTTCTCTTCCTCGATGTCCTGGATCACCGGTGCGATGCTCTGGCTCATCTCAGTCTGTGTGGCGATCGTCATCTCGGCGGATACCTCGGCATCATCCACGGGCTCCGGTATACCGATCACCGGCCTGGATGGCGCCTCCACCGGAACCTCCGGCATTTCCGGCGCGTCGGTCAGCGCCGGTGGCGGCCCCAAGTCGGCGTAGGTCACGATCGTGGTCGCGTACTGCCGGTTCATCTCTTGTAAATACCAGACCGTCCAATAGGTTCCGACAGCCAGAACATGCAGGATAATCGCAGCTATTATTGCATTCCTGGCGTGTTTCTGGTAAAAGAACTTTAAGGCGGACTCTTTCTTCAGAGGGAAATGCTCGACGCTAAGCAGCGATCCGATCATGAGCCAAACACCTCCTCAAATTTATCCTGCTCCAGGACCGTGATGCTGAACCGGTCGATGGCGCCCAACTGAAGTTCATCCATGACGTTGACCATCTGCTCGTAAGGACTCGTGCGCTGGATCATGACCAAGGTCACAAGCTTGGACTCGCCGTTATGTTCCTCGGCGTTCTCCAACTCCTTCTCCTTGATGAATTCCTGGATGTTCGCCAGCTCAAGCATTTCCGGCGTCATATCCCGGCCGATCTGCCAGAACATGCGTTCGTCATCCAGCATGTAGACTATCAGCACATTCGATTCCGCAATCTCGACCTTGTCATCCTTGTCGGGCGGAATGTTGAGTTCCATGGTCTGCGGCGCCCTGAATACCGTGGTAACCATGAAGAAAATGAGCAGAAGGAAAGCGATGTCCACCATGGGCGTCATGTCGATGTTGATGGGCGAACGCTTCTTTGTTCTCTTGCCACCTGCCTTTTTTCTGTCGCTGGCTTTCTCAGCTCCTTGGACAGCAGCCATGTGTCATCACCTCCTTACCAGGTCATTGTTGACCGGTCTCAAACTGGTCGGCTCTTCGTCCGACGATTTATCGAAGTCGTCCTCGAAGTTGGTGACCAGGTTGAAACGGGTGTTGTTCGTTTTCTGGAGGATCTCCATCATGTCGCTGATTTCGCCAAACTCAGCGTTCTTGTGCGCCTTGATGGCGATACGCAACCTTGGGTTTCGTACGCGCGCCTCCACCAGTGCCCTCTCCATCTCAGACATCTCGATCTTCACTTCCGGCTGGGGCTCCAGCCGCCAGAACAACTCGTTCTCGGGTTTCGGACCGACCGTCAGGATCACGACGTCCGATTCAGGCAGCTTGATCACCGAATGCGATTCCGGAAGCAGAATGGCGATCGATTCGGGTTCCTTGAACTGTGTCGTCGCCATGAAGAAGATGAGCAGCAGGAAGGCGATATCCACCATCGGCGTCATGTCGATGAATACCGGGGAATGCTTTGAACTCGCCATATCTAAAACTCCTTAACGCCGCCCAATTAGGCCCGGCCGGTAAGAATGGCTACAACTTCCTGCGACACCTCGTCAATTGCGTAGGTGAACATGTCCACCTTGTTGACGAAATAGTTGTACGCCACGATACCCATGATAGCCGCGGCCAGTCCGCCCGCCGTGTTGATCAGCGCTTCCGAGATACCGAGGGCGAGCTGAATAGCGTCCGGCGCGCCTTCGTTGGCCATGGCGGAAAAGGCACGGATCATACCAATCGTCGTACCGAGCAGCCCCACCAGCGTGGCGATGGTGGCGATGGTCTGAAGGGCGATAAGGTTACGTTCGAGCAACGGGGTTTCGAGGGCGTTGGCTTCGTCGAAAGCCCGCTTGATCTCCGCCACCTGCCGGTCGCTCGTCATGTTCTCATCGTGAATGGTTTGGAACCGTTCGAGACCGGCGCGCAGCACGTTTGCCATGGTACCCTGCTGCGAATTGCACAGGTTGATAGCCCGGGCGACATCGTTGTTTCGAATCGCGCTCATCGAATCCCTGAGAAAGGCCACCTGCGACCGCTTGCCGCGGGCCTTTTTCAGTGTCAACGAACGCTCTATGATAAAGGTAATATCCAACATTGTGAGCACCATGAGGCCGATGACCACGACTCCGCCGTCCTTCACGAACTGGGGCAGAAAGTACTCGTATATGATGTAGGAAACGATAAAGCAAAGGACGATAATGATCATGATAAAGGCACCTGGCCGCATATCAATTCTCCTTGACTTTGTTCTGTTGCGATAGTGAATGATAAACTTAAACAATCATCTCACAGTGAAATAACCCCTGCCAGATAAACCTGGTATTGCCGGATCGTAACGAGTCCTTTTTACGTCGGCGGGACAACGCCTTCCTTTACCACCACCTTTCCATTCGTGTCCTGTGTTTGTTGCCTGTAAACAGGCCCATGCTCTGTTTTTTCTGCAGTCTGGTCAACTCCGATTGATGACGTAGTGGCTGATACGCTTACGCGCCATTTCAGCCGCCCTGCATCTGTTCGTAGATCTCCCGAACGGTGTTCAGCTGTTCCCGCGCCTTGCCGTTGTTCGGATCCAATTTCAGGCATTCCCGGTAGTGGCGGATCGCCGGGGCTAGTTGCTGCGAGTTCGTATAGGACTGGGCGAGCAGAAGATGATAGGAAGCATTGTCGGGCTTCAACTCCACGGCTTTTCGCAGGCGACCGATGGCGCCGGCCCAATCCTCGTTCAATACCCGGTCGAATCCGAGGCGGTAATATGCTTCGTGGTCCGTAGGATCGATTTCAAGCACACGCTCAAACGTCGTGCGCGCATTGGAATAGTCCTCCAGGATCAGGTAGGCCGTACCCAGGAATTTCAGGGGCTGAAGGATGGACTTGGGATCCTTTACGCCCTCTTCGGCCTGCAGGTTGAGGACCTTTAACAGGGCGTCCCGGGCCACCGCGCCTTGGTTGGCCACCAGGCCCGCGATACCCATGTTGAGAAAGGCCGTGTAGGACGTGCTGTCGTGCGCGACCTTTGCCCGGTACATGTCCAGCGAGGCGGCGTATATCTCCGGACGCTGGTCCCTCTCCACGTTGCGCGCCTCGCCGTAGATTTCCCTGCCGAGGTTATAATAAACGTTGCTGAGCGTCATCCTGGTCCGTTCGTCCTCCTGTGCCTGGATCGCGGGTTCCAGCACCGTTTTGAGGGCAGTCACGGCCTGTGCGTACTGACCCTGCTTGATAAAGGAACGGCCGTAGTAGGCGTAGGGGTTCTGATCGTTCGGATTGACCCTGATGGCCTCCTGCAGGTACGGTATGGCCTCTCCATACTTTTCCTGATCGAAGAACACCAGTGCCAGCTGGATATAGGGTTTCTCGGACGAGCCGTCCAGTTCAATGGATTTTTTCAGGTTGACAATGCCCTCGTCGTACTGGCCGACCTCAGGCTGCGCCTGTACCCAGCCCAGGCTGTAATACAGCGCCGCATTGTCGTCGATCTGCATCAAGGCTTCCTTGTAGGCGTTGACCGCCTCCGTGTACATGCCTTCCGCCACCAGTCCGTCGCCCATGGGCAGATAGGCCTCGGTCTTGCCCGGATCGAGTTCGACGGTTTTTAAGTAGTGGGGCACGGCCATCTTGATACGCTGTGTCTTATTGAACGATTCGGCCAGCATGAAATAGGCCTCGGCATTGGTCTGGTCCAGCGCCACGAACTTTTCCAGCGGTTCGACGACGAGCGGATACCGTTCGGCGACAAACTGGATGTATCCCTGTTGGTACCAGGCGTTCTTAAGGGTGGGATCGAGTTCTGTCGCTTTCTGGAAGCCGGCGTACGATTCGTTCCACTGCCGGGCCTTGAAATGCAACTGGCCGATCCTGTAATAGGTCATGGCCGCGTCCGGAGAATCGGGCTGCATGGCCAGAGCCCGGCGGTAGTTCGTGATGGCCAGTCCCCATACGTTCTGGGCCTCGTAGACGTAACCAAGCCCTATCACGTACAGCGGGTTTTGCGGGTCTACGCCACGCGCCCTGGTGAAGAGTACCATGGCGCTTTGCAGATCGTCCCGGGCGATTGCGAGTTGTCCCCGCGCGTAGAAAAACCGGGCGTCTTTTTCCTTGGTTCGCTTCAGTCCTTCCTCGATCGACTTCTCCGCGTCATCGAACTGTCCCTTCTCAATCTGCAGCAGGCTGAGTTCGAAACGGGCGTCGTGGTTCTTCTTCTGCTGATCCACGGCGATGAGGAATTCGGACAGCGCCTCGTCGGTATGCCCCTGGCGCTTGAGCGCCATGCCGAGCAGGTAATGGGCGTCCGTGTTTTTCTTCCCGTTGCTGAGCACGTCCCGGAGTATGGAAACGGTTTCGTCGTATTTCCCACCGTCGTAGGCAGCCCGGGCGGCGCCTACGCTCTGCGCTTCCACCTTGAGCGGCGCACCGGCCAGCAACAGCACGCCCAGGGCAAGGAGAACGCCTAGACAATTCCTACGGTTGACTCCAGCGATCCGCATGTTCGTTTCCTCCCGTATTTATACGGTTTCAATCGAAAAAGCCACGCCACTGATACGGTCATCTTCGCTCGTTTACTAGTCCAGTTTGACCGTCCGAACCGGCATGGTCGCCGGTACAATTCCCTCGTTGATGGCGATCTGCTGTCCCTTGACCGCCGTGAGAAAGGTTACGAATCCCGATACCAGGTTGACTTCCACCGACGAATTCTTGAAATAGCACAGCACCAGGGGCCGCCGCAACGGATACCGCTCGGTATGGATCTTGTCCTGTGTGGGCAGATAAAACCGTCCGCCTTCTTCCTCACCGACCCGGATGGCCTTGAAATATCCCATCGTAGACGGCGATGTCGTCAACAGCAGGCCCGTGATTCCGATCGCGCCCGGATTGCTGCCCGCAATTCTCGTCAGAACGGCCATCGTACTGCAGGGGAATACGCCGGCGCCGTATTCCGAGTCGCCGAGCACACGGTCCTGAAAGACCTCATAGGTACCCGAATTTCGATCCCTGACCAGGGGACGGATGCGCATGTCTCCGCCACCCAGTTCCCGCCAGTTTGTGACCTTGCCTGTGTAGATGTCTTTCAACTGCCCCACGGTCAATTCGTCGACCGGATTGTCGCCATGCAGGATGACCACGAGTGCGTCGTGGGCCACCGTGCGGGTGACAAACTTCGGTTCACCGGCCGAAAGCGCCTCGGCCTCCGCCTCGTTCGGTTCTCGCGTTATTACCGCCATGCGGCTTCGTCCCTCGGCGAGATCGACCAGCGCTTCCCGCGAGGTCGTCCGGCCCACGTCGACAAAGGCTTCGTTGTATATTTGCTGAAACTTTACGGCCGATTTCTCTATGTACGGGAAAGCGACCTCCGCACTGGATACCTTCAGGTAACCCCTGGTAGCAGTTTCTCCAGGTTCGCTGCAACCTGCCGCCAAAAGAAGGCAGGCCATCCCCATACACGCTAATCGGATTTGGACTCCGAACCTTTCCATGAATCATCCTCTAAGATCGAGCGGGTCTCCCGCGCCCTCTTTTCCGCGTACCGGGTGGTCAAGAAACGGAAAATCCCGTACAGTACGAGTACGCTGCCGAAAACCAGCCTAAGTTGTTCCGTCTGTATGTATATCCGCAAGAGGTTGCCGGTCAGAATCAGCACACCGGAAACGAGCATAACCGTCGCAACCAAGTAGCCGATGAACTGACGAAAAGACGTGATATGGATCATACGCGGGCGAGACGGAATCCAATGTGTGGGTACTACCCGGCATTTTCGTTCATAGCATCACCGCAGGGAATGATAGACGAAACCGCCTTGGCCAGCCCTGTGCGGCAACGACTTCGATCCATCAGCGGCCAAGCAGGGAAATGCAGGATTCCAAGGGTCGCGGTTTCTTAAAGATTTCGATTGTATTTAAATAAAGGTGGCATTCCCTCTTGTCAAGAAAAAGTTACGGGCTCCGTTCACTCATAGGGTGACAGGAAAATGACGATTCATGAATTCGCTTCCCTGCTTCTTCTGATCGACCGCGACGGGACCCCGGGCCAGGTAACGGGTTGTAAATCACGCGCGATCGTCCACGCCTTTTTCACACAGTTCGATCAGCACGCCGTGTGCGCTCCGGGGATGAACGAAGGCAACCCGGACACCGCCGGCCCCGGTACGCGGGTTTTCATCTATCAGCCGGAATCCCCGCTCGCGCAGGATCTCCAGCGTTTCCCCCACGTCGTCGACTTCGAAGGCCACGTGATGAATGCCCTCGCCGCGCTTTTCGATGAAGCGGGCCACCGGGCTCTGGGGATCCGTCGCCTCCAGGAGCTCCACCTCGGTATCGCCGATGGGCAGAAAGGCCACGGTAACGCGGTCGCTCTCGACGGTTTCCCGGCCGTGCAGGGGCAACCCGAGGGCGTCGTGGTAGAGACGAAGCGCGTCGTCCAGGTCCCGCACCGCGATCCCGATGTGTGCGATGCGCCCGGTCTTGTGCGGATGTTCCGTAGACATGGAAACGGGATTCTCCTACAAGGGATTGATACGCTCGTTATGTTGTGTGTTCAATGTGTCGTAACGCTTCTGGTGTCAGAAACGCTCGGGTCTCTGATATTCGCCGAAAACACCGCGAAGCGTATCACAGATCTCGCCCAGCGTCGCCCGCTTGCGCACGGCTTCGATGATCAGCGGCATCAGGTTGGTCTCGGACCGGGACGCGGCTTCAAGTACCTGCAGCGCCCGCGCCGCGGCCTGTCCATCCCGCCCATGCCTGAACGCGCGAACCCGTTCGACCTGGCGACCCTCGATCGCGGGATCAATGGGAAAAGGAGCCGGGCCCTCTTCCTCCGCGTCGGTAAAGCGGTTTACTCCCACGATGATCTGTTCTTCTTGCTCGATGGCCATCTGGTATGCATAGGCGCTCCGGCTGATCTCCTCCTGCGGAAAGCCCGCCTCGATGGCCCCGAGGGCGCCCCCGAACTCATCGATGCGTTCCAGGTAAGTCAACGCAGCCTTTTCTATCTCGCCGGTCAGGGTTTCCACGAAGTAGGATCCGGCGAAGGGGTCCACCGTATCTGCCGCTCCGGTCTCGTGGGCGATGACCTGCTGCGTCCGCAGGGCGAGGGTCGCCGCCGATTCGGAAGGCAGCGCAAGCGCCTCGTCGAGACTGTTGGTGTGGAGGGACTGCGTACCGCCGCACACCGCGGCGAGGGCCTGTAGCGCCACCCGGACGACGTTGTTCTCCGGCTGCTGCGCGGTCAGCGTCGATCCGCCGGTCTGGGTATGAAACCGAAGCTGCCAGGACCGGGGATTCCTGGCGCCTACCCGTTCCCGCATGAGCCTGGCCCAGAGCCTCCGGGCCGCGCGGAACTTGGCCACCTCTTCGAAGAACTGGTTGTGGGCGTTGAAGAAGAAGGAAAGCTGGGGGGCGAAAGCGTCGACGTCGACCCCCGCGTCCATGACCGCCTTCACGTATCCCAGGCCATTGGCGAGGGTGAAGGCAACCTCCTGCACGGCGGTCGCCCCCGCTTCACGGATGTGGTAGCCGCTGATGCTGATCGGGTTCCATTTCGGCATGCAGTCGGAGCAGTACCGGATCAGGTCGGTGGCCAGACGCAGGGATGGACCCGGCGGGTAGATGAACGTGCCCCTTGCGATGTATTCCTTCAGGATGTCGTTCTGCACCGTGCCCGCGAGACGATCCAGCGGGATGCCGCGCTCCTCGGCCACGACCGCGTAGAGCGCCACCAGGACCGTGGCCGTGGCGTTGATGGTAAGCGACGTGCTGACGGACTCCTGCGGGATTTCATCGAACAGGGTCCGCATGTCGTCGATGGTGGAGATGGCCACGCCCGTGCGCCCCACCTCGCCGGCCACCAAGGGATGATCGGAATCATAGCCGATCTGGGTAGGCAGATCGAAGGCCACGGAAAGACCCGTCTGCCCTTGTGACAGCAGATACCGGTACCGGGCGTTGGTTTCTTCGGCCGAACCGAACCCGGCGTACTGCCGCATCGTCCAGAGCCGTCCCCGGTACATGCTCGATCGGATACCCCGAGTATAAGGGTATTGCCCGGGAGTCCCGATATCGGTTTCCGGATCGATGTTGGCCGTGTCTTCGGGGGTGTACAATCTTTGCAAGGGAATGTCCGAACCGGTTTCGAACCGTTCCCGGCGTTCGGGCATGCGTTCCAGGGCTGGCCCCAGCTTCTCTTCTTCCCAGGCCTTACGGGCTTTTGAAATAGTGTCCTTACCAGGATTCATGACAGGGGATCCCGCAGTGGCAATAGTCCGTCAGCAAAGAGAGCAGGCCTCTTAATCTGCGCTGGATTCGCCCGCGGGTCAATGGTTTTCGGGGGTCTGGGACCCGGTGGGAGGCGTCCGGCGCCACTTCTAGGTCCCGGCCAGACCCAGCGCTTCCGCTTCTTGCTGCATGGCCTCGATGACATTGGTGATATGATCGCCTAGTTCCAGCCCGAGGCTTTCGGCTCCTTCTACGATGTCCTCGCGGGACACGGCACGGGCGAAGGCCACCGCCTTCATCTTCTTCCGGACGGAACTGACTTTCACCTCGCGGACACTGCCGGAGGGGCGCACGAGCGCGACGGCGGTGATAAAGCCCACGAGTTCGTCGACGGCGAATAGCGTCTTGTCCATCTGGCTACGTCGTTCGAGGCCCAGGTAGGTGGCGTGTGACTTGATGGCGTAGATCACGTCATCGGGATATCCCGTCTCCTCCAGGATTTTCGCCCCCCGCATCGGGTGGTCCTTCGGATTCGGAGTGGCTTCGTAGTCGAAATCATGCAGCAGGCCCACGATACCCCATTTCTCCTCGTCCTCTCCATTTTTCCTCGCGTAGTACCGCATTGCGGCTGCCACGCCCAGGGCGTGTTTCCTCAGGCTGTCCGTCTTCGTATGTTCGTGCAGCAATTCCAGCGCGTCTTCGCGATTCACAGCGACTCCCTTCGAGATTGGCGGTCAGCCGCTCGACTGCTTGCTGTCTTTAATGAATTGAGAATGGGGTCGAGGCGCTAAGGCAGACCTACCGGACGACGGCGCGACCATAGTAGTATGGCAGGGCCTGTGCGGACGGCCAATACGACCATGCCAGGCGGGCTTTGCCAATGTTGGCACCCGGACCGGCATCGGCCTCGTCGCCGTCGTAGATCACCACGTTGAATCCGATGGTCTCTCCCACGGCCGGCGCGGTGCCGCCGGGCATGTCGGACCAGGGTATGGCAGTTTCGATGACGTAACCGTAATCTGTGAACCTGGATGCCACCCGCATCCCCGGGGCCGTCTTTTCGATCACACCCTGCCTTGCGTCGGCGTCCCGGGCCGCCCTGGGGTCCCGACCAGCCGTGGTTCCGGGAAAGATGCCCGCCTTGAATACCGTCAACGAATTATCGCTTTGGCCGGAAGGATCGACGCAGATCTCCACGGCATCCGAACGCCAGTGGCCCTTCACGTCGTCCGGGGCGATATTGCAGACCACCACGTCGTCTCGGACGTCCACGGCGACGTACAGGTTCGTCTGGTCGTAGGCGGTCCGAACCACTGCGCTTATGTCGTCATCACCGCCCGGAACGGAACCCGACCAGACGTGAGCCGACGAAATGGCATGCGTCTCGATCCCCTCCCAGTCGGTAAGCTCACCGTCTATCAGTAGGGGACTCGCCGCCGGTACGAGATCCATGACCGGTAACACGTCAATCCTGCCGCTGTCCACCACGGCCCGGCTTGCCGAGGTGGTCGACAACCTCACCGGGTAGCTCCCCTGCTCCACGTGATTCGGGACGTGGACCGTAAAAGGAACAGCCTGCTTCCCACGGCCCTGAACCGCGTAATCCGCCTCAAGTGGCCGGTCCGTCCATCCTTCTGGAAGGTCGAGCTTCACCTGACCCGATGTGACTTGTTGCCGCGCGCTGGTTAGTTCCGCCTCCAGCGTACCGGTCATTCCCGTGCCGATGGACAGGGCGGCGGGCAACATGCCCGCGGCCCAGGCTACCTGGTGTTCTTCGGCCCAGCGGCGAAATCGGACGATGTCCGAACGGGGCACCATGCCAATGGACAGGGGCTCCGTCGAAGGCGGCGGACCCAGGACGATACCAGGATCCCGCGGTCCCTCGAGACCCCCAAGGAGCGTGTTGATCCCGTCCGGCGAAGGCGGGACCAGCGTCCTGACCAGCAGGAAAGATTCCGCTCTGGCACTGCGCGGCGGCAGCGTGGCGTTCCGATCGAAGCCCTGCGAACGGAAATTGCGCAGGGCCAGGGATTTGATTTCCGCGTAGCTCATGAACCGGCTGGGCGATATGTCTCCCGTTGGTATGGAAACCGCGCCGGAACGCCGGGTATTGTAGTAGAGTTTCGCCGGCTGCCAAGTCCGCAGGAACTCGTCTTCAATCTGTTCCGGGAATCGGCCGGGATCGGCAGCGGCCGTAAAGGCCTCCGTCGCGAGCCGGGCTGCCGCCTGGTGCATGCCATGGGTACCCGGCCCGGGCCACATGGTCACGATGACGTCAGGCCGAAGCAGACGTACCAGGCGAACAAGCCGGTTCAGCGTGTCCTGGTGGTCCCATACGTCGAAAACGGCCTTGTCACTGAGCGTGTAAAAGAAATCGGTCTTGTCCAGGAAGTAAACCAGGTTCACCCCGTATTCGCCCGCGGAGCGCCGTATCTCGGCTTCCCGGAGAATGCCCAGCGAGGGACCGAGTTCCCGACCAATGCCGTTGCCGCCGCCCTCACCCCGCGTTACAAGCACGATGGCCGCGCGGGCGCCACCGTCGAGGACCTCCCTGGCGTAGGTCGCGGTGACCCCGCTTTCATCGTCGGGATGGGCGCCCACGTACAGCATGTCGACCTTGAGTAGATGATCGGATTGCATCTGGTCTATGGACTGTGCGTCAACGCTACCTGGAAGAAGTGCGCCATTTGCGGTCAGTAGCAGGGGAAGAAGGAAGGTAGCGATCCATCTTCCCGCAAGGAAGCAGGAACTTCGTTTCATTTCAAGTCTTTTCGAAGAGAACAGCAGAATCCAATGTTGGTGTGATAAGAAATTTGAAAACGTGGCTGGAGATTCTCAATTCGGCCACTTTCTCTAGTGAGATTCAGATAAGCACGATCACGCGTTTCTGTCAAGGGTTTTGGTGAATTGGAAATGTATCCAATTGAAATCTGGTCTTTGCATATACATAATTACCAAATAAAGGAGCCTCCTTGAATGAGAGCGAGGCCGCTTTCAAATTAACAAGTGATGGCGCATTTCACACCGATCAGTTGGGAGGCGAATAACATGACCGATCTTATCATCGTTCATCCGGATTTTGACGGAGTCTGGCCCTATGCGGCCGACCACTTCAGCACCCTGTGGCCCGAAGCGGACTTTATTCGTTTGACGCACGGGGACGAGCGTCCCCTGGGCGAGGTAGTCGAGGATCCGGGGCGGGTTGCGCGGCTGGCTACGCTGGGCGTTTCGGTGCGTCTGACGTGTCTGAAGCGTTTCAGCGCGTTGCGGGAAGCGACCTTCCAGGGAGCCTATGACAGGCGGTTGGGCGAAGGCTGTGGCGAGTACCTTGCCGAGGCCGGCGTCGCCATTTACGATCATCCGAGCGAGGGATTCTGGTCGCAGACCGTGGCGGAATTCGGGTTGGCGCTGACGCTGTGCGGACTGAGGCGCATACCCCAATTGCACCGGGAGATCATCCAAAGCCAGGCGCCCTGGGACTACGAGCCGCCCGATGGCCGGGGCCTGCCCGGTGCGCGAGGACACCAGTTCGGAGACGACCCTGAATTCGCCAATGGCACACTGTGCGGCAAGCGGGTACGGATCGTGGGGGCGGGAAACATCGCCAGCAGGTATGCCAGTTTCGCGTCTATGCTGGGAGCCGACGCGGCTGCCTGGGATCCATACGCCACCGAGCCGAGCTTTCACCGGGCTTTATCACGCCGCGTGTATCACTTGGAACAGTTGGTCGTAGATGCCGAAGTGTTCGCGCCCATGGTGCCGCTCACGGAATCGACGCGCGGGCTGGTCAAGGCGGAACTCATAGACGCGCTTCCCAGGGGCTGCCTGGTGGTAATGGTGACCCGGGCCATGATCTGCGACACCGACGCCATCCGGCGACGGGTGATGGCCGACGAACTGAGCCTGGCGGCGGACGTGTGGGACCAGGAACCCCTGCCCCTTGACGATCCGCTGCTCGGGCGCCACAACGTGGTGCATACACCGCACAACGCCGGACGCACGATCGATGCGAACAAGGCTTGGGCAGAGAAACTGGCCGTGCAGTTCAGGCCGCGCTAGACGACTGGGAGCAGGGAATGCAAGGATTTCGTTGTGAATGGCTTATGAGGAAAGCCGAGGCGACCATTTCGATTACCAGACAAACACCGTCCCCATCAGTTCATTGGGGGCATCCCGTAATGTATCATAGATCTGTTTGGCTCTGCTCACCGGCACGACATCACGGATAAAGGGTGCGATTTTCACCAGCCCCTGATCGACCAGACGACACGTATTCAGTAGGTCATCGCGATCAAAATGACTATTCTGCTTTATCTGGATCTCCCGTCCCTGGCCGAGATTGAAAGTATAGGAAACCTTCTCTCGTCCAGCTATGAATACAATTCTGCCGCGCTGGCGCAGTGAGGATATCAACTGATCCTCCATACCGGGTACGCCGGTTAAGTCAATCACTGCATCAAACGTCCCATCAGCGATCTCTTTTCCCCATTGGTTCCCCGAAACATTCAGCACTGTTTCAGCCACGCCATTCTGCCTGGCAAGTTCAAGACGGTTTGCATCGATGTCGCAGAGCGTGGCGCACGCTACCGCCGGTTGCGATTTGCGCGGCGATTTGACCGACAATACCGGCACCCGCAATACCACACTGTAGTTCGCAGACATCCGGCCCCACTTCAATCACCCGTCCCACATTCTGGTAGCCGAAGCCACTGGTGGGCAGTTGTTCGTCTTCGGGTGCGTAGTTACCACCAATCAGCTGATTTCGTTCCGTGCCGTTTGTTATCCCTGTAAAGATCGTCCTGGTCTTGACTTCGTTACCGGCTGGTCCCTCTGGTTCGGGCCAATCCCGGACAAGCACTTTCTGTCTCATCCTATCGGGTAAACCTCGAATGCATAACGATCGCATGGACTGGTACCTCCATAACACAATGAGCCATATGGCTTCTTTGTCTTAGCCGGCATTTCAATACTCAGAACATGTTACTGGGGTTAACTGGGAAACAGATCAGAACGAGGCGAAGAGGGCTTGCTCAACGTTTTCCAAATCTGGAAACGTTGGGTGAGAATGCATACCTTGAGATTGGATCCGGAGTTTGGAGTCCATTCCATGAGAGAGATTTGGTAACTATAAGAGTGTTGGTATTTTTTATTCAGGTATTTTCTTGCACATTATACACATTATACATAAAATGTTGATGCTGATGTCCTGATGTCACTCTAATTGAAGTTCACCCGGTATCCAATTCGATCAATAATGTACAGCACGATCCTTCGATACTCGCCCATACTCGTAGGTTTGGCCATAATCATCCTGACCACCTGTGGTAAGGATAGTCCACCAAGCCGAACCCTCCTGAGTCCCCACCTCCTGTGACTCCGGTGGCCACACGGATAGAGAAAACCTCTTCATTGGCTACGCTTAATTCTGTTGGACATACCGTCCAACTGACCCCAGGGTATTTGATTAGAACAACAGTACTTATGAATGGTGCTGTCGTGATCTGGTCTAGTACCGACATAACTGTAGCAAGCGTAGACGCACAGTGATTGGTCACCGCCTTCAAGAACGGTATCGTACCAGATTACTACGCGTTGGGTAGCATGAAAGAAAGAGTCGTTTTCAATTGCGAAAATAGAGGTAGTGAACCGGTGACCATTCCCGATGCCAACTTTCAGGCTGTAATTGAAGAAGCTTGGCTAAACCCGAACGGCACGCCGATAACTGAAGTGGAAATGTTTGCTTTGACTGAACTTTCCGTACCAGGAGCGGACATCAGAGATTTGACCAGGCTAGAGTTTACTCTCAACCTGACATTTTTTGGACTCACGGTACAACGTATGATATCAGGGACATCTCGTCACTGGCAGGACCTGCCTGACTATACGTTTTCGGAGGGTTTCGCCGGTACGTGCGGCGATCAGTCATATGATATTCTTTCCGTGACTCGGATAACGACCTGCGGATCTAATTTTGTTCCAATGTAAACTCAACGTTTTCGATTGAGAAAGGCGCGCCACACCTGGTGCGCGAGACCACCCATCTACCAGTCGATGGGATTATTCAGGGAAGAAGGTTCCGGTTCTTGGTAACAGGGTGGGGTCGACTGGAGACCCGGTGTGCTTGGTGGTGCTAATCATGACGCCAAGTCCGTATCGTGCGGGGTCGGGGCGAACAAGCGCTCAGAGAATATCCTGAAAATGGGACCAGACGGTTCAGGCCCTGGCCGATCTCGGCTATGGTGTCGACGTCACGCATGCCGACGCATGACCTCTCCCTATTTTCTGCGGGGTGCGGTGTCCGCTAGGTTGAGTGCAAAGGACGTAGTGAAACCGGAAACATCGTGCGGGGTCGGTGAAGTTCAGGAACCGATCTTTGTAGTCGATGAGTTGGGGAATATCATCCCACACACTACGCGATCTGGAATATCCTGAAAATGGGACCAGATGCATGTTTGAGTGTCGAAGAAGTAACTGATACGTGACCTAGAGAAACTATACTGTCTAGTAACGATATTTAACTCCACAAAAATGATAGTTCCTTTATGTCCGATCCTGGAGCTATGATGAACTTTCGATACCGGGTCCTCCTGTTCGTATGATGGTTAACCGGCAGCGGCGGCGGCAAAGCAGCGTTTGAAGAGGCCATCGAGCGCTTTCATGCGCCGGTGTTCAGAAAGTGCAAATGAATTCAGTTAACGAGATGATACGATCCGCAGTCGTCAACGCGTTGATCCTGCAGGAACGCTGGCAGAGCGGGGTGGCGTTCAACCCGCTGTCAGCCAGGACAACCCAGGATCCCTATCCCGTCTATGCGGAACTCCGAACCCGGGCTCCGGTACACCGCAGCAGGCTTTTGAACGCCTGGGTGTTCACGCGCCACGCCGACGTGGGTTCCATCCTGCGCGACCATCGGCGCTTCGGAAACGACCCGCGCAAGGGCACTTGGACGCCTCGCCAGCGTGCCATGCTGCCGCCGCCGGAAGAATTGACCATGCTGTTGCTGGATCCGCCCGACCATACGCGGCTGCGCGTGCTCGTCTCCAAGGCCTTCACTCCGAAGTCGGTAAACGCTCTCGAACCCCCCGTCCGCAACATGTTGGGGAGACTGCTGGACGATATCGGGGACCCCACCGCGTTTGATCTCATGCAGGCGGTAGCCCGGCCCTTGCCCATGATCGTTATCGCAGAGATGCTGGGCGTTCCGGCCGAGGACAGGGCCCAGTTCGCCATCTGGTCGGCGCAACGCGCGCGTCTTCTGGAACCGTTGATCAGTCGGCGCGAACGCAAGGCTGGGGAAGCGGCCTCGACGGCTTTCGACGCCTATTTTCTACCGCTCATCGAGAGGCGGCGGACCTCACCGCGAGAAGATATCCTCAGCGCCCTGGTGCAGGCGCAGGACGAAGGCGAACACCTGAGCGAACGAGAGACATTGAACATGCTGCGTCTGCTCCTCAGCGCCGGCAACGAGACCTCAGCCAACCTGATCGGCAACGGCATCCTTGCTCTGCTTCGCCATCCCGATCAGCTGCAGCGGCTCCGGGAAGACCCGGACCTTATACCGATGGCGGTCGAGGAGCTATTGCGTTTCGATTCTCCGGTGCAAGCGGATTTCAGGCGTGTGCTTGTCGACTGCGAGGTGAATGGATTTACATTACGGAAACGCGACAACATCGTTCTTCTTTTAGGCGCTGCCAACCGGGATCCAGAGGTGTTCGTGAATCCCGACCGGCTTGATGTCGGGCGCAACCAGGGTTCGCACCTCTCGTTCGGGAGCGGGATCCATCACTGCCTCGGCGCCCCGCTGGCGCGCCTGGAAGGCCGGATCGTTCTTGAAACACTGCTCGAACGTTTCTCGTCTATAAACCTGCTTACGGACCGCCCGCGGTTCCACAAGAGTATCGTTCTGCGGGGCCTTCAATCCCTACCACTCCGCTGCGACAGGAATTGAAACATTGACGTAATACGCAGCCGCCACATGGTGCGTTTGTGCTCCGCCTCAACAACTCGGGCCATAGTGGATACCTACCAGATGACAATCGCTACACGACGAGCTTTGGTCCGATCCGGCCGTGGCGAAACCAGAACGCAGGATAGCCATAGGGAGTAAGGTGAACAAAGGAATGTGCACGCCATTGGAGACGAAGGAATCAGGACTTTGCCCGAAGGAGAATCTGGAAGTGAATGTACAGCTATGAGCGAACGAGACAAGTTCGATCACATCCTGGCATCGTTGCACGAAGCTACGCTCGATGATGCCCGTTGGCCGGAAACCTCCGGTCTGATTGATGAAGTACTCGGCGCCGAAGGCAATTCCCTGGTTTTCGGTGAAGGTAACCCCGACGAGGGCATCCAGATCTTTTATGCCGGATTATACTACCACGGGCAACGCCATAGAGAGCTGGAGAGAGAGTATTTTGACGCCTACTATCCCATAGACGAACGTGCCCCGCGCCTGCGGGAACTGCCCGACAGCCAACCGGTCCACATTACTACGCTTTACACCGACCAGGAGTTGAAATCGTCTCCGGCCTACAATGAACTGCTGGTGCCAAACCATGTAGGAAACAGTCTCAACGTGCGTCTGAATGGACCCAATGGGACGCGCATCGTCTGGGTCGTCAACGATCCCACTGACCGCGATGGATGGTCGTCCACCAAGATAGAAATGATCCAGCGCCTCCTACCTCATATTCGCCAATATGTGAGCGTTCGACATGTGCTGTCTGGTGCCGAAGCCCTGGGCGCGTCGCTCGCCGAACTGCTCGAAAACACCAGGCAGGGCATCATCCAGTTAGACTGGCGCGGGCGAATAGTGGCGACGAACGACCGTGCACTGGACTTCCTGCAAACCGGCGATGGCTTGTTGGACAATGATGGTTACCTGTTCGCACACTACTCGGCAGACAACACCAATCTTCAGAAATTGTTGAAAGACGCCTTGCCGCCATACGGACAACAGGGCATAAGCGACTCAATGACGGTGAGGCGCCTGGCAACCTCTCAGCCGCTCGTGTTGCACGTCAACCCGGTTGATCAACAGCAGGCGGATTGCCGCAGTTGGCCGGTCGCTGCGCTCGTGCTGGTTGTGGACCCGAGAAGTGATACGCGGATCGATCCGGATCTGGTAGCGGAGTGCCTTGGTCTAACGCCGATGGAGAGCCGTGTCGCGGTGATGATGGCCGAAGGCAAGGCTATCCGTGAGATCGCCGCGGCTTTGGGCCGCAAGGAAAGTACGATCCGCTGGCACGTGAGGCACATCTATGCCAAGCACGGCATTTCCCGGCAGGCAGAACTGGTGCGGCTGGTGCTGTCAATGACTGGCGTTCCCGACGCTGGGCTAGAATGAAATAGAGACTCTTCGTCAGTGTAGAGGTAGGCCCGCGTTGCCGTTGTTTCCTCAGCTAGCTTTACACAAATAGAAAACCCCCTCCATTCTGCTGTTTTTCTCCGATTTCCTCCAATAAAAAAGCTGATCCCCTCAATTTAGATGGCGCGCAGGCCGCACCTTTTGTGTTATCTACAGGGTCGCGTGAAAACGCTCCGTTTTATCTCGCTGGTGCAGGCACCATGATGATCTAAGGTGATTGGAAATCATATGGAAACTGGAGGTTTATTTTGTCAAGAACGTCTACTGGCGAAGTAGGTGGTCTAAGGTCAAAGGTCGAACAACTATACCAATTGATCGGACGGCACATCCCTTGTCCCGACCTGAGCATATCGCGGCGGAATGCGCTGTCTGTAACACCTCTTCCCATCTCCGATTTATCAATGGCCGGTTATCCTCATAGTGGTCCAGACCTTCGCGAAATGGACGGTGACTCCATTCATCTACGCGAGCATCTGCAGCCAGTCGCGGCGCGCGGTTTGGCGACCATGCCGTTCCTGGTTTATATCGCATGGTCTGTCTTAGCGAGCTTACTGGTCCTTGCGGCTCCCGCGCAAGCCCAGACCACAATCTGGACGGCCACGCTGACGCCGAGGGCCACATTCTCAGGGACCCCCGTACCGTTGGGCTGCGACAACACCTCGACGGGGAATAGAAAGTGCAGCAACTCGAACACGTTGAGCGACGACTTCACCGATGGCGGTACGACCTACGCGGTCACTAAATTTTTCACCAGGAACGGAGTCTTGACATTCAGGCTCAATACGGGTGCCACAGCCGCCACACAGGGTCTGACACTGGTGATTGACGGCGAGGAATTCGTCCTTAAGGAGGCCGACCAGATCAACGGCGCCAAGACTCAATGGAAGTGGAATAGCACCACCCTGGGTTGGACTGCCGGGACCGACGTCGCCGTGTCGCTCGTTGTGACCGACGCTCCCGCCACCGGCCAGCCGACGATTTCCGGTGGGGGGCAGGTGGGCAAGACGCTGACGGCGGCGACGGACTACATCGAGGACCCGGATGGGTTGCCGACGACCCCCACGTTCACCTACCAGTGGGTGCGGGTGGACGGCTCCACCGACACAGACATCCCCGGGGCGACCTCCGAAACCTACACGCTGACCGCGTCCGATCTGGGCAAGCAGATCAAGGTGAAGGTGAGCTTCACCGACTTACGGGGCCACGCCGAGGGCCCGCTCACGAGCGACGCGTATCCCCGGAACGGGACAGTGACAGTGGTGGTGTTGCCGGGCCCCTGTCCCGCGGTCAACGACTGGTGCGCGACGATGACGGTGGCAGAAAACGGCCCTGGGTTCGGGTATGAGTTTGACAAGGCCGGCTCGCTCGACGACAACATGATCGAATACGGCGGCAAAGAAATCGAAGTCTTCAAGGTGTACTCCCTTAGCCACTTCTCGGGTGACGAGTTTTTCTTCGAATCCATCCCGCGTGTGCCGCGCGGCACGGTGATCACCGTTGGCGACCTCACGTTTACGACGGACGCGGAATCGGATAACGGCAGCTTTGGCAATGAATGGGACTGGACCCCCGGCGAGTTGCCCCCCGAGCTGCTCTGGTCGGACGGCCAGGAAGTCAGGATCAGTCTCGTGTTGGGGAGTTTCCCGGCGGAGGGCGCGGTCACGATTTCGGGTACGGCAAGGAAGGGGCTGATGCTCACCGCGGACATCAGCGACATCTCCGATCCCGATGGCCTGACGAACCCCAGTTACACTTACCAGTGGGTCCAGGTGGACGGCACGACCGAGACCGACATCCCCGGGGCGACGGGAGCCAGCTATACGCCAGTCGCGGACGATGTAGGCAAGCAGGTGAAGATCAGGGTCGGTTTCACCGACGATAGAGCTCATCCTGAAGCCGTGACCAGTGAGGCGTATCCGTCGAGCGGGTCCATTGGGGATAGCACCATCCGGAGCCTCGTTGAAACGTTTACCTATCTGACGGTGCAGCATGCAGAGAACATCGGCGACCCCGTGCGGGCGTCCGGCGTGGCAGGGCCTGTCACCTACAGGCTGGAAGGCGAGGACGCGGGCAAGTTCATGATCTCGTCATCGAGTGGCCAGCTTAGCACCAGGGTGGGCGAGCGCTACGACTACGAGGAGAAGCCGAGCTATGCGGTGACCGTGAATGCCGTCAACCAACAAGGCCAGAGTGTCTCGATCCTGGTCATCATCAACATCGTGGACCTGGCCGAAAGACCGGCGCAGCTGGGGGCGCCGACGGTGTCGGCGACTGCGGGTAGCATCACGAGCCTGGACGTGAGCTGGACGGCGCCGCCCAACGTGGGGCGTCCGCCGATCACGCACTACAACCTGCGCTATCGGGAGGATTCGGTAGAGACCTGGACTGATGGCCCGCAGAACGTGACAGGCACTGCGGCGCAGATCACGGACCTGACAGCGGACACGCCGTACCAGGTTGGGGTGCAGGCGGTCAACCACGAGGGGTCGGTCTGGTCCGGATACGGCGTCGGGCGCACGGACGCTCCGACGGTAAGCTTCGGGGCATCGGCCTACACCGCGATCGAGGGAGTTCAAAGCGCGGCGGTGACGGTGCAGTTGGACCCGCCGGCATCGAGCGCCGTGACCATACCGGTGACTACGGACCCGCAGGGCGGCGCGACCAGCGCGGACTACGACGGCGTGCCGGGGACCGTGACCTTTGCCGCTGGCGAGACGGAGCAGACGTTCACCGTCACGGCCACCGACGATTCGGTCGACGATGACGGCGAGAGCGTGCAACTGGGCTTTGGCGCCCTGCCGTCGGGCGTGTTGCTCGGCAGCCCGTCGACGGCTAGGGTGGCGCTGGTGCAGGACGCGGGCGTGACGACCTGGTACGTGTGGTTCGGCGAATCCTCCTACACGGTCGCCGAGGGCGGCACGGCGCGGGTGACCCTGCACCTGAACGCCCCCTGGAAGCCCGAACTGAACGAGGCGCTGACGGTGCCGCTGTTCGATCCGCAGCATGAGGGCGGCGCATCGGCGGACGATTACTCGGGCGTGCCGACGAGCGTGACCTTCCAGCGGGGGCAGACCCAGACGTCGTTCACGGTGCGGGCGACCGACGACAGCGAGGACGACGACGGCGAGAGCGTGGTGCTGCACTTCCGCCGCCTGTTTCCGGACGACCTGGAGGCGGGCCGCTACGGCGCGCGCGTCGCCACGCTGCATCTCGCCGACAACGACGGCGAGAAGGCGGTGACGGTGTCCTTCGAGGCGGCGAACTACACGGCGGCCGAAGGCGGCGCGACGGCGACGGTGCGGCTGCTGCTGGACACGGCGCCGGGCCGCTCGGTGACGATTCCGCTGACGCCGAGCCACCGCGGGGCCACGGCGGGCGATTACACGGGTCTGCCGGCGAGCGTGACCTTCGGGGCGTCGGACACGGTGCAGAGCTTTACTCTCACCGCGACGGACGACAGCGACAACGACGATCGGGAGAGCGTGGCGATCGGCTTCGGGTCGCTGCCCTCGAAGGTCTCGGCGGGCAGCCCGTCCGAGGCGGTGGTGCAGCTGACTGACAACGACCACGGCCACACGAGTCTGCAGGTGAGGTTCGACGCCCGCGCCGGGGCGGTGCGCGATGGCGTCGAAGAGGGCGGGGCCTATCGGCTGGGCGTCAGACTGAACGTGACGCCGGGCCAGGAACTGACGATTCCGTTGACGTATGCGTATCTGGGCGGCGCGACGGCGGCCGATTTCAGCAACCTGCCGGCGAACGTGACCTTCGGGACAAACGCGACGTCGGCGGGCGTGACCATCCGCCCGGTGGACGACTTCGAGGAGGATCCCGGGGAGAGCCTGAAGGTGTCCTTCGGGTCGTTGCCGGCCGGCGTGTCGGTGAGCTCGTGGAGCGGCCGCTCCACGATCATCCCGGTCATTAACAACGATACCACGCCGGGCCTGTCGGTGTCGGATGCGAGCGCGCGGGAGTGGCCGAACACGAAGGTGTGCCTGGTATTCGTGGTGACGATGGACCTGATGGACGTCGATCACGACTTGAGCGTCGACTATGCGACGCGCAGCGGCACGGCGGTGGCGGGGCAGGACTTCAAGCCGATCTCGGGCACGCTGGTGTTCCGGCCGGCCGAGAGTAAGCGCCGGACCGCGTCGAAGAGCCTGTGCGTAGAAGTGATCGACGATTCCCATGACGAGGGCGTCGAGCAGATGACGCTGGTGCTGTCCAACCCCGTGCGGGCCTACCTGGCCGATGGAACCGGAACCGGGTCTATCAGCAACTCCGATCCGATGCCGCGAGGGTTTTTGGGGCGGTTCGGGCGTACGGCGGCGGTAGAGGTAATCGCGCAGGTTGAGGAACGCATCCGGGCACGTCGCACGCCGGGTATGAGTGCGCGGTTAGCCGGACGGGAGCTGCGGTCGGGCATGACGGATGATGTGTCGAGGGGTTTCCTGAGGCAGTTGGGCAGCCTGGCCCGCTCAAAGGCCCCGGTGGAGGAAGGCAATAACTCCATGGCCGGGTTTCCTGGCGGGGCGGTGTCGTTGCGGACGACTGGACGTACCGGCGTCACACCCATCGGGGTGGATCCGCATCGTGCAGCGACCGGTCCGAATTGGATCGGCTATCTGAAGAGAGGGTTCGGCGTGGGCGACCTGCTGACAGGGTCGTCGTTCGAGCTGAACCGCGAGACCGGGCGCAGCGGCATGCTGTCGTTCTGGAGCCGGGGGGCAAGGTCGCAGTTCACGGGTCGGGAAGACCGCGTGACGCTCGACGGCCGTACTGCTACGACGATGGCCGGGGCCGACTTCCGGATGGGTCGGCTGGTTGCGGGACTGTCGCTTGCGCATAGCCGTGGCCAGGGCGACTACAAAGGAGTGGACGTTGGCGCTTTGGCATCGTCGGTGACCGGCCTCTATCCCTGGCTGGGCTATCAGGCGACGGAGCGCATAACGGTGTGGGGTGTGACAGGCTTCGGGAAGGGCTCGCTGCGACTGACGCCGGGTACGGGTGGAGCGCTGGAGACGGGATTGTCTATGGCGATGGCAGCGGCTGGAATGCGAGGCGAGCTGGTGGCACCTGTGATGGGAGGCTTCGGGATGGCCTTCAAGACGGATGCATTATGGGTGGCAACCTCGAACGCAGGCTTGGAGGGTCCGGCGGGCAGCCTCGCGGCGACACGGGCGGTGGTGACCCGGCTGAGGGCGGGGCTGGAGGCCTCGCGCGGCTATGACTTCAGGAGCGGGTTGTCACTACAGCCCAGCCTGGAGGTCGGACTACGGCAGGACGACGGTAACGCTGAGACGGGTGCGGGCGTAGATGTCGCCGGCGGCCTCATCTTCTCGGTCCCGTCAAGGGGGATCAAGGCCGACTTGCGCGTCCGGACGCTGCTTATGCATCAGGATCAGGATTACCGGGAACGAGGCGTGTTGGTGTCGTTCAGTT
Organism: bacterium; assembly: GCA_965225915.1. GTDB lineage: Bacteria > JAAXHH01 > JAAXHH01 > JAAXHH01 > JAAXHH01 > JAAXHH01. Next base: position 718,475 of record OZ245326.1, read on the forward strand.
ACGATCCTACCCCATCGACGCCGCTGGGCATGACGGTGCGGTTGGCGCCGTCATGGGGCGGACAGGCCAGGAGCGCCGCCGAGGCGCTCTGGAGCCGGGAGACGATGGAGGGGCTGGGAGGACGACGCCAGGAAGCAGGCGCCCGGTTCGATACCGAGCTCGCTTACGGACTTCCGGTCGGCGGGCGGCTGGTCGGGATACCTTTGATCGGTATCAGGACTTCCACGACATCGCGCTACTACCAACTGGGCTACAAGTTGGCCGTGTTACAGCGTGGTGCTATGAACTTCGAACTGGGTGTTGCCGCCCAGCGCCGGGAAAGCCTTGTCCGGGGAACAGTGGATAGAGGAGTGACAGGCCGAATCACGATGACCTGGTAGGCATAGCTCTCCAGGTTGTGGCCGCCTCACTATGCTGGACGCCGCAGGAATATAGACGGCGAATGTTAGAAGGGATAGCCCTGAACTACTGGTATTCGTAGTGACAAGATATGAGATGGTCTAGTCCAGATCTTCTCGCTGCGGTGAGTTTAAAGCAATCGGAGTCATAAGTGATGGTTGGCCAACCAATAACTTATGACTCCGATTGTTATTGTACGAAGATTGATCAGTTCCTTGTGAAGTAGATTTCCAAATCGATCAGCCCATTGAATACGACGTTAAACAGTACTCTGTCGTCGGCGTCAAGGGGTTCTAACGCGGTCAATACGACTAAAACGGGGATTAATCCATGTTAGCCTGTCATCAACTGGCGAGTACTGAAAAACAAGGGGTATGTCGTTTCCCAAAAGCGCCAGTTGATTCCCTTCGAATCTCCATGAACCGTTTTGCTGCGCTTCTTCGTGAATCAACGTATAAGTGTTGTTTTCACGCATATCCATACTCGTCGTATTATCAAAGAAATCGAATGCACCGCTCATGGTTTCTAAGATGGTGGCCACTAAACATCCGCCATGTCCATTCCGATCCCCTGGGACAAAGCGTATGCCTGGACGTTGTTTTTAATGGTATCTGAAAATCCCTCTCCAGCATATTTCCAGGATCCGACTACCGGTGGTATTGGCGTCGGCGATGTTGGCATGTTGTCGCTGTTACAAGCAACTATGAAAAAGACCAGAAGTGTAATAGCTGTCGTTCTCACGAAATACTCTCCTTACTCCCAAACGACAAGACCGGGTGTTATTGGTTTTGATTTTGTTCCACCCTACGGTTAGCGATAACTTCATCTCGGGCGCAGTCACCTTGACGCCCCGCAATCATCCTCATTGATTCTTTCGTTATTCTAGTTGGGATCTAGGCCGTATTTTTCTTGGTGCTAACGGCGATAGAATCCATCCGCAGAATCCGCAGAATCCCGCTGCTTATTGTGTTTTTCTACCGGTAATGCCTCCTTGTCAATGGGTGATTATTGGCTCCAGTTATTAGGAACCAGGCCGTGGCTAATTTATCGCGATAGAATTGCGGGTAGGTCCTGGCTATTCGCCGAGTCGGGGTTGCAACTTCCGACCAGGTTTAACTCGTCGCTGTATTCACTAGTCGACACGTCATTCGAATCGCGCGTTATACCTTTGTCCTTTCTTAGCTCCAGGATGGATAGAGGCAAATACAACGGAGTTATTCGTTCTGTCATCGGTGAAGACATTGTCGCTCAGCATATTCGAGTCGTTATTTTTTTGGTTCCCGTCGAGCTGTTATCGTAACGGTGCAGTGTTCTCTGAGAAGGTGTCCCTCGCCTTCGGTGTCACACACCACATGGTGGTCTGCGCCATTGCGGCTCTGCAAATCCCCGTTATTCAAGTGATTCCCGATCACCTTGAGATCACATAATTCCTGCACTCGAGTCCAAGTGTAACGATCTTGGCGACCTAAGGATAACAATACAGGCTGTGGCAGCACGCCATCAATATTGAGAGGTTCTGCGGTATTTTGCAGAAATGTGAGTAAAACAGCAGAACTGAGGAATGTTGGCGGAGTTTTCGCGTAAACGTGGTGATATTTCAACTACTGTGAGGTGTTTTGCAGAAAACATTGCGGGAAGCTTAGAAAACCACGGCCCAATAGACCCATTCGCGGACCAGCCTTATGAAGGTGATGTCGGCCACCCACAGTTGGTTATGCCCTGTTATGTTCAGTCCCGGGACCAGGTTGGCGTAGACGGTGCGGTCGTGGTTCAAGTCCGTGGTTGACACGAAGGCCTTGCGCCTCAGGGCCAACGGGTTGTCTTCGCACATGAGGCGCGGGACCCGCTTGTGTTTCACCCGGTATCCAAGACGCGTGAGCGCCCGGGGTCATGGGACGGTAGCCGTAGGAAGACCAGGAAAGAGCCAGTATGTGGATCTGGTCCCGCATTGCAAGGCCCGGACCAGGGCTACTACCGCGGCCGCGGTAGTAGCTGGATCGACCTGATATTCACGGGCTAGTTGACTGATAGATTTGCCCGAATCGGCTTGCTGGAGGACCTGGTGTTTGAACTCGCGGGTAAACTGACGGTGTTTCAGAGTCATGATGTGCCTCCTCGATCAGAAGGAAGCTTAACTCTGTATCCCGGTCAAGAGTGCAGTGGCACTTGGTTTATATCGATACCACTGTAAATTAGGACTTACGGAGAATCTGAGAGAAAGAGAAGGATAGAAAGGAACTTCGGCGTGATAGCGGTACGGGGAATCGAACCCCGGTTTGATGGCTGAGAACCACCTGTCCTAACCACTAGACGATACCGCCAAATTGTAACTGAAAATGTACTCCAAAAACTGGCCGGAGTCAAGACTTTCGGCCTACATTTTCTCAGGCCGTCTGCCATCCCGTCCGCCCTCGACGGCGCGGCAGAAAGGCGAACTGGGGGGCAGGGATTCGAACCCCGATTCCATGGTCCAGAGCCATGTGTCCTACCCTTGAACGACCCCCCATCGAGATTGACGGATAACCGCAGCCGGCACTACTTAAACTTCGCGTATATTATAGGTATTTGGAACGAAAAATCAAGTAAAATCAGGTGAATGTACCGTGACAGTTGGGATCATCAAGGGATGGGCATATCGCAGGGTGTTCACGGCAAGGCATGCGAGTCCGAGCATCGAGAAAACGATCTCAAACGCGCTCGTAGGGGTCGAAGAGGCGTTCGTATTCTCTCAGGGCATAGCGGTCGGTCATCCCAGCGATGTAGTCGCAGACGGTACGTTCGAGTGGAGCGGCCGACTGGTCCCGGTGTACGGTGGGCGGCAATTGCCGGGGATCCGCTAGGTACTCGTTGAAGAGGCTTTCCAAGAACCGGGTCGCCTTGCGGGACATGCGTATCAACCGGTAATGCCTGTAAAAGTTGTCATACAGATAGGTTCGAAGCTGGTTGTTCCTTACGGCCATTTCAGCACTGTAATCCACCACGGGGATGGCCAGTTTCCGCACTTCATCCGGTGATTTCACGTTGTGGCTTTCCAGGTTTTCATGGGTCGTCTGGACGACGTCGATGATCTGCTGGTTGATCAAGGCCCGGATGATCTGGTACAGTTGCCGCGTGGGGTCCAGGTGACGTGCCTTCTCCGCCTGCTCTTGAATCGCCCCGTCCCAGACATCCAGATCAGCCAGCTGTTCGAGACTCAGAATGCCGGCGCTGATTCCATCGTCGAGGTCATGGGAATTATAGGCGATTTCGTCGGCGAGATTAGCGATCTGCGCTTCCACGGACGCGAATTGGCCGGGTTGAAATTCGTTGGTATCGAACCCGTGGGGTGCGTTGTGCTTGGCAATGCCTTCCCGCGTTTCCCACGTCAGATTAAGGCCCTGGAAGGAGGGATAGCGCCATTCCAGGTGATCGATCACCCGCAGGCTCTGCTTGTTGTGCTGGAATCCGCCGTGATCCCGCATCAGGTGGTCGAGGGCCTCTTCTCCGCAGTGGCCGAAGGGAGGATGCCCCAGGTCGTGGGCCAGGGCGATGGCCGCGGCGAGATCCTGGTTGGCCCCCAGGTTCCGGGCGATCGTCTCCGATACGCCGGCCGTTTCCATGGTGTGCGTAAGGCGCGTCCTGTAGTGGTCTCCCTCGTGGTACACGAAGACCTGCGTCTTGTATTCCAGCCGCCGGAAGGACTTCGAATGGACGATACGGTCGCGGTCGCGCTGAAAAGGCGTCCGCCACGGGGCCTCCTCCTCGGGGTGCCTGCGTCCCCGGCTTGTGTGGCTCATCACGGCATAGGGCGCAAGGGTACGCTCCTCCAGGTCCTCCAGCCGGGCTCGGTCGACAATCATTTATTGCGCTCCAGTAGCTTTTCGTCAAACAGGTTCCATAAGCGGCCGAATGAACCGGGTATTCATGCATTCGGACCATGTCGAATCAGGTGGCGCGATCCGTCTGCCGCCAGTTCTTCGACTCACCTCGACGCTATTTGTTTACCGCCGTATCAACAACTCAGGTTCCGGCGATCAGGGCGCCACCCAGGTCGATGTCCTGGACCATGGTGGCGTTGAAGGCCGCCTCGACCAGCCGGAGCTTCACTTCACAACAGTCGGGATCGTGCCACATATTCTCGAATTCCCACGGGTCGGTGTCCAGGTCGTACAATTCGCCCTTGTCGTGGGTGTGGTACACCACCAGCTTGTAGCGCTCGTCCCGGTACATCGTGGCGTAGGACAGCGGTTTTGCGGCGACAGCGTCGTAGTACTCGGAACGGACGAAGGAGCGGTGGTAGCCGGGATCCGATTCGCCTGTCAAAATGGGTAGCAGGCTGCGGCCCTGGAACGCGTCGGGTAGATCCACGCCGCCCAGGTCCAGCATGGTCGCCGACATGTCGACCAGTTCGACCAGCGCATCGCTTCTGCGGTCCGCTTCCATGTACCCGGGATGGGAGAAGATCAGGGGCACCCGCACCAGGCCCTCGTAAAACCGGCAACCCTTCCACAACAGTCCGTGGTCACCCAGGCATTCGCCGTGATCACTCGTGAAGATGATCACGGTGTTTTCCTGCTGTCCCGTACGTTCGATTTCACGCAGGATCCGTGCGAATTGATCGTCGATCTGCCGGATCATGGCATAGTAAAGCGCCTGCTGCTTACGGCCGTCAAAGGAATCGGGATGTCGCGATTCGGACTGGAAGAAAACCCCCCGCAGTTCATCCTGCTGGGCCAGGTCACTTTCGCGGAAATGGGGACCGGGCATATCGGCCGGATCGAACATATCAGCGTAGACTCGGGGCGGGATCAACGGCTCGTGGGGGCTGTAGGGATTGAGGGTCAGCATCCAGGGCGTATCGCCGTCCCTGGTCTGGTTGATGAACTCGAGGGCGCACTCGGTCACCCAGGTGGTCTGGTGGAGTTCCGGCGGAATCCGGTCTTCGCTGGCGCGCAGAGCGTCCAGGTCGCCTCCCCGGTCGCGCACCCAGTCCCCGTAATCATGTCCCTCCGGCCAGTCGTCCCGGGGCGCGTGGCTGAAGCGCCAGTAACGGTAGCCGTCGTCCATGCGGGGTTCCGTGCGTTTCCCCGCGCTTTGCAGGTGAAACTTGCCCGCCAGGCCGCAGTCGTATCCGCTGTCCGCCAGCAGTTTGGAAATCAGGGGAGGCGGATTCACAAACGATCCGTTGCCGTTGCGGCAGTTGTGAATCCTTCCGGGGTACATGCCGGTCATAAAACTCGACCGGCTGGGCGTGCAAATCGGGCTCTGGCAGTAGGCCCGCGTGAAAGCGACCCCTTCCCGCACCAGGCCGTCCAGCGCGGGTGTGCTCACGTGGGGGTTGCCGAGAGCGCCGATGGTGTCGAACCGCTGCTGATCCGTACAGTACCAGAGAATGTTGGGGCGTCTGGGCATGTCAGGTGCACCCGCCGCCTTTTTTATTCTTCGGCGGGTTGTGTGGTGGCTTCCTCGCCGCCCATGGATTCGTCCATATCACCTTCGTCCATGTCGCCTTCGCCCTCACCCATGTCTTCGTCCATGCCTTCACCCATATCGGGCGCTTCGGCGGCCATGATGTGCAGCATGTCGCCCACGGCGGCGCCTATGTCTGTAGCGGCGTTGCCCCCGTTGACGGCGATCTGAAGCGTGCCGGAATCCTCGTCCATCCGCGCGAGCCAGGCGCCTTCGGCCACGTCGCCGTAGTCCGTGACCATCGGCATGGCCATGGTCCAGTCGTTATGGGTAACCGAAATCCATCCGTCCGTGGCGAAACCGGCTTCCATCAACTGTTCGCTGGTGAGGTTGGTGTTGATATTGGCGAATTCTTCGCTGATGCTTGCGACTTCGCCGTTGATCATGGCGACGTCCATGGCCATCTCTTCCATGGCCGCCTCTTCCATGGCTGGTTCTTCGGTTCCGGAACCGCCGCATCCAGCCAGGCCGAACAGGCCGACGAAACAGACGAGCAGGTACGATGTAAATCGGGTCATGATCTTGATCCTTTCAAGTGGATTGCCGCCTTGCGCGGGACGTGTTGGTTAAATGGACTGATCTGGGTTTATATGTTTGGGTGAACCTGATTGTCGCGCAGTAAGTTACATACCTACTACATTTATATTCCAATTCAGCCCTGTTTGCAACATAAATCAACCGATCCCGATCGAGGCAATCCCGAATCGAGGTAAAATCGCAGTATGGCTTTAAAACGCCATGCCTTCCAGACTTGCCCGGCAGGGATCAGGCATCCCCTGACTCTGCCGTTACGGCCAGCTCCGCCCACTGCCGGCGTCCCACTTCCTTGATCCGGCTGTCGTCCCACTTTTCCAGGGGACGGTAGGACGGGTGGCCCGGACGGTCCTGGCAGGGATTGTGGCGGGTGTTGTAGCAGCAGATAAGACTCCACCTCGGATCGTCACTGTCGTTGGGATCGGAACGGTGCAGCACGTTCGCGTGAAAGAAAAGTGCGGTGCCGGGCGACATTTCGCAGTACACGTGGTCGAGGTGATTCATCGCGAGCTCCACCCGTTTCGGATCGGCGCCCACCTGCGTGCCGTATCGACCGTGCTCGATTCTTCCCAGGCGGTGCGATCCCCTGATGACCTGGAGGCATCCGTTCCCCCTGTGGGCCCTGTCCACCGCGATGTAACAGCTGGCCATGTCGGGATACAGGGCCTGGTTGTGGTACCAGTAACCGTAGTCCTGGTGCCATTCCCACGCCCCGCCGACGCGGGGTTCCTTGACCATCATCTTGTAATGGTACAGGTAGACCTCGTCACCCATGAGCCTTTCCAGGGTATCTACCATGCGGCGGCCGTGACAGATGGCGTTGTAGATGTCCTCGCGATCCGTATCCGACGTCAGCCAGAGCTTGCTTTCGCGTCCTTCCGTATCTTCGGCGGCGCGGACGAGGGCGGCCTTCTCCTGGTCGGTCCGGCCCACGTTGAGCAGGAGATCCATCTCCTCCTCGTCGTACAGGCCTTCCACCATCAGGTAGCCGTCTTCCCGGAACTGTTTTTCGTGTTCAACGGTAAGTTGGAACATGGCGTTCTCCACGATAGGATATGGAGTAGTTTACTAAATAATGAGCCGATCTCACAGTGAACGGCCCTTCTCACAGTGAACGGCCCTTCTCATAGACCAGGGATTTCGTGGTGATCCTGCAAGTAGGGACGCTTTCTAAACCCTCACCCGGTGGCGCCGCTCCATGTGGTGGGCAACGGACCGGCAAACCCGGGATATGCCCTCCCCGATGAGCGCCTGGTCGAGAAAGCTGTAGCAAATCCTGAAATGGTTCTTTCCCCGGTCGTCCGTGAAGAAGGACGGTCCTGCCACGTAGGCCACTTTCTCGTGCTCCACGGCCCAGGCCAGCATCGACGTCGAGTCGATCCCCTCCGGGACGGTCAGCCAGATGTAGAATCCGCCGTCCGGCCTGGTCCACGTCACGCCCGGCGGCGCGTGCTCGGCAAGGGCTTCCAGCGTGGCGTCGCGCTTTGCTCGGTACAGCGACCGGGACAGCACGATCTGGGAATCCATCAGTCCCTGCCTGCCGTATTCGTAGACGATGCGCTGCCCAAGGGTACTGGAACACTGGTCGCTGCCCAGTTTCGCCTGGCATAGCTGGGCGATTACGTGCGACGGCGCGGCGATCCAGCCGAGACGGATCCCCGGTCCGAAGATCTTCGAAAAGGTACTGACGAACAGGACGCCATCGGGATTCAGCGCCTTGAGCGAGGGCGGCGGCGCTTCGTCGAAGTACAATTCCGCGTAGGCGTGGTCTTCCAGGATGGGAATGCCGTACTGTTCGGCCAGGTCGACCAGCTTGCGGCGTCGATCCAGGGGCATCGTCACACCGCCGGGATTTTGAAAGGTCGGCATCGTGTAGATCAGCTTGGCCCGTTTGCCCTGCCGTTCCAGTTCCCTCAGCTGGTCCTCCAGCAGGTCCACGCGCATGCCTTCGTCGTCTATGTCCACCGCGACGAAGTCCACGTCGTAGCACCGGAAAACCGAGAAAGCGGTCAGGTAGGTGGGGGCTTCCACGATGACGATGTCGCCGGCGTTCAGCAAGGTCTTCGCGATGAGGTCCATCGCCTCGATCCCTCCAGAGGCGATCATGATTTCGTCCACCGTGGAGGTTACGTTTTCGATCGTCCCCATTCGCTTGGCGATCCACTCCCGAAGCGCTGTGTACCCCGCGGTAGGACTGTACTGGAGCGCCATGCTGCCGTGGTGGTCGAACACCTGGTTCGTGACCTCCTTCATCGCCTCCATGGGAAAGGTGGCGGCATCCGGCAATCCACCGGCGAAGGAAAGAACATCCGGCCGCTCGGCCAGCTTGAGCAGCTCGATGACCGCCGTGTCCCCGATCAGATTCATGCGATCCGCGAAAACATCCTGCCAGTCCATCAAAACCCCCTGCAACTTGCAATTGAACGAAACCAGGCGGAAACACTACCTGTACGGAAACACTACCCGCTCTCTTCGGTCAACGCCGGGAGGAGTACCGTTTCCTCTCTTGAACCATTGCGGGCGAGCGTTCCTTCGGATCGTCCCCCGCATGCAGTATACTAAGAATTCAACCCCCGCAATACAAGATCAAAATTCCTTGACACCGGTATGGTGTAACCCGTTATCATGGCGAACAATACGAAGTTACGCGTCGCAGCCTTCACCGCCCAACCGAGGTACTCCATGCCCGAGGACAACAATCCCGTAGCGAGCTTCCAGAAGAACAGCCAGGAGGAGTTCCGCTTCACCATATCGTCTTTCAGGGGAAATGACTACGTCGACATACGAATCTACTACGAGAACGACGGCGAGTTCCTCCCAAGCAAGAAAGGCATCACCGTCGCGCCCGACGCCTGGAAGGAATTCAGATCCTGCCTGGACGCGCTGGAGGCGGAACTGAAGGAACGCAACCTGCTTCCCGCGGATGGCGACGACGCCTGAAACACGCCGGCTGCCGTACCATGAATCAACACCCCGGTCGGCTAGCCTACCCGGTGTCCTTCTTTCGCAAGGTAACATTCCGCGTCGTGCCGGATGGGGAGATATCCTGTACTCATAAGAAACTCACCGACGATTTCCGGCCCCATGAACCGGAAGGTCTGTCGGAAGAGTCTGACCCATTCGTCCAATGAAACGCAGGCCTGGCTGTCCAGCCAGCGCTTGAAAGAACCGTATTCCCGCCTGATCTCCTGGACTACCCGGGCATTGTGGATGGTCGCGTCGATTTTCAGCCGGTTCCGAATAATGCCTTCGTCCTGAAGCAGCCGCTCCCTGTCTCGGTCCCCATAGGCGGCGACACGTTCCACTTCAAATTGGTCGAAGGCCGTCCGAAATGCCTTCCTCTTCTTCAGCACCGTAAGCCAGCTCAGTCCCGCCTGGTTGATCTCGAGGACGAGCCGTTCCAGCAAGTCGTCATCCCTGGTCAGGGGAAAGCCGTACTCGTCGTCGTGGTAAGCAGCCAGCAGCGGGTGTTTCAGCGTCCACGCGCACCGCTGACGGTCTTCAGCTTCCTTCTCGACAAATTCGCCGGTACGGTAAGGACGGGAGTCCGTACCCGTAATCCACGCCTCGGGCAGGTGACGCGTGCAGTTCATGAGGCCGAGTTGCGTATAGGTGGGGGTAATGGTAAACCGGGTTACGGAGGTATTGGCGAACTGCTCGAAATGCTCGTATCCCATCCCGGGCATGTCCATGATGACGCCCATGAGGAACCGGATGAAAGCTCCGTGGGTAACGAGAACGACGCGTTCCCCGGTATGATCGAATTCGTTCCGTATCCGCTCTGTAACCCGATCCGCCCTTCCCCGGGCGTTTTCGTAATCTTCCCAGGGCCGGCATTTCCACCAGCCCTGCTCGTCGAATTCACCGTTCATGCGCACCCCCGGGAACCCGCGCTCGATTTCCGACCGTTGCATGCCGGGTTGACCAACGTATTTCGTCCTTCCGCCGAACCCGGCCATGACGCCACCCTGTTCGTGGAGATCGATCCAGGCGTCCACAGGCTGCCGGGTTTCCCGGATATAGGGCGCTATGGTCTCAAGCGTTCTCAGAAAAGGACTGACGAAGATGCGGGTGGGCCGGAAATGGCGGATGCGGTTTACAAGGCATTCGGCCTGCCCATAACCGAGGGGTGTCAGAGCCGGATCGTCGGTGCGTTCTTCCTCGGGACGGGCGTTGTTTTCCGATTCGGCATGGCGTATGATGTACAGGTCCATTGTTTTTTGCGGTCTTTTTCCTGGCTGTTGGCCTATTTTGGTTGGCTGGTTAAACACGACGTTCGCATGATCGTCCGTAAGGTATATTTACAGTCTTTACGTTAAAAGGAAAACGTTTGACAGTCTTGACGGCGACGGATTAGATTTCCCTTTCGTGCCTGAACGGTAGATACCTCGACAGGAGCGCGCTCAAATGAACGAGTCCGGCCAGGCCTACGTCGAATATCGAAACGTCTGCAAGAGCTACGACGGTAAGACCACGGTAGTCAACGACGTAGACCTGGATATTCGCAAGGGAGAGTTCCTGACTCTCCTCGGACCTTCCGGTTCAGGCAAGACCACCTGCCTGATGATGCTGGCCGGTTTCGAGACGCTCACGTCCGGCGAAATCCGCGTGAACGGCCGCTCCATCCAGGCCCTGCCGCCCCGTAAACGCGGCATCGGCATGGTGTTCCAGAACTACGCCCTGTTCCCCCACATGACGGTCGGCGCCAACCTGGCATTTCCCCTTGAAGTCCGCGGCATGGACAGCGACCAGTGCCGTCAACGGGTGGAACGGGCCCTGCGGCTGGTACGTCTCGACGGGTACGAGAACCGGCGTCCCAGCCAGCTTTCCGGTGGACAGCAGCAACGCGTGGCCATTGCCCGCGCCCTGGTTTTCGATCCCGAACTGGTACTCATGGATGAACCGCTGGGGGCGCTGGACCGTCGTCTCCGCGAGGAAATGCAGTACGAGATACGCCGCATCCACAAGACCCTGGGCGTCACCGTAGTATACGTCACCCACGACCAGCAGGAAGCCATGGTCATGTCGGACCGCATCGCCGTGCTCCGTGACGGCAACATCGAGCAGGTCGCCGATCCCGAGACCCTTTACGAGGAACCGAAGAGCTCGTTCGTTGCCCGGTTCATCGGAGAGAACAACCGTCTGCACGGAAAGGTGGTCGGGGTGAAAGGAGATATCTGCGAAGTGGACGCGGGCGGCGAGACCATCCGGGCGATACGCATCGCGCCCTGCGGGTTGGGCGACGCTACGACCCTTTCAATACGCCCCGAGCGCGTGGCCGTTACACCGGAACCGGGGCTGTACACCAACGAAGTGGAAGCGCTGATCGAGGACATCACGTTCCTTGGAGATAATCTCCGTATACGCGTTTCGGTGTGCGGCACGTCCGACTTCGTCATCAAGATACCCAATATCGTCGGTCACGGTGCCCTGTTGGCAGGCGACCGTATACACATCGGCTGGACGCCGACCGACTGCCGGGTGCTCGACCCGGACTACGAAGGGGAAGCCCCATGAATCGCAAGTCGTCGTGTACCCTGTTCTTCCTTTCGACCGTGATCATACTGGCTGCGGCGCCAACTGGCGGTACAGCCGCGCAGGACCAGTCGCTTACCCTCGTCAGCTGGGGCGGTTCGTACACCCGCGCCTGCGAGAAGGGATTCATCGAGCGATTCGAAGACGAAACTGGCATAGAAGTTAAAATCGAAGACTACAACGGCGGCCTGGCCCAGGTCCGCGCCCAGGTCGACGTGGGCAACGTGTACTGGGATGTTGTCGACATGGAGCTTCCCGACCTGGTACGCGGCTGTGACGAGGGTCTGCTGGTCCCGATCGACATCGAAGAAGACGTAGCGCCGGGTTCGGACGGCACTTCCGCGGAGGAAGACTTCGTCGAAGGGGGGATCACGGAGTGCGGCACGACCAACCTGTTCTACTCGACGGTGGTCGCCTATAACGACAAACGCATCGGGGGCGCGAAACCATCGACAGTCGCCGACTTCTTCGACCTGGAGAGATTCCCGGGCCGCCGGGGCATGCGTCGATCACCCCTGGCCAATCTCGAGTTCGCCTTGATAGCCGACGGAGTGCCGCTGGATGAAGTTTACGCCACGCTCGGAACGGAGGAGGGAGTCGTCCGTGCGTTTCGCAAGCTGGATTCAGTCAAGGACCACATCGTCTGGTGGGAGACCGGCGCCCAGCCGCCCCAGATGCTGGCCGACGGCGAGGTAGTGATGACCACGGCCTACAACGGCCGCGTCTTCAATGCGCAGGTGCTGGAGGGTCAGCCCTTCGTGATCATCTGGGACGGCCAGGTACTGGATACGGGTGGTTTAGGCATTGTCGAAGGCACAAGAAACCTCGAAGCCGCGAAGAAGTTTGTCCGTTTCGCCACCTCGACTCAATCCCTGGTCGGCGTCACCCGGTACATCGCCTACAGTCCGACCCGCTATTCGGCCGCGGGCTTGATCACAACCCACGCTGAAACGGGCGTGGACATGAATCCCCACATGCCCACGAGCCCGCAGAACGCGGCCCGTGCCCTGCGCAACGACTGGGAATGGTGGACCGACAACGGCGAAGAGATGAACGAGCGGTTCAGTACATGGCTGGCCCGGTGAGAGCGGCAAGACACATGGCCGTGGACTTGCTTAGGCGTTCGAAAACCGTTACATTCCAACTAAGATTTCGTTAATTCTTCTTTGACCATATTGACTCACGTGACAGGATATTTCCGATGGTCTGGAGCAGTGAAGAACTGAGTAAACAGATAGAACTCGGTGAGGATAGTCGAGTCGAGTTTAAGGAAGCCGTTTTTGCTGACAACCGTGTTCGAGAACCTCATCGGGATACAATCGCCAATGAATTGGCAGCACTTGGGAACACTGTGGGTGGTACTTTAATCTTCAGTGTGTCGGATTGTGGTGAAATCCGTCCGATGAATCGGCAACAAATGGACGCTTTGGAAACTTACGTAGCCGAGATTTGCTCGGATAGCATCGATCCGGCTCTCGCGTATGTCACACAACGGCTCTCGCTTTTGGCAGGATCTTCTGTACTTGTGGTCGAAATTGAGCAAAGCCAGTCGGTGCACAGAAGTCCAGGTGGCTACCTGCGACGGCAGGGAAGTACCACTCGCCAGATCCCTTCCGAAGCGCTACATCGCTTGTTTCAACAGCGCGGACGCTCTGGTCAGCTCGGACCCGATGAAACAGTTGTTGAAGGATCCGGTCGAAATTCGCTCGATATCGATCTGGTGGACAAGTTCATGAGTTCACGCTCGACGGAAAGCGATGTCGCACAACTTATGAAGTTGGGAATGATCCGTGATGACGACAACGGCATAGCTCGTGCAACGATTGCTGGGGTTCTTTTTTGTACGAATCGACCGGACGAATACATATCCGGTGCGAAAATTGAAGCTGTCCGCTACCGTGGAACAATACTCGGACGTTCAGATCAGCATGATGCGATTTCCATCACCGGCCCTTTGAACCAACAGATACGCGAAGCGGTCAACTTCACGAGACGCAATACCCGGGTAGCGGCGCAAAAAGTACCCGGAAGGGTCGAATCGCCACAGTTCAGTCCGCGAGCGGTGTTCGAGGCTATTGTCAACGCAGCAGTTCATCGCGACTATTCAATTGAAAACGCTAAGATTCGAGTATTCATTTTCGACGATCGCCTGGAAATTTACTCACCAGGTTCGCTTCCTAACACCCTTCCAATTGAAGCTATGCGTAGCCGGCAGGCCACTCGTAACGAAACGGTTTCTTCCTTACTTCGGATGCTTACGATTGGCGATATCTACGGCTCCGGCGATAGGCAGTATTTTCTCGAGTTACGCGGCGAAGGAGTTCCTGTAATCTTTGAGGAAACCTTGAATCTTACCGGACGCAACCCAGAATACGAACTAATTGGGGGTGCTGAACTCAAGTTGACCATTCCTTCTACACTCCCACCCACGGAAGGAATCAAAGGTGGAATCTCGGTGGTAACTGATAGAGCGCCTCTGAGCAAAGCAGACGTTGTAGTGCATTATCCCAACAAGACTTGGCAAAAAGGCAAAACGGATACATTCGGAAGGGTCGATTTTGAATTCCATTCTCTCCTACCGATCACTGTCTTTTGTGCTGCGCCAGGACATGCAAGTTATGTTGAGCGAAATTGGCGTCCCCCTGAACCTCTCTCTATACAGTTGGATAAGTTGCCGACAGGTGGATCAGCGATTTTTACTGAAGAAACAGGGCATCTGCCCAAATTGACAGGACGATTAAATCCGATCCTCGATAACCTCGAACGTATGTACCTCTATGCTACAAACATCGCGATCGATGAAGGCAAACAACAACCTGTTCACTTCAAGTTGAATCATCCCTTAAGGTTAACGGATGTAAGCGGCTTCGAGTGGATAGTTCGATTCACAGATATGATCGGGAAATCAGCCATACTGGAATACGAAAAACCGTAGTGCTACCCTGGTATTCATAAAAGAGTTACATCTAACCGATATAGCGAATCAGGACATGTGTGGATCCAAAACACAACGGTGGTGAAAGCCACGATTCCCAATACTAATAATTGGATTTGAGGCAATGATCTGAGCATACAGATGTGGCGTCTGGGTTAGTGGGATTGATGGGAGAAAAGACGAGTATATTTAATGAAGTTTGGAAGACGCCAGTAAGGCTCGGCCCGCGGTTGCGCGCCGCGGTCCTGGTGATGCCGCTACTGGTCTTCATCGGGGTGACCTTTCTTGCGCCGCTGGCGAACATGCTCGTCCGCAGCGTATACGATCCGGTGGTCGCCGATGCGCTGCCCGTCACCCTCGAAGAGCTGCGTACCTGGGACGGGCAGGAACTCCCTGGCGAAACGGTATTCGAAGCACTGGCCGGGGAACTGCTGACCGCGCGGTCGGAGCGCACGCTTGGCCAGGTCGCCACGCGGATCAACCGCATTCAAAGCGGACTCCGCAGCGTATTGACGCGCAGCGCCCGAAGGCTTCGCGACGCCGAAGATGGGCCATGGCGGGAAGCCATGATCGGTATCCACGAGGCCTGGGGAGAAACGGGTACCTGGCTCGCGCTTCGCGAGGCGGGAAACAGGTACACCGCGCGCTACTACCTGAACGCCCTCGATCTGCGGCGCAGTTTCGACGGATCCATCGCCCGCCAGTCTGAAGACCGCCGGATCTACCTCGTCCTGCTCTGGCGCACCCTGCTCGTGAGCCTGGGCGTCACTACCCTCTGCCTGCTTATCGGGTACCCTGTCGCCCGCCTGATCGCCCATGCACCGCCCAAACGCGCCAACCTGCTCCTGATCCTGGTCCTCGTACCGTTCTGGACCTCTCTTCTGGTGCGGACCACATCGTGGATCGTGATCCTGCAGAACCAGGGCGTCCTCAACGACATGTTCGTCTTCCTGGGACTGATAGGTGACGACGGCCGATTTGCCATGATCTACAACATGACCGGTACCTTCGTGGCCATGAGCCACGTGCTGCTGCCATTCATGGTGCTACCGCTCTACTCGGTAATGAGCGCCATACCAACAGTCCAGATGAGCGCCGCGGCGTCGCTGGGAGCCAGCACATGGCAGTCATTCTGGCGTGTTTACTGGCCGCAGACGCTGACGGGAGTGGGGGCCGGTTCCCTGCTCGTGTTCATCCTCGCCATCGGATACTACATCACTCCGGCGCTAGTAGGCGGAAGCAGCGGCCAGCTCATCTCCAACATGATCGCCTACCACATGCAGTCGTCCCTCAACTGGAGCCTCGCGGCGGCGCTGGGCGGCATCCTGCTCGTTTGCGTGATTGGACTATACGTGCTATACGACCGACTCGTGGGCATCGAACGGATGAGGCTGGGATGATGATAGACACGGAACAGAGATTCTGGCACATCGCTTACCTGGGACTCTGCGCGCTCGTCTTCGCCTTCCTAGTCGCGCCGATCCTGGTGATCGTGCCGCTCAGTTTCAACGCCGAACCCTATTTCACGTTTACCGAAGGCATGCTTCGCCTCGACGCGGACGCCTGGTCCCTGAGGTGGTACCGGCAGATCGTCGAGGACGAAGAGTGGTCGCGGGCCCTCGTAAACAGCCTCGTTATCGGTATCTCCGCTACGATCCTCGCCACCGTCCTTGGCACGCTCGCCTCGCTGGGCCTGTCGAACCCGGCCATGCCTGCGCGGCGCTTCGCCACCGGACTGCTGATCTCACCCATGGTCACGCCCTTGATCATCTCGGCGGCGGGGATGTTCTTCTTCTACTCGACCCTGGGACTGGCGCAGACCCATCTCGGGCTGATCCTCGCCCACGCGGCACTGGGCACACCCTTCGTCGTCATCACGGTTACCGCCACGCTGGCAGGCTATGACGTGAACCTGTCGCGGGCCGCCGCCAGCCTGGGTGCGGGACCCTTGAAGATCTTCCGGCGCGTGCAACTCCCACTGATTGCACCGGGTGTGGTTTCCGGGGCGATTTTCGCCTTCGCCGCATCCTTCGATGAAGTCGTCGTGGTGCTCTTCATGGGCGGTATAGAGCAGCGCACGATACCGCGCCAGATGTGGTCGGGCATCCGGGAAGAAATCAGTCCCGCCATCCTGGCCGTGGCCGTCTTCCTCATCGTCTTCGCCGTGGTGTTCCTGTTGACCGTGGAGTGGCTGAGGCGGCGCTCAGCGAGGTAGGTTCAAAGAAAACCGCTTCCGGGGTTGCTACTTCCGCGAGGTTTCTTCCATTTCCGCGCCGTTTATATACTCGTTCATCAGGGAGTGGAAGTGGTGGACGCCGTTCTCCCGCTTGACGGAGAACCTGCCCTGGTTGTAGGACTCGGACTGCAACCCGCGCTGCACGTGCTCGCAGATGAAAATGTCCTCTTCCTGGATCTCGTCGCCGAAATCTACCAGGTTTTCCACGTCCTGGTCCATGTCCGGCAGCAGGTACCATTCGAATATGGTCAGGCAGCGTTCGTGTCCCAGGGGAACGATCAGGTTGGTCTGCATCTGTCCCAGGTAGATGTTGAGCATCAACGTGGGAAAGACCCAGTAGTATTGCGTGTCCTTCTGGTCCTGTTCGGTCGGCATGTACCGGCGCTCGCCCTTGTAGCCCTTCTTTTCCTTGCCGCGAATCGGCGCGTGCTGGATGGAATAGTATCGGTGGGGTTCCACCCGGTAGGCGTCATAGTCGATCTCGCGGTAGAGTCCGGGATGGACGACCGGAAGGTGATACCCTTCCAGGTAGTTGTCCACGTATACCTTCCAGTTGCAGTTCATCTCGTAGTCCCGGCGCCTGGCCCATTTCATCTCGCCGATGCGGTGTCTGGAAGCCCGCTTCTCGATATCGCCCAGGAAAGCTTCCAGGGGAGGCGCCGTTTCGTCCAGGTTAACGAACAGCAGGGGGCCCCACTCGCTCACCCGGACCGGTTTGAGCGCCATGGCGCACCGGTCGAGATCCTGCACGTCTTCAAATTCGGGTGCGTGCCGCAGCGTGCCGTCCAGGTTGTAGGTCCACCCGTGGTAATAGCAGACGAAGGTCCTCCGGTTGCCCTGTTCGAGGGCCACGGGTCCGGCGCGGTGCCTGCACACGTTGAAGAATCCCCGGACCACGTCGTCGGCGCCGCATGCAATCACTACCGGTTCGCCCGCCACGTCCACCGTGAAGTAGTCCCCGATTTTGGCCACCTGGTCGACCCTTCCCACGAGTTGCCAGGTCTTCCTGAAAACGTCCCTGTATTCCTGCCGCAGGAAATCCGGGTCGGTGTACCAGGAAGAAGGAATCGTCCAGGCGGTTTCTATGTTCTGATCGAATGGATGATCCGTCATGCGATCGGTCTCCTTCTACTTCACGGTCCGAACTTCATTCGAAATATCTGCATACCACTGGTGCCTGCGCCACCGCCTTTTTGGCTATAGCCTCTCCGGATCCAATACCTCTGCCAATGCAAGTCCCTTATCGGTCAACTGGGCCTCGATCTCGGACCGGTCACCCACGAGCAGGTAGCCCGCGCGCCGTGGATTGAGATGCCGGTGGGCGGCCACTCGCACGTCCTCCAGGGTGACGGCCTCGAGATTCCCGACCGCGTCACGTATATCCGTCATGGGCCTTTCCGAACTCCAGAGCCCGCCGATGCTGCCCGCGATGCGTCTCAGGGATTCGAACTGCTGGGCGTAACCCCGGATCCGTCCTGTGCGCGCATCTTCCAATTCTTCCTCTCCCACCGGGCGTTCACCCGCCAGTCCTTCCATTTCGGACATCAATTCCAGCACGACCTCACCAGCCTTGTCCGCCTGGATCGACGTCTGCGCCTTCCAGTAGCCAGCGACGCCGAGCAGCCCCAGCGCGGTGGATACCCCGTAGGTGTAGCCTTTTTCTTCCCGCAGGTTCAGGTTGAGCCGGGACTGAAAACCTCCGCCCCAGACCGCGTCCACGAGTCTAAGGGCATAGTAGTCGGGCGTGTCGCGTCTGGGCGCATCGATAAACTGGCAGACCACCGTCTGTGGCGCATCGGGACGATCGATCAGGTAGATCCTGTTCATCTTCCGTTCAGGGGATGGATCCGGGACGGTCATCGCCGGCCTGACATCGCCCCTCCACGATCCGAATCGGTTTTCCGCCAGTTTCATCGCCTGGTCGTAGGTAATGTCTCCCACGAATATCAGGGCCGACCGGTCCGGCCGCCAGCTCTCCTCGTAGGAACTGGAGAGATCGTACCTCGTCGTGTCAGCAACCGAAGACGCATATCCCTGCACGGGCCGTCCATAGGGATGATCTGCGCCGAATACCAGCCTGGGGCAGACCCGCTGGGCCAGTGCCTGGGGATGGGATGCCTGCTGTGCCAGGTGATCCAGTTGTCGATGTCGCTCCCTTTCCAGTTCCTCTTCGGGAAACAGGGGGTTGCGTACGACGTCGGCGAAGAGGGACATGGCCGGAGTCAGGTTATCGGTAAGCACGTCCAATCCGAGCCTGGCGGATTCAAGGTGCATGGATTTCCGGATGACCGTGCCCAGCCGGCTCAGAGATTCGTCGATCGCCAGCGCCCCGTGGCTTCGCGTGCCCTTGTCCATCGTCTGCAACATGAGTTGAGACGCACCGCTTCTATTCGGAGGATCGTGCACGCTGCCCGTCTTCACGTTCAGCGACACGGCCACCTTGGGCAGATCATGATGTTCGACCACCAGCACTTCCAGGCCGTTGTTGAGCCGTCCCTCGTGAACCACGGGCGTCTGGAAGGGTGTGTCCTTGCCGAGTGCCGGTACCCGGGATCGATCCAGGGTTTCATCGACGGCAGCCGGAACGGCGCCCTGATCCACCACTTTCGATAGCGTTTCGGGGTAGTAACGAAGCAGCAGGCCGTGACGGGAGACCAGCCACCGCTCGACCGTTTCCGCGATCTTCGATCCGTTCAACGCTTGGAACCTGTCGTGTTCGACGTGGAAGTACCCCGGGTCATTCCTATAGGTGTTCGATTCGTTCAGCCGGTCCGCCTTGCCGCCAAAACCTCCAATCCGCTCCAGACTGGAGATGTACTGGTATTCCCACACGGTACGGGCGCGCTCCACCTCATCCCGGGTCGGACCGCCGGCCGCCAGTCTTTCAATTTCCTCCATGACCAGTCCCTCGACCTCCAGGACATCGCCGCCGGGGCGAACGGTGGCGATGACGCCGAAGAGCCCGGTAATCTCCTGGGCGTAATTGATGGTACTGACCTCCGTGCACAGCCTGCGGTCGTAGACCAATGATTTTTCGAGCCGGGAGGAAAGGCCGTCCCCGAGCGCGGCAGCGGCCGCGTCCAGTGCCGTTTCGTCGGCTTCGAACCGAGCCGGCCCCGGCCAGATCATGTGGATCCGGGCCTGCGGTACACGGTCGGTGACCTCCACGATCTTTCTATCGGGCAGGGAGGGCACCCAGCGGCGCAGACGGTCGATCAGGGGCCCGGATTTCATCTCACCGTAGTAGTGGGCCACGCGGTCCCTGGCGTGGTCTTCGTCGAAGTCGCCGGCAATGACCAGTGAAAGGTTGTTGGGCGTGTAGTAGGTGCGGAAGAACTCGGCCACCTCTTCGACAGAGGCGGCTTCCAGGTCCTCGTGCCGGCCGATGATGGGCCAGGAATAGGGATGTCCGGAGGGGTAAAGGTGTTCGTTGACCAGTTCGAACCAGCGCCCGTAGGGCTGGTTCTCCGTAGTCTGGCGGCGTTCGTTGCGGACGACCTCGCGCTGATTTTCGAAGTTTTCCCCGGTGAGCGCGTCGGCGAGCGTGGCGATCCGGTCCGACTCCAGCCAGAGTACGTATTCCAGATTGCCCGAGGGTACGGTGGCGAAGTAGTTGGTGCGGTCGTAACTCGTGGTTCCGTTTACGCCGCCCTCCCGCAGGTTTCCGCCCGCCTGCTCGATGTACTTGAAATACCCCCCCGGCGCGTTCTCCGACCCCTCGAACATCAGGTGTTCGAAGAGATGGGCGAACCCGGTGCGTCCGGGCCTCTCCACCTTGGAGCCCACGTGAAACCAGTGGTTGACATGCACCACGGGCAGCTTGCGGTCAATGTGCAGAATGACCTGCAAACCGTTCGGAAGGGTATACTTCTCAAAGGATACCCGTGGCAGGTTCTTCAGGGCCATGGCTCATCCTGGTTTTAGGTGCCGTTACGCCAGCTCGACCCTGCCCGATTTCGATGAACGGTAGGCGGCGTCGAGCATCATGACGGAACGCATGGCGGCGGTGCCGGGCGTATAGTTCTCCACGGCCAGTCCGAGGACCAGGTCCGCGAAGTTCTCCGGTGGTCCCTCGCAACTGTATGCGCCGGCGTCCGGGGCCACGTCGTGGACATGGTCCTGGCCGTCGTGCCGATGGATCGCGAGCCGGGCCCGTTCGACGTCGAGGAGCAGCATGCCCTCCGAACCGAAAATCCGGATGTCGAGCTGGAACATCTGACCCTCGGGGATGTCGCCCGATCCCGACAGCGCGCCGATTACGTCGTCCTCGAAGCGAACCGTCACGGCGTCGTACATCTCCACCCTGGATTCGGCCTCTGCCATCATGGCGAAGACTTCCCGTGGGAGCAGGCCCGTAAGCCAGGACATGAGTCCGAGGCTGTGGGACATCTGCGAGTGACCGTAGCCGCCGTCGGCCACGACGGGATCGGCCCAGGTCGCCGGATCAGGCGCGAAAAGGCCGCCGCCGTTGGCCTCGTGGTCGAAATCCAGTCCCTGGAGCAGGCCCCGTATGGGCGAGGCCATGTGGCAGAGTACGGACTCGATCTTTCCGACGACCCCGGCGTCGAGCTGCCGTTTGGCCTCCTGGATGTATGGTTTATGGTGCCAGCCGTAAGGTACGAGCAGGTGGAGCCCTTTCTCGTCCGCCATCCGGACCAGTTCCTTCGCGTCGGCGCTCTTCGTGCACATGGGCTTTTCGACCATGACGTGCAACCCGCGCTCCAGCGCCGCCCGGGCGTGCTCGAAGTGGAGCGTGTGGGGACTGGCCACCACCACGCCGTCCAGTTCGACCTCGTCCAGCATCCGGCGGTAGTCTTCCGTCCCGTACGGCACGTCGAAAGCTTCCTGCACCTCGCGCAACTCGTCGGTACCGAGCCGGCAGACGGCCGACAGTTCCACGTCCCCGACCTCGTCGGCCCGCTTCCGCAGCACCGGCAGGTGATTGGCCGTCGCCCACCAGCCGGCACCTATGAATCCTATGCGCGCTTTATCCATAATCAGATCCTCTCGGCTTCTTTACGAACGTGTGCCCCGAAAGACTCCGCCCGTGGTGGCGTCCACGATCCAGACTTCACCCTGCCAGAGGGTAAACCCATGGGGTTCGGGACCTTCTACGTCCAGGCGGTCGAGTTGCTCGCCCGTTTGTGGATCGTAGAGGAACACCGCACGGTGGTTGGTCTCCACGCACCAGAGCCTGCCGTTCTCCCAGGCGATGCCGTGGGGCCGTTCCCCCGGTGCCGGGAAGGACTGCAGCACGGTCCATTCGGCGGGGTTCATCCGGTAGATGGTCGCGTCGGGAGGCGACGACATCCACAGTTCGCCATCCCGCCATTCCAGGCCATGGGCGCCGGTCTCTTTCGCTCCCGGCGTTACGTAACGGTCCAACGTCTTACCTGTCACGGGATCGATTTTCAGCGTCTCGCAGCTATAGGTGGAGGACACCCAGAGGTGGGTACCGCTGTGGGTGATTCCGCTGCCCCTGTCGGAGTCGGTGTCGAAGATTCGCAGCGTCGTACCGTCCCGGTAGTCGTGGCAACTGATCCGGTTGTCGCCCTGGTCCAGAATCCAGAGTCCATCGGTGGTGCCCTGCAGCCCGTTGGGTTGCGGGCCGGGCGCATCAAAGACATGGTCGAGCGTGAGTTTCATTCATCGCCCTTTCTACAACGTGATACTGAGGTGAAATACCTTCCCAAAATGCAATCGGCCCCATGGGCTGTCAAGATACAAAGGAAGTGGATGTTCCGGTATCGTGCCCAACCGTCAAGGCACGCGGACTGGCGAAAAACGATTTGACACCTCCTCCTTATTTCGATATATTTAGAAATATGGAAACAATAAACACCTATGTAACCGCAACCACCCTTGAGGCGGAACAAAAACACGCCGAGGCCTTCAAGGCGCTGAGCCACAAGACGCGCCTGGCCATCTTCTACCATCTCGTAAGGAAAGGCGTAGAAGGAGATACTGTCGGAAACCTGCAGGAGGCAGTCAGCGTGCCCTGGGCAACCCTGTCCCACCACCTGGACGTCCTGCGCCGGGCGGACCTGCTGGCATCCCGTCGTGAAGAGCGATTCGTCTATTACCGTGTACGACCGGAACAAGTGGGCGACCTGGTTCGCCTGCTTACCGCGTGTTGTTAGTATCGCCTTGATCCCTGATGTCATTGAAGGAGTTTCTAACCAGCCTGGAGGTGTCTTTTGTCTGATTATCCCAAGATCCATCTATCGTTTCCGGTCAGCGATCTGGACCGCAGCGTAGCATTCTACAAAAGGTTCTTCGGTGAAGATCCCATAAAATCCAAACCGGGATATGTCAAGTTCCTGCCATCCATCGCACCCTTGAACCTGGCACTTCATCCCGGCAGGACGGCAGACAGAGATGCATCGCAACACATGGGCATCGAGGTCGCGGACCGCGAGACCGTCCTGGACCATCTGCATCGTATCAAGGCATCCGGTATGGATGTCAGGGAAGAGATGAATGTCGACTGCTGCCACGCCAACCAGGACAAGTTCTGGGTGGAAGACCCGGACGGCCGGGAATGGGAGATTTACGTGTTGAACCGGGATATTGACGAGCCGGACCTTTACGTTTCGAACGGCTGCTGCGATATCGAAAATGAGCGTGCGGACCAGACCGCCGTCACATCAGACGAATCGTCCCGGTGTTGCGGATAGCAAGTACGGAAGGATTACGGGAAACAGGAGAAAACCATGAAATTCGATACGCTGCTGGTCCACGCGGGAGGGGGAATAGAACCCGGCTCCGGGGCCATTGCGCCTTCCATCCACCTCTCGACGACCTTCGAGCACACGCCGGACGGACAGGCTACCCATGACCATATCTACATCCGGCAGGGAAACCCGACCCAGGCCCGGTTGGAAGAAGCCTTAGCTGCCATCGAATATGGGGAGAAGGCGCTGGTATTCGGATCGGGCATGGCCGCTGTAACGGCCTGCATGCAAACGCTCAACCCAGGGTCTCATGTGCTGATGCATAAGGATCTTTACAGCCTTACCCGCGCGATCAGCAAGGAGCTTCTGCCAAACTGGAATATCGAGGTGAGCGAGGTCGACATGACCGATCTCGACGCGGTTCGACGTGGTTTCCGGTCCAATACGGAATTGCTGTGGGCAGAGACCCCCTCCAACCCGGCCATGGACGTCACCGACATCGCGGCGGTCGCCGACATCGCCCACGGTGCAGGCGCCCGGCTGTCGGTCGACAACACCTTCGCCACGCCCGTCGTACAGCGGCCCCTACAACTCGGCGCAGATATCTCCATGCACTCCATGACCAAATACCTGGGCGGCCACAGCGACGTGCAGGGCGGGGCGCTCATATACAGGGAAGACGGGGACCGGGTCGAACATGCCCGGCGGGTTCGCACGATCACCGGCGGGGTGCTGTCCCCTTTCAACGCCTGGCTGACCCTCCGGGGACTGCGTTCCCTCGGATGCCGCATGGCGCGTCATATCGCCAACGCACAGGCCATCGCGGTGGCGTTGTCCGGACATCCCGGGATCGAAGGCGTCGACTATCCGGGTCTGCCGGACCACCCGGGACACGCCATCGCCTCCAGGCAGATGGATGGCTTCGGCGGCATGCTGTCTTTGCGAATAAAGGGTGCGAAGGACGACGCACTGGGCGTCGTGAGCAGGGTAAAACTGATGCGAAACGCCACCAGCCTGGGCGGGGTCGAAAGCCTGATCGAACACCGTCAGACGATCGAAGGGCCGGGATCGGTCACGGCCCCCAACCTGCTTCGCCTGTCCATCGGACTGGAAGCGGCCGAGGACCTGATCGACGACCTGGTGCAGGCGCTGGAATGAAGATCAGCGCAGGCCCTGTATTTATAAACCGAAAGACTGAAAAGGGAGAAATGATGCCCCGTATGGCTACAGGGCATCGAGCAGTCTACGCGTCGGGATGGCAAGTTCCACAAGGCGTATATGCTTCCGCCGCCTTTTCAACGGAGATGGCCCTGGCATCGCCGTTAAGGAAGCGACAGTCGGACCGGTGGTACTTCGAACCTCCATCGGTGACGTAAACGACGGGCACGTCGGTATCCTGCTCGGACTTCGAGGGCCAGAACTTGTGGTTGACGGTCAGTTCCACACCCTGGTCGAGCAGATCTTCCAGGATCGCACGGATCAGTCTTCTTTTCCGCCAGGTGAGGGCTGTGAGCGCCAGCGTGGCGGCCACGGTGAAAATCAGTCTCAGCATGGTATTCCCTTTCTGCAAGTTCGATAGATTTCATTGAGCGACTGTTATGATCTCCGGCGTCTCGGACGAATGGAGTATCCGTCACGAAACACTTTCAATTATAATAGTTCGCAATATAGTAAAACAGACCCATGAAAGACAAGCACGGAATATACCCGATGGTCCCTGTTCTGCTCTTTCCGGAACCTTGACATGACGATGCCCATCGCATATTTTATGTCGTTCTGAAACGTCCGATTCAGGACGCGAACCCGTTGACTTTTTCTTAATCGAATCCAAAGACACACTGGAGTGATCATGTCTAAGATCAGACTGGGATTGGTCGGCTGTGGCGGTATGGGGCACCGGCACCTCTACGGCCTGGCGGAATTACACCGCACCGGGCTGTGCCGGTTCGAGCCCGTGGTGGCCTGCGACCCCCGCAAAGAGAATGCCGAATCCCTTGCAGGACACATCGAACAGCATTTCGGAATCCGTCCCGCGGTGGTTGGAAGCCTCGACGAGGTAGACGCCGGCGACCTGCAGGCCGTCGACATCTGCACCGACCCGCGACACCATCACACGGTATGCGCCGAGGCGGCCTCGAAGGGCTGGGACGTAATGACGGAGAAACCCATGGGACTCACGGTGCGCGCCTGCCGCATCATGCGCGAGGCAACTGACGGCTCGGGGCGCATCCTGTCGGTAGCGGAGAACTACCGCCGGGATCCGATCAACCGCCTGGGCAAGGCGCTGCTGGACGCCGGCGTGATCGGTACGCCCCGGTACATGGTGCACAATACCGCGGGCGGCGAGAACAAGATGATGATCACCGTCTGGCGGCACCTGAAGAACGTCAGCGGCCTGCTGCTCGACGTGGGTGTCCACTTCGCCGAC
Organism: bacterium; assembly: GCA_965225915.1. Classification (GTDB taxonomy): domain Bacteria; phylum JAAXHH01; class JAAXHH01; order JAAXHH01; family JAAXHH01; genus JAAXHH01. The sequence continues at coordinate 744,664 of OZ245326.1, forward strand.
ATCCTGGAATACTTCATGGGTCCGGTGTCTAACATCTACGCCCAGACGCGTCTCCACGAAAAGATCCGCTACAACGACATGGCTGGCAAGGATCCCGAGAAGGCTAAGCGTAATTCGCCAGCCGGTGTCTACGAGCACTGGCAGGCCGAGATGCCCGCGGAATTCGAAGTGACCGCCGAGGACGCGGCCTACGCTACCCTGACCTTCGAGAGCGGCGCGGTCTGCCAGTACCTGGAGGAGCACGCGACCTTCGGAAAGGGTTTCTGGCACCGGGGTATTTACGGTTCGGCCGGATCGATGGAACTGCCGGGAGACCGGTCAGGCCAACCGCTGACCATCGGCCGCGACGGCGAGACCCTGCAGGGCGAGGGGCTGCTCGACCTCGTGCCTGACTTCGCCCTGGACGAAGCGACGGCGGCACTCTTCGGCGGCGACCGCCTTTGGAATTACGATTTTCCGTTTCCGGAGACAGACCGCAAGATCATCGCCATCGAGTACGCCGATTTCGCGGAGGCCATCGATGAAGGCCGCCAGCCCGAGGTCGACGGTTACATGGGCATGCGCTCGGTCGCCGTCTCCTACGGCATATTGGAGTCGGGACAGGCGGGCAGGCAGGTCACCATGGACGAAATCATGGCGGACGGCACCAACGACTACCAGCAGGAAATCAACGACAGCCTGGGCATCTGAGGCGGTGGATCATGAAACTCGGATACTCCACGTGGGGCATGCCCCGAGTCGAGATGGACGAGGCAGTGCCCCACCTGGCGGGACTGGGATACGACGGCATCGAAATAACCGTCATCCCGGGCTATTCCACGGAACTTAGTACACTCGATGCAGAAGAACGCCGGCGTATCCGGGGCCTGTTCGCGAAGCACAACGTGGAGATGCCCGCCATCGCCGGTCACACCAGCCTGCTCGATCCCGATGTGCGGCAGCACGACGCCAACATGAAGCGGCTGAAGGCCACTGTGGAACTCGCCGCGGATCTGACCATGGGCGGACTCGTGCCCTGCCTGGACACAACCCCTGGGGGACGTCCCGAAGACTGGTCCGACGTGCGGGAACGACTGCTCAACGAGGTGGGCAGTCTCGTGGACTACGGCGCCCGCCACGGGGTGACCATAGCCATGGAGCCCCATATCGGCTGTTGCCTGTGCGACGTGGAACGGACCCTGTGGCTGCTAGAACAGATCGATTCCACTTACCTGAAGCTCAATTACGATATCAGCCATTTCGACGTGGCCGGGGTGCCCACGGCGGAAAGCGTGGCGGCACTGGCGCCCCACACCATTCACACCCATGTGAAGGATCAGCGCGGCCGGGCGCCCGACTTCGAGTTCCTTATCCCCGGAGAAGGCGATTTCGACTACGTGGAATACCTGGACGCCATGAAGGCGGCGGGGTACGACGACTACATTACCGTGGAAGTCAGCATGATGGTGCAGCAGCGAGAAGACTACGATCCCCTCGACGCGGCAGGACTGGCCTATCGCACCCTGGAGGCGGCTTTCGAGGCGTCGGTGGCGGAACGGACGTAGATCGCATCTGGGATTTCAGCGCGCATACAACTTCATCGCGTCATGAGTCTCAGCGCGCCGCAGCGAAAGGCTGATTTGCACGTCAGTCGAACCCAACGGCAGGTTGCCCGTCAACTAATAAAAGTAAATTGAAGCATATTAAGGTATATTAAGGTATATTAAGGTATAACGTATAGATCATCGTGCGAATTGATCGTGAAGGTCCACAAAACTTCGAGGAGACATCACACCATGTACGATCCCGTACTAGTTGAACCCATGCGCAGGGAACTGACCGAACTGGGCGTGGAGGAACTGAAGACCGCTGGCGAGGTGGACTCTCTGCTACAGGAGCACGAGGGCACCGCGCTGGTCGTGGTGAATTCCGTCTGCGGCTGCGCGGCGGCGAATGCACGGCCGGGCGTCGCCATGGCCCTGCAGAACAAGAAACTGCCGGACCGGGTCACCACGGTGTTCGCCGGCATGGATCTGGAGGCCACGAGTAAGGCCAGGGATTACTTCAAGGGGTTTTTCCCCACGTCGCCGCAGATTGCGCTGATGAAGGACGGCGAGGTGGCGTTCATGATGGAACGCTACGACATCGAGGGCCGAACGGCGCTCGACGTGGCCCAGCGGCTGATCGAGGCCTTCAACCAACACTGCGGCTAGTTCAGGCGCAGGCTATCCCTGTTCGTATTCCGCCGTGCACACCGTGTGGATGCCGCCGCGGATCCGGTAGTCGGTGCTTACCGTCATGCGGACCGGCCGCACCGCCGCGACGAGATCGTCCAGGATACGACGCGTGACGTGTTCCTGCACCATGCCGACGGTCCGGTAGGAAAGCAGGTAGTACTTGTATGACCGCAGCTCCAGGATCACTTCGTCCGGCACGTAGGAAACGATCACCTCGCCGAAATCGGGCAGTCCCGTCCACGGACATACCGCCGTGAACTCGTCCGTATCGATGTCCACGTCGAGGGGATCGCCTTGGGATTCGTAAGGGAAGGTCTCCAGGATCTCGGGTTTGATGGCCTCGGGACCGTCGAAGTCGAACTGCTTTTGTCGTGGTTCGATGTTCATGAGACCATGGTTCTCCGGTAATTGATCGGCTCTTTACAGTTAATCAGACTATTCCGCAGTCTACTGGACACCTCAGGCTGGCTCTTCCTGCGCCTCAAGCAAACGCTTCCAACACTTCAGACGCTTCCAACACCCCAACGCCTCAGACTTTTCCCGTGAAATCCGGCGCGTCCGGATTCACGCTTTCCCCTTCGGGGCGAGGCGCGACCGGCCGGAAAGGCATTTCCGCGTAGGACACGTACGCGACGTCGAGAAAGGGTGTTTCGATCCGTCGGTGATTCTCGTGACGGCTGTTCATAGCGGCGTCGATGATGCCCGTGGTCAGCAACGTCCGGTCGGGTGGATACGGTGCGTCGCCCGTCATGAAGAACCGCTGTATGTTGTGGCACAGGTAGCCGAAATGGGCGTGGGTGCCCTCTCTGACAAGATGGAAACACGACCCGTGCACCCGGCCGTCGACCAGGGCGGCGTAGGCGAATTCCTTCACGTACCCGCCCAGCATGAGGGTGGCGGTCCGAAGACCGTCGCGGCGTTCCACCAAGAAGGCCGCGGGTTCGCTGGCGAGTTCCCGCATCGATCCTTCCGGCTTGTCGGGTATGGCGTCCAGTGCCGCGTCCATGAGATCCCGTGACCAGAGGCCCCGGTCGCACGCCCGCCACATCTCGTCGCCTTCCAGACACTGCACGGAAGCCACGCCCGTCTCTCCACCGCGGCGCCGTTCGACCATGCACTGCAATGCCTCCAGGGCGTGGTAGCCGTAGGACTCGACCCCGCCGAATCCGATGGTAAGCGCTTCCTCCACATTCGCGCCCCGGTCGTATTCGATCCATGGTTCGCGCCAAGCCAGGGGTAGCGACGAGCCGGCCATCAGGGGTATGTTCAATTCTTTCGCCCGGTCCCACATCCATTGGGCGTCGCGGTAGTCGTAGGCGAAGTGTTTGTCGCTGAAGACCGGAACGGAACGCCCGCTCTCGGCGAAAACACCGGCGATCTGCTCGAAGAAGTACCGCCGCGGATACATGTGGCGGCCCCGTTCGTTCCACGGGTAGTCGCCGTGCTCGCCCACCAGCAGCACCGCGTCTACGCCCAGGGCGTCGCCCCCGGCGTGCAGCGCCCTGCGGATACTCGGGTACACCGGCACACCGAACTTTTCCGCTATAGGCAGGCCGATATCTGTATCGAGGACGTGGTCGATGTACAGGGAAACCACGTCGACTTCAGGGACGAAGTACCCCTGGTCGACCGACCAGCCCTTCAGGAACTTGGATACGATAACGTCGGCGTGGGCGAAGGGATGGTAGATCGTGCAGATGGCGGCGACGCGGAGACGTGCTGGCAAGAATCCTCCCGGATGAATCAGAGCCTGCGACATTGCGCGGCATGGGTTTTTCAAAATAGACGCGCCGGCGCAAGGTTTCATCCGTTTCCAGGACGAGCGCTTCCGCCGGCGTTTCAATCGGACTATGGGTTCGTCAGCTGCTAGCTGGAACCGGCTCTTCCGCCGGGATCTCCGCGGGCGCCTGGGCGGGTTGGTCCGTCTTCTTACCGTATTCCTCGATGAACTCCTCCACCAGCCGGCGGCACACGTCGTCGTTGTACTGCTCGGGCGGGGACTTCATGAAGTAGGAGGAAGGACCGAACTGGGGACCGCTGAGGCCGTTGTCCAGGGCCAGTTTGCAGCAACGCACCGCGTCGATGACCACGCCGGCCGAGTTGGGCGAATCCCAGACTTCCAGCTTGAGTTCGAGGTTCAGCGGCACGCCGCCGAAGGTCTCGCCTTCCATGCGGATGTGACACCACTTGCGGTCTTCGAGCCATGGCACGTGATCGCTGGGTCCCACGTGGATGTTGCCCTCGCCCATGTCGTAGCTCAGCTGGGACGTCACCGCGTTGGTCTTGCTGATCTTCTTCGACTCGAGGCGCGAACGCTCCAACATGTTGTAGAAATCCGTGTTTCCGCCGAAGTTAAGCTGGTAGGAACGCAGGATCTTGACACCGCGGTCCGCGAAGAGGCGGGTCAGCACGCGGTGGGTGATGGTGGCGCCCACCTGCGATTTGATGTCGTCGCCGATGATCGGCAGGCCGTGCTTGCGGAACCGCTCCGGCCAGTGACCTGTGCTGGCGATGAACACCGGCACGCAGTTGATGAATCCGCATCCCGCCTGCAGAATCTGCTCGACGTACCACTTCGTGGCCTCCTCGCTGCCCACGGGCAGGTAGCTGACCACCACATCCGTTTTCGTTTCCTTCAGCACTTCCACTACGTCGACCGTATCGCTCGGGTCCTTTTCGATGACTTCACTCAGGTATTTCCCCAGCCCGTCGTGGGTCATGCCCCGCATTACGGGTACGTCCAGGTTCGGTACGTCGGCGAACTTCACCGTGTTGTTGGGATAGGCGAAGACTGCCTCGCTCAGGTCCTTGCCTACCTTTTCCACCCCGACGTCAAAGGCGGCCGAAAACTCGACATCGTTGATGTGATAACCGCCCAGGTTGGCGTGCATCAGGCCGGGTATGAACTCGTCCTGCGCGGCGTTACGGTAATACTCGACGCCCTGCACCAGGGACGAGGCACAGTTGCCCACGCCTACGATGGCGACTCTTACTTTGCTGCTCATGTTTTCCCCGCTTTCCTTCCGACACCGGGCCCGCGTCACGCTGGTCCGAAGTATAATGAAGAATAAGTGATTTGCTTAATGATCTCAGGTAATAAGAAACCTTGTTTTTGGTATAATTCAAATAAATAATTGTTATATTATCTATAGCCTAAGTTTATATTAAGTCGGGAGCCCTGAGGGGCCGATGTATTCACCGGCTGTAGGGGGATCAATGGAAAATCGTCATCATGATTTCACAGCGTACACCATGCAATCACGATAGTGCGGAGCAAACACCATGAACCTGTATTACCTGCGGTACTTCCTGGCCGTTGCGAGGAGGGAGAGCTTTTCAAAGGCTGCCCGGGACATGCACGTGACGCAGCCCACGGTAAGCAATGGCGTACGGGAACTGGAACAGACACTGGGGGTGAAATTGTTCAACCGCGGGAGCCGCCACGTTTCATTGACCATGGAGGGCAGGACGCTGGTCGGTTACGCCGTACGCATCCAGGATCTCACGGAGGAAGTGGAAAACCGGCTCGCACGGGGCGACGTCCTGCCGGGCGAGGGGTTCACCTTCGGCGCCACCGACGCCGCGGTGACCTACCTGCTGACGGACATCCTCAAACGCTACGTGCAGCGGTATCCGGAACTGGAACTGTCCGTCCACGTATCGCCGTCCCAGTACCTGGTGGAGGAACTCCTGGCCAACCGCTCGGAGTTCGCCCTGATCACCCTGCCATACTCCCACCCGAGGATCGAGACCATGACCATCTACCACGATTCCATGCCGCTTGTGGTCGGTGGCGGCCATCCCTTCGTGGACCGGACCTCTGTCGCGCTGAGTGAGGTGGCTGAACAGCCGTTGATCCTTTTCCACGGGGATTCGGTGTCCCGCCGGATCGTGGACGAAAGATTCGCCGAGGTGGGCGTATCACCGCGTGTGGTCATGGAAATGCGCAGTCCAGAGGCGATGCGCAAACTTGTAGAAGCGGGCGTGGGTATTTCGTTCCTGCCCTCTTTGACGATCCAGGAATCCATTGCGGCCGGTACGCTTCGGGAGGTCACCGTGGATGGCTTCGCCTTCAGCCGCGATATCGGCGTAGCCTGGCGGCGCGGGCGATACTTCAGTCCGGCCCTGGGCAATCTCCTTGAAGATATCTTCGAAAGCTACGGCGAGGGCGAGGCGTGGGCGGAGCGGCAGAAAATGTGACGGTAGCGGTGGAGAAACGGCCAGTTCTGCTCAGTCGAATTGCTTCAGTTCAGCGTTGATCCGGTCCTGGTGCCGGGGATCTCTCGCTGGACCGGCTACGACCGCGGCGGCGACGCGGTTCAGGCGCCCGGACCGCCACCGGCGAAGCGTGATGAAGATCAGTCCGGCTCCGGTCAGGAACATGAGCGGCGTAATCAGGTAAGCCATTCGGTTGAAACCGGTGTTGGGCGGGGATGACAGAATGCGTTCCCCGTACATGGCCTTGTAGTGATCGATGATCTCCTCGCGGGTCTGCCCTCCGGCGAGCATTTCTCGGAGGTCCTTTTTCATTCTCTCCGCGGTACCGGAGTAATGCTGACTGAGCGGCTGCCGCCAGCAGCAAGGTGCAATCAGTCGCTCTTCGACATCCCTGGCGACCAGGTCCCTGCCCTCTACCACGGCCTCTTCAACCTGGGACACGGCCGAGCCAGATATCGCCAGGAAAACCAGCAGCGGGAGCATGTAAAAGTAGGGGTATCGTCGCATCATAATGAAAAGGAATCAGGCGTTGGATTGGTTCCCGAATCGGAGATCGGCCTTACCGTTTGGCCTTACCGTTCTACCATCCAAGTTACTACTAGTCCGCCATGTACGCAAGCAGGATCTTGATCTCTGAGACGTTGGTTAATTGGCTGTCCATCATTTTATTGACTATGAAAACCTGTGGATGTAAAAAGCTGGATGATTCGTCGTCTGTGATACTATACGGCGACTGGGTTAAGATATGCCAGTTTAAGATGATTTACTGTATTGGTGGATTTTCGGGGAACTATCTCGAATGTTTAATGTATTTTCTTGACCTGACCAGTACCGACTTCTATTCTGTGGCGAATTTCACAGGACGATGTAAGTTTCTGAAAACCGATCTGTAGTGTTGCTTAAGCCGTCGTGGCCGATCTGACCTGGCTTGCTGCCCATGCCGGACCACGCGAAACCCGGGCGGACAACGGAGATTTCCATCATGCAGTCACGGGGTGAAGTCAACCGGTCGTTGCGATCGTTCATCGCCGTGAGCGGACTGTGGGGCGCCTGGGGCCAGATGGTTGGCATGAATACCGCCGTGTTCGCGGGATTCGTGCTCTCCCTCGGCGCTGACGCCTCGGACATCGCCTTCTACTCGGCGATCGCGTCGATCCTCGCGCCGGTCCAGATCATCTCCTCCCTCTTCAGCAAGTCCATCGAGAACAAAAAGCAGTTGGTGATCTGTAGCAGAATTCTCGAGGCCCTGTTCCGTGGTTTAGTAATCACCATTCCCTTTCTCTTCGTAGAATCGCTGCACCAGCGGATGCTGCTCATCTTCCTGGTAGCGGGGCTGGTCTCCGGTTACGTCTACACACCCTTCTTCTCGAGCTGGGTCGCCGGTACCGTGCCGGAGAACATCCGGGCCCGCTTCACAAGCCGCCAGATCATAGTCAGCAGCCTCGCGGGCATGGCAGTAGGCGTGCTGACCGGGCGTTTCGTGGACTGGGTTCCGGACGAGGAAAAACTGACGGCCTTCGTCGTAGTTTTCTGCGTGGGCACCCTCTTCGGAATCATCGCCCCCCTGTTTCTGAAACGCGCGCCTTACCCGTCCCATGCCGAAGAGCCCGAGGCCCAGAACCCGTTACGCCACCTCCTGAAGCCCTTCCGGGACCGGAACTTCCGGCAGCTCGTCATCTTCTTCTCGTCCTGGCAGTTCGCCATCGGCCTGGCCGGTCCCCTGTTCAGCGTGTTCATGCTCGACCGCCTGGGATTCGGCTATACCGCCATCTCCCTCTTGAGCGCCCTCGGCACGTTGTCCACCATCGCCGGATACCGGATCTGGAGCGTACTGGTCGACCGCTTCGGAAGCAAGCCGGTACTCCAGATCCTGATCATACCCGGCGCCCTGAACGCCTTTCTGTGGGGCCTCTGCCAGCCGGGTTCGCATACCATGGTCGCCATCGCCATGTTACTTTCCGGCCTGATCATGGGCGGCATCAACCTGGCCGTGACGCCGCTGCGGTACGCGCTGCTGCCGAAGGAGAATCAGGACGAGCGGGTGGCCTACCTGGCCGCGTGGTCCACCTCCATCAATTTGCTCTACGCGACAGGCCCCCTCCTCGGCGGCATCCTGGTGGCGTCGCTGGTCGACGTCCGCTTCACCGTGGGAGGCTTCCTGATCCAGGACATCAACATCATGTTCTTCCTTAGCGGAATCATGCGCTTCGTGCCCCTGTTCCTCCTGGGGCCCGTGCGGGACGACCGGTCCATCTCGTCCCAGCAGCTCCTGTCGAACATGTTCCGGGGCAACCTGCTGAGCTACACCTTCAACTACATCATGTTCAACGTGGCCACGGCCGAGGACCGCCGGGCCCGTGCGGCCTTCAGGCTCGGCCGGTCGCGCAACCCAATGGCCATCGACCACCTCGTGCAGGCCCTGTCCGACGCCAGTTCCAAGGTGCGCCGCCAGGCGGCGCGGGCGCTGGGTGAAACCGGTTCGGAGACGGCAGTGGACACCCTGATCCGGGAACTGGAGAGCCCATCTTCGGATATCCGCAGCGAAGCGGCTGAGGCCCTCGGCAAGCTGCAGCACGCCAAGGCGGTGGACGCCCTGGTCGAGGCCCTGGACGACGAGGATCCCAGGGTACAGATCAGCGCAATTTCCGGCCTGGGACAGATGGAGGGCGACGACGTGCAGGAACTCCTGTTCTGGCATTTCTCCAACAACGTCGACCCGCTGACCTTTCCCACACTGGTAGAGGCGCTGAGCCACCGTGAAGACTTCCGCATCATCAAGCCGACGTTCGACCGGCTCGGATCGGTTACCTCTCCCGCTGTACGGCTTCAGCTCCTCAACAATATCTGCTACACGCTAGGCGCCGGAGACCGGTTCTACAAGCTGCTGTCCATGGAGGAGAACGAACGTTACGGGGAACTCGAAGGGATGATCAAGAGTGCGATCTCCGGCCTTACGGAATCGAAGGCCGTTCCGGAGGACGCCCGTCGAGGCGTGGAACGCCTATTCGCCCTTTTTACCCAGGCTTACGAGCGCAACGACGTGCCGGCCATGATGGAACAAGCCCGACTGCTGGCGGCGTTGATCCGCGACAGCCAACCCGTCGTCGAACAAAGCGCGTACGATACCCTGTCGGTATATCTCATTATCATGACCATGAACCACTTCATCGCCAGCGACGCCCACCAGGACCTGCCCGCGGCCCAGGAGATCTTCCTGGTGGTGTGCATGAGCCGCATCGCAGCCCTGGTGAAGTGATCGGGTTGGTCGTGTGCTCGTCGGATGACCCATCTGGCTGCTCGCCGGATGAGTGAACCTGTTGACCGCCTGCCTGTCGAATGATCTGCCTGGCCGCTTGCCGATCAATTGACTTCGTTAAACTAAACGAAAGTGAAAGAAGCCGAACATGAATGCACGCCACGAACAGTTTCACCTGGCCATCGCCGGGGCCTGCGGACGGGGTCTCGGTTTCCGTAACGCCTGCGACGCCCTGCCCCGGGTCCGCGTCCACGCCGTGTGCGACATCGACGCCGAAGCCCTGCCCGGGACCGCTGAATTGCTGGGCGCGTCGGAAAAGTACACCGATTACGAGGAAATGCTGGAGAAATCCGACCTGGACGGGGTGATCATCGCCACGCCCATGCCCCTCCACGCGCCCCAGGCCATCGCCGCTCTGAACCGGGGACTGCACGTATTCAGCGAGGTGCCGGCGGCCGTATCGGTCGAGCAATGCAGGGGAATCGTCCAGGCGGCCCGGGAATCCGGCGGCGTGTACATGATGGCCGAAAACTACACCTACATCCGGGAAAACGTGCTGGTTAAAGCGCTCGTGGAGTCGGGGCATTTCGGCACGCCCTACTACGCCGAGGGAGAATACATCCACGAGCTCAAGGGCTACGACGAGCATCGCCTCGCGGCCCGGGGCCTGCCTCCGGAGCAGGTCTGGCGGCGCCACTGGCAGTCCGGCATCGACGGCATTACCTACGGCACCCACAGCCTTGGACCCATCCTGCAGTGGATGGACGACCGGGTCGCCCACGTCACCTGCCACGGCAGCGGCCACCACTACGTCGACGCGGAAGGCAGACGCTACGCCCAGGACACCAGCGTCATGCTCTGCAAGATGGCGCGGGGCGGACTGGCCAAGATCCGGATGGACCTTACCTCCGACCGGCCCCACGCGCTGGCCAACTACCAGCTCCAGGGCACCGACGGCTGCTACGAATCGGCGCGCGGGACGGGACAGCTCAACCGGATCTGGCTCCGGTCCCGTTGCGAGGACGAGAATACGTGGATGGACCTCCACGAGCTGGCGGAAGCGTTCATGCCTGACTGGATGAAGGCAACGGCCGCGCAGGGCGCTGGGCACGGCGGGAGCGACTACCACGAACTCGTGGAATTCATCGACGCCGCAGAAGGCCGCCGCAAGCTGTCCATCGGGCTTCACGAGGCCATGGACATGACCTTGCCCGGCCTGGTCAGCCAGCAGTCCATCGCCGAAAACGGCCGTTCCCTTCCCGTTCCGGATTCCAGGAAATGGTAGGTGGAATCTCGAAAACCTGTAAGACGGTTCACACCGGGCGTAGGGGTTGGAATCCCCTGTACTATTACGGCTTTCCGGGCTATACTTTGAGCATTCCAAACTTAAGCCGGATTCGCTGGTGAGCATTCCAAAATCGACGTCTGATCGCCCGCAACAACCGAGGAGCACTACCCATGGCCCACCCCGGCAGCCCGATCGAAGACATCGACACCCCGGCCCTGGTGATCGACCTGGACCTGATGGAGGGCAACATCGCCCGCATGGCCGAATTCTTCGCCGACAAGGACGCCCATCTGCGGCCCCATACGAAGACCCATAAGACGCCGGTCCTCGCCCACCGGCAGATCGAGGCCGGCGCCCGGGGCGTCACCTGTGCCAAGCTGGGCGAGGCGGAGGTCATGGCGGCAGCCGGAATCCGGGACATCCTCGTCGCCAACCAGGTCGTGGGACGCGTAAAGATCGACCGCCTGGTCGCCCTCGCGCGCCATTCGGACATCATCGTCGCCTCGGACCATGAAGACAACGTGCAGGAGATCTCCGACGCGGCCGTTAGCGCCGGTACCCGCGTGAACATGATCATCGAGGTCGACGTGGGCATGCAGCGTTGCGGCGTGCCGCCAGGGGAACCCGCCTGGAAGCTTGCGCAGGCGATCGACCGCTACCCCGGTGTCATCTTCCGCGGGGTGATGGGCTACGAGGGCCATATCATTGGAAACCCCGACGACGAAGCCCGGTACGCCGGGTGCCGGGAATCCATGACGATGCTGACCCAGACGGCGGACTATATCCGGGAAAGGGGCCTGCCCGTGGACCTGGTCAGCGGCGGCGGTACGGGCACCTACAAGGTCACCGGGACCTTCCCGGGGGTGAACGAGGTGCAGGCGGGGTCTTACATCCTGATGGACGGTACTTACCAGCAACGCATCCCTGAATTCGATTGCGCGCTCACCATCTACGCCACCGTCGTCAGCCGTCCCGGAGACGAACTCGCCATCGGTGACGCTGGGCTCAAGACCATGACGAACGACATGGGACTGCAGACCGTCCGCGGCGTGGAAGGCACCTCCATCCTGCGCCAATCCGAGGAACACGTCAAGATCGAACTCCCCGGCGCTTCCTGTACCCTGAGGCCGGGCGACAAGATCCACATCATCCCGAGCCACTGCTGCACGACCATCAACCTCCACGACCGCTTCTACGGCGTGCGCAACGGAACGGTCGAGACCGTGTGGGACATCGCGGCCCGCGGCAGATTGCAGTAGCCGAATCAGCGTAAACTACAGTAAGGAGCACGACCCATGGATCCCCGATATCTCGTCGCCAACGTCGATGAAATCCCCAGCCCGTCCATGCTGGTTTACCGCGAGCGGTTAAGGGAGAACATCGACCGGACGGTGGCGATCGCCGGCGGTCCCGAGCGCCTGCGTCCCCACGTGAAAACCCACAAGATGCGGACCGTAATCGAAATGCAGCGCGAGGCGGGGATCTCCAGGTTCAAGTGCGCCACGCTATACGAGGCCCGGATGCTGGCGGAACTGGGCGTGAACGATGTCTTCATCGCCTACCAGATGATCGGTCCCAACATTGGCCGGCTGGTCGATCTCGCCGGACGCTTTCCCGGAACGACCTTTCGCGCCATGGTGGACGACCCTCGTGCGGCCGAAACGCTTTCATCAGCCGCCGCGAACGCCGGAGTCAATGTGGACGTCCTGGTGGACCTTGACGTGGGCCTGCACCGAACCGGGATCGCGCCGGGACCGGATGCGTTGGAACTCTACGCGCTCCTGGACCGTCTGCCCGGCTTAACCCCCGGAGGCCTCCACGGCTACGACGGCCACAATCACCAGGCCGACCTCGAAGAGCGCAAGAAAGCCTGCGGGGCCGCGCTGGACATGGTACGGGCTTTCCAGGCTCAACTGGAATCCAGAGGTCTCCCGGTACCGCGGCGCGTCATGGGCGGTTCGATTTCCTTTCCCTGCTACGCCCCCGCCGAAGACGTGGAACCGTCACCGGGCACCTCGGTTTTCTGGGACTGGGGGTACAGCCAGCACTTTCCCGATCTGCCCTTCGAAGCCGCGGCCCTGCTCCTCGGCCGCATCATCAGCATCCCTACTTCCACGCGGGTGACCCTCGACCTGGGCAACAAGGCCATCGCCTCGGATCCCGCCGGGCAGCGGGGCGTCGCCTGGAACCTTCCCGGTGCTGAACCCGGACTGCATAATGAGGAGCACTGGATCATGGAATGCCCGGACACCACGGATATGGCAGTCGGCCATCCCGTATACGTCTTTCCCACCCATGTTTGTCCCTGCACCGCCCTCCACCGCCAGGTGTACGTGATCGACGGCGACGGCCACTGCCGCGAACAGTGGACGGTCGACGCGCGCGACCGCGAATAGCGGCGCGGAGACCCTCCTTATTTGTGTGACAATCGTGTTACATTTTTGAACTTTGCTATTGACGAAGTGACGTAAATACATTATCTTAAACCGTTCGTGGTTGACGCGATAACCGGGTTGTGTTCCTTTGGAACCGTCCCGGTGAAATAGTTTTTTCCAGGCACGTCGACAAGGCGCTTGCATGTCGTTTGAGACGATCCTCTTTAATCAGGACCGCGGGGTGGTTACGCTTTTGATCAACCACCCACCCTTGAACGTACTTAGCGCCCAGGTCGGAAAAGATCTCGACGAAGCGCTTGACCGGATCGACGGTGATTCAACTGCTTCCGTGGTGGTTCTCACGGGGAGCGGCGACCGGGCCTTTGCCGCCGGAGCCGATATCCGGGAACTGCAACGGCTGTCGGGTGCGGACGCCGAGGAAATGACCCATCGCTGGCATCGTCTCTTCCGGCGGATCGAAAGTTTTCGACTGCCGGTCATCGCCGCCGTAAACGGGGTGGCGCTCGGAGGCGGTTGCGAACTGGCCATGGCGTGCGACTTGCGGTACGCCTCGGAGAAAGCCCGGTTCGGCCAGCCGGAAATCAACCTTGGGCTGGTCCCGGGATGGGGCGGAACACAGCGGCTGCCGCGGCTGATTGGCCGGGGAAGGGCTCTTGAGTTGATGATGACGGGCGATATGTTCGATGCCGCGGAGGCCGAGCGCCTCGGGCTCGTCAATCGTGTCACGGCGCCGGAAGCCTTGATGGAGACGGTCGGGGAACTGGCCGGGCGCATGGCTGCCAAGGGCGGCGTCGCCCTCGCATCCATCAAGACCTGCGTCAATGAAGGGCTGGATCAGACGCTGGACGACGCCCTGGCACTGGAGGCCCGTGAATTCGGAGCAGTAAGCTCCACAGAAGACAAGGCGGAAGGCATTGCGGCGTTTCTCGAGAAGCGCCCGGCGCAGTTCCGGGGTCGCTGATTCCGGCGGGAGTACGCGGTAGGCCAATTTAATCGATAACCGTATCCACAGGTACGCGGCAGGAAGAGAGAGTAGGTATGCAGATGGGACCCACCGACGGTGAATACATTCAGGTAACGGGTGAATTCGAAAAGCGTGAAGCCATCGAATTCTGCGTTCAGGATCTTAACAGCAAGAAGATGGAATTCGGCGTCTGCGAGCAGGACGGCAAGTACTTCGTCGCCCGGGTCATCGTACCCGACGAGGAGATCGATACCCGTTCCAAGATCATCACGATGCGCAGCGACCGGGTGGACATACACGGCAATCCGCGGGGGATCATCCGCAAGGGGATCTATAACTTCGTAGAGTGGTACGCGGACGGAGAGGTTTCCGCGCAGGCCAGCGCCGTCTAAGATCCGGATCGATTCACCCTGGAGCGGCCGGTCCACTGTCAGCAACCTGGTCGGGCGGAACCCGGATCGCTTCGTACCTGAAATGCTCCGTACCCGATCCGTTCCGTACCTGAACCAGTCAGAATACTTCGAAAACCCAGGCTGCGCGCCTATTGCTCGACATAACCATGGAAGCTAGCCAGCCTTCCATGGTTTTTGATATTGTCCCATTTTCCTCTTGCGAACGAAGCCGTCAGCATGCCTCTCGTCTCCCTCCATAAGGTCGCGAAATACTACGGCGCACAGTGCGTCCTGGAGGACATAAGCTGGGGCATCGATCCTGGTCATCACGTGGGCCTCATCGGTTCCAACGGTACCGGGAAGACGACCATGCTGCAGCTCATAACCGGCGACCTGTCGCCAGACGAAGGCGAAATCTCACGCCGCCGCGACGTACGGATCGGCTACCTGACCCAGGACGCCCACCTGACTTCCACCAACTCCGTCCTTGACGAGGCGCTGAGCAGTTTCGAGCGTATTCACGACCTGGAACAACGGCTTCGCGAGGCCGAAGAAGCGCTGGAAAAAGCAAAGGGCGACGCGGAAGAAACCGAACGCCGGCTATTGCAGTACGGACGGCTGGAGGAAGAGTACGAGCGGGCCGGGGGATATACCTACCAGCACCGCGCGCGAGCGGTGCTCCACGGCCTGGGCTTCAAGGACGAAGACCTGCCCTTGCCCGTCCACGTGCTCAGCGGGGGACAGAAGACGCGCCTGCGGCTTGGAAAGCTGCTGCTGGGCGACGCGGACCTGTTGCTGCTCGACGAACCGGAAAGCCACCTCGACGTGGCCGCGACGGAATGGCTGGAGGAGTATATCACGGAACACCCTGCGGCGATCCTGCTCGTGTCCCACGACCGCTATTTTCTCGACCGAACCGTTAACCGCATCGCCGAACTGGAAGACCTGGGCCTGAAGAACTTCCCCGGCAATTACACCCAGGCCATGGCGGTCAAGGCCGAACGCCTCAAGGCGCAGCAACGGCAGTACGAACAGCAGCAGGCTTTTATCAAGGAACGGGAAGAGTTCATCCGGCGGCACATCGAGGGTGTGAAAACCCTGCAGGCCCAGGGTCGCCGCAGCCACCTGGAACGCCTGAAACGCATCGAGAAGCCGCGGGCGCGGCACCGCACGGCGTCCATCAACTTCGGCTCGATGAAGCGCAGCGGCCGGGACGTGCTCATGCTTGACGGCCTATCTAAAAGTTACGGCATAAAGACGCTGTTCTCGAACCTTTCCTTCACCC
Source organism: bacterium (assembly GCA_965225915.1). Lineage (GTDB taxonomy): Bacteria > JAAXHH01 > JAAXHH01 > JAAXHH01 > JAAXHH01 > JAAXHH01. Next base: position 760,679 of record OZ245326.1, read on the forward strand.
AGCACCTTGGCGATCGCGTGGGACTGATCGGGTACAACGGCGCCGGCAAGACCACGCTGCTTCGCATGATCGTCGGCCAGGAGATGCCCTCATCGGGAACCATACGCCTCGGCACGGGCGTGGACATCGGCTACTACGACCAGGAACGGGCAAGCCTGTCGGGCGAGCGGTCAGTGCTGAACGAACTCTGGTCCGTCAAGCCGTCCATGAACGAGGGCTCGGTGCGCAACCTACTCGGCCGTTTCCTGTTCCCCGGAGACGACGTCTTCAAGCAGGTGAGCCTGTTGAGCGGGGGCGAACAGGGCCGCCTGGCGCTGGCCAAGCTGATCCTCGAAGAACCGAACTTCCTCGTACTCGACGAGCCGACCAACCATCTCGATATCCTGTCCCGGCAAGCCCTCGAGCAGGCCCTGGCCGATTACCCCGGCACCCTGATGGTGGCGTCCCACGACCGGTACTTCCTTGACCAGATGGTGAACGCGCTCCTGATCTTCGAACAGGAAGGCGTCAGCCACTGGACGGGTACCTACTCGGAATACCGGGTATTCAAGGAGGAACAACGCCTGGCCGAGGCCAGGTCGAAGGAGAAAAAGCCCCGCAAGAAGACCGCGGCGGTCTACGACCCCCGGGCAAAAGAGCGCAAGGAGCAGCAGAAAGTCGCCGAGGTCCTGGAAACGGCCATTCGGGAGAAAGAGGCCGAAATCGCGCGCCTCGAGGGCGACCTGAACGAGGAAGGGACGTTCTCGGACCGCGATAAGGTATCGGAAGTCGGCAGTGCCTATATGCAAGCTCGTCAGGAGCTGGAAGACCTCTACGTGGAATGGGAGGTCGCCGCCATGGAGCTGGAAGAATAACAGTGGAGGAAATTTGTACGACGCAATCATCATCGGGGCCGGACCGGCGGGACTGGCCGCCGCATATGCTGCCCAGCAGGCTGGACTGCAGTACCTGGTCGTAGAACGCCAGTGCATCGTCCACACCATCTACCAGTTTCCTACGGGCCTGATTTTCTACTCGACCCCGGAACTCATCTCCCTGGGCGACGTGCCCATGATCATCCAGGGGCTCAAGCCGACCCGTGAAGAGGCCCTGAACTACTACCTGAAATTCGTCGAGACCAGGGGACTCAAGGTAAACACCTACGAGGAAGTCCTCAGCATCTCCGGACAGGACGAGGATTTCGAGATCCGTACCGTTTCGCAGCGGCAGGGCGACCAGTGTTACCAGACGCGTAAGGTCGTCCTCGCCACCGGCGGCTTCGACAGCGCGAACCGAATTGGCGTGCCCGGCGAGGAACTGCCCAAGGTTTTTCACTACTTCAAGGAAGCCCATCCCTATTTCGACCGGGACGTCCTCGTCGTGGGCGGCAAGAGCTCGGCCGTGGAAACGGCCCTGACCCTGTACCGCGCCGGCGCCCGGGTGACCATGTCCTACCGACGCAGCGAGTTCAAAGGCATCAAGTACTGGGTCCTTCCCGACCTGGAAAACCGAATCAGCGAAGGATCGATCGCGGCCATCATGGATTCCACAATCAAGGAAATCCGGCAGACGGAAGTCGTCCTGGACGTGGTGGGTACGGACCGGGTGATCCCGAACGACTTCGTTTTCTGCATGACGGGCCACGGACCCGACGTGCCCTTCCTCAACGGCACGGGCGTCGAGGTCATGCCCGAGACCAATACTCCGGTCCACGATACACACACCTTCGAATCCAACGTGCCCGGCATCTACGTCATCGGCGTCATCACCGCCGGGAACGTGAGCAGCGACACCTTCATCGAGAACAGCCGCTTGCATGGACCGAAGGTTGTAGAGCATATTGTTAAAAACGGTTCATAGCACATGCAACACCTAATGACATACTTGGAGATCCATCACCTGAACAACATCTTGAATCCTCATCCCAACCTCTCAAAGGTAAACCTATGAGCGAATACGCGTCCTCTTCCGCTCCTCTCGTCGGCGTAGTCATGGGCAGCAAGTCGGACTGGGATACCATGAGCCACGTCAAGGAGGTACTCGAGCAATTCGAGGTACCCCATGAATGCCGGATAGTCTCGGCCCACAGGACGCCCCTCTGGCTGGCCAAATACGCGGCCGAGGCCGAGGGACGGGGACTCGAAGTCATCATCGCGGGCGCCGGCGGCGCGGCCCACCTGCCTGGCATGATGGCGGCCCAGACCCTGCTGCCCGTCCTTGGCGTGCCCGTGGAAAGCAAGGCGCTCAAGGGTATGGACTCCCTGCTGTCCATCGTCCAGATGCCCCGCGGTATCCCCGTAGGCACCCTGGCTATCGGCCAGTCCGGTGCCGTGAACGCGGCCCTGCTCGCCGTGGCCATACTGGCCAACTCGCGACCGGATCTCAGGGAAAAACTAAGGCAGTTTCGTGAGGACCAGACCGGCACGGTCATGCAGGATAAACTGCCATGAGCAACACGAGCGATACGAACGAACATAGTGACGTGCTTGACATGAGCAGTATGACCGGCCCCGTACTTCCTGGCTCGACCATCGGCATCCTGGGCAGCGGCCAACTCGGCCGCATGATCGCCATCGCCGCGCGGCGCATGGGCTACCGCGTCCACACACTTTCACCAGAGGTTGACTCGCCCACTGGGCAGATCTCCGACCGCGAAGTCGTGGCCGCCTACGACGACGTAGAGGCCGTAAAGCGCTTTGCTGAAGACGTGGACGTCATCACCCTCGAGTTCGAAAACATATCCGCCGCCTGTGTCGACGCCGCTTCGCCCATCGTGCCGGTACGACCGAAAGGAAGCGTGCTCCACACGACCCAGAACCGCCTGCGAGAGAAGACCTTCTTAGCTGAAAAAGGCTTCCCCGTCGCACCCTTCCGCCACGTCAAGTCAAGGGAGGAACTCGCAGCCGCTGTCGAGGAAATCGGCACGCCCGCCGTGCTCAAGACTGCCGGATTCGGCTACGACGGCCAGGGGCAGGTACGGATCGACGAGAAAGAAGAAGTCGACCGCGCATGGACGTCATTGGCGGGACAGGAAGCTGTCCTCGAAGCGTTCATTGATTTTCAATTTGAACTGTCCGTTGTGGCCGCACGAGGGTCAACAGGCGAATTCGCCCATTACAGAACGGTCGAGAACAAGCACAGTAACCACATCCTCGACATCACGACCGCCCCGGCCGACGTATCCGGCGCGGTGAACGTCACCGCCGTGAATCTGACGAGAAGGATATTCGAAGCGCTCGAATTAGTCGGAGTCGCCTGTGTCGAGTATTTCCTCGACCGCGATGGAAACCTCATCATCAACGAGATCGCTCCCCGGGTCCACAACTCGGGTCACTTCACCTTCGACGCCTGCGTCACCAGTCAGTTCGAACAGCACGTTCGCGCCGTGTGCGGACTCCCGCTCGGCTCAACCGGACAACTGCGACCCGCAGCCATGGCCAACCTGCTGGGAGATCTGTGGGAAACCGGAGAACCCAACTGGGCTGCGGCCCTGTCCATACCGGAGGTCATGCTTCACCTCTACGGGAAGCAGGAGCCCCGGTCGGGACGAAAGATGGGGCATCTTACTGCTATGGCCGATACGCGGGAGCAGGCGGTGGAGAGAGTGGTTGAGGCGAGACGAGGGTTGGGGGGGTGAAAACCCCATATATAGCTGGTAAAGATGCTATGTGCAGATCGAGTTCCTGATCTCTGATGGAACGAATTTTATGATTTACTAAAAAAACGACCTTGCTCTGTGGATTTCCACTGATAGCGAACCGGTCTTTGTAACTTCTTAAGTTTTTCATCCTGAACAGCTTGTTTGAGCCAGACATTCAATTGGGTCTTTTGAAGGTCCAATAAATCCAACAGTTGTTTAGGAGTTTTGGGATCATCTTTGCAAAGGACTTTTACACTTAGAATAAATAGTTCATAACCTCCTTCCGCACCAATCTGCGATGGCGCTCTTGCATCGGGATCGGTACCATCACAGAGTGCCCCTGAAACATCCTGTGTTTCTTGTTGTGATGGTTCTTTCTCTAGTTCATTTGATTGTTCTGCCTGGTATCCACTACAGTGGTCTTCACCTTCACCTATCGCCAGCTGAGTCATACTTTCATTTGGCCTGGCAACAGAAGAACTGGTTGATATCAGAATTCTTGGATCAACATCATCGACGTTCGCCGGCGCCCACTTCCCTCCATCGCTGACAATCTCTGCATTTCCTGCGTTTTTATCGGTGGTCCGTTTTACCCAGAGCGGCACCCAATTCTTCTTGAGATTTCTCATTGCACCGTCCCATGTACCGCCTTTTTTTTTGTCTGAGTGAACGACTAGGGCTGCGTCAGAAAGGCAGTAGATATACTTGTTACGCTCCATGGCATTGCCAACATTGAACCGAACTTCTGGGTAAAAGGAAGAAACCAGAGCAAGTCTTTCTTCAATTAGGTAATTACGATACTTTTTACTCGAGCTGGCTCTCATAAGGTTTTCGGAAAGAACTCCAATCACGTTTCCGTTGTTTTCGAGAGCTCCTAGCATTGCGGATTCATCAACACCCCTGGCACCTCCGGAAACCACTGAAATACCATTTTCAGCAGCCAATGAACCAATACTACGGCTGTAGGCCAGGTCTTCCTCCACCGCGTTACGAGAGCCAATGACAGCCAACCCTCCATCTCTCAGCAGGGCTTTGTTACCACAACCAAACACAACAATTGGAGAAGTGGTTCCCAGACGTTTTTTGAATCGTTTGGGATAATGCGATCTTGTCAATATCCATAGACCTGCGCGAGTCCATTTCTCCATGGCCAACGCTAGAGCCGTGCCTCGACGCATAAGCCCTTCAAGACGCTCAAGAGTAATTGATCTATCAGACCACTCCTTCAGGTGCTCATGGATGTTCCCGGTCTCCAAATCCCAAGGATACAACTCTCGCTTCCTGAGCCAACCTGCAAAACGCTCCCATTCACTAATCGTCAGTGGTTTAACCCTAGCTTTACTTTCAACCGAAAAGTGAGCGGTTAACAAAAGGATAGCCTGTGTTTTATGTAATTCTGACATTTAATCCCCTGCACCCGCTGAAGCCAACGCCACGGGAAAAACCGGCCCGCTTCCAACCTGACGCAACAAAGCGGCAAGTACCGTCATCGTCCAACCGGAATCAATTACATCATCCACAAGTAGCACAGGTTTGTCCAGCATTTGATCCGAAATCCTGAACACGCCATCCAGGTTTTTGCATTGATGGAATCGATTATGCTGATTCCTCTGAGGCTCGTTATCTATAATCTTGAGTATGGCATTCACAAATGGCAACTTTAATTGCTTTGCGAGTTTTTCTGCAAATCCTGGAACCAATGCCGGTCGGCCAATTGATGGCACGCAAGTTACCCATTCAGGCATGGGGTCGGGTTGCCATCGCCGCTCAATCATCTCTGCCAAAGCAGCTACCAACTCATCTCGAAAAACACCTTTCTTCTTGTCAGCAGCAACTAATCGACCCCAGCCCGCATCTCCCCAGCGCGACAATATCCGTCCCTCTGATGCCCGTAAGTCATGATGTAGATTGCCTTGAAAGCCATATATGGGAAATGCGTAGGGAGCCACCTGCTTCTTTGTCTCAAATGGCATCTCACCCTGCTTTAGAAATCGAGTTGCCTCTACGATAAGTAAGTGTTCCAAATCGTTATCTAATACCTGCTCTCCCACACAAACGGCACAGCGCCCGCATTTTTCGTTTTCCGGATCATCGAGTGCGTTTCTCAAATAGGACATCAGGCAGACTTCCGTATCGATGTAATCCTGGATCTCTTGCCACTCTGTTTCTCTTTGCGAAGTCAAACGTTCAATCCTTGCGTGATCCATCCGGTATGGTACCGCGGTCCGGCGCCACCTATTGCCTTCTCTTAAAACGGGAGATGGGTTTTCAACACTAAGAATCTTTAGTACTTTTTCTATTTGACCGCTCCTTAAATTTAGATGCTGCTGCAGCTGCGGTATAGAAAGATCCTCGTGGTCAGTCAACACATCCAGGAGGTTGATAACGTGTTCCTAGTCCGGAAATGCACTGGTACGGAAATACTCATGAATATCTTCATCCTCTAAACCTGCCAGCAACACGCCGTAAGCTGTGTTAATCGCCCTGCCTGCACGGCCAACCTGTTGATAATATGCAACTACAGAACCAGGGGCCTGGTAGTGTATGACAAAGCCGACATCCGGCTTATCGTAACCCATACCTAAAGCCGGCGTAGCCACCAGAGCCTTTATCTCATTACTCTGCAAACGATCTTCGAGATATTGACGGTACAGGTTGCTATCCTCGAAGCCATCCTGTTTAACATTGGCATAATAGGCGTATGCATCTATCCCTTGTTGCAACAGCCATGCAGCAACCTGTTCCGCATCCCGTACGGTCAGCACATAGACGATTCCTGTACCGGGCAGCATTGGAATATGTCGCGCCAGCCAAGCCAACCGAGACGCTTGATCTGGCAAACGCAGTGTCTGCAATTCAAGGCTATCCCTAACTAGAGAACCTCGCTGAATTTCGATGTCTCCGAGAAGTATCTTTACGTCCTCTATTACCCTGTTGTTGGCTGTAGCAGTTGTACCAAGAACCGGCATATTCGACGGCATTTGTCGTAACACATTTACCAGTCGTTGATAGTCGGGGCGAAAATCGTGGCCCCAATCAGAAATGCAGTGTATTTCATCAACGACGAACAGTCCAACGCGATCAGCCACGGGTGTCAGCACTTCTTCAACAAATGCCTCGTTTGAGAGCCGTTCGGGAGAGATTAGAATAGCATCGACACGATCGGCCAGCATAGCTCGCCTGATCTCCGGCCAATCATCTTGGTTCGTGGAGTTTATCGTTTCTGCCCGGATACCCAGACGATTGGCCGCCGCGATCTGATTACGCATTAACGCAAGCAGAGGGGACACAATAACGGTAACTCCGCTGCCTCGATCACGTAGAATACGCGTGCTTATGAAATAAACCGAACTCTTTCCCCAGCCGGTATACTGTACTACCATCAGCTTTCGTCGGTGGTTTACCAATGCGTCTATCGCTTCCCACTGGCCATCGCGAAATCGTACGTTTGGATCATCTACCGCACGTCTCAGCAGGACTTCGGCTTGGTGTTTTTCCATAGGTTGACTCAACTGTCATTGACGGATCTTGTCGCTAGAGTACCCTTATTGAGTTGACTGGATATTTCAATCACGACAGTATTGGAAATGACCGAGTTGTATGCCTCAGGAAATACATACGGATTAAACAGTCGCAGTAAATTTCAAAATCTTTGACATTAATGCTACATCGTATTCAAATCATCTTCCGCAGCAACTCAACCACCTCGTCAAGAAACTCATCCTGGGTTTGGTCTCCTTCGATCTGGTCTGGCCGGTGACCTCCCCACAGCGTCGACAACACCGAAAGCACCACTCGATGGGATTAACCAGGCCGCAGTGATTCGAAAGATAGGAGGAATTGGAAGATAGGCAGAGAATGAAGATTCGGAAGAGCCGGAATAACCAGAAGAAGCGAAAGAAACTGGTGAATCATCCGCGATGAGAGGCGGTTCTTCCTTGCATGGCTTAATCAGGTATCCTACCCGTTTAGGATCTCGAAATGAATCAACTGTCGTAGTAAATATGGGTTTGTCATCTTGACCAGGACAATTAGTTTAAATTCATTCCGTCTTTACGCTAACAGTTCCTTCAGATGTGGTCTTGACTCCGTTCTGGTCGCCGCGATCGATGTAGTCGATACGGTCCGTCCGATCATCGAGGCGGAGATTACTTGGCTGAATTTGCAGTGAGAGGAGCCCCGAATGCCCAAGCAACCCAATATCGTCGTCTTGATGTCCGACCAGCAGCGGCTCGACACGGTGAGTTGCTACGGGCTGAACGAGGTGTGCCGGACGCCTCACATCGACGCCCTGGCCGCACGCGGCGTTCGGTTTGACTCGGCGTTCACCCCGACCGCGATCTGCTCGCCGGCGCGGGCTTCCTTCTACACGGGCCTCTATCCGCACAAACACGGGGTTACGGCCAACGGTCTGTGCCTGCGCGAGGACGTGCGAGGGGTTAATCACTATCTGGCAGACGCCGGATATCGATGCGGATATGCTGGTAAGTGGCATGTGGATCAGGAGACCGGTCCGACGGGATATGGATTCACCGGCAAGGATTTCATGGGCTATGCCTTTCCTGGCGGCGGTCTGTTGCCCGGCTTGCAGTTCGGTGCCAAACTACGCGGCAACAATCATTACGCCGACTACCTCAAAGATCGCGGCTTCGATCCGCCGCCCAGGGTATCACACCGCTTTGTCGGCACCAATCCCTCGAACCAGCGGCAGGAGATGTTCGCCTTGCACGAGGGGCCGGTCGAGTCGTGCATCGAGTATTTCGTCGCCGACGAGGCCATTCGCGTGCTCGACGAAGTAGCCACCGAAGAGCAGCCCTTCTTCTTGTGGGCCAATTTCTGGGGGCCGCACAGCCCTTCGCTGGTTCCGGAGCCGTACTTTTCCATGTACGATCCAAGGACCATTCCCGAACACCCGGGGTATGCCGAGACCTTTGAGAAAAAGCCCTATCGCCAGCAGTTAATTGAAAAGCTGTGGGGGTTGGGCGACTATGGTTGGGAGGGATTCCAGGAAATCTCCGCGCGCTACTTCGGGCATTGCACGCTCCTCGACGACATGGTGGGACGTGTGGTGACTCACCTGGAAAAACTGGGCGTTCTCGACGACACCATCATCGTATATACCTCCGATCACGGAGACTGCCTCGGCGCGCACAAGCTGATCGAGAAGGGCGAGTTCATGTACGACGAGATCTATCGCATTCCCCTCGTCATCGCCCATCCCAACTGTCACGCTCCTGGCACGGCCTGCGACGAGTTCGTCTACCTGCACGAAATCATGCTCTCGTCACTCGACGCCGCAGGTCTCGAAGTTCCCTCCGACCTCGACGGGCAGTCTTTTCTCCCGGCCATCGAGGGACGACCGTTTGCGAACGGCCGCGAGGAAGTCTACTGCGTGTTCGACCGCCATTTTACGGTCGCCAATCAGCGCATGGTCCGCACCCGAACCCACCAGTTTACCTTTAATTCGGGCGATCCCGGTGAGCTCTACGATTTACATCGTGACCCTTATCAACTCGACAACGTGTACGGCGATCCAGCTTATGAAACCGTGCGCCAGGACCTGATAGGGCGGATGGATCGCTACATGGAGGAACTGGGCGACCCGTTACGCGGGTGGTTTGGGCGGATAAAGGGCGCTTATTGACGGAATCTGATAGTCGGGAATCGGTCGAAATCTTTGTGGCTCAACCCGATTCCCGCTCCTGCGCCCATTCATGCAGCGGAACATCGACCATGTTTTCCGTGAGCCAGTACCGAGACGAAGGATGGAAGTCCGGGTCTGATCCCATCGGATCTCCTTCCGGTGCCAGGGCGCCCAGCAACTGCCGCCGGACGGGTGAACTTCTTTCAATCAGCCCGGGATCCTGTTCGACGAATTCGGTCGGACGAAGCCACCGGTAGTGGTATCCCACGTGCATGATCTTCCGCGTCTTTCGTGACAGGTTGGGGCCGACGCAGTGCCACACTGCAGTACGCCACAACACGGCTGATCCGATGGGCAACTTGAGCTCGACCGCACCCGCCGGATCGACCCCATTTCCCTGCACCTTCAATTCGGCGGGCCTGCGCCTGTGACTGCCCGGCACCATCCACAGATTTCCGCAATTGGATTCGGTCATGTCGTAGAGCACGTAGAAGACCTTGATCTCCATGAACGGGAGACGTCCATCGAGGGAAGGGGCCATGAATAGCATATCGCTCGCCAGGTCGGGATGCCACCCGACATTGTTGTATCCCGCCTTGCCGTCTTCGCCCTTGCCGACACCCGCAACACGCGCCTTCAGGTCCTCGGGATACGGAGGCCGATAGTCGAGGTGCGTGGTGCGGATCTGGATGTTCCATCCGATCGCGTCCACCACCAGGGGCAACATGAGCGGGTGATCGATGAGGTCGAGAAAGGCCTCGTGATGCGACAGGGCATTGCGCACGGCAAAGGGATCATCGGGTCCCAGGCCTTTTTTCGCCCGAATCCGGTCCCCAACCTCGTCGATCGCCTGAAGCAGCCGGTCGATCTCAGTTTGGTTGAGGAAATCGTCGAGAACGATAAATCCCTTCTCGTCGAAGTTCTTTTCCTGCTGTGTCGTCATCGCAAGGGCCATTCATCCCTCCTCACCTGGATCTGCGTATTGCGTTGATGCCAGCAACCCACACCCCGCAATCACGAACGATGCGCTCACTTTCACCTCGCCAGCCACGTGCTGAAGCGCTCGTTCATCTCTTCGCCGTTGTCGCTCCACCATTCCCAGTCGCTGTGCAAGGCGCGGACCGCGTTCTCCGGGGTCGTGGGCATGTGTGGTTTCATGTCCACGCCCGTCTCGGCGTGGGTAGAAATCAGGGGCATGGCGGAACGGCGCGTCGGACTGTAGGCGATGTACCGGGCAAGGTCAGCCATGGACTGAGCAGTGGAAGCAAAGTCGAGAAACCGGAGTGCGGCTTCGAGGTTGCGCGTGCCCTCGACGATGCCGAAACCGCTCGTATTCAGGATCTGGCTGTCCCAGAGGATGATGAAGAGTTGTCCCTCGAGTACCTGGGCATTGAAGATGCGGCCATTGTAGGCCGTAGTCATCACCACCTCACCGTCTGCCAGCATCTGCGGCGGCTGGGCGCCGGTCTCCCACCAGACGGTCTGTTCCTTTATGGTGTCCAGCTTTCGGAAGGCGCGGCGAACACCTTCCTCCGAGTCCAGCGTGGCGTACACCTCTGCCGGCGGCACGCCATCGGCCATGAGGGCGAGCTCGAGGTTGACCAGGGGCGAACGGCGCATTCCCCGCCGTCCCGGGAACTTGTTCAGGTCGAAGAAATCGTCGACGGTGGTGGGTTTCATATCACCGATACGCTCGTCGTTGTATGAAATAACCGTCGAATAGAACAGCTTGGTTACACCACATTCTGTGATCGTACCCTCGACGAAATCATCCACCGCGGGCGCTCCGTCGGCACCCGGCGACAGGTCATCGATGTTGATCGGAACGAGAAGCCCCTCGTCACATCCCCGCACAAGATCCGGAATCTGCAGATCGACCACATCCCAGTACACGTTCCCAACGTCTACCTGCGCGCGGATCTGCGCCAGCCCGCCGTTGTAGTCTTCGAAGTTGATGTTTATGCCGGTTTCCGCCTCGAACCGCTCGTGGTAGCCTTTCTCGCAAGCGCGGGAATAAGAGCCGCCGAAGCTGACCACGGTGAGGGATTGGGCTTGGGCTGCTGCTTGGTAACAGAGAAGGACTATGAGTACGATCAGTACCGAAAGGATGTCACGAGCCTTTGGGAGTTGAGTGGTCATGTTTTTAACGAGGTTAAACTGATAGTTACGATTGTAGTGCACCCCAAAATGGGACAACCAGTTAAGCTACGGTTTTAACACGTGTGGTCATTTGCTCGAACTCAGCAGGTGGTGTGTAGTCCAGTGCTGAGTGCAAGCGTTTACGATTGTAGAGGTTGTCGATGAAGTAGCCGATACGGGATCGGGCTTCTTCAAGGGATTCGTACTCGTAGAGATAGACCTCCTCGTATTTGAGGGTTCTGATGAAGCGTTCTGCTTTTGCGTTGTCATAGGGATTGCCGCGCCGGCTCATGCTGATCTGTATGCCGGCCTTCTTGAGGGTATCGACATAGGCATTGGAGGCATACTGCACACCCCGGTCCGAGTGATGCACCAGCCCTTCCGGCACCGATCTGGAAGCAAGAGCGCTGTGCAGAGCATTAAGGGTCAGGCTGGCATCGAGTGTTCGCTCCAGAGCCCAGCCGATGCATCTTCTGCTGTAGGCGTCGAGTACCACGGCCAGATAGACCCACTCTCGTGCCAGCCTTATGTAGGTGATTCGGATACCCACAGCTGGTTGACGCCGGTTAGGTTCAGTCCCGGTACCACGTTGGCGTAGACGGCGCGATCGTGGTTCGAGTCGGTGGTCGATACGAAAGCTTTACGCCGCAGGACAAGCAGATTGTCCTCGCGCATGAGGCGCAGGATCCGCTTGTGGTTCACAGGGTATCCAAGACGCTGCAGCGCGCGGGTCATGGGACGGTAACCGTAGGAGGGCCAGGAAAGGGCGAGCCTATGGATCCTGTCCCGCAGTTCAAGATCCGGATCGGGGCGACCACTACGGCCGCGGTAGTAGCTGGATCGACCGATCGAGAGCGTCTTGCAGAGCCTCTTGACCACGGTACAGTCTGTGGCTACCTGCTTCTGCGCGACCAGGGAGATCATGAACTGCCTCCATTGCCTCGGGCTGAGCGTGGGATCTCCTTAGGGCCGACTCAAAACTTTTTTTAACAGGTCGTTCTCCATGGTCAACTGACCGACTTTACGTTCCAAGGCCGCGATCCGCGCCTCGTCCGAGACCGCCCTGCCGTTGCCGGGGAAAGCCCGCTCACCCTGACGGCGAAGCTGTTGACGCCAGCGATGGATCAACGTGGGATGGACCTGATGTTCACGAGCCAGTTGATTGATCGACTTGCCCGAATCGGCTTCCTGGAGGACCTGGAGTTTGAACTCGCGGGTAAACTGACGGCGTTTCAGAGTCATGATGTGCCTCCTCGATCAGAAGGAAGCTTAACTCTGTGTCCCGGTCAAGGGTGCAGTACAGTGTTACTCGATAACATACCATGCCCGCTAACCACGGTTCCGAAAACGCACATACATGCATGTAAGCAATCTGTACTAAAGAACAGACTCTTAAGCACTCCTATTTGAATTAACCCGTTGGAGTGTTTACTAGCCGGGTAGTGTTCTCCAGATAGCATCTATTTGAACACGTTCGTAAAGGGGATATGGTCCTCCACAGGATTCAACGATATTGGTGACCGCTACCGGCACGTCAGACCGATCACGTAGCTGGCTCGCGTAAGTCCGGATTCAGGAGACACCTATATTCATGATAGCCAGCCTTGGCCAGAACCTTTATCGCTCGGCGCCGTTCCTGGCGGTCACAACAGGGGTCGGGCTTGTAAGCCACAAGATGCAACATCGCATGATGGTCTTCGTCCAGTATGTATTCGCGTGCGCCAGCGATCACGAGAGCAAGATACCAGTCGTAGGGCTTGAGATCGGGTTTGGTACACGTGGCAAGGTAGGTCGCCACCTTGACGATTTTGTCGCCTTCGGCTATGCGGACGGAGAAACTGTCGCAACGTTCGTAGCCTTTCCTAACCCCTTCGTAGTTGTCAAGGCAGCAAACCTCCGCTTCCGGAATCTCGAACAGCATGCCGGGAGTTCGGCTACCAGTCTTCCGACGAAGTGTCGCTTTCCCGGAACAGTCTTTGCTGGGCTTGCTGAATTCGACGGTCCAGTCGTCGGCGTACGCACGCTCCGTCGAAACGGCCCCCGGACAGCGTTTTTTCAGGCGCTCGGTCAGCATGTTCGAGCCGTAGGCGAAGTAACATAACGTCATGGTTGGGCTCCGTTCCTTCGCATGCGTTGTTTCACGACAATCCAGAATACAGGTGGAGAGACGGCCACTGGTATTTCCTACGAAAATTTGGTAGATCAGCCAGAAGCACCGGATTGGTTTGAAACATGACATTCTCCAAACACTAAGAAGATCCCTTCGGTGGACTCATTTATTGGGTGATCAGACACTTCAGCGCCAGAATTGAATCCTCTCTTATGGAATAGTTGAACAAGATATCCAAATTGTAGTTGCGATGCAAGATCGACTAATGATCCACTCCAGAGGTTGAAAGATATCCAGGAGTTGTATGACGAAGCGATGAAGGGGAAATCAACCCGACCGAACTTGACAATTTGTGAAATATGTATATCTTATCGTAAAATAACTACGTATTTTTATGACTAGGTATACAAATGACTATCCCCAGGCTGTTTCAAGCACCCAATCGAAGTTTCTTTCTGCTGGGTCCGCGCGGCGTGGGTAAGAGCACGTATCTGCGGCACGCGTTTCCTGACGCCCACGTTATCGACCTGCTCTCGGAGGCTACCTTCCAGAGTCTGCTTGCGAATCCGGGACTGCTGGCCGCTGAACTGCGCGCCGTACCGGATGGGCAATGGGTAGTACTGGACGAAATACAGAGGTTGCCTTCCCTGCTTAATGAAGTACATCGCTTCATCGAGGAGCGGAAGCTGCGCTTTGTCCTGTGCGGATCTAGTGCGAGAAAGCTCAAGAGGGCGGGTGTAAACCTGCTTGCAGGTAGGGCTTTGAAGCGCGCAATGCATCCCTTCGTTTCCGAGGAGCTGGGAGACCGGTTCGAGTTCGGCGACGCCCTGCAACACGGCTTGATGCCCCTGGTGTGGGATTCGGAAGACAGGTCTGATACGCTCGCCGCATATACGCAGATGTATCTCAGGGAGGAGATCCAGTCCGAGGCCCTGGTGCGCAATCTTGCTGGCTTTGCACGGTTCCTTCCCGTTGCGGCGCTCTTCCACGGTCAGACGCTGAACGCCAACAACATTGCCCGGGAAGCCCAGGTGTCACGACCGACAGTGACCAGTTATCTGGAAATCCTGGAGGAGACGCTGCTGTGCTTCCGGTTGCCGGCGTTCGAGGCAAAACTGCGTGTGCGGGAGAGGAAGCTACCGAAATGGTACTGGTGCGATCCGGGTATTGTCCGTGCGATGAAAGGGCAGAAGGGGCCGCCCTCGCCGGAGGAACGGGGTGCCTTGTTCGAAGGGCTGGTCGCGCAAATGATCCGGTCCTACACGGACTATCGCGATCTATGCGACGCCTGCTACTACTGGGCGACGGCCGCACAGAACCAGACCGAAGTGGATTTCCTGCTCGAACGCGGGGGAGAGTTCGTCGCGGTCGAAGTCAAATCCGGCACTACGTTCTCAAAAACCTGGTGCAAAGGACTGAGGGCATTGGCCGATCTTGATGGCCTGTGTCGACGCATCATCGTCTATCCTGAAGGTCCCGAACTTCGTACCGAGGACAATATCGAGATCCTACCGTTCCTGCACTTCTCCAACCTGCTGGCCACCGGTGCCCTGTGGCCGTAACGTGAACGGTTCCCCGTCCAACCCCTAGGTCCCCGCATTCTCCTTCGGTTATTCCGCCAGTGCCGTCTATGATCGCCGGCAGTGCATCTCTCGTCTGCTTCCGCCTTCTGCATTCGCTCAATATTCGACGCAATCACGCAGGCCCGCGCATTAATCTCGTCATTTGCGCGGATTGTTTCCAAGATTCCTGCGCTTTCTCCGACTGGTGTTTTAAGGATCGGTCGCAGCCTACATCGATTGAGTTCGCGAATGAGACAATGCTCGTAATACTTCGTCGAAGGAATAAAGAATATGGAACTCGCGCAGCTTCTCACTACCCCAGGCACGCTGCTGATGGCATTCATCTTCTTCTGGAAACAGGCAAGAACCATCAGCGACGAACTGAAGAGGGAGCTAAAGGAAGAGATCATGTCCGTTCGCAGTGCGGTTTCATCCATCCGGGAAGAAATACACGATATGAACGGACGCCTCGGCCAAGTCGAAGGTCTGCTGATGACCTTGGACGTAGAAAGACCGCGTCAGAAGTAGTCGAAACCCCACCGGTGCAAGTGGCGGGACGAGAGCGTCTGGAACGACTGCCGGACTGCATCCCTTCTCTACGAAGGAGCAACGACGTTGGAACTCGCTCAGCTTCTCATTACGCCGGGCACGCTGCTGACGGCATTCATCTTCTTCTGGAAACAGGCAAAAGCCAGTGGCGACGAACTGAAGCGGGAGATTAAAGA
The DNA here is from genome assembly GCA_965225915.1 of bacterium. Classification (GTDB taxonomy): domain Bacteria; phylum JAAXHH01; class JAAXHH01; order JAAXHH01; family JAAXHH01; genus JAAXHH01. Next base: position 776,478 of record OZ245326.1, read on the forward strand.
AGACTTGAAACAGGCAAAGGTCGGTAGCGACGAACTGAAAAGAGAGATAAAGGAAGAAATAACGTCCGTTCGCAAGGAGGTCTCATCCATCCGGGTCGAAATGCACGATATCAACGGACGCCTCGGCCGCGTCGAGAGTCTGCTTATGGCCCCGGATGCAGGAGGTTCGTAAAGAGCGAGCCGTCTCGATGGTTCACGCCACATCAGTTGGCTGACGCATCTTCATGGCACGGTGAAAGACCCTATTTCGGACACGGCTCAAAGTCGCTCAAAGACCTCATCGAAGGGAACAGGGAAAATGGATCTCGCTCAGCTTCTCGTTACCCCGGGCACTTTACTAACGGCCTTCATCTTCTTCTGGAAACAGTCTAAAGCCATCAGCGACGAACTGAAGCGGGAAATCGCGTCCGTGCGCGACGAGGTTTCCGCCGTCCGGGTAGAAATGCACGACATGAACGGACGCCTTGGCCGCGTCGAAGGTCTGCTGATGACCCCGGAAGTCGGAAGATCGCGCCAGGCGTAGCGTGAATCCACACCCGGTGCAAGTGCAGGAATCCGTAGACAGAAAACTACGTTGAGCCTCAATGCGAAACAGCGTATTATGAGGATGCTCGTAATACCTTACCTGGGAGCAATGACTTTGGAAATCGCGCAGGCACGCTTCTCATTACGCCAGGCACGCTGCTGATGTCCGTTCGTAAGGGCATTCATCTTCTTCTGGAAACAGGCCAAAGCCGGCAGGAACGAACTGAAACGGGAACTAAGGTCAGATATGCAAGAACTGAAGGAAGAGTTAAAGGAAGAAATAATGTCCGTTCGTAAGGAAGTTTCATCCATCCGGGTAGAAATGCAGGTCGATATGAACGGACGCCTCGGTCGATATCAAGAACACCCCGGTTCTTCAGTTCGTTGAGGGATTGCGCAGGTTAACGCCCAGGGCCAGGAATGGCGACAAATGATAGACCCGATTGGTGATCCGCGAGACCAGTTCGGGCGAGATTCTTCGGATCGAAGCTGCCCTCGCGGCGATCTCTACCGGCAGATCGCCCTTGTCGGCCGAGCGTCTTGGTGGTCTTGCCGTTGCGACTGTTGCCGCAATTCGCAATCTATGCTATGCGGTTCCGCCGGTTATCCTTAATACCTCTTCATCAGTTGTGCAGTCCCCGGAATCTCCTCGACCCTTCGCCAGCTTCCTCCGCAATAACTCGTTGTGATGTTTGCGGAAATCCAGGAAACACTAAGTAGCTATTCGACAAAATCCTATTCCAGCCCATTCGCCTTCCTGTAATCCGCCAGCGCCTTACTCTTGATCTCCTGCAATGAATCTCTCATTTGCTGTCTGCCCGCTTCGTCATTTGTCACCGCACCGAATGTACTGTAGTCACCAGGCTCAATATACATCTTTACAAACACACCTTCTGCAGCGGTCTCCGAACGCGTAAAGTGACTAAACGCGATATTCATGTCGTAGACGTATCCCAACAGTTCGCCTGCGCTGTTTTTGTTCTCGATGCAGTAAATGTTGACATACAACACCAGTTCACCGTATCCCCAGGTTCTCTTTCGATTGATTCCCGCTTTTGCCAGTTCGCTATCAACGACCGGTTCAAGGTTCCATCCACAGTGGGCGTCTTCGTAGAAATCAACGTAGAGTTCGATCGGGTTTTCTTTCCTAAGATGTGTAATATCCCCATCGGTCTGGGCCTGTGTGGAGTAGGATATCATACAGGCGGCGATCGAGAGCAACAGGAATCTCATGGGTACGTGACCTTTCTGAGGTGAACGTGCCGTTTCAATGTGAATGGATGTGAAAACATCCGCCATGAGGCGATCGAGTGTGGCACTGCAGTCCACCGCTTACGGCTGGTTGGCTGGCTGCTTATTGCCTGGCGCTTTGTTGCTGGTTTTTCGATCCCCGTTTATTGCCTGGGACCTTTTTGTTACTCAACCTTCCGCCAGCTTCTTCCTCAATAGTTCATTTACCATCTTCGGATTCGCCTTACCCTGGGTTGCCTTCATGACCTGGCCCATGAAGAATCCGAGGAGCTTGGTCTTTCCGGCCCGGAAGTCGGTCACGTCGTCCGGATGCTCGGTGAGGATGCCGTCGACAAGGCCTTCGAGTTCACCGGTGTCGGAGATCTGCACGAGGCCCTGCTCCTCGATGACCGTGGCCGGCGCCTTGCCGGATTCGGCCATGATGTCAAGGACATCCTTGCCGATCTTGCCGCTGATCTTGCCTTCCTCGATGTGTCCGAGGAGTTGGACGAGATGGTCTGGCGGGATGCGGGATTCCAGGGTCTGCTGGTCCATTCGGTTTTCGTGCTGCACCCGGAGCAGTTCGCTGAGCATCCAGTTGGAAACGGTCCGGGCTTCACCCGGCGCCTGGACGACGCATGCCTCGAAGTAGTCGGCCCTGGCGCGATTGTCCGTTAGTTGACGCGCTATGTCCTGCGGCAACCCGTATTCGTCAACGAATCGCTGCATGCGCACGTCGGGGAGTTCAGGCAGGTCTTCACCGATCTCGTCGACCCAGGATCGGGCGATCTCGACGGTGACCAGGTCGGGGTCGGGGAAATACCGGTAGTCGGAGGCTTCCTCCTTCGAACGCATGGGAAAGGTTACCCGTTCCTCCTCGTTCCACAGGCGGGTCTGCCGCACGATCCTGCCCCCATCATCGAGCACTTCGGCCTGGCGGTCGATTTCGAACTCCAGCGCCCGTTCCATGGCTCGCATGGAGTTCATGTTCTTGATCTCGACGAGTTCGCCCAGGGGATCGCCGGGCGTGCGGATGGACACGTTGGCGTCGCAGCGCAGGCTGCCCTCTTCCATGTTGCCGTCGCACACACCGATGTACTGCAGGATCTGCCTCAGTCTGGCGAGGTAAGCCGAGGCTTCGCGAGGGCTGCGTAGGTCGGGCTCGCTGACGATCTCCATGAGGGGCACGCCCGTGCGGTTGAAGTCAATGTAACTCAGGTCGGGATCGTAGCCGGGTTCGTTGTGGATGGACTTGCCGGCTTCTTCTTCCAGGTGGATTCGCCGGAGCTGGACGAAACGCGGTCCGTCTTTCCCCTCGATTTCGATACCGCCGTACAGGGAGATGGGCTCGCCCGCCCGGTCGTACTGTGAAATCTGGTAGCCCTTGGGCAGATCAGGATAGAAGTAGTTCTTTCGGGCGAAAGCGCTGGTTTCGGCCACTTGACCGTCCACGGCCAGGGCCATGCGGATGGTGTATTCGACGGCGCGGCGGTTCAGGACGGGCAGGACGCCGGGCATGCCCAGGCAGATGGGACAGACGCGGCTGTTCGGCTCTCCGCCGAAGGCCACGGGGCATCCGCAGAAAATCTTCGAGTTCGTCAGGAGCTGGGCGTGCACTTCCAGCCCGATTACTGCTTCGTAGTCCATGTTCCTTTTCTCTGGTACTTTCCTCTTACATTTACGTATCCGCTTCCAATGCGCGTGTCGCCGCTATTCACGTCCTTATCGCCTCCTCGAAGGCATACGCTGCCCTGAGGATGCGCTCTTCGCCGAAGTGGGGACCGATGATCTGCAGGCCGATGGGCATACCGTCGGGGCCCTGGCCGCAAGGCAGGGATATGGCCGGTACGCCGGCGAGGTTGATGGGTACGGTATAGACATCTGACAGGTACATCTGCAGGGGATCTCCGATCTTCTCGCCGATCCGGAATGCTGTGGACGGCGTGGTGGGTGCCACCAGGAGATCCACTTTTTCAAAAGCCTTGTCGAAGTCTCCCTTGATCAAGGTCCGCACGCGCTGGGCCTTGTCGTAGTAGGCGTCGTAGTACCCGGCACTGAGCACGTAGGTTCCGAGCATGATGCGGCGTTTCACTTCGAGACCGAAACCCTCGCTACGGACCGAGCCGTACATTGCGGTCAGGCCGTCTTCGTCCGGTGTGGGCGTCGCTCCACCATTCTCGCCCCGATACCCATACTTTACCCCATCGTATCTCGCCAGGTTGGAGGAGGCTTCGGCGGTGACCAGGATGTAGTAGGCGGCCACGGCGTACTCGGTGTGGGGCAGGTGGACAGTCTCCACCCGGGCACCGAGTGCTGCAAGGCGTTCGATCGCCCGGCTGACGCATTCCTTCACCTCGGTGTCCAGGCCCTCGGCCATGTATTCTTCCGGCACGCCGATGCGCAATCCTTCGATGCCCTGTTTCAAGTCCGCCGTGTAGTCGGGCACCTCCTCCGATGACGAGGTGGAATCGAGGCGGTCGTGTCCCGCGATGACGCCCAGCAGCCGGGTGCAGTCTTCCACGTTCCGCGCCATGGGGCCGACCTGGTCGAAGGAAGAACCGTAGGCGATGATGCCGAATCGGGATACACGCCCGTAGGTGGGCTTGAGTCCCACGACACCGCAGAAGGCCGCGGGCTGTCGAATCGAGCCACCCGTGTCCTCGCCCAGGGCCAGGACCGCTGTGCCAGCCGCCAGGGCTGCGGCGGAACCGCCGCTCGAGCCGCCCGGTACCCGGGTGGTGTCCAGGGGGTTTCTACAGATCTCGAAACCAGTATTCTCATTGGAGGAACCCATGCCGAACTGGTCCATGTTGGTTTTGCCGATGATCACGGCGTCCGCCTCGCGCAACCGGGCGATGACCGTCGCGTCGTAGGGCGGCACGAATCCCTCGAGGATCTTCGAGGCGCAGGTGGTTTCCAGCCCCTTCGTGCTGATGGCGTCCTTGATGGCGATTGGAACGCCGGCCAGCGGTCCGGTGGACTCCCCTGCGGCGATGCGCCGGTCCACGTCCCGTGCGTCTTCGATCACAGTCTCCGACTGGACCGCAAGGTAGGCGTTAATGGCGGGGTCTTTCTCTTCGATCAGGCGCAATACCTCCCGGGCCACCTCTTCCGCCGTCACCTCGCCCGACTTGATTAGCGGCGCCAGTTCGTGGGCAGCCATTTCGTTAAGGTGTTCCACTTGTTACTCCAGGCTCATCTGCTATTCGTTTATTGTTCGACCAACTCGACTAGCTCTTCACTGCGCGATATCTTCCACTGGTTTTTCACTGTGCGACTAACATCGTGACGCGCTGCGGTTCGGTGCCCGACGGCATTTCCTGTGCCCCGTGCGCATCCCGCCTGGTAAATGGATGGTGCATGACGATGTCCTGTCTGCCGTCCCTGTTGATATCCGTCAACCAGGTATACTCTTCGTCGTTGGGCAATTCGATCGCTACTTTCTGGGACAGTTCGGCAAACAGTTCCGGGCCAGCCACACCGGGAAAGACATGTAATTCGCGATGGGTCCACTCGATCAGCAGATCGGAGCGGCCGTTCCCGGTTACGTCCCCGATGAATAGGTTCTTGTTGAACGCACGCCGGTATTGTTCGCGGTCCTTTCCAAGTTTATGCTTCCCACCCTGTAGCACGACGTTCAATGGGACCCACCCCGGTTCCCGGTGGCTGGGCGCGCCGTCCAACTGGATTCTCCGAGTGACTGTGGGTTGGGCCGGGATACGTCCTTCGTCTACAAGGTAGAACTCGAGATTCAACCAGATGTCATCGCCCATGAATCCTTTGATCCGTTTGAAGAGACTGCTTTCGAGATGCTTTGTTTCAATCGTGGTGACGACTAAGTCGACCGCGCCGTCCCCATCGATATCGCTGCGTTCCATGGCGAGCTGAATATTGCCTTCGGATTGGATCGAGACGTCGATATCAGATGAGAAATGGGTGCGGCCATCGGAGGTGCGGCCATCGGAGGTGCGGCCATCGGAGGTGCGGCCATCGATGGTGCGTGCGCCGAAGTGCACTTCGTAAGCGGATCGCTTGTCAGAAATGCTGTCGCCATCGAGAGAGAAGACCAACAGGTCGGCTACGCCGTCGCCGTTCAGGTCGTTGATCGTGTGCAGCACCTTGCCCGACATGTCACCGGTGACCAGGTAAGAGAGATCGTCGGAATCGAACGCCACACCGGTTTCGAAGGTCACGGGCTCCTCGGCAAACAACCCCTGTTCGTCCTGTAGATGCACCTCGAACCGATCCTGGTTCCAGGACACCAGGTCGACGCGGCCATCCCCGTCGTAGTCGAATTCGTGGATACGCGCCTCGCTCCAGGGATCGTACCGGTATCCATCGGCCCCGTAGATGCGGTCCAGTGCGGCAGGGGGACCGACCTCCACCGGATCGGCGAAGGAACCGTCTCCTGCCTGGACGAACACCAGGAACCCATCGGCGCCGGGTACGACCAGGTCGATCCGGCCATCGCCATTCACGTCCCGGGTGATGTCCACGTGGGGGATTTCTCTGGTGCGGGGCGGCTTGAAACTTGAGACAACCGTCGCGAGTTCGCGTTCCGTTGACGTATTGGGATCCCATGCGCTCAATCGGTCCTGCTCGTAAGTGATCAGTCGGTCGCTGTTCCCCAAGTGGGCCACGTCGACGAACGATACGCCCCGACGCAGCGACGCGTCCAATTTCAGCATCCAGGAACCGTTTTCACATGACCACGATCGGTTTTCCGGCGAGCCCGTTTCGTTTTCATAGGTATAGATTCGTACACGCCGATTATTGCGGTCGTCTATGTTCACCACGGCCACATCGGCCACGTCGCCGCCCAATAGGAAACCCGTCAAGACGGTCTGCCTCGGCGCGGAACCGATGACGAATTCATGTCGTTCGAAAGTGAATTCAGGGACGGTTTGACTTGCTGGTCGCGCGGTGGCGGGGGTCAGGACGCCCGCCAGGCATGTTGCCAGGACCAGAACGAGGGCCAGTAGTACCGGGGAGAGGATCTGGAAAGTCCGCTGTAAGTGTTCGTGTACCGGGGTTGTTTTTATGTAAACTGGGGTATTTCTGGATGGGTATCGTTTCGTCATCTCGTCTATGTCACTAGAACCAGCGATAGAAGTAGGTGGCGAAACCGATACCGAGGATGCTGATGACGTTCACTTTCAGTGTGAAGCCGAAGGTGACTGAAAATACGACGAGGGGCAACGTGGCCGGTGGAAAGGTATAGGTAAAGGCTTCGAGGAAAAACTTCTCCACCATGCTGCCGGGCATGAAGTGTCCGAAGAGGAGTCCGATCAATTCACCGGCCACGCCGCCGAGGATGGCGCCGACCAGGATGTAGAGCGCCAGTTTTGCGATCCCCTTACCTCGCGCCATGTATGGACTCCCCGTATTGTGTTTGGAGCGGAAGGTGTTCTATCGGCAAGTATCCTGCCGATTTTAGATTACTGTATTGTATCTGCATTGGAGTTGAAACGCGCGAGGTCATGCCGTCCTTTCTTCTCGTTCTTCAACCAAGAATTCCGCCCTACTACTCACTCTTCCACGGTAAGCGCCACGTCCTCGTCGTGCCGGACCATGTGTATGCACCAGTCCGCGATGCCGGAGAGAATGTAGAGCAGCACGATGGGAAAGATCATGAGCTTCGGGTCCCAGACCAGGGCAACCAGGGCGATGGCGATAACGATCAGCTTGAGGATGGACCACTTGCTCTTGAAGGCGAGCGAGGGAAGGGTCCGGTAGGACAGGGGGCTGATCATAAGAATGGACAGGAGGAGCATGAACCCCATGAAGGGACCTTCCAGGTGCAGTTCTTCCCAGCGGTCCCAGCAGAAGATGACGTAGGAGACGACGGCGATGGCCGCCACAGGGATCGGCAGGCCCATGAAGTTGTCTTTTTCCTGGTTGATCCGCTCCACCCGGCGAAGGGTCATCACGTTGTACCGGGCGAGTCGGATGGCTCCGCACATCAGGAAGAGCAGGCAGAGGGCCCAGGTGATATCGCCGAAGGGCTTCAGGGTATAGACGAGCACAATGGGGGCCACGCCGAAGGAGATTACGTCGGCCAGGGAATCCAGTTCGATGCCGAACCGGGTCGCTCCCTGGCTGAATCGCGCGACTTTGCCGTCTATAGAATCCAGCAGGGCGGCGGCGATGATGAGCCACGGCGCGCGGCCCGGGTCGCCCGTCATGTCGTTGAACCCGTCGATGCAGTAAAAGATTGCGGAAACCCCGCAGAAGATGCTTCCCAGCGTGAACACGTTAGGTAACGCGACGCGCATCCAGGTTTTCATTTCAACACTCCCAGTATCGTTTCTCCGCCGCGGACCCGGTCCCCGTTCTTCACCCGGATTTCCGTGCCGGCCGGCACGATTACGTCTATCCTCGAACCAAAGCGTATCAGGCCGAACCGGTCGCCAATACGCACCTCGTCGCCCTCGTGGACGTTGCATACGATGCGCCGGGCCACGAAACCGACGATCTGCTTGATCAGGACGCGGCCCTGTTCCCCCTCGATACCCAGTACCATCTGCGCGTTGTCGCCCGAGGCCTCGTCCTTGAAAGCGAGTTTAAACTTTCCTTCAATCCGCTGGCGCAACTTCACCACGCCGGTGATCGGGATTCGGTTGACGTGCACGTTCACGATGGACAGGAACACGCTGATCTGGGTGGCCGGTCCGTCGATAAAGGAGTCGTTTCCAATCTCCTCGACCGCCACGACCTTGCCGTCGCCGCCGGAGATCACCAGGTCTTCGCCCGGGGGCGCCCGCCTGTTCGGATCCCGAAAGAAGAACCCTATGAATATGGCCAGCGCGCCGAAAACCGACGCCAACACGATCCATACCATACCGGGGGCCAAGTAGTCAATCACCAGGCAGACAATGGCCAATGCTCCCAAGGGTATGACCATGACCCAACCGTCGCGTACCATTCAGTTTCCTCACAACTCGGCGATGTGCAGGGTCAGGGACATCAACCGGCTTTCCCTTTCGACTTCGACTTCGATGGAATCGCCCACCAAGCTGCCGTACAGGGCCTCTCGTGCGTCGGGGTAACTGGCGATCGCCTCCCCGTTGATCTTCCGTATGATGTCCATGACCCTGACGCCGGCCCGGTCCGCCGGGCTGTCCGGATCGATCTCGTTGACCAGTACGCCCAGGCGGTTGTCGATGTTCAATTCCTGGGCCACGTATTCCGTGATGTCTATCACCGACAGCCCCGTCCATCCCCGCCTCGGGCCGCCGTACTGGATCAGTTCGTCCGCCACGCGCCGGACCCGGTCTATGGGTATGGCGAAGCCCACCCCCTCCGAGCCGCCGCTTTCGGAGAGGATGAAGGTATTAATACCGATGACCTCCCCGAGGGCGTTGACCAGCGGACCGCCGCTGTTACCGGGATTAATGGTCGCGTCGGTCTGAATCATGTCCCGGTAGACCGTCCTGGAACCTTGTTCCCGGCGGAAGTCACGGCCCACCGCGCTGACCACCCCTACGGCCACGGCCGGGCGTGCGTCCGCGATGGCCAGTCCCAGCGGATTGCCGATGGTGATGGCCCACTCGCCGGTCATGATGTCATCTGACCGACCCAGCGCCGCCACCGGCATGTCCTCGCCCTCCACGTGGAGTACGGCCAGATCCGACATGATGTCCACGCCGACCAGGGTGCACGTTAGGCTGCGCCCATCGGTCAGCACGGCCTGGATACGCCGGGCCGTAAAGTCTCCCAACCGCACCACGTGGGCGTTCGTGACGATATAACCCGCCTCGTCGATGATCACGCCCGAACCCGTGTTCGGCTCTTCGCGGGTGTACAGCCGCGGTACTACGAAATGCCCTAAGAAGGCGTCGTCGAACATCCGTGAGAAGCCGCGCCGCTGCATCTGGAAGGTCGCGACGATGCTCACGACGGCGGGACCCGCCCGTTCCACCGCCGAAACGATGGACGTCCGGCGGGACGCGCTGACTGCGTCGTTGGCGGCGATCAGGCCGGACGGTGATACATTCGGTCCGCCGGGCTCGCCTGGTTCGAGTCGTCCGCTTGCCCCGGGAATCCCGAACGAACCGCTAAGTTCCTCAGATTCAGTTGTCTCGGTCGACTCGGACTGAGCCGGGCTTTTCAATGAAGACGTCCGAGCCGGCGTCTCGTTCCCGGCCGGCGTCATCCCGCTGAACGTGTTCAGCGAGTCGGGAAACGCCACCACCAGGAAAACGATGCCTACGAGCGCGCCCACGAAGGCCGCCAGTATGTACCACAGCGCCATCGGAGTCCGTCTTGCAGTCCGGTAGCCCCGAGGGGAACTTTCCATATTCTGCATCATCCGGCACCGGGCATCCGCACCGTAACCATGCAGAATATCTACAACGCTGATTTCAGTCGGAAATGCCAGGAAAAGTACTGCGCCTGAACGACCCGGAGTAACCTCTTTCTGCCGGTTCTCCAGCCCTGAAAATCGATACCTTATTATATGCGCGAGGGTCATTCAAGTCAATACCTTTTTCCTTTGGACTACGAGCCGTTAATCCGCCTGGAAGATCGAACCGCAGTCCTGCGAATTATCATGGATTACCCGCCGTATGGATCGGAATAAAGTTCGGCGATTTAACAAGGATTTAACCTTTGGGAAACACTTGCGAAACAATGACGATGTACATTAGGTTTACTGAGATTGCTATTGAGGCTAAATTCATAATTGTTGCGGTGAGAGAGGAGGGTCGAAGCCGTCCATTGGGGGCGGTCAGAAGACGGCCCGGCAACCTCCATCATCGATTGAGACTGACCCCAACAGGGAGGAAATCGACTCGTGACGTCAAATGACGTAATCACTTATGCCAGGGATAACGATGTGCAGATGGTCGATTTCCGGTTCATCGACGTGCCGGGAACGTGGCAGCATTTCTCTGCGCCTATCGAAACGCTGGATGAAGAAACCTTCGAAGAAGGCCTCGGGTTCGACGGTTCTAGCGTCCGTGGTTTCCAGACCATCGATCAGAGCGACATGATCCTGATCCCCGATCCGATGTCGGCCAAGATCGATCCCTTCACCGAGGCGAAGACGCTGATCCTGATCTGCAACGTCAAGGATCCGGTGACCCTCGAAATGTACACGCGCGACCCGCGGTACGTCGCCCAGAAAGCCGAAGCCTACATGCAGTCCATTGGCGTGGCCGACACGGCCTACTTCGGCCCGGAAGCCGAGTTCTTCATCTTCGACGACGTCCGGTTCGCCCAGAAGCCCAACGCGAGTTTCCACCGGGTGGATTCCAGCGAGGGATGGTGGAACACCGGGCGGAACGAAGGACCGAACCTCGGCAACAAGATCCCTTACAAGCGGGGCTATTTCCCCGTGCCGCCGGTGGATTCGTTCCAGGATCTGCGCACCCGCATGGTGCTGACGCTCCGGAACTCGGGCATCGAGTCGGAAGTGCACCATCACGAGGTGGGCACGGCAGGGCAGGCGGAGATCGACATCCGGTTCAACACGCTGCTGCGCATCTCCGACGACCTGCTCATGTACAAATACATCGTCAAGAATGTCGCCAGGCAGGCAGGCAAGACGGTGACCTTCATGCCGAAGCCCCTATTCGAGGACAACGGTTCGGGTATGCACGTGCACCAGAGCCTTTGGAAGGATGGCCGCAACCTGTTCTTCGAGGCCGGCACGTACGCCGACCTGAGCGACATGGCCCGTCACTATATCGGCGGACTGCTCAAGCACAGCGCCTCGGTCCTGGCCTTCGGCGCGCCGACCACGAACTCCTACCGGAGACTCGTCCCGGGTTACGAAGCGCCGATAAACCTGATCTACTCGCAGCGCAACCGCAGCGCCTGTATTCGCATACCCATGTATTCGAAGAGCGAGAAGGCCAAACGGATCGAGTTCCGTTCGCCCGATCCGGCAGCCAACCCCTACCTGGCCTTCACGGCCATGATGATGGCGGGGCTGGACGGCATCGAGAACCGGATCGAGCCGCCCGAGCCCATCGACCTCGATCTCTACGACCTAGAGCCGGAGCAGGCCGCGGAAGTGGCCCACACGCCGCAGGATCTGTCCGAGGCACTGGACGCCCTGGAGAGTGATCAGGACTACCTCCTCAAGGGCGACGTGTTCACGCCGGACCTGATCGAGAGCTACGTCGAGTACAAGCGGGAGAACGAACTGGACCAGATCCGCCTGCGGCCGCACCCGTGGGAGTTCGGTCTCTACTACGACGTTTGACATGGCCTGATCGAATGGTCTCAACGTAACTTACGCGCCTCCTCCGTGTCACTTGCGGGGAGGCGCGGTCTTTTTTCGGCGGTACGCTTCCATGACGAACCTTTCCTTCGGTCGCGACGCGCTTGCGTCGCCGGCGCCGGCCGAGGTGTCCAACCATCTGCAGTCCTTCGGATTCGGCGACACGGCCGACGCGTGGCACCTGCTGGGACAGATCGACGAACGTCTGGCCCCGCAGGCGCTACCGGGGAATCCCTTCCCGGCGCTGGTCGAAGCGGCGGGCACTTCCCTGCAACCCGACCGGGCCCTCATCAACATGCACGCGCTCTTCACGCGTAGCGGCGATGAGCACATCCCGGCCCTGTTGGACCTGCTGGCCGTCCCTTCGGAATCAAGGGACGCCCTGCTCACGATCCTGTCGTGCAGCCCGTACCTCAGCACCGTGCTCGTCCAGGACCGGGATTTCCTGATCGACACCTTCGGCGGCGATTTGTGGCGCACGTTGCAAACCGCTGAGCAACTGGAAGCCGGACTGGCGGGAGCGCTTCAGGGCGTTTCATCACCGGACGAGGCCATGAAACCCCTGCGCACGTTCAAGAAGCGGGCTTACCTGCGCATCGCCGCGTGCGACTTGATGAAGCAATCCGAAACGCCGAATATCCTGGAACGGCTCACGGACGTGGCCGACTTCTGCCTTGAGGCAGCACACGATGTCTGCGGTAGGAAACTGGAGGCGCGGCACGGGCGGCCGATGCTGGATGCATCGAATCCGAGCGGCTTCACCGTCATCGGCATGGGTAAGCTTGGCGGACGCGAACTGAACTTCAGCTCGGACATCGACCTGCTTTACGTCTACGATAGCACGGACGGCCGAACCGAAAAGGACGGCCTGTCCACCTACGAGTACTACCCGAAACTCGCCCGGGCCATCACCGACCTCATCAGCCGGCTCACGTCGGACGGACAGGTGTTCCGCGTCGATCTGCGCCTGCGTCCGGAGGGACGGGCCGGCGATATCGCCAACTCGATCGAAAGCTACCGCTGGCACTACGAGATACAGGGACAGAGCTGGCAACGCCAGGCACTCCTGAAGGCCAGGAGGTCGGCAGGCAACCTGGATGTGGGCGACCGGTTCCTCGACACGGTCCAACCCTTCGTGTTCTACCCCGCCCTCGATCAGCCGCTGATCCTGGAAGATATCAACCACATGCGGGAACGCATCGCCCGTGCTCTGATAGAACGGGGCAGCGGTGACTATCATGTCAAGCTGGGAAAGGGCGGCATCCGGGAGATCGAGTTTATCGTGCAGGGATTCCAACTCGTGTACGGGGGCATCCAGAATTGGCCGTGGGAACGCGGCACGCGAAGGATGCTGGGGTCGCTGGCAGACAAGGGGTACCTGTCAGATAGCGAGGCATCCGATCTGGACGACGCCTATCTCTTCCTGCGGGACCTGGAAAACCGCATCCAGATGACCTCGGGCCACCAGACCCACGAGATCCCCAAGGATCACGGCGCCCAGGCCGTCCTGGCGGGCATGATGGGAATTTCCTGTACCTCCCCCGAAGCACGGGAGGCCGCGCCGGACAAGCTGCTGTCGGTCTACGCCAGACACACCGCCCGCGTCCACCAGGTCTACGACCGGGTTTTTCACTCGGCGATGTAATACACCTACTGTCTCTGCACGATCCCACCAACATGCTCGCGGCAGACTTATATCGCCCGACGTGAAATAACAACGCCCGGTCCTGGATGAACGGATACCAGGACCGGGCGTTTCTTTCATTGGGCTATGTGAGAACCGGTCTTACGCCCAGGCCCGCTTCACGCTGGACATTACAAACTGGCTCATGTCCTCGAAGATCGTGTAGACCGTCGGCAGCAGGATAAGGGTCAGGATACCGGAAGTGGTCAGGCCGCCCACCAGGGCCAGGCTGACCGGGCCCCACTGGTTGGCGCCGCGGTCTTCCACGGGTCCGAAGATCTCGGGGAAGAGGATCGGGGCCACCATGGGCATTAGGCCGAAGATGGTGGTCAGGGACGTCATCAGGATCGGCCGCAGCCGGTGACGGCCGCCCAGGAGGAGGGCCTCGGTGCGGGTCATCCCCTCCTTACGCAATCGGTTAACGTGGTCGATCAGTACGATGGCGTTGTTCACCGCCAGCCCCGACAGGACGATGATGCCCAGGTACGAGTTCGTGTTGAGCGTCGTGCCGGACAGGTAGAAGACGATGAAGGCGCCCACCAGGCCGCAGAGCACCGACAACAGGATCGTAAATGGCTGGATGAAGGACTCCGAGATCGCCGCCATAATCAGGTAGATGAGGACGAGGGACAACATGATGGCGAAGAGGAACTCGCTCTGCGAATCGCGCATCATGTTGAAGTTCCGGCCCATGCTCCACGTGTAGCCCGGAGGCAATTCGATGCCTTCCATCATCTCCGTCACCTGCGTGCTGATCCTCCGTGTGCCGGCTCCCGTGGTGTTGCCGCCTACTTCAACCTGCGACTCGCGGTCCTGGCGCCGGATGGCGTCTGGACCCCTCTGGCGCGAGAAATCGGCCAGGTTCCCTACGGGGATCATGCCGCCCTCGGCCCGCTCGAAGGTCATGTTCTGCAACTGGCTCATGCTGGCCCGGTCCTCGGCCTCGAGAAGGAGCAGGATGTCGACTTCGCGGTCTTCGGTCTTGTACTTGCCCCGGGCGCGGGTGCTGAGCGCCGCCTGCACGGTACGAGCCGCCTGTCTCGGCGAGATCCCGTAAGTCTGGGCCATGGCGCGGTCGACCTGTATCTGGATCTCCTCGTCGCCCCGTTCCAGGCTGGTATCGACGTCCTTGAGTCCCGGTATGGCTTCCATCCGGGTCCGGATATCCTCGGCGAGGTTGGAAAGCACCGCCATGTTGTCGCCACGCAGTTCGACGTTCACGCCCGTCTGGCCACCGCCGTGGCGCCGCATCCGACCGGGTCGCCAGCGCACGCCCGCGATCTCGGGCAGCGCCTTGGTGATCCGGGCCTGGAGTTCCGTGGCCGACTCCTGTCGTTCCTCGGGCGGGGACAGCACGATGCGGAAATTGGCCCGGCGCAGGCTGCCGTAGGACGAAATGGATTCGATATGGAAATCATCCTTCTGATCCAGGAGGAGGGTCTCCACGTCGCCGAAGACTTCCTTGATATGCTCGATGCCATAGCTGCTCGGCAGGTCCGCGGCGATAGTGATGTCCCGCGTCGGCGCCATGGGCTGGAATTCAGTCTCGATGTTCTGGTACAGCCAGTAGCTGCCGTACAGGATCGCGGCGAAGGAGACCACCGTGACCAGGCGGTGGCGCAGGTTCCAGGCCAGTATACCGGCATACAGGTTGGACAGCCGCGCGAAGAACGGCGAGGGCTTGCCCAGCGGCCGGGCGAAGAGCCGAGATGAGACCAGCGGGATGAGCGTCAGCGCGATGAACACCGCTGCCACCATGACGATACAGAAGGTGACGACGAAGTCCTTCATGAAGAGCATGACACGGCTGCCGCCGCCCAGGAAAATGAGGGGCAGGAAGACGCACAGGGTCGTCGCCGTCGCCGCAAGAATAGCCATGGTCACCTCGCGGGTGCCCACGATGGCCGCGATCCGCGCCGACAGGTTGGATTCCTGGCGGTGCCGGTATATACTCTCCAGCACAACCACGGCGCTGTCCACGAGCATGCCCACAGCCAGCATCAGCCCCATGAGAGAGATCAGGTTGATGGACACGGTGGACCCGGCGCCCTGCCGCAGCAGGTACATGAAGGTGAAGGTGCAGATGATTGAAATGGGAATCGCCAGGCTGATGATCACGGTGCTTCTTACGTTCCGCAGGAAGAGGTACAGCACCAACACCGCCAGGAGACCGCCCAGCAGGCCCGTGTTCCGCAGATCGGACAGCCGGTCCGTGATGCTCTGGGACTGGTCGAAGAAGACCCGCGTCTCCAGCTCCGCGAACTGGGGCTGCGCTCTGAGCTCATCCAGCACGGACGCGGTGCGCTGCGCCACGTCCACGATGTTGGCCGTGGAAGTCTTATATACCCGTATCGTGACCGCGTCGACCCCGTTCAGCCGCTGGAAGTTGTCGTTTTCCGGGTAGTCGAATGTCACCTGGGCCACGTCGCGAAGCGACAGAGTCGTGCCCGGTATAGGCAGGTTCGCCACCTCTTCTGCGGCTCGGTACTCGTTCACGGACCGCACCGCGTATTT
This sequence comes from bacterium, assembly GCA_965225915.1. Classification (GTDB taxonomy): domain Bacteria; phylum JAAXHH01; class JAAXHH01; order JAAXHH01; family JAAXHH01; genus JAAXHH01. Next base: position 792,659 of record OZ245326.1, read on the forward strand.
CCGTCCGCCCTCGGTGACCGTCCCGGCCGTCATGGTGATGTTGTTCTGCACCAGCGTCTGGCTCAGGTTGAACATGTCCAGGTTGTGTGACTGCAACTTCTCGTTGTCCACGTGGACCAGCAGCTGCTTTTCAGTCATTCCGCTGATTTCCACGTTCGCCACGCCGTCCACCCGCTGGATCCGCGGCTGGATCACCTTGGTGACGATGTTGTAGAATTCCGCGGGATCGCCACCCCAGGCCACGCTGAAATTGTATATCGGCATGTCGTTCGGATTCCAGCGCCGGATGCGGATACGTTCGACGTCATCGGGAAGTTCGCCCCGGATCTGGTCGATCCGGTCCCGGACCTCCATGGCCGCCAGGTTCATGTCCGTCCCCGTCTCGAACTCGATGCGGATCCGGGCGTTGTCGTCACTCGAGGTGGACTCCATGCTCTTCATGTTGCTCAGCGTGCCGAAGGCGTCTTCCAACGGCCGCGAGATCAGCCGTTCCACTTCCTCTGGCGAGGAGGAAGGGTACGGGACGCTGACGTTCAGGGACGGAAACGACATGTCCGGCAGGAACATCAACGGCAGCTTGGTGTAGGAGATCACACCAAGGGTCACGACGCTGACAATAATCATGATCGTCGTAACCGGTCGGTTTACGGAAAATTCGGCTATGCTCATGCTTCTGCCACCTCCTGGGATACCGGTTGTCCAGCAGTTGTGGTAAAGTGACTATAAATTTTTGCCATGGTCGATTCGATCGTCATGTAGATGAGCGGTACGAGGACCAGCGTTACCAGTGTACCGGCGATCAGGCCGCCAATTACCGTAATTGCCATGGGCGCCCGCAACTCGGCGCCTTCACCCACGCCGATAGCCATGGGCAGCAGGCCGAGCACGGTGGTCGCCGTGGTCATCATGATGGGCCAAAGACGTGTCTGCGCCGCCTCAACGATGGCCTCCTGCAGTTCCGTGCCCTTGCGGCGCAATTGGTTGATGTAATCGACCAGCACGATGGCGTTGTTTACCACGATGCCGGTCAGCATGATCACACCGATCAGGACGACCACGCTGATCGTCTGTCCCGTGAGAACGAGCGTGAGGACCACGCCGATAATGGAAAACGGGAAGGTGAACATGATCACGAAAGGATGCAACAGCGATTCGAACTGGGACGCCATGACCAGGTATACGAGAAACACCGAGAGCAGAATGGCGAACTGCAGGCTGGCAAATGCCACCTGCATCTCCTCGTTCTGCCCCTTGATGCCCACGATGAAATCGATGGGAAGGAGAAAGCTGTCGATGATCCCCTGGATGTCGGTCGCCACGTCGCCGAGCGAACGGCCCGACAGCCCTGCGGACACGATGGCCACGCGCTGCTGGTTGACTCGCCGTATCTCGCTGGGTCCTTGGGCGACACGGACCTCAGCCACGGCTGCCAGGGGGACGGGCACGGCGCTTTCCGGGTTCACCACCAGCCGCCGGATGGCGTCCAGGCTGAGCCGGGTCTCGTCCTCGGCCCAAACACGGATATCGATCTTCCGGTCACGCCGGGTGAGTTCCGTGGCGACGTTGCCCTGTACCTTGTTCTGTACGATCTGCGTGACCGTGCCCAGGTTGAGTCCCAGGTTGGCGAGCTTCCGGCGGTCGAAGAGGATCTGGACTTCGGGATTCCCGCCTTCCATGCTGGCCTTCACGTCGGTCAGTCCGGGCACCGTGGACATCTCCATCGCGAGTTCCTCGGAGACTTCCGTCAGCCGGGACAGGTTGAATCCGCTGACCTCGACCTCCACCGGGTTCTTGAAGCTGAAAAGCGCTGGACGTGCGAACTTGGGCGCCTCGATGCCGGGTATGGGCTCGAAGCTTTCCCGCAGGCGGTTCATGACGGTCTCCTCCACCTCGCCGCGGAGGCCCGGTTGCAGACGGATGTGCAACTGGCCGATGTTCTCCCGTTCCTCGCCCGCGTTGCCGCCGGATTGCCCCATGGTACCGGCCAGCACGTACACGGTGCTCACTTCCGGGTAGTCCCGGGCGATGTCCGACATTCTGCCGAGCACGTCCTCGGTCGCGGGCAGCGGTGTGCCTACCGGCAACCGCACGTTTACGAAGAACTCGCCCTGGCTCATCTGTGGAATCAGTTCGACCCCGATCGTGGGGATGATATAGAGGGAACCGGCGAGCACGGCGGTCCCTGCGAACAGCGTCAGCGCGCGATGGACCAGCGCCCAGCGAAGGAACGGCGGGTAGGCCCGCTGGATGACCGGGAAGATCCGGTCAAACAGCCAGCCCGGGATCCAGAGCACGATGCGCAGTGCCGACCACACCACGAAGAGCGCCCACCTGACAATGAAGAATACACCCGTTACGATATATCCCAGTCCCCTGGTGAAGACACTCCAGACCGTCCCGATCACGGCCCGCGTTTTTCCCAATGCAGTAGTCGGATCCTGAGATGGTTGTGATTCGTCGTCAGTATACTGTTCCCGGTCGCGGTGCAGGAACGACGAGATGACCGGGATCAACGTGACGGCTACCAGCGTGGCCACGATGAGCGAGAACGTGACGGCCAGCGCTAGGTCCCGGAACAGCTGCCCGGCGATGCCTTCCACGAAAACGATGGGCACGAAGACGCATACCGTCGTCAGTGTAGCGGCCACGACCGCCTGGCCCACCTCGGACGCGCCCAGACGCACCAGTTCGGTCACGGGCTTATCCCCGCCGCGCCTCCGGTGACGGTCTATGCCCTCAAGCACGACGATGGAGTTGTCCACCAGCATGCCGATGCCCAGGGCCAGTCCGCCGAGAGACATGATGTTCAGCGATACGTCGAAGGCGTACAGGAAGAAGAAGGTGGTGACCACCGAAATGGGGATCGACACGCCGATGATGAGGCTGCTCGAACTCCGCAGGAACAGGTACAGGACCAGGACGGCGAGGATGCCGCCGTACAGGGCCGTCTTGAGCACCTCGTCCACCGACTGCTGGATAAAGATCGACTGGTCGAAGACGACCTCAAGGTTCACGCCCGCGGTGAGTCCCTCCACGGTCTCCCGCACCGAATCCAGCCGGTCCTTGACCACGCGCCCCACCTGGATGGTGTTGGTGCCGGCTTCCTTGTAAATGGCGATCTCGATGCTTTCCCGGCCGTTGATCCGCGCCGACAGCTTGCGTTCCTTGTGGCTTTTCGCGACATCGGCGACATCGGAGAGCAGGATGGGCACCGTGTTGACCTGTCCGACGATGATGTCGCCGATCTCTTCCACGTCCTGAAACTCGTTCAGGATGCGCACCAGGTATTCCGTCTCGCCGTCCTTGATGGTACCGCCCGCGAGGTTGACGTTCTCCTGTTCGAGCCGGCTCGCCACCTGGGTGATGGGAATGCCCAGGCTGGCCAGCTTGGATTCGTCCAGCTCTACGTGGATTTCCTCTTCCAGGCCGCCGCTGATCTTGACGGCGGCTACTCCCTCGAGGCTTTCCATCTCGCGCTTGATCTCTTCTTCCGCCATGATCCGCAGGGTGGTAAGGTTTTCATTCCCGGACAGGGCGATGCGAAGGATGGGATCGAGACTCGGGTCGAACCGGAGCAGTATGGGTTTCTCCGCCGCCTGGGGGAGGTTGAGGAGGTCGATCTTCTCCCGAACGTTCAGGCTGGCGAAATCCATGTTGGTTCCCCACTCGAACTCCAGGATGACATCGGACCGTTCGGGTCGGGATATGGAACTGACGCGCACCACGCCGGTGACCACGCCCACCGCCTCTTCGATGGGCTCGGAGATAAGATTTTCAATCTCGTTCGGCGCAGCACCGGTGTACTCGGTCCGCACCGTCAGGGTCGGATACGTGATGTCCGGGAGGAGATTTATGGGCAGCCGGGAGAAGGCGATGAAGCCGAACAGCAGCATCGCCGTCATCAGCATGATGATCGTAACGGGCCTGCCGATGGAAAAACCGATGATTTTCATGAATCAGTTACCGTGGTTACCTGTTTTTCAGTACTTGGTGCCTGGGTTATTCCGTGCCTGCGTCTGCGTGCACGGTGATTCGCGCCTATACGGCTATATAATGTATATACGTAAGCGTCATTCGTACCGCGTTCATCTCATGTGGACGACCGCAGCGTTACTGGGGCCGGCCTCCGCGCTCAGCCCGCATCTGACGGAAACGTTCGACCAGAAAAGCGCGCTGCTTGTCCTCGTCGTTCGCGAAATCCGAATCTTCTTCCACCTGTTTGTCGTAGTCCGCCTTGATCTGCGGATTCTGGAACATCCGTTCCTTCAGCTGGTCCAGGTCCATGGCCATCATGCGGTTACCGCCCATGCCGCCGGATCGGCCACCGGCGCTTTCACTCGATCCACCCATGCTGGCTGGACGACCTCCGGTTCCGCCTCCCATGCCCGCGGGTTGTCCTGCCATGCCCTCGGCGGCGGGTGGCGCCGGCTGCCCGACGATCCGGACGGGCGCGCCGTTACGCAGCCCCTCCTGACCCACGGTAATGATGGAATCTTCATCGGACAGGCCGGACAATACCTCCACGTAATCCCCCTCCGCAATCCCGATTTCGAGTAGCTGCTTTTCGGCCGTGCCATCTTTGAAAAGAAAGGCGTAGGATCCTTCGGCCTCGGCCACCAGGGCCTTCTTCTCGACCCGCAACGCGTCTTCGTGGATCGCGGTAACCAGGTTGACCGTGGTGAACATGCCAGGTCTCAATGTGCCTCTTCGATCCTGGATTTCCACCGTAACCTTTACGGTGCCGCTCAGAGGGTCCACAACAGGACTGATCCGGGCGACCTCGCCCACATGGGTCTGGTCCGATCCTTCGACTTTGATACGAACCGACTGTCCCGGCCGGACCTGCGCGATATCCTTCTCGGGTACGAAGATGCGGGCAAGCAACGGGTCAAGGTCCGCTGTCCTGAAGACCACGTCGTTGTTGTTGACCAGGTTGCCCACGTCGATCATCCGATCCGTCACGATGCCGGCGAAAGGACTTCGGATGGTAGTGTAGGCAAGTTGAAGTTTCGCCGACTCGTACTGGGACTTTGCCGCTTCGTACTGGAACCTGGTCTGTTCGAATTCCTGGCTGCTCAGGAGTTCCTGTTCCTGAAGTTCCTGCGCCCTATTGTAGTTCGACTCCAGGCTGTTCATATTCACTTCCCGTTCTTGAAGCGTCAGGTCCAGGACGTCGGTGTCGAGCTGAGCAAGCGGCTGTCCCTCTTCCACGATGTCGCCTTCTTCGACGAAGATGGTCTTCACCAGCCCCTGCGTACGGGACACGACGTCCACATGCCGTTCCGCTTCCAGCGAGGTATAGGTGAGCAGAGTCGCCGCGATATTACCCCGTCCCACGGTCTTCACCTCGACCGGTATGGAGGCGCCTGTGCGGGCCATTGCGCCCATGCCAGACCCGCCGCCCCGGGCATTCTGTGCCGCGCTGTCCTCCGCTTCCTCTTCGCCACCGCAGGCGAGCGTGCCCATCATCACCGCCGCCACCGACCAGTAAACCAGTTTTTTCATCCCAAACCACCTGAACATGAACCGCTCCTTCAATTGTAAGTTCCGTTGCACTCCGGCCTGATGGATCTGCCGCCGATTGGCGGTTGCCGCCTGTTCATCCTCGCCGGTCCGCCGAACCGCCGTTCCCGGCTACCTGCGCCGGTATCCGTTCCTGAACCGCTCCTTGATTATGGTGAAGAACTTCGTCTGTTGCTCGGCGCTCAGCACCTCTTTGTGCGCCACGATGTAATCGAAGACCAGGGCTTCCCGCTCCGCCTGCAACGAATCCATCTCCGCCTTGAGACGGTCGATCTCCCCGCTGTCCGCGGACGGCTCCATGAGCAGACCGTACAACTGGTCACGCTTGCCGCGGTACTCTTCCCTGTAGGGTTTCATGCGATCACCGAGTTCGGTGCGCAGTTTCTTAACCTGTTCCGCCTGCGCCTCAGTGAGACCGAGCTGTTCGGTAATGGACATGCGCGCCTCGCGTCTGCCATCGCGCCCGCGCCGCTCATCGTCTCCCCACCGGTGATACGCGCGGGTCGCCAGCGAGGCCACGTTAATGACCGTCAGCAGGACCACGCCCCATATGATCAGTTTCTTCTTCATCTATCCAAACCTTTACTCGTCCGGACCTTCTGTTACTCGTCCCGAGACTTCAGTTTCTCGTCCCGGCGCACCCGATCATCTTTCTGGATCGTCCACGGGTTCATCCCAGTCCAGCAGCAGGTATTCCTCGCCGACCGATTCAGCCGAGATATCCTGCAGGTCTTCGGCAAAAGAGAAGGCCAGTTCGTTCGATTCCATGGGTAACGTATCCAGCTGCGCCGTATCCCCGTTGGGACCGCTGCCGAGATAGGTCCCGATCAGGATGCCCACGGCCAGCGACGCGGCCATCAGCACCGGACGGGCAAGCCCAGCCAGCCGCGACGCGACCGTCGGACCGGGTTCGGTGAGATCTTCACCCCGAAGGGCTGCTTCAACGCGTGTGTGCGACCGCAATGCAGGGCCGGGAACACTCAAAAGCGTCTCGGAATCCCACACCGCGCGCAGTGCGTTCACACGCTCCCCGCACCGAGGGCAGGTCTTCAGATGCTCCTCGCATCGCGCCTGCTCTTCTGCCGGCAGGTCCCCGTCAATATAGAGGAAGATCCGATCTTCAAGGAAACGATGATTCATGAATCAGAAATCCGTTTTTCACTTCCCTTCTAGTCCCCGCACTCCCGCCGATTCCAGCTAGCGCGCGGCACGTAGAATGAGAAAGTCACTTAAAGTGGGAAAAGCCGCCAACAATACCCTGAAGAAAGCGTATTGGGGGTGCATTTTGGTGTATAGTTGGCATACTTTTAGACCATTTTTGGAGTACTTTTGGGCTACTTTTGGCGTAATTTTGCATACGAATACGTCACTTGGGATGCGACATCGAGTCATTTGACATGAATGGTTACAGACCTCCGGAAGATCGGGAGGCAAGGTCTAACCGCCCAGGCCCAGTTTCTGCAGGGCCTTGAATTTACCGTCCAGATAAGATCCCAGCAATTTGAACGTCGGTAGTGCGTTGTCCGCCCGCGTCAAGCTGATCACCGGATTATCAAAAAAATCCTGAATGAAGCCGGTGCGAGTCAGTTGAACGCTTTCCAATGCCCCTGTCCTAACGGAACGACGAATTCTCCTGATCGCGTATTCCCGCTCACCCAAAACAATATACTCCTCAGTGCGTAGATAAGGGGGGTACTCCTGACTTTCTATCTCATCCCAATCGGGAGGTAAGCTACCGCCATGAAAACCGTCCTGCAATAAAGCCAGTCCACCCTGCGTATTCCAAACCTTATACAGGTCAGGGAGGCGATCTTTCCGTTCGTCAGACCCGGCCCGTTCGCGGACCTTGCGGTAATATTCAGCGGGGTTGTCGATAATACTTGCCATGTAGCTTTCCAAACGCAGCCGGTCATGCTCTCTAAAAATAAGCAGCGCAGCCTGTTGGCCCGCCTCGACCGCGGCTGATGCATCAACCCAGACGACTAACGCGTCTCCTTTGTACGTTCCACGATATTCCCCTGTCAGGCGATCAAACGGCCCGACCGTTTGTCGATTCGCCGCTGGCTCGCGTTGAGTATCAACGGCAAGTTCTTCACCGGGTTGACTGTTTGCCTGACCGGCGGTCAAGAACAACAGGGAAATGGAGATCCAAAATTTCAACCCCCGGCAGCCTGCATGTCTTAACATACCTCCGTTTTCAGCCGGGATTTTTCCACGATTCATGATCAGCACCTGATTCTTGTACCAGCTTTTAGTGATGTAAGTAATGATATGGGTTAGTTTGACGATCCATTTACTTATCTCACCTGGTCATTTTACCTATCTCGCCTGGTCATTCCCCTTACTTATACACTTAGACAACCTATCCGTCCAATCCATTCGGTTTTTATCCAACGTGTTGCGGCCGATCACCACCAGTCAGACTCCAGGCATTTCCCGGGAAGTGGCAAGTCGTCATCGCGACCGATCTACAAATCGTCCATGAATGACCGCAAACTTTTGCCCAGGTTGGACTTGGCCCGGTGCAACAAAGACTCCACGGCGGAAGGCGTACAGTCCATCGTTTCGGCAATGGCCTTGTAGGACATCCGTTCGAAGTGGGCGAGGATCAGCGCCGCGCGCTGTCTTTCCGGCAATGCGTCTATGGCCTCCCCGATGATGCGTTCCCGGTCCGCCTGCTGCATGTCTTCCTCGACACCGCCGCTCCGGTCACGGCCAGTCGTCGTCTCATCAACGCCTTCGTTCCAGAAATCCCGGGCCAGCCACTGCAATCGGCGTTTCCGACGACGGACGTTGAGACACTGGTTGACGGCGATCCGGTAGAGCCACGTGCCCGGGTCGGCATCGCCCCGAAACCGGCCGTAAGCCTGGAAAGCCCGGACGAATACGTCCTGGGTAATGTCCTCCGCCTCCTGCGGGTGTCCCATCAGCCGGAAGCAGGTCTGGTAGATGCGCGTGTGCCAGGTTTCGAAAAGCTCGCGCAAGACTTCCCGTTTTTCTTCCGGGGCGTCCCTGCGGTTTACTCCACCGTGGTTGGTTTCGGACAATGTCTGCGGCACCTTCCGGTCACGCGTTGGGTATCGGGCATGACGCGGACAACGCCCGCGACATCCCGAGATGATCCATGAAAACCACGGGTAATCTTACCCTTGCGCGGAGTACGAACGGACGCTATAGTTATGTGGACCGAAAACCCACATGATTTGCATGGCAAAAATATGAAACACAAGCCGTTCGCCGGAGATTCCGCTACGTAGCTGGGTTTTCGCCGAACTCTGGTTCCAAACACTTTATTTATACCATTGAAACGCCGATATCTTGTCTATATGTTGTGGAGCCCGGACCAGGTCAGGTTACAAAGCCGGCGCCGCGGGCCATGACGGAGGTATCCATGAAACCCATTTCAGACGAACAGATGGCTTTCTTCGAAGACCAGGGTTATCTGCTGGTGAGGGGTCTGCTGAACCCGGAAGAGGATCTCGATCCCGTTATCGAGGAATACAAGGGCGTACTCGACAGGCTCGCGGGTGAACTGTACCTGGAAGGGGTCATCGCGTCGACCGACGACGACCTGCCCTTCGGGGAACGCCTCACGAAAATCTATGGGGAAAGCGGGAAAGTACACGCCCAGTACTTCGACTTCTCCCTGCCCCAGGGCGGAGTCAAGGCAGACACCCCTTTCTGGGCCGGACCCGCAGTGTTCCGCGCCTTGACCAACCCCGGTTTGCTCGACGCCGTGGAAGCCTTCATCGGACCGGAGATCTATTCGAACCCGGTCCAGCACGTACGCATCAAGCCGCCCGAGCACCTGACGCCGATCAACCCGGACACCGGGGTGGTCCAGCTTGGCAGGACGCCGTTGCACCAGGACAACGGTGTGGTAACGTCGGAGGCTGACGATACGGACATGCTGACGGTCTGGTTTTCGCTGACCGAGGCAACCGTCGAGCAGGGTTGTCTCTGTGTCATACCTCGAAGCCACCGTGAGGGACTGCTCCATCACTGCCCGGACATCTGGGGTCTCGAAATACCGGAGAAGGTTTACGGCCGGTCCGCCATGGTGCCTTTGCCGATGGAGCGCGGCGACGTCCTGTTCCTGACCAAGCATACCTGCCATTCGTCCCTGCCCAACCTGAGCGACGAGATCCGCTGGAGTTTCGACCTGCGGTACAACCCGATCGGACAGCCGACGGGACGGGGTGCTTTCCCAGGATTCGTAGCCCGGAGCAAGGCGGATCCGGATCAGGTGTTAACCGACCCCCTTGCCTGGCACCGGATGTGGCAGGAAACCCGGGACCTTCTCGCCCGCCATGAAGATCCAGCCTTCAACCGCTGGAGCAAGGACCATCCCGTCTGCGCATAGGGTGGTGGGACCGCTTTTCTGTCCATTGCATCTGTTGAAAGGTTGGGCTACTCTTCAACTATGAGGGTGGGCGCGGCAATCGAGTACGTCCACAACGAATCCGGTCCGCCCGTCACTGAAACCGTACGCCAGTCTTCGCGGCGGATTCCACGAGGAATCGCCTGACCTCCGCCACCTGCCCGTAGTCGGCCAAATGCTCGATGACCACGCACGTCCAGTCCGGTAGCGTCGCCGCGCGGCTCAGCAGGCGTCCGTAGTCCAGCACGCCCTGGCCGGCGGGCCGTTCTTCGAGGTGGACGATGAGCGGAATGCCCCGGGCCGCCGTGTCCTTGGCATGAACGTTCACGATCCGGCTGCCCAGGCGGTCGAAGGCGTCGTCTATGAAGGCACCGGACCTGTACAAGGAAAGGGGATCGAGGATGTTGGCGGGATCGAAGTTGATACCGACCCCCCGGTGGCCAACATCCTCCACCACCATCGCGGCCCTGTTCACGGTGGACAGGATCGACATCAGCGACATTTCCGGCGCAATGGTGACGCCGTGGTCCGCCGCGAAAGGCGCGATCTCCTTCAATGCGGCGATAAGACACCGCAGCACGTCTTCGCCGTGATTCTCCGGGTGGGGATACCAGGGGTTCTCGGGGTGCATGCCGCCGGCCTCTATCAGGAGCACCCGGCAGCCGAGGGCCGCGGCCAGGGGAACGCGTTCCCGCAAGATCCGCAGGTTGGCCGCCGATTCGGCGGTATCCGGACGCACCAGGGGGGAGTCGACGCTCCATACCTGGCCGATGGAGACCCCCTCCGCCTCCAGGATCTCCCGGATCCTGCCGCACGCGGCTATATCTGTAGATACGGCCGGTTCCAGGTCCACCCCGATGACCTCGAAACCCAATTCCCCGACCCACTTGGCCGTACCCGGGGTAATCCGGTCCAGGGGTGGTACGAAACTATCCAGGCAGAGTCGCATACGGGCACTCGTCTTGTTCCATTAAAATGAATAATATGAAATAGTTATAAAATTCAAACGGTCCTGTTGGTTGAAGGATTTGACACGTTTGTATATAATATCATATATATTGGAAGTGAAATCGGAAACCAATATAGCCCATTTAACCAGGACGATCCGTTGCATCCTGCCACCGAACATATCCCCATAGTCGTCTGTCCCGACCACAAGACGCTAGCGCGGACGGTCGCCCGGGAAATCGTCGATTACACCCTGAGCCGGGCCGAGGCGGGTGAATTGGCCGTGCTGGGGCTGTGTACGGGCTCCACGCCCATCGGCGTGTACGCCGAGTTGATCGCCCTGCACCAGGGCGGCGTCAGTTTCGAAAACGTCGTCGCCTTCAGTCTCGACGAATACTATCCCATGTCGCGGCAGTCGCCCCAGAGCTACCACCGCTACATGCGGGAGAACCTCTTCAACCATGTGGACATTCCCGATGACCAGATCTTCAATCCCCTGGGAGATCTGTCTCCCGAGAAGATCGAAGAGCACTGCGCGTGGTACGAGGAACGCATCCGGGAAGTGGGCGGCATCGGCATCCAACTCCTGGGTATCGGCCGCACGGGTCACATCGGCTTCAACGAGCCCGGTTCGCTGCACGGCACGCGGACCCGGCTGATCCGGCTGGACGAGATCACGCGCAAAGACGCGGCATCCGATTTCTACGGCGAGGAGAACGTGCCCATCGAGGCCGTGACCATGGGCGTCGGCACCATCCTGGATGCCAGACGCATCATCCTCATGGCCACGGGCGAACACAAGGCTCTCATCGTACGGCAGGCGGTCGAGGGCGAGGTGAGTCCCCTCGTCGCGGCCAGCTACCTGCAGAACCATCCGAACGCGACGGTGTTCATCGATCCGTCCGCTTCGAGCGAACTCACCCGCGTTAAGCGACCCTGGCTGAACAACCATGCGGTGGAATGGACCGACCAGCTATCGCAGCGGGCCGTGCTCTGGCTGTGCGAACAGGCGGAGAAACCTGTGCTGCACCTGCAGCGTCGCGATTACAACGCCCATGACCTCTACTCCCTGGTCGACGCGGTCCCGTCCGTCGACGAGCTCAACCGGAAGACCTTCGACGCGGTCCGTGACAGGATCTACGGCCGTCAGGACCTATTTACCAATAAGCGGTGTATCTGCTTCTCGCCCCACCCGGACGACGACGTCATCTCCATGGGCGGAACGCTGCTTCGGCTGTCCGGAGTCGGCAACGACGTGACCATCGCCTATATGACGAGTGGCAACATCGCCGTCTTCGACGAGGACGTGAAGCGGCTGATCGACTTCATCGGACTGACCTTCCGCGACCTGGGATGTCCCCACGAACGGTTCGACGGGATCGTACAGACCGTCCGGGTCTTCCTCGAGAAGAAACAGCCGGGACAGATCGACATCCCCGAGGTCCAGGTCATCAAGACCAATATCCGCCGCTCCGAGGCCATCGCGGCGGCTTCGACGCTGGACATCCCCCCGGAAAAGACCCGTTTCCTGGACCTGCCCTTCTACAAGACGGGCCAGGTGAAGAAGAACCCCATCGGCGAGGACGACGTGGCCATCGTCCTGGACCTGCTCAACGACGTCCAACCCGAGGTCGTCTTCGTCGCAGGCGACCTGTCCGACCCCCACGGGACCCACCGCATGTGCAAGGAGGTCATCGACCAGGCCCTCGCCGTCTACAACCGGACGGAACCGGAGGTGTGGCTCTACCGGGGCGCCTGGCAGGAGTGGGAAGTAGACGAGGTGGACGTGTTCATCCCCCTTTCCTACGAAGATCTCCAGCGCAAGATCCAGGCCATCTTCCGGCACGAGTCCCAGAAGGACACCGCCATGTTTCCCGGCGCATACGACGACCGCGAGTTCTGGGAGCGGGTGCAGGACCGGAACACCCATACGGCCCGGCGCATGGACAAGCTGGGATTCCCCCAGTACTACGCCATGGAAGCCTTCGTGCTGGAACGCGGCGGGTCGTGATGTTCCGGAAGCCGCGCCGGCCGCGATGTCGGGCAGCCGTTACGGTCGTGATTTCCGACGGCACGCCTCCTCGAAAAGCTGTTGCTCTCCCAACCTCGACTCCATTATATTAGTCGGTCTTTACGAACGACGCCTTACCGGGACCCGAAGGGCTCTCTAACGGTGGAGACGTCGCGCAGGAAATGATTCTTTACCGGGATTCCGGGACTATCGGAGGCAGATGTGCGCATAGCGGTATTCGGTACAGGTGGTGTGGGCGGCTATTACGGGGGAAGACTCGCAGAAGCGGGGGAAGAAGTCGTGTTCATCGCACGCGGCCCGCACCTGGAAGCATTGCGTGAAGGCGGCCTCCGCGTGGAAAGCACGAAAGGCGATTTCACCCTGCCTTCGGTCGAGGCGACGGGTGATCCCAAAGAGGCTGGCGACGTGGACGTCGTCATGCTGTGCGTCAAGTGCTGGCAGGTACCCGATGCCATCGAGAAGCTCCGGCCGCTGCTCGGACCGAACACCTGCGTGCTGCCCATGGAAAACGGGGTGGATACCCCAGAACAACTGGCCGGTGAGTTCGGGTGGCGCCACGTGCTCGGCGGCGTCTGCGGGATCGTCTCGTTCATCGCCGAACCGGGTCTCATCCGCCACGTCGCCTACGAACCATTCGTCAACTTCGGCGAATGGGACAACCGCAAAAGCGAACGGGTCGATAGGTTGCGCGCGGCTTTTGAGCACGCGAAGGGACTTATTGTAGATACACCGGCCGACATCCAGGCCGCCATGTGGCGCAAGTATATCCTTATCGCTTCGTGGAGCGGGGTCGGAGCCATTACCCGCGCGCCGATCGGCGTGGTCCGCAGCCAGCCCGGCACGCGACGCCTCCTCCAGACGGCCATGGAGGAAATCCAGCAGGTGGCCGCCGCCCAGGGAGTCAACCTGCCCGGCGACATCGTGGCCCGGACCCTGGCCATCCTGGACAGCGTCGAATACGGCGGGACCGCCTCCATGCAGCGGGACGTCATGGAAGGCCGGTACTCGGAACTGGAAGCACAGACCGGCGCCCTGGTCCGCATGGGCGAGGAAGCGGGCGTGCCCACTCCGGTTAACAACCTGATCTACCACGCCCTGCGGCCAATGGAACTACGCACCCGCGGGCAGGTGTCCTTTGAGGCGCCCTGAGTCCCGAACGGTGTCCTTAATGGAACCCCGAAGCTATGGCAGTGCTATTCGATGCGCTCTTCGATACGCTCCCCGGCCGCACGTGGCGTGCGAACCGGTACGAAAGCCGGAGAATCCTGCATGAAACCCTTTCTTGATCGCATAGCGGAGGAACGTCCGCTCCTGTACGACGGGGGCTTCGGCACCGAACTCTTCGTCCGGGGCATCGAACTGGCCAACAGCGCCCTGGCCAACGAATTGTACCCCGACATTGTCAGGGACATCCATTTCGATTATATTGAAGCAGGCTCCGAAGCGATCGGCACCAACACCTTCGTGGCGTCGTACCCCCATCTCGAAATGGCGGGAAAGGACGCCTCCGAGTCCGATGGACTGATCCAGCTTTCCGTGGAACACGCCCGGGCCGCTATTGAACGCAGCGGCAGGGAGATCTACCTCGTCGGTTCCATCGGTCCCTTGCCGGGCGCCATCGAGGCCGACAGCGGCGACACGGAGTTCGGCATCGCGAACAGCATCGCCAGGGACGCCCACGAACGCGTGGGATCAGCGCTGGCGGAAGGCGGCGTGGATTTCTTCTGCGTCGAGACCATGTTTTCCGCCAAAGAGGCGGCCCTTGCCGTGAACGAGCTGAGGCAGTTCGGACTTCCGATCGCCGTGAACCTGACGTACAAGTACACGAAGGACCGATCCACGGGCGAGGTCATATACAAAACGGACTGGGGCCATTCGGCGGCGGATCTCCTGGAGATCCTCGCGGGCGGCGCGCAATCCGAAGGGCGTGACCTGCTCGAGCACGTACAGATCGTCGGCCTGAATTGCGGGGCGGAATCCCGGCGCGACGAGCACACGGGAATGCCCTATGCGATAACCGGCATCGGCCAATTAAAGCAGGCCATGGAAGCCAGGCCGGAGACGCCGAAACGGATGATGGCCTACCCGAACGCTGGGAAAGCCCGCCTGGACAAGCAGCACCGGACCTATTACGCGAACACCCCGGAGGAAATGGCCGCCTTCGTGCCGGACCTCCTCGAGGCCGGCGCCAACTTCATCGGCGGGTGCTGCGGCACGGGCGTCGCCCACATCCGGGCCTTTCGCGAGGCAATGGAACGGGTGGCGTCGTGAGGACAGGAACAGTCGGCATGGCGATGTACCAGGTATTGTACTGGCGTGATATCCCGGCGCAGGTGCGTGTCTACCGAGGCCGGCGTCCCCTCTCCCGCCAGATGCCCGACTGGTTCCAGCAGGAAATCGACCGGGTGGCCATGCGGGACGGACTTACCGGGACCGATGCCTACCTGGACGAATGGCACTGGTCCGAAAAGCGGGAATGGACCGGCGAAGGACAAGAGGCTGAAGATATTGCGGAAGCCGTGCTGAGGAAGCTCGAAGACGAATACGACAAGGAATGAGCAGGGAAAGCACGCGGCCATTACGGAAGACGGGCCGCACCATGATCCGCCATAGGCAGGATAGTCAATATGGGTCAGACGTTAAACTTAGGCAGGCGCATCGAACTGGTTCCACTGGACCCCCACTTCGGGGACATTTCGATCGCCCTGTACCGCCAGCAGCGGGACTCGGGGCCGGTCTACCTGGTGCACACATACAGCCGCAGGCCCGGTGCGCAAGACCGGATCTCCTCGGTCTTGCGGGCCATGGAGATCCTGGGCGGGATGGAGCCGGCCGGCGACGCCTGTCTGCGGTTCCCTTGCGGCCACGACCACAACATGGCGGTCAAACGCGTGTTCCTCGAGGCCTGCAAGCCGGACCCCGCCGAGCCCGTCGAACCGCGTCCCCTGCAGATCCTGGACAAGAAATCGGGCCTGCAGATTCACGTTCTGAGCGAGGGGGACGGGGCGTACCGCGTCACGGCCCAGGGCGAGGCCAAGGACCGGGATCGGCGTATTTCCTTTATCGCGGGCGGTCTGATGAAACTCGGAGAGATGGACGAGGTGAGCGGGACCCTGGACAGGGTGGTCTTTCCCTGCGCACGCCTCCACGACGCGATGATCGGGCTGCTGCTGGTACGTGCGCCGAACGTGCGGGCCGTCCTGCGTGAAATGGAATCGACCGCAAGCCGCGGCGTGCTGGCGGCGCCCAGTCAGCAGGAAGGATGATCCTCGACTGGAAGGTCCGATGAAGACCGGAACGAAAGGGACCCCTCAAGAAGAAGGTCCGATGAACGCGCGATCGATAAGGAGGCAGTAATGAATACCAGCGACACCAAGCCGATGAAGGGCCGGGAACGGGTGCTGGCCGCCCTCAGGCGGGAGCCCGTCGACCGTACGCCCGTCTGCAATCCGACATCCGTCGCCACGGTGGAACTGATGGACCTCGTCGACGCCCCTTTTCCGGACGCCAACCGCGATCCGGAACTGATGGCTCGTCTTGCCGCCACCGGGTATACGGAACTGGGCTTCGACACGATCATGCCGGTCTTCACCATTATCCAGGAGTCCTCGGCCCTCGGCTGCAAGATCCAGTGGGAGCAGAAGGACAACTGGCCCACGGTCAAGATGCGCGAGCCCATCTGGGAGGACGTGGACGATATCGCTATTCCCTCGGATTTCCTGACCCACCCGGACACGAAATGCGTCCTCGACGCCATCAGCCTGCTCAAGAAGGAATACGGCGACGAGGTGGCGATCATCGGCAAGACCATGGGACCCTGGTCTCTGGGATACCACTGCTTCGGCGTGGAGCCCTTCCTGCTCATGTCCCTCGACGACCCGGGCAAGACCCACCTCGCCCTCGACCGCATGAAGGAGGCCACGGTGGAATTCGGCATCGCGCAGATCGAGGCCGGGGCGGACGCCCTGACCCTGCCCGACCATGCCACGGGCGACCTGGTGAGCGGTGAATACTACCGGCGGTTCCTGCGGGACCTGCACATCGAGCTGGCCGAACGGATTCCCATCCCGCTGATCATGCATATCTGCGGGCGGACTGTGGACCGCATGGGATTCATCGCGGAGACCGGCTTCGCGGCCTTTCACTACGATTCGAAGAACAAGCCCCAGGAGTCCATGGAGGCCGTGGACGGCAGGATCTCCCTAGTGGGCAACATCAACAATCCCGAGACACTCTTTGCGCGGGGACCCGAAGAGGTGCGCGAGGAAGTCCACCGCAACCTGGAGCACGGCGTGCATCTCGTGGGTCCGGAATGCGCCGTACCCCTGCAGGCATCCATCGAAAACCTGAAGGAAATACCCCTGGCCGTGAAGGATTGGCACAGGACCCACGTGGCGTAACGACGGTAGGTGAACTACGATGGCAGATGAAACAGGGACACCGCGCCTGGTAGACCTGACCCAGGCAACTGAAATCGGACACCGCGCCTGCGAGGCGCGACCGAAGGAAGATCCGACGGGAGAGCATGGCAGATCTCACAGACATAGCCAATGACTTTCTGAAAGACGAAATAGAAGAGTTCATCGAACGGCCCCACGAGCGGACGCGGCTCATCGATGCCTTCGCCCGGGCGACGCCCGCCATGCAGGAGATCTCGGCGGCCCTCATCGAAGGGGACAACGGTACCGTCGATAAGCTGACCCGCAAGGCGCTTGATGACGGCATCGAGGCCCTGGAGGTGATGGACGACGGCCTGATCAACGGCATGGGCATCGTGGGCATCAAGTTTCGTGAAAACTTCATCTTCGTACCGGAGGTTCTCGCCTGTGCCAGGGCCATGAAGGCCGGTATGGCCCACATCGAGCCCATCCTCTCCGCTTCGGGCATACAACCCGTCGGTAAAGTCATCATGGGCACGGTCAAGGGCGATCTCCACGACATCGGCAAGAACCTCTGTAACATGATGCTGCGCGGCTCCGGGTTCGTGGTCCATGACCTGGGGGTGGACACCTCCGCGGACGAGTTCATGGACGCCGTGGAGGAACACAACGCCCCTCTCGTGGGCATGTCGGCCCTGCTTACCACGACCATGCCCAACATGGGCAAGACCATCGACGCCTTCATCGACGCGGATTTGCGGGAAGACGTAAAGATCATGGTGGGCGGCGCTTCGGTCACGCAGGAATTCGCCGACGACATGGGCGCCGACGGCACCGCCGAGGACGCGGTGGGATGCGTAGAACTGGCCCAACGCCTCCTCGAAGAACTCAAGCAGGAACAGGGCGCCTGACAGCATAGGGCTTCCGACAATGTGGAACGCTCGACGAAACAGATCGGCTGATGCAGCAGTTAGATTGATGTGGCAGATCGACTGATGTTCCGGATCGACTGAAGAAGCAGGCCTCCTCCCTGACAGCATTCCCATGAAAAAAATCGACAAGGCGGCGTACCAGGAACGCCTGGACCGCATTACGGCTATCTTCAAGGACATGATGGCCCATGCGACCGAACAGGCCACCTACCGCTGTCCCTACAAGAACCGCTTCGACGAATGCACCGCCCAGTTCGGGTGCCGCAACCAGCGCAGACCGCGGAAACCCGAGGGCCTGCTCATGTGCGGCGGGGACGACAAGCTCGACTACCGCAGCGCCTGGGAAACGGAAGAGACGGCCCACGAACGGCCGGAAGGAAACACCTCCGAGGGCCCCGGGGTGGGATCCGATGAGCTGCCCAAAGTCCCTTCGAAAGGCAATGATCCTGAAGTGTCCATACCCGCATACGGCGAATCGATCGTAGAACGTGCAGCAGGACGAGGCACGGTAACCGACGGTACCACGACCCAACCACTCACCGCCGGCCGGACGATCTTCGACTACGCCGACGACCTCGCCGTGCAGGTGCCGACCTCGTGTTTCCGAAACGGCATCTGCCACGAGTGCATCGTTGAAATACAGCACGGCATGGAAGGCCTCGTACCCCGGACGGAACCGGAATCCTTCCTGCGGGAGAATTACCGGCTTGCCTGCCAGGCCCGGGTGGTCGACCCGAACGTCGATATCGCCTTCTTCCCCCTGCGCCGCACGCCCAAGATCCTGACTGCAACCGAAGAAAAAGAAACGCCGCTGGAACCGATGGTCACCCGGCGGGGTGACGCCGTGTTCTACGACGGCGAGGAAATCGACCAGTACCGGGGACACCTTTACGGGCTCGCGATCGATCTCGGCACCACCACGGTGGTCATGGACTTCGTGGACCTGGAGACTGGCCGGAGCGTCCACGTCTGTTCCTTTGAAAACCCCCAGCGCTTCGGCGGCAGCGACGTGATGCACCGGATCTCCTACGATGGCGCGTTCGAGGGGGAACTCTGGAATGCCATCATAAACGCCGTCAACCACGAGATCTTGGACTGGTGTGAGCGGTCAGGTACCGCCCGGCAGGAAATCTACGAGATCGTCGTAGCGGGCAACGCCACGATGCGGGACCTGTTCTTCCGGCTCGACGTACAGAGCATCGGCCAGAAGCCCTACAAGTCCCTCATCGAAAACGAATACCTCGCGGGTGAACGCGAGACCACGGCGCTGACCATTGGCACCCGGCGTCTCGGCCTCCGGGCCAATCCCAAGGCCCGAGTCTACGGCCTGCCCATCATCGCAAGCCACGTGGGCGGCGACGTGACAGCCGACCTGGCCACCGTCGAACTGGCGACGCAATCGGGTGTATCCATGTTGGTGGACGTGGGAACCAACACCGAGGTAGTCGTGGCCGGAAACGGACGCATGGTTACGGCTTCATGCCCCGCCGGACCGGCCTTCGAAGGCGGCGGTATCAAGTACGGCATGCCCGGCTACGAAGGCGCCATTGAAACGCTGAAGTGGGAAGATGGAAGGTTCGACTGGCACACCATAGGCGATGCCGCTCCCCAGGGCATCTGCGGCTCCGGCCTGATCGACGTCCTCGCCGAACTGCGACGCCACGGCATGATGACGCCCAAAGGAGTCTTCGCCGACCGGAAACAGTTCGAAGTGGCGGTCGTCCCCGAATCCGGCATCACCCTCTCCCGGCTGGACGCCAGCAACCTGGCCCAGGCCAAGGCCGCCAACTATTGCGGACAATACATCGTCCTGCGCGCTTTCGGCGTCGCCCCGGGTGACGTGGACCGCCTTTACCTGGCGGGTGGCTTCGCCAACTACGTGGACGTCCGCAACGCCATCGACATCGGATTCCTGGCCCCCGTGCCGGAAGACCGTATCGTCAAGGTCGGCAACGCCGCTGTCCAGGGCGCCCGGGAGGTTCTCCTCTCCCGCTCCCGCCGCGAATCCATGGAGGCCCTGGTCAAGAACATCGAGCACATCGAGCTGGAGACCACCCCCGACTTTTTCGAAATCTTCGTCGAAGCCTGCCAGTTCAAGCCGATGCCCGGGGTGTTGGTGTAGATTGTGTTGTATCCGTTAGATAAATTGAATCTCAAATAACTCCTCCTCCTGCCCCGTGTTAAACCCATGATTCGCCTCCGTCCCGCCCGTCCTTCTTCCGATGAACCCGGCATCGCTTCCGTCGTCAACGCCTTCGAATTGAATCCCGTTTCTACAGAGACGGTCCACGAGTGGTTGACCCACACCGCGCCCGGCCGTCTCGAGTACCGCCAGGTGGCTGTTACAGAGGAAGACGCCGTGGTTGGCTACGCAGTTTCGGTGCACGAAACGTGGGACCCGGAGGGTCAGTTCTAAGCCTGGACGGGTGTGGCGCCTACGTGGCGGGGTCGCGGCATCGGCACCGCGCTATACACTGATATGCTACGATTCCTGGAACGCCACTGCGCCAGGACGATTACCAGCGAAGTCCGGGATAACTGTCTGTTTTCTCAGTCATTTGCGAAACGACTCAGATTCGAGAACGACAGGCATCTATTCCAATCGAACCTGGATCTCGAGGCCTTCGGAGAATCTCCCTTTCAGCACATTCTTGCGGAAGCCAGCGAGACAGGTATTCGGATACGCTCTCTTGCAGACTTTGGTGATACGCCCGACGCGCGCAGGAAACTCTACGAAGTCAACGCGATCACCGACGAGGACGTACCGGGTTGGATTGGACCCGATCTTTCATCCGAGGAATTCAACGAGTGGGTTTACGAATCGGGTTGGTACCGGCCGGATGGCCAGTTGCTTGCCGCCGATGGGGATCACTGGGTGGGAATCTGCGCAGTGCGACTTTTCCTCGAGGCCCGGCGGGCCTATAACGTGCATACGGGGATCATCCGCGACTATCGAAGGCGCCACATCGCGCTTGCGTTGAAACTCGCCGCGATACGATATGCCAGGGAACAGAACATACGAACGCTAACCACAGGCAGTGATTCTTTGAACGCACCCATGCTGGCGCTCAACCAGAAATTGGGTTACGTTCCGGTACCGGGACGGTATACGCTATGTAGGAAGATAACCTGACGCCTATTTGAGAAAAATGGAAATATAGTCCCTGATTTACGTGCTTATTTAACAGCGAAACGTAGCAACCAGGCACGCTTACCCACCCATCATAGCGATTCGTCGCGCCATCCATTCCACATACGCTGTACGCGTCATACCCCGCCTGTTTGCTTCGCTGTCCATAAATATTGCCACACCTTCATCGATCGCCATATGAATGCGCACGCTCCGCCCGGATTGGCGGATTAATGGCACTGTTGTTAGTACCTGTCCCGGTTCGGTACTTACCTGCTCCAGTTCGCTTGGCTGCTCGATCACCTCTCCATCAGTCTCCGTTTCGATAGCGTAATCCCGAAGCGCCTCTTCGGCGTTCATCATGGCTTCGTCGATAGTCTTTCCCATGGCGACGATTCCGGGTAGATCAGGAAACGATACACCATATGCTCCTTTCGTTCCATCGATCAAGGCGGGATATCGGATTGAATTACATCCGTGCACGTTTGAACCCTCCGACTTAGTGACTAAACTGCCCAGTCTGCTTTCTTCGCTATTGAACGAACAACATCTGACGACAATGACCTGTGACGTGGTAGTGTAATGATCCCTCGAATATATGGGTGCCGATACACGTCATGTCTAGATCCATTTCTAGTAAGATACCATCCTTCCTTTAACAATCGGCGTCTAATCTTACTCGTGCTGATTTCCATTTCACCGCCATCATTTGCACAAATATATACACATATCTGATCCCATTGTCAATTGTTACTTCATCAGTCGAGTTTTGTCACAAAACCTCGACTAACGAAATAACCAAACCGCGGTAGATACACACCACGGGCGGTGTGTCTACACGGAGTATCTACAATGTATACACAGGAGGCGTGTATGAAATCCCGCACGAAAATGTGGGGCAACAGCCTGGCGCTGCGCATCCCGAAACCAATTGCGGTCCAGATGGGCATCACGGACGATTCGCCAGTGGTACTCGTGCTTCGTGGCAGGGAATTATCCATTGTACCGGTGGAACGTACCCAGAAAAGCCTCGCTGAACTGCTACCGGGTATCACGAAGCAAAACCTGCACGGTAGAATCAGAATAAGGATCCCGGGCAGTGGAGAAGCATGATGCACACGGATATTTATGTACCCAAACGGGGAGATATGGTGTGGATCTACTCCCGTGGGGATGAAGGATCATACCTGCCCTCAGGGCGTCCCGCCGTCGTGCTTTCTCCCGAGTGCTATAATCGCCGGGTCGGCCTGGCCCTTTTCTGCCCGGTTGCCGACAATTTGAAGGGGTACCCATTCGAAGTCGCGATCCCCGCTGGGCTGCCAGCTTCCGGTGTCATCCTGGCGGATCAGCTGGAAAGTGTGGACTGGCAATCGGGCGTCGTGGAAATGATCTGTACCCTCCCGGCGGAGATTATGAAAGCCATACTGCGGAAGGCCGCGACGCTGCTGGAAATAGAAGACCGGCCTTGACGGTCGGGAGGAGAGTCATCATTACTTTTAGGAGGACAAGAAGAGTCATGACCCTACTGGATGCCCTAATGGGCAATGCCTCGGAGTTGGAGGTCGACGCGATAAGGGACGGTTCATGGAAAAACGCAGACTGGGACGGACCGGGCATGAAAGCACGGTGGTCACCTTTGGTGCCTTTGCCGTTGGTTATGTGGACCAGGATGAGGCCGACCGGGCCATCCAACTGGTGCTCGACCACGGCGTGAACCACATCGACATCGCACCGGGCTACGGCCACTCTATGGAACGGATGGCGCCTTGGATGCCGGATCTGCGGGACAGCATGTTTCTCGGATCGAAGACGCGTTTTCGCACACGGGACGAGGCCTGGCGCGACGTCGAAAGCATCCTGAAACGCATGAACGTCGAGGATTTCGACCTTTTCCAGTTACACGCGGTGGTGGAACCGCACGAACTGGATCTCGTTCTTGCGCCCGGTGGTGCAATCGAGACGCTGCTCGAGATGCGCGAGCAGGGCCTGACCCGGTGGATCGGCATCACCGGGCACGGTCCGAGCGTACCGTCGACCATGCACGAGGGTCTGAGGCGTTTCGACTTCGACACGGTAATGTTCCCGTTGAACCCCGCCGTGGCCAGGAACCCGGTCTATCGAAGGGACTACGAAACGCTGCTGGCCGAAGCCGGCGCCCGCGACGTGGGTGTACAGACGATCAAGATGATCGCCCGGGGCGGCTGGAACGGCGAAACCGGAGACTGCCGCACATGGTACGATCCCCACCGTGAGCAAGCGGACATCGACCGGGCGCTTTGGTGGGTGCTTTCCCAGCCGGTGCACACCGCACCGTCGTGCGGTGAAATCAACCTGCTTCCCCGGGTGCTGGACGCCGCGGAGCGGTTCAGGCCACTATCGACGGAGGAGCAGGCAGCCGCCGTCGCCGCGCAGAAGCCGCCACAGCCGCTTCCCGCGCTGGCCATTCCGGCATAGACTTAAAACCTACCCATCGCTCCTGACCGTGCACCGATGTTGACATCAGAAAGTCGTACCTGTGTCCAACCCGACCATGAAGCGCCTCATCAAGCCCGAAGGTCTGCATCGAATCGAGATCGAGGAGGTGCCGATACCCGAACCCGGTCCCGGCGAGATCCGCGTCAAGGCAGTGTGCAGCCTCATCAGCCGAGGTTCGGAACTCGGTGGCCGGTACACGCGGGAACACGCGGTGAGTCCGGACGTCATGGGCTACTCCATGGCGGGGACGTTGGACGCGCTGGGGGATGGCGTCGAACACCTGGAAATCGGAGACCGGGTCGTCGCCCTGGCGCCCCACGCCCAGTACGTAGTTAGATCGGCCCGGTTAAGAGGTCCGCGGGATCAGACCATCGTCATGCCCATGCCTCCGGAACTGTCCTTCGACAGCGCTCCCTACTATCCACTGACTGCGGGCGCCGTCACGTGGGTGGAAGTGGAAGACATCGGTCCCCAGGACACGGTAGTCGTGCTCGGACAGGGCTTGGTGGGAAACCTGATCCTGCAGGTCATCAAGGCAAATGGGGCAGGCAGGGTGGTTGCCGTTGACGCCCTGGAAAACCGTTGCGGCCTGGCAGCCGAATTCGGCGCAGACGCGGTGATCAACGCCCGCGAGGAAGATCCCGTCAGGGCCGTGAAGCGCCTGACCAACGGCATTGGAGCCGATATCGTGGTGTATGCCGTGGGTGGGCCGGCCGGTCCAAAGGCCTTCGAGCAGGGGCTCGACATGCTGGCGGCTGATGGCCTGATCCACCTGATCGGCCTGTACGAAGATCAGCCGCTTTCCCTGCCCTCGGGGAAGATACAGCGGCGCAAACTGCTGGGCGGGTACTACCGAACGAATGCCGGCGCCCGCCAGTCCCGACGCGCCATGGAACTCCTTGCCACGGGTGCGATCCGGACCGAACGCATGACCAGCCATCGTTTTCCCTGGCACCGTGGGGCCGATGCTTTCGCGCTGCTGCACCAGCGACCTGGCGATGCTCTCGGCGTCCTTCTCGACTGGCGCGATTAGTCTGTATCCGCAGTCATGCGGGCGACAAGCGGACCTGTCAGGTCCGGTGCCACAGCCCGTACGCCCACGCGTCCCGTTCCGCGTTCATTCCAAATCAAGTCTCGTCAACAGGTCGTTCAGGTCCGCCAGGGTTTCATCGTCGAGTGGGATGTAAGGCTGGCGAGCCCGAGCGGTCTTGATGGCGCCGCGGCGCTGGTAGACGTTCTTCCGGATGGAAATCCCGATACCGGGCTGGCTCTCGAAACGGATCAGCGGGCAGTAATGGTAGAAGGTCTCGGTGGCCCCGTCGATATCGCCGGACATGTACCTGGTGTGGATGTCCTTCAGGATATCGGGATAGGCGAAACCGGTCATGGTGCCCATGCATCCGTGGCGCAACTCCTCGAGGAGCATGACGCCGCCCAGGCCGCCGAAGATCTCCACGTTCGGATTCGCCGCGAGTACCTGGCTGGCTTTCCGCGGTGACGGCTCTTCTTCCAACTTGAGAAAGCGGCACTGTGAGGACCGATCGGCGACCGTCGCGATGAAGTCTATGCTCATCATCACGCCGCTGCTGGTGGGGTGGTCCTGGATCACAAGGGGCACGGTCACGGCATCGGCCACCCTGAGGTAGTGGGCAAGCAGCGCCTCGTCCGTGCCCTTCGCCAGTTTCGACGGCGCCACCATGAGCGACGAGGCGCCCAGTTCCTCGGCCCGCCGGCTCAGCGCGATGCATCCGTCCGTTCCCGCGTGACTGGTACCCACGCAAACGGGTATTTCGCCATTGGCCGCTTCGACCACGCCGGCAATGACCTGGTCGCGTTCGGCTTCGACCAGCTTGCTGGCCTCGCCCAAGACACCCAGAATGGTTATGCCGTCGATGCCCAGATCGATCAGGAACCGGGTCAACGTCGACAGGCTGCCTGCGTCCAGGCTGCCGTCCTCTTCGAAGGGCGTCGGCGCGATGCAATATACTCCCTTTAACACACTATCAGCCATACAGAATCCTTTCCGCTTATGTTCTGTTGAAGGTGATCTCGCGAACTCACGGTCTCGCGAACTCAGGGTTTGAGCCAGCGGCCGTATCCGGGCTGCCCGGTGATCTTGCCGTCCGCGTAAACCGTCTCGCCGCGAACCATAGTACGCCGAATCCGACCCTTCATGGGCATACCGTGGACGATGCGCATGACGTCCCGCGCCTTGGAGAAACAGGCGGTCCGGTCGAAGGTCCAACGCGCGTCCATGTCCACGAACGTTAAGTCGGCGTCGTATCCGATGGCAATGCGGCCCTTGCCGGGAAGTCGGAACACCTCGGCCTGGCGGGTCGACATCAGCCGGATGAAATCGGTGATCGAAAGGCGGCCGTCGTTGACGGCGGTCAGCATCATGGGCGCCATGGACTCCAGTCCGGGCAGGCCGGGCGGGATGGCGAAGATGTCTTCCCCCTCCTTCTCCTCGGGCCGGAAGGGCGAATGGTCGCTGCCGACGAAATCCAGCGTGCCGTCGTGCAAGTAGGACCAGAGCGCCTCGACCTCTTCGGCGGGCCGCAGTGCCGGATTGCACTTGGCGAAGCCGCGGTGCACGGACAGTACCTGGTCGGTCAGAAAGAGGTACTGGGGACAGGTCTCGGCGATGACGTCGAGCCCCCGCTCCCGGGCTTCCTTCACCAGCTGTGCGGCGCGGGGGCTCGAAAGGTGCACGACTTCCACGGGACCGCCCGCCTCGGCGGCCAGGCTCATCATGATGGCGACCGACGTGTCTTCCACGATGGAGGGACGGCTTTCGGCGTGGGCAAGGCCATCGTTGCGGCCTTCCGCGGTCAGCCGGGCAATGAGTGTCTCGATCATGGGCCAGTTCTCGCAGTGGAAACTGTGGCGCAGACCCGTGGCGGCGGTGGCGGCCATGACGTCCCGCAACAGCGAATAGTCCAGGCACCAGAGGCCGAAGAACTCGCCCTCCCGGTGGGACGGCGGCGCGGTCAGGAACGTCTTGAAGGCCACGGCGCCCGCCTCGGCCACCTCGGCGATGAGGTCGACGTTCTGATGGCCGGCGGCGCCGTAGAGACCGAAATCGATCAACGACTCCGCCTGGATAGCCTCTCCCCGCTTGCAAAGTCCTTCCGCCGAACTGGCGGACACGGGCGAAATGGGCATCTCCAGCAGCGTCGTAATGCCACCCGCGGCCGCCGCGCTCGTGCCCGAGAAGGGATCCTCACGCTCCTCGTGTCCGGGAGACCGGAGATGGACGTGGCTGTCGATCAGGCCCGGCATGACGTGTAGGCCTGACGCAGAGATCTGCCGGGCGCTTTCGGGCCGGGCATCGGGCTCGAGGACGCCGGCGATTCGGCCTTCCCGCACGGCGATCGTGGCAGCGATTACGCCGTCCTGGTTGACGACCAATCCATCGGTAACGATCAGGTCAAACGTGGAAGCCATGCGCTTCTCCCGTTATGTCGCCGGTATGGCGGGTGAGAGAGTCTTATTCGGGGTTCGATTCAACTCCGGAAGTTGGATTCAGTTCCAAGGGGCCCGATCCCTCAGGATTCCGCTCTTCAACGCTCGCGTTCCAGCGTGATGGTACCCACCGTCTCTACAAGCAGTTCGTGCTCCACTGACAGGACCCGCGCGGCCAGCGATTCCGGCGTGTCGTCGGGGTCCACGGGCACGGTCCGTTGGGCAATCACTGCTCCCTGGTCGTATTCCGCTTCGACGAAGTGGATCGTGACCCCGGTGACTGCGTCGCCTGCCGCAAGGACGGCTTCGTGGACGCCCAGTCCATACATGCCCCGCCCGGCGTACCGTGGCAAGAGGGACGGGTGGATATTGATCATCCGCCTCCGGAAGGCGGCCAGTGTTTCAGGACCCACCTTCTTGAGATATCCGGTCAGTACAACCAGGTCCACCTGGTGCCCCCGAAGTACATCCAGCATCGCCCGGTCCAGGACCTCTGGCTCGGGGTGGGTATCGGCGTTCAGGCAGAACCCCGGAAACCCCGCAGCGGCCGCACGCTGTAAGGCGCGGGCCGAACGGTTGTTGCTGATGAGTACGGCCGGCTGCACTCGGATTCTACCTTCTGCACACGCGTCGACGACCGCCTGCATGTTGGAACCGCGATGGGACGCGAGGAACCCTAGACGAAGCATCAGCTTAGCGCCCGGACCGGCGTCAATCGTCCATGTCCAGGATCATCACCCAGGAAGGTGACGATCCCACGTCGTACACGTCAAGCGGCGAGAGACTGCCTGTCTCCTGGTCTACGCGATAGGCCGCCAGCCTGCCCGTACCCTGACCCGCGGCGTAGAGAAACCGGCCCTGCGGATCCAGGTTGAAAGCCCGCGGCGTCTCCTCGGTCGGCGTCTGGCCGATGGTGCCCAGCAGTCCCGTGTCCGGATCGATCGCAAAACCGGTGATGCTGTCGTGCCCCCGGTTACTGGCATAGACGAACCTGCCCGACGGATGGATATGGATCTGGGAACAGGTGTTTTCGCCTGTGAAATCCGCGGGCAACGTAGAAACCGTCTGAAGCGCCACCAGGGTTCCCCGGTCCGAATCGAACTGGTAGGCCGTCATGCTGCTTCCCTGTTCGTTGTCCGCGTAGAGCACGTCCAACGTGGGGTGATGACAGTAATGCCTTGGCCCCGTATCGGGGGGCTGGACTACCCGGGGCGGATCGTTGGGTGTCAATTTGCCGGTACGCTCGTTGAACCTGAATTGGCAGATCATGTTTGATTCGGCGACGTGGGGCAGGAAGGCGAACCGGTTCGATGCGTCGGTCTGTATGTAGTGGGCGCACCGGGCCGTCTCCTGTCGATCCACGGGCGGCGTCTCGACGATGCTATCGGCACCAATGGCATGGACGCCCGCCACGCCGTGTCCATAGGACGCGGAGAGGAGAAAACGGCCGGTGTTGTCCAGGGCCATGTACGTCGTGTCCCAGTCGAAGGACGTGGAGCCCAACAGGGTAATTCCGCCCGTCGTTCGGTCCAGGCTGTAGGTCTGCACGGACGGTTCGCCGCGCAGTCCGGCGTAGAGATGTTGTCGGGACGCATCCACCACGAGGGGCATCACGCCGGCGCCCGCGGCGACGGCCTCCCCGAAGGTGAGACCTCCGCTGTCCGGGTCCATTTTGTAAATGCCGATTTTACCCTCGCCGGTAATGGACAGGTACATGTACGAGGCCATCAGGCGCTCCTTTCCCCCGCGGCCGAAACCCATCGAGCCGCGGTATTTCGATTACATGGATAAGTCGAAAAACAGGAAAATAATGTGCAGATCGCCCAGCGGACCGTCAAGCCTCATTTGCCCGGTTCATCGCTTCGTGGCGATGATGTCCTGGCGCGTTGTACTGGCGGTGGTCACGACGACGTTACTGGTCGACCAGGCTTCGGCGTCTTCCGTCTGCGGACCCCGCATGGCGTAGGATCCGGCGGCCATGAAATAGGCTGTGTACCTGCCCGCGCCATCGGAGTAGACCGTCACCGAATCCGTCCTTCCAGGCTGAAAGAGGGTAACGGAATAGCCACGTAGGGGCACGTCGTCCCTGAGGATCGCGGGCGTGCCGTTGTCGTGCTTGACGCTGCCGGAAACCTGGCCCGAACTCGCCAGGTCGACCAGCCGGCCAACTGGTGTAAACCTCATTCCGGTGATGCCATGGACCTGTCGGGTGTCGCCCTCGAAGGCGATCGAACGCATCAGGTCGAAATCGATCACCGCGTCCGCCTTTCGTCCGCGCTCGACGACCACCGGGGAGGTCGCTTCGACAATCATCTCCTTACCCTGCGGATCCGGATACACCTCGTTGTACTGCGCACCGTTCAACAGCGTCACGTTGATTTCCTGTATGTTCATACGGGCGGCATCGTATCTGCCCTCGGCCAGGGAAAACACCTCCAGAATGCGCGTGTCGTTTCCCCCCAGTTCGACCAGATCGATAGTATGGGGCAAGGTGCCTGGGGTTCCGAATTCACTGTTCGCGGCGGAGCGAACGGCCACACCCGATAAACTCACGACGACCGATCGGACATGCTGCCGGATCGGTGACTGGGCCGCCAGGCGTATCTGCAGGTCACTGATCACGCTCGAAGTCGGCTTGCCGCATCCCTGGGTCGCAATCGTCAGGAATAGGGGTAATAGAATCAGGCGGATCCGTTTTAAAGTGATCGAGAAAAAAATCAAGAGTTCGCCTTGAGTTTCTTTATTGAACTTGTTCCATGAACGCCCGCTTTCGGAAAATACGGCGTAAGTACTTCAGTGTAAACGTATTCTTTTGAATCAGTTACCGTGAGTCTAACGAAATTTAGTCACAACATTTCAAGTCTTAGGCGAACAGCGCAACTTATATGCCTTCAGCATGTTCAGTCAACAGTAGATCTCAGCCAAATCTCAAGATTATGCATTTGGATGTTGACATTCATGAGAATTAACTCTATTTTTCAGAGTAATAATATTTATTTAGTTCTCTATATAATGGAGGGAATCATGACTAACATGGAAAAACTCAGAGAAGACGTGGCTTACGTTCGGGCCGCGGCGGACCGATCGGACAACGTTCCCTGCCGGTCCATTTACCTGCTTTGGGCGGTGATAGCGCTGTGCGGCTTCACCCTGACGGATTTTGCCCCGGAACCGTCGTGGATAGGTTTGTATTGGCTCATCGCGTCTCCGTTCGGTATGGTGCTCAGTGCCTGGCTAGGTAAGCGGGCGAGTATTACTATAGGACAGGCCGATCGTCAGATGGGTTTTCGAATCATGTACCACTGGCTGGCGTTCATGGTCGCGGGACTGCTCGGAGTGCTACTGGTCGCAGGGGGGCATTTGAGCGGTCCCGGCATGGGTTCGCTCTGGGTGCTGCTGCTCGCTCTGACCTACTTTCACGCAGGTCTGCACTTCAATCGCCGGCTTTTACCAATAGGCATCCTTGTAGGACTTTGCTTTCCCGTCACCATCTTCGTGCCGGAATACGGATGGACCGCCTCGGGGGTCATCCTCGCGGGTGCCCTGACGTTACAGGCGTTCCTTGGAACGAGGAGACAGGATGCCACCAACTGATCCCGACATATCTTCCCTGGACGAACTGGAAGCGCTGGCGGGCCTCCTCGAACACCGAGTGCGCCTTGCCATCTGTGTCCTGCTCTCAAAGCACGAGATGATGTCCTTCAGTCGGTTGAAACAGGTGCTCGAGGAAAAGGACGGCAGCATCGGCACACACCTGCGCAAGCTCGAAGACGCTGGTTACCTGTCGATCAAGAAGACTTTCCGGGTACGGAGGCCGGTGACCTGGTACCAGCTCACGGATGAGGGCAGGCGCCGCCTCAAGCTTCACGTGTCAAACCTGATGCGACTGATCGATCGAGCTGACTAACACATAGACATCGGACAACAGATGTGTCAGGCACCAGCTTCTGCCGGCGCTGGAGAACGAATCGGTAAGGACCGATAAGGGGTGGAAGAGGAGCACCACCTGACCTTCAATGAGTGGTCAAAAAACAGTCGTTCGTATTCCCGGAGTTTGATCGAATCTATCCGGTCCATGGGAAGCAGTTTGGTCTCGAGTTCGTAGTCCTCATCCTGTCGAGCGCCCGCGAGTCATTCTTTATTCTAACAGGTAATCTGAAGCGAGTGTAAGTGCATTTTCGTGAGCATTAAGTTGAGACGCGTGGACCGTTGATTTACGTTGACACCTTTCGCGACATCAGCCTATATTGGCAGCCTGCCAGGGTGGGGTGTCTGAGCGGCCGAAAGAGACGGTCTTGAAAACCGTTGTACCTTTGCGGGTACCGTGGGTTCGAATCCCACCCCCACCGTCCGACAACCCCTTCCAATATCATCACATTCCACCACTTTCAAGAAATCAATACACCACGAAAGCCCCGTTCTGTGGAGCTTTGAGGGTATGTGTGTGCGTTTGATGGATACAACGGTTCGTCATCAAAGGAAGCCGACGCGACATCGGTCTTGGACCGTTTCCGATGGTTTCACTTGAAAAGGCGAAGATACGTGCCCTGGAAAATCGTATAGCGATAGCCGAAGGGCGCAGTCCAATAGATGAAAACCGAAAGGCACGGACGCCATCCTTCAGGTAAGCGGCCATAGGCACCCACAAAAGTTATGCGCCTGCGTGGAAGAAATCACATGCGGATAGGTGGATGCAGATTGTCGACAAGCACGCCATGCCAAAACTGGCAGACCTGCCGGTAGATCAGATTTCCAAACAGGAAATTGGGGATGTCTTAAGTCCAATCTGGACCACAACGCCTGAAACTGCTGATCGTCTTCACAAACGGATACGAAACATCCTGGATTACTGCAAATCTCACGATTACGTTCAACAGAACGTCGCAGACGAAGGGATTTATGGTGCGTTACCAAAAAGAAAAAGGAACGGAAAAACAATCTTGCGCTTGACTACTTCGAAGCGTCCGATGCGTTCAAGCTCATTGAAGCCCAGGTTAAGGCCCCTGCGACTAGATTGTGCCTTCAGTTCGTTTTACTGACCGCTACACGGTCCAACGAAGCAACGGAAGCAACTTGAAACGAAATCGATATGGAATCCGCAACGTGGACAGTCCCGGCGTCACGAATGAAAACCAATAAACCGTTTCGTGCCGCACTTAGTACCAAGGCGATTGGAATAGAAGTGATCTGGACTGGAAAGCGTTGGGATTTCAAATGTGAGGGACCGGACCGTGCATACCTGCGTGATTGAAGGCAACTGTTGAAGCCGGACCTGATGCCACGCCTCGACTGTGACTAAGGTATATAGTCCACAAACATTGACCCACGGCGCTAATTCCGCCGTCGAACAGCAACTTCTGAACGTTACGTACAGCTCACTCGACGAGATTAGAATGGTGATTAGGATTCGCCTGGCTGTGCCATGCGATATCCGACCCCGCGTTCATTGAAGATATAGTCAGGCTTTTTCGCATCGTCGCCGAGCTTTCGGCGGATATTCTTGATGAAGGCACGCACGAGCTTTGGGTTGGCGTAGCCGCGCGTACCCCAAACCCGACGCACCAGTGTGTCGAAGGTCAACACCCTGCCCGCGTTGAGCGAGAGCACGTATGCCAACTCGTACTCTTTAGCCGTGAGGTCGACCCGGACGCCGGCTACGCTCACCAGGCGCCGGTCGTAGTCGATGGTGAGCTCGCCCAGAACGAAGGGCTTTGGATCAGCCTGCCTGCGTAGTGCCGCCCGAATACGCGCCACCAACTCGGTCGTCGAAAAGGGCTTGACGAGGTAATCGGCAGCACCGATCTCGAGCGCCCGCGCGATGGTCTCGTCCCGTCCGTAGGCGGAGATGAAGATGACCAATACATCAGCCAATTCAGGCACGCTACCCATCAGCTCGATACCGTCCGCATCGGGAAGCAGCAGGTCAAGTAACACCAGTTCGGGGCGCTTTGCCCGGATGATGTGCGACAGCTCGCGATGGTCACCGGTTACTATCGGGGTATAGCCGGCTTCCACGAGCGCGTCGCGAACGTAGCGGAGCATCAGTGGGTCGTCGTCGACCACGAGGATGCGTGTCGGTTCACGATTTATATCGGTACACAGTGGGTCAATTCGGTTCGCAACGCTGGCGGCGACGGGTTCTGCGGCCACCGGGATCGTGAAGGTCAGGCATGTACCATGGCCGACACCCGGGCTCTCTGCCCAGATACGCCCTCCATGGGCTTCAACCAGTCCCTTGCAGATGGCAAGCCCGAGTCCCGAGCCCGCGATTCCGGATTCACGGTCTCCGCTCTCAAGTCCTTCATACTTCCGAAACAGGTGCGAAAGGCGGTCAGGCGCCACCCCTCTGCCTTCGTCGTGGATCGAGATCGCTACGTGCACGCCGTCATGCAAGGCGCAGACCCGGATGGGAGAGGACTCCGTAGAATGCCGCGCCGCATTGGATAGCAGGTTGTTCAACACCTGCTCGATGCGTTGCCGATCGGCCATTACCCGTGGGAGGTCAGGCGGAAAATCGATCAGAACCGTGTGCCTGCTGCCGCCGCTCTGGAACGTGCTACGCGCCCGGTCCACCAGGATGGCAACATCGGAAGGCTCGGGCGCCACCGACAATGTGCCTGCATCAATGCGGCCCGCATCCAGCAGGTCGCTGATCAGGACGCGCATGTGATCTGCCTGGTCGAGGATGATGCGGTAGAACTCGCGCATTTCCGCTGGGTCAAGCCCAGGTGAGGATTCCAGCAGCGTGGCTGCCGAGCCCTTGATCGAGGTTAATGGGGCGCGCAGTTCATGGCTTACCATGCCAAGAAACTCCGTGCGCAACCGCTCCAGCTCCTGCAGCGGTGCAAGGTCCTGCATGGTGACCACCACGGACACGACCTCGCCCTGCTCCGAATGGATCGGCGTGGAGTTGATCAGCGTCGTGACGCTGCGTCCATCGGGGACAGAGAGCACGATTTCCTCGGCCCGCACCGTCTCGGTATGGTTCAGCGCCTGCGACAGGGGCAATTGATCCAGTGCAATCTCGCGTCCATCGGCGCGCCGAAGGGTGATCACACCTAGTAACGCCTCTGGGGGACTCCCTGGTGTGCGAAGGCTCTCCACGATCCGCTTCGCCTCCTGATTGAGCGACTTCACACGGCCCGTCCCGGCATCTAAGACCACGACACCCACAGGCGAGGTCTCAATCAGGGCCTCCAGGTCAGCCCTGGTGCGTTGTTCAGCCCGGTGCGTGCGGGCATTTGCGATGGCCGTCGCAGCCTGGGAGGCGAATAGCACCAGAACCTCCTCATCCTCGCTCGTAAACTCCTTGCCGCCCTCCTTACCCATGAGATAAAAGTTGCCGACGTGCTGGTCACGATGGCGCATCGGCGTGCCCTGGAATGGACCGGACGGCACCCGGTCCGGGGTGAATCCGAGCAAGCGCATATAGGCGTGTATGTCCGGAAGACTCAGTACTCCAGGGAGGTCGCGGAAGTACTCGAACAATCTGTGCCCGTCGGACCAGTCCACAAGTTGCCGATGTTCCTCGTCAGTGAAACCGGAGGTGACGAAGTCCTGGGGATGCCCGGACTCGTCTATGGTGGCGATGGCGCCGTAACGGGCACCTGTCAGCGCACGGGCGCTCTCCACGACCTCATGCAGGACGGTCTCCAGATCGAGGCTCGCGCTGATACGCAGACTTGCCGCACTTAGGCTGGAGATACGTTCGCGAAGCGCCTCGATCTCCTGTCTCGGTTCGTACTTAGTCCTCATCTATACATCCTTTCTGTGCACAGTGCGGCCTGCGACTCACCCACCACTGCCGGACGCTGCCCAGGTGGAACTCCACCCGAAAGCCGCCCAAGGTCGGCCGAAGGGCGCTACTGCGATGGCGATATGGTACTCCATGCGATAAATTCGCTCAATATTCTTTTAAATATACCGGTAATTCACACCCAGGGCACTCTAATTCCTGTAAGTTGATATGATTGCGTGTTCACTACGACCTTATGCTCATAACTCGTTGCTTTGGCTCAAAATGGTCCAGTAGTAAACAGTGTCAAGCCTGACTAGGAATTGGGTAGTCGTAGCGTGAGTACAGATCGTCCACCAGCCTGAGAGTTAACGATTCTGGGCCCTCAGCAGTGTTTATAAAAATGGAGAGTTGTATGGATATCCCAACTCATCCAGATCGTATGCAAAGTCACTATCTCAGGAGCAAAGGTTCTACCTATGGCAAATCGGTTTCATAGTATTAAATCGGGTGGTTTTTTCAACATTCGTTACATCTTCGGCGGAATTTTGTGTCTGCTCCTGTTAGTCCTGTCCACCTGTGGTAAAGATAGTCCAACTAAACCCTCACCTCCCGCACCGCCGACACCTGTGGCAACCAGGATAACAGTCATACCCGCCTCGGCAAACCTTATAGTAAATGGCCAAACGGTACAACTCAGGGCCACCGTGTTTGACCAAAACAACAACACTATAGCTGGTGCCAGCGTTGTTTGGTCGAGCAGCAATACTGTTGTGGCTTCAGTAGGTGTACAGGGCCTTGTGACTGCCCTAAAAAATGGCACTTCACAGATTACCGCACAAACGGGAAGCGTGTCAGGTGTTGCAACCGTTACTGTAATGGCACCGTTACCTAATCAAAGTCCCGCGGCGGTCGATACTATCGCAGCGCAGGTACTGATCGAAGGCGGTTCACCGGTAGAAGTGGGCGTATCAGGGTCATTCCGGGATCCGGACGGCGATGCGCTGTCCTATGCGGCGGAGTCGAGCGACGACCTGGTGGCCACGGCGACGGTATCGGGTGCCAGGGTGACCATCCGGCCCGTATCGGCAGGCAGCGCCGCGGTGACGGTGACCG
The DNA here is from genome assembly GCA_965225915.1 of bacterium. Lineage (GTDB taxonomy): Bacteria > JAAXHH01 > JAAXHH01 > JAAXHH01 > JAAXHH01 > JAAXHH01. Next base: position 828,775 of record OZ245326.1, read on the forward strand.
CCACCGATCCCGGAGGGTTGAAGGCGACGCAGAACATCGCCGTTACGGTGGAGCCTCCTGAGAACCAGCCGCCCCAGGCGGTAGGCACTATCGCAGCGCAGGTACTGATCGAAGGCGGTTCACAGGTGACGGTGGGCGTATCAGGGTCATTCCGGGATCCGGACGGCGATGCGCTGTCCTATGCGGCGGAGTCGAGCGACGATCTGGTGGCCACGGCGACGGTATCGGGCTCAGAAGTAACCATCAGGCCCGTATCGGCAGGCAGCGCCGCGGTGACGGTGACCGCCACCGATCCCGGAGGGTTGAAGGCGACGCAGAACATCGCCGTTACGGTGGAGCCTCCTGAGAACCGGCCGCCCCGGGCGGTGGGATTGATCGCAGCGCAGGTACTGATCGAAGGCGGTTCACAGGTGACGGTGGGCGTATCGGGGGCATTCCGGGACCCGGACGGCGATGCGCTGTCCTATGCGGCGGAGTCGAGCGACGACCTGGTGGCCACGGCGACGGTATCGGGCCAGGGTGACCATCAGGCCCGTATCGGCAGGCAGCGCGACGGTAACGGTGACCGCCACCGATCCCGGAGGGTTGAAGGCGACGCAGAACATCGCCGTTACGGTGGAGCCTCCTGAGAACCAGCCGCCCCGGGCGGTGGGATTGATCGCAGCGCAGGTACTGATCGAAGGCGGTTCACAGGTGACGGTGGGCGTATCGGGGGCATTCCGGGATCCGGACGGCAATGCGCTGTCCTATGCGGCGGAGTCGAGCGACGACCTGGTGGCCACGGCGACGGTATCGGGCTCAGAAGTAACCATCAGGCCCGTATCGGCAGGCAGCGCGACGGTAACGGTGACCGCCACCGATCCCGGAGGGTTGAAGGCGACGCAGAACATCGCCGTTACGGTGGAGCCTCCTGAGAACCGGCCGCCCCGGGCGGTAGGCACTATCGCAGCGCGGGTATTGACCGAAGGCGGTTCACGGGTGACGGTGGGCGTATCGGGCGCATTCCGGGACCCGGACGGCAATGCGCTGTCCTATGCGGCGGAGTCGAGCGACGACCTGGTGGCCACGGCGACGGTATCGGGCTCAGAAGTAACCATCAGGCCCGTATCGGCAGGCAGCGCCGCGGTGACGGTGACCGCCACCGATCCCGGAGGGTTGAAGGCGACGCAGAACATCGCCGTTACGGTGGAGCCTCCTGAGAACCGGCCGCCCCGGGCGGTAGGCACTATCGCAGCGCGGGTACTGACCGAAGGCGGTTCACGGGTGACGGTGGGCGTATCGGGCGCATTCCGGGACCCGGACGGCAATGCGCTGTCCTATGCGGCGGAGTCGAGCGACGACCTGGTGGCCACGGCGACGGTATCGGGCTCAGAAGTAACCATCAGGCCCGTATCGGCAGGCAGCGCCGCGGTGACGGTGACCGCCACCGATCCCGGAGGGTTGAAGGCGACGCAGGACATGCGTCACGGTGGAGCCTCCTGAGAACCGGCCGCCCCGGGCGGTGGGATTGATCGCAGCGCGGGTACTGACCGAAGGCGGTTCACAGGTAGACGGTGGGCGTATCGGGATCATTCCGGGACCCGGACGGCGATGCGCTGTCCTATGCGGCGGAATCGAGCGACGACCTGGTGGCCACGGCGACGGTATCGGGCTCAGAAGTAACCATCAGGCCCGTATCGGCAGGCAGCGCGACGGTGACGGTGACCGCCACCGATCCCGGAGGGTTGAAGGCGACGCAGAACATCGCCGTTACGGTGGAGCCTCCTGAGAACCGGCCGCCCCGGGCGGTAGGCACTATCGCAGCGCGGGTATTGACCGAAGGCGGTTCACGGGTGACGGTGGGCGTATCGGGCGCATTCCGGGACCCGGACGGCGATGCGCTGTCCTATGCGGCGGAGTCGAGCGACGACCTGGTGGCCACGGCGACGGTATCGGACGCCAGGGTGACCATCAGGTCCGTATCGACAGGCAGCGTGACGGTAACGGTGACCGCCACCGATCCCGGAGGGTTGAAGGCGACGCAGGACATCGCCGTTTCGGTGGAGCCTCCTGAGAACCGGCCGCCCCGGGCGGTGGGATTGATCGCAGCGCGGGTACTGACCGAAGGCGGTTCACAGGTGACGGTGGGCGTATCGGGGGCATTCCGGGACCCGGACGGCAATGCGCTGTCCTATGCGGCGAGGTCGAGCGACGACCTGGTGGCCACGGCGACGGTATCGGTCGCCAGGGTGACCATCAGGCCCGTATCGGCAGGCAGCGCGACGGTGACGGTGACCGCGAGCGATTCCGGAGGGTTGAAGGCGACACAGACCATCGCCGTTACGGTGGAGCCTCCTGAGAACCGGCCGCCCCGGGCGGTGGGATCGATCGCAGCGCAGGTACTGACCGAAGGCGGTTCACAGGTAGAAGTGGGCGTATCAAGGTCATTCCGGGATCCGGACGGCGATGCGCTGTCCTATGCGGCGGAGTCGAGCGACGACCTGGTGGCCACAGTGACGGTATCGGGCTCAGAAGTAACCATCAGGCCCGTATCGGCAGGCAGCGCCACGGTGATGGTGACCGCCACCGATCCCGGCAGGTTGAAGGCGACGCAGGACATTGCAGTCACGGTGGAGCCTCCTGAGAACCAGCCGCCCCAGGCGGAGGGATCAATGGCGGACCAGACTGTAGAGACGGGTGCGGAAGTATCGGTGGATATTTCCGATGCTTTTTCCGACCCCGATGATGATGAACTGAGGTATTCAGCCGTTTCGGACAATTCAGATGTGGCCACCGCGAGTACCACCGGGACCAGCGTAGTGGTAACCGGTGTGGTCGCCGGGAGTACCGACATCACCGTGACCGCCACCGATCCCGGAGGGTTGAAGGCGACGCAGAACATCGCCGTTTCGGTGGAGCCTCCTGAGAACCAGCCGCCCCAGGCGGTGGGATCAATGGCGGACCAGACTGTAGAGACGGGTGCGGAAGTATCGGTGGATATTTCCGATGCTTTTTCCGACCCCGATGATGATGAACTGAGGTATTCAGCCGTTTCGGACAATTCAGATGTGGCCACCGCGAGTACCATCGGGACCAGCGTAGTGGTAACCGGTGTGGTCGCCGGGAGTACCGACATCACCGTGACCGCCACCGATCCGGGAGGTTTGGACGACAGCCAGTCGTTTACAGTAACCGTCACCGACGATGGTGGTCCGAGCATATCTGTTAATGTCACTTATTGTGAACTCAGAGGGAGGTGGCCAGATGCTTTGTATGGGATTCTTAGGGCGACGATACGCGGGACTATCACCTCGAATCGAAACCTCACAAGAGTATACGTAAGGGGGTGGGTAAACTACGACTTTTTTGTCGGCACTTGGTTCATGGCAGAAATGGAACGGGACGTAAGTATACAATATCAAATCATAGGAAACATCAAAGATCCGGGAAGCGATTATTATTGCGAAGTCGAAGCCAGTGCGTTTACGGCCGCTGCATTCTCTAAAATGAGGACAGTTTCGGGTAACTCTCACTCCCAAAATGTTCCCATTCTGGAATGATGATGCCCTGTAGTCTCACAACCGATGACGTGGCAGACTTAGGATAGCCTCAATCAGGGTTACTGATGTTACCCCGTTTTCGTGGTTGGTGTAAGGGTTTAGTATACAGGCTGTTTTGGTGTATTGGGACCCCTGGCCGCTGTTGGTATGATCACCTCGTCAGGCCTACGCTGGCAAAGGGCCATGTCCAAGTCGTCTGAGACCAATTCGCTTCGCAGAGGGTTGGCAATGAACCAGCCGACCACGCGGAGGCTGAAGGCGTCTACCACTACGGAGAGATAGAGGAAGCCGGCATGTGTAGGCATATAGGTGATATCGGCTACCCAGAGTGTGTCTCGGTCTTTTGCCAGGATCTCCCGTTCCATCTTGAGCTTTTTGTTCTCACGGCGCAGACGACGCAGTTCGGACCGTTCTTCGGTGGTCAGGCCGTCTTCACGCCTGCCCTTGTCCAGGTCATCCTGTTTGACCCAGTTGCGGGTGGCTTGTTCAGGTGGGTTCAAACTCTTTGGCCAGTGCTTCTCAGGCTGCGACCGGAGCGAACGAGATCGACCATCTGCTCATCTAGGCTGCTGGATAGGGGGCATGGAATCTGGGCATGTGACACTCCTATCAACTCAAGAGATAACATGTCCACTTAACCGGGTCAACTCCACCTTGCCATTTGGCGATTGGCGAAATTGCCAATTGGTGATTCCCTGCTAGATCGCGAAAACAGGAGGTTATCTGCTGAAGACTTAATATGAGGACGAACAGGGAATGCAGTGTTGTTGGAACAGTCACTGCCTTGCGCATGCCTAAGTCACTCTTCATCTCGTCGCCGGTTTTCAAACTGAGACACAGCAATTCTTTTATGTTAACCTAATTGAAAGGATATTTACGATGCGGATTTCAAGTATGATCTTGATAATGTTGGTGTATGGGTGTGCCGGCGAGAATTCACCCGTTTCGTCAAAAGTGTCAATCGATCAGGTGAGGCCTTCATTAGCTGAATCTGACTCGGCAGAAGTGCAGCAGATTTATGAGCAGTACGATTTTCGATGGAGCCAATGGGGAGACAATAAAGACCAGATCATCTCGAATGACCCGGGTAAAGTGTTGTTTACGGTAAAGGATGGGGTCGGTTTGTCGTTGATCGAATCAGGACGTACTACAGAAGTTTTTGTACTGTCCAACGGTGAGAAATTCACTGTAGATTTTGTCGAGTTTGATGTGGTAGCAGGTGAGTTAGTTGCTGGTCACTACTGGTTTGACAGAACCATGACGACAGCCAGAGCTGAATTGCTCATTGAGGAACTAAAACTTCGATATGGGGAACCGGTTAAGACGACTTCAAGCAGGATTACCTGGATCAAGAATGGTGATACCGAGGTCTACATAAATCTTCCATCCGAAGCCGGTGGTGGCTGTTTGCACTACTATAGTGAAGAACATCGTGCAAAGACCGCAGAAGCTAAGAGATATAACAGATTGCCTATACGGCCGGTTGTGCCGGAGACCGGCATCTGAAGTATAGTGCAATCCTAACTGGGACAGAATTCGTCCAATCCTTTGTAGTGCACCCCCAAATCTGACTTTTTCAGGTCGTAAGGGTGGAGTTGACCCGGTTAAGTGGACATGTTACCTCTTGAGTTGATAGGAGTGTCACATGCCCAGATTCCATGCTCCCTTTCCAGCGGCCTTTCGCCAGCAGATGGTCGATCTCGTTCGCTCCGGTCGCAGCATGAGAAGCCCTATCCAAAGAGTTCGAGCCCACCTGAGCAAGCCATCCGCAACTGGGTCAAACAGGATGACCTGGACAACGGTAGGCGTGAAGACGGCCTGACCACCGAAGAACGGTCCGAACTGCGTCGTCTGCGCCGTGAGAACAAAAAGCTCAAGATAGAGCGGGAGATCCTGGCAAAAGACCGAGACACACTCTGGGTAGCCGATATCACCTATATGTCTACCCATGCCGGCTTCCTCTATCTCTCTGTAGTCATAGACGCCTACAGTCGCCGCGTGGTCGGCAGGTCCATGGCCAACCATCTGCGAAGCGAGTTGGTCACAGACGCCCTGGATATGGCCTTGGGCCAGCGCAGGCCCGACGGGGTGATCCATCACAGCGACCAGGGGTCTCAATACACCTCCGTGGCCTTCGGCAAGCGATGCAGGCAGGCCGGCGTCAGTCCCTCCATGGGCTCAGTAGGCGACTGATATGACAACGCCCTGTGCGAAAGCTTCTTTGCCAGCCTGGAATGCGAACTGCTTGATCGGAGACGTTTTGCCACAAAGGCTGAAGCCAGACTTGCCCTGTTCCAATACATCGAGGGCTTCTACAACACCCGAAGACGACACTCTTCACTCGGATACCTGTCACCCATTAACTTCGAAAGGAGGTTCAAGAAACAGCCTGAATCCCAAACCGTAAACTGTCCACGAAAACGGGGTAACTCCAGACATCGGATGTTCTTGCAACTGGGGTTGGGTATTACTTTAATGCACCAGTTTTGCTGCTGTCTTCCCCAATGTCACACCCAATCTAAGCCCACATAGTGTAATAAGTTTGAAATCGTCTATTTGTATCGAAACCACAACGTCAGGGCTGGACGGACAACTACGCAAATCATCGTCTCCATGCGGCCGGACTGGGCACGCCCCGGCTGATCAATACGTCCAGGCCCGGCTCTGGAAGAACGCGCCGCGCGGTCGGAACAGTTGATTCAGGGTCTGGCCAGTCACGTAGAATGCCGCGTACCAATCCGGTTGATTCATCCATTAAGAGCGCTGCGGTCTTGTCATACTCTTCATCAAGTTTCGCGATACCTTCAGGACCCGTTAGCGTAATGCGCGAAAGCCTATCGGGCCAATCCGTTCGTACCGGAAGTAGGAAGGCAAAGGCACCGCCCACGCCATCAGCAACCTCCGCCATGCCAAAATTCACAGTGAATAAAACATCACCATCACTACTCTCGCCTGTCAGTTGATATGGACCTTCTCTACTTGTCATGTTGGGAGGAGTATCGACCACAAAAGACGGTTCGAGGACGAGTGTGCCGTCTTCGCTGACGCCGCCCCAAAGCAACAGGCTCCTTGTGGATGGTGCGTAGACCGATGCCAATACAGGCGTCCGTGATTGAGATTCCTGGTATCTCAGTGCATGATTGAAACTATAATCGCTGATCCATCGCGGCTCGCAATAACCCATCAAATCAGGCTTTTCTGGATTTACCAGTTGATCGTTTCGATGATCATATCCCCAGGCACCTGAGGATCCATCTTGGTAGGGAAAGTCGGGATCAATGAATGGTGGGTTACCGCAAGGTGAGTGATCAAGTGACATTTTGTAGTGCACCCCAAAACGGGACAACCAGTTAAGCTACAGTTCTGGCAGATGCGATGATCTGCTCGAACTCAGCCGGCGGTCTGTAGTTCAGGGCTGGGTGCAAGCACTTATGATTATAGAGCCTTTCGATGAAGTAGGCGATACGGGATCGGACTTCTTCATGGGATTCGTACTCGTAGAGATAGACCTCCTCGTATTTGAGGGTTCTGATGAAGCGCTCGGCTTTGGCGTTGTCATAGGGGCTGCCGCGCCGGTTCATGCTGATCTGTATCCCGGCCTTCTTGAGGGTATCGACATATGCATTGGAGGCATACTGCACGCCCCGGTCCGAGTGATGCACAAGCCCCGATGGCGCCGGTCTGGCTGCAAGGGCGCTGTCCAAGGCACCCAAGGCCAAGCGGGCATCGAGGTTCCGATCCAAAGTCCAGCCGATGCATCTTCTGCTGTAGGCGTCGAGTACCACGGCCAGATAGACCCATTCACGAGCCAGCCTTATGTAGGTGATGTCGGCCACCCACAGCTGGTTAAGCCCGGTTATGTTCAGCCCCGGGACCAGGTTGGTGTAGACGGCGCGATCATGGTTCGAGTCGGTGGTAGACACGAAGGATTTGCGCCGCAGGGCAAGCAGGTTGTCCTCGCGCATGAGGCGCTTTGGCCCGCTTGTGGTTCACAAGGTATCCCAAGCGCCTCTAGCGCCCGGGTCATGGGACGGTAACCGTAGGAGGGCCAGGAAAGGGCGAGCTTATGGATCCTGTCCCGCAGTTCGAGATCTGGTTCGGGGCGACCACGACGGCCGCGGTAGTAGCTGGATCGACCGATGGAAAGCGTCTTGCAGAGCCGCTTGACCACGGCAGAGCCAGCGGTTTCTTACTTCTGAGAGACCAGGGAGATCATGAGCTGCCTCCATTGCCTCGGGCTGAGCGTGGGATCTCCTCTAGACGACTCAACACTTTTTTTAACAGGTCGTTCTCCATGGTTAACTGACCGACTTTTCGCTCCAGGGCCTAGGGTCCGGGCCTCGTCTCAGACCGCCTTGCGTTACCGGGGAGGCGCGATCACCCTAACGGCGTAGTTGTTGGCGCCAGCGATGGATCAGCGTGGGATGGACCTGATGTTCACGGGCCAGTTGTACTTAAGGGCTTGCCCGACTCGGCTTCCTGGAGAACTTGGAGTTTGAACTCGCAGGTAAACTGACGACGTTTCAGAGTCATAGTGTGCCTCCTCGATCAAAAGGAAGCTTAACTCTGTGTCCCGGTCAAGGGTGCAGTACACATCGTCCAAACTCTCCGGGTCAATTTGCTAGCAATGTTTGCGCAGGTTTAGTCACGATGATATTCACTGTAGCAATCTTTATTTTAACTGTAATCCTAGTCTGCACCCCCGAACGTCAACCTCCACTAAATGAAACACCCGTCCAGGATTGGATTGGTGGGTACCGGGATATCCGAGGGCTTCGGATTCAAAGCCAGTGGCATACCGTTTCTCTTAGGCCTGCGATTAAAAAAGGAATAGCCTTTGTCGGATTCACCTTGGGAGCAGAGTTGTAGAAAGGACAAATCCGTTATCTGGCCAATACCGCAGAAGAAGATAAACTGGACCTTCTTGGATCCGTAGAGGCAGGCATGTCTGTTATAGACAATCTGGGTATATTGGCCTCGTACAATGTCAGCAGAAATTCATGGAGATATATCAATTTGGGTCTCATCTGGAGGTGGTGAAAGATATCACGAGTGTCTTACGGGACGCCGCTTTACGAAAATGACCGGATAAATACAAGAACATTTTCAAAACTGATACACTACCCAAAACCCGATGCCGTTCGGGAAGCATCGGGTCAGGTCCAGATAAACACTCCTGAAGGAGATAGTCGGTAGCCAGGCTATACCTCAAGAGCTAAATTTCAGTGGTCACAGTGAACGAATATCAACTTAAAACTTGTCCGTTGACAGACGTGTAAGTCAGGTTATCTTGGTGAAGCGTGTGGGTGAAATTAAATCTGGGGTTAATTGTCATTCTGATCGCTGTTGTAATATCGGTAACTAACCGTCATATAAAAGGTTACCCGAATCAGTTCGAATCCCACCCCCACCGTCCGACGGCTCTGGATATCATTCTGGAGAGGTGCGAGAGTGGCTGAATCGGATCGACTGCTAATCGATTGTGGGTCAAAAACCTACCGAGGGTTCGAATCCCTCCCTCTCCGTTAATCGTATTGTCATGTTACTTCTTCCGATGAGTCGTGATTCACTGTTTTGCCTCGGCCCATGCCAGGAGTGTCAATCATGAAGTACCAACTGAAGCGTATCGATACGTGGTCCGCCGTCAAGATCACTTTCGTGATAGCCGGTGCGGTGGGGTTTGTCGTGGGTGCCCTGTACGCCGTGCTGATCACGGTCATGGCGAGCTTTATCGGCATGATGGGTATGTCCGAAAGCATGCCCGATGAAATGGGGTACGTTGTCAGTGCCACGGGCTTCATCGCGGTCATCGCCTGGATCGTGATAACCATCCTGTACGCCGTGCTGGGCTCGCTGGTGGTCGCGCTGTCCTCCTGGTTGTACAACCTGGTAGCCGGAGCGATAGGCGGCGTAAACCTGACGCTTGAGGCACAACCGGACGCCACACCTGTGGCTTCGACCGACTCCACGACCTCCGCGGCCGATGCCGCGCCCACGGCAGCCGGTACTGGCAGCCAAGATCCCCGGTCAACGTAACGATCCATGGCCCGTCCCATCCGCGTTCGCTTCGCCCCTAGCCCCACCGGACTGCTGCACATCGGCAGCACCCACACGGGCCTGTTCAACTGGCTCTTCGCCCGCCGGGAAAAGGGCAGCTTCCTGCTGCGCATCGAAGATACCGATTCCGCGCGTTCCCGCCAGGAATGGGTCGACGCCATCTTCGAGGTGTTGCGGTGGATGGGCATCGACTGGGACGAAGAGGTAGTATACCAGTCCCACCGCATCGACCAGCACCGGTTACAGGCCGAATCCCTGGTGAAAGCGGGAAAGGCCTACCGCTGCTACTATCTACCCGAAGAACTCGAAGCGAAGAAACAGGCAGCCCTGGCAGAAGGCCGGTCCTGGCGCAACGACCGCCGTTACGCCGAAATATCGGCCTCCGAGGCGGAAGCGCTGGAAGCCGAGGGACGCCGCCCGGTCATACGGCTCATGATCCCTGATGGAAAAACCGTTTTCCGTGACCGGATACTCGGCGAGATCGAGGTGGACAACGAGACCATCGATGATTTCGTCATCGTCCGGTCCAATGGCACCCCCCTTTACCACCTGGCCGTGGTGGTCGACGACATGGACATGAACGTGTCCCACGTCATCCGCGGCATCGATCACCTGACCAACACCACCAAGCACATCCAGCTGTTCCGGGCCCTGGACGCGGAAGTGCCCGAATTCGCCCATCTTCCCAGTATCCTGGGGGAAGACAAGAAGAAGCTGTCGAAACGCCATGGCGCCGTGTCCGTCACCGAGTACCGGGACGCAGGCTACCTTTCTGATGCCGTGGTCAACTTCCTCTCGCTCCTTGGCTGGCAGACCGGCGACGACCAGGAATACTTCACCCGAGCCGAGCTTATGGAGCGCTTCTCGCTGGACCAGGTCCACAAGCGGGACACCGTGTTCGACCTGCGGAAATTCGAGTGGCTGAACGGGCAGCACATCATGGCCCTATCCGATGAAGAGCTCTGGTCACTGGCACAGCCGTTCCTGAGGCGCGAGGGTCTGGTCGGCGACGGGCAGACCATAGACCACGCCTTTGCACTGGAGGTCGTGGGGCTGCTCCGGGAAAGGTGCCGCACGCTGGCCGATTTCGCGGTGCAGGGCAGGTTCTTCTTTACCGACGACCTCGCGTACAATCCCAAGGCCGTGCGGAAGCACTGGTCGAAGGAGCCGGAAGCCGTGTCCCAACGGATCGGCTGGCTCCGCGATGAATTCGCGGCGCTTGAGGTATTCGACATGGAGGCAGTGGAGGGTGTCATACGGGATCTTTCGGAACGCCATGGACTGAAGGCTGCCCAGTTAATCCATCCGTGCCGCGTGGCGCTGACCGGGGAAATGGCGGGACCGTCCCTGTTCCACCTGGTCGCCGTACTGGGAAAAGAGGCGTGTGTCGACCGTTTGGAAAAAGCCCTGGATCGACTACCTGACGTCATTGAACAGGCGGTAGTTAACGATGGGTCAAACCGTTGACAACTCCGACCCGTAAGAAAGGATGATTCGATGACAGACCAGAATGCGATAGAAAAACTCAGCTACTCGAAAACGATAAATGCTTCGAGGGAACGGGTGTGGCACGCCCTTTTCGACGATGAATCGTTCCGGAAGTGGACGAGCGTTTTTTCCGAGGGGTCCTATTACGTGGGCGACTGGAGCGAAGGCAGCGAGATCCGGTTCCTTAACGCGGACAACGACGGCATGATCAGCATGATCGATGAAAACCGGCCGTACGGGTTCATGTCCATCCGGCACACCGGCTATATCATGAAGGGCGTTGAAGACACGGAAAGCGACGAGGTAAAGTCGTGGACACCAGCGTATGAGAACTACACGCTGAAGGATGCCGACGGCGGTACCCATTTGACCGTCGTCACGGACACGTTTAACGATTTCGTGGAGTATTTCAACGAAACCTGGCCCAAGGCGCTGGATGTGATCATGAATCTCGCCGAAGATTGAGTAGGGAATTCCAAACTGAACCATTCCAAGTTAGCATAGCACCGGTCAAAAGTATTTCATCATACCAACTATCAGTGCGGACATGCTAATCATACATATCAGCATCTTGTTTACGGCACCGCTGATCTGTTTTTCCAGGTCCGACTTCATTGCAGCCATCTCGGCTCTCAAAATAACCAGATCTTCTTTCGTGGCGAATCCTGCCAGGTCTTCCTTCGTGGCGAAACGCTCCAGATCGGCTTTCGTCGCGAAACGCTCCAAGTCGGCCTTCGTAGCAAATCCTGCCAGGTCTTCCTTCGTGGCGAAACGCTCCAGGTCGGCCTTCGTAGCAAATCCTGCCAGGTCTTCCTTCGTGGCGAAACGCTCCAGGTCGGCCTTCGTAGCAAATCCTGCCAGATCTTCCTTCGTGGCGAAACGCTCCAGGTCGGCCTTCGTAGCAAATCCTGCCAGGTCTTCCTTCGTGGCGAAACGCTCCAGATCGGCTTTCGTCGCGAATCCCGCAAGATCCGTCTTCGTCACCAGGTCGTTTCGGCTCCACGCCATTGCCTTGACGATGGCTTCCGCCTGTTTGGTATCAATGCCCGCGGCTTCGAACTTGCGGACGGTGGCGTGGGTATCTATTGGGTAATAGGACACTGATTCACCTGTATCTGGCAATTCCGTTAGATAGGGTTGCTAACGCATTAGTCGGATAGCCAGGCGATTTCTCGAGTTCTTTGTTACCTGATCGTGGATACCGAATTATAGCAACTCCTATCCCCGCTTCCGGTACCACCGGTATTCGACCAGCATCCCCGATATCAGCACGATGCAGCACAGCACGTAAGGCATGCGCAGGCCGATGAGTTGCGCCAGCACGCCACCGATCAGGGGTCCCGATACCATGCCCAAGCCGATGATCATCTCGTTGCGGGCGCCCCTTTCCCCTTTGCGATCCTCCTGGAAAAACGAATAGAACTGGCTCGCCGAAAAGGCGGCACCCACCAGCATCCCGACGGTTCCAAAGGCGACAGCCAGAACCACGGGTGAATCCTGCGTCGCGACGACGATCATGCCGATCACGGCGGTGACCTGGGGGATAACGAGGGGCCTTAGCCTAAACTGCCACCACGTGGTATACCGCGCGATCAGGAAGACCAGCATCTGTACTAGACGGGGAATGGCCAGCAGTATGCCGAGCGTGTCGGGCTGGATGAGGAGTACGGCGGCGAGCTTCGGGAACTGGTTGTTGAGCATGCCGATCATGAAGAAAGCCGTGAAACTGGCCGTCCAGGCGATCCAGCGAAAGCGCGCCGTGTCCACGTGCCCACTTGGCTCGTCCGCCGGACCCTCGTCATGGACGACAGATGGTTTGAACCGCAATATGAGGATCGCCAGCGTGAGCACGGCCATGCCCGCCATGCCGTAGATAAACGGAACCTGGGGACCCACGAGGTAGAGATAGCCTCCCGCCGCCGGGCCGCACATGAACCCCATGGTCCAGAACATGTTGAACGTGCCGAGGGTCTTCACCAGCTGCGCCCGGTTGCGGTTCTCGGCCAGTGTCGCCTGGAGGGTGGGCCAGAAAAGGGCCAGCAATCCCCATCCCAGCGCCGCGCCGGCGAGGAGCATCCAGTAGTTCACCGCGAAGACGAGCATGCAGAAAACCACCGACGTCAGGCCGGCGGAAATGGCCATGAGTCGCCGGCGGTCGAACCGGTCCGCCAGTTTTCCCGTGAAGGTACAGGCCACCGTGAAGGTGAGCGTGCCGGCCGTGCCGATCAGCCCCAGTTCCACCACCGAAGCGCCCATGTCGAGGGCTCGTAGTGGCACGGCAAAGGAAACCAGGCCCGTGCAGAAGTCCATGACGAAGGCGGAAATGAAGAGATAGTAATCGGATCGCATGGGTGGGGGTTACGAAAGACTCCGTTGCGCCGTACCGCGGGATAGGTAGTTGGAACCCAGCAGAACGACGGACACGAGAAGCAGGAGCAGGACGCCGTAGGCCGCGGCGCTGCCGATGTTGAACTGGCGAAGGTGGGACAGGATCTCCATGGCGATCGGCCGGTTGTCGTAGACGTACAGGAGGATGGAGGCCACGAATTCACCCAGGGCGGTGACGAAGGCCAGCAGCGTTCCGGCGAGCACGCCGGGGCCGATGAGCGGCAGGGTAACGCGGCGGAAGGCGTAGATCCAACCCGCGCCCAGGTTGCGCGCCGCCTCCTCCAGGGAGTCGTCCAGCTGTCTGTAGGCCGCCGACGACGCCCGGAATACGATGGGCAGGTGGCGGACGAAGTATGCGATGGGCAGCAACCAGAAGGACCCCACCAGCACCTGGCCGAAGCTGAAGGGCGTTCCCTGGCTGAATGCGACGATCAGGTTGATGGCCACCACCGTACCGGGCAGGGCCCAGGGCACCATCACGAGCGCGTCAAGCACGCGGCGGCCCCGGAAAGTGCCCTTGACCACCAGGTAGGCGGCGGTTACGCCGATCGCCACATCGGCCGCCGTCGAAATCACCGCCATGTTCAGGCTGTTCCGGATCGGTTCCCAGAACGTGGGATCCTGGAAGAGCCGGCCATAGTTATCCGTCGTGTATACCTGTGGCAGGATCTGGTGCGTCCACGTGCCGTCCTGGACGAAGGACAGGAGGAGGATGGTCAGGTGGGGCAGCAGGAGCACGACCACCATGGCGATCCCGGCGGCGCCCGCGAGCAGACGCGCCCAGCGGCCCTGGATCTCGCGGCGGACGGTAGCCGTTCCCTTGGTGCTCATGGCGTACTGCCGCCGTCCCTCGTAGTGGCGCATGCAGAATAGAAAAGCGATGGAGAAGGCGGAGAGGACCACGGTCTGCGTGACGGCCATGGCCATGTCGCCGTTCAGCTTGGACGTGTAGATGTTGAGGCTGAGAAAGCGGAACCCGCCGGCGAAGATGAAAGGCGCGCTGAAGGAATTCATGGACGTCATGAACACCAGGAGCGTCGCCCCCACCATGGCCGGCGTCAGGAGGGGCAGCGTGACCGCCCGGAAGCAGTACCACGTCGACGCGCCCAGGTTGCGGGCCGCTTCCGTGACCGCCGGGTCCATGCTCCTGAGCGCCGCCGAAGTGAAGAGGTAGAAGAAGACATACATCGTGTAGCCGTGCACGAGCAGCACGGCCCACACCCCGTTCAGCGAGAAGGGCGGCCGCTCCAGTCCCAGGGCCGCCTGGATGAGGCGCGGAACCATGCCGCTTTCACTGTAGAGAAACAAAAAGGCGAGCACGCCCACCAGGGGCGGCAGGACGATGGGCAACGTGGCCAGGGCCGAAAAAACGGACCGGCCGGGAAACTCGTAATGGGTAAAGATGAGGGCCAATGGAACGCCGATGAGGGCCGAAAGCAGCACGCTGCCCACGGAGACCATGACGCTGTTGAAAAGGCCTTCCATGTATGAAGGGCGCTCCGGGTCGAAAAACTCCCCGTAGTTGCCAAAACCGAACTGTCCCTCCCGGAAAAGGCTTTCCCACAGGACGAGCGCGCCCGGATACACGATGTATCCTATTATGATGAATCCCAGGGGAATGAAGACGAGGATGCGGGGCTGGCGGAGGGCGGCGGGAAGGGTCATGGTCCGGTTCAATCCCTCAGGATGATCGCCTGGTCGCCGGGGATGAGGACGCGCACCGCCTCCCCGAGTCGCCTCGCGGCCATCGGACCTTCCGCGTTTTCGACGACTTGAATGGATACGCCCCCGGCATCGACGGTGAATTCAACCGTCGCGCCCTTGTAACGCCGTGCGGTCACGACGCCTGCGACTGTGCCTTCCTCTTCATCGCCGGTCAGGCCCGCGGACTGGGGATGCAGGGCCAGGTGCACGGGACCCTCCACCGGTTCGGTATCCCCGTGCAGCGCGACGACCAGGCCGCTTTCGTGCCGGAAGACGGTTCTTCCCTCGTCGGTCGCCACCACGCCCTCCCAGAGGTTCATGTTGCCCATGAAGGAGGCCACGAAGCGGTTGGCAGGCCTGCGGTAGATCACGTCCGGCCGGTCAAGCTGCCGGCACACGCCTTCATCCATCACCGCGATCCGGTCGGATACGGCCAGCGCCTCCTCCTGGTCGTGGGTAACGTAGATGGCCGTGATGCCCAGTTGCGTCTGAAGCTCCCGGATCTGGTCGCGGGTCTCTTCCCGCAGTTTTGTATCCAGGTTGGACAACGGCTCGTCGAGCAGCAACAGGTCGGGCTCAATGACCACGGCCCGGGCGAGGGCCACCCGCTGCTGCTGACCGCCGGACAACTGGGGAACGGGGCGCCGATCAAGTCCGGTCAAACCCACCAGGTCGAGCGCCCGCGCCACGCGGTCCCCCATCTCCGGACCGGGCACCTTCCGGGTGCGCAGGCCGAAGGCCACGTTCTCGAAGACGGTCATGTGGGGGAAGAGTGCGTAGTTCTGGAACACCATCCCCGTGTTCCGCCTGTGGGCGGGAATGTAGGAGACGTCCTGGTCGTCGAAGAGCACGGAGCCGGAGGTGGGGAAGGTGAAACCGGCGATCATGCGGAGTATGGTCGTCTTGCCGCACCCGCTCGGACCGAGGAGACTGAAGAACTCTCCGTCGGCCACCGTCAGGCTGATGCCCTTCACGACCGGGGTGCGGTCGAAATGCTTGGTGAGCCGATTGAGGGTGACCTGGGCCATGGGCGTAGATCAGTAAAGGACCACTGCGGAAAAGGCTATCCCCGGCCCTTGATGTTGTCGTCCCAGTACTTCATCCAGGTTCTGGACTGTTCGGAGAAGACTTTCCAGTCGATGTCGAAGGGCGCGACGGAAAGATCGGCCATCCACGGAGGCAGGCGGTCTTTCGGTATGTCGCCGCGGGTCGGGATCCGGTAGTATTCCGTGGCCTGCATTACGGTGCTGTCGACATTGGTGACGAATTCGTAGAAAAGCCGGGCGTCCTCGGGGTTCTTCCCATTGGCGATCAGCGCGATGCCGTCGGTCAGCACGGGCGCGCCGCTGCTCGGCACCATGAAATCGAAGGGATATCCGTACCGGTCCACCTGCAGCATGATGTCGCTCATCAGCCAGATGGAAACCAGCCCTTCCTTTCGGGCCAGCTTCTGGAACATCATGTTCGGATCCGCGGCGTAATCCTTCGTGTTGGCATCGAGCCGCATGAGCCATTCATATCCGGCGTCGGGTGATTGGGAGTCCCGGTACGTACGCCAGATCATCCCCGAATAGACCGTCCGCATCGTGCCGGACGCCAGCGGATACCGGATCACAATCAAGTCCCGCCACCTGGGATCGAGCAATTCGTCCCAGTCCGAGGGCGCCGTTTCCTTCGTCAACTCGAGATTGTTGAAGGCGATGACGGGAATCAACTGCGCCGTGCCGTACCAGCGGTCCTCCTCATCCCTGAACTCCGGGAGCAAGGCATCCGCCCACGTCGGTCGGTAGGGACTCAACAGGCCATCGTCGGCGGCCTGGATGAAGTTGGTCGCCGGCGCGCCCCACCAGACATCCCCCTGGGGATTGGCACGCTCCGAACGCACGCGGTCGAGCACGTCCTGCGAACCCATATCCAGCCAGCGGACGTCGACATCGGGATGGACGGCCTCGAAGAGTTTCTCGAAGTCGGGTAGGATCGGTTTGCCGTGGGGCGAATAGACCGTTACGATGCGTTTGTCCGGATCACCGCCGCCGCAACCCCATACCAGGCCGGCCGTACATAGAGCGATCAGCGTAAAGCGTAAACGAGACATAAGAACGCTCCTTTGATAATCCTGGTTAATCGCCCGTGAAACCTCACCGTAGCGCAATGCGTCTCCGAAACAGAGGATTCCTGCGGAGTGGGTAGATATTACCACGGCAGGGGATGGGTGTCAACAACGTAAGAGAATGCAGGTCACGCCAGCCGGGCCACCTCTGCTTTCGACCGTTGTATGTCCCCGCAGTAGATACCTTCAAAAACCGAATCGGGCACGGCATCGACGATGCGGTGGACCAACTCCCGGCGGCCTTCTTCACCGGCACAGGAAAGGTACAGGGAAAGGGGCACGGATTTTGGAAACGCCCGCAGGTAGGACTCGGGATGACTGACCACCCCGGCGATGACCTCGGGTGTCACCGGTTCGTCCTGTCCAAGTCCGGTCAACATGCCCACACGCTCTGGCCGGTGCACCTGCCTTTCGTTCAGAAGAAGCCCGACGGATTTCAGGCTGGCGACAATCACGCCCCGTGTCGTTCCCGCCGGCACCACGGGTTCGTGGTCGCCGGGCGCCTTGAACAAACGGGTACGGGCGCCGTCGGCCTTCATCAACAACATGTCGGGCGCGCAGCCCTCCCTCAGCGTTTTCAATTCATCCGCGTTCAAACCCTTGAGCTTGTCGGGCCGTGGACGGGCACCCAGAACGGTCAAGTGGCGCCGCGTTTCCAGTTCCCGTGGAAGCAGCGCGGCCCAATCCGGGGTCTCTTCTGTAACATAGAGCCCCCCGGTCTGATTCGACGTAGGTGGATGAAGATGGGTGGTGGACGTCGTGATCACGGCGTAACCCCGCGCGACGGCTTCGCGGGCCAGCCGGTACATCAGCGTGGCCTTGCCGCCGCTGCCGACGATGGCTACGGCGTCCCCTTTTCCCACGCCGAGCGTATCAAGAAAGGGAGTATACTGCGACTGCCTGTTCACCACTCACCCCGTGGATCGATGTAGATCTTACGGGGCCGGCTTTTCAGGAAGCGCCGCACGAGGAACATGCCGACGAGGAAACCGCCGATGTGGGCATACCAGGCCACGCCGTCGCTGCCGACGCCCAGGATCTGCCGCAGAAACCAGACCCCGAGGATGATGACCGCGGGGACGTGGATGATCTGGATGAAGATGAACAGCAGGACGAAGGTCTTGATATAGGCCTTGGGATACAGGATGAAATAAGCACCCAGGACGCCGGCGATCGCGCCGCTGGCGCCGATCATGGGTATGGCTGAATCGGGCTCGGACATCACGTGGACCAGCGTGGCGCAAAGGCCGGCCAGGAGGTAGAAAAGCAGGTAACGGGCCGAACCCATGGCGCTTTCCACGCTGTTGCCGAAGATCCACAGGTACAGCATGTTTCCGCCGAGATGCATGAATCCGCCGTGAACGAACATGGCCGTGAACAGGGTCAGGGGAAAGGGCACGAGGGCATCGGGATAGAGTACGGAAGTTCCCGGAATGGGTATGGTGCCCCGGTCGACCAGATGGGTCAGCTCGAAGGGAACGGCCGCCGTCTTGAAGATGAATATCTGCTCGCCGAGTGGACTCAGGACCGCCTGGAAGATAAAGACGGCCACGTTGGCGGCGAGCAACGCGTAGGTGGCTACGGGCCGGGAAAAACTCGGGCTTTCAGCCTGGAGTGGTAGCAGCATGGGCAGGCGGACAGGCCATTGACAGCCGGGGCGGGAGGTGAACCGCCCGGGAGGAGAATGACCCGCCTCATTTAACGGGTTGGGATTCCAGCCGGTTGATTTCGTCGCGCAGCTTGGCCGCCTTCTCGAACTCCAGGTTGGCGGCGGCCTCGTACATGGCACGCTTGAGTTCTTCCACGACGGTACTCTGGTCCATCTTGGCGATGGTATTGAGGATCGGCATGTCGTCGTCCACCGATTTCACATCGGCCACGGCGGTAGCCTTGATGATCTCCTCGATGGACTTGTACACCGTCTCGGGTTCGATCCCGTGCAGTTCGTTGTATTCCTGCTGCAACGTCCGACGGCGATTCGTCTCATCCATGGCCCGCCGCATGGAGTTCGTGATGTTGTCCGCGTAGAAGATCACTTCGCCGCGCACGTTGCGCGCCGCCCGGCCGGCGGTCTGGATCAGCGAGCGTTCCGATCTCAGGAACCCTTCCTTGTCCGCGTCCAGGATGGCGACCAGGGAGACCTCGGGCAGGTCGAGCCCCTCGCGGAGGAGGTTGATGCCGACGAGCACGTCAAACTTGCCGAGTCGCAGGTCGCGCAGAATCTCGACGCGCTCTATGGTATCTATGGTGGAATGGAGATACCGCACGCGGACGTGGAGCTGCCTGAGATAATCGGCCAGGTCCTCGGCCATACGCTTGGTCAACGTCGTCACAAGCACCCGTTCCTTGCGCTCCGCCCGTTCACGTATGCGGGCCAGGAGATCGTCCATCTGGTTCTCCACTGGCTGCACAATGATCCTCGGATCCATAAGCCCGGTGGGACGGATGATCTGTTCGACCACGACGCCCTCGCACTGGTTCAGTTCATAGTCGGCCGGCGTCGCCGATACGTAGACCACTTGGTTGACCATCGACTCGAATTCCTCGAAGGTCAGCGGACGGTTGTCCAGCGCCGACGGCAGGCGAAATCCGTGTTCGACCAGGGTGGTTTTCCGTGAACGGTCGCCATTGTACATAGCCCGCAGCTGCGGAAGAGAAACATGGGACTCGTCGATGACCAGCAGGAAGTCGCTGGGGAAGAAGTCGAAGAGGCAGAAGGGGCGCTCGCCCGGAGCCCGGCCCGACAGGTGCATGGAGTAGTTTTCGATGCCGGCGCAGAACCCGATCTCCCGCATCATTTCCAGGTCGAAGCGTGTGCGCTGTTCCAATCGCTGTGCTTCGAGGAGCTTGTTCTCGTCGTACAGCACCCGCAGCCGCTCGTCCAGCTCCACCTCGATGGCCTTCATGGCCAGCTCGAGACGCGGCGCCGTGGTGACGAAGTGGCGCGCCGGGTAGATGGCGATCCGGTCCCGCTCAGCAAGCACTTCGCCCGTCAGGGGATTGAACTCGGTGATGCGGTCCACCTCGTCGCCGAACATCTCGATGCGGAGGCCCCTTTCCTGGTCCGCGGGCAGGATGTCGAGGGTGTCTCCCCGTACGCGGAACGTGCCCCGGGCGAAATCGTAGTCGTTCCGGTTGTAGTGCATGTCGATCAGCTTTCGCATGATCATGTCCCGCTCGTAGCACCCGCCGCGTTCCACCAGGAGGATGAATTCCCTCCACTCGTCCGGCGATCCCAGGCTGTAAATGGAGGACACGGAGGCGACGATCACCACGTCCCGCCGCTCCAGCAGCGCGCTGGTCGCCCGCAGCCGGAGCTTGTCCAGGTCGTCGTTGACGGACGAATCCTTCTCGATATAGGTGTCCGTCACGGGCATGTACGCTTCTGGCTGGTAATAGTCGTAATAGCTGATGAAGTATTCGACAGAGTTCTTCGGGAAAAACCCCTTGAACTCTCCGTAAAGCTGGGCGGCCAGGGTTTTGTTGGGCGAAATGACGAGGGTCGGTTTCTGCAAATGGGCGATGGCCTGGGCCATCGTGTAGGTCTTGCCGCTGCCCGTGATGCCGAGCAGGCACTGGTGCTTGTCCCCCCGGTACACACCCTGGATGATTTCCTCGATCGCCTTAGGCTGATCGCCCCGGGGTTCGTAATCGGATACGATTTTGAAGGGAGGCATCGAAACCCACCGTGAAGGTTGTCGTAATTTCGACTGGCTAAATGGGTGCCGCGACCCGTATAATATACGCTGTTGAAGCCGTAAACGCAAAGGGGAATACCCGCGGACTCGCACCGATACGCGCGGCATTCCGATACCTGTGCTTTGATTTATGAAATTGCAACCTGGCCTGCGTTTCCAATCGGGAACCGGCATGAAAAGGAGCGGAAAATGTCCCATCCATTATTTGACCTGAGCGGACGCGTGGCCCTGGTCTCCGGCGCAGCCAGCGGCATGGGCCGAGCCATGTCCCTGGGATTCGCCGAGGCCGGGGCGGATCTCATGCTGGCCGACATCAACGAGACGGGCATGGAGGATACGGCCCGGAAAATAGAACGTCTGGGCCGCCGCGCCGAGCCGGTGGTGTGCGACGTCTCCAACGGCGCGCAGATCAGGACGATGTTCGCGCGGCTGGACGAAACCTACGGCCGCATCGACGTGCTGGCCAACGTAGCCGGGGAAGGCGGCGCCCACCGTTCACCGCTGGAGATCTCCGAAACGGGACTCATTCAGACCCTGAACAACCTGGTCGTCGGAAGGTATGTTTGCTGCCAGGAAAGCGCCAAGCGTATGATAGACGCCGGTCGTGGCAGCATCATCAACATCGTGTCCATCGCCGGACTTTCGGCCCTCGGGCGCGGCCACATGGCCTACAGCATCGCCATGGGCGGCGTAGCACAGATGACGCGGGAGATGAGCACCGAATGGAGCAGCAAGGGAGTGCGCGTCAATGCAATCGTATGCGCCCAGATCATGAACGACGATCTGCGGAAGCGCATCGACGCCGACGCCAAGCTGGGCGACACCTACCTCCGGGGTATCCCGATCGGTCGACTGGGGAAATCGGAAGACATCCAGGGCCTCGCCATCTTCCTGGCCTCCGACGCCTCCAGTTGGGTCACCGGCGCCATGATGCCGCTGGACGGCGGCAACACGTCCAAGAACGCCGGCGGATCGCACCCGGGACAGCCTAACGCCCCGGATGAGCAGAAGTGAGACAGGACCTGAGGCGCTTTCGGCTTGTAAGGAAGTGACAGATTAGGGTTTAGAAGACCGGGACGGATAATAATCAGGTTCACGGGCCGTATAGAGGTTCACGGGCCATCAACAGAATCACGGGCCGTATAGAGGTTTATGAGCCGTCAACAGGATCACGGCCGTCTAGACGTTCATAGGCCGTCAGCAGCGAGACCCCGGTTCCGCCATCGAACAGATGAATCTTTTTCGGGTCGATGAACAAGTCCAGCGTATCCCCTCTATCCATTTGGTTGTCCGGCCGGGTGCGGATCTTGACGAAGCTTTTTCCGACATCAACCGTCAGGTACAGATCGCTGCCCATGGGCTCGCGTACCACTACGGATGCCCGGGCCGCAGGCGAGTTACCCACCGAACCCGATTCCGGCGTTGCCGAATACAGCGTTGCAAAAGAAGGGGCTTCTGTAACCTGTGCTGACGGCATCGACTCGCCCCCGATCCCGATATCCTCCGCCCGGATGCCCAGGTAGACCTCCATCCCGTTCGAAATTGCCATTCGCTCGATCATCGATGTAGACACGGGACACGCGAAGCCTTCGCCCGTTACGCGCCAGGCGGACGCGCCGTCATGCGACAGCACTCCCCGCAGCAGGTTGATGGGTGGACTCCCCACGAACCCGGCCACGAATGTATTGATGGGACTGTCGTAGATGGTCTCGGGCGTGCCGACCTGTTGGATCTTCCCATCTTTCATCACCACGATCCGGTCGGAAAGGATGAGTGATTCGGCCTGGTCGTGGGTGACATAGACGAAGGTCATCTCGAGATCGCCATGGAGCCGCTTCAGTTCCGTACGCATCACGACCCGAAGCTGCGCGTCCAGGTTGGACAGCGGTTCGTCGAGGAGGAATACGCCCGGATCGCGGACGATGGCGCGGGCCAGGGCGACCCGCTGCCGCTGGCCACCGCTCAGTGCCCTGGGCTTGCGGTCCAGCAGGTGCTCGATCTCCATGGTCTTCGCCGCCTCCAGGACGAGGCGCTTCCTTTCTTCCGCCGGTACGCCGCGCATCTTCAGTCCGAAGGCGACGTTGTCGAAGACACGCATGTGGGGATACAGGGCATAGGTCTGGAACACCATGGCGATGTCCCGCCGCTCGGGCGGGACGGCCGTGACATCCTGGTCGTCGAACCACACCTCGCCCGCCGTCGGAGACTCCAGTCCCGCGATCATGTTGAGCAGGGTGGTCTTGCCGCAACCCGACGGTCCCAGGAGCGTCAGGAACTCGCGGTCGGCTATGTCGAGGGAGACCTCGTCCACCGCCACCACGTCGCCGAAGTGCTTCGTGAGGTTGTTCAACCGAACCCTTGCCAATGGAGTTCCTCCCAGGTTACCCGGTCACCGAACCGCCGATGCCCTGTATGATGAGCCGCTGAAAGATAAACGACAGGACCAGGGGCAGGAGTATGACCAGCACGCCGCCCGCGGCGATGACGGTGAAGGGCACCTGCAGTTCCTGTGCGAAATCCGAAGCCAGGACCGTCACCGGCCTGGAGGCGATAGTGGTGGTGAAGAGCAGTGCGAAGAGAAACTCGCCCCAGGACGCGATGAAGGCAAAGATGCCCACGGCGACCAGCCCGGGCGTCGTCACAGGTAGAAAGATCCGTACGAGGGCGCCGATGGGTGTGCAGCCATCGACCCGCGCGGCCCGTTCCAGGTCCTGGGGCACGGTTTGAAAGTAACCTTTCAGGATCCATATGGTAAACGGCAGGGTGAAGGTCGTGTGGGACAGGATCACCGACAGGTGCGTATCCAGCAGTCCGTAGCTTCGCATCAACAGGTACATGGGGATCATGATGGCCACGCCGGGCACGCTCCGGGAACCGAGGTAGAACAGCAGGAGCAGCAGGTTGCCTCGGAACGGCAGGCGCGCCAGGGCGTAGGCAGCCAGGGAACCGCAGGTCAGGTTGAGCAGCATCACCGCCGTGCCGATGATCAGGCTGTTGGCGATGGCCCGGGGAAATTGCCGGGCGATGGCGGCTCCCACGTCCGCCGACCGGCCGTCCACTTGGAAATAGAGGCTGTAGTTCCCGATGGTGGGTTCCTTCGGCCACCAGCGCTGCTGCGTCGCCTCCCTTTCCGGCATGAAACTGACGGCGGTCACCCAGGCAAAGGGCAGGGTCAGGTAGAGCGTGGCCACCAGGGCGTAGATATATAGCGATGCGCGACGCCACATGATATTCCCCTATCCCTGTACGAGGCCGCGGCGGTACAACAGCCGGATATAGATGATGGCCAGGGTCATGGTGATCACCGTGATCAGGTAGGAATAGGCATTGGCGCCGCCGAAATCGAGGCGGGCAAAGGCCTCCTTGTAGGTCTGCCAGGCAATCACGTGGGTGGCGTCGCCCGGTCCGCCGCCGGTGAGCGCGTAGATCAGGTCGAAGGCCCTGAAGCCGTTCATGGTCTCGAAGATGGCAACGACGAGCATGGCGTGAAACAGCCAGGGTAGGGTGATGAAACGGAAACGGTTCCACGAAGTCGCGCCGTCCACGCGGGCGGCCCTGTACTGCTCCGTCGGAATGGCCTGGATGGCTGCCAGGAAAATGATGCAGGCGAAGGGCACGCTGCGCCACACGTGGGCTCCTATGGCGGCGTTCAGCGCGACGAAGGGCGAGGCCATACCTGTATATACAATGTTGATACCGAACAGGTAGTTGACGACCGTGACGGAGTCTTCCAGCATGGCGTTGAAGGCGCCGTAGTCACCAAGTAATCCCACCCACATGAGGCCGTTGACCACCCCTGGTACGGCCCAGGGTATGAGCATCAGGGCCCTTACGACGCCCCGGCCGTGGAAGGACTCGTGCAGCAGCAGGGAGATCGCCATGGCTATCGCGATGACCAGCAGGACGGCCATGAAGGTGAAATACAGTGATATCCACAGGGCGTTCCAGAACTCGGAGCTGGCCAGGATGGTCTTGTAGTTCTCCAGGCCGTGGAAATATATCTGGTCGGGCCGCCGGAGATTGTACCGGTGCAGGCTCATCCAGAAGGAGATGCCGATGGGATAGGCGATGAAAGCGAGGAGCAGGATCACCGCGGGCAGGTTGAGCAGCAAGGGGAGGAGGTCCTGCGTCCTCGACATGAGATGGGAGGGTTTTATTACGGTCATAGCCGCGACTTCAGCTCCATTCTGCGATCAACTGGCGGCAGCGCCGCGCCATTCAAGACCATTCCGCGATCAACTGGCGGCAGCGCCGCGCGATCCGGGCGAGGCCGTCGCGGGGGGACTGCTGCCCCAGGAGGATCTTCTGGATCTCCGGCTGGTAGTAAATATTGAAATCGGGGAACCACGGCGCCTTGATGTTCTCCCGCGGCCTGACGTGCAGGGCCTGTTCCCGGATCTTGTCGATTTCGCCCCACTGCTCCGTCTGGGCGACCACGTCCGGGTCGTCCAGCAGTGAACGGTAGGCGAACCCAAGTCCCCGCAGGCGGAACCACTGCCGCGCCGTGTAGTACTCCCCTGCAGCGTCTTTCGCGCCCAGAAACTTCATCAGGGTCCAGGCGTCCTGCATTCGGTCTTCCCGGCACCGCGAGGTCAGGCAGTACATGCGCGTCCAGCCCAGGGTGCCGTTCTGTTCCGCCGAAATACTGGGCAACGGCGCCATCCTGTACACCTTCGCGTGGAGATCGGACGAGCCTATTCGCTTCAGCTCGTCGTCGGCCACGGCCGAATTGCGCCGGTTGTTCACAAACTCCAGGTCGTACTTGTTGATGATGCCGTAAACCTGCCTTCCCCCGGCGACGTGATCACGCATCTGTCCCACGGTCAGCGACGAGGGCGAGATGATCCGGTGGCGGTGGATCCCGTCCGTGAGCCATTGCAGGATCTTTTCGGCCCGGCGGCCCTCGTCATCGGGAAAAAGAGGATTAAGATCGTCGTCGAACAGCGAGACTTCGCTGGCGTAGTTGAGCGTCCACCAGTCGCTGAATCCGAGCACGCTCTGCCGGAAGTTGAGCATGATGGGATACTCGATGACGTTTCCGTCCGGCGTGCGGATCCGGGCTTCCCTGACGCGGATGGCCTGTTCCGTCAGCTCATCCAGCGTGCGGGCCGGCGTGTCGATTCCAGCCGCCTCCAGCATGGGCGCGTTGTAGATCCAGATGCTGAAGTCGGTGTAGTAGGGCAGTCCGTACCGTTTACCGCCATACGTCATGGACGACAGGTTGTAGGGGAAGAGGTCCGCGGTCGTCGCCGACGTAACGGGATCGCCGGCCAGCAGGTCGTCGCAGGGCCGCAGCCAACCAGCTTCGACCCATTCGGCGAAATCGTCATCGCGGACGTAACAGCATTCCATGGGCGCCCCGCCCACGTGCAACGCCACCATCTTGTCGTGGTAGTTGCCCGACACCGCGTTGAAGTCCACGGTGATACCGGTCTGCTGTTCGAAGTAGTCCAGGTTTTCCCGGACCAGGTCGGGTTCGTACACCCATCCCTTGAAGATGACGCCGGGCGACGGCGCCGGGCTGCAGCCGGCTGCAAGGCCCAGGCCCGCGGCGGTCGACGACTGTAGGAATGCGCGGCGGGTTATCCGGGTTTTCACGGGCAGTCGGTCCCTTCGGTAGAAAAACGTCAGACTGAGCTATAAGCCAACAGGTAACCCGGATTCAGTGCGCGCACTCCGGACACAGGTCGGTGTCGGGATCGTGAATGGGCTCTCCGCACGCGGAGCAGGGTCCGAGGGGATGCTCGTCGGGACGAGTGCGCGTGCCGTGCTTGTAATTGATCACGCGCCAGATGGTCTCGCCGGCCCTGGCCGAGTAGCATAACCACCGGCCTTCCTTTTTGCCGTCGTAGGATTTGCCTACGTGGGGACCGTAGTCGCCTTCCCACCTCTTGGTTCCGTTCTCGTGGTAACAGACGTACCAGCCTTCGTTGAGACCGTTCTTGAACCGTCCCTCGCTCGACTTGTTGCCATTGCGATAATACTGGATCCAGTTCCCGTCCTTGGCGCCCATCCGATAATTTCCCTCGCTGCGCTTGTTGCCGTTGGCGTAGAAGGTGACCCAGTAGCCGTCTTTTTTGCCGTTTACGGTTTTGCCTTCGGAAAGAGCCATCGCCATTCCATCCTGTGATAGGAATACTGCGTAAGATGCGAGTTTTTCGAATTAGCCTTGCGGTCTGCAATACACTCATATTATTAAGAATACAGACCTTGTTCAAGACCTTCTTACGACATCGCGCGGCCACGCAGTCCGGCAGATAGCAGGGGACCCACCATGCTGACAGAAGAACAGATTCAACATTTTTGCGTATTTGGTTTTGTCGTGCTCCGGCAAGCCTTCGATACCGGGGAGATCGAGACGCTCGGTCGCCATGCGGACGAAGTCTGGACGGCAGAACTGGGTCACGTGCCCACCGGGGACGAACATATCTCCATGGCGCCTTTTCTCGAACTCCATCCCGCGACGTTTTCTTTGATCGAGGATGACCGGATTTATCGGTCGATGGTGCAATTACTGGGCGAAGATATGATGTGGATGGGTTCGGAGGGCGTGCAGGGCACCATGACCCGTCGGCCCTACCACCACTGGCACGCGGACCGTCCCGGGACGAGAGAACTCGGATACCTGCGCATCAAGATCATGATGTATCTGGACCCAATGAGGAAGAACGCCGGAGCCCTGCGCGTCATTCCCGGCTCCCACCGCTCACCGTTCCACGAGGAACTGATGCCTTTCCAGCAGCGGCACGGACTGGAGGATCCGGTCTTTTTCGGGTCCCCCGGCAGCGAGGTACCCTGTCATGCCGTGGAAACGGATCCGGGCGATGCTCTGCTCTTCAACCAGAGCCTCTACCACGCCGTGTACGGCAAGGCGGGGCGCAGACGTTACATCGCGTTGAAATTCGCGGTGCGTCCGACCCTGGACGAGCACCTTGCGTCGATCATGCGACTCAGTCCCGACGCCCTCAAACCCCACGAACGGATCCTTCAATCCGAGAGTCCGCGCCTGCGGACCATGACCGCGGGAGTCGGTGAACTCAGGACGCGGGCGGAAGCCCTGTAAGACGTTTCTGAATATATACGACTTTTAGACCTGGACCGGTCTGGGATGTGTCCTGCCTAGGGCGTGCGGTCCTGGCTGGGTAACCGCCGGCCCGACTGAGCAATCGGACCGGCGACATGGACCCCGTATCACCTAAACCGCTTCTTCGTCTCTTTCTCCGCTGCTGATACGTACGACTTCTTCGATAGGCAAGACGAATATCTTGCCGTCACCCGTTTTGTCAACTTCCGATTTGGCGGCCTGCCATATCATTTCGACGATCTCGTCTTTCTGATCGTTGGTGACGGCGATCTCCATGCGTATCTTGGCCGCCAGGGAAATATCGATTTTCTGGCCCCGGTAGAGCCCCGTGCGATGGGCAGTGCGGCCATGACCCGATACCCTGGACAGGGTCATGCCGGGGACACCCTTCTCGACGAGCGCATTCCTGACGCTGTCGAGCTTCTCCGGTCTGAAGATGGCTATAATCAGTTTCATAAGTCGGACGACTCCTGAAGTAATAGTCCTGTTGTTTGAATCGGGCATGATTCCGACTGCCCGTGAACTGCGTTAGGGCCGTAATCGACTACAGATGGGTCAGACCGTAACCGTCCTCGCCGTGCTGGGAGTGGTCCAGGCCGGCCTGCTGCTCTTGTTCCGTGGCACGGAGCCCGATAGTTCGATCGATCAACCAGACGAGAACGCCTGTCCCGACGGCCGACAGCGCGATGGCGATGACCACGCCCTTGATCTGAATCAGGAACTGGGACCATCCACCGACGTCCGTGGCGACCAGTCCGACCAGCAAAGCGCCGAACATCCCGCCGACCCCGTGAATGGCAAAGACGTCGAGGGTATCGTCGTATCCCAGCTTGCCCTTGAGCTGCACCATCAGGAAGCAGACTACGGCGGCGCCGAAACCGAATACCAGGGCCCAGGCGGGGGTCACGCTGCCCGCCGCCGGCGTGATGGCGACCAGGCCGGCCAGGATACCCGACACGATGCCGAGGCTCGAGACCCTGCCGTGATGCACGAGTTCCGTCACGATCCAGCCTACCGCTCCCGCCGCCGCGGAAATCTGGGTAACTGTCAACGCAAGCACGGCGCCCTCACCGGCCGACATGGCGGAACCGGCGTTGAAGCCGAACCAGCCGATCCAGAGCAGCCCGGCGCCGATGAGGGTCATGGTCAGGTTATTGGGTTTCATGGCCCGGAAGGGATAACCGATCCGTGGGCCCAGCACTATCGCGGCCACCAGGCCGGCCACGCCCGATGAAATGTGGACCACCGTACCGCCGGCGAAGTCGATGGCGCCGTCCTTGAAGAGCATGCCTTCCGCGTTCCAGACCATGTAGGCCAGGGGTTCGTACACCACGAATCCCCACAACAGGATCAGCAGGCAGTAGGCTCCGAATTTCACGCGTTCGGCGATGGCGCCGGCGATGAGGGCTGGCGTGATGATGGCGAACATGCCCTGGAACATGGCGAACAGGTAGGTCGGCACGTTGGTCCCATCCCAAAGGGTGCTGGGCAGGACGCCAATCAGGAGGAAATAGTCGGAATCCCAGCCGAGGACGCCTGGAATAATCGTGCTCGTACCGAAGGCCAGGGCGAAGCCGATGACCACCCACTGCACACCCATGATGCCCATGGCCGCGAAACTGTGCATCATGGTGCCCAGCACGTTTCGGGTGCGGGTAAGCCCGCCGTAAAACATGGCCAGGCCGGGTAGCATGAGCAGCACCAGGGCGCAACTGACGAGCATCCAGGCGGTATCCCCGGTGTTCAGCACGGCCGCGGGCGCCTCTTCCTGCGCGAGTGCCAGGCCGGGTATACACAGCGCCAGGCACGCGGAGATACGTAAAATGCCGCTAAGGGACATACGAAAAGCCTCCCTGTTATGATGGATTTGGATACGACCACTCGAAAATGAAATGGTAATATAGTCCCCATCTGTTACAGGGATATTTCTCGGAGGTTAAATCCTTGTAAATTTAGCAAAAAAAATGAGGGGCGAACCGTATCGCACTGGCCGAATGGAAACACTCCGGACGATCCGCTAGAACGGGAATTCGCCCGTTGGATCGTTGACGTACCTCGACGTGCCTATCGTGAGGCTCGCGCCGGCGCCAGGCGCCAACACCACGGAAAGGACCCGATCGCGCACGGGCTGTTCTTCGCCGCCGTCAACCCGGACGGTCGTCCACTGGTGCTCCCCGTACGTACCGCCCTGCAGAACGACCGTCCGCGGTTCGAGCTGGTTGATATTGACGAGACTCACCCTCGTCTCGTCCGCCGTCAGTCCTTCCACCAGGGCTCCAACGTCAGGCGGCAAACCCGGCCTGGCCCGGTGCGGGTCGAAGTAGCGCAGCCGGGTGTGGAGCGGTCGACCCACGTGGGGTATCGTTCCGCCCATGGTCAGTTCGACGAGGGCGTTGACGGAGGCGGGACGAAAGGCGTTCGGGTTGTCCGACAGGCGGGTATCGGGCGTGGTGGGGTCGTTGTACATGTCCTGCACCTTGCGGCGTACGTCGCCGATGTCCCGCTGGAGGGCTTCGACTGGGTAGTCCGAATTTCGTCCTTCGAGGAAATCCAGCCACGGACTGTTCACCCGGCCCCGGTCCGCCTGGTCCATGGACCAGTAGTAGATGTCGAGGGCTCCGTCATCGTAGGGTTCGGACATCCACTCGTACCAGCCGTCGTCGTTGTGCATGCGGGGATACATCTCCACGCCGTCGACGATCCTGGCGTTCGCGTTGACGCCGTCCAGGGTCGTACGCCAGGGTTCGAGGTAGCGCTTGTCGCCCGACAGAATGAGCGCGTTGCCGAAACCGTCCAGGCAGCGGGGGACCCCGAGCCGGCTCTTGGGTTCACCGGTGTGAGGCGTGATCGTCGTGTGGGCCCAGCCGTATGCACCACCCCACCATCGTCCGCCCGCGGCGCCCCCGATCGTGCCGTCCAGGCCGATGTTCGACGGGATGATACCGCCGTTCGCACGGGTCCGTTCCACCCATGCGTCGGCGTAGTCCAGCAACCAGTCCCGGTACTTCGGATCATTCGTGTGGACGTACGCGTTGAAGGCCATGCAGGTGGCGGCCAGGTTCAGCGGGTGGTCGCCGGCCACGTCCTCGTATCCTATGTAATGATCCAGCATGTCCTGGTAGTTGCGTTCACCATGGACCAGGATGAAGCGGCCGTCCTCGATGCGGTCGCCCGCCCAGTCGAGTGGCGTGGTCCTGCGCAGGAGCGATCCGCGGCTGCCGTTGAACATGCTGCGGATAATCTTGTGCTCAGGGTCCCAGTTGGGCACTTCGATCTGACCGGGCAGGTCGTCGCCCTTCATGAAGAAACCCGCGAACCGCCGGAGCCGGCGGATATGCCGGTCGTCACCGGGATCGCAAAGTCCGATGGTCCCCGTCACGGCGTTACCCTCCTGGTGGTGGGCCCAGTCGAACATCACCGGGAACTCCCTGTAGTACATGCCGTCGCGTGCGAACTCCACCTCCTCCGTGCGCGCCTCCGTGTACTGGCGTAAATGACCCTCCTGGGCCTTCTGGCACATGGCCACCAGGTCATCCGAACCCCCGACCAGGTAGAGGGCGGGCACATTGGTGAGGTTCTCGATGGCGTCGTCGGGCCCATCCAGGGCGCCCCAGCGGGCGACGCAGAGGAGGTAGCCCCGTTCGTCAAAGTACCGTTCGAAGAACACGCGCGTATGTTCGCTATTGGCCCGAATCAGTTCACGTTCGAGCAGGGCCCACGGCGGCGGCGCCATGGGTGTGGTAATCGAAATAGCGGCGTTCTTCGGCATGAGTCGCTCCTGATCCTGATCCGGGGTTTGTGTGCGGGGTGCGAATAGTAGATGTGGTTGCATTCAGTTACCGCGAACCGGCTTAAAATAAACCGGGAGGCCACGGGTGTCAACCGCGCCGACTCGTGTGTCAACCATGCCAGCCCGAGTGAAGCAGCGGGCATTGACGGGCCAGCACCGTACATCTATATTCGCGGTACACATTCGATACGTGAAAGTACCGGGAACGGTAATGTCATTAAGGAAATTATGGATTTCACGCCCCTCACCCCCGAACAGCGGGACCATTTTAAGGAGCACGGCTACCTGATCATCCCCGATGCCCTCGAAGAAAATCTCCTGAACCGCGTGGTAGAAGCCGGGGACAGGTTCATGGAGACGGCCGGACCCATACACAATTACTACGCCAACCGGTACATCGACCTGACCCTGGACGACGCCTTGATCGATCTGACCACCAACAGCCGCATCGTGCCGCTCATAGTCCAGCTGCTTTCCCACAACATCAATCTCATGCGGGGACACATCATT
Source organism: bacterium (assembly GCA_965225915.1). Classification (GTDB taxonomy): domain Bacteria; phylum JAAXHH01; class JAAXHH01; order JAAXHH01; family JAAXHH01; genus JAAXHH01. The sequence continues at coordinate 861,143 of OZ245326.1, forward strand.
TACAAGTATCCCCAGCCTGCTTCCGACGATCCCCTGTATCCCGACGGCGACGGACGCTCCTTCCGCAACTGGCACCGCGATCTGAACAACTTCAGCCCGGATCACCCCATCCGGGGAACGGTGGCGATTCGTGTCGGGTACTGTCTGACGGATTTTCCTTCGCCCAACGCGGGCGTGACCATGCTCGTGCCCGGCAGCCACAAGCTGATCGAACCCATGCGGTTCAAGAAAGGCGCACTCGATCCGCCTGGATTCATCGAGCCGGCACTTCGGGCCGGGGACGCCTATGTCTTCAGCACCAGCCTGTACCATACCCCGGCCGTCAACTTCACCAGTGACACCGCCAAGGTCCTGCTCATCAGCTACGCCTACCGTTGGTGGGCCCAGCAGCATCCCACGCCGCCCGACGAGGTGCTCGAACGCATGGATCCCATCACGGCCCAGCTGTTTTGCAAACCCTGGGAGGGCGACGACGTACCCCTCCGGGCGTGGGCGGTGGAACAGGGACTGCCGGTGGAAGATCCCCCCATGCGCGTATTCGAATAGCGGGATTCCCGTTTTCCGACAAAACAATAAACAGGATTCAATGAAACACGGAGACCCCGTACAGACGCCTGATGTGTACGGGACTGCCAGAAGGAGCGATCATGCCCACATCAGACTGGCCGGAACTGGCCGACGATGCGCGGTGGCGCTGGAATGAAAACGCGGGATTCTGGGACGACCACATGGGCGGAGGAAACAATACGTTCCACAATCTCCTCGTGAAACCCGCCATGGACCGGTTGCTGGCGTTGAAACCCGGTGACCGGGTGCTCGACATCGGTTGCGGGAACGGCAACTATGCCCGGAGGCTGGCCGAACTCGGCGTCAGGGTCACGGCCATCGACGGAAGCGAAGAAATGATCGGACGCGCTCGGTGTCGGTCGGAGGGATTTGCGAACGATGGAACAGCGGGTAGCATAGACTACAGGGTAGTCGACGTTTCGGATACTTCCAGTCTGGACGAACAGGGGGCGGGAGTTTTCGACGCGGCGGTTTCGAACATGGCGGTCATGGACATGGCCGTAGTCGCCCCGTTGTTCGTTGCCGTTCATCGCCTGCTCAAGCCGGACGGCCACTTCGTTTTCAGCCTGACGCATCCCTGCTTCCAGGCGCCGTACACGACGCGCTACGTGGAACAGGAAGACCGGGACGGTAAGATCGTAAAGAAGTATGGCATCAAGATCGAACGATACATGACGCCGCAGCCCTTCGAGGGACTGGGTATCGTGGGACAGCCCGTGCCCCAGTACTACTTCCACCGTCCACTTTCCGTGCTGTTGTCCATGTGCTTCGAGGCGGGATTCGTACTGGACGGATTCGAGGAAAGGGCGTTCGACGACAACGTGCCGGCCAACCACGCGTTTTCATGGGCCAACTTCAAGGAAACCCCACCCATGATGGCCATACGGTTGAGGCGGCCAGGCTAAGTGTGACCCCTGCTGCCATCCAGGTAACCGTGTTGGCTCCCCTTGCCAACTCGCGGCAGCGGACCTGCCTCTTCTGCCCGACCTACAACTGGACCGATTCGCCCGAATTCAACACGACGCAGCGGACCAGGTCGCCCACCTTGTTCACAAATTCCGCCGGATCCTGCTCGATCACCGGGAAGGTATTGTAGTGGACCGGGATCACGGTCTCGGCGCCGATCATCCTTACGGCTTCCACGGCGTCGTCGATGCCCATCGTGTAGTTGTCCCCGATGGGCAGGATCACTACGTCCGGCTTTTCCCGCCGGCCGATCAGGGCCATGTCGCCGAATAAACCGGTGTCGCCGGTATTGTAGAACGTCTTCCCGTCGAAACGGACGATAATGCCGCAGGGGTTGCCCAGGTACTCGATAGCCCCATCGTCTGAGATGAAGGCCGATCCGTGGGTTGCCTGGGTCAGCTTCACCCGTCCGAAGGGGAACGTGTATGCGCCGCCGATACCCATGTCGTGCACCGTGGCGCCCTGCCGTTCAAAGTACTTGGCCAGTTCGAAGGAGGCGATGATCGTCGCGCCGCATCGCTCGGCGATGGGCAGGGCGTCGAGAATGTGGTCGACATGCCCGTGGGTCAGCAGGACGTAATCCGCGTGTACATCCTCCGCCGCAACCGTCGCCCGGGGGTTGCCGGAGATGAACGGATCAAAAAGCAGGGTATGGCTTCCATCGGACAGGGAAAAGCAGGCGTGCCCGTGAAAGGTAAGTAAAGCCATATTCTCTCTCCTCGTCTTGAAAGGTATGTATAAAAACGAAACGGCCAGGGATAGATGGCATCCCCGGCCGCTTCACAGAATTGGACTGGATCTCAGTATACCGGGCGGACCTACTCCCAGGTCCTTCAGTGCTCAGACGGCGGCCCGGGCTGCCTCGAGAGCGGCGTCGTAATCCGGTTCCTCGGTCATTTCCTTCACGTATTCCGCATGACGGACCGTGTTGGAGGCGTCGACGACGAAGACGGCGCGTGCCAGCAGTCTAAGTTCCTTGATCAACGCTCCGTAAGCCTCACCCAGCGATGCGTCCCGGTGGTCGGACAGCGCCGTCACGTTATCAGCGCCGACGTCGCCGCACCAGCGCTTCTGGGCGAAGGGCAGGTCCACGCTGACTGCCAGCACTGCGATGTCGTCACCCAGGCCGGCGGCCTCCTGGTTGAAGCGGCGTATCTCTGTATCGCAGACCGGGGTATCCAGGGATGGCACGAGGCAGATGACCTTCACCTTGCCTTCGTAGCTCGCCAGGGTGACGGCAGAAAGGTCGCCGCCGAGGACGGAGAAATCCGGCGCCGCGTCGCCAACCTTCACTTCGTCACCTACCAGGGTAAACTCGTTGCCGTGCAAGGTCGCCGCACCGGCTCTTTCGGTCGCCATGATGTCTTCTCTCCTTGATCTTAATCGGTTGTCTGTTACGATTGTTTTTCGTGCCGCGCAACGACTCTCGCGCGGGCTTCCTCGAAGGGTAGGGGTCTGTCAATCCGCCGCAACATAAACGCGGGCAGAACCGCTGTCAAGGGATTATCCCGTCCAGCTTCAGCAGAGAAATCGCGCCGTCGAAGGCCTCCGCGGTGCGTTCCACGTCCTCGGTGGTATGAACCGCCGAGGTGAGGCCATCGACCCCCATGAAATCGACCCCATTCAGGAGCATAGCCTGCCTCAAGGCGTGCAGCAGCGCCGCGTTGCCCCGCCTGTCCGCGGCGGCCGTTCCCGTCGGCACGATCTTGAACCCGGAAAAGGTACCGTAGACGCGCCAGCCGTCCATGCCGTTCAATACCAGGACCTCCGACATTAGCTTTCGCAGCTGCTCCGCCCGTTCGTTCGCGACGGCGATATCGTGGCCGTCGGCGATGTGTTTGAGCATGGCGATACCCGCGGCGGCGGATAGCGGGTTGGCGTTGAAGGTCCCGTAGTGCAGCATCTTCTGGTCCGTCTGCCATTCCGGGTCGTCGCGAAGCTCCAGGAGTTCCATGATGTCCGCGCGCCCGGCCAGGGCGCCGCCGTTCAGCCCGGCGGCCACGATCTTGGCCAGCGTGCTCAGGTCCGGCTTGACTCCGTAATACTCCTGCGCACCGCCCGGCGCACACCGGAACCCCGTGACGACCTCGTCCATGACGAAGATCACCCCGTACCTTTCGGTGAGTTCCCGCAGGCCGGGGACGATGTCGTCGGACAGTTCCACACCACCGAACATCGCGCCCGTCGGCTCCAGGATGAGGCAGGCGACGTCGTTGTCGCGCTTCAGTGTGTCCGCCACGCGGTCCAGGTTGACCTCGGGCAGGCTGATCAGCGTGTCGAACACCTCCCGAAGCACGCCCGGCATGGGACGGTCATGCGCCGGTCCAACGCCGTCGAGCACCTGGTCGTGCCAGCCGTGGTAATGCCCCCGGAACTTGATGACCTTGCGCCGGCCCGTGAAGGTCCGCGCCAGCCGGATGGCCATGAGCGTGGCCTCGGTGCCGGACGATACGAAGCGGATAGTCTCCGCGGAAGGCATCAGCTGCCTGATCATGTCCGCCCATTCAATCTCGAGTTCGTGACAGGCGCCGTAGTGGGTACCGCGGGCCGCCTGCTCCGCGATCACCTTCGCGATATCGGGATGGCTGTGGCCCAGGATCAGGGAACCGTGCCCCATCCAGTAATCGATGAGCTCCCTGCCCTCCACCGACCATTTGCGCGATCCCTGCGCCCGGTCGATGTACACCGGAAAGGGCAGCATGAAGCGTCCGTCGTGGGTTACGCCGTTGGGAAACCGCTCGAGCGCCCGCTCGTACAGCGCGGCCGAACGGTCAAAGGTCTGCCGGTAGGTCGTTTCTAGCATAGTCCTGGATGCCACCTTAAGGAACCTGCAATGGGCCGGATGTACTGTAGTTATTGAATACGCTAAAATATGTGGAGCACTGTGGGATGACAAGGCCTATCTCGCCGGTGTCACCCAAGGGGAATGGGCTTGACTTCCAGCCGAAACCGGCTAAGTTAACCAGAGTGAAAGAACACCTCGGCGCTTAATTACAATCGGTCAGCACCCCACCCATCCAGGATCCAAATCATGTCGTACATCGAAACAGGCAATGCTGGACGTTTGACCAGGAATCGTCCGGCTGGACGACGGTTGAGCGTCATGTTCGCGGCTTGCCTTGCGGTAGCGTTCTGCCTGGCGATCGGTAGTCTCGACGCAGCGGCTACTGATGGAGACGAAAAAAAGGCGGCTGAACCCAACTGGCAGCGGCTCGACAACGCCCTGGCTCTTGCCAAGGCTTCCGGCAAGCACATCGTCATCAATTTCTACACCGATTGGTGCCCCAACTGTCGAAGGATGAATGAGCGGACTTACCGTGACGACGAGGTCCTGAAACAGCTACAGCAGGCCTTCATTCCGGTGAAGCTGAACGCGGAGTCTTCCAACCCGTTGATCATCAAAGGCCAGGCCGTCAGCGAAGCACAGGTCGCCCTTATGTTCAGGGTTAACAGCTATCCCACCACGTGGTTCCTGTCTTCAGATGGGAGCCCCCTCATACCCGTGCGTGGTTACTACGGCCCCAAGCTCTTCGCTCCAATGTTGCGATTCGTCGAAGGCAGATGGTACGAGAAAATGGACTTCGACATGTACATGGAGCGGGAGAAGAAGCGGTAGGATCAGCGCGCCAGGTACATCACGGCGTGTCCTGCACGCCCAGAACGACGCAGCAGGCCCTTCTTTTTACAGCAGTTTATTCCTGGTGTATAATTGAATATAAACAAGAAAGGCGACGCCGCTGGACTCCCGCCGGGGCAATGGCAGACGGATTGGGTCTAATCCGTTCAGGAATCCACGCGACGCCGCCATTTCCATAGAGGACGGCTGCGGCATGCGCAGTACGTTTTAATCCGCGTAGGCGGCCAGGCGACTGCCTTTGCGGGTGTGGCGCAACTTGTTGATGGCCTTTTGCTTAATCTGGCGGATCCTTTCCCGCGTCAGACCGAAACGCACCCCGATCTCTTCCAGGGTGTAGGACCGATCCGAATTCAGGCCGAAGTAGAGATTCAACACCTCGCTCTCGCGGTCAGTCAAAGCCGAGACCGCCCGCCTCACCTCCGACCGCAACAGTTCTTCCTGCAGGGCCTCGTCCGGCATCTGACTGTCCTGGTCTCTGAGCCGGTCCATCAGGGTATAGGCATCCTGGTCGCCGATGGGCGCGTCCAGCGACATCGGCTTGCTCGCCCATTCCGGCATGGCGGGATGGCGGCCGAGGTCCACGCTTCGCTCCTCGTCCTCGACGGAGCCATCGCCGAACGAGTCCTGGGCGTTCGCGTTTTCAATCTCCCTTTTCTTTATGGAGCGCTCGATCCGGCGCAACTCCTCGATCTTGTTGACGGGGAGACGAATCAACCGGGCCTGTTCGGCCAGGGCGTGTAGAATGGACTGCCGGATCCACCAGACGGCGTAGGAGATGAACTTGAATCCCTTCTTCTCGTCGAAGCGCCGGGCAGCCTTCATCAGTCCGATGTTACCTTCGCTGATCAGGTCGGAAAGAGCGAGTCCCTTGTTCTGGTATTGCTTCGCGACCGACACGACGAAACGCAGGTTCGCCTGGATCATGGTCTCCAGGGCTTTCTCGTCGCCGTCCCGGATACGCCGTGCCAGTTCCGCTTCGTCCTCCGCCGTAAGCAGTTCCGTATCGCCGATTTCCTTCAGGTAGATATCCAGCGCCTGGTCATCCCGAACCTGGATCTTCTTGGTAAGCTTCATATTGCGTCACCTCCCTGCCAGCATGCTGCGTGTCTCGTTGGCAGTCGCGATATGCCAAATTGGCAGTTTATGACATGTTGACAGATCGCGTTTGGCCTCACCCATGTGGTTCATTTTTATCAATATTCTTTTCTTACGCTATAAACACCTTCATATCAACATCTTACGGTCTTCATTTGACTCATCTTTGGATGCATTTTTTCGAACTGGCACGATCTTTGCACTTACTATGTTGCGGATGCCGGTTCAGTCGCATCGCCCATGTATCTAAACTAATGTACGCCGGCGATTGCCATTCGGTTCCGAAAGAAAGTGTAGCGATTTAACAAAAATCTCAAAAAGGAGAAGCATCATGAGACAGTCAACCCTTTACCCTCTGCGGAACCTGCAAACCGAACTGGACACCATGTTCCAGCATTTCCCGTTCCAGGCCGGGATCTCGTCCCGTTGGTCGCCCCGCGTGAACACCCACGAAACGGAAGACGCCTACCTTGTCGCTGTCGACCTGCCGGGTGTCTCTACAGAAGACGTGACCATCAGCCTGGACAAGGGCGTCCTGACCGTACGCGGCGAGCGCAAGAGTCCCTTCGGTCTCAACGGCGAAGCGAAGCCACAGGCCAACGGCAAGTTCGAGCACTCTTTATCCGTGCCCGACGCGGTGGATACCGAGGCGATCGACGCGACGTACAAGGACGGCGTCATGACGATCACGCTGCGGAAGTCGAAGCAAGCGCAGCCCAGGCAGATTCCGATCACCGTCGCTTAATCCAGGGGCGGGCATGGCCCGCCTCTTCACAGGAGCGGACTATGCCGCCTCTTCACAGGGGCGGGCATGGCTCGCTTTTTCATAACTTAGGAGTAATGAACACATGGGTAAGATCATTGGAATTGACCTGGGTACGACCAACTCCTGTGTGGCGGTAGTCGAGGGTGGCGAACCGACCGTCGTGCCGAACGCGGAAGGCAGCCGGACCACGCCTTCCGTCGTTGGCTTCTCGAAGGACGGCGAGCGTCTCGTCGGCGCCACGGCCAAGCGCCAGGCGGTAACCAATCCTGAAGCAACGGTCTATTCCGTCAAGCGCTTCATGGGACGCCGCTTCGACGAGGTGCCCGACGAACGCACGCGCATGCCCTATAGCGTGGTGGAAGGATCCACCGGCCAGGTCAGCATACGCATCGGCGACAAATCTCACTCGCCGCCGGAGATCTCCGCGGCGGTCCTGCAGAAGATGAAGCAGACGGCCGAAGCCTACCTGGGAGAGACCGTCGACGAAGCCGTAATCACGGTACCGGCGTATTTCAACGACAGCCAGCGCCAGGCCACCAAGGACGCCGGCCGCATCGCAGGTCTGGACGTCAAACGCATCATCAACGAGCCGACGGCGGCTTCACTGGCCTACGGACTCGATAAGAAGAGCAACGAGAAGATCGCTGTGTTCGACCTCGGCGGCGGGACCTTCGACATATCGATCCTCGAGATCGGCGACGGCGTTTTCGAGGTATTGGCGACCAACGGCGACACCCATCTCGGTGGCGACGACCTGGATGATGCGGTTGTGGACTTCCTGGCGGATGAATTCAAGAAGGAAGCGGGTATCGACCTTCGGTCCGACACCATGGCCCTTCAGCGGTTGAATGAAGCGGCCGAGAAGGCGAAATGCGAACTGTCGACGGCGGGACAGACGGAAGTCGCCCTGCCCTTCATCACGGCGGACGCCTCCGGTCCCAAGCACCTGAACCGTACGATTACCCGGGCCCAGCTCGAGCAGCTCGTGGATCCACTCGTCCAGCGGGTAGTGGCGCCATGCCGCCAGGTGATATCCGACGCGGGACTCTCGACCTCCGACATCGACGAGGTGGTACTCGTGGGCGGATCGACGCGCATGCCGAAGGTACAGGAAGTGGTCAAGGAACTGTTCGGCAGGGAGCCCAACCGGGGCGTGAATCCGGACGAGGTCGTGGCTATCGGCGCGGCCATACAGGGCGCGGTGCTTTCCGGCGAAGTGAAGGACGTGCTCCTGCTCGACGTGACGCCGCTGTCCCTGGGTATCGAGACCCTCGGCGGCGTGTTCACTCGACTCATCGACCGGAACACGACGATTCCCACGAAGAAGAGCCAGGTTTTCTCCACCGCGGCGGACAACCAGCCGTCGGTCGAGGTGCACGTGCTCCAGGGCGAGCGGGACATGGCACTCTACAACCGGACGCTGGGCAAGTTCCACCTGGACGGAATACCCCCGGCGCCCCGCGGCATGCCTCAGGTAGAGGTTGCCTTCGACATCGACGCAAACGGGATCCTCAACGTATCCGCCAAGGACATGGGCACGGGCAAGGAACAGCAGATCCGCATCGAGGCGGCCAGCGGCCTGTCGGAGTCCGAGATCGACAAGATGGTCAAGGACGCCGAGGCCCACGTCGAAGAGGATTCTAAGAAGAAGGAAGAGGTGGAAGCCCGCAACCAGGCCGACCAGCTCGTGTATGCGACGGAGAAATCCGTATCCGAACACGGCGACAAACTGTCCGAAGAAGATCGCGGCGCCATCGACGCGGCAATCGCCGAGTTGAAGACCGCCCTCGAAGGCAGCGATTCAGGAGCCATCAAGTCGGCCACCGAGAAGCTGACCCAGGCTTCCCAGAAACTCGCGGAAGTCCTCTACCAGCAGGCCCAGGCCGAGCAGGCCACCCAGGCGGCACAGGCTGGCGGCCAGCCGGGACCCGACGGTCCGCAGCAGGGACCCCAGGGACCGCCACCGGAATCACCGCCTAGCGACGATCCGCAGGCCAAGAAGAAGAAGGGAGACGACGCCATCGACGCGGATTACGAGGTGGTGAACTGAGGGTAGGTGGTAATTTGGTAGGGTTAAATTAGGGAGCCCCTGGATGAAACACAGATATCCAGGGGCTTTTATTTAATGATTACAGGAGGTATTTGTGAACAAGGTACAGAAGAGGATCGAACAAATAGTGGCCGCCTGGTTTATGCTCTGTATTGGCGCGGCCGTAATTCTTGTGCTATACCTGATAGCGTTTGAGTGGGTTGCCTCGAAAGACATAGGGGACGTGATCGGTATCCCGGGCCTGGTAGGGCTTTTGGTCTACGCATTCGTCCTGATCAAAACAGGGCTCTGGTTACAGCGTAAAGTTCGGGGTGAATGACGGTCGACCGGTCTGTGATACTTGGACCGCCTCAACATACGCCAGGAGGGATCCCTGTTTCTGTGTGTTGGCGATGAGGATCAATCTCCGAAACGGGTATCACTCCCCGAAACGATACGATTAACCTATATTTCCATACCTCCACAAATCATTACTCATGCTAAATGATGCGGCAATACCCAATCCCCGCCAAACTGATATGCCGCCACCGAAAGATGCGAGCATATCTGTAATGAATGTTTCGTCCATAAGGTCGTAGTAGTCGAAGTCGCCTCGCTTGATTTCCACACCGATCAGTCCTTCGACATAAAACCTTCTGGATCGGTCGTAAAGTCGAAGACCTCCGGCAATTGGTATCCCCTGATACGCCGCGTCTATGTCAATCACGATATCGCCTTCAAAGAGGAGTTCGTCTTTATACGTGCCATAGTGATTGAATCCGGCCTTGCCAACCAGGTTGACCATACCCGAATACATGACCGGATAGGAAACGGCCACAAGACCGCCGAATCCTGTTCCATCCGCCAGTACTCCCAGGTTTTCCATTGCTATGGGTACATGTCCTTCAATTTGCAGAGAAACCTGGGCATTTGCTTTCCCGATCATCAGACAGGGAATCAAAAGTAGAAATAGTACAGGTCGCATAGTTATCTCCTTTCACTTCCTGGAGCACGTTTACTCACCTTCTAGCATCACCGAATCCGAATTCATCCAGAACGGTGACTATATGCCTGGCGTTCGCGGCGTCTGGTTTGATATAGATATCGAGGTCCCCGGTTTACCGGGGCGCCCCATGGTAGGCAAGGGCGTATCCACCGACGATCATGTACTCAACGCGATGGGCGTTTTACAACTCGAGCAACGTGCTGAAGTCGGGCTTGGGCTGCAGGTCCATAGAATTGGTAGCGGAGGTATTCGCCGGCGGCGATCCGTTTTTCCGGTGTTTTGCTCAGCCAGTATGCAAAAACATCCGTCGTGGAGGTTTTATCGTTCAGGGGCCGTTTTTGAATAGATTTTTATCATACGGGCGACCTCCATGTTATCGGTGGGTCTACCCAAAATAACCCTTAAATCACGCGGTGTCAACCTGATAGACAGTACAACCAGCCCTGGTTCGCCAGGCATTGGAGCGTTATCTTGAGGACTATGATGATCTTAGCATAGCTATCGTCCGTCTGAGGGATCCCTCGGATCCAGTACTGGCCTGGGGCAGGGTCAGGAACGAGTTACTTGATTCGAATTAATGAAAGCTCGGCAAAAGAACTTGCGCGTATACCCCGGAAAGACCGACCTCGTGTAATTCATGCGATCGATGGCCTAAGCGACCATCCTCTTCAGGCAGTCCGATAAAAGGCGAGAATCGTGGAATAAGACGGATCCGTGCAGGCGACTACAGGTACTGTACGAAGTAGGCTTTGACCAGCTTATCATACTCGTAGTACGGGTTGCCAAAAGTGGGGAAGTGAACCGGCGACGATAACAACCAGTCAAGGAAGAGTTCGAATATAGTCCAAATCCAGTCTGTATATTATGTGAATAAGCATTTGTGCCTGATGTAATACTATTACAGTATGCTGAATGGCCAGTTTTCCCTAGGGCCGGCGATGGCAACCTTCCGTTCTTCGTGACCGAACCGTAGAGCACCTTTTAAACCGGGGATCCTCTCCCCGCACCCATAAGGAGTTCGACTCATGAAACACCGCATCGCAACCATAACACTCTGCCTGGTGATGGCCTTGATCACCGGCCGGGCAGCTGCCCAAGACGGCTTCTACCTTCGGACCAACCTGGGCTTCGCAGTGGCACCGGGCCTGACCCTCGATGCGAGGGACAGTGACTGGGGTACGAAATGCGACAAGCTTTCCAATCCCGGCCTCGCCGAGACAGGCGTCGACGACTGCCTGACCGCGCCTCCCCCAGCGCAGTGGACCCATGAAGTAGGCCGGGGAAACGGGGTACAGAGCGTGCTCGCCCTGGGTTACAAACGGAGCGGTCTGCGGTTTGAGGGCGAATACCTCTACCGGACCACGACATATAAGCCGGGCGAGGGTGAATCGCAGATTATCGACGTGGTGACCCAGGAGAAGCAGCAGCAGGAACTGGAAACCCTCGATGGCGGTCTCGAAGACCTGATGGCGCATAGCTTCTTCGCCAACGCGTACTACGACTTCCGGTCCGACTCGCCCTTTACGCCCTGGCTCGGGCTTGGCGTAGGGGTCGCGCGCACGTCACTGGATTACCACGGACGCTTCAAGCGAAATGATGATCCGGACGCGATCTCGACCTTCGAAGATCCGCTGTTGAAGGCCCGGCTCGCCGGGACCACAACGATCGGCAGGCACAAGCTGAACGATTTGCTGACCGCCTACCAGGCCATGGCCGGTGTGGATTATGCTCTCAGCGAACCGGTCACAATAGGGCTCAGAATTGGATGGTCCAAGTTCAGTGAGTTCGACGCCGAAGAAGAGTGGACGCAACTCCGCAGCCACGAGTCATCGGTCGGGCGGGGGTTCGATGTCTTATACGGCGTTGCGACCGACGATCTCATGATGATCGGGGCCAGTCTGAACATGATGTATAGCTTCTGATTCAGACGGTGCATGTAGGATCCTGATTCGGCTTTTGCAGTTGGAACTCTGATTCGGTCAGCGTTTAGAGAATAATGATTCGGCTTGAGTAAGAAGAGTCCTGATTCGGACGTTTCATGAAGAACGGCTACTTCAAGGGTCACGGATTGGGCAACGAATACATCGTGCTGGATCCGGCAGAACTAACCTTCCCGCTGACGCCCGGTCACATCGCCAGGATAAGTGATCGACGGAAGGGCCTTGGAAGCGATGGCGCCCTAACTCTCGAAGATTCCGATTTGGCGGACTTTGGCCTGAGGATCTGGAACCCCGATGGAAGCGAGGCGGAAACATCGGGCAACGGTCTCCGGATATTCGCCTGTTATCTCCACGCCACGGGCCGAACGCAGAAGCAGTCGTTCTCCGTTGAAACGCCCGCCAGAACGGTACGCATAGAAGCCCATATCGATCACCATGGCGCAGTCGTTGGAGCGACCGTACACATGGGCACGTCAACGTTCAACCCCTTGGCGCTGCCCTGCACCCTGGACGTCGATGAACTGATCGAGCAACCCATCGACGTCGGGTACGAAACGCTGGCGTTCACGGGAGTGAGCGTGGGTAATCCACACTGCGTCGTATTCCACCCGGGGAATCGCCCCTGGAGCCGCGACGACCTGCTGCGGCTCGGTCCCAAACTCGAGACCCATTCCATCTTCCCCGAAAGTACCAACGTACAGTTGGCCGAACCCACCGGTCCCGACTCAATCCGCATCCTGATCTGGGAACGAGGTGCAGGCGAAACGAAGTCGTCCGGATCATCTGCCTGTGCGGCGGCGAGCGCCGCGGTGCGCCTGGGCTTGGTCACTCCGCCCGTGACCGTCGAATCACGGGGCGGTGCTTTGCTTGTTGAGGTGGACGAAGAGTACAGCCTGACGCTGACTGGCCCCGTGGCCGAAGTCGGCCGGGGCACGCTGAGTTCGACACTTTTGTGCGAAATCGAGGCATTGGATTAACACGTGCACTGGATATCGAAGCACTAGACTAACGACTACAATTTGCTTGACACAAACAAGCCAGATTTCTATATTTTATTGCTGTTGTAATCGCCATTTTCCTCGGTAGCTCAATGGCAGAGCGAGTGGCTGTTAACCACTAGGTTGTAGGTTCGAGTCCTACCCGAGGAGTCAGAAATCCATCTGCAAACTTAGCCGTATCATCGCGACATACAAGAGGCCCCGAGGGACTTTCCTATCGGGGTCTTGTCGTATTCTACGGCCCCATTATCGCGTCTATCTCACTCTGACAAGGCTACCCGATGACACATGACGTATCGCCTCTTTCTTCACGATGGCCTTCTAAAGAACGAATGTTGGAAGTTCAACAGGCACTCAACGAAATCCTTGCAGATGCCATTGAAGCCGTGCAGTCGGGGCCCGTCGCTCCTCAGGTGGACCAGGATGCATTACGTGAAAGACTCAAACGTTTTGATTTCCAGAAACCGCTCGACCTGATGGATGCATCGCAGGAAGCCATTGATCTGCTGGGACACGGTATGGTTCATGTGATGCATCCGAGATACTTCGGCCTCTTCAATCCGAGTGTGACGTTCCCGTCGATTCTGGCGGATCAGATCACCGCTCACTTCAACCCGCAACTCGCGGTCTGGTCCCATGCACCGGCCGCTGTGGAGATTGAAAGGCATACTATCGAGGCGATAGGCGGTCTCGTTGGGTGGCAGCCCGACCAGATCTCCGGCCATTTCACGACTGGAGGCGCGGAAGCCAACTTTACGGCCGTGCTCATGGCGCTCACTGGAACGTGCCCCGACTTCGCTGAATACGGCGGGCGCGCGTTTGCTGGACAACCTCGTCTTTACGTGTCGTCAGAAAGCCATCTCGCCTGGATCAGGATTGCCCATCATGCTGGTATTGGCAGAAACGCCGTTAGATTGGTGCCGACTGACGGTAGGGGAAAGCTTGATCCGCATATTCTTGCGAAGCAGATTGAGCAGGACCGCGCTGCAGGTGACGTGCCCTTCTTCGTGGGGGCGACCGCCGGAACGACCAATGCCGGCATGATTGATCCTCTGGAAGATTGTTATGTCATCGCCCGGGACAATGATTTGTGGTTCCATGTCGATGCGGCATGGGGAGGAGGCGGGCTGTTGAACCCGCACTCCGCCGAACATCTTCGCGGGATCGAAAAAGCCGATTCCATCACCTTGGACGCGCACAAATGGTTCGCGGTGCCGATGGGTGCCGGCATTTTCCTTTGCCAGGATGAAAACCTGCTTGCAAGCACCTTCCATGTGACCACAGGCTACATGCCGACGAGCCCGGAGGCTGCGGTTGACCCCTATTCCCATTCCCTCCAATGGTCGCGGCGATTCATTGGCCTGAAGCTCTTTCTCTCGCTAGCCTGCCTGGGCTGGCCGGGATACCGGGAGCATGTCGGACAGACTTTGCAGTTGGCGAAGTCGTTGAGATCTCAACTCTCCGAGAACGCCTGGCGCGTGGTGAATGACAGCCCACTCGCCGTCGTCTGTTTCGTCGACGACCACGGGCATGCGGACCCGAAAACAACGGGTGATCATATAGAAAAGGGAGGACGCGCATGGCTTTCAGTGGTCAAGCTTGAAGGCCAAACCGTTTTGCGCGCCTGCATAACCAGTCATTTTACGCGAGAAGAACACATCTCCGTGCTTATGGATGAACTTAATCGCTCACGAGCGACGCAGATTCCAAACTCGAAGCCGAGTGATCCGAGCCCATGAGCGAGTTAATCCGCGTTATATTTGCGATCGACATTGTCGTTCTTCTGATGCTGTTGTTTGGAACTACCTGGAGTATCGCAGTTCCCAGGAAACGCATTTGGCCCCCACCCCGGGATCTGTCCTGGCATATTGTAACCATATGGATATGTTTTCTCGTCGTATTCGGGTGCAATGCGGCGCTGCTGGTTCTTGACTGGAACACCTGGTTATTCAAGGACAGTCTCCGCTTCATCGTTGGGATTCCTCTCGCGGTATTCGGTGGACTGCTGGTGATCTGGGGGATCAGCAACGTTGGTACAAAGAATACCCTGGGACAAAGAGCCGGATTCGTCTCCGCCGGACCCTACCGGTTTACGCGGAATCCGCAATACCTGGGTGACATCCTTATCTTTATCGGCTTGAGTGTGATCGCAAACTCTTCCCTCCTGTGGACCTCCCACGCGCTCCTCATAGTTGTATTACTCATTACACCCTGGTGCGAGGAACCCTGGCTGGAAGAACAGTACGGAGAGGCGTACATCAGCTATCGGCGGGATACGCCCCGGTTTCTTTCGCGACCAGTTGCAAATCAGGATTGCCGAACTTACGCACTGCGCCTTCCTTGCAAGCTTTCATAGAGTTGAATCAGCAACTGATCCGAGTTTTACATCTGGACTACGGATGACAGGACAGCCTGGCACCCGGTATCCAGTATGTAATCCAGAGATCGAAACGCACAGACGATCACTTGACAATCCTTAAAGTATGATATATTGTCATACTAAGGAGGATTGCCACCATGAAATCCAAGATCGCTATTACACTGGACGAGGAAATCGTCAGGCAACTCGACTATTTAATTATGCAGCAGTCATATAAGAACAGAAGCCAGGCGATCGAGGAAGCCGTCGCGGAAAAACTGGATCGACTCAAACAGGGTCGATTGGCAAGAGAATGTGCGAAACTGGACCCTGTCGTGGAACAGGAGATGGCTGAAGAAGGACTCGTGGAGGATGTGAATACTTGGCCCGAATATTGAGGGGAGAAATCCGCTGGGCTGACCTGAGTCCCGCCCGCGGCCAGGAACAGGCAGGGCGACGTCCCGTACTCATCCTGAGTCATGAGGTCTTCAATCAGCGATCCGGTACGGTTATCGCCATGGCGGTCACAAGTCAACCTCAACGAGCGGGTTTTCCTCTGACCCTTCCTCTTGATTCGGATGACCTTCCGAAACGATCCTGGGTGAAGATCGGCCAGGTTCGAACTCTTTCGGTGGACCGAATCGGTCATGTACTGGGTTATTCGACACCGGAAGAAATGGAACGCACGATCATGGGGTTGAACGAAATCATTGGTCCATAGTGATCGAAGATGACTGTCGATCAGGATCTCTCGCACCCCGAATCCGGTAGCGAACGGCGCATCCCAGACGCACCCAACAGTCTGTTGTGCCGGCGGTGGAGTAAGGTCGGACGTGTAAACCAAGACCTTCCGCGCTCCAGCGTTTGCGGTCGCCTGCCGACAAACCTATCGACAGAAGCAGGATGTTTCGATTGGAACGTCGGCGCGCGCTTTTGCGAACGCCAGCCTCTGTCGCAGAAGACGAAGCTCGTTGGCATCGCCCGCGTGCTCGACACATTCAACCAGCCCCTGGAGCGCCCATACGTTATCAGGATGCTGGCAGCAGCGCGGCAGGCTACCGTCGTAGCCGAGGTCGGCGCGAAACACGGCTTCGGCTTCGCGGAACATGCCCTGCCCGGCGAGAAGCGCGCCAAGCGCATGGCGCGGGGGATGCATCCATGCCCAGGGTTCGGTGTAGTTGAGCGCGTCGTCACGTGAGACGGCAAGGCGCAGGCTGGCAAAGGCGCGATCGTAGTTCCTCTTCCGATATTCGAGCTCACCGTCGAGCATGGCCGCGCCGATGCGGAGCATGTCGCGAACCGTGTTGCTGAGAAAGATCGCGTCCTCGGGGATTGCGGCCGCTGCCTCGTCGAACTCGTCGCGAGCGGCTTCCCCCTCTTCGATGTGGCCGAGGGCGGCGTGCGCCACACCTTGCCCATAGGCGTGCATAACGGTCTCGATCGGGCGAAGAGATCGCTCCTGCGGCAGAGACGATGCGATCAAATCATGCCAACGGCCGAAGCGAACCAGGACGTGCGTACACATGGCGGAGTAGCCATCGAGGATGGAGGCCATGAAAGGCGCACTCCTGGCAATCAACTCGGGCGTGGCCATCGCGCGGATCCGGTTTGCGGCGTGGGTGGCTTTGCCGAACTGGCCGAGAAACATCGCTGCGTACATGTAGAGATGGAGATCGTGACACCGTAAGGTAGTGTAGAAGTTCTGGTCTCCGGCATAGTCGAGGTACTTGTCGTCTGCAGAGACCGCCCGCTCGCTTTGGACCACCGACTGCGCGTAGTCGCCGCAAAGGACATAGATGTGTGCCGACATATGCTCCAGGTGGCCGGCGTCGGGCAGAAGCCCGCGCAACAGGTCGGCCGCGTTGAGCCCGCGCTCCGGCATCGGTGACATTTCCAGTGCATGGATGTACAGGTGAACGATGCCCGGATGGATGTGTCCGGATCGCTCGATTCGTTCCATCCAGGCGTCCATTACCGGCATCACTTCGCTCGTGTGGGCGCGCGGGTTGGGCTGTCCGGTCTGAAGATTCCAGAGTTGACGAGGCGTGCAGTTCAGCGCCGCATCGAAATAAAGGGCGGCGATGTCGGCGTCATCCTCATGCACCCGGTATGCTTCCCGCATCGCGTCGGCATAGTCCCGGTGCCACGCGTCCAGCACCTCACTATCTCTCTCGTCGCCATTCCGGTATCGTTTCGCCAGCGCCTGAATGAGGGCTTGTTCGGCCGGCATCGCATCGCCGGCGAGGGAATCCGAGGTCGTCACCGCGTCATGGCAGATCGGCAAAGTGTGGGCGATTTCTAATTCCGAGTACCTGATCCATGATCGGTTGTAGTGGGGTCCGTTCGCGTAGGCGATCCCCCACCAGGCCATGGCGCATGCGGGGTCCGCGTCCGCCGCGCGGCGAAAACAGTCCACCGCTTCTTCGTGATTGAAGCCGTAGGTCCAGTTCAGGCCGCGATCGAACCAAAGCTGGGCGGCATCCGAATCCGTCGAGATTTTGCGGGACCAGTGTCCAAGATCGAAATCATAGTTCATGGTGGCATGCTCGTGGTTGATCAGCGGCCGGGAGCCTGTTCAAAAAGTAGATCAGCGGCCGGGATTACGCGGGCCATCGGCGGCCGGGGTTACGAAGCCATCGGTTTACGGGTTTACACGGGCTGTCCGCTGCCGGGCTGAAGTGGCCATCGGTCGACTCCTTCACGCGGGCTCAAGGTACCCCGCGGCCTCGGCGGCCTGCGCCCATTCCAGGGTTTGATGAAACGTCCCGCGCGTCGCCTTCGCGAATCCTTCGATCAGGAGCGATGCTTTGAACGGGGCGAACCAGGGCCGCGTATGGGCTGCCGAGAAGGCCTCGCGCAGACGATCGACCGTGTGTCGAGGCAATGCGGGTGCCGCGACGAATGCCGGCATGGTTACGGTCTCGGTCGATTCAAGTACGCGGACTTTCTCCGTCAGCTGGGGCAGGTACTTCCTGACGAGCATGTGCCAGTAGGCGTCCAGCGGTCCGATGTCGATACTGCCGTCCGCCACGCTGTCGAGGACGCGGCGTGCGGTGACGAGATTGCCGGCGGAGCGACGGTAGAGACTCGGGCGGTCCTCGCTACGGTAGGGCAGAAGATGATGTCTCAATGCATTGAAACCCGACTGCGAATGCGCGACGGTCCAGCCTACGGTACCTCCGAAGGTGTCGGATAGCACGCAATAGGGC
The DNA here is from genome assembly GCA_965225915.1 of bacterium. Lineage (GTDB taxonomy): Bacteria > JAAXHH01 > JAAXHH01 > JAAXHH01 > JAAXHH01 > JAAXHH01. The sequence continues at coordinate 879,715 of OZ245326.1, forward strand.
GCATCGTCGCGCACGATCAGGTCGGTCCGGGAGAGCGCTCTGCCCTCGGCCCAGCGGGCGGCGGGGATGGGCGATGCCAGGGGTACTATATCGGCGAGTTTAAGCGCGATCGAGTATCCGCACATTTGCACGCATCCGAGGTCGCCACGGCGCCAGAGGTTCTCGAGCGGCTGCGGGGCCGGGTACGCGAAGTAGTCGAACGACGTGCCGGCGTCCTCGGCGATGTGGGCGATGAGATCCTTCCAGGCCACCTCGGCTTCGGGGCTCACGGCGTACATCCGGGCGTTGGAAACGAAAGGCATCGGTATTGTCGAGACCCCCTTGCCCTATTCGGAAACTGAATAACGAGTTGGCGGCATGAGTCATCCCTGACGCGATTTTACTTTAGGAACCTCTGATCAACCCTGTTGTCCGACCAGGAGGTATGATATGAGTCCGTTTAGAGGACGATCATGTTGAAGATGGAGTCGTTTTGGGTACTTGTGACCGTGTTTTCGGCCCCGGATGGGTCCCGGACCGGCCTGTCTGCCCTTGTCCGCCCGTATTGGACGGACTGCTCCCTATGTGAGAGCCAGTTCCCTTCGGACCAGATGGAAGTTGGCCAGGGCGAACAGGGTGAAGAGATGGGCCGTGTTCTTGGCAAGACCCCGGTACCTGACCTTGCGATATCCCCACAGGTTTTTGATGATGCCAAAGGGTTGTTCGACCCTTGCCCGCACGCGATTGCTCTTTCAGTTGAACGACCGGTCCGCACAGTTAAGGCGCCTGCCCCTATTGGCCTTGCTATGCACACGCCATACGACGCCTTCTTCTTCGGCCTTCTTCTTCGCCTTTCGTCCGCATAGGCCTTGTCGCCGTAGATCGCTTTCTCATGTCCATGCAGGCAGGCCTCCATCGCCTTGGCGTCGTGAAGCGAGGCGGGCGTGGCCACCACGCTGTGCACCCGTCCCTTCGGATCGCTGCCCACTAGTGCTCCAGGATGGGCGCGAGCAACAGGTCCCAGGGCAATACCTCATTCATTTCACACAGAAAGCGTTCCTTGCGCGTTTTCTTTTTCTTCTGATCGTAGGCCATATCCGAAAAACTGGTCTGTTTCATGGACGCGTACCCCGCTTGATCCTAAAGGTGAAAGGGCGCTGCACGACGAAGGACGGATACCGAGTTCATATTACCTTATTTATGAAAACAACGCCAGGGACTTGATCAGAGGTTCGTTAAGATATCCAATTACAACCAAATCAATGTGCGGAGTAAACGCATATAGCGATTCAATATTGAACTTCCTGTTAAGCGTGTTGTTAGAAACAAACGTTTGCAAATAACCTTGACATTGTCTTTCCTACTCTTAATTAATAATCAGAGCCTCCTTTACATATAAACATTGAGTAAAGCAATCGCTATAGTACCATGGTCAGCAAGCAAAGCGCATTGGAGTCGATGATGCCCAAAATCAGCGCTAAGCGCCAACTCACGGCCATCGTGATCGGGTCCCTGGCGTGGGCGACGATCTGGACGGCCTCCTTCCGGCGATCACTCCGAGTACGGAACACCTTCCGTCCGCCGCCGGTCGATCCCCAATCATGAACTTAAGCCAGCGGGAGACCGATGAAGACCAACAAGAAAAAGACAACTGTCAGCCGCCGGAACTTTCTCGTCAGGGGTGGCAGCGCCCTGGCCTCTCTATTCCTGGGCATCGGCTGCTCGGACAAAGGCATGGGTCCGGTCGTCACTGACCCGCCCGAGCCAATACCACCAACACCACCAACACCACCAACACCACCAACACCACCAACCCCACCTGAAGATCGGGTCGACGTGATCGTGGTGGGCGCCGGTCTGTCCGGGCTGGTCGCCGCATACGAGTTGGTCCGGGCGGGGCACGATGTCCGGGTTGTGGAAGCAAGAAACGAGGCCGGGGGCCGAGCACAGACGCTTCGCGAGCCCTTCGACGACGGGCTCATCGCCGAAACCGGCCCGGCCCGTATCCCGCCCGACCATGATCTAACGCTCGGCTACATCGACCACTTCGGCATCGAGACATCTCCCTTCTATACGCAGGAGGGTGAGTACCTCGTCGTTTCCGCTCAGGAGGACCGCTTCCGGTATACGCCGGACGTGTTCCTCAGTGGGGGGCGGGACGCGTGGCTCAAGATTCCGGCTGGGACCGATGCCTTGCCGATGGCCTTCGCCGGAGCGCTCGGAGACCGTGTGCGGACCGGTTCGCCGGTGACGAGGGTGGTCCGGAATGAGACCGGGGTGGTGGCCACCTACGGAACCGGCGGCGCGGAGGAACTGAGAGGCAGGCACCTCATCTGCACGGTCCCCCTCCCCGTCATCGACAAGATCGTGTTCGACCCCATTCTCTCGGCAGCGAAGCGAGCGGCCTTCGCAGCCACCTCCTACGCGGACGTCACTCGGGTTTACGTCCAGTATGCGGAACGAAGCTGGGAGGGCGACGGCTTGAACGGATGGGGGAGGTCGTTTGTGGAGGGGTTCTCGGAGATCTGGCATCCCACCTGGAACCAGGAGGGGCCTCGGGGTATTCTGATGTCCTACATGTGGGGAGACATGGCGCGCGCGGTCGCGGCGATGGGTCCCGGCGCCATCGTGCCCGGCTTCATTGATCGCTTTGATGGCCTATTCCCCGGCTCGCGCGAGGTTGCGGAACATGGAACCCACTTCGCGTGGGAGCACCAGCCCTGGATTGGGGCGGCCTACGCCAACTACAATCCCCCGTTCTCGGAGCACCCTGAATTGGCATCACCCGAGGGCCCCATTCACTTCGCTGGCGAGCACGCCTCGGGGTCTCGGGGGTGGATGCAGGGAGCCCTCCAGTCGGGCCTGCGCGCTGCCTCGGAGATCGATGCGACTGTGACCGGGGAGCGCTCCCGCACGACCGTGGCACTCTCGCGGCGGCAGATGATGCGCCGTTTTGCGGGAACCCCGAATGTGCCGGAATGGTTGGTGCCCTGAACCGTCACAAGGTGAGCGCTTCCAGGCGCGGGCGCCTGGAAGCGTGGCGGTATGGACATTGATCGGGCGCCGCTATCGCGCAACCAGGGATGACGTAATCGCTGTCGTCGAAAAGCTTTTGCAGGAGCCCAATGTGCGCTTTGAGGACGATGAAGTGATCTGGAGCGCCTTGCAGGCATATCGTGAGACGGAGGCGCACTTAGCCGATGCCCTGATCGTGGACAAGGCGCTGAAAACGGCAGCTATCGACGATGCGTTGCAGACTGTTTACACCTTCGAAACCACCGCTTTGCAGTTGCCCTCCACCACCAGGCTGTAGCATCTCCCACGCCTGTAGCAGCGACAGTCAGTAGAAGAAAACGCGCAAGGATCGCTTTCTGGGATGTTCAACCCCGGTAAAAAATGGAACGGCCATCGAGGGGTTGTACGAAATCATTGGACCTTGACGCACTTCACCCGTCCTCCTAACTTCATCACTATAACTGACCGGAAAAAACTCGGAATCCCCCGGAGGACAGCATGTTCACCGCGGAACAGATCGATCATTACAACCGTGAGGGTTACGTCGTCTACCCGAATTTCATTTCCGGGGATGACCTGGATTCGCTGAAGGCGGAAATAGACCGGATATCGGAAGGCAACACCAAGGAGAACCACGCCGACGAGCGCATGGAAATGGAACCTGGCCAGGACCCGGACGGCAAGCTGGTGCGGCGTATCTACGAGCCTTGCACCTTTTACGAGCCATTTCGCGACTTCTCCGAATCGACCGCCCTGCTGGACTGCGTCGAGCAGTTGTTTGGACCGAACCTGATCTTCCACTACAGCAAGATCAACATGAAGCCGCAGAATATCGGATCTGTCGTTGAGTGGCACCAGGACCTGTCCTACTATCCCCTGTCCAACCGGGACTCGGTGTCCATCCTTTTCTACCTGGACGACACTTCCGAGGAGAACGGCTGCTTGAAGGTCATTCCCCGGCGCCATAAAGCTCCGCTCATGAGCCACAGTACAGAGGGTTTCTTTCGGGGTAAGGTCACGGAGGAGGTGAACGATTCCGAGGCCGTGTTGCTGGAAGGAACCGGCGGCTCAGCGATCTTCATGAGCAGCATGACACCCCACGCGTCGGCTATCAACTCGTCGGACCGTCCGCGAAAGACGCTGATCCTGAGCTACCGCGCGGCCGACGCCTTCCCCATCCACTGTGGGGCCATGTCTAACAAGATCGAAGCCCACAGTCGGCTGGTCCGCGGTAAACGGGCGTCCCAGGCCCGCTTCACCATGACGGACTTCCCCATTCCCCAATATGAAGACGAGGTTGCGTCGCTCTACGATTTGCAGGAAAGATCGCGAAAGTCGGCGTAACTACCCTTAAACCGGTTAACTATTCTGGTTTGGAATTTGATTTCAGATTAACAAGTTATGGCTAGCCAGCCCAAACTTGTTACTCCGACTATAAATTGCGCCTAGAAAAACATGCGTCTTTGCTGGATAGTCGGTTGTCGATGTGGGAAACGGTCCCGGTCAACAGGACGGTATTCCGTGTCTCGGAAAGCAACGATTTGGATCCAGCCAAGATTTTTGTTTGAAAACGTTTTAAATATCCTGAATACGTCACTAATTTCCTTCAGTTTGTATCTCGTAATTAGCGTCATGATGGCTTAGCGATTGTCACACCGTCTTTCAGATGGATCGGTCTAGTTCACCTCGAGCGCCGGAATGCGTCATTGAGTTGGAATACGTCCGTGCGAACCAGTCACGAAATTTGAGGGTATTCATTTATGCATATTCAGCATCAATCTAGTTGCGAATCGGTTTCTTTCTCATCTGCCTGCAATATCCAACCCGTACAGAGGGCTATCCGAAGAAATTCGATCCACATCCTCTTCCTTCTCGCGCTATTTGCGCTAGTCTCTTGCGGTAAGGACGGCCCCACCAGTTCAACCGGACCGGCTAACGTCGTAGTTACTCCGAACGAGGTTACGCTGACTGCGATAGGTCAGTCCGTGCAACTTGCCGCACAGGTGCAGGACAAGACCGGAGCCGCACTGTCGGGTCACGATGTGGTCTGGGCGAGTCGTAGTCCTTCGGTGGCTTCCGTGAGTAGCGGCGGACTCGTCACCGCGCACAGTAACGGCTTGGCTGATATCACGGCCACCGTGGGACAGAAACAGGCAAAGTCTACAGTTACCGTATCCCAGTCGGCACAAACGATAATCGTCGAACCATCGTCGGTAACGCTAACGAAGGCCGGCGAGACCGCCAGGCTGACGGTTTCGGTTCTGGATGAAAACGGCCGAATCATCGAAGACGCGGCGGTGAAATGGATGATCAGCGATGAAACGGTGGCGACCGTAAGCAACGAAGGCACGGTTACGGCCATGAGGAGTGGTAGTGCGGTTGTTTCCGTCACCTCCGGTGATTCTTCGGCCAGCGTGCATGTAACGGTATCCATCGTTGTTAGTGATCGCACCTCGCTGATCGACTTCTACCACGGGTTGAATGGTCCAAGCTGGGACGACGGCGAGAATTGGCTAAGTGAAGAACCCCTGAACGAATGGCACGGCGTAACAACCGACGCAAACGGCAGGGTGATCCGGGTGGCGTTGCGTTCGAACGGCCTGTCGGGCAGATTGCCCGAAAACATCATCAATCTTGCCCTGTTGAGGGTACTGAATTTAGCGGACAATCAGGTATCAGGAGCTTTCCCGGTCGAACTCTCCCAACTCGGCGAACTGAGGTTCCTCGATCTGAGTAGCAACGGAATTTCGGGATCCATTCCAAATGAGCTCGATTTGTTGTCCAACCTGGAAGTACTGAATCTCGGAAACAACAACCTGTCGGAATCCATCCCCTCGGTACTGGGGCAAATGGCCAGCCTTGAACGACTGGATCTGGGCGGCAATCACCTGACCGGTGGAATTCCGGCGGAACTGGGGCAACTCAACAATCTTGTGCGTCTTGACCTGGATAAAAACGAACTTGCCGGACCGATACCTGGCGAACTGGGAGACCTGTCACAGCTGGAAATGCTGTACATGGACACGAATAAGCTGACAGGATTGATCCCAGCAGAACTGGGCAATCTAACTAACCTGGAAATATTGCTTCTCTGGCGAAACCAGTTATCGGGACCGATTCCTGTTGAACTGAGTCAACTGGCCAGTCTTGAACGCATGGATCTCGATGAGAACCAATTGTCAGGACCGGTGCCTGTCGAACTGGGACAGCTCCCGAACCTCGAGATACTTTACCTTAACTCAAACAATCTTTCGGGTGAGATCCCAGCGGTGCTGGGTGATCTTCCCAGGTTGCGTCTGCTGAGCCTTTATGGAAACCGGCTATCTGGACCGTTGCCGGTCGAACTGAGTCAACTCGGGAATCTCGAATTCCTCTACGTCCAGAACAACCAACTGTCCGGACCCGTTCCAACTGAGTTGGGACTGCTCGACGATCTTGAAGGACTGTATCTACATGGCAACCAACTGTCCGGACCCGTTCCGTCCGAGTTGGGATTACTCGATGATCTCGAAGTCCTGTACCTCCATGACAACCAGTTCACCGGCATGATACCGGGAACATATTCGGGCCTTTCAGATGTCACGACGTTTTTCTTTCATAACAATGACGGTCTGTGTTTACCGAGCACCCCGGCCTTACTGACCTGGGTCGATGGCCTTGATGAATGGATGGGGTCACGGTGCGACGAGGCCGGCTTCGCCGAGGGACTGCTCATGGTTGGCGAGGGCGCCGACCGGCTGTATAAACTGAATCCCAATACGGGGGAAGCCAAACCTGTGGGAGATGCCGTGCGATTCGACGCGGACGAGTACCAGCCCTACGGTCTGGCCGTGCATAACGGCGTGTTGTACATGACGGGAGGATGGAACTCGGCGCTGTACACACTGGATTCGGAAACGGGAGTAGCCATGCGTGTCGGCGACACCGTGGAATTCGGGATCGGCGAATCCCAGCCCATGGGACTGGCGTCCCACCACGGAACGCTGTACATGGCCGGGGGGACGAATACCAGGCTTTACGCGCTGAATACAGTGACGGGGGAAGCCACGCCGGTCGGTAATGCCGAAGAATTCGGTGTCGGTGAAGACCATCCCTTCGGTCTCGCATCCCACGAGAGCGATTTGTTCATGGTCGGCTACAACTCGGCCAGGATATACGTACTGAATCCTGCCACGGGGTCCGCATCACCCGTCGGCGACGCGACTGACTTCGGCGTTGGAGAAGATCTGCCGACTGGACTGACTTCACACAGAGGTGCGTTGTACATGACCGGTGGGTGGACGGCTAAACTGTATACACTGGACGCGGTGACCGGGATAGCATCGCCGGTCGGGGATGTCGATGAGGATGTCAATCAGTTCGGCGTCGACGAAGACTCTCCAGCAGGCCTGGCCTCGTTGGGCCGGGTATCACCGCGGGTTATTGTGCCCTTTGTGAATCCGTTAAAGGAATGAGTTTTTCTACGAAGCAGCGGGAATTCGTGGGAGATGTATTGTTTTTCGGATCAACTAATTATGGATTAGTAAGCCCATAACTTGTATCTCCGTTAGCTTGCAATGAGATTGTGTGAGATCGCATGGGGTCGTCGGGTTTGCATGGGCAGGTTAAATCTTGCATAGCTCGCCAAACACACATCCATCCTCATTCACGGCAGGCCCGTACTCCCCATGAGGTAGCGGTCCACTTCCCGGGCGGCTTCTCTGCCCTCGTGGATCGCCCAGACTACGAGGCTCTGGCCGCGGCGGGCGTCGCCGGCGGCGAAGACGTTTTCCACGTTCGTGGCATACTTACCGTATTCGGCCTGGGCGTTGGTCCGGTATACTTCCCGGGCGGCTTCTCTGCCCTCGTGGCGTCCCGCTCGACTTCGAGCTGCTCGAGCACAGGATCCTCCGGACCCGAAAATCCCATCGCCAGGAGTACGAGGTCGGCGGGCCAGTCCTGCTCCGTGCCCTTTTTCGGGCTGAAGGGAGCCCCGTTGCTGGGGACCGACCAGTCGAGATCGATGGTGCGCAGGGCCTTGACCCGGCCCTGGTCGTCGTCGATGAACTCCACGGTGCTGGTGTCGTAGCGCCTCGGATCGTCGCCGAAGAGGGCCTTGCCTTCTTCCTGGCCGTAGTCGAGCTTGTAAACCACCGGCCACTGGGGCCAGGGATTGCTCGGCGCGCGTTCGGGAGGCGGTTTCGGGATCACGTCGAACTGGTTGATCGTCTTGCAGCCGTGGCGTAGCGCCGTGCCCACGCAGTCCGTCCCCGTATCGCCGCCGCCCAGTACGATCGTGTGTTTGTCCTTGGCTGAAATGTAGTTCCCGTCCTGGTGCCCCGAGTCCAGCAGGCTCTTCGTGTTGGCGTGAAGGAATTCCATGGCGAAGTGGACGCCGTCCAGTCCGCGGCCCGGCGCTTTCCGCAGGAAAGTCGTTGGGCTTGGTGGCGCCTGTACAGATCACCACCGCGTCGCACTCGTTCCCCAGGTCCGCGGCAGGCACATCCTTTCCGATCTCCACACCGGTGATGAACTGGACGCCTTCGGCCGTCATCTGGTCCAGGCGGCGCTGGAGGATCTTCTCCTTGTCGAGCTTCATGTTCGGGATGCCGTACATCAGGAGGCCGCCGGGACGGTCGGCCCGTTCGTATACCGTTACATTGTGGCCGGCGCGGTTGAGCTGGGCGGCGCAGGCCAGGCCGGCGGGACCGGATCCGATGACGGCCACTTTCTTTCCGGTCCGCTGAGGCGGGGGTTCGGGCTGGATCCAGCCTTCCTCGAAGCCGCGGTCGACGATCGCGCACTCGATGGTTTTGATGGTCACCGGGTTGGCGTTGATGCCCAAGACGCAGGAGCCCTCGCAGGGGGCGGGGCAGACGCGTCCGGTAAACTCGGGGAAGTTGTTGGTCTTGTGCAGCTGCTGGAGGGCTTCTTTCCAATGGTTCCGGTATACGAGGTCGTTCCAGTCGGGGATCAGGTTGTTCAGGGGGCAGCCCGAAGCGCCGGCTCCTTTCCCCATCGGTACGCCCGTGTGACAGAAGGGGATGCCGCAGTCCATGCAGCGGGCGCCCTGCTCCCTCAGCGAATCGTCTGCCATGGGGAGGACGAATTCTTCCCAGTCACCTACACGCTCGAGGGGATCCCGATACGGCGCTTTCCCCCGCTCGAACTCCATGAAACCCGTGTTTTTACCCATAAATCCGAATTTCCGTCCCGATCTCCAATGCGTCGCCCGGATGTGCTGTCCTTTTACGTCGCTCGAATGCCTTCCCGATTCCGTCCCGCGTTCCCTATCCCTTGCCGCCGTTCACGCCCACCGGGACCGCTTCGGTCACTGGTTCCGCGGGATGGCCGTTGGTCTTGCTCTCCTCTTCCGCGCGGGCGGCCATTTCCTGCAACGCACGGCGGTAATCGACGGGCATGACCTTGACGAAGCTTTCCTGCAGCTCTGTCCAGCGGGACAGCACGTCCTCGCCCCGGTCGCTGCCGGTATACCGCACGTGATCCTCGATCAGCCGCTTTACTATTGAAATGTCCTCGTCATCCACCAGCGGTTCCAAGTCCACCATCTCCGGGTTGCACAGGCCCGGGAATACACCTTTTTCGTCCAGGACGTAGGCGACGCCGCCGCTCATGCCCGCGGCGAAGTTTCGCCCTACCGGACCGATGACGACCACGCGGCCTCCAGTCATGTACTCGCAGCCATGGTCTCCGATGCCCTCGATCACGGTTTCGGCGCCGCTGTTCCGCACGGCGAAACGTTCACCGCCGCGGCCCCGGAAGAAGGCCTGTCCGCCGGTGGCGCCGTAGAGTGCTACGTTGCCGATGATTACATTTTCCGTGGGCACGAACCCCGCGTTCTCAGGAGGGAACACCGCCATGAATCCGCCGGACAGTCCCTTGCCCGTGTAGTCGTTCGATTCGCCTTCCAGGAAGAAGGAGATCCCCGGCGCCAGGAATGCCCCGAAACTCTGGCCCGCCGAGCCGTGCAGGTTGACCCGGATGGTATTGTCCGGCAGGCCTTCTTCGCCGTACTGACGCGACACTTCCGCGCTGAGCATGGCGCCGGCCGTTCGGTCGATGTTGTTTATCGCGTGGCGCATCACCACGGACTGCCGGGCCTCCAGGGCCTCCTTCGACATTTCAATCAGGCGCTGGTCTAGTTTTTTCTCCAGCCGGTGGTCCTGGGACTGACAGCAGTACCGGGCTACACGGGCAGGCGCGTCGACAGGCGCAAGCATACGGGTGAAATCGAGTCCCTGGGCCTTCCAGTGGTCGATGGCCTTGCGCGTGTCGAGACAGTCCGTGCGCCCCACCATTTCATTTACCGTTCGGAAGCCCAACTGGGCCATGTGCTCCCGCATCTGCTCGGCGATGAACATCATGAAATTGATAACGTGTTCCGGTTTCCCGGTGAAACGCTTGCGGAGTTCTACGTCCTGCGTCGCCACGCCCACCGAACATGTATTCAGGTGGCACTTACGCAGCATGATGCATCCGCTGACCACCAGGGCGGCCGTGGCAAAGCCGAATTCCTCGGCGCCCAGCATGCAGGCGATGACCACGTCGCGGCCCGTCTTCAGCTGGCCGTCGGTCTGGACCACGATGCGGCCTCGCAGGTCGTTGCGCACCAGGACCTGCTGCGTCTCGGCGAGACCCAGTTCCCAGGGCACGCCCGCGTGTTTCATGGACGATTCAGGCGAGGCGCCGGTGCCGCCGTCGTAGCCGCTGATGAGCACCACGTCGGCCTTGCCCTTGGATACGCCGGCCGCGATGGTGCCCACGCCGACTTCGGCCACGAGCTTGACGTGGATGCGGGCCCGGTCGTTGGCGCTCTTCAGATCGTGGATCAGCTGCGCCAGGTCTTCGATGGAGTAGATGTCATGATGGGGCGGAGGAGAGATGAGTCCCACGCCGGGGGTCGATTTCCGTACGCGCGCGATTTCCTCGAAGACCTTGTCTCCTGGAAGCTGTCCCCCTTCCCCGGGCTTCGCGCCCTGGGCCATCTTGATCTGCAGGTCGGTTGCGTTTACCAGGTAATTGCTCGTCACCCCGAACCGGCCGGAGGCCACCTGCTTGATGGCGCTGTTCCGCCAGTCGCCGTTATCGTCCGGATAGTAGCGGTCCGGGTCTTCGCCCCCCTCGCCCGAATTGCTCCGGCCGCCGATGCGGTTCATGGCGATGGCCAGGGTCTCGTGGGCTTCCTTGCTGATGGATCCGTAGGACATGGCGCCGGTGGAGAACCGCTTGACGATCTCCGAGGCCGGTTCCACCTCCTCGATGGGCACCGGGGGTTGCACCTGCTTGTAATCGAAGAGGCCGCGAAGGGTACCCAGCAGGCGGGTCTGTTCATCGATCTGCTTCGCATACTCCCGGTAGAGTTCGTAGTCCCCTGTGCGGGCCGATGTCTGCAACAACGCGATGGTATGGGGATTGAAGAGATGGTGCTCCCCGTCCTTGCGCCACTGGTAATAACCGCCCACGTCGAGGGTATGGTCGTCCACCACCGGGCGGGCGGGATAGCCGCGATGGTGGTGCTGCCGATACTCTTCCTCGATCTCCTCCAGGCCGATGCCCTCGATGCGAGAAGCGGTCCAGGTAAAGTACTTGTCGATGACCGACTGCTTCAGGCCGATGGCCTCGAAGATCTGCGCCCCGTGATAGGACTTGATCGTGGAGATGCCCATCTTGGACATCGTCTTCAGTACGCCCTTGCACAGGGCCTTGAGCACGTTATTCTGCGCCTGCTCGCTGCCGACCGGCGGTTCGATCAGGCCGTCGATGCTCATCCATTCGACCGTTTCGAGGGTGAGGTATGGATTCACCGCGTTGGCTCCGTAACCGATGAGCAGGCAGAAGTGCATGACTTCTCTAGGCTCGCCGGATTCCACGATGATTGCCGCGCTCGTCCGCAGTCCTTCCCGAATCAGGTAATGATGGACGGCGGCGGTGGCGATCAGGCTGGGTATCTGGACCCAGTCGGGACCGACGCCCCGGTCCGACAGGATGAGCAGCGTCGCCCCCCGTTCCCGGATGGCCCGTCCCGCCTCGCGGCAGAGTTCGTCCACGGCGGCCTCGAGCGCGCCGGGCGAAGCCGACCTACGAAAAACGGCCGGCAGTGTTTCCGACTTCAATCCGGGACTCTCGAGTTCCCGGATGCAGGCCAGTTCTCCGTTGGACAGTACGGGCCGCGCGATACGAAGCTGGCGGCAGTGCCCGGGCGTCTCGGCGAAAAGGTCCTTTTCCGATCCGATCGAAGTATCCAGGGACGTCACCAGTTCCTCGCGGATGGCGTCCAGCGGCGGATTGGTCACCTGGGCAAACAGTTGCTTGAAATAGTGAAAGAGCAGTTGGGGCTTGTTGGACAGGACGGCCAGCGGGGCGTCGTTGCCCATGGATCCGACCGGTTCTACGCCCGTGGCGGCCATGGGACCGACGAGTATCTTCAGTTCCTCGCTCGTGTAGCCGAAGGCCCGTTGCCTTTCCTCTAGCGACTCCAGGTCGAGCCGTGGTACGTCCTCCGGTTCCGGCAGGTCGTCCAGGTTCTCCATGTTTTTTGACAGCCATTCGCCGTAGGGCCTCTGCGAGCTGATCTCGTGCTTGATCTCCTCGTCGGTGACGATACGGCCCCGCAGCGTGTCGATCAGGAAAAGGCGGCCGGGCTGGAGGCGTCCCCGCATGAGTATGCGCTCGGGTGGAATCTCCAGCACGCCGGCTTCCGAGGCACCGACGACGAAGTCATCCTTGGTCACCACGTACCGGAAGGGCCGCAGTCCGTTGCGGTCCAGCGTGGTGCATATGCGGTCGCCGTCGCACGCCGCGATGAGGGCGGGACCGTCCCACGGTTCCATGAGACAGGCGTGATAGGCGTAGAAGGCCTTTTTCTCGTCCGACATGGACTCGTGGTTTTCCCAGGCCTCGGGGATCATCATCATCAGTGCGTGGGGCAGGGACCGCCCCGTGGAAACAAGGAGTTCCAGCGCGTTGTCGAACCCGGCGGTATCGCTGGCGCCTTCGCGGATGATCGGGCTCAGCTTGGCCATGTCCTCGCCGAAGAGCGACGATGAAAAGAGCGCTTCGCGGGCGCGCATCCAGTTCTGGTTGCCCCGGATCGTGTTGATTTCACCGTTGTGGCAAAGCAGCCGGTATGGATGGGCCAATCGCCAGGATCCCAGCGTGTTCGTGCTGTAACGGGAATGGACCAGCGCCAGAGACGTGACGATCGACTCGTCGGACAGGTCGCGGTAGAAAGAATCCAGCTGGTCGGCCCGAAGCAGGCCCTTGTAGACGATGGTCTTGCTCGACAGGCTGGCAATGTAGAAGTCGTCGCTGTTTTCCTCGGGGAGGCGCGCGTCCACGGCGTTTTCGATAACCTTGCGAATGACGTAGAGCTTGCGCTCGAATTGATCCTGGTCCGCCGCCAGTTCGCCGCCGCCGATGAAGAACTGCCGGATCATCGGAGAAACCTGCGTCGCCAGTTCACCGGCCTGGGTGAAGTCCACCGGCACGTCGCGCCAGCCCAGAAACACCTGGTCTTCCTCCCAGACGGTCTTCTCGATCGCCCGCTCGCACCAGCGGCGGTGTACCGCGCCCCGGGGCAGGAACACCATTCCGACGGCGTATTGGCCCTCGTCGGGCAGGGATATGCCGGCGAGCCTGCACTGCCTTTTGAAGAAGGCATGGGGTAGCTGGAACAGCAAGCCCGCCCCATCGCCCGTGTGGGGATCGCATCCGCATGCGCCCCGATGCTCGAGATTGACCAGTACTCGTATGGCGTTGCGAATGATGTCGTAGGACTTGTGGCCATTTAGATTCGCCACGATGCCCACGCCGCACGCGTCGTGCTCATATGCCGGATCGTACAGGCCTTGGGGTTTTTTCATATAAAAATGGCCCTTTAATCGCACCCTTTCGGTTGCGAAAATCGAATACAGGAACGCATTTTCCAGATTCTCACTTCAAAACAGGAGCACTGGAATACCATTGATTTGCAATAACAGACACGGTTTCTTGAAGGAGGAAAAAGAGAGGATAGTCCGTTATTCGCACTTTGTACCTAATTCCGGTTAAGTTCCACTATATAATCTGGCCGGTCAACAAAGTAAAGTAGAAAATGCACGATTCATCGTTAAAATGCCGGCGCCTGCGACAGTCATTCCACCGCATACGGGAAGCATTTCCCAGCATGGGATTGTAGGACAGGGTGATCCATGAACATTCGTTCCCTTACCGACATTCCGATGCAAGGCCGCCGCGTGCTCGTCCGTGTCGACTACAATGTGCCCCTCGACGACGGGGGCCAAATCACCGACGATACACGCATCCGGGCGTCACTGCCCACGCTGCGGCATATCATGGACCACGGCGGCCGGGTCATTCTGATGACCCATCTCGGCCGTCCGAAGGGGGTAACTGAGAACCTGCGGATGAAGCCGGTGGCCGATCGGCTGTCGACCCTCCTCGGTCGACCGGTCGGCTACGTGCCAGAGACCATCGGACCCGGTGCGGAACGAGCGGCAGCGGCTTTGAAAAATGGCGAATGCCTGTTGCTGGAGAACGTCCGGTTTCATGACGGGGAGACCCGGAACGATCCCGATTTCGCGCGTCGACTGGCCGCGTTGGGCGACGTCTACGTCAATGACGCCTTCGGCACGGCGCACCGCGCCCACGCTTCCACCGAGGGTATTGCCCGGCTTCTGCCCGTGCGCGCGGCCGGGTTCCTCATGCGTAAGGAACTGGACTACCTTTCCGGAGCGATAGAAATCCCAAAGGGGAATCTCGTCGTCGCACTCGGCGGCGCCAAGGTTTCCGATAAAATCGGGGCCACCCGCCGGTTCATCGAGATCGCCGACGCGCTGCTCATTGGCGGCGGCATGGCCTATACCTTTCTCGCAAGCCGAGGCGAGGCGGTCGGTAACAGTTTGCTGGATGAAGAACGCATGGGCTTCGCGGCGGAAATCCTCCAGCGCGCCGAGGTCCTGGGTAAGAGGATGCTCCTTCCTGATGATCATGTGGTCGCCGGCGCACTCGATCCAATGACGGAAACGCGGGTGCTCGGCTGGATTCCCAATGAATGGATGGGGCTCGATATCGGTCCGAGATCCCGCCGCAGGTTCGCTGAAACCATCGCAGGCGCGGGCACCATCCTATGGAACGGGCCCATGGGTGTCTTTGAAATGAAGGCTTTTGCGGAGGGAACGGCGGCTGTGGCCGCCTCAATCGTGGAGGCCACCGACCGCGGCGCTGTATCCATCATCGGCGGTGGAGATACAGCGGCGGCCGTCAATGCGCTTGGCCTGGAGTCCCGCATGAGCCACGTATCTACCGGCGGCGGCGCGTCACTGGAGTTGCTGGAAGGCCGGACGCTGCCGGGTGTCAGCGTGCTGGAAGCAGGTTGAAGAGTTCGAGGGACTGAAATCTATCTGGGGTCACAACCCGAGAAGACTGAATCGGAAAAGATTGTCGGGAAATCGATCGAGATGCTGGGGCGAAAACTCGTAAACTCGCCAGGCGCGATCCGCGACGAAACGGGGGGTGCCTATCCTGCTGGCAACCGGTCCTGCGATGGGGTCGATCATCGTCGTGTTGCCGCGGAAATCGGTGACTCGGATCTTGATCTCACCCCTGTTTTTGGGTGTATCGCTGGCCAGGACCAACTGCAGGCGCCGGAACTGGCTAAAACGTTGTCCATAGATATTGCCCCTCAAGGAGACCCGGATACCCTCGGGTGTCTTCCGCTGGGTTATCTCGAATTCCTCGGGCAGGGCGAGAACCTTGCATCCCTCCAGGTGCGGCGAGATGAACTCCACACTCGTCAGGTGCTCGGCGTGCCTGGTCTGGACCGTGTACACCCAGTTGTGTGGTCCGGCCGGCATGACCGTCACCGCAACCAGGTCTCTGGACTCCGCGAGCGTCGGTCTGTGGGCGGCACATCCGACTACCGAGATCAGGATGAAAGAAAACATCACGGCGAAGACAATAATGAGGTGTTGATTGCGGTGAATCACGATGCACCTCCTGGTATACGTTATTTCTCTTGAGGGATGAACCAGGCTTGTAGGATTAGACGCCGGTCTAAGTGGCTGGTTCCCCGAATCCCCCGGATCATGCCGCTGGCATGTCTTGGATCATGCGGCCGGCTTGCCGCGTCCTTCCGCGATCATCCTCCCCGGTCTGAAGTACACCTGCAGGACCTCCAGGAAACTGCGGGACGCCCGCGACAGATACCGTCCCTTCAGGTAGATCGCGCCCATTCTCTGACGGGGCCGATTTCGGAAATCTCCGATCGTGACCTGCGCGAGCGTGCCGTTTTCCAGTTCTTCCTGGATGGCGACCGAGGGCACGATGGATAGACCCGCGTCTATGCGCACGAAGTGCTTGATCACCTCGATCGAACTCAGCTCCATGGCGACGTCGAGATGCACCCGCGACTTCTCGCACAGATCGTCAATCAGCCGCCGCGAAGCGCAGTGCCGGTCGAGCAGGATGAGCGGATACTGCTCCATGTCTTTGAGGTGCACCGTCTTCCGGCCCGCGAGGGGATGACCGGGCGGCGTGATCAGCACGTCGTGGCGGGAGAAGAGGGGAATCGATTCAATCTCACGGGGCAGGTAGGCCAGCGTGACCACGCCAAGATCGACCTCGCCGTCGACGACGGCCTGTATGGTCCGAAGCGATGTGGCGTTCTTCACGACGATGTCGATGCCGGGGTAGCGGTCCTGGAAGGATTTGAGTATGGCCGGCAGGCGGTAGCAGCCGGTGGTATCGGATGTACAGAGTACGAGGCGGCCGGCTTCGAGACGGTCCAGATCTTCCAGTTCCTGGACGGCCTCTTTCATCAGTCCTTCCATCTCGCTCACATACTTGAGCAGCACCTTACCGGCCTCTGTGAGGGCGAGATGGCGCGTGGTCCGGTGGAACAGCGGCTGGCCGATTACCCCCTCCAGTTTCGACACCTGGATGCTCACCGCCGATTGTGACCGGAAGAGGGATTTCGCAGCCAGGGAAAAGCTGCCGTGCCGGGCCACCGCGTGGAAAGCTACGGCTTGATCGTAGGATAGATTCATTTATTGATTAACTTAATGGTGTATATTGATATTATTAATTTGACTAATATATTTCTATCCCTATTATGTCAAGGCAAATCGGCGGTTTCGTGAAGTTTTCCGAGTCGCCGGTTATTGCGGAATTCGTAGTAGCACAACCTCATGTTAAAACGCCGGGAATCCGACCGGAGGATGGCTCAGCCGCCCGATTCCCACGGAGGACTTACATGGCTCACATCGCTTCCACCGTTTCTCACAGTCTGAAGGAATACCGCCTGTTGCCCCGGTTGACTCAGGCAGACGCGAACGCCCAGCTCGTTTCGCTGGAGACGCGCCTCTGCCGGCAGGGCGAAGGCTACCTGGTGTTGCGGACACCTTTCCTGAGCGCGGCCATGCAGGCGGTCACCAGCATCGAACTGGCCATCGCCATGGCCCAGCTGGGCGGTATGGGCGTTCTCGCGGTGAGCCAGACCATCGAGGAGCAGTGCGCCAAGATCGACGCGGTTAAACGGTTCAAGGCCGGCTTTCAAACGGATATCGTCACCCTGTCGCCGGAACAGTCCATTGGCGAGGTGATCGGCATCATCAACAATACCGGGTACTCCACCTTTCCCGTGACGGACACCGGCGTTTTCCATGGCAAACTGGTAGGGGTGATCACGGACAAGGACTTCGACGAGCGGTACGACCAGGACCAACGGGTCGGGGATCGCATGAAGACTGACGTGCAGACCGGCGCCGCGGAGGACGACCTGAAGACGGCCAACACGCGGATGATCGAGTACGGCCGCGGTTTCCTGCCCATGGTGTCTTCAGAAGGGACGCTGGTCTCGGTCGTGTTCAAGAAGGATCTCGACAAGCATATCCGCCATCCCCATTCCACGGAAGACGCGCAGAAACGCCTGGTAGTCGGCTCCGCCGTCTCGACCCATTCGGAGGACCGCGAACGGGTGGAGGCGCTGGTCGAACACCAGGCGGACGTGATCGTCATCGACGCCTCCGACGGACACACGGAATACCAGGGCGAGACGCTGAAATGGATCAAGGCCCACTACGACATCCCAGTGATCGCGGGCAACGTGGTGACTCGAGAGGGTTTCGACTACCTGGCGGCCAACGGCGCGGACGCTGTCAAGATCGGCATCGGCATCGCGTCAGGCTGCACGACGCAGATGGTGAAGGCCACCGGCCGTGGGCAGGCCACCTCCATCCAGGAAGTCGCGGCGGCCCGTGACGAGTGGACGAAGACCACGGGCGACTACCTGCCCCTCGTGGGCGACGGCAGCATACAGGGACCGGCGGACATGCTCATCGCGCTGTCGTTGGGGGCCGACGCACTCATGATGGGCAATCTCCTGGCGCGGTTTACCGAGAGTCACGGCGAACTGGTCCGAAACGCCAGCGGGGACCTGGTCAAGGAATACTGGATGGAGGGCAGCCGGAAGGCCTTCAATAACCGGCGCTACGCACAGCTTGCCAGCACCTTCTTCGAGGAAGGGATCGTCGGCCAGGTGCCCCACGCGGGGTCGGTCTACGACAAGCTGCCGATCATCGCGCAGATGCTCAAATCGGGCATGGCCACCGCGGGCTGCGCCACGATCGAAACGCTTCACCGGGACGCCATACTGGAACTGCAGTCCTCCGTGTCCCTGGAAGACAGCGGTGTACACGACATGGCGGCCATCCAGTCCATACAGGAATTCGGGATAAGTTAATTGCATGGATATTGACGACTGCTGACCTCAGACGGGATTTACCAGACCGCGCCATGACCATCCCCCTGCTGAAACGCAAGTTGCGCCAACTCAAGCAGACCGAGTCCCGGATCCGGTTCCGCGATCGACCCGCGGAAGATCACAAGGAACTCGTGTGGGACGCCTTCTTCTCGACCCGCTCAGAGGATGACGCCAGCGTCGAATACCCCCTGAGCCGATTGATGAAGTTGGATCGCGATGAGATCAGGGTGGTCTACGAGGCCTTCTTCTACCGCGTGTATTTTCAGTATTTCAAGGAACACGGCCTGTCCATGGCCGACGCGTATGATCCGTCACTGCTGTCCCTTCTGGGCCTGCCACCCCAAGCCAGTCTAAAAGACATCAAGCGGCGGTACCGGGAACTGGCGCAGGTTCATCATCCGGATCACGGCGGCGATCACGACGCTTTTATCGACGTCGTTACAGCCTACGAGCGACTGACGGACAATCAGCGCAGTTGATCCTGCATGCGTACCTTGCAAACGGGCATTGCTGAAGTATCCTGCTGATCCTCTTTCCATACGTACCTCGTAGAAACACTTTCAGTAATCGCACGCTCATAATTACATTGCTGTTATACCTCGCAGATGCACTTTCCGGATGCTATCCCATGCAAACTGGAACTCTTTTTAATGGAAACCATGCTTCCCGCAGGAGCCCGCTCATGAAACCCGTGCCATGTCCCGTCTTCTTCGTTGGTCTGCTGGTCCTCTTATGCCTGCCCGGTCCCGTCTTCGGCCAGGCTACCGCCGACGCACGGTACATCGTGGAGAACTACGACAAGATGGAGCCCTACGTCCCCATGCGCGACGGCGTCCGTCTGTTCACCTCCATCTACGTGCCGAAGGACGATTCGAGGACCTATCCCATCCTGCTACAGCGAACGCCGTACAGCGTGGCGCCTTACGGGGAAGCCTACAAGACGGGGATCGGACCTTCCATGCTGTTCGCACGCGAGGGGTACATAATCGTCTACCAGGACGTGCGCGGCCGCATGATGTCGGAAGGAGAATTCGAAGCAGTGCGCCCCCACAATCCGGACAAGGCGTCGGACGTCGACATCGACGAGAGCACCGATACTTATGATACGGTCTCCTGGTTGATTGAAAACATTCCCGGCCATAACGGCCGCGTGGGCGTCTGGGGCATATCGGCGCCGGGATTCTACGCCACCCACGCCCTGATCGACGCCCATCCCGCCGTACGGATCGTGTCCCCCCAGGCTCCCGTCACCGACTGGTGGATAGGAGACGACCGCCACCACAACGGCGCGTTTCAAATGCAGGCAAGCTTCAGTTTCCTGTCCTTCTACGGTCATCCGCGTCCCGGTCCCACGACCGAACGCGCCCCGGGTTTCCGCGACTACGGAACGCCGGACGGCTACCGTTGGTACCTCGATCTGGGTCCCCTGTCGAACATCAACGAACTATATTTCCACGGAAAGAACAAGATCTGGAACGACATGACGAACCATCCCGATTACGACGCGTTCTGGCAGGCCCGGACGCCGCTTCCCCATCTGAGAGACGTCAAGCCTGCGGTGCTGGTGGTCGGGGGATTCTTCGACGCCCAGGACCTGTACGGTCCGCTGAAGACCTACGCCGCTGTCGAATACAATAACCCCGACGTCGTGAACCACCTCGTAATGGGTCCGTGGTGGCACGGCGGGTGGTCGCGCGGCAGCGGCCTTCGGTACCAGGACATCTATTTCGAACAGCCCACCTCGGCACACTACCGGGAGACCATCGAACTGCCCTTCTTCAACCACTACCTGAAGGACGGGCCCGATCCGGAGCTGCCCGAAGCCAGTATCTTCGTCACCGGTTCGAACCAGTGGCACGCCTTCGATCAATGGCCGCCCGAAGAGGCGAAGGCCGCTTCCCTCTACCTGGCGCCGGATGGCGGACTGTCCTTCGACGCGCCAGCCGGGGAGGACGACTTCGACGAATATGTCAGTGATCCCGCCAGGCCCGTACCCCACACGTCCCAGGTCGTCATCAACCGGGACGACCGTTACCTCATCCAGGACCAGCGGTTCGCGTCATCCCGCACGGACGTGCTGGTTTTCGAGTCCGAAGTGCTGCAAGAAGACTGGACCGTGACGGGCGACCTCTTCGCGCACCTCTACGTTTCCACGACGGGGGAGGACGCGGATTTTATCGTCAAGTTGATCGACGTGTACTCCGATACGGCGAGCTACGCCGGAGAGAACGCCATGAACGTGAAGATGGGCGGCTTTCAACTCATGGTGCGGGGGGAGGTCATGCGGGCCCGGTACCGGAACAGCTTCACCCATCCCGAGCCCATGACGCCGGGGGAAGTCACGAAAGTCGTCTTCGACATGCAGGACGTGGCACACACGTTCAAGGCGGGGCACCGCATAATGGTCCAGGTACAGAGCACCTGGTTCCCCATGGTCGACCGCAATCCGCAGACCTGGGTACCGAGTATCTACGATGCCAGGGAAGAGGACTTCCAGGCGGCGACACACCGGGTGTACTTCTCCCGGAACGCGCCTTCCCACCTGAAATTGAAGCTGCTGGAATAACGGAGGGTGTTAGTCAGTCGAAGCGGGATGAGCGCCGTGGTCTGTCAGACGAAGTGGAGTAACGACCGTGGTGATCCGAACGAAATGGAATAAGCGCCGCGGTCCGCTAAACGAAGTTGAACCCGTACCAGGGCAGTTGGACGGGAAAAACACTTTCCACCGCGGTCCGGAACGGTCCGGATGGAATCGTCTCGAGGGGATCTTCGTCGGGCGGAATCACGCCGAAGACGAGCGGGCCCAGATCGCACGATGCAATCGTATGTTCCTGGCCGCCGCATTGGAAAACAACCGTTTCCTCTGATACATCCCACGCCAGCATGCCTGGACCCAGTACATCCACGATGTATTCGTCGAACGCGCGCAGCAGCCGTTCCGGTTGAAGCACGAGGACGGTGCCATTGAATCCCTGGGGAGCCGCGGTAACGCCGTGATGCCGGAGCAGGGAGGCCAGCTCGATATCGGATTCAGTGGTCACGATCTCGATGCAATCCACGCCGTAGCGGTCGTATAGGTTCGGCAGCGCCCGCAGGAGCGCCGAACGGGAACCCGCGATCTCCGCCAAGCGGGCCCTGGAGGCTTCGTCTTCCCCGCCGGACCGACGCTTCTGGATGCCCGCGTAGGCCACCAGTGGGCCTCCCTCGCGAATCACCACGGTTTCGCCGTCGTGGTCGCAAATCCATTCAGCTTCGATCGCTGTCCCGAGATCGGCCGTCGACCGCACGTAACGGCTGGGCTCTTCTGCGTACAGCCGCGTCATTTCGGGCAGATCCGCAGCTTCAGCACGACGGACATCCGTTTCGCTCGCGGGCAGGACATCCCGGTTAACGGCATAAAGGGCGTATTGACCGATCCGCTTCGCGCCCAGGCGGGTGTAAAGCCCTCTTCCTCCCGATATCGGCATCAACTCGGCGTTCTGGGCGAGGGCCTTCCGGATCGCCGACTCCATAAGCCGGGTCGCAAGGCCCTGTCCCCGGTGCGACTCGTAGGTCGCCACCGCGCCGATGCTCATGGTGGACATCCGGCATCCGAGTACGGAAATGTCCCGCGTCAACGCGCCCACGTGGGAGACCACGACGCCATCGTCGACCATGACGAGGAGGTGGTCGTAGTTCTCCGGCGTGAACATAAGAGGATACTGTTCCTCCATGCGTCCGGCGCCGTCGCTACGAAATACGGTGTTGACCAGGGTGCAAAGCGACTCGAATTCCTGCACCTTTAATCCCCGCGGACCTTCCACTATGCTGGCTCCTCTGCCATGTTCCGTGGTCTCACGCTTTGCGAGACCCTGGAACCCAGGGCCCGTTTGACAAAAAGTCCACGGTCTATATATTCCCAATTGGAAGGGGTGTCAAGAACGGCGGCGGGTGTCAAGAACGGCGGCGGGTCGCTTGCCGACAGCCTGCCGGACCGCCGGCACCGTATGAACCGCGCGCCTCCAACGAACCGGATCTACAATCCACGCCATGTTCATTTCCGAGATCTTTCATTCCATACAGGGCGAGGGCCTGCTGACCGGCGTCCCCTCGGTCTTCATCCGCACTTCGGGTTGCAACCTGCGCTGCCGCTGGTGTGATACCCCCTACACGTCCTGGTCGCCCGAGGGCGAAGAACAATCCGTGGACGAGATCATGGAGGGAATCGCTGATTATCCGACCCGTCATGCCGTAATCACCGGCGGCGAACCGCTGCTCATGAAGGATCTGCCCGAGCTGACGGAAACACTTGGTGGCGCGGGATACCACGTTACCATCGAAACGGCCGGTACCGTGTACACCGATCTGCGCTGCGACCTGGCCTCCATCAGCCCCAAGCTGTCAAATTCCACGCCCTGGACCGAAGAAAGACGGGAAGTACGCCCGGAATCACGAACGGCTGAGGATCAACCTCCCCGTCCTGGGTAGATTCATGGCGGCCTACCCCTACCAGCTCAAGTTCGTGGTGGACCGCCGGGAAGACCTGGACGAAGTTGAATCGCTGATCGCTGAATTGGATGGCGTCGACCGTACCCGGGTGCTCCTCATGCCCCAGGGACGCACGGCCGAAGAGTTGAGCCAGAGGGGCGTGTGGGTCGCCGAAGCCTGCAAGTCCCGCGGATTCCGATACTGCCCCCGGGTACATATCGATCTCTACGGGGACACGCGCGGGACCTGACGGCGAACCATTTCTTGCTTGTCTTCGAGCCCCTTCCGACATATCTTTTCCGGTCCCGTCAGAGCCGGCCGAACAGGCTGAAACGGCATCGGATATAGACTTGCAGGCGAACGTTTCAGCACGCGTTGATATGGTCCGCGATGAAACGGACTGCATGGCCCGCACGGATCGCACGCACGGAACGCATAGACCACACAGGCCGCACGGGACGTACCATCCGGGAGAAGACATGGACGACCATGGCAGGGACTGGGACCGGGGACTCGTCAGCTATCCCGATCCCAATGTCGAGATCATCGACCCCAGGTTCAAACCCTACGTACTGCACACGGCGGGGATCGAGCGGCTGCATACCGGGGCGCGGTGGGCCGAAGGCCCCGTGTGGATCGGCGACGCCCGCTGCCTGGTCTGGAGCGACATCCCCAACAACCGCATGTTGCGCTGGACGGAGGAAACCGGCGCGGTCAGCGTCTTCAGGCAGCCGTCCAACAACACCAACGGCAACACCCGGGACCGCGAAGGACGCCTGGTCTCCTGTGAACACGACACCCGCCGGGTGACCAGAACGGACCATGACGGAACGATCACCGTGCTGATCGACCGGTTCGACGGAAAGCGTCTCAACGCGCCCAATGACGTGGTGGTGCATTCCGACGGCTCGGTCTGGTTCACCGACCCCGGTTACGGCATCCTGATGAACTACGAAGGACACAAGGCCGAGTCCGAACAACCAACGCGGGTGTATCGCCTGGACACGGGTGGGGCGACGGTCATCGCCGACGACTTCGTGAAACCCAACGGGATCTGCTTCTCGCCCGACGAGACACGTCTATACATTGTAGATACCGGTGCTTCCCACGATCCCGACGGTCCCGCCCACATCCGGGTGCTGGAACTGGATGGCGCCAGGGTCACAGGCTCGCGGGTGTTCGCGGACATGAAGCCGGGCTCTTCCGACGGCGTCCGGACGGACGTGGACGGCAACCTGTGGGCCGCCTCCGGTTGGGGCGGACGCGAAACGAACGGCGTAATATGCTTCTCGCCGGAAGGTGATAGACTGGGCATGGTCCATCTTCCCGAACCCTGCGCCAACCTGTGCTTCGGCGGCGTGAAGAAGAACCGCCTGTTCATGGCCGCCAGCCAGTCCCTGTATGCCCTCTACGTCGAAGCCCAGGGGGTACAGCGGCCGTGACCGGTCTACATTCCTCCGATAACGGATCCATGCTCATATTCGACTTCGACGGGGTATTGCTGAACTCCGTGGTGGAGATGTCCCTAACGGCCTACAATACCGTCACCGGAGGCCTTGCGACTTCCCCGGGCGATCTTCCAGGCAACGCGGCGGACCTGTTTCTGACCAACCGGTACCACGTCCAGCCAGCGGGAGACGCGATCAACCTGATGGCGTGGTGCGTAGAAAACGCCGGCCTTCCCGGCGACCACAGGCTGGAACCGGCGGCCTACAGGGCGGTCCGCGACGGGTTGGATGTCCCCCTGGTGGAACGCACGGGCCGATTCTTCGCGGCCCGGAAGCGATTCGTCGAGCATGACCCCGTCCAGTGGCGGTCGCTCAACACGGTCTACCAGCCGGTCTGGGACGTACTGAAAGGACAGGACGCCGAAGGGATCGTGATCCTGACCAACAAGAACCGGGAGGCCACCGTAACCCTGTGCCACCACTTCGACCTCCCCGTCCTGGATGAAAACGTGTATTCGGGCGACCACGGAACGAACAAGATCGAGAACCAGCTGCGGATTCAGGCGCGGTTCGGTCGGGAGAGATACGGATTCGTCGACGATTCCATCGGCAACCTGGACGAACTCGACGCCCATTTCAACGCCGATGAGCCCGTCCTAGAACTGATGTTGGCTTCCTGGGGATACATAGGACCGGACGACCGCCTGCTTGCACGCCGGGCGGGATATCCCATCCTCGAGCAGCCTGATCTCATCGCCCGCATCGCGTCGATGAAGGGCGTCGAACTGGGTAGCTCATGAACCGGAAACCGAAGGAAACCCGTTACAGGGAACTCGAGGTCATCGACCGTTTCCCGGGACTGCGCGCCCTGGTCGTCGGGGATATCATGCTCGATGTCTACGAGTTCTGCCGCACCGGGGACAGCAAGCCCATCGATTCCGAAAAGGCGGGGAAGCGGGCCTACAAGGCGCAGGAAACGATCAAGGTGCTCGGAGGCGCGGGCAACGTGGCCGCCAACCTGGCCTCCATGGACGTGCGCACCGCCCTCGCGGGCGTGACGGGCAACGACGAGCACTACTTCAAGATCCGTGACCTCGCCGACGGGCAATCCATCCGCCACGGCCTGATCCGGGACGAAAACCGTCCCACCACCACCAAGGCGCGGCTGTACCTTGACGACAGCTACCTGCTTCGCCGCGATACCGAGTGCACCGACCGGTTGGACGACAGGACCTCCGCCGCGCTGGTGAAGGAAGTCCTGCGCGCAGTACTCGAAACCGACGTGGTTATTCTGAGCGACTACGACAAGGGCGTTTTTACCGGGGATAACGCCGGAAAGATCATCCGGGAATGCCGCCTACATGAAATTCCCGTCGTGGTCGATTTCAAGCCGGCCAACCGGATGGCTTTCGCCGGTGCGGACATCATCGCCCCGAACGCCGCCGAAGCCGCCGAACTCAACGGCGGTTTTTCGCTGGACAGCCTCGAGTCCGACTGCCAGCGCCTGCATACCTCGCTGGATTGCCGCAACACGGTCGTCACACTCGGGGAACACGGGATTTGCGGAGTGGGCGCGGGCGGTTTCTTCCATGTGCCCGGCCATCGCGTCGAACCCGTGGACAAAGTCGGATGCGGCGACACCGTGCGGGCGGGACTCGCCATTGGCGCGGCCCTTGGGCTTCCCCTACTGGAAGCGGCGGAACTCGCCAACGACGCGGCGACGGTCATCGTGCAGAAACCAGCTACGTCCGTCTTGTCACGTCGGGAACTCCACGATTTCGTGTCCCGGAAGATCGAAGGGGAACCTCAATCTGCGGCTATCCTCGCTGGACACGAAGGACAGCAGGACCGGTGATCGCAACCACGCGCGGAGGAACTACATTTCCACCAGGACATTTTTACGTTGACACACACCATGAAACAGGGTTAGCACTGACATGAAAGATACCGTTTACAAGAGCATACCCGGTATGAGAGTGATTATGATCCGCCTGAGTCTGTTTATCGCTTGTTTCTTCCTGGTTTCAACGGCCTGCAAGACCGGACCCACCGTAGATGGAACGGATACCGAGTCTTTCGATGCTTCCATCGCCGCGATCCTGCTCTCCCTCCCCGAGGAAGACCAGGAGAAACTGGACGAAGTGCTGAAAGGATTCGAATACCTCTACAGCGACAACGTGATCAGCTCGCTGAACGCATCCGAGGCCATCAGGAACCGGATCCGAAGCCGTTTGAACGGCATGGACGCGCGCGACATCTTCGCGGAATGGAACGAACGATTAGAGAAGGCGATCACGGCCCTCGAGGAGAAGAAGGAGAACACGGACAACGCCATGGAAAACCTGAAGGACGTGGTGGTTAGGGGGGTAGAGTACTACATCCAGCGGGGCCAGTCCGTCGCGAAACTCAACATTCATAACCGGACGGAACACACCATCTCCCGGGTGTATTTCCGTGGAACCCTCCAAAGACGTGAACCCCGGCAGTGGATCCTGGATGATGATTTCAACTACAATATCAGGTACACGGAAGGCAAGGACCTGGCGCCGGACGAAAGGGCCACCTGGAATTTCGCCCTGTTGTCGCCGACCTGGAAGAAGGCTCCGGAAGACCTGGACAACCTCTACCTTAGCGTGATCGTCACGAGAATCGACGGGGCGCCGGAGCAGCCCATCTACGACGCCTTTTCGGACCGTTTCACGCGCAAGGACTCGAGACGGCTCGGGAGACTGGTCTCCCTCAAGAAATCCATCGGGACCCTTGAACCCGAGGAGACCTCCCTCCGGAATTGACGCCGGTCACCTTTAATTCGGAACGGACACCGGGGTCATTCCTTTCCACCGGGACCCTGTTCCGTCGTCATCCCTTTCCGTCGTCATTCTTCGACGAACCAACGTACCTGTCCATCGTATCTGCAAAAATCACGAACTGGGGATTGTTCCCGTGGGCCTGCCGAAGGGCCTGCGCGGTGCGGCCTTTCGGTCCCTCGTAGTGAACACCCTGGCAGTACGCCTGCATGAGTTTCTCGTCCAGCGGTTCCCTGGCGTCGTGGTAGCTTTCCGCGAAGAAACCGAAAACCATGCCCACGATACCAATGCCCAGGACCATTATCAGGACGCTGATTCCCTGTCCCAGTGGAGTCACCGGATACTTGTCCCCGTAGCCTACGGTCGTTGAAGTCACCACGGCCCACCAGATGCTGTCGCCATACGCCCTGAACACATCCGGCTGGGCGCGACGTTCCACTTCGAAAATCACGGTGGAACTGATCATCAGGTAAATGACGATGATGAGCAAGATCGGCATGATGCGAACCCGGCTGCGATAAAGCGAACGGACGAACTGGGCCAGCTTCGCGTTGTAACGGAACATCTTGAGCAGACGGAGCGTCCGGGCGCCTCGGACCAGGCCGAGCTGTTCCTGGGTCAGACCGGGATAGAACCCTATCCAGAAGGGCAGGATGCTGACCAGGTCGATCAATCCGAGGCCACTGAACAGGTATTTTCCCTTGCTGGGCGCCAACCAGATGCGTAGCGCGTATTCCAGGGTGAAGAACCCGGCGATGACCCGTTCGATCCAGATGAATCCGGCCCAGGCGCCGACGTCAAGGCTGCTGCGTGTCTGGGTGTACTGGAGTTCGATGAAGTAGAGGGTCATGTTGACGGCCAGTACGTAGGTTCCAGCGCGATGTACGGCCGCAAGGAGGGATGACAGGATTCCCGGCATGATGCGCCTCCTTAACGAATGCGTTTGGGCTTATTCTATGAGGTCACGGTGCTGGTTCATATGACAAAGGCCCACCGTCCGCCTGCGCATCGGGTGAGCCTTGTACAAAAAATATCGGCGATTGAATCAGGATTTACGGCCTCGAAGGGCGGACAACCGGTCCCGGGAAGAGGACGCGGGCAGCGCGGGTTTCTCCGCCGCTTCCAGGGCGGCGGCGATGTTGGGATCGTCGGTGATCTCCTGCTGTCCGAAGGCGCCGATTTTCAGCTCTGCGGCGCGGGAGGTCGTTTCCGCCTTCTCCGTCTCCTTTTCCATAGCGTTCAGCGCCGTGTCCAGCCCGCCCAGGGAACTGCTCAATCCCGCGGCCTGCCGCACCCCTTCCGCGCGTTCGAGGGACCGTTCCTTCTTCATCCGGGCCTGCTCCATACGGCGCTGGGCCTGCTTGAGCTGGGTCTGCGCCTTCTTCAGCTTCTCGGCCGCTTCATCGTACGCCTGTCGAAGTTCCTTCGCAAAAGCCTCGGCTTCCTGATCTTCCTGGCGTTCCCGTTCGATTTCGGGTTGCAGGCGCTCCAATTCTAAAACCAGCTTGTCCAGGCTTTCCTCAAACGTGGACTTTTGACCTTCGTCCGCCCCTTCGATCTGGCTTTCGAGCCGCTCGGCCGCCGCCATGTACCGGTCGTACTGCGTCAACAGGGCCTGGGTCTCTTCATGGTCCTTCTTCACGGCCATCTCGGCCTTACCAACCCGCTTACCAAGCTTGTCGAGCTCATCTTCCATGAGGGAGATCTGCGCCTCGGACGCGGTTTCCGGATCGAAAGCCACCACCGCCTGGGTGAAGGACTCCAGGGCATTGCCGGCCTGTTTTTTACCGACGCGGGAAAGAAATCGCCAGATCATGTCATTATCCTTTCTCGTTTCTCTATCGCGTGTAACCGGTGAGGTTCATAGTCGGCCAGATCCAAAGTCGGTCTCATAGTCGGCCAGGTTCATATCACCGTAACTTCTTCGAACATCAGGTCCACGCCCAGGTAAAGTTCGATAACACCCTCGCCCGCGCTGATCAACAGAAATTCGTCCACGCGTTCGGGGTCGTCAGTATTGTAGGGGTCCCCGCTAGCCACCCGGAAGTATGACATAGTCTGCTGGGTTTCCTCGAAGATCTGCTCTCCGTACGAGTCCCGGATGATCCGTTCGCTGATCTGCACCGGCGCGGACTGCCCGTCACCGTCCATCCATTCACGGATGTAGGTTAGTTCCTCCCCTTCGCCGTGAAGCACTTCCGGGGAACCGATTATACCGTCTTTATCGTTCAGCCAGAGTTCCCAGATCTCTTCCGAAGGAGGATAAACGTCCCGGTCGAGGACGAACAGGCGGCACTCCACGGCTTCCCCGTTCTCAGCCATGACCTGGAGGAAAGACGAGGTACCCTGGAGGTAGCAACGATAAGCCATC
Source organism: bacterium (assembly GCA_965225915.1). Taxonomy (GTDB): domain Bacteria; phylum JAAXHH01; class JAAXHH01; order JAAXHH01; family JAAXHH01; genus JAAXHH01. Next base: position 909,562 of record OZ245326.1, read on the forward strand.
GCGCCTTCGCCGAGGTCGATCTTGCCGATCGCTTCGACGGCCAGGGGGAAGGAAGGGAATTTAAAATGGACGAGTCCGATAAAGGTGGACAGCGCGGCGGCGTCGAGGTCGATCAGTCGATCGATGGCGACGCCCAGCGGAAGATCCTGGTCCACCCGGGTAGGGTTTTTCCTAAAGAAACCGGCCGTCTCTTTCGCCTTCTTCTTCGCTACGGAACGAATGATGTGAAAGCTCATCGGGGCTTGCGCTACTCCTCGCCCACGATGGGCTTGATGTCGTCGATGGACCGCCACAGGGCGTCTTCGAATAGCGTCATCGGCTTGCTGCCGTAGGTATCCACCCATTGCTTCGACAGGATCAGGACGGCGTCTACCGTCAGTGTTTCCACACTACTGTCGAGAAAGCCGAAAAGCCAGCCTTCCTGCAAATCGGGATAGGTCTCGTGGGGGATCGACGCCACTTCGTATATCGTGTTGCCGAACTGGTCCACGGCCGTGCTGAAATAGTGCTCGTCCACGGCAACCATGCTCAACTGGCTTCCGTATTGCTTGTCAGCTTCTTTCAACAGTTCCGAGTTGAGGCCGGCGACGAACAGCATGACCGCGCTGGGGTTTGCCGAAACCTGGCTCAGGGCCTCTTCGTAACTGGCAAACCGAGTCGTGAAATCCCCGTACCTGGGATCCTGAAGGACGAAACCTTCCCAGGCCCTGTGCGTACCGGAGCCTTGGGGACCGACGTACACGATATGGGCGTTCGCATTGAGTTCGGAGATGCTCGAGATGCCTCCGTCTTCATTGACGATCAGCTGCACGTACTCGGTGTACAGGGTGGACTGCAATCCGACCAGCCGGTCTTCCGCACCCGCATTCTTACGCAGGTAGGCGTTAAGGATGTCGCTCTGCACCAGGATGGCGTCGACGTCGTTCTGGACCAGGTTGTTCAGGTTCTCCTCCGATCCGGCCGTCGGTGTTAGCGTCACGTCGAAATCCGGCAGGTGGGATTGAAGGATCTGGCCGAAACGATGGTAATTGCCGTTCTCCACCCCCGTGCTCACGGTGATACGCGGTTGATTCGGATCAGCCGTGGCCACCACTTCGGCGGCCAGGGCGATAGCCGGGGTAACACCAGGCGGCAGGTAATCAGGATTCCGCGGCGTGCCTTCCAGCGTAGCGACCTGCTTGTCCAGTTCATCCAGTTTCGCGCGCAGTTCCTCGTTGTCCTCGGCCAGGCGCTCGGCCTCGCCGCGCCATTCCTTGTAACCCTCGTCGTTGGCGTGGTGATGGGCCATGGCGTAGTGTCGCCGGCCGCTCATCATGTCCAGCATGGACCACATGATCAGGGCGTCCCACATCCCGAAGCTCGGATAGGACCTGAAGGCGTAACCTGGCGTGCGCCAGCCCATGCCCCCGTAGTAACTGTCCCGGCCTCCATAGTAGTTGTCATAGGATGTTCGGTTCTGCGCGCCCCGGTTGTAGATCCCGTTGTCCCGGTAGCTGCTCGTGTTGGCGGCCGAGTTGGACGACCTGGCGAAACCGGACTGTCGGGACTGGTGAGTGGCGAGAGACTTCCGGGCCGTTTCGCTCTGGACCCGCCGGCCCATGACAGACGACCTGGCCGTGGCCCGGCCGGTGGAGGCGCCTGAAACCGCGGTACCGGCCCGGGTGGATCTGGCCGCTGTGGCGGTGGACCGCTGTGCTGAGGTACTGCGCGCCGGCGCGGCGGCGGGTGTCTGGCGTGTCGCGGTGGTTGTACTTCTCCGGGAGAATGGACTGCGGCTGCCGAAGGAACTGCGACGGTTCCAAAGGGTCCGCGAACTCCGGAACCCGCCGAAACCGCGGCGGGCGAAGGCTTCCCCTGGACCGAACAGCCCGGTGACCGGCCGTATCGTTCTTTCTGCGCTTTCCGCGGGTGGCACGGCATGGTCCGCCGAGCGCACGCGATCGGTCATAACGGGGCTTTTTCCGGCCGGGCCAATCTGTAAAAATCCACCTGTCAGCGCGAGCAAGCCCGCGATCAAGACCAGTTTAAGATGTTTAGGCATGAGGTACTTCCCCTGTGTAGTCGGTACGAGTCTTCGTATACTGGGTTATTGGATTCGTAATTCTGAACTTACTAAAGATATAGACTGCATACCATATAAGCAAGTTGCAAACCTGTACAGACCGGGCGATTCGCATACCTGAACAGTCGATTTGCAACCCGCGCTACACGAGGTAGACCGAGGCTTACCACCGGCCGTCGACCGGGGAATGCTGCTTCAACGCCTGAACCTGCCGAATCCACCACCCGGCATCCGTTCCGCTTCCTCCGCCAGTTTCTCGAACGTCTTCATCTCTTCCGCGGAAAGAATTCCTTTCAGGTTCTCCCTGAATTGCTTGCTCGTTTCGTTCAGCTGGTCTCGGAGCCAGGACCAGTCTTCGGACTTTTCGGCCTGCTCCAGGAGCGCGTCCTTCTGGGAAGTGGCTTCTTTTGCAAAGGCACGCAGCTTCAACACCTGTTCATCCGTGGTGTCCATGCGTATGCTAAGTACATGCCAGATCCGATCGACAGGGAAGGTATTCACCGCCTGCATGCGTTCCATCATGTCGCTGTTCGGGCCGCGGCCGCCGAACCGTCCCATACCACCACGCTGGGCGATGGCGTCGCCTGAAATCCAGGCAACCACCAACAAGCAGAGTACGAGCGTGCTCACACTGTATTTCATCGAATGACTCCTCACATGATAAAGCGTGCCACGGCGGGATAACCAAATCCTGCCGCGGCACACAGTCCAGTCTCCTTGATCATACTCACAGCGGTTTTAACGACGGTTGCGGAAATCACGGCGGCCGGACCGGCTCCGTGTATCGGAATCCCGGGGTTCGCTGCGCCGCTCGCGGTATGCTTCACGTATTGCCTCCTGCTGTTCTGGTGTGAGGACATTCCGCATCTCCACCCGAAAGATCACACGCCGCTCGAACTCGCTGCCCTGGGCCTTCGTAACCCGCGCGACAATATCCTTTACCTCGGAAACGTCCGCGCGAGCCTCGTTCAACTGTTCACGCAGATCGATCTGCGCGAGCCTGGTTTCGGCGCGAAGCCGGACCATATCCCGGGCATGCTGGGAACGCAGCGCCTTGATCTGTTCCTTCTGCGCATCCGTCAAATCGACTTTGTCCAGCATCCCCCTGGTAAAGTACATTTGCCGTCCATCCTCCCGGTTCTGCGATGAACGCCGAGTGTTCCGCCGGGATCGATTGCCCGTCCGCTGGTCATCCGCCGCCTCGGCCTCCGTAAAAGCCGGGTCCGCCGGTCCGTTTTTTCCCACCGCGTCCTGTGCCCAGGTCAATACACCCGCGCACATAATCCCGATAATGATTCCCGAAATAGTCTTTTTCATCTTCCCGCTCCCTTCGAAGTACAGCCTGGTTGAAATGATCGCGATCTCCGGAGATCGTATTCGTGCTGCTCTACAGGATTAGACAACCTTCGAACAGGTTTAATTCCATCCTTCTGTTTTTTCGTTCTTAGTATCCGTCGACGGACCCTATGAATCACCGCGCTAAGGATCTTCCCGTCTGCGCCGTTCGTCCGTACGATTGTCTTCCTGTCGGAATGTACGGTTTCGATCGCGAGATCTGTTTCCCTCCCGGCGGGACTCGTTATCTGCATCCCTGCGGAACTCCCGTCTTTGTTCGCGGCGCTGGCGGATCCTGTTCACCCGCTCGCGCTGACTTTCGGTGAGTATGGGCTCCAGGTCCTGGTGCAACGAATCGACCAGGGTCTGCATTTCCTGCCGGTGACGCATGTAGTTTTCCCGGAACCCGGGTTCATGCTCTCCCACCACTTCCCTGATCCTGCGCCTCTGTTCCTGGTCCGGTCGCACCATCCTGACCCACCGTTCCACGAAGCGTTCCCGGGTCATTTGGGGCGGAGGCTGCAGGCGGTCCCTGGCGAAGGCGCCCAGGATCAGTGCGCCGCAGACCATGCCGATGATCAACGTGGCCAACAGGATGGCCGCAGTCTTCAAGTGTATGTTCATAATGCGCCCTCCGTTTCCAGTGCGATCCGAGCGTCGTAGAGGTCTTCAGGGTACAGTTCCTCGGATAAACCGAACGACGCCGTGAGGGAAACGCTGTCTGACGTGGTCAGGTTGTAGGTCAACAGCAGAATCGCGGCGATGGACGCGGCCACCGCCACCCTGCGGAACATGAGGGACAACGAGTCGTGAAATTCCGGCGCCGCGCCAGCCGTGGATTCCCGGTCCATGCTGTCCAGGCGGTCCAGGCGGTCCATTACCCGACGGGAGAAGCCCTCCCGAAAAGATGGTGATTCCTGTCCTTCGACCAGGCCGCGCAGACGAATCAACCGTTCGTATTCGTCCCGCAGGCCGGGATCACACCGGAGCGCCGTATCCAGGCGGCTTTGTTCACCGGGCGTCAAGGATGAATCCAGCGACCGGTAAAGCAGATCCAGGTCAGTTCGTTTCATGGACGTGCTCCCTATGGGTTCTCAGTAAGCGCTTCAGTTTCTCTTGGGATCTCCTCAGGCGGGACAGGACTGTCCCGAGGGGCAGGCCCAGGATCTCGGCGGTTTCTTTCGTGGAGTAGCCTTCCATCAGCCGGAGTACGATGACGGACCGGAATTCGGTTTTCAACTGGTTCAGCGCCCGATGTATCCGGTCGGCCGTGTCGTCGTATTCGGCGCTGGCCCGTGGATCCTCGAAATCCAGGTCCGGCATATCGTTTCCTTTTCCGACCGGGGTAAACGGAACAAAGATCGAACGGCGCCGGCGTTTTTTTATTTCGTTCAGCGCCAGGTTGATGGCGATTCGGGTCAGGTAGGTGCCGATCGATGCCTGTCCCCGGAATCCCTGGAGGCTCCGGTAGAACCGGATGAAGGTCTCCTGGCCTACGTCCTCCGCTTCGGCCGTGTCCCCGAGCATGCGGATGACGACGGACGCCACGCGGCCTTCGTATCGTTCCACCAGTTCCCGGAAGGCCTCCTCGCTGCCGTCGCGGGCGGCGTCGACCAGCGCTTCGTCCGTCAAGGCGTCTTCCCTCATCCCGCTTCCCTCGAAAAACCGGACCAGTATGGTCTGTAACGAACGGATCATCGACCGGCGGTGCCTATTCCCCGAATCAGGATAGAACCGGTGATCGATACGGACGGATGCCGCTGCCTATAGTTTAGACCACCCCGACGCCGTTTTTATTCCCACAAAATGAACATCGCGTTTTATTTCAATAGCGTGTAGGGCCGAAAACAGGCAATCTACCGCAGGTACGCATGGCACAGGAAATTTATTGACTTTGTCTGGATGTTGTGTCACAGTTGGAGACATCTGCCCGTTCGCGGAATACACCCTGACTAGCGTGGTATAATGGCCTTCGATTACATGGAACAACGGCGGATCATGGGGTATTTCGCAACCGGCGTGACCGTCGTTACCACCAGTTACGAGGAAAAACCGCAAGGCATGACCGCCAACGCGGTGGTTTCACTATCCCTGGATCCCCCGCTCATCCTCGTATCGGTGGACGTCAAGGCCCAAATGAATATCTGCCTTAAGGCCAGTGACTGCTTCGCCGTCAACATACTGACGGTTGAGCAGGAAGAACTGTCCGTACGGTTCGCCAAGCACGGTCCGAAGGACTTCGCCGGTATCGAGTACCGGACCGAGGCCACGGGCGCTCCCGTTTTCGAACTGGCGCTGGCCTACGTCGACTGCCGGGTCACCAATGCACTGCCGGGAGGAGACCACGACATATTTATCGGCGAAATCGTGGCGGGAGGTACCCGGGAAGGACGTCCGTTGTTATTCTACGGCGGTCAATACGGAAGCTTTTCCGTCTGAAGTGCCGCCATCTTCAACCCGCATCATGACAGACCCGGAGCGTCCATGCAATACGGCTTCATCATAGACAACAGGAAATGTATCGGATGTCACGCCTGTACCGTCGCCTGCAAGTCCGAGCACGAGGTGCCCCTGGGCGTCAACCGGACGTGGGTAAAGTATATCGAAAAGGGAACCTTTCCCAACACTTCGAGACATTTCTCCGTCATGCGGTGCAACCACTGCGAGGACGCCCCCTGCGTGGAGATCTGCCCGGTGACGGCACTGTTTACCCGGAAAGACGGCATCGTCGATTTCGATCCCCAGCGCTGCATCGGATGCAAGGGTTGCATGCAGGCCTGTCCCTACGACGCCCTGTATATCGATCCGAATACCCATACCGCGGCCAAGTGCAACTACTGCGCCCACCGGGTGGATATCGGTCTCGAACCCGCCTGCGTGAACGTCTGCCCGGAACACGCCATCATCTCAGGGGACATGGACGATAGTTCGACAGAGATCGCCCAGTTGCTCTCCAGGGAACAGGTGACGGTCCGAAAGATCGAGAAGGATACGAAACCCCGCCTGTACTACATCGACGGCGACGACGCCTCTTTGACGCCCGGCGAAACCGAAACGTCCGACGCCTACATGTGGAATTCGCAGTCTGACGGCGTCGGCCACTTCTCCAGATACGTGGAGGAACGGACCGCCCGTTCGAACCCGGAGGATATGGTCAGGCAACTCTCCGGGGAAGGGCAAGGCGGCCTGAACGATGCCAGCGGACGGTCTGGGCAGGATTCCCGGGACGAGAAAGGGACTGGTAAAGACGCCGCGGCGCGCCGGGTCTACGACGCGCCGGACAAGGGCGTCCTGTGGGGAAGGGACGTGGCCGCCTATGTGTGGACCAAAGCTATCTCGGCGGGGGCTTTCCTGGTTCCTTTTGCGGCCTCTGCTTTCGGACTGTCCGTCGATCCCGTCCTCGCGTGGACCGGCTGGGCCGTCGCCCTGGCGTTTCTCCTGGTGACGACGGTGCTGCTGGTCAGCGACCTGACCCGACCTACCCGCTTTCTCTACGTGCTCCTCCGTCCCCAGTGGAAATCCTGGCTCGTGCTGGGAGGCTACGTGCTGACCCTCTACGGCCTTGCGCTCACGCTATGGGCGGCGGCCATGCTGACCGGCCGAACCGAAGTGGCGGAAATCATCGGTTGGGGCACGGCGGTTCTTGCGGTCCTCGCTGCGGTGTACACGGCCTTTCTATTCGCCCAGGCCAAGGGGCGCGATTTCTGGCAGAGCCCGACGCTGGTCCTGCACATGCTGCTGCACGCCGTGCTGGCCGGCGCGGCCGTATTCGCCCTGGCCTTCCTGTTCAGGATGCCCGGCGAAGCCTGGACCGCCTTTATCCGGAACACCCTGATCATCGCCGTCATCCTGAACCTGCTGGTCATCGCGGCCGAGATGCTGACGCCCCATCCGACGGCCGACGCCCGGAAAACCGTGCAGGCCATCGTCCGGGGCCGGTACCGGGGGTATTTCTGGTTCGCCGGTCTCGTTGTCGGCAATCTATTGCCCGTCGTCCTGGCCTGGATCGGCGGCGAAGCGATGCTCGCAGCGGCGGGTTTAGGCGTACTGATCGGTCTCTACGCTACCGAGTACGTCTGGGTCAAGGCTCCCCAGGACATACCCTTGAGCTGAAAAGGCACAACTAACTGGGTTGAACAGGGCACAACTAACTGGGTTGAACGGAGCACAACTACGATCTCCGTATCTGGAACATCCCAAAAATAAAGGACAGGAACCGCCAACATGTCCACACGCCATAGACCGGGACTCATCGAATCGCTGGCCGAGAAAATCGGCCTGATTCCCAACCTGCACGAAGAGGACGGACCGGATCTTCCGAGTCTGACCGAAGGTGGCGCGCTCACGGATTATCCGCCGCCGGATCAATGGGACGACTGGGTGGAATACGAGGCGCAGGATTGGCCGCGGCAACAGTCCAAACACTACATGGTGGTGCCGACGGCCTGCTTCAACTGCGAAGCCGGATGCGGACTGCTCAGTTACGTCGACAAGGAAACGATGGAAGTCCGAAAGTTCGAGGGGAATCCCTACCACCCGGCCAGCAGGGGGCGCAGCTGCGCCAAGGGTCCTGCGACCATAAACCAGATCCGGGATACCGACCGGATACTCCATCCATTGCGCCGGTCCGGCCCCCGCGGGAGCGGGGAATGGGAACGGGTGTCCTGGGACGCCGTTCTGGACGACATCGCCGCAAGAATACGGGAACGCCTGCAGCAGGGCGCCAACAACGAAATCGCCTACCACGTGGGCCGGCCAGGCCACGAAGGGTACATCGAACGCGTGCTCAAGGCCTGGGGCGTCGACGGGCACAACAGCCACACCAATATCTGTTCATCGGGCGCCCGCTTAGGCTACGCCCTCTGGCATTTCTTCGACCGTCCGTCGCCGGACCACGCCAACGCGCGGTTCATCCTCCTCATCAGCGCCCACCTGGAATCCGGACACTACTTCAATCCCCATGCGCAGCGCATCATCGAGGGCATGATGAACGGCGCCAAACTCGCGGTAATGGACCCGAGGTTGTCCAACACGGCCAGCATGGCCGACCACTGGATGCCCACCTATCCCGGCAGCGAGGCCGCGGTGCTGCTGGCCATGGCCAACATCATCCTGCAGGAAGACTTCTACGACGCCGGATTCATGAAGACGTGGGTGAACTGGCAGACTTACCTGGAAAAGGAACACCCGGATGCGCCGCGTACCTTCGAACGATTCATCGAGGCGCTCAAAGTCGTTTACCGGGAATACACGCCCGAATTCGCCGAAAAGGAAAGCGGGGTACCGGCGGCGCAGATCGTCGAGATAGCCCGTGATATCGGCCGGGCGGGATCGCGTTTCGCCACCCACAACTGGCGGAGCGCGGGCAGCGGAAACGCCGGCGGCTGGGCCGTGGCTAGATGCCTCCATTTCCTGAACGTGCTGACCGGCAGCGTCGGCACGGAAGGCGGTACCTCGCCGAGCGGGTGGAACAAGTTCAAGCCCAACGTCTTCGACCATCCTCCGGACCAGAAGTTCTGGAATGAACTGCATTTCCCAAAGGAATACCCCCTGTCCCACTACGAGATGAGCTTTCTCCTGCCCCATTTCCTCAAGGAGGGTCGCGGAAAGCTGGCCGTTTACTTCACCCGCGTTTTCAACCCCGTATGGACGTTTCCCGACGGGTTCACGTGGGTCGAGGCACTCCGCGACGAGGACAAGATCGGGTTGCACGCGGCCCTGACGCCCACCTGGAACGAGACCGCGTATTTCGCCGACTACGTGCTGCCGATGGGCCACGCCAGCGAACGACACGACATCATCAGCTACGAGACCCACTCCGGCACCTGGATCGGATTCCGCCAGCCCGTCCTGCGCGAAGCGCGGCGGCGCATGGGCGACCCGGTGAACTTCACCTACGAGGCCAATCCGGGCGAGGTCTGGGAAGAGGACGAATTCTGGATCGAGCTGTCCTGGCGTATCGATCCCGATGGCAGCCTGGGCATCCGGGAACACTTCATTTCGCCCTACAGGCCGGGCGAGAAGATCACCATCGACGAATACTACAGGTACATCTTCGACCACGTGGACCGTCTGCCCGAGACGGCCGAGGCGGAGGGGCTATCCACCCTGGACTACATGCGCAAGTATGGCGCCTTCGAAGTGGAGAAAACGGCCTACGCGAAACACCTCAAAAAGCTGGATGACGAGGCGGTCGCGGGTGCCGAGGTCGATCCGGAAACGAATACCCTGGTCGCTGGTGGCAAGGCCGTCGGCGTCATGGTGGACGGGGCGCCGCGTGCGGGATTCCCCACACCCTCGTTAAAGCAGGAATTCTATTCCCAGACCATGGTGGACTGGGGCTGGCCCGAATACGCCATACCCACCTACATCAAGAGCCACGTGCACCCCGATGAACTCAACCGCGAGAACGGGGAGTTCCCGCTTGTGCCCACCTTCCGGCTGCCCACGCTCATCCACTCCCGGTCCGGCAACGCCAAGTGGCTCAACGAAATCTCCAACCGCAATCCCGTGTGGATGCACCGGCAGGACGCCGACAAGATGGGCGTACGCACGGGCGACCTGGTCCGTGTGACCACTGAAATAGGCCATTTCGTGGACCGCGTCTGGGTGACCGAGGCCATGAAACCCGGCGTGGTCGCCTGCTCCCACCACCTGGGGCGCTGGCGGCGGAAACAGGACGCGGAAGGCAACCGATGGTCCGTCAATCTGGTGGATATCCAGGAAGAAACCGGCGGGAAGTGGAGCATGAAGGTGGTGGATGGCATCCGGCCCTACGAGAGCTCGGACCGCGATTCCTCCCGCATCTTCTGGCGGGACGGCGGCGTGCACCAGAACATCACCTTCCCCGTGCATCCCGACCCCATAAGCGGCATGCACTGCTGGCACCAGAAGGTCCGGGTCGAAAAAGCCGGAGAAGAGGACGCCTACGGAGACGTGATGGTCGACACCGATAAGTCCTTCGAGGTGTATAGAAAATGGCTGGACCAGACGCGCCCGGCGCCCGGTCCGGGCGGCCTGCGCCGGCCCCTCTGGCTCAACCGTCCCCTGCGCCCGGCCGAAGAGATGTTCTACCTGGAAGAATAGTTTTCCCGCAGGATTTTCCGGACGGCGGAACGCACCTTGTCGTCGACCTCCGGCATGGCGCCGGTCTGTGAGGCCACCCAGGCGCCGAGCCGGTTGGCGGCTTCGCTGATTCGTTCAAGCGGGGCACGGCGCAGGTATCCGCTGGCCAGGGCCGCGGTGAAAGCGTCTCCGGCCCCGACGGTATCCGCGACTTCGACAGGCACGCCCGGGTGAGCTACCGTGTCCGACTTAGTAACCAGCAGGCTGCCCTCCGTGCCGCGGGTGACGCAGACCAGTTCCAGTGCGTAGGCCTTCAGCAGCCGTCGGGCCATGGATTCGAGATCTTCTCCCCCAAGGTCCAGCAGGGGACACACCCTGCGCAGCTCCTCGTCGTTCAGCTTGACCACGTGGGCGCGTTGGAAGGAATCGTGAAGCAGGTGTGGCGTGAAACGATCCTGCCGCAGGTTCACGTCGAAGATCCGAAGGACCGAGGGCCTCAGGGCCTTGAGGAACGCGACGACAGCGCCCGTAGAATCCGGTTCGTACCGAGACACCGTACCAAAGCACACGGCGTCAGTCCGGTCGGCGAGCGCCGACCAGGCTGGCGTCCACTGCATGTGCGCCCAGGCGACCTCGTCGTTGATCCGGAAATCGGGTTGACCGTCCGGTCCAAGGGTTACGTCGACCGTGCCGGTGGGGTGGACATCGTCCCGCTGTATCGCGTCGGTGGCCACGCCGAGATGGGCGATGCGATCAACGGCTTTTCTACCGAGTTCGTCCTCCCCGACCCGGCTCGCGATCACGCCGTTTTCACCCAGGAGAGACGCGAAGTAGGCGAAGTTCGCCGTCGCGCCGCCCAGTTGAGGACCCGACGGCAGCAGGTCCCACAGCAGTTCCCCCAGGCCTACGATGACGTAGCGGTCTTTTATTTTAACTCCAACTCGATCGTGCCGAGTGTCGTAAAGCTCATGCGTGCCTTTCCGCCGGCGCCCATGCGGGGCGGGGGGAACACGGTCCCGGTGATCACCAGGTCCCCTTCGCGAAGATACTCGTCGCTGTACCTGGGCAACTCGTTGGCCAGCCAGGTCAGGGCTTCCACGGGATCGACGCCCATGTTCCTGGTGGCCGGTGCGGAGGCTCTTTCTTCTCCGTTGATCTCCACGGTCGCGTACTCATTCGTAAAGTCCATCTCGTCGATCGGCACCCTTTTCTCGCCGAGCACGATGCCCACGTGGAACACGTTGCCCGTCGCGTCATGACTGTGCGTGGACGGCGTCCCCTCCGGACCGCGCGTCCACGAGGAGAGCATCTCGATCACACCGCCGACCGCCGTGATGGCCGCGGTAACCTCCTCGCGGCTCACCTCGGGACCCGGCAAGTCCTTGCCGATCCAGAAAACAAACTCACCTTCGACCACAGCCGTGTCGGCCACGAACATGGACGATTCCACTGGGACACCGGGTTCGAAATTGTTTGATGCCATGATATGGCCATAAATCGGATCTAACGTTGCAGGGTCCTCGGGCATGCGGGAATACCCGATCTTCCAACCGATGCGGTCTTCGGTCTTCAGCTTTTCCGCCAGGATGTCCGCCTGGATGTCGTAGGCGGTCTGCCGGTCCAGGTCGGGGTAATTGAGAACCATGGCGCTGGTATTGACCTTGGTCCGCTCAGCCTCCAGCAGATGGGCTACGATAGCGGCCCGGTCGGCGTCTGGCGCCAGGGCGCCGGTGAGATCTTCCGCGGCGCGCATACTCTCGATCATCGGGGTATCGCCTTCCGTTTCGGACGTATCGCTCGTCGTCGTATCTTCGGATGTGCCGCAGGCGACGGACACCGTCAGGCAGAGACCTGCGAGAATGCCCCACAGTTTGACTTGCATGTTCCAGTCCTCCGGTAACTAACATGATGAAAGGGAATGAGGCGGCAGGGAGGCCGCCAACTACTGGTATTTTAACTCTAACATGCCAACTGTCAAGTCTTTACCCTTGATTTACAGGCGTTCGAAAGGTACTTTGCCCCCTGTGTGTCTCTTCAATTCGAGGAGTATTGTTTCAAGCTTGCGAGGAGCTATCCATGTCCCTTGAAGATCGTGTGGTTTCGCTGCTTCAGGAACTCGTCTACGCCCGGGGTCCGTCGGGACAGGAAGACGAAGTGCGGGTGGTATGCGAGCGGGAACTGGAGCCTCTCTGTGACGAGACCCACGTAGACGCCGCCGGGAACGTCATCGGCCTGGTCCGGGGTTCGTCGCCGGAGGCCCCGGCGATCCGCGTGATGGCCCACCTGGACGAACTGGCCCTGGTCGTCAAGCGCGTCAACGAGGACGGTACGCTCCGCGTCAACCCCCTCGGCGGCATCTACCCGGCCAGTTACGGACAGGGACCCGTTGAAGTCATGGCGGACGGCGGGATCATCCCCGGCGTCCTTTCCGTCGGTCCACAGCATACGACGGCCGATTCCGCCCGGATCTGGGAGACCAAGACCAAGGGCGGCAACATGGCCATGGACTGGCGCCACGTGTACGTGTTCACCCGCAGAACGCCGGCGCAGCTCAAGGAAAAGGGGGTCCACGCCGGCACCCGCGTCGTCATCGCCCGGTCGCGGCGCACGATATCGGAAATCGAAGACTGCATCGGCGGATATTTCATGGACAACCGCGCGGCCATCGCCATCCTGATCGGCGTAGCTGCCCGAATGAAATCCGGGGGCACGCGTCCCGCCGGGGACACCTACCTGGTTATGACGACCAGCGAGGAGATCGGTGGACACGGCGCCGCGTATGCCGCGCGGACTCTGCCCGGCGAACTCTCTCTGGCCGTGGATTCGGGTCCGGCATGCGAAGAATACGGGGTGATCCTGTCCGACGAACCCGTTGTGGTGTACGGCGATGTCCAGGGACTTTACGACAAGTCCATAGCGGACCGACTGCTGGCGTGCGGGCGAGGGCTGGGCATGGATCCGCAGTGCGCGTACTGGCAGAGCTACGCCTCCGACGCCTCCATGGCCAAGGCCCTGGGCCAGACGCCCCGGGCCGGATTGCTGTGCATCCCCACGGAAAACACCCACGGTTACGAGATCATACCCCGCAACGGTCTCCACCGCTGCGTCGAGCTGCTGGCCGCCTACCTGGAAAACCCGGGATAACCCATTGGTCCGGAGGATCGACATGCCGCTTAAGATAACCAACGTAGAGCGCTTCGTGGTCAGCGTGCCGTTTACGCTGGGACAGCGTCCGGTCGCGGAGAGAACGGTGTACAACTGGTCCGTATTCGAACTCTGCAAGGTCACCACCGACGCGGGCCTGGTGGGATGGGGCGAGACCATCGTCCACTATGTCCGCTACCGGGTCACCGACGCGAGCGTGGCCCGCGTGATGGGCCGGAGTCCGGCGGACCTGATGATGGACGATTCCATAGGTTTTGGACTGCAGATGGCCCTTTTCGACGTCGTCGGAAAGGCCCTAGAGGTGCCTTGCCACAAGCTGATGGGCAACAAGGTACGGGACTGGGTGCCCATATCCTGGTGGTCCAACGAAGGACCGCCGGACGACTGGGTCCGGCAGGCCAAGGACGCGGTGGACGCCGGGTACACCACGATCAAGCTGAAACAACGGCCCTGGCACGATATCATCGAGCAGATGAAAGCGGTCGAAGCGGCCGTGCCCCCTCACTTCAGGGTGGATCTCGACGCCAATGGCACCCTCCACAACGCGGCGGCGGCCGTGCCCGTCCTGCGCCAACTGGAGGAGTTCGACATCGTGGCCATGTTCGAGACGCCCATACCTCAGACCGATTTACTCGGAAACCGCCAGTTGAGACAGGTCGTCAGCCGGCCCATCGCCATGCATTTCGGCCAGCCTCCCTACACCACGGCCATCCGTGAAGCGGTCTGCGACGGATTCGTCATCAGCGGCGGCGTATCGGAGGTCCTGCGAAGCGGCACGCTCAGCGCGGAAGCCAACATGCCCTTCTGGCTACAGATCGTCGGCAACGGGCTCACCACCACCTGGGCCGCCCACCTCGGCGCCGTGTTGTCCCATGCCACCTGGCCGGCGATCACCTGCATGAACCTGTACCGACATCAGCTGCTGAAAAAACCCATTGAGGTGATCGGCGGCTTCCATCGCGTGCCCGAGGCGCCTGGACTGGGCGTCGAAGTCGACGAAGAGGCCATGAAGGGCTTCCTCGTTCCCGAAGAAGTGCTGAGACCCTTTCGCGACAGCGACGAACCGTACGACTTTCCGCGGCCCCGTTTCATCCTCACGGCCATTTATCCCGACGGGCACCGTGTCCACTTCCCCGGCGTTCGCGCAGGTTTCAAACTGGAAGCCTACACGCCCGGCGTCCGCACGGAATACTGGCGGGAAGACGGCACCGAAGAGTTCGAAGACCTGTGGCGCCGCATTCAGGAATCGCCGGTGCGCGAGGCTTGAAAGTGCGAAGCTTGAAAGGACAAGGCGAGAGGAAGAGGCTTGAAAGGGCGAGGCATGAGAGGACGAGGCATGATCCAGGCACGGGCTCGCAAACCATGAACCGACCCAACCGGAGTGGATGACATGCAATTGGCGGACAAAACTGCGATCGTTACCGGTGCGGCCTCCGGAATTGGCCAGGGCACCGCCGTCATGATGGCAAGGGAAGGCGCGCGGGTGGTGGCGGTCGACATCAACGCGGAAGGGCTCGATCTGACCGTCGACGAGATTCGACGGAACGGCGGCCAGGCCACGGCGTGCGTGGCCGACGTGGCCTGCGACGATGATGTGCGACGGATGATCCATTGTGCCGTAGACACCTACGGCAGCCTCCACGTGCTGCACAACAACGCCTACTGGCACATGCCGGGGCCGGTTTGCGACCTGGCGGAAGCCGACTGGGACCGAACGCTGGACGTCTGCCTGAAAGCAATATACCTGGGCTGCAGGCACGCGATTCCCGCCATGAAGGAATCGGGAGGGGACGCGTAGGAAAACCGGACTCTGACCGCGGGAGAACGACTGGACGTATATTCTTTCGGGTATTGGAAAATGTTATCGACTGAAAGATTCGTATCCAAAGCGTCTGTTCCGTAACACGGGTCCGGACCGGAAAGGCATAACTCCGCCGTTTCGTACAACCATGCTGTACGCCACGTGACCCGGCCAAATACCTTAGTTCAACATGAGCGATTCCGAAACATCGAATCAGACGGTTCATGAAACCGAAACGGTGGTCCATCCAACCTCCGGGAGTGTGCACCGAGTATGGCTGCTGGCCTATCCCATCATTCTGGCCAACATGTCCGAGACCCTGCTGGGCGTGGTCGATACGTACATGGTCGGTCAGCTCGGCGTTGCCGAAATAGGCGCCGTCGGTCTCGGAACCATGCTTGCCTGGCTCTTCTACCTTCCCATCCTGGGCCTGGCGATGGGCGTCAACACCTTCGTCGCCCAGAGTTACGGCGCCGGCAACCGGAAGGTCTGCGGGTACATGACCTGGCAGGGTCTGTACCTGGCCCTGATCAGTGGCGCCATGATCCTGCTCGTCATTCCCCTGGCACCGTTCCTGTTCGACCTGGCGGGCCCGTCTGCCGAAGTCCGGCGGCTCGGCGTCACCTATTTCCAGTGGCGCCTGATCGACGGTCCGGCGTTCATGATCGCCATGACCGTCGGCAGTTTCTTCCGCGGAATCGGAGACACCAAGACGCCGATGAAGATCGGCATCACCATCAATATCATCAACGTCATCCTGAACTACGGGTTGATCTACGGCAACTTCGGCCTGCCGCGCCTGGAGGTGCAGGGTTCGGCCATTGGATCAGCGCTGGCCGGCATACTGGGTGGCGGAATATACCTGGTCCTGTTCCTGTCGAAACGGCTAAGGCCTTACGCCAACCGAACGGTCGTGGGGCCCAGGTGGCACGATTTTGTCCGGCTATTCCGGGTCGGGGCCCCTATCGGCCTGCAACGGTTTCTCGATATCGGCAGCTTTGTCATCTTCAGCGCCGTCATCGGTCGGTTGGGGAACGCGCAGCTCGCCGCCAACCAGATCGCCATACAGCTGATGTCCATCTCCTACATGATCGGCCTGGGTATCGGGATGGCCGCATCCACCCTCGTCGGCCAGTATATCGGCGCCGGGCGGCTGGAATTGGCGGAACGCAGTGCCTACAGCGCTTTGAAGCTGGCCATGGGCATCATGGTGTTCATCGGCCTTGTTTTCCTGGTATTTCCCGAACCGCTCATCACCCTGTTCAACAGCGATCCGGACGTGATTCGCTACGGCCGGACGGGATTGCTTTACGCGGCGTTATTCCAGGCATTCGACGCCCTAGCGGTCATCTTCATCGGCGCCCTGCGCGGCGCGGGCGATACCCGGTGGTCCGCCGTGGCCGCTTTCATCGGCGCCTGGGTTATCTTTTTACCGATGACCTATTTGCTCACCTTCACGCTGGGTCTGGATTTCTGGGGTGCCTGGCTGAGTGCGTCCATCTACATTGGTCTCCTTGGTCTGGCCTGCGTATACCGGTTCCGCCAGGGTGCATGGAAGACGATGATCATCTGATCGACGAAGATCAGTTTGCTACAGACTGGAGCAGGGCATGTCCGAAAAGAAACGTTGCCTGATGATCGGCGCCGGCGGCATGGACCGGCGGCTGGATACACAGTTTCTATCCCGGTTTCAACGATCGCCACGAAATCGTGGCCCTGGTGGACATCAACGCCGAAGTGCTGCACAGCGCCGGAGACTTCCTCGAGCTGCCCCGAAACCAAAGGTACACGGACATGGAGACCGCCTTCGGAGAAGTGGACGCGGACTACTGCACGATCGTCATTCCCCCGGCCATTCACAAGGACGCGGTGATGCTGGCGGTGGACCGGAAGATGGACATCCTGAGCGAAAAACCGATTGCCGACACATGGCCTGCGTGCGTAGTTATATATAATGCGGTCTCGAAGGCCGGCTTGAAGATGCACGTGATACAGAACTACCGCTACTCCTACCGCATGCTGACCATGTGGCAGGTTTTGCAGGACGGAGAAATCGGACGAATCAACTACATCCAAGGTCGCTTTGCCGCGGACTACCGGGAGTACGGCGCCTGGGGCGCCTTCCGTTATGACATACCCCATACCCTGCTGGTGGAAGGCGCGGTGCATCACTTTGACATGATGAGGAATCTATCGGGGGGAGACTGCAGGACGATCGCCGGATGGGGGTGGAACCGGCCGTGGAGCATTTTCCAGGGGGACTGTTGCGCCATGTACCTCATGGACATGACCAATGGTGTAAAGACGGCCTACGAGGGATCCTGCCTGGGCGCCGCGGAACAGAACAGCTGGCACCAGGAGTACTACCGGGCCGAGTGCGAAGGCGGCGCCGTCGCCATCGGCAAAGACGGCGTAACGCGTATTTACCGGCTCACGCCCGGGATTGGCATGCGCGTCGAGGACGTAAAGCCTGTCGTGCCGGAATACGACGGGCACCGGTGGTTGATCAACGAGTTTCTTGAGTGGCTCGATGGTGGTCAAACACCCGATACCAGCCTGGAACAGAACATTAAGAGTGTCGCCATGGTCTTTGGCGCCATCGAGGCATCCCGCGCTGGTACCGCCGTCAACGTGGAGCAGATGGTCGATTCGGTTGTACAGGCCGAATAGGGAGGATATAGGGGTTACCGTTCATGCAGAATCACAAACCTACGTTTATCGATGCTTTCCTTAGACTGGAATCCGCCAGCGGTATCCTGCTGATGCTCGCTACGGCGCTGGCCCTGGTGGTTGCGAACTCGTTCCTGGAACCGCTCTACCACCTCCTGTTGAACATGCCGATACAGATCCACATCGGCGCCCTGGATATCAATAAACCGCTTTTCCACTGGATCAACGATGGCCTGATGACCGTCTTTTTCTTCCTCGTGGGCCTGGAACTGAAGCGTGAGTTCCTCGAGGGAGAATTGTCGAATCGGAGAAACATCATCCTGCCGGGTGTGGGAGCCGTTGGCGGCATGTTGGCTCCGGCGCTGATCTATCTACTTATTAACAGTGGCGATCCCGCAGCCCTGCGCGGATGGGCCGTCCCGGTCGCCACGGACATTGCATTCACACTGGGCGTGCTTACCCTGCTCGGTTCCCGCGTGCCCATTTCGATCAAGGTCTTCCTGACCTCGCTGGCCATACTGGACGACATCGGCGCGATACTGATCATCGCGCTGTTCTACACCTCGGACATATCTACCACAGCCCTCATGGTCGCGGGACTCTGCATTCTCGTCCTGATCCTCCTGAACAAGCTCAACTACGTCTCGCACAGTTCATACATGCTCGTAGGCTTAGTGTTGTGGATCGCGCTGCTGAAATCGGGCATCCACGCGACACTGGCCGGGGTTATCCTGGCGGTTTTCATCCCGATGAAGTCCAAAAAGGATCCGGATGTCTCGCCCCTTAAGGTCCTCGAACACGATCTACACTCCGTGGTGGCCTTTTTCATTCTACCCGTTTTCGCCTTCGCCAACTCCGGTGTTATTTTAAGCGGCATCACGGCCGAACAGGTGTTTCACAGCGTGCCCGTCGGGGTCGCGCTTGGTCTGTTCCTGGGGAAGCAGATCGGCATCTTTACGCTCTGCTGGCTGTGCATTAAACTGAAGGTGACTGCCCTGCCCAAGGGGATGACCTGGTCCGGCCTGTACGGGGCGAGCGTCCTGTGCGGGATCGGGTTCACCATGAGCCTGTTCATAGGATCCCTCGCGTTCGGCGAGGTGCATACGGCCTTTGACGAAAGGCTGGGGATCATCGTGGGATCGCTGGCTTCCGGGGTTCTGGGTTACGCGATTCTGCGCGCCAGCCTGGGTCCGGGCGAACCTGTACAAAAGAAAGAGAAAACGACCGAGAGGCCGCCCGAGGTCGTAGCGGGTTCCTGAAGTATCCAATTCAGGCATTTCCAGAGAAGGCGTATCCCTACGAGCGAAACCGAAGACTGACCATGCTACGGGCGAGACTGAAGACTGGCCGTGCTACGGGCGAAACCGAAGACTGACCGTGCTACGCCCCCTCCAGCGCCTGGTCCAGGTCAGCGATAATGTCGTCCGGGTCTTCGAGACCGACCGAAATGCGTGCCGAGAAGCCGTGTTCCGCGTCCTCCCCTGAAGGAAGTACCAGCGTCTCTACATCCCCCAGACTGTACCAGGGCTTGCACATCTTAAGACGGTTGATGAACGCGTCGAGGGAGACGCCGGGCCGGGAGACGAACCGCATCATTCCCCCAAAACCGTGAAGGTATCCGGTCGCGGCCTCGTGATTCGGGTGTGCAGGCAGCCCCAGGTAGCGCATCTGGGCGATCTTTTCGTGCTGGTCCAGGTACTCCGCCACCTTCTGGGCACTGGCGCAGTGCCGTTCCATCCTGAAAGCCAGGGTCTTGAGGCCCCGGTGCACGAGGAAGGCGTTCATGGGCGCCAGCACGCCGCCCATGAGGATCCGCATGTAGTGGATCTGCTTCCGGATCTCTTCGTCGCGGCCGGAGACGATTCCGGCCAACGCGTCTCCGTGCCCGGCCATATACTTCGTCATGGCGTGGAGGACCACATCAGCGCCGTATTGCAGAGGCCGCAGCAGGTACGGCGACAGGAAGGTGTTGTCAACCACGGCGAGCGCGCCGGCTTCATGGGCGAGGTCAATGGCGCGTTTCAGGTCGATGAATTCCATCGAATGGGCATACGGTTCGAAATAGACCATCCGGGTCGGCTTTTCAAGGGTGGCCGAAAGGGCGTCAAGGTCGCACATGTTAACCTGTTCGACGTCGACTCCCCACTTCACGGGTAGCACTTCCTTGAAAAACATTTGGGTCCCGGCGTACACCGTCTCGTGACCGACGACCCGGTCGCCGCTTTTTAACAGACCGAACAAAGTCTGGCCGATCGCCGCCATGCCGCACGAGGTGGCCTGGGCCCACGCGGCGCCTTCGAGCATCCGTACCTGTTCTTCGAGCGCTCCGCAGGTTGGGCCACCGGCCCGGTCCAGGCCCCGACCGTAGGAGTTCGTCCCTTCGTAACCCGGCCTATGGTTGGTATTCCCCTGGTAGATAGGAACGGCGGAAGACGTGCCGTGGTAGCCGCCATGTATGGCGTCTGTCGTAAAATCCCGGTTCTCGGCCGATTGGTAATTGTCGGCAGCGAACCGCAGTTCATGGTCGTTGGACATGGCGGGTTAGTCCTCAGCAAAATGCTACGTAATTGTGAAGTTAGATTCCGGGCCTATGCATATCCAAAACGGAAATCAGGTCGAGAAAGATCCTGATTTGTTGACTGGTAAAGGTAAGTTGGGGTAAATAGAGGTCAAGTCATATCATAGGTGTAACGAAGCATCCCAGACTCACAACACCGCGCTTTCTCGTACAGGTAATTCCGTCGTGATTTTAGTAACGCTTGACGTTATTAACGCGTAATGTTATTATAGTAATGGCATGATAGAATCGTTCAGTGACCGTGAGACTGAAAAGGTGTTCCGGCGTGAAATGTCTAGGAGGTTCTCCAGTAGCCTGGCTCGTGCCGCCCTGAAGAAACTACTTATGCTACACACCGCTGAAGCCATGCAGGATCTGAATGCTCTGCCAGGTAACAGAATTGAAAGACTTACAGGAGACCGTAAAGGTCAGTACAGTATTCGTGTAAACGACCAATGGCGGCTGTGTTTTGAATGGACGGATGGTCGAGCTACCAACGTGGAACTTGTTGACTATCATTAGGAGGTAGAAATGACTACCACCGTTATGCCCCCGATTCATCCGGGAGAAATCCTCATGGAGGAATTTCTCGAGCCATTAGGGCTGAGTCAGTATCGTTTAGCAATGGACATCTCTGTTCCCCCGCGCCGCATTAACGAAATCGTTCACGGCAAGCGTGCCATTTCAGCAGACACGGCACTACGGCTGGCCCGCTATTTTGGGACCACGGATCGTTTCTGGTTGAATCTGCAGGCGCACTATGACCTGGAGGTGCAGAGGGATCGACTGGGGAATAGATTGGAGACCGAGGTGCGCGTTCTGGAGCGATCGAACTGAACCCGGGAAGATCCATGTCCGAGCATCCGGAATCCCCTCCCCTCCGAGACTGCTGGCTGAAGCCGGGATAGGGAATTGGGCCATCCGACACGTAGAACCGATCAACACTGGCGTCACCAACCTAACATCCCTCGTCGTTCTCCAAGACGATAAGCGACACATCCTTCGCGAATATGAATGGCCCCACCCTTCAAGTGACGATCTTCACAGGATGGTAAAAGAGAAATACCTACACGACCACCTTCTGGAAATTGATGTCCCCGTACCGTTCATCATCCCTGGAACGTGCTTGTTCACAGGGTAAACGGGCAGTGGACATGTTCCGCATGGCTGGACTGGGAATACGCGTGGTCGGGAGACCCGGTCTGGGATCTAGTGCGCATGGACCTGTTTCGAATGAAACCGATTGGACCCACGCCGGCCGCTTTCTACGAAGGATATGGATCCCGTCCACAGGAGCCAAACCGGAGCATCTACGAACTGTCGATCTACCTGTGGATGGCTAACCAGTACCTGGACGGGGAGGGTGAAGATAGAGCGCTCATGCCCACCTACAAGGCAGCGATGAACTACCTGGACCACGTCGATGAGGCGTTAGAGAAGATCCGTGCGGAGTGCAGTACATTGGATCGCTGACAATTTGCCGGGGATTCGAAAAGGGAAGGTCAAGGACAGAAGCACCTGGTCGGCTTAAGACATGACCATTACCGTCCCAAGCACACCCGTGGTGGTGAATCGGTTTCAGGTTTTTTCCAACACGGCAATGTAACCGGGACCGGGCGTGTCTATGTAAGTCCCAACATGCCAGCCAGTTCCTTCGAGTATCTGCTTCATTTCTACTTTTGACACGTAGAGATAGTCAAACCAGGGTGTATTGAGATCCCTATAGCGAATTCGGATGCGTATCTGCCCGCTCAATCTCCCCAGTGCTCTGTTGCGCTTATGATACTCCTTGTGACACTGTATCGAAGTTTGATGAGGATCCTTTGTCTCTGCTATGATTCTGGCCGAGGGACTGGTCATGCTGTGGAACTGTTTGAGCAGCCGTTTCGCACTCTTGCCATCTCCAAAAGTACCAAAGTTGTTACCCAACATTAAAATGGAATCAAAGGTCCCCAGAGTTGGATCAACTTCCGAAACCGACATCACCTTCCCGTCTCGCAGACCC
This sequence comes from bacterium, assembly GCA_965225915.1. GTDB lineage: Bacteria > JAAXHH01 > JAAXHH01 > JAAXHH01 > JAAXHH01 > JAAXHH01. The sequence goes on from OZ245326.1 coordinate 932,222, forward strand.
CTTCGTTGCGCGACCTGGATCGCGGGAGGTGAAATATCAATACCCAAGACGCTGTGCCCCTGGTTCTGACAGTAGATCGAGTGGGAACCGGCACCACATCCAACATCAAGTACCTTACCATTTACGTGTTTTATCGCCAACTTTTGATGAGAGGGCCAAGCTTCGGGGGATGTAAAATACCGGCTTCCATCGCCTACTCTAATGAAGCCGTCGTCTCGCTCGATGATTTCCAACGTGTCTTCCATGCGATTGCAACTTACAAGAAACTGTCCAAAGGTGTCTAGAGTTTCGATCACTGAACGACCACCGGAAAAAGGAGATTTGGTTAACACTAAAGGAGGCAGTGCTTCACTGAATTGCACCTGCCCAGATTCCTTGTTTAGTACACCTGCGCTTGTATTTTAAAAATCGTTTCGCTGCAACCGGACACGATCACATTTTTTGCTTGGAAAGTGTAACGCGATTTCAGGTTCAGGTCAACGATTTAATGCACATTTAATGCACAATCGACGCACAGAATAACGCAACGGTAAGAAGGAGTTTTCCTGCTGGAGACAGCACAAAGCCTCGACCATTTGAAAACGGTGGCAGACGCATATGGCCTGCAACATCGTTTCCGGCCGAGGCTTGGTGGCCCGCTTTACGAGGTATGGTTGGAAACTCAGATTCTGACTGAATTCGTTTCCGACGAGATCAAAAACCTCAAAACCTGATTACAACTTAAGAACCGTCTGACTGCAACACCATTACCTGACTATCCGGAAATCATGCCCAGGATCTCTACCAGGTGGTCGGTCGACGGCCGGTCGAAGGGATCGGAACCCACGTACTTGAACCGAAGTACGCCTTCCTTGTCGATGATGAAGGCGGTGGGAGAAACTTCTTCTCCCTTGTCGGTCGGTTTCTTGATCTTGAACTTGGTGGGTATGGCCCGATCCGGGTCTGCGAGAACGGAAAAGGAGAGATCCTCCCGCTTGACTTTCGACTTGGCGACAAAGTCCCTGGTCTGTTCGAGATCTTCGGGATTGATGAAGAGTAGTTCCGTATCGTTTCCTGCGATGCGTTCGTAGTCGGATTGCAACTGCCCCAGTTGCCGTAAGCAAAGGGGTCACCAGTAGCCTATCCAGCCGCGGTCGACGACCACCAGTATGTTTTTCCTGCCCTTGAAATCGGCGAAGTTGACGGTCTCGCCGTTGACGTCTTGCAGGCTGAACTCCGGCGCCGGCTGGCCTACCCTCGGAGCCAGGTTCCTCGGTTGTGCGTCTGCGGATTCCGCCAGCAGGCCGATCAGCGCCAGGGCGAAAATCGAACGCAACAGTACGTGTATCATGTGGATCCCTCCCTTGTTCCGTAGCAATTCACTTGCGTTTTGTATCGGTTAATATAACCTACCCCGATGCGCCTGTGAACTTCAATTTTAATGTAACACGTATTTTGTTCCACAACGATTTCGAGGAGCCGATTACACATGATTCCGGGTATTACCCAACTCTGTCTCAACCGCCAGGATCTTGAACAGGACCTTTCGAAGGCCATGGAACTGGGCTACGAGGCCATTGAACTGGTTTTCTCCGATGACGGATCACCGAACATAGACGCCTCGACAACGGAAATCGCCGCGGTCGGGGACGACTGCAGGAATCACGGACTCGAACTGTGTTCCATGATCGCCATTCGCCGGGACGCCGGTTCCCTGTTATCGCCCTCCGCGGACGAACGCGCGAAGCGAGTGGCCATCCTGCAAAGAGGGTTTGAAATAGCCGAGATACTAGGTGTGGACGCCCTCCTGCTTCATCCAGGAGCGCTCGATCCAAAAAGTTCCTACGGTACGACCTGGAACAACTTCCGCGACGCCCTTCGCGGCCTCGCCCCCGATGCGGAACGCCGCGGAACCCGGATCGGCATCGAGAACGTGTGGAATCAGTTCATGCTGAGTCCCGGGGAAGCGCGCCAACTCGTCGACGAGGTCGGATCACCCGCCGTCGGCATCTACCTGGATACGGCCAACATGATCCTGTACGGCTACCCGGACATGTGGATTCGGGAACTCGGAAACCGGATCTTCAAGGTGCACGTAAAGGATTTCCGTCGCGGTGAAGGCGCGTGGGTACAGTTGATGGACGGCGACACGGACTGGCCGGCGGTCATGGCCGAACTGCGCGGTATTGGTTTCGACGGCGCCCTGGTCAGCGAGGTCGGAGGAGACGATACTGACATGCGTGAGACGGCTGAACGCATCCGTCGGATCATCACCCTTTAGGTTCAGAAGGCAATGGGCCAGCGCCTATCGCGCTGCCGAAATGGCATCGGCGTACTTGATCACGCCGTTGACGTACGAGGTGATGGGATTGTAACTGAAGATGGCTTTCCGCCTGGCGGAGTCGTCCGTAGCGTACTTCCCACGTTCCTTGAGGTACCGGGCCACACTCATCACGGCGTCGGGCCACGAATGAAGATCTATCGTACCGTCACCGTCGCCATCGGCGGCATGGGGCATGCTGGCCGGCATGAACTGGGGGTATCCAATAGCCCCTGCCCAGGAGCCGTGGAGGGACAGCGGGTCGACGCCCGCCGCCTTGGACTGCCGTAGCAGAGCCACCAGGTTGCCGACGCACCGGCGGCGTATTTTAGCAAAGCGTTCTTCCTGCGTGCTGGCTACTCCCGCGTTGGCCAGGGGATCGGCCTCTCCGTTTGCCGTAATCCGTCGCACCGCTTCCTGCTGCGCCTCTTCCAGGTACAACAACTGGGCGACCAGGACGTTGAATACGCGGTAATTACCTGTAAATTCGCCCAGACCGGATTCCCACATCAGGATGGACACGATATCCTTTGCGGCCACGCCGTATTTCTGTTCCGCCGCATTCAACAGACCCTTCTTTTCCTCGAGAAAATCGACGCCCCGTCTCACCCTCTTTTCCGTCAGGAACACCCGGGAGAAATCCTCGTGTGCCTTGTTCTGAATCGAGACGCTGCGGGGCGTGGCCACCTTGATCAGCTGGGAGGAATATACCTGCCGGCTCTCGGGCCGGTCGAATAGTGCCAGGAACTCGGCTTCGGAAACGGGTGATCCCCCGCCCTTACTGGATGCGAGCCGTTTGACCAGGTCCGGAAGGAAGGACGCCGCCAGATGGGTACGCGGCAGGTCGACGATCGCCGACTTGCGCAGCTCCCAGGAATTGCTGTTCTGCGCTGCCGCCTCGTCCGGCCGCACCCACGCCGCCGCTAACAAGGCGGTAAGGGCAGCGATCGAAAATATAGTCCAGGAAGTGATGTGCGCCATGCCTATTCCCCAAGTGAAAGGTGACCGGATCTTCCTTTTATTAACCGGATTCAAATGAGCACTGTCAAGCGGATAATGCCCGTTGAACTTGACAGATTGACACGGCGCCGGTAGTTGACGTAATCGTCCATATGCTTACCGCAGTTTAAGGCAACGATTCCGTCGATACACGAGCCAAAATACCCGCGACACCTGCGAAGGATCGCCTTCCTTACCAGGTTAGTTTCTTCAGTTCGTGTTTCTTCGTAAAGTAGACTCCGTCTTCATCCATGGGACCGGTATTCTGGAAGGCGCCTGGTTCCTCGTGTATGGTGGTCAGGGCTGAAGTGGAGGGATCGAACCGGAAGAAACACCCGGTCGTGAATCCATACATGCTTCCCTCGGGACCCGTCTGCAGACCATGGTCCAGCGGGCGCCCGCCGGGCAGGCTGGTCGTATGGACGAAATGCCGGTCATCGGGATCGAACGCGAAGAGGAAGGAGCCGGTTTTACCCGCCGCCGTCCCGTAAAGCAGGCCTTCATCTGAAATGGCCAGGGCGCTGATGGCGGTAGCCGGGACCGACAGCGTGCTTTCCCAGACCTTTTCCTCCGCCTCGTAGTCCCATAGAAACAGCGTAGCCTGGTCCACGCGCGGTTGCGTACCGGTACCGCCGTCGATCGTCGTGCCCACGGCGAGCAGTCCGTGGCCGGAGAGCCACGCCAGCATCCAGCAACTAGCCTCCCCGGCGATATCGCGATAGGTCCCAAACCGCTCCGTGGCCGGATCGTACCAGGACAGCGGTCCACCCCACATGCCGTAGTTCGGAACCGAGGCCGTCCAAACGCGGCCCAGGGGTCCGGCAACCATGGATCGGGGACGATAGGAAACCTCGTCCACGCGGCCGAGTTCGCGAGGGTTGCTGTCGGGATCCTTCCCGAAGACGTAGGGCCGGGAGGGATCGTACACGGACAGCATGGCGCCAGGGTAGGAGCAGATATACATCCGGCCGTCCATGTTGGCCATGGAGTAGGCTTCCCCCGCGGCGTTGGTACATATGCCCAGGTCGTCCATGGACTTCGAACGAGGATCAAAACGGAAAAGATGCAGGGGCAGGATGCTCGAACCGTAAACGTTGTCGTCGGGGCCGCGGTGCAGCAGGAAGATCTCGCTGCCCGCGGATTCGTATTCTACGGATAACGTTCTTGTAGTTCCTGACCCAGGATGGGTTATGGCCAACTCGTGGTACATCTGCGTTGCCCGGTCCGCGAAATCCGCCGTGGATCCATCGGACAGGGCCAGGGGCGGCGCGGGGGCCGGGAGGCTTTCCACGGGCACGACTTCGAATCCATCCAGACGAAAATCTCCTTCGGTAGACTGGATATAGAGTTTCCCATCGGCCGCCCTGTACAGCGACAAAGATCCACCGTCCTCCGTAACCACCACGGGGCCGACGGTCTTGCGCACGCCCGATTCCGGATCGTAGACGACCACGTGCGGTCGGGTCACCCTGATGCAGCAGGCGATCGTTCCACCGGTACCAACGTGGGGATAGCAGTACATGTCCGTCTCGTCTATCCGTCCGTGGCGGACGAATTCACCGGTCGACGGATCGTAGCTGATCAGGCCGGCCGACCCGTAGCACCCGATCCAGATCAAGCCGTCTGGATCCTCATCCATGTTGCAGGGAAAGGTATCGTCGGGCAGATTGATGGCGCCCACGTCATCCAGCTGTTCCGACGCCGGATCGTAGCGGTACAGGTGACCGGCATAGGCCGCACCGATGTAGATCAAGCCGTTGCGCGTGCGTATCGCCCCCGTCGGAAAATTCGCGGTGGGATCCGGAGCTGTCACCTGGGAGGTGGCGCCCGTGACCGGGTCGATCTTGACGACCGTAAACCCAGCTGCCTGCTGTCCCATCACGGCGACCAGGCAGTCACGGCCTTCCGTGTCCAGGGTTGGGAAGACGCGGACCCAGTTGACGCTGCGGACCGGAATGCCAATGGTCTGGATCGACGGCATGATTTTCATTCCTTCCGGTTTTCTTTCTTGTTCAGGCGCGCTTGTTCCGCAAAGATCGCCACTGTTTCTTCCAGTCCACGGTCCCGGTCCACGGTCTCCGGACGTTCGTGGCCGATGGGACTGTCGGCAATAAGCTGAAAGATATCGGCGGCGCCTTCGTGAAAATGGGGGGTAACTCCAGCCTGTTCGTACGTCGCCGCGATCTCGCGCATCTCGCCGACCCATCGAAAGGCCTTGGCCGACAGACTCTTCAGTCCGCCCATCGACTTGAGCCGTTGCGACTGACTCTCTTCGAATTCAGCCAGCAGTTCTTTGTTCAGCCCCATGACCTCTGCCGCGATCAGCGCTGCGGCATGCAGGGCGGAGGTCCCCTTCGTCACCGAGGCGTAGCACATCTTGATGCCGGACGCGCGCCCTATTTCACCACCCAGAGGCCGAACGAGAATGCCGTGCCCATCGAGTTGCGTGAGCACCGCTTCGTGGGGGCCCGATGCGTAGAAGCGCGTCTTTTCGCTGCCGCCCGGCGGACCGCCTATGATGCCCGCGTCGATAAAACGGCCGCCCGCTCCTGTGATGATCTCATCGATCTCCCGGGCCGTGGCCGGTGAAACCGCGTTGCAGTCGGCGTAGGGCGCGGTAGATCCTGTCCGGCGCATGGCGTCCGCCACCCGCTCGGCAAGCGACCTGACCTGATCGGGCACCAGGATGGCCAGGATGAGATCGGAATCCCGTACAAGGTCATCCAGGTCCGGCACGTCCCGGATACCCGCGGTCTCAGTCAGTTCCCGTGTTCTTTCGCTGCGGTCCGTGAGACAGGTGGCCACGTCGAATCCACCGGCCAGGAGGCAACGACCTACGGAATGACCCATCTCTCCCGGACTCAGTATGGCGATCTTGTTCACCTTCATGGTCGTCTCCCGTCAGATTGATTTACGCCGAGCAACCAAGCGTCGAATGACCCGGTGGCCTTCATCGGCCTCTTCGTCGTGCAGCACGGCGAACTGATCACCGGGCAGCCGGCTCGCGGGCTCGCCCTCCTTGAAGCACCAGTCCGGGTTCTGCGAAGGTCGGTAGTGCAGATGCTCCATGGTGAAACCCTGCCACGCGATGAGACCGCCAGCGGCGACCACGGGCCAAGCGTAGTCGAACACCGCTTCTTCCCAGTACATCACGCTGATGACCAGCGCGAATAGCCGGCCTTCGGGTGGCCGCCACGTGTTCAGGTCCGCCTGCACGCACGTGAGGCGGCTGGCCAGGCCGTTGTCCGCCGCCCTGGCCCTCAGTCGGTCCAGCGCCACGTCCGATATGTCCACGGCCAGCACATCCCGGCCGGTACGGGCCAGCGACAGGGCCTGATCCGACATACCGCAGGCCAGTTCCAGTACGGGGCCTTCCTTTATCCCCGCGGAAAAGGCACTTTCGTACAGCGGACACGTTTCCCGCGTCAAAGATTGCTTCGGCGCCAGGTAACGTTCGTTCCACTTCAGCCGGTCGGGATGGTTTTCAAGACGACCCGGGTGGTTTTCGGGCCGATCGGGGCGTCGGGCCGAGTTCGCCAACTTTATTGATCCTGTCAGATTTCCTGAGCCACGACGAGGATATGGCTGCCCTGCCTCACCGGTGCCCGGTAGGCCTGCGAAAGCACGTAACCGTCCACGCCGGCCTGCACCGGCCAGGGCGCGTCGTCGATGCGGTAGAAGTCGTGTAGGAATCCTGCCGTCTGACCCGCCTTTATCCGCTCCCCGCAGGACATCAGTGGTTCGTAATGCCCCGGAAAGGGAGCGGGAACATAGCATTCCCGTTGGATGATGGCCGTCCGTACCTGGGTTCCTTCGGCGTGATGGGCGATCGGCTGGATTTCTCCCACTAGCTGGCCGTGACGAATCGCCGCTGCGCGGATGCCGTGCCGGGCGTACCGCACACCGGCCGGGTTGACCGATTCTCCCCAGCCCAGTTCGGTACCGATGGTGATCTTCCCCAGCCGTTCCGCTTCGCTGACCATCAGGCCGGGGGTCTCGTTCTGGTACACCATCACGAAGGGCGTCCCGAACCAGCGGGCCGTTTCGTCGATGACGGCCGCCTGTTCCGGGTCATCCACCTCGTGATAGCTCACGCAGTGCGCGAATTCCAGCTCGGAACCGCCGGAATGGATGTCGGTTACGACATGCACCCGGGGCCAGAGATTCTCCCGTACGAAGGTGGCGATCCGGTGCGTAATGCCTGCAAGGGCCGGTGATGTGCCGGCCCCTTCCACGAAGGCTCTGTTCAGATTGACCCCGTCGTCTGCGTCGCTCGCGCGGCGACCCGCGTGGAATGCGGCGGGGTTGAGCACGGGAATGAAGACCAGGCGCCCGACGACGTCCTCCAGGCGGACCTCCCGCATCAGGTGCCTGATCGCCACGGGGCCTTCGTATTCGTTTCCATGATTGGATCCGCTGGCCAGGAGCCCTTCGCCAGCGCGGACATCCGGACCGACCATGACCGTGAGCGGAACGAGGTGATCTCCCCAGAGTGAATCGTGTTCAAGGGCGACCCAGTAGTCCCGGCGTCCGGGAGAATCGAGATCGAGCTTGTCAGGACGAACGATGATGCGGGGCATTCCTACCCTTCCATGGTGAAAAGGTCACACCGAGACGCCGAGGAGACCCCGCGTAATCTGGAAGTCCATGTTGCCGAGCTCCGTGGCGCGGGGTGCGTGCACCCGGGCCACCGTGTCCCGAATCAGGTTAAGCAGGCTTTGGCGCCATTCCTCCGGAGGGCCGGTTAGAATAAGATCGACATCTTCGCGTAGTGGACCGGGAAGATCATTGTCGCTCACCTGTACCACCGGAACCATGGGGTGGCCGGGTAGTACATGTCCGCCCACACCGGCCAGCATGATCTCCACGCCCACGGCACCCAGTCCGGTCAGGGTCTCCACCCAGTGGGTCGTCTGCGTCTCCATGACGTGAAACCCCGGTATCTTCACGGGTTCGCCGTAGCTCAAGGTCGGGCGCGGCCGCTGATCATACAGGTCCTTCCCGAACGCGGGATGGTCGAGCAGCGCGGCATTATCCGGTATGACGACCGTGCCGCCGCTTTCCACCACGTCATGGACCAATCGCGTCAGCGCGCCTGCCAGGTCAGGGGAGACGGTTTCGGTGGCGGACAGGCCCAACCGGAGCCGGGAAAGTCCGCTTTCACCGGAGTCCGGTCTTTCACATCCGTCCAAGACTTCTGTAAACCACGCTTCGATGCGATCCAGGACTTTATCAATACCGCCGTCCATCTGCACGCTGGCCCACCCGTAGCCTCCCGGATCGATCCCCCGCTCGATCAACTGCTGACGGTAGAAATCGTTGTGGGTGCGCTCGCAGCCATGCTCCAGGAGCAGGGCGACCGCCGTCATTGGGTGCGTCAGGTAGCCGGTCATGGTGCGAATGTACATCTCCTCCGACACGCCTCCCGATGCGCCGCACCCCTCGGTATGCACCAGGGTGACGAACCGGGATATACCGGCGTCGTGGCCAACGCCTCTCTCGGTCAGCCGTTCCGCTGCCATGCGTGCGATCTGTCCGGAGCACAGGCTGGTGGGCATGATAAGGCCGATCCGGTCGGTGGCGAAGGAACCGTTCACTTCGTACATAGGCAGTTTGATCGGAAGGGGCGGCGGACGTTCATCCGTCCTGATCGGCAACGGACTTCCCGTCGGTTCGGGCCGGTCACGGAGGATCCGAAGCCTGCTGCTGTCCGTCTGGCGCCAGTCCCGCCAGATTTGAGTCTGGCTGTGGCCCGCCCGTTCTCCACGGGTTAGCTGGTCCGATGCCGTGCGAAGCGTCAACTCGAGGGTCTGCCGGCCCAGTTCGTCCATGGCCACGCCATCGAGGTAAGCCCCCGCGTTCACGTCCATTTCTCCGGAGAGCATTTCAAACCGCTTCGTGGTCGTTACGATCTTGATCGTCGGTACGAACGGGAAATTGGTGATGGAACCGTTCCCGGTCACGAAAAAGATGAGATTACCGCCCGACGCCACCTGGCCCGCGATGCTTTCCAGGTCATTACCGGGGCTGTCCATGAAATAGTAACCGGGGTTTTTCATGCGGACGCCGTAGTCTATGGCGTAGTCGAGGCGTACGTCCGGATGGCGCTTGTGCGCCGCGCCGATGGATTTGAGCACGATGTTGTAGATACCCCTGAGCTTGTTTCCGCCCGACGGGTTGGCGTCGACCGACTGTCCATGCCATGTCGTGCGTTCCTGGAACCGCTCGACCATGCGCAGGAAGGTACGGGCCGTATCGATATCCCGGACATTCTGCAGCAGGTAGGGTTCGCCGCCGATGAGTTCGTCAGTTTCCGCGAGATTCGCCTTGCCGCCGAAACGGATGATGTCACGAGCCACCAGCGCGGCCAGGGGATTTCCGGAGATACCTGAAAATGAGTCGGAGCCGCCGCACTGCAGGGCGATGTTCAGGTGAGCTGTCGAAGCCGGCTTTCGGGACAACCGGTTGACCACTTCGAACCATCCGGCGACGGTCTTCGCGTTGCGCACCAGGTCTTCATTGAATCCACCCCCGAGCGTGTCGAAACGGTGAAGCACGTCATCAAGCGGATAGGCGTGTTTTCTCATGTAGGCTTCCAGCATCCGGCCCGTGACCGCTTCGGTGCCGCGGTCCACCGACAGTACCGCGCCTACGTTGGAATGGACCATGAAGCCCGCCAGCGTCCTCAGCACCAGTTCCCGGTTGTTGGGGTCTACGCCGGCGCCTCCCTCGGTGTGAGCGACAGCGACCACGCCGTCAATGTTCGGATATCCCGCGGCGCGGTCCTTCAACCTGGATTCCAGTTGTCTTACGAAACTGGCCGTCTGGGAGGTAATACCTAGAAGAACGATGTAGTTGCGGGTTCCAACGCCCCGATCGCTACCCCGGTCGTACCCGTCAAACGCCGGCGGGTTGTCAGATACCTGGACCGGTTTTCCCGGGACGAAGGAGGACTCGTCCAGTTCGTAGGGCACCAGGCGGTCTTCGAAGTTTGGCTTGTCCGGGAGGGTGAAATCGACCCTGCGCACCCGAAGCGCATCGAGCATGTCGGCGTTGCAGATGTAGTCGCCGGGAGCAATATCCCTGATTGCCCGGCCGAAGGGCAGGCCCCAGGAAAGGACCGCCTCGCCGGCGCGGATGTGCTGGACGGCGAATCGATGTCCTTCGAGCTGAGTATGGCGCAGCGAAAAGGATGCTCCGGTGTCATCGACCACTCTCGTTCCAGCTTCCATTCCCGTGGATACGATGGCCACGTTGTCGCCCGGTTCGGGTAGACGTGCGATATCATTCAGCCGGAAGACAGACAAGATACTAAAATTCCTCTCGTGTATGATTCATGGATGGGGAAATCAGCACGATGCTGGACATGAAAGGTAACACCCGTATCGATTCAATGTCAAAGGTTAATCACCGGCCTCAATCCCGGCCGATCAGGGCCGCTTCAGCCCCTGCCGCCGGTATTGACTACGGTAGTGTATGGTGTACATTACTGCGCAGGGCGCGCCCCGGGTAGTATCCGGCATGCCGGACCCGGCCGGATTATTGGCGCGTCCAAAGACAGCCATACCTTTTACCAGTCGCCCGGAGGTCCTCGATGCTCGTAGGGTACGTCAGTGATGAACGATACGTCGCCATTCCGGATGTGCTGCTCGAATTCGAATCCGGCGGCGAATCCAACGAGACGCGTTCCCGGGCCACGGGGGCGATTTTCGCGGAAGTGACGCCCGGGCGGGAGTACAAGGTCACACTGGCGTGCCGCGATTACGGTTTTAAGAGTGTTCGCATGACGCCCCACGACGACCGGCCCTATCATTTCCGCCTGCTGCGGGACGGCCTGCTGGGGTACATGTGGCCCAAGTGGATCCGATCGGGTGAAAAATCGGAATTCCGCGTGCACGCCGTGGAAGCCTACAAGCTGGAACTGTACCGGTACGGTTGGAAAAAAGAATACATCCGAAACATCGGCTGGTACGACGAACACGGTCCCCGCGCCACCATGCAGATTACGCCGGACGGCGACTACACCAGGACCGGCGTTCGGTGGAATACCCAGGGCTATACCAATCCACACCACAAGCAGTACATCGAAGCTCCGAGCCGGTCCGGCCTGTATTATCTCCATGCCTCTACGGAGAGCGGCGTTTTCTTCTCCTTCCCCTGGGTCGTCGCCCCGGCCGCGCCGACAACCGACGTGGCCGTGCTGGCCGCCAACATCAACTGGAACGCGTACAACAACTTCGGGGGACGTAGCAATTACATCCATGCCGACGAGTTTCCCCTGACGCCCACGGTTAATGCCCGGTACGATCTGAAACGGTACACCGATTCCGAGCACCGGGTCTACAGCGCCGATGACTACGCGCCTCTGTCCTTCGACCGGCCGGAGCCGATCAACCACGTCCCGGAAGACGTCCAGGCCACCGATATGATCAGCGGCCGCGCGGCCTGTCACGTCGCTCCCGCGGAATGGCGGTTCCTGGCGTGGATGGAAAGGGAGGGTTTCGACTACGACCTGTACGCCGAAACGCAGTTCCATGAAGGCGTCCTTCCCCTGGACCAGTACAAGGTGCTGATCACCACCACCCATCCGGAATACTGGTCACGGGACATGTACTATCGGCTCAAGGACTGGGTGTTCGAATCCGGCGGCAGGCTCATGTACCTGGGAGGCAACGGGCTGAACTGCGAGGTCGAGTTCACGGACGAATATACGATGAAGGTCAGGAACGGCAATGTCATGGAGTTGGACCGTCCCATGGAAGGCGCCGAAAGCCGCTTCGACATCTACAACGAATCCGAGGCGAATCTGCTCGGGGTGGCGTTCACACGGACGGGGATCATGACCAGCGCGCCATACCGGGTGGTTGACGCGAAACACTGGGTATTCGCCGGCACGGGCGTCGCGGAAGGCGATATCTTCGGCGAGGCGAGTCTTCACGAACGGGTGCCGGGCGGCGCATCGGGGCACGAGACCGACAAGATCACGCCCAGTTCGCCAGTGAACACCCGCCTGCTCGCCAAGGGTACCAACATGGACGAAGGCGGCGCCGAGATGGTCGTGCATGAAACGGACAGCGGCGGGATGGTGTTTTCAGTGGGTTCGATCACCTATCCGTCGTCGATCCTCGTCGATGAGGTGGTGTCGAAGGTCACGTCCAACGTGTTGAAGCGGTTCCTGAGGGGCTGACCACGGCTCGGGTTGATCACAACTTGCGCTGGTAGACGCCCCCTACCCTGTGATTGTGACCCTTTTCGAGAATCAGGTCCGCCCGTTCGCGGGTGGGCAGGATGTTCTCGCGAAGGTTGACCAGGTTGATGTCCTGCCAGATGCCCCTGGCCGTATCCACGGCCTCTTCGGTGCTCAGCCCCGCGTAGTGGTGAAAGTAGGAGTCCGGATCCTGGAAGGCGGTATCCCGTAACCGTAGAAACCGATCTATGTACCACTGCTCGAGATCGTGTTCCTCCGCTTCCACGAAAATCGAGAAATCGATGAAGTCGGAGACGAAGACGCGGGGCGGCGCGGCGCCGGCTCCGAGGTGACCGGTCTGCAGGATATTCAATCCCTCCAGGATGATGATATCCGGCTGGGAAATCGTCTTTACGACATCCGGGACGATGTCGTAGACCAGGTGCCGGTACACGGGAACCGTGATCCTGGCGTGACCGGACTTCACGTCTGCCATCACCTGAACCAGCCGCCGGAGATCGTAGCTTTCCGGAAAGCCCTTCCGGTGCATCAACCCTCTTTCTTCCAGCACGCGGTTGGGGAACAGAAATCCATCCGTGGTGACCAGGTCGACCCTGGGATGGTTCGGCCAGCGACTCAGCAGGGCCTGCAGGATTCGGGCCGTCGTGCTCTTTCCCACCGCTACGCTGCCGCCGATGCCGATGACGTAGGGGACCCTGGCGGCCGGCTTTCCGAGAAAGGTATCCATAACCTGGGACAGGTGCTGCGCCGCCGCCACGTGGAGGTTGAGAAACCGCGACATGGGTAGGTATACCTCCGCGACCTCGTCGAGGGAGACCATTTCGTTGATGCCGTGCAGTTCCTGCAGGTCTTCTTCAGACAGGGTCAGCGGCGTCGCGGCGCGCAACTTCGACCATTCGTCGCGGGACATGTGATTGTATGGGGAAAGCGAAGACGATGGGGACATGGGTGCCGTTCCGTCAGGGCTCGTTATGGCCGAGGTTATGGCCGAGAGGCCGAATCGTCAATCACGGCTCGATCAACCGTTTGTTGTTCAAGCAGTTCCGCCACGGGTTCCGCGCCGACTCCCGGTGAATCGGACAGGACCATCTGCGAGGGACCCGATAGTTCCAGCGCGGGCGCGCTCAGATCCCGCTCGTAGAACCGTGTGCTGGGAAAAACGTCCGACGGGTATTTCATGTTGGGCAGGGTCGCCAGCGCCATGCAGAACGACGCGCCCAGGGCCGATTCGAGCATCCCGCCCGTCCAGCAGGGAATACCCTCCTCCTCGCATACCCGGTTCACTTCCAGCGCCTGGGTTACTCCGCCGACCCGCGCGGGCTTGATGTTGATCCAGCGAGCGGCGCCGATCCGGATCGCCTTGCGGGCCTTTGCGGGGGAAGTGATGCTCTCGTCCAGGCAGACCGGGGTTTCGATCGCGTTCTGCAACACCGCATGGTCGACCAGGTCGTCGCGCATCAGGGGCTGTTCGATCATGGCCAGGTTGTACCGGTCCAGCTTTTTGAACATGGGCAGGTCGTCCAGCGTGTAACCGCTGTTGCAATCGATATGAAAAACCGTATCGGGAAAGGACGAACGGACCGCGGCGATCATTTCCAGGTCCCATCCCGGACTGTACTTCAGCTTGATCCGCTTGAATCCCGCTTCCACGGCCCGGTCGATATTGCCCAGCAGCATGTCGATGCTGTCCTGCACGCCGAAGTCGGCGCCCACGTCGATGACCGGCCCCTTGCCGCCGATCAGTTTCCACAACGGCTTGCCTTCCAGCCGCGCGCGCAGGTCCCACCAGGCCGCGTCCAGACCACCCTTGGCGAAAAAGTTGCCCGCCACCCAGGAGCATGTCTCGTGCAAGTCATGGCCGCTGTCTATCTGCTTGCCGATCAACAGGGGGGCGAGCACGTCCCGTATCACGGCGAAGACGCCGGCCGTGTATTCCGGGCTGTAGGTCGGCCTGGCGAGCGGTGTCGTCTCCCCCCAGCCCACAACGTCGCCGGCATGCATCTTCACCAGGACGCTCTCGATGACGTCGTCACTGCCGTAGGCCGTGCGCCACGGATAGATCAGGGGCATGGCTACATGATAGAGCTCTACGGCATCGATGACGGGCATTTCGGCCTTACTCCCTCAAATCGGACAGCAGCCGCCCGGTGACCGCCTCTGCGAACGCCTGATCGTTGATGTTGCAGTCCAATTCCGTCACCGACACGTTATCGGATACGTTGGACTTAATGGCGTCGAACAGGGCCTGGTCGGCTTCCGGCCACCAGAACTCGTTTCCCGGGCTGTCGAGTATGGACACGCCTTGCAGGGGCAGGAAGATCGATACCGGTCCGCTGGAAGCGTTGGCCTTTTCCGCGATGATCTCGCCGAGGCGGGCGTTCTCCTCCACGTTGGTCCGCATCAAAGTGATGTTGGGATTCCACTTGTACAGTTTGCGATCCCCGTACTTTTCCGGCACCGTGTCCGGCGCCCAGAAGTTGACCATGTCCAGGCAGCCCGGCACGATAACCTGGGGAATGCCGGCCCTGCCGGCGGCATCCATCCGTTCGGGACCGGCGGT
Organism: bacterium; assembly: GCA_965225915.1. Lineage (GTDB taxonomy): Bacteria > JAAXHH01 > JAAXHH01 > JAAXHH01 > JAAXHH01 > JAAXHH01. The sequence goes on from OZ245326.1 coordinate 947,288, forward strand.
CAGGACACCTCCGGCCAGTTCGTCGGCCCACTCCGTTGTGGTGATGTCGAGCACGCCCTCGATCAGGCCTTCGTCGATCAGGCCCTCCATGGTCCGTCCACCGGCGCCGGTACAGTGGAAGACGAGCACCTCGTAACCCGCTCCTTCCATGATGGCGCGGGCCTGGTCAACGGCATCGGTGGTATTTCCGAACATGCTGGCGGTGATCAACGGCTTGTCCGCCGCTTCCTGCACTTCGGTTTCCACCATGCCCACGATAGCGCCGACGGCATTGGCGAAAATCCTGCGGCTGATCCGATTTATGCCGGCCACGTCCACAACGGAGGGGATCATCACCACGTCCTTGATCCCCACGTAGTTGGTCGTATCTCCCGCCGCCACGGTGGACACCATGACCTTGGGCACCCCGACGGGCAATGCCCGCATGGCACTCGTACCCACCGCGGTGCCGGCAGAGCCGCCCATGCTGATGACCGCGTCAAACACGCCGGCTTCATATAATCCTTGCACGATTACCGCAACGCCCTTCGCCATGGCGTCAATGGCCACCCCACGGTCATCGCGGGCCTTCAACGCCTCGATCGTCGTCTCGGCGGCTTCGGCGACCTGGTCCCGGGATACGTCCGCTTCGAAGGCGGGATCTCCTATGACGCCCGTATCGATGACGAGCGTGTCGTGACCCCTCCGTTCGATCTCGTTGCGGACGAAGGCGAATTCATCGCCCTTGGTATCCAGCGCGCCCACTATGGCTATGGTTTTCGGCATATACGCACCTTTCCGGATCGTGTTTCCTGACGGTATGTTTTGCTATTTCAAATCACCAAGTTACAAACACCCGAAACCATTGTACATAGGATTTCACCGCGCTATACTGCGTGATGTACATAGATGTATACCGTGTGGCGGGGATACCTTGACGCTCCACAGCGATTTCACTATACTCCACCGAATGCTAAGGAAAGTGCCTCCATGTCCATCCTGCGGAGGGCAACTGCTCCACATCCGGGGCGCCCGGTATCGTTGCAAGTCCTGCCAGGAAGATTACGGTTTATTCCGAAAACGCGCTCCATACACGGGCACGCACTGCGTCCGGCTCAGCCTGCCGGCCCAGGTCAGGCAGGCCGAGGAGGAACGGTAACGGCGTCCTGAAAAGCATCGTTGCGTTCGAATCCCTTCCAAACTGCGCAGCCTATCCTTACAAAACTTCGAACGAGTTTTATAGAAGCGGGGATACTGCCTTGCAAGTTCCCACATTACGGCTGAACCTGCTCATAAAAACCTGGGTATGGCTCAGGTGGCTGGTCGCGCTGGGTATCCTCGCATACCTGTTCTATCTCTATCGCGATCAATACGCCGATTTCATCCGCCGCGAAATCGATTTTACCTTCCTGGGCCTCGGTGTTGCGCTGGCCACTACGGCGACCATACTGGCCTTTTCCCGGTGGTACCTCCTCGCCAGGGGTCAGAGGCTGGTGCTGAGATTCCGCGAAGCCATCCGTCTTGGTTTTGTCAGCAACCTGTTTAACTACCTTGCCCCGGGAACCGCGGGCGGCGACATCGTCCGGGCCGTGGGAATCGCGAGGCATCAGAAGGCCAGGCGGACCGTCGCGGCGGCCACGGTGCTGCTCGACCGGCTGTTCGGCATGCTGGCGCTGCTGATCATCGGATCGGCAGCGTCCCTGTTACACCAGGACCTCTGGCGGCACCGCGAGATCATGCTGGTCGTGCTGGTATTCTGGGGCGGCGCCTTGACGGGTCTGATCTGCCTGGTCGTTTCGCTCCAGGCCCGTGTCCTGCGGTGGTCCCTGTTTCAGCGGCTCATCCATCTCAGGTTCGTCGGACTGGTCGTTGCCGAGTTGGTCAACAGCCTGGCGTTATACCAGACGCACCGCAGCGCGCTGACCGGGGCCCTGCTCCTCAGCCTGGTCGGCCAGGTCTTCATGCTGTCGTCGTTCTATTTCTGCGCGATGGCGTTACTGCCCGGAATGGCAGCACCGGACTACTGGGCCCACCTGATGCTGATCCCCGCCGCCGAGATCATCAGCACCTTCGCACCGGTGCCGGGTGGCGTAGGCGCGCTGGAAGGTGCGGTCATATACATCTACCACTTCATCAGTACGACCGCGGATGGTTCGATCTCCGTTTCGGTCGCCCAGGCCACGGGACTGGCGTCCGCCCTTACGTACCGGATCGTACGGGTCTCCGTCGCCGCCGTGGGCGCCGTGTACTACATGATATCTGATAGAAGCTGGAGGGATACGCTGGAGATGGAGGAGTCCTGACCGTACGGGCACGGAGAAGGTGCAAAGCACATCCCCGCACCCGGTCAGGGCCAAACCCCGGGTACTTAATTCCCCGGTGTCCGGCGATCACAATGATTATGCGATTCCATCGGTCACATTGCTACATCTGTCGGAGAAACTCTCGGATTTGCCACCGAACAGATCAATAGTCAGTAGAGAGCACTGTGAATGTTCTCAGTTGTTCTGCCTTCTAATATCTGAGATTCTCTGAATTAGTGGTATTAGGATTTTATTGACGTTCCTGACCTAAGTTGGTTAATTACACGCCACAAACTTTATTACACTTATTCTCTCAAAAGGCCAAATTTTTCGTAGGTAGACGGTTATTATCTTCAGTAACCACAGGCGGTTACAAATGGGGGTCACATTTGTTTCAGAATACATGCTCCGATTTCCTCAAAACAGTTATGCCAATTGTAATTGCTTCGAGAACCGGAAGAGGAAAAATAGAGTACGGTATTGGTGCTGGACTGATCGTTAATGACAGCGGACATTTTATTACCGCAGGGCATATTCTAAACCAAATTCGTGATCTTGACAAAGCTGTAAATAGTTCCAAAAAACCAAGTCGCCAAAGCAATCGAGTATCGCACTACACAGCGATTTTCGGTACAACAGAAGCAGTATTGGCCGAAGGTAAAATGAACAATGAGATTGATCTGGGAATTGGTAAATTAGAAGGATACAATTCACCTCCAAACCATAGATACCCCATACTAAGATCCGGCGATGTACAACAAGGGGAATTTTTATGTAGAGCTGGATATCCTTTTGTGGAAGACCTCAAACCACGATGGGTAAATTGAAAATTTGATTTTCAAAACCTGTTCCCTCTTCCGTTATTTGTTAATGAGGCACTTATAAGTCGTTTTGTTGAATTGTGCACTGGGACTTGGTTGGAGACGAGTACTCCTGGCCTACAAGGTCAAAGCGGTGGACCACTGGCTGACACAGAAGGGTTAATTTGTGGTATACAGGTCAACACTGCCCATTATTCTCTTGGCTTTAGAGGCAAAAACCAAGTATTAAATGTGGGTAGAGCCGTTCATGTTAAGTCAGTAAGACAATTTCTTGATGAAAATGGCGTCGACTATTTGTCAGAGGGGGATTCCTAAAATGAATAAAGTTACACTAACAATGTCCAAGTTAAAAAACAAGTCTGAAGCCACAATCTCGAACGATCCATCAAAACCAGTCTGGAGCGATTTTGCTGTTTTAGCTACCGATGATGAGCAGAAACAAAATCAGTTAAAATACAACAAGCGGACAAAGTCATCGGAAACTTCCAAATGAGTTCCTACCCAACAATAATCCTCCATTCTAAATGTGGTTTTTGGCAATGGGTTCCTGCACAGGTTTGTTCCAAATTCCAAAGCTATACACTCACTAACCGATTGGTTTTAGTTCGACTTCGGCCAAATATAGCGTCCTAAATTACAACTAAACTCATAACTAATCGGGCTCTCTGCCTCTGCCATAGGTGAATATAAACAGAGGCAGAGATTGATAATCAGGTCTTTTGTCCTAAATACGATAGAGAAAGACCCAGTCGACACCTTTACGAGATCTGGGACATGGTGGGAAAGTCCTTCCCGCTCGAATAGTTATCTGACAATCGCATAAATCTCTCCCACGATATTCACCTGAAACCTGGCACGTTTCACCGGTCATTGGCAATATTTACACCTCCTTTCATTGGTTTTTTACGTTCGGTCGTCCATCCTGTACTCTTTACGGGCTGCCATGTGGTAGTCATACGTATTGATGGGCTGACGTACTACCTCGGTATATAAAGACCGCCAATGATCAACCTGTTCGCGAAGGCTGGCGTTTTCGGCTTTCAGCAGTTTGAGTTCGAACTTGAGCATGAGTTTGTCGAGATCGATACTTTCGGAAATCCGATCGACATGATTGTCCACGGTTAATTCATGGACGGCGGGGTTTCTCCAACCGTCAAGACCTATTGTTGAATCTCGCATTCTATCTCACCTCCTTTCATTCGCGAGTATGCCCCATCGATGAGAGTCGATGGGGCAGTTTATTGTAATTGACGAAAATGGCGTCCTGAACGACATGCGACGCCATTTACATTCGCCGATAACACACTCTTTCATATCCGAGTGCTAGGCGATTCTGCGGGGTAACTACTATTCCCGTTCGGTAGAATCCTCTTTTCTCTTTGGTTCCTTTGCCAAACTCAACGTATCAGGAACAACCGCTGGTCGATCCGCATTCCCGGCATACGTAACAGGAACCGTTACGGGTCATCAGGCTGCCGCAATCAGAACAGGAAGGGGCATCCGCCTGCGCGATGAAGACATCCCGTTCCTGATTCTCCTGCGCGCTCATCGACTGGTCCATTGCGTTCGAATGCATGGTGGAATCCATATCCACTTCCGTCTCTATCGCGGACTGGCTGTCTTCCGGCAGGAACTTCACCGCGAGCCACCGGAAGATGTAGTCGGTGATGGACTTGGCGATGGGGACTTCCTTGTTCCCCGTAAGCCCGGCCGGTTCGAACCGCATGTGACTGAATTTTCTGACGAGGCTCTCCAGGGGCACGCCGTACTGCAGTGACACGGATACGGCCGTGGCGAAGGCGTCCATCATCCCGGATACCGTGCTGCCTTCCTTGGACATCCTCAGGAAGATCTCGCCGGGTTGGCCGTCTTCGAAGAGACCCACCGTCAGGTATCCCTCGTGGCCGGCGATGCTGAACTTGTGGGTCACGGCCTGGCGCTCGTCCGGCAACCGGCGGCGTACGGGTTTGACTTCGGCCGTCTCTTCCTTCTCCGATGCCTTCGTGCTGAGCGGTTGCGTACGCTTCGACCCGTCACGGTAGATTGCCAGTGCCTTGAGCCCCATCTTCCCGCCCTTCACGTACACATTCATTAAGTCTTCGGCCGTGGCCTCGTTGGGCAGGTTGACCGTCTTGGAAATGGCTCCCGAAATGAAGGGTTGCGCGGCGGCCATCATCTTCACGTGTCCCATGTAGTGGATGGAACGATTGCCCTTTTCGGCCCGGAACGCGCAGTCGAAGACCGGCAGATGTTCTTGAAGCAGGTGCGGAGCACCTTCGATCGTCCCGTTCTCATCGATGAATTTTATGATACGCTCGATCTGCTGCTTCGAATAATTCAGTTTCTCCAGGGCGGAAATCACGGTGCGGTTCACGATCTTCATCGTGCCGCCGCCCACCAGGCGTTTGTACTTGACCAGGGCGATATCGGGCTCTATGCCCGTCGTGTCGCAGTCCATCATGAAGGCGATGGTACCCGTGGGCGCCAGCACCGTGGCCTGGCTGTTCTTGTACCCGTGCATCTTGCCATGGGCGAGGGCGTTGTCCCAGGCGGTGCGGGCGGCATCCAGCAGGGACTTGTCCACCATCTCCGGCTGAATATCTTCCACGGCGTCCCGGTGCTTCTCCATGACCCTGAGCATGGGTTCCCTGTTGGCTTCGTACCCGTCGAAGGTGCCCAGTTGCTCGGCGAGTTCGGCGGAACGGTTGTATCCCTGGCCGGTCATCAGCGCCGTGACGGCACCCGCGAAGGCGCGGCCGCCGTCGCTGTCGTAGGGCAGTCCAAGGGCCATGAGCAGGGCGCCGAGATTGGCGTAACCAAGGCCCAGTTGCCGGTACGCGCGGGCGTTCACACCGATTTTTTCCGTAGGGTAGCTCGCGTTGTCGACGATGATGTCCTGCGCCATGATCAAGATGTTGACCGTGTGTATGAATCCCGTCACATCGAAGGTACCGTCATCGGTCAGGTACTTGAGCAGGTTGATGGAGGCCAGGTTGCAGGCGCTGTTGTCCAGGTGCATGTACTCCGAACACGGATTGCTGGCGTTGATACGGCCCGTGTTGGGGCAGGTATGCCAGTCATTGATGATCGTATCGTACTGCATGCCGGGGTCACCGCACTGCCAGGCGGCTTCCGCGATCCAGGACATGATGTCGGCGGCCTTCAGGCTCTCCACGGGTTTCTTCGAGGTGATCGAGTGAAGGGTCCAGTCCTCGTCCTTATCCACCGCGTCCAAGAAGTCCTGTGTCACCCGGACGGAATTGTTGGCATTCTGAAACTGGATGGAACTCCACGCGTCGCCGTTCAGGGTCATGTCCCATCCGGCGTCCCCGAGGGCGTACGCCTTGCGCTCCTCGTTGGCCTTGCACCAGATGAACTCCACCACGTCGGGATGATCGATGTCGAGGACGACCATCTTAGCGGCCCGCCGGGTCTTGCCCCCCGACTTGATGGAACCGGCCACCGAGTCCGCCGCCCGCATGAAGGATACGGGTCCGGACGCCTGGCCGCCCGAGGACAGCATTTCCTTCGAGGAACGGATACGGGACAGGTTAACACCGGCGCCGGACCCGCCCTTGAAGATCATGCCTTCGACTTTGCACCATTCCAAAATGGAGTCCATAGAATCGTCTACCGACAGGATGAAACACGCCGAACACTGGGGTTTGTCCTCGACTCCCGCATTGAACCACACGGGACTGTTGAAGGTGGCACGCTGGTGGAGGATGATATGTTTCAGTTCGGCATGGAAGGCGTCGGCGTCTTCCTCCATGGCGAAGTATCCCTGCGCGCGTCCCCATCCTGCGATCGTATCCGTTACGCGATTGATCATGTTCTTCACGCTGCGCTCGCGCTTCGGGGTGCCGAGGGGTCCGCGAAAGTACTTGGACACGACCACGTTGGTGGCCAGTTGAGACCAGGAAGCCGGGATCTCCACGTCTTTCTGTTCGAAGACGACTTCACCGCCGTCACCAGCGATGGTTGCCGAGCGATTTTCCCATTCGACTCCGTCATAGGGGTCGATGCCCGGATTGCTGTAGAGCCGCTCGACAGCAAGGCCTCCCTCGGTGAGCGGCGCTTCGGATGGCGCGTCGGCTGTTCCTTCATCAATCTCCCGTAACAGGAGATCGGGCTCTTCACCCAGTTTCGGACCTGGTTTATCTGTAGCCATACGCGCCCCCTGAAGTCTTCTTTCCAATATAAAGAAACATGAAATTAGATGATAAAGATTAGTGAGACCGAGATCAGTGACTGAAAAATGGGAATGTCAGACCAGTAACAGCATCGAATAAGTGACTATGAACCGTAACTGATAATATTCCAATCAGTTACGGTAGAATGACGTATGGTTTTAGGTTTAGCTGTTAGTCAGATTTATGTCCAACAGGACGTACGTAATGTCGTTGTACGTTTCGTGCATGTTAGGTCCAGGCCGTCCGAAACAGAATAACCGCTGCCGATCGTCGGCCATTTTTCAATTTGTACCTTGTTGATCCTTACCGACCGAGGCCAGTTCCTGCTTTTCCAATTGTTCGAGCTCTACCTGGAACTCGCTACGGTCCTTGAAATCCCGGTAGACCGATGCGAAACGCACGTAGGCGACCTCGTCGATCTTACGCAGTTCCCGGATGAGAAATTCGCCGATCTTGTCGGAAGAGACCTCGCGGTCGTTCAGGTTGCTTACGTAGTATACCACCCGGTCCACGAGTTCGTGTAGTTGATCCGTGGACACCAGGCGCTTCGTGCAGGCAAGTTTAAGTCCATGCAGCACCTTGGCGCGGTCAAAGACCTCCCTGCGCCCATCAGATTTCACTACCATGAGTTCATCTTCTTCGATGGCCTCGTATGTTGTGAACCGCTTGGCGCATCCGAGGCACTCTCGCCGCCTACGTATCGTTCGTCCGGTCTGGATGGTGCGTGAATCGACTACATGGCTGTTCAACGTGCCACACGCCGGGCATCGCATAAGGATAATCTCCGATTTTCTGGATTATCAGAATCACTACTTGTAGTGGTTCGAAGCAACTAAAAAGTCAAGATATTGTATAATGCTTCATATTTCAAGAGTCAATTTCATTTTATTTTACAATTTGTTTTTACAGTGTCCAGGCTGCCCAGGCACCTGATTGTCATGGCTGGGCGCCAGGACAATGCAGCCTATTCGCTTCGCAGGGACTCGATCGGATTGGCCGTGGCCGCCCTCAGGGCCTGGTAGCTCACGGTCAACTGGGAGATCGCCATCGCGAGTACGCCGGCCAGGATGAAGGTCATCCAGGTCAGGTCTACGCGGTAAGCGAAATCGTCCAGCCAGCGGGACATCGCGGCGTAGGCGATCGGCCACGCGATCGCGTTGGCCACGACCACGAGCCAGAGGAATTCGTTGGACAGCAGGCGGAACAGGTTGGGGATGGTTGCACCCAGGACCTTGCGGACCCCGATTTCCTTCGTGCGTCTTTCCGCGGTGAAGGAAGCGAGACCGAAGAGGCCCAGGCAGGCGATCGAGACGGCCAGCGCGGCGAAGGTAACGAAGACTCTGGCGAATCGCTGCTCGGCGTCGTACAACCGCGCGAAGATCTGGTCCACGAAGAAGTATTCGAAGGCGAAATCGGGGTTCACCTCGTGCCAGGCGTCCTCGGCCGCCGCCAGGCCCTCCGCCAGGCTACCGGAATCGATTTCAATCAACATGTGACCGCCCTCGTGGTCCGGAAATAGGGCCAGGGGCCCGATCGGTTCATGTAGTGACGTGTAATGGTAATCCCTCACCACGCCGACGATCGTATGCTGGCTTTTTCCTTCTTCCTCCCACCCCTGCCGTTCTTCCATAAGACGCTCGAAAGACATTCCTACGGCGGAGTCCGCCGAACCATATCCCAGTCTCTTCACCGCCGCCTCGTTCAATACAGTCGAACCGGATCCAAGCCAGTCACCACCAAAGGATTCATCGAAGTACCTGCCCGCGACCAACTCGATACCGAGCACCCCGGCGAAGTCTTCGTCCGTCCACGCCTGGTACATTTCCACCTTGTCCACTTCATCTTCGCCCGTCTTTCGGACCGTGAGCGGAATCACGGGGTATTTGTGGCCGGGCAGCATGAAGGTCGCAGAGACATTAACCACGTGGGGACTCGCCTGTACCCGCTGCTTGTAGGTCCGTGACTTTATTATGACGGGCTCAAAAGTTTGTGGAATGGCTATGACCTGGTCCGTGTTGAGCCCCATGTTCTTCGCACGGATGTATTCGAGCTGGCTGTAGACGATACCGGTACAGATGATGAGCGCGATCGAAATGACGAACTGACCCACGACCAGCAACCTTCTCAGTCGCGCACTACCTGCGCCGGTGGTCAGCGATCCCTTCAGGGTTTCTATCGGTGCGAGGCCGGACAGGTAAAGGGCGGGATAGCTGCCCGAAACGCATCCGATCAAAATCCCAATGAGCACCGCGGCGGCCAGGGCGAACCCCGTGGTGCCAATATCCAGATACATGGTCTTACCCGTGAGCATGTTGAACCACGGCAGACTGATCGCCGCGATGAGCAGGGCAAGGCATACCGCCAGCCCGGTCATGATAAGCGACTCGATCAGGAACTGACGCGCCACCTGGCCGCGGCCGGCGCCGAATACTTTGCGCAGACCGATTTCCCTCGCACGTCCCGCGGACCTCGCCGTGGCCAGGTTCATGTAGTTGATGCAGGCGATCAGGATGATGAACACGGCGACGGCGATAAAGAGGTAGATGTACGAAATATCGCTGTTGGGGGTCAGTTCGGTTTCCAGGTGGGAGTGAAGGTGGATATCGGTGACCGGCTGCAGGCTGAGAGCCAGGGACGCTTCGTCGTTGTCGTAGCGATTTCCAAGGTGTTTCTGAACGAAGGCGGGCAGCTTGGCTTCCAGTTCGGCCGGGTCGGCGCCTTCTTTGAGCAGAATGTAACTGTGGGACCTGCGCCAGCCCCATTCGTCGACCTTACGGTCCGAGTAGGCTTCCTGGATCCGGAACGACGCGAGTATGTCGAATCCCAGGTGCGTATTGGCCGGCAGGTCCCGCATGATTCCTGTCACTTCGAGATGAAAAGTCCCTTCGGCGATCACGATCTTCCCGATGGGATTTTCATCACCGAAGTATTTACGGGCAATGGATTCGGACAGCACCACCTTGTCGTTTCCAGTAAGCACAGTCCGGGGATTGCCGACCACCAGGGGGACGTTGAACACATCGAAGACCGTGGAGTCGGCCAGGTAGAAGGATCGTTCGTAAAACCCCTTGTCACCGTACTTGATCATCCAGGCGTTTCCGGGCGGTACGAAACGCACCTTGTTTTCCACTTCGGGAAACTCGCCAAGCATGAACGTGACCGTGGGAAGCAGGACATCGGCGGTTCGAGTGACCTGGTCCCCCTGACGTTCTTCGGTGATCACGCGGTAGATCCGGTCCGCCTTGTCGTGGAACCGGTCGTAGCTCAACTCGTCGCGAACGTACAGCAGAATCAGGAGACAGCACGCGATTCCGAGCGACAGGCTCATCACGTTGATGAAGGAGTAGCCCTTCTTGCGGTTCAGGTGGCGGACGGCCACTGTGAAGTAGTTGCTGAGCATGGGAATTCCTGGTCAGGCATCTGTTCAGGGACGTAATGCTGGATAAACTAATGCCTGCTATTCGCTACGCAAGGATTCGATCGGATTGGCCATCGCGTACCACGCCCATCGTGTATTGTCCCATTTCAGGATGCACTACAATATCACCCCTGGCCCGGGATCTATACCAGTAGAATCTGATGTCGATGTGATCTGGCATTCGTTATATTGAATCCTGTCACAGTACCCATCAAATCCACCCGCTTTTGATTCATCATGACCGATCTCTTCTCCGAACAGGCCGAACGCCAACTGCGCCGGGAAGCGCCGTTGGCAGCCCGTATGCGTCCGGACACGCTGGAAGGCTTCCTGGGTCAGCAGGGGCTGGTCGGCCAGGGACGCCTGCTGCACGAGGCCATTGAACGGGATACCCCCTTTTCCATGATCCTCTGGGGGCCGCCGGGTTCCGGCAAGACCACCCTCGCCTTCATCATCGCCCGTGCCACGGATTCCCATTTCGTCCCGTTGAGCGCCGTGAGCGCCGGCGTGAAGGACCTGCACCGTGCGGCCTCCGAGGCCCGTGACCGCCTGGGGATGCATCGTAAGCGGACCATCCTCTTCATAGACGAGATCCATCGTTTCAACAAGTTGCAACAGGACGCCGTGCTTCCCACCGTGGAAAACGGAACGTTGACCCTCATCGGGGCGACGACGGAAAACCCTTCCTTCGAAGTGAACGCCGCCCTGCTGTCCCGCTGCAGGGTACTTCGGTTGGAAGCCCTGTCGGAAGACGACCTGGCCGATATCGTGCGGCGGGCGCTGGACGACGACGAGCGCGGCCTGGGCGGCCGGAGTATCCGGATGGAAGGCCAGGCGGTCGCCTACCTGGCTTCCGTGGCTGGCGGAGACGCGCGCGTAGCACTCAACACCCTCGAGGTGGCGGCCATGACCACGCCGCGCGACGAAGGGGACCGTATACTGCTTTCCGAGAAGGAGATCGACGAGGCCCTTCAGCACCGCGCCCCACAGTACGACAAGGGTGGGGACTGGCACTACGACGCCATTTCCGCCCTGCACAAGAGTGTGCGGGACTCTGATCCGGACGGGGCGCTGTACTGGCTGGCCCGGATGCTCATCGCCGGGGACGACCCCCTGTACATCGCCCGGCGAATCATCCGCATGTCGGTGGAAGACATCGGCCTGGCCGACCCCTTTGCCTTGACGCTGACTACATCGGCCCAGCAGGCGGTACATTTCATGGGTCAGCCCGAGGGCGACCTCGCCCTGGCCCACGCGGTGGTCTACCTGGCTACCGCGCCCAAGAGCAACGCGGTCTATTCGGCGTTTTCAAAGGCGCGGCAGGACGCGGAAAAGACCAGCAACGAACCCATTCCGATGCACCTGCGCAACGCCCCGACCCGCATGATGAAGGAAATGGGCCACGGAAAGGGGTACAAGTACGCCCACGATTTCGACGAGGCCGCCGTGAACCAGGAGCATCTACCGGAAACCATCCGGGGCCACCGGTACTACGAACCCACCGACCGGGGCCGCGAGGAGAAAATCCGCGTATGGATGGAGAAGATGCGGAAGATAAGGGATGGGGACTGACAGACGAGAGCCACGGGCGGATTGAAACAGCCGAGTATTAAGCGATCGCCTCGCGGTAACAGTAGTCGAACAGCATTTCCCACTCGCGCTGCTGGATGCTCCGGCAGAGATCCCCGGCGGGTACGCCGCCCGTGTTGGCAGCTTCGCACAGGTCGATGAAGGCGTCGGGATCCCAGGAGGTCTGCATTGTCAGGAACGCGGCCTCGTCGGGCAGGTCATCCGCGGCGGAAGCGATCGCGGCCGCTTCGTCTTTTAACGCAGGGTAGATGGCATGGTCTCCGACACGGCCGAACCAGTGCTTTCCGTTGGGATAATCCGGTTCACGACGGTGCATGATACCGTGCCAGTAACTGCCGGTGGGCGTGGTGATCTGCTGGCTGAGGGTGTGGGACGTGACCAGAAAATCGTGGTACAGCCACAGGCCTGACATGCATCCCTCGGCCATCTTCCGGTCCCGGATGGCGTTCGGCGCGAAGGCCTGGTCCAGGTCCAGCGCTTCCAGTTCGGCCCTGGCCGAACTGGTCTCCTCGCCCGGGCCCAGGGACATGTTGTGTGGCGTCTCGATCAGGTCCGCGAATGCGGCACCGTAGGCACTGGCGTTAAAGGCAGGCATGGTCGTTCCTTTCGAGGTTACGGACCGAGACCCAGGTCCGGCGTGAGACTCGGGACCGGTTTTATTGCTGGATTTCCGGGGACTTCGTTTTCCCCTTTTTCAGCACCTCGTTCATACTCCCGGTGCGGTATCCTTCCAGGTCGAGCGTGACGTAGGCGTAGCCGATTTCCTTGAGATATGCCGAGATCTCGTCGTGGTGTTCGATGACGGTCGCGAGATCCCCCGGCTCCGTCTCAATCCGGGCCATGTTCCTGTGATGGCGCACCCTGAACTGCCGGAGACCCATGCCGCGGATGAAGGCTTCTGCCTTTCCGACCTGTTCGAGGGCTTCAATCGTGATGGGATCGCCGTAGGGAAAGCGAGACGAAAGGCACGCCAGGGATGGCTTGTCCGCGGTGGGAAGCCCCAGTCGCTCGGACAGCGCGCGGACGTCGGCCTTGGTGAACCCGGCGTCCTTCAACGGACTCCGCACGCCGTGCTCCCGGATCGCGAGCATACCGGGGCGGAAGTCGCTGACATCGTCCACGATGCTGCCTTCGCAGATATGAGCGGCTTCTTCCTCCAGGGCGATCTCCTTCAGCCGTGTGTACAGTTCATTCCGGCAGAAATAGCACCTGCGCGGGTTGTTCTGCATGTACTCCGCGTTGTGGATTTCCTCCGTGTCCACGTAGCGGTGCCGGGCGCCCATCCAATCCGCCAGTTCGGCGGCTTCGTTCTTCTCCTCTTCCGGGAGAGACTCGGACACGCCGGTAACGCCGAGGGCGCGGTCCTCCAGCACATCGGTAGCCACTTTGAGCAGCAGCGTGCTGTCCACGCCCGCGGAGAAAGCGACCAAAACGCTGCCCATGGCGCGCAGATCTTCCTGGAGTGACTGGTACTTTACGTCCAGCATGGATATATCGTTCCGATTCACGTCCCTTGCCCCCTGACGAAACTCCGTCCCCAACCGAGTTAAAACAACCCCTGAAATCGACGAATTCGCCGTCGCGGCTCTCCTTCGGAAACGGAACTCCCGCCATGATTTCGCTTGACAGAAGCGGGTGTCCCACCGCTTTTTAACACGTCTGTTTTTGATTGAAACAAGATACGGTGGACGCGCCGTAATGACAACGGTTTTTTGTAGCGAGGCGCCGTGAACGCGGGACCTCGAAGGAGCGAGATAAGGGTTATGAACGGGGATAAGCGGATCCGGTCAACTACCACGAATAAAGACGGGACGGTGGGGGCTTCGGGCGAACCGACCAGGTTGTACAGCGGCATCCAACCCACCGGTGACATCCACATCGGAAATTACCTCGGCGCCGTAAGCAACTGGGCCAAGCTGATCCAGCGATACGACTGCATCTACTGCATCGTGGATTACCACGCCATAACCATCGAGTATGATCCGGATTCCATGCGGGAAGCCGTGCTGGATACCGCCACGATGGGCATTGCCTGCGGCCTAGATCCCAATCGCTGTACACTATTCGTGCAATCCCACGTAACCGAAACGCTGGAACTCGCCTGGGTGTTCAGTACCGTTACCGCGCTGGGCGCCCTGGAACGCATGACGCAGTTCAAGGACAAGGCCGCCCAGCACAAGCAGAACATCAACGCGGGCCTGTTCACCTACCCCGTGCTCCAGGCCGCGGACATCCTGGGCGTCAAGGCGGACGGCGTGCCGGTGGGCGACGATCAGTCCCAGCACCTGGAACTGACGCGCGAAATTGCCCGCCGGTTCAACCATCTGTACGGACCGGTATTTCCTGAAGCCAAGACCCTGTACAGTCCCGCGCCCCGCATCATGGGACTGGACGGCCAGTCCAAGATGAGCAAGAGCCAGGATAATTACATCGCGATGAAGGACAGCAGCGACACGGTCAAAAAGAAGCTCAGCACCGCCTATACCGACCCGAACCGGCTGCGAAGAACCGATCCCGGCAATCCGGACATCTGCAACATTTTCACGCTGCACAAGTCCTTCTCGAGTCCCGACGAGGTCGCGACCATCGACACCGAGTGCCGAAGCGCGGGCATCGGCTGCGTCGACTGCAAGAAGATACTGGGCGACAACATGGAAACCACGATGACGCCGGTCCAGGACAAGTACGAAGACCTGACCCGTCGGCCCGACGACGTGCGGGACGCCCTCGCCGCGGGTGCCGGCAGGGTAAGGGCCCTTACGGAAGAAACCATGACGGAGGTCCGGCAGAACCTGGGACTGCGTTAGACCGGTAATCAACGCGAGGCGGCATCCTTAAGCCACGGCTGGTCGAACAGTTGAACGGGAAAACTCAAGAACTCCATGTTCCAACACAGGATGGAACCCCCAGACATTCGCCGCGTTTATAACTACGGTGTTCATATCCTCGCAATTGAAGGTGCGAAGTACCCCATGAAGGTGCGAAGTACCCCATGAAGGCGCACTGAACCCGATTGCTTCGCGTACCAGCCCGATGTCTGTACGCCCGCTTGTAATCCTATCTTAAGAATCATGCATGGATATTTACTCGAAAGAATATGCCCACCAATCGCGTCCCCTGGGACGGACCGTTTCCTTTCGACGCAATACGGGCAGATACCTCCTGATCGCCTTCGTAGTCGCCGGACTTCTCCATAGCCTCTCCCTGTTGATCCTCCTATACACCGGCATGCTGGAAGACAAGGACATGATCGAACTCACGCTCACGCCCTACGAGCGGCTGGAGCAGTTCGAGAAAGCCTACATGGAAATGCAGAAACCGCCGACCCTGGTTGACGTGCCGGAAGAGGCTCGCGTTGAGGAACCGCCAGACGATCCGGAAGCCGACGTGGCCGACAAGAATGCCGTTGCAAGGGATTTATTGGAAGATACCGAGTTGCCTGAAGGACCGGCTTTTTCCGAAGGTGACCTGGAGCTCAGGACGATGGAGGAAATGGATGAAGAGGACGAGCAACAGCACGATCCCTTCGCCGGCGGTGTCCCGCTCACGCCCCGGCAGGGCGGCATCGAGGATTGGGAGGAGTTGAAAGACCCACCCCTGTGGACTTCGGACCTGATCATCCGGCCCGAGTTCCGCGGCACGGGAGGGCGAGAAGGGCGCGGAGAAGGCGGGATGGAAGGCGATGCGGTCGCTTCGGCGCCCCGGCCAACCGGCCCGGACGCGCCGGTGTATATCCCCCAGGACGATCTGAACGAACTGGCGCAACAGCCCCGCGAACCCGGGTACCAACGGCACCAGCGGTTCGGTTTTGGCTTAGGAAACTCCGGTCCCCGGATACCCCGGACGAATAACCGCCATACCTCGGTAAAGGATTACGGTGGTTTCTCGCTCAGCACCTACGCCTGGGACTACGCGCCTTACCTGTACATCCTGCGCGAACGGGTGCGAAGGCGCTGGTTCGCGCCGGAGGCCTTCAGGCTCGGCCTGGTGAGCGGGCGGGTCATCATTCGTTTCAAGATCATGCCCGCCGGCACCCTGCGCGACCTCGAGGTCCTTTCCTACCGGGACAATGACATACCCTACCAGTCCCTCGTATCGTCAAGTCGCAACGCCATCGTTTCCGCCAGCCCTTTTCCGCCGCTCCCCAATGATTTCCTTCATCCGTTTCTTGAAATCACCGGCACCTTCTATTACCAGATTCTGCGTGCGCGGTAGGTACACATCATTGTCACAGTAGCTATGTATACACATTGTATATACAGTGCTGTTCGACCAGATGAATGGTCATGGGCGGGTGCATGATCAGGAGCAAATGCAGGAGCTTATCACGTTGACGGATCGATTGGGACAACTGGTAGATTCTAGAGCATTCCAGAATACCGTTCTCGGGGTCATCACGGCCGCTGCCATCCTGGTGGGGCTGGAAACCTCGCGGGATCTCGTGGCCCGTTACGGTTCGCTGCTGCACCGTCTCGACCAACTGGTCCTGTTGTTCTTCGTCCTGGAAGCCGTGCTGAAAATGGCCCGTCACGGCCGCTACTGGTACCGGTATTTCGGCGACCGGTGGAACGTGTTCGACTTCCTCATCGTGGTAGCCTGCCTGCTGCCAGCGGGAGGCCAGTACGCCGCGGTGCTCCGCCTGGCCCGCGTGCTCCGGGCGCTGCGGCTGGTGACCGCGGTGCCGAAGCTGCAGTTGCTGGTCAATTCGCTACTCAAGTCGATCACGTCGCTGGGATACGTTGGACTGCTGCTGGGCGTGCTGTTCTACGTCTACGCGGTACTGGGCGTATACCTATTTCGCGACAACGACCCCGTGCATTTCCAAGACCTGTCGACGGCGTTGCTAACGCTCTTCCGCGTGGTGACCCTGGAGGACTGGACGGACGTGATGTACATCCAGATGTACGGCAGCGACGCTTACCCGGGCTACACCGATTTCGCGCAGGCTCATCTGCGTGAAGCTTCGCGGGCTTTGCCGTTACTCGGCGCCGCCTTCTTCGTTTCCTTCGTTATGCTCGGCACCATGATCATGCTGAACCTCTTCATCGGGGTCATTATAAATTCCATGGCCGAAGCCCAGGCCGATCGGGAATCGGACGAACGGCGACGGCATCTTGAACGGGATGGACGGATAAGCGTAGGGGATGAAGTCGGTTTGATCGAGGAGGAAATACAGAAACTCTCGAGGCGGTTGAAATCCCTGCGTAAGCGGACCGACGAGAACGGGGACGGCACGTGATCCTACTGGCGGCCTGACCTGCACTCCTGAAAGTTCAGATCTGCTCTCCGCCGTCCGGTCCGTAGAAGATGACCCAGGTCTTCATCGATTTGCCGAAATCCAGAAACCGGTGCTCGACCCCTGCGGGGACAAAGAAGAAATCTCCTGCCTGGAACGGCACGACCTCTCCATCCATCTCGAAATCTCCCTTCCCTTCCACGATCACGTAACATTCGTCCCGCCGATGTGGCGTCTGGTCATCCACCGTGCCGGGCAGATACAATTCGATCTGCAGTTCGCCGCGCTCCAGGGCGACGAAGAACCGGTCACCGTTCGGCGCGGGGATCTTCGCCGCGATCTCCTCCGGGGTCAGCTTTCTGCACTCGTTTCTTTCCATGGTTCCATTCCCTATTGTTCTTGCGTCTCCATGGTCTCGTTACTACTTTCGCCAGCATGCGTGAGTCTGGATCAATAACGACAGATACCACCAATATCACAAATACCAGATCATACCGTCAATCTATCCCGGGGATGGCCTTTTTCAAACATAACTTTCTTACTTCGAATCCACCGGTGACCGTTCACGCGGCATAACCCGGTCCTACTCCTGGAGCACTCCATGCCAACTCATCCCACGCTCCTTGATATCGTCAAGGCACGACGGTTGCTCGACAATTACCTTGCGCCGCCTCCGATGTACCGATCGGCCGGGTTCAGCGAAACGCTTGACCTGGAACTCCACGTCAAGTACGAGAATTTCCAGCCCATCCGCTCGTTCAAGGTGCGAGGCGGTCTGTACACCATGTCCCTACTCGACGAAGCGCAGCGCGCCCGCGGCGTCACTACGGCGTCCACCGGCAACCACGGACAGGGCATCGCTTTCGGGGGTGGCGCGCTGGGCGTGCCTGTCACGGTGGTCGTTCCGCATGGAACGCCCGACGTGAAGAGCGACGCCATCCGACGCCTGGGTGCCGAATTGGTCGTCCACGGCGAAACGATCGCCGACGGATTTGAACGGTCCCGCCAGATCTCGGCGGAAACGGGTATGGTGTACATCGAGGACGGGGAAGATTTCGGCCTCATGGCCGGCGCGGGCACCATCGGGCTGGAGATCATGGAGGACCTTCCCGACGCCGACGCGGTTGTGCTGCCCGTGGGCGGCGGCAACCTGATCGCGGGAGTGGGAACAGCGATCAAGGCTATAAATCCGGGTGTGCGCCTCATCGGCGTCCAGGCGTCCAATGCGCCGTCGGTCTACCGGTCCTGGCAGGAAGGGCGGACGGTGACCACCGAGTCCTGCGACACCTTTGCCGGGGGCCTGGCAACGACCTACCCAGGTGGACTGGCGTTCGACGTGCTGAAAGACCTGGTCGACGAGATGCACCTCGTCACCGAAGAAGAGATGAAAGGGGCAATCCCCGTCGTCCTCGAACACACCGGTTTCATCGCGGAAGGCGCAGCCGCGGCGGTATTTGCCCTGTGCATGCGCGAGGCTTCATCGTGGCGGGGAAAACGCGTCGCCACGCTTTTCAGCGGCGGGAACCTGGGAATGGACGGCGTGCGGGAGATGATCCAGAACCTCCCTGGCGGAGCATAACGAATCCCATCTGCCTGTCTCGGAACAAACGCTCGTACACAACCCTACCTACCTGATTGTTTTTATTGAGGAGTCATGACATGAACGTTGCCCAAGCGGTTGCCCAGGTGTTGAAGCGGGAGGGCGTCGAGTATCTCTTCGCGTACCCGGTAAATCCCCTGATTGAATCCGCCGCCGAACTGGATATCCGCACGGTGATCGTGCGCCAGGAGCGCATCGGGCTCCACATGGCGGACGCGATCAGCCGGATGTCATCCGGGCGCAAGATCGGCGTATTCTGCATGCAGAGCGGGCCGGGTACGGAGAACGCCTACGGGGGCGTGGCACAGGCCTTCGGCGAATCGGCGCCCATCGTGGTGCTCCCCATGGGTCACCCAAGAAAAACCGCCCAATTATCGCCGAATTTCCACGCCTATCTCAACTTCCAGCATATCACGAAATCCTGTGAATACCTCGTGCTTCCCGAAACCGTGCCGGAGGTCATGCGCAGGGCGTTCACCCAGGTAAGAAACGGGCGGCCCGGTCCGGCACTGGTCGAGATCCCCACTGACCTTTTCGACGAAGAGGTGCCGGAACCGCTGGACTACCGGCCGACCCCGTCCGTGCGCGTCGGACCCGATCCGGACGCGCTCCGCGAAGCCGCCGAGGCCCTGGTCGCCGGACAGCGGCCGGTTATCTACGCCGGCCAGGGAGTGCATTACGCACAGGCCTGGCCCGAGTTGAAGCAACTGGCCGAACTGCTCGAAGCCCCGGTGACCACCAGCCTGGGGGGCAAGAGCGCCTTTCCGGAAACCCATCCCCTTTCCCTGGGATCGGGGGGACGGTCGATTCCGGAGCCCGTTCACGTCTTCCTGCAAGAGGCCGACGTGATTTTCGGCATCGGGTGCAGCTTCACCCGGACGAACTTCGGGGTAACGATGCCCGAGGGCAAGACCTACATCCACGGCACGCTGGATCCGGGAGATATCAACAAGGCCGTGGAAGCGGCCTATCCCATCGTGGGCGATGCCGCACTCATCCTCAGGGCCCTGATCGACGAGGTTTCGGACCGGTTGAAGAACAAACCCCGCGGAAGATACGAAGGCGTCGTGGGAGAGATACGGACGATCCGGCAGCGCTGGATGAAAGCGTGGATGCCGAAACTCAAGGATGCCTCTACACCCTTCTCACCGTACCGGGTCATCGGCGACATGCTGGACACGGTCGACCTCGACCGGACGATCATCACCCACGACGCGGGCAGTCCCCGCGACCAGTTGACCCCCTTCTGGACCTCGACTACACCCCTGAGCTACATCGGCTGGGGCAAGACCACCCAACTCGGCTACGGGCTCGGCCTGGCCATGGGCGCGAAACTGGCCCACCCGGACAGGCTCTGTATCAACGTGTGGGGCGACGCGGCCATCGGGTTCACGGGCATGGACTTCGAAACGGCCGTGCGTGAACGCATTCCCATCCTCTCCGTCCTGTTCAACAACCACTCCATGGCCATCGAGATTCCCATCATGCCCACATCGCAGGCGAAGTACCACGCGACCGACATATCGGGAAACTACGCCATGATGGCGGAAGCCTTCGGCGGCTACGGTGAACGGGTCGAATCTCCGGAAGAGATCATCCCGGCACTGAAAAGAGGCATTCGTAAGACGGAAGAAGGCGTGCCGGCACTGCTTGAATTCATGACCAGCAAGGAAATCGACTTTTCAATCTTCTGAATCGTTCCCTGGTTCAGTAACTGATTTCGCTTCTGATTCGTTCCGCGTTGCCGATTCGTTCCGCGTTGCCTTCTTGCCGAAACGATCCAACAGGAACGGGGTCATGGCCGTCGGCACCGCGCCGGTGGACAGGTAATCCGCGATCAGGAGGCCGGTGACCGGCGCAAGGAGTATGCCGTTGCGGTAGTGGCCGGTGGCGAGGACGAGGTGTTCCAGGCCCGCCGGTCCGAGTATCGGTTTGCCGTCCTTCGACATGGGACGCAGTCCCGCCCAGGTCTCTACAACGGGCGCACCAGCCAGGCCGGGCGCCATGCGGAGTCCCTCCTTCATCACGGCGGACAGGCCACCGGCCGTCACGGTGGTGTCGAATCCGGTCTTCTCTACCGTGGCGCCCAGCAGCACGCGGCCATCGCGGCGAGGCACGACGTACTGGCCCCGCCCGTTAATGACCCGGCGCAGGGGAGTCAGGGCGCTTCCGTCGACGCAGACCATCTGGCCGCGCACCGGCTGCACCGGCGGCGGCAGGCCAGGTATCCAGTTCATCAAGCCGGACCACGCGCCCGCCGCGATGATGACCCGGTCCGCCCCGATACGTCCGCCGGGCAGGACGACCCCGGCCGCCCGGTTTCTGCGAACGATGAGGTCGACGACCGGTTCACCTATGCGAAATTCCCCTCCGCGGCCTTTAACCGCCTCGACCAGGGCCTGCACCAGGCGCCTGTTTTCCACCTGGTGCATCCCTTCGAACAGTAAGGCGCACCTGGTGTCGGGCGAAAGCATGGGTTCAAGCGCGCGGACTTCTTCACCCGAGAGGCGTTCGACCGGAAGGCCCAGTTCCTGCTGGTGACGGTATCGCTTGGCCAGTTCTTCGGATTCCTCGTCGTCGAAGGCGACCTGCAATCCTCCATCGGTCCGGTATTCGACGTCGATACCGGTCTCTTCCAGGAGATGGGCGGACCACTCGGCGAACATGTCCCGGCTAGCCAGGCACAGGTCCAGGTAGGGTCGATACCAGGGAAGGGCGCCCTGGGGTGCCAGTACGCCCGCGGAGGCCCAGGAGGCGCCCCTGCCCGGTTGGCCCGGATCCACGAGGATTACCCGCGTCCCCCGGCAGAGCAGTTCATGGGCGATGGCCAGGCCGATCACGCCCGCACCCACGATCACCGTGTCCGTTTTCATGCTAAAGGTCCAGGTTATTATAAAATCGCGTTTGAAGTTTGATTTTGACCGACATCGACAACCTGTTTCAAAGCTGTTTCAGGATATCTCCCCAGGCGAGACGGCACGGTGCTCCGCCATGGACCGGTAGGCGGCGTGAACCAACTGTAGCGTCTTCAGGTTATCCCTCCCGTTGGTCTCGGGCAGACGGTCCTGTTCGATGGCCGACATCAGTTCGCCCATCGGGCCGATGAAGGAGTCGGGTATCCACCGCTCTTCGAACCGATGATTGATGGTCTTGTTTGGATCGATCCTTCGGCTCGAATAGGACAAGGTGTCCGGCCGGCCGTGGGGATAGTCGTACAGCAGGCCGAACGTGCCGGCCGCGTATCCTTCCGTACCGTCGATGCGCAGCGTTGCGAACTGCTCCTCCGTCCAGTTGTTGTGATTGACGGAAACCATGGCGCGGAAGGTGTCCGTGTACTCGAACACCGTGATAGTCCGTGTTTCTCCAACCGGCGCCTGGCCGGGATAGCCGGCGCCGGACGACCAAACGCGCTCCGGCAGGCCGAAGAGCGAACGCATGCTGTCAAAGTAGTGAATACTGTGGTACCTCAGGTCGAGTCCCTCGACCGTGAGCACCCAGGGCCAGGCCCGCCATTCGGTCAGGATACTCACGTCGATCACGGCCGAGGCCGGATCGCCCAGTAAACCACGGTTCAGCAGGGTGCGAGACGCCCTGACAGCCTGGTCCCACCGCATCTGCTGGTTGACGGCCAGCTTTACGCCGCTCGCTTCCGCCATCTCCACGATTTCGATGGCATCGGCGTAAACATTGGAAAGGGGTTTCTGGCAGAGCAGGTGCTTGCCGGCCGCCGTCGTCTGCCTAACGAGATCCTTCTGGTTCCAGGGTGGAACGGCGATGTCCACGATTTCCACGGTCGGGTCCTCAAGCAAGGCTTCCACGGAGTCATACACCCTGGACACCTCGAATCTCCGGGCGGTCTGTTCCGCCTTGTCGCGTTCCATGTCCGTCAGACCGACCACTTTGAACCCCGCCTTGCGATAGGCCGGCAGGTGCGCCGCGTTGACGATCCCGCCCGCTCCGATGATGCCGATACCGTAGTCCCGCTTGTTTCCGAGCACGGGCAGATAGTCCAGATCCAGGTTCATGCCGTGTCCCCTCTTGTTGTTTAGTCGATTCAAATTACATCCAGATCGCCGGGATGCATTGCTCCCAAAACGCAGATATAAATGTCACCGTGAAAGCTCTTATACTTTTAACCCTTAACGCATTTATATTACGGACGCACGGCACGGTCCGACAGGAAAATCACTTCAAATACGCTGGCCTGAGGAGGCATCCGGGCGTATCATTCACAGCGAACGCAGCGCGGGCAGCTCTTCGACTCGCGGGCCATCAGGATCGGTGTGCGGTGCCCACTCATTCCTGTGCGTGAAGAATGGGCGTACTACGACGGGGTCCTCCCATGAACCTGAACGATCGTCTCATCGCAAATCCACTGCGCGGCAGGCCGTTTCTGGCCGCTACCGCGGTACTGACGGCGGTGGCCCTGGCGATGACGCAGCTGCCCCTTGTGGGCGATCTCGGGTTCGAGTTTGCGGTCCTGACTGCCTTCATCGCCACCTTCGCCACGGGTTCAATGACAATCCACCTCGTGGTCGCGTGGCGACTTTCCCACGGCAAAGTAACCACCCTTTCGACTCTGCTTGCCACACTCTTCGGCCTTTCGCTTTCGACGCTCCTCCTGCCTCTGATCGTGATGTTAGTGAAGAACTGGATAAGCGGTTTCTGCAACGTGCCTGAAGGTCTCGCTTTCTACCTGTTGCTGCCCGCCATCACCGTCCTGTGGTCGACCTCGGTCGCATCGCTCTGTGCGCTGGCAACCAAAAGAAAACTGCACGCCACGCTGCTCTTTCTCGCGGTCATGTCAGTCTCGATCGGCATAAGCGTATATCGCCTGGCGACCCAGCCGCCCGTATTCGTCTACAACCCGATCATCGGGTACTTCCCGGGTCCGATCTACGATGAAGTGGTCGTCATTACATCGACGCTGCTCGCGGCGCGGGGGATCGTGCTCGTCAGCGTCCTGGCGATGGTCGCCGTACTGCACGCCTGTTTCGACCCTGCGACCAGGAAGATCCGACCGTCGCTGTTCCTAGCCTTCGATGGCAGGAAGCCGGACGGGAGGCGGATCGTGACGCGCGTTCTTTTCCTGGTGTGCCTGGCGGTTCTGGCGGCGGCTTACGTCTACCGCGCACCGCTCGGCATCGTCATTGACCGGGAGCACATCCAGCAGACTCTCGGGGGACACAAGCGAACCGCCCACTTCGACATCTACTACGACCTGAAGGCCGAAACCGCCCGGAATATTGAGCTCATTGCACGGGAACACGAGTATCAACTGGCCGTCATCGCCGAATACCTGGAAGTGTCGTCCCCGTCGACGCGCATCGCGTCCTACATCTATGCAAATGCGGACCAGAAGAAGCGGCTTATGGGCGCCCGGCATACGTCCATGGAACGCCCGGGCTCGGATGAAATGCACCTCAACAACGCGCGGTTTCCCCATCCCGTGTTAAAGCATGAACTGGTTCACGTCCTGTCCGCTTCCTTCGGAAACGCGCTGTACGGCGGCAGTTACTGGATGGGTTTCCACGAAGGCCTGGCCGTGGCGGTCGACTGGCCGGACTCGCCCATGAATCCACACGAGTGGAGCCGCGCCATGCGGGAGCTTGATCTCGCGCCGCCCCTGGAGAACCTCCTCGGCACGGCGGGATTCTGGTCGGCCGCGTCCTCGCGCAGCTACACACTCTGTGGTTCGTTCGTCCGTTTCCTGATCGAACGATACGGACTATCCTCCTTCAAGCAGGCCTTCCCGAACGGCAGCGTCGAGGAAACCTATGGGCGGGGACCGGGGGAGCTGATTGCCGAGTGGGAAGCGTTCGTGGATGGAATTGAATTGCGGGAAGACGACCTTCGCTCCGCCCGCCAGCGGTTTAATCGTCCCGCCATCTTCAGCCGCCACTGCCCCCACGAAGTGGCGGCGCTGAACGACCAGGCGTGGCAAACCTTCGGCGCACGCCGGTATGCCGAGGCCGTGGGCAGTTTCGAAAGCGCCCTGGCCCTGGAGCCGAAAAACTCTTCCTCCCTGAGGGGTTTGCTGTACGCGACCTTTCGGCTGGGGGACTACGAACGTACCGAAAAGGTCGCCGCCCGTCTGATCGACCGTCCCGACCAGGTCGTCGGACTGCTGGCGGACGCCCACCTGGTTCGCGGTGATATGGCGTGGAAACTGGGGAGACTCGAAGATGCCCGGCGGAGTTTCGGCGCGGTCGCGGAATTACATGCGTCGGAAGAAATGGCACGCGCCGCGAACATCCGGCTGGACGCCCTCGACCGGGAACCCGTGCGGGACACGATCATGGCCTACCTGACGGCCGAGGGAGCCCGGTGGAGCCTGGTCCTATCCGTCCGCGACGCAGTTGGCCTGGCGCCAGAATACGCGGCGGGTTACTACCTCATTGGACGCTGGTTGTTCCTCGCCGAATCCTATGACCAGGCATTGACCTACCTGTCGAAAGCGGAAACGCTCGGACTGCCCGGCGACCTGCTGCGCCGGGAAAATCTGCGCCTGGCGGCATTGTGCCAGTTTTACATGAAGGATTACGAGCGGTCGGCCGAGACCTTCGGACGCCTGGCGGCGCTAGCCGGCCCGGGCGGCATGGCGCGTACATCGGAAGCGTGGATCGAAAGGTGCCGGTGGTTCCAGGAAAGCGAATGATCTCCGCGGTTTACCATCCTGATATGGACTGGTTCAGGATCTCTTCTGCCATCTTTTCTATAGCGAGTTCAATGGCCGGTTCCCGGTCGATATCCGAACCCGTATCTAACGCGTAATCGCCGAAGGTCCGCAGTTGCCTTTCCTCCCAGATAACTTCCCGATTTTCCACAGTTTCGAAACGCACGTCCACCTCGATCCAGAGGCGCACTTCCCGGGCCATTGTTCCCTCGGAAAAGGCCACGGACTCCTCTTGGATATCCGTAATCGTACCAATGATGACTGCATCCGCCTGCCGCATGTCTACGATCCGGTATTGGCCATTGGTCAGAAACAGTTCGATAACCGCGTCCGTCAGTGGCTCCTGGATACCTGTCTCCACGGTGTTGTTCTCGAAAAGTGGAATGACCACGTTCCGGATGTTTCCCGACCGGGATCCCTGCGAAGTGGAGTAGTAGCATGCCGGGATCACCAACATGAAACAAAGAAAGGCAGCCAGAAAGAAGATGGGGTTCCTCCGTGGTTCACGCATGCCCTTTCTCCTGATTAGGCGCAGCGCACAGGTGCGCTGTACATATGGACTCGTGGCATCAGTAGATGCGGCGCTTTGTCACGCCCAACGCTTCAGTACGCACGGCGCATTTTACGCCCAACGCTTCAGTACACGCGGCGCAGATCGATGCCGCGATAATAGTGTTTCAGGATCTTATCGTATTTATATCCCTGTACAGCCATCCCGATGGCGCCCGTTTGGCAGAGGCCTATTCCGTGGCCGTACCCACCGCCTTCGGCCACGATGGTGCCCGGCCTTCGCGAGCTGTCCTTCTCGATCTTCAAACTGAACAGCGTACTTCTAAGCAGTGGCCGGCCCCGGACAGGCCGGCGCAGCGCCGACCGGATTTTGTCGCCGCGCAGGGTCGACGTACCGTGATTCGTTCTGATCTCCAGTTCTTGTACCCGTCCACTTCGGGATCGTTTACGGACATCGATACCGAGGAGCGAAACCTCCCCTGCCTTGCGCTTGTCGAGGCCGGATAGCGATGAGGACAGGATATTTTCCAGTGTTTTCCGGTTCCATTCCACGCGCCACTTGTATACCGGAGATGCCCGGCAGAAATCGCCGCTTCGTCCGTCACGGTCACTAATGTTGCGAAGGTACGAAACGGGACTGGAACCCCAGGCTTCCTCGATGGATTCTGTTTCACCCCCGCAGGTCGACGAGTAGAAGGCGTCTATCGGCTTTCCGCCGTAAATGGCCAACATGCCCCGGGTCTCGGCGATGGCCCGATCGGCGACGGCCCATTCGGCGCTATAACCTCCGTACACCTGGTCGGACACGGTACTGTACAGGTCGAATCCTAGGTCCTTGCGGCGACCCAAATTCGACACGGCGTAGGTACGTGCGGCGACCGCCTGGGCTTTCAGCGCCTCGATTTGCGTGTCCTTGAGCTTACCGATTTCCAGGGGAACGACCCCGCGCAGGTAAGTCTCCAAATCGAGGATGTTGACGACCGTCAGCGTGCCTTTCTTGTTGACGGTCACCTCTACGGCGCCCCGGTATTCTTTTTTCGATAACCAAATGCGCCCTTCCCGTTCAGCCGGACTCACCTGTATCGGGCCGGTGTACAATCCCTGGGCGTCGCCCTCCGGCGTGGAAGCGTTGATCCACGCGCCATTGGCCTGCAGATTCCACTCCTTGCCCCGGGAGGACGTGCCGATCACTTCCCCGCTGGACTGGTCTACGACTTTGAAACTCCCGGTCCCGGACACACTTACCGAGGGCTTGTTGACGAGAATACCGATCCTGATTATGGGGAGCCGGCCGGGTTTAAAAGTCTCGGACGGCGTGGACGGCCGTGAAGGCGCGGAAGGGGTGGAAGGCAAGGATGGAGGCGGCCTGCCGGCGCAGCCGGAAACCGCAACGAGCAGTACAAGGGCGGCCAACCAAACAGTCCGCCTTTCGGTCCAGGCATGGAAGTAAGGGTACCGAAACCATGATCCTCCGCGTCTGCCTGTTATGCTTTCCTGGTGCGCCATACCCGCTACGTACATCTTTACTCCGTTCATCAGCCAGGCAGGCAAATCTTGCCCAACACCGCCGGCCGATCGGCCCCCGTGGCGCCAGGCAGACTGCCCGGCCTTCCCCTGACCGTCTGGTGGGCCAGGATCGCGAACGCCACGGCTTCCTTGGCATCCGACGATAGACCATGTTCATCCGACGTCGACACCTCGACAGGCGAAAGAACCTGTGAAAGGCATTCGAGCATAAAATCGTTTTTCGCGCCTCCGCCGCTCACGATCAGTTCCTCGAGGGGGGTGACCGATTCGACGAACCGGCGGTAGGCGTCCCTGATGGAACGTGCGGTGATTTCCGTGGCCGTCGCCAGTAGATCATCGGGATTCAACCGAGCTTTCTTTCCCTCGCGCACCAGGGCTTCCGCGCAGGGGTCACCGAACAATTCCCGGCCCGTCGATTTGGGCGGAGACCGCTCGAAATAGGGCATGGAGAGCGCGTTTTCTACCAGTTCTACAGATGGCGTGCCGCGCCGCGCGCCCGCTCCGTCCCGGTCCATGGACTGCCCCGTTTCAGACAGGGCAACGGCGTCGATGAGCATGTTGGCCGGACCCGTATCAAAAGCCATGACGTCCGCAGGAACCGGGTCCGCGGGTAGTACCGTGAGATTCGCGATGCCCCCAAGGTTCAGGAGCCCCCGCGCCTTTGTAGGGTGCTTGAAGAGCAGGTAGTCCACGTAGGGTACGAGCGGCGCTCCCTGGCCGTGGCGGGCCACGTCCGCCGTACGAAAATCGCCGACCGTCACCACGCCCGTGCGCTGTGCGATAACCGATGGATCGCCGATCTGAAGCGTCGCCCCGGTCTCTACGCCGAATCGCACTTTCCGTTCTGGGAGATGATGAACCGTCTGGCCATGGGACCCGATCAGATCGATATCCTTCATGGCGAGTCCCGCCGACCGGACAACGTTGACTGCGGCCGTGGCGAACAGTTCACCCAACTCGAAATTCAGACGGCAGAGCTCGTCGATTCGGCTGGTCTCCGGATCGGAAACGTCCATGATCTGTTCGCGCAATCCGTCCGGGTAGCTCAAAGTATCGAAAGCGAGCACGGTCACAGAAAGTCCGTCATCCGTCTCGCCCAAATGTATGACCGCGGCGTCGATGCCGTCGGCGGACGTTCCCGACATCAGCCCAATGATCCGGCGGTCCTGCTCTGCCTGAAACCCTGAAAGCACGGGGCTGTACCTCTCCCGGCCGTTCCGGCCATTTCGTCGTCCCGGTTGCTGAATTGGCTGCTGAAATATGCCCCGGTCCCCACCGTATGTCAAGCCGGTTGGGATGGTCCGCAGACGCCCAAAAACCCGTTGCGAAAATGCCAACGATTCTTATTTTAACGGGAAAGAGCACAACACCAGGAATCGTATGGTTTCGTCCACTGTGGGACGACGCCATGTCCTGCCACCACGCAAAGCGAGGATACTCATGAAAAATATGAATCGAATGATGTGGGTCGTCTATGCAGCCACCATCGCGTTAATCGCCCAGTTTCACGGCCCTGTAATGGCCCAGAACAACGCGCCCAATCCTTTCAACACGGTCGAAGGAATCTGGGGCAAGCTCCCCGGGGACAAGACCTGGGGTTCCACGAGCGCGGTCTTCCCCGCACAGGACGGCAGCGGAAATATATGGGTGGCGGAAAGATGCGGCGAGAACTTGTGCGCCGATAAAGAAGACGTGTCGCCGATCATGCTCTTCGACAACGACGGCAACCTGCTGAAGAGCTTCGGCGCCGGCATGTTCGTCTGGCCCCACGGCATCTTCGTGGACGCTGGAAACAATGTATGGGTGACGGACGCCCGGGGCGGCGAGGGCATTGGGCACCAGATTCACAAGTTCAGTCCCGATGGCGAACTGCTCATGAGCCTCGGCGTGGCCGGAGTCGGAGGGGAAGGCGAAACCATCTTCAACGCGCCCTCCGACGTCCTGGTGGCGCCCGATGGTAGTATTTTCGTGGCGGACGGACACGGTGCCAGCGGCAACAACCGCATCGTCAAGCTGGCGAGCGACGGGACATTCATCAAGGCCTGGGGCAAAACGGGACAGGCCGCCGGTGAGTTCCGGGATCCCCATGCGTTGGCCATGGACTCCCAGGGCCGGCTTTTCGTCGGCGACCGCGGTAACGCCCGTATCCAGATATTCGACCAGGAAGGCGAGTACATCGCCACGTGGACCCAGTTCGGACGTCCGAGCGGACTGTTCATCGACGCCAACGACATGCTCTACAGCGCCGACTCCGAGTCGAACGCGACCTGGGGGGGCAACCCAGGATGGAAGCGCGGTATCCGCATCGGCAGCATCAAGGACGGCGGTTTTGTTTCGGCCTTCATCCCGGATCCCGTGGTAGATGCCGATAACGCCGGAACGACCGGCGCCGAAGGCGTTGCCGCGGATGCCATGGGCAATGTCTACGGTGCGGAAGTCGGTCCCCGCATGTTGAGGAAATACGTCAGGGCCGGGGAATAGGCGAGCCGTTTAGAGTCGCGCCATTTTCTGACTGTGCAACTGAATGACAGGAATAGCCGGTCGTGGTCCCGTGCCTCGGTCGGCTATTCTTCTTCGTACAGCGCTTCGCCGCGGTTCAGCCTCAAAGCGATCTGGGCTGTCTGGTTGAGGGCCCGCTGCGTCGGTGCGTGGGCCGCGAGGTACCGGGCCGTGGCGATCAACACGTGGTCGGCCGCGACAGTTCCCTGCAGTTCCTCGTACTGCCGGACGCCTGCCTCCAGCATCTGGAAGCTGTGGAATTCGGCATCCTCCCGCAGCAGCGAGACCGCCAACGTGCGGAACAGCCGGTTCACCGGGTGACCGTCGGCAAGGTAGCGATAGACCAGCCTGGCGGCCGGTTCCACCTGCTGCTGCGTATCCAGTTCATTTAAAAAAGCGTCGAGCATCGCGTCCGTGTCACCGGCCAGGTCAGCCGTGGCCCGTTCACTCGGGAGTCGTGCGGGCGGCACGTTGAGAAAGCGGTCCAGGTACACCGCCATCGCGCCGTGGAATACACCTCGGACCAGTTCGGGCGAACCCGTGCGTTTCAGGGCCTGATGCAGCGCGTTCGCGTAGGTGAAGGTGTGCAGCACCGTGATCCAGTCGCCGAATTCGTTCTGTGTGTGAAAGCGGGCGATGCGCATTGCGGCGGCGTAGGTGACCGACTGGCTGAGTTGGATCGGAGTCATGCCCTCGCGAAGGCGGGCAAGCATGGTGTCTACCGTGGCCTGGGGATCGTCCCCCAGAATAACCTCGGCCAACTCCCCGGGTCCCTCCCAGGCATACCCGTTGGACGGCGATGCCATCGCACCGGGCAATGCATCATTCACCCCGCGAAGGATTGCCGCCAGGTCGTCGGGATGACGCCAGGCGTTGGTCTCTTCGCTGCGCTGTGCGGCGCACAACTGGCGCACCAGGCTGGGCATCACTTCGCCCGCGTGTTGCCAGCCGATGTGATCCAGCAGTTCCGTGGACTTGTTGATGAAATCCACGACATGTCCGCCATCCAGGAATACTCGGTCGGTGGCCGCGCACATCATCATGTCGACCAGCCGGGCGGGTTCGCCGCCCATGGAAACGGCAGTAAGCAGACAACGCGTGGCGCCATCGGTATCGCGCACTTCCACGAAGCGGCGGAACCACCTTTTCAATCGTTCATAAGTCAGGTTTTCGGTGTCGAGCGGCTGGAGATCAAACCTCGGCGGTTGCCCGTTGCTGTCGCGGGCGACGTGCGTCAATCCCTGGTAGAGGGGAAGGATCTGCTCGTCCGGGGGCAAATAAGCGCAGAGGTTAGTCATGGCGGTCAGGATGGTCAGTCCCGACCCCCAACCTGCCGACCGGTACCTTACTCCGTACCGCCCGCCAGTCTCGGCGATCTCCTTGTAGGACACTCCCGATTTCAACAGGGCGATCACTGCTTTGGCGTTCACGAGCGATATGTTCTGCTCCAGGCCTTCCCGCAAGCGCTGCTGCCAGTACGCCGCGTCTCCGGACTGGTCCCGGGAACCCGAGACCCATACGTCGCCGTTCCGTGTCTCCACCGCGAATACCGGCACGTCGTCCGCAAAGAGATCGAAGGTACAGCCGCTCTCCAGGTCGAAATCCGCGTGGTGCCAGTGGCAGGTCAGAATGCCGTCCTTGATCGTGCCCCGGTGCAGCGGAAAACCCATGTGGGGACATCGGTTGTCCACGGCGTGCACCTGCCCGTCGTCGTGGTGGAATACGGCGATCGGTCCGTCGTGGCCGTTGACGACGATGCACCCCTTTTCTTTCAGTTCGTCTACCGATGCGACCCGGATCGGGTCACGCAAATCAGTACCCGTCGTGGCGGTCATGATCGTTTCTCCTCAACTCGTATTTTCATTGATCGCGCCTTCTTATCCTATAATATGAGTATACATTTCCTATCATATGAGTACACATATCTCGAATTTTGTCATTCATATTTATCTACCTTGACGGTCTTATGCCCATCATGAGCATGCTGTAATCCAACGATGAGAGCGGCGAGAGCGGCGTAAACCGACCAAGAGAACAGCATATACCAACCATGAGAACAGGATAAACCAGCAATGAGCAAACCTCGAATCTGGTATCTGCCGACGCCGTCTCACACCGGCAACGTGTTTTTGGAAGACACCTACCGTCGATTTCTAGGTAGTTTCGACGTGGTCGAGAACAACTTGGACCGTGCCGTGACGGCCGCCGAGGTGGAGGAGGGGATATCCGCATTCGACGGCCTGGTCACCGGCTGGGGCGTGGGGCCGCTGAGTGCGACGGCCCTCGAGCGCGGGCGACAACTTAAGATCATCGCCCACTCCGCCGGTTCGGTCAAGTACCTGTTCACCCAGGAAATGGTGTCCGGACAACTGGTACCCAGGCAGATCCGCGTCGTCAGCGCGAACGGCGCCATCGCTCTGAACGTGGCGGAACACACGGTCGGCGCCCTGATCATGATGAGCCGCCGATGGATGCATCACGCCATCAATATCCGGGAACGGGGGATGTGGCGGGATCCCAACCTGACCGCGTCAAACCAGTTTCTCCGCGGCGCCGTAGTGGGGTTAGTCAGCGCCAGCAAGGTCGGGCGGGAGGTGATCCGGCTCCTCCAGCCCTTCAACGTCCGGATACTTGTCTTCGATCCCTACTTGAGCGAATGGGACGCCGGTCGACTGAACGTGGAACGGGTTGGTCTGAATACGCTTTTCGAGGAATCGGACATGGTGTCCATTCACGCGCCGTCCATCCCGGAGACGGACCGCATGATCGGAGCAGCGCAGCTGCGCTTCCTGCGGGACGACGCCGTTCTGGTCAACACCTCGCGGGGATCCGTCCTGGACCACGACGCCTTGTTTGAGGAGGCGAAGACCGGCAGGATCCAGGTTCAGCTGGACGTGACCACGCCCGAACCCCTGCCGTCCGACCATCGATTGCGTGCCCTGCCCAACGTCGTTATTACGCCGCACACCTCGGGCAACGGCGCCTACGGCCATTTCGAAATCGGCGAGATGACACTGGCTGCACTGGAGTGTTTTTTCCAGGGGCAGGAGCCGGTCCCGGGACAGGTTGACCTGTCGAACTGGGCACAACTGGCGTAGGTTAAGTGTCCGAAAAGGTGGGCAGGTGCCTCGTCATGCATACCCGGCGACGGGCGAAGCCTGCGGTGGTCCGTCCCGCCTTGCGTCAGACTCGGCGCCGTGCCGCAAGCACGGTATTCTCCATCAACATGGCCACGGTCATGGGACCTACTCCGCCGATTCGGGGGGTAATCCAGCCGGCCACCTCCGCCACGTCGTCTTCCACGTCGCTGAGTAGCTTCTTTCCCTTGCGCCTGATACCCGCCGCCACTACGGCCGCGCCGGGTTTTACCATTTCCTTCTTGATCAGGCCGGGCGATCCCGCCGCTGCGACGATGATATCGGCTTCCCGCAGGTGATCGGCCATGTCGGGCACGGCCGAATGCAGCACTGTGACGGCCGCGTTGCAGTCGGATCGTTTCAGGGACAGGAGCAGGGCCAGGGGACGGCCGATGGTCAGTCCGCGACCGACGATCACCACGTGTTTCCCTTTGATGGGTACGCCGTAATACACCAGCAGGGCAAGGATACCATTGGGCGTACAGGGCAGGGGACCCGGTTTTCCAATTACCAGCCGGCCCAGGTTGATGGGATTGAGTCCGTCCGCGTCCTTGTCGGGCGTCACGCAGAGCAGCGCCTCATCCTCGTCAAACCCTTCCGGAAGCGGGATCTGCACGAGAATGGCGTCGACCTCCGGGTCTCCGTTCATGGTGCCGATCGTCCTCATCAGTTCTTCCTGCGACGTGGATGCGGGCAGGTGGGTATGGATGCTCTGGATGCCGATCTCCGCGCACGCCCGGCGCTTCATGGCGATGTAAGTGGCACTGGGGCCGTCGTCTCCTACCAGGATCGTAGCCAGCCCAGGTGTCACACCTTTCTCACGCAGTAATGTGACTTCTTGCGTGAGCTTCGCCTGCATCTCGTCGGCCAGCTTGCGGCCGCTCATGATGATCGGACCAGACCCGGATTCCATCGGCTTATTCCTCTATTCGATTCCCGCGGCCTTTTTCGCGACATCCATGCAGCGCAGCAGGTCATATCCGCGGAAAATCGTGATCTTCTGCGCCTCGAGGGATCCCTCGGCATGAATGGCCAGCAGTTCGTGGTACCCGCCGAAATCGGACGCCGTCAGGTCGCGTATGAGATTGATGGCCTTCATCCGGTCCATCGTCGGCACTCCCTTGCGGCCACCCAGGTACCGCTCCAGGTCTCCCCGCGTCTCCTCGTTGTGCCAGTCCGCTTCCGAAGGACCCGTGACCAGCAAGGCACCGGCGATGTCCTGCACGTCCCGCACGGCCTCGTGGTAGTTGTTGGCGAAGTGGTACTTGGCGATGTTGGTCGTGAGCGTGTCCGGCACCGCGATGCCATCCACCACCTTGCAGTCCATGGCGGCCGCGCGGGTTAAGGCGCGGACCGTCTCCGTGTAGGTGATGAGCCGGGTAGCCTTGTCGCGTATGTGGCTGGCTTTCTCCACCCCGTTGTATACGGCGATCAGCGAGGCCGCGCCGATGAAGAGGTCGAGGAGCGGCGGCTTGTAGGACACGGCCGTATACCGGTGGAACTCCACGAAGGCGTTCGCCAGCACCCCGGCGAAATCCCACTCGCCGGCCAGGAAAACCCGCTCGTTCGGGACGAACACGTCGTCGAACACGGTCAGGGTTTCGACGAGATGGTGTTTCGAACTGACCGGGTGGTGATAGGCGCTATCGCCCGAGAAACCGAAGGGACTGGCGATGAGCCGAACTCCCGGGGTGTTGACGGGCACGGCGAAGGCCACGGCGTAATCCTTGTCTTCTTCCGAGATCGCCCGCGTGGGCAACACGACCACTTCATCCACGAAGGCCGTTCCCGTGGTATGGGCCTTTGCGCCCCGAACGACTATGCCGTCGGGCCGGCGTTCCACGATGTGCACATAGTAATCGGGGTGGACCTGCTTGGAAGGCAGGAGGCTGCGGTCCCCTTTGGCGTCCGTTTGCGCCACGGCCATGCTCAAATCGCGGTCGCGGCATTCGGCGTGGTAGTTCTTCACGCGCTCCAGGTATCCGGTGCCGTACTTTTCGTCAATCTGCCGCGCGACGAGGCGCAGGGAAAACAGAGCGTCCGTGCCGATTTCCTTGATGAGCAGGACCACGCCGCTGCCCTCGCGGGTGCTCGTCTCGATCATTTCCCGGCGCTTCAGCAGGTCTTCCGTGTTAGCAGGGGGAATGAAATAGCGGCTGACACGTTCGCCCGTCTCGTGCGCCACCGCGGTGAACAGGTCCCGGTGTTCCTCGTCTTCGGCGAGGTGGTAGTCCAGCGCCGTATGCTCGGCGCCTGCCCGCAATTCCGGATGCTCCATGAGATCCGGCACCTTCTCGCCGCGAAAGTAGATCGTCCTGCCGTCCCGCAATCCTTCCAGGTATGCTGCAGCCGTTCTCAAACCCATGACCTCACTCCGAATTCTGGTTGGCTAACCTTAGCTACTACCGGCCCTGGTTTACATAACACTGTTACGCGGTCTTGACATTGTCGCCAGGCTGCGATCCACCGGAGGCCACTACTAGGCCGCGGTCCACACACTGCCCTATGTCGCGGTCCATCCTCCGTCGACCGTCAAAATTGCGCCTGTCGTCCAGGCGGCCTCGTCCGAGGCCAGGTACAGGATGGCTTGAGCAACTTCCCCGGGTGTACCGAATCGTCCCATCGGATGGCGCTTCTTCAGCCTGTCGAACATGCCGGCGTGGGCCTGCACCGACTCCGTCATAGGTGTGTCCACCCAGGCCGGCGCTACGGCGTTGACACGAATTCCACGGTCCGCGTACTCAACAGCCAGTATGCGGGTCAGCTGGTCGAGTCCCGCCTTGGACGCGCCATAGGCCGCCGAACGTTTCATGCCCGACTGTGCGAGGACTGAGCTGACGTTCACGATGCAGCCGGACTGGCGGGAGATCATGCCGGGCAGGACCGCACGGATAAGGCGAAAGGCGCCCGACAGGTTGGTACTTATCGTCTGGTCCCAGAGCTCGTCCGTGGTCGCGTCGGCATCCATCAACGTCGCCGTGCCCGCGTTGTTTACCAGGATGTCGACCTGTCCGAAGGCGGACGATGTCTCGTCGACCATCCGCTGGCAGTCCGCCGTGACGGTCACATCCCCCGTGACGGCCATTGCGCGGCCACCATCGTTTCGCACGGCGGCGACCACCTCGTCGAGGGGCGCTTGCCTCCGGCCAGCGACACAGACGGAAGCGCCTTCACCGGCGAATAACCGGGCGGTGGCTGCTCCGATACCCGTTCCGCCTCCCGTGATGAGCGCGACGCGATCGTTCATTTTCACGGCCGAATCCTCCAGGAGATGTCCTCGGCTACCTCGACCAGGAGATGCCCTGGGTCAATAGATACTTCTGGTCAGGAAATACCCCCGGTCAACGCACCTTCACCGAAGATTACGGGAAAGGTGTTACCCGTTTTCACCGCCCTCGTAGACGCGTCCATATAGGCGATGCTGAAGGCCCGGCGTGGCTGGCCGGTCGGGTTCAGGCCGGACCGGTGCAGGAGCAGGTTGTTCAGGAGAATGGCTTCGCCCGGCTCGGCTTCCATGTGCATGCGGTCTTCCTCGCGTGCGTACCTCGCTTGATCGGCCTCCGAGGGGAAATGCAACTCGTTGATGACGCCGTGGCGGTGGCTTCCCGGTACCACTTCCATGCAGCCGTTTTCCACCGTCGCCGAATCGAGAGCAGTCCAGATCGTTACCGTGGGGTTCGAATCCAGTCCCCATCCGATGCCCACGTCCTGGTGCCATGGTAGATGGGTGCCATGGTGGGCCGGCTTATTCATGAACATGGCCCGGAAGATGGAAACGTCGGGACCAATGAGGACACCCGTAATCTTCCTGAAGAACGGATGCTGCATATACCCCAGGAAAAGCGGATCCATCTGCAAATCGTCGACACGACGATACGCGAGGGTCGGCTCCGCGACCGTGGCCGTTCGGGTTGAAATTTCGCTGTAGATGCCCGAGGTCGTGTCGAGCTGTTTCGGCATGCCTTCGTAGTGAACCCGCCCTATCATGATGTCGTCGATGCGGTCGCGTAGCGCTTGCAGTTGGTCGATAGTAATCACTCGGCCGAGACGCAGGTATCCTTCCCGCGCAAACCGCGCCTGCTCGCCCGGTCCGAATTCTTGAATAGACATGGGCTCCTCCGATCTGTAATTAATCACTGCAACAGAAGTTAAAGCACCCCGGCGAAACGAAAGAAGTTCTCCAGGATCTTCCTGCCATGGGGATAGACGTCGACATAGTATTCCGGGTGGAACTGCGTGCCGTACAGGGGACGGTCCCTGTGCTTGATCGCCTGTATCCTGCAATTTTCGTTCGACGCGATGAGGTCGAAGTCCGGGGGTACTACCTTCATCACCGCGTAGTGGGATTGCCTCACAACTACCGGGTCAGGAAGCCCTTCGAACAACGGATCCGGATGCAGCGCGGTAACCGGGTAGAATCCCTCTTCGCAAAAATACCCCAGTGCATCGGGATTGGGATCGAGCACGTCCGGTTCACCAGGCAACAGTGGCCGCATCATCTCGTCTTCGAGCTTCGTCAGGTTGCGAAAGCCGTGGTTGAACATGAACCCCATAAGCTGGTGGCTGGCGCACAGCCCCAGAGTCGGCACGTCGGCCAGCTCGTTCAGCGTATCTTCGAAATCGTAGAAAGTTTTGGGATTGAAATGCTGGAAGAATGTGCCGCAGCCACTGAGCAGCATGGCCTGAGGATTAAGCGGACCGATGACCCCGGGTGTCATCTGCGATTGGTGCAGCATGAGACAGGGTTGCCCGGAAACCTCCTCCAACCGCCTCTTCAACCGGAAATCCCGGTCGTCCTTGTTGTACGATTCCAGCGTCCCGATGCGAATCCAGACGATCAATTGATCCTCGCACTCCGAAGCTGAACGGCCTCGTTAAAACATGGTCTTGGGGTCTGCAGGACTGGTTATTCAGGATAAATAAACGAGTGGAAATTGCAAGGTATTTCACCGTTCGCGCTTACCCCCATCGAAACCACCTGGGATCCATCGCCGTACCCGGGCCAATCCTCACATCTCTGTCGAAATAACTTCTTTTTATTTAGGTTCGGCCTCGTTACAATGCAGTCGATATCAACCACTCAACCACCAAATATAAGGAATATACGATGATTGTCATGGCTACGAATAACGGCGACGTGGGCATCCGGCAGGCGGTGGCCGCGCTCAAGGAGGGCAAGACCGCGGTGGACGCCATCGAAATCGGCATCAGGGAGGTGGAGATTCACCGACCGGACCGCAGCGTCGGACTTCACGGTTATCCCAATATCCTGGGCTATCCCGAACTGGACGCCCTCATCATGGACGGCTGCACACGCGACGTAGGCGCAGTGGGCGCGGTGAAGGGCTACGATCATCCGATCTCGATCGCCCGATGCGTGATGGAGAAGCTGATCCACGTCTTTCTCGTGGCCGAAGGCGCAGAGCGATTCGCCAGCGAGATGGGCTTCGAGAAGAGCACATACGAGGATCCCGAGATTCAAGATATATACGAAAAGCACGTACGTGATCAGTTGGGCATCGACGACATGGAAATCCTCCAGAACTCATCAGAACTCTGGAAACTGAGCAACCTGGCCGTCGATCCGCAGATTGCCGGGGGCACGACCAACTTCATCGCCCAGGACGGCAACGGCGACATCTGCGTCGGCGTCAGCACGAGCGGATGGGGATGGAAGTACCCGGGCCGCCTGGGAGATTCTCCGGTAATCAGCGCGGGAGGGTTCGCCGACAACCGCTACGGCGCCGCGGCGTGCACGGGCACGGGCGAATTGGCCATCAGGACCGGCGCGGCACGGAACGTTGTGACCTACATGAAGATGGGCATGTCCCTCGAGGAGGCGACGGCCGAGGGCCTGCGGGACATGAACGAGCTCGATACCCAGCGCGTGGGGAGCGTGCAGATCATCTCCATGGACGCCAACGGCGCCCACACTGCGGGAACCACCAGCGATCGTCCGGGCAGCCACGTTTACATGACGGCCGACATGAACGAACCGGAATTCGTAGAAGGTATCTCGGTACCTTACGAGAGCAGATAATGAAAAGCGGAGATTCGCAGATGAACCTTGAGAACGCCATCGCCCATCTCGACGAATACGGGTACGTCGTGCTCAAAGAGGCGTTGTCCCCAGAGCAGGCCAATGCCCTGCGCGATCGCTCGGCCGAGTTGGCTGCAGAGGAAAAGGCCGGCAGCGGGGAACACATATACCTCGACGGGCGGGCGCAGCGGGTGTGGAACCTGGTCAACAAGGGCCGCATTTACGAGGAGATGATCCAGCTGCCGCAAGTGCTCGCGCTTCAAGAACACATGCTGGGCGACGACTGCATATTGAGCAGTTTTACCGTCAATCTCATCGGACCAGGTTCACCTGCCGGTGGACTGCACGTTGACTTTCCGCTGGGACGTTACCCGCAGCCGCCACCACCGATCACCTTCTGCGCCAACACGATCTTCGTGCTCGACGACTTCAAGCATGAAAACGGGGCCACGCGGATCGTGCCGGGCAGCTACAAGCGCGGATGCCCTCCCGATCCAGAAAAAGAGTACGATGACGTCATACAGCTAGAAGCCCGCAAAGGCGATATTGTCGTCTTCCACGGCGCGACCTGGCACAGTAGCGGCGCCAATAACACCCAGCAGGAGCGTATGATACTGTTGGGGTTTTTCTGCCGCTCGTTTATGAAGCCGCAGCAGGACCAATTCAGGCTGGCGTGCCCCGAGGTCGTTGCGCGGGCGACGCCAACCTTGAAGCGATTGCTGGGATTCGATTCGCAGTCTGGAATGCGGACCTGAGAGAAGGAAAGAATCGACATGGCCGACACGCCATCCCCTGATATCATCCCCAAGACCTACACCTGCTACCGCGCCTGCAGCCCCATCGTCATCGACGGGAAGCTGAACGACCCGTCCTGGATCCGGGCGCCCCGCACCGATCTATTCGTCGATATCGAGGGCGACCTCAAGCCCATTCCGCGTTTCGGCACACGCGCCATGATGATATGGGACGACGAGTACTTCTACGTCGCGGCAGACATGGAGGAGCCGGACATCTGGGGTACGTTGACCAAGCGGGATTCGGTGATCTGTCTCGACAATGACTTCGAAGTGTTCCTCGATCCGGACGGTGATACGAACCACTACATGGAATTCGAGATCAATCCCTTGAACGCCGCCTGGGACCTTTACCTGCCCAAGCCGTACAACAAGGGCGGTAAAGCGGACCATGACTGGGACTTCGTAGGTGTGAAGCATGCCGTCCATATCGACGGGACGGTCAACTGCTCCCACGACGTGGACCGTGGCTGGTCCTGCGAAATCGCCTTCCCCTGGAACAGCATGACGGAATACGCCGGTGTCGACTGTCCCCCCAGGGCAGGAGATAGCTGGCGGGTTAACTTCTCACGGGTGGAGTGGGAATTCGACCGCTACAAGGCCGGCTATTTGAAGAAAGAAGGCGTTCCCTGCGACAACTGGGTCTGGTCACCCCAGGGAGTGATCAACATGCACGTCCCCGAGATGTGGGGGCACGTCGAATTTTCGGATGTGGTGGTGGATTCGGCAGAGATGTGATAGGGCTTTGCTGTTGATTATTCCTCATCTTCGTAGACAGTATACGAATTGAGATTTAGTCGTCTATAGTAGCTAAGAAAAGTAACATTCTTCCAAAATTGGGACGCATGTTGATTTTATTGTGTTAGAACTGGAGTACCTTCCTCGGATACCGTCGATTGACATATCCATCACCAGTTTGTATTCCCCCGACTTCTCAGGGGTATAGCTACATATTGCACCGGTTTTTCTCGTATCGGAAATATCAGTCCAGGGACTGGATGGATTTTCTCTCCACTGCCAGTGTGATTGGTGCACTTTGTACCTGACATTGTTTACGGTGGCATCGAGTGGAATGCAGTCGATAAAGCCGACGGAAATTCCATGTATCTCGATTCTTCCGGCAGATATTCGAATCCAATCAAGCGGAGTATAGGGTCCGGTAAGAGGTGGTAGGGCTTCCGTCACGTGAACACGGATGCTCTGAGAAACGCTTAATCCTTGGGAATCTGTCGCCGTTACTGTTACGCTCGCACTTCCAGGAGATACCGGTCTGATCGTCACGCTCGAACCTGATACCGTAGCGTTCGCTATTGATTCGTTGCTCGACTCCGTAGAATACATCAGCGGATCCCCATCTTCATCCCGGAAGTATCTCGACGCGGTTAACACAACTTCCTCCCCAATGGTCAGGTCCTGGCTGGGTATCGAACCCACGGCCTCGGGGGCGTGGTTTTCAGACGTAGACGGTACATCCGGCTTCCATGTGGTAGGATTCTGCTTTCCGCATCCCGAACTTTGAACGAGTGAACAGGCAACCACGACATTCAAACAACTAAGCAACATCTTAGTCATTGCTAAATACTCTCATATGAACGGTCCCTATTGACCTTGTCCCAAAAGTAAGTAAGTATTTTACCAAGTTACTTCCTGGACGACAGGTAGGTATATTTCGCCATTTATGAGAACATAACTTCAGGCGTTCTACTTGCGTAAGTAAATCGAACAAGAGTAATTTACATTTCAAATAAAGAAGTTCACCATGGATGCTACCCGCACCCGCACGACCGCAGACTGGCAACTGTGGCTGTTCAATCCCTTCCGCTTCCTGGCCGGCGGCAAAGCTCTTGCCTGGGGTCTGACGTGTATCGCTTTGACTGCCTGGCTCGGCGGCATATTCGATTATCGTTCCACAGGCGTGATCTCTTTCCAACGCACGGCCCCCGCCCCACTCTGGCACGCTATAACGCAAGGCCTCATGGCCTGGGCCATCCTCGGTATCCTACTCTACATCGGCGGCCGCCTGATCAGCCGCGTTCGCCTCAT
Source organism: bacterium (assembly GCA_965225915.1). Classification (GTDB taxonomy): domain Bacteria; phylum JAAXHH01; class JAAXHH01; order JAAXHH01; family JAAXHH01; genus JAAXHH01. The sequence continues at coordinate 989,654 of OZ245326.1, forward strand.
CGACGTCTTCGGCACCCAGGCCCTGGCCCGGGCTCCCGGACTGCTCATAGCCCTGATCATGGTGTCGCCGCCCTTTCACAACCTCACCACGTCTTTGATCGCCCAGGGCACCTCGCATCTCTCCATCGCACAGTGGGCCCTCCTCAGTTCGTTAGGCATAGTGCTGATGCTACTGCTGGTCTGGATGGTGCTCCTGATGTACCGCGCCTTTGCCGTTTCGTGCAATGTCGCCGGTGGTCTGGCCATTGCCGTATTTATCGCTGCTATTGCCGTGGGCGAGGTCGCCACCGGAACGGCGGGACGCCTGTTGCCGGGGACCGTTGCCACCGATACCGTTGCCAGCGCGTCCGTCCAGTCCGCACAACACCAACTTGCCGAACTGGCCACCCGGATCCTCCAGGCCCACGAGCAGGGTCGCTTTGAAGCTCTGGGGCCAGAAGAGGCCACCGAGGGATTTCGCAAGGCATTCACAGCGGAGGTCCAGCGCCAGAGCCACCAGGCCATCCGGCAGCTCTTCGGCGCCTTCGAGGAGCTGGAGTTCGTCGAGACCCGGTCCATAGAGAGCCAGCCGAACCTTGTGATCCACCGCTTCAAGGGCCGGTACGGAGCCGCGTCCCAGGCACCCGAAGTGCGCGTCGTCCCCGACCAGGATGGCAAGTTCGCGGGCCTGTGGATCAAGCCCTGGAAGGAGCAGATGCTGTGAGCACCTATCGCCATAGCCAGTTCGGAACGGTCAACGTCGTCATCACGGTCGCCTTCATACCGCTGGCCGTCCTGCCTGCGTGGCTGGCCGGATTAGCCATCGTCGCTTGGCTGATCCTGGGCAGTTTGGTGGTGGTCTTGGCCCTGTTCTCCAGCCTGACCGTCGAGATCGACGCCGAGCACCTCCGCATTCGCTTTGGCATCGGCCTGATCCGCAAGGACTTCCCTCTCGATCAGGTCGACACCTGTCGGTCTGTGAGAAACTCCTGGCTCGATGGCTGGGGCATCCGCCTGACATCCCACGGATGGCTCTACAATGTCTCAGGACTGGAGGCGGTGGAGTTGAAGATGAAGAACGGCAAGACCTGTCGCATCGGCACGGACGAGCCCGAGGTACTGGTTACCGCTCTCCAGGCGGCGCTGGAAGGCTCAAAGCGAGTGTAAGAGTGAAATCGCGTGGGCCGAATCAGGTCAGTTTCAATACCGCCAAAATCACCCCCACGCCCGATACGAACAGCCCTGTTGTCCATCGAAACTGTGAATTCGAATGGGCTATCAGTTCCGATTTCAGCTTTTCCGTGTCTTCCTTTGTGGTGACGTTCTCCAGCTTTTCTTCAATCCTACCCAGGCGGACCATGATACTATCAGAACTGTAATACATGTCGTTTTCGATCCGCTTAATCGACTCCTCGATTTCTCGTGGATTCATCCCTGCATCGTCGGATGGGAGTTTGTTTTGGGGATCATTCATTTGCGGCATTCCGGTCCATAGGGCAACATACCAGTAAGGATGCGGCACAGTCATCAATTCAGTTAATGTGATGGAATTTTACGGTAATGGCCATTTAAACGCTGTAACGATTATCCCTGCGAGAGTCAGGGTGCTCCCGATAAACCACCTTATCACACTGATCTTCATGTTTGCAATGTCTTCTCTGGTGGCCGTGTTTTTGAGTCTTTCATCCATCCGGCTCAACGCTACCCTTACGTTATCCGCTCCAAAGTAAAGATCATCCTGAACTCGTCTGACGAATCCGCGGATTTCTGTCTGTGTCATTTCCGGTTCAACAGGCACCCTTTTGCTTTCGGGGTCACTCATTTTATCATCAACCCCAAAGATCGGCGGCGCGAAATACGTAGGTTTTGATATCCTCTTTAGTATACAGTAGGCGAGAGGCGTGTTATCTCGTAGTTTTTGTCTCAGAATTATACCTGCCCCCTCACCCCACCCCCACCTCGATCCCGATCGGACAGTGATCCGAACCCAAGACGTCAGGCAGGATCCACGCATTCGAGACGGCGGGCATCAGGTCTTCGGTCACGTAGAAGTAATCGATCCGCCAGCCTACGTTCCGTGCTCTCGCTCCGGACATGAGATGCCACCAAGTGTAGTTATCTGGCCCCTCGTCAAATTTGCGAAAGGTATCCACGTATCCCTGTCCAATGATCTTGTCGATCCACGCGCGCTCCTTGGGTAGAAACCCGGAAATCTTTACGTTCTCCTTAGGTCGGGCCAGGTCGATTTCCTTGTGGGCCGTGTTCACGTCGCCACAGATGACCAGTTTTTTACCTTCCGCCCGGAGCGATTCCCAGTGGGCGAGGATCGCGGCATAGAAATCCATCTTATACTTCAACCGTGTCGCGTTCTGCTTGCCGTTCGGGAAATACACGTTGAACAGGGTGAAATCGGGATATTCCAGCACCAGGGTCCGACCCTCTGAATCGAAGCGGTCCTCGCCGAATCCCTTGGCGACGCTTAGTGGCTCATGTCGCGTGTAGACCCCGACGCCACTATAGCCTTTTTTCTCTGCCTCCGACCAGTAACTCTTGTATCCTTCAACGTCCGTGATTTTGGCGTCCAGCTGCGACTCTTGGGACTTGGTTTCCTGGATACAAAGGATGTCCGGCGCCTCCTCCTGGACCCAATCTATGAATCCCTTCTTCGCCACCGCCCTTACTCCGTTCACGTTCCAGCTCAACAGCTTCCATGAAGACATGAATTGCACCTTTCCTGGTTGTTTCCGGTTTTTGGTTATTCAGACTCTTGGTTTGAAGTTCCTTTATCACTCATCCCAGTGTCGTTCGTTCCCTGGCCGCTCGTCCCTACTGACTCATCCCAACTTGCTCATCCTTCGTCGTTCATCCCCCGGCCGTTCGCTCCCCCGCAGTCGTTTTCGCGTTCAATCTTATCGTTCCTTCTTGTTCACAAACTCGACACCCGTTATGCCAGACTGTTCGATCCGTTCACCCCTTGCCCGGTGGCTTCGAATGGAAAAATCGTCCGCCTTAAGGGTTTCCCGGGTCTCCTGCCCGGTCGCAACATCCCTGGTGATCAGGACGATCTCCGGTTCGCCTTCCGGCGTAAAGGCCAGTAGCAAGGAATCCCCCGGCACCAGTTCATAAAGCTGGTTGATCTTGCACCGGTCCAGGGAGCAGCGCTTGATGCAAACGAAGTCCTCGAGATCGCGATAGGCGATGGTGAACACACGCCCGGGCTCCTCCATGGCGCAGTAGAGGATATCGAGGTCGACGTACATTTTGTCAAGGGTATTGTGGACGCCCGCGACGCCTCCGGACCGAACGATGATGACCCGGTCGTACAGGGAGACGTTGAAGAGCGGATGGCCGCTTTCGATGGTATAGCCCATGTATCCGGTTTCCGTATCGTAACGGAGCACCAGGTCCCGTGCCGCCGCTTCGCGTTCGTCTACGGGCGTGAAGGGTTTGACCTCCGAACGGCGAGGATACTCGTCCCGGTAGGTCCGGATGAGTTGCTCCAGGAATTCTATGGCGAAGTCCGTCAGGTGGTGCAGGTGGTGCAGTACCGTACGAAGCTGCCCCTCGATCTCCCGCATCTCCTCCTCGGCGCGGTCGATACCGTACCTGGAGATGCGTAAAATCGGGATGTCCAGGAGCCGGTCCATGTCCTCCCGCGTCAGGTTGTCGACCGAGATGATATCCTCTACGGCGGCCATTCGCTCCGACTCGGTCAGTTCATGCCGGATCGCCGACAACAGCGACCTCACCACCCGGCGATGCTGCACCGGTCCCTGGCCGATCGCATCCAGGTTCCGGGCGATCATCTCACGGCTTGGACCGTAGTGTTCAAAGGCGAGGCTCCGGTATATGGTCCTCAGCAGACTGCGTGCCGCGTCGCGAGTTTCGGGTGCGGACCGGTTCAGTTCGTTCATTCCCCGGTCCAGGGCACGGGCCGTGGTCGAAACGGGAGTAAACTTCCCGATGGCCTCCTTTACGGCTGCGTACACGCCCTCTATGTCCTCGATATCCTCGATGTCCTTGTACACCCGGTTTTCAATGAAGACCTGCTCGAGTCTCCTGGCCCGGAGACGGCTGCGGAGGTCCTCTTCTTCGATCTTTAGTTCGGCTTCGAGAATCTCCAGCAGCCTGTCCGTGCTGTGACGCACCATCGCCGTGACCGTCGTCACGCGGGGGTGGCCGTCGCTGATGACCAGCAGGTTGGCATCTATGGCGGCCTCGCAGGAAGTGAAAGCGTACAGGCCCCTCAGGACATCCTCGGTGTCCGCCCCGCGGTCGGTCCGGATTTCGATCTCGACGCCATCGGTGGTGTAGTCGGTCAGCCCGGTCACTCCGATGCGTTTCGCCCTAGCCGCCTCCTCGATCGACTTCATCAGACTTTCCGTCGTTTCGCCGAAGGGCAGCGCCCGTACCAGCACCACGCCTTCCTCTCGGGGCTCAAGCAGGGCCCGTGAATACACGCGCCCATTTCCGTCGTCGTAGGCGCTGACGTCCATGAGTCCGCCGGTTGGAAAGTCGGGGAAGAGATGAAACGGCTCTCCCTTGAGACAGGCAACCTGGGCTTCCATGACTTCGATGGGATTGTGGGGCAGAATGCGGGTGGACATGCCGACGGCGATGCCCTCGGCGCCCAGGATGAGCGCCACTGGGATCTTGGCCGGAAAGACCACGGGTTCGCGGGCGCGTCCGTCGTAGGAGTCCACGTATTGCGTGATGTCCGGACTGAGCAGGACTTCCCGGGCCAGCGGGGTGAGCCGGCATTCGATGTACCGCGCCGCCGAGGCCTTTCCGCCGGTAAGCACCGACCCGAAATTGCCCTGCTTGTCAATGAACAGGTCCTTGTTGGCCAGCGATACCAGGGCACCGAAAATGGACTGGTCGCCGTGGGGATGAAACTGCATCGTCTGCCCCACGACGTTGGCGACTTTGTGGTACTTGCCGTCGTCGATCTCGAAGAGGGTGTGGAGAATGCGGCGCTGAACGGGCTTCAGCCCGTCGTCGATTTCAGGAATGGCCCGGTTTTTTACGACGTAGGTGGCGTATTCGAGGAAGTACCGGTCGTATAGAGTTTCTACATCAGCCAAGATCAGGCCCCTGTAGAGATACGGACGGGAAACGGTTTCCGGGGTAATAAAGCAATCGCTATATTGAACTTATACGTTCGGATACCAAATTACAATACATTTGTAGTGTTGTATTCGGGCCGCGACCGGTGTTCCTCGCAGGCCTCTTCAAGAGTTGCCAGCCGGCCGCTTCTAGTGTTGCCACCTAACCGCTTCGCATGCATAATATCCCTTACCGTTCAAGAACCGCAACCGAACCAAGGAGCATCATGACCATGCCTTCCCCCTGGGAACGAATCGAAGAAGGTATCTACCGGTTTCAGGATAGCTGTCTCGTATACGCCGTCGAGGGACCGGAGGGCGTCGTGCTCATCAATGCCGGTACCGGCTTGGCCGCGGATCATCTCGATGAAATCGCCCGGGGTAAGCCGGTAACGGTCCTGCTCACCCATCACTTCCGCGACCACACGGACGGCGCCATTCGACTGCACGAGAAAGGGGCCCGGATACTCGGACCCTACTGGGACCAGGAATACCTCGTCGACCCGGAGCAGCATTTCCGGGAACGACAGCAGTGGAACTCGTACGACAACCGGTGGGACCGCTTCTCTCCCGTCCGGCCCGTGCCCATCGACGGCTGGATGATGGATTACGAGACACGGGAGATCGCGGGGTTGTCATGGGAGGTCGTGCCCACGCCCGGCATGACCAACGGCGCGAGCAGCTACATCGTGACCATCGGCGACCGGCGCATCGGGTTCGTGGGAGAGGTGATCTGCGGCAGCGGCAAGACGACCCGGCTGGCCCCACTGCAGTACAACTACAATGACTATACCGGTGCCTGGAACCTGTACCACGCCGCCAACCGGCTCCTCGCGGCCAATGCGGACCGGCTGCTGCCCAGCCTGGGAGATCCGGTGGAAGACCCGGCCGGTGCCATCGCGGTCTTCAAGGCTAATCTAAAGCGCCTCGAGGAGATTTCACCCGGCGTGAGCGCGCCACTTGAGGATCCCGACGAGGACGATATCGAAAAGGTACTGCCCCACCTTTACCGCTCGAAGTACGCCGGCGCGGAGACCCATTTCGTCCTAAGCGACACCGGCAAGGTCCTGTCCATCGACTATGGTTACAACGTAAATACCTACTTTACACCAGGAAAGTCCCACGTGTCCAACCGCCGGCCGATCCTCCACGGCATTAGCGGGTTGAAAAAACGCTTCGGCATCGATCGTATCGACGCGACGCTCGTCTCCCATTTCCACGACGACCACGTCAACGGCATCCCCATGCTCCAGCGTCTCTACGGGACGGAGGTCCTGGCGGGCGAGCAATTCAGCGACCTGCTCGAGAACCCGGTGAAATACGACCGCCCCTGCCTGTGGCACGAATCCATCAAGGTATCCCGGCACATTCCCAATGAAACTACGGTCCACTGGGAGAACATCCCCATCACACTGTATCCCATGTCGGGACACACGCGGTTCGCCACGTTGCTCTGTATGGAAATCGATGGAACGCGCGTGGTCCACACGGGCGACCAGGCCTTCTTCGCTACGGAAGGCGGCGTGGGATACCAGGCCGGCGCGCGCATGTTTACCAACCACGTCTACAAGAACGGCCTCGACCTGGGATGCTACAAACAGTTCCTGGAAGACCTGAAGCGCTTCCAGCCCGAACTGGTGATCACGGGCCATACCCGCCCCTATCGCACTTCATCCGAATGGTACGAGGAGATCAGCCGGGCCGCCGAGGCCTTCGATGACGTGCACCAAACACTCATGCTGCTGGATGACGACGATGCGCATTTCGGCGCCGAGTCACAGGGCGGCAAGCTGGTGCCCTATCGCGCCCACGCGCCGGAGGGAGGCTCCGTCGAATTCAGCGGCTGGGTTCTCAATCCTTTCCCCACCGAGCAACAGGCGCGCATACGCCTCGTGGGTCCGGAAGGCTGGCAGAGCGAGACGGTGACCCTGTCCCTGGGCCCAAGGGAGCAGAAGGAGATCCACCTGGTGCTCCACGTTCCAGACGACACACGGTGCCGGCGCCAACCCGTGGGGCTCAACCTGACCGTGGGCGGACGCCCCTTTGGACAGGTCACCGAAACCCTGGTGACGGTGGGGATGCCCAGGTGGTAAAGGTAGAAAATCACCTTGACCAGCACGGATTTGGATGACGCTCGGCTTGACCAGTAAGGATATGAATGACGCTTACTTTTACCTGTAGCTAAAGCAACACGAAAGGAAGGATCCATGATCGGACAGACCAGCCTGGCGTCACTACCCACGCTGCGATCATATGAAAGCCACCGAATTTCCAGTTGGGACACCACCGGCGCCAATACCGACGCCTGGCTGATCGAGGCCGGTGAAAAACGAGTAATCGGACAGATCGACAGTCCGGGGTGTATCAAGCATATCTGGATGACGCTTGGGCTCCCCGAGGAAGACTACTGCCGACGGATTGTATTGCGGATGTACTGGGATGGATCCACGGAACCGAGCGTGGAATGTCCCATCGGCGATTTCTTCGGACTCGGCCACGGCATGCGCAAGGATTTCACTACCGCCCCGCTCCAGATGAGCCCGCAGGACGGCAAGGGATTCAACTCCTGGTGGCCCATGCCATTCAGGGAAAAGGCCGTGTTGGAAGTGGAAAACCAGGGCTCGGAAGGCTATTTCCAATACTTTTACATAGACTACGAGACGTATCCGACCGTTGACGCGGTGGCGGATCAGGCGTATTTTCACGTACAGTGGCGCAGGGAAGCCGATACGAAGGGATGGGCCTTCGAAGAAGGACTGAAACCTGAAGATTATCGGAATGACCCGCGCTGGCTGAACGAAAGCGACGAAGAAAACTACGTCATCTGCGACGTCGAAGGCGACGGCATCTACTGCGGCGCCCACCTGGACATCGACTGTTTTCAACGTAACCCGAACGACTGGTACGGCGAAGGCGACGACATGATGTTCATCGACGGCGAGTCGTGGCCGCCTTCACTGCACGGCACAGGTACCGAAGACTGGTATCACGGCGCTTACGGTCCGACGCAGGAATTCCAGGCGCCCTATCACGGGATCATACTCTACAGCGGCACCCCGGAGTGGAGGTTCAAAGGAAAGAACACCGTCTACCGGTATCATATCGAAGATCCGATCCGGTTTCGGAAGGGTTTCCGCATGTCCATCGAACACGGCCATGCAAACAAACTGAGCAACGATTACGCCAGCACAGCCTACTACTACTTGTCCGATCCGAGGCGCGGCGGTCCGGCCCTGTTGCCGGTTGAAGAACGCCTGCCTCGGCCGAACGAAGAAAAGTACGGCTGACTCAAAACAGCAAAACTAACGCCGAACAGCAAGGCTGCCGCCTGCAAGTTCACTGTATGGAGGACTCCATGTTATCCCAGACGCAGGTTGATTTCTACCACGAGAACGGGTATCTGACCGTGGACCGCGTGTTCTCTTCCAATGAGACCGCGGATCTGCAGCGAGTGACCGAAGAATTGGTCGAGAAGTCCCGGTCCGTAACCGAACACACGAACCTGTACGACCTCGAGCCCGGTCATACTCCGGACGATCCAAAGGTGCGACGCCTCAAGAGCCCGATCGATCACCATGACGTGTATGCCTGCACTATCCGGCACGACGGCCTGCTCGACATCGTCGCCCAACTGATCGGCGAGGGGATCCGCACCAACGGCAACAAGCTCAACATGAAGTCCGCCGACTACGGCAGTCCGGTGGAATGGCACCAGGACTGGGCCTTCTATCCCCACACGAACGACGACGTGCTCGCAGTGGGTGTCTGTATAGACGAGATGAACGAGGCGAACGGAGCCTTGCTGGTCATCCCTGGATCCCACAAGGGTCCGACCTACGACCACCACCAGCACGGCCGGTTCTGCGGCGCGGTAACCGATCCGTCCTTTACCTTGGAAAACGAGGTGGCGCTCGAGGTGCCGGCCGGCGGCATATCGATCCACCACGTCCGTACGCTACACGGCTCGGCGCCCAACTATTCCGGCGCGCCACGGCGCCTGCTCCTATTCCAGTTCTGTGCCGCCGACGCCTGGCCGCTATCGGGAGCGGGCGACTGGGACGCCTTCAACAGCAACATGCTACGGGGTGAACCCACGAACGTGCCGCGCATGGCCGACCTGCCCATCCGCATGCCCCTTCCCGGGGCGGAAAAAGGCGGTTCGATCTACGAGAACCAATCGGTGCTGGAGTCCAAGACGTGGGCGCGGTAGGCGGTTCATCGGGAACCGGCGGATACCATCGGCGACCAGCCTCTACCGTGAGACTGCCAAAGGGGTAAGGGGATGAAGGCTGCCAGCCAACCTGGCCCCGCGCATGATGAAGACGGGCAGACCCATCCCGTCCTGTTCTTTGATGGCGTGTGCGGCCTTTGCAACTGGTTTGTCGATATACTGCTGAAGGCAGACAACCGGGATCTCTTCCGATTCGCGCCACTCCAGGGCGAAACCGCTTCGCGAATGCTGGGTCGCCAGGACGGCGATCCCCGGTCCTTCCTGCTTCTGGATCAAGTAAAACAATACGAACAGTCTGATGCGGTACTGCTGGCCGTGGGTAGGCTGGGCGGTGCGTGGCGGCTGGCCGCGCTGCTGTTCGTTTTCCCAAGACCCCTACGTGATCTTGTATACCGGTTCATCGCACGAAACAGGTACAGTTGGTTCGGCAGACGAGATGTGTGCAGGCTGCCCACACCGGAAGAACAGGATCGGTTTTTGCCCTGAACATTGGGCTCAAGATCGTTTTACTTGAACCAAGCACGCTGCAGTTCGCCATCTCCAATTCCATTCACGTCATGCCTTCCAAATTCACGTCCGATAATCATCCCTTCGTAACGCCCGACAAGGTCAACGCGCTGCCGAGTAAACCGGCGGATTTCCGATCTGCGTATGGGCCAGCGCTTCCACAGTTTGGGGAATTACGCTTGCCGGCGGGGAAGGGCCCTCATCCCGTGGCCGTGATCATGCACGGAGGCTGTTGGCTGTCTATCTACGCAGACCTGCACAACGCGGACGCGCTGGCCGATGCCTTGCGGGACGAGGGCATCGCGACCTGGAACATCGAGTACCGGTGCGTGGATCAAGAGGGAGGCGGCTGGCCGGGGACGTTTCTCGACGCCGGCCGGGCGACGGACCACCTTCGCACGCTGGCGGCGGACCACTCCCTTGATCTGGATCGCGCGATCACTATCGGCCACTCCGCGGGCGGCCACCTGGCACTGTGGACTGCCGCGCGACACAGGCTGCCGGAGGCTAGCCCAATTGGGACCGAGAACCTATTGCCATTACGTGGCACGGTGATTTTAGGCGGTCCGGGAGATTTGAAAAGGTTCACGCCCCACGCGGACGCCGAGTGCCGACAGGGGGTCGTCGAGCAACTGCTTGGAGTACCTGGTAGTCCGCCCGGCAAGGTGGATGAACGGTACCGTTGCGGGTCGCCAGTTGAACTGCTGCCCCTCGGCGTAAGACAGGTCATGATCAGCACAGAACACGATTGGGTCGTGCCGCCCGAACTGGGAGCAGCTTACGCGGAAACGGCCCGTGCTGCCGGTGATGATATAGAACACACGGTAGTCCAGAACGCCGGTCACCACGAACTCATGGTTCCGGGTTCTGTGACCTGGCCGGCCATACTCCGATCGGTGCGATCACTACACGGATTCTAAGACTGTTAATGTCGCTGGGAGATCTTCGGTTGGTATAAGTAGAGGATTCTTACATTTCAGAATGTACCAACTCTATTCATCGAGGCTCAAAACCCAGTTATTCCATTTGCTATCGGAGCAACCGCCCAGGGATCGGTAGAAACCCTCGGCGGCGGTGTTCCCGGACATAACGGTCCAGATAATCTCAGCCGCGCCCATGGACCGGGCATGTTCAATCACCGCTTCCATCAAGGCCTTTCCCGTTCCCATATTTCGGGCAGCCTCAACAACATACAGTTCTTTGAGCACGAGCTTTGGTCGAAGGGTGTAGGTCCAAAGAATCGGATAGGTAACGGCCATTCCGACGAGATCATCGTCGTGTTCCGCCACAAACGCGGTGAATAAACACGCATCGCCAAAACCGTGCTCAAGAATGCTTTCCCGCGTCACGGCGAATTCGCTGATATAGTCCTCGAACCTCGCTAACCCACGCATGAGTTCGAGCAGACGATCAGCGTCTTGCGGAACAGCCAATCTAACGAGCATTTAGTGGAGTTCGTCCTTTAGGAATCTGGCAATTCCCGGGCAGCCCGGCAGGGCGTAGGCATTTCCGTTCGGTACACGGTTTCGCGGACACCTCTCTAGGAGTCCAGCACGGCCCGTAGTGCGTTCAGAAAGGCGTCGTTCTCTTCCGGCAGGCCGATGGTGACCCGCATGTGCCGGTCCAGCATGGGATAGCGGCTGACGTCGCGGATGAGCACGCCGAGGTCAATCAGTCCATGGAAGATGCCGGCAACCGGGCGTTCTGTCTCGAAGAGTATGAAGTTGGTGTGAGAGGGGTAAGGTGATATGCCGGGTAGATCGCGGAGACCTTCGAAGACCCGCTGCCTTTCCGATCGGATCAGCGCCGCCCGTTCCTCAATGAGCGTCTCCCGGGCGATCAGTTTACGCGCGGTGATCAGGGAGATGATGTTCACGTTGTACGGAAGCTTGACCTTGTCAATCTCCAGGACCAGACCAGGATCGGCAACCAGGTAGCCCAGCCGCAGGCCGGCAGCCCCGAGAGCCTTGGAGAAGGTACGGGTGACGACGACATTGGGATAGTCTGCGATCAGTTCCAGGCTGGACACGCCCCCGAATTCGTAGTAGGCCTCGTCCACCACAACCAGAGCCTCGGTTGCACCGGCGATCCGTGCCGTTTCCTCCGCCGTGATCAACGATCCGGTCGGGTTGTTGGGAGAACAGAGCACCACCAGTTTGACGTCGGTGTGGGCACTTTCTTCGGCGATCCGATCGACGTCGAAGGCCAGGTCCTTCTGGAGATAAACGGTCCGCTGGTTGGCCTCTGCGATCCTGCCCATGAGGGTGTAGAGCGAGAAGGTCGGCGCGGGAAGCACAACCCGGTCGCCCTTCGCAACCGTGGCCTGGAAGATCGTCTGGATCAGTTCGTTCGAACCATTGCCCACCAGGACGTGTTCGGGTCCCAATCCGTGCCGGTTACCAATCGCCTCCCTGACTTCAAGGGGCACGAAACCGGGATATCGGCCCCAGTTGCTGGCCATGGCCTCGTCGACGATCTCCCGCTTTAGAGTTTCGGGCACGTCGAAGGGACATTCGTTCTGGTTGAGCTTGACCGGGCAGTCTGGCTGGACCAGGCTGTATCCGGACATGGCGCGCACCGAAGCCTTTACGCCCGGGGCGTCGGCCTTACGTGAATTCTCTTCCATCGGAGCGGCCACCCCTCAGTATATCACCTTGTTCAGCGGATACTCCACCAGGCCCTGGGCGCCGGCACGTTTAAGCGCCGGGATCAGCTGCCGTATGGTGTGCTCCTCGATCATGACCTCGATGGCGACCCATTCCTGGTCGGCCAGGGGAGAAACGGTCGGATTCTGCAGCGCGGGCAAGAGATCGGCCACGGCATCAAGGTCCGTACGCTTCACGTTCATCTTGAGGCCAACCATTTCCTCCGCCAGCATGGCACCCTTTAGCAGCATGGCGATGTTCTCGATCTTGCGCCGCTTGGCTGGATCCTCCCAGCTCTTCCTGTTCGCGATAAGCCGGGTGGTGGATTGCATCAGCATATCGAGGACCCGCAGCTTGTTCGCCCGAATGGAACCACCGGTTTCGGTGATTTCCACGATCGCGTCCACCAGGTCTGGCGCTTTAGCCTCAGTGGCGCCCCAGGAAAACTCCACCTTTGCGTTCACGCCGTGCTTCTTAAGGTAGGTCTCGGTGATGTTGACCACTTCCGAGGCAATGCGCTTGCCTTCAAGATCCTGTATGGTTTGGATTTCTGAACTCTCCGGCACGGCCAGCACCCAGCGAAGGGGTTGACGAGATTGCTTCGCGTACACTAATTCAGCTACTTCAACCACGTCGGCGCCGGTTTCCACGATCCAGTCCTTGCCGGTCAGCCCTGCGTCGAACACCTCGTCCTCGACGTACCGCGCAATCTCCTGGGCCCGGATCAACATGAGTTCCAATTCCTCGTCGTCCACCCACGGGAAATAGGAACGGCTGCTAACCGAACAACGGAATCCAGCTTTGCGCATCAGTTCAAGGGTGGAATCCTGCAGGCTGCCTTTGGGTAGCGCCATTTTGATCTTCATTTAAGTTTGCTCCTCGTGACTCTTGTAGGGATCGATTTCCTTTGTTACCTTGAATTCTACGTCAGGGCTATCGTTCTTTGAGATTTCTGTTACAAAGCCGCCTGAAAATAACACGACAGGCCGGAATTGTCCATTCCTAAAGGATAGAATGCCGGATAGGATAGGGCCGAATCCTTGCAGAACCTCCAACCCAAAACCTTAGTTCGCCAGCCTCCCCTTGGATTACGCAGGGGCGATTTGCACCTCTCCCCCTATCGCGACGAATGGCCGTTGCTATTGGAATCTGAACAGAAGATCATCGAATCGGCAATTGGGGATCACGTCGTGGATATCCAGCACGTGGGCAGCACGGCAATCCAAGGCATGCCCGCCAAGCCGATATTGGACGTAGCAATTGCAGTGGATGACTTCGAGAGAGCCAGGGTGTGCATCGATCCTCTTGTCGCCCTCGGATACACATTCCGCGGTGAGAACGGTATTCCTCGGAGGCACTATTTTCAAAAGGGCGAGCCCTGTACCCATCACGTCCACATGATTGAAGGAACCAGCGTGGAATGGAAAAAGTTGGTCCGGTTCAGGGACATGCTGAGAGCAGATCGTAGTACCGCCGCGCACTACCGGCGTCTGAAACTCGATCTGTGGGAGAGACTTCCTGGAGACCGCAAAGCATACCAGGCGGCCAAGGCTGCCTTTATCGGAAAGGTCTTACAGCGGACAGACAAGGAAAGGGACTGAATATCCGGTCACGCTGATACTGGATTGAGTGACATAGCATGGACACGATTAAGAAGATTGCCACGATATTTGATATCGATGGTACCCTGGTCGAAACTGCTGGTTTCGAAGATGAGCTTTACGTTGCCCTGGTAAGGGACGTTCTGGGAGAGGTCTGTATCCGCGAAGACTGGCGTACATACAGGCACGTAACCGATATCGGTGTTTTGCGACAGGTGATGGAAGAGAACCAGATCCATGACGAGAGAAGAATCCAGGAAGTTCGTGCGAAGTTTGGAGAAACCGTGAGTCGGTACCTTTGCGACGGTGGTGAGTGCCTTCCAATCAACGGAGCCATTGGTCTTGTCGACATAATCCTCTCTTCAAACCAATATGCGATGGGCATCGCCACAGGGGGTTGGGGACATACCGCCAGAATGAAACTGAACCATGCAGGGTTTAACTTGCAGGACATAGTCTTGACTTCCAGCGACGATAGTGAAGAGCGCATTACGATCATGCGGAAGTGTTTACATGCCCTGGGGGATTCCTACCATCGAATTGTTTATGTAGGCGATGCCGAATGGGATGTGCAGGCGACCCGGGAACTGGGATGGCACTTCATCGGTGTCGGAAAACGATTGAAGGGTAAGTGTGAATACTGGGTTGAAGACTTCTCACGTACAGATACGTTTATCAAAATGCTGCATGCCTAGCAAGGATATGCCGCCGCTTGTACCTGATCCAGATAGGATCAAACTCTCTGATGGGGCCTGTGAATTTAAAGCAACCCGGCGTTGCCCATTCGAGTCCACAAACCAGCAATCCCTTCCTCTACCAGGTCCGACCTTCCTTCATCGACTCCATACAACATCTCGTGGCAGGATGCCATCCAGGTGTAAAAACGAAGCCTGCGCTCGAAATTGGCGTCCAACTCACGGCGGTAGTAATCTCGAACCCTTTCAACGGCCTCCATGCCATATGTGACATAGATACCGACGAAATCAATGGTTGGATCCCCAACCGTTGCGTCCTCAAAATCGATCAGTCCGGCCACGGCCTCCCCGTCTTCATCCATCAAAATGTGTTCACAACCCAGGTCGCAGTGCACCAGGGCGACATCTTCCAGCGTCACGAGTTCCTCCCGCAGAAACCGTTCGAAACCGTGTTCTACAGCTTCCTCATCTTTCGGTTCAAGCAGTGGTAATACACTGGTACGAACTTCATCTCTCAATGAACGGTAGCGCTGCCGCCAGGCATCGACCGAGGGTTCCACGTCGCAGGCCTCAGCGACCAGCAAGGACGGTATTCCGTGTAATTGTGAAAGCGCGTTTGCCAGTGATTGGGACGTTTCCGCGGCGAGTTCAGGATGATCCAGCGGACGGCCCGGTATACGACGGTACCCTACAAATGGATGGCCGTGCCAGATGCCTACGTGTTCGAAACGAGGTACGGCAAAGTCTACACGTGAGGCGATGGTGGGTATTACCGCTATTTCTTTCTTTTGATTGTCGGAAACGACACTGTTCCTGGGAAAACGAAAGATCCAGCCGGGCTTGTGGGGCTCGACATGCTCACCATGATCATCCAGTTCGACTTCGAAGGTAAAGTAAGCCCAGCCTCCTGCGATGGGACTAACTCGACCGTGGTCCAGTCCAAGGCTGACGAGCAGTTTTTCAACATCCCTGGTTGTTACAATGGAGTACTGAATGATCGATCGGCCCTTTACATGTCAGGTGATTTGGAACAAGTGATCAAACCTTCCAGATCTTAAGCTGACCCCGACGTCCCATTGAGAGTCGTGCACCGGCTTTCGATTTTGACAATCGAGGGTACGAAAAAAGCAGCGACACTTAACAGCGTAGCATACAGTCCACCTGCCAAAAACCAGAACTGAAGGCCCATATAACCCGTCACAGGGGCGATGGTGATTAACCCCAATACCGTGGTGGCCTGCACAGAACTGTTATGGGTGCTGAACACGCGTCCCTGCAGATCCGGAGGAACTCGGGCCTGTATCAGGGCTTTGAAAGAACCATTGACCGAACCGCTGGCTATACCGCTAAGCAACATGCCGCCCCAGGCCAGCCAGAAGGCTTCTTCCGGCGCTGCGCCTACCAGCAGGAATCCCAGGCCCGCCAATACTTGACCCGTTAGTATGGTCAGAATGCGTTTGTTGAAACCACCCCATATCGTCAATACCAGGCCCCCAACGATAACGCCGATTCCAAAACCCGATTTAAGCCAGCCAAGCTGTATTGCGTCACCCTTGAAGTGCTCGGTTACCAGTAGAGGGATAATGGCAATCGAGGCGTTAAAGAAGAGAGGGACAATGGCAATAGCTGCGGTGGCGACATCGAGCTCCATGATGGCGTGGTAAGGTAAAATGGCCAGAAGCAACGCCCCCAGCGGCGGTCCCCCGATGTTCAAAATGCCATTGAGGGTTTCATTGGCGCCTTGAATACGGGATAGGTGTCTTTCCGGGACCATCAATGAAGTGGACGCTATCATTGCATATGCTTGAAAGTTGCGACCAAGACTGCTGACTATGTTGATGGCATAGACATGCCAGACCGTAACGCTATCTACCCAGAACAGCTGCGGACCCTGTGGTCTCAGCCATCCACCAGATCAAGGCGAACTGAGCCGCCCGGCTGCCGATCAAAGACAGGGCCTGACCAGTCCATAGTGTAAAAAAGAAGGATGCCCAGTTCGAACGGACCTCGTTATTGGTCGTCATAGGTTTGCCCATCGGCTCATGCCGACATGAAGGCCGGTCTCAAGGACGACATTCAAGTCATGGTGTTCCTTGTTGATCAGAAGGAACTTTACATTGTGGGTCAGAAGGGTGCGCTTAACTGTTTAATTGGTGGTCAGAACAGCCTTGAACCTCTCTACACAGAACTGAGCTTCACGCCTGTCGCCGGTCTCCAGGCAATAGCACAACCCTCTGAGTTCTCTGTAGGGGCGGTGCAGCTCAATACGAGAGATGGCATCAGGACCGAATCCGCCTCCCTTCGCCTGGTATGCCTCAAGCATATTGGTCACATATTCACGGCCCAGATTCATCTGAGACACGAAATCGACAATTGGATCGTAAAATCCCGCGTGCTCCGAATCAAGGATCCCTGCTATCCTGGGTTCATCGGCCGCGTCGAACAGAATGTGTTCATGCCACAAGTCACCGTGAGAAAACCGATGGTCCGGACAACCCTGTTCCAGGTCTCGGCGGTACCGTTCCCACCAGTCTTCCGCTTTGCGCAACTCGCGCGGTGTAAGGGCTGTTTTCAAGAAAGGGTGGGCGTATGACCATGTCTCCTCTGGAAGATGAGCCGAGGATGACGACAACCCCGGCAGGTCGTCCTGCCTGATCGCCTGTATGGCGAGAATCAGCGCTCCCATTAAACCAGCGATCGGGTGAACCCGCGGCGATCGCTTGAGTACTGAGCCAAGGTGCTGCCCTTCGATCTTCTTCTGCATCATCACTCCAAAAGGGAATTCTTCTGATGCCTCGCAGTAATCCAGGATATCCGGCAACTCAATCGGAAGAAGGGATTTGAGCCTTGAAATGATATCGCACTCCCTTCTGTGCCCTGATTGTGCCTTCTCGTTAAGCGCCACTCGGAAGACCAGGCCAGCGGAGCTTCCCAGAACGACGCTTTTATAGCCTGCACCTATTCTGTGAAGTGGAAACGCGGAATCGCCGAGGTTAAAGGTGCGCCGTATGCGTTCTGCTAACGCTCTGTCATCTTTGAGTAACTCTGAATAGGTCATTGGGATCGTGTCGACTGGAGGAATTCCTGAATCCTCTGGGCATGACTCAGGGGGCGTTTGCCAGTCATATCGGAGTGCCGCTTCAAAGGATCAACGAGATCATTCGCGGCAAAGAGGGGTAACTCCTGAAACTGAGGAAGTTTGCCTTCCGAGAAAAGTACATCCACAATCGAGGATCAACAACTACAATCCCTGACGTGTGCTTCCTGGTCCATCGCCTCAGTCGTACCATAATGAGTATCTGTTCATATGGAGGACGAATTAAGTAGGAGGGCTGTTTGAAAAATCAGGACTCCAATGTAATCTGACATGTTGACGTAGCATGGATGCGGGGCTATTATGCTATTATGATAGTATCGTTCCGCAGTAATGGCCCTGAGGATATCTTCAATGGAAGGGATACACGTGCGGCACGCTCCACATGCCCGTCCTCACTGTGGTCCGTTGCCGTACGAAAACTTGAACAGTTGGATTCGGTCGATAAATTACGTGACCTGAATAGTCCCCCAGGCAACCGTCTTGAGCTCCTGCGGGGTACGCGTTCCGGGCAATACAGCATTCGAATCAACGACCAGTACCGCGTTTGCTTCGTTTGGTCGGATGCTGGTCCTCGGAATGTTGAAATCGTCGACTATCACTAAACCGAGTTGCGAGGTGTCTATTATGGTACTTGTTCCTACAGATCGTATTCCGACCCACCCGGGTGAAATGCTGCTGGAGGAGTTCTTGATTCCGATGAAGTTGACACAGCGCGAGTTGGCTGAAGCCCTTCACGTACCATACCAGCGTGTGAACGAACTGATAAACGGCCGCCGCGGTATTACACCTGGCACGGCGTTGCGGCTGGGTAAATACTTCGACGTCTCACCCTCGTTCTGGCTTAATCTGCAACTCCGCTGGGATCTCTATCATGCCATGCGGTCAGAGGCCCGTGAGTTGGAAGCGATCGAGCCTCGTGGCATTGGCACCGAAGTATAAACGACAGGCGGAATCGGAACAGCTATTAGTAGAAAGGCACATGAGTTCCTGGAAACTTTAATCCATTCATCAGAGAAATCCTTTTGTCTGCCGAAGAAACGGCCGAAGAAAAAGGTCCCGGTACTCCGCGTGGTAGTATGAAATCTGTGTTAAGTCTGAAAATGGCCCTCGTTTATCCACCATAGGCGAGGTTATGACGCTTCGAAATGGTTAGAAGATTGCTATTTTAAAACCATAACGCATTTCAGCTTCACTCGGAACGAATCGATTCCGCGGGATTGGTAACTGCGGCTCTGTACGCGTGGTATCCCACCGTCAGCCAGGCGATGAGAAGAGCGGCAAGTCCCGCTAGTACGAATGTCCAAAAGCTCAGATCTACTCGGTAGGTGAAGTTCCCCAGCCACGTCTGTATGGCATAGTAACTGACCGAAGCGCCAACAACGAATGCAAGCAGGATCAGCTTCGTGAAGTCCTTCGACAACAACAGGATCACGTTCGTTATCGAGGCGCCGAGGACCTTGCGGACGCCGATCTCGCGGGTACGTTGTTCAGCCATGAAGGACGCAAGGCCCAGAAGTCCCAGACAGGCGATCAGGATGGAGAGCACCGCGTCTGTGATGAATACGGAACCCAGCCTGTTTTCGGCAAGGTACAGTTGCTCGAGGTCCTGATCGAGGAACGTGTATTCCATGGCGGGATGGCTTGGATACGTTTCCCGCCACTGATCCTGCAGGATTTCGAGTCCGCGTGACAGGTTCTTTCCCTGCAGCCGGACTACCATGTACCCGCCTTCTTCCCAGAACATAAACATCAAAGGCTCGATAGGTTGATGTAGAGACTGGTTATGGAAATCCGCCATGGCACCGATGATCTTTATGGATGGATAGGATTCGGATGCGCCGGGATATCTGAATGTCTTACCGATGGGATCTTCCCAGCCAAAGGTACGCGCGGCTGTTTCATTGATAAGAGCGGCGTACTCGTCCGAGGTGAACTCTCGTGAAAAAGTACGACCCGATGTGATCTCGATGTCCATCGTTTCTATGAAGTCGAAACCTACCCAGATCGAACGGACATACGGACTCTCATCCTTTAACCTGCATTATTCATAAATCGCCTTCGATACGTGATAATGGCCGTGTCCAACGGTTTCAGGGACACATCGAAGCGTCCTTCAGTCCGTTGCCGGGGTATCGGGCGTCTTCAACAAGGTAAAGCGGCGCTTTGTCGCCTCTCGATCTACGCTTTGGCGTCGATGATGGCAGACGGGCACCCTGACCGCGTTGTCTGTGAACGGGGCGGCGCGTTAAGCAAGCGAACCG
Organism: bacterium; assembly: GCA_965225915.1. Lineage (GTDB taxonomy): Bacteria > JAAXHH01 > JAAXHH01 > JAAXHH01 > JAAXHH01 > JAAXHH01. The sequence goes on from OZ245326.1 coordinate 1,009,775, forward strand.
GCGATGTCACGGGCGGGCAGTTCCTAGCCTCGTGCTACGGGACGGCCTTTCCCAGATTGTACAGGATCTTGCCATAGATACGTTCAAGCGGCCCTGACTCGGGCAGATGGAAGGTGACTTTGGTTTTCAATTCGCTTAACGCGCCCGGCGATCTTCAGGAGGCGATTTCTGATCGTATCGAAGCGTGCCCGGCCCCACTTCGTGCCGCGTAGTCCGATACGGGCCAGCGTATGCATCAGGACGTAGGCGGCCGAATGGAGGAACAGCCGGAAGTGATTGGCCCCGAAGGCGCGGCAGGAGGTGCGGTCCGAATGCAGGAAGGTCTTGTGGTTCTTGATGAAGCCTTCCATGGCGCCACGGGCGCAGTAGACTCTTTCGTAGATGAAGGAGGGCCTTGAACTTTGGAAGCGGGTCACCACGAACCTCGTGTTTTCACCCCGCTTGGTGATTTCGGTCTTGCAGGCGATCCGTCGGGGCGCGCGCCAGGATTCGGCCTGGTAGAGAAACGAGATGAAGAGCCGTACGGGCTTGCCGGCCTGCTCATGGAGGTTTCGGGCCTGATCCATCATGGGCTTCGCCAGCGCCTTGAGTCTGGCGTTGGCGGTCTGTCCCAGGATGAAAGGCAGGCCGAAGTCCTCGCAGAAGTCATGGACCTGCGGACAGGAGAAATGGGCGTCGCCCCGCAGAATGATCTCCGTCTTGGGAAAGACCCGGCGCAGACGGGCTACCAGACGCTTGAGGATTGCGACTACCTGCGCACCCGTCGGCCTGGTACCGGGACGCAGGATCGTCGTGACGAGCCGACCGCTTCGCCCTTCGTAGATATGCAGGGGCTGATAGCACCAGGACTTGAAATAGCCGTTGAACAGGGCCATCTGCTGCGCGCCGTGCACCGTGTCTTCGGTATCGTCGATGTCCAGCACGATCGCCCTGGGCGGCCTGGCGTAGGAAGCGATGAAGGCGTCTACGAAGGCGACGGCGATCCGGTACAGGTCGCTTCGCCTGATCCGGTTCTCGAAGCGGCTCATCGTGGGCTGACTGGAAAGGTCCGCCCCGCTTGACGGCAGGCGAGCGCAGGCGGCTTTGAAGCCGGGGTCGCCTCGCAGGACGTTGCAATCGTTGGCGTCTTCATATCCGCAGGCGATCTGGAACACGCGCTGCTCGACCAGCGAAGCCACGGAATGATCCACGTAGCCGGGATGGCGCTTATCGTCGATAGAATTGACGATGCGTTTCAATATGCCGCATCTGGCCTCGACCTCTCGCAGCAGCAGTGCGCCGGCGTCGCTGGTGAGAACGCCGCCGTCGAAAGCCGCTTCGAGTCTTTTGCCGGATATGCTTGCCATGGGAACCGCTCGATGTTTATCTTGCGTTTTCAAGGTGGTTTTCCTCCAGGTGTTATTGTTGATCGGTTATCTGCGTAACCATATGATTATACAATAACTTGGGTCGGGAAACCACCTTTTTTATGAATAATGCAGGCTAGGTTAGATACATTAGTTCAGTCTTCGGGAGGGCTGGATTTTGGCCCGCCGAAACGCGGCCGTACTATCACTAACCACGACGATCTTTGTGCCTCACTGTCGGACCACATAGTGTTTGGTAGCAAAGGAGCTTTGAGCGAAGAATGCAATTTGCTCGATTGGATTCCTTAATATAAACCTGCTTGGTGCAAAAGTACCCCAGAAATAGGCTTATAATTGCGGTTCATCCCTCCCGATTTAATAGAATCTGGTTAATTACATCACTTTAGAAGAAATCCACATAGAAATACATCGAATCGTTTAGTGGGATCCAACCTTAGCCGAGTAGTTTCCCTTCTGCCTGGGACGCCATATTAAACCAAATGGATCCCGGTACTCCCGACATCCGCCGATAGAATCGTCCTGCTTACCCAGACCGACATAGAGTACTAGTAACGCTTCAATGGCCATGTTGGCGACCTGCTACATCGACATGCCCGTCTGCTAGGGACGCTGTAAGAGAGCCCGATCTTTCTTGGTACTGAGGTCTAATTGTGGCAGACGAGACAAGGGGGGACTACCGGGGAATTGAAGTTTGCCCTCATTGCTTAACAAGGAATCATCTGCAATGGTCCGACCAGTGTCGCCGGATTCGAATTCGCGAAACAACTTCGTACATGCACGGAATGCCGTTCTACCCATACGCAGGTTGAGCTGTGTTGTTGGTTATTGAACGAAGTTAGAACAAGTGGCTTGGCAGCGAATGGAAGCTTGATGGAATTTAACGTGTGGCTCTATCAGGAATACCAAACTGGTAGACGGTAATTTCACTATAACAACATAACGCTTGACGTTTAACGATATCCGTTATACACTACATGATAAGATCATTCAAAGACCGAGAAACCGAGCAGTTGTACCGACGGATTCGGTCACTGAAATTACCCGGCGACATTCAACAGGCAGCCGTTCGTAAACTGCGTATGCTAAATCGGTCTACTAAACTGGAGGATTTGCGTGTGCCGCCAGCCAATCGTCTCGAAAAGCTCAGTGGCGATCGCTCCGGGCAGTACAGCATTCGCATCAACGCCCAATGGCGTGTATGCTTCAAGTGGAGAAACGGTGACGCCTACAACGTAGAAATCGTCGACTATCATTAGGAGAACAGCTCATGTCCACACGGAAACTCGAACCCGTACATCCGGGAGAAATCCTGTTGGAGGAATTCCTCAAACCAATGAACTTGAGTCAGAACCGTCTTGCCCTGGCCATCGGCGTTCCGCCCCGACGCATTAATGAAATCGTGCTGAGAAAGCGTGGCGTCACCGCTGAAACCGCGCTGAGACTAGCGCGCTACTTTGGCATGTCGCCACAGTTCTGGATGGGGCTGCAGATGGATTATGCACTCGATGTGGCTGAGGACAAACTGTCAGACCGATTGGAGAAAGAAGTACGTCCACATACCGAGGTGATGCGGGCAGTTCATTCGTGAATACGTACCGATTCGTGCATCGTGATTCTACTTCAAGTGCAAGAAACTGAATGATCGTTTAGGACACATCACTTGAACATCTCCGCGATCTCCTTCGATGTAGACATGACCCTGATCGACACGGATTGGGTCATAATGCGATCGATGCACTCCGTTCGCGATGAATTGATACGATGTGTTCCGGGCGAGCGAACCAGGAGTCTTACGGTTGAGCAGATGTGGTATATCCGTGACCAGGAGGAAAAGGTTACACCGGCAATCTGAAAGACTACGACGAGATTCGGCGAAATTCCTTCCTCAAGATGCTGGATTATGTCGGATACACGGGATCTGATCTATCGACGCGTCTAAACGAAGTATATCTGAAACACCGTTACACAGACATCGAACCCTACGAGGATGTCTTACCCATGCTCGATGCCCTTGCCCCGCGTTTCAAATTGGGTTTGCTTTCGAACGGTAACAACTACCCGGAATACTTCGGACTCGCTGGACGTTTTGATTTCCACGTCTTCGCCCAGGATATTGGAATAGAGAAGCCGCATCCGAGGACGTTTCAGATCGTGGCACAAAGGGCGGCGTGTGGTCTGGACCAGTTGTTGCACGTGGGAGATTCGCTGGAAACAGACGTGGAAGGCGCGCAGGCTGTCGGGGCACGCGCGGTATGGCTGAACCGTGACGGGAAAACGAACGATTCGGGAATCAAGCCTGACCACGAAATAGCGTCATTTACCGAACTGACCAGGCTACTCTAATCTATTCCAATCGGCGAAACGCCAGCCGCTCTCCTGCAAATCCCTCACGCCAGACACTGTTGCACGCCTCCACCATTTCCTCAAGATTCTCCGTTACCTCGGCAAAGCGATTGCCTGGGACCAGTCCCATGTTGGGCGACAAGATCAGATTGTCCCGTCCGTAGAATATCGCAAGATCAACCAGGCCCGTGCTGTGGGAAACCTCACGCAACGATGGAACGTTGACGGCACCGGGTGGAAAGAAGAAGTAAAGCAGATCGCCGGTGGTCGGCGTAATCGTTGGATTCTCAAGACCTGGCTCACTCGGCGCGAAGGGTGGGACAAGAGCGAATACTTCGTTGCTTGCGTACTTGGCATGAAAGGCGTCGCCTTCCTGTGGCAGTGCGTTCCACACCGTCTCGCACGTTCTCGGCGCAAGGTCGTCAAGCATCCGCGCAACGCAACTCACATCGCGTTTCCTGAGGGTCACTTCAATAAATCGATCCATGCTGTTCTCCTTAGTTACCAGCTTAACCTCTTCGACCTACATTAGTACTATGACCGCCAGCAACCAGGCTTCCCGTACATTTCGTTTCGGCCAGAGTCGGTGGCGATAGAATCCGATGGCTCCTGAAATCGGTGGCAATTGAAATCGGTGGCAATCTGAGTCAGGAGACTATCGTCATCAAATGTCCCAGGCCAGACTGCGGCGTCAAACGGTTCGCAAGGCGCAGGGCTTCCCACATCGTCACCTGGTTCGCCGTCAGCACCGTCTTGCCGACCGCTGCCTCAAGTTCAGGCAGGAAACCAACGGTGTGCAACGCGGTGTCAGGGATCAGCACCGCTTCAGCGTCGGGATGATCGTTGGCACGCGCAAAGCGCAGTACCTCGTCGCGTTCGATAAGAGCGACCTCATCCCCCGTCCAGATACCGAGGCACCCCATGTGAACCACTTCAATGCCATCCGTCTCCAGAAAAGCGCGAAATGTGTTTGACAGTCCTTCAGGGTAGGTTGCGGCAACGGCAACACGCTTCAGTCCGAGTGCCTTGCCGGCACTGAGGAACGCCAACGATGTGCTCGATGCCGGAACGCCGAGCGCATCGACCAGATCCTGCGCCTGACGCCGCGCTCCCTCCACTCCAAACGCAAAACTCGCGCTTGTGCATGCCCATAAACATACAGCGACGTTGTGAGGACGCAGTTCCTCCGCTCCCGCCAACAGGTATTCCCGACTTCCGGTCACAAGACTCTTGTCGATTCGATGCAGGTTTGCACTATCGGTATGAACCACCCGAACCTCAACCGCAGGCTTCAGCGCGGCGGCAAGTCGCGGGTAGTCGTCCTCCGCTGAGTAATGAGGGTAAAGAATTCCGATCTTCAGCATGTTTTCCATACGTAACGATTCCGCGCTCATCCGTTACGGTTTGTCGCTTAAATAGTCATGGACAACCCGCGCATATTGCTCGGAGTAGCTGCTCTCCATGTTATAGGCATCGCCATATTCCAACGGTGACAGCGGGGTGAGGTCGCACCGCGGGGAAGCACCAAGGTCAATCCTGCCCTGTCCCTTCGCGGTGTGGTGTATTTGCACATCCTGGGTTGTTTCGCTGCAATCGATCAGTTGTTTGACGGCAGGGCCCGGACCGTCGGCCCTGGGGATGATTTTCAACCGCCAGGCCGGGGTAAGGCAGGGTATCCCGTCGTCGAGAGCGTCGGTTTCCATGCTGGTGCTGATATTCAACACCGGCGCTCCGCCTAGCGAGGTTTCCGTCACCATGGACCGATCCGCATGCGAAACCTTCAAATCCGCATACACCTTCGGCGTCCCGTAAATCTCCCTGCCCGCGGCGATGCCGGCGGGACCGTTATGAAAAACGTGGGAACAGTAAAATCCGGACTGATTCCTGAATCGGCACTTCATCACGATGAAGGACTCCTCGAAGGGTCCATAGTTTGTACAGAAAGGCACCTCCAACCCTGAGGCCACGCACAATCCGTCGTCCGCTGCTTTCAAAGGCTCCGGAAGAAATCCCTGAACGGCGGCAGGCGCGGCGTGAAAAAACACGAACTGAAACCGCACATTTCGATAGAACGCCGGCAGCGGCGGATAAAAGGGGTTGTCCGCCGGTATATTCCAGCCATCATCGTGTTTAAGTCCCATGTTCGTATCCCTCCTCTCCGCTGCTGATGCAATCGGTCCCCAACTATCACGATCCGTCAAAGTAGTTAAAGAGAGTTCATGGTCAAGGTATTCGTAATCCCGTCGCAATTCGAGCCCACCGGAAAGATACTTGATTTCGAGACCGTCCGGGTAGAATATGACTAACACCACCGGGTACGAAACGAAGCGCTTTCCGGAATAACGGAGACTAAAGTTACATGGAAAAAAACAAGCCCAACATCATCTATATCCTCGCCGACGACATGGGATACGGAGATATGGGGTGCAACAACCCCGAATCCAAAATCCCTACGCCCAACTTGGACCGTCTCGCGGCCCAGGGCATGCGTTTCACCGACGCCCATGCCCCTTCGAGTGTCTGCTCGCCAAGCCGCTACGCCCTGCTGACCGGCCGCTACGCCTGGCGCACTCCGCTGAAGACGAGCGTCCTGTGGCCCTACGATCCGCCCCTGATCGAACCCGATCGCCTGACGGTGGCTGAACTTCTCAGGCAGCAGGGATATCGAACGGCGTGCATCGGCAAATGGCACCTGGGGTGGGATTGGGATACCCTTGACGGCTCGCCGGCACATGCTGGTACCGAGATTGGCAGGCCGGACAGGGATCTCCGCCTGGAACTGGAACGGAACGTCGACTTTGGAAAACCCATGGGCGGGGGTCCTGTCGACCGTGGATTCGATGAGTATTTCGGCGTGGACGTGCCGAATTTCCCGCCCTACACCTGGTTCGAGCAGGACCGGGTGACCGACGAACCGGTTGTACCTAAACCCGATGACATGTTCGGTTGGCCCGGCGCTATGAAACCCGGTTGGACACTCGAGGAGATGATACCTGAATTTGTTCGCCGCGTGGTCGAATTTATCGGATCGTCCGGTTCCGAACCCTTCTTCCTCTATTTTCCGCTCACGTCACCCCATACGCCCATCGTGCCAAACAAACGCTTCAAAGGCCAAAGCGGTGCAGGGCTGTACGGCGACTTCGTGTGCGAGGTGGACTGGGTGGTGGGCGAGGTCATGGCGGCACTTGAGCGGCGTGGAATCACCGATGAGACCCTGCTGATCTTCACGAGCGACAATGGACCGGAGTGCATACCAGCCGCGGACGGCGGAAGCTATGAACACGCGAGAATCCACGGCCACTACAGCATGGCGAACCTGCGCGGCGTAAAGCGCGATACCTGGGAAGGCGGCCACCGGATCCCCTTCATCGCCCGGTGGCCGGGCGTCACGCCCGCCGGTGCGGTCTGTGATCAACTCACCATCCTGGGCGACCTCATGGCCACCTGTGCCGAGTTGACCGGAGTCGAACTTCAGGAGGATGAAGGCGAGGACAGTGTTAGTATGCTTCCGCTGCTGCAGGATAAAACGGATCAACCTGTGCGGGAGTTCGCCATACACCACAGCATACGGGGCAACTTCGCCATTCGAAGGGGCAACTGGGTCTACATCGATTCACCGAGCGGAGACGACAATCGCGAGCCCGAATGGTTCAAGGAGGAGCGAGGGTATGCGGCGCACAATCATCCTGGCGAACTCTTCGACCTCGACGACGACATCTCGGAACGGGTAAACCGGTACGGCGACCACCCGGAGATCGTCCGTGAGATGTCGCAGATGCTTGAACGGGTGAAGTTGGAGAACTTCGGAGACCGGCCGTCGCCCACGATACCATTACGGTCCGGGGATTAATGCTCTCATATGATTCGATTGCTTGACCTTTCTGTCTATTGGCCGCAGTGACGGTGCGAACGTTGTGAATTAGGTCGTGTCATCACCCACAGGTCCGTCCCGCATGAGCGATTCCAAAAATCCGGAGCCCACAGCTGGTGCGTTGATCCAGGATCCGGAGGGCAGGATCCTTCTGCTCAGGTCCCACAAGTTCAATGACCTGTACATCATTCCGGGTGGTCACATTGAACTGGGCGAGACAGCGGAAGAGGCTCTGCGACGCGAGGTGAAGGAAGAGACCGGCATGGAGGTCTACGACATCGAGTTTTTGATGTACCAGGATTTCGTCTTCGACGAGGCGTTCTGGAAACGTAAGCACTTCGTCTTTCTGGATTTCACTTGTAAGACTAATTGTACAATTGTTCAACTCAATGACGAAGCGCAACATTACGTGTGGACAACCCCCGCGGAGGCGCTGAAGCTTCCTGTCGAAACATATACGCTCAGGGCCATCGAGGCCTTCATGACAAGCCGAGGTTCCAACGGTAAATGAAACAACTTGTTTTATTTGACCTGGACGGAACGCTGATCGACACGTGGCACCTTTACTTCCAGGCCATGGAGCGTACCATCAAAGAGATCGGCCACGACAAAATCCCCGTGGACCGGCTGGCTTCTCTCCGGCTGAATTCCGAGCCGCGTCTTCTGGGGTATTTTGTTCCTCCCGACGAAGTGGAAGGTACCCACCGTCGGTTCCTTGAGAATTACCGCGTCCTCCACGACACGTGCTTCGAAGGAGTGTATCCGGGTATTCCGGATCTCCTGTCATCCCTCCGGGGCCGCGATGTCAAGACGGGTATCGTCACAGGCAAGAGCAGGGGTGCATGGGATATCACGCGCCGGCATGTCCGGTTGGGCGAATTCGATGTCATGGTCTTCGATGATGAAGTGTCCGAACCCAAGCCGGACTGCGAGGGACTCGTGAAAGCGGTGTCGGACCAGGAAGCCTCGCCGGATGAGACCATTTACGTGGGTGATTCGGTGGACGACCTGAAAGCCGCTGCGGCCGCCGGGATCGGATTCCTCGCGGCCCTTTGGTCCAAAACCGACCCGGAAATACGATCGTTCAAATTAGCTGCTAAAACGGTGGGCGATTACACCTGCATGGAGCACCCCCTTGACGTCGATCGGTTCCTGCAGGATTCCTTGAATGGATTGCAAGGCTCGTCGATCGCATCATAGATCCAGGCTTCACAACAGCCTCCACGGGATCACGGGACCATTGACTCGAAGGGCATGATGCTGTAGCACCTGGGTACCTGGAGACCACGCTATGCCTGACTATAATTACCACTTCGAGCGCGACGATATCGAGTCTGCGATGGCCTGCCTGGAAGAATACGGGTTCTGTGTCATCCGCAAACTGATCGAACCGGAAACGGTGGAAGCGTTGAAGGACTCCATTGACCGTCATCTGGATCCCGACCGCGATCTGGGTCCGGCGTCCAATCGGTATCACATGACCTTTGCCGAGGACAGCGAGTCCGTCTGGGACCTCGTCGACCAGCCGGCCTACATGCGCTTCATCCGAACAGTACACGGAACCGTTGAACTCTGCCTGCACCGTTCGGCGGCCATTCTCCGTACTCCGGGTGAAGGCATGGGCCGCTGGCACCAGGACCACCGGGGTCACATTGACAATCCCCAGACGGCCAACGACGTGCTCAACAGGTTTCCCATCCCCAGCGGTGCCTGGTTCTACCTCAACGGCAGCCATCCCGACCGAAGCGGTATCGCCGTCATAGAAAAGTCCCACTTCCCGGACTGGGAAGTTCCCGACGGGTACACCCTCGGACCAGAACGCGGCGGCCTGTTTCCCGAAGGTGCCACGCCAGACACTCCGTATGATGGCATGGCCGTGCCCGGCTGCGTCCCGGTCGTGGCCGACCCCGGAGACCTGATCTGCTTCGCCGCGCTCACCTGGCATGCCAACATGGCCACCCACAAGCGTCGCTACTCCTGCGGCATCGGGTTCCGGCCCAAATCCTGGCGTATCGACGCACCGTGGCCCCTGCCCGACTCGGCCGCGTCCCTGGCCGAACGACTGCCCGAACGCCTCAAGCACTATACCGATGGTTATACGGGATACGACGGCGAGTGGAGAGCAGGGGACGCTGGCTGAGCCGGTGGGTTCGTACTAGGGCTTACAGCCAACGCACCCGCGTCGATCATGGGCGCATCCGAAGCGATTATGATCGGTGACCGGCTCGACAACGATATCATACCAGTCAGGCGACTGGGAATCAAAACGATCTGGAACAGGTAGGGCCGGTACAGTATCATGGAACCTCGCACTCCAGATGAAATCCCCAATGCGACCGTGTCCGACGTAAGAGAAGTATCCGAAGCTATCGCTACTATAAATGCGAGTTTCGGTTAAGGTTTGATACATAATGAGATAGGGAACTGGATTGGTAGTTGGAATCAAACGATAGAGTGGTTACTATAGATGAGGAAACACTCGAGAGATGGAATTTGAATGGGACCCGGCAAAAGCCGAAGCGAACGAACGAAAACACAATGTCACTTTTCATGGCTGATTCGGACAAGTTTCGACCAGAGTACTGCCGAGAAGATCTCGGTTCCGGCGTCCGAGGTAAGTATTTGGAGTCCTTTCGATCTGGAACCAATCTTGTACTGTTACATCCCGACGTTGCAAAGGCATTCCCCACCGACGAGTCCGTAAACAAAGCCCTTCGTTCATTAATGGATCAGACGTAGTTACTTTCAGATTCTCAAGAACATCCCGGATAAACCACGCGCTGGTTGATTCCACATTCCCGCAGCAACTAATCCCACCTGATTCTTTGCAAACGTCCCCCCGGAACGCCAACCTGAATGCCATTCTCAGCGTTTGGGGTTGCCCTATATCACAACTTCTCATACGATTATATGGCACCGGAAACCCTTTTGAAGAACAACGCACAGGATAGCGATGCACCTGATGCCTCCTAAGTTTTTCGTCGCGGCAGGGATCCTCGTAGAACGCAGTGATGAGGTGCTTCTGGTTCGAACTCCGCAGCGGGGATGGGAGTTTCCAGGCGGTCAGATAGAGGAAGGCGAAACTATCACCGATGGAGTTCTACGTGAACTTGATGAAGAAGCAAACATCGTAGCTTCGGTCGCTCGACTCGTCGGCGTCTATACCAACCTAAGTGAAGGCCGGGTAATCTTCGACTTCCTCGGTACCTGGCTGAAGGCCGGGTAATCTTCGACTTCCTCGGTACCTGGCTGTCCGGTGAAGCTCGGGCGGGATGCGAATCGACCAATGTCGCCTGGGTTACAAAAAAATCACCGTGAATATGATCGATCATCCCGGATATCAGCGAAGACTCCAACAGCTGTTGTCGTTTGATGGGCGCGTCCTGTTTCTTTCGTACACGACGCCTCCATTCACGGTATGCCATCAGATGTACGTGTGAGTCATGAGTGCCTGCTCGAAGCTGGCGCGCCGAATCACCGGATCTGAAGCACAGAAACCACCGGTTCGTCCAGCGTTGTGTTTTCTGCGTTGCATACGACATATCGCAATTCCGATTTAGAGTACTGAAGGAACAAAAGGGCAACGGACCTTCTGGAAATGAAGATTGCGGTCTTGACTGATATTCACGGCAACCTGCCGGCACTTCAGGCAGCACTAAAAGCCATTGGGCAAGAGGGTTGCGATGCAATTTACCATACCGGTGATTCCATCGGTATAGGTCCGTATCCTGCGGAATGCCTTGAGTTACTCCTGAACACACCTCGTATGCATCTGGTCATGGGCAATCATGATGCCTGGTTCGCATATGGCCTTCCTGATCCTCAACCCTCGTGGATGAGTGATGGCGAGGTGAGACATCAGCAGTGGGTTCATTCCCGTATTGATTCCTCGCTACGAACCGTGGTCGGTGAATGGCCTTACCTGATACAGGAAGTGTTCGAAGACATTCGCGTGTCGTTCCTCCACTACGGCCTCACCGAATCCGGACGGAACTTTGCGCGCTTCCACCTGGATCCTGAACCCGCTGATCTGGATGAATTGTACAGTAGCCTGAATTCAGATATGGTATTCTATGGCCATAACCATTTAAAATCAGACATGGTGAGTAAAGCCAGATATGTAAACCCGGGATCGCTGGGTTGTTATACTGAACCAGTGGCTCGATATGCAGTGCTCAAATGTCAGGAAAAGCGATATGAACTGGAAGTCCGACATATTTCATATGATGACAGCGCTCTTTTTCATGAATTCGAGCACCGCGATGTTCCCGAACGGGAATTCATCTATCGTGCCTTCTTCGGCTGTAGATATCCGTTGGTGAGTTGACCAGTGAAAGTCCATGATCTTCCAAATCCAGTCCGGTCTCGCCTTTGGGGCTACACTACCGATGGCCGTAACCTCCAGACCGAGTCCTGTTCGGACGTATATCTCTATACGCACCCTTTAAAACGCGGTATGATCCTGAAGACAAGAGACGTCCGGTTAAGGCCACAGGAATCGGACCTGCTCACGGAGACGGTGGCCCTGTCGTGGTTGCGGAGCAAGCTCTCCGTTCCCGAGTTGCTGTGTTTTCACGTCGACGGTGATACGCAGTACATGCTTATGACTCAAATGGAAGGCGTCACGGGGATACATCCAGAAGTGACCGGCGATCCAGCGAATCTCGTGCGGGAATTCGCAAAGGGGTTGCGCGAAGTGCATGCCCTGGGTACCGAGTCCTGCTCCCTGGACTGGCGCATGTCGAGTTTCTTCACCTGGGCGGAAGGGTTGATCGAAAACGGCGTGTTGGACGAGTATATCCCTGAAGGCGAAACCCGAACCATTTTTAGTGATCAGCTATCTGATCTAAAAGAGGGCATGCCCGAGGAGGAGGACCTGGTCTTCACACATGGAGATTACTGCCTGCCCAACGTCATGTTCCAGGACGGCAGACTGAGCGGTTACATCGACCTGGGCTACGCCGGGGTCGGTGACCGGTAACTGGATTTCGTTGCGGCCCGCGGCACGATCCGCCGGAATCTGGGCGAAGAATGGATTGGACCGTTCTTCCAGGCATATGGTATCGGGGAACCGGACCAGGAAAAACTGAACGCGTATCAAAAAGTGCACAATTTCGGATTCAGGTGAGCTTCGGCTGTTTGCCTGCTGCCTCCTACATCCTATGATCCGTGATCTTGCGATCGTACTTTCTTTTAAGTATGACTAATTCCTAAATCATCAGCCTGAAAACCCTGACCATCCCTCCATGAATATCCCCCACGACCAGGTCGAGGCCCTCCTTCGTGAAGCGGCCGAGCAGATCATCATGCCACTTTGGAGAAACCTCGGACAGTATGATATTGCTGAAAAAAACCCGGGGGATTCAACGACAACCGCGGATCCAAGGTGCGAGGAATTCCTGGCATCTCATCTGCCCAAGCTAATCGATGGCTCGTTGGTCCTTGGTGAAGAGGGTGTTCACCACGATCCGGGCCTGTTGTCCGCACTACACTCTGACGCTCCCGTTTGGGTAATCGATCCCCTGGATGGAACCCGGTACTTCGTAGCGGGCCAACCAGAATTTGATATCATGGTTTGTCTCATTGAATCGGGCATTACCATCGGGGCATGGATTCTCAACCCGTTGGAAGGCACATTGGTAATCGCAGAAAGAGGATGCGGGGCCTTTGAAGGAAGCGTGCGCCTGGTCGTCGAATCCTCCTGGATGACCCTGGATTAGTGTTCGTGGAGCGCCGATGACGTCGTACCTGCCGGATTCCTTGAGGACCACCGCCGAATCGGCATTAAGTACATTCCTGTCCATTGAAAGAACCAGATGCGCCGGCCACAACTATCCGTCCTTTGCAAAGAACGAATTGCAGTTTCTTTTCTTCTATCGCACCCTGGTATGGGATCACGCACCGGGCGTCCTGATCGCGCAAGAAGCCGGTGGCTTCGTTCGTAGACTCGATGGAACGGAGTACTCACCGGTGGATGACCGCAAGGGGCTGCTGTGCGCTTCGAGCAGGGACATGTGGGCGTCCATTCAGCGGAAGTTAGTACCGTCTATATCGGTTGCATGGTAAGTTCCGCCATTGAATTCCCTCATCCCTGGTTGAAGCTTAACCGCTAGATTTCACCTTTCTGATCCTGTTTATCCGCCAACACATCCATTGACCCGGTGATTCGGATTGTCGGGCAAGCCGGTGTGGTGGAGGCACGCCTTTGAACCATCGGAAACGGCGTTGATGGTCCCCCCATTCAGGACTACCTGGCCGGCAAAAACGCATAGTCCGCTCTTATCCCAATCTCTTTTGCCAACGCGGTATTGAAAGTAAAGATGCTCCGTACCTGATCCGTGATCGTAATAGGCGTTCCTGGTACCGGGACTGCGCATTTCGACTAGTAGATAGGGACGGCCCCTGACCTGTACCGGTCCGTCGAATTCCACCTTGATCTCTATGATTTCGCCATAGTCATAGATAGCCTCCAAATGGGGCGCTGAGGTTATGCTGAGCCCCTCGATTGCCGGAATCGTTTTCGACGGTCCCAGGTCCATCTCCTGGGGCGCAAGCACGGACGGCATGGCGAATGCCGAAAGATCGCCGGACATCAACCGGATGACTTCTCCGGCACCATTGTCCTGGTCCGCAACCTGGAAAGCAATCACAGAGGATGTCCGCATACTTTCCCGCTGTCCGTTCATGATTCTGGATGACATGCCGACGTCCTGGACTCCATCGGGCTCATGCTGAGTGGCCCAATCAGGCTGGTCGGGGCATGGCTCCGGTAAAGCTCTTGCAGCGGGATGCCAATGTACCCGTTGTACCGGTTTCTTCGATTCAATCGAATTAGAGGGTTTACCGCAGGCAATTACAAGCGGTGTAATCATCAGTAAGAGGTATGAGGCAGGCAGATTCATGGGTAGCTCCCGTAAAGTTTGGTGGGGAGTGGAGAGGAACTACGTCTGTGCCGGAATGGAGAAGGTCTGGACCGCGTAGCTGCCGGTGTACAAGGTATCGGCGGCTGCACCATCCATGCGTACAGCCGCCAACACACGGCAAGTTCATCAGTACAGACATCCGTTGACCTTGTGATTCGGATCGTCGGGCAATCCGTTCTGGAATAGATTCGCTACCGCGCCGCTGGACACCGCGGTGATGGTTCCACCGTTCAGGCTGAGATTACCGCCGGATACGCGAACCCCGCTTCTGTCCAGATCGTAACTGGCAACACGGTACCGAAAATAGATTTTCTCCGTGCCCGATCCGTGCGCGTAACGGGCCTTTACCCAGCTAGGGCAGTACATCTGGAGCCAAAGATGCGGCCTCCCCGTCACCTCGACAGGTTCGTCAAAGACAAATTCAACCTCTATGATATCCCTGTACCCATAGTAGGACCCATGTTCAGGAGAGGATGAAATCCGGACTCCCACGACGACAGGAGTCGATGGAGGCTCCTCGAGGACCACCTCTGCGGACGCAGGATTAAGTGTAATCACATTCGAAGGGAGTTCGGCGAACATCAGCTGGATGCCCTTGTCCGCGCCTTCTTCCTCGTTCAGATCCAGAACGGCCCTCACGGTAAAGGTCTGCATGCTTTCCTGCGGTTCGAAAGTGACGTTGGACGGCACGCCCGTGTAGTCTTCAGGGTCTGTTCCGTTTTCTTCCACTATGGCGATGGGCACCGTCACCGGCATAGAACCGGCCGGCGGATCCAGGTGTACCTCGACCTCGACGCCGTCCGAAGCGCCCTGAACGGTGACGTATCGCTGATCCCCGAAGCAAACTGAATGCATCAATCTGCTGACCTGAACGATCTGAGACCAGTTTCCGACGCCTTCCCGGTTAATGCCCCGTACCTGTATCTCGTATGCGTCTTGGGTCATTCCATCCAGTGTGACGGTCGTATCCGTTAGAAAGGAACCCGTCACTTCGGTCCAGGCATCCGTGCCAACCGCCCGATAGCGGTAGTCGTAGCCGGAAACTCCGAATCCGGCGGGGAATGACACCAGCGATCCGTTCTCGATAAAACCCTCCGGAGCGCTCCAGTTGACTTCGAGCATCGTGTCGTCGAAATCCAGGAAACTGGCTCGTAATGATGGCGGCGGCGCGGGGACGCCCACGTCCTTGACTCTGATGGTAAAGTCAAGCACCGATCCGCTGCATCCAGTTGGATTTCCTTCCAGGTTGATGTTATTGATGTCATGCGTGTTTACCACGCGTAACTGGTATACATTGTCCCCATCCTCGTCACCAGGCGCTTCGAAGTCCGGAGGCGAATTGAAGGACAACCGCACCGTACCGGAAGTCGCCCTGGCCTCTGACGCCACGGCAAACCGGTTGTTATCTTCTCCCCAGTCCTCGAAGGAATAAAAGCCTGAGAACGTTACGATCTCGCATCGGATCGTACGAGGCGCACGGTCCAACTTCCAGTCTCTTTGCCCGGCTGTAACCCCGGTCCACGTGGGAAACGCCCTGCCAACGGGCGCTGAGGTGCCCTCGTACCAGTCGATGGCATTGGGGTTTTCCCATCGCTGATCTCCCACGTATTCCGCGGGTGCCGAGAACTGGGCGGAAGCGTCGTATACTACGAACAGGCTATAGACCTCAGGGATGCTTTCCGCGGTTCCGTCGCTGGCGTAGACTGCGGACTGTACAACGGGTATGTTGACCCGCCCTCCGTAGACTGCGGAGAACACTGCCGGCGTGATGTCACCATCGGGCAGAATCCCGAAGCGGTTACCCTCTCGGGTGATACGCAACAGGGCTTCTTCAGGCGTCTGGATGCCGGACAAACTTGACAATGCGAAGGCGAAACGATAGGAAAGATCGTCTCCATCGGGATCTGTAGCCGGTTCTCCCGAAAACTCCAGATACGCCGCAGGGCCTCTCGGAAGCAGGAGGGTCCGGTTCCCGTTAGATTGAGGCCGGTTCAATACAGGGGGATGGTTCGATCCGTGCGATTTTTTCACCATCCCAGAGCTGGATTCGCTGCCAGGGAACTTTACTGCAGCATCCGTATCCTCGGTGGATATCTCGGTGCCGGAGTTGGTTTTTGCACTTCCTGTATTCGGATCAGTCGCGGTCAATCCAGGCTGGCTGTTCGAAGTCACTGCCACAGCTTTCCCGGCGGGAGGTCGTTCCACCGTCTCCGCTGGTTGCGTCGACTGTAACGGATTGGAAGATTTGCTGCAGGCTGTTGCGAGAAATGTTATCATGATAGAAAGAACGAAGAAGAGTATGGTAGGCCGATACATAGGGTAGCTCCCTTGTTACATGTTGGGGGATTGGGGAGGAACTACGACTATGTTGGCCGGGGGGAGACCGGGACTGCCAACTGCGGGTTTCTACGGAGGGGATTGAAGGTTTATGGGTTGAATCATCCAGGGGGAAGGCAGTCGGCGATGGGTCCGTAGTCATGCATGCCATATCGGACATGGAATTAACGTGGAGCCCTGATAACTCTACCAACATGCCCAGAGTCAGTTTCTGCTGTTTAAACTCACCGAAGACATACATCAGAAAGCTAACCATTACAACTCTCCCGGACACGCGGTCACTGGCGACTACTCTTTATGTTAGACGTTGACAAAAATCCTCTGGTTCCCTTATACACAATTTTGAGCATCTTCGACGATCTGTGTTCAGTGAAGTGCTTGCTGATAAAAGGTAGGAATTAATGCAGGAACTGACAGTAATGTATGCAACTGAAACTTCAATGTGGGAAGACTGGCAGCGGGATTACAGGCTGGGGCTCTTATGCATCGGTTGGAATTTATGGTACCAGACAATAACGTTCAGTTTAAACCCAGCGGTACTTTCTACTTAGGAGACACAGCCCCTTAGTTCACTCTTGCGCCGGATACACTCTACCCACCGCGCCTGTACGATCTCACCGGTTGCAGACCGACATACTTTGCCCTGGGCCGGATCAGTCGATCCCTTTCATACTGTTCTATTGCATGACCTATCCAGCCAGCGGCGCGCCCCAATGCGAACAGAGCCATTCCGCTCCCCTCGGGCATGTTTAGTATGCGAACCAGCGCGGTCAATGCCAGGTCGATGTTGTATCGATCAGACGCAAGTCGGTGGGTGATTTCGATGATCTCGTGGGCGAGTTCCAGGTCTTTCGATCGAGGAAATCGCTCTTCCAGCTTCTCCAACAACAGCCTCGCCCTCGGGTCCACGTCCCGATACACGGCGTGACCGAAACCGGGTATCCCTTCGCCACGCCGAAGACGGGCAACGATCGTCTTTTCCACGTTTCCGCTGGATTCCGCCTCCTGAAACAACCCTTCCACACGCTCATGCGCGGCGCCGTGCTTGTAACCACGCAACGCCGCCAGGCCTGCGCACACCGCACTATAGGGCGTTGCGCCGGCCGACGCGGCGCATCGAGCCGTAAACGTTGATACGTTGAGTTCGTGGTCCGCGAACAACACCAGTGTCGTGTTAATCAATTCCGCGGCACCTTCCTTTTCCGTTGTCCAGGCTTTACACACGGCCCGGGCGATGCCTCCTAGCGGGTTTTCTCCCGTGGCAACCCCGGTCATGAACCAGAGTATACGCATGCCCGTAGTTGCTACCGATTCCGGCCGCAAGTCATACGCGGCGAGATCTTCTGCCTCCGCCTGGGGAAGCAATGCCTGAAACCGTTCGACGGGTTTGAGCGATCGCAAACGCAACCAGGTTTCCCTATTATCCAGGGGGTTCTGGTTAGGAATGGAGAAGCGAAACCTTGGATCGCCCGTCCAAATCATGGCCGAGACGCGTTCGAACGATTCGGTGGTAGCCAGCGTCAACACATCGTGTCCCCGGTAGTACAAACCTTCGTCAGTGATCAGGGTAATCGCCGACTCCAGCACCGGATCCCCGGTATGCAGGGCTTGCTTCACCGCCCATTCCGGGTTGCGGCGCGCTCTCTTTCGGTCTTTCAACCGCTCGACATCCTCGCTGTGGTACAGCCGCTTCCGTTTACCGATACCGCTTGCCTCGGAGCGTATCAAGCCCCGGCTCACGTAGGAATAAAGCGTCGAGGGACTGACGTTCAGTGCGTGGGCTGCCTCGCTGGAAGTCAGGTATCGCTTTTTATTCATATGCGTATACTCCTGCCTTGAGTGGACGGAACCCCTGATTTACCGGATCGTTGGTGACTCATTTTGAGAACCATATTATTTATATTGATTATTTAATCAATATTGACAATATGTCAACCATGTTTTGATTTTGAATATTGGTACAGTTTTTCCGGATGGGAAAGATCCGTAGAAAATACCGGTTAAACAGAGAGCATGATGACCCAGGAGGAACCCAGTGTTTCACATCGCCGTTCTGCCCGGAGATGGGTGACCTGGTGGTTAGTGCGTTGGCGGAATGACATTTCTTACCCGATCCATGATCTGAACTTGGAGGCTCGAGATGAACTTTCAACCTGGACTCAAGGACGTCATAGCAGCGGAGACACGGCTCAGCAGCGTAAACGGTGAAGCCGGCGAACTGGTTATCGCGGGATTCCCGCTCCAGGAATACGCGGAAAGAGCGACGTTTGAGGAGACCGTCCACCTGCTATGGAACGGTAGACTGCCGGATAGCGAAGAGCTGGACCGATTCGAGGGGGAACTGGCCGTTTTCCGAACGATTCCCAGCACTTCGCTCGACATCCTGCGACACGCCGCGAACGAGCGACGGCCCGCCATCGACGCCGTCCGCATGGCCGTCGCGTCCTTGCCCACCAGAGACGACACATCAGATGCGCAGAACCTGGTGGCCGGCCTGCCAACCATCGTGGCGACTTACCGGCGCCTCCTTCACGGAAAGGAAATTGTTGATCCGAATCCCCGTCTCGGGCATGTGGCCAACCTGTTGTACATGCTGACGGGTGAAGCCCCCGGTGACGATCACGTACGTGCGCTGACGACGTACCTCAACACGGTAGTCGACCACGGCATGAATGCCTCCACGTTCACGGCACGGGTAATCGTATCCACGCGATCCGACTTTATCTCGGCCGTTACGGGAGCGATCGGCGCGCTCAAAGGCCCTTTGCACGGAGGCGCGCCAGGCCCTGTCCTGTCCATGCTCGAAGATATTGGAAAACCGGATAACGCCGAATCTTACCTTCGCGAAAAGCTCGAAGCCGGCGACCGCCTCATGGGTTTCCGGCACGCGGTCTATCGCGTTCGGAATCCCAGGGCCGATGTGCTTTCGCGGGCTGCACGTTCCTTTTTCGCCATTGGAGACGAGCTCTACGCCCTGGCACAGCATGTTGAGAAAACCGCCATCGAACTGCTCGAAGAGTACAAGCCCGGACGGCGCCTGCAAACCAACGTCGAATTCTACACCGCCCTGCTCCTCCGGGGGCTGGGGCTCCACCCCAATCTCTTCACGCCCATGTTCGCCGTGGGACGCGTGGCCGGCTGGGTGGCACACTGCTGCGAACAGCGAACCGTCGATCGTATCTTCCGGCCGGAATCCAGTTATACGGGTGACAAGAATGGCCGGTGGGTTCCCGTCGGCAAACGGAAGCGCTTCGCCGCAGGCTTGTGATTCATGGGGTGACAACCGCTCAGCACCGATTAGCACTGGCATGCCGGTCACGAAATTCGCATTTTAGGTGTCATCTCATTCAAATGAAACCTGCATCTAAAATACGATTTGATGTACGAAAGGAACGATCTCATGGCGATGGTTGACATGAAGCAGATCCACTCCCTGGAGGATGCGACGGATCTCCTGGCGAATCCGGGAAAACTCCGGCAACGGGCGAAAGAGGACGGATGCCTGTTCTTCCGCGGCCTGTTCGACCCGGAGTGCGTGCTTGCGGTGAGACGACAGGTGCTCGAGGTATGCCGGGAACACGGCTGGCTTGCGGATGAATCGAACCTGATAGATGGCATCGCGAATCCCGGCATCCGCGTGGGTGAAAGCGGAATCCCAAGCTGGCAAGCCTTTTACGATGACGTGCAACGGATCCGAGACTTTCACGCGCTCGCACTCGAACCGGCGATTATCCGAATGTTCGAGGCCCTTTTCGGTGAATCCGTACTCGCCCACAGCCGGAACATCTGCAGGCTCGTGTTCCCCGACATGAACACCCATTCTACCCCGCCTCACCAGGACAACTACTTCATCGGAGGATCGGACGAGACGTGGACGGCCTGGATACCCCTGGGCGACTGCCCCGAGGAACTCGGCGGACTCGCAGTCAACCGTGGATCACACCGGCACGGCATGCTGGAGACGTCTGAAGGTGTGGGTCCGGGCGGCCGGCAGGTAGCCGTCGAAGACAACTCCTCCTGGGTCGGCGACAACTATGAATGCGGCGACGTAATCGTCCTCCACAGCCTGACGATCCACCAGGGCCGGGACAACATGACAGCGGACCGCCTTCGGATTTCGTCCGACTACCGCTACCAGCCGAGAAGCCACCCGGTCAGGGATGATTCTCTCCAACCTCATATGAACTGGCTGACGTGGGATGAGATCTACGAACAATGGGATAGGAACGATCCGGTGAAGTACTACTGGGAAGACTGGGACCTGGACGTGGTCGAGCGGGAACCGCGATAGGCACCACAGACAGGTCCGCCTGAAAGTACGCTTACGCATGCGGAATTACACTGTCCCGCAACGTGGACATGCCCAATAACTTCTCCAAAGTCATCAAGCACCTGGTGCGATTGTTCCACGGCAAACCGATGGCGGCACCGGTAGATATGTCGGGACGCCATGTGATCGTGACCGGGGCGTCACCTGGTTCGCTCGGGTACGAAACCGCGAGGATCCTCGCAGGCTGGGGGGCGACGGTCGTGGCGACCTGCGTGCGCAATGTGCCCCTGATGGAAGCGACGCTGAGAGACGACCTGCGAAAGCGTGGCGCCGGCGAGGACAACATCACGGCGCACAAGCTGGATCTCAGCGAACCGGACAGCGTCGACGACTTCGCCGCTTGGTATCGTGACAGACACCAGGGCAAGCTCCACGTACTGGTCAACAACGCGGGCATTTTTAAAATGACCCTCACGCAGCCCAGGAAACCGCCATTAACCGAAGATGGCGTCGAAGTCCACTGGCGGACCAATTACCTCGGCGCTTTTCACCTGACATGGGTGCTGCTTCCACTTCTGCAACGGTCTGGGCTTGAAAGCGGCGACGCGCGCGTCGTCAACGTGTCTTCCGGTCAGCACGACCGGGTCGGGAACGAGGACCTGTTCGATGAGGGACCGCGCAACCGAGAGCCGCGCCACGGGGAGCCGCGTTACCACTCCTGGGATGCGTACGGAAAATCGAAACTGGCGATGATTCACATGGCATTTGAAATCGAAAGACGATTTGCTGAATCACACAACCTGCACGCGATGGCAGTACATCCGGGAGTCGTAATGACCAACCTGACCCTGCCGCAGGCGTTTCGCGGACGGATCGGCAAGGCATTGTATCGAATCAGTTCCGCGCTGACCTCGCTGGTCCTGCTGTCCCCGAATGCCGGGGCACAGACCTTCGTGATGTGCGCGAGCACAAAGTCGATCCAGGGTGGGAAATACTACGAGCGCTGCGCCATCGCCGAGCCGAGCACGGACAGCCATGACGCAGACGCCTCGAGACGACTGTGGGACCAGTCTGAACAGTGGGTCGGAACCCTCGCGCAGCACGCACGGTAAAATCGCAATCATTTCACAGGAACATCCACCTTGGACAGCGAATTAGTGGAAAGGGGGTTCGTACCCCGGCCACTGACGGACGCGCAACGCAGCGCGCTGGACACCGAGGGCTTCATCATTCTGGAGGAGATCACCTCGCCAGACTGGCTCTTAGAGCTGCGCCATGCATTTGATGTGGTATTTAACTGCGAGGGCGATAAAGCCGGCGCGGAGGTCGCCCAGATGGAAGGCGTGCGCCGGCTTGCCGATCTGGTCAACAAGGGATCAGTATTCGATGCGGTTTACCTGCAGCTTGAGCTCTTGACGGCAGTCTTCCATATCTTGCAAAGGCCGTTTAAGCTGCACTCACTCAACGGGCACGACCCGCTGCCCGGCAGCGGATTACAGGCGCTGCACGCCGATTGGGGCCAACCTGCCGCGCCTGGCGGACCGTATCATGTCGCCAACTCCATGTGGATGCTCGACGATTTTACCCAGGACAACGGTGCGACACGCTGCGTGCCTGGCAGCCACCGAAAACCCGGCAGGATTGCCGACCACGTAACCGATCGCCTGGCGGACCACCCCGACCAGGTACATCTGACGGGCCGCGCGGGTTCGGTTGCCGTATTCAACGGCAGCCTCTGGCACAGCTCGTATATCAACCTCAGCGGCGCCCCTCGCCGGACCCTGCACTGCGCCTTTATAGCCCGTGAACACCCCCAGCAGACTAATCAGCGGGAGTACTTGCGGCCCGCGACTGCCCAACGGCTATCTCCGCTGGCGCGCTACATCCTGGACGTCCCTCGGTAGCTCATCTATCCAAACAACTCCTGTACCTGGTCCCGTGCCCGCTCAACCACGGTTTCGAGACAGCCTGGGGCAAGCTTGGCCCAGTAGGTGACATCTTCGTTGGCTTCGTGTCCACCGCGGGAATAAGCCTCCCTCGTCGGCAGGTAACCGACATAGTGCGTCGTGAGGTGCGCTGGAAATAGATAAGAAGCTGCCGAGTTTATTTTGAGAGCCAGCTGCCCTTCCACAAAAGGTTCCCCGGGGAGGCCTATAATACAGAGATCACCGATGCGAAAGGCCTGGATCTCATAGCTGAACTCGCCGTCCCGCTGCCGGCATAGTTCGACGCTGCGGGTCGATGCCGCACGAAACCAGCGCGGTTCCACTTGCCCGTTCGCTTCGCGCGGCGGTTTTGGATGCTCGGTGAGTATCGCATCGACTTCGCGCAGGCGCTCGACCGGTACCTCGCGAAAGGGCAGGCCGATCTTGTCGATTCTGGTATCCAGCACAGCGTTGCCGGCGAACGTCATGTTGTGCACAATACGTTCGCTCAAGCAGGATAATCCGCGCCCCATCCGCTGGTGGTCCGGCTGGAAATCCTGGTCGAAGGGGTGCCAGGGGTTGATGTTGCCGCAACATCCGTTGACGACCAGCGGCACGGCGTCGTGGCCGAACGCCTGCTGCATCTCCCAGGCCCAGGCGCCAGGCCAATCCGCCGACGCGGCCAGGAAGGTCTCCCTGTTTCCGTATGCATTGACCGGGTGACACGTGTAGTGCAGGAGAAAGGCCAGCGGTTTCATATTCATATCCTGGACACAGCACACACCTACCTCCGGGTCCATCGGTCCTTCCAGATAGCATATATCCGAGATCCCGAAAGGCTGATGCTTCCGGCCCAGCGGCCTGGGCATGGCTATGGTGCCGTCCCGGCGTATGCCGCGCCGATTGAACGCCAGGTCACCCAACACGCCGCGGCCCAGACCGATGCGCACGGGTTGCAGCCTGCCCGCTGCTTCGACCGCGGCCTCCACTGCAGCAGCTGCAGCCCGGTCGCCATAGGCTCGCTCGGCCCCGCGCAGATACTCCGTTTCCTCGCTGGTTTCCAATGGAAAATCCGGATCCAGCATGAAGTAACCGAGGCTCGGGGCGGAATGCGTCTGGGTCGCCTGGACCATGATTGCGTCTCGTTCAATGCCCGTTTGCTCGCAGATGGCTGCGCGGATCTGGTCCGTGTATTCGCCGGTGACAATAGTGAGATCAAGAATCACCAGGCAAACGCGCCGCCCGTCCGCCTCAAAGACGATTGCTTTGGCAAAGAGCGGATCCATCACGGCCTGGACCGGACGGTGGTCACCGGCTCCGCTACCCGCCAGATGTGTCCCCACCGGAGGGGTTATGTCGATCATCGCCGCACCGGCACTCAACTGGTTTGACTCGTTCATGGCTTTCCTTTCGATTTGTCAATGCCGTTTAGACTTGACATATCCGTAAATTTTAATTGGGTCACAGTAGACAAGAATTGTGTTAATCAGCGTGGCATAGCGGCGTGATCGATCTGAAGGTGAAGCGGGTAACCAGGGATTTTGCCGCCGGCTAGATGATGAAGACTGACATACAGAATGTACACACCATTTGTGAAAGGGGTATTCGATCATGATAGAATGGCTTGGTATCGGCCACCTTTTCGAGTTAACCCGGACGGAAGCGATTGCGGGTTATTTCACTCCGCTCGTGATCTTCGCCGTGTTTTTCCTGGTGCAACTCATTCTGCCAGGCAGGCGGGTTCCCGGCTACGTCATCAATCCCGAGACCGGTAAACCGCGCAACTATCGGCTCAACGGCATGCTCGTGTTCCTGATCATGCTGATCGTCTGGGCGTTCGAACTCACCGGATTGCCTCGCGACTGGTTCTACCGAACCTCGATTTACGCCGTGGCCGGCGGAACGGTCTTCAGCATAACCTTCACCCTGATTGCGGTGTTCAGCCAACCGCAAGGCAAGGTAAATAACCCGTTCCTGGCGTGGTGGTATGGACGGGCACAGGAGATTTCGTTCTTCAACGAACGCATCGACGTGAAGATGTACATGTACGTCGTAGGCGGGACGATGTTGTCGCTCAACGCCCTGTCCGGGGCCGTGTACCACTACGAACTATTTGGCGAAAACTCCAACCCGGGCGTGTTTGTGTACGCGGGGTTCTTCACGTTCTACATCCTGGACTATTTCGTCTTCGAGCGCGTACAGCTTTATACCTACGACCTGATCCACGAGAACGTCGGCTTCAAGCTGATCTGGGGCTGTCTCGTGGTCTACGGATGGCTGTTCATCCTCCCGCTGTGGGGCATGGCCGCGTACCCTAACCCCGGCTTCTCACCGGCATGGACAAACTTCTGGCTCATCGGAACGTCAGCGCTGTTCCTGTTGGGATGGAGCATATCCCGCGGCGCAAACCTGCAGAAATATACGTTTAAACGGTGGCCCGAACGCAAGTTTCTCGGGCTTATCGAGCCCAGGTACATTGAGGCCGGCGATCGCAAGATCCTGTACAGTGGTCTGTGGGGCGTTGCCCGCCACTTCAACTACATGGGCGAGGGATTCCTCTCCCTGTCCATCGCCCAGATATTCGGCCACTTCACCAATTTCTGGGCCTGGACCTATTTCCTCTTCATCGTCTCGATGTTCTCCTACCGTCAACTTGATGACGACAGGCACTGCGCCGAGAAATACGGCGAGCAAAAGTGGGCGGAGTACCAGGAAAAAGTGAAGTACAGGATCGTGCCGGGGATTTACTAAGAGGGGCTTGCGATGGATTACCAAAAGGGTGTCGTTGTGGATACTCAGATCTTCCTCGCCACGTGCCGATCTTCGGAGATTCCCTTTACGAACCTTTCCAGGTTGAGTTCTTCGGGCAGATAATGCCATGCCGTGCTATAGCGCGTGCGATTGCTGTGGTTATCATATGCGCCGTGCAGGAGATTTGCGGAGAACAGCACAACCGTACCCGCGGGAATGACCAGGTCCACGGCCTGGGATTCATCGACCTTCGTCCAGCTGCCATGCCTGCCTTAAATCTCTTGCTGATGCTCGACAATTTCGCCTATCCGGTGGCTGCCGGGAACCACCCGCAGACATCCATTCTCCACATCTGAATCTTCCAGGTATATCCCGCAACTGACAATACGATCCGTTTCGGTCCCAAAATAGTAATTGTCCTGATGCCAGCCCGTTGACGTGCCGCCATTGGGAAGCTTCGGAAAAAACTTGGTGCCGAATACATCGATATTCTCACCAATCAATAGGGCCACACGGTCTATAATCGCCGGTTCACGCGCCAGTTCCAACACTCGGTCGTCGACCACGCAAACCCCCTGGACTTTGTGCAACAAACCCGCCCGCGGTTCACCTCGCTCGTCCAATTCTAGCGCCCAGTGCGGTGTCTGCTCGGTCATTTTGCTACCCTGAGTGACCAGTTCATCGAACACCTGCTTGTAATAGGCCAATCGCTCGCCTTGTATCAGGGCTTCAAAAACGAGAAAGCCATCATCGCGGAACTGCCGTATCTGTTCGTCGGTTAGCATTTGAACCTCTACCACTTTGTGACCTTCGCCAATTCGCGCTCCGGCAATCGTGAATAGGCTGCGGGATCATTCGACAAAAGTCTGCTCGATTGTCTCCAGCCAACGATACCCGTAAGCCGGAACAGTGGGTGACCCGGCCATACCATCGGGAAACATGTTGAACCGCTCGACGCGCAGGCGGTATCCGTAGTCGTGCAAGGGTTGGAATCCCACGATCTCGCCGCGATAGGGGACACCATTGAAGACCTTGCAGTAACCGGGATAGCCGTCATCGCACCTTACCCTGTGGCGATCAATGGTGATCTCCTCCTCCGTGCCTGCTGCCCTGGTTCTCGAGACGACTTCATCCAAAACGTACCGGCCATCCGCATACCTGTTAGCCTCAAGGATATAGTGATAGCCGGCCTCGTATTCGAAGCCAGTGATGTAGTCGTCGTACGGCGCGCCGTCCACCACCATGCAGTAGTCGTCACTGAGGGCGCATACCACCCGTTCGGGACCTACCGACAGGGTTGCCGGCGTGGATGTCACCGGGGTCTTCTCCAGTTGCTCCAGCAGGCGGTAGGCATACCGGCCGGCGTCCTGCGGCGGTTCCCCTCCATCCCAGGGATCGTATTTGCCGATCCGCAGGCGATAATTATAGCCGGCCTCGTACTCGAAACCTTCGATTGCATTGTAGAACAAACCGCCGTCGACCACCATGCATGACCGCTGACCCACACCGTAGCACTTGGCCAGGGTAGGGCCAACGGTAACGACCCTTGTCTCGAGGAACCTGGGTCCTACCGGATCCGTGGAACGGTCACAGTTGGCAAAGACCAGGGTCACCAAGAAAAGCGGAACACATCTTCTGATGCGCATCGGAGTTCACCATAGGTAAGACTGAGGACTGTTTCAGTCCGACCTGTTTCATCTGTCAATAGAGTCCACGAAACTGGATCGTCCCGACACCAGCACATACCCATCTCGGTCCTATTGCGTCGGCTGCTCCTGTGAGAGCATTGACTACATCTGTAATATCTTGGATTTTGTGTAGAATATCAAGGCAGCGATATGGGTACAACGCAGTTCGCTGAAAACTACGCCATTTCTCCCATATTCCCCTTGCTTGAGAACGAGAGAACCTGGTATTTTTCCTAACCTAAAGGTTGTTAGTAAGGCATGCAACGAATCCCTAAAGTCGTATCACTATCAGAACACTTAAACGGAGGAAGGAAATGACTACCAACCAGACCTGGTGGCCGGATCAGTTAGATTTGAAACCGCTTCGCCAGAATTCCCCCATGTCCGATCCCATGGACGACGACTTCGACTATGCCGAGGCGGTCAAGTCCCTTGATGTCGAAGCGCTGAAGAAGGACATCGAAGAGGTGATGACCACCTCACAGGAATGGTGGCCCGCCGACTACGGCCACTACGGTCCGCTCTTCATCCGCATGACCTGGCACGCCGCGGGCACGTACCGCATCAGTGACGGTCGAGGTGGCGGAGGCTCCGGCCACCAGCGCTTCGCGCCGCTCAACAGCTGGCCCGACAACGGGAACCTGGACAAGGCCCGCCGCCTGCTCTGGCCGATCAAGCAGAAGTACGGCCGGAATCTATCCTGGGCCGACCTGCTCATCTTCACCGGCAATTGCGCGCTCGAGTCCATGGGGTTCAAGACGTTCGGTTTCGCCTTCGGTCGTCTGGACGTCTGGGAGGCCGACGAGACGGACTGGGGCTCCGAGACGACGTGGCTCGACGACGAGCGTCACAGCAAGGACGGCGAGCTCCAAGGACCTCTTGGCGCCGATCACATGGGCCTGATTTACGTGAACCCGGAAGGGCCGAATGGCAATCCGGATCCGGCCCTCGCAGCCAAATACATCCGCCAGACGTTCAAGAACATGGCGATGAACGACGAGGAGACCGTCGCGCTGATCGCCGGCGGACATACCTTCGGCAAAGCCCATGGCGCCGGTCCCGAAGACCACGTCGGTCCTGAACCGGAAGGCGCGGACATCGATGAGCAGGGCCTCGGCTGGAAGAGCAGCCATGGTTGCGGAAAAGCCGGTGATGCGATCACCAGCGGCCTGGAGGGCGCCTGGACCAGCAACCCGGTAAAGTGGGACAACGAATTCGTCGAAAATCTTTACAAACACGATTGGGAGCTGACCAAGAGCCCGGCGGGCAAATCGCAGTATACGCCGAAGAACGCCGCCGAGGCGGCCAACGTGCCGGACGCGCACTGTCCGGTGACGAAGCACGCTCCGATGATGCTCACCACGGACCTGTCGCTGAAGGTGGACCCGGACTACGCGCCGATCACGAAGCGTTTCCTCGAGAATCCGGCGGACCTGGAAGACGCCTTCGCCCGGGCGTGGTTCAAGCTGCTCCATCGCGACATGGGACCCCGCAGCCGATACGTCGGGCCGCTGGTTCCTGAAGAAGCGCTGCTGTGGCAGGACCCAGTCCCCGCCGTGGATCACGAGGTGATCGATAAGCATGATATCTCCGACCTCAAGGCGAAGGTCCTCGCCTCCGGCTTGTCCGTATCCCAGTTAGTCTCGACCGCCTGGGCGTCGGCGTCGTCCTACCGCGGCACCGACAAGCGCGGTGGTGCGAACGGGGCGCGAGTCCGTCTCGCTCCGCAGATGGACTGGGAAGTGAACGATCCTGCCGCGCTCGCCGAGTCGTTGAAGGCGCTGTCACAGATCCAAACGGATTTCAATGGCTCGCAGACCGGCGGGAAGGAGGTGTCCCTCGCCGACCTCATCGTTCTGGCCGGATGCGCAGGTGTCGAACAGGCCGCCCGGAACGCCGGTCATGACGTGCAGGTACCGTTTGCGCCCGGACGTGCGGACGCGACTTCGGAGTGGACCGACGAGGAGTCCTTTGCCGTGCTTGAACCCACCGCAGACGGGTTCCGGAACTACCTGCAGGCGGGACAGGAACGTACGCCGGAAGAGCTGCTGGTGGAACGGGCGTACATGCTGACGCTCACCGCGCCCGAGATGACGGCGCTGATTGGAGGCATTCGCGCCTTGGACGCAAACGCCGGGCAGTCCCAGCATGGAGTACTCACCGACCGGCCGGGGACGCTGACTAACGACTTCTTCGTGAACCTGCTCGACATGAACACCGAGTGGAGCGCTTCCTCGTCGCAGGGCGTATTCGAGGGACGTGATAGCCGGACCGGCGAAGTCAAGTGGACGGGCACCCGGGTGGACCTCGTCTTCGGTTCAAACTCCGAGCTTCGCGCCTACGCGGAAATCTACGGTTGCGACGACGCGCAGGAAACGTTCGTAAGCGACTTTGTGAGCGCGTGGGTCAAGGTGATGAACCTCGATCGCTTCGACCTGGCTTAATGGAATAAAACCTCCATGCTAATCGTCGATTCCCACCTGGATATCGCCTATAGCGCGCTCGAATGGGACCGGGACTTGCTTCAGCCCATCGCCAAGATACGCGAGGCCGAAGCTGGAATGGGGCAGAAGGGCCGCGGCCTGAACGTGGTGAATTTCGCTGAACTGCGCCGCGGCGGGATCGGCCTCTTCTTCGTTACGGTGCACTGCCGGGTTGCTTCGATGGGAAAGCGCTTCCCTGGTGTGCGCACCCAGGACATCGCCTACGCCAGGTGCAAGGGCGAGTTGGCCTACTACCGCCTGATGGAAGCCAGGGGAGTCCTGCGTCAGATACGCAATCGGACCGAACTCGACGCCCACCTGGCCGAGTGGGACGACGATCCTGAAACGACCCCGCTGGGTTTTGTTCTCACCATGGAAGGGGCGGACGGGATCGTGGCGCCCGATCAGGTGGCCGAGTGGTGGAATGAAGGCCTTCGAGTTGTGAGCCTGTGTCACTACGGGGTCAGCTCCTACGCCCACGGGACCCAGGCCCCCGGCGGCCTGACGGCAAGAGGCCGCCCCATGCTCGAAGCCCTGGAGGAGTCCGGTGTAATCCTCGATGTGAGCCACCTGGCCGAGCAGGCATTCTGGGAGGCGCTGGAGGTTTTCACAGGTCCCGTGCTGGCCACCCACAACTGTTGCCGGAGCCTGTGCGACCACGACCGCCAGCTTGACGATAGACAGATCAAAGCCCTGGCTCAGCGCGGAGGCGTCATTGGCACAGCCATGGACGTCTGGATGATCTCGCCCCTGTGGGACCCGATCGCCATGGACAACTCGGGCATTACGCTGGAGACCGTGGTGGACCACATCGACCATGTCTGCCAGTTGACCGGGAGCTCGCGCCATGCCGCCCTGGGCACCGACCTGGACGGCGGCTACGGCAAGGAACAGTGTCCCTCCGATCTGGACACCATCGCCGACCTGCGGAAGATTCCCGCCATCCTCGAACGCCGCGGTTACTCGCAGGCCGACGTTGCCGCCATCATGCACGGCAACTGGGTCGGCCTGTTGCGCACGGCGTGGAATTGACACGTAATTGACGCATAATTGACCCCCTTAACGTAATTGACCCTCTTTAAAAGGTATGATTAATGCCAGAAATACCCGTGTTTCGGCGCCACACGATCTACGAAGGCACCCCAGCCGAACGTATGTCGTGCATCGTGGGCGATCTCGACAACGATGGTGTGCCCGAGTTCATCATCCCCACCCGCAATCCGGATGAACTCGTCTGGTTCGGCAGGACGGACCACGGGGATTGGAAGCCCCACCTGATGGACGATACCTTTCCAAGCATCAGCGTCGGCGCCGCCATGGTCGACCTGACCGGTAACGGCAAACTGGATCTGATTTCAGGCACCAGTGACCGGGGCAACTTCATCTACTGGTGGGAGTGCCCCGACGATCCCACCCAGCGTTGGACGCGTCGCGTGGTTTTTGAGCTTCCCCACAACCGAATTCACGACCTGATCCTGGCGGACATCGACGGGGACGGAAGGCAGGAACTATACGTATGGAACCCGGACGCCGAAACGATCCTATCGGTCCCGGTACCCGACGATCCGTACGTAACCCCCTGGCCGGGCGTTAGCCCCGTCTTTAACGGCGTGAACGAACAGGCCCTCGCGGCAGCTGACGTGGATGGTGACGCCCGGCTCGAACTCATCGCCGGAACTTCCTGGTACCGCCTCCTGCCAAATGGCGAGTGGGAACGGCACGTCTTCGCCGAAGGCTATGGCGGCGTGCGGATCGGAGCAGCTGATTTCGACGGGGACGGACGGGTTGAGATCGCCCTCTGCGAGGTGGCGCTTGACATCGGACAGACGTACGGTCGGCTCGCGCTCTTCAGACCGGGGTCGGACATCGAGAAACCGTGGGAAGCCGAAATACTGCATGACCGTCTTCTTGACGCCCATACGCTTCAGGTGGCCGACTTTGACGGGGACGGACGACCCGATATCTACGTGGGAGAAATGGGCCGTGGAGACTGGACTCTGCCTCATCCTCCCCAGCAAATACTCTTTCTAAGCCGCGGGGATCGGATGGAGCAACATGTCATCGACACCGGTATCGGCACGCACGAAGCCCAGGTCATTGAACTGGACGGGAAGGTCGGCATCATCAGCAAACCCTACCGGTGGCTCCAAGACACCGCGCCGAGACCCCAGTTGGTAGATAACCTCTACCTGTACCTGCCGGAGTGAGGTTTAGTCGGATTCCAAACATTGCTAACGTAGTCCATCCCCTGTTTTGTCTATGCAATGCGTCGTACAATCGGTGAGGTTTCCCAGTACCCTCTCTGATGTATTATTCGTAGCTACTTCCAAATTCATCGTATGCTACATAGGCCTCCACTCGGTACCGGTGACGCCTACGCCAATCTTGAATCCCTTGGCAATATTTTAAACTATACTGTTCAATTTCACATCACTCGTAAACTGCATGGCAACCATTCCAGTAAGCTAATGTGGGGTCAGTATGGGACGGATAGCAGCATTCTCGATAAAAGGCAAATCCTTTACTGAGGAGAATATGCCTTCTTCACCTGTTAGACCACCACGTACCGCTGTTCTATGGAGATATATGAACTTGGAAAAACTCATCCACATGTTGTACGATCAAGGTGTGTATTTTTCTTACCCTGGCAAATTGGAGGATCCTTTCGAGGGCAGCCTGCCTACCCAGACGATTAAGCGTTTGCGTTTCCTAAATGTTGCAGAACTCATCGAGCACAGCACAAAACAAGGACATGTCAAATCCTGCTGGCATGAAATGGACCATGAATCAGATGCTATGTGGCGTTTTTATGCTGGAAAGGGGGCTGGTATTGCCGTTAGGACGAATATCGAGTCTTTGATGGAATCCATGACTCCCGGGTGGATCGATGATCCTCACGATACATTTATGGCCGGAAGAGTAAGTTATGTGAACTTCGACACAGACGATATTCCCGTTCTCAACGGAATGCCTTTGTTCTACAAGAGAAATGCCTTTTCTCATGAAAAGGAAGTCAGGATTGCTTGCTTCGAAAACGAAAGCGTATCTATGCATGGAGTAACTTACCATGCGGAGATGGAAAATCTAATCCATGAAATAGTAGTTTCCCCTTTGGCAGAGGACTGGGAGTTCAGGGTCGTAGTAGAAACTACAAAGCGATTCAGCGAAACATTAGCGCGCAAGGTCTGTAAGTCAACTATAGCCAAACCAACAACTCTGGAATATGTTCTTGAGAAGAAGAAAAAGCTGCGGACGCAAAAGATGTAATTCTTGATCTATAGGATCAGCCCATGAAGATCACAGAAATAGAAGTCCACGAAATCACCCTCGAGTACGAGGACTGGATCGCGTACCAGTTGAACCACTTCTACGGTCCGGCGAGGCGGACGGTCTACGTCGCGCACACCGATGACGGGCTCACCGGGTTGGGTGAGGGACACGAACTGGAACCGGAAGAGGTGATCGACCGGTACATCGGAACGAATCCCTTCAACTGGGTCGGAGACGAGACCTCCCTGGCGCTGGGTACGGCGATGTACGACCTGATGGGCAAAGCCGCTGGCGTACCGGTCTACAAGCTGATCGGACAGAAACACCGGTCCTGGGTGCCGGTAGGGAGTTGGACGGTTTCGACGCATCCGGAACGCATGGCCGAAGCGGTACGGGAATACACGGCCCAGGGCTACACCTGGATGAAATACCACCTCTCGCCCTTCGAGAACGTCATCGACCAGACCAGGGCTATGCAGGAGGCGGCACCCAAGGGCTTCAAAATCCACTACGATTTTACCATGCACGGCACCGACGACCACATGCCCGAACTCCTGGGCAAGCTGGAGCAGTTCCAGGTAGCCGGTTGCTTCGAGGATCCCCTGCCCCCGGGGGATATCCAGGGTTACATCGAGCTGCGCAAGCGCTCGAAGCTGCCCATAGTTCTGCACCATTTCCCGACGGATGCGACGTACGAAGTGTTCATGAAACCCGCGGATGCCTACATGCTGGGGCACCAGAAGATCGGGATCGCCATATGCCGCGCCGGCCTATTCGCCGCGGACAACAGTCCTTTTATGCTACAGAACGTGGGCGGCAATATCACCCGGGCGATGACCACCCACATGACGGCGTCTTTTCCCTCAGCCAACTTTCACTCTATCAGTGATACCGAAACCTGGAAGAGCGACGTGGTCAAGGAACGGCTGGAGCCAGTAAATGGATTCGTGCGGGTTCCGGAATCGCCGGGACTGGGCGTCTCGCTCGACCGCGGGGAACTGGAGCGGCTGAAGCAACTCGAGTTGCCACCACAGGAGAAGTGGATCATCCGTTCGCGGTTCGAGAACGGTACGCGGATGTACAACATCGCCGATCCGGAGGATTCCATTTTCATGGTGAGGCCGGACAGAAAGCGTGGGATGGTCCCCATGAGTTACGATGCGCCCATATCCACCGAGTACTGGGACGACGACGGCACCGAAGCGTACCGGGAAATGTTTGCAAGAATCGAGCGAGAAGGGATCGTGCTCGAAAAGTAGCTTTGCTCTCTGGATATTTTAGCGAGCGCCACCGACGCCTGGCGTATTTAGCCACAATCCGAAAATTCGATCATCACCGCCACACGGAAAAGACGACCATGCGTAAGCCAAAACTAATCTTCTACAACGATGCACGCCACTACAGCATGTACCGTTACGATCCGCCGATGAGCCTCCACCAGTTGCGCCAGCCCGTGGACGAGTTACTGGGAACTGGGGTGGATACCCTCGTTATCGGCCTCGGTTCAGGTCAAACTTTCCTGCACGATTCAAGGACCGGTTTGAAGTGGGGAGAAGGGGTCGAAGTCCACAACTGGAGTATGATGTGGTGGATTGCGTCAGAGAATCTTAAACTGGCAATTGAGGCGGGTCACGATCCGCTTTCGGTGGTGGTGGATCGGGCGCACGAAAAGGGGCTCCAGGTACTTGGCAGCCTGAGGATGAACGATCCCACCGCACCGGAGCAGGAAAACCCCTACATGCTGGGGCGGGTTAAGGCGGAACACCCCGACGTGATGATTGGTGAGGAAGATCCGAACAACCCGAATGCGGCTACCAGCGCTGACTTCTCCCGGGAAGAGGTGCGCCAGGAACGGCTGGACGTCATTGAAGAAACATGCAGTCGATTCGATCTGGATGGGCTGGAGATGGACCCTTATGTTGGGGCGTTTTTCAAGCCCTCGGAGGTGCGGAAGCACACCCCCCTGATGACGGAGTTCGTACGGGAGGTGAGGCGACTCCTCGGCCGCATCGACGAGAAGCGCGGGGAAGCGACGGGCCTGACCGCCAAGGTGTTTCCCTCCGAGGAGGCGAATCTCGCGATGGGAATGGACGTGCGGACCTGGCTTGCAGAGGGTCTAGTAGACCTGGTTGTCCCCGTCTCCAACAGTTTTCTGTTGGACCAGGAAATGCCGATCGAGTGGCTGGTCGATGCGGCCGGGCAGGCAGGGACGTGGATCTACCCGGCTCTGGGGCGTGTGCCGTATGACGATCGTCACCATCTGCCTACGATCGAGATGTACCGGGCCGCGGCCGCCAACTACCGCGCCATGGGAACGCATGGGCTCTTTCTGTCGGATCTACCATGGCCGCACACGGAACGCGAATACCAGGTCCTCCGCGAGATGGGCGATCCGGACATACATAACAGAAAAAACAAACACTATTTCGTTGTGCAGAAGGAGACACTTCCAGGTTCCTATGCACCGAAACGACATCTGCCGATCGAGCTGGAGGAAGGCATGCCCCGGCAGGTTCCGTTTATAGTCGGTGACGATTTGGATGCCGCACGGACCGACGGCGAACTCAAGGCGGCCAGGCTCGGGGTGCGCATCCTGAGGTGCTGCCCGGAGGACCTGCTATTGTTCCGGTTCAATGGTACGGTCGTCAGTCCCAAGGAGATCACCCATATCTACGGCGGCGTGGTGGCATACACAGCCCACAGGGGCGGTCTGCCGGAGCGCATCGACACGCACTACTGGTTCGAATTCGATCTTCCCTGCGAACTGGTGCGGGAGGGACGGAACGAGTTTGAGGTCGTCCTCGAACAGCGCTATGCACCCTTAGGCAAAGACCGCGAACTACAACAGGTCGAATTGAACCTGGATTACAGGGAACCCGCAAAACCGATAGGCGGACAGATGTGATCGCGCATCTGGGAAATGTTAACGGTACAGGAACATTGGAATGGAAGCACGTGGATATACAAACGGCGGGTTCCGTTGCCTGCGATGCCCGCGGGACAAATTCTAGACCAGGCGTCCTGTTCGAAGGAAGATATGCGGTCGTTCGAAATCAGTCGAGTCGACGGCGCCGTCATCGTGACTCCAGTGGATGATGGGCACATGACCTGAAACGAGGGTGGTAATATCACCAATGAGTGATCTTCCCGACTTCGACATGCTGTGGGACTACAACGATCCGGAGAAATCGGAGAAGGCTTTCAGGAACCTGCTGCCCGCCACGCTGGAATCAGGAGATAGCGAATATCATGCCCAGTTGCTCACCCAGATCGCTCGAACCTACAGCCTTCGGCGCGACTTCGAGTCCGCTCATCGCATTCTCGACGACGCAGAGTCATTGATCGGAGATATTGAC
The DNA here is from genome assembly GCA_965225915.1 of bacterium. Taxonomy (GTDB): domain Bacteria; phylum JAAXHH01; class JAAXHH01; order JAAXHH01; family JAAXHH01; genus JAAXHH01. The sequence goes on from OZ245326.1 coordinate 1,046,359, forward strand.
ACCACGCTCGGCCAAAAGACTCTAGTCGCAGGTATCCGCTATCTCCTGGAACGCGGCCGCACCTTCAATTCGGCAGGAGATGGTGAAGCCGCGCGCCCGCTCTTCGAGGAAGCCTGGAAACTGGCGCGCGGTATTGGAGAAGACTACCACGCCTTGGACGCGGCCCACATGCTGGGGATCTGCGAAAATGGAGATACGGCGCTGAAGTGGCACGAAATAGCGATGGATGCGGCGGAGGTTTCTCGCGACCTTCGGGCAAAGGAATGGCTCGGAGCGCTTTACAACAACACCGGGTGGACGTACCACGACTCGGGCCAGTTCGACCGTGCACTGGAACTCTTCGAAAAGGGACTCGCCTGGCGCAAGGATAATGAAAAGGATCGCCTCGAACGAATCCGACGGTTGGGCGAATCGTAAGCGGTTCTTAAGAAATAACCTGGTTATGGACAGGAAAGACAACAGGTTGAATGCATCCGGCAATGTATTAAAACACAGCTTCTAACTAGATTCTCACTGAACTAACGTCACATCAACAAACCATCCTCTCACCACCAGCCCGAATAAGGCGCGTATGATCCAGAATTACCTCAACGTGGCCATACGCAACCTCCTCAGGCATCCTGCCTACTCGCTTATCAACGTCATCGGGCTGGCCATCGGCATGGCGGCCTGCATGTTGATCCTGCTGTATATCCAGGAAGAGTTCAGCTACGATCGATATCACGAAAACGCCAATCGAATTTACCGGATCGTCGATGACATTGAAAGCGGAGGGCAAACCATAGAAACAGCGGGTACTCCCCCGGGATGGGCACCCGCGCTGAAACGGGACTACCCGGAGGTCGAGCAGTTCGTGCGCATGCGGGGAACACAGACCTCCTGGCTGATTACCCACGGAGAATCCAGATTTTACGAAAAGAAGATCATCTGGGCGGAGGCTGCCCTGTTCGAGTTGTTTTCTATCCCTCTTATCGCCGGCGATCCCCGGACCGTACTAACCGAACCATATTCGATGGTGGTTTCGGAGGAAATGGCGTTCAAATACTTCGGCGAGGAAGAGGCACTAGGCAAAATAATCAACGTGGATCAACGCTGGGACTTCGTCGTGACCGGCGTCATGCGGAACATGCCGGCCAATTCCCACACACGTTCGGACATGTTCGCATCCTTCTCAGCATTGAGAGCCATGGGGCTGGATCCAGACTGGGAAAACCATGACAACAACTATACCTATCTTCTGTTGCATGAAGGAGCCTCCCCCGAAGAACTAGAAGCACAGTTGCCAGCCTTCCTGGAACGCTACGCGGGAGACAAGTTCGGCGAAGCGGGCGTCACCCTGAAACCGTCGCTTCAACCTCTCATAGATATCCATTTACGTTCGCACCGGGAGAGCGAACTCGAGCCCAACGGAGATATCCGTTACGTGGTGCTCTTTATGATCATAGCGTTCCTGATTCCGCTGATTGCGTGAATCAACTTCGTCAACCTGGCCACGGCCCGTTCAGCCATGCGTGCGAGGGAAGTGGGCGTCCGTAAGGTGATGGGTTCGGATCGACCCCAGTTGATCAGGCAATTCCTGGAAGAAGCAGTCGTACTGACCGCACTCGCCATGATCGTAGCGGTGTCCCTCTTACTTCTCACCCTGCCTACTGTCAATGCGCTCGCGGGAAAGCAACCGGCGTTCCCGCTGTCGAACGGCCTCGTGCTGGCCCTATTGGCCGGTGGCACAGTCGCCATAGGATTGGCCGCAGGCTGCTATCCGGCGTTTTACCTATCGAGTTTCCTGCCAACCGAAGTACTGAAGGGCAGCCTGAGATCGGGAACGCAAGGATTAGGGTTGCGCAAAGTGCTGGTCGTGATTCAGTTCGCCATGTCCATATTTCTGCTTGTCAGCACGGGCATCATCTTCGACCAACTCGAGTACATCCAGACAAAACGCCTGGGATTCAATAAGGAACAGGTAATGGTCGTGCCCATAACGGGGGTCCGCAACGACAGAATTCACCGGTGTTGAAACAGCGCCTGTCCCAGTTGCCGGGCGTTACGGGTATGGCAACGTCAACCGCTGTGCCGGGCATGCGTGTGTTGCCGATAATGCCGGTCCGCCCGGAGGGGATGCGACCGGAAGACCACCTGATGATGGCGACGTTGCAAGTGGACGAGGGCTTCCTGGATGTCATGGAGATCGACCTGGTAGCCGGCCGGAACTTCTCACCGGATTGGGGCACGGACTCGACCGCGGGGTTTCTTCTGAACGAGACAGCTGTTCGATACCTGGGCTGGGGAACGCCTGTCGACGCGATTGGCAAGCAATTCGAGTGGTTGCCATTCGGTGGAGCGCAAGGAAGCGTGGTCGGAGTGGTGGGGGATTTCCACCTGCGCACAATCCACGAGGAAATCGAACCGATCGTGATTTTATCCAGCCAATATCACAATTATGCACTCATCCGAATCGTGCCCGACGAGGTCCCCGATACGGTCTCAAGAATTGGGGAAATATGGCGGGCGTCGATTCCAAGTACCCGCTCGAATACACGTTCCTGGAAGAGGATTTTGACCGGCTGTATCGTGAAGACCGCCAGCTTGGGGAAGTCTTCGCGGTCTTCGCGTTTCTCGCGGTCTTCGTGGCCTGCCTGGGCCTCCTTGGACTGGCCTCGTTCTCGATACAGCAGCGCACGAAGGAAATCGGCATTCGCAAGGTTCTCGGCTCGACGGTTTCAGGAATCGTGGTATTGCTGTCCAGGGATTTTATGAAGTATGTCCTGCTGGCCAATGCTATCGCCTGGCCGCTGGCGTACTACGCCATGACGAATTGGTTGCAGAACTACGCTTATTCATCGGAAATCAGGTTAACGTGGTTTATTACAGGCGGCGTCATCGCGCTGGTCATCGCCTGGCTGACGATTGGCGCCCACGCAATGACCGCTTCGCGAAGAAATCCCGTCAACGCGTTGAGGCAGGGGTGATGTACACGACAGTTGAATTAGAATAACCAAGCCAAGGGATATTCATATGACACCATCTCCAATCAAAGAAACTGTCTCGTTTGAAGATTTCGAGAAACTCGACATTCGGGCCGGCACTATTACCTCGGTTGAAGATGTGGCAAAATCAAACAAACTGATGAAGTTGGTAGTCGACTTTGGAGATCACACCCGGTCGATCCTTGCTGGAATCAAGCAGGAGCGAGCGAACCCACGGGAAATTGAAGGAAAGCAGGCACTATTTGTCCTAAACCTGGCTGAAAAGAAAATGGCTGGCGAGATCTCCCAGGGAATGCTTTTTGATATAGGTTACGCTGATCATATTACACCTTGCCTTGTAGTACCCGAACTACCCGTACCCAATGGCACAAGGGCGGGTTGACGTGTGCCTTACGAGCATTCTACAACATAGGTATTCTATTTGAACAGAGATCCTGAACGTAGAATCTTGAATATCCTGAAGAGATGTGGAATTCGCACCAGATGAAACAAGGGAAAGTCACGTCGGAATGATAAGGAAGTACATATGAGCAAACCAATTCCACCGTTCAGCAATGACACTACAACTCGGATACTCTATCACATAATTCGACGTTGGGATGGTAGGCAGTAAAGAATGAGATCAAGGGTTGTCCCAGTCTGGTACGACACCAAAGGACGGGTATCATAAAATCTCCTTTCGACGAAGCGGTAGTGGCCATAATCACGGGAGACGCGGCCACCTTGACGAAGCTGCTGGTGGAACACCCGGATCTCATCAAGGCCCGATCCCGGTCCAGTCACCGGGCGACCCTCCTGCACTATGTTGCCGCCAATGGCGTCGAGGACGAGCTGCAAAAGTCGCCGAAGAATGCCGTGGAAATCGCCCGGATACTGATTGAGGCCGGGGCGGAGGTCGACGCCCTCGCCGAAACCTATGGCGGGGGTACGAATCAGACGACGCTATGCCTGCTGGCTTCCAGTATCCATCCGGCGGTAGCGGGTGTTCAGCCGGCGCTGGTGCAGGTTCTGTGCGATGGGGGCGCAGCTGTTAACGGGGTCGCGGATGACGGGGCGCCACTGGCAACCGCGTTGCTGTTCAGCTATAGGAAGGCAGTCGACATGCTGGCGCAGTGTGGCGCGCGCATCGATAACCTGTTGTTCGCTGCCGGCACGGGCGACCTCGAAAGGGTGCAGTCCTTACTATACCCTGACGGCCGGCTCAGACCCGAAGGGACTTACCATGGGTCCCATCTCCCATCCGCGGCTGATGTGAAATCGCAGGTCGACCTGGCATTCGGTCTAGCCTGCTACCACTTGAGGATCGATGTGATCCGGTTCCTCCTTGAAACGGGCGTAGATGTCAACTCGCGGTCCTTTATTTTCGGTAGATCGGAAACCGGGCTATACTGGGCAACCCACGGTTTTCATTCGGAGGAAGAGGAGCGCCCCATCGTAGATTTTCTGCATGCAAGGGGCGCGACTTCGTAGCACGTTGGAACACTTCATTGTAGCACGGAGGAGCGATATATTGTAGCATGACGGAGCTGGTCGATATGAAACGACTCAGCATGAATGGAGGCAGTATGACATCCGATACCGTTACCAACCTTCGCCAGCGCGAGCACGCGCGCTACGGAGCCGCAACCCGGCGGGAAACCGAGGGACCGCTACCGCAGCCCTTTCCCCGCGAGATCGGGCCGCGTGCCATGGAATACCTGGCCGAGGTCGTCGATTCGGGTCTCACCTGCGACATGGTGGGACGGTTCGAGCGAGCCTTCGCAGAGACCTACGGTGTCGCCCACTGCATCGCCACACCGGGCTGCACGCCGGCCCTGGCCGTACTGGCCGCGGCCTTCGACTTCGAACCCGGCGACGAAATCGTGGTCAGTTCGGTCAGCGACTTCGGCACCGTGCAGGGCCTGATCAGCGCCGGTTACATCCCCGTGTTCGCCGACACCACTCCCGGGACAGTCATCGTTGGCGCGGAGACCATCGAGGCGTGCATCTCCGAACGCACCAGAGCAATCCTTGTCGTGCATCTGACCGGTCTGATCTGCGACATGGACGCTATCAACGAAGTCGCCGCACGCCACGGCCTGGTGGTATACGAGGACGCCTGCCAGGCTGTCTTTGGTCGCTACAAGGGCCGTTTTGCCGGCACCCTGGCGACGGCGGGGGCCTTTTCCTTCGACTCGGAAAAGACGATGGGCTCCGACGTGGGCGGCTGCATCCTCACCGACGATGATGAGTTGGCCGAACGGGCGCGCTTTGTCGGCCATAGCCGCGCCGGAGAGATGGTCGAACATTTCGGGCGCGTGCACACGGTCAACGGTTTCGCCCATCGCATGACCCAGTCAACCGCGGCGATCAGCCTGGCCCAACTGGAGATCATCCAGCCACAGGTGGAGAAGCGCGACCGCATGATCCGTCTTTTAAGCGCTCTCCTCGATGAGATCCCAGGCGTGTCGGCGTTGCCGATTTCACCCGAAACCGAGGTGTATTCGTGCTGGATGGCGGGGTTCACCATCGATCTTAAGCAGTTCCAATGCGACGCGGAAGAGTTCGGCATACAGGTAGAGGCTGCCGGCATCCCGGGAGCAAGTCCAATGCGCTACTACCTGCTGCCGGTGTCCCTGCCCTTTCTCGGAGAGGCAGCCGAACAGCAGCGCTTCCCCTACTCGCAACCTCCGGCGTCGCGCACGTATCGCTACGACGCGGCCTGCTGTCCGAACGCGCACGAGAAGCTGGAACGCTTCATCCGATGGAGCAGCTTCTGCGATAAATACGAACCCCATCACTGCGAGCAGGCGGCCTCGATCGTGCGCCGCGTCGCCGACGAGAATCGGAAATGAAAGAGAACAAGAGCGAACATTCACCAGGGAAAACGCTACAACTCGACGCCCGTTACTACAGATCCACGCCGACGGATAGCTCTGGTTACGAACAGGTCACCCTTTCGCTGCAGGTGGAAAAGACGGCCCTCGTCGGCATACACTGCTGGAACATCGGTTGCCCCGACGGCCCGTCCGTGGACTTTAACTACTGCGTCGGCATGGGTTGGCCCCAGGCTGCCAAGGAGGCCGGACGCATCATGGCCGAGGTCATCCGCCCTGCCATGGACCTCGCTCGCGGGATCGGGATGCCGGTCTGCCACGTCGAGACGGACTGGATGGACCGCCAGTATCCCCATATCGAGTCACGCCGCTCGGAAGAGACGGGATCCGTACACCCACGCCGGCAAGAGTTGTTCGAACGGGCCCACGGCGTCGACTACATGGAGCGTTCGCCGTTGGCGGAGATGCGGCGAGCTGAAATCGTCTCCCCGGTTGGTGACGAGCCCCTCATGTTCTACTCTGACGTGCTGGACGAATACCTGCGCGAACGCGGCGTGGATACACTCATCTACATGGGGTTCGCGGCCGACATGTGCCTGCTTGGCGCCGAAGGAGGCGCCCGTCCCATGCTGGCTCGCGGATATCGTTGCGTGGTGATGCGCGATGCGACTGTCGGGGTCGAGTCGCCGGACACATTCCCGCAGCGGTTGGCGACCAACTATGGCCTCCACATCTTCGAGTGGACCCTGGGATACGGCTGTACCTTCGACCAGTTCCATCAGGCGATCGATGAGATGAAGGATGAAGCGTCGACCTGACGAATAGCGAGCAGACATGAGTCTGAGTATCTGTCCGTGGAAATACGGAAAGCGCTGGGTTTACTCCATCACCTACGACGAAGCCCTCGCCGACCTGCACCGTTTCGCCATACCTATGCACGAGGAGTACGGCATCCCCGGCCACGTGGAAGTGGTCGTCGGCCAGCTGGGAGAGATTCGAAAGATCGGCAACTCCAGCTTCAACGGCTACCGCCATATGAACGGGGGCGAGTTGCGCGACCTGCTCGCTCGAGGCTGGGGCGTGGGCAACCACTCGTGGAGCCACGAGATCATCACGCCGGAGATGGTGGAAAAAGAGATCGGCCATGCCAAGCAAGTGCTGGAGGAGGATCTCGGCGAGCCGGTCATCCTCTATTGCTCGCCCGGGGACAACACGAACATGGCCGATCACGTCCTCGAGGCCTGCCGCCGCTTCGACTACCTGGGCGCCATGAGCCTGACGGACGCGCTCAATCTTCCCGGGGACGAGTTGTTCTGGATCAACCGCACGCCGCTGCACGACCACTACTACCCGCCGTTCTACAGCGCATACGACCCGTACCGGAACATCCGCCAGGCCCAGGCCACGCAGGGCTGGCTCATCGACTATTGCCACTGTCCGCTGGAAACGGCCGTGCATCCCAACAAGGACTGCTCCGAAGCCCAGCTGCGGCAGCGCCTAGAGACGGTGCTGTCCGAAGGAGGCGAGGCGGTCTGGTGCGCGGTGCCCGAGGAGGCGCTCAGCTACCATCTGATGCGGCGTCACGCCCGGATCGAGACTGTAAGCGATAATGGGGCGGTGGGCGATGACTACGCGGGCGACCTCGCCGCTGGCGACTCGGCCGAAGCGCAGCGCTATCGCATCGGGCTGCCTGGGCTGCCCAATCAGTTGCCGTACCGCAGCCTCACGCTGGAGACTATTGTACCCGCGGCCTGGTGCCGCGACCCCCGCGTGGTTGTAGACGGACAGGAACTTGCGGCGGAAGTCGTGAGGCCCGGCGTGTTGCGAGTGACTACGCCGGTGCAGGACGGGACCCGGGTAGAGGTGCGCGCTGCGCCACGGCCATAACAGGTTTCTCCCTGCCCTGCGCATGTATGCACCAACCATCAGCAGTAACTGCATCGCAGGTACGCAAACCGTAGAACGTCAAGTGAAATGTAAACCGTAGACTGGTCCTATCATGAGGTTACGCAATGAGTCGGCCCTTAGTTGTCTCGGTTAATTCGGTATCAGGTGGAGGGAAAACCACCCTGGCGACGGAATTGCACCGCTCCCTACCGCAATCTGCATTATTTTGTTTCGACGAATTCGATGACTCCAACATTTATCCGGAGGACTTCTACGAGTGGAGCCGCCGCGGGGCCGATATATGTGAGTTTGACTGTCCAGGGATGAGAACCGCGGTTGACTTAGAGATGCAGAGAGGAAAGGTAAGGCAGATAATCCTGGACTATCCATTTGGACGTCGCCACGCAAGGTTCGCAGACATCATAGATCTCGCCGTATTCATCGACACTCCTCTCGATGTGGCTTTGGCTCGTCGTATTTTGAGAGACTATTTCGGCGATAGTCAGAAGTCTTCAGAAGAAGCACTAGCACTCCTGCAGGGTGAACTGACCCACTATCTGGCGAAAGCTCGGTACCCGTACCTGGAGTCCTACAGAGACAAGGGCTTAAGTGATCTGATTCTGGATGGATGGCGCAGTCTTGACGATTTGAAGTCCGAGGTTCTGACCAGGATAAATTCGGACCACGGATCGTAGGTCGTTTCTGTTCAAGTACTATATTTCTCATGTGCTGCTACGGGTGGCGTCACCAGTCATGGTCTGACGGCAATCGGTAATACGTTTCCGGCAAAAGGTTTTAGGACGTTGTTTTAGTGAATCTGCCATGTAGAAAGTGAGGATACAAAATGTTAAAACGTAGTATCAGCCTTTTAACTCTTATGTTGTGCTGCCTGTTGTGGAACGTCCGCCCCTGCGATGCACAGTCCGCAGAGAGGCAGGTCCCACAGAGTATTACGATAACCAATAATGGAGAGACCATTGAGATGAAATACCTGCTGTATTTGCCATCGGCCTATGACTCAAGCGAAGAGAATTGGCCATTGCTCCTGTTCTTGCACGGCGCGGGCGAGCGCGGAGACGACCTGGAATTGGTGACAGCCCACGGTCCGCCGAAGATGATCGCACAGGGGAGGGGCTTTCCTTTCGTTGTTATCTCGCCGCAGTGTCCGGAGGATATGTGGTGGTCAATCGATGCCCTGCACGCTCTCCTGGACGAGGTCGTCGAGACCCATCGAATTGATGAGTCTCGGATCTACGTAACCGGCCTGAGTATGGGGGGATACGGATCGTGGGGATTGGCGTATACCTATCCCGAAAGGTTCGCCGCGGTCGTTCCCATCTGCGGGGGTGGGGAACCCGAAAAAGCACCCTTGATGGAGGAGATACCGACCTGGGTTTTCCACGGTGCGAAAGACACGGCAGTGCCGTTGCAACGATCACAAGAGATGGTTGATGCGCTCGATGCTGCAGGGGGAAATGTCCGCTTTACCGTGTATCCTGAAGCGGGTCATGTGGAGGCATGGAAAATTGCATACAGCGATCCTGACCTGTGGGAGTGGTTGGCAAAGCAGCAACGCGCCGAATAGTGACACAAGTTCCACATCTTCCACTGCTGGTAACACGACACGATCAATTGCGTTACGTCGTTCTCGATCCTTAGCCTGTAACCAATCCTGCTGCGGCGGATTCGATAGAGCAGGGAACCTCAGGTAAAGATGAAACGGCACTCAAAAGTCTTGAAACACGCAGATGCATGTTTCCTATGCCAAGCCAGGTGAACATGTGGGAACTACAGTGTAGTTCATGCGGTAAGGACTTTGTGGCTCCTAAGTAGGGCTCTTGGTACCTCTATGGGCTTCGTTTTAAGATCCTGCTCCGAAAACAGTCCTCTTTCCTTTCCAGCTGTGGACAAAAGGATCCCGCATATCGTGCTGTTGGATTGAAGATCCGGTATTGGTATGGGCGAGTTGGAAACTGCGTTAAAAAGGAACTGGCCGTCTATGAAATGCTCGAGGTCCTTTGCGCAGACCCCTTAATCACCAATATAGCAACTTCTTCTAGATTCCATCCCGATTGAGTAAGGTGATTCGAGTTCACTGTCCAGTCGTTATTTTGTCATAGGTGTATTTCTGCATGGCATAATCGTTGGGGTATTCTTGTCGCGCTTTTGATTTTGCCGCTGAATCACTCTGATCGTCCATGTACTGCTTAGCGGCAAGCTGTTTATCGTATGTGTACTTCTGCATTGAGTAGTCGTTGGGGTATTCTCTTTGGGCGATCCCTTCCACCTCTGGATCGCTCACGGAGGACATGTAGCGCTTTGCAGAAAGCTGATTGTCATATGTGTACTTCTGCATTGAGTAATCATTTGGATACTCATGAATAGCTATCTTATTAACCGTACTGTCCTTCACCGAGGACATGTAACGCTTTGCAGAAAGCTGATTGTCATACGTATACTTCTGCATCGCATAGTCGTTAAGGTATTCTCTTTGGGCGATTTGTTTGACTTCCTTGTCTTTAACTCCAGTCATGTAACGATATGTAGAGATTTGTTTCTTGTAGACAAATTCCTGCATCTGGGAATCATTAGGGTAATCCCTTTTTGCGGATTCTCGTATCTCACTTTCGATTGTTTGACCGACTCCGGTCCCTGTAGTCCACAGGACAAGAAATGAAAACATCAGAAAGACCTTTATCATGGTTTCCCCGTTCTATGAAGTAAATCCTTACATGATACATAGATACATACACAAGACATTAGCATAACCAAAACGCAACCCGTTTGCGGAGATTCGGGTAGCTATGTTGATTCGTTACTAAGGCATTCTAAGTTTCTCTAGATGTAATGTCTAGTTTTATGTCGAATCCTTTTGCAAACTGAGGGACATGAACTAGCAACTCAAGTGACACTGGATATTAAGTCAAAATATGTGCGTTTATCGCAAAAAGTCAAATCACCTAAAGTTTGCGGCCTAAGCTTAGCAGTGGCCTAGTGATAGGCAGTAGCCCTGCAAATAGTCTTCCTTGGATTCGCAGACAAAATTGGCCGGTGAGCACCAAATAACCTCGGAACAGATTACCCTTATCTAATGTGACTATAGATTTACTCCTGAGTACTGTCTTCCACACTTGCCTCCTTCATGTTTGTTTAAATATACGTGCGTTTGGACATTCTCCTATTTTAGGTGTTGTCTTCGCTTAGCCGGAACCACGAAATCGCCAAACTCAAGGATCTTAGCTCTGATACCGGCCAGACAGCTCTTAGCTTTCACCCAGCAGTGAGGGCTGGATACACGATTTGGGGGAAATGGTTCTTCTGCCGATAATACATTTCAGTGGCAGGGACTAGTTGGCCGGCTGCTGGAAGCCGCGGAAGTAAAAGCGCGGGAGTTGAGAATAAACGAGAAAGCAATTTATACATTGGGCGAAAGTGTCGAGTAATAGCCCTGCGGAATAAGGGAGTAAAAGCGATCGAAACCGATAATCCCAATGTCCAGAAGAGATATGGATTTCGAAGCAGGTTAGGAATGGGTGAACGCAGCACTCACCCAACTGTCACCCTGTTAAGGGGCTCCGGAAAGTTTGACGGTATTGAGTTTCAGGCCAGTATTCAGGAGCCCACAGAGGTGCCCCTCTAGTAACGTCTACTGGATTGGCCAAGCGGTCTGTTGATATCAATTTGATGGATATCTTGCTGCTATATCGTACGGCTCCACATCAAGCTCTGGCAGATGACCGGGTTCAACTCCTCGATTGATGAACGCGAAAGCGACTGCCCCAGGCAACTGAACTGCGCGATGTCATTCCTTAGACAGGGTCCAACTCCCCGGCCTGCTGAGTACTTCATCGAAGTCGCAAGATAGCTCCACCCTGCCGGGAAACCTCAAATGAATACTCCCGGCCGCCCGCTTTCAACCTGAACCGGTCGTCCTCCCGGGAAATCCGAGCCTTTGCCGAACTACTGCAGAATGCAAGGACCATGACGTTGTCGTCCGTACCTGCCACCAGCCGTGTTGATGCTTCTGTAGCATTCGGAAGTAAGCTGACAAGACTGCCGGCGGCGAGCCCTGAAGGCGCGTAGGGCACCTCCTCCTTCCGAAATTGAAGTCCCCTACCTAAAACTGAAATCACCTCCACCACACGTGATCCTGCACCCAGCTGGGCGCGGTCTCCCTCCAGACTGATGAGATCCACGGGATTCAGCTTATAGGCCAGTTCCCCGCTTCCCGTCTCTGGTCCCAATCCGCCTGCCGGATCCACGACGAGCCGGCGATGTCCCGGACATCGGAGGTCGATCAGGGATAGATCGCAATCCGCTGAGACTCCCGGCGTCTGTACCGATCCGCCAAAGGCCAGGGCGGTATTGGGTTTAACGTAGAACGTCCGCGGTTCCTTCCTCGAAGCGAGACCCTGCGTGTCCCGTTCCATCTCGCCGAAGACCGCCGGATCGTCCAGACGATTCGACTTGCCATTATTGGCAATCTCCATCCATGGCTTGCCGCCACGCCGGTTGAATCCGTCCCAGGCGATTTGTACGTCGTGCCAGGCCCCTTCTTCCACAGTACCCGGCGCTTGTACAGATACCAGGTTGCTGTTCTGGCTCTGCACGCTGAAATGCAGTTGGCCGTCCGTATCGACAACCAGTGCGAATGTGTTGACCCCCGTCCCACGATAACCTCCTACACCGTTCCCGGTGTTGAACAGCACCCGGGGTCCGCTTGCGTGTCCCCGCAACCGGAAGCGAAGACGCAGACGTCCTCCGTTGGCGCGGAACCAGGGTTTTGCTTCGTATTGCAGGGCGTCGCGACCACTCAACCTGATATACGGACAACCGCCTTCAATAACCCGCACGCCGCGCGGGCGACGCCTCAGCGCCACGAGCAGGACCGGATCTTCCCCGAGAGATATCCAGTATTCGTGCTCGGTTCGCCGGGAGGAGACGCGCAGCCGCTGCCAATGCTTCGTGCGCTTTAGACCACCCGGAATGGCGACGGTCTCGTTCTGGCCGCCCACGCAGGGCAGGCTGCCGCATCTCACCGGCTGGGCCTCGAAGGCACTGATCGTGCACAGCAGAGGACTGCCCGCCCACTGAACGTGCAGGTCCATGAAGCAGGCGGCCAGACCGCCGTCGTACCCGCTGACACAGAGTATGGCCGCGTCGGGCTCGTGGCTGCTGCGCATCACGGCGAATCGGCCCGTGTACATATCGAAACGACCCGCCAGCGAAGTCACACGTTGCGGCCGGTTCGAACGGAAAGCGGGATCGTAGTAGCAATAGGCGTAAGGCCCGTAGGAAATCATACACTCCGCTGTCGAACCCTTGACGCCGGCTCCGAATCGAAAGAGCCTGCCCAGGCGGGGATCGGCAAGGGCGACATCACGCAGCCTCCCGTCTCCAGCCTCCTGGGACAGCCTGAGGAGCACCGGCGAACAGGCGTTGAGCTGGCAGCCTAGTACTACGTTGGCATTGGCGGGATAGTAGAGCTGATCGGGAATCTTGCGAGGCGCCGTCCAGTGGGCGCGGAACCAGTTAAGCGGCAGACGCAGCCTGGCGGGTACTTCGCGTAACAGGTCGATACCGGTAACATTGCGTAACGCATCGGCGAAATGCAGGAGCCAGAGGTTTTCGAATCCCCAGAAGGTGGGTCCGTCCACGGGCTCGCCGCCGGGACCGCAGCCATGAGGCAGGATGCCGCTCCGGAAACGATCGATAACCGCTTGCACCCATGCATCCGCCCGAGGGTGCTCACCCAGCAGGTGAACCGCGGCTACCCCGAAGTGCCCGTAGTCGACGACGGTGTGGTGTCCACCGGCCCTGGAGTGCCGTTGCTTGTCCACGTACGGCCACCAACGATCCAACAATTCCACGAGGCTGTATCGGACCTGACTCTTCTCGGCATCAGGCAATACCTCATCCATCAGGTCGAGGGCGAGAGCGAAAGCGTGCATGTAGCGGTTGGCCGTGTAGAAGTGCTCCTCCACATGGTCGCCGTGGTCCCAGCTTGCCGCAGCCCGCAGCCATGCGCGGCCACGTCCAAGCCAGCGCACATCGCCGGTGAGTCGCCAGGCGAAGGCGTAATTCTCGATCAGGGCCGTGGCCTGCATGGCGGTGTAAAAGGTCAGGTAGAGTTGGTGGTTGGGGTGTGGGCTGTGTGCCCGACGTGGGACCCGACGCCACGGCCGCTGACCTGCATACAACGCACAGTCGGCCAGAATGTTGGAAAGGATTCGCCGGCGAACCGGATCGGCTGGTGGCTTGTACTCGAAACCGGGATCGTCGCTGGGCCTGAATAGCCGGGGTCTTTCGTGGCGGATAACAGGGATCGAGACCTGTTGCGATGTGTCGGTCGTAGGGTCGGACATCGTTAATTACCGGGATTTCAAAATTCAGATTCGGGGTCGAGAAATGTTCCGAGTGATTTACGTTATGAACTAAAATACAGACTCCCCCGACCGAAGGAAGAGATTCGTGAACTGACCCAAACCCCGGGCATTGCGTCGAAAGATAGCATCGAAAGAGATCGGCTCCAGGAGATAGGATCAGATCCAGGCCAGGGGGAACAAATACTAAGTTTGAGTTTGTAACATGTTTTGAGTAACTGAAAGTAGGGTGTATCTTGCATGATTACTACGTTACAGTCCAGAACGGAACTAAACATCCTTCCACAAGATTAAACGTGCTGCAAAACTACCTCATCGTAGCCATACGAAACCTGCTCAGGTATCCCACCTATACACTCATCAACATCGTAGGGCTCGCCATCGGTCTGGCGGCCTGCATGCTGATCCTTTTGTACATCCAGGATGAACTCAGCTACGATCGATATCATCCACACGCCGATCAGGTTTACCGGGTCGTCGATGATATAGAAAGCGCTGGGCAAACTGTCCAGACAGCCGGCTCTCCCACGGGATGGGGTCCCGCGCTGAAACGTGATTTCCCAGAGATCGAGTTATCAGTCAGGATGGCAGGCACGTCATCCGCGTGGCTGATCGTCCATGGAGACAACCGTTTCTATGAGATGAAGGTGTTTTGGGCGGAGGCAGCGATGCTCGATATGTTTTCCATCCCGCTCGTCGCCGGCAATCCCCGAACTGCGTTGAACGATCCTTATTCGATCGTGATCTCGGAGGAGATGGCCTACAAGTACTTCGGTAGCGAGGACGCGATGGGGAAGGTTCTCAGGGGGGATAATCTCTGGGACTTCACGGTGACGGGCATCATGCGGAACATCCCGAAAAATTCGCATATGCGGCCGGATATGATCATTTCCTATTCCACCAGGATAGCCATTGGCACTTACAACCTTGATGACTGGGAGATGCACGAGAATCGCTATACCTACATACGACTGCACGAGAACGCTTCCCGGGATGACCTGGAAGCGCAACTGCCGGCCTTTCTGGAACGAAATAAAGTGGGCAGGTTCCGCGAGTCGAGCAAGGTAATGAGACCGTCGCTGCAGCCTCTGGTAGACATACACCTGCATTCGCACAGGGACAGCGAGCTCGAGCCCAACGGAGATTTCCGCAACGTGGTGCTCTTCCTGATTATCGCGTTCCTGATTCCGATCATCGCATGAATCAACTTTGTGAACCTGGCCACGGCACGGTCCGCGATGCGCGCCAGGGAGGTGGGCGTGCGAAAGGTGATGGGCGCAAACCGGTCCCAGTTGCTGGGACAGTTTCTGGGCGAAGCCGTCGTCATGTCGGGTCTTGCCATGATCATAGCGGTATCTCTTGTGCATCTCACCCTGCCCCTCGTTAATGTGCTGGCTGGGAAGCAACTGGCTTTTTCTTCGTCGAACGGTTGGGTGCTGGGGGCGCTCGCCGCTGGTACCATCGTGATCGCAGTGGCGGCGGGCAGTTATCCCGCGGTATACCTTTCGGGTTTCCTGCCCACCGAAGTACTGAAAGGAAGTTTGAAGTCGGGAACGCGGGGGCTGGGATTGCGGCAGGTCCTGGTGGTGATCCAATTCGTCATGTCCATCTTTCTGCTGGTCAGCACGGCCATCATATACGACCAGCTCGACTACATTCAGGACATGAGACTCGGTTTTAACAAAGAACACGTGATGGTTGTACCCGTTACGGGACGTGAGCAGCGGGAAAGCGCCCCTGTATTGAAGCAGCGCTTAGCGCAGTTGCCCGGCGTGGTTGGAATGGCAACGACCGATGGGGTTCCGGGCGTGATCGCGCCACGGATTATGGCCGTCCGTTCCGACAGAATGAGCCCCGAAGACAACCTGATTGTTTCCGTGCTGACGTCGGACGAACAATTCCTGGATGTAATGGAAATAGACCTCGTGGCGGGCCGGAACTTTCCGGTCGAATGGAGTAGGGATTCGACTATGGTAATCCTGTTGAACGAGACCGCGGCAAAGAAACTGGGCTGGGAAGCGCCTCCCGACGCGATAGGCATGCATGTGGAATGGATCGAGTACCGTGGTTTGCAAGGACGCGTTTGGGGGGTCATGGAGGATTTCCATCTGCAATCGATTCACGAGGAAATCGAACCGATCGTTTTTATACACGATCCCAACTACTTCACCGACATACTCATCCGAATCAAGTCGGAGGACGTACCGGATACCATCGCACGGATCCAGGAAGTGTGGCGGGACGTCGATCCCGTATACCCTCTGGCATACACGTTTCTTGACGAGGATTTCGACAGCCTCTACCGTGCCGAAGACCAGCTGGGTACGGTCTTCGCGGTCTTCTCGTTTCTCGCGATTTTGGTGGCGTGTCTGGGTCTCCTTGGACTGGCTTCTTTCTCGATCCAGCAGAGAACCCGGGAGATCGGGATCCGCAAGGTGCTTGGGGCCGCCGTTTCAGACATCGCGCTGCTGCTCTCGAAGGACTTCATGAGGTATGTGCTTCTTGCCAATGTCATCGCCTGGCCGCTGGCGTACTACGCCATGGAGCGATGGCTGCAGAACTATTCCTATGCGGCCGAAATCAACTTCGTGTGGTTTTTAGCGGCTGGCATCATCGCGCTGGTCATCGCCTGGTTGACGATCGGGGCGCATGCATTAACCGCCGCGCGGCGAAACCCGTCTAGTGCCCTGAGGCAGGGCTGATTCCACAGGCCTCATCCGTCAGGCTGTCGTACCGGATCAAATCCACGAAAGCCTGCTCGATGCCGTTCCGGATCTGTTGGACCAGTATTTGATCACTGAGGAACCCCATTAGATCGCTCTCCCTTCATCTAGCAGGGCGGTGTTCGAGAGGAAAAGGTTCACGAGACGCAACATTTCGCCGCTTCGAGGAGTCTGGCGCCGTCCAGGCACTGGATGTCTGTCGTATCCTATTCCAAACTGTGGAACTTGAGCCGGTAGCTCAACCTTCAGAGCACTGGCGACTCATATTACCTGTTTCTCCATGTCTTTTCGAACTAAGTGTAGTGAAACACTTAACCGACCGATTAAGCTAGGATTTCGGCCATGTCAGGTCGACCGCAAATTTACCCAATGGAACAAGGGGCAGTTTTTGCGCCTGGCTTTCGGTGAAAAACTCACAGCGATCTGTCGATCCGTCTTTTTCGGGTCTGAGATCCAGCTTGCCCAGCGTAACTTCGTAGAGGATTCCGATGTGATGAACCGAGTCATGCGGTCGTTCCACACTTCGTATGTACTTTTGTGAATATATCGCGGCGACCTGGAACGTCTTGATGTGAACAGCGCCCGTCTCCTCTTCCAATTCCCGGAGCAATGCGGCATCCGGATGTTCACCCCATTCAATTCCACCGCCAGGCAAGGTCCAAAATCCCTTATCCAACCCGCCGGCGATGCGAACCAGGAGCAGGCGGCCCGACGGATCACGACACAAGCCATAAGCACCATAGTACATGTATGGATTATCTGAAACTTGAGACATTAAACGCCCTCATTCGATTCTGTCCAGGCAACAGCGTTTCTGACTGAAATCCCACATCAGGATTCCACGCTAAATCTATATGGTATCTTTGTGTATGTCCATGGCTACAGATTGTTTAGATTGTCGGTGATAGCGTGGAGTATCAACCCTATGATTTGACAAGAAGTTTCTATTGGAAATGTGGTTTCAAGGTGTACAAACAATCCAGGACAGATAACCCTGATTGTCCGGAAGAGATTTGGATTTCGAAGCTGATAATATAATGAAATGACGTTGAAGTAAACTAAGTCCATTCTAAGAAGCAACAACCTTGACGATTTCAGCAATTTCCTTCGATGGCGACATGACCCTGTGGGACTTTCAGAAGGTCATGCGGCATTCGTTGAAGAAAGCCCTGGAGGAGCTGCGTAGCCTGGTTCCCTCTCAACCTGCCGAGGACCTCTCGGTGGAAGAAATGATAGCGATTCGCAATCGGGTCGAGGATGAAGTGAAAGGCAGGATTTGGAACCTCGAGGAAATCAGGCTACTCGCATTTGAGCGGACGCTGGAAAGTGTAGGCCGCCATGACCACGATATGGCAGTCCATCTGAACGAGATATACCTCAAACATCGCTTCGAAGACATGGAACTGTATCCTGACGTCGTACCCGCCCTCGATCAACTGGCGCCTCATTTCAAACTGGGCTTGCTGTCAAACGGGAACAGTTACCCCGAGCGATGCGGGCTTGAGGGACGTTTTGCCTTCGTGGTCTTCTCGCAAGACGTGCAGATCCAGAAACCTGATCGTAGGATCTTTGAGATTACCGCGGGGAAAGCGGGTTGCCCGTTGGATCAAATGTTACACGTGGGTGATTCTCTAAAAAACGATGTTGCAGGGGCGCATGAGGCCGGCGCTCAAACGGTCTGGCTGAATCGCGAAGGTTTGACGAACGAAACTGAGACCAGGGCTGATCATGAAATCAACACGTTGGCCGAATTGCCTGGGATATTAGGTGTAGGTTGAACTTAGGGCAGATCTTTCTTGCAGTGCTTGATTGCGACGCAAAACCAGGGATGTGGCGAAGGGAGGACAGGTAGTCTGCTTCTTCAGTTTGAAAGATCAGTTCATTATCCTGAGATGGGTTTTAAAAGAGGTGAGAACATAGTCAGCGGAGGAGTGTACAAAATGAACAAACTCAAATTAGTCATTGGTTTTTGTGTGATTGGTATCGGTACAAACGGCTGCGTAGAGACCGAGAATCCACCATCCCAGACAGAGCAGGTAGAGTGGGGCTACGAAGAAGAGAATGGGCCGGACGTTTGGGGCCAGTTAAGCCCTGATTTCGCTCTTTGTGCCGAGGGAACGCTTCAATCTCCCATCGACCTTGTGGCTCCTGCGGCGTCAGAGCTTTCTGATATCATGTTCGACTACCAGCCTTCGGAGATGAACATCCATAACAACGGCCACACGATCGAAGTATCGCCTGCCAGTGAGAACCGGATCGAAGTCGATGGTGTAGGGTATCAGCTTTTGCAGTTCCATTTCCACGCCCCGAGCGAACATACGGTAGCCGGTAGAACATTTGAAATGGAGATGCACCTTGTTCACAGGAATGAAGCTGGCACGCTGACGGTGATCGGGGTTCTGATCGAACAAGGCGCCGACAATGCTGCGTTTGATTCCATGTGGGCGCATTTGCCAGACACGGCGGGCGAAACAAACCGTGTCGAGAATGCCGCTATGGATGCCGACGATTTACTTCCAAGCGATAGGCGCTCCTATCGCTATGACGGATCGCTGACTACCCCTCCCTGTTCGGAAGGTGTCAATTGGATTGTACTGACAACCCCGATTGGATTGTCCGAACAGCAGATCGCCGCGTTTAAGGCCATTGTCCATGACAACAATCGGTCGACACAGCCGCTGAATGAACGTGAACTACTTCTGGATGCCACCGAGAATGGTCAGGACGGGTAGAATGGCGGCTGCGTACGGAAACTCATCCACGCAGTCGGTAACACGTTGCTGATTTTAACATTAATAGCCTGACAGGTTAGGTCGGGAAACCCCAGCGTACCACCTCAACCCCGCCCCTGGACCGAGATCCCGTACCGTTGCAGCGTGGTCTCGAGCGTGGGACGCCCGATGCGTATCCGTCCGTCGTTCAACAGGTAGGAGAACAGGTACCCGGCGCCGAGCATGAGGATACCTATGAGGAAACAGTACATAACGGCCCGGTCGGGATACATGTCCTTCAGATAACCTACGTACAGTGGCCCGGTGATCCCGGCGGCCGCCCAGGCCGTCAACACAGCGCCGTAGATGGTGGACATCTTCCGGGTTCCGAAGACGTCGAGGACAAAGGAAGGCATGGTGGCGAAGCCGCCGCCGAAACAGAGCAGGACATAACAGACCAGCGCCGAGAAGACCCAGGGGTTGGTCTCCGTCATGAGTATACCGAAAACCAGCATCTGGCTGGCGAGCAGCACCCTAAAGATCGCAACCCTCCCGAAACGATCGGATAGCAGTCCCCAGAATAGGCGCCCCAGCCCGTTGCAAATCGAACTGACCGCGATGAGCGTCGCGCCGTATTCGGCGAGCGTGGTCGGTTCGATGTTTCTGTCCGCCAGGCCCCAGATCTCCTGGAGAATCTCCGACTGGAAGCTGATGACCGAGATCCCGGCCGCTATGTTGAAGAAGAAGACGATCCACATGAAGACGAACTGCGTGGTGCTCAGGTAGGTACGGACGGACTGGGGCTCGTCTACTTCGCCGGGATCGGTGGTGCTTCCCGCCAGTCTGATGGAAGCGGGGGGATCGGACAGGGCCAGGCTGCAGGGGATCAATATCAGTGCGAAAATGACCCCTAGCCATACGAAGACCAGGGGCAGGGCGCCCGCCGTCCGCACGATCAGCAGTGGCGCGAGTCCTTTGCTCAGCAGAAAGGCCCCGATGCCGAAACCCATCACGACGATCCCGGTAGCCAGTCCCTTGCGGTCGGGAAACCACTTCGCGATGGTCGCGACCGGCGTGACGTATCCCAGGCCGATGCCCACTCCGCCGATCACTCCGTATCCGAGGTAGAAAAGCGGGATGAAGTCGAGATGCAGCGCCAGGCCGGCGACCAGGTACCCGATGGAAAACAAAAAACTGCCAATAAGCGCGAGTTTTCTCGGACCCATCTTCGGCAGCATGTTTCCAGCCCACGCCGCGGACACGCCCAGTGAAAAGATGGCGATACTGAAAGCCCAGGCCGTCTCGGTATGGGTCCAGCCGACCTGGTGTACCAGTATTGTCTGGAAAAAACTCCAGGCGTACACCGTACCGAAACAGACCTGCAGTGTCGTGCAGAAGAGTGCGATAGCGGTTCTGGGTATACGCACTGGTGTCCCACACTCCTACCGTAGGTTCTCCCGAGGCGTCCCGGGACTGGCGGAACCCGGCGACTGATCGGAAATGTGCCGGAACAGGCGGGCCAGATCGCCTACTTCATCGTCGCGTGCCAGGAGTTCGCCGTATGGCGTGCCATCTTCGTTCTTACCGGCGATGTTGACGGCGTACGTAAGAAGGTCCGCCAGCGGTTTCGCGGCAAGATTGACCAGCCAGATCGACGCGAGGACGCCCACGACGAGGAATATGCAGATGAGGATGACCTGCTGCCCGATGGCGCGCTGTATCTTGAGGGCGACGATATCCAGGTCCATGCCGACGTGCACCGTGCCCGCGACACCGGTCAGGATCGGGCTCCCGACTTCCATGAAATCACCCATTCCAGGGATGCTACGTTCCACGCGCGCCGTATTCATATGGTCGCTCGAGAGTATTTCCGCGGGAATGCCCGGGACGAAAGTATGGGCGAGGTACTCGCCGTTTTCGCTGGTGATGTAAATATAACGTATGCCCTGGATCTCGACGAACTGGTCGATCATCGATTGAAGCGTGGCCAGGTTCCGGTTGAGGATGATGTCGACACTGGAATCGGCGATGCTCTTCGCTATGTTCCGGCTGTTGGTCTCGTACTCCACCGTCAACTGTGTATCTACAGTGTATATACATAGGATGGAGGTAGACAGGACGATGATCCCGAAAAGCAGGAAGATGCCGAAACGTGTTCTTTGAAATAGTCTCTGGATTTTCATTTTACGAGACCCAGCTTTGCCAGTCGTCCAGGGTCACGAAGCGCCCTTCCTGGACGACGGTGTAGTAGACCGTTTGTAGCCCCTGGCGGCGGTCGGGGCTGAAAGAGACTCTTTCGCCGATCCCCAGGTCGTAGTCTCGGACCGAGAACACCGCTTCCTCCAAACCGTCGCGGTCGAACTCCCCTCCCAAACGTCTCAGGATTTCGGTCATTAGTTTGGCGTCCAGAAACCCCTCGAGGCTGACAAAACTCTGCGGAAACGGACTGTAGGGCTCCTTGACGAGTTCTTCGGGTACTGCCGGATCGTATCGCGCCATCAAATCACGGTACTCCCGCACGGCCGGAATGGAAGTGTCCTCGTAACTCGGGACCACCTGGGAGTTCACGAGGTAGCGGGTGTAGGTCTCCGCGTCCTCCCGGCCCTCGCTGAGCAGTTGGAGGAGGTTTTCACTGCCTACGAAAGAAAGGTTGGCGATCGGAATCCGAAGGCCCAGGTCGATAGCGTCCCGGGCGAAGGCCGCGCAGGCCGCGTACGACCCGATGCAGATCACGGCGTCCGGGGAAGCGGCCTTGAGGATCTCCACCTGTTGCCGCATGCTGCCTGTGAACCTCTGGCCCCGGCGGTAGGTCGCCTCGCCCGCGAGTTGTTCGCTGTGTCTTTCGAGTGCCGCCCTGACCCCGGCCCAGCCGCTTCTTCCATAGGCGTCGGCCTGGTAAAATACGGCGATTCGTCTCTTACCCGTTGCGAGGAAATTGGCGACGAGCCCGGCCGTCTCCTGGCGGTAGGAGGCTCTGAGGTTGAAGGCGAAATCGCCGTACGGCGGTTCACGCTGGGGCTGGGCGCCGGTGAAAGGGAAGAACAGGTATACCTGCTCGTCCTGGAACTTCTTCAGCAGGGGCAGCACGCGCGTTACAGTCGGCGTGCCCACGTACCCGAAGAGCAGAAATACGTTGTCTTCGATCATGAGTTTCATGGTGTTTCGGACACATGGATCGGGCTGATATCCGTCGTCGTAAAGCTTCAGGACGATCTTGCGGCCGGCCACACCCCCATTTTCGTTGACGAAATCGAAATAGGATTTAGCCCCCCGGTAAAGCTCGCTTCCCAATCCTCTAGAGGGTCCTGAAAAGGCGGCCGACATGCCCAGGACGAACGCGTCGTCGGAAGAGTCGTCCGATCCGGTTCCGCTTCCCATTTCCTGTGCTGAGACCATGTTCTTTCCTCCGAATACGGTTTCGACGCTCCTCCAGCCCGCGCAGGAGACCACCACAAGTCCCGCAAGGCCACGGCGCAACAAGGTCCTCCGCGTCAACAACGGCGCGGGCGACTCCGGAGTTTCTCCAGCTTGCCCGTTACCGTCACACGTTTTCATACGATTCCTCGCCGTCAAATGAACTGCAACCCTTTAAACACCGGGACTCGGTAGCCGTAACTCAGCCGCAAACCGACGGATCGGTTGACTCTACCGGAAATCGCTGTATAAATGTCTGATATACGAAATGTAATGATTGTTATAGGTAGTAGTGCAGTCGCAATGATAAAACTGCCCGTGGCAGTTTGCAAGGTATTATTAAGACCGTATTCAACTAGTCGAGAGTGGCTACACAATCGCTTAAACAGGTTGAAGCACGCATTCGAGATCGGTGGCCACAGGATAATGGAAACTGCATCCGGCAACGTATCCTCTAGGAGTAGATCTACGCAACGAGTAAAATAAAACCACATCTCATGTATGCACATGTTGGCCTGCATGGTTACGACTAAACTGACAGCTCAGGAACTGAAAGACCGGTAGTCAATCCCAGTCACTCAGGAATCCTCCGACCCGGTTGTCCATCCAGTGCTCGAGTAAAGAACACCATGAGCGAAGCGGACGTCATTCAGAACACGCCTTTCCCGGTCACGGTAGATTCATTGCTATCTGACCTGGAAACACTGGGCGTGCGCCCGGGCATGGTCCTCCTCGCCCACTCATCCTTGAGTGCCATGGGATGGGTTTGCGGCGGCCCGGTCGCGGTTATCCTCGCCTTGCGAAACGCGCTTGGTCCGGCCGGAACCCTGGTTATGCCCGCGCACACCGCCGATCTTACAGAGCCGAGCAGGTGGCAGGAGCCGCCCGTGCCGGAGTCCTGGTGGACTGTCATCCGAGAGAAAACGCCGGCATTCGATCCGGACCTGACGCCTACGCGCTCTATGGGCATCATCGCGAAGACGTTTCGCAAGCTAAAAGGCGTGCTTCGCAGCGAGCATCCGCAGCACTCGTTCTGTGCAGTGGGACCGCAGGCTTCGTTCATAACGGAGGGGCATTCGTTGGCCTTCGGCATGGGCGAGCGCTCCCCGCTAGCCAGGATTTACGAACTGGACGGACATGTCCTGCTCCTTGGGGTGGACCATTCGCGCAACACGTCCATGCACCTGGCGGAATACCGGGCATCCTATCCTTCCAGGCGCGTCATCGAAGAAGGCGCTCCCATTGCTTTTGTGGGTTCAAAAGGTGAGTGGACCACCTTCGAAGACATCAACCTGGACAGCTCCGATTTCGGCCGGATCGGCGACGATTTGCTGCTTTCGCCCTGTTGGAACGGAGTCTCTCGCGGCAAGATCGGCCAGGCTGATTGCCAATTGATGCGCCAGCGAGATGTCGTGGATTTCACCGTCGAATGGCTGGAACACAATCGAAGGAAGTAGCGGGTGTATCGTGACCGGAATCAAACTGGCGCGGAAGTTCTACGTCGAAATAGCACGCAGACCCGGGAGATCGATCAAACATGGACCCACGCCTCCAGCAAAGCATGAACGACTACTACAACGAGAGAGCGGCCGAGTTCGACGAGATCTATACCCTTGGAATGCCGCCCGGTAAGGTTACGGATCCAGAGCTTTACATGGAAGAGGCCCGGTCACTTTCAAATCTGGTGCGGGAATACGCCCACGGCAGACTCCTGGACATCCCCTGTGGAACGGGTTACTGGCTTCAGTTTTACGCCGCCAACTGCTCTTCGATCACGCTCGTGGACCAGTCGGAAAACATGCTTCGGAATTGCCGCAAGATGTCGCTGGATCATGAAGTAGAAACGATCTCCGAGTTTATTCGGGCTGATGCCCTCGAAGTGTCATTAGACCACAGTTCCTTCGATACAGTGCTCGTAGGGTTTTTTCTCAGTCATCTCACGGACACCCAGATGGACCTGTTTCTCCGTATGTTGAGAACCTTACTGAAACCAGCAGGACGGGTGATCATCATGGATTCCAGTTGGTCCCTTTTCCGCAAGTCGCGACCCAAGCAGGGACCTACCGTACGTAAACTCAATAATGGGCGCACCTACGAGATCTACAAAAGGTACTTCGACAGGAACGATGTGGAGCTGATGTCGAAATCCTACGACATGGACCTGGCCGTTCAACACGACGGCCAGATCTACCTGGGCGTCACTGGTGTGTTGAATGACTGAAACCGTGTAAGTGATCGAATTCAACCCGCACACAGTGATCGAACTACGTTATGGTGGAGAATGATCCGACCGAAGATGAATTAAGACGGATTTTCGAACCCTGTTGCAGGCATCTCAGGGTTCATATCGGAAATTACTGGTGGTGGATACCGGTACGAACTGCCCTGAGGCCGCGCCATGCCGGTTGCTGACCCTGTACCAGTTTCGACGCTTTCGGATGACACGCGATTGCTTTTTTCATTTAAAAACTGTAAGTTCAGCGATTCAGCGCAGCATCTGAGGGCTCATATCCCTTTGAGGCGTCCGACATACATCCACAAAATTGCGTAAATATCACCAGGTAACGCCAACAAGAAAGGGAGCGTCAAGCACATGGCGAAGATTACTGCATTCAAAGGATACACCACCGAAGACCACGCTAAAATCCCCAATATTCCCAAACCGGATACACCGCCGGATCCCATGATCGTCAATGTCCAGGATGGCGTGCCTGTTGTCTATCCCGGATGCAACGGTCTGGGTGTCAGAGTGGTACATCCTGTAAATCCGAACGCGCCGGCGGAGAACATGGGGCTGGTGTTGTTTTACCTGCCGCCTCACGTCATTCTTGAACCTGGTTCGCATCCGACCGAAGAGACGTATGTCATCTTCGAGGGATCGGGGGAAATGACCTTCGCGAATTACAAGCGCAACATAAAAAAGGGCGACTTCGTCTATTTGCCGCCCTGGTGTCTGCACGGCATCGAAAATACAGGTACGGAGACTCTTGTCGTACTTATCTGTACTTCTCCTCCCAATCCGTAAGCTCCAAGTGGGAAATACCATTCGTCCCTGTTGGTCTCTAAGGATCGATGTAACATCCCGATCCGCGTTTAGACAGTAGATACCGCACTGCAAGCGGACTTTCTGCTCGAAGGAGCCATATAATCATGGATAATCAACTAACAGCACAGCAACTCGCCTTTTTTGATACGTTCGGTTATCTGGGCTTTCCCGGTTTGCTGAATGATCGTATCGACGATATTATCAGTGACTTTGAGGATGTGTGGGCAAGACACGGGGGCGGTCATGACGGGCGGCCTCATGACGGTACGGCACGTTCCTGCATCGTACAGTTTATCGACCTGCATGATCGGCTTTCCACCCTGCTGGACGACGACCGGATTAAAGGGATAGCGTCCAGTCTGTTAGGCAGTGATTTCAACTATATGGGCAGCGATGGCAATTACTACGCCGGTGATACAGGGTGGCATTCGGATGGCAGGCATGCCGATATAATGCATGTAAAGATCGCCTTTTACCTGGATACATTAACAAGAGACACCGGATGTCTCCGGGTCATTCCTGGCAGCCACAAGATGGATGATGTTTACGCAGATTCATTGCAGCAGAAAATCGGTGAGAGTTCATCTGTATGGGGTACGGATGGGCCGGATATACCTGCCGTGGCGCTGGAGACCAGGCCAGGCGACATCGTCTGTTTTAACCACAATACCAAGCATGCCGCATTCGGCGGCAGCGCGCGCCGGCGTATGTTTACCATGAACCTGTGTCAGCGCTATCCGGAGAGTCGAATTAAGGAATTGCGCGACTATATCAGCGGCGGGGCCCGTTTCTGGTTGGAGGAAGCATACGGCGATGCGATGGTTCGTAACGCCTCTCCCGAACGTCTGGGTCACCTGGAGCAGGTCATGGCCAATGACGATCATTTACCGGAATTGAGCCGGCAAGCCAGAGAGCGTATGAGCGAGCCGTCAAGGGGTTGAGCTTAGAGTTTCTATCAACGCCTTTGGGCCTGTGTAGTACAGGGCAGTTGATTTCTGCGGCAGTTCAACCCGAAACGTCGTTGTATTTTCTCCTGAGACCTGTCCATTAAACAGGTCGTAGACCACCTCCGCCTTTTGCGGCAGATGAAATGTACGGGATCCACCGGACACGGTGTGCACGCTCAGCAGGTCGGGCGTGGCATACAGAACATCGCCATCCCCGCTATAAAGATGCACACCGGCAAAGCGGGCTATGCCGCGAAGCACGGGAGCAGGAAGATCCGGAGACGCCATGTACACCGAGCTCCAGGACGTGCCTGGATCATCTGCATGGAAGGTCTTTACGCCGAATCCGGGTTTGCAACGGCCCAGGGAATAGACCACCTGCCCCAGCGTTGTCGCTTCCTCGTCTTCAAGGTGAAACAGAGGGCCGATAGGGTTGGTTGAACCCCAGAACCAATCTTGAGGCAAACCCTGCGTAATGGGATGCTTGAAATCGGTCACGTGCATGAGCGGTCCCCACGGACTATCCCCCTGTCCAAAATACATCCCTGTCAAATCCGTCATATAGTCCGTATGGAAGGCGGGGCGGTCATCACCTTCCCGGATCACATCGGAATTAAGGTAACCCGGTGCATACAGCCAGAGCGCCACGCGCCCGTCCCGACGGAGAATGCGTTTCAACGCCTCCCTACGTCTGTTGTCCAAATGGAACGGATTGAGAAAGATATACAGCTTGTAGGGAGGCAGATCGCCATCCAGCAAATCATCCAGCAGATAAACGTCATGCGGCGCACCGAAACGGTTCAGGCTAACCAGCCGCTGCCGCCAGATAAGTGGCAGGTCCACATTGTTGCGATTCGATTCATAGTAGTAGGATTCATCATCCAGAAACACGGCAACCTCCGAACAGGGCGTCCGGTCGAGTTGCACTGCCCAGGTGCCGAGTTCCTGGAATCGTTCTATCCAGTGCTTACGTTCGTCAACGAGTTTGGGATCTTCATGGAGCTCATCCGTCTCGAACCAGGTGACGCCATGGGCATGGGTGATCGCCTGTGCGAAATTACGCTGGTACACGGCAATCGAGTTTTCGACACTTTGATTGCGGCCGCCCGGATCGAAGTTATTGTGCATCAGTGTGTCTTCTTCCATGAAATAGATCTTTCCATGGGTCCGCAGCGATTCCGCCGGTTGCATGGGAAGACCATCGCCACCCAGACCGCGGAAACCATAGCTGTATGGACTTACGATAAAATCAATATCAGAGGAATGAAGCACTTGATGCAGGCCCAGATGTCCGCTTCGCTGTATCGTAGATACTTCGGCGTTTTCAACCGTGCCTGTTCCGGCGAAAAAGACCATGTTCCAGGCCAGTTCCATTACATAGCCGAAGAATCCACCGATCAGCTTTTCACCGTTCGTGATTCGCCGGATAGTTTGACAGAATTCGACGAGGTCGTCCGCACAAAGCTCCGAGAAAAACGTGTAGAAGTCGATCGTCTTTCGTTCCCGACGTGGATCCCGGAAGGAATGGCCTGTGGTCGTGTTGGATTGTTCTTCGTGGGATGGAACATCAGCGGAATCGAATGTGACAGCCGTATCGGCCCATGCCGACTGCAGGGCGGTGTTGTCATCTTTGTATCGATTCCTTAACCATGCGCGGAAATGGCGTTGCATAGGCGCGCTGTAGTCCATGGTCTCCGGCAGCATACAGGACATATCCTTGATCCACTCACCCGACGATCCGGCACCTACCTGAAAAGCGACTACGCGGTCATACAGTCCAATGGCCCGGAGGTGATCTATGAAAGCGCAAAGCAGATCGTTGACCTGGGCGCGCCAGACGGTCGATGCGAAAGACTGCCCCCAACGCGCCCCATCGGACAGAATCTCAACTTCCTCAGGATAGGCCTTGTTCCACCAGTCTTCCGGCGACCATCGCGTTTCAAAACCCATCCGGAGTAGAAAAAGCGCCTGTGGATCAACGTCGATATAGCTCTGCATACGCGGAGCAACCAGTGTAAAATCGTACGGACTGGGATTGTCCGGACCGTCCGGACGCGGCCCGACCCACTCGTGCGTAAGGATGTCAACCGAGTATATATGAACTCCCGCTTCGGCGTATTTTCGGGCATAGACCTGGTAAGCGTTCAATTTCTCCGGATCCATCCAGCCGACCAGGTGGCAGCCGAAAAATGCCGGCTTGTCGTTCAGGAAGACGGTCGGCGTGCCATTGTATTGCCTCAGTTGGGCTTTCATCTTTCCTCGGACATAACCCTACTTCGTTCTACCCCGCGCCGCGCTAGAAGATATCTCATCGCAGACTCGAGACGTTTCCTGGTTTCCGGCCTTCGATGGCGAAGCGCGGTCGGCATATTCGGTCTACGATGCTTCTTTTCGTGTTTCTTACCTTTGGAATCGACTCAGGTCGGGTTCGATACTTCTGTAGGGTTCCGGAAGACCGTTTTCCGCCGTCTCTTCCATCACATCGCAGAAGTAATCCAGGTCGGGCAACGTCGTGTATAGATTCGGCGAAACCCTGACCCATCGCATACTGTAGTCCTCTCCCCCATAATAGCCCCTGGCTGTCAGAATCTGATGCTCCTCCCATAGATAGGCTTGCATCGCGCTCGGATCGACACCTTCGATCCCGACCGAGGCGATACAACAGCTCATTTCAGATGCTGTCGACGTGTACACGCGGATTTTGGGGTGTTGCCGAAGCCGATCCGCCCAGTGATTCTTTATATATCGGAGCCGTTCTTCCTTGCGCTTCGGTCCGATGGCATTGTGGAACGCAATGGCCTCGCCGATGGCCAGACGCGGCGCCTGGGACTGGGTACCGACGGATTCGTATTTCCGCATGCTTTTGGTAGCGTCAAACCGGCGGCTGGTGTATGGACCGTATAACGGCTCGATCTTCTCTATATGTTCTTTGCGGATATACAGCATGCCGGTCCCTTTAGGCGCAAAGAGCCATTTGTGCAGGCTCGTACCGTAATAATCGCAGTCCAGATCCGAAACGTTGAAATCCAGATGGCCCACCGCGTGCGCGCCGTCAACGACCACTTCGATACCGTGCTGATGGGCCAGATCGCAGATACGCCGGACCGGGAACACCTGGCCGGTGGTGTAGGTGATGTGGGACACCAGGATCAAACGGGTCTTTGGTGTAATGGCGCGTTCATAGATCTCCACCAGGTCATCCATCGACTTTGCCGGCGTGGGCACCCGCACCCGAACCAGTTTGATCCCCTCCTTCTTCTCCCTGTTCCGAAGGGCACTCACCATGGAGCTGTAATCCTGCATCGTGGTAAGGACTTCATCTCCCGAGGTCAGGGGTACGCCGTACAGGACCGTCTTGAGCGCCTCGGTGGCGTTGCGCACGATGGCGATTTCCTCAGGACTGCTCCCGAAGAGACGCGCCAGGGATCTCTTCACTGTACCCAGACGGTCTCTGGCCTGCCGAACGTACAACCCGTAAGGACCCTGTTCCTGTTCCCAGATAAACCGTACAACCGCTTCGGTGACAACGCGGGGTGTAGGGCAGGTATAACCGTTATCCAGGTGGGTCAGGCTACGTTGCATGGTAAAAGCCTGACTGACTTCGCGCCATAGCCCTTCCTCGCGCGCGGCCTGCTGGGGAGTGAGATCCGAAGCGTCGTTTACCGCCGCCTCGATACCCCGGTATGTATCGGGACCGATCAACGTCGCCAGGCCGGCAGCCACACCGGCGGTTCTAAGAAAACCACGCCGTTCCATTGTGTTAGGGCGTTCTTCACGGCTTTGAGGTGCTTCATCTTCTGATTGCATCATACTTCTCCTGGGATTATATCTGTTGATCCTGAATCTACGACCGTAAACAAAATGACCAATCCGACATGGTTCGTGTTGTGTTCACATCCAGATTGGTTGTTTCTGATTGTCCGGTGCGTAGACCTCACACCACGCTGTCCGGATACCCTCTTCGAAATGTCGAAGGAGAAATCCACCCCGTCGTTGCGATCCTGAATGATCCATCGAACTTATGCCAAGAGTGACGTTGTGGCTGTTTGACTACAATACCGATTTACCGGATCAATCTTTATTTTAAAACCGGAAGACTGGATGAGGATGAAGCAAAGTGTGCATGCCCCTACGTCATCTTCCACTTCGTATCCGGCTGTTCGCCGTGCTGGTCCCGCCGTTCGCGTATCGGCGTCTGGCGCAGTTCCCGGATCAATTCGATCAATCCATTGATTCCGGCTTCCAGGAACTTCTCCCCTTTCTCCCGAGTAGCCTTGGTGGCGTCCCCAATCACACCACTCGCGGTCAATGTACTCCAATACGGCACCATGCGGGCGTCGGAACCGTCGGGATGCCCGCCTGCGAGGAGGTCGGTCTTGAAACTGGGAGTCATCGGACTCCTTTCGTCCACGGCCTTGTCCATGTCGACCAGGTCGGGCTTCAGGGCCAGGTAGAGGGAGGTCTCGAATTCCCCACCGTGGGAAGTGCCGCCGTAGTCCGAATCCCGGAGTTCCATGCCCAGGTTTCTGGCCTGCCTCAGTCCCCAGTGGTTGGCGGTGGCGCACAGGATCCGACCTTCGAAATCGAGGACCGTCAGGCGCGCGGCCATATCGAGGGGAGAGGTGTTGCTGCCGTGACCATTTATGACCAGGATACGCTTGAAACCGTGATAGGCCAGACTGCAGCATACGTCCCTGACGTAGTTGATAAAGGTGTCCCACCGGATGGTGATCGTCCCGTGGAAATCCATGTGGTGGGGGCTGTAACCATGGGTCACCGGAGGGGCGAGCACGACTTCTTCCGGTATGCGGGCCGCGGCGCGCCGGCATATTTCCGTCGCCAGGACCACGTCGACGTCCACGGGCAGGTGAGGCCCGTGGTCCTCGTAGGTCGCCACCGGCAGGAGGGCAACCCTTTCCTGGGCGGCCGCGTCCCTTATTTCGTTCCAGATCATCTCCGCATAGTCATACTTGACCGTTGTCATTACGCCCTCCTTTAGTCCGTTGATTGCATGATTTACCACCGACCATCACTTCCTGTAGAAGTACTATCAGGTTTGATCAAAAACGAGTCATATCAAATCGAGTTTTCGTAACGTTTCCCTGTATCGTTCCAACGTTGATCCATAATCGGCATGACATCCTTCTTCGACGATCGTCCGTCCCCCGACGACAACGGTCTTAACCGCCCTGGGCGTGACCCCGAAGAGGATCGCGTCGGGAGCGAGTTCGGGGGCGATGGCCGCGATGGACGGATCGTTGGGATCCAGACAGACATGGTCGTCCTTCCAGTACGGGTCGAGGCCGCAGGCCGCGTATCCCTGTCTCGTGGCCGCGTCAAGCAGCACCTGTGCTTCCGCCGCGGCGTGCCGCTTCTCCAGGCGGGAACGTTCGTCAAGCTCCACTGCCCGGACTTCCTCGAAGGCGTTCTCGCAGGCGTGGCTGTCCACTCCGACGCACAGGCGAACACCGGTGCGCAGCAGATCGGACACGGGTGGCAGGCCATCGCCGAGATCCCTTTCCGTCGTTCGGCAGATGCATACCAAGGACTTGTTTTCGCCGAGTGCCACCACTTCCGCTTCATCCAGGTGCGTGGCGTGTACGGCCACGAAACGGGACGACAGAATCCCTTCAGCAGATATCAGTGCGACAGGGGTGGTCCCGTATTCTGCCCGGCATTCCTCCAGTTCGCTTCGTTGTTCGCTGACATGCATGTGAAAGGGCAAACCATGCCGTTCAGAGTAGGCTGCCAGGGTCTGGATCTGGAGCAGGGGCACCGCGCGTACGCTGTGCGCGGCCGCGGCAACGGCTACGCAGGGATCGCCTTCGTAGCGGGACTGCAGGGCATCCAGGTCATTTAGGACTTCATCGATCGACGGGTCTATGAACCGATCCTGCGCCGGGACCGGCGCCTGGTCGTAACCGGCGCGCAGGTAGGCGGTGCGGATCAGGCAGATGCGCAGGCCGACGTCCCGCGCCGCGCGAACTACGGCGTCCGCCAGCTCGGTTCGCTCGACATAGGGACAACCTCCGGGGCCATGGTGGACGTAGTGAAACTCGCCGACGGCCGTAACTCCGGACATCGCCAACTCGGTGTACGCGAAGCGCGCGATCGCGTACAGGTCATCCGGGCGAAGCCCTTCGACCAGCCGGTACATTTCGTCCCGCCAGCCCAGGAAGGTGCCTGCGCGGGTCGCCCGCCGCTGGGTCCGCCCGCGAAGCGCGCGCTGGAAGGCGTGGGAATGGGCCGTAGCCAGACCGGGCAGGACCCAGTGATCATCCACGAAACGAACGCGGGATTCTTCGTTCATGGGTTCATTACCTGACCCCGCTTGATCACGGTCTGCACCGGATTTCCACCGAAGAAATAGGGAATGTGCCGGTAATCTCCTTTCGTCAGAATGAGGATGTCGGCCCGCTTGCCGACTTCAATGGATCCCGCCTCGTCACCCTGGCCGATAGCGCAGGCGCCGTTGATGGTGGAAGCGTTCAGCGCTTCCGCCGGGGTGAATCGCTGGTACCTGCAGGCAATGGCCATGACCGTGGGCATGGATGGACAGGGCGCGGACCCGGGGTTGAGGTCGGTGGCGAGGGCCACGGCGGCGCCGGAGTCCATCATCGTCCGTGCGTCGGCATAGTTCGCCATACCCAGGTTGAAGTTCACGGCGGGCAGCGCCACGGCGATTGTGTCCGTCCCGGCAAGCTTTTCTATTTCTGCCCGGCCGGTCACGTCGAGATGGTCCACCGACGCGGCGCCGAGTTCCAATGCCATGGAGACACCGCCGAAATCGTTGAACTGGTCCACGTGCATCTTGGCCCCAAAGCCAGCTTCGATCCCGGCCTCCAGCACGCGGCGTGACTGGGCAAGATCGAAGGCGTGGTCTTCGCAGAACACGTCGATGTACACGGATACGCCCCGCGCCGCGAACCGGGAGGTTTGATACCAGTTCGCCGCTTCCGGCAGGATCTCATCGATAACGCACCGCGTGTACGCTTCGGCATCCCGGTTGAACTCCGGTGGAACCGCGTGGGCGCCCAGAAACGTGGGAACGATGTCGCAGGGATGGTCCCGGTCGAGCTGTTCGATGGCCCGCAGCATCTTCAGCTCGTCTGCCACGCTCAGGCCATAACCGGTCTTGATCTCCACGGTCGTGGTGCCCAGCGCCAGCATCTCGTCAAGACGCGTGGTTGCAGACGACACGAGTTCGTCCACTGATGCAGCTCTCGTGTGCCGGACAGTTCGGACGATACCCCCTCCGGCCGCCATGATTTCCAGGTAGGAGGCGCCCTTAATCCTCATCTCGAACTCCGCGGCGCGGTCTCCGCCGAAAACCGCATGGGTATGGGCGTCCACGAAGCCCGGGCAGAGGGATCGCCCTCTGCAATCAATGGATCGTTCGGCCGCGAATCTGCCTTCGTAGTGCTCGGTCGGACCGACCGCCACGATCCGCTCGTCACTCACCGCCACAGCTCCGTTCTCGATCACGTTGACCGTGGTCATGTCCGGACCGCGTCGGGGAACTCCCGATGCGCAGGTTACCACCTGCTCCGCGTTGTGCAGGTACAGATCTACGGCTTCCATGGTTCTCGTCATTATAAGGTGTAACATTCCCGCTTGCCGGGCGGTTCTCGCAACTGGACCGGCAACGAGACCGACATACAGTAAACCGGCGCCGACTGTTCATCTGACAGGATGGCTCAATCCAGCGTAGGTCCGGGCACTTCCACTTTCTCCCTGACCGCGTCGATTACGGCGCCCTGTACGACCAGCCTGCGAATGGATTCGAACAGTGGGGCGAGGGGGGCGTCGCGGTCCAGGAAGGGAACATGCCGGCGAATCAACCGGTACGCCACGCCGGTGCCCCGCCCCATATCGTCGGGAGTGACTCCAGGTTCCCTGCATCGAAAATCAATGGCCTGGGCAGCGGTGATCAATTCGATGGCGACGATGGTCTCCACGTTTTCCAGCACCTGCAGCGCGTGATGCGCGGCGGTGGCGCCCATGCTCACGTGATCTTCCATGTTGGCGCTGCTGGGAATGGAGTCCGCGCTTGCGGGATGGGCCAGCACCTTGTTCTCCGAGGCCAGGGCCGCCGCCGTGTACTGGGCGAGCATCAGGCCGCTTTCCAAGCCGCCATGGTCCGTGAGGAACATGGGCAGCACGCCTCCGTTGGAGTCGGCATCCACCAGCCGGGCCGTGCGCCGTTCGCTCATGTTGCCCATGTCCGTGAGCGCCAGTTTCATGCTGTCCATCGCCACCGCTATGGGTTCCCCGTGGAAGTTTCCCGCGCTGATGATTTCAGCGGTGCCTGGATCATCCTCCACAAACACCAGGGGATTGTCGTTCGCGGCGTTCAGCTCGATATTAATCACCCAGCGGGCGTAGTCGATCGTGTCCCTGACCGCGCCGTGAACCTGGGGGACGCAGCGCAGCGTGTAGGGGTCCTGGACGTTGCCGGGATCGTCGGAACGCAATAGCCGGCTATCGCGCAGAATACCCCGCAGAAAACCCGCGCAGGCGATCTGCCTGGGATGGGGACGGATGGCGTGCACCCGGGCGTCGTAAGCACGGTCGGTGCCGAGCAGCCCCTCAAGGGTCATGGCGGCCGCTAAATCCGCCGTCAACGCCAGATGTGTCGCCCGGTGTACCAATAGGGCGCCGAGTCCTGCCATGAGGGTTGTGCCGTTGGTAAGGGCCAGTCCCTCCTTGGCCCCAAGGCTGACCGGTTGAAGCCCCGCCTCCCGCAGTGCGGACGCCCCGTCGAGCCGTTGATCATGGTACAGGGCCTCACCTTCTCCGATCAAGACCAGGGACATGTGCGCCAGAGCCGCAAGATCCCCGCTCGCGCCGAGGGAACCCCGCCCGGGTACGCAGGGATGCACATCCTCGTTGAGCATGTCCACCAGCAACTGGACGACTTCCGGCCGTATGCCCGAATACCCCATGGCGAGCGTATTGGCCCGGATGACCAACATGGCGCGCACGGTCTCCTCGTCCAGTTCAGGACCCGTTCCGGCCGCGTGACTCCTGATCAGGTTCAATTGCAAATCGGCGACCTGGTCGGCCGAGATCAGCTTATCCCTGAATCGGCCGAATCCGGTGGTGATCCCGTAGGCGATCCGGCCCTCCGAGACCAACCGGTCCACCGCTTCCCGGGAACGTTCCATGCTCGGAATGGCATCAGGGTGTATGGCGACGCGGCGGCCCCGCGAAACGGCCACCACCTCGTCGATGGTGAGGTCGTGACCCGTAAGGGCCAAGGCGTCCCTGGAGTGATCCATATCCGACCATCGCCTTCCGGATTCAATCCGACATGGGGATCTTGACGCCGCGGGTTCTCGCCACGGCCATGGCTTCTTCGTAGCCGGCGTCGACGTGCCGTGCCACGCCCATCCCCGGATCGTTGGTGAGCACGCGCTCCAGGCGGGCAGCCGCCTCGGGCGTACCGTCTGCGACGATGACCTGTCCGGCGTGCAGGCTGTAACCTATGCCCACGCCGCCCCCGTGATGGAAACTGACCCACGTGGCTCCGCTCGCCGTGTTGATCAGCGCGTTCAGCACGGGCCAGTCGCCGATGGCGTCCGAACCGTCTTTCATGGCCTCGGTCTCGCGGTTAGGACTGGCGACGGACCCGCTGTCCAGGTGGTCGCGGCCGATGACGATGGGCGCGCTGACTTCGCCCGAGGCAACCAGCTCGTTGAATCTCAGTCCCGCCCTGGCCCGCTCCCCGTATCCCAGCCAGCAGATACGCGCCGGCAGCCCCTGGAATTCCACCTGTCGCCTTGCCATCGTGATCCAGCGGAACAGGTGATCGTCTTCCGGAAACAGTTCAAGGATAGCCTGGTCGGTCCGGTAGATGTCTTCCGGATTTCCCGATAGGGCGACCCAGCGGAAAGGGCCTTTGCCTTCGCAGAAAAGGGGACGGATATATGCCGGAACGAAGCCGGGATAATCGAAAGCTTCCTTCAGCCCATTGTCATAGGCGCGCTGGCGCAGGTTGTTGCCATAGTCGAAGACCACGGCCCCTCGCTTCTTCCACTCGAGCATCGTCTGAACGTGGACCGTCATGGAAGCTGCTGAGCGTTCCTGGTAACTTTCCGGATC
Source organism: bacterium (assembly GCA_965225915.1). Lineage (GTDB taxonomy): Bacteria > JAAXHH01 > JAAXHH01 > JAAXHH01 > JAAXHH01 > JAAXHH01. The sequence goes on from OZ245326.1 coordinate 1,083,374, forward strand.
GCTCTCGCGCAACGTGCTTGCTTCGTCTGGTGAAAGCCCGGAGGGTATGTAGCCGTAGAGCGGATCGTGGGCGGCGGTCTGGTCCGTAACCACGTCGGGCACAATTCCCCGGTCCAGCAGTTCCGGGAGCACCTCCGCGGCGTTGCCGATCAGGGCGATCGACCTGGATTCCCCGGTCGCCAGTGATTCGTTCGCCCAGGTCAGCGCGAGGTCGAGGTTCTCCGCCACGGTATCCACCTGACGCAGTTCGAGGCGCCGCCTGACCCGCCAGGGGTCCACTTCCACCAGCAGACCGACCCCGCCGTTCATGGTGATGGCCAGCGCCTGGGCGCCGCCCATTTCTCCCAGGCCGGCCGTCACCACGAGTTTGCCCGAGAGGGTTCCCCATCCGTGTTTGCGGGCAAGGGCGCCAAAGGTCTCGTAGGTACCCTGCAAAATACCCTGTGTACCGATGTATATCCAACTGCCGGCCGTCATCTGGCCGTACATTATCAGCCCTTCCCGCTCCCAGGTATCGAAGTTCTCCTGGGTAGCCCAGGCCGGCACGATATTGGAGTTGGCGATGAGAACGCGCGGCGCGTCCTCGTGGGTGCGAAACACCGCCACGGGTTTGCCCGACTGCACCATGAGGGTTTCGTCGGGTTCAAGGTTGCGCAGCGCATCCAGGATGGCGTCGAAGGCTTCCCAGTTACGGGCCGCCTTGCCCCTGCCGCCATACACGATGAGATGGTCCGGATCAAAGGCGACCTGTGGATCCAGGTTGTTCTGGATCATGCGATAGGCCGCTTCGATGAGCCAGTTTTTACAGCTCAGCTTCGTCCCCGTGGGGGCTTTCACGTTATGTACCAAAACAGTGCTTACCTGCTCGATTCCCGCTGCTTCCACCTATCGTAGGTGAAATCCGGACTGGTTATCTTGGCGAAATGGGACTGTTCCCAGGTCCTGATCTCACCCGCCACTCTCAGCGTGTCTTCCGCGATGTCGAGGGGAATCTTCACCGCTCCGTCGACGTCGGCGATCAGCAGGTCGCCGGTTTGAATGAGCACCTGGCCGACGACGAGAGGCCGGCCAATGGCCCGAACGTTGAAGGGTCCGTGGCCCGATACCGTGCCAACGCCCCATATGGGGAGTCCCGCTCCCCGTATACCCTCGAGATCGCGGATGCATCCCTCCACCACGGCGCCCACTACCCCGAGGGCCCTGTGGATGTGTGCCATCCCGTCGCCGAAGAGGGCGGCTCGCTTCGGCCGGACGTCTACGTCCTTCATCACGGCGATCATGGGGCCCGGTGTTTCATTCAGGACGTCGTAATAGTCCGGCCAGCTCAGGTTGGGTTTCGTCCCGTCGAGCGGTGTGACCTCGGCGGTTACCGCGTAACCGATCACGGCGCCGAATTCGGGCGTCAGGTACTGGATTTCCGGGCCGGTATAGTCTTCGTTGGAAACGCCCTGTACTTTTTCCACGGCGTTGTAAACCGTGGCCGAATCGAATCCGGCCAATCCGGACAGTATGGCTTCATCCACACGGGTCATTCCTGTAACTCCTTTAATTTGAAGGAAATGAAGACTGTCTGCGTATAATGAATTGTCGAACGAGGGAAGGTGGATTTAAACGTTGCGCCTCGAAGGCTAAAATCGATACGGAGCGGACAAAAATCAAGAGAAATTCACTACGTTCACCCGGTTCCGATTTGCTGTCGGCGGCCATCTGAAGGACTCGTCTCCATTCCGCATCCTACGCGTCGACCGGTCGGCGTAAATAGGTTGACACGAGCGCGTATTCGCGGCATTATCTTTTTTTAATATTGCCAACTTCTACTGGTAAGGCAGAACAACCCGTTTAAGGAGGGTTTTATATGAGTCGCATTACCCAACTGTTTGGTGTGCTGGCCCTGTCCGCCGCTTTCGTGGCCATGGGCAGCGGATCCGCCGGTGCGCAGACCACTATGCCCATGGGCGACCAGGGCGGAGAAAGCATGGACGCCGGCCGCGGTATGACGGAAGTCATGTTGATGAGTAGCAAAGTCTCCATCGACTACGGACGTCCGGAGATGAAGGGCCGGGATATGCTCGCCATGGCGCCCGCCGGATTCGTCTGGCGTTTCGGTAGCAACAAATCCACCACCCTGATGACCGACGCTGACCTGATGTTCGGCGACATGATGCTGGCCAAGGGCTCCTACAGCGTCTGGCTCAAGCACGTAGACGGCGATGAGTGGACGCTCGTCTTCAACAGCGAAGTGGGGATCTGGGGCGCACCTGGCTCCAAGCGGGAAAACGACGTTTTAGAGGTTCCGCTGCAGTACAGTGTGGAAGACGAGATGATTGAACGCTTTACCGTGGAACTCATGGACATGGATGGCAAGGGCAAGCTGGCCGCCTCATGGGGAACCCACCGCCTCATGGGCAGTTTCTCGGCCAAGTAAGCTTAAGCCATCGAAGCCCGGCCAGGTATACTCGGCCAGGTAAATACGTACGACGGATCTAAGGGGGACCGGGGCTAAGGCTCTGTTCCCCCTTTCCTTTACCATTTCTCCGGGTCCAACCCTACCCGAATCCCGGCGTCCCGGATCTGTTGCCAGGTGGTGTCGTCGATGCTGATCCCTTCCCGGCGTCTCTGCTCCGCCAGGCGGAACTCCGGTTCTCCCGGAATGAGAATCTCGTCGAATCCTGGCGCTGTCCGACTGGACTTCACGTGCCGGATCAACCCCTCGATTTCCTCGTAATACCAGTCAAGATCTGTAAAGAACGGGATGTTGTACACGGTGAAAAGCACGCCGTTGCTCTCCACGATCTGCTCGCCCTGCGCGCATCCCTGTCCGCTCAGCGCCCCACCGAGTATTTCCACGAGCAGTCCCAGACTGTATCCCTTGTGGGCGACGATACCGCCCATGGGCAATATGGCGCCGTTGGGCGGCGGACCTTTAATGACCGTCGGATCCGTGGTCGGATGGCCTTCATGGTCGATCAGCCAGCCTTCGGGAACGCGCTCCCCTTTGTTTGCGGCGACACGGACCTTGCCCTCGGCGACGACGGACGTCGTCAGGTCAACCAGGACGGGCTCGGCGTCTCGACGAGGCGCCGAGAAGGCGATGGGATTGGTGCTGATGCGGCCGTCGATACCGCCAAAAGGAGGGATCTGGCGTCCGAAGCGGCCCGCGTTTACGAAGGCTAACCCGATCATCCCCTCCTTGGCCGCCATGAGCGGATAGGCGCCCACTCGGCCCACGTGGCTGGTGCGACGGAGCGTGACCGTCGCCGTGCCGTGCTTTCGCGCTTTTTCCATGGCCAGTTGCATGGCGAAGGTTCCGCCCACCTGGCCTAGCGCGCCGCCGTTGTCGACCAGGGCCGTACAGGGACTCTCCCGTACGATTCGCACGTCGGCCCGGGCCTTGAAACGGGCTTCGTCCTTGATGGCCTTGACGTATTCGGGGAGACGGATGGCGCCGTGGGAATCGTGGCCGAAAAGGTTGGAATCCACGAGGTGGTCCACGACTTTTCGGGCATCGTCCGCCGTGCATCCCGCCGCCTCGAGCATCTCGCAGCCGATTTGATTCAGTTTCTCGGGGGAAATTAAAGGCATTGTTTTCCTTTCTGTGTGTTACGAATATTCAGGGTCTTCATTTGCCGTGACGGGTCAGGGTCCGAACTTTTCCAGTTTCTTCCTCAGTCCCGGTCTCTCGAGTACCGCCCTGTTGACTACGTAGGGAGGCTCTTCTCCCCTGGAGACGGCCATGGTCGCCTTGGCGCAGTCGTGTCCGATATCGCGAAACAGTTCATGGGTCCAGCACGACGCGTGGGGCGCCAGGATGACGTTCGGGAGCGACAGCAGGGGATCATCGAGGGCCGGCGGCTCCTGTTCGAAGACATCGATCGCCGCGCCCATTATCCAGCCTTCCCGCAGTGCCCGGGCCAGTGCTTCCTGGTCGACGATCGCTCCACGTGCCGTGTTGACCAGGAACGCATCCTCCCTCATCATGCGAAGCTCGTTTTCGCCGATCAGGTGCCGCGTGTGTTCGTTCAACGGGCAGTGGATTGTGATAAAGTTGCTGCGCCGCAGCAGGGATTCCCGGTCCACCAGTGTGACGCCGAGCTGCCGGGCCTCTTCCGTGGTCACCACCGGGTCGGTGACGAGTATCTCGGACGGCTCGAAGGGCGCCAGCAGGCGCACCACCTCGCGGCCGATCATGCCCATGCCGATCAGCCCTACCACGCGACCCCTAATTTCGCATCCCATGTGATCGAAGCGAATGTCCCACGTATGATTCCTGACGATGGCGTCCTTGATCGTCACCCGGTGGCAGAGTCCGAGTATCAGGGCAAGCGTGGCACTGGCGACGGGCCTGCGCGTCGCTTCCGGGGTTATGGTCACCATGACGTCAGCCTCCGTCGCCGCATCGAGATCGATCATGTCGTATCCCACCCCCGTCCGGGCGATGAGCGCGAGGCGTTCGACGCCCGCGAAGCTGTCGCGCGAGTAAGCCTGGCCCATGGATATGACCACGTCGAAATCGACGAGTTGATCCGGGGTGACCGGACTCCGGTCTTCGGCCAGGAACGCGTGGGGGACTCCGGCCTCGTCCAGCAGGTCGATACCGAAATCCTTGAACACGACCTCGCCGTCGGGGCCCAGCAGGTCTGCGACGAGGGCTACGCGAAATTCATCGGTCATAGGAGATAAGTTTCGTTATTAAAACGACTTGATATTACCATTAACGATGCTGCATTCATTGGACGAGACGATATCGACCCCTCGCCGGCCTAAACCGGAAACATGTCGGATTCGCATCCATACCGCGTTAGAACATGATCTGGGACGTGGACTTGGCGATCAGCACCAGGGAGACGGCCGCCATGCCAACCAGACCCAACCCGCACCCGTATCCAGCCAGGATGACGGGCGCGTAGGCGCGCCACCTATTCTCTCCGAACCGGCGGCGGAAATAGAACCGGCCCAGCATGGCACCGATGAACGTGGGCAGCGTGTAGTGAATCCACGCGCCCGTGCCCAGTCCGGCGACCAGGCCGTAAAACAGCAGCGGCGGCGCTTTCAGCAGGCTGAGCACCCCGTACATCGCGACCGTGAATCCCATGCCGGCGCCGATGTACTCCCATCGTATCAGTTGTCCGATCACGTCCGAACCGCCCGGTAGGGTCGACTTGATCCAGATCGTTTCCATAGTCGCCTGCAACGGCCACATCTTTTCGACGAAGGGATAGGCCGCGGACGGAATGGGCGCCAGCTTCCAGATCAGCGCATAGAACAGGAAACTGAAGACTATGAGCAGCAACAAGCTCAATATATACAACTTGACGAGGCTTGGGAATCGCGTTCGTGTGAGTTCCAGTTGCCGGAAAGTCGCCACCACTCCGCTGTGATCGAAGAGAGGTACCGGGGCGAACCAGATCGCCACCCCCTTGTATCCCGACAGGTAAAACGATCCCTCCCGGGCGTAGGGAAAGGAAGATCCGTAGGGCGAGCCCGTCAAGCCGATCATGCGTGCCCCTATGTAGGAGAAGAAGGGGGTCCACAGAAACCCGAATACCACGGAAATCCAGACCGGAAACGCCGGTTCCAGGTAGTACACCAGGAGTATGAAACAGATCGTGGAGACCGCCCAGAGCGCAATGGGAATGGGTAGCCTGAAATCACCCCGGTCCGGCGGCGGACTGCGTGGACCCCTTTCACCGGACCCGCCGGGATCCCTCCGCAGTGCGCGCGCGAAGGCGACCAGGCCGATCAGGCCGATGACCAGCGAGGCGCCGATGGAGGAGAAACTCAACCAGAAGTCGATGGTGTTGTTGATGGTGGTGGGGATAGTGCTCATCCCCGGCGACCAACTGTGCAACAGGCCGAAGTGGTAGAGGCCGGGATTGGCGATGAAGGTGATGACGAAAGAACTGATAAAGGTGCCCACCACGATCCAGAACGGCAGGACGAAGCCGACCAGGAGGGTGGCCAGGTCCGTGCCGATGCCGATGGGCGTCGCCGGCAGCACGTCCCGGAACCGCGGCGTGAAATCCGCGAAGGGAATGGGGAAGACCTCCACCCCCTTTGTCAGCACCACGCCGGACACGGTCGGCACGACGACGTAGAGTATGCCCCAGCCCAGGCCGATCATGGCGCCTACGGTGAACACGCGCCACCGCCAGGTCTCCTCTCCCGACGAAGATTCCGCCAGCGCGGTGGCGCCGGCCGCCTGAACCGGCGCCAGGGGAAAGGGCAGGCGTTCCGTGTCGGCCGTAATGCGGAAGAGCAGGTATCCCAGGGAGAGGGCGTTGACCAGGCCGAGGATGGACACGAGAATGGCCAGGAGAATCGGTTCCAGCCATTCCATGGAGAAAAGCGTCCGCGTGATCAGCGAATCGGAACCCCGGGGCGGCGACACCCACTGGGGCATGAGTTGGGCCAGCCCGTCAGCCTGGGGCGACTGGATCAGGTATTGGAACCAGATCATCTTGGCGAAAGGCGCGCCGTGCACCGCCGATCCGGCTGCCATGCCGCTGGCGCCCAGTCCCGTCGCCGCCAGACCGGCGGCGAGCCAATAGAGGATGATGGCTTCCTGGGGCTTCAGCTTGATGAACAGCCGCTTGCCGATCTCGATGAACATGATGATGGTAACCCATTCCGCGGCGCCCGCGAAACTCTTACCGGTCACCAGTTCCAGGTAGATCGCCCCGGGAAGCATGACCAGCCCGACGAAGAAGGCGGCCCAGATGATCCGCGTGCTGAACCCGTCCTCGTAGGGCAAGTCATCCGGCACGATATCCCACCGGTCTTCCCGCTCGGCAGACGTTGCGTCCTGTTCCTGCTGTTCTTTCCTGGTTCTATCGTTCATCCGGTTATTCTGCCCTTATGTAGTTGCCCGACTTGTCCCAGTCCGGCCGCGTCAGGCCGTTCAGGTCCCAGACCACTTGTCCCCCCCGAACGGTCAACAGGCACCGCAACCGCCGGTCGCCGCGCATGCGGGCGTGACCCGAATCGACGAATCCGAATTCTCCATATTCCAGTTCCAGCACGGCGATATCCGCCTCGGCGCCTATACTCAGCGTGCCCAGTTCGGGGCGCCGTATGACGCGGGCGGGATTGCGCGTGGAGCGCATCACCACGTCCTCCATCGTCATCCCCATGTTGAGGCATTTCGACATCGTTGTGTTCATGCTCGCATTCGGCAGCAGGGCGCTGTCCTTGTGCAGGTCCGTGCTGACCGTGTCCGGCAGGAAACCCTGGGCGATGGCCGGTATGGCGATGCGGAACCAGAAACTGCCGCCGCCGTGACCCAGATCGAACAGGATGCCCCGGTCCCGGGCCTCGCGGACAAAGTCGTTCACCTTGCCGTTCTCGTCGAGCAAGGGTATGTGCTGCGCGTACAGGTGGGTATGAATATCGCCGGGGCTGAGTTTTTTCAGCAGCAGGTCCCGGTAGCTGCGGGCCGGTTTCGGCGCGAAATCGATCATGGCGATGGTGCCGCTCTGCCGGGCCGCCTCGACGGCGCCGTCGACCGCCTCCCAGCCAGGACCGCCGAAATGAGCGGTCTTGGACCCGATGACATGTTCCGGGTACTTGCTAATCATGGCCGCGCAAGGCGCGGGATCCATTTCAGTTATGTCCTGCTCCACTGCGCCTTCCATGCCGGCGCCCACGATGTTGATCAGGGCCAGCACCCGGGTTCTTGATTCGGCGATGACGGTGTCCTTGAAGTGCTCGAATTTCTTCCAGCCGGCGCCTCCCGTATCCACCACCGTGGTCACCCCGTTGGGGAGCACGTGGGCGTCGGGGAACACCCAACCCCGGTAGCCGCCGTAGGCGTGCATGTGTATGTCGATCAATCCGGGCGTGACATAGTGACCGTGGACACGGGCGACCCGCCGGCCGTATTCCGCGGGGATATCGTGTCCCACCGCCGCGATAAAACCGTTCGTGACGGCGACGTCGCGACTCTCGTTGATGCCGTTCTCCGGATCGATGACATGGCCGCCCTTGATGATGAGGTCGTACATCGCTGCTCCTCTCTGCCTATTGCGGCGTCGCGAAGGGCTCCGGTTCCTCGACCTTCCGGTACCGGTCCTTTATGGACTCGGAAAGGGTCCGCCAGACGAGAAATCGCTTCCGCAACACGGTGAAGAACCGGCGGTTGATCGTCTGCCACTGCGCCAGGTCCCCGCTGCGCCGGTGGATCACGATCAGGATCCGGTAAAGGTTTTCCTGGGTATCAGGTTCCAGTACCAGTTGGACGTCCTGGCTGATGGCGAGGTCGTATGGCGCGAGCCAAACCGTCGCCGATACGCGGTAGCTTTCGAAAGGATGGCCCGGTATCACGTCGTGTCCAGATCCCTCCGCGACGAAATCTTCCGCTGAACTGTCCTCGTGGGTCTGGAATATGTGGGTCAGGTATCCCGACAACGGGTACGCCTCGACCAGGCTTACGGTGAATGGAAACTCTAAGCGCCAGTCGTCGCCTTCGGGCAGAGGAGGCGCCCAGCGGCGCGTGACATCCTCCACCGTCATGTCCGCGGCCTTCTTCGCCGGGTAGAGGGTGGACAGGAAGACGACGGCCATGACGACCACCGTGGCGTACACGGTCGACAGGGAGGAGTAGTTGAGCGACATGCCGCCCAGCAGGTCCCATTGCGAGAGTCCCATGGTGATGATCTGGCCGGAAAGGTAACCGAATACGGCGCCGAGGGTCGCGAATACGGCCGCTTCGGCGATGAACAGCGCAGCGACATGGTTCGGAGCCAGGCCGACGGCGCTGTACACGCCGATTTCCCTGAACCGCTCGAACACGGCACCCATCATGGTGTTCAACACCAGGAAAGCCGCGATGAGCACCGGAATGATCAGGTTGGCCAGGCCCGAGACAGAAGTCGCGCCCAGGGAGCTGTAGACCTTCACCTCGTCTTCCATCCCCACGAAAACGGCCAGGAGGACGCGCGACATGAAGGACTCCACGGAGTCGCGCAGCTGATCGCCGTCGGCGAACCCCGCGATGGCCACCGACCGCGTGGAACCGCTCAGATCGAGGGTCTGACGATAGGGCAGCACCAGCACGTTGCGGGAAGTTACATGCTCCGCGGCCCGGACGGTCGACATGAACACTTCTTCGTCCATCTCGGTCAGGTTGCGGGTTATGGAGAAACTGGCGGGCATGATGCTCTCATCGTCCATGTCCCGGTAGGCGTCGAGTCCTTCGGAGTCGAGCAGTCCGATCACGGTATAGCGGCTGCCAAGGATCTCCACCTCCGCCGTTCCCACGTCTTCCGGCCCCACTTTCAACCTCTCGGCCAGTTCCGTGGGCAGCAGGCAGACCGCCCTTTCGTCCGGGGCGAACCATCGGCCGCCCGGCAGCAGAAACCGGTCCAGGCCCGTGATGGATGGCTCGTCGGCATGTAGACCCAGGAGGATCTGCACCGTGGTGGCGGTCCCCTTGCCCGGTGACCTCAGGTCGATGTACGGGCTGCTGATGTCCTCCGCCTCGTACCAGGACCGGGGCACCACGTCTGCCTGGTCGCCGAAGGCGTTTTCCACGTAAGGCAGGAAGGATGTGGGCAGTGAGTGCCACGACAGGCTGCGCATGAGGACGCCGTTGTACGGAGGGGTGTTCTCGCGGTCCAGCGTATAGAACTGGATCCCGGTCTTGAACGAAGTGAAGGAAAGCACGGTGAAGGTCAGCAGGGTCAGCGTGACCGCCGTCAGCGTCGTGCGCATCTTCCGTTTGCGCAGGTTGGATATCCCCAGGGATATGGCCACGGCCGTGGCGCTTAGCCGACCGATGTCCGCTTCGTGGAGACCGGCCGCCGACCGGGTCAGGTTCTTCATTTCCGTGTCGAACCGGGTGACGATCAGCGTGATGATGATCAGCGACAGGGCAAGGATGATGAAGGCGAGAAAGACCATGTACGGCGTCAGGCTGAGTTGAAAGGCGGGGTGCACGTTCTGTAACAGCATGAATACCGCGGCAAAGATGACGCCTATCGTGAGCAACCGTTTCCGTATGTCCGTGAATCCGAAGAAAAGCCGCTCCAGGAACAGGCAGAAAGGGACCAGCAGCATGAAGTAGAACACGATGCCGTCCACCGTGTCGTCCGCGGCATATCGAACGTCGGGATAGGCCCGCGCCTCGTAGCCCCACGCCTCCCTCGACCGGGCGGCGAAGGTGTCGTAACGGCGGTTCTCAAGGGCTTCCCGGGCCGCCCGCAGCGCATGAGTGCTTTCCTCGTGAAGGTCGGAGGCCCGGGCGTTGGTGACGCCGTGGTCCTTCAGTTTCATCAGCCGCGCGCCGTTGAGAGACCAGAGGTCCAGGGCGCTTTGATAGAAGGGGTGGAGGATCAACCCCTGGTCCGCCGTGAAACCGCGCCCCTGCGCCATCGACATGACGTCGTCGGATATGCGTTCCGGCGGATCGTCGAGCCACGACTCCGGCGTGTTGGTCAGCAGGTACTTGACCCCACGCGGACCGGCGCTCATGAACATTTTAACCCGGTCTTCGGGCTTGGCGAAGACCACCGCGGCATTGGTCATCCAGTTGCCGAAGAAACTCTGGTTTTCCACGAAAGCCGCACCGTACTTGCGCAGCGGACTGTTGTCCCGGCCAAGCACGGTCAGGTTGTCCAGGGCGACGAAGACGCCCGGATCGACGATATCGAAGAGGTTGATCTCCTCGCAGGGAAAGAGGACCTGTATAGTGTTGTTCACCTTGGACGAGTTCGGCACCGCGAGGGGGAAGGTGGCGTTCCCCTCTTCACCCAGGTCCGGGGCATACACTACCCTGCCCTCGGAGTCGAGGCCGTAGCTGCGCAGTTCCGTCGATCCCCTGATGTCACGGACCATGGAAAAGCGAAAATATCCCAGCGAGTCGGCCTGGGTAACCATGAATCCCCGCACGCCGCTGTGACTCTGGTATCCCGGCTCGTAGACAACCAGGGCATCGGAAACCGGGGTATTGGGCTTGAAGAAATCCACGGTGCGGTCGAATTCCAGGACCCGTCCCTCGATGTCGCGGCCTTCATCCTTGAGCCGTATGGACTCGTCAACCTCGAAGGCTTCGGGATCCGACAGCATGGCCGTAAGCAACGTGCCGACGGTCCTGATCTGCCGGACGAGATTGGGGAAATCGACGTGCTCGATCCGGTCCATGGGGGTATCGATGAGCAGCCTGTTGTCGTTCGCGGTGGCGAAGGTCATGCCGTGCAGCCCGGCGAGCGTGACCATCTCGTGGTCGAAGGCGGGACCCGCGGGCATGTAGCTTTCCTGAGACCGGAGAGAGGGGGTGAGCGTGTTGAGGTAGGGCGTGCGGCTCTCCTCTTCATCGTAAACCCCCGCCTTGCGTGCGTAATTCTCATACCGGTTCGCGTAGGGTACGTACAGGATCTTCAGGTTCGGACCGAAGAAGATATAATCGCCGTAACTGAACAACCCGACCTGGTCCATCCTGCTGGTCAGATCCAGGCCCAGGAACAGGGTGAAGGGGATCCGGTCCTCCTCGGGAATCCGTTCCAGGAAGAAATCGTCCTTCCGGTAGTGGCGGTCCAGGAAGTCGTTTATGCCCTGCAGCCCGTGGAAATGGGCGGACGTGGCCAGAATGAGGACGGTGTATCCCGGCGGATGGGCCCGAAGCACGTCCAGTAGTTCCAGCATGGCCGCAATGCCCCCCGCACTCTCGGCGCCCGGCGCCAGTCCCGGTACAACCGACATGGCGTCGTAGTAGGCCGACAGCACGACGATCCGGTCTTTCCACTTTTCCTTGCCGTCGCCGCCCGGGATGGGTTCGTCCAGGCCCGGAATCCATCCCATGACATTCCAGGTCTCGGCCCGTTCCCAGGTCATGCGCCCCTTGATCGACACTTCGACGGCGCCGGCCCGTTCGGCCTGGGCTGCCCGAAGGACCATCGCCGCATGCTGGTCCGGTATCCAGAAGCGCGGGACGTCGGCGGGCACGTCCAGGATTTTGCGCTGGGCCTGGTTGTTGGTCACCGCGCCGGGACCGCTGTTGTAGAACAGAACGGCCTGCGCACCCAGCATCCGCGCGTTGAGATACTGGTCGCGTCCGTCGAAATCGACCAGAACTATGCTTCCCTCGATCTCTTTACCGTTGAAGGCCTGGAATTCGCCCCGGCGGCCGTAATGCAGTTGTCCCCTTATCCCGTCCGGAAAGGAATTCAGCCGGACCAGGTTGGGCCAGAACTGGTATACCGGTATTTCGGTTTCCACGGAGTCGTGGACGGTCAGCGTAAAACCGTGGTCGATGGGGGAGGATACGGTAAAGGTGTCGATGGTGACATCGGACAGGCCCCCGGCCTGGAAGGCTTCGGCCACGTATTCCATGGCTGCCCTGTTTCCCGGATAGCCGACGACGCGCGACGGATGGGCGCTCATTGACCGGACATGGGCCTCGACGCGGTCCCGGGTGACGATTTCGGAGACCTCCTCCCAGGACACCGGCGCCTCTTCCAGCGGCTTCGGCCGCACGTCATCGGGAAGAGAGACGATCTTAAGGATCACCTGCTCGGTCACCCAGGCCGGGCCGGCCACGGCCACAGCGAGGAATAACAGGACGCCCGCCAAGAGGAAGAAGTAACCAAATATCCGGGAATACACGCTAGTCAATCCCATAGATGTGATGTCCCGCGTGGGGAAACCACATGTAGTCGACGAACATGGAGATCACCACACCGGTCGCCACACCGAAGATCAGGCCCAGGAAGAAGGGTTGACCCTTCCTGTACAGCTCGATGCCGCCGACCCACATCATGATGCTCTTGATGACCCAGCATACGAACATGGACGAGACGATCGCCCGGGCGGGCCAGGAATACGACAGGAAGAAACCCAGGGGGTGTAACGGCCAGCCGGGCAGCCGGGCCCTCAGCGTCATGAGCAGAAACATCAGCGAACCGCCCACCATGAAAAACATCAACCGCGCCGTGTCCGGCCCGAAGGGGTCCCGCATCTTGGTGAGCGTTTCAGTGTACGGAATGGTCGAACCGATCCGCCCGAACCACCATCCGTTGGTGAACTGGCGCGTGCCCTGGTCGAATCCCAGGAAGATCGTCCAGACGAGGGAGATCACCACGCCGACGACCGCGGCGGAGAGGAGGCTCCATCCCAGGCCACGGTGCCAGCGCGCGCCGATTTCAGACAGCTTGGCCACCTGCATGAAGGCGGGCATGAACGTCGACTTGATCTCGCTGATCGGTCCGTAGGTCTGGGCCATGGCCGTCATGGTGGACATGGAAAGGTTGACCGACCCGACCGAATAGAATACGAGCACCTGGGCGATCATGGGCGAACGTACGAAGGGAAGGCCGGCCTCGGCGATGATGCGGGATACCCCGATATAGATGATGAAAACGCCGGCGAGGAGGAACACGGCGATGGGTACGCTCATGCCCAGTTGGTTCAACCAGACCACCCCGTAGACGAATCCCCCGATGAAGCCGAACACCGCGACCCTGTAGGGTAGCATCTCGTCGCTGTCGTCCAGGCCGGACCGCCGTCCGAATGCCTGGGCGAAGACGTCGCGGATGTGAAACCGGGCCCGCCAGAGACCCCAGCCCACGAACAAAATGAAAGCGCCCATGTTCTGCCAGTCCAGCATGGGATGGATCGAAGTGTAATTGTCCCTTCCCGGGATGTCGTACCCGATCCGGTGGGCGATCCCCACCTGGATGATGCCAAGCATGTAGAAAACCCAGAAACCGGCCAGCACGTCCAGGTTGACGAAATAGGAAATGCCGAGGATGGCCGGCCGGAAGTTGATTTCCAGCGGGGGGAAGCCCTCGCCGAAGACGATCGGCGGCGCCGAGCCAAAATAGGGAAACTGGGGCACGACCGGGGTGAAGAACCCGACGATATTGTACATCATCACGCTGAAGGGGATCGAAAATCCGATCCAGAACCGCTTTTCCGATAAATATGCGGGGATGCGGCTCGGCGAATCCATGCCGCGGGTTAAGGCGAGCGGGATCTGCATCATGGGAAAGACCAGTTTCTCGTGTTCCACCCACTGCTTCCTGAGTATGACCACTAGACAAAGTCCCATGAAGATGAGCGGGACGATGAAGGTCATCCACCAGAACAAGGGGATGCCCCACACGCTCCAGGGTATGGACGCGTCTGGCGGTATTCCGTCGACGAACCACGTCAGGGCGTTGCCCTGGTTCGTGACGGTCGCCCAGGGTTTCAGGTACGGATAGAAGTACTCGGCCCACTGGTTCTCGGGCGTTGCCAGCAGGTGTGGGGCCATCAGCGTGGAGATGAACGGCGCGCCCATTCCGTTGGTCGTCAACCCGGAAGCCGCCATGCCCATGGCCAGGGGGATGATGAACTCTTGGGGGGTAAGGGCCCAGTCTTTCTTCCACCGGGCCAGTACCACGTTGAACAGGATGAGGTACGTGAAGGCCAGGAACAGCGCGCTGATATGAAGATGGTCCGCGCCCAGCATGGACGAGGCCATGGTGTATTGGAAATAGGGGACGAGCAGGGAAATCAGTACGACGCTCGCCAGGCCGAGGAGAATCGATCTCGGCGTAATGATCCGGGTCGCGGTCGCCGAGACAGCGTGGGCGGAAACACTGTGCTGAACTGAGGCCATGGAAAGGGCCGGGAACGATATTTGCGTTGTTTGAGCAGCGGCTGAAAACGAGAGAATGGGTCCAGAGTATGTAAGGACGTGAAAGGGATTTGTCAAAGAAAAACAGCGGCCGCGGATGTCCTTGAACCCGGTTGCGTCGACCGTTTTCGTGGTTGACATAGTAGCGGCTAACGGGGATATTTCCTTTCCGTGATGTGCCCGTTTCAAACGAGGATTTTCCAGTGAAGGTCGAAACCAGAGCAACCATAGACCACTGTCTGAACAGGTACATCGCCTTTATCTGCCGCCATCCGGGAAAGATCGTCCTGGGCGCGCTGCTGACCGCCTTCCTCTCCGTCCATTTCACCTCCAGACTCCAGATCAAAACCGACTTCGTCGAGCTTCTTCCCGAGGGCTATCGAAGCGTCGATGACATCAACCGGCTCACGGAACGTGTCGGCGGCATCGGCAACCTGACCATCGTCATCGAAACGGAAGACCTGGCCTCGGCCCAGCGATTCGCCGACGACCTGGCCGACAGGATCCGATCCGATCTGCCGGAGGGGTACGTCCGTTACATCGAATACCGTGTGGACGCGGAGAAACGGTTCTACGAAGACCACAAATACCTTTACGCGGAACTGGAAGACCTGGAAGAGATCCAGAGCCGACTTAGCCGACAGATCCTGAAAAAGAAACTGGAACAGAATCCCCTTTTCATTTCCGAGGAAGACCTCGGACTGGAAGTGGAAGACGAACCCTTCTCCGTAAGCGACCTGGAAGAGAAGTACGAGAAAAAGGCGGGGGAGAAGCTGGACAAGTGGGTCGATGGTTACTTCACGGGAAACGACGAACAGGGACAGTTTCTCGTCATGGTCCTGAAGCCTTTCGGCTCGTCGACGGGCGTTGGCTTCTCGCGGGACCTGTGCGAGCGGATCCTGGGCATCGTGGAACGGCTCGACCCGTCGTCCTACCACCCTTCGCTCAAGGTCGGCCTCACCGGAAAGTACCGGCTGATCCTCGACCAGTATTCGTCCGTCCAGCGGGAGATCTTCTCGTCCGCGGTCTTCACGCTGTCCCTGGTCGCCCTTGCCATCTTCCTCTACTTCAGGACCATCGTGCCGGTCATCAACATCACGCTGGTCGTGGTCGTCGGCATTCTGTGGACGTTCTGCATCACATATTTCCATATCGGCTACCTGAACATGCAGACCGCCTTTCTGGGCGCAATCATCGTGGGGAACGGCATCAACTACGGCCTGATCCTGATGGCCCGGTACAAGGAAGAACGGCTACGGGGAGAAAACGCCCGAGACGGCGTACAAATCGCCTTCAGGAACACCTTGACGGCGACCGTCACTTCGGCATTGTCCACCGGCATTGCCTACGGAACGCTCATGATCACCGATTTCCGGGGATTCAACCACTTCGGTTTTATTGGCGGACTGGGCATGCTGCTGTGCTGGTTATCGACCTACTCCATCCTGCCGGCGCTGCTGATACTGTGGGATCGCACCGAGTTCGGCCGGAAGACCTGGACCCGGAAGGTCTCGCGAGGAAAGGCGCTGACCCATCTCGCCAACCTGATCCGAAAGACGCCGCAGGCGGTGGTGGGCACGAGTATCTCCCTGGTCCTGCTGGGCGCCGTCCTGTTGGCATGGTGGCTCCCAGATTCTTTCGAGTACGACTTCTCGAAACTCCGAAACGAACCCCGGGGCGACACATACGAGCGTATTCTCAACCATCGCGTCAACGCCCTTTTCGGTATTTCGCAGTCGCCTGCGGTCATCCTGGCGGACCGCCTGGACCAGGTGCCGGGCATCCAGCGGGCCGTACAGGAAAAGAAAGAAGCGGAGAAGGAGATTCCGAATCCGACCATTGACCGCGTGCGTACCATTTTCGATCTGCTGCCGGAGGACCAGGAAGACAAGATCGACGTCCTGTGGGACATCGAATACATGCTCGACACCAATCCGCCGGATGAACTCGGCATCCCGCCCGACCAACTGGCCAGAATCAACGCCTTCCGCGACAACCTGAGCCTGGAAGAGATCACCGTGGAAGACCTGCCCCAAGCGCTCACACGCCCTTTCGAGGAAAGAGACGGGACGGTGGGCAGACTCGTCTTCGTCTACCCGAGGTCTGACGCGGGACTCTGGAACGGCAGGAACCTGATACGATTCGCGGAAGTCGTCCGTTCCAACCGGTTATCCGATGACGAGGTCGTCTATTCCTCCGGCGAAGCGGTCGTCTTCGCCGACATGCTCAAGGCCGTGGCAAGGGACGGGCCCATCGCCACGGTCGCCTGCTTCGTGGGCGTGATCACGCTCCTCGTGCTGGCGTTCCGGAGCCTTCACGCGTCGGTGGTGATCCTGGCCTCTCTGTTGGGCGGCATGCTGGTCATGGGAGGCGTTATCGCCGTCTTCGACATCAAGGTGAACTTCTTCAACTTCATCGTCATTCCCACCACGCTGGGGATCGGCGTGGACTACAGCGTGAACCTCTATCAACGCTACCGCCTTGACGGACGAGGATCCATACATAATATGGTACAGCGTACCGGCGCGGCGCTGGTCATGTGTTCATCCACGACGCTGATCGGGTATACCTCGCTCATGCTGACGTCCAACAGGGGCCTGCATTCCTTCGGGATCATGGCCAACGTGGGAGAGATCGCCACGTTGACTACGGCCCTGATAGCGCTGCCCGCCTATCTGCTCATCATGGAAAAGCGGATGGGGAAAAGGGCGCCGGAACCCGGTGAACCGGTCCGCGCCGCGTGACATCGCCTTCGGTACTGTACCGTTATCGAAAAGGCCGGCCACATGAATCCATATGCAGTTGATTACCGCGAAGTGCTGCCGGAACACCTGCTGCATGCCTTTCTCGGCGGTTTCGAATCGCTTCGGCCCTTCTACGAGCACGATCCCCGTGATCCCGATGTCTGGCCGCGGATGATCGAAGCCGTAAGGTCCCGCACCAGTCCGCCGCCTCGAATGGCCCTCGCCCGAATACTCGAGGCACAGAACACCCGCTACGGGGCGGACGAGACTGCCCTCGGCAACGCCCGGTCCCTTGCCGGGGAGGACACCTTCGTGGTTTCAACCGGGCAGCAGACGGGACTGTTCACCGGTCCGTTGTACACCATATACAAGGCCGTCACGGCCGTTAAACTGGCCAGGAGGGTGTCGGAGGCGACCGGAGTGCGGGTCGTCCCCGTATTCTGGATGGCCGCCGATGACCACGACTACGCCGAGATCAACCATGTCCATGCCAGCAGGCCGGACGGGGACGCCCTCCGGTTCGAATTGAGTCCCGACGACCCCAATGACCGCAGGTCTGCCGGCGACAGGATGCTGGGTCCCGGGATAGGACCGCTCCTCGAACGGTTCGAGAAAGCCCTGCCGGATTCTGAATACAGCCAGTCCGCGTTCGACGCGCTTCGGCGGAACTGTACCGCGGATACGCCTCTATCCGACGCCTTCGCCCGGCTCATGACCGTGCTCTTCCGGGGTCATGGCCTGGTCCTGGTCGACCCCACCGATCCAGCGCTGAAACCCCATATGAGGCCGGTATTCGAAAGGGAAATCCGCGATCCTCTAGCTTCCACGCGCTCGGTCCTGTCGACCTCAGGCAAGCTGGCGGAGGCCGGGTTCGATCCCCAGGTATCCCGTTCCCCCGACGCGGTGAACCTGTTTCTCTATCAAGACGGACAGCGTATTGCCCTGAGCTACGAAAACGGGCTGTTCGCCAACCGGGACCGCAGCCTGTCCTATACCGGCCGGGACCTGCTACGATTGCTCGAGGAGGCCCCCGAGCGATTCACCCATAACGTCATTACCCGGCCCCTGGTGCAGGACACGCTGTTTCCGGCACTGACATATATCGGCGGCCCGGCGGAAATCGCCTACTACGGCCAGCTGGGTGGCGTCTACCGCCAGTTCGGGCTGCCCTTCCCCGTGGTCTATCCCCGCGCGTCCCATACGCTGGTGGGCGCGAGAACCGCCCGGATCCTGGAAAAACACGGCCTCACGATTTCCCATTTCGTCCAGGGCATCGAATCCGTATTCGACCGGAAGCTGCGGGATGACATGCCGGTACAGATCACCGAAGGGTTGCGGGCCGCCCGTGGCGACGTGGAAGCCCACTACAGGAACCTGAAGGGGCACATTACGACCATAGACCCTGGGCTGAGCCGGATCGTGGAGGCCTCGGAGCGTAAGACAAACTTCGCCCTGGGCAGACTGGAGGCGAAGACGCTGCGCGCCCTGAAGAAAGCGGACGGGGTCATGCACAACCAGATCATGAAGGTGGACCGCCAGGTGTATCCGAACGGTCAACTCCAGGAGCGGGTGGCCAACATATGGCAGTACGTCGCCCTCTACGGCTTCGATATCATGAAGACGCTGTTCGAGGCCACGGACGAATCGGACTTCAGACACAGGATCACCCCCCTATGAAACTGGATGTCCTGGCCGTATCCCCCCATCCCGACGACGTGGAGTTGCACTGCGGCGGATTGATGATCCGTTTCGCCGACCTGGGATACGCCACCGGAATCGTCGATATGAGCAGGGGAGAGATGGGTACCCGGGGAACGGTCGACGACCGGAACCGGGAGGCGGCGGAAGCGGCGGAGATTCTTGGACTGTCCAGGCGGTTGAATCTCGAACTGCCGGATTCCCGCGTCGGCGCCAGCGAGACGCACCGCGACGCCATCGTGGACGCCATACGCCGATTCCGACCTGAAATGCTCCTTCTTCCCCACGAAATAGCCCGTCATCCCGATCACGGGGCGACCTCGCGGCTTGCGCGGGACGCGTCTTTTCTGGCCGGCCTGGAAAAAATCGAAACGGTCCATCCGGCCTTCAGGCCCCGGCAGCTGATCTTCTACCTCACCCATCACGCCTACCGAGACCCACAGCCATCCTTCATCGTCGACATCACTTCGACGTTCAGCCGAAAGATCGAGGCCGTCAAGGCCCACCGGTCCCAGTTCCACGACCCGGACTCCACCGAACCGGTCACCTTCATCAGCCGTCCGGAGTTCCTGGAAGAGGTCGAGGCCCAGAGCCGCTACTACGGCTCGTTGATCGGGGTGCGATACGGGGAACCCTTCGTCGTCCGGGAATTCCTTTCGATTGACGATCCCATGGCCCATTTCGCGAGGAGCATGGGATAGTATACCCAGCCGATTGGGACGGATCACCCGAAAGTCGAGGCAAAATCATATGAACATCGGTATCACCTGCTATCCCACCTACGGAGGAAGCGGCGCCATCGCCGCCGAACTGGGACAGTCACTGGCCCGGAAGGGCCACATGGTCCATTTCGTGAGCTATTCGATTCCCTTCCGCCTACAGGAATACAATCAGAACATCTTGTTCCATAACGTGGAGGTGATGCCCTACCCGCTGTTCAAGTATCCGCCCTACACCCTCGCGCTCGCGGCGAAAATGGCCGACGTGGCGTCCGAGGCGGAACTGGACATCCTGCACGTGCACTACGCCGTCCCTCACGCCACCTGCGCATTCCTGGCGCGTCACATGCTGCGCGACCGGGACATCAAGGTCATCACGACCCTGCACGGGACAGATATCACGCTAGTGGGCAGCGACAAGTCCTTCTACCGGATCACGCGTTTCAGCATCGAGGAAAGCGACGGGGTCACCGCGGTCTCCGAGTCACTGAAGCGCGATACGCTATCGCTGTTCGACATCGAAAAGGATATCCGGGTGATCCCCAATTTCGTCGACGTACACCGTTTCCAACGGGGTGACGGCCGATGCGACATCAGCAATTTCGTGGACGAAGACGACAAGGTCATCGTACACGTCTCGAACTTTCGACCGGTCAAGCGGATCGGGGATATCATCCGCATGTACGCGGAAGTACGGCGCAGGATCAAGTGCAAGCTGCTGCTGGTGGGGGAAGGTCCAGAGCGGATACCCATGCAGGAACTCGCCCGCGAACTGGGACTGCAGGACGGGGTGGTCTTTCTAGGTGAGCAGGAAGGGGTGGACCGGATTCTGTCCTGCGCCGATCTGTACCTGCTTCCCAGCGAACAGGAGAGCTTCGGCCTTTCAGCGCTGGAGGCGATGAGTTGCGGTGTCCCGGTGATCGGCTCGAACGTAGGCGGCCTGCCGGAACTGGTGCGCCATGGGGAATCGGGATACATCACCGAAGTGGGCGACATCCACCAGATGGCCAGGCACGCCACGGACCTGCTGACCGACGACAACTTCCGCCAGACCATCGGCAGACAGGCGCGCCAGCGGGTAATGGACAACTTTGCGGAAGAGGCCGTCGTCCCGCTGTACGAATCCTATTACGAAGAGATATTGCGCGGTTAGCCGGCTATACCGAGGATTACCGACCACCGCGCGAGTCGGAGGTTACTACACGAATCGGCGCGCCGCTCAGGATCCTTCCGGTTTCGCCTCGAGCGACTTGTAGCTCACGCCCTCGCCGCTCTCGCAGCTCACCGGCAGTCCGACTTCCTCCCAGCCTGGGTTGACCACCTGTCCGAAGGGCGTCATCTCCCCGCTGAATCCGCAGCGCATGTTGACCACCGTCTGATACCCCAGTGACTGCAGCAACTGGGCGGCATGGTTGGAACGCTGGCCGGTCCGGCAGCCCAGCACCAACCTGGCATCCTCCGAAAAGTTCGCTTTCACGACCCGGGCGAAATCGGGATTGGGCGTCATCTGCCCGGTCTGCTCGTCCGCGTGAAGAAGCGGGATGTTCACGGCCGGCGCGGGATGGCCCTGGTCAAATTCCGGAACGGACCGGACATCGATGTAAACGTAACCCTCGGTTTCGACCAGCCTGGCCGCCTCGTCGGGCATAACCTGCTCCACGTTCATGATGAAACTCCTTTACGAGTATGGTCTCTTATCCGGTATGGCCTGTAACCATGTCCAGCCTGCCATCATGCCTAGCCTGTAACCCGGTCTAGCCTGCCATCATGTCCATCCTGTTACCATGTCTCCACGATGTGTCCGGAGTTCGGAAACCAGATCACATCCGCGCCGTAAGAGAGCGCGACACCGAGCACGTATCCCACCAGCATACCGATGAAAAACGGCTGCGCCTGGTTATGCCCAGTCCCGTGTACTCGCCCCCGGTCAACTGCGTCTCCCGTGTATAGCTTCGCACCGCCCAGCTTCAGAATCAAGGCCTTGACGAGCCACACGAGAAAGATCGATGTGTTGTTGATCCACGTCCCCAGCGGTGCGGTATCCCGCCTTTGCGTTGCGTTGCCGAAGGCGTCGGCGAATCCGTCCGCGCCAGTGGTCGCGTATCCCAGATAGATGGTGTAGATGACGGAGATGACCGCGGCCATGAGAAGCGCCGAAATGATGACCGGGAAAATGCCGCGCCGGCCGCCGCCGACCTCGTCGCTTACCTTGTTGACGTGAGCCATCGCGCACATGCCCAGCGTTCGCCAGTTCCTCGAAAAGGTCTGCGACAGCGTCAGAATGGTGAGATCCGCCCGGTGCAGGTTCGCCGATCCAAAGGAGAAAACCGTGAAGTCGTGGGCATTGTACGGCAGGTCCAGGTTGATCAGTCCCGCTTCCGCCACCACGCGGGTGACCCCGAGAAAAAGCAGCATGGAGGTGGCCAGGAGCGTGGCAGCGGCGGCGAAGGACATCCCCATGGCGATCAGGAAGAAGAACATGTACACGATGCCAATCACCACGCCTCCCATGGCGGTTCTGTACGAGAAGAACTCCCCTGAATCATCGATGTCGTCACCCCGGCCGATAGCCTTTCTCACCACGTCGTAAAGGTGGCGCCGGGCCATCCAGAGCCCGAACAGGGTGTACATGAAAAACCCGCCCAGGTGCTGGGCCGTGACGATCTCTGTCGTCTTCGGAATGCCGAACCGACTCATGATTCCGATCTGGATCGTGGCCAGCAGGAAGAACACCCATATGCTGAACAGGATGTTCAATTCGGTGAAAAACCCGATGCTGATGAAGGCGAAATTGACCTTGAACTGGATCGGAGGGAAGGATTCGGCCAGGGTGATCGGTATGCGGTAATCCCCACCCAGTCTGATCGGAGGCACGACGTCCCAGTACGAAACGATGTTCCAGAGGATGATGAAAAGGGGGATGGAGAAACCGTACCAGAATACCTTGGACCGGGCGATGCGGGGCAGCACGGAGCCGCTGCCGTCTTCTTCGACGAGCAGCAGGGGCACGCGGGCCAGAGGAAAGGTCAGCCGCTCCCTTTCGATCCACTGCTTGCGCAGGATCACCATCAGCGAGGCGCTGGCGGAGAAGAGGGCGAGGAAGAAGGTACCCCACCAGCCCATGGGTATGATCCAGTCCCGCCAGGGCAGGACGCCGCTTGAGGGCAGGCCTTCGTAGAACCAGTGCACGGCCTGTCGCTCGTCCGAGACGATCAGCCAGGTCGGCAGGTATTCGAAGAACAGCTCTACCCACCTGTTCTCGGAGTTGGCGTAGTAATGCGGAATGGAAGGAATGGCGACCCAGTAGGTAGAAAACGCCCACCCGGGTAAGGCCGAGGCTGTAAAAACGGTGAAGAACACGATGATCAGTTCCGGCGGCGTGAAAACATGCGTGGGCGCGAATCGCTTCAACAGGCCGTTTATGACGAATACGACCAGCATGAAGGGAAAGAGCGCCGCCATGGGCAGGTGGTTTATGGAAAGGTAGGATGAATGTGCTTCAAACGAGGAATGCACCACCCACCACGCCATGGACGCGGAAAGTACGAGACCGAGGACCACGGCCCTCACCGTCATCCCAGATGCCAGTCCCTCTTTTTTCGCGGGCGGACCGACGCCACTGGGATTCGGCGCCGACTTTCCCGCCGACGGGGAGGACCGCTTGATCGTACTCATATGAGTGGCGCTTTAAGGGATGGACATCACTGGGAGAACACGTCTATTCCGGGTGTTCCAGAACGTGGGTATTATATCCTTCCGACCACGTGGAATCAAGGACTAAAAGGGGTGCCGGACCGCCGTGGTTTCCCTTGACACAGGCGTTTTCGTCCGCTAAAATGGACGTGGTTTTCAACCCTTCCACCCCGAGATTATCGAGAACAGGCGCCATGCAGTATCTACTCACCGGCGGATATGGTTGTATCGGATCGTGGATAGTAAAGAACCTCATCGACGAGGGGCACGATGTCGCGATCTACGACCTGGTGGAACATACCGCTCGGATGTCCCTTATCATGGACGAAGAGGAGATCGCAAGGGTCCGGTTCATCGAGGGCGACATCGCCGACGGACCGCGCTTTAACCGGGTAGTCGGGGAGACGGGCGCGTCCCGCATCATCCACCTCGCGGGACTGCAGGTGCCCGTGTGCCGGGCCGATCCGGTCAAGGGCGCCACGGTCAACGTGATCGGCACCCTGAACGTATTCGAAGCGGCAAAGGTCCACGGCGATATCGTGGAGCGCATTGTTTACGCGAGTTCCGCGGCGGTCTACGGAATGGAAGAGGACTACGAGTCGGGACCCGTCGACAACGACGCGGTGCTGCGGCCGGTAACCCACTACGGTGTCTTCAAGCAGTGCAACGAGGCGAACGCGCGGGTGTATTTCCTGGATCACGGCATATCCAGCATCGGTCTTCGTCCCTGGACGGTGTACGGCCCCGGACGGGACTTCGGGCTTACGTCCGATCCCACGAGGGCGGTTAAGGCCGCCCTGCTGAAACAGCCGTTCGTGATCAAGTACGGTGGACGGAACAACATGCAGTACGTGGACGATACCGCGCGGACCTTCATCCGATGCGCGGAGGCAGGAAATTCCGGTGCCGCGGCCTACAGCATCCGGGGAGACGTCGTGACCATCGACGAAGTCATCGCGGGGATCGAACGAGTCGTGCCCGGCGCGGAAGGTCTCATCTCCCACCTGGACATTGACCTTCCCATCGCTCCCGACCTGGATGACCGGCAATTACAGGAAGACGTCGGTGATATCCCCTATACGCCACTGGAGGAAGGGATCCGACAGACCTGGGGCATCTTCAGGCGACATCATGAAGCCGGCACGTTAAGTGTCGACGATATGAATGACTGACCGAAGCCGGTCTTGTCTCTTCACGAGAGGACGCCATGACGTTGGAACGGCAGCTTCTGAGCATGCAGATCGACGGGTGGTGCGTAATGGACCACGTCATTCCGAAGGACCGGGTGGCGGATGTACGGGATCGGGTCATCGCCTCCACCAACCGCCACCGGAATCCGGACGCGCCGGCGAACATCGGCCACGTGAGCGGCTTCCTCAAGTACGACCAGTCGCTGGCGTCCTATCTCGCGGACCGGCGGCTACTCGATCTGGTCGGGGCGTTGCTTGGACACCATTTCCGCATCTCCTTTACTACGGCCACCATCAACGAGCCGGGAAACGATCGCGGAGGGTGGCACGCAGACTGGCCCTTCAACCAGCGGAATGCGGGGCATGTACCCTCGCCTTACCCGGACATAGTCATGCATCTCACGACCATCTGGATGCTCTCTTCCTTTACCGGCGACAACGGCGGCACCCTCATCGTACCGGGCAGCCACCGTGCTGCCAACAATCCTACCGGCAACAACGGCGTATCGCCCGAAGAACCCTACCCGACCGAATTGAACGTGACCGGTGAAGCGGGAAGCGTCCTCATCATGGACAGCCGCCTCTGGCATGCGACGGCAGCGAACGCCTCGATGGATCCTCGCGTGGCCGTAGTCGTTCGCTATGCGCCCTGGTGGCTTAACCTGAACGTGCTGATGCCCGGCTCGGAAGACCGCCGCATCCTGGTAGATGAAACCGGTAAAAACGAAAACCTGGTACCCGCCCTTCCCCGGGACGTGTACGACGGATTGCCCGGTGACTTGAAACCCCTCGTGTATCACTGGGTGGAATAGGCGCCGCAGTCCGTCCTGGGTGATCATCCAACTGCTCGCAGGCGCAACATTCTTCCCCTGGTGGTAGTCATATAAATCGATAGCCGATGGTGATGATCCACCTCAATACTAGAAACCAGATGGGAGGAATGATGCGATCAGCATGGATCGTGGCGATTGTATGCGTGTACTTTGCCGCAGTGGAAGAATGCGGAGCACAGGAGACAACGTTTGAGCGCGAAGGATGGAATCACATGGAAAGAATCGAACAAAAATACCCGGTGAATCCTGGTGGAACGTTGACCATTGATGCCGACATGGGATCTATAGATATCATCGCCTGGACGAACAATGAAGTGGAAGTTACCGTGGTAAAACAATTGGTGGGTTTCAGCGAAGATCGCGCTCGCGATGCCTTCGAGGACGTTGAGGTCAAGGTGTCCAATCAGGATAACGACGTACACGTCCAGGTCGATAAGGCGCGCCAATTAGGCAGAACCCGGGTTTCAGTGGAAATGACGGTGAAAGTGCCCGGATCGTACAACCTGGATCTCAGGACGTCAGGAGGGGGAATCGACATCGGCGATCTGCAGGGCAATGTGAATGCCAAGACAGGCGGTGGCCATGTGAATATCGGTAATATCACGGAAGGTCGAATCAATGCCAGTACATCTGGAGGGGATATCCGCCTGAGTGGTGGTGGTATGGAAACAGAGTTGTCCACCTCCGGAGGCGACATTGGAATCGAAAACGCACAGGGAAACGTCACGGCAACAACCTCCGGCGGTGACATTGGAATCGAAAACGCGCAGGGAAACGTCACGGCAACCACCTCCGGCGGCGACATTGAAATCGGTCCCTCTGAAGGTGACGTCAACGTCAGGACGTCCGGGGGTGACATTGAAATCGGAGCGTCGAAGGGATCCGTAAGGGCGAAGACCTCGGGAGGAGACGTCAAACTCGGCCCAACGCAAGGAGACATCTACGCAAGAACGTCCGGGGGCAACATCGATATTGAAGAAGTCCAGGGAACCGTGGACGCAAAAACCCACGGCGGAAGAGTCAAAATCGGTCCAACGTGAAGCGATACAAGGGAAACCTGACCGGGGGCCAGCAGGCTTTTTAGACTGACAGCGGCAACATCTACATCCGGAAAATGGACCGTTCTAGCGAATTGCCGCAGGAGCGTCCGGCGCGGTTCAGGTTGAACTGAGATATCCCGCGAGTTGCCCGGGCATGATATTGCCGCCGCTAAGCAGGGCAACTACCTTCCTGCCCTTGAGGTTTACAATCCCGTTCAAAAGTGCCGCAACGCCCACGGCGCCTCCCGGCTCAACGACGAGTTTGGTCGTGCCGATCAAGTACCTGACTGCGTCAATCGCCTGCTCGTCGGAAACCAGGACCATCTCGTCCACGTATGCCATCACGTGTTCGAAGGTGAGTACGCCCGGGCGGGGCGCCACGAGAGAATCGCATACTGTGTTCGGCTCCGTGACTTCGCAGATCTCCTTCTTCAAAAACGACTGGTAGACAGCCTGCGAACCCTTCGGCTGTACCCCGATCACCTTCACCGAGGGATTCAGCGTTTTGACAGCCGTGGCGATACCCCCGATCAGGCCGCCGCTGCTGACCGGAACGATCACCGCATCGAGGTCCGGCGCCTGCTCCATGATTTCGGCGCCGATACTTCCATGGCCCCGGACCACGTTTTCATCTTCCCACGTATTGATCGCGGTGATCCCGCGTTCTCGGCCCAGCCTGCCCAGCGTATCCCAGCGGGCCTGGTTGTGGTTCTCGCACAGCACCGCTTCGGCGCCGTAGTCCCGAGTTCGCTGCACCTTGTACGGCGAGGTCTTTTCCATCATTACGATGGTGGTTGGAATCCCCAGTAGAGAACCCATGTAAGCGAAAGCCGTCGCGAAATTGCCCGAGGAAGAAATGGCGGCGCCCTTCTTCTTCTGGGCATCCGTTAGCCTGTTCAGGATGGTATAGGCCGCGCGTGTCTTGTACGAACCCGTCGCCTGGAGGTTCTCCGCCTTCAGCCAGACGTCCGCCCCGGTCTGATCAAAAATCGCCGGGGACCTCAGGAGGGGCGTGTACACGACCTCCGGTGGTAGTTCCTGTCTCGCCTGTTCGATTTGCTCCAGGGTAATCATTGATGTTCCCGGTTTAATTAAGCAACCTTGACTGTGCTTGATTGCGATTGTGGACAGTTGACCGTTTGTGGTCTGGGTATCTATCTATTCCGTTTCACCACTATCTGTTTTCTGGTGTCACGACGTCAAGCATTTTCAACTTCATCAAAGCGCAGGATTCCGAGCCGAAAGTTGTCAAAGAGAAGGTTGGGATCTTCTTTGTGGACAACTCGGTCATGGAGTTATTTATTCGGCCCGCCGATAAAACCATACGCATCGCTTGAAGGATTCCGGTCACTGGATTGTAAAAGATTAGATGGAAGACGACGTCTAGTTGAGTAGAGTTCGAACACTCGTACTATTTTGGAGGATTGAATGTCTTTCCCCTCACCCGTCCGTGCAATCGGTGGCCTGTTCTGCGGTTTTGTTTCAATGATTGTGGTCCAGGGCGTCGCACTGGCCCAGTCTTCGCAAGATCAGGCCAAGGTTGAAACGGGCATGCCGGAAACTGTAGCAGCGATGTCGGGAAAATCCGACCGAACTGCGGACCCGGGTCCTTTCAGCGTACCCCTGCCGGTGTCCAAAACGCCCTTCGACTATCGAAACCTGGATCCTGCCGACTACATGCTCGAGGCAAAGCGGGTGACCTCATCCATCAACGTGGATGGTCATCTCGACGAAGCCGAGTGGAAACAGGCCAATGTCGCCGGCGATTTCTTCCAGCTCGAACCGGCCGAAGGCGCCCCGGCGTCCCATCCGACCGAAGTCCGCGTGCTTTATGATGACAAGAACCTGTACGTTGGTTTCACCTGCTTCGACCCGGAACCGGAACTACTCATGGCGCCGGATATGAAACGCGATACGAGGATGAGTTTCTCAAACGACATGGTCACGGTTGTGATCGCCTCGCTCGATCAGTTTCGTGAAGCCTACGAATTCCAGACCAATCCAAACGGGGCCCGGTCCGACTCCTTCGTCAGCCGGGAGGGCAATAACTCGGACAGGGACTGGAACGGTTTCTGGAACGCGGCGAGCCAGGTCTACGACTACGGCTGGTCGGCGGAATATGTGATTCCTTTTCATACTCTGCGCTTTCCCAAACGCCGGGAACAGAACTGGGGCATAAATTTCGGCCGGCGCATTCAACGCATCCGGGAGGAATCGTACTGGGTTCCGCTGAGCCTGAAAGACGGCAACCAGGCACTTTATCGCTTCGGCAAGGGCGGACGTCTGACGGCCCTAGCCGATATCACACCGGGGGGTCGCGCCCAGGTGACGCCGTTCACCGTGCTCGGAGCCCAGTCCACGCGGTTCACTGAACGTGCGCCGACGCCTGCGACACCCATCGCCGTGACCGACATTGATAACGGTATGCAGCGTCAACTGGGTGGAGATCTCAAGGTTAGCATCACATCGGGATTGACGCTGAACGCGACCGTCAATCCGGATTTCGCCCAGGTGGAGGCGGATGATGAAGTCGTGAACCTGTCCCGTTTCGAATTCCAGTTCAACGAAAAGCGCCCTTTCTTCCTTGAACGAAGCGATATCTTCCGTCTCAACCAGCGCCGGCAGCGGCGTGGACCGCAGCGCGGCGGCGGCGACCTGACGCCGCAACTTTTCTTCAGTCGACGTGTCGGCCGCCAGTTACCCGACGGACGTTCCGTACCCATCGACCTTGGCATGCGTTTAACGGGGAAGATGGGACAAACGACCATCGGGTTCCTTAACGTCCAGACCCGAGAAATCCAGTACGAAGATGACGGCGAACAGAAGAGGGAACCACTGACCAACTGGCAAGCGCTGCGCGTTGTAAGGGACCTGGGCACACGGTCGAGCGTAGGCATGTTGGCTACGTTCAAGGAACCGAATCCCCGTTTCAACGACAAAATCGGCATGGCCATCCCCCGGTACGCCAGCGAAGATTACAACCGGGTGGTGGGGTTTGACCTCAATCTGGCCTCGCGCGCGACGAATCACCAGGGGCAGATTACCTTTGCAAAAAGCTGGACCGATACACTGAGCACCAGCGCACAGGATTGGACCTTCCGGGCTAGGGAGCTATGGCAGAATCGCTGGCTCAGCTACGGGATGTCCTACCTGGATATCGGAGACGATTTTATTTCACATACCGGGTTAGTCCGGGACACCGGTCTGCAACGGGTAGCTCTCGGCGTTACGGCGAACGCCTTCATCCGGCGGTTCGGCATCCGTCGAATCAACGGGGGATTCCGAAGCAATTACGTGACCAAGAAGGACACGGATTTCTCCGACGCCGATTCCTGGTCTTTCCAGCCCAACATGTTCCTCGAACTGGAACGCGGTTTATGGATTACAGCTTCATATAACATGAACTTCGATACGCTTGGCAAAACCACGCGCATCGGCGGGGTTCACTTTCCCGCCGGGTCCTATTCATTTGACCAGGCAAGTTTGTTTCTTTTTACCGATAGTGGACGCAAGGTCTCTTTTCGAGGCAGTGTGCGGTATGGAGAGTTCTACGGCGCAGACCTGCTCAGCCTGTCGAGCGAATTTTCCTTCAAACCGAATCCCCGTTTCGCTATTGAGCCGGGAATCACACGGAGCCGGGTCGACCGGGGCGGCAGAGAAGGTCTTGACATCGATGAGTACGACCACAACACGCGACTCATTCCCAGTATGAGGTTGAGCTATTCTTTCACGCCGAACCTGTCCTTTTCCTCGTTCGTCCAGTTAAACTCCGACAGGCAGCGGCAGAATGACCAATACCACCTGAACACGGTAACGATGAATATCCTGCTCGCCTACCGGTCGCCCTTCGGCCACTCGTTCTTCCTGGCCTTCAACCAGTTTCGCGATGACGATCTCGATACCGACGGCAACTTCGGTGTCTACGAACGAACGCCCCTGCGTCTGAGGGACCAGCAGATCGTCGCCAAGGTTTCTTACCTGTTGAACCTGTAGAATAACGTCCACTCGCGCTGGCGGGATGTCACATGTGCTCGGCAACCACTAGGCTGTATATCCTGAGCTTCATGATGACGGTCTTGACAATCTTTGTCACGGAAACGGACGCCAGGGCTGAAGATCTCAGGCGGTCCGGCTGGTATCTGTCCGCCGGACTGGGCGGCAACCTGGTGTCTGGGTTGGACCAGTCTGGGATGAACACGGAATCCACTTGCTATCCCACCGCTGCCTGCTTCCATATGAATCCACCGCTGGTGATCCCCGGCTACCGTTGGCGATACGCCCCATCCACCGACCGCGGCCTCGGTTTCGACGTTGCCGTCGGGCGGAGATTCGATCGTACCCGCCTGGAGGCTGCGTTTTCACAACGGAAGAACAACGTCGACCAGGGTGCGCCGGTCGAGGTGACCTACCTGGATGGTTTGCCCACGGGAAGAGGCTACTTCGGTGAGTCGGTTCAGGCCAACAGCATGACCTTCATAGATGATCTCGTGACGCGGACGGTGTCCCTGAACGCTTACTACGACCTGCCCTTCGGACTGCGCAGGATTACCCCCTACGTGGGAGCGGGAACCGGCATCGCGATCGTGGAGCTGACCCGGATTTTCTTCTCGATTGAATACTCCGATCCGTCGGGATCGGGCCTCGCCTACGATCCACCGCTGTCGTTCTACAACAGCAAACAGGACACCGGACTGATGGAAACGGTTTTCGCGGCGCATCTATACGCGGGAGCCGACTACAACCTGAACGACCGGGCCGCAATCGGCTTGAAAGTGACCTACTCCAGGGTGGACGACATCGAACACACCGGTACCTACGAACACCATCCCTATTTCGAGACGGACCCCTCGTTTACCAACAAAAACACGTTCAGCGCCACGAACCATTGGTCCCTGACGCTGAACGTGAGATACCTGTTTGGAAAATGACGCGGGTTTTTACAGCGCCGGCAGATCCTGACGGCTAGCTATCCCTACCCCGCTGATTCGACGAAAACCTGGTGCGCGCCGCGGTCCTTTCCGGCATCCTCTGCATGCTGGTAAGACCTGTGCGTGGATGGCTTGCCGAGCGCGGTAAGCGCCAGCATCTTCTCCGCGGTCCTGGTGGCTACGTAGGGCCGGCGGATGTCCGTGGGATTCGCCTGAATATGCTGTTTCCAAGCGCCCAGGTCCGTCTTCGCCTGGATCAGTCCCTTGATCATGCCCATGTCGTTCAACATGGCCACGTCGTCCGCGGGACCGAGTATGATGGCGCCGGTGATCGTGGATCCTTCCCAGTTCAGTTTGCGGTAAACCGGGCGATTGGCGTTGATGACCTCGGTGACGTCGCCGCTACCGGACCAGTCGCCGAAGCTGGCGCATTGCAAACCGCAAACGTCCAGGATGTTCATCAGCAGGCTGCCGAGATACTCCACGTCCTGTCCCGCCATGTTGGCGCCGGCAATCCGCCCGTGGTCGACCGCGGTCGGCTGTATGGCGTGTACCGCCTGTTCGCCCGTGGACAGGTCCGGCCCTTCGGCCACGTCACCGGCGGCGTATACGTTGGATACGTTGGTCTGGCAACGATTGTTGACCAGGACGCCCTGGTTGGTCTCGATGCCCGATCCATCAAGAAACCCGATATTCGTCTTGATGCCCGTAGCCATGATGACCACGTCCGCCCGGGTGGAGGACCCGTCGGACAGCTGCAGGGTCTTCACGCCGTCACTACCGTGCTCTATGGCCTGAACACTGACCCCGGTATGGGTCTCGACACCCTTGGATTCGAGCCATGAATTGACGAGAGACGCGCCCTGGGCATCCAGCATCCGGGGCAGCACTTGTCCCTCCAGCTCGATTACCTTGAGGCGGGCGCCGCGTTTGTGCATCGCGTTGAGGATGATAAAACCGATGAACCCGGCGCCGATGAAAGCCACGTCGGCATCGTTCCCGAGGGCGCTCACGGTTTTTTCCGCATCCGCTACGGTCCACAGGTTGTGGACCCCGTCGCCATCCGCTCCAGGTATGTTCAGCTTCTGGGCGGACGAACCGGTGGCGATCAGCAGGTTGTCGAAAGGAACCATCGAACCGTCGCTCAGCGTGACCATGCTCGCATAGGGGTTCACCTCGGCAACACTGGCGCCGAAGCGGGTTTTCACCCCCAGCCTGCTGAAATATTCGTCATCGCCGGTATTTACCTGCTCTACCGGGATGTTTCCCGAAATGTAGTAAGGCAGAGCCATGCGGGAATAGGCCGGCTCATCGGAAATGAGGGTGATGGATGCGTCCGCATCGTAACTGCGAATCGTTTCGATGGCATTCATCCCACCCGGTCCGCCGCCTATAATCACGTGTTCTGTCGCCATAAGCCGTTCCTCCAGAGAAAGTGCAGAAAAACGAAGTACCATTCATCCGTGGTTTTCGATCATTCACGCGAGTCCAAGATCCATCAGTTTTTCGGTAGTAGGCCGCCCGTCCTCGGTCCATCCCCGGGCCGCGTAGTAATCGGGCAGCATGGCGTCGAGATTGACGGTCACGCCCGCTGAAGGTCCTTCGGCGTGCGCCTCTTCCAGCAGTCTTTTGGGCAGCGTATCATCAGCCGCGGTGAGACCCGCCTTGAGATTCCAGAGTCTCTCGATATTCCAGATCCGCTCGCCGATATGTACGAAGTCGTCCATGGTGTAGTCCACCCCGGTAGCGGAGGACAATACGGGTATCAGGTCGTCGAGGGGCGCGCCTGCCGTGGTGAACATGCAGATACCGGTCGCGTCGTGGGCCGTGGTCCTGTTCTGCTCCTCGGCCACCCAGACTGACTTTCCATCGGTCCCATGGGGATCATGCTCGCCCGTGGTTTCGATACCGGGGGTCCAGGCCCTGAGGTGACAGGCGCCGCGGTTGCACGTGGCGTAGGCCACCCCCATCCCCTGGAAGCCGCGAGGATCGTAGGCGGGAAACTCCTGTCCCTTGACGCCCATGAAGAATTCCGGATGTTCGAACTTCTCGGTCATCCGCTTTGATCCCTCGGCCAGTTCGTCTCCGAAACCTTCCCGGTACCCCGTGGCTTCGGTCATGGCTACCAGGGCCCTGCCGTCTCCGAACTTGAGCGACATGCCCGTCTGCGCATCGCCCAGCAGGTCCCGCTCGTACATCTCCATGGCAGCGGCCAGTGTCGCGCCCATGGAGATGGGATCCATGCCCAGGTCATTGCACAGGTAGTTGGCCATGATAATGGCGTCCATGTCATCCACGCCACAGTCGGCCCCCAGCGACCAGAGATTCTCGTACTCCGGCCCTTCACCGGCGACCTTCCAGTTGCGTGGATGCATGTTGACCATGTACTTGTCCGCGTTGGGCGATACCTGTGTTACGCGTCCGCACGCGATGTTGCAGGCGAAACAGGCCTTGTTGGCGACCAGCCAGTTATCCTTGATGCTTTCGCCGTTGATCGCCTCGGTGCCTTCGAACTGACCCGCCGTGAAATTGCGTGTCGGCAAACCTCCGAACGCGTTTACGAGGTCGATCGTAGGCGCCGTGCCCAGTTCCGTAAGTCCCTGCCGGCCGGGACTCTCGGCCAGGTGTTCATGGTAGGACCAGATCGCGGACATGTAATCTCTTGGCCGCGCGACCTGCACGCCCCGGGTTCCGCGGACTGCAATGGCCTTGAGGTTCTTGGATCCCATGACCGCACCGACGCCCGAACGCCCGGCGGCCCGGTGCTTGTCGTTGATGATGCACGCGAAACGCACCAGATTCTCGCCCGCCGGACCGATCCCGGCCACCCTGAGCGCGGGTATGCCTGTCTCGTCGCGGATCGCGTCTTCGGTCTCCGAGACCACCTTGCCCCACACGTTGGCGGCATCGCGGATTTCAACGCGGTCATTGTCAACGAGCAGGTAACACGGATGTTCCGCCCTGCCTTCCACGATTACCATATCGTAACCGGCGAATTTCAGTTCCGGACCCCAGTGGCCACCCGAATTGGACGTGGTTATGGCGCCTGTCAGCGGCCCCTTGGTCACCACCATGTACCGGGAACCACACGAGGCATTGGTACCCGTCAGCGGCCCGGTAGCCATGATCAGCTTGTTGTCCGGACCGAGGGCGTTGACCGAAGGATCCATCTCCTCGTACAGGTACCGTGCCGCAAGTCCCCGTCCGCCGATGTATTCCTCCGCCCAATCGAGCCTCAGGGGTTCCGTTGTCACGGATCCCCGCGTCAGATCGACCCGCAGGAGTTGACCAGCCCACCCGAATGTCATGAAGGAAGCTCCGTTACACCACGCTATGCCGGATCCCGTGCTACGACAGACCCAGCGACGCCAGTTTTTCCTGCGTGGGCTCGCCTTCCGCGTTCCAGCCGCGGAGTTCGTAGTATTCAGGCAGCATCTCGCCGAGCCGGTTCACTTCGCCCTTGGTCGGACCATCCGGAATCGGTTCTTCGAGCAACCGTTTCGGGAGGGTATCGTCCTTACCGGAGAAGCCGGCCCGCTGATTCCACATGCGTTCGATGTTCCAGACGCGTTCCCCGACTTCCAGCAGTTCGGGAACCGTGTAGGAAACGCCGGTCACCGCTTCTATCTGCGGCTGCATTTCGTCCAGGCCGACGGCGAAGGTGAGGAACAGGCACAGGCCCGACGCGTCGACGGTACTGGTGGCGTCCTGGAAGATCTTCGTGATATTCGCTTTTCCTTCCGTCACGGCCGGATCCATCTTTTCCGGGATACCCAGTATCTCGGGAGCGACCGTGTAGCTCTTCAGGTGGCACGCGCCACGGTTCGAGGTCGCGTAGCCCAGGCCCATGCCCTGGATCGCCCGTGCGTCGTACGCCGGGAATTCCTGTCCGCGCACGCCCATGAAGTACTCCGGATGGTTGAATTTGGCGGTCATACGCTTTGAGCCCTCAGCCAGTTCGTCACCAAAACCTTCGCGGTAAGCCGCCTTTTCCGTCATGGCGACCAGCGCCGCGGCGTTCCCGAAGTTGAGCGGGATCTCGGTCTGCTCATCGCTTACCGCGCCGTTCTCGTACAGTTCCATGGCCGCAGCCAGTGTCGCGCCGAAGGAGATCGGATCCATGCCGAGTTCGTTACACATGGCATTGGCCTTGATGAGCGCGTCCAGGTCGTCGATGCCGCAATCCGCGCCCATGGCCCACGCGTTCTCGTACTCCGGTCCCTCGACCGCGATCTTCCAGTTGTGCGGCCGGGTGGTCACGGTGTACTTGTCCTGCGCCTCGCCCGGCAACCGGGACACCCGGCCGCAGGCTATGGTGCATGCGAAACACGCCTTGTTGGCCACCAGCCGCGTATCGGCCAGGGTCTCCCCGCTGATGTTGTCCGCACCCTCGAGCTGGGAAAGCTGGTGATTGTTGGTCGGCAGCGCGCCGCTTTCGTTGATGATGTTGACGAGTACCGCGGTACCGTATGCCGCCAGACCCTCGCCGGTAACCGGATGCTCGACCAGTTTGCTCTTCATCGCCCACATGGCCGACATGAACTTCTGCGGATCGGCGATGGGTACGCCCCCGTTACCACGTACGGCGATCGCCTTGAGATTCTTGGATCCCATCACTGCGCCTACCCCGGACCTTCCGGCGGCCCGATGGCGGTCATTTACAATGGCGGCAAAGCGCACCAGGTTCTCGCCGGCTGGACCGATACAGGTGACGACCGTATCGTGCTGTCCCGATTCTTCCCGGACGAGGTCGTCCGTCTCCCAGACCGTCTTGCCCCACAGGTGCTCCGCGGAACAGATTCGGACGTCGTCGTCGCAGATGGAGATATACGACGGAACCGGCGCCTTGCCTTCTACAATAAGCATGTCGTAGCCGGCAAACTTCAGCTCCGGTCCCCAGTGGCCGCCCGAGTTGGAGGTCGTAATGGCGTTTGTCAAAGCCCCCTTGGTGACCACCATGTAACGGGAACTGGTCGAAGCGTTGGTACCGGTCATGGGACCGGTTGCGAAAATCATCTTGTTTTCGGGGCTCAGTGGGTCCGCCGCCGGGTCCATTTCCTCATACAGGTATTTGGCCGCGAGGCCGCGTCCGCCCACGAAGGCTTTGGCCCATTCCATGTTGAGGGGCTCTTTGGAAATCCGACCGGTGGTCAGATCGACGCGTAGTACCGTTCCTTTCCATCCGCCTTTACTCATGCCGCGTTCCCTCCCTCTATTGATGCCACATAGGAAGCGTTGACCTTTTCGGCCCAGCCGCCGAGCCAGTCAGCGGATTCGCTCTCGGTGTACTCGATGGCACCCGTGGGACAGGCGACCGCACAGGCTGGATTGCCGTCGCACAGATCGCACTTGAAGGCCTTCTGCGTGTCAGGGTTATAGAAAACCGTGCCGAAGGGGCAGGCGATGGTGCACAACCCGCAGCCTACGCAGTTTGTATCAGCCACGACCTTTGCGCCCGTTTCCGCATTAACGCTTATCGCGTTCACGGGACAAGCCGTCATGCACCACGCTTCGTCACATTGGAAACAGGTGTACGGCGCGTAACTGGCCTGCTCGTCGAATATGTTTACGCGGATGAGCGACCGGGATGGTTGAAACATGCCGGTCTGCACCCAGGAACATGCGAGTTCGCACTGCATGCATCCCGTACATTTATCGGGTATAATGCGCAGAGATTTAGCCATACCGACTCCCTTTCTGTATCGATGAGTTGGGTTTGGAGGCGTTCTTTCCCTCGTCCTAATCAATTGCAACGATAGCGTAAGTGGCGGGCCGTCAGCACTTGGATTTTGGGCCCGTCATCGCGAAGTACAACGATGTGGTTCTTAAAGACGAATAACAACACAACAGGGGTTAACAGTCAGTATAATACGGTTTGGCTGGAATGGCAATAGCAAATAATCCAGACAGTTAATGATCGTCGCCTTTCGGGTAACCCAACGAGAAAATCTGGACTGGGATCCGGAATCAGAAGGCAAAAACGAAAGCGCGACGCCCTTCGACTCCGCTCAGTTGCCCGGCAACCGGTACGGAACGCTCTTTTTCGCCGCTTCGTCGATGGTTTCCGGCGAGATCAGGACCGTGGTGGAGACTTTGAGCGCACCGGCCGCGGCGATGTTGAGGGCGATGGCCGTCGCGGTCGCTTCATCGGCAATCTCGGCGATCAGGATCAGGTCATCATCCCCGATGGCGTAGTAGAAGCCTTCCAAGGTGCCGCCCATTCCTTCGATGGTCTGCGTCAATGCTGCGCGGCGACCGGTACCGCCCTCTCTGAGCAGGCCCTGGAGACCCGACTGCGTGTATTTCGTGCGGTACATGTATTTCGCCATGGTTGCCTCCTGTTGCAGGAATTGAGTAACAGATCCTTGCCGCCGTAGCATGCCTTGAAAATTCGAGCGTACGGACGATATTTGAAAGACCGGTTGGATAATGCTTCTTAAAACACAGCACATACATTTCTACAGGTGAGTTATACCATTTATTTAGGTATTGGATGACGACAACTGTCAAGCGGATTTCGCGGCCGAATTGCAGGTTTCCACCGGTAAACTGCAGCAAGCCACCGACGGATTCCTTTGATCAGCGTACTTGCGCCGGGGAATTGCACCGATCTATATTGTTGGGAACGCTTAAGTGGAATCAGGCCCTCCAAACCGAAAGGCGCTCATGCCATTGCCTTCCTCACCTTCTACCAACCGCATGCACGAGGCCAACGGACGGTCCTGGGACGCCTCTGCCGCGTGGTGGACCGAAATGCGCGACCGGGACGGATTGTGGCGCCGTTGTCCTACAGAACCCGATCTCGGATTCGCGGGCGGAGCGCTGGAGCTGATCGGTGATTTTGCGGGTGACGTGGAAGGCATGGAAGTCTGCGTCATCGGCAGCGGGGACAACTACGCAGCCTTCGCCCTCGCGGGCATGAAGGCCCATGTCACATCGATCGACATATCCGGTCGACAGCTGGAAACGGCCTCCGAACGTGCGGCGCAACTGGGTCTTCCCATCACCTTCGTAGAGGCCGACGCCTCCGATCTCAAGTCACTGGCCGACAGGACCTTCGAGTTCAACTGGACCCTCGCCGATATCCTGAACCCGGCGGCGGATGCCGGTTTAAGTCTTCGCCGTATCCTGGAGCGGCCCGCCGAGGACCCTAGTTACTGGGAAGGGAGCTCCTATCTGCCGGGTGAAGACAGCCGGATGGTGGACTGGCGGGATAATCCACGGGCCGCCCTGCCGGCCTGGTTCTCTGCGGCTTTGCAAAAACCACTGTGATTCATGGGAGTAGAAATAATGCTCATCAAGGCTACATTCAAGATCGTAAGCTGGGACGAGAAACCATTTGACGAACCCGAGGACGGACCGAAGCTAACGCAGGCACACGTGAAGAAGTCTTTCCACGGTGACCTGTCCGGCTCAGGCAACCTCATGTACATAATGACGCATCTTGATAGTGGGGTCGCCACGTTCTCAGGTTTCGAGAAGGTTGTAGGCAACCTGGGTGGGCGAACCGGCAGCTTCGTGCTACGGCACACGGGGTCTTTCGATGGAGAGAAGGCCACGGCGGAGTACGAGGTGGTGCCTGGGTCAGGTACAGACGAGCTGGCAGGGCTTTCGGGTACCGGCAGTTTCTCCGCTGGACATGCCGAGGAACACGACATGACACTGGAGTATGAAGTGTGACTCGCCGACGGCCTACCTTACGCCGGTAAAATATCTCCGATCTGATCGGGATTCCGGGGCTTCCAGGATCACCCATGAAAAATAATCGTGCCGGGTTCTTTCAAGGCGTACCGATCGGACGGCGGATCCACGTCACCGGAAACAGTTGCTCGGGCAAGAGCACACTAGGCGCCGGGCTCGCGGCCCATCTTCGCGTTCCATTCGTGGAACTGGACGCGATAAACTGGCAACCGGATTGGATCAGTCTGGCGGAAAAGGATCCCGATGAACTGGAACGACGCCTGGCCGAAGCGACGACCGGTGAAGGGTGGGTGGTCGCCGGTTCCTACATGACCTTTTCGAAACGGGTTTTCTGGCCGCGAGTGGAAACGGTTATATGGCTGGATCTCCCCGCGTACCGGCTGGTCTGGCGTATGCTGGTCCGTTCCTGGAAACGCGCGCGGTCGAAGGAACTTCTTTGGGGAACGAACTACGAGCGATTCTGGCCCAACCTCAAGTTCTGGAACCGGGAAGACTCCCTGGCCTGGTGGATCGTTACCCAGCAGAAGCGAAAGCGTATGGGCATGTACTCCTCCATGGAGGACCGTACCTGGCGGCATATTAACTTCATCAGACTTGGATCCAACGCGGAAATCGATGTTTTTACAAACGCTCTCGGATAGACTCATTGATGTCAGGTAACGACCATGTTCCGACGTAGGCCGCACCGAATCAACCACTTACTGCTACCAACGGTCATTGCCCTCATTTTACTGTCTTCATCCCCCTGGGCCGCCGCCCAGGAAGAATCAGAGGAAAGTTCCATGTTCTGGTCAACTACGCTGAAGATGGTCCGCGCCAGGTTCCCGGAGGTCGTCCAGGTTTCCACCGACACGCTCGCCTCCTGGCTCGACGATGCGGGTAAATCGAAGCGTCCCGTGCTGCTCGACGTACGGGAGCGGGAAGAATACCAGGTCAGCCACCTGGAGGACGCGGTTCCCGCACTGTCCAAAGAACAGGCGTTGAAAGCACTGGAAGGCTCTTCCCGGGATCAGCCCGTCGTGCTGTACTGTTCCGTGGGTTACCGCTCGTCGGAAATGGCCGATTTCCTGGCAAAGAAGGGTTACAGGAATATCTACAACCTGGAGGGTTCGATTTTTGCCTGGGCTAACGAGGGTCGTCCCGTCTACCGCGGGGACCAGCAGGTGGAAGTCGTCCACCCCTATGACAAGATCTGGGGCAAGCTGCTGAAGAAGGCCCTCAGGGCGAAATAGCGTCCATCACCCTCTAGAGCGTAGGCTTGCCGGGCTTCTTCCGGCCCACCAGGAAGAGGTTGGACGGCATCCGCTCCAGGGGCGCGCCGCCTTCCCAACCCTGGCTCTCGTCACCGTACTCCCTCAGTGCCAGGAGTTCACATCCCGCGTCGAGCAAGGCGCCCGTCATATCCGCGACGGTCCAGTGAAACTCATGGCCGGGAAGCGGTTCGGAAGTGCCTTTGGGCAGGTCATCGGACCGGTCGTACTCGAACGGACCCTGGTCGAAGTAGTGAAACTCCTGATCCAGGGGACCGGGGGCCAGACGCCACAGCCGTCGGAATGGGTGGTACTCGTTGACCATGAAGAGTCCGGACGGCTTAAGAACCCGGCAACCCTCTCCATAATACCGCTTGAGATCGGACACCCACACGGCGACGTGGCCGCCCGTATATACGAAGTCGAAAGCTTCGTCCGGCAAGGCACGCAGATCGGTCACGTCGGCCCGTTCGAACCGGATCGAGAGACCGAGTTCCTCCGCTCTTTCGGCGGCCATCTCTAATTGCGCCCCGGAGATATCGACGGAGGTGACGCGGGCCCCGGCGCCGGCCAGGGCGAAGGCGACCAGGTTGTCCCCGCTGCCGAGGACACAGACGGGACGGCCGGACACGTCGCCGAGATACTAAAGCTCCTCGTCATCAAGTACCAGGCATATATCCTCCGGTACGCGACGCCAGTCTATGTTGGCGTCGATGTTCGCCTGCCATCGGGCCGAGACGGCGTCCCAGCCTTTCCGGTTCGCTTCGTGCAGGGGATTTTCTGAATCAGACATTCCGTGTATCCATCATAAAACAGCTATTCATTTGACAGTTATACAAACCCGCACACTGCAGTTATTCAAACCCGCTCAAATGTGATTAAAACCCGACTTCCTTGAACACGGACAGGGGGATTTCTCCATCCAGAACCTTGAAGTACTGGTAGTTGGTATCCACCACACGATAGCCCATGTTGGTGTACAACAGGATCGGACGAGGGCTGCCGGTGTTCGCCTGGGTGGTCGCGTGGCGGTATCCCAGGTTGTGCATTTCCTTCAGCAGTATCTCCATCATGTACCGCCCGAATCCCTTACCCTGCTCACCTTCGCTGACGCGCCCGCCTACGGGACTGCCTTCAAGGTAGAACCAGGGAATGTAGAATGTGTCCTGCGCCTTGGACGATCGGCAGAAGTCCCCGTGAGACTGGGCAAAACCATGCCCTATGCACTGTTCTCCCCTGAAAAGCTGGAATTCCATATTGGGCCGTTCGCCCCGTCCGGGCTGGATGTCGAATCGTGTAGTCACCTCCGGATCGGGCAGTTCCGGGTCCGGTACTTTGAAGTCAGGGAGTTCAAGGAGGATGATGCCGCGGGTAATGCGATAGTCATTCATGCAGAACAGGGCGCCCACATGCCCCATCCTGTCGGATTGAAACCCGTGGCAGAAACGATAAAACCGGTATCCGAAATAGCTGAATGCCCGGATCTGGCTGATACCGAATCCCCGCAGGTGCCTTTCCGCCGCTTCCACGAGCGCCTGTCCCGCCGGCCTTGCTCCCGCCCGGTGGTGTAGAAACCGGATCAGGCCGATGCGGTCCTGCAGCAACTCCTCGATCGGATGCTGTCCGATTCGATGGTCTTCCTCGCCCTTATGACAGATCGCCACGTGCACGAAGCCGAGTACGGTGCCATCGTCGTCTTCGGCCACCAGGATCGACTCGTCCGATAGATCGTCGTAAGGTTCGTCGTCTTGTTCCTCGCTACACCATAGACCGGTATCGAATTCCTTCTGCGTAACCGGGTAGCAATAAGGCATATCTGAAAACTGTTCGTTGTAGAAGTCCCGCAGCATGGACGCCTGGTCGATAGACAGGATATTGATAGTCATGGTACACCCCAGTGAGGTTACGGCTTACTCCGGGCTACCCAAACCTGCTCATTGCCATGTTCGAAGGGACCGCGCGTGAAACCCCCGTACAGCGCTTCGACCTCGAAGCCGCAAAGTTCGAGGAGGTGCTGCATCTCAAATCGATAGACGTAGCGCAGAATGAGCGGGGTGACGGTCTTCGAAACCACCTTGCCCTCGTTGTCCAATTCTTCAAAAAACCGGTATTCCACGAGGGTCTGCTCAGCGGGATCGTAACTGCGCGTATCCGAGACCATGATCTGGCGACCCGAATCCGGGTGCCTGAACGTGCCGATGTGGCTGATCACACCCCGGGGCGGCTTCATGTAGGCGGCGATGATCTCGAGGCTGGGGTCGAACACGTTGAACACCAGGCGGCCGCCATCATTGAGATGATCGCGTATACGCGTGAGGGCTTTCCGTTGATCTTCCACGGTCATCATGTGCAGAAACGCGCGGTAGGGTATGATCGCAAGATCGAACTGCCGATCAAGGTCAAAGGTCCGCATATCATCCTCGACGATCTGTATGCGGCGCCGCGTTTCGTCGGGCAAACCGGCTATTTTGCCCCGGGCGATGTCCAGCATCGCGGGCGCTGAATCGAGACCGACGATATTCACCCCGGACTCGGCTATCGGAATCATGATCCGGCCAGTGCCGCAGCCGATCTCCAGTACGGGGCCGCTGGCTTTCCTCGCCTCCTCCACGTAAAACGCCTCGTCGCCGTCGAGCCCTGCCGAAAGGCTGTCATAGAATCCAGCGTCCGTCCTGTCATATTCCGCCATGCCGCATACTCCTCACAAAAAGCAGCCTGATACCAGAAACCGATCCGCTTTCCAAATCCTGTTTCGATCCAGACGCCGAATTAAGTCCTCTCAATAACACATTCGGAGGGATGCAGGATTGAGTATTCCCAGTAACTTTGAAGAATACAACTTTAAAAAGGGTCAGTTAAACTCCTACGGCCTTCCTAGCTATCCACACCTGGTCATTTCCGTGGCGAAACGGACTGCGCTGGAAGTCCCCGTAGAGCACCTCGACTTCGAAACCGCAGAGCTCCAGGAGGTGCTGCATCTCATAGCGATAGAAGTAGCGGAGCAAGAACGGAATGACCGTATTCGAAACTTCCCTGCCTTCATTGTCCAGTTCTTTGAAGTACTGGTATGCCTCAACGGTCTGCTCCATCGGGTCGAACTGCCTCGTATCCCACGCCATGACTTGGCGACCCGAATCCGGATGCGCGAACGACCAGATGTGATTAAGCGAACCGCTCGGCGTTTAAGCGAACCGCTCGGCGTTTCCTGGCTGGCGGCGATCACATCCGGACCGGGGTCTATTACGTCGAATATCAGTCGGCCATGGTCGACTAGATGATCGTGAATGGTCGTCAACGCGCTTCGCTGATCATCCTCGGTCAGCATGTAGTTAAAGGTGCGGTATGGCATGATGACTAGATTGAAGCGCTGATCCAGGTCGAACGCTCGCATATCATCTTTGACGAGTCGTATGCGTTGACACGTTTCTACAGACAGGCTGGCGACTTTTTCCCGTGCGATTTTCAGCATCGCTGGTGCCTGGTCGAGACCAACGATGGATACGCCGGAATCAGCAATCGGTATCATGATCCGGCCGGTGCCGCAGCCGATCTCTAGAACGGAGCCGCCGGCTTTCAGTGCCTCTTCCACGTAAAACGCCTCGTCGCCGTCGAGCCCTGTCGAGATCCAATCGTAGAAACCGGCGTCTTTACTGTCATACTCCGACAAGCGGCAGGACCCCCAGAAAATACAACTCGGTACCTGACTTCAGTGAGCAGGAAACCAGGTATCGATTCACCAGATAACTAGGCCGACTCGAGAACACATCCGGACGTATGCGTTAATGTGCTGCACAAAATGTAATAGATACAACTTCGAAGTATAGTTTTTTATTCTTGTACCGATTCCATTCTATTTTTACATTTTTTTGCAGATTGGTCTTCATCAGTACATACCAACATGGAATTCAGCCTGGAACAACAAGATAGTGCTTTGACGGCACACTAGAACGACAACCAGGACTTTGT
This sequence comes from bacterium, assembly GCA_965225915.1. Lineage (GTDB taxonomy): Bacteria > JAAXHH01 > JAAXHH01 > JAAXHH01 > JAAXHH01 > JAAXHH01. The sequence continues at coordinate 1,127,747 of OZ245326.1, forward strand.
TGAGGTAAACGATGCCTGACCGCCTGCGCATTGTCATTCCCGGGGACGATCCCCCGCAGATGCAGGGTTCGCCCCACCTTAGACGCCTCGAGGAATACGGGGAAGTCATCCTCTACACCGATCGACCCGAAACGGCGGAAGAGAAAATCGACCGGGTCCGCGGCGCCGGGGTGATGATCAACTCCCGGGGCCTGGTCAAATGGCCCGGTGACGTCCTGCGGGCGCTGCCCGATCTTCGCATGATCGCGACCTGTTCCATCGGTGTCGATAACTTCGACCTTGCCGTGGCCAGGGAAAGCGGCATCGTCATCTGCAACCAGCCTGGCCGGACGGCGCCGGTCGTCGCGGAGCACGCTTTCGGGCTCATGTTCGCCCTCGCAAAAAGGGCGGCGTACTTCACGGGTGCCATGAAAGCCGGGCAATGGCCCCGGCTGGACAGCTATTACCTCAGGGGCAAGACGCTGGGTGTCATCGGTACCGGTCCCATTGGATCGGAAATGGCGAGGATGGCGAGGAGCGTTGGGATGGACGTGATGGCCTGGACGTACAACCCTTCGGATGAAAGGGCCAGGGAGATCGGGGTAACCTACGTGGAGCTGGATGAATTGTTCCAGAAGTCGGACGTCATATCGCTGCACGTCATGCTGACGGACGAAAGCCGCCATATGATCGATGCAAATGTGCTGGAACGTATGAAACCCGGGGCGCTGCTCATCAACTGCGGGCGCGGTGGCCTGGTGGATACGGACGCGCTGGTCGGGGCGCTACGGTCGGGGCACCTGGGCGGTGCGGCGCTGGACGTCTTTGAAACGGAACCCATTCCGGCGGATCATCCCCTGCTCGACCTGGAGCAGGTCGTGCTGACGCCCCACTGCGCGGACATGACCCCCGAAGGCGTCGACCTGCTCAACGAAGGCGCAGTTAACAACATCATTGCCTTTCTCGAAGGCCGTCCGCGGAACGTGGTGGGCTGAAGAACGGCTTCCTGTCACCGCCTGGTGACGCGCCTCCCGAATTACTGCTCCGCCCGGTGACGTGCCTCCCGGCCCCTGTCCGGCGTGGGGTCCTCGATCAGTCCGTACATCTGGCGTCCCTCGTGGTCTTCCGGCAGATACTCGGTGATCGGCTGTCCCTCGGGTGTCACGAACAGCAGGCAGTGGCAATACTTGTAGATCTTCATCTCGTCGCAGGCGCAAACCCACTCGCGGCTTCGTTCCAGTTCGGCTTTCTTGTCGGGGTAGAAATTGCAGGGGCACAGGGGCCGGCCCAGTTCGTCCACGTGGGCGGCAAGGCCCTTGACCACGGAATCCTTTACTTCCGCGTTCGGATGGGGTGAGGTGCCCGTCTTCTCCCAGTACTTCTCGCAGTACCGCTCCATGCGTTGCATACTTTTTTCAGAAGGCTGTTGTTCGTTCATGGTTCCACTCCTTGAATGGGTACAGCTTTCATGATATTCCTCGTTATTCATCGTCCATCTCGTCCTGGTATCAATGTACCCACTCCAGACCGCCATGTCAATCGATCAGCGGTTCAATCCGATGACATCAAGCGGCCAGAACCGTTGGGTTGAAATGGGAAACCGCCGACCGAATCGATGCGGCGGACCGGTGATGTCCATGCTTGAATCCAACCGTTCAGACTGCCTTCCGATAAAATCAATCCACCAGGCGAAATTACATTGACTTTATTTGCGGCGCGATATATTCTTCATGACTGTTGTTTAGATTCCTGTTTTTCGTTGAGGAACGCATCAGAAATAGACAGAACGAGTCACTATGCCGCAGCTTTTTTCCCCCGCAGCCAATACATGGCTTAAGGCGAGCATCGTCGGTGGGGCGCTCCTTCTGACAACCGTATTTGGCGTGATTTTCTACCTCGGTTCGACTTCCTACGTTACCCGGCAGCATCAGGTAAGGCCCCAACCCGTTCCTTTCAGTCATCGACATCACGTTAATCAACTCGGCATCGACTGCCGGTATTGTCACGCGACGGTCGAAACGAGTGCCTTCGCCGGCATGCCGCCGACGAAAACGTGCATGAGCTGCCATTCGCAGGTCTGGATCGATGCGCCGATTCTGGAACCCGTGCGCGAAAGCTACGCTACCGGAGTGTCGCTCGAATGGACCCGGGTGCACGACCTGCCGGACTACGTGTATTTCAATCATAGTATTCATATAAATAAAGGAATTGGCTGCGAATCCTGTCACGGCGCCGTCAACGAGATGGCCCTGATGTGGCAGGAGAATTCGCTGCAGATGATGTGGTGCCTCGATTGCCACCGCGACCCGGAACAGTTCATCCGGGAACGGGCGGACGTGTACAAGTTCGAGTCCCAGCCCGATTACTCGCCGCCGGCCGACCAGATGGCGCTAGGTGTGCAATTGATTCGAGGCTACCGGGTAAACAAGGTTCAGTTGCAAGACTGTTCCATCTGTCATCGATAGCAGGTACAGCCACGGTATCGAACCATGAAACAGACCTCAGAGCGGCATATCACGGAAGCGGGAGAATTGAACGTGGGCAAGAACGGCGGTCCTGAATACTGGCGCAGCCTGGATCAACTGGCCGATACAGAAGAGTTCCAGTCGTTCATGGAAAAAGAATTCCCGCAGCACGTGGAAGAAGTCAAGGCCAACCCGGTCAGCCGGAGAAAGTTCCTGAAGCTGATGGGCGCTTCGATCGCCCTGGCCGGCGCCACCGCCTGTACCCGCCAGCCGAGTGAAAAGATCATACCCTATGTGCTGGCCCCGGAGGAAATAGTCGCCGGAAAGGCCCTGTACTACGCGTCGGCCTACGTCCATGACGGCGTGGCAAACGGCATTCTGGTGGAAAGCCACATGGGTCGGCCCACGAAGATCGAAGGCAACCCGGAACACCCGGCCAGCCTGGGGTCGACGCACGTCTTCGCCCAGGCTTCCATCCTGACGATGTACGACCCGGACCGGTCTCAGTCGGTGATCAGGCGGGGACGGATCACTACCTACGACGCATACCTGAACGAACTGAACGAAGCCCTGTCCAACCAGGCGGAGAAAAAAGGCGGCGGTCTGCGCATTTTGACCGGCACCTATACTTCTCCCACCCTGCATAGCCAATTGGAGGCCCTGCTTGCCAAATATCCAGAGGCCCGGTGGCACCAGTACGACCCGATCACCCTGGACAACGCCAGGGAAGGTTCCCGCCTGACCTTCGGCGAAGTACTGTCCTGCCGCTACCAGGTCGAAAAGGCGGACGTGATCCTGTCCCTTGACGGCGACTTCCTGTCGACTGGACCCGGCGCCGTGCGGTATTCCCGGGACTTCGCCTCCCGCCGCGACGGCAACGATATTGATAACATGAACAGGCTATACGTCATCGAGAGCACGCCTTCGCTGACCGGCGCCCAGGCAGATCATCTGCTCGGCCGACGCGCGGGAGAGATCGAAGGGCTCGCCCGGATGATCGCCGCGGGACTGGGCATCTCCGTATCAACCAGTACGGATGGTGACGAGGACACGAATCGCTGGGTATCCGCCGTGGTGGACGATCTCCGGGCGCACGCCGGCGCCAGCCTCGTCGTCACGGGCGACCACCAGCCTCCGGCCGTACACGCCCTCGTCCACGCGATGAACGAAGCGTTGGGCAATTCGGGAAACACTGTTACCCACACCGAGTCCATCGAAGCAGCGCCCGTCAACCAGACCGAATCACTCGCTTCGCTTGTAGACGACATGAAGAGCGGAGAGGTCGACTTGCTGGTCGTGATCGGAAGCAACCCCGTTTACGCCACGCCGGCAGATTTCGATTTCGCGGCGGCTTTTGAAAACGTGGCCCTGCGCGTACACGCCGGCCTGTATCACGACGAGACGGCCGAACTGTCCCACTGGCACATCCCGCTGACCCATTCCCTGGAGGCGTGGGGCGACGCGCGGTCCTACGATGGTACGATCACGGTCGTTCAACCCCTGATCGCACCCCTTTACCGGGGCAAGAGCGAACACGAAGTCGTGGCGGCGCTGTCGGGCAACGCCATGAAAAAGGGATATGACCTCGTTCGTGAGCACTGGCAGAGCCAGGGTTACAACGGGACCAGTCCTTTCGAGACCTTCTGGCAGACCACGGTACACGATGGATTCATCGCCGGTTCGGCCCTACCTTCCAAGCAAGTAACGGGTGGCGACATCGCCGCCGCCGTGGGCGATGGTTCGGAACCGGAAGCAGGCATGGAAATCAGATTCGCGCCGGACCCGACCGTGTGGGACGGGTATTACGCCAACAACGGCTGGTTGCAGGAACTGCCCAAGCCCCTCACCAAGCTGACCTGGGACAACGCCGCGCTTATGGGTCCTTCCATGGCGAAACGGCTGGGTGTCGAAAACACCGACGTGGTTGAACTCGCGTACCGGGATCGCAATGTAAACGCCCCCGTATGGATTCTGCCCGGTCATCCGGACAACGCCGTAACGGTGCATCTGGGCTACGGCCGGCGTCGCGCGGGCCAGTTGGGCACGAACGCGGGGTTTGACGCTTATTCCATACGACCGTCCGACAGCCCGAATTTCGGCGGGGGATTGCAGGTGACCCGAACCGGGGATACCTTTGACATCTACAGCACGCAGGATCACCACGCCATGGATCTCGAGGGGTTGGGAAGCATGTCCCGCGACCGGAACCTGATCCGGGTCGCCGATGTGGAAACCTACAAGGAAAATCCCCATGTCATCGAGGAAATGTGGGAAGAACCCGATCCGAAACTGAATCTCTATCCCGACGATCACGCATATGACGGTCCCAATGCCTGGGGCATGGTCATCGACCTGAACAAGTGCAACGGTTGCAATACCTGCACCATCGCCTGCCAGTCGGAGAACAACATATCGGTCGTCGGCAAGGAAGAAGTGGGCAACGCCCGGGAAATGCACTGGATCCGGATCGACCGTTACTACCGGGGAGATCTTGACGCCCCGGAGACCTTTCACCAGCCTGTGCCGTGCATGCAGTGCGAGAACGCGCCCTGCGAACTGGTCTGCCCCGTGGGTGCGACAGTCCACAGCAAGGAAGGCCTGAACGACATGGTCTACAACCGCTGCGTCGGCACGCGCTACTGTTCCAACAACTGCCCCTACAAGGTCCGGCGGTTCAATTTCTACCTTTACGCCGACTTCGAAACGCCGAGTCTGCAACTGGGGCGCAATCCGGACGTGACGGTGCGCAGCCGCGGGGTAATGGAAAAATGCACCTATTGCGTCCAACGCATTAACGTCGCCCGGATCGAAGCGAAGAAGGAAGACCGCGACATCGCCGACGGAGAGATCCTGACGGCCTGCCAGCAGGCTTGCCCGTCCCAGGCGATCACCTTCGGCAACACGAAGGACAAGGACAGTAAGGTGTCAAGGCTGAAAGACAGTCCGTTGAATTACGGGATGCTGACGGACCTGCTGACGAAACCGCGCACGACGTACCTGGGGCGGATTCGAAATCCGAACCCGGTCCTTGAAGCGTGAGACTGAATCAGGGGTAACTGGAAGTCACGGCAGTAGAATCCCGCCATGAGTGAGGGAATAGCTTTTTGTCGCAACAGGCCGCAGATATAGAACGGAACGGGCGGACCGGTACTTACACGGGCGATGGTTTTGTCGCATCCGAGTACAATAATACCACCGTTACCGAAAAGATCGCCAACATCGTCCTCCGGTCGAGTACGCCGCTGGGATGGTACCTGGCCGTGGCGATCCTGCTGCCCGTCGTCGGACTGCTGGGCATCTCCATCATTTACCTGGTACTGATAGGCACCGGTATCTGGGGCCTGAACGTGCCGGTCGGCTGGGGTTTCGCCATCATCAACTTCGTCTGGTGGATCGGTATCGGACACGCCGGCACGCTCATCTCCGCCATCCTCCACCTGATGCGGCAGGACTGGCGGAACTCGATCAACCGTTTCGCGGAAGCGATGACGATTTTCGCCGTGATGTGCGCCGGCATGTTTCCGCTGCTTCACGTGGGCCGGCCCTGGTTGGCATACTGGCTGCTTCCGCTGCCCAATACCATGTCTCTGTGGCCCCAGTGGCGTTCGCCGCTGGTCTGGGATGTGTTCGCCGTGTCGACCTATTTCATCGTTTCCCTGATCTTCTGGTACATGGGCATGATCCCGGATCTCGGCACCCTCCGTGACCGAGCCCGAAATCCTGTCGTCGCGCGTATATTCGGCATCCTGTCCCTGGGCTGGCGCGGCGCTTCGTCGCACTGGGCCCGGTATGAAAAAGCCTATCTCATCCTGGCCGGGCTGTCCACGCCCCTGGTCCTGTCCGTGCATTCCATCGTTTCGCTGGACTTTGCCGTTTCGCTGATTCCAGGCTGGCATACCACCGTGTTCCCGCCCTACTTCGTAGCCGGTGCTATTTACGCCGGTTTCGCCATGGTGATGACGCTGACCATTCCGGTGAGGAAATGGTTCCGGCTGGAAGGACTCATTACGACGAGACACCTGGAAAACATGGGCAAGATCACGCTGGCGACGGGCTTCATCGTCGTGTACGGATACGCCATGGAAATGTTCATCTCGTGGTACAGCGCGAGTCCCTACGAAGGGTTCATGATGTGGAACCGTATGACCGGGCAGTACGCTCCGGTATACTGGGTGCTGATCTTCTGCAACGCCTGCAGTATCCAGATTCTATGGTGGAAGCGGGCCCGGCGCAGTCCCGTGGTGCTGTTCATCGTCTCTTTGATCGTCGGCGTGGGCATGTGGCTGGAACGGTTCGTCATCGTGGTAACCAGCCTGGCCAACGATTACATGCCTTCGTCGTGGGACTACTACTCGGGCACGATCTGGGACTGGAGTCTCTACATCGGCACCATCGGTTTCTTCCTTTTCATGATGTGCCTGTTCATCCGGTTCCTGCCGATGATTCCCATGTCCGAAATGAAGATGATCATTCCGAAGCACCGGAAGAAGGACGCTTAATATGAATCACGGACACGCGCAGGATGAACTGCGCGGCCTCGTAGCCGAGTTCGAAAACGAGGAATCCATCGTGGAAGCCACGCGGAAGACCGTGGAGGCCGGATATCATCAAGTCGAGACCTATACGCCCTACCCGCTCGAAGAACTGCTGGACATACAGCATCTTCACAAGAACAATGTGGCGCTGGTGATCCTTATAGGGGGGTTGACCGGCTGCGCCGTCGGCTTCTACATGCAGTACTTCGCCTCGGTGATTCACTACCCGATCAACGTGGGCGGCCGACCCTTTAACAGCTGGCCGGCCTTCATACCCGTCATGTTCGAGTGTACGGTCCTTTTCGCTTCCATTGCCGCCCTTGTCGGGATGTTGGTAATGAATAAGCTGCCTCGCCCCAACCATCCGCTATTCGATATCGAACGGTTCCGGTACGCCACACAGGATCGTTTCTTTCTGTGTATCGAGGCGGAGGACCCGTATTTCGACCGGGACGCTACCCGGCAGTTTCTCGAGGAACTTAATCCCCATGAGGTGACCGAAGTTGAAGCGTAACTCCATGGCCATCATTCACGCTGGTTTCCTGTGCGTCCTCTGCCTGTTCGCCACGGTGTCCTGCCGCCAGGACATGCACGATCAGCCACGGGCCGAGCCCTTCGAGGAAAGCGATTTCTTCGGTGACAGGCGCTCGGTGCGTCCCGTGGTGGAAGGGACCATACCCCGGGGCCACCTGCGGCTGGACGAGCATTTCTACACGGGTAAAATCAACGGTGAACTGGCCACGACCTTTCCCTTTCCGGTGACCATCAACGTACTGAAGAGAGGGCAGGAGAGATACGACATCTATTGCGCGCCCTGCCACAGCAAGGTCGGAGACGGACTCGGCATGATCGTGCAGCGCGGCATGAAACAACCGGAGTCGTTCCACAGCCAGCGTCTCTTCGAAGTTGAGGCCGGGCATTTCTACGACGTCATGACCAATGGTTTTGGCAACATGTACAGTTACGAGGAACGCATCAGCCCGAGAGACCGGTGGGTAATTGCCGCCTATGTACGGGCGCTGCAGTTGAGCCAGGGCGCCAACCTGGCCGAACTACCGGAATCGGACCAACAACGCATTCAACAGATCGTAGAAGTGGAAGAATGACAACTATCCCCTACCCGCTGTTCAAACAGCTTAGCAGTTTGCAGTCCCGGGCGTTGACCGTTGGTGTCGTCCTGATCCTGGGTGGACTGCTCTACGCCTTATCCATGGGTGAAATGGCCGGTTTCTACCAGGCGTACCTGGTTGGCTACATGATCTGCGTGGGCATTACCCTGGTGTGCATGGCCTTCACCATGCTGCACCACCTTATCGGCGGTCGATGGGGATTCATCATCCAGCGACTTCTCGAAGCCGCCATGAGTACTTTGCCCGTGTTGCTCGTCCTCTTCATACCCATCGCGCTGGGCATGCACGACCTGTACCACTGGACGCACGAAGAAGTGGTGGCCGGCGATCCGATTCTGCAGCACAAGGAATCCTATCTCAACGTGCCCTTCTTCCTCATACGGACCGTGGTCTATTTCGCCATCTGGATCATCGCGTCGTTCCTGCTGATCAGGTGGTCTGTCGCCCAGGATTCTTCGGGAGACCCCAGGCTGACGGACAAAATCCGATCCATCAGCGGACCCGGTGTGGTGGTGTTCGCCCTGACGATGACCTTCGCGTCCTTCGACTGGATCATGTCCACCGATCCGCACTGGTTCTCGACACTTTACGGGGTCATGATGATCGTGAGCAGCGGGGGCGCCGCCCTTTCGTTCATCATCATCATGATGACCTATCTCAGGAACCACGCTCCGATTTCCGGACTCGCCGATTCGGACCGGTTTCACGACTGGGGTAAGTTGCTGCTGGCTTTTACGCTGCTCTGGTTCTACATGATGCTGTCACAGTTCCTGATCATCTGGGCGACGAACCTGCCGGAAGAAAACCCCTGGTACGTACATCGAGTTCATGGCGGCTGGGAAGTGGTGTCGATCGTCCTGGTACTCTGCCGGTTCGTGATCGCCTTCTTCCTGCTACTTTCCATACCGAGGAAAAGGGACCCGCGTCGCCTGGTGCGCGTCGCCTGGTTCATCCTGGTCATGCACCTGGTCGATATCTTCTGGCACGTGGCGCCCAACTTCCGTCAGGACGGATTCAGTTTCAGCGTGATGGATGTAGTCATCCCGCTCGGACTGGGAGGCATCTGGTTTTACTTTGTGATCGATCGATTGAAAAAGAATCCGCTGATTCCACAGAAAGATCCTCGGTTCGAGGAACTCGTGAAGTCGGTCTCGAACGCATAGGGACGAGAAATCCATGAATCTCGGGAAAAACCATCACATCGTTGACGAGGCCGCGGTTAAACGGGGACACGAAGTCTACGAAACCAACGTGCCCCTGGTCATCAAGTTCGGCATCGGCCTGACGGCCCTGGCCATCATATCCATGGTGCTGATGTGGGGGATGTTCGTGGTGATCGAAGATTACAACGCGCTGTCGTTTGATGCACCGTCGCCCATGCTGGAAGAAAACACGCTTCCGCCCGAGCCCCGGCTGCAGGTCATCCCCGAAGAGGACCTGATCGTCCTTCGGGAGGCGGAAAATAGAAAACTGAACAGTTACGGATGGGTGATTAGAACGGCGGAAATCGTCCAGATACCGATCGAGCGGGCCATGCACCTTATCGCGACCGACAACCGGTTCGAACTTCCCTCGTTAGAGGGAACCGGGGAAGGACAGTAAAACTATGAGCACCAACCATTCCAAATACGCCGCGATCCTCGCCGCGATCCTGCTTGTGCTGCCCGGCGGGGTCTACGGACAGGAAGGCGGTAGTCGCCCGACGATCTCGAAGGATGTCGGCGTCGGTCCCGGTCTGGAAGCGAGCGCTACGCCTGAAATCCTCAAGCACGTCGGCATCGAGCAGAATATCGGCGCGGCACTGCCCCTGGACCTTGAATTCTACGATGAAACGGGAACACCGGTGAAACTGGGCAGTTACTTCGGAGACAAGCCGGTCATCCTTTCGCTGGTCTACTACGATTGTCCCATGTTGTGCACGGAAGTCCTCAACGGGCTCAACAGGAGCCTTGCCCCGCTGAAATTTACCATAGGCGATGAATTCGAGGTGCTCTCCGTCAGTTTCGACCCGAGGGAGACCCACCAGCTTGCGGCACAGAAGAAAGCGGTCTACACGCAGCGGTACAACCGACCCGGAGCGAAGGAAGGCTGGCATTTCCTTACGGGCGAGGCGCCTGCGATCGACGCGTTAACGGGAACCGTCGGTTTCAACTACGTTTACGATGAAGACGAAGGGCAGTTCGTGCACGGCAGCGCCATCATGATCGTCAGCCCGAAGGGAACGGTCTCGCACTACTTCTTCGGTATCGAGTATCCTTCGGAAGACATCCGGTTGGCCCTGATCGAATCTTCGGAAGAAAAGCTGGGCAACGTGTTCGACCAGATCATGTTGTACTGTTTCAACTACGATCCCGAACAGGGCAGATACGGCGTCGTTATCATGAACACGATGCGTGTGGCCGGCCTGGTAACGCTGCTGGCCATGGGTTCATTCATGGTCATCATGTTCAAGCGTGACCGTCGCCGGCGGACGAGGAATAAACACGGAAACGATGGGTAATCGGCCAGGCCAGACCAAGCCAGACCAAGCCAGACCAAGCCAGACCAAGCCAGACCAAGCCAGACCAAGCCAGACCGGCGCAATCAGCAAGCAACGCGCCAAGGCGGAAAAGACCCGACTTAACCGTAAAGTGAGCGTATGAACAACCAATTTCAACTGCATCCCGAGATCGCATCAACCTTTGCCTACGACGTCGATCTGCTGTATTTTTTCGTAGTGGCCATCAGCGTGTTCTTCATGGCGCTGATCTGCGTGCTGATCTTCGTCTTCGCCATGAAGTACCGGCGCCGCTCCGAGGACCAGCAGGCGGAATCCCAGACCCACGGCCACCTGCTCCTTGAAATCACGTGGTCGGCCATACCGCTCGTTCTCATGATGATCATGTTCGCCTGGGGCGTCTGGCTATTCTTCAGGGTGTACCAGATCCCGGACGGCGCCATGGAGTATTACGTGGTCGGCAAACAGTGGATGTGGCACGTACAGCACCCCACGGGACAGCGTGAAATCAACGAAATGCACGTGCCGATCGATACGCCGGTGAAGCTGACCATGGCGTCCGAGGATGTCATACACAGCTTCTTCATCCCGGCGTTCCGGGTAAAGAACGACGTGATTCCCGGGCGGTACACGTCCCTGACGTTCGAGGCGACGAAGGCCGGTAAGTACCACCTGTTCTGCGCGGAGTACTGCGGTACCGAACACTCCCGCATGGTCGGAAGCGTATACGCCATGGAACCGGAGGACTACCAGAACTGGCTGGCCGGCGGCGTGAGCGATGAAACCCCAGAAGAGGCCGGGGCCAGGCTATTCTCGCAGTTGAACTGCATTACCTGCCACAGCGACCAGGCCGGGGCCAGGGGACCGTCTTTGAACGGCAAATTCGGCACAGAGGAAGTCCTTGCCAGCGGCGAACGCATATTGATCGACGAAGCCTATATCCGGGAATCTATCGTCAATCCCCGCATCCGGCTCGTTTCAGGATACCCGTCGATCATGCCGACCTTCCAGGGTCAGATTACGGAGACCAACATCTTCAATCTGATTTCCTACATTAAATCTCTACCGAGTACAGAGGGCGCCCAATGAGTACAATAGCACAACAGGGGGCTGACGAACATCGGATGCCCCGTGACCACTTTCTGAACGCGACCTACTCGATCAAGTCCTGGTTGCTGACGATGGATCACAAGCGCGTGGGGCTGCTGTACCTGTTTTCGATCACTTTCTTCTTCCTGATCGGGGGCACCTTCGCCAGCCTGATCCGCCTGGAACTGGCTACGCCCGAGGCGGACCTCATGGAGGCGGACCAGTACAACGTGGCCTTTTCCATGCACGGCATCGTCATGATTTTCTTCTTCCTGATCCCGTCGATTCCCGCCGTGTTCGGAAATTTCATCATGCCACTCATGATCGGGGCCAAGGACGTGGCCTTCCCGAAGCTGAACCTGATGAGCTGGTACCTGTTCATCATCGGCGGCACCTTCGGCGTATTGACGACCTTGCTGGGCGGGGTGGATACCGGCTGGACCTTCTACACCCCCTTCAGCAGTACGTATTCCAACAGCAACGTGATCCTGGCTGGGATGGCGGCCTTCATTGCCGGCTTCTCGTCCATTCTGACCGGGCTGAATTTCATGGTGACCATCCACAAGATGCGGGCGCCGGGCATTTCCTGGTTCAAAATGCCCCTGTTCGTCTGGGGCATGTACGCCACCAGCCTGATCATGGTCCTCGGCACCCCGGTCATCGCGATCACGCTGGCCCTCATGATGGTGGAGCGGGGGCTGCACATCGGCATATTCGATCCCGCCCTGGGCGGCGACCCGGTCCTGTTCCAACACCTGTTCTGGTTCTATTCCCATCCAGCTGTTTATATCATGATCCTGCCCGGCATGGGCGTCATCTCCGAGGTCATCGCCGCCTTCAGCCGCAAGCGGATCTTCGGATACGAATTCATCGCCATGTCCAGCGTTTCGATCGCGGTCCTGGGTTTCTTCGTTTGGGGCCACCATCTCTTCGTGAGCGGTCAGTCGATCTACGCCGGCATGGTCTTTTCGTTCATCACCATGCTGGTCGCGGTGCCGTCAGCCATCAAGGTCTTCAACTGGATGGCGACCATCCACAAGGGATCGGTGTCCTATGACGCGCCCATGCTCTACGCCCTCGGATTCATCGGACTCTTTTCCGTGGGCGGTCTCACCGGCGTGTTCCTGGCCATCATGGGGCTGGACATCCACATGCACGACACCTACTTCGTGGTTGCCCATTTTCACTACGTCATGGTTGGCGGCGCGGTAACGGCCTTCATGGCGGCGGTGCACTTCTGGTGGCCCAAGATTTCCGGCCGCATGTACCCGGAGGGATGGTCGCGCTTCGCCGCCTTCCTGATCTTCGCCGGGTTCAACCTGACGTTCTTCCCGCAGTTCATCGTGGGCTACCTCGGGATGCCGCGGCGCTACCACGTCTATCCGGAAGAGTGGCAACTGCTGAACATCATGTCTTCAGCCGGCGCCACCATCCTGGCGGCGGCCTTCATCGTCCCGGCGATATACCTGCTCTGGTCGCTGAAGAACGGCAAGGTCGCCGGTCCCAATCCCTGGCGGGCAACCGGTCTCGAATGGACCCTTTCGTCACCGCCGCCGGAACACAACTTCCCAATCACGCCCGTCGTGGAAGAGGAGCCGTACAACTACGGCAAGGTGATCGAGAACCCGGTGCACGAGGAAGAGGAAGAGCTCGAACACGCTTAACCGGTGCACGTAGTCATCCTGTGAAGGAGTAAGATCGTGTCAGTCAGCACGGAAGCGGCATCTCACGGCCACGATGTACACGCCGATCATCCAGCATACATGCGCCATCAGTTCGATGACATGGATCAGCAGAACGATGCCGCGAGCCTGGGGATGTGGCTGTTTCTGCTGACGGAAGTCATGTTCTTCGGCGGGTTCTTCTTGGGGTATTCGATCTATCGAAGCGAGTACTACGATTCCTTCGTCAACGGCAGCCACCACCTGGATATCTTCCTGGGAGGTTTGAACACGGTCGCCCTGATCACCAGCAGCGTCACCATGGCCTTCGCCGTGCGTGCCGCGCAACTGGGCAAGAAGAACCACATCATCGTCTTCCTGGTGCTGACCCTGTTGCTCGGCGCCGTGTTCATGGTCAACAAGTTCATAGAGTACTCCCACAAGTGGCACGACGGCCTGATTCCCGGAATGAACTTCATCTGGACCGACCCGGGCGATCCGCGGACGATCCAGCTCTTCTACGGATTCTACTTCTGCATGACCGGAACCCACGGACTGCACGTGCTCATTGGACTCGTCCTCATCGTCTGGCTGCTGATCCGGGTCTGTCAGAACAAGTTCACCCCCGAGTACTATGCGCCGATCGAGAACTTTGGCTTGTACTGGCACTTTGTCGACCTGGTCTGGATTTTCCTGTTCCCGCTGCTGTACCTGATCGGCGGACTACACTGACAGCGTTAGCGTTTAGAGGCCCGAATCATGTCTGAACACGCAGAACACGCCGTCCACGGCAAACATTCCCACCACATCGCGTCGGTATCCAACTACCTGACCGTCTTCGCTTTACTCCTGGTTCTTACTGCCGCTACGGTATGGGTGGCCTTCATCGACCTGGGCATTTTCAACACGGTGGTGGCCATGGCCATCGCCTGCGTAAAGGCCATGGCAGTCATACTGTACTTCATGCACCTGAAGTTCAACCCCGGCCAAACCAAGCTCGCCGCCGCCGCCGCCATATTCTGGCTGATGATCCTCCTCGTCATCACGTTCTTCGACTACGTGGGCCGCACCTGGCAGGACAATCCTCCGGGCTGGTAGGGTGTATCCTGCCAGGTATTGACGAATCCGGCTGGAGAAATATACCTGAAATCATGCGTGCCGCGGAAGGCGTCTGAAGCGGGCTAGATATACCTTACCCAACCCTTGGGTCGGGCGGCTTTGAAACGGCGGAACCACAGACACAACGGATAGAGCAGAATCAGTACACCCAGGGCAGCCAGGTAGGCGGTACCCAAACCGTGTTTCATGAACATGCCCGTGGCCAGTCCTGCGAATATCAGAATGTGCATGTGGAGCAAGTAGAAGAAAAACGCGGTCTGGCCAAATACGAGCAGAGGATTCCAGGCTCGTACCGGACCCTTCATAGTCCGCTGATACCGAAAGAAACCCCACAGAATCAGGGCCATCAGGCCCAACTCCAGTAATGCAAACGTCAGGCTTGGCGGGTATTTATTGACATACAGCCATTGCACCAGCGAAAAGTCTTCACGTAGAAGAAGCATATTCCCATATCCATTCCAGGCACGTAAGATCACGAAAAGTCCCAATGCCAGCATACCCGTGATGACCAGGAGGCGTTCGACCGATGTGGACGACCGGGCAACGTCAATGGACGCTGCGACGATTGGACGTTGCAGCAGATAACGACCCAACAGCCAGCCCAGAATCATCATCCCCAACCATGGCACAAAGGGATACTGCACCCACACAGGCACGGAGCCGATCTTGACCAACAGGCCCGGATGGAAAAACGGTATGCACACGGTCAGCCAGCCCAGGTTGCGGACCTTGTCGAATGCCCCGTTTAACGCCCCTTGATCAAGTCCCCCATTCGAAATTGACGCATTTGTCAACTCACGAATCATGTCGGGCGTAATGCCTCCCAGGTGCATGATACCCCAGAACACGGCTTCGGACAGAAACAGGATCGAAAGTCCGGTGATAAGCAGCGTGCGGGTGGAAAGGCGCCGTAAGGGGATCATGCAGATCAGCCCCATGCCGATGGCGAACAGTACCTGAAGACTAAACGGTGACCACCACAGCAGTTCAAAGGCCAGTATGACAAGGGCCCGCTTGAAAAGACGCCAGTCCAGGTCGCGATCTCGACTACCCATCAGACGGCGCCTCTCATAGCTGAGAGCCAGCGCGGTACCGGCCAGAAAGACGAACGTCGGTGCGCACAGGTGAGTTATCCAGCGGGTAAAGAACTGGGCAGCAGGCAGATCGGATCCCGCCTTTTGCATGTACCACGAATCGTCAGAGAGCCGCCCCCCGTTAAAGGCAAGGCTTGCATGATCGATGGCCATCAGGACCATGACGAGGCCGCGCATCCAGTCGATGGCCGCCAGGCGGTCCGAGTCTGTGGACAGCGGTGTTTTGGAATCACTGGTAGGTTCGACGCCAGTAGCCATGCGGGTTGTTCTCAATTGTTGAGTTGGATAACTACTTCGGCTACAAGAGGGACAGGTAGGAGTTTAATTCGTAGTCGGTGACCTGTGAACGGTAGCGTTCCCACTCTTCCCGCTTGTTTTCGATCAGCTTGTCCAGGACCTCCTCGCCGAGACACTCTACCAGCAGATCGCTTCCTTCTGCCAGTTTGATGGCCTCGTTCAGATCCCTGGGCAAGGGCTGTACGCCCAGTTTGCGGCGTTCATCATGGGACATGCCGTACAGGTCGTGTTCCTCGGGCGGCCCGAGTTCATACCCGTTCTCGATACCCGCCAGACCCGCTGAGAGTATGACGGCGAAGGCCAGGTAGGGATTGCAGGAAGGATCGGGGGCGCGGTACTCCACGCGCATGGCTTCGTGCTTGGCAGGGTTGTAGGTGGGCAGGCGGATCATGTCCGCCCGGTTGCGTAACGCCCACGAAACGAACAGGGGCGCCTCGTAGCCGGCGACTAACCGCTTGTAGGAGTTTACCCACTGATTGGAGACCAGCATGGTCTCTGGCGCGTGGCGCATCAGGCCGGCGATAAAGGCCCGGCCCGTGTCCGACAGGTGGTAGTCCCGCCCGTCATCGAAAAACGCGTTCGTGTCGCCACGGAAGAGCGACAGGTGCATGTGCATGCCGCTCCCGTTGTGGTTGGCGTGGGGTTTGGGCATGAAGGTGGCGTACACGTTGTGCCGAAGGGCCACTTCCTTCACCACGAGACGGTAGGCCATCGTGTAGTCCGCCATGGTCATGGCGTCGGTATATCGCAGGGAGATTTCGCTCTGGCTCGGGCCGCCCTCGTGGTGGCTGAACTCGACGCCGATGCCGATTTCTTCCAGGGCCATCACGGTGTCGCGTCTCAGGTCCGTCGCCCAATCCAGGGGGGTGAGGTCGAAGTAGCCGCCCCGGTCGAGTGGCTCGGGCGGTCCATCGCTGGATTTAAGGTAGTAGTATTCCAGTTCGGGCTGCACATAGAAGGTAAACCCGTGCTCGGCCGCGCGCTGAAGGCTTCTTCTCAGGATCTGGCGCGGGTCACCCTCGTAGGGCTCGGCGCCATCGGGCCCCAGTATATCGCAGAACATGCTGCCCACGGCGCTCTTCCTGGCGTCCGGATGCCACGGGAGTATCTGAAACGTGCTGGGGTCCGGCATGGCGATCATATCCTGCTCGCTGTGCCGGATGAATCCCTCTATGGACGAACCGTCGAAGACCTCGCCGTCCTTCAGGGCGTCTTCCAGTTCCTCCACCGTGATGGAGAAACTCTTCAGAAAACCCAGTATGTCCGTAAACCACAACTGGATGATCTTGACGTTATGTTCATGGGCCGTATGGAGGACGTAATCCTTTGCCGCATCTGATTTGTCGTTCATGCCTCTCCTGTCATGTACACAAGACTGGCTACTTGGCCGGTTTAACTTTTCTCTTCCGCTTCATCCCTCGGATGGTGGCCTTGCGCCTCTGCTCCTTTCGAAACCGCTGTCTCCGAAGTTCCTTCTGACGTTCGCGCATACTCACTCCTTAATGAAAACCCGGCTGGTGTGGCCAGGACGGCTCAGGGACTCCCGACGATCCTGATTTCAGTGTTCGACGGCGAGTCTATTCGGTACGAATTCGAACAGATTGTCATTGATTGCAACTGCAAGGACGATTATACAATCTAATCCACGCCACCTGCTGGAGCAATTGGTTTCTCGCTTTTCAACCCGTCATTCAAACGTCTTGTAAACGGAGTAGTACGTGAATCCAACACGCCTCCTGTCCAGGTCCGATATGGCTTCCGTCCTCACCATGCCCGATGTGATCGAGGCCGTGGAAAAAGGGTTTCGTTCCGCCGAAGTAAAGGACCACGTTCCTGTCCGCCTGCCCGTCCAGGTCGCTCACCGGTCCGCTGTCGTCCTCTTCATGCCGGCCTACCTCTCCGGTTCACGGACGCTCGGCGCCAAGGTCGTTTCGTTCTTCCCTGAAAACCCGTCCCTCGGCCGTCCAGTAATCACGGGTTTCTACGTGTTGAGCGACGCGGAGACCGGTCGGCTCATCGCCCTCATGGACGCCACTTTCCTCACCGGCATTCGGACGGCGGCGGCGTCCGCTGTGGCTACAAAATGCCTGGCCCGCGAAGACTCCAGGGTGCTGGGCGTAATTGGCGCGGGGGTCCAGGGACGTTTTCATGTGGACGCGATACGTGCTGTCCGGCCCATTGAAAGGGTCGTCGTTTACAACAGAACCCCCGAGCGGGGCAGCGCTTTAGTCGATGAATTGAACTCTTCGGCGATTCCCTGCCGGCTGGTGGATACTGCATCCGATTGCGCGGCCGAAGCGGACGTTTTGGCGGTCTGCACGTCGAGCGGAACGCCACTTTTCGACGGCAGCCTGGTTCGTCCCGGTACGCATGTCAATGCTGTGGGCGCCTTCACCGCCGATAGGAGGGAGTTGGACACCGCGTTCATTCAAAGGGCCCAAGTTTTTGTGGATACGTACGACGGCGCCTTCGAGGAAGCAGGCGACATTCTCATCCCCCTGCGGGCGGGCGACATCACGAGGGATCACGTCCGGGCGGAACTGGCTGAACTGGTCACCGGCAGGAAAGGCGGGCGGGCGAGCCGGGATGAAATCACGGTGTTCAAATCCGTGGGCTACGCCATGGAAGACGCGGTCACCGCCAGGCTGGCCTTTGAACGGGCGGCGGCTTCAGGGACCGGCACCGTCTTCGACCTGGAAGCATGAAGCGCGTTCTCATCATCCGGTCGGGCGCGGTGGGCGATCTGATCCTTACCCTTCCCGTTCTTTCCGCGTTGCAGAAGCGCTACGGCGCCCTGTCGGTCGACATGATGGGCAACCCTGCCCGTCTGGCCCTGCTGAAGCAATGCGGGTACGTGGACAACGTGCTGTCGATCGACAGCCGGGACATGACCCCGTTGTTCGTAGAAAACGCTCCGCTCAACGGCCCCTCACTGCAGAATCTCCGATCGTACGACGCGATTGTCTCCTTCTTACCAGACTCCACCGGGGTGTTTGAAGAGAACCTTCGCGGGATAGCGGCCTGTCCAGTCCTCCCGGGACAAGCACACCCCGGTACGGACCATCCAGAACGCCGGATTCACATGACCCACGTTCTGATGAAGGCACTCGTTCCCCTGGGTGTGGATCCCGTGGCCGAGGCACCGAAGTTGCAGACACCAGCGTGCGCGGAGCCGGAGCTTGCACAAACACCGTTTACAGACAGGCGATTGATCGCCGTGCATCCCGGCAGCGGCGGAACGGATAAATGCTGGCCGGCGGAACGGTACGCGGATCTGATCGACGCCTTGGACGACAGGGGCTACGAACCAGTCGTTACCTTCGGACCCGCGGATGACGGGGCACGGAGTCGGATTGTACCTCGGATTAAGGCACGCAACGTACGGATCGCAGTAAATCCCTCCCTGGTAGATTTGGCCTTGTTGCTCTCCCGCTGCCAAGGCATGGTTGGAAATGACTCCGGGATCACCCACCTGGCCGCGGCACTGGGCACTCCGGTAATCGCCCTGTTCGGACCAACCGACCCGGCCGTCTGGGGTCCAAGAGGAAAACGGGTTAGAATACTGTGGGGAGCTGAATCCATCGAGGGGGACGTAGGAGAGTCGACATGGAAAGATGCGTTTTACGTCAGAAGACTGGCCGATGCAACCCTGGAATCAATCATGAACGAGTTGACAATCCTGGAAACACCGGCTTAATGGAAAATTGCTTCCCTATCGTCAACCGGGGCGGTCTTGCGGACGGAAAGACCAGATGGCTTTGCCCGTCTTGTGGATGGTAAGACGGCAGGCGGGGCCGAAGGTGTGGGTCGTGGTCACGGAGACCCGTTGCGTTTTCATGGTAAAAGCGCTGATGCCGCAGGCTCCGCCGATGGATCCGGAGTCCCCGAACCTGGGACGGTAGTCATCCTGCGATGACCGTTCCACCACGATATCGAAGTCCGGTCCCTGGTATTTCACCCGCTTTCCTAAAACGGCAGGCTCGGCTCCGGTCGGATATGCCGCCGACCCGGCACTGTCCGAATTTGCAGCATTCACAGCTTCCAAATCCGAAGGACCGTCCGTTTCCATCGCAACATACCCATAAATCCTGAGTTCAGCTTCGAGCGAGTCGGCCTCATCGGGCGGCAGGGTTACGGTCACCGAGGTGATATCCCGGAACAGCCGGTTGGGCAAGTCATCGCCGATGGCGGACCGGTACCTAGTCAGGAACCTGCTGCGCGTGATGCCTGCCGGCTCCGCGCCTGCCGGTTCCGTACCTTCCGTCCCGGGAGGAAGGTCCGGCGCCCAGTTGTCCAGGAACCCGAGATCGTATTCCATCACCCACGAGATCAGCCGGGCGTCGTCCTTTCGAGGGATTTCCACCGTCCAGAACCAGGGGATGTCCCGCTTCTGGAACCGTCTGTTGCGCTTGAAGAGCCTGATCTCACGATCCAGTCCCTGTTCCAGGCGGCGCGCAAGTGCTTCCGATCCACCCTCCGTTTCAATACTGAATGCCAGGGCGTCGCGAGGCGCCCAGGAAGTCTTGTCCGGGTTCATGAACTCGAAATAGGTCTGGCGGCCGTAGTAGTAGCGGCCGGTCCATGACATGCCCGTGGCCTGGTCGTGGGTCGTCCGCTCTTCGGAACAGGCGAAGTGTTCGTTCAAGAACCCGGACGCACCGATGGAACGGTAGGTGTCCATGTCGACGAATACGAGGAGGTGATTCAGGTAGACGTTAGGCATGATCAGGCGGGGCGGGGTGGGTTCTTGGACGGCGAAAGATCGCCGGGGTCGTTCACCACGGCACCGTCATCCGGTGCCACGATCCCCTGGTCGACCAGGGGATCGTCCGTGGACGCCATCCAGCGGTCGAGACGGGCGCGCACGTCCCGCAGGGTGCCGGCCGCTTCGGGCCGACCGACCAGGTTGTTGGTCTCCGATGGATCGAACAGCGTGTCGTACAGCCGTTCCCCTGAGACCTCCTGGTCCTGCCATCCCATCTCCCTCATGACCGATTTAGTGATCGAATCGTCGCAATTGGACATGATCGACCGGTCGCGGTCGCCGAATCGGCGGATGTACTTCCACCGGCCGGTCCGCACGGCCCGTTGCGGGTCGTAGGTCGCGTGGTAGTTGAGCTCCGCGAAAACTTCTTCCCGGACCTGCTCCGCTTCGCCGCGTACGAGCGGACCGACCGAAACGCCCTGCAGCCAGTCCGGTGGGTCGCTGCCGATTTCTTCGCAGACGGTGGGGAACAGGTCGACCTGGCTCACGAGACCGTCGACCACCTTGCCGCCACCGTAACCGGCAGGCCCACGCATGATGAGCATGATGCCGATGCCGTGATCCGTGAGATTGCACTTCATTCCCGGGAAGGCGATCCCGTGGTCGGTGGTGCAGATCACCAGGGTATTGTCCCTCAGTCCGTTCCGGTCGATGGCATCCAATACGCGTTCGATCTTCCGGTCCAGGGTCCGCGCCGAATCGATGAACAGACCCATGTCTCGCCGAAGATCGGGGGTATCCGGGAATGGCGCGGCCGGGCGCACGAAGCGAGGGTCGGTCGGGGCTTCACCCTCCGGATGCGGCGCAAAGCCTACCCCCTTGCGATGGGTTTCGCTGAACCCCACGTCAAGAAAGAAGGGACGATCGCGGGATTCCGACAGGAAGGACTCCGCGAGCTCCTCCGCGGGCGGCCTTTCGGCTGGCGTTTCCCCTGGCAGGACCCGCGACCACCCGGCGTCGTCCAGGTTCTTCACGACGTGCTGAAAACCGGCCAGAACCGTGACGTATCCCGCCCTTCGCAGCGTGTGCATGATGAGCCGCTCGGGATGATGGATCGACCATCCCCGGTTGACCAGACCGAACATGCCGCAACAGTGGGCCCACTGCCCGGTGAGCAGGGCGGCCCGGCTTGGTGAACAGGTCGGATTCGCGCAGAAGGCCGATCTGAA
Organism: bacterium; assembly: GCA_965225915.1. Lineage (GTDB taxonomy): Bacteria > JAAXHH01 > JAAXHH01 > JAAXHH01 > JAAXHH01 > JAAXHH01. The sequence goes on from OZ245326.1 coordinate 1,149,547, forward strand.
CAACACCCCTTCTTCCGCCAGTCTCTGCAGGGCGGGCGTCGGTATGGCGTGTCCGTAGGGTTGAATGTACCGGCCGGTATCGTGGGAATGAATGTATACGATGTTCATGGGCACAGAATTGGGATGACTGCCGTTCTACATGCGCCTGGGCACCTCGATGCCGAGCAGGTCCAGTACCCGCGAGAGCGCCCGCAGCGTGATTTCGGATACGGCGAGCCACGAGGCTCGGCGCTCGCCGTCTTCTTCGTTAAGGATATGGTGGGTGTGGTAAAACCGGTTGTAGGCCGTGGCCAGTTGGAACGCGTATTCGCACAGGTGGTTCGGCGCGCGGGTTTCGAAGGCCATTTCGATAACCGCCGGCAATTCGGACAGCATGAGATCCAGGTTGCGTTCCGATTCGCTCTGGGGGGCTATGATTCCGCCTGGCTGCAGACCGCGCTCCCCGGCCCGCCGCATTACCGACTTGATACGCACGGCGGCATAGAGTATGTAGGGACCCGTACGCCCCTCGAATGAAGAAAATCGGTCCAGGTCGAAAACGTAATCCTTGGTGCGGTGATTCATCAGGTCGGCGTACTTCAGGGCGGCCACGCCCACGATGCGGGCTATGGTCTCCTTCTCGTCCTCGTCGTATTCCCTCACCGATTCAATGGTCTCGATCCGCGCCCTCGCGTGGTCTGTAACCAGCTGGATCAGGTCCTTCAGCTTCATGATCCCGCCCTCGCGGGTCTTGAACGGCTTCCCGTCCTTCCCGTTCATGGTCCCGAAGCCGTCGTGTTCCAGCCGCGTCGAATCCGGCGCCACACCCGTCTTGTAGGAAGCCTTGAAAACCTGCCGGAAATGCTGCTGCTGCCGGTTGTCGACCACATATAGGATGTAATCCGGACGGTATTGCTCCACCCGCTGATCGATGGTCGCCAGGTCTGTCGTGCCGTACAGCACAGCCCCATCCGATTTCTCAAGCATCAAGGGGGGGATCGATTCCCGTTCGCCGGGATCGTCGACTTCGACGACCAGGGCTCCGCGGCTCTTCAGTGCGTGGCCCTCCGCCTTCAGCCTCTTGATCAACCCGGCAATCCGGTCCTGCGTGTCGCTCTCGCCTAGCCACAGATCGAACTCGATGTTCAACATATTGTAGTCTTCCCTGAGGGCGGCAACCGATACGTCCCGGATATGGCGCCACAGGGCGAGGTATCCCGGGCGACCGGACTGGAGTTCCACCGTGACCTGGCGCGCGGCCTCGGCGAATTCCGGATCGTTCTTTTCTCTTTCGCTGGCCTTCGGATACATCTCTTCCAGGTCGGCGATGTTGACCGGAGGGTCTTCGGGATAGGGTCCGGTATAATTCGCATCGAAATAGGGCATGCCCGGGCTGCGTTCCCGGATGGCCATGATGTTGAGCCCCATCTGCACGCCCCAGTCGCCAAGGTGCACGTCACCGGTCACTTCATGGCCCACGAATCGACAGATACGCACGATACTCTCGCCGATGATTGCGGCGCGGAGGTGACCGACGTGGAGCGGTTTGGCCACGTTGGGACCACCGTAATCGACGAGGATCCTCTCGGGATCCGCTATGGTTTCACAACCCAGCCTGTCGTCCTCGTATACTTCCTGGAGGTGACGCGCGATGAATTCGTCTTTCAGCAGGATATTGATGAATCCCGGTCCGGCGAGGGTCAGGTCATGGAAAACCCCGGGCGCGGATATGGATTCGACCACACCCTGGGCGATCTGCCTCGGATTGAACCGGTACTGCTTGGCCGCCGAAAGCGCCCCATTGCACTGAAACTGGCACAGGTCCGGCCGGTCGGATACCCGCACTTCGCCATAGCCCCGGTCATAGCCCGCCGTTTCGAAGGCAGCCGCGAACACGACCGTCAGTTTTTGCGCCAGTGAACCCATGAAGATTCCTTCAGGATGGATTGCCGTAGAGAGTGACCACCAGCCGCCGCGGTCCGCCGCGGTCCCGGTGTTCGCAGAGATAGATGCCCTGCCAGATCCCCAGGTTGAGACGGCCGTCGGTGATGGGTATCGATACGCTGCTTCCCATCATCGAAGCTTTGATGTGGGCCGGCATGTCGTCCGGCCCTTCCTCGTCATGCCGGTAATACGGCTGGTTCTCGGGAACGAGTACGTTCATGTGGCGCTCGAAATCGTCCCGGACCTCCGGCGCCGCGTTCTCATTGATGGTGAGGGACGCGGAGGTGTGGCAGATGAAGAAATGGGCGATGCCGATTCTGAAATCGGCCAGTTCGGGAACCTGGTTCGTGATTTCACCCGTCACCAGGTGGAATCCACGGGGCCTGGGCAACAGGTCAATCTGATTCTGTATCCACTGCACCGTCCGGCCTACCTCTCCCATCTTGGTATTTCGGCTCCATGCGCCTATGAACAACACCTGCGCCATTAACGCAATCGTGAATAACGCAATCGTGAATAACGCAATCGTGAATAACGCAACTAAGGATTCACGGTATCAAAGGACGAAACGCTTCAGGAATCGTTCCACGTCGTCGTAAAAGGCGACGATTGTTTTCACCTTGCGCCAGCCGTGCCCCTCTCCATCGTACAACCGGTAGATATGGGGTACCTTGTTCTGTTGAAGGATCTCTACAATCGACTCGGCCTGGTTCTGCGGAACCACTTTGTCCTCGCTGCCCTGGAATACGGCGACCGGGTCACAGATCTTGTCCGCGTGGAAAAGCGGTGACCAAGCCTGGTACCGTGCGCTGTTTTCGGGCAGCGTCCCGACCATCAGGTCCAGGTACTTGGCCTCGAACTTATGGGTGTCTGTGGCCAGGGCAAAGAGATTGGTTACGCCGTAGAGGCATAGCCCGGCCCGGAAAACTCCGGGATGATGGATCAGGGCGTTCAGCACGGTATAACCTCCCGCGCTGCCGCCTTTTATGACGATGCGGTCCGGATCGGCAAGATCCCGTTCGACGAGGGCGCTCGCGGCGCTGACGGCGTCCTCCACATCATACTCACCCCAGTGTTCACGCAGGGTGGTCATGTAAGAGCGGCCATAACCCGTACTACCCCGGTAATTCACGTATAGACAGGAATAGCCGCGGTTGGTGAAGAAGGGGATCTCGGCCGTGTATTCGGCGGTATGCTGGCCGGTGGGGCCGCCGTGGATGCTGACGATAACCGGCGGTTTGCCCGAACCGGAGAACCGGCCGCTGGCGGGTGGATAGTACAGGCCGTGTACCTCTCCTCCACCCGGGGTCGACCAGGATATGGACACGGGAATGGACAGGTCCGCTTCAGGAATCATCTCGGACTGGCCGCGCCGGTGGACGGTATGCGTGTCGCCGTCCATGGTGACCACGCGCTCGGGGACGGTTGACGACGAGGCGATGCACGCCACGATATTACGCGCCGGGGAGACGGCGATCTGCGAAAACCAGGTATACTGGGGCGTCTCCATCTTCGTTTGACGGCCGGTCGCCGCGGAGACGGTCCACAACGATGCGAACCCCCGTTCGTGCCTCCGGTAATACAGGGTATCGCTGTCCGGCGCCCAATCATAAACCCGCACGCCCTGCGCCCAGGCGGGATCGGCCAGGGTGGTTCCTTCGACCAGGACGCGCCGGTCCCCCGTGGCCAGGTCCAGGACAACCAGGCTGTCCCATTCTTCTTCCGTTACGATAAAGGACAGCCACCTGCCATCGGGAGAGAATGCAGGCTGAAAGACCGGCGTATCCGTGTCTCCCGCAATCAACCGCTCCTCGTTGACGGAGCGCCGATCGGAATCTACCCGGGCGGTGTTCAGCCGTGTGCCGTCCCAGGGCATCTGCGGCTGGTCCCATTCTATCCACGCGATCCGTTCGCCATCGGGATGCCACGCCGGCTGCATGTAGAAATCGGCGCCACGGACCAGGTTGACGGGCCAACCGCTGCCGTCGCTGTCGACCAGGGCGATGACGTCCACGGATTCGCAGGTATGGACGTAGAGTACCCACCGTCCATCGTGGGATACGGCCGGAGAAGCGGCGGCGCCGAAGGCGGGTGTAAGTGACCTGGCCGGTCCCGGGGACAGAGACTGGCGGTAAAGCCTGCCATCCTTTTCGGCGAAGACGACGAAATCGTTCGCCGCGGTGAAATCGCCGCCCCCGTAACCGACGCCGCCCCGGACCGGATGCCCGTCCGTCAGGTCGTAAGGCGCCTCGTTACCCCTGCGGCAGGCGAGCACCCCGGTATCCGAACGTTGTTCCAGCCAGACCAGGCAGGTACCGTCCCTGTTCCACTGTACATCGTAGAGCGGCGTTCGGGCACCCAGTGTTTTCGGGGTGATGGCGCTCTTCCAGTAACCGTTCGCGACGGGTATGCGATTCATGATCCCACCCAGTTTTTCACACGGATCCGAGTCGACCTGCCCGGTGATTACCGCTTGTCCCAGGCGGGTACATTTCGTTTTTTGAATATACCGGAGAGTGGTCGGAAAGCAACCGTTTATCCGGCGATTAGAGGGTGTTGATCCATCCATAGACGGGACAACCCGTGATCCCGGTTTCGGGAACATCGCCATGCGTCTGTCGCAGTACCTGTTTCATACGCTTCGTGAACCACAGGGTGAAGCGGAACTGACCAGCCATCAACTGCTCCTGCGGGCCGGACTTGTGCGGCAGGTGGCCGCGGGCATCTTCGCCTACCTGCCCCTCGGTCAGCGGGTAAAGGCCCGCATCGAAGGGATTATCCGCCAGGAGATGGATGCCATTGGCGGGCAGGAGGTGTCGATGCCCGTGGTGCAGCCCGCGGATCTATGGAGGGAAAGCGGCCGCTGGCAGCAGATCGGCAGCGATATGGCCCGGTTGAAGGACCGTAACGACCGGGATCTCTGCCTTGCCATGACGCACGAGGAGGTGGCGACGTCACTGATCCGCGATGTGGTCAGAAGTTATCGGCAGCTACCGTGCCTGCTGTACCAGATTCAGACGAAATTCAGGGACGAGCCTCGTCCCCGGGGCGGCCTGATCCGCGTGCGCGAATTTACGATGAAGGACGGTTACTCGTTCCATGTCGATTCCGAAGACCTTGACGTCTGGTACAACAAGGTCTTTCAGGCTTATTCCAACATATTCCGCCGTTGCGGACTCGACGCGGTCGCGGTGAGCAGCGACCCGGGGATGATGGGCGGTTCGGACGCCCACGAATTCATCGAACTGACGCCGTCTGGCGAAGACACGATCTTGTCATGCGAAGGCTGCGGTTACCGGGCCAACAGGCAGGTTGCCCGCTTTGGGAAAGAGCCTCCATCCCCGGAAGAGCGGCTGCCCCTCGAAGAAATCCACACCCCCGGTACCGCCACGATCGACGATCTTGCCCGGTTCCTGGAGTTACCGACGACGAAGACCGCCAAGGCCTTGTTCATGGTCGCCACCATCGAGGACGAACAGGGCGTGCCGGAAGACCGCTTCGTATTCGCCGTGATCAGGGGAGATATGGAACTCAGCGATTCCAAGCTGTCCAACGCCGTCGGGGCTCTGCAGTTACGGCCGGCCGCGCCGGAAGAGATCCGGGCGATCGGTGCCGAACCGGGTTTCGGTTCGCCGCTCGGCATAGATCGATCCCGGTCGCTCCTCATCGTCGACGACCTGATCCCGTCCTGTTTCAACCTGGTCGCGGGAGCCAACCGGATCGACTATCACGTCGCCAATGTGAATTACGGCCGGGACTACGAGGCCGATCTCGTCGCGGACATCGCCGCGGCCGACGACGGACACGCCTGCCCTGCCTGCGGCGTCGGGCTTCGGGCGGATCAGGGCATCGAAGTCGGCAACATCTTCAAGCTGGGCGACAGGTACAGCACGGCCATGGACGCGAACTACCTGGACCGGGAGAATGTCTCCCGTCCGATGGTCATGGGTTGCTACGGCATCGGTATCGACCGCCTCATGGCATCCATCGTGGAACGCCACCACGACGACAACGGCATTTGCTGGCCTGTGAGCGTGGCGCATTTCCAGGTGGTCCTCATCGACCTGTCCGGCGGCGACCCGCACGTAACGGACGTTGCTGCATCGGTCTATGATACCCTGACCTCGGCGGGGCTTGAAGTGCTCTACGACGACCGGGACGACCGCGCCGGGGTGAAGTTCAAAGACGCGGACCTGATGGGGACCCCGGTCAGACTGACCGTGGGCGCGCGTGGTGTAGGGAAGGGCGTGGTGGAACTCAAGGTACGGCGAACCGGACTGATGAAGGATGTGCCGCTGGACGACGGACTGGTGGAAGCGGTGCAGGAGTTTCTTGACGGGTAACCCGTTGTACTATACCACAATCCACCAGGGGAACTGAACACGAGATCGGTACGTTTACGTTTTAAGCGTCCGCACCGCACATGCCCGCACCTGCGGAAGGTCAGATCCCGAGTTCGCAATTCAGCGATAAACTACTCCAGCGCATACCTGGATCCGGCAGAACCTGGTGTTGGATGCTATGGATTCAGAAAGGCGCTTACGTCCATGGTATAGATCGCCAACCGCCGCTGACCAGGCGGTGCGTCTCGGCTGGAACTGAAGGTGATGGTCTTGCCGTCGGGAGCAAAAGCCGGGTATCCGTCAAAAGCCGGATGATCCGTGATCTGCACTTTATTTCCACTCTCTATATTCATCAGAAACACTTCATAGTTACGCCCGAGCGCACGGACATAAACGAAGTGCTTGCCATCGGGTGACGGATGAGGCGCCCAGTTGGTGCCTGGATCCGTGGTGATTGGCCGGTTTTCGCTACCGTCGTGCTTAACGATGTAGATGGTCATCGGCATACCGCGACCGCCCTCGTCCTCCTTCTTCCAGGCCCTGTAGATGATCGTCTCGCTGTCCGGCATGTAGAACGCACCGCCCTCCTGGAAGTCCGGCGTGTTCGTGATCTGCATTTCTTCACTGCCGTCCGTCCGCATCCGCCATAATTCCATCTGGCCTTCCGTGCGCCGACCGAACAGTACCCACTGGCCATCGGGAGATACGGACACTTCCGCATCATAGTGGGTGTTATTGGTCAATCGGATAACCTGGTCACCATTCAGATCGCTGACGTACAATTCAGCGCCGGACGGGTATTCTTCGGGAGATGAAAAGTCACCTTCTTCAGCCGTTAGATTGTCCTTGGTGGAAGTCCAGATCAGTTTTTCGCCATCCGGGAAGAAATAGGAGCAGGCATCATGGCCCTTGCCGTTGATACGTCGATAACTTGATCCGTCCGCGGCGACCACGTAGGTATGGTAATCCGTTTCCGATGAATCCTTACGGGCCTGCATGATCAGCGATCCGCCGTCAGGAGAAAAGTAGGCTTCGATTGCGGAATAGAAATCAGCGGTTACGATCCGGACAGTGTCCTCCTGCTCGGATGTTTGTTCCCGTTCCGAATCTGTCGCATCCTGTCCAAATACGTAACCGCAGGCACCCAGGCTCAGGCATGTGAAAACCGATAGAATCGGTATGCGCAGCAACATGATTTCCTCCTTGGATATAAAGTAAGTGCGTCGAGGGGATGTCTTCTAATTTCGACACCGGACCACGGCGGTCAGGTATCTGCAAGGGCAGTGGCCGTATTCAGTCACACAATGGCCACACCGGCCTCTGCCGCGATGCGCCTGACATTGCCTACCGCCGTCGGGATCTTTTCTTCGGGCAGATGTTCTACCAGCATGTATCCGTCGGGATGGAGCGCTTCCCAGCGCTGCAGGGCCGTGACCAGGTCGAGGACGCCGGCGCCGGGCACTTCTTCGTTCATGTGCAGTACTAACCCGGGTTCGAGACTGATATCCTTCACATGGGCGATGGTCGAGATCGGCCCCATGACGTCGAAGATGTGGTTTAATCGTTCCGTGCTGTTGTAAGCCTGTTCGAGGGACTGGAAGTGGTTGACGAAGTCCATGACCACGCGCATACGGTCTGAACCCACGACGTCGATCACCTGCCTGTTGACTTCGGGCGTACCCATGATCGTGAGCGCGTGGGTCTCGACCACGACGGTCATCCCCTCCTCCTCCGCCTTATCCGCGACACGCGACAGGGTTTCGACCAGCACCTCGATACGCCCCGGTTCATGGTTCTCGGGTGCGGGATCGTAGGAGCCCGAAAGGTTCAGGCTGCCGGTCCGGACCAGTACGTTGTGCGCCCTGAGTGATCGGCCCACTTCCAGGCCGCGGTGAATGGTCCGTACAGCCTCCTCGCGCACCGACTCGTCCGGGTCGAAAAGGCATTCGCGGTATCCTACGCCGAACTGGGCCAGTTCCAGGCCCATATTATCGTACAAATCATTGACTCGGTTGCAGTCCGCCGACGTCAGCTCGTTCAGGATCTCGCCGGTACCGTGATAGCATACAGACGTAACCTCGAGATCCAGGGCCTTCTTAAAAACCTCTTCCGTGAAGGCCCGGGGATCTCCCGGAACAAAACCCACAACACCCAGACGCATGGACATTCCCTTTCTGTGCCATTATGAACTCGATCAGTCCCCGATGACCACCAGTACGGCGTTCTTGTCTACCGTATCCCCTTCCCGGACCCGGATCTCTTTGACCGTACCACCCTCGTGGGCGCGCAGTTCGTTTTCCATCTTCATGGCTTCGATGACTACCACGCCCTGTCCGGCCTCCACCGTATCCCCCACTGCTGCGTTCACCGCCACGATGCGGCCGGGCATGGGCGCCTTGATCTGTTCGCCTCCTTCACGGCGACGAGACTTGACCTGCACCCGCAACCGGGCCAGTTCCTCGTCTTCCACATCCACCGTGAACGATACGCCATTGACCGTGACCTCGCGTCGCTCGTCCTGAGTCGCCGCGACCGCCGTATATGACCTTCCATTGATGAGCAGGGAGTATGAATGATCTCCGTGAAGAGACGCCAGGTCGATTTCCAACGAGCTGCCATCGACACTCAGATCGACCTGGCTTTCCCGGTCATCCAGGCTGACCGTATACGTCGTACCCTGTATCGTGACTAGATAACTCAATGTTACACCTTTCCACAATGCGGTTGTCCCTTGAATCGGACAGCACGCGGCCGGCAGGCGGGTTTTCAGCGCTCTCTTCTCATGGCGTCGCGCCGCCCTGTCAGCTTCCAGGCACTAACCGCAGGGCCATCTGATCCCTCCCCGGCAGTTCCCGCGGGTATCGCTCTTTTCGATTCCCGGTGTTTTACAATCGCGGCAAACGCGGCGACGATCTGACGTTCATCGGTCCCGGCCTTCTCGTCCAGACGCATTGACTCGACGAAGGAGGTTGAATAGTCGCCGGAGATGAATCGAGCATCCGAAAGGGCCCGAACATGAAACGAAATGGTGGTTTTGATACCGCCGATGTCGTATTCGCTTAATGCCCTTTTCATCCGGGCGATAGCCTCCTCCCGATTCTCCGCCCAGACGATCAGCTTCGCGATCATGGGGTCGTAATAGATCGGCACCTCGTACCCCGCGCAGAATCCACTATCAACACGGACCCCGGGTCCGCCGGGTTCGCTCAGGCGCGTTATCCGGCCGACCGAAGGCATGAACTGCTCATCGGGGTCTTCGGCGGAAATGCGGCATTCCAGAGCCGCGCCGCGCAATCGCACATCCTCCTGCTGGAATGGCAGGGGCATGCCGGCGGCGATTTCTATCTGTCTCCTGACCAGGTCCTGTCCCGTTCTCATCTCCGTAACCGGGTGCTCGACCTGCAGCCGGGTGTTCATTTCGAGGAAATAGAACCGCCGATTGCGGTCCACGATGAATTCCACGGTACCGGCGTTGGTATACCCAACGGCCTCGGCGGCTTTAACGGCCGCTTCTCCCATGGTGTTTCTCATCGAATCGTCGAGGATGCAGGAAGGCGATTCCTCGATGAGTTTCTGATGGCGTCGCTGTACCGAACATTCCCGTTCGCCGAGATGCACCACGCGCCCGTAGTGGTCGCCGAGTACCTGGAATTCCACGTGACGGGGCTCTACCAGGTACTTTTCCAGGTAAACCGTGGCATCGCCAAAGGCAGACTGGGCCTCGGAACGCGCGGTGCGCAGCGCACCGGCCAGGGTTTCCGGGGTTTCCACGACACGCATGCCCTTGCCGCCGCCGCCCAGCGCCGCCTTGACGAGGACCGGGAAACCGATAGACTCCGCCACACCGAGTGCTTCTTCGTCGCTGTCGACCCCGTCTTCGGTTCCCGGCACGACCGGCACCCCAGCCCGTCCCATGGTCTTTCGTGCCGATGTCTTGCTTCCCATGGCCCGCATGGCCTCGCCGGAAGGGCCTATGAACGTAATCCCTGCCGCGGCGCAGCTATCCGCGAAATCACCGTTTTCGGAGAGAAACCCGTAGCCGGGGTGTATCGCTTCGGCCCCGGCCGCCCGCGCGGTGTCGATAATGCGGTCCATGCGAAGGTAACTCTCCGAGGACGACGCCTCGCCGATACAATACGCCTCGTCGGCGAATCGTACGTGGGGAGCGGTTCGGTCCGCTTCCGAGAACACGGCCGTCGTTTCGATGCCCATCTCCCGGCACGTGCGGATCACCCGCACCGCGATCTCACCCCGGTTGGCGATCAGGATTTTCCGGAACATGTACCCTCTTACAGTGGGATATTGCCGTGCTTCTTGGGTGGATTTACGTCTCTCTTGTTCTTCAGCATTTCCAGCGCGGATATGATGCGGGGACGGGTTTCCTGGGGCTGGATCACCTCGTCGATATACCCTAATTTCGCCGCGATATAGGGATTATCGAACTTCTCCCGGAATTCGGCGGTCAGTTCCTCCCGCAGGGCCCCCGGATCATCCGCTTCGGCCAGTTCCCGGCGGTAGAGCACGTTCACCGAACCTTCCGGTCCCATGACCGCGAACTGTCCGGACGGCCAGGCGTAGTTGATGTCGGCGCGGATGTGCTTGCTGTTCATCACGCAGTAGGCCCCGCCGTACGCCTTGCGGGTGACCACGGTCAATCGTGGCACCGTACTTTCACAGAACGCGTAGAGCAGCTTGGCGCCTTCCTTGATGATGCCTCCGTGTTCCTGGCCGACGCCGGGTAGAAACCCGGGTACGTCCTCGAAAACCACCAGGGGGATATTGAAGGCATCGCAGAAGCGTACGAACCGCGCGCCCTTCACAGACGCGTCGATGTCCAGCACGCCGGCCAGCGAAGCGGGTTGATTGGCGACAATGCCGGCGGTCCGCCCATTGCACCGGGCGAACCCCACGACGATATTGTCGGCGAATTCGCCATGCACTTCGAAGAAGTCGCCGTGGTCCACCACCCGGTGGATCACGTCCTTGATGTCGTAGGGTTTATTGGCGTCATCCGGCACGATACGGGATAGTTCCTCGTCCATGCGGCCGGGATCGTCCGTGGGACTCAGCCGGGGCGGATCTTCCATGTTGTTGGCGGGCAGGAACGTCATGAGTTGCTTCACCATAGACAGACACGCGGGTTCGTCGGGCGCCGAAAAGTGGGCTACTCCCGTTATGGAATTGTGAACGTGCGCGCCGCCCAAATCGTCGAAAGTAACTTCCTCATGGGTGACGGAGCGAATGACGTCCGGACCGGTGATGAACATGTAACTGGTATCTTCGACCATGAATACGAAATCGGTCATCGCCGGAGAATAGACCGCGCCGCCCGCGCAGGGTCCCATGATCACCGAAATCTGGGGGATAACGCCGGAAGCGAGTACGTTGCGCAGGAAGATGTCGGCATAGCCTGCGAGACTGACCACCCCTTCCTGGATGCGGGCGCCGCCGGAATCCTTGAGACTGATGATCGGCGCCCCGTTCTTCATCGCCAAGTCCATGACCTTGCAGATCTTCTCTCCGTATGCCTGACCCAGCGATCCACCGAATACCGTGAAGTCTTCGGACACGACGTAGACGCTTCGGCCGTCGATGGTGCCGTAACCGGTAATCACGCCGTCGCCGAGTACTTCCTTGCCCTCCATGCCGAAGTCATGGCAATCGTGAGTCACGAAAGCGCCGATTTCCTGGAAGCTGCCTTCGTCCAGGAGAAAGGCCACCCGTTCCCGCGCGGTCCATTTTCCCGCCTTGTGCTGCCGGGCGATTCGATTCTTTCCACCGCCTTCGGCCGCTTTTTTTCGTAGCGCGTCCAGGTGTTTCATCTTGTCGGACATGGACATGGGATGCTGCTCTCCTGCCAGGTCATTCTGGTTAAAGGCAGTGGGTGCTCAATGAAACGACGTTCATGGTAACGGCGTTCATGCTACTTCAAAATCCAGCGCGTCCAGGCCGGCACGCAACCGGGCTTCCCCATCGGCGGTAAGTCGGCCTATTGGCGGGCGCGGTGGACCTACGGGGATTCCGCGCCAACCGAGCATCGTCTTGATACCGGCCAGGACACCGACCGAAATAAGCAGCGCGATGACGCGGTTGGCCTGAACCTGCAGTTCCATGGCTTCCCGTACACGACCGCTCTGAAAGGCTTCGTACATACGCCGGAACATCCTCGGCATGATGTTGTACGTGGACCCTATGGCCCCGTCGCTGCCCATCACGAATCCCGCCACGCACATTTCGTCGGGGCCCGTTATGGCATTCAGGTTGCCATTGGACAGGTCGACGATTCGCTGAAAGACGAAGAAATTCGTATCCGTAAACTTGATACCCGTAAAGTTGGGCACCGCGTCCATGGCCTCCAGGAACCGCTCGGGCGTAACCTGTCTGTCGACGTCGTTCGCGAGCCAGTAAACGTAGAAGGGCACATCGGACGCGCCTCCGATGGCCGCGTAGTGCCGAACGGCCGCCGCCAGGTCGTTGGGTTGATCCACGGGGGCGATGGATGCCACGGCATCGGCGCCAAGGGACCCGGCTTCCGACGCGAGGACGACGGCGTCATCCGTGGTCGTGCCACCCACGTGAAAGATCACGGGAACCTGGTCCGCGATGTCGCAGGTAACGGTCTCGCACATGCGGCGCCGTTCGGCGACAGACATCTGCCGGCCCTCGCCCGTGCCGCCGCAGATAAAGAAGCCGTCGCTGCCGGCGTCCACCAGGTACCGTAAAAGGGGCGCTACCCGCTCAGGCGACAGCTCGAGCCGGTCATCGAAGGGTGTACAGAGCGCCGGCCAGATGCCCTGGACCAGTTTGGACATGATTGCATTCCGCTCGAATTGGCGGGTGTAATGGTTGAATACGAAGCATACCGTTTCGAAGCCCGGTTACTCCGTTACGTCCCTCCTTACATCCACCGAATTAACAATCTTCAGGATGCCGGAAAATAACACGATCTTGTATAAGCGTCAAGGTTTCTCGATCGTGGGCTGGGTCCGATCATTCAACGTCATCATAAAGATCTCGAACCCGTCCGGACTCGGCCTCGGTCGGTAAGGTGAAGTTACGAAACATCCACGGAAGATCGAGAAATGGGACTATATGGGGATGTGCAAAGTGGGAGGAAGGCAGGAAGGCAGGAAGGCAGGAAGGCAGGAAGGCAGGAAGGCAGGAAGGCAAGAAGGCAGGCCGGAACCATCCTTAAGCAGATGTGTGTGCTTTAAACGATTTCGAGGATCGTTGGATGTGGTCCGGCAGTGACGTACAAACTATTTCGGCAGGATAGCCAGTCGCACAGGAGGACGATATCAAGTTCCGCTGGTATCTGTTGTTATACAAATCCTGGCTGTATCTTTACACGGAACTCGCGCAACTCTACCATTTGATCGATTTTGACGAGTGGACGTGGTCGGGCATTTTGTAACTCACACCTTCATCGTCGTACACCGAATCTGGAGAAGCTGAGAGAAATTGTCCGACCTGATGAACTGTTGGCTCGTCAAAAATCGGTTCAGACGCTGTTTCATTCGATACATCCACAGGGTACCGAACGTGGAGATCTTCGGAAACTCGAACTGGTCGGCGAGTCGGTCACCTATGAGAGCCCTTGAAAGACGATAGGCCAGCTCACTCAGGTTTTTCTGCTCTTCCGGATCGTTTATGTCCGCAACGTTCGGAATGGCCTGTATCAACATATTCGCCACTCCTATTGATTCGGCGTCCGCCGGTGGCTCGCACATATAGCCGATCTTATACATCTTTACCGCTTCTTCGGAGGAGGTGTAAAGGATGGTCTCAGGTATCCCCATCAGATAGCCGGCGTAGCGCCAAACCTTGATCACACTCTCCTGTTCTTCCTGGTTGAGGTTCGCGCCTACCTACCTGCAACGAGTATTCCACCAGGCGCTTGGAAAATACGGAGATGGCGAATCCCAGGTGCGCCGCGCTAACCGGCATGCCCCAGGCCTCGTGATTCCAATCATCGGAGTTATTCAAAAGGTTCCTTATCCGGGTATGAACGAAGCGTATGCGCGTGGATAGTTTCCATCCGTCGCAGTCTCGGAGCAGGCCGCCGGGGAAAAGATATCCATCATGTGGCGATTGTTCTGCTGGAGACGTCTCTTGGTCGATGCCACCCGCCCGGTAATACTAAAGGACTTGGCGATCATCGTCGAGAATCCTTCCACCAGCACGGCCGTAACAAACGCGACGAGCATGAGATTTACGTTCGCGTGGAAGGCGCGAATCCCCGGACGAAACTCTTCGTAATCGAGCCATGGAGGGTCTTCAAGATTATCGAAGAAATCGCGCAGGATCTGCGGCGCTTCGCGCAAAACCTCTTCATGCTGTTCTATGCCGGCCCCGATGTACCGGTGCAGTTTATCCGGAGGCAACGAAACAAGTTCGTCCATGATCGGATCGAGCTCAGGATCGCCTATCATGGTGTGCCTGACGTAGTTGTCAGCGAATGCTTCGTCATGGCGACTGGCTGTTTTATGTCCTTCGACGTATGCCGAAGGAATGGTCATGGTTGTCATATTGCACCACTCTCGTCACGTATACACACGTGAAACGACAATAAACTCTGTATTTCCAATGTAATAACCGCTTACAAAGACTATGTCAAATAGTATTCACACAAGGCATCCGGAAACGGTAGTTTCTGAACAACACCTAGAAGTTGTAATTGAGATTGCATTGAATGAAGCTGTCTCGCCGGAGGTCATAGTAGATTTCCGCCTCGTCAATATTGGATACGGAAACCGCCTCCAGGTTCACGGACCACGTATCCGAGAGGCGACGCGACATCTCGACGGTAAATATACGCTGATCGCGTCCTACATCGTTCAGCACACTGGTGAAAAACTCCGTACCCTGCACGTCGTTCAACGCAATGCGCGCTGCCAGAAACAAATCGTTTTCAAAGAAGTTGGTCGCTCTTCGTCCTCGCCCGTCACGATCCCATTCGGCGAACAGGGTGAGATCGATGTCCGAGTTCCAAAGGGTGAAAAACGTGTATTCACCACCGAGAACGAAGGCGGTGTAATTCTCTTCCATGTTCAGCAGGTTTCGCGCGCCGGACCGCCGGATAGCCTCGAGCTTGAACAGCCAGGGACCGGTGGTCAGTTGCGTGTCCAGCCCGAACTGGCGTATCTGATCGTAAACCGGATACAGAACGGGCTGATCGCCGCAATCCGTACATAGCCCGAAAAACGGTTCCCGGGCGGTACCGTTGAAAGCGCTGATGCCGAAATCAAGCAGTCCGGCACTGTGGCTGTACCGGGCGGCGAAGTCCGGATGCCATTTCCCGGAAGAACTTTCGTATTCCCTGTAACTGTCATCGACAATCAACGAGCCGCGCAGGCGGCCATGACGGCCTGGGAACGTACGCGCACGGTGGTAGGGCAGCCCCAGCAGTTCCAGCACGCCCCAGTCCGCGGACCAGGTCACATAGGCCAAGGGTTGCCCGATTCTGGTTTTTTCGTTCGGATGCTCGATGAGATCGACCTGGTTGACGATGTCGACCAGGTTGCGGGATTCGACAACCCCCCAGAACAGTCGGTCTATGCCCAGGCGCAACTCCCATTCGCCACTGCCGAGCGCACCGAACAGTAGAATATAGGCTTCGCGCAGATCGAACCGGGTTCGTTGTGCGTCCGCGCTGTCGTAGCGAAAGAAGGGCGTCAAGTTCAGGCTGCGGCCCGCTTCATCCTCGAGATAAAGATTCGGTATCGCGACGAAGCCGCTCGCGTGGGAGCGCTGTTCCGGATGAAGCGCGGATTCCGGAAACCATCGACTCACCGCGCTCAACCGCCCCGAAAAATCGTGGACGACGATCCCGGTTCCCGCGAATGCGGCAAAGGTGCAAAACAGGCCATGGATCATCCAGACGCCGAGAGCCGTGTATCGAAGCAAGAGCCTGAAGGGCATCAACGCACCCGTTTTAGTCCGGTTCGGGTGAAATCGCGGTCATCAATGTCCGTTTGGAACTGGTGATCCGTCCAGACCAGATCGGTACTCTTACCCGTAAGGTGGTTTACCATGGTCATCTCGCCTGCCCGCCAGTAACTCCCCAGGTACTGCTGGTAGTTCCGCACGGTGAGCGTCTTCAAATGGGAGTCCTTGCGATCGAAGTACTCTACTTTCCATACGCGAAGATTGTCCTGATCGTGCCATACCAGGTGGCGGCGGTAGCTGGAACCCTTTTCAACGGGTACGCGCTCGGTTACCGTACAGGTAAGGCCAGCGCCGCACGGTTCGTCACGCAAGTACTTGTAGTTGTACTTTTCCACTTCCTGCACGGTCATGTCTTCGTATGTGAATTCGCTTCCCATGAAAGATCCGGAGCGGTTTGACGAGCTGATACGCTTGACCCGTTTCAATGCGGGCAGATAGAGCCATTGATCATCCGACCCGTCCTTATGGCCGTGTATAAGCAATGCGGTTCCCTTCGCATCTCGAGGCTGATCGAACACAAACAGACTCTTGTTGCCGTCGTCGGAGATCTCCATCACCTTTACCCGTACCTCGCGCTTGCTCTCCTGCCCGTTCTTGTTTCGCAGAATCATGGTCAGGCTGGCTGTGAAGTTGCCGAAACCTTCGTCTTGTACACGGGAATCGCGGGCGATCTGCAGTCCGACTTCTTCGGGTGTGTTGGCGTCAAAAACCGCTGAGGGCGTCACACCGGGGACCATCAGAGACACGATTACAGCCAGTCCCAGCGCGCGTAACACGTTCGTTGATCGTATCGAATAGACATCGGTCATGGTTTTCTCCGATCAATGGCCATCAGCAACGGCGGAAGAAGCAGGAAATCGGCGATGAACGCAAAGGCTATAATGATGGTTACCAGAAGGCCGAGGGCCCAGGAGAGCAGGAATCCGGACGCTGCGAATGTCAAAAATCCTACCGACAAGACCACCGTAGTCGTCCACAGTGCCTTGCCAACGGAACGAAACGTGGCGCGTACGGCATCTGGCGACGACAGGCCTTCCTCCCTGCGTACTCTCAGATACTTGCTGAGAAAATGGATCGTATCGTCCACGACAATGCCAAAGGCAACGACGATTACCACAGAAGAGGCGAGACCCACTTCACCGACCACGTACCCCCATAGTCCAAAACTCATGGCGGCGGGGATGAAATTCGGCAGGAGACTGACGAGTCCATAGCGCACGCTCTTGAAGACCAGCACCAGGATAAGCGAAATGACGGCCATGGCGATGACCGTGCCGCGCAACATCGACTCGATATTACGCTGGGAAATGTGAGCGAAAACCACGCTCAACCCTGATGCTTCGATAGCGATGGCGGGGGCGTTGTCGCGTAGCCAGGCCTCGCCGCGGTCTGCCAGTTCTTCCAGATCCTGGCTTGACCTGCCGCGGATCACGACCGTCATGCGCGTTGAGGATTTGGATCTATGCGATCGTTCAGGTCGCTGCCGAAGGGGAGCGACAATTCGTAGAGTAGCAGGTACTGAGAGGCGAGGGGTTGCTCGTCGGGCAACCGAAAGTAGGCGGGATCGTCGTCGTGCATGTTCTTGTTAAGCCGTTTCACAATGTCCGAAAACGCCTGGACGTGACCTACTTCGGGCTGGCTTCTGTTCCATTCCGCGAAGGCGTCGACCTGGCGCAGGTATTCGGGACTGGTGATACCACCCTCCTCCCCGGCACTAAGCGAGTAATCCAGCGAGAGGATACCTGTAAGGTTTTCCATGACGAAATCCGTATCGCGTCTGAACTCGTAGCGCTCATCGAAGTAATCCGGCCAGCTGTCGGTCAACTGGTTTCTGGGTATGCCGGTGAGGAGGACGATCGTCAGAATGCCAACGAAACAGAGCAAGTATTTACGGCGGGCTACGACGAAGACTCCGAAACGGTCGAAGAACTCGGGTCTCTGTCTTTGAGCGGCCGCGGGACGGGTGCGCAATGGCAGTACGGACAGGAGCGCCGGCATAAGCGTCATCGAGTAAACAAAAGTAATCATTACGCCAAAGCCACGTAGTTGCCCAGGATGTGGAACGGTGGCGAATCTGATGAATTCAAGCTCAGGAAACCGATCACGGTGGTGATCGTGGCCAGAAAGACTGGATATGTATTGACGCGCAGGGATTCCGCTATAGCCTCGTTCCTGCCCATTCCGCGCCGTATGCCCGACAGCGTCATGGTGATAATGTGAACGGATTGCGCGACGGAAATCGCCATGACGATGATGGGAACCCCCGAGTTTACCGGGCTGAAAACCGTCCGTAACCAGCCGGCGAACCCCATGGTTGTCGCTATGACGAACAGGATCATCACGACAATGATCGCCGTGCCGATAAACGAACGCAAGAGCAGGGTCGAGGTCGTCACGATGAGTAAGAATACGATTGGCAGGAGTGTTTCAAGATCGTCCTTCGTGGCATCAGCGAAGGCGCGATTCATCACAACGTCGCCCGTCAGGTAGAAAGCCATGTCGGGATAGGTCGCCCGGGCTTCGTCCAGCATTCCCCTGAGGTAGTCGGTGAGCTCGATTACTTCAAGGTCCGGATTATCGAGCAGGACGAAATTAATAACCACCCCTGCCACGCGGCCATCATGAGAGACAAGACGCCCGGGAACCTCGATTGCGCCTAACGCTATCGTTTCAATTCGTTTCAGATCTGCATCGCTCAACGACGGTGCATTCTCGACGAGGGGGCCGACGATCAGATCATCCTCCCGCGCCTCGCTGTGGAAGTAATTAGTCAGTGAATTGACCCGGCTGGAATAAGGAGCAAGCCACGCGGCTTCGGTAAGTTCTTCGACAACGGCGAGCGTCTCGCGGGTAAACACCGTACCTTGGCCCGGAGCTACGGCAATCAGTGCCGTATTCGAAGCAGAATAAGTGTCCTCCAGCGCATCGAACGCGGAGAGTTGCGGGTTGTCCTCGCCAAACATGACACGGTGCTCATTCGATACGGTAATGAACCGGCCGCCAGCCGCCATAGTGAGCATGAACAGGCACGCGAGGATGATGACCGGCCACCGATGGCGCAGTATTACGGTAATGTAACGGTCTAGATGCAACGGTATGGATACTCCAATCTTCGCAAACGGTCGCGGCAGTCAAGACGACACAGATCGATCATTCAGCACCACCGAAATTACCGTTAGATAGATTTCAAGGGAATTTACCGTCGTGCTACTGCGGTCCGTTCGAAGTTGTCGATGTGCGAAGAACTGATGCTGGATCGATATCGCTACCCTCTACTGGATTCGGCAGCCCGTTTTCAGTCGGGAAGACTGTGGCTCGGGTCGGCGCAGTCGTAAGTTGAAAACTGAAGTATCCGCAAGTAATCGACCAGTATCGGCTGGCGTATCGAGCACAAGGTAAGGAAATTACTCAAGGAATTAACCAGAATAACAAGAGAAATGCCATTATTTTTGTTTTTTGTCGAGTTTTAGAACAATCCTCCGACTAAATTGAAAAGTCGGTCTGATTTTTTTATGCGTCTATGCACACGTGTACATGGCATTTATGTCCACGCGAACATAGTCAGCAAGGTCGAACACCCCAGAGGTGTAATCTGTGATCTGCTGATCAGAACGGCCGTGGCACGGGACGTTTACTGGCAATCACCCTGCCGATACATGACTCCCGTACCCATATCCTTGAAACCGGTCCACATCGACGCGGCGCCACGAGGTGGACACCGGTTAGCACCACGAAGGAGAATTATCGATCGGGTTCCCCGGTCATTCCTTCGGTGCCTGCAGGCGTGTACGATCTACCGCCTCTATTAAAAAACTGAATGAGCAGCGTTGGCAGTGACCGCTGAAGGCAGGAAAAAACACCTGGCTTCGATATCTCGTTTCGGATGATGAGCCTGGATCCGGATTCCGGCGCGAGGGGCAAGTCCGTGTACACCCGATTGCCAACCTCTTTGTTCCTAATCGATGAAACGGAGAATCCTGCTTAAATACCGGCATGCCGGTACCGAAGCTGTATCCGTTGACCCCACTGCGCCTGTGGATGCGTTTGTCTCCCGGCGCGTTGAATAGAAAGGTGAATACGTTGGAGCCATGAACACGCAATCAAAAAAGCCAAAGGACGCGAATCTGATTCACGCCTGCCTGGCAGGTCGATCGGATGCGCAGAGTCAACTCTACGATTTGTATTTTACACCGGACAAGCCTGTTCACTTCTGGGTATACCAGAAAGCTTACTGGATTCCAGCTGGTGAAAAGGAAGATATCCTCAATGACATATACATCGCGGTCTTACAGAGTCTGCCACAGTTCGAATTCCGCAGTGCATTGAGCACCTACATTACCCGTATTGCAAAGATCAAGTGTCTGGACGCCATGCCTTCGCGCCTCGGCGTCGCCAGGGGAAGGGGCATTAAATTCGTCGAAATCGACTGGTTTGCATCGACCAGCGAGTCGGGACTGCAGATCGAAGACTCCGATCCGAACAACAGGCCGGACCGGTTTTTCAAGGTTATTGAGGAAGAGGAGCAGGTTTTTCTGTTGCATACGGCCCTGAAGTATTATACCGGGCCGAGGTGCCGGGACGTCCTGAAGATGTACGTCCGTGAACTGAAAGGCGAGCTGAGCAGGGAAGACATCGCGGAAGTCCTAGGGGTATCGGTACAACGCATGGGACAGATGATCTACGACTGCATGTATCGGCTCAGACGCAAAATGCAGAGTAGATTCCGAGACTACGAACACTTTACCAACTGCGTCAGTGAAGGTATTCGACGAGCTAAACCTAGAAATAAGGAGTAGTCATGCATCAGCGAGTTGGGGGGCGCGGCAACATCGTAAGGTTGCCAGATCGTACTCAGATCGCTGACCTTCTGTGCAGATACAGCGAACCGTTGCTGTCGTCATGCCCTTCATCGGAAACACTGGTTGTTTACCATGAAGACCAGGAACAACTTACTTCGACAGAGCGAAAGGCCGTGAACAGCCACCTGGGTATATGTCTCGACTGCCGGGACAAACTTCGATGGTTGAGTGAGTCGGAGGCGTCGTCATATACTGTGCCTTTCAACCGTGTGATCTGGTACGTGCTCAGAGTGCGCCATCCGACCGGAGTGCAGGTTGCCAGACACACTTCTCCTGCCGTGGGTTCAGCCATCCCCCCATCAAGTTCACCTCTGCCTGTTCATCCAGGTCTTTCCCTGCCTGCCACGTCAAAACGGTCATCGGTACCCTATATCGTCAGTGGGGACGGAGCGCTGTTCGGAGAAATCCGACAGGACAGGCGTCATCGGATGTACTTCAAAATGCTCCGGTTGCCCCGGTCGTTTCAGTGGCATGCCCTGCACATTCGAGCGTTAACGTTTGACCGGCGTGTACTGGTGAGCAGAACCAGGACCATATCAGGCCCGAAATTTCATATCAACCATCCCCCTCGTGTCACGCCTGGGGATCTGGACCGGATCGAACTGGGATTGATTCCGCTGCGCTGAGCAAAGCCGGTGGCATACCACCGCGATCAGCCGGCGGTGAGGGCTCGGATCTTCGGACATTAAGGCATTGACAAACGGGTTGTTCCAAGTACGTTATTTAGTGTATTAAGGTTACGCGAAGCAGGATACGCGTATCACTGGTAACGGGGAGTTCAGGATTACGGAACAGTCCAATTTGATGATCCTGTCCATCGTGTCCTCGATGAAGGAGTCGACTGCATGGAGATGATCTATCCACGTCGGAAAACCCGCGAAGTCCGCGTCGGCAACATCACGATCGGTGGCGAAAATCCCATCGTCGTGCAATCGATGATCACGGAGAACACCCGGGACGTAGCAGCCTGCGTGGACGCGATCATTCGACTGCACGAATTGGGATGTGAAATCGTGCGCGTGACCACGCCAACACTGGCGGACGCCCACTGTCTTCGGGAGATTAAGCAGACCCTGGTGTACCGCGGAATCGACGTGCCCCTGGTAGCGGATGTTCATCATCAAGGCACCAGGATAGCCGAAGAAGTCGCCAGGTCGATCGAGAAGGTCCGCATCAACCCGGGGTTATTCGTATTCCAGCGGCTGTCTGATTCCATCGAATACACGCCGGAAGAAAACGATGCGGCCAGGCGAAAAGTAGAAGAGGATCTTGCGCCTGTAATCAGGGTCTGCAGAGAGCGGGATATCGCCATGCGTATCGGCGTGAACCACGGGTCTCTGTCGGATCGAATGACCGTGACATATGGGGATACGCCACTGGGCATGGTGGAATCCGCGCTGGAATTCATTCGGATTTGCGAGTCGCACGACTACCGGAATCTGATCGTGTCGCTCAAGGCGTCCCGCGTTCCTGTCATGGTACAGGCCAACCGGCTGATGGCCAGTCGCATGGACAATGAAGGCATGGACTATCCGCTGCATCTCGGCGTTACCGAGGCCGGAGACGGCGAGTATGCCCGGATCAAGTCGACCTCGGGTATCGGCACCTTGCTGGCCGAGGGACTGGGTGATACCATTCGGGTATCCCTCGCTGAAGATCCCGCCAAAGAAATACCCGTATGTTACGATATCCTCCAGGCACTGGGCTTGCGCCGTACCAAGGTGGAGTTTATCGCCTGTCCTTCCTGTGGGCGTACCAAGTTCAACCTGGAAAACGTGCTTGCGGAGGTCAAGACCGCCACCGATCATCTCGCGGGGCTCGACATTGCCGTCATGGGTTGCATCGTCAACGGCCCGGGAGAAATGGCCGATGCCGATTACGGGTATGTCGGCCGTGCCAACGGGATCATTTCCCTCTACCGCGGACGTGAATGCGTGAAGATGAGCGTGCCGCAGGAACGCGGCGTCGTGGAGTTGGTCGATCTGATCAAGTCTGACGGTCGCTGGGTTGATCCGTAGCCGATGGTTTATCGCGGTTCAGCAACCGTAGGATATCGTCCAGTTCGAATACTTAACCGAAAGCCAGGGCAACCCGCCACAGCGCGAGTTCCTTGCCCGCTTCCACACTCGAAAAATACTCAGTGGCCCGGTGCCATCCTGCGAAGTCCGCCCGACGTTAAAATCAAGACCGTAAAGCATCGATTAATGGGTTGACCAATCTGCCACGATCCGTTAATTTGTTGGTTTCACGGCGCACAAATCCCGGTGTCTGAATCTATACGAGACCGTTTTCAAGAGGATGTACTGAATGCCTGATACGTTGACCGTCATTGATAACCGCACCGGCAAAGAATACGAAATCCCCATTATATACGGGACCTATGCCAAGTACGGAGCCGCGATTCCCACCACGGATTTTCGACAGATCAAGGTATCCGAGGACGATTTCGGTCTGCTGGGATACGATCCGGCCTTTACCAATACCGCCTCCTGCCGGAGCAGCATCACTCACATTGATGGTGAAAAGGGCATTTTGCGTTACAGGGGTTATCCCATCGAGGACCTGGCGGTTAACAGTTCCTTTTTGGAAGTCGCCTACCTGATCGTGCACGGATCCCTGCCGACCACCGCCGAACTCGCGGAATGGTCCTACGACATTACCCATCACGCGATCGTACATGAAAACATCAAGAAGTTCATGGACGGATTCCGGTACGACGCCCATCCCATGGGTATTCTGATCAGCACGGTCGCCGCGTTATCCACCTTCTACCCGGAAGCCAAGCAGATACGCGACGTGGCCCTGCGAAACGAACAGATCCACCGGCTCATCGCCAAGATACCGACTATCGCGGCTTTCGCGTACAGACACAGCCAGGGCTTTCCCTACACCTATCCGGACAACGGCCTGGGATACTGTGGCAACTTCCTGGCCATGATGTACAAGATGACGGACAAGTACACCCCGGATCCCGTGTTGGAAAAGGCCCTGGACGTGGTGTTCATCCTGCACGTTGATCATGAACAGAACTGCAGCGCCAACGCGATGCGGAGCGTCGGCAGTTCCCTCCCCGATCCTTACGTGTCCGTTGCCGCCGCCGCCGCCGGGCTGTACGGTCCCCTGCACGGAGGCGCCAACGAACAGGTACTGCACATGCTGCAGGAAATCGGTCACATCAGCCGGGTGCCAGAATACATTAAGAAGGTCAAGCAGGGCGATATCCGGCTCATGGGTTTCGGACACAGGGTGTACAAGAACTACGATCCGCGGGCCAAGATCCTGAAGGAGATGACCCACCAGGTGCTGGGCGTGACCGGTAGGAACACGCTGCTCGATGTGGCCGTGGAACTGGAGCGCATCGCCCTCGAAGACGACTACTTCGTCAATCGACAGCTCTATCCCAATGTCGATTTCTATTCGGGCCTCATCTACCAGGCCATGGGGTTTCCCCTGGAAATGTTCCCGGTGCTCTTCGCGATTCCCCGTACCGTGGGCTGGCTGGCGCAGTGGGCGGAAATGCTGGACGATCCGGATCAGAAAATTGCGCGCCCCCGCCAGATCTATACCGGTGACGACGTCTGTAAGTACGTACCGATCGAGAACCGATAGTGCTTCAGCTTCGTGGCTCCCACCTGTAGGCGTCCCTGCTGTTCTTCCACATGATTTTTTCCAGGGCTTCCGATCCCCTGGGTTCGATGCATGCTATGGCCAGCGATTGCACCTGGCGGTAGGAGGCGAATCTCCAGGATACCGGCCAGTTGCTGGCATACAGCAGCCTGTTCACTCCAAAAGCGTTCCAGAGAACGTCGTGCACCGGTTTGAAATAGGCCGGATCCTCCGGCGGCGGGGAAGCCTGCGCCAGTTCAACCATACCGGATATCTTGCAGAACACATGGGGATGGGCCGCGGCAAGCTTTATGCCGGCTACCCATTCTGCGTCCGGCTGTCCCCCCGTAACCGGCACGTGGGCCAAGTGGTTCAGCACGATCCTCAGATCGGGGAAACGAGCTGCGTAGTCGGCCACGCAAGGCAGCCATTCCTTGCCTACGAGCAGGTCCAGGGACAGGTCGTGGGCCGCGAGTTGCTCCACTGCCCTGGTATACACCGGGTCGTCGGTCGGCGCCTTGCCCAACCTGATGCCATAGAAAAGATCATGTTCCGCAAAATGGTCAAGGTCGGATTCGAAACGGGAATCCGGGGGCTCCAGGTGTCCGACGAGGCCCAGCAGGAAGGGATCGTCCTCGGCCAGGTCCAGAATCCACTGGTTATCTTCCACCCATGCGCTGGCTTCCACCACGACCGTGCCCGTTACACCCTCTGACAGTGCTTCGTCCTTGAAATCCTCCGGCATGATACGCCGGTAGAGAAAGTCGTCATCGGGGGTGGGCCATGGCACGCCCTGCGGCCGGGAGGGATCGTAGAAGTGGGTATGGGTATCGACGATCACGTTCCACTCCTCTCCGAGACCTGCCGGCAGCTGGCGAAGTAGTCTTCGTTCGACGCTGAAAAACCGAACTGCTGTTCTATTTCACGGATCGCGATTTCCGTGACGAAGAGCTCATCAAGCGTGTCGGGAAACTCGACACCCGCCGTGCAGTCGCGCAGGAATACGATGTTGTATCCGTACCGGGCCATGGACCGTATGCCGTAGTCCCTGCCCAGGACACACCAGTTGGTGGCGAACCCGGCGTAGATCAGGTGGAGCACGTTCCGTTGGGCCAGTACTTCGTGCAGCTCGGCGCCGTTGGCGATCACCACGTCCTCGTCACGTACCTCCACGGCAGGCGAAATGGATAAATCGCCGCTAATTGGATTCCAGTGAAGGCCGATGCCCGGCGGTTGATTCCTGGGTCCCCTGTAGGCTTCGTATTCGCCTTCCCTGCCCCGGAATTCAAGGGGCGGCCAGTCCGCGCCGCCACGCGTCGGCACGGTTGCCTCCGGATTTCGCGAAGCCTGGGGAAACTGTCGAGCCACTTCGGGCGAAGGGGCGTGGATAACAGTCAGGCCGGTCGCTCGGCTCATCTCGATAGTCGGCACGATCGCCTCCCGGGTGACCCGTGCGGCCCGTTCGATCCAACTGTCGATGAAATGGACGTTCCACAGGTCTACCAGTATGAGCGCCGTCTGTTCGACGGGCAATTTCATCTGGAATTCCCTGCGTATGAAATGCTCCTCCCTGCAGGGAACATCCGCAGGGGTGCTGTCCTGGTAGTATCTCACTTTCAGATCGAGCGCCGCGGCGTTATTTTCCATGCTTCTGTCCCTCCTTCTCCATCGGCTGCTGTGACTGTTCTTGAACCCCTTCCGGCGCGCCGTTTCGCATACGATTGACGATTTCATCCACGTCGTACACGCATCCGCCCCATGGGCCTCCACCGGCCTGCTGCAGGACGGCCCAGAGACGGGTGTCGTCAGGCAGATTCGGGTCGACGGACAGGTCGGGCCGCGGCGATCGTTCTTCGAGCAGCCGGGTACCCTCCT
Organism: bacterium; assembly: GCA_965225915.1. Taxonomy (GTDB): domain Bacteria; phylum JAAXHH01; class JAAXHH01; order JAAXHH01; family JAAXHH01; genus JAAXHH01. The sequence continues at coordinate 1,176,101 of OZ245326.1, forward strand.
CGTCGTCGAAAGCGCGGTTCTCAGTACCGACCAGGTTGATCGAACCGGTCAGGGCGTTTCTGTCTATGATGATTTCGACAAGATCGCCGTCGACTACCTTACCGATCGGCCCTCCGGCCAGGGCCTCGGGGCCGACGTGACCGATGCAGGCCCCCGTTGAAATACCGGAAAAACGGGCATCCGTCACCACGGCGACGTGCTTGCCGAAGGACAGATGCCTTAACGCGGCGGTTATCTGGTACGTTTCCTCCATCCCGGCGCCCATGGGCCCACGGCAGATGAGGATCAGCACGTCACCTGGCTTGACCCCATCCTCGTTCCGGCTCTTGATGGCGGCGATGGCGTCCCGTTCCCGGGTGAAGACCCGGGCTGGCCCGGTTTTCCTGTATACACCGTCCGGATCGACGACGCTTGGGTCTATCGCCGTACTCTTGATGACCGAGCCTTCCGGCGCCAGGTTGCCCCTGGGAAATGTCACCGTGCTGGTCAGTCCACGGTTTCGCGCCCGTTCAGGAGACATGATCACGTCATCCGGATCAATCCCGTCTACCTTCGTTAATCGCTCGCGAACCAGCCGCCGTCTTTCGGATGTACGCCACCAGTCCAGGACCTCTCCGAGGGTACACCCAGCCGCAGTGAGTACCGTTTCGTTCAGCAGGCCCGCTTCGCGCAGGTGCAGCATCACTTCAGGCACACCGCCGGCAAGGAAGGAAATAACCGTGGGATAACCCGTCGGACCATTCGGCAACACGTCCACCAGCCGGGGTGTCCGCCGGTTTATCCTAACCCAGTCCTCTATCGTGGGGCGGCGCAACCCGGCGGCATGGGCGACCGCGGGGATGTGCAGCAGCAGGTTGGTCGAGCCCCCGAAGGCGGCATGGACCGTCATGGCGTTCTCGAGCGCCTCTTCGGTCAGGATCTTTTGTACGGTCAGTCCCTCGGCTTCAAGCCGCATAAGCGCCCGGGCCGAACGTCTTGCCGCGTCGGTCCAGATTGGCTGGCCCGACGGCGCCAGCGCGCTGTGGGGCAACGAAAGACCGAAAGCCTCCCCGACGACCTGCGAAGTAGCCGCCGTACCCAGGAACTGGCAGCCGCCTCCCGGCGACGCGCAGGTGCGGCAACCCATGTCCGCCGCGTATTCCAGCGTGATTTCATCATGGGCGTACCGTGCTCCGATGGACTGGATCTTGCCCGCGTCTTCGCCCTCTTCCGGCGGCAGCGTAACGCCGCCCGGAACCAGCACGCAGGGCAGGTCATGGTTAGCCGCCAGCGCGATCATCATGGCGGGCAGCCCCTTGTCGCACGTCGCCACGCCGATCACGCCGCGGCGTGTAGGCAACGACCGGATCAATCGGCGGAACACCAGGGCCGCGTCATTCCTGTACGGGAGGCTGTCCATCATGCCGGGCGTTCCCTGCGTACGGCCATCGCAGGGATCGGTGCAATAGCCGGCGAAAGGGATGCCGCCCAGGGCCGTCAGTTCCTCGGCGGCCGCCTGCATGAGCAGGCCGACCTCCCAGTGGCCGGTATGGTATCCCAGGGCCACCGGCGTTCCGTCGGATGCGCGGATACCTCCCTGGGTACTGAGTATCAGGTATTGCCGCCGGTTCAGTTCGTAGGGACTCCATCCCATGCCCACGTTCTGGGATAGGGCGAACAGGTCGCCGCTGGGACTTTCCCGCAGTATGTCGTCGGTCAACGGCAGGCTGCCTTCCGGCCCCGGCGCGCTTGACCTGATGTCGTAGATACCAGGGTCGGAATGGCCGACAACTGATTCGAAGGAAAGCAGCGAAGGGGGTTTCATGAATGGGCTATTCCGTTTCCGATACGCCCGGTCGTCCACGAGGCATACCAGTTATCCAGGGTGAGTTCCGACGGAACTTCTTCGAAGTGATAGCGGGTCTCCCTGCCCTGGAAACCCGGCAGCAGTTGATTCCGGTCGGATTGCATGATGTCGTCGACAGGTTTGAACCGTGTCCAAAGTACTTCCGCTTCTTCCGGGGTGAAGCGTTCCCCCAGGGGTCTGCCCCATTGCATGGTTATGGGATGGACCGTTTCAATCCCCATAGTTTCCGGCGCGGTCAGACTGTCCTGGACCCTGCAGTGTTGATTGTAGATATGCCTGGCCGTTTTACTCAGGCAGATGGTCGACTTGATGACGCCTTTCTCGCCCCTTCCGGGATGGAGGACGTCCAGTGCGCCTTGATACGCGGCGGCGTCTCCGGCCAGGACCGCGCGCAGCGCCGCCTCGCCATAGTCCATGTAGCCTGTAGCCCGCTCGTTCCACCGCAGGCAGGTATCGCGGACTGCTGGCGAAAGGTGCTCGATCCAGTGTGTGGACCGCCAGTGAGTCAGCCGCGCGAAACCGCCGTGCATGGTGCGGCGTAGTTTCGCGGTGTAGTTGCTACCCCAATGGAGGATGGGCAGGATGTAAATAACCCCGTCACCCGCGCGGAGGTGGGTCTGCACACCGCCCGGAACCGGCGTCCGGGGGTTTTTCGACATGGACGTGTTCTCTTCCGGGGTGTTGCGCCGAACGTGGCTGCCCGGTACAACCCAGAGCACGCTGTCGTCGTATAGCGGCACGTTCCACTGGACATACCGGGGTCCGTTTTCCAGGATATCATCCACATAGGCCATGAGCGGGCAATTCAGGGGCGGATAGAAATCACGGTGCCACTGGGCGGGACCGTGGTCCCTCACGGGATTGCACATGAGCATCATTTCCGTCGGCGGCACGTCGTCTTCGGCGAGGAGAACACTGCTCACACCCTGGATGTTTTCGCGTAGCCAGAATTCGAAAACGGGCGACGTTTCCCTGTCGCCCAGGTCCGGTGTCCTGGTGATGTTCAGCCGCGGCTGCGGCGACGACTGCCACACGTCGGCCGTTGCTACGCCCCTGGCCGCCTCTTCAGACCATATCTCGCGCTGACGGTCCACGAGGTTTTCGTAGCTGCGGCGCAGGACTTCAAGGTCCTGCGGCTGGATCACTCCGCGCAGGATCAAGTAACCCTGTTCCAGGAACTGGTCCCGGTTGACCCGGATCACGCTTCTCCTCCCAGGGATCGCCCGACGTTATCCAGGAGCGCTTTCATGTAGCCCAGTGCGTAGGCCCTGGAAGTACTATGGCGGCCATCGGGATCTACATTCAGCCGCGGCACGTGATCGTCGATCATGGGACAGTCCACCCCGGCCTCCTCGTACGCCCGTAGCGATTCCATGGGATCCACGCGGCCCTGGTCGATGAACGTTTCCGAAAACAAGGGAACGGGACTCGAAACGAATCGGAAATGAACATAGTTGATCTTATTGCGCTTGCCAAAATATCGAATGGCATCGAGCACGTCGCCGGGCATTTCAGATACGGTACCCTGGCAGAAGCCCAGGCCGTTGCAGTCGCTGGGAACGATATCGACGAGCCTCTTCAACGCTTCGTGGCTGCGGAAGACGCGGGCGATTCCACCGATGGGCGAGATGGGTGGGTCATCGGGATGCAGGCTCATGCGCACCCCGGCGCTTTCGGCCATGGGTATGACCGCCTTCAGGAAATAGGTAATGTTGTTCCACATGTCCTCGTCGGAAAGTTCCAGGTCCCGGGGAATGGGCGGGTACCAGTAATCCTGCTTCGCCCCCCTGATCCGCTCGTAGTCGAAACTGGTGACGACCGCGCCACCCCTGCTCAGCGTCGATTTCGACGTACGCAGGCCATAGTTGCCCCCCACGTTGCGCAGGCAGAAGAAATAACCGAGCACGGGAATACCGACGGCACCCATGTTCTCGAGCGTCCTGCACCAGTTGTCGATCTGCTCGTCGCGGCCCGGCAGTCCCAGCTTGATCTTGTCGCACCACTCGGGGGGCACGCCCTCGAGCACCGACCAGGTCAACCCGGCATCTTCGATACGAGCCTTCTGAAGTGAGAGGTCATGGAAATCGTAGTACCCTTTTGCCAGATCGCAGTCCGGGAGCCCGTTTACCATGTCGGTCACCCCCAGTTGCCGGGCGAACGCGAGATGTTCGGCGTCCATCCTGCCGTTGACCGCCAGCTTCATGGTTGGCGCTCCATATCCGTCTGTCGCCCGTGCATATCCATTGGCTAATGCGACCGGGGTTAACCTTGACAGGACCGACCATGGAAAGTATAATACCCGAGGTTTACGGGGTGTAGCGCAGTCCGGTCAGCGCACCTGCTTTGGGAGCAGGGGGTCGGGGGTTCAAATCCCCCCACCCCGATTATCAATCCCACGATACAGCAAAGACAGACAGCCCATCCGTTCCGACCATCTCCATCTCCTCGTAGATACTTTCTCCACCGAACCTCACGGATCAACTGGTCCGATCGCGACCCGCACCGCGTCTACGCCACGGCCCGGGTGTCTCCGCAACGAACCGCGCTTCCATCCTAAGGGTCCTGACTCCGGATTTCCACGTATCTTTCCAGTCGGGCGACCTCGCCGTCGTCCACGTACTTGCCCATTTCACGACGGAACTGCTCCATGCTGATATACGGACGGTACTCTTTGAATTCACGGGTCATACGTTCGCCGACCCCAGGGATGGCGAGTATCTCCTCGTCCGTGGCCGTATTCAGATCGATGGGGACAAACACGTACTGTTCCATGCGCGCGACCTCGGCATCGTCCACGTACTTGCCCATTTCCCGGCGCCACTGGGCGATGGCGAGATAGGGACGATATTCCTTGAATTCACGGACCATGCGATCGCCCACGCCTGGTACCAGGCGCATTTCTTCGTCGATTGCCGTGTTCAGGTTCAACGGAATGAACATCCGCGCGTAGAGCGCGGCGGAGTCCTCCCGGTTCATGTGCTGCATAATGAGCCCGTCCAGTTCGATCATACCGGAGAAAGGACGTCCTGCCAGCACCTGATCCACTAGTTCGGCGTTCATCCCAGGAAGCATTCCTAATTCTTCGTTACCAGCGAGGTTTGGATTGACGACCACTTCCGTCATTCCGGCAGGTGTTTCCGTCTCGGCGGTGTTGGCCTGCTCCGTCGTCACCTCAGAACCACCGCATCCCCCGATCCAAACGACGCAGGCAAGTAGTATGGTCGTCAGCGTGAGACCGGCTTCCCCATTGAATGTTTTCTCCCTTGGCAATTTCATTGTTCCTCCCTGTGTTTAAAAATCTGACCGGCCGACCCCAGAGCGGGATGGCGAAGGCAGGCCACCAGACCCAGAAGGCCGAGCATGGTCATGGTGCCCGGCGCTAGCGCTGGAGTGGCGCCTCCCAGCGCCTCCCAGACCAGTTCGAGCCCTTTCCGCGATGGATACATCTCGAGTTCGAATTCCACGTTACCACTGAAGTGAAGCCACTGTCCCGTAAATCCGGATAGGACGAACAGTCCCATCAGGATCTGAAACGCCCGTACAATCGCAAAGCCGGGCGCGAGTATGAGCCATATCGCCGCTGGAAAGGCGATTGCCAGGAGAACAAGCGGAACCCATTGCCAGTTGTCTTCCATGTGCTCCAGGAGTATGAGTTCGAAACCGACGCCTGCGATACCCAACGTCAGGACGATCAGGACGAGACGTCGCAGCGTTACGGCGTCGTCTCGCGCAATCCGTCGAGTTGGTCGAGCCATGACATGCACCTCGGGTTTGGAAAATCAGAACAGCGTATTCCTCACCAGGGGATCGAGGATGTCCGGAGTGTCGTTGGCCACCCGGTTAACCCTGTCGCTGACAGTACGGATTTCGTACGGGCCTTCATTGGGCGGCCCTATGATTTCCTGAAGCGTTTCCGCGGGTGTTTTAGGATCGAGCCAATCGGTGAAATCGTCGGGATCGACAATCGCGGGCTGACGGTCGTGTATATCGGCAAGCGCAGGAGAGGCATCGGTCGTGACTATGGTGAAAGTTTCGAGACGTTGATCGTCCCGGGCCCACTGCTCCCACAGCGCGGCAAAGGAAACCGGGGAACCGTTTTCCAGCGCCAGAAAAAAGGGTTGTTTACTACCACCGGTCCGTCTCCATTCGAACCATCCGTTCGCCGGGATGAGGCACCTGCGCGACCGGAAGGCGGAACGGAAGGCGGGCTTCTGGTGGACGGTCTCCGCCCTGGCATTAATCAGTCGTGCACCTATCTTGGCGTCTTTGGCCCAGAACGGAACCAACCCCCAACGCAGCGCCGCCATGCATCTCGTTCCGCTTTCATCCAGCCGGCACAGGACAAACTCCTGTGTCGGAGCGCCGTTGTACCTGGGTTGCGGATCAATCCACTGCGTCGTAGCAGGCAGGGTATACAGCGTGTATATCTGCTGCCATGTCAGGTTCTGGGAAAGGCGTCCGCACATTGACTCTTTCTTCCGCGTGATGGCGCTATGATCCCGGTTCTGCCCGTAGTTCAGCTAACCGGAAGTTTTAAAACACACGTATGGAATACTTGACCATGCCGCATTGGCGTTTATCATAACAAAGCGAAGATATGACGATTTGCACTCAAGGCAAGTCCAATCACGCGAGTGAGAAGGAGGATCTCGCTTGAATTACAGTCTGGATACATGCCGCGGTGATCTGTTTGGCGCGATCACCTCCGCGGTAGTGGGATTGCCGGTTGCACTCGCTTTTGGAGTCGCCTCGGGTATGGGAGCGGCCGCGGGATTATACGGTGCGATCGGCGTCGGTTTTTTTGCCGCCGTATTTGGAGGCACGCGATCTCAGATTTCCGGCCCCACGGCCCCATGACCGTGGCCATGGCGGTCATCATAGCGGACAACGCGGGTTCGGTTGGCGAAGCCCTGACTGTGGTAATCCTGGGCGGACTGTTGCAGATTCTGCTGGGCGCGCTGAGAATCGGCCGTTTCGTAGCCTACACGCCCCACGTGGTGATCTCCGGATTCATGTCCGGTATCGGCATCATCGTCATGATGATCCAGGCTTTGCCATTCATTGGCGCGCCCGCTGTGCCGGGAGGGGCCGTGGGCACCTTTCTGGCGCTTTCGGATGCCATTGGAGAGATCAACTACAGCGCCTTCGCCATCGCCCTCTTCACCCTGGCGATTGGCGTCCTCTGGCCCAGGAGGCTTTCACGTCTCCTGCCCGGCACCCTGGTAGCCCTCATCGCCGGTACGGCGCTGAGCGTACTCTGGTTGAACGGCGTCCCCATTATCGGTGCCATACCTGCTGGATTGCCGGAGATCATCCTTATACCGCCCTCCGCCGATTTCCTGCTCCGGGCCATCGAGCCCGCGCTTATCCTGGCTCTACTTGGTTCCGTGGACAGCCTGCTCACCTCGCTGATCGCCGATTCGCTGACCGGAACGCGCCACAGGGCGGACCAGGAACTCGTTGGACAGGGCATTGGCAACGTGGTAGCCGGTTTGATCGGCGGGCTCCCTGGCGCGGGAGCCACCATGGGCACGGTAACCAACATCAGGGCAGGCGGAACCACTCGAATATCCGGTGCCGGCCCTTCCATCATACTGCTTTTGCTCGTAATGGGACTGGGTTGGATCGTCGAACCAATCCCGCACGCCGTGCTGGCGGGGATATTGATGAAGGTAGGCTGGGACATCATCGACTGGCGGATCCTGACGCGTGTCCACCGTCTGCGCCGGGAACATCTTTTTATCCTGTTGCTCACCCTGGGACTTACCGTTTTCGTCGACCTGATCACCGCCGTGGCGATCGGACTGATCGTCGCGGGCATGGCCCACGCCAGGAAGCTGGAAAACCTGGAACTGGACAGCGTGGTGTCCGTACCGCTGCTTGACCGTCAGTTTTTCACCTGGGAAGAAGATATTGACAGCATGGATCAATTTTCGGCCCGGGTGGGACTGGTCGCGCTCAGGGGGAGTTTTACCGTTGCTTCGTCCAAGAAACTGGTGGGGGTGATCAGCGAGGACATCAAGGACCACGACGTCGTCATCTTTGACTTCTCCGGCGCCACGTACATCGATGACAGCGCAGCCATGGTCGTCGAGCAGCTCATGGATGTCGCCACCGGAGAAAACACCGGGTATATCGTTATGTCGCTCTCGGGATCCGTCGAAGAAACGCTGTCCGCTCTCGGCATCATCCAGCGCGTTCCTGCAGCACACATTGTGGAATCGCTGGATGAAGCGCGCGAAGTCGCCAAGAAAATGCTCGGGACGTAACCCACTAACAACCCGGGGTAATACGAGGGCACATGCGCATACAGCTAAGTACAAACCTCCTGTTCCTCCTGAATGGCTTCGTCGCCCTGATGTTGACTACTTCCTGCGGCGGCGGCCCCTCCGATCTTCCCGGTCATCCTTTCGTTCAGACCATCCCCGAGGAGGAAGCGGCGGCCAGGCCGCTGCCGGCGGACGCGGCGTCCCCCGAGCGCCAGGTGTTCCGTTATTTCTCAAACGAACCCTCCAGCCTGGACGTCAGCGTCGCCCTGTACGAATCCCTGGGCAGCGCTTTCCTCTTCGAACGACTATGCATGATCGACGAGAACGAAGAACTCATCCCGGGCGCTGCGGACCGGTGGGAACGTTCGCCCGATGGGAAAACATGGACGTTTCACCTCCATCCCGAAGCGCGGTGGAGCGACGGCACACCCGTCACCGCCCACGACTTCGAATATACGTACAAGCGCCTGCTCCACCCGGACAGCGGCAACGTATACGCTTTCTTCTACTATGATATCAAGGGCGCCAGGGCGTACAACCAGCGGCAGATAGACGACCCGGATTTACTCGGCGTGCGTGCAATCGACGACCTGACCTTTGAAATCGAGACCGAAGAACCCTGTGCCTACATGCCTTATGTCACCTCGTACACGGCTTCTTCGCCGGTGCCGCGTTGGCAACTGGAGAAATACGGCAACCGCTGGACCGAGGCCGGACGGTGCGTGAGCAATTCCGCCTTCCGGCTGGACGAATGGGTCCAGGGTAAATACATGACCTTCCGGCTCAATCCCCACTACAAAGGCAACAACCCCGGTCACTTCAGGAAGATTGTACGCCTCTTCTCGGGCATGGCGGGAACCGGCAGCGCTTCAGGCGGCATGGGCCTGCTGCCCTTCGAGAACGACGAGGTGGACCTGGTCGGCGTGGGAAGCCCGGCCGATCTCGACCGCATCAGAAAAGACTCTGAACTGAGCAACCAACTTTGGAAGTTCAACGGCGTGTCCACGGTGTACCTGTTCTTCCGAACCCGGGAACCGCCCCTGGACGATGTCCGCGTCCGACAGGCCATCGCAAAAGCCATCGACAAGCAGACCATCGCCGACGTTCTGTTCAAGGGTACGGTGCGCCCCGCCTATGGCATGCGTCCCCCCAACTTTCAAGGCTACACGGGAGAAAAACTGCGACACCTCCAGCAATTCGATCCGGAAGCCGCACGTCGCTTGATGGCCGAGTCCGGATATCCTGGAGGTAAAGGATTCCCCGCATCCGCCTCGTCCAGGGATCGAGATCTGGCTCCGAGACGCGCCGCCTTCGTCGCAGATCGGCCAGGCCGTGCAGTTGATCCAGGAGCAGCTACGCGACATCCTCGGAATCCAGATCGAAATCCGCAACATGCAGGCAAACGCGTACAACCGCCTGATGTACGAATGGAAAATCCCGATCGGCATGGTCGGTTACGGCGCCGACTTCTCTGACCCGCAGAGCCTGCTTGGCGTACCCTGGCGTTCCCAGCCCCGGGGATTCACCCGGCACGACTGGGACAACGCACGTTTCAATGACCTGATTGACCGGGCCCGCGGGGAAATCGATCGCCATAGGAGGATGCAATTCTACGAGGAGGCGGAAGAGATTCTGACCTCCGACGTGGGCGGGGCGTTTCTATGGCACGACCACAGGTTTCAACTCCGCAAACCGTGGCTCAAGGGCCTGAAACAAGACCGTGCGGGTTACTATCCTTTCTGGGAAAACAATACCGTGTACACCGAGATGTACATCGGCAAAGAGAGATTGGACGGATGAAAGGACTTTCGTCATGGACGACCCATATCGCATAGACGGGGCCATAGCGGTCGTGACCGGCGCGGCGCAGGGGCTTGGACTGGGAATCGCGGAACGGCTGGCGCGGAACGGCGCGACCGTTTTGATGGCGGACCTGCAGCGCGAGAAGGTGGGGGAAGAAGCCGCGAAACTTCAACAGAAGGAATTAGAGGTGTTTCCCGGGTACATGGACGTATCGGACAGTGCCGCGGTTAACGCATTCTTTGATGCGGTCGCCGATGACCACGGCCGGCTGGACATCCTCGTGAACAACGCCGGGGTCGGCCAGAAAGTAACGGCGGTCGTCGAACTGGACGACGAAGAGTGGGACAGGGTCATCCGAGTCACGCTGACCGGGACCTTCTACTGCTGCCGGGCTGCGGGCGGGATCATGGAACGCCAGGAATCAGGGTGTATTGTGAATATCTCTTCCATCAACGGACAGAATCCGGCGGCCCTGGTCGCGGCATACAACGTCGCCAAGGAAGGCGTCATCAGTCTTACGCGGACGCTGGCGCTGGAACTGGCGGCGTACGGGGTCCGGGTGAACTCCGTCTGTCCGGGTCCGGTCTACACAGAGTTCAACCGGTCGAACATGGCCCAGCGCAGCAAGACGCTGGGATTGACGGAAGACCAGATGATCGAACGCATCCGCGGCGCCATTCCCCTGGGCAGGTGGGGCGCACCCGAGGACATAGCCAACGGCGTGGCATTCCTCTGCAGCCCCGCGGCGGGCTGGATCACCGGAGAAGTGCTGCGAGTGAGCGGCGGCATGGAAGGGGTTGCGGCCGCGCCGCCCAGGCGGGAACAGGGGAGTTGACCACTGAACCGGTAAGCGTGTTTACGTTTTAGGTGGCGGCGGTGGTGGTTTGATTACGTTTTACGGATTTTGCGTCATGCCGACCCCGCCTGCACCCCCGCCATCATCCGCATCACCGACCCCTGGTCCGCTTCTTCGCGGGAAAGTTCTCCCGCAATTCGCCCGGAACGGAGCACCATGATACGTGTCGACAGGTTGAGCACCTCCGGCAACTCGCTAGACACGAGCACGATGGCCGTACCCTCTTGCGCCAACTGGTCGATCAGGGCATGCATTTCCGACTTGGCGCCCACGTCCACGCCCCGGGTGGGTTCGTCGATCAGGAGGACCGGGCACCGCGCGGCAAGCCACTTGGCCAGGACGACCTTCTGCTGATTGCCACCCGACAGGACCGCCGTGTCATATCGGACATCGTCCGGTCTTACCGATAGCCTTTTCACGTATTCCCGCGCCAGTTCTTCTTCCCTTTTCCCGCGGATCCACCCAAAGCCGGACCGGCGCGCGAGGGTGGGAAGCCCTATGTTCTGTTCCACCCGAAGGGATAGGACGAGCCCGTATCGCTTTCGGTCTTCGGGCACGAGCCCGATGCCCGTTCGCATCGCATCGATCGGGTGCCTGATTCTCTCCGGTCGGCCAGCTACACGGATCCGCCCCGTGGCCATGGGATCCAGCCCGAATACGGCCTGCAGCACTTCGGTCCGGCCGGCGCCGACCAGGCCGGCCAGGGCGAGTACTTCCCCGGACCGTACGGAGAAGGACACGTTCTCGAACTTCCCTGGGCTGGAAAGTTCATCCACGGCCAGCATCTCTTCTCCGGGTTCGGACTCCACGTGTGATGGGAAGTAAGCCTCGAAGGAACGCCCGATCATGAGGTTGATTAAAGCGGACCGGTCGAGTTCGGCAACCGGTCGGGTAGCCACGTGTCGACCGTCGCGGAGTACCGTTACGACGTCACACAGGCGGAAGATCTCGTCCAGGTCGTGGGAGATGTAAATCGACGTTACACCCTTGGCTTTGAGATGCCGGATGTTCTCCCGCAACCGTTCCGCTTCCACGTGAGACAGGCTGCTGGTGGGTTCATCGAAAACGATTACACGGGCGCCGCTGCCGAGGGCCGCCGCGATCTGGACGAGTTGCTGCTGGGCGACGGGCAGTTCACCGATGGGTATTCCCACGTCCATTTCGACGTCGACCGCCTCAAGCATGCTCCGGGCTCGGTCTTCCATCTCACGGTTGGAAACGAACCCCGCCCGACCGGGCAGAGCGCCCAGGCAGAGATTCTCGGCGACGGACAGGTTCTCGCAGAAAACGAGTTCCTGGTGAACCATGCCGATTCCCATGTCCAGGGCGTCCCGTGGTTCATTCAATAGCACAGGTCGACCGTCGATACGAATCTCGCCGTCGTCGAGATCGTAGATACCGGTCAGGATTCGTCCCAGCGTACTCTTGCCGGCGCCGTTTTCGCCGACCACCGCGTGGCAGGTACCCGCTTCTATACCGAAGGTTACGTCGTCCAGTGCGGTCACACCGGGAAATCGCTTGGAGATCCCGTCGAACTCTATGTATGGATACGGATGGCTACTGTCCATGGTGTTGCCGGGGATAAGTCACATGAAGGTGTCGGGCCCGGAGCGGCCGAATCGGATCAGTCTCCCGAAGTCGTCGGTTGCTCCATCTGCAGGTACCGCTCGGGCACGTCCGTAAATCCCCATCCCTGGAGCATCTTCGCCCACTCTCCGAGGTTCTTCTGAGAAACGTGGACCAGTTCGAGGGGATTGATGACGGGCACGTCCCGCTTCAGGTGGATCCTTTCGACGATCAGACGGACGGATTCGTAACCCCACAGGTAGGTGGGCTGTCCCCAGAGCACGGGAACAATGCCCTGCTCGATGTAGGTCAACTGGGGCGGCAGCGCGTCCACGGAGATGATCTTCATTCGATCGGGATCCAGGTCGGTCAGCAGGGACTGGGTGAACAGCGCCCATCCGCCGACCATGGCCCACCCGTCGATATCAGGGTAGGCGTTGTTTACGCGCACCACTTCAGCAGCGGCGTCCTGGGGGGTCTCGATGTGGTAGAAGGTCCCCACGATCGAGATATCCGGGTACTCCGCAGCCTTCTGCAGGACACCTTCGACGCGCTTGCGGAGATTCGGGGCGTTCTGGTTGCCGGCGAGGATGGCCACGCGTCCCTTGCCGTTCATCGCCAGGGCCAGCTCTTCCATGATCAGTCCACCGGTCTTGATGTCGTCTACGCCGAAAAAGGCGAAACGCCGGGAATCGGGGGCATCGCTGTCGAAGGTCATGACCGGCACGCCCCGGTCCACCGCGTCATTGATGGCGCCCGTGACTTTGGCGGCGTCTGAACAGGAGATCAGGACCACGTCGGCCCCCTCGTTCACGGCCTGCGCGATTCGTTGCGCCTGGACCTGGCCGTCCTCCGTCGGCGGCGTGCGCCAGTCGATCACGATGTCGATACCGTGCTCTTCCGATAGCGCGCGGGCCGCGGCCTCCGCGCCGGTACGGGAGGAAAGAAACACGGGATTGGTCGTACTTTTGGCGATCATGGAGATCACGAGCCTGTTGTCGTCGGGAGGCGCGGTCCCACCGCAACCCGTTCCGAGGACGAAACAACCCATGGTCAACAAGAGCAGCGTCTGCAGACGCCTCATGAAGTGCATCATCGATCTCACTCCTTTCTGAACAGGGCTAACTCGTCCTGGGGCTAACTCGTCCCCGCCAGTCTGCGCGCCGTGAGACGACGGTTCGCCTGGTCGAGGACAACCGCGACGATGATCGCGCATCCAATCACGACCCATTCGTAGTTCTGGTCCAGGTGCAATGTCCGTATGGACTGGCGGATCAGCACGATCAGCATGGCGCCCAGCATGGCGTTGACCGCACTTCCCCGGCCACCCCGAAGACTCGCGCCCCCGACGACCGCGGATGCGATGACGTAAAGTTCGTATCCCGTGGCGTCGGCGCAGGAGGCTGAACCGTAATAGCTGCTGCCCACCAGTGCGGCGATGCCCGCGGTAAGACCTGAAATCACGTATACACCGACCAGTATCCGGTCGATCCGCAGACCGGCGTAACGGCCGGCCTCCACGTTCCCGCCCACGGCGAATATATGACGCCCCATGACCGTCCGGGACAGGTAAACGGCGCCGACAGCCGTGATGAGGAACATTATGATCATGGGCATGGGATAGAGGGCGTCGGAACCGAACGACAGCTTGATCGCGTCGGTCAGGGACTGCGGCACGAGTATACTTTCCGCCTCGCTCGACACGAAGGCGATGCCGCGGAAAACCCACATCGTACCCAGTGTGACGATAAAGGGATGCACGCGGAGTCCGACCACCATGACGCCGTTCAGCAACCCGCACAGCACACCGAGACTCACGCACATCAGCACCGCGAGGGCAATAACCGCGACGGGACTTTCCAGCGACGTTGACCGCAACACCATGGCGGTCATAACACCGGACAGGGCGTAAATCGAACCGACCGAGAGATCGATCCCGCCGGATATGATCACCATCGTCGTCCCAACCGCCATGATCACGAAGAAACTGGCGTCGGTGGCCGTCTGCATCAGGGTACGGGAATTCAGAAAGTTGTTGACGATTTCGCCCGACGTGCGATCCACGTGATACCCCGCGAAAACGGAGAGCACCACGCCGAGCAGCAGAATGACGAGGATCAGTCCCGTTTGCTGGGAGGCGAGCAGGTAACGAAGCATGGGCCAGGATGGTGTTCCAGGGCGTTCGCGTGATTTCGGTGGTCTGCCGGATGCTCTGGAATTGTACGGGAGTGTTGGATTAAATCAAGGGAAACGTGATGACTGAAGGGATCGGCCGTATGTGGACCTGAAGGTAACCAGGTGGCCATTCGAACCATTCGCGCGAACCGTCACCAATGAAAAACCCCGACATGTATCTGCAACATGCCGGGGCTATGGGAATCCATGTAAATCCACTTGCGGGTGAATCCGTGTCAGGAGGCCTTCTTCTCCGTGCGTTCCGCATCCTCTCTACGCAGTTCTTCTTCCCGGTCTTCTATCTTCCCTTGCAACTCCTTGATGCGGTCCAGAATACCATTCACCTCCGTATCTCCCGACACATCGGTGATACTGTCCTCGACCACCAACTGGTGCACGCGGCCGCCCAGTTCGGTTAACTGGCTGCGTATATCGCTCCGGGCAGACTGGATCTCCAGCTTGATCCGCCCTTTTCGCGTGAGATCTTCCGCTATGTCCAGCGCGCCGGACAGACTTTTGCGCACGGCATCGAATGGACCGTCCAATTCCGTCTTTACCTTTTGCCAGAGGTTCATGGTGATACTCCTTTACCCTGGTTCCTGCGTGAATCTTCGGGCTGTTGTTCGCTGATCGACCGGTCTTCTACAGGCTTAGACGTTCGGTGCGCCTTCCAGGTTTCAGTATACCGCCCAGTTTTCCCTCGTCAACGATAGAGGGCGTAGGCGATGATGTTGATGCCCATTCTAAAAGCGGTCTCGCGTTTCGCCGGCGGATCGTTGTGGGTCTTTTCGTCGGCCCAGCCGTCGCTGACATTGCTTTCGTAGGTATAATACACGACCAGGCGCCCGTCGTGGAAAAGTCCGAAACCCTGGGACGGATTGCCATCGTGCTCGTGATGTTTGGGCGGACCACCCGGAAAATCGTAGATGATGTGGTAGATCGGGTGGGTGAACGGCAGTTCGACGAATTCCTTGTCCGGGAAGACCCGTTTCATTTCCCTGCGAAAGGCCTTGTCCATGCCGTAGTCGTCGTCGGCATAGAGAAAACCGCCGTGCGCCAGGTACGTTCGCAGATTCCGGATTTCCGATTCGGTCCACTTCACCTCGCCGTGGCCGGTCATGAAGAGGACGGGCGAAGAAAACAACAGGTCATCGGTGAGGGTAACGACTTGCTGATCTATGTTCGTCTCAATGCCCGCGCGCAACTGCAGTTCCCGGGCGAGATTGGGAATCGCCTCGGGGTCGTTGTACCAGTCTCCTCCACCATCGTACTTCAACCGGGCCAGGGTCAACCTGCCGTTTTCTCTGTCAACGGCTAGTCCGTCGAGGGGCGTCCACCCGGAGGTAAGAACGAGGAGTGCGAGGACGGCCATGCACCGGCGAAACGAGGTCATTACGGGAAGCTCCGAATCATCTGCGACCGCCGGCCGCGGCAGGTCGCGTTCTGCCGGTTGAGCGGCGTCCGGTGGTGCGTACGCGCTGACCTCCACCGGCGATGGCCATGAGGTAGACCAGGCCGATCGCGACAAGACCCAGTATAACCGTTCCGATCACGCTGAAACCAATTGTCGCCAGCATACTTTCTCCTTGCCTGCTGTTGAAGATGCGTCCCGCTGGACGCGCCTTGTTCGTTGACGTTGTAACCTGCGTTATCCGTCGACCCCGATGTTCCGCTTCGGGTTCCTCACGCTCCAGTCCAGCAATCGACGCATATCCGTGAACCGGGTTCTGCTGGTCGGACCGCCGAGTATGACGGCGTATATGTCGTCGCCGGAGCTGCCGAGCGCCCGCAGGACGAGACAGTACCCGGCCCTTCGGATGTAGCCGGTCTTGCTGCCGACGCACTCCCACTGGCTTTCGGAAACCGTATCGCGCACCAGCCGGTTTGTGGTCCTGATGGTATGCTCGCGCCGGTTCGTTCCGAACTTGTACTCCTTTACCGACAGGATTTCCGACAGCAATTCGTCCTGGAGCGCGGTCCACAGAAGGGCTACGCAGTCCACTGCCGTGGAAATGTTGCCCGCATCCAGTCCGGTGGGTTCGGTGAAACGCGAGTTTGCCAGTCCGAGTGAAGCCGCCGTTTCATTCATGCGGTCTGCGAATTCTTCCATCGTGAGACCCGTCGATCGGGCCAGGGCGCGCGCCGCGGCGTTGTCCGAAGCGACCAGGGTGGCATAGAGCAGATCCTTGACCGAGACCCGTTCCCTGTATCTGAATTTAGTCCAGTTCGCCCTGTAGAGGTCCTTCCGCGTGATGCTTACGCGCTTTTCCAGGTCCGGATTCACCCCCATGTAGGTCACCGCCGTCATCAGTTTCGTGATGCTCGCGACCGGGAATGGAGACGTGGCATTCTTCTGATAGATCACTTCGCCTTTCTGCATATCGAGCACAAGCGCTGCCCGGGCCCGTACACGAATTCCCTCGCTGTTCCAGATAGACCTGGAAGGTGACGCGTCAACCCTGTCAGAAGCAGCTTCCCCGGAAACCGGCGCGGGGGAATCTCCGTCCACAACAGGGATCGCAGGCCTGTCCGGTACGTCCTCCGGCGAAAGTCCATCGGCCGGTCCCGTGTCTGCGGATACTGTAACGGTCGAAAGCAGCAGGGCGCAAGCCGCCCATGCCGCCCTTGACCAGATTGACGTAGTGATGTTCATAGGTTGTGAAAATAGGGCGGGATCTATCTCTAAGTCAAGGTGTTTTCAGCCGGTTATCCAGACTGGACTGGAGGGAAGATAACACCTTCGACAGGCCGCCGGCTTCTCCCGAAGCCGACTGACCTTCACCGACAGGTTGCAGATCGATATGGACCCTGACCTCACGATCCTCGATACTGAATGAGAAATAAGAAAGGTTCTGCGGAAGGATTTTAAGACGGCAGTCGAAGATCTGGCTGTCGGTAAGCTGAGCGAGGTCGATCGAAGGCGATGTCACCACCTGCTGGATCTGGTCCAGTTCCATTTCCCGACCTGTAATCGGTACCGAGGGCGGTTCCACGATAACACGCGCGATTTCCAGGCCTTCCGGCAGTTTTCCCGTCAGCTCGTAATCGATCATGATCCGCCTGTTCACGATTCGATCAGACTTTATGGTCAGGCTCCTCGGATCAATCGAAGTGGCTTCGACGCCAAAAGGCAATTCCACGTTCGCCTCTGTGAGTGGCATGGTATGGGTCCCCGGTTCTATATCGTCCAGGTCTACCATCACGCGTACCTGGTCCGTTGTCAGTTTTGAAATACTGCCCTGGGTGCCCCGTACCCTGACGTTCACCTCGCTGGTCGAATTACTGATCAGCTCGATGTTGGTCGGGATGTTCTGGAATTCCAGCGTAGCGGTTATAGCTATTTCGGAGCGTTGCTGTCCGATCAGCATATACCAGAGCAGGCAGGACACGCCGATGGACGCCAGTTTAGGGGTCAGGTTTCTCCAGGTGAACCGGTATTTCGGCCAGAGAGAAGCAATCTTGCCCATTGCTTCCCGGAGCGACAACCTGCTTCGGGGAATCTCAATCGGAAGCAACGATTTCTCGAGCGACTGCCATAGTTTCTCCCGGTCGACCATGGCCGTGATATCTCCGTTGGACGCTATGGACACCTCGCCGCTCTCCTCGGACACCACGACACAGATTGTATCGCCGAGTTCCGATACGCCCAGCGCCGCCCGGTGCCGCGTGCCGTACCGGGGCGGCAGATGCTTCCGGCTCGACAGTGGCAGATGCGTGGCGGCTTCGACCACGCGGTCCTTCTCCACGATAATCGCTCCGTCGTGTATCGGCGAAGATGGGTGAAAGATACTGACGATCAGTTCCTGGCTCGCGAGACTGTCGAGTTTGACACCATGTTGAACGGACCCGGTGATTCCGGTCACTCTGGGAAAGACCAGCAGACCTCCGATGCGCTTTTCCGACATCTCGAAACAGGCCTCGGTGACCTCCTTCAGAATGCGCCGGGATATGGGGTTGCCTTTCATCCGGAATATGACCAGGGGGCTTACCCTTTCCAGCAGTTGCCGGATTTCCGGTTGGAATACCACGATGATCAACAGGAGGATAACACCGAGGAGGTATTGCAGGATCTGGCTGGTCAGGAGCAGTCCGCTCCAACTCGCGATGCTGTACAGGATGCCCAGGCCGCCCAGACCGATCAGGATGTGGTACGCCCGGGTTCCCTTCAACCACATGTAGAGGCTGTAGATCAAAGCCGCTATGATCAGGATATCAAGCAGGTTGATCAGGTTGACCAGATTGATCACATCAAACATTGAAGATGGTCCCCAGGGCGGAGGTTATGTCATACATATGTTGACGGCGTACATTCACTTATAAGATAAGAAAACACAGGACTTCTGCCAATAACTTCGATACTCGAACCTGGCCGCTATTACACCGGATGGTCACTCCGGGATACGGGTGCTCCCTGTTCACCGGTCCGCAGAGAAGGCAGGGTCCGCAAGTTGCTGAAGGAAGTACCGCCGGAAACGACGAACTCGAGGGCTTCCTCGACGGGCAGATCCACGGGTATCACGTCCCGCCGCGGCACGATCACCACGCGTCCCGCCGCGGGATTGGGGGTATTGGGCACGAAAACGCTGACCAGTTCTTCGTGGCTGTCCTCAGTCGGGATCTCTCCGGCGATGAAGGCGACCATCCAGGCGTCGCGGCGCGGATACTCTACCAGGACAGTCTTCCAGACCTGGGTCTCCCCCTCCATGGTGAAGGTGCCCAGCAGCTGCTTGATCGTGTGGTAAACCCTGCGCGCGACGGGCAGCCGCATCATCTGGTCCTCGAACCAGGAAATGACCCGCCTGCCCAACACGTTGGACGCCACGAACCCGGCTAGGTAGATCACGACCAGCATGAGCAGGATCCCGAGTCCGGGTATGCGGGTGTCAAGGCCCAGCAGTCCGCGAATGACCGGCGCGGCAAAGGAGTCGAGCCACGTCAGAAGCCAGCTCAGCACGGCGACCGTGGCCGTGAGCGGTACCAGCGCAATCAGGCCCGACACCATTGTACGCTTCACGTTCTGACGGATACGGGTAATCGGGGATTTACGCTTAGGGTTGGAATCCAGATTGAAGGTGGACATGCGACACGCTGCCACTCGAATAGGTTAGACCTGCGAAACCGGCTCTATCTGATTGGACGCATTTTCCGTTTCGTTGGTTCTACACCTTGAAAAGTTGACCCATTCTCTTGCCGAGTACTTTACCTGTAAATAGCAAACTGCATGCCAACAGGATCATGCCCAGCATGCCCATGGCACTTGCCATGTAGGGTCCGTCGGTGATACGACCCATGAGGCTGTATATGGCCTTGGTAATGGGATAGTACTGCTCCTTGATGGCCAGGATCAGGCTGTCGCTCACCTCCAGCATGGCGAAGGAGAAGCAAAGTATGGCGCCTGCGGCCACGTTGGCGATCACGAGCGGCATGGTGATCTTCCAGAGCGTCCGGAGGGGACCGGCGCCCATATTCATGGAGGCCTCTTCCAGGGTGACGCTCATCTGCTGGAAACCGGCGTAGGCCGCCCTTACCATGTATGGCAAGCGGCGCACGGCGTAGGCGATGATCAGAAGGGGCACCGGAGAAACGCGGACGTCCAGCACGGTACCCGAAAACCCGGAGATGTAACCGAAGGCGAGTACCAGGCCCGGCAACGCCAGGGGAAGCATGGCCACGGCGTCCAGGACGTCCCTGAACGGAAAGCGCCGCCTGGTCAGCAGGTAGGCAATGGCGACCCCCAGGACGATATCGATCGCTGTGCTCATCACGCTCAACCACAGGCTGTTCCTGATGGAGAGCAGGGTCAGGTCATGATCGAAGATCTGGCCATAATAGGCCACCGTATAGTCGGAGGGCAGCACGGTCATGAACCAGCGCTCGGTGATGGAGGTGAGGACCACGCTGAGGTGGGGGATCAGCGCGATGCCGGTGATGGACAGAAGCATGCCCCAGATCAGCACGGTCTCGGAGGTCGTCGCGCGCCGCGAGGCGGACATCACGTGGCCCTGGGCAACCATCTCGTAGTGACGGCCGCCAAAAAACTTCTTGGCCAGGTAGAACAGCGCCAGGGTGACCAGGACCACGAAGACAACCAGCGCGTATCCCAGGGGATTCGCGTGGACATCGGTGGACATGTTGAAAATCTGGACCGCAACGACCTCGCGAAACTCGAAGATCAGGGGCGTGCCCAGGTCCGTAAACGCCCAGATGAACACGATGATCGCGCCTGCGAAGTACCCGGGCAGCATAAGTGGAAACGTGATCGTACGAAACAGGCGGAAGCCGCTCGCGCCCACGTTGCGGGCCGACTCCTCCAGGCTTGGATCCACGTTGGCCAGCCCGGCGGCGATGTTCAAATACATGATGGGATACAGATGGAGCGCCTCGAGGATCACGACCCCCCAGAATCCGCCTCCTCCGAACCAGTCGATGGGCGCGTCGATGATTCCTGTCTCGAGCAGGAACAGGTTGATCGAACCGAACCGGGCGAACATCTGCTTCATCCCGATGGCGCCCACGAAAGGGGGCATGATCATGGGTACCAGCGCGAGTCCGCCCAGCAAGCCCTTTCCGATGAAATCGTACCGGACGAGGGCGACGGCCATGGGCAGGCTGATGATGGTCGTCAACGCGGTGGTGACGATGCCCAGTTCGAAACTGTTCAACAGGGCGCGCTGCTGAACCGGGCTCTGCAGCATCAGCCCGAAGAACTCCATGGAGAACTGTTCGTTCGTGTAGAAGGCGTTCAACAGGACGTGCAGAAGGGGATAGAACAGGAAGATCCCGAAGAACAGGACGAGGAAGCCCAGGATCGCGAGAACTCCGGGGGTCAGGTCCGATAGGTCGAATCGGGTACTGGGCATGAAGCAGGCTCCTGGTGTTGCTATCCCTGTTTCCCGAGCACGACGACCTGCGACGCGTCGCATTTCAGGTGAATGGGATCTCCAGGGCAGGCGCGGCGTTGGCCGGGCTGATGGTCAACCAGCTTGATCTGGATGCCGTCATTCAGCCGGACCGAATATTGCTCGTGGTCGCCGAGATACACGGTCTGCTGGACTACCCCGTCCATCACGTTTTCGTCCTCTCCGCCGGTGTCGTCCGGATCCGTAATCCGGATGGCCTCGGGCCTGATGGAGCACACCACTTCGTCGCCCGGCGCCAGGACTTCGTCGGGTTCGACCTTCGATCGAAGCTCACCCACGGCCGTGTCCACTGCGAGCGGCATTTCCGCGCGGGTCAACCTGCCGCCCACGAAATTCGTCTCTCCGATAAAGTCGGCTACGAAAGCACTCACGGGCCGGTCGTATATCGAACGCGGATCCCCGATCTGGGCAACGGCGCCCATGTCCATGACCGCCACGCGGTCCGCCATGGAAAGGGCTTCCTTCTGATCATGGGTCACGTAGATCATCGTCGTACCGATCTCGTCGTGAATGCGACGGATCTCATCACGCATTTCGAGGCGGAGCCGGGCGTCCAGGTTGGAAAGGGGTTCGTCGAGAAGCACCACGTCGGGATGGATCACCAGGGCCCGGGCAAGCGCCACGCGTTGCTGCTGTCCCCCGGACAACTGGTTCGGCGAGCGTTGTCCGTAGGCGTCCATCCGTACCATCCTGAGCGCCTCCGACACGCGGTCATTCTGTTCGGACGACGAAACTTTTCGCAGGATCAATCCGTAGGCTACGTTCTCCCAAACGGTCATGTGCGGCCAGAGCGCGTAGTTCTGGAAAACCATCCCCGTGTTCCGCCGGTGGGGGGGTATGCGGGTCATATCCTGATCGTCGAAAAGGATACGACCCAGGGTAGGCGCGTAGAACCCGGCGATCATTCGCAGAAGGGTGGTCTTGCCGCAACCTGAAGGCCCCAGGAGAAAGAACAGTTCACCCCTTCCGATCTCGAGCGAGACGTCGTCAACCGCCGTCACTTCACCGAATTTACGGGTGATCCCTTGCAGCGTCAGACTGACCATGATCGGTATCCCAAGATATGAAAATATGTTCAGGGTATGAAAAAACTCGCACCGAACCGTGCTGCTTCAAAGCCGGTCCGAACACTGGAACTCGTTTGCTACCATTTCGCCGCCCGGGCTGCCTTTTCACAACTCAAACGATGAGTCCACTCCGAAAAGTCTGGTGTTTACATGGGGAAGAAGGGGGTATAGATTTCCGGTGTCAAGGGTATGCTGCAAGGGATCGGCACCAGGCACGGAAAGGGGCGCAGGATGTTCGTAAAGAGCGAGTCGTCTCGTCAGACGGATATGTTCAGCGGTTTCGAGGCGCACCTGAAGGTCTCCAGGCAGAAGCAGTTGAACGACCCTAAGGCCTGGCACAACCTGTTCTTTGGCCATATCACCGCTCAGATAGACGAGACGCCCTACGGCGTGCTCTTCGACGAGCACACCGGTCGTCCGAACGCGCCGGTGCGGCAGTTGGTGGCGATGATGATTCTCAAGGAGGGCCACGGCTGGAGCGACGCCGGTCTCTTCGAGCACGGTCGTTTCAACCTTTTGGTGATGCGCGCTTTGGGCATGACGAGCCTGTCGGACGAAGTACCGGCTCTATCCACGTATTACCTGTTCAAGCAGTCGTTGTACGCCCATGAAAAGGAGACGGGGCAGGACCTGATCGGCGAGACCTTCGCGCAGTTGACCAGGACCCAGGCCAAGGCCTTCGGCGTGCTGGGCCAGCAGATACGCATGGACAGCAAGCTGATCGGTTCCAATATCGCGACGTGTTGCCGCTTGCAGTTGGTGTTGGGCTGTCTGCAATCGTTCTGGGCGTCCCTGGACGAGGCGGATCGTTCCCGGATGTCGACAGCCGACCGGGAGGTGCTGGACGGCCTGCTGAAGAAGAAGCCTCATCAGACCGTGTACCGTCTGTCGCGCAAGGAGAAGGAGACCATGCTCTGCGACGCGGGTCGTCTGCTGCGGCGGCTTGTGCGGACGTACAGCGGGCAGGACAGCGACCGGCACGGCCTGATCGAACGGGCGCTGTCGGATCAATACGCGTCGGACTCGTCCGGTGACGACCTGACGCCGAAGCCTGCCAGAGACGTGTCGGCAACCTCGTTGCAGTCGGCAGCCGACTTTGACGCTTCCTATCGTAAGAAGGGCGCGCAGAAGGTCAAGGGCTACAGCGTCAACCTGACCGAGACCTGCAATGATCAGGGTCCGCACCTGATTACCGACCTTGACGTTGAGGCGGCCACGACGCCGGACAACACCTTCGTTCAGCCGGCCGTAGAACGTACGCAGGAGGTGGTCGGCCCGGTAGAGGAAGTATCCATGGACGGAGCGTACCAGGATGGGGACAACGCCGACTACGCGCAGGCAACGGGCAAGACCTTCCATTACAGCGGCATACAGGGCAGCAAGGGGCGACTGGCCTACGAACAGACTGGCGAGGGCGTAATGGTGACCGACACCCGTACCGGTCAGACGCAACGGGCCGAAGAGTACAAGCCGGGGCGATACAAGGTCTTCGTCGACGGCAAGCCCCGGTACTTCACGGACCAGGCCATCGAAGCCTTCGAAAGGCGCAGGCGTATCGAGGCCCTGCCCGAAGCCATAAGGCGGCGCCGCAACAACGTGGAGGCCAGCATCTTCCAGTTGAGCTGTTACACCAGGAACGGCAAGACGCGCTATCGGGGACAGGTTGCCCACCAACGATGGGCGTGGTGTCGGGGACTGTGGATCAACCTGGTGCGAATCAGGAATCACCTCGTCCAATCCGAACTGGTCCCCGCGTAAGGGGGCGTTAATCCCCCCGATTTTCTCCTGGCGGGCGCCAGAGGCCTTTGAGGCGTGTCCGACGCATCACCTTCCACCCGAAATCGCCATGTGGCGAACCCCGCCGAATGCGATCCGAGCCGACGGGTGAGGCCGTATCCGGGAGCCGCTGCATCCTCATGACGCTGTATAAGACCCTTTTCGGACATGACTCAAACGATAGGTCGCAGGAAAGCGCCGGAATCCCCTTCGTTCCCTATCCGCTTCTCTTCTTCAACCTCCAGAGGTAAAGCACCATTCCCGCCAAAACCACGCCGCTGCCGGAGAAGAGCATGAACCTTGCGCCAGCCCATTCCGACGCGCCCGAGCCGTACTTCTCCGTCGCCATCCTGCTCCACGAGAGCAGGGTCCGGTTTCTGAAAACCTGGTCCCGCCAACGGTCACCCAGAGCCAGAGATTCCTCCTCCTTGATGGGCATGGACGCCAGGGCGGGGAGGATGCGCTCGACGTCTCCGTCTTCCATGGCGCGTCGCCACCTTCGCTGTAGGGACGCGTGCGCGTCGATGACGAAGACGCCGATCATGTCATCGACGATATGGCGCCTCGCCGCGCCTTTCTCGGCATCATACACGAAGGACGACGTCCAGGTAAAGGGATTGAAAGTGACCGAGGTATGGGCCGGATCGATGCGCTGGTACAGGTGAGGCAGGACCGTGAACCTGTTCAGCTGGAACTTCTCCGGTCCACCCGGCGAACCTGGTTTCTGCATCCAAAGCCGCTGTCCGGCCTCGGACATGATGTAGCGCAGGAATGACTGCGCCACGGCCAAGTTGGGCGCGCCCTCCAGTATGGCTATGCCGTCGGGATTCAAGATCGTGAGATTGTCCGGCATGGTGTAGCCGATCATGTCGGCGCCCACGGCATTGATCTGGGCCCAGGCGTAGAAATCGATGGCCATCCCGTAGGCCACTTCCCCCGAAGTCACGTCCTTGGGCACTTGGCTGCCCGTGTTGGCGAACCCCCGGGCGTTGGCGCCCAGGGCGGTTATGATCTGCCATCCCCTTTCCCAGCCATAGACCTGCAGGATGATCTCGAAGGGCACGTGCGCGCTGCCGCTCTTCCTGGGGTCGGCCGCGCCGACCCACGAGAACACCTTCGGATCGGCCAAGTCTTCCCAGGTCTCCGGCACGGGCAGTTCAACGAGCTGCGCCACCCGCTTGTTGTACACGATGCCGAAACCCGCCATCGTTGCGCCGTACCACCGGTATCCGGCGTCGTAAATGGGGTAACCGCCCGCCTCGGCGGGCAGTTTGGAAAGCAGGCCGTCGGGAAGTCTGTACGGCACCAGCAAGTCCAGGCGGGCAAGTTCCATAAACGGGTCGCTGCCCCCGCCGAACATCATGTCGATGCCGATGCCCCCGGGTTTACCCGTATATTCGGACTTGATGAAACGAATGATCTCGGAAGTACCGCCCACGTCCATCCACTCTATCTCGGCCGTACGGCCTGTCTCCGCCTTGTAGAAAGCGTCGAATCCCCTGGTGAATTCGTATCTTATGCCTTCCCAGTGGGGGGAAACGATGACCAGCCGGTCCTGCGCTGAAACGGCGGCTGGAACGCAGGCATGGAAGAAGACGATAGTGAAGAGGAAGAACCGTATGACGGAACCGATGACTAGCAGAAAATCCAACGACACCTCGGGGAAGTTGATATCCTTCATCGTTTTCTTGCCGTCAGGATCAATATGATGGCCACAAGCAACGAAACCCCCAGGCCGATACCCACAGTGGCCGGTTTGATCAGGTTTTCCAGAAGGGGGTCTTCGAGACCGAGCAAGGTCGAAAGTACGAGTACGGGGAACAAAAAGGCGACCAGGAAAGTCAACCGCCGCGTGGAAGCGTCGAGTCTTTTAAGGGCTTTCGTCCGTACGGCCGTGCTCGCGTCGTTCAGCATTTCCCAATGCCTCGTAAGCACTTCGACCATGTTCCTGAATCGATAGTACACGTCCTGCAGCAGGATCACCGTATCCGTCTGCAGGGAGAGTTTCTCGCCGTTGTAAAGCGAATGAACAATCTCGCACTGAGGTTTTACGAAGTGGATCATGTCGATGAGCCGCCGCTGCGTGTCGTATATCCACCGGGCTTCCACGTCCTGGTCAGGCGCGACCGTTTCCGCGGTGAGTTCGGACACCAACGGATCCTGGTGATCGGCGATGGTCTGCATGATCAGGGCGACGGCCAGGTCTGTGGATCGCATCAACAGGGCATCCTGCTGGATCCGGTCCTTGACGTCCTGCAACAGGGCAAGCGGGGTTGAATGAATGGTAACCAGGTAATCGGGCGCCAGGAACAATCCCAATTTGACCGGCGGTGCGCCCAGGCTTTCCTGGACGTGAACAACCATGAACATGTGCCTCGGAAACACCGCGGAGTAGGGCCGGGTCGAAACTTCCCGGCAGGCCTTCACCGACAGGGGATGGGCGCCGAACTCCTTGAAATCGCTCAGGAACGCCGCGTCTTCGTCCGTGATCTGCTCCAGGTCCAGCCAGAACAGGCCCTTAGATGCTTCAAGGGTTTCCTGGAGTTGGGAAAGGGAAACGTCGTCATACCGGATGACGTTGTGCTGTTCAACGATAAACAAGTCCCGCATGGATAACCTCAATGTCCTTTGTTTTTCTTTTCCCAGTAGAAATAGAAGGGAATGCCGGCGGCAACGATGGCCAGGCCGATGAGTGTATTGTATATGAACTCCACGTTGGTCAACAGCGACACCAGGTAAACGGTGATCACGGCTAGAAAAAGCAGGGGCGTCACGGGATAGCCCCAGGCCCTGTAGGGTCTCTTCGCGTCGGGACGGGTATAGCGAAGTACGATGACCGAAGCGATCGCGAGAATTGAAAAGGCATACGAAGTGAATGATCCGTACGAGATGATTTCTTCGTAACTGGGCGTCAGGGCAATCAGGGCGGCCAGAATGCCCTGGACGAGAATGGAGACGGCGGGAGTTCGGAATTTCGGGTGCACCCGGCTCAGCCCCTCGAAGAACAGGCCGTCCCTGCTCATGGCGAAGAAGAGGCGGGGAGCTACAAGCATATGCACATTAACCCCTCCGAAGGTGGAACACATCACGCCCACCGAGATGAAGAGAGCGCCCCAGTCGCCCAGCAGCACCCTCATCACGTCGGCCGCGATCCACGGCGAGGTCTGCACCTGCTCGAAAGGCAGGACGAGTATGTACACGAAGTTCGCCGCCATGTAGATCAGGATTACGAACAGGATGCCAGCGATGATCGACAGCGGGAGATTGCGCCGCGGGTTGCGCATTTCACCTGCTACATAGCTGGAAAATGTCCATCCTTCGTAGGAGAACAGACCTGTGACCATGGCCGCGCCGAAAGCGCCCAGGGCGAAACCACCCACGGCCGCGCCTCCACCACCCCAGAGCGGGGAGAAGTTAGCCATCGACCCCTTTTCGGCCATGACCAGTCCCAAGAGGATCAAGCCGCCCAGTGCGGCGATCTTGATGAAGGTGAACAGGTTGGTGACCCTGCCGCTCCACCGGACGCCGACCACGTTGATCGTCATCAGCACCAGGACGCAGGCCGAGGCGATCAGCGCCCGGGCGCCGGGGCTCAGGACGATCCCCGTCCCGCCCGCGTCCGCGGTTATGACGTTCACCACACTGGCCAGGTAGCTGGCGAAAACGCTGGCGACGGCGGCGATGGAAACCGGCCACACGATCCAGAACGCGGACCAGCCGTAGAAGAAAGTGATCCATCGCCGGTGGTATGCTTCGCGGATGTATACGTACTGGCCCCCGGTCCGGGGCAGCATGGCGCCCAGTTCGGCGATGCAGAGTCCGCCGCACAGCGCGAGCAGACCGCACACGAGCCAGACGAGGAGGCTCATGCCCGGAGAGCCCACGTTGGAGGCGATGGCGCTCGGCGCCTGGAAGATGCCGGATCCGATTACCCCGCCCACGATGATGGTCGTGGCTTCGAGCGGACCCAGCCCCCGAACCAGTCCTTCGTCTTCGTTTTCGGCGTTCGATGCCACGGCGGGATTTACTTCTTGTTCAGCCAAGCCACACCTCGGCGGAAATGCCTGTGAATTCAAGCACAAACATGTTTAATATAACCGTACCTGCAGGTCAATAACAATCACATTTGAACCACGTTATGGCCTTGACAGGATACCCGCCCGGCTCTATATTGTGGAGTTCGATTCGAGGCGGCGTAGCTCAGTTGGTCAGAGCATCGGAATCATAATCCGAGTGTCCGGGGTTCGAATCCCTGCGCCGCTATGTTCCATGGCCTTTCTGCATTCGGAAGGCCATTTTTGTTATTCACCCCGTTGCTTACTTCCCATGCCGGAATCCGTTGAACACAAAGTCGAGGAGGCGGTCCTTCGCCGCGGAATGATGAAGCCGGGTGACCGGGTGGTCGCTGCGGTTTCGGGCGGTGTGGACTCGGTGGTCCTTCTCCACGTCATTCACGGCCTGTGCGACAGGTGGAACCTGACATTGACAGCGGCCCATCTCGACCATGGTCTTCGCGGTCATGAAGGGGAGGAAGACGCCGTCTTCGTCGCGGACTACGCGGCGTCCCTGGGTCTTCCCTGCGTCGTGGAACGGGCGGACGTCGCCGCCTATTGCCGACAAAAAGGCTGTTCAACCGAGCAAGGGGCCCGCGAGGTGAGGTACGGCTTCCTGCGGCGCGTGCTCCTGGAACATCACGCGGATTCCGTAGCAACGGGTCATACGGCGGACGACCAGGCCGAGACGGTGCTGATGCGCCTGTTGCGGGGCAGCGGCAGTTCCGGGTTGTCCGCTATCCGGCCTGTCAGGGACGGATGGATCATCCGGCCGATGCTGGACGTCACTGCTGGCGAGATCGCCGAGTATGCTCGAACGCATGGGCTGTCCTTCCGATTCGACCGGACCAACGCGAATCAGGACATTATACGTAACAGGATCCGGCACCACCTGGTGCCCTTGTTGCAGAGAGAATACAATCCTCTCATCGTTGAAGGCCTTGGACGGCTCGCCGACGTGATCCGGGAAGAGGCGGAGTACCTCGACGAACAGGCGCGGACTTTCCTCGATCGTCACATGCGCGGCAAGGATGGCCGGGTACTCCACCTGGGCATTGATGCCTGGCCGGACACGGCGACCGCGGTTCAGCGCGTCCTTGTCCGCCATCTCGTGCGCGCGGCGGGAGGCAACGAGGAGCGCCTGAATTACGACCAGGTGGAAGTTACGCGTGCGTGGATCTCAACGGGCGGTACCGGCCAGATCCATGAGCTGCCCGGTGAGATTCGCGTGGAAAAACGTAAAGACGGACTGGTGGTATGTCGCGGTTCCATCGTATCCTATTTGCTGGAACTTCAGACCCCCGGCCGTGTGGATGTACCCGGAACGGATCTTTCGATTAACGTCGAAGAATCCTCCATGAACGATGCACCGGACGCGACCCCGCACCGGGCCGTATTCGACGCGGAGGTTGTACCGCGAAGGTGGACCGTGCGGTCCCGCGAACCGGGTGACCGCATGTCGCCCTACGGCCTGGAAGGACACAAGTCGCTGAAGAAGCTGTTCAACGAATGGGACGTGCCCCGGTTGTTGCGCAACCGCGTACCGGTCGTGACCGACGGGAACCGCGTGCTTTGGGTGGCCGGTTACCGGCAAAGCACCGTGGGCCTGGTCACCGGAAAGACCCGGCGTGTGATGGTCGCCGAACTGAAGTCCTCCGATCCGGACTGATGTCGTCCGATCCGGGGTGAAGTCGTCCAACCCGCTCTTCATGGGATGAATTAATGAAGATCCTCCTCACAGAAGAACAGATCGCGGAGAAGGTGCGGCACCTGGCGGTGCGGCTGTCCACGGACTACAAGGAGAAAAACCCGCTGCTCATCGGATGTCTCAAGGGGTGCGTGGTTTTCATGGCCGACCTGATGAGAGAAATCACGGTGCCTCACACCATCGACTTCATTCGCACCTCGACCTATGGCAAGGGGCAGACTTCGTCAGGGGTCGTTCGGGCCGATCTCTTCGATGTAAACGTCCGCGGCCGCCACGCTGTGATCGTCGAGGACATCGTTGACACGGGGCTGACGCTGGGCTATCTTACGGAAGCGTTGACAAAGCAGGAACCGCTGTCCTTGAAGGTATGCGCCCTGCTGGTCAAACCGGGGGCGTACCAGGCGCCCGCAACGATCGATTACAAGGGATTCGACATACCGGGCGATTTCGTCGTAGGGTATGGCCTCGACTGGGGCGAACGGTATCGCGACCTGCCTTACGTCGCCGTGGTCGATGAACAGGATGCTTGAGCGTGGGGGCATGTGAGCGCAGGACGGACTTGCATATCCTCACGCTTATTTCTTGGCTGGACCCGGTACCAGACCGGCCGCGTGCACCGGAAACGATGATATGACGGAAAACGCCCGGGCAAAAACGGAACAAAAGGCCAAAGGCCGGCCAAGCCCCGCCAGGGCCGCGAGAACCGGCAGCACACACCCCGGCGGACCCGGACCATGGTGATGTGGGTGCTACTGGCCTTGTTGTCGGTGGTGCTGGTGCAGTTTTTCAGCCGGAATCGTTCCGATGAAATGGAAATCGGCTACTCCGTTTTCAGGGACCACCTGGCCAATGGAAACGTTCAAAGCGTGACGATTCTGGAAAAGACCATTGTCGGCGATTTCAGAAACGGGATCAGTAAGCCAACCGTCGGAGGCCGGGAATCCCTGGAGACAAGATTCAAGGTCGAGATTCCCTTTGAAGACACGGAACTGATCGATGAACTGGTGCGGCGTAACGTTACGATCACCGCCCGCCCGAAGTCCATCCCGTGGTTCACCCACCTGGTGACCTGGCTGCCGCTGTTCCTCATCATTGGTCTGTGGATTTTCATCTTTCGCCTTTTGCAGGGAGGCCAGAAGGGGCTCTTTTCCATGGGCAAGAGCCAGGCGAAGCTGACCGGAGAACGCGACGGCGTAAAGTTCAGCGAGGTAGCCGGGGTCGAAGAGGCGAAGCGGGATCTCCAGGAAGTCGTGGAATTCCTCAAGAATCCGGACAAGTTCCGGCGATTCGGAGCGCGCCTGCCGAAAGGCGTTCTTCTGCTGGGACCACCGGGTACGGGCAAGACACTTATGGCCCGCGCGGTCGCGGGTGAAGCGGAAGTACCGTTCTTCGCCATGAGCGGTTCCGATTTCATGGAGATGTTCGTGGGCGTCGGCGCCTCCAGGATCCGGGACCTGTTCCGCCAGAGCAAGAACAACGCCCCGTGCATTATCTTCATCGACGAACTGGACGCCGTAGGCCGTCACCGTGGCGCGGGCCTGGGGGGCGGACACGACGAACGGGAGCAGACGCTGAACCAGTTGCTCGTGGAAATGGACGGGTTCGAACCCAATAGCGGTGTCGTCCTGATCGCCGCCACGAACCGGCCCGACGTCCTGGATCCGGCGCTGCTCAGGCCGGGGCGGTTCGACCGGTACATCACGGTGGACCGTCCGGACGTCAATGGACGCGAGCAGATCCTTCAAATCAAGGTGAACGACAAACCCCTGGCGGAATCCGTCAACCTGAAGACGCTGGCCAGACTTACGCCGGGCATGTCGGGCGCGGACCTGGAAAACATCGTAAACGAAGGGGCCCTGCTCGCCGCGCGGGAAAACCATTCGAACATCACCATGGAAGATCTTGAACGCGCCAGGGATCGAATCGTCATGGGCTCTGAACACCAGTTAATCATGTCGGAAGAAGAGCGCAAAACGGTAGCTTACCACGAAAGCGGCCACGCCATGACCGCCGCCCTGATCCCGGAGATCGACTCCCCGCACAGTGTTACAATCATCCCAAGAGGACAGGCGCTGGGCATCACCTACTCCATACCCGAGGAAGACCAGTACCTTTATTCGGAAGCCTGGTGCCGCGGGCAGATCACCTGTCTGCTCGCCGGGCAGGTGGCGGAACGCATCGGGGTCGGAGACACGTTCAACGGGGTCGGCGACGACATCAAACGCGCCACGGAACTCGCGCGCCACATGGTCTGCGGGTGGGGGATGGGTGAACTGGGCCCGCTGGCCCTGGGAAACCAGGAAGGGGAAGTCTTCCTGGGACGGGAACTCACCCGGAAGCGAGACTATAGTAACAAGACGGCCGTGATAGTCGACAAGGATATTCGAAGGATCATGGATTCCTGCCGGCAACGGGCGGAGACCATCCTGACGGAACGGGAAACCGCGCTGCACAGAATGGCGGAGGCGCTGCTCGTGCACGAAACGCTGGACAGAGACCAGTTGGTACGTGTGCTTGAAGGGAAACCGCTGGAGACACCGGTAAAGGACGAAGAAACAGCGCCCGCCAGCACGCCGCTCTCGGAGCCACCGCTGGCCGCCCCCGGAGTTTGATCGTGCATGATGAACTGGTCGTCGAGGGCACCGGGTTTCGGTTGGATTGTTCGAAGCGCACGGGGATCATGGGGATCCTGAACGTGACACCGGATTCCTTCTACGACGGCGGCTGGTATCGGGATACGGAGACCGCGGTCCATCACGGCCTGCGCATGGCCGGCGAAGGTGCGGATATCATCGATGTCGGCGGCGAATCCACCCGGCCTGGTGCGGAGGCTGTCGATCTCGAGGAGGAACTCAAACGGGTCATCCCCGTTATAGAAAAGTTGAGCGACCGGATCGAACAGCCGGTGTCCATCGATACCCGGCGGGCCGAAGTCGCCCACCAGGCAATACGCGCTGGCGCCCGGATGGTGAACGACGTCAGCGGCATGACCGCCGATCCGAAAATGATCGAGGCGGTTGCCTCCGCCAGGGTGCCCGTGGTAATCATGCATACGGCGGGAAGACCGGCGGACATGCAGAAGAATCCCGGTTACAAAGATACAGTGGGCGAGATCGTCGACTGGCTGGCTTCGCGAATCGACTACGCCGTAGACAACGGTGTCCAGAGATCCAGAATCATCATCGATCCTGGCATTGGGTTCGGAAAACGGTTGAGCGACAATCTGCTCCTGATCCGGTCTCTGGCGTCCTTTCGAACGCTGAAACGCCCCATTTTGATCGGACCGTCGCGAAAGTCGTTCATCGGTCGCGTGCTCGACGTGAAGAAAAATGACCGGCTGGAAGGTACGGCGGCGGCGGTCGCACTGAGTGTCGCCAACGGCGCCGGCATCGTGCGGGTGCACGAAGTCACGGAGATGGGACGCGTAGTCCGCATGACCGACGCGATCTGCCGGGCACGGCAGGAATAGCGCGCCCGTCGAATACAGGCAATCAATCTAACCATCATGAACATAAACATTGTAATACTGGGTTCCGGAGGCGCCATACCGACCCTGACACGCAATTTACCCTCGGTAGCCGTCCAATGCGACGGCCGCGTGTTCCTGTTCGACTGCGGCGAGGGCACCCAGACGCAGATAGTCCGGGCGAAACTGGCCCAGAGCAAAATCGAGGGGATTTACATTTCCCATCTGCACGGCGACCACGTCATGGGGTTGCCCGGTCTATTGATGACCATGGGCCAGGTACCCAGGGAACGGCCCCTTTACATATACGGACCACCGGGCATCGCCGACTTCGTGGAAGGCAACCGGCGCTTCCTGGGCTACCAGTGCCCGTTTCCCGTGATTATCGCGGAAAACGAGGGCGGACTGGTTTCGGAGGACGATAGGATCTTTATCGAGGCCGTCCCCGCGGACCACAGTTGTTTCACACTGGCCTTTGCGTTCCAGGAACGGGACCGTCCAGGCCAGTTTCGGGTCGAGGAGGCGAGGAAGCTGGGTATACCCCCGGGTCCGCTTTACGGCCGTCTTCAGGCGGGCGAAACCGTCACGTTGCAGGATGGACAGGTGATCGAGCCCCGACAGGTACTGGGTCCCATCCGGCGGGGACGGAAGATCGTGTATGCTACGGATACCCGGCCGTGCGACCAGGTGGCGTCTCTGGCACTCGAGGCGGATGTGCTGATCCACGACGGGATGTTCAGCGACGAACTACGGGCTCAGGCCCGACAGAAGCACCACTCGACGGTCGTTCAGGCCGCCCGCATCGCGCGCCGCGCGAAAGTCGGCAGTCTCGTGCTGACCCACATCAGTTCCCGTTACATGCAGGAAGCGCCGCTGGCCGCCGAAGCGCGCAAGATCTTCCCCGCCTCACGAGTCGCGCGGGACCTCATGGAAATCAACGTACCCATGTACA
This sequence comes from bacterium, assembly GCA_965225915.1. Classification (GTDB taxonomy): domain Bacteria; phylum JAAXHH01; class JAAXHH01; order JAAXHH01; family JAAXHH01; genus JAAXHH01. The sequence goes on from OZ245326.1 coordinate 1,210,557, forward strand.
AGTGATTCCAACCGATCGTATCCCGGCAGGGTATATCCCGGCAGGTCAGGTCGCGACTTCCCGTTGAACAGCTTCCCAGGCAGCGTAACCCCCGACCAGGTCCATGACTTCCACGATGCCGTGCCGCTTGAGGATACTGGCCGCCATGGCGGAACGATAACCTCCGGCGCACTGTACGACCACCGTCGCGTCGGTGGGGATCTCCTCCAGGCGCTCCTGCAGGTGATTCAGCGGTACGTGGAGGCTGTCCGGAATGTGCTTTTCCGCCCGTTCCCGTTCGGACCGGATATCGAGGATCACGGGCGGTTTATCCTGGTCCAGGCGGTCCTTCAGCGTCGCCGCGGTGATGCGGTTGGTCCGGCCTACCAGGTCCGGCCGGTCGGCCAGCGCATGCATGCCGCCCTCGAGGTATCCTGCGATATGATCGAAGCCGATGCGGCCCAGCCGCACGGCCGATTCTTCCTCCGCGCCGGTCTGCGTGACCAGGATGATCGGCCGGTCGCGTCTTAGCAGGGTCCCCGCCCAGGTGGCGTATTGCCCCCCGAGCCCGATATTGAAACTGTCCACGAGGTGCGCGCCTTCGTAATCCGCGGCGTCCCGCGTGTCCAGGACCAGGGCGCCGTCCTTCGCCCTGGACAGCACCTCGTCCAGCGCCAACGGGTTCAGGTTCCGGGTCAGCAGGTGATCCAGCGTATCGTGTTCCCGCGCATTGAATTTCGCGTCATAGCTGAAGTACGACGGCGCGTCCGGCTGATCCGTCGTGACAAGTCGAACGAAGGTCTCCCGGTCCATCGGTTGCAGGGCATAGTTGTACAGCTTCTGGGCGCCCATGGTGGAAACCGTGTCCGAGCTCAGGTTCTTTCCGCACAACGACCCGGCGCCATGGGCGGGATAGACCAGCGTTTCGTCGCTCGTGCCGGGAAGCAGTTTGTCATGCAGCGAGCCGTACAGCAGGGCGGCCAGGTCCGCGGCCTTCCAGCCGACCGAGGCCCTGAGGTCGGGGCGGCCCACGTCGCCGATGAACAGGGTATCCCCGGTCAGCACGGCAGAAGGCGCGGCTTCCTTCTCGGGATCAAACACCAGGATACAGACGGATTCGGGGGAGTGCCCGGGTGTCTCGAGGAACTTCAGACGGATCCCGCCCAGGTTCATGTTCTCTCCGTCCCTCATCGGCTCGAAGGCATAGCCCGCCTCGGCCCTCGCCCCCAGGTGGATTACGGCGCCGGTGCGGTCCCTCAGTTCCAGGTGCCCCGCGGCGAAGTCGGCATGGAAGTGCGTAAGAAAAACATGGTTGATCGTCAAATTCCGGCTGTCCGCCTCTTCCATGTACTGTTCAATGTCGCGCTGCGGATCCACGACGGCCGCGGCTCCCGATGCCTCGTCACCGAGGAAATAGGACGCGTGGGCCAGGCATCCCAGGTAATATTGCTTTAGTATCATGATCGACTCCTTCCACTTGCCACCCGGTTCGCCTCGGCCGGGAATCGGCCGAAAAATAGGGTGATCACACCCGTCCCGGGATCGGGGACGGATCGCCGCAGTGTTAGTGTTCTCCGATGTACAGGGTGAGCGATGAGCTCATCACCTGGTCGCCCCGCCACGACCGGAAACCCGAAGCGTTCGGTTCCAGCGCCGTGCCTTTCAGGTAGGGTTTCCAGATCTGCGCCCGCTGCCTGTACCACAGAAACACGCCGGCCACGTCCTCCACAAGCAGACGCTCCGCTTCTTTGTACAGGGCGATGCGCCGTTCCAGGTCTCTGACTTCCGCGCCCGCCGCGGTCATCAGGTCGTCGAAGGCGGGATTGTTCCAGTTGTGCCGCCCGTTGTACCGCCAGAGTCCGAGGAGATTGCTCGGATCCACGAAATCGAATTCGTAGGGTACCAGCCCGAAGGTGAAAGTGTGATTGTTCAGCCCGTCCATGAAGACCTTGTTCTCCACGTTCCGCACTTCGACCTTCATGTTGAGGTTGCGTTGCAGCATCGCCTGCAGGCCCTCCGCCGCGTCGCGGTGCATGACAATCTCGTTGCGCAGCCACATGTCCAGTTCGGGCAAACCACGGCCATCCGGATAACCCGCCTCCGAAAGGAGCTGCCTGGCGCGCTCCGGGTCGTATCGCTGGCTTTCCGCGAAGACATTGTCGGAATAAGCCGGAAACCCTGGAGGCAGCATGGCGTAGGCGGGAATGGCGAACCCCTTGAGCGCGGAACGGCACAGCGCGTCCCGGTCGATGGCGAGGCTTATGGCGAGGCGGACTCTACGGTCGTTGAACGGCGGTTTCTGGACATCGAAGAACAAGTAGTGAGTGAAGAAGTTAGGCCACGTGTGGACCTGGTCGTCCAGGTTCTCGTCCGAGTGCAGCCGCGCCAGTTCCGCCTGGTTCTCCACCTCGGCTATATCGATTTCGCCGGCTTCGTACGCCGGAAGCCGCTGGGGCGGCGTGGTCAGGTTGAACATCTTGTAAATCAAGCGTTCCAGGTAGGGTTTGTCGACCCCGCGGTACATGGGATTGGCCTCGTAAATCATCTGCTCGCCCTTGGTCCATTCCACCATCACGAAGGGACCGGAGGATATGCAGGTTTCCGGCCTGGTGGACCAGGTGTCGCCGTACTTGCGCACGGCATGCTCGGGTGAAACCCAGGAATAGGTCAGCAGCAGCGGGAGGTGGGGCGTGGGTTCCTCGGTAGCGATATGCAGCGTGAGGTCATCGGGTGCCCGCACGCCGAGGGAGTCCACCGGAACCTTCCGGGCGACGACAGCCTGCCAGTTCCTGATCGGCTGGTAGTACCACCCGAAATCATAGGCGTTTTCCGGGTCCGCGCCCCGGCGAAGGGAAAAGACGTAATCGTGGGCCGTCAACGGTCGGCCGTCGCTCCACTGCAGTCCAGGACGCAGATGGAAGGTCCATTCCAGTCCGTCATCGGACATCTCCCACCGTTCCGCTGCGCCGCCCCTCAACCGGAAATCCCGATTGGTGCGCGTTAACGGTTCGGCGATGATGTATTTCCCCTCGGCACCCTTGTAAACCGTGCGAAACCACTCGTTGTAGGGCCGGGATTCCGAGAACTTGTGCAGGACCTGTTGATCGGGAGGCAGGGCGTCCGCTGGCAGCGGCACCCCGATGGAATTGACGTAACGCGGTCCGTTGGCGGGGAGCAGGACGTCGACTAGGCCGTGGATCGACCAGGTAATCCCCGCGATGAGGATGAGGCAACTCGACCGCCGAAGAAATGATATGCCGGTTTGTTTTCGCATGTTGCACCTGCCATATGACGGGACTCCCTACTCGTTCATCCTCGGGTCGAGGGCGTCGCGGAGGCCGTCGCCGATGAGCGAAAACCCGAGCATGACCAGGGCGATCATGAAAACCGGAGAAAGGGCGAGGTGCCAGTAGTAGATCACGTTGGGCAGGTGACTGCTGACCATCTGTCCCCAGCTCGGTGTGGGTGGATTGATGCCCAGGCCGAGGAAGCTCAGTCCCGCCTCGGCGAAGATGGCCTGGGGTATGCCCATGGCCAGGCCGACGATGATGGGGCTGAGCGCGTTCGGCAGCATGTGGCGGACGATGGTGTGTACGTTGGACGCGCCCATGGACCGGGCGGCCCGAACGAAGTCGGACTCCCGCAGCGACAGGAACTGCGCGCGGACCAGGCGACATACTCCTACCCAGCCTGTCACGCCGATGGCGAATAACACGTTGCTCAAACCGCTGCCCAGCCACGCCATGATCAGTATGGCGAAAAGCAGGCTGGGAAAAACCGACATCACGTCTACCAGGCGCATGACGATGTAATCGGCCTTACCGCCCTTGAATCCGGCGATGGCCCCGAGCGGCACCCCGATCAACAGGGAAATCATCTGCGCGACGAAACCTACGATGAGCGAGATCCGTGCGCCGTACACGATCCGGCTGAAGTAGTCGCGGCCGATGCTGTCCGTTCCCATGGGATGGTCATAGGAGGGAAACTGCCACGCTTCGTCGAAATTGGCCTCGGAATAGTGGGATAGCGAGACCCATGGCGCGAAAATCGCCATGAACGTGATGACGATGATGATGATCGCCGCCACGACGGAAAGCTTATTCTTCATGAAGCGGCGCAAGGCGTCGCGCCAGAGTCCGCCGGTGGATGTGGTGACTTCCATGGTTCTAGTTTTCCGTGTTTTCTGTGGAGCGCCTTGCCGCGAGGCGCTCGATGACCAGTACGATAACGCAGCCCGAGATGCCCAGTGCGATGGCCAGAAGGGCTTCGCCGGACAACGACCCGGGCAGGACATTCAGCTGTATGAGCGGTTTCACTACGCCGTGGCGGTCCGTAAACGATTCCAGCGTTTCTTTCCACGGCCAGATCTTCCGCAATGAACCGGCCATGAGTCCAATGAGGGCGGCCACCGTCACGTCATGGTAGCGCAGGAACAGCCATCGAAGCACACGCGCGAAAAAAACCAGTCCCAGGATACCGCCGCAGCCGAAGATGACAATGGGCAGGAAATCGCGCTGCACCACGGCATTGAGCATGTACTGGTACTTTCCCAGTATGACCAGGATGAACGAGCCAGAGATGCCGGGCAGGATCATGGCGCAGAGCGCGATGGCTCCGCTCAGGAACACGAACCACGCGGCCGAGGTCGTCTCGACCGGGACGGCGCCCACCAGGACGAAGGCGGCCGCGGCCGCCAATAGCATTGCGATCACTTCCCTCGCGGTCCAGGCGGACACCTTTCCACGAACGGTGATGATCGACGCGAGCACCAGCCCGAAGAAAAACGCCCACACGAGGACGGGATGATGCGCAAGCGTCCAGGTGAAGAACCGGGCCAGGCTGAAAATCGCCACCAATATACCCGTAACGAGGGCTATCAGGAACCTGTAGGGAAAACCGTCCAGGGCTTCCGTCAGTCGAAAGCTGAACAGCAGCCGCAGGAACCTCCCGTTGACAGAGTGAATGGCGTCCAGCAGTTCCTCGTACACTCCGAGGATAAAGGCCATGGTCCCTCCGGACACACCGGGAACGACATCGGCGACCCCCATGCAGAATCCACGGGCCGAGATACCGAGGTAACCCATGAAAGTACGTCCCGACCGCGAAGACTCGTTGTCCATTACCTTCTCCCGCGCACGAATCGGACCCTGGGGTCCACGAGCGCGTACAGGATATCGGTCACAAGATAGACGATGCCGATCAGCACCGCGACGAGCAGAGTCAACGCCATGATCATGGGATAATCCCGTTCGAAAATGCTGGTGACGAAGAACTGTCCCAGCCCGGGAATGCGGAATATGCCTTCGACGAACAGCGATCCGGTCATCACGCCGGGAAGCATCGGCCCCATGATGGTCAGCAACGGGATCAGGGAGTTCTTCATCACGTGGATGAACAGGACGCTCCGCTCCTTGAGTCCCTTTGCCCGGGCCGTGCGCACGTAGTCCATGCGCAGGTTTTCCAGTACGCTCGATCGGGTGTAACGGGCTACGATAGCCATGGGACCCAGGGCATAAACGATCACCGGCATGATCCACGTTTCAGGTCCACCCCATCCACCCGTGGGCAGGATCCTCCATATGGTCGCGAAGATGACGATGAACAATATGGATATGGCAAAACTGGGCACAGTGATCCCAAGCGTCGCAATCATCGTTGTCCCGTAATCCAACCATGTGTTCTGTCGGATCGCGGACAATATGCCCAAGAGGATGCCGAAAGTGAACGCCAGGGCGAGGCCCATGCCGCCCAGTTGCATGCTGATGGGCCAGGTCCGCGAAATCAGGTCCGTTACCGTCTCGCCCGGACTCTGAAAGGGAATACCGAAATCAAACTGCAGCGCGTGCCACATGTACCGCCCGTACTGCTCGTACAGGGGCCGGTCCAAGCCGTACTTGCGCAGGATATTCGCCTTGGCCTCGGCCGACAGGGGCATCTTCTCTTCGTCGAACGGGCCGCCTGGAACCGCATGCATCAAGCTGAAGGTGATGATCGTTACCAGGAACAGTACGCCGACCAAGCCCAAGATGCGGTATATGATATATCGGATCATATGGTTTTCTAATGGGCTGCTGCGGTGAAAACGGGGCGAATCCACCGGTTCGTGAAACAAGCGGGGCTTCCGGCGGTCTAGCCTCAATAGTGCAAGCGGACGCGTCGGGGTGTCAAGTTTTATTTACCGGGTATGATCGTTCTCAAGGGTGAAATCCACCAGGGTTAATCCAAAGGCGAAGCAGGTGGATTCAGGGCAGTGTTTCTCCCGCGCTTCAGGGGTATCTCCCCTTGACACCCCCATGGTCGTTTTACAAATTAACCGACGTGATTCCACGGTTACGGTTTGAAGCGCAAGGAGGACTCAGGCGTGAGGATCATCGAGGTTTCTGCGCTGGTTCTGCGGCTGCCGGAAGTCACGGAGGCCTGTGACGGTACGCAGGATACCTGCCTGATCAAAATCGAAACGGACGAAGGCATTACGGGCTGGGGGGAGGTCGATTCCTGTCCCACCGTGGTAAAGGCCGTCATAGACGCGCCGTTGTCACACCAGATCTGCAACGGCCTGGCAAACGCGCTGGCCGGCGCCGATCCACTGGACATCGACGCGTGCACGGGCCGGATGATGGACGCTGCCAATTACTATGGCCGTGCCGCCATCGGCCTTCACGCCATGGCAGGGGTCAACCTGGCGCTCTGGGACATCGCCGGGAAGGCCAGCGGACAACCGGTCTACCGCCTTCTGGGCGGTGCGCACAAGCACAGGTTCAGGGCCTACGCTTCCGTCCTGTTCGGAGACACGCCGGAAGAGACCCGGACGATTGGTCGAAGGTTCGCCGACCAGGGATTCACGGCCGTCAAGTTCGGCTGGGGACCCATGGGAGAGGACGAACGGCAGGATGTCGCGCTGGTGAGGGAGGCCCGCAGGGGAACAGGTGACGACGTCGACGTGCTCATCGACGCGGGCCAGGTCTGGGACTGGGAGACCGCGCTGACCCGGGCCCGACAATTTTCCGAGTACCGGCCCTTCTGGATCGAAGAACCCCTTCACCCCGACGACATCAAAGGGTACGCTGCTCTTACCGCGGAAAGTCCGGTGTCCATCGCTACCGGAGAAGCGGAATCCCGGCTCGAGGACTTCGAACGGCTGGTCATCGAGGGCGGGCTCGACTGGATTCAACCCGATCCGGGGCGCTGTGGCATATCGACCATGACGGCGGCCGGGCGGACGGCCCACAACCACGGCCGCAAGGTCGTCAATCACAGTTACAAGAGCGGCATCACCATGGCGGCGTCGCTTCACGCGCTGGCCGCCTTGCCCAACGCGTCCGTCTTCGAGTTCTGCATGTCCGATTCGCCGCTGCGGCACGAACTGACCCATGAACGGTTTACTATCGATGACGACGGTTTCGTGGCGGTCCCCGACGGACCCGGACTGGGCGTCACGGTAAACGAAGAAACCATAGCCAGGTACCGGGTCGCGTAGTTTTCGAGGTGTTTAACCGGCGTTCATGCGCAGCGACACTTGGTTCGTACACCGCTGTTCTATCCTATGTACACCGCTATTCTATCCTGAAGGAGTACCACGATGGCCCCACCGAAACCGATCATGCATGCCACGCTCAACCAGATCAACATCGAAGAAATCAAGGAACGGATCGGTCCGCCGCCCGCCGCCTGCGCAGTCGTTACCGCGGAACACGTGACGGCGGCATTCATCTGGCAGTTGTCGGGCACGGAGAACGACAACCATTGCCACGACTACGACGAATGGTGGATCGTGCTGGAGGGTGAAATCGACTGGGTGATCGAAGGACGGGACGAGCCTGTTCACGCCAAAGCGGGAGATTTCATTTACGTGCCCGCCCAGACTTTTCACCACATTTTCCCCACCGGGGGCCAGCCGTCGATCCGTCTCGGGGTCGCCCTGCCGGGACACGGACACCTGCACGAACGCCCGGAACGCAAGGTGAAGATCACGGTGGAGTGAAACCATGTCTACGAAAGCTGAAAACCTCGGATCCATGAAAGCCGGCGGCGTGGTCGCGGTGCTCAGGGCGGACCGGCCCGACGCGCTGGTCGAGGTCGCCCAGGCCATCGGTAGGGGAGGGATCGGGGCCATCGAGATTACCATGACGACACCCGGAGCCCTGGACGTCATCGGCGAATGCGCGAACCGGCTCGGAGGCGAGTTCCTGCTCGGCGCGGGTACCGTACTGGATCCCGAAACGGCCCGCGCCGCGATCCTGGCCGGCGCCGAATATATCGTGACGCCCACGTTGAACCCGGACGTCATCACCCTCTGCCGCCGGTACGACAAGATCGTCATTCCGGGCGCGCTGACACCGACGGAAATCCTGACGGCCTGGGAATGCGGCGCGGACATCGTGAAAGTGTTTCCCGCGAGCGCGGTGGGCCCTCGCTATTTCAAGGACGTCAAGGGACCGCTCCCCCAGATCGATCTCATGCCGACGGGCGGGGTGGACCTGGAAAACGCGGGCGACTTCATCCGGGCGGGCGCCTGCGCCATCGCCGTGGGCGGCAACCTGGTCGACAAGGCCGCCGTGGCCGCGGGCGACTGGCAGGTCCTTACCGATACGGCCAGGAAATACGTCGATGCGGTCTGGACCGCGCGACAGGACGGTGGATGATGATTCGAAAGGCCGTGGTTCCCGTCGCGGGACTGGGCACCCGGATGCTGCCGCTCACACGGTCTGTTCCCAAGGAGATGCTGCCGCTCGGCCGCAAACCGGCAATACACCGCGTGGTGGATGAACTGGCGGCCGCGGGCATCGAACGCATTCTCTTCGTTACGGCCAGCCACAAGCGGGCGATCGAGGACTACTTCGAGCGCGGCGAACGCGGCGAGCTGTCAGACGGGTTTCACCGTGAGCGGCATGGCCATGATCCAACTGAGGAATTTTCCCCGCCTGCGCTGGACTACACGTTCGTGCGACAGGACGTCCCGGCCGGCAATGGTGACGCCGTGCGACTGGGCAAGTCATTCGCGGGATCAGACGCCTTCGTCGTGGCCTGGGGCGACGCCGTCATCAGGTCGCCGGCCGCAGGCAGCGTCCTGCGGCGCATGATGGAAACCCACGCGCAGCAGGACGCGGCCTGCACCATCGCGGTGGAATACGTACCCGCAGACCGGGTGACCCGATACGGTATCGTACGACCCGTATACGAATCCGACACGGCGTTCCCGATCGACGATATCGTGGAAAAGCCGTCCAAGGAAACCGCGCCCAGCCGATACGCCGTGTCGGCACGGTACATATGCGGCCCCGGCATCTTCCCGGCGCTGGAGACTACGCCGCGGGGCAGGAACGGCGAACTGTGGCTCGCCGATGCCATCCGAAACCTGCTCCGGAAGGGCGGGGCGGTATGGTGCGTACCCCTGGGATCCGGCAGCCGTAGATACGACATCGGTACACCCCTGACCTACTGGGAAGCCTTTGCCGATTATGCCCTGGAGGATGAAACCGACGGAGCGGACTTTCAGGATATCCTGCAACGGCGGCTGAACCGCGGATGAACCGCGTACACAGATCGGAGTCTACTTGAACCGGACCGTGATTACATCGGCGCCTGGACGCGTCGGCCTGGTGGGCAATCCGACCGACATGTACGGCGGAAGCGTGATATCGTGCTCGACGGTGGAAAGGGCAAGGGTCAGGATCCAAATCGCTGATTGCCTGGTCCTGGACGCCGGAACCGAGCGGAAGGTCATTGAATCGCCGGACGACCTGAACCCTAGGGGCGACATTTTCGATATCGCCCGGTCCGCGTTGACCGGTACCGAATCCACGGACCTTCGTGTCCATGTTTCTTGGTCGACCGACATCCCCTTCCGGGCCGGTCTTTCGGGTTCGACCGCACTGCTCGTCTCCATGGTCGCCGGGCTGCTCGCCTTCCGCGGCATCCGTCACGGTCCCTATCACCTGGCTGAACTCGTCCGCATGATCGAGTACCGCCACCTGTGCTTCTGCGGGTACCAGGACGCCTACATGTGCACCTTCGGCGGACTGCGTTACATGGATTTCAGGGGGAAGGAATTCCACCTGGAGTTCGGTACCGATCCCTTCGCTACCATGGAACCGCTGGCATCCGCCATTGCCCTTCCGGTCGTGGTGGCCATAACGGGCGGCCAGCGCGTCTCCGGCGGCGTGCATACCCCGCTCCGGGAACGCTGGCTCGCCGGGGAACCTGGGATAGTCGAAGCGTACAAGACCATCACCGGCCTGGCCCGGGACGGTAAGAAAGCGATCCTCGAAAACCGGCTCGACACGCTGGGAGACCTGATGAACGAGAACCAGGCACTGACGCAGGCGCTCGGCGGATCCAATCCCGAAGACGACCGGTTCATCGATCTGGCAAGACGGGCGGGTGCCACCGGCGCCAAGCTCGCGGGAAGCAGCGGGGCGATCGTGGCACTTCACCGGTCCCCCCGCGAACTGGCCCGTGCCATGATGGAAGCCGGCGCCGTGGACGTACTTGAACCCGTGCCGGGTCCTGGGCTCGATATCGAGCAGGAAGATCCGCAGGAGACGCCATGAATATCACACTCGACTATCACAGGACCGGACTCGAAGTGCGCGTACCGGACGAGAACCTCGCCGCGGTCCTGTTCATGCAGGAGACGCCACCCCTGGTTGACCCGGTCGCGGCCACGCGGGAGGCGCTTCGCCGGCCCGTGGCGGGCCCACCGCTCGAGGCGATCGCCCGGGGACGCCGGAACGCCTGCGTGGTCGTTTCCGACATCACCCGGCCCGTTCCCCACGACATCATTTTGCCGCCCCTCCTGGAATGCCTGGAGCGAAGCGGTTTGCGGCCGGAGGATATCACCCTCCTGGTCGCCACGGGACTGCACGCCCCCATGGACGAGGATCAGCTCCGCGAGACCCTGACCGACTCCGTGGTCGACCGCTATCCCGTCGTCAATCACAGGGCGCGGATCGGTGACGAGCAGGCCAGCCTGGGGACCACGCGTACCGGGATCCCGATCCACGTGGACCGCAGGTACGTCGAGAGCGATCTCAAGGTGTTGACCGGATTGATCGAGGCTCATTTCATGGCCGGGTATTCGGGCGGAAGAAAGCTGGTCGCGCCCGGACTGGTGGGCGTGGAGACGATAGAACACCTCCACGGGCCGAAGATACTGGAACATCCCCGTGCTACTACGGGCGTCCTCGACGGCAATCCGCTTCACGAGGCGGCGCTGGAAATCGCACGGCGGGCCGGAGCCGATTTCATACTCAACGTATCCATGGACGAGGACCGGCGCGTCACCGGGGTTTTCGCCGGCGAGCTCGACCTTGCGCACCGTTACGGGGTATGCCAGGTGGAAAGCATGGTGGTGGCCAGTATCGAGGCACCGGTGGACATCGTCGTGACTTCCGCGGCCGGCTATCCCCTGGATACCACCTTCTACCAGGCCGTCAAGGGCATGGTCGGGGTGCTGGACATCCTCACGGAAGGCGGTTCGATCGTCATCGCGGCCGGGTGTGCAGACGGGATCGGAAGCCCCGAATTCGAAGGACTGCTGAGGCGCACGACCGACATAGACGCCTTTCTCGAATGGATCGAACGTCCGGGCGTGTTTACCATCGACCAGTGGGAAATCGAAGAACTGATCAAGGCGTTAAAGAAGGGCCGGGTATACCTCTATACGGACGGCCTGAGTGACGACGACGTGCGGGATTGTCTCGTGGAACCGGTTCCGTCCGTCGAAGCCGGCATAGCGCGGGCCCTGCGGCGTCACGGCATCGAAGCCACCATCGCGGTAGTTCCTCGAGGACCCTACGTCATTCCCCGCGTACGCCGAGGCCAGGACGCCGCTGGGTAGTTCGTCCACGCGACAGGACGCCGCCGGGTAGTTCTCTGCCGCTTTCTGGTCGCCGACGGGCAGTTGCCGCCGCGGCCAGACCGCCACATCCTGAACGCCTCCGGATAGGAAGCCTAACATGACATCAAACAGGTATGTCCACCAGTCTCCCACCGTTCATCCCACCGCGTTCGTGGCGGAGAGCGCCGACCTGATCGGAGCGGTTGACATCGGGAAGAACGCCAGCGTCTGGTACCAGGTGGTGATCCGGGCGGACGACGAGCCGGTTTGGATCGGTGAAGGGACCAACGTGCAGGACGGCAGCGTCATCCACATCGACGCCGGTATGCCCGCCGTGCTGGGGAAGTGCGTGACGGTGGGGCACCGCGCCATCGTCCACGGCGCGGTGGTTGAAGATCACGCGCTGATCTCCATGGGCGCCGTGATCCTCAGCGGCGCGCGTATCGGCAGGCACAGCATCATCGGCGCCGGCGCGCTGGTACTGGAGAACATGAACGTGCCGCCGGGTTCGCTTGTCCTGGGTGTTCCCGGACGCGTGGTACGTCCCGTCACGGACGACCAGATCGAACGCATACACCGGACCGCGGAGGGGTACGTCGAACGGCGCGGGATCTACCTGGAACGGCGGTCCCACGGTCCCCGGTGACCTTCTATTCCCGGCGTCCCGGACACCGTATCGAGGTTCAATATTCGCTTGACTTCTGCGTCCCCGCCCAATAGTTTTCGGTGCTCTGGTATGCTGGCCCTGAGCGCCTGTAGCTCAATTGGATAGAGCACCTGACTACGGATCAGGAGGTTGGGGGTTCGACTCCCTCCAGGCGTATTTTTCGTGAGACACGGTGCCATGACGATATCCGACGGCGAACACGAACGGTGGCTGGCACTGGCGCTCGAAGAAGCCAGGGCCGCGGCGGCGTTCGGCGACGTACCCGTTGGGGCCGTGATCGTTCACGACGGGGCCGTGATTGGACGGGGACAGAACCGCGTGGAGCGATGGCGGGACCCTACTGCGCACGCCGAGATACTGGCGATCCGCGAAGCCTGCTCAGTTGCGGGTTACGAACGGCTGACCGGCGCCGTGCTCTACGTTACGCTGGAACCCTGCGCCATGTGCGCTGGTGCGATCGTGCAAGCCCGGTTGCGGAGCTTGGTGTACGGAGCGGTCGATCCCAAGACAGGTGCGTGTGGTTCCCTGCGAAACATCGTTCAGGATACCCGGTTGAATCACCAGGTGCAGGTAACGGAAGGGGTACTGGCGAACGCCTGCTCCACCCTGCTCCGGGATTTCTTCAAGGCGAAACGGGTGGCGGGCAATCCAGGCATTGGACCACGGTTACCGGAGAGGTGCGAGAGTGGTTGAATCGGACGGTCTCGAAAACCGTTGTGCCTCCGGGCACCGTGGGTTCGAATCCCACCCTCTCCGTTTGTTTACTCTCCATCAACAATCTGATTGACGACTCTCCTGATACTGCAATACCTGTAGTCCTGCTACCTCCATATTCACTATATCGATCTCCCGTTTGCTCAGGATTTTCCCCGGGCTAATCGTAAACCATCACTCTTCGCAGAAAACCGGTCGTGAAATCAACCGACAAGAATCGGTTTAAACTGTCGTGACAACGGAGAAGTCAATAAATCTGGAAAAGGCAGGCTAATTGGTACAAGACGATGAGAGTTCCTTTACAGCGATACCCCGGAACCAACCCTGAAATTCAGCGTCTGTAGGTACGCAGATCGAAGTTTCCTTTATCAGTAGATGACTGAGATTGAGCGTTGTTATCTCACGAGGTAACCTGCCTGACATATCCATATTCCATCTTATATCGAATTCCTTAAGGCTCGAAAGGTGGACTATGTCCGGCGGAACTGTTCCCGATAGACGATTGAGAGAAAGTCTCAGAGTATCCAGTTTATTCAGGCGCCAGAGTTCCATCGAGATGGTACCCGTCAGCAGGCATACCGAAAGATCCAAAAGGGTAAGGTTCTTAAGTTGTCCGATCGTCGAAGGAATAGGGCCCGCAAGGCGATTCGTGCCCAGTAGCATCGCGGTAAGATTCGTGAGATTCCCTATTTCGTCAGGGATGTTGCCTTCCAAGTCGTTATCATCCAGCCTCAATAGCTCCAGGTTTATAAGTCGCCCGATTTCCGATGGAATCGTACCGGTCAGCATGTTTCCTTGAAGAAGCACCGACTGAAGATTGCCGAGTTGTCCGATTTCCAGTGGAATGCTGCCTGACAAATCGTTGCTGTTTAGAGCTAGTTGCGAGAGACTTCGAAGAAGGCCAATCTCGGCTGGCACACTGCCCGACAGACTGTTCATCGGCAGGTAAAGTTTCGTCAATGAGGTGATTTCGCCGATTTCCGGTGGGATCTCGCCGCTCAGGTTGTTAGCGAAGAGGTTTATTTCTATCACTCGGTCTTGTTCATCAGTGCTGACACCGTACCAGGCTTCTACCGGACTGTGACTCAACCAGTTGTTTCTATTCTGCCATTCATGTCCGTTGGTGGCGTTGTAGAATGCAATAAGTGCGTCACTGTCGGGATGTGGGATAATCACCCCACAGGTGTGCACATCGTTGTTTTCGATCGTACCAAGCCATTCCTGGAATTCGTCGTCATCTGAAAAGCACAAATGGGTACCGCTCAATAAAAGAGTATCGAGATCAAGATTTGTAAGCTCGAGAGGCAGCGGTCCTCCAAGGTGGGTCTGTCACGGATTTTGTGTAACTGACTGTTTCATGTGACGGGCACTCTGTCTTCGTACATGATGATGAACTGGTTGATTGCGGCTGTCCAGTGGACAAGGGGCCGGGTCCACCTTCGGGACAGATTGAGCAGGGCCAGATAGAGCAGTTTCCTGGCCGCCTCGTCCGTGGGGAAAGCGCCTCTGGTCTTGATGATCTTGCGCAGTCCCCGGTTCATGGATTCGATGGCATTCGTAGTGTAGATGACCTTCCTGATCTCCTGTGGGAAGGCGAAGAACGGGGTCAGATGGTCCCAGTGTCTGCGCCATAGCCGGCTGATCGTGGGATATTGCTTATCCCAGTGTTCGGCAAAGCGATAAAGCGCGGCCTCAGCCTGCTCCAAGGTAGCGGCCTGGTATATCGCCCGGAGATCCTTGGCCACCTGCTTACGGTGTTTCCAGGAGACGTAGGTCAGGCTGTTACGCACCATGTGGACGATGCAGAGTTGCACCTGGGCCTTGGGATACACCGTCTCTATGGCCTGGGGGAAGCCGGAGAGGCCGTCGCAGCAGGCGATGAAGATATCAAGAACACCCCGGTTCTTCAGTTCGGTCAGTACGTGGAGCCAGAACTTTGCCCCTTCGTTCTGCTCGATCCAGAGCCCCAGGAGTTCCTTGTCGCCGCGCAGGTTAACGCCCAGGGCCAGGTAGACCGCCTTGTTCCGTATGGTGCCGCTGTCACGTATCTTGACGAACAGGGCATCCAGGAACAGGATCGGATAGACCTCATCCAGGGGCCGCGACTGCCAGGCCAGGACCTCGTCGGTTACGGTGTCGGTGATCCGCGAGACCAGTTCGGGCGAGATGGCCACTCCGTAGAGATCTTCGATATGGCCTTGGATGTCGCGGGTGCTCATGCCCCTTGCGTACATGGAGATGATCTTGTCGTCGAAGTCGGGCCAACGCGTCTGGTACTTGCGGATCAGCTTCGGATCGAAGCTGCCCTCGCGGTCCCGGGGGATCTCTACCGGCAGATCGCCCTTGTCGTCCTTGAGCGTCTTGGTGGTCTTGCCGTTGCGACTGTTGCCGCGGTTCCTGCCATCGGGGGCATGCTTCTCGTAGCCGAGATGATCGGTGAGCTCGGTTTCCAGGATCCGTTCGGCCATGCGCTTCTTCATGCGCTTGAGCAGGCCGTCTTCGCCGAACAGGTCCTCGGCGTCCACCCCGTCTTCCATGAGCTCATCCAAAAGACGGTCGATCTTACTTGAGGGTTTTCTTTCTCTGGCCATAGCACTTCCTCCTTGTGAGCAAGATACAGGCTATTGCCAGTTACACAAAACTTGTTACAGACTCCCGTTAATAGGTTGCTGGAGAGATTCAGTGTCTCCAAGTTGGTCAACTGTCCCAGCTCGGATGGTATTGCCCCTGACAACTGGTTGTCCACAAGAGTGATTGAACTTACTCGACCATCCGCATCTGCCTCGACACCGTGCCAATCGCCAATGGGTACATCCGCGAGCCAATTCTCACTGTCAGCCCAGTTCTGTCCATTCAGCTCATTGTACATTACTAATAGAACACCACGGTCCGATATTATGCTTTCACACGAAGCAACCGATTGGCTGAAGGGTATTTCCTGCAGCCAGGCATAGTACTCAGCGTCCGAAGGTACACATAGCGAAGTGTTTTCAAGATCGAGTGAAACGAGACTTAGATTGAGAAACTCTCTGGGCAATGGTCCCGACAGGGAGGAATTGTCTGCCAGATCAAGATAAAGGAGGTGTTCCAATTCTCCCAGTTCCGGTGGAAGAGAGCCTGACAACTGATTCTGTGAAAGGTACAAGTTTGAGAGATTTGACAGTTGCCCCAGTTCCGGTGGAATCATACCCGTCAACTGGTTGCCAGATAAGTAAACGCTCCCGAGCTTTGAAAGCTGGCCAAGCTCTGGCGGGATGGATCCTGTCAACGAGTTTTCACTCAGAATCAGTAATTCTAGTTTACTCAGGTGAGCAAATTCCGCTGGGATGTTGCCCGTCAACTGGTTATTGGACAGGATAAACCCTCCAAGATTGGCCAGCCCGCCCAACTCGGGAGGAATGGTACCAACCAGTTCATTATTCGATAGATTCAATCCTTCGAGACTGGATAGCCTAGCCAGTTCAGCAGGTATCTCACCGCTAAGGTTGTTCGCGTCAAGCCACAGGCTTGACACGTGGCCCCTCCTATCCGTAGACACTCTTTCCCACTCATCCAGTGGCTTATCGCTCAACCAATTCGAGGATCTGAGCCAGTTCGCCCCATTCGTTTTTTCATACAATGCGATTAAGACTTCCCTATCCGGGCTAGGTGCCACAACAGTTACGACAACGCTTGTCAGTAGCGTCTCCGGAAGTCACCCTGATCCCTGCGGTGCCGTTCTGTGAGGCAGTCACCACGCCGGAACTACTCACGGTCGCAACGATCGGATTATCGCTTGTCCAGTTCACCTCAGCGTCAGAGATCACTTTGTCGTTCATATCGTAAACCGTGGCATAAAACTGGACCATGTCCCCAAGAACCGTAAGTGTTGTATCTGATGGTGTAATGGCAATTCGACTCGAAACCTGGGATACTACAACGTCTACATCCATGGAAATCCCCGCGGATCTTGCTGTAATCTGAGCATTCCCGTTCTTGACAGCAGTAACCAACCCCCGTGCGTTGACCGTCGCGATACCCGTGTCACTACTCGACCATGTCACAACAGTGTTTCCACAGGCATCATTTTTGAATCCAGCACTTTGGCTGTCAACTGAACCGTTTCAGCAATTGCCGTAAGCAAGATCGGCGAAGGTTCAATGACGATACTTGCCGCTGTCTGGGACACCGTAACTTCAATGCTGTTCATTGCACCACCTGATCGCGCCGTGATCCGGACTTTGCCGTTCTTGACGGCAGTTACCAGACCCTGGGCGTTGACCGTCGCGATACCCGAGTTCCTACTCGACCATGTCACCACTGCGTAATTTATAGACCGGTTATTTGCATCAAATACTCTGGCGGTCATTTGAACGGTCTGACCTAGAGCGGTTAGTGATGCAGTGGTAGGTGTGATCTCTACCCGGGACGGTACCGAAACCGGTGGTGGCTGCGGTGGTGGAGATGGTGGTTGAGGCTTTGTAGGACTGTCCTTGACACAGTTGGCAACGATAAGTGCAAAAGCCAGCGCCAGGAACGGTATTGTGAATGGACGAAGAAGGTGAATTGACATGCTAGCGATGAGATTACTGTTGTTTCTGATTATCATTTCTGTTAAATTATCCGATCTGACTCTGCGAAGAGTTTTTGATAGTTTTACTTGCTGTGGCTACATAAGATTTCATTTTAGTTGCAGAGGTTTTTCCTTGGCAAGGAAAAGTGAAGTTGGAGTAGTCGGGCAACTACCGTGTGAATCATGTATTCGGCACCTTTCTGCTATAAGTATGAAGTGATACAAACATGTTGGATCCCGTTAGAGAATGAACAAACCCAATAGCAATCTGCATGGCTTTAGTGGGGCACTTTTGATTGTCGTAGACAATGCGCTTTGGGGAGCAAATATACTGACGTTGGGGCTAGCAACCCCGTTTGTGAGTCTGATCGCCTTTGTTTTTACTGGAGCAGGTGTTTTTTTAGTGCAGATGTTCATGGCAGAAGACAGTGCTGGTGTAGCCCTCGCGAAGGGTTTTGTTGTTGGTGTTATGGCTGGAGTGCCGACAGGTGTCGTTGGTACCATCGGAGGATTCTACATTCTGGGTAAGGCAGGCATAAGGGCCCTTCGTGGTAGGGCTTAAACTTTACAGCTAATACCTCAGTCTGTAACAATTCCAAAACTAAAACCTGGGAGAGGTGCGAGAGCGGTTGAATCGGCACGCCTGGAGAGCGTGTGTTCACCATGTGAACCGTGGGTTCGAATCCCACCCTCTCCGTTGAATACCGGGGGAACCCGGACCCGGAACGTAGAGGACGGCGGTCCTTTGGTCCTTTCGTTCCACAGGTGTTTTCGGGGCAGTAGCTCAGTTGGGAGAGCGCCAGAATCGCAATCTGGAGGTCGGCGGTTCGATTCCGCTCTGCTCCACTCGGGAGGCCGGGAACGACATGAACCGGCGTAACTGGCATCTCGGAATATAAGCTTGGAACGATTACGGTCGTGCTAGATGGGGAGTTAGCGGTGCCCTGTAACCCGCAATCCGCTACAGCGGGGTCGAATTCCCATCCCGAGGATCGCACTTGCGTCGCCGGTATGCGCTACAGCCGGTATTGAAAGTCAGGTCCTGCGCAACTTGAAAACGCCCAACCCCGTCAGGACCGGAAGGTAGCAGCGGTAAGCGCCTAACTCGTGTGCCGCAGGAGCGCCTGGCCGGAGCCGGCGGTACGGATGCCTCGATACGAGGAGATTCGAGGGTGGGTGCACGACCGCTTTACCATTTCCGCCCCGTTCTACCTGCCTCGCGTCCCGTGTAACCCAGGCATGGAGGTTTGGGCATTGGTCTACGAAGTCACGGCCCGAAAATGGCGTCCCCAGGAATTCGACGGCGTAATCGGCCAGGAACACGTCACCACCACGCTTAAAAACGCCATTCAGGGTGGCCAGATAGCCCATGCCTACCTGTTCGCTGGACCCCGTGGCGTGGGCAAGACGACCACCGCCCGTATCCTGGCCAAGGCCCTGAACTGCGTAAACGGCCCCACCGTAACGCCCTGCAACGCCTGTACATTCTGCCATGAAATCTCGGAAGGACGCAGCGTCGACGTGCTGGAAATCGACGGCGCGTCCAACAACCGGGTCGAACAGGTCCGGAACCATCTGCTCGAAAGCGTCAAGTACACGCCCAGCCAGGGCAAGCACAAGATCTACATCATCGACGAAGTGCACATGCTGACCAAGGAAGCGTTCAACGCCCTGTTGAAAACGCTTGAAGAACCCCCTCCCCACGTGTACTTCATCTTCGCGACGACGGATCCCCGGAAGGTGATCCCCACCGTGCTATCCCGTTGCCAGCGATTCGACTTCCGGCGCATATCGGGGCCTGCCATCGTCGATCACCTGGCCATGATCAGTGAAAAGAGCGGTTACGGCATCCAGCGCGATGCGCTCGCCCTCATCGCGCGCCGGGTGGATGGCAGCCTGCGGGACGCCGAAAGTCTCCTGGACCAGGTCGTCGCCTTCGGCGGCACCGAGTTGTCCGCCCGCGAAGCGGCAGAAGTCCTGGGCATCGTGGATCAGGACGTCTATTTCGAATTGCTGGACATCGTGGCGGACCAGGACGTCCCCAGGGGACTGGACCTGGTCGACCGACTCTTTCGCCAGGGCCACGACCTCGACGAGATCATCCTGGGTGTCCTGGAACATCTACGTAACCTGCTCGTTGTCAAGGCGAGCCCCGATGCGGAAGCGCTGCTCGGAGCGGCCGCGCTGGAACTCGACCGGTACCGGAAACAGGTCGAGCGTTTCGAAGCGGAGGACTTGCTCAGGCTTACGCAGCTGGCCACGCAAATGGAACAGTCCGTCAAGCACAGCGCGCTTCCCCGGGTGCAACTCGAAACGGGCATCGTCCGCATGATTCGCATGGCCAAATCGGTGCAGTTGACCGATGTCATGTCCCGGTTGTCCGAAATGGCTCAGCGCGTAGGTGGGGGCGACGGAGACGACGCACCGGATTCGGACCTCGCCGGGGCAATGAAACCGCCTGATACAGGGCGGGATTCATCCATTGCCGGTGAGCAGCCGGCGGTGCAGGATGACGCTGTCGCTGATCAGGGATTATCGACTGGCAAGGAGCAGGTGAAGCCGCCCGGTACGAAGCAGGTGACGTCGTCCGGTAAGACGCCAGGTTCACCGACGAGCAAGGTGCCGGCTTCGTTGCCAGACTCGGAGGCCGGGGAACGCATGAAGACCTCCGATACCACGGCGACTGCCGTGGAGGTCGATGTCCGGGAAATCCGCAACCGGTGGCCCGGCATCGTGGAAGAGATCCGGAGCAAAAGCAACGCGCTGGGCAGTTTTCTGGACGAAGCGAAAATATCCGGTTACTCCCCGGCGGAAGATGCCGGTTCGGGACGGCCCGCTACGATCACGCTGGGATTCAACGCCAGGCACCACTTTCACAAAGAGAAAGCCGAAAAGGGGGATGCCGCGACGTTGATACAGACGGTATGCTCCAGCGCACTGGGGATCCCGGTACGTATCGTCTGCAAGATCGACGACACAACCGGGGCGATCGAGAAGACTGTCTTCGAAGAAACAACCGTCAAGGAAGAAGAGGAAACCCCGTCAACCGGTAAGGAATTCAGGCAGGAGGCCAGTGCTCGTTCGGGCGCCGCGAAAGACCCCGCCGTCATGAAGATCGTGGATGCTTTCGACGGCCAGATCGTGGCGGATTGAGTTCGGGTCCGGGCGGCCGAGTTCATAACAGGAAAGGATACGGCTATGGCCAAGGGCATGTCAGGCATGATGAAGCAGGTTCAGAAGATGCAGAAGAAGATGATGCTGCTTCAGGAAGAACTCGCACAGCAGCGCGTCGAGGGTACGGCCGGCGGCGGCATGGTTACCGCGGTGGTTGACGGCAAGTTGAATGTCGTGGAGATCAGGATCAACCCGGAAGCGGTGGATCCCGAAGACGTGGAAATGCTCGAAGATCTCGTTCTTGCCGCGATAAACCAGGGACAGCAAAAGGCGCAGGAAATGATGGACCAGGAGATGGGACAGCTCACCGGTGGACTTCAGATCCCCGGCCTGGGCATGTAACGCCGCGTTTCCGGCATTTCGCAGATCCTGCTCCAATCTGAAGAGGAATCGGTTTTCATGGCGCGCAAGTACAGTTCCGAGGCCCTGGCCATCCTGGTAGATGAACTGAGCCGCCTGCCCAACATCGGCAGGGTGACGGCGCAAAGGCTGGCCTTTCATATCCTGAAAGGAACCGCCGAACGCGCTTTTTCGCTGTCAGACGCCATAAGGGCGGTCAAGGAAAAGGTCCGGTACTGCAACGTGTGCTGGAACATCACCGAGTCTGAAACCTGCGAGATCTGTCACGACGCCCGGCGAAAACCGGAAACCATTTGTGTCGTGGAAGAACCCAGGGACGTGATCACCCTCGAAAGCACGGGAGAGTTCCGGGGCATGTACCACGTGCTCCACGGCGCGCTTTCACCCCTCGACAACATAACCCCGGATGACATCCGCGCACGGGAACTCGTGCTGCGGATGAACGATTCGGTGGAAGAGGTCATTATCGCGACCAATCCCAATATCGAGGGAGAAGCCACCGCGCTTTACCTGAGCCGGTTGATCAAGCCGCTGGGTATCAGGGTGACCCGCCTCGCCCGGGGCCTTCCCATGGGCGGCGACCTGGAATACATCGACGAAGTCACGCTTGCCCGAGCCCTTGAAGGCCGCACGGAACTGTAATACGATCACCGACACGGCCTCTTTCTCCACAATAGCCATGAATCTGCCCAACAAACTAACCATATTCCGAATCATCCTGAGTCCCATCTTCATGGTCTTTTTCTTGGTAGATACATTGTATACACGCTATATCGCCCTTTTGATCTTCATGATCGCCTCGCTGACGGATCTGTATGACGGTTACCTGGCGCGCAAGACCGGTGTGATCACCAGTTTCGGCAAGTTCATGGATCCCCTGGCGGACAAGATACTCACGTCCACCGCCCTGATCTGCTTCGCGTCCCTGGGTTACATCTATACCTGGATGGTCCTGGTCATCATCGGCAGGGACTTCATGGTGACCGGCCTGCGCTGCATCGCGGCGTACCGCGGTCTCCTCATCCTGCCGACCCAGGTCGCCAAGTGGAAGACGGCTTCACAGATGGTGGTTATCGTGATCATCCTGCTCTACATCAATATTCAAACGACCATGACTGCATATGGCCAGTGGAACGGGGAGTTCGATAACGTCGCCTGGTGGGTGCTCAACGGCATGGTCTTCGTCTCCATGATGCTCACGGTAAGCTCCGGCCTCGACTACGTTGTTAAAAACCGGTCGATTTTCACCAGTCTGCTGAGGTAGACATGCGCGCCCTGATCACCCTGCTGTCGACCGGATGCTATGCCGGCTACACGCCCCTCGCGCCCGGTACGGCCGGCAGCGTGCTGGGTCTCGGACTGGTCTGGGCGCTGTCGGGACTGCCCCTTCCGCACTACCTGCTGGCCACCCTGGCCCTTTTCGGCCTCGGCGTCTGGGTGTCGAGCCGGGCGGAACCCCTTTACGGACACGACGGACCCGAGATCGTTATCGACGAGGTCGTCGGTATCCTGATCGTCTTCGCCGGTGTGAATCTCGACGTCATCACGGTGGTGACCGGGTTCGTCCTTTTTCGTGCACTGGACATATGGAAGCCCTTCCCCTGCGACCGGATGCAGCGTCTCCCCGGCGGACTGGGGGTCATGATGGACGACGGCGTCGCCGCGGTCTATGCCCATCTCCTACTTCTGCTCATCGGATGGATCGTTTTATGAAATCCGCCGCGATCATCACGATCGGCGACGAACTGCTCTACGGTTCCGTGGTCGACACCAACGCCGCCTATATCGGCCAGCGCATGACGGAAACCGGCATCGAACCCGTCTGTTCCATGACCGTGGGCGATGAGGGTAAGCGTATCGGCCAGGCCCTGGACATCGTGTGCCGCCAGGCGGACGTGGTGCTCGTCACGGGCGGTCTCGGACCGACCCACGACGACGTGACCAAGACCGTCATCGCCGAGGCGATCGGACAGGACCTGATATTTCATCCCGACATCTTGGACACAGTGGAAGACATGTTCACCCAGCGGGGGATGTCCATGCCGGAATCGAACCGCATCCAGGCCTATATGCCCAGGAACGCCGAGGTGCTCGATAACCCGGTTGGCACGGCGCCCGGCTTCCTGGTACACTACCATGGCGCGGCGGTTTTCGTCATGCCGGGTGTGCCCCGTGAAATGAAGAAGATGCTGAACGAACAGGTGCTGCCCCGACTGAAGGAGCATGGCGCGGGCAGGGTCATCCTGCACCGGTGGATCAGGACAACGGGGATCGGGGAATCGAGCCTCTCCCTGGTCATCGGAGATGTCATAGCGGGGTCGAAGGACGTCAAAATTGCCTCTTTGCCGCAGGAGTCCGGCGTCAATCTGCGTCTCACGGCCGAGGGCCGAACCCAGGAGGAAGCCAGGCGCCGCATCGAGACCGTCGAAACCAAAATGGTCGCCCAGGCCGGCGAACACATCTACGGCATGGATGACGATACCCTTGAAGAGGTGGTGGGACGCCTGCTCCTGGCAGCGGGTGCGACAGTCGCGATCGCCGAATCCTGTACCGGTGGCCTCGTGGCTTCCCGCATGACCGACGTGCCCGGCAGTTCCGACTACTTGATGGAAGGAATGGTAACCTACAGCAATGCCGCCAAGACGGCGCGACTGAATGTACCGGAGACGACGATTGACCGTCACGGCGCGGTCAGCGCGGAAACGGCGGCTGCCATGGCACGGGGTGTACGGCGGATCAGCGGCGCCACCTACGGCCTGTCTACGACCGGTATCGCGGGACCCGGCGGCGGGACCCCGGAAAAACCCGTCGGTCTGGTTTTCCTGGGACTGGCCACTTCGGACGGCGTCGAGACGCGAAAACTCATGCTGGGTCCGGACCGGCGGACCAACAAGACCCGGGCAGCACTGGCCGCGCTGAACCTGCTGCGACTGGCGCTCAACTGTACGGGCAACGGGAACTGAAGACCCGTTGGCACCGTAGAAAGGCTATCGATGCGCACGTTCATCGCCGTGGAAGTACCGGTTGCCATAAAAAACCAGATTGCTGAGTTGGAAAATCGACTGAAAGGAACAGGGACCGATATCAAGTGGGTCGAACCCGGGAACATCCACATTACGCTTAAATTCCTGGGGAACATCGAGGTAGAACATCCGGCGGTGATACGGGAAGGATTGTGCGAGGCCCTGGATTCCAATAGACCTTTTGCCTTGAGTCTGGGGCGCGTGGGCGTCTTCCCGGGCCTGAACCGGCCCCGCGTTTTCTGGGTTTCCGTCAAAGAGGGCAAGGACGAACTGATCGCCATGCAACAGAGGATCGAAGCCGAATTGCACGCCCGCCGCTTCGTTCGCGAGGAAAGGCCCTTTTCACCGCACCTGACCATCGGCAGGGTGCGGTCGCCGCGGGGATTGACAAAGCTCACGGAAATGGTCCGGACCATGTCGTTCGAGACCGAGTCGTTTCCGGTGACCCGCGTGGCGGTGGTGCGGAGCGACCTGAAACCGGACGGGCCGGTCTACACGATCATCGATCACGTCGGATTGGAATGACCATGCCGACCATAACGGACATCAGCACACAGGGAGACGGCCGACGCCGGGAACGGGAGGTTACGATCGACGACGACCGGACCTTGACGATCACGGAAGAAACCTTTCTGCGCTTCGGTCTTGCCGCCGGCCAGGTGCTGGATTCGGATAGACTGCGGGAAATGGAAACCGCCGACGGCGTCGCCCGGGCCATGATGGAAGCCCACCGGCTCATCGGCCATCGCATGCGAACCCGGCGCGAATTGGCGCTGAAACTGTCGTCGCGAGGCCGGTCGGAAGACGTCATCGAGATCGTGCTTGACCGGTTACAAGGCGCGGGGCTGATAGACGATGCGCGTTTCGCCAGCCTCTGGATCGACGAACGCCTTCGCACCCGGCCGGTCAGCCTGGCCCTGCTGCGCCGTGAATTGAGGCAGAAGGGGATCTCCGTTGAAGTCATCGAAGCGGCGCTGGAGGAACGGGAAGACGGCGAGGGGGAAACCGAACGGGCCTACGAGGCGCTGCGCCGCCAGTCCCATCGATACGGCCGGCTGGACCGCGACGCGGCCCAACGCCGCATGGTCGCCTTCCTGGGAAGACGGGGGTTCGGGCAGGGCGTCATCTACAACGTCGTCCATCGCGTACTGGACGAGATACAGGAGTCCGGAAATTGACCGGAGCGGAACTGCGCAGATCGTTTACCGGCTTCTTCGCCGACCGTGACCACAGGGTTGTGCCGAGCGCCAGCGTAGTACCCTGGGACGATCCGACGCTGCTATTCACCAACGCGGGGATGAACCAGTTCAAGGATGTCTTCCTGGGACGGAGCACCCGGGACTACGTGCGCGCGGTGGACTTCCAGAAGTGCATCAGGGCCGGGGGGAAGCACAACGACCTGGAAGATGTGGGCAGGTCGCCCATCCACCAGACGTTCTTCGAAATGCTGGGGAACTGGTCCTTCGGCGACTATTACAAGGAAGAAGCCATCGTCTGGGCCTGGGAACTGCTCACCGAAACGTGGAATCTGCCCGCCGACAGGCTATGGGTCACCGTTTTCAGGGAAGACGACGAATCCGCGGGACTCTGGCGGCGGCACACGGGCGTCGCGGGCGACCGGGTCCTGAGATTCGACGAAAAAGAAAATTTCTGGGAAATGGGCGAGACCGGTCCCTGCGGTCCCAACTCGGAAATCCATTACGACCTGGGTGCTGGAAGGTGCGATCGGAAAGAGGATCCGGACCATGTCTGCGGAGTCAACGGGGATTGTACGCGGTTCATGGAAATCTGGAACCTGGTCTTCATACAGTACGACCGGGGGGCCGATGGCGGTCTGACGCCGTTGCCGGCCCGCCACGTGGACACGGGGATGGGATTCGAACGCATGCTCAGCATACTCCAGGGCGTGGATTCGAACTATGAGACCGACTCGTTCCGGCCGCTGATGAAACACATTGGGGAAATGTCGGAACATTCTTACGCGGAAGGAGATACGGCCGTGGCCTTTCGGGTCGTTGCCGATCACGTCCGCGCCCTTACCTTCGCCATTGCCGACGGCGTATTGCCCTCCAATGAAGGACGGGGCTACGTCCTGCGCCGCATCCTGCGCCGCGCGGCGCGGTATGGCCGCACACTCGGTCTGGCCGAACCCTTCCTTTACCGGCTTGTGCCGACGCTTACGGAGCAGATGGATTCGGCCTACCCGGAACTCCGGCCGGCACAGGAGAAGGTGCAGACCGTCGTCAGGTCCGAAGAGGAAGCCTTCGGCCGCACCCTCGACCATGGATTGGAGCTCTTCGAGGGCATGGTGGATCAGGCAGAAGCCGAAGGTCGGAGTGAAATCCGGGGCGACGAGGCTTTCAAGCTGTACGACACCTTCGGCTTCCCGCTGGACCTGACGCAATTGATGGCCGGGGAAAGGGGCCTTACTTTGGACCTGGCCGGATTCGACGCAGAGATGGAACAACAGCGGGCGCGGTCCAAGACTGGCAGGTCCGTTAAATTGGCGGGAACGATAAAGAACGGCATCCCAACGATAAGAGGTAATCTCACCATGATTAATCCGACTCGATTTGTCGGATATGACATGTTCACCGTCGATCAGACCAAGGTTCTGAAATGTGAAAACGGATCCGTCGTCCTATCGGAAACGCCCTTCTACGGCGAATCGGGAGGACAGGTGGGCGACTCCGGCTGGCTGGAAACGGAGTCGGGCGACCGGATCGCCGTGTTGGACACCACCCGGGACGGCGACACCATCATTCACCATTGCGAACCGGAAGCGGCGGCCCGCCTGGACCCGGAAACGGTCGTCTCTGCACATGTCAATGGTACACGCAGACTTTCCATCATGCGGAACCACACGGCGACCCACCTCCTGCACGCCGTGCTACGGGAGACCCTTGGCGTCCACGTGGAACAGCGGGGTTCCGAGGTCGCGCCTGGCCGGCTTCGTTTCGACTTCGCCCACTTCAAGCCGGTCGACCCGGAAGTACTGAACGCCATCGAAAGCAAGGTCAATGAGCTTATCTGGAAGAATATCGCCGTCGAGTGGTTCGAAACCGACCTGGAAAACGCCAGGAGCCAGGGCGCCATGGCGCTTTTTACAGAAAAGTACGACGACAGGGTGCGCGTGGTGCGTATCGGCGACGTGAGCCTGGAGTTGTGCGGCGGCACGCACATCGGCGCCACGGGAGAGATCGGGATGTTCCGGCTGGTCCGGGAATCGGGCATCGCTGCCGGTGAACGGCGCATCGAGGCCGTGACCGGTACCTCCGCCTACGAATCCGTCAAGAGAGATGAAAGCCTCATCGCGGAGACCGCGGAGGCCCTCAAGTGCGAGCCGGATGACCTGGCCAAAAGGGCCGGCGACCTGAACGCAAGGGTTCGCGACCTGGAGCGGCACGTCCGGGACCTGGGCCGGGCCTCGGCGCGAAACTGGATCGATGACCTGGTTAACGGGGCCATGGATGTCGACGGCGTCTCCGTGGCTGCGGCCCGCGTGGAATGTCCGGACATCGACACGCTGCGCTCGATGGGAGACACGGTGCGCGAGCGACTTGACGGGGCCGCGGTGGGCGTCTTGTTCGCAAGCTTCGATGAGCGGCCCGTATGCATCGTCGTAGTCACCGACGGCGCGATCTCCGGGCGCGGTCTCCACGCGGGTAAGCTGGCGCGGGACGTGGCCGCCGTCATCGGCGGCGGCGGGGGTGGAAAGGCCCACATGGCACAGGCCGGCGGGAAGGACGCGTCCCGGATCGATGAAGCCGTGGAGCAGGCTCCCGGGGTCGTGGAGAAACATCTGCGGCACGCCTGACGGGGCGGCAACAGGAATGGTTCGGAGCCAGGCTGGCCGGCGGATCCGCCGGCCTGTTCACTTGATCCGGCGGCTTGATCCGCTGGCGGAGTACCCTGGTAAATGAACGGCACAAACCTATGCGCATTCTCATAACCGGAGCCCGTGGACAACTGGGTACGGACCTGCAGCGTTCCCTCTCCGATCACGAGTTGATTCCCTGTACCCACGACGAGCTTGACGTCACCGAAAAACACGCAGTGTACAGCCTGTTGAACGACCACCGGCCCGACGCGGTGATAAATACCGCCGCATACCACAAGGTCGACGAATGCGAATCCCACCCCGAGAAAACCTTCGCCGTCAATGCCTTCGGTCCGTGGCACCTTGCCATGGCCTGCCGCATGTATGACGCCAAACTGGTGCACATCAGCACGAATTTCGTCTTCGGCGGCACCGCGGACCGGCCATACCGGGAAGATGACCTGCCCCTGCCCCTGAACGTATACGGCACGGCCAAGCTGTCCGGCGAGCACCTGGTACGATCGACCTGGGAACGTCATTTCATCGTCCGTACAACCGGCCTGTTTGGCTTTTCCGGCGGGGGTGGAAAGGGCTACAATTTCGTCGAGACGATGATCCGGTCGGGCATGGAACGACGGGAGGTGATCGTGGTGAGCGACCAGGTGATGTCACCCACGGCGACGGCGGACCTGGCCCGGGCGCTCGCGGAACTCCTGGTGACCGATGCGTACGGCACCTACCACGTCACCAGCAGCGGCGCCTGCTCCTACTTCGAGTTTACCCGGTCCATCTACCGGAAAACGGGGATCGATGTCGTGGTAAAACCGACGTCCACGGAAGCGTACGGCGCCCCGGCCGCCCGACCGCTTTACTCTGTACTGGACAACGCCCGGGTCCGATCCCTGGGTATCGCGGAGATGCCGTCGTGGGAGGATGCCCTGGACGGCTACCTTGCTCAGCGGGTACGCGGCAACGGAACGAACGGCACCGATTCATGATCATCACCCAGACTCCCCTGCGCATCAGTTTCGCCGGCGGCCTTACGGATTTCTCCGACTTCTACGAACGGGAAGACGGCCTGGTCGTCAGCGCGGCCATTGACAAGTATATCTTCGTCATCATCAACGAACGTTTCGACGACAAGATTTACATCAACTACTCGAAAAGGGAGGCTGTTGATCATCCCGACGAGATCGAGCACGATCTCATCCGGGAGGCCCTGCGTCTCACCGGCGTGACCAAGGGCGTGGAAATCACGACCCTGACGGACATACCTACCGAAGGCTCGGGGCTGGGTTCCTCGAGCAGCATTACAGTGGGGCTGCTGAACGCCCTGTACACCTATTGCGGAGACCCTCAGCCCACGGAGAAGCTCGCGAGGGACGCCTGCGAGATCGAAATCGCCCGCTGCGGCAAGCCCATCGGGAAACAGGACCAGTACATCGCGGCGTACGGCGGTCTCCGCGGCCTAACGTTCAGGACCGGCGGCGTGGAGGTGGAACGCCTCGACGTGTCGAACGACCACGCATTGGAATTGAGCGACCGTCTGATGCTGTTCTACACCAACAAGACGCGGAAGGCGGAAACTGTGCTGCGTGAGCAGAAAGCGCATATGACCACGAAGTTCGAATTGCTGAAGGAGATCAAGTCCGTGGCCCGGGACACGCGGGAAGCCCTGACCGCCGGGCGAATCGACGGAATGGGCGAACTGCTGAACCGGGGCTGGACCTGGAAGTACAGGATGTCCGGACTGGTCAGCAATGCCGAAATCGACACCATGTACCAGAGGGCGAGAGACGCCGGCGCCACGGGCGGCAAGATATGCGGCGCGGGTGGCGGCGGTTTCCTGCTTCTGTATTGTCCCCGCCGGTCCCAACCCCGGGTTCGTGAAGCGCTTTCCGACTACCGGGAACTGCCGTTCAACCTGGAACGGGATGGCACCAAGGTAATTTTCAATATGCGGAGGTAAGCAACGAAATGATCCGCGAATACCTCGACTGGACGCGGGACGTCTGCGACAGGATCGAACCCCGCGAGGTGCAGGAACTGGTAGACCTCCTGATGGACGCGCGAAAGAACGGGCGGGGAATCTTCGTCTTTGGAAACGGCGGCAGCGCGGCGACGGCTTCGCATTTCAGCGTGGACCTGGGCAAGGGCACGCTGCGCGACACGGAAGATCATCCCCGTTTCCGGGTCAACAGCCTTACGGACAACCTGCCCTACGTCACGGCCTGGGCCAACGACTTCGACTACGATCAGGTTTTCGAACAGCAGTTGCGTAATCTCGGCGCGGCGGGCGACGTGGCCATAGGCATCAGCGCTTCGGGGAACAGCCCCAACGTGGTTCGCGCCATCGAATACGCCGGATCGGCCAGGATGGTTACGGTCGCGATGACGGGATTCTCCGGCGGAAAGTTGAAGGAGATGGCCGATCACTCGGTCCACGTCCCCGTGGACGACTACGGTATGGCGGAGAACATGCACATGATCATCGTCCACATCATCATCACGCAGACTACGGCTCGCGTAGCGGACGGCGAATGATCCTTCATTCCCACGCCAAGATAAACCTGGGTATCCACCTGCTTGGAAAGCGGGCCGACGGATATCACGAGATCGTTACGCTGATGGAGTCCGTGGACCTGGGCGACGACGTGGAGGTTGCCGGACAGGAAAAGGGAACAACCGTGACCTGCACCGACCCTTCCGTTCCGACGGACGGACGTAACCTGGTGAGCAGGGCGGCCGATCTCGTACGGGACCGGTACGGACTCGGCGAGCGGGGCGTATGTATACATATCGAGAAGCGCATCCCCGTGGCGGCGGGACTCGCCGGCGGGAGCGGCAACGCGGCCATGACCCTTCACGGGCTCAATGCGCTCTGGTCGCTGGGGTTGCGGGAAGCAGACCTGATGGAACTGGCCGCGGAGCTGGGGTCCGACGTACCGTTTTGCCTGTACGGCGGCACGGCGGTGGCAATCGGGAGAGGTGAGAAAGTCGAATGGCTGGAGAAGACCGGTCCCCGCCACTACGTGTTGGTCTGTCCACCCCTTGCGGTCTCCAGCGGATGGGCCTACGGCCGCTCGAAATTGGAATTGACAAAAGAAAGGTCCTGTATTAATTTAGTTGTTTCTGTCCTGCGGGCTAGGGACGTCGACAAACTGGCGGCCTGTCTGCATAACGACCTGGAACCGGCGGTGCGGGCGGCCCATCCCGAGATCGACAGGGCAAGGGGTCTGCTGGCTGACGCCGGCCTGGAAGGCATACTGATGTCGGGCAGCGGTCCGGCGGTCTTCGGAATGGCGCCCGGCCGGGCAGCGGCAGAACGGATAGCACTCGACCTGCGGGGACTGGTGGAACCGTCCTGGCGGGTCTTTGCGGTATCCTCGATATCCCGTGGGGATGCCGGGTCCATTTAACTGTTGGAGGGAGGACAGAGCATGGCGGTCGGTTTGAAGATTCTGAGTGGAAATTCAAACATACCGCTGGCACAAGACATCTGCAAATATCTCGGCATACCAATGGGCAACGCCGCCGTTTCGCGATTCAGCGACAACGAGATCCGGATACACATCAACGAGGACATCCGAGGCACCGACGTGTTCGTGGTCCAGTCGACCAATCCGCCGGCTGAAAACCTCCTCGAGTTGCTGTTGCTTCTGGATGCGGCCAAGCGGGCTTCGGCGCGAAGGGCCACCGCGGTGATCCCCTATTTCGGCTATGCCCGCCAGGACCGCAAGGCTGGGCCCAGGGTTCCCATTTCGGCCAAGGTCGTCGCGAACCTGATCGCCGCTGCCGGGGCGGACCGGGTGCTGACGATGGACCTGCACGCGCCCCAGATCCAGGGGTTCTTCGACATTCCCCTGGACCATCTCTACTCCGCGCCCGTGTTCACGCGCCGGCTAAGGGAACTGGGGACATCGGAGAATCTCGTGATCGCTGCCCCGGACGCGGGGGGCATGGCCATGGCCCGGTCTTACGGCAGGCGTCTTGACTGTCCCCTGGCGCTCGTGGACAAGCGGCGCCCAAGACCCAACGTCTCCGAGGTCGTCAACGTAATCGGCGAAGTGGAAGGAAAGAACGTGATCATCCGCGACGACATGATCGACACCGGGGGAAGCTTGGCCGGAGCAGCCGAGGCTTTGAAAAAGAACGGTGCCGAAACGATTTACGCGGCGTGTACCCACGCGTTGCTTTCCGGTAACGCCGTACAGAAGGTGGAGGATTCCGTACTGGACTGCCTGATCGTCTCGGACACGATACACCTGAGTCCGGACAAGCAAAGCGGCAAGCTGGAGCAGCTGTCCGTGGCGTCCCTGTTCGGCGAGGCGATCAAGCGCATACACGAAGAAAAATCCGTCAGTTCACTGTTCGAATCGTCGGATCAGACCTGAGATAGATCAATCCAGCGCCACATGAAAAGGAAATCCAACCGGAGCTGGATCGCAACTGTACGTCAGAATTCGCACAGGAGAAGGACATGAACGAGGTATCACTTAAAGCCCGTCAGCGGACGGACACCGGAAAACAGGTCGCCAAGTCGCTTCGGCGGGACGGCGGCCTGCCCGCTGTGGTCTACGGAAGCGGGGAACCCCCGACGCCATTGATCCTCGACTACCGCGAGTTCGAGGGATTCCTGATGAATACCAGGGGAGAAAGTGTCGTCATCAACCTCGAAATCGAAGGCATGGCGGCAAAGAAAACCCTGTTGCGGGATATTCAGAGGGATTACCTGAAAAACTCGGTACTGCACGCCGATTTTCAGCAAATCAGGATGAGCGACCGGATCACGACCGAGGTCTCGCTCGTTCTTACGGGTCAATCTATCGGTGTGACGAGAGACGGGGGAGTGCTGGATCAGTCCCTGCGAGTGATTGAAATAAGCTGCGTCGCATCGGAGATTCCCGAGCACCTGGAAGTGGACATCAGCGGCCTGGACCTGGGTGAAACGATCCACGTAGGCGATCTTTCTTTCGAACACGCCGAAATCGTGACCGAAGGAGAAGTCGCCGTGGTGTCTGTACTGATGCCGATGGCCGAGGAGCCGGAGGAAGAAGAAGTCGACCTGGACCAGGAAGAACCGGAAATCATCGGCCAAAGCCAGGAAGACCAAGAAGACACCGAAGAAGAGGGATAAGGCAGCCTCTTTATGTGTCAGCATGCCGATTCCGGTCCCTCGCGGCCTGAAGGTTCGTCCATGCATGCCTTCATCGGTCTCGGCAATCCGGGCGTTCGGTACGCGGGCACACGCCATAACGCCGGTTTCGAAGTGATCGACACCTGGCTTCGGCGGCTCGATCTCGAGCTTGCCCCGGTAAGCCAACGGTTTCACGGCGCGGTTGCCACGATCGCAGGGCTGCCCGTGGCGCTGGTAAAGCCGATGACCTTCATGAACCGCAGCGGTTACGCGGTCAGTGAGGCGGTCGGACATTACGAACTTGACGTCCATCGCATCGTGGTCGTTTGCGACGACGTCAACCTGCCCTTCGGTACGCTGCGTCTGAGGGCGACGGGCAGTCATGGCGGCCACCGGGGACTGGAATCCATTATAGACGCGCTGGGTACGGTCGAATTCGCCCGTCAGCGCATCGGCGTTGACGTTCCCCGGGAAGCCGACACGCTGATCGATTACGTGCTGGAGGAATTCAACAAGGAAGAAACATCCGATCTGCCCTTCGTCCTTGACCGGGCCTGCAACCAGCTGGAGTTGTTCGTGAGCGACGGTTGCAGCGAGGCTGCGAGCAGGTACA
The DNA here is from genome assembly GCA_965225915.1 of bacterium. Taxonomy (GTDB): domain Bacteria; phylum JAAXHH01; class JAAXHH01; order JAAXHH01; family JAAXHH01; genus JAAXHH01. The sequence continues at coordinate 1,244,435 of OZ245326.1, forward strand.
ACGGTCCGTCTTTCACAGACTGAAGGCAAGCCGGCTGAACGAATCCGCATACAACCAAGGAGAATGCACGTGCGGTCCTATGAAACAGTAGTGATTATCGATTCCCGCCTCGAAGAAGCGCCTCTCGAGGAGGAGATAACTTCCATCGAAGGACTCATTTCCTCGAATCAGGGTGAGGTCGTCGACACGGAACGCTGGGGCAGGCGAAAACTCAGCTACGAGATCAACGAGTCCCACCAGGGGGTTTACACCCTGATCCGCTTCGATGGCGAACCGAACCTGGTGGACGTGCTGGACCGGGCGTTCAAGTTGAACGATCGCGTACTCCGCCATATGACGAAACGGGTCAAGAAGCATCCCGCCCGTGTATATGAAAAGAGAGACCAATCCGAAAAGGAGACAGGAGCCGAAGCATGAATCAATCCAGGACGAGAAAGCAGAAACGCATTCCGGGCCGCATAAAGAACATCGATTACAAGGACCCGAAGCAGCTCCGGCGTTTCGTCACCGATCGGGGAAAGATCGTGCCCAGCCGCATCTCAGGGGCCAGCGCCCTGTGCCAGCGGCGCTTGGCGAAGGCCGTCAAGCGGGCGCGGCATATCGGCCTGCTCCCCTTCATCGAAGAAACCTACAAGTAGCCGAGGAGTCGGACGTGAAGCTCATTTTGACCGAATCTGTTCAGAACCTGGGAAACATCGGTGAAATCGTCGAGGTTTCTAACGGTTACGGCAGAAACTACCTGATGCTCTCGAAGAAGGCCGTTCCGGCGACGCCCGGAAACCTGAAAATGCTTCAAGGCAAAATGAAGCGTCAACTGGCCCAGGAAGCCAAGACGCAGGAGCAGGCTTCGGTACTCTCCGGGATCCTGGAAGAAGTCTCCCTTACCGCCGTCGTTCAGGTCGGGGAAGAAGACCGCATGTTCGGTGCCGTGACCCAGCAGCACATCGCCGACCTGCTGAAGGAAAAAGGTTACGATATCGACCGTCGCAAGATCAATATGGACGAGCCCATCAAGGCGCTGGGCATATACACCATTCCCATCGCGCTGCATGCCCAGGTCGAGGCTAACGTGAAACTGTGGGTGGTCAAGGAATAGGGACGGATCGCGCCTCAATTTAGTCTTGACGCAAAGTGCCGGAATTCGTATATTGAGCGCTCGTGGAGATGGAGGAAGAATGGCGAGAAGATCGCAGTCGGAGCCCGGTTCATCCCGGTCATCAGGACGGCGTCGCGCCACGGGAAGTCAGACATACGCCCTGCCGTTTCGGGGTTCCCACTATCGTCTCCTCGGTGTGGTACTCGGCGCTATACTTCTGGGTTTCATCGCGCTGGCGTACGGATCGATCACACTGGCGCCGATGTTGATGGTTTCCGGTTACTGCCTGGGCATTCCCGTGGTTCTGATCTGGAGAGGAAAGGCTGCAAGAACGGGTTCAGCCAACGACCGGGTATCGCGTCAACCGTAACGTGCGATCACGTACGGGCGATTAGCTCAGTTGGTTCAGAGCGCATGCCTTACAAGCATGAGGTCACTGGTTCGAATCCAGTATCGCCCATGCAACATATCGGGGATGTAGTTCAATCTGGTTAGAGCACTGCCCTGTCACGGCAGAAGTTGCGGGTTCGAGTCCCGTCGTCCCCGTTATATTTAATCGATAGCCCGTCGAATGAGCATGTCTCCGGCGGGCTATCTTGATTATGCCGGAGTGGTGGAATTGGTAGACGCGAGGGACTCAAAATCCCTTGACCGCAAGGTCGTGTCGGTTCGAGTCCGACCTCCGGCATCCTTTTTATTGCTGGCCACCCACCTCGAACTGAAAGCAGGATGCAACGATGTTCGATCCCGTCCACGTAACCAGGGAACTGATCGCCTTCAATTCGATCAGCGCCAACAGCAACGCTCCCGTATCGGATTACCTGCATGAGCAACTCGACCGGTTGGATTTCACGGTCGAACGCATAGCCTACCAGGACGATAAGGGCGTGGAAAAGGTCAATCTCGTCGGCCGCAAGGGAGAAGGCACGGGCGGATTGGCGCTGCTGGGCCATTCCGATACTGTCCCGGTGGACGGCTGGGAAGAAGACCCCTTTTCGGCGGTGATCAGAAACAACAGGATTTACGGGCGGGGAAGTTGTGATATGAAGGGCGCCCTGTCCACCATGCTAGCGGCGGGCGCGGCCTTCGAGGCATCGGACCTTTCCGCGCCGGTCTACCTCGTGTTCACGGCCGACGAGGAAGTCGGCTGCTGGGGCGCGGCCGAAGTCAGCGACCGGTCAAAACTCCTGGCGGAGAACGACCTGCGCTACGGGATCATCTGCGAACCGACACTCATGCAGGTCGTACGGGCGCACAAGGGGGCGATATTCCTCCGGGCGGAGACAACGGGCCGGGCGGCCCATAGCAGTACCGGAAGAGGCCTTAACGCCCATCTCGCCATGATACCCTTTCTCTCGGAGATGAAGGCGATCCATGATGAACTGCGCTCGGACCCCGTCCATCTGAACGATGAATTCGATCCGCCCTTTTCCGATTGGAACATCGGGATCAACGACGGCGGAATTGCCCTGAACATGACGGCGCCTCGTAGCGTATGCACGGTCTACTACCGGCCGATGCCCGGCCAGGACCAGGAGGCCCTCCTGGACCGAACCCGGCACGCGGCCGACCGGTGCGGTGTGGATCTGACGATCCAGAAGATCGGGGATCCCTTCAGCACGTCCGCGGATTCAGAATTGGTCCAGAAGGCGCTTCGGGTCACCGGAACGGAGAAGGCCCGTACGGTACCTTACGGAACAGACGGCCTGGTCTTCGGCAGGAAGATGGAACTGATCCTGCTGGGCCCTGGGGATATACGCCAGGCCCACACGGTGGACGAATGGATGGACCTCGACCAGTTCGATCTGGCGATCGACGTGTACAAGGCCATGATCCGCGCGTTCTGCGTGTGATGGTCAGCATGGTCAGCAGGGCCCGCGGGGACGAAGCCTGGTCTGCAGGGGAAGCATGGTCCACCCCCGCTCACCAGTCTGAGTATAACGACTCCAGGAGGATACGAATTTGCAGATAGGCCTCGTCGGCCTGCCCGGTTCCGGTAAGACCACGTTGTTCAACGCGCTGGTAAGAGCCACCGCGGAAACCGGCGGATTCTCAGGGATGAATAAGGCCAACCGGGGGACGATCAAGGTTCCGGATCAAAGGGTGACCCGCCTTTCCGGTCTGTTCAGTCCCCTCAAGACCACCTTCGCCACCGTGGATTATCTCGACATCGGCGGCATAACGGCGGGGTCCGGAAGACAGGAGGAGCAGCAGAGCGACGGGGGACTGAACGACCTGCGCAACATGGACGTGCTGGTGCACGTCCTCCGCGGATTTCCCGACCTGGCCGGTACTTCCGTTTCCCCGGCAGCGGATTTCGAGACGGTGGAGTTCGAACTCGCCATCGCCGATCTCGAGATCATCGAGCGCCGGTTGGCCCGGTTGTCCAAGGAGGCCCGGTCCACGAAGCGGCCGGAACTGGTGCGCGAATGCGAACTGCTAGAACAGTGCAAGGAGGAAATCGAAGGGGGCGGGGTCATACGGAACCTCGAATTCGTACCGGAAGACGAGAAAAAGCTGAGAGGCTACCGGTTTCTGTCGCAGAAACCCGTTCTCCTGGTGATGAATATCCCTGAGGAAGACCTGGGCCGGGAAGTGCAACGACTGGAAGAACTGGGGGAGTACCCCGATCATCTGGACACCCTGGCGCTTTCCGCAAAGGTCGAAATGGAAATTACCCAACTCGACGAGCGTGACGCCGGCGCATTCCTGGACGAACTGGGCATCGGGGAATCCGCCCTGAACCGTATGATCATCGCCTCGTACCGGCTGTTGAACCTGATCTCCTTTTTTACCGTGGGGGAAGACGAGGTAAGGGCCTGGACCATCACACGGGGCGTCACGGCGCCCGAAGCGGCCGGGGCGATTCACTCCGACCTGGAGCGGGGATTCATTCGGGCCGAAACGGCGGAATGGCAAACACTGCTCGATCTCGGGGGATGGCAGGCAGCGAAGGAGAAAGGCGTGTTGCGCGTCGAAGGCAAACAGTACGTCGTCATGGACGGTGACGTGATCAACGTGCGTTTCAACGTTTGAACCTGACGTAAAGAACCCTGTGGATTATCTCAGACATACGGCGTTACATTATCGCCACAGTTTATGTGAAACATTCAACACGGGGTCCTGCCATCCGCAGAAAAACATAGATCGGATGGTGTAAAAACACACCCATCGAAGCCCAATGGATCAGTGCGAGTCCTGTGGTCCATCTTCTCAGAGCCGACGGGAAGGTCGGGATCTCCAACGCGCAACACGGGTAAATTGCCCCACTCGACCTGCGCAACATGGACGTACTGGTGAAATCTCGCCGTAGACCACCTACGGGAGGAACCCGACTATCCTGCGAGTTCGTCTGACTCCCAGCGGATCTTCGTTGCGTTCGATTGTCTGCGTGGTGATACTGCCGAGTTCCTCCAGACAAGGTTTTTCCAGTTGCGTCGCCCGGAATCTCGAAGCTAATCATGGGATCTTCGAGGGACAGGTTGCGACAGGCCTCCAAAACAGGCCGGTTCGAACAACGTCTCGCTGTCATCGACGCCGATCTCGAGATCGATGAACGACGCGCCGGTTGGCGTTTCCGGTTGCAATCAGGCCCCACAAGAAAGAGGCCACGGTGGGAGCGGCCGGAACTGACTCGCACACCGTAAAACTGCCTAGATGCTACCAGTGCAACCTTGCTGGAGGAAATCGAAGGGGGCGGGGTCTCCACTCATTCTTACGGATCACCTCGAATTCGTAACCGGTAAGACGATATGTGTAAGTAGTAAAAAACTCCAGGAGAGGCTATTGCTCGATTACTTGTTGCGTGTGCACATCAAGTTGCTGGCGGACGGTAGCTTTAGCATCTTCCAGAGTCGCCTTCTCGTTGAAGGCATTCGGCAGCTATACAAAGCTCGTGCACTTCGTGAATACCGGATCTTCTGCGCCTTAAGAAACGTTTCCTAGGTGATGAATATCTAAATCACGACGTTAGCGATCTGACCTGACCTTTCCGCAGCCGGGAAGTAGGCAACGTACTCAAAGCCTCGAATTCTTCCAACGAACGTGAACATGGGGGAGTACCCCTGTGAGCAAGACCCCGGCTGCTTCTGGACGACGGACTCGGGTAGGACCAGCGCATTCAGCTCACAGTACTGTCGCAATTTCAGCACGCAACCAGGTCCGCGGAAATGGACTTGAATTTAGTTGGTTCACCTCGTCACGCAGTGCACGGTACTCTCGACTGAAAAAAGAAATGAAGTCCCTTATTAGCGAAGTGGTGGAGATATCTTGGTCGCAAAACGGACAAGTGTCGTCAACGACGAACCCCAGGCCTTCACTGATCCGGATTCGCCATTCCTGCCTAGCAACACGCCAACTGGGCAGTGTTTTTCTCGGAGACGTCGTCATCCTGTTGAAGTTGCGGCCTGAACCGTCATGATCATCGGCAAACCTCGTACCGTGCTGTTGAACTGAGTCTTGATCACGTATATCCTTTTTTACCGTGGGGGAAGACGAGGTAAGGGCCTGGACCATCGCACATCGAACACCTCGATATCCGGGTAGGCAGCACTCCAAGGGCGTCACGGCGCCCGAAGCGGCCGGGGCGATTCACTCCGACCTGGAACGGGGATTCATTCGGGCCGAAACGGCGGAATGGCAAACACTGCTCGATCTCCAGGGGATGGCATTGTTTCGTGGGCAGCGAAGGAGAAAGGCGTGTTGCGCGTCGAAGGCAAACAGTACGTCAAGTCATGGACGGTGACGTGATCAACGTGCGTTTCAACGTTTGAGACAGAGGCAAGTCCTGTGATTTTTACTTGTCACGTCCCAGGTAAGCCCGCCTTCATTACGAGTCAACATTAACGAGCTTCTTGGACAATACCACTACGTCTCATAGTACATCTGAATACATCTGAATACATCTGAATACATCTGACCGGCCGAAAACGACCGGGCTTCGTCCCACAGATTCAGGACGGACAGTTCACCAACATCTGCCCAATAAAATGGATTGATGACCATGATAACCACTTACCGCATCATGACCATGCTGGTCCTGGCCGGAGCCTTGCTGTGGTCTACGCCGGCCGGCGCTCAACTCCGCGACAACACCAAGTTCAACCCGGAACCGGTCAGCCTCATCGACTTCAAGGAGATGTTCAACGGCGATACGGGCAAGGTTCGCCTCGTACTGTTGTTCTCCCCTACATGAGGCCAGTGCATAGGCGGCGCCGGGGCGGTGCAGCAAAACATACTACAGCAGTTAGCTTCAGATGATCTTCGCGTGTACGTGGTCTGGCAGCGCATCCTGACGAACGATACGGTTAACACGGCCCAGGAAGCGGCGGGCAAGCTATTCAATGACGGACGGGTTCGCCACATGTGGGACCCCGCCCACGCACTGGGCTTCTGGTACAAGCAGGCCGGTGACCTGGAACACACGGACCCGCTCGTTTGGGACGCGTACTACCTCTACGCGTCGGATTCCGAGTGGACGGACGCGCCTGACGGGTTGATAGATACCGGCACCACGGTTTGGAACCTAAGAGACCGTCTCAAGAAAACGGTGGAATCTACGGTAGGAACCGGAGACTGATCATCCTTCCAGGCTGAGCAGGAAAGGTTCCTCGAAAGCCTGGACCAGCCACTGCATGAAACGGGCGCCGTCGGCGCCGTCTATGAGCCGGTGATCGTAGGAGATCATCAGCGGAAGCATGAGACGCGGCTCAAACGCCCCGTCCACGTAAACCTGTTCCATGCGGCTGCGCGCGAGGCCCAGTATGGCCACATCCGGGGCATTGACGATCGGCGCGAAGAAGGTCCCGCCGAACCCGCCCAGGTTCGAGATCGTGAATGAACTCCCCTGCATGTCGTCCGGGGACAGTTTTCTGTCCCGCGCCCTGGCGGCGATCTCGGACAGTTCAATAGAAAGCTCTATCATGTTCTTCCGGTCGACGTCCCGTATGACCGGTACGACGAGGCCGCGGTCCGTATCGACCGCTACGCCCACGTGGTAGTATTTCTTGTAGATAATTTCGTGCCTGTACATGTCGACGCTGGCGTTGAACCGGGGAAACCTCTTGAGCGCCGCGGCCACGATCTTCAGGGCGATGGCCGTCATGGTCAGTTTGCCGCCGACGGCTTCGGCCGCGGGGCCGAACTGCTTGCGCAAGGCTTCCATGTCGGTGACGTCGGCCTTGTCGCCATAGGTGACATGCGGGATATTCGTCCAGGCTGCAGTCAGGTGTTCCGCGGCAGCCCTGCGCAGATTGCTCATCGGTTCGGTTTCCACCGGACCCCATTTCGTGAAGTCCGGCAACGGAGCCAATGGGGCGGGACCGGCGGCTGCACCGCGGCCTGCGCTCAACTGCTTGGAATGGGACTTTACGTCCTCGGCGGAAATCCGCCCGGCGGGGCCGGTTCCGGGCACCTGGCTGATGTCCAGTCCGATCTCGCGGGCGAAACGGCGGACCGAGGGCGCCGCCGGGACGGGCTGCGCAGGCTGGCTGCCAGAAGCGGCCGGTGTTGCCGGCGAGGGCGGGGGCACACTTTCCGTCGCGGAATCGGCCTCTGCAGCGGACGGCGTGCTCGTCTCTGACGGCGCCTGTTCCCCCGGACCCACGTCCCCGGGAGAGGCTGACTGGTCGGCAGGTGCCGCGGAGGTCGTTACCGGGATATCGGCGGCTGGCTCTTCGCCCGCTGCCGATCCTTCCTCCTCTACGGCGGCGATCGACGCATCGGCCACGGCGTCATACATGAGCACGGGGGCGCCCACATCGGCCGTTACACCGTTCTCCACGAGAATCTCCGTTACCACGCCGCTGAATCCCGAAGGCACCTCCAGGTTGGCCTTGTCGGTCTCTATTTCCAGGACGGGCTGGTTGACTTCTACGATGTCTCCCACCGCGACCAGGATACCTACCACGGTCCCCGCGTCGATGTTCTCACCGAGCGCTGGAAGATTGAAAGGCGTCGCCATAGGTCTAGCGTCTCCCCTGTTATAGCATAAGCGGATTCGGCTTGTCGGCGTCGATCTGCAGGTCGCTCATCGCCTGTTTCAGCTTTGACGCCGGCATCTTGCCGTCGCGCATCAGCCCATAGAGCGCGGACAGCGTGATGTAGCGGGCGTCCACCTCGAAGAAATCCCGCAGCGCGGAACGGCTGTCGCTCCGCCCGAAACCATCGGCGCCCAGGGTGATCATCGGTCCCGGGAACCAGGACGAAATGGTGTCCGGCAGCGCTTTCACGTAGTCGCAGGCCGCCACGTAAGGACCCGGTATATCTGCTACGCACGAGGTCACGTAGGGTACGCGCGGCGTTTCCTCGGGATGCATGATGTTCCATCTCTCCACGTCCACCGCCTCGTTGTGCAGCGCCTTGTAACTGGTAATGCTCCATACGTCCGCGGCGACTCCGTACTGTTCTTCCAGGATCCTGCCCGCCTTCAGCACCTCGTTCAGTATGGCGCCGCTTCCGAACAGCTGGACGCGCAGTTCACCGTCCTGTTTCTCCGATTTGCGGAACCGGTACATCCCCTTGAGGATACCCCCCCGGGTAGCCTCGGCGTCTCCTGGCATGGGAGGCATGGCATAGTTCTCGTTGTGCACGGTCAGGTAGTAGAACACGTCGTCCTGTTTTTCGTACATGCGCCGGATGCCTTCTTCGATGATCACCGCCAGTTCGTAACCGTAGGCGGGGTCGTACGCCAGCAGGTTCGGCACCGGGTAGGCCAGCAGGTGGCTGTTGCCGTCCTGGTGCTGGAGCCCCTCGCCCGCAAGCGTCGTGCGTCCCGACGTGGCGCCGACCAGGAATCCCTTGCAGCGCATGTCGCCCGCGGACCATACCAGGTCGCCGACGCGTTGCAGCCCGAACATGGAATAGTAGATGAAGAAGGGGATGGTATTGATATCGTAGGTGGAGTAGGCCGTACCCGCGGCGATGAAGGACGACATGGCGCCGGCTTCCGAAATGCCCTCTTCCAGCAACTGACCGTCTTTCGACTCGCGGTAGTACAACAGGGTCTCGCTGTCCACCGGGTCGTAGAGCTGCCCCACCGGAGAGTAGATGCCGGATTGCCGGAACAGGGCCTCCATGCCGAAGGTGCGGGCCTCGTCGGGCACGATGGGCACGATGAGGTTTCCGATTTCCTTGTCCCGCATGAGGTCCGAGAGGATGTTGACGAAGGCCATGGTCGTCGACACCTGGCGGTCCGTCCCCTCGTAGTACTTGCTGTACCTTTCCTGCTTCGGCGCGTGCAGCGGGGTAAAGGTCGTCCGCCTGGAGGGCACATAGCCTCCGAGGGTCCTGCGCCGCTCGTGCAGATAAACCATCTCCTCGCTGTCCTCGGGCGGCTTGTAGAACGGTACTTCGGCGACTTCTTCATCGGAAATCGGGATCCGGAACCGGTCCCGGAAGGCCAGCAGTTCCTTATCTTCCATCTTCTTGATCTGGTGCGTGCTGTTGGCCGCCTGTCCGCTGTCGCCCAGTCCGTATCCCTTGATCGTTTTCATCAGGATGACGGTCGGCGTGCCTTCGTTTTCCACGGCCGCCCTGTACGCGTGGTAGACCTTCAGCGGATCGTGGCCACCCCGCCTCAGGTGCTGCAGCTGGGAATCGGAGAGATGCTCCACCATTTTCTTGAGATCGGGATGGACTCCGAAGAACTTGTTCCGGATGTATTCGCCGGATTCCACGCTGTACTTCTGGTACTGTCCGTCCACCGTTTCGTGCATGCGGTTCACGAGGAGTCCGTCGTCGTCCTTATCCAGCAACGGGTCCCAGTCACTGCCCCATAGGCACTTGATGACGTTCCATCCCGCGCCGCGAAAGATGGCTTCCAGCTCCTGTATGATCTTGTGGTTGCCCCGGACCGGACCATCGAGACGCTGCAGGTTGCAGTTGATCACGAAGATCAGGTTGTCGAGCTGCTCGAGGACCGGTACGGTGATGGCGCCGAGGGACTCGGGTTCATCCATCTCCCCGTCGCCCATCATGACCCATACCTTGGAATCGCTCGGCTTCTTGATTCCCCGGTTTTCGAGGTACTTCATGAAACGGGCCTGGTATATCCCTGTAATGGCACCGAGGCCCATGGATACCGTGGGGAACTCCCAGAAGTCCGGCATGAGCCAGGGATGGGGATAGGACGACAAACCGGGCGGGTTCACCTCGTGCCGAAAGTTCTTCAACTGCTCTTCGGAAATACGGCCTTCCAGGTAGGCCCGCGCGTATATGCCAGGCGCGGCATGGCCCTGGACGAAGAGCAGGTCGCCCTCGTGGCTACCGTTTCGGTAGCGGAAGAAGTGGTTGAATCCGACCTCGTAGAGCGTCGCGGACGACGCGTAGGTGGAGATATGCCCGCCTATGGAGCCGTCGGCCCGGTTGGCCCGGACCACCATGGCCAGCGCGTTCCAGCGCACGATATTCTTGATGCGGCGTTCCAGGTCCCGGTCACCCGGATAGGGTCCCTGCAGTTCGACGGGTATCGTGTTGACGTAGGGCGTGTTGGCGGAGAAAGGGAGGCGCACACCGGACTCGGCGGCGCGGGACTCCAGCGCTGCGAGAATGCGGCGTGTTCTTTCCGGGTCACCCTGCGAAATGACGTACTCAATCGATTCGAGCCATTCATGTAATTCCAGCGCTTCTACATCGGTTTCCACATCCGTTGCCATCAAGTTGCCCCTGGGTACTTTGCGCGTTGGCATTAAGCCTTTTCACCATCCTAAAACATCGCCTCAAAATACCTTCGTGGCGCCCTTCGTGTCAATCATTATATTCCTATGGATGTGCGCCCGGGATGACCCTGGAGGAGCGCAAAATCGGCCCATACAAAAGCAACCACGAGCACGGGAGGACGGCATGAAAAGCGATGGTTGGCACGGCATATTCACCATACCTCAGACTCCGTTCAGCGACGATGGCGTATTTGATGAGGACGGGCTGAGGAGGCAGATCGATTTCTGTGTCGACGGGGGCGTCCACGGCATCGTCTATCCCGTCATGGTGAGCGAATTCTGGCTGTTGTCTGACGACGAACGGAAACGGGCGATCGACGTGGCCGTACGCAGTGTGGACGGACGCGTCCCCATGATCGCGGGAGTGGCGGGGGTGAGTACGGAGGTGGCCGTGATGTTCAGCCGGTATTCGCGGGAAGCCGGCGCTGATGGCGCGATCGCCCTGCCTCCCTACGTGCTGAAACCCGGTCTGGACGGACTGGTCGACTACTACCATCAGGTGGCCGACGCCATCGCAGGACCCTTATTCATCCAGAATTTTGATCCGCCCCTCGGATCGAGCCTGTCGCCCGGATTCATCCGGAAACTGCTGCTCGACATCCCCCACGTGGAGTACATCAAGGAGGAAATGATGCCCTGTGGACATTCGGTCACAGCGCTGCTGGAAACGTGCGGCGACGAGTTACGGGGTGTTTTCACCGGTTTCGGCGGACGCTGGTTCATCAACGAACTGGACCGTGGCGTGAGCGGCACCATGCCGGCCTGCGAGTTTACCGACGTGTTAGTCCGTCTCTACGAACGCTACCGGTCGGGCGACGTGGAAGGCGCGAGGGAGGTCCACAACCGGTTGTTGCCCCTTATCAACCTGGAGAGCCTGTACGGCGTGATCTTCTGCAAGGAGATCCTGAGGCGGCGCGGCCTGATCGCGTCGACGTACACGCGGGCGCCGGGGAGGCTGGACCGGTACGACCTCGGAGAGATCGACCGGCTCATCCGGGACGTGGAAGAACTGTTTATTCGGTAGTACGAAGTCCTGAATACGACCCCTGCCTGGACCCATACCCTACGGCCGTTTATGCAGGCGCGTAAACGCGAATTCCCGCTGGACCGTCATCTGAGCCGATCGTACCCGCTACGTCCATTCATGCAGGGAATGCCCCTGGCCGGGAAACCAGATCCAGTCTACGACAAACCCGAGAAAAACCCCTGCGCTGTACCCTACGAGTACACCCCAGGCAAAGGGTTGCGCCCGGCGGTAGGCCGTCACTCCGCCGATGCGCAGCAGGAGCATCTTGATCAACCAGGCCATGAAGAGGGAGAACATGAGCAGCCTGGTCACGTCGGCGAAGGCCACGGTGAATCCGACAGGCGCCAGGGGCCAGCCGGGAAACCGATGGGTCAGGGCCGTCATGAGCAGCATGATAACGCCGCCCAGGGCCATGAACAGGAACTCGGGCGGTTGCAGCTGGTCGGCGTTGCGAATCCACCGCACGATATCGTCGTAGTAGGACTCGTTGATGCCGCCGAAGGCGTCGCGCGTACCAAAGTTATACGCGCCGATGGTCGTATTCCCGATGTATATCGTGTATATGACGGAAGTCAGCATGCTGATCACGAAGGTGACGGTCATGAGACCGAGCATCCCCCTCTTGTCCTGGTGCAGGTCGGACATCACCTTGTCGGACTGGGCGATCGTGCCGATGGCGATGCCCCGCCAGTTCCGTGCGTAGGCGGATCCCAGACCCAGGGTGGTCAGGCTCTGGGGGTCGATGTTTCCAGACCCAATGGTCATTATGGTGAAATGATGGGCGTTTACCGGCAGATCTAGGAAGGCCAGGCCCGTCTGGGCGATAATCCGTGCCGTACCCAGGTACAACACGAAGAGAAACAGCAGGTACACGGGCACCAATTGCCAGGACAGCCCCGAACCCACCAGCCAGGCGACCAGGTACACCACGCTGCCCGCCAGTCCCAGCACGGCCAGGCGATAGGACATCAACTCTGTCGGCGGCTGCTTCCCGCCGCGCACAGCCTGTCGAAAGACGTCGGCGATCTGCTCGCGGGCCGTCCACAGGTGCCAGAAGACGAATACGATGAACCCGCCGAAGAACTGGGCCTTGACCACGGCGTTCGCCCCCACGGGGCTGCCGGAATACTGGAGTCCTATGCTGTCGAGTACGCCGCCTTCCAGCACGCCGGAGAGGGCGAAGAACCACAGGCTGAAGGTGATCTCGAGAGGCGCCAGGAAAGCGAAGCACAGGGCATAGATGTTGATGCTGATCTTGATGGCCAGGGCGCCCTGCATCACGGTCAGCATGCTGTGGTAGAGCGAACCGATGGGTATCGGTGGGATCGAACCCCAGAAGGCGGATATGTTCCATATCATCAGGGCCAGCGTCGCGCCGAAGCCGACCTGGAACATGCGGTCGTAAACGAAAGTGGGGAAAGTCCTAGTGGTCCCCACATCCTGCCGGATCAGGTCGACGGCCATGCGCACCAGTGGAAAGGCGAGGCGCTCGTGGGCCACCCACGTCCTGCGCATGATCGTGGACATGCAGGCGCCCATTAAGAACAGCACCACGAACAGGGTCAGCCACCAGAACATGGGCGGAAGCCAGGGTCCCCAGATGATATCGTTGGTTCCGTCGGGCATCCCTTCGTAGAACCAGACCAGCGTGTTGCCCTGGCCATTGACCAGTAGCCAATCCGGCAGGTACTGGTGGAACGTGGCGGCCCACTGGTTTTCCGGCCGGGCGAAATAGTACGGCGTAGCGATGACCCCCATGAGGTAGGCGACCATGACCTTTCCCGGAACGAGAGAGGACACGAACATCATCACGAAGACCAGGGCCAGTTCGCTTCCGTTCAGTATCCAGGAAGGCTTCCAGGTTCGTAGTGTAGGGTTGACAACGAACAGGAGGAAGAAAAACGGAATCAGGACCGCGATGGGAAGATGGCCCATCGTCATGCGAGAGGATTGTACGAGAAAGGAGCCGTAGGGGACCCAGATATTGATCACTACGGCCAGCGCCAGGCCCAGAATGACGGCGCACGGGACAGGCCGCCGGGTCGCGGGATGTGAAAGCCAGACATATCAGTCATGTTTTGTGGCTTAGGTTAAATTGGCAAAACAATCCCACGATTTAGACTAGGGTAATAGGTATTGTGGGTGGGATGTAAAGGAACCGTAAATAGCGCTGCCGGATCGGTCATAGGTACGGTCAAACCTATCATTTGCTGTAATTGTAGTTCGGATTCTATCAGGTATTGCGTTTGGTGGGCTCAATGTGTTGAACTTCCAAACTAAGTTCAGCTTCTAGCTTTGATGCCACAAGTGACCGATGACAGGCATCAGGATTTTTTTCAACACAGAAGAAAGCTACAATCTCAGCATCGTCTTCAAGGTCGGATACAAAGTTATTGGAATCGAACTTTGAAAGACATTCAGAGTGGTACGCTTCGATGAACGAATCGCCCAACGACTTTCGTTCGCGCTTTAAGGTATGTGTCACTTTGTCTATTTCAGTCTGTTTATCACGAATTGCTTTTGTGGGTGCAAGATCTCTGCGATGTAGATATCGGATTCCTGACTTTGACAATTGATCCTGTAAATACAAACTATTGACAAAAGCATATGTGGCACCACGCATACCTCGACGATTACGAATATCGCAGAAGGTGTCTACTTTAGCTTTACGTAGTTCACCAAAAAAACAGGATTCATCGAACCCGTATACACCTATTGTGACTATTTTCTTAATCATACAAGAACTTTCAAAGACCCAATTCGTGTATCGAATAACAGCGGAGGCTCTCTTCTGACTACTATGGATATCTCTTTTTTGATCTATATCCGCCATTCACTGGAACCCCATCTAACCCAAAAGACATCTGTCGCCCACGACCAGACACTCGTTCTATTACCTTTTCATGTGAAACCAGATTGTTATTCTCGTCAATGTGCAATGTCTTGATTTTCCTTTCACCTATTAATGTCTCTCCTATCAACTTACTTCTGTGACAGTTCTCGGGCTTTCCCTCACTACACATGAGTGCAACCACCTCTTGTCGTTCGAAAGCTTTACAAAGCCGGTCTATTCCACTTCTGTAGAAATCGGTTTTCCGCACCTTACTATAATCGACTTTCCCTTCATTATCATTGAGAGATGGTCCTTTGGGCCGTCCTCCCAACTCATCTCCCAAAAACACATATCGAATGTTGTGCCTACTCAGTTGCTTTGAAAGTATTGTTTTTGAGAACTCAGGTTTATAACGGGAAAAGGGTACCGATCTCACGTCAATCAGGTATTCAATCCCATGCTGTTTTATCACTTCAATAAACTCTTCCAACGAGCGATTTCCGTAACCTATAGTGTAGATCGGGATTTTGTCTTCCATCTTACATCTCCTGCCACTGAGTTTTTCAGACTTACAGAAGCTTTTTAGCTATTATTCACATGTAGTCGTTATCTCTTAAAGAAAACGAATAATCCTTAATAAACACCCGAAATCTGAAGAAAACAACGTTCGGGTAACTGGTCATCAGCTTCATCCGGTTTAAACCACCTAGCAAGGGAAACTCTAACAAGCCTCCCCTTGTTAATCTGTTGCGGTGGATTTTCTACACCTACGTACTTCATTCGAAATCGAAGATACCTGTAATATGGTTCGCTGGACTGATAAATCAAGTTCCTGTCTGGTATCCAAAATCCAACGCTAACCATTGGCAAATCATCTTGTTGAACATAGCGACTTCCTGACGCCGTGGATCTAGTTTTACCGTCAAATACCTCAGACACGCCACCCACCCACGGTTTTGTCCATTTCGGTAGGTTTTCTGCCAACTCAGAAAGTGTGTACATGAACCGAGCTTGCGTAACAATTACGTTCTCTACATGTGGGGGAGTATGGTTGGAACAGGGGTAGTAGGACACGTCCCACACTTGACCGATTTCAAATGGTGTATCAACTGGCAGAAATGGGTATTCTGGATTTGTTGTTAAGCGTAAGTTTGAACGATCTTTAGCAAGAGCACCGACACAAAATGCTTTGCCTGCGTGGGTTTTTGAGACAATTAGACAACGCATTGGAATATTGGAGATTTGAGTAGGTTGGTTTGTATTGATAATCAATACGATACGGGTTCTCTACATGTGGGGGAGTAAGGTTTAGTAGGACACGTCCCACACTTGACCGATTTCAAATGGTGTATCAACTGGCAGACATTGAATTTGAAACGACGGGTCTGTCACGGATTTTGTGTAACTGACTGTTTCATGTGATGGGCACTCTGTCTTCGTACCGATGAACTGGTGCGGCCGCCCAGTGGACAATGGGCCGGGTCCATGGGTAGAGCATTCGTGGGGAAAGCGCCTTTGGTCTTGATGATGCAGTCCCCGGTTCATGGATTCGATGGCATTGGTAGTGTAGATGATCTCCTGTGGGAAGGCGAAGAACGGGGTCAGATGGTCCCAGTGTCTGCGCCATAGCCGGCTGATCGTGGGATATTGCTTATCCCAGTGTTCGGCAAAGCGATCCAAAGCGGCCTCGGCCTGCTCCAAGGTAGCGGCCTGGTATATCACCCGGAGATCCTTGGCCACCTGCTTACGGTGTTTCCACGTAGGTCAGGCTGTTACGCACCATGTGTACGATGCAGAGTTGCACCTGGGTCCTGGGATACACCGTCTCTATGGCCTGCGGAAAGCCCGACAGGCCGTCGCAGCAGGCGATGAAGATATCAGCAACGCCCCGGTTCTTCAGTTCGGTCAGTACGTGGAGCCAGAACTTTGCCCCTTCGTTCTGCTCGATCCAGAGCCCCAGGAGTTCCTTGTCGCCGCGCAGGTTAACGCCCAGGGCCAGGTAGACCGCCTTGTTCCGTATGGTGCCGCTGTCACGTATCTTGACGAACAGGGCATCCAGGAACAGGATCGGATAGACCTCATCCAGGGGCCGCGACTGCCAGGCCAGGACCTCGTCGGTTACGGTGTCGGTGATCCGCGAGACCAGTTCGGGCGAGATGGCCACTCCGTAGAGATCTTCGATGTGGCCCTGGATATCGCGGGTGCTCATGCCCCTTGCGTACATGGAGATGATCTTGTCGTCGATCCGGCCAACGCGTCTGGTACTTGCGGATCAGCTTGGGATAGCCCTCGCGGTCCCGGGGGATCTCTACCGGCAGATCGCCCTTGTCGTCCTTGAGCGTCTTGGTGGTCTTGCCGTTGCGACTGTTGCCGCGGTTCCTGCCATCGGGGGCATGCTTCTCGTAGCCGAGATGATCGGTGAGCTCGGTTTCCAGGATCCGTTCGGCCATGCGCTTCTTCATGCGCTTGAGCAGGCCGTCTTCGCCGAACAGGTCCTCGGCGTCCACCCCGTCTTCCATGAGCTCATCCAAAAGACGGTCGATCTTACTTGAGGGTTTTCTTTCTCTGGCCATAGCACTTCCTCCTTGTGAGCAAGATACAGGCTATTGCCAGCGTTCAATCTCGAGCAAAGTAACATTGACATTGAATTTGAAACTGCCAGACAAAAAAACAGGTACACTGTAGATAGCTGCCCCTACTTTGATCAGTCTAAAACGTCTGGTATGTCTTGGAATTCGCTTGAACCGGCGTTGCAAACTTTTTATATTGCTCTGTTCAAGCATGCATATGATCACAACGCTCGGAACAAATGCGACAGCGAGGTCCTCACAAGGGTTCCGGGCATTCCCATGTACACCTGCGGAGTCAGAGGCGGAAGCGGCGGAGAGCCGCGGTCATTTCTGCGCGGTAAAACTGGTTTGTGAACGGGGATTTGCCAGGACCAGACAGGGGTAAACGACGCATGTGGTCGAAGATAAAGGCGGGGATCGGAATCACCATCGCGGTGCTGATGTTGTCGTCGGTCACCATCTTCCATCCCAGGGATATTACCGAAAATATCCTGATGAAACTGATTTCCCTTCCCGAACCCCAGGAGGTTCAGCCATTTCTGGGGCACGACCGTCCGTTGGCGGAGGCATTGGAAGCGGTCAGCGCAGAGTCGATCGAGAACACGGTGCGGGAACTCTCCTCCTACCCGTCCAGGGTAGTAGGTTATGCTGGCGCCGATTCGGCCTATGAGTATATCAGGCAGCAGTTCGAGGACATCGGCCTGCAGGACATCCGCACCGAGGTCTTTCCCGTAACGGTACCCATCGACAAGGGTTCCAGGTTAACAGTGCTGGAAACGGGCGAGGAGATTCCGCTCTACTCCCTTTGGCCCAATCACGTACGCACGCCCACCACGCCCCGCGAAGGGCTTACCGGTCCAATCTTCTACGGCGGCAAGGGGGAATTCGGCGAATTCAACGGGTACGACATAGAGGGAAGCATCGTACTCATGGATTTCGATTCGGATGACCGATTCATCAACGCCCGGATGCTCGGCGCCAGCGCGGTCATCTTTTTCGACAACGGACGTGTGACCCGTAGCGAGGCGGAACGCAAATTTCTTGGCCTTCCGCTGAACGTGCCCCGCTACTGGGTCGAAAAAGCCCACGTACCCGGTCTGCTGGCCCTGGCCGAACCCGGGACGAACAGGGTGAATGTACAGGCCCGGATGGAATGGGAGGTCGCGGAAGCAAAGAACATTTTCGGGTGGATACCCGGTCTCGACGAAGACATTCCGAACGCCAGGGACGAAACTCGCACGAAATGGAAAGACTACACGATCGTCATCGAGTCGTTCTACGACGCGATGTCGGTCGTCCCGGGTCTGGCCCCCGGCGCGGAAAGTGCCACCGGCGTGGCCGCGCTGCTGGAGGTCGCCAGGGCGGTCAAGCGCTACAGCCCGAAGTACTCCGTGGTCATCCTGGCCACTTCCGGCCATTTCATGGGACTGGAAGGCGTGCACAACTGGCTGTACCGGCACGGCAGGACGAGCAATTACTTCATGTCGAAGATCCCCGAGGAGGACAAGATCGATTTTGACATATTCTTCGGCCTCGACCTTTCCAGTCACGAATCCCGTATCGGCAGTTTTGCCTTCGGCACCTTCGACAACGCCGCGTGGGCGACCAACCATTACATCAAGAACATCTTCGCGCCCTATTCGAGGAAATTCGCGGGCTACATCCAGGAAGCCTTCGGGGCCGGCGCCGACTCGGCCCGGTATATCAACGCCATTGTACCGCCGCAGAGAACCTGGAAGGACTTCATGCCCGTCAAACTGGGCCTGGACAGCGAAGCCGTCACCTTCTTCGGCAAGAAGGGCATGTCCTTCGTCACACCAAACGGGACGCGGGGACTGGTGGACACCCCCCACGATCGCTTCGAGTCGGTCGACATCGCCAATATCACCGAGCAGGCGCGGTCTCTCGCGGTCATGCTCGCCCGGGCCACCACCGACGGCGAACTGTTCGAGGAAACCAAGCTCAAGATACAGGACACGGCCCATGACATGGCCGGAACGGTCTACGAATTCGACCGGGACGTCAACTTCTTCGTGCCCAAGAAACCCATTCCCGGCGCGCTGGTCACCTACTACAAGAGCCTGACCAACACGGGCGTGCGCGGCATCCTGATCACCAAGGCCGATTCCCTCGGACGCTTTGCCTTCCGCCCATTGAAACAACAGAAAGGGCCGATTCGGCTTCGGTCCTACGCACTCGATGAGGACGGCGAGATCATTTACGCCCCGGATCGAGGCCAGGAAGGGGACAAGACCTTTCCGCTCAACGCCGCCAGCAGCGCCTCGGAGAATACCACCCTGCAAATCGTTTTCCGTGCCCGGGCCCTGGACGTATACGAGATCATCGACTCCCGTTACCTGACCGCGCTCGACCAGTTGACCGTCCTGGCGCAAAACGATGCCGAACCCCAGTGGTACGGACACAGCTATATAGCAAGCCAGAGCGGAGCCGAAGGACGCACCGTCCCCGCGGCGGTCGTTTTCGCCAAGTCGGGACAGCGTCTCAAGCTGCTCATGAGCACCAGCCTCTTCGGCGTGAAATACCTGCTGACCAACGCGCCGGATTCCTTTTTGAAAAATCCGGTCGAACCCAGCCAGGTGACCCTCGAACTCCTAGAAGAAGCCCAGGGCCAGGGCTACCTGATCGATGAAGGGCTGATCGTCAATCCTTCCTACCAGGGTACGAGGGACATGTGGGTCGTGGATGACGTACGGCTGAAGCAGCTGGCTCGTTACGGCGTGGAGAACCAGCGCATCGCCCAGTTGCACGAAGATGCGCGCGTCGCCCTTCTCGAGGCGGAGGAGCACCTGCAAAACAGGGAATACGACGCCTTTATTTCCAAATCGCGCGAAGCCTGGGGTCTCGAAGCCCGGGGGTATCCGGAAGTCAAGGCCACGGCCGATGATACGGTCAAGGGCGTGATCTTCTACTTCATCCTGCTCCTGCCTTTCTCCTTCTTCATGGAACGCCTGGTTTTCGGGTTTCCAACAATCAACAAGCGGATATTCGGCTTCGCTGTTTTCTTTGTCTCGGTTTTTCTCCTGCTGCAGCTGGTTCACCCAGCCTTCAAACTGAGCACTTCACCCTACATCATCTTCCTGGCCTTCGTCATCTTCGCGTTGGGGACGACCGTGCTGATCATCATCCTTTCCAAGTTCAACCAGGAGGTGCAGAAGATCAAGCGTGCGCAGACCGGTATGCACGAGGCCGACATCGGCCGGTTGAGCGCCACGGCAGTCGCCCTTTCGCTGGGCGTTTCCAACCTGCGCAAACGTAAAGTGCGCACGGCCCTCACGGCGGCCACCATCACGCTGCTGACCTTCACTGTGCTGTCCTTCACGTCCATAACGACGTCGCTCAAATACTTCAAGCTGGAGCGATACAACGAACCGATCTATGAAGGGACGCTGGTCAGGGATAGAAACTGGAAAGGGCTCCAGCCCTCCGTCTACGACTATCTCAAGAGCACATTCCAGGACAAGGCCACGCTGATCCCCCGGGCCTGGTACATGTCCCAGGTCAAGGGCGAAAAGGGGTTCTTCTCCTTCTCATCGCCCAAGTCGTCCCATGAAAGCTACGTAAACAGCATTCTGGGGCTGAGCCCGGATGAGCCCAAGGCGACCCGCCTCGATGAATACCTCCTGGGCGGAAGATGGTTCCTGCCCGGTGAACGGAACGCCGCCATATTGCCTGACGACGTGGCGGCGGTGGTAGGCATCATGCCGGAAGACGCCGGTTCCGCCTACATCGACATGTTCGGCATGCAGCTGCAGGTCGTCGGTATACTCGATTCCCGAAGGTTCAACCAGCTCAAGGACCTGGACGACGAAAAACTCACTCCCGTCGACCTGGTCCAGGAAAAGGGGAAAATAGCGCAGCGTATTGGCGAAGACCCTCGTCTGCAGGCCGAGTCACCGCCGGAAGCATTCATACACCTCGAATCCAATAATGTCATGATCCTGCCGTACGAGACGGTCATGGATCTCGATGGGAAACTGCATTCCGTCGCGATTTCGGACTTCAGGGACGAGGATGGACAGCCGAATCCGGATTTCGACCTGGATATCGAGAATTTTCTTTCGCGGGTCGCAATGACCTTGTTCGTCGGCAAGGACGGTACCGTCAACGTCTACAGTTCGATCGGTTCCACGTCCATCGGCGGTGTGGGCAACTTCCTCATCCCCATTCTCGTCGCCGCCATGATCGTACTGAACACCATGATGGGGGCGGTGCACGAGCGCTTCCGGGAAATTGGAGTCTATAGTTCCGTCGGCCTGGCGCCTAGCCACATCGCGGCCCTGTTCCTGGCGGAGTCTTCCGTCTTCGCCACGGTCGGCGCCGTGCTGGGTTACCTGGGAGGACAGACCATCACCCTCGTTCTGTCGAATTATGACATCCTCGCCGGCCTGTCGCTGAACTATTCCTCCCTTTCCGCCGTATGGGCGGTCGTCGTGGTCATGACCACGGTATTTCTGTCGACCGTCTATCCTGCCAAAAAGGCGGCGGACATGGCCGTGCCGGACGTGGGGCGGGAGTGGAAGTTCCCCGAGCCCGACGGGGACGACTGGAGTTTCGATTTCCCCTTCACCATCGGCAGCGTCGAAGCGCTGGGCATGTACGCCTACCTTACAAGGGTCTTCGAATCCTACGAGGAGGGTTCCCTAGGCGCCTTCGTCACGGAAAACGTCCAGTTGACCGCCCATAAAACCGCATCGGGTCATCCCATGTACCATATCTCGATGATGACCTGGCTCGCACCTTACGATCTGGGGATCAGCCAACGGGTCTCCCTCAGCGCCGCGCCGGCGGAAAACGAAAGAAACCTCTACGCTGTCTGGGTGGACATCCACCGCGAGAGCGGCGATGTCGCGTCCTGGCAGCGCATCAACCGGCGCTTCCTGAGCGTGTTGCGAAAACGCTTCCTGGTCTGGCGCACCCTGCCGCAGGATCTCAAGAACGAATACGCCGTAACCGGACGGGAAACGACCGAAAGGACGCAAGAGGCTGGGCAACCCGTATGAAGTTCGCCTTCTGCAATGAAATGTTCCGAGGCGAATCCCTCCGGCACGTCTTCCGAACCGCTGCGGAAATCGGTTACGACGGCGTGGAGATCGCCCCGTTCACGTTGGCGTCTTCGGTGAACGAGATCGGACCGGACGCCAGGAAGGCGATTCGTGACGAAGCCGCCGAATTCGGCCTGGAGATCACGGGTCTGCACTGGCTCCTGATCAGCCCGGAAGGCCTCTACCTGAACCACCCCGATGACGGCATCCGGTACTGCACCATGCTGTATCTCTGCGACCTGATCCGATTCTGTGGAGATATCGGCGGCCGGGTAATGGTGGTCGGTTCGCCCAAGCAGCGCGACGTACTGCCGGACCAGACCTTCGAGGCGACCTGGGAGCGAACCCGGAAGGTCTTCGAGGAATGTCTGTCCGCGGCGGAAGAACACGGGGTAACGATCTGCCTGGAGCCCTTGGACAGCGCCCAGACCAATTTCATCAACACACCCGAAGAAGCCGTCCGGATGGTCCGGGAGATCGATCATCCGAATTTCCGCATGATCATCGATGTGCGGGCGACTCTGTGCCAGGGCCTGGACGTCGAGGCAGCCATACACGAACACACGGCCGAAATGTCCTACATCCATTTTAACGACGCCAGCGGCAATGGACCGGGATTTGGTGATACCGATTTCGAACCCGTACTGCAAGCGCTTCGGGAATCGGGTTACGAGGGATACGGTTCGGTGGAAGTATTCGACTATTCGTACGGCGCGGAAAACATAGCCAGAAAGAGTCTGGAAACGCTACGGACGGTCTGGGCGGCGCAGCGAGCGCCGGAGGAGACGGCGGCCGGGTGAAGCAGCAGGTCCTCGATAGGGAAGGCATCGCAAGGGCGGTATCCCGTATCGCCCACCAGATCCTGGAACGTAACAAGGGCGCGTCCGGAATCGCCATCATCGGCATTCAACGGCGGGGCGACTGGCTGGCCAGACGGCTGGCCAACGCGATACGCGAGGCGGAAGACACGACCGTTCCCGTCGGCGTGCTGGACATCAATCTGTACCGGGACGACCTCCAGGGACGGTCGGAGTATCCCGTCGTCCGCACCACGGACATCCCGTTTGACATAGAGGGGCGTACCGTCATCCTGGTCGACGACGTCCTGTACACGGGCCGCACCATTCGGGCGGCGCTGGACGAACTGAAGGATTTTGGAAGGGCACGGCGGATCGAACTCGCCGTCCTGATCAATCGGGAAGGTCGGGAACTGCCCATCCAGGCGGACTATATCGGTGAAAACGTCGAAGTCGGCCCCGGCAGAACCGTGGTGGTACACGTCTATGAACTGGACCGGGACGACAACGTTGCGGTAGAAGAGGTGGTGTAATGGTTGAAGATCGCCTTTATGCGCTGCGCCACCGGCACCTGATCGGCCTCGAGGACTACTCGCGCCAGGAGATTCGCCTTATCCTGGATACGGCGGACTCCTTCAAGGAAGTGATACATCGGCCCATCCGCAAGGTCCCCGCTTTACGGGGGAAGAACGTCGTCAATCTCTTCTTCGAATCGAGTACCCGCACGCGGCTGTCCTTCGAACTGGCCGAGAAGCAACTTTCAGCGGATACCCTGAATTTCGCGTCCACCGACAGCAGTGTGTCCAAGGGAGAGACCCTGAGAGACACGGCGCGGAACGTCGAAGCCATGCAGGTGGACTGCGTGGTGGCGCGGCATTCCGCGGCGGGCGTACCCCTTTTCCTATCACAGTGCCTGTCGAACGCGGTCGTCATCAACGCGGGCGACGGCGCCCACGAACATCCAACGCAGGGCCTTCTCGACCTGTTGACCATACGGGACGCGCTGGGCGATCTGGACGGTCTGAAGGTCGCGCTTATAGGCGACATCACCCACAGCCGGGTAGCGCGCTCCAATATATGGGGACTTCGAAAGATGGGCGCCCGCGTGGTCGTCTGTGGACCGCCCACGCTGATCCCCATCGACATCGAAGAAATGGGTGTTGAGGTTTGCTACCGGGTCGAGGACGCGCTCCGCGACGCCGACGTAGTCTACGCCCTGCGGATACAGCTTGAAAGACAGCGCGAAGCCTTCTTCCCATCCCTGCGTGAATACACGCGGCTGTTCGGCATCGATCCGAAACGGCTGGAACTCGCCAGGCCCGGCGCCATAGTCATGCATCCCGGCCCCATCAATCGCGGCGTGGAACTCGACAGCCGGGTGGCGGACAGCGGAAGATCGGTCATCCTGGACCAGGTGACCAATGGCGTCGCCGTTCGCATGGCGGTCCTCTATCTCCTCAACGGCGGGGGTGAGCGCGATGCGGCCTGACGGTCTGGATACGTCCGGTGGCACGGGGCTCGCGGTGGTACGCAACGGGCGTATCATCGACCCCGCATCCGGCCGCGACGAGACTGGCGATCTCTGGTTTCGCGAAGGGAGGATCATCGATAGTCCCGACGACGAGTCGAAGGGCGCCACCGTCATCGAGGCAAATGGACTTCTCGTTCTGCCGGGCCTGGTCGATATGCATGCCCACCTCTGCGAACCCGGTTACGAGTACAGGGAGACCCTGGAAAGCGGCGCGCTTGCTGCCGCGGCGGGCGGCGTCACCGGGGTGGCGTGCATGCCGGATACCAATCCGGTCATCGACGACGCGCCCACGGTGCGCTACGTACGCGCACGGGCGGCGGACGCCGCGGTGCGGATTTATCCCATCGCCGCGGTCACGGCCGGGCGCGGGGGCGAGCGCCTGACCGAAACAGGCGAACTGGCCGAAGCCGGCGCCGTCGCACTATCCGATGCCGACCGATCCATCCGGAATCCGGCCATCCTGCGGCGAGCCCTCGAATACAGCCGGATGTTCGACCTGCCCATAATCGTTCACTGTGAAGATCCGTCGCTCTCCGCCGGCGGCCTCATGCACGAGGGAAAACACGCTACTCGGCTGGGACTCAAGGGCATCCCCTCCATCGCGGAAGAAACGGTCGCCGCTCGGGACATCATGCTTGCTGAATGGACGGGCGGCCGGCTGCACATCACCCATGTGAGCACGGCCGTGACCGTGGAACTCATACGGGCGGCTAAAAAGAGAGGCGTCCGGGTGACCGCGGATGTAAGTCCCCATCACCTGGTGTTGACCGACGGAGCGCTTTCCACGTACGATACCCACTTGAAAATCAACCCACCCCTGAGAACCCGGCCCGACGTCGAAGCGCTGCGGGATGGCCTCGTGGACGGAACCATCGACGCGATCGCGTCGGATCACACCCCACGGTCCGTGGACGAGAAGAACACGGAATTTCAGGAAGCGCTGCCTGGAGCGCTTGGCCTCGAGACCATGTTGGCCGTTGTGTTTACCGAGTTGGTTGTACCAGGCCACCTGACCTTGAGTGATGCCGTGAAAGTTCTGTCGACGGCCCCTGCGGGGCTACTGGGAATCGAAGGCGGAAACCTGGCGGCGGGCAGTCCGGCCGACCTCTTCCTGTTCGATCCGGATGGAACCTGGACGGTGGATCCAGCGTCCTTCTGGTCAAGATCCGGCAACACGCCTTTCGCTGGCCGCGCGTTGAACGGAAGCGTAACCCAGACCATCGTAGATGGCCGGGTCAGATACCGGCGTGAAGACCCTGAATCATCTTGACTGATTGTTTCAAATCATATATCTTAAACAGACTGTCAATGCTGGAAATTCCGGGCATGATCATTAATAGGCATACCCATGACAGGTCTCGGAGTTGTGAAGTCCACGTACCTGTTGAAAGGAGTCTGTGATGTTATTCAAGAAGGTTGCCATCTGCGTCTTGTTCGCCATTGGCTTCGCCATGCTCATACCTGTCGCGGCCGACGCGCAGAAAATCGAACTTCGTTCGGCGAAAATCTACATCAGGGAAAACCCGCCTAAGTGGGACAGGGCCATGGCCCTGCTCGAAACTGCCCTGGAAAAGGACCCGGGTAACAACCAAGTCCACTATCTTTTGGGGCTCATACATTACTACAAGGGTAACTTTGACGAGATGTTCAAGAACTGGGAAGCGTTGACCTACGACGACTTGGACAAGAAAAACAAGAGCCAGTATTTAGATATCCTGAACACCATGATACGCATCAACTACGAGGTAGGCAAGCAGAGCTACGAACAAGGTGAATTCGCGGAGTCCGCCGATTTCTACAGCCGCTCGGTCAAGTCAACCTCCATGCTGCAGGACGCGCTACGTTCGACGGGCAAGGAGAACGACGCCAAGACCGCCGGTGAACTGGAGGCCGCCAAGCAGCAGGGTTACCTGTACTGGGGATACGCTTCCCTGGGCGCCGAGGATTTCGATGGCGCCAGGATGTCCCTGGAGAAATTCCTTGAAGTCGATCCGGATAAGTTAGAAGCCTGGGACGGCTTGATCAACGTGTACTATACCAACGAAGAGTGGGACAAGCTGATCACAGCCTGCAATAAGGTCATAGAGTTGTCGGAAGAGATTGATCTCAACACCTACCTCATACTGCGCAACGCCTATTTCAGCGTAGCCGACACGGCCAACGTCATCGATACCTATGAAAGAGCAATAGAAGCCTTTCCGAGCGAAAAAATCCTATATCGGGACGTCAGTTCCATCCACGACTCCAGGAAGGATTACGACAAGGCGATCGAGGCACTCGAAAAAGGACACTCCGCGCTTCCAGATGATGTCGATTTGCTGCGGTACCTTGGGACCATTTACTACAACAAGGCACTGACCGTAAAGGATGCCGGAGACGTTGACGCCGCCTCTATGGCGTTTCACAGTGCCATGGACAGTATGAAAAAGCTGTTGGTACTGCAGCCGAAAAATATCGATGGCCATGATATCCTCGGCGATGCCTATTTTGGACTGGTCAGTATTGAAACGGACGAGGCAAAAAAGCAGGAGTTCAGCACCAAGGGTCAAGAACTCCAGAAAAAGAAGCTGGACCTGATTACTTCGGGTGAAGGTATATAGGCTACTGAGTTGGCCTGAAGTCGTTGTTAGCAACTGGGTACGCACCAGGTTTGAAAAGAGGATTCCGGTTTTTCTGGAATCCTCTTTTGCTATTCCAATTTGATTGACACCCCGAGAGCGACCTCCTATACTACCGTTGCTTCTGACGTACCTTGTCGGCAGCCCGAGTTGCCCGGGACAGCAACTTCGGAATCAAGTAGACTGTTTTCAAAATAACCGAGGATCCCCGTTCGCTGATCACTTCCATTTGATTCATCATCCAGGAGGCGGGATCGTCATGCCGCAAACATTACAGGTACCGGTGTCGATCATGGATAGTTTCCCTATGTTCCCAATGCGTGTCCGGGTTATGATGTTGGGTCTTTTCCTTGGATTCGGCCTGTACGCCGCGGGCTGCGGTTCAATATCCATGGGAAGAAGGGCACCGGCCGAAACTCCCGAGACTCCCCCGGAATCCGTAGACAAGGGTGACGACACCCCGCTTACAGATCGCGAACTGACAGGTGACATGAACGAACCGGTTTTCGATACATCATCCACGCCGACTTCCGACTCAACCACATCCGGCTCCGTTTCATCCATGCCTGCCTCGGGCGGAGATACCTCCCGGGGATACAGGGTCCAGATCTATTCGTTCACAGACCGGGACGCGGCTGCATCCGCACTGAAGCGCGTGGAACAGTATCTGGCGGACTGGTCGTACAGCGTATACCTGGATGAAGAAGGCGGGAACTTCAAGATCCGCGTGGGTGACTTTACAGAAAAAGCCGCTGCCGACCTTCTGCGCGACAGGCTGAGACGGGAAGGCTATCCCGATGCCTGGACCGCCCCCGTCCGGGTCGAGGCGCCCTGACGTATTTAGCCGAACGAACTTCCCACCGAAGGGAACTCCTCGAAATGACAGCGAATCACGGTTCATTCGGTCCCCTGGATCCCGGCAGGCGCATTCTGATGGGGCCCGGTCCAAGCGATATGCATCCCAGGGTATACCAGGCCATGGGCGCACCGCTGACGGGACACCTGGATCCCTATTTCATCGGGGTCATGGACGATACCAAGGCGTTGCTTCGCTACGTGTTCCAAACCCGGAACGCCCTGACCTTTCCAATCTCCGCTACCGGTTCCGCCGGCATGGAGACCTGTATTTGCAATCTGGTTGAACCCGGAGACGAGGTGCTGGTGTGCGTGGGCGGCGTCTTCGGAGACCGTATGGCCCAGATGGTCGAACGCCATGGCGGCAGGCTGACTCGACTCGAAGGCGAACCGGGCCGCCCGTTTACGCCGGAGGAGGTACAACAGGCGCTGAATGGTTGCCGGCCGAAGCTTGTGTGCCTGGTGCACGCGGAAACGTCCACGGGCGTACTGCAACCCCTCGAGGAGATCATCCCGGTCATCCACGAACACGAGGCCCTTGTCCTGGTCGACACCGTGGCTTCCCTGGGCGGGACGGCAGTCAAGGTCGACGAATGGGGCATCGACGTCTGCTACACCGGCAGCCAGAAATGCCTGAGCGCGCCGCCGGGCCTGTCGCCCGTCACGCTCAACGACCTGGCGCTCGAAGTAATCGCCGCCCGCAAGACTCCCGTTGACAGCTGGTACCTGGACCTATCCCTGATCAACGCTTACTGGGACGGCGACCGGGTTTATCACCATACCGCACCCGTGAGCCTCATCTACGCGCTGAGGGAAGCGCTCGTCCTCGTTTACGAGGAAGGACTCGAAAACGCCCAGGCTCGGCATGCCCTCAACTACGAGGCGTTCAAGGCCGGAATCGACGCCATGAAGCTCGAGTTCTTTGTGGACGAACCGCACCGCGCCCCGACCATCAACCCCGTGCTGGCCCCGGAGGGGATCGACGAAGCCAGTGTACGCCGGCGCCTACTCGAGGATTACGGACTCGAACTAGGCGGCGGACTCGGCGCGCTGAAAGGCAAGGCCTGGCGCGTGGGTCTCATGGGACAATCCTCCCAGAGAGATCACGTCATACTGTGCCTGGGCGCCCTCGAGCAGACCCTACGGACTGAAGGCCACGAAGTCGCGGAAAGCGGCGTGGCGGCGGCGAGCGTCGTGTATGCCGAATCAGCATAGGTAAAACAAACTCATCTCCACCAGGAATCCTGGCGCACAGCTGGAGGAGCATATGTATTTCATTGAAGAAGACAACATGTCCAAGAAATCGATCGCCCCGGGTGTAAGCATTGCCGTGGCGGGGGGCGACCGGGCTCAGATGTCTTTCGTGACGCTCACCCCGGGGTCGCAGGTGCCCATGCATGATCATCCCCACGAACAGATGGGCGTCGTGCTGGAAGGTGAATTCGTCATGGTCATAGGCGGAGAAAGCAGGACCATTAAGACGGGTGACAAGTACGTGATTCCAGGCGGAGTTGAACATGGCGTGCCCGATGTGAAGGTCAAATCCGTCGCCCTGGATATCTTCAGTCCTCCCCGGGAGGATTACGCTTAAACGACAAACGCCGTCGCCCGTGCCTCCCCGTTCGTTCGTGTCGAATCCCCGTATCCATACGGACCCACGACGAACCGGCGCGGTCATTGGCTAACCAGTCAGGAGTCTTCCATGTCCGATGCCCTACCCCATGATCGTCCGGTACAGTTGTGGAAAATGACCCGGAGACAGTTCCGTGAGGGAATCTACGACGGCAACCTCAAGGGAGCGATTATCCCCATGGGCAGCACGGAACAGCACAACGAACACCTGGAGATGTCCCACGACACCGCCAGCGCCGTTCACGTGGCCGAACGCGCCGCGCAGAAACTCTACCCGGAGGTCGTGGTCACCACGCCATTGGCCATCGGCGTGTCGGAGCACTGGATGGATCACAATGGAACGCTGACGACCCGGCCCGAGATCTTCACGGAACTCCTCCACGACGTGGCCGACAGCATGAAAAGGGGTGGAATCAACCATATTCTGGCCGTCAACGGCCATGCCGGGAACGCCGGTCCCGTCCTGGGCGTGCTGGAGGATATCCAGTCTCGCCTCGGCGTCGATTTCGCTTTCTGCAGCTACTGGGAAGCCTACACACCTGAAATCGTTCAGAAGTACATGGATTCGAACAATTGTCCCGGCCACGCCAGCGAGTTCGAGACGTCCTTCGCCTACGCGGCTTTCCCCGGACACGTCCATTGGGAAGGCGTCGACTACGATTCGGCCGGACTGACCATATCCGAATCCGACCGGGCTGCCCAGGACCGGGCATTCCACCACGAAGCCCAGCTCGCCGACGCCGTGAAGGGACAGGGCATGATCGACGTGGCGGTCGACTGGGTTGCGGCCAGGATGAAGGCGATGATCGAGAGCACCTGATTCGTGTCTAGCGACTCCCAACCCATCATCGCGTTTGAAAACGTAAGCAAATGGTTCGGCGCGTTCCAGGTGCTCAGGGACGTCGACCTGAGCATCCAGGAAGGCGAGTGTATCGTCATCTGCGGTCCGTCCGGATCGGGCAAGTCCACGCTGATACGCTGCATAAACCGCCTGGAAACCCAAGACCAGGGCGTGATCCGGGTCCACGGTGTTACGCTGGGACCCGGCGAGCGGACTCCCCGCGATCTGCGCGGCAAGATCGGCATGGTGTTCCAGAGTTTCAACCTTTTCCCCCACATGACGGTCCTGCAGAACCTGGCGCTTGCCCCCATGCGCAATCTCAAGATGGACAAAGGGAAGGCGGAAGAGGCCGCCCTTTCCTACCTTGAACGCGTACACATCGGGGACCAGGCCGAAAAGTACCCCGACCAGCTTTCCGGTGGACAGCAGCAGCGCGCGGCGATCGCCCGGGCGCTATGTATGAAACCCGACATCCTGCTGTTCGACGAGCCGACATCGTCCCTCGACCCTGAGATGATTCGGGAGGTGCTGGACGTGATCTACGAGCTCACGGATGACGGCAGCACCATGGTCTGCGTCACCCACGAAATGGGATTCGCCCGCAAGGTGTCCGACCGGGTCATCTTCATGGATCACGGCGAGATCGTCGAAAGCGCCAGCCCCGAACAGTTTTTCGATTCTCCCCGGCACGAAAGAACCAGAGCCTTCCTCAACCAGATCCTCCATTACGAGGCTTCGGCGTGATCAGCCCATTCCGCAGGCCATGGGTTAGAAGTGTCCTGTCGAACTGGATACAACCGGCGGCCATTGCCGGAGTTCTCCTCTTCGCGGTCATGCGCGGCGCCGAAAACATCAACTACCGGTGGCAGTGGTACCGCGTGGACGACTTCCTGGTCACGTCGGAAAACGGCGTCTGGTCCGCGGGTCCCCTGGTCCAGGGTCTGTTCGTCACGCTCGAAATATCGGCCCTGAGCCTCTTCCTGACCCTCGTCATCGGTCTCGCGACAGCGCTCCTTCGGCTGTCGTCTTCCGTGATCGGGCGTGGGCTCGCCCGCGGATACCTGGAACTGATCCGCAACACCCCCCTGTTGATACAGCTCTACGTGATGTACTTCGTCCTAGGCCCCATTCTCGGGTGGGGCCAGACCACGACGGCCATCGTCTGCCTCGCCGCGTTCCAGGGCGCCTATACGTCGGAGATCTTCCGGGCCGGTCTGCGCGCCATCCCGCGGGGCCAGGTAGAAGCTGGAGAGAGCCTGGGGTTGTCGCGCGTCGACAACTACCGGTACGTCATCCTGCCGCAGGTGCTCCACCAAATGCTTCCGCCGCTTACCAACGAGGCGGTTTCACTCGTAAAGAATTCTTCGATCGTCAGCGTCATCGCCATCTTCGACCTGACCACGCAGGGCCGGAACATCATCGCGGATACCTTTCTGACCTTCGAGGTGTGGCTGACCGTCGCCGCGATATACCTGACCGTAACCCTGGCCCTGTCCACCGCGGCAGCGATGGCTGAACGGTCCAAGGCAGGTTTGTGATGAAAACGCCTGACCGCATAAAGAGAAGATTCCGGCCCACCCGGCTCGACGGGTTCCTGCTGGTCGGATTGGTCCTGCTGGCCGGCTGGTTGTGGTACCGCTCCGCCATCGGCGTGGCGTACCACTGGGATTGGACCGAGGCACTTGCGACAGTCTTCGCATCCAACCAGGCCGGTGACACGCCCTTCTTTCTGACGGGGATTTACGCGACGCTGCGGCTCAGCGTCTGGGGGGCGCTGTTTGCCACCATCCTGGGAGTGTTTATCGGGGTGGGACGATTCTCGGGCGTGCGCAGTGTACGCATGTTCTGCGGGACCTACATCCAGATACTTCGCAACATACCGGCCCTGGTATTCATCTTCATCTTTTACTTCTTCATCAGCAGCCAGCTGATGCCCCTGCTGGGCCTGGACATCCTGTTCAACCGTCCCGAGGAGGATGCATCGGGATGGCAGCGATTCCTCTTCGGTCCTCCGGCGCTCTGGGAGAACCTGATCTCCGGCGTGCTGTGCATATCCTTCATCAGCGCTGCATTTATCGCGGAAGTCGTCCGTGCCGGCCTGGCCGCCATACCCCGCGGCCAGTGGGAAGCCGGGGAAAGCCTGGGCATACCGATCCTGGACAGCTACCGGTTCGTCATCTTCCCCCAGGCGCTTGCGCGCGTTGCGCCGCCGCTGACGGGCCAGTACATCTCCCTGGTGAAGGATTCGTCCATCGTCTCGCTGATCTCCATTCAGGAGCTGACCTTCGTAGGATCTGAAATCGCCAATTCGAGCGGGCTGTTGTTCGAGGTATGGCTGCTGGTAGCCTTCGTATACTTCCTGCTTTGCCTGTCGCTTTCCATCCTGCTCAAGCGGGTTGAACGGCGCGTAACCCGGCACTTTCACCAGTTTGCCTAGGTTTGGATGATTGTCTGATCGGTTGCGTGGAAGTGGCCAGACGAATGGCGTAACGCAGGTTTGGCCTAACGGCGGCGGTTCTCCGCGTCGATCCCGCCCCGCAGCGGATCGAAGACCTTCTTCACCGTCTCGAACTGGTGCTCAACGTCGGAAGGCCTGCCCAGCAACCGGTCGCTGATCATGCGCGCCGCGACCGTGGCGTAGGCATTACCCCGGCCCGTGAAACCGGCAACGATATGGATCCCCGGCGTTTCGGTTTCGCCGACGAAGGGACTGCTGTCGTACGAGAAGCCCATGACGCCGCCCCAGCGGTGGGAACGACCGAGCGCGGCCAGGTAGGGGAAGGTTTGGTTGAACGCCCTGTCGTTAGACTTCTGGACCGACCGGGTGGGTCGTTCCTTGTAACCCCTGTACGTCCTGATCGACCGTCCCCTGCGCCTCAGGAAGTGAAACCCCCTTTCGGCGCGGATGTGGTGATTCCTCCCGCCCCCGAAGAGCAGACGGCCACCCTCTCCGGGCCCATCGTGCAATTGCCGCCAGAAATCCCACCCATCGTTTGCGTAGAAGACGCCGTGGAACAGTCGTTCGGAAAAGGGTTCCGTCGTGAAGACCTGGCCTCGGTGGGGGATGATGCGTCGTTCGTAGCGGGCATCGAGCTGCGGTGTGTAGGCGTTCATGCCCAAGAGTACGTTCTGCGTCCTGATTTTTCCACCCGGCGTGTGGACCAGCAGTCCACCGGGTTCTCGATTGGCCGTGCGCCCACCCGTTCCGGACCCGCATCGCTCGACCGAGGTGACAGGCGTATTCTCGAAGATCAGGGCGCCCAACCCGCTCGCGGCGGCCGCGAGACCGCGCACGTACTTGACAGGGTGGAGTTCTCCGTCGAACCGGTTCCATAGCGCGCCGTCGAGGCGGGGGCTGCGCTTGAGCTCGTAGAGTTTTTCCTCGTCCAGGTACTCCACCTCGAATCCATCCTCCTGGAGCAGGCGGAAGGACCGGACAATCCGTTCAAGAGGATCCTGGTGGGAACCGCGGTCCGGCTGTTTCATAGCCACCACGTAACTTCCGTGGCGGAAGTAGTCGCACTGTATTTCGTACTTCTTCATGAGAGCGGCCATCAAATCATGGTTCTCGAGGGCGATCCGCCACGCCTCCCGGGCCATCTTCCTGCCGTCTGCTCCATACAAGTCCGTCAGTTCCTCCACGGCTTCGACATAGTACTCGTGGGTCCCGGCCAGCATGAATCCTCCGTTGCGGCCCGTCGCGCCCGAAGCGACCTCGCGGCGCTCGAGCACCGCCACGCGCGCTCCGCCCTCGGCCAGGAACAGAGCGCCGGTCACCCCCGTCACGCCTCCCCCGCAGACGACGACGTCCACGTCCAGGTCACCGGACAGGGGATCCGAGGGCGTGTAGGGCATGTCCAGCCAGTAGGAATCTCGAATCATGTGGATGTGAACCGCTTAACAGCCGAACTCAGGCAATCCAAAGGAGAAGTTGAGTACTTGACATGCGGGATAATTTCTAGATTTTCGGGAATTCCCCGACTGTAAAGGATACGGCTCCGATGGATTGCACGTCAAGTACGACGTTTTGTGCCAGGCCCTACCAGGAAAAGGAAGTCTTGAGAAACGGCGAGGAGTCCCTCAATTGTCCAGGAATGCAAAGAACGTCAAGCTCGTCGAGTGGTCGGTTAAAGACGAATGTTTCGTCGGCCATTGTCAGGAGTAAAACGTTGGCTCGTAGAACATGGATGGACGTGACAGTAAGGGCTGCGCTGATTGGCGCTGCGGTCCTGGTATATCTGGACTTGAAGGCCGAAATCAGGTCCGTACGGGTTGACCTGGGGAACAAGATTGACAGGGTGGAAACCAAGGTTGACGAAGTTCGGGGATATCTCAAGTTCAATGTCGCCGCGCCGAGCGAAGATCCGCCTCCCGCAGAAATAAAGAAGTAGCCTTCCTTAGGAAGAGGTAATAAGATGGCGCGTAGCAACAACCCCTCACTCAAACCTCCAGGATGGCCGCCAGCGTCTCCCCTTCGTGTACGCGGTTGAAGGTACGCAGGACGAGAACGTGGCCGGACTGCGTGGACACGATCTCCTCCCTCCGCTCACCCAGCAGGTCGGTTACCACGCCGAAGACGTCACCCGGTTCGACACGGTCCATGAGTTCGACCCAGGGCTCGAAGAACCCGGAAAACGGCGACGGGTAGTTCAACTGGATATGGCCGGAGCCTTCCCGGCCGTCCTCCACCGTGTGCTGGATCCTCGACGGCGGCTGGTCACGCTCGATCATTCCCAGTACGCCCACGACGTTCAGACATCCTTCGTAGTATCCATCGACGCCCTCTGGGTCGCAGTCCCCGGCCCCCATCCATTCCGAGTAAATCGCGGGTATGCGGGCATCGCGGGCTATGGACAGCGTGCGTCCCTCGTTATTCGCGTACGTTCCCCAGACGACCGGCATGTTGAAGGCCCGGGCCATTTCCCGCTGCTTCTCCAGGACCCCGGCATCGGGATGCAGCATGTAGCCCACCGTCGGGTAGAACCTCGAAACCAGGCCGCCGCTGTGCAGATCGATCAGGTAGTCGGCTTCGAGAATCAGTGCGCTTACCGCGAAAGCCACCCGCTCGGTGATGGTGCCGTCCTCCTTCCCCGGACACGTTCGCGCCAGGTCCAGTCCGTCCTCGGCGGTTCGCTGGCCGCGCCAGTACGCCGCTTCGTTGACGACGGGGACCAAGATGACCCTGCCGCGCAGTTCTTCGGGATCCAGGGCTTCTTTCAAGCGACGTATGGCCCACATGGATTCGAATTCGTCACCGTGTATGCCCCCGAGTATGAGCAGTTTCGGGCCGGGAGACTTCCCGGTTATGGTAATGGATTTCATCTTGACGGAGCCTGACATGGCGATCTCCTTGACTTATATTCCTGAAAACCTGGATACCTGTCCACAGTAGCACCACGAAGGGATCTGTACCGATACCGCTGGAACGCTGGAATACGGAACGCGATACCTCGCGCGTCCTGTAGCATTACGCCCGCGAAAGATACATAGGAATATACGGAGACGGCTGGTGCGGATCAAGCGATGCACACCGGTCGAAATATCTGGAGAAGTCATGATCACGGTCCCCATGGTGTTTACCCATGACCCCTCATGGAAGCCGAATTGCTGGCCCGTTACCCGGGGTGTCCCTATGCCCGAAGGCATGCTTCGCGGGACAGATGAACTGGGAGTCATGCATCCCGATGGCGCTCGTGTTCCCGCCCAGTTTCGGGTTATCGGTCGATGGCCGGACGGCTCGGTGAAGTGGACGCTCGTGGATTTCCAGGCGGATGCCGCCCCATCGGGCAGGGCGGTCTATACACTGACGGACGAAACGGTCAAGGAAACGCGTTCGCTGCCGACGCCCGCCGCGACCGTAAGTATCGTAGAAACAGAACACGACCTCCACGTAGATACAGGCGCCCTGCGATTCCGGGTCAGCCGCCGGCGATACGGCCTCTTCCATTCCGTGTCGCTCCTACATACCCTGGGTGGAGAACAGTCCGAGGCGAATACGGCCCACGTGCCGGGCGGCGATGCATGGGCAAGGATCAGCGAAGGCGCCTCCGACGGCGGCACGGAACGACGACTGTACGGGCCGGGCGGCTTTTGCCGGGCATCGCTGGCCGATGACTCATATACAGTGACCGTCGAGGAACATGGTCCGCTGCGTACTGTCATCCGGCTGGAAAGCGCCCTGGAGGCCGACATCCCCATGCACCATTACGGCGGATACCGGCCGGTGCGTTGCATCACCCGGATCCACGCCTATGCCGGCCACGCGTTTGTGCGGGTTCTGCAAACCCATGTCTTCACCTGCAATCCGCGGGAGGTGGAAATCGATGACCTGGCCCTGGACATCCCATACGCCTTCTCCGGAACCTGTACAAGCTATGCCTTTGGAATAAAACACGTAGAGACCGGAACGCTCGAACAGGATGAACATCTTATGATCTCACAGAAAACAGATCGCCTTCTTCAGGTATCCCACGGCCGTCCCGGATCCGAAAGGGTCATTTCGGAAGGCGAAGCCTGCGCAGGATGGGTGACAATCGGAGATGGCAAGTCAGGAGTAGGCGTCGCCTGCCGAAACATGGCCGAAGAATATCCGCGAGCCATCGAAATCACCGGTGACGGTCGGCTAACCGTGTACGCGCGCCACGACCCGGAAGGCAGCCGCCTCTCCCTGTCACGGTATGCGGAAGAGGTCGCATGGCACGAAGGCGAAGGGATCTACGCCGACGGGACCGGCATAGCGAAGACCTCGGAGTTCTACTTACTTTATTTCGAGGAAGAGCAGCAAGACGAGGCGATTGAAACGCTCCAATGCGCCCTGTCGCAACCCCACGTATCGGTTGCACCGGAGTGGATGGCCCGATGCGAGGTAGCGGGTGGTTTCATGATTTCAAAACCCTCTTACTCTTCCGCGGACTCTGATAAATCAGGATATGAAACGGGATCGGAAGGGACGGTGGTCCATCCGGAATCCATCCAGGCCGCGGAACGCATGCTGACGGGCTTTGCGGACTGGCTCGCGCGAAACATCCAACTCGGTCGCTGGTACGGATATATGAACTACGGCGACGTGCTCGTAGATTGGGACGACGCGGAGGACGACTGGAAATTCCAGGGACGGTGGGGCTGGTGCAACAGCGAATGGGATCCCCGCCATGCGATCTGGATACAGTACCTGCGCACCGGCGATCCGCGTTACTACGGACTCGGCGAAGCCATGACACGCCACTCGATGGAAGTGGATACGTGCCACTGGCATCCCTTCCGTCCCTACATGGTCGGTGGTTGCTACCGTCACAGTGTCGATCATTTCAGCGACGAACCCTGCGCTTCGCATACCTTCATCGACAACTGGATGGACTACTACTATCTGTCCGGCGACGGCAGGACCCTGGAAGCCATACGTGAAGCAGGCGCTTTCTTCCTGCGGTACAGATGGACCGAAGATCCAACTTTCAGCTTCAGCCTTCGGTCCATCGCCAATACGCTGCGCGGACTGCTCTATGCCTATGAAGCAACGGGCGAAGGGCGGTTCATGCGACGCGCCCACGAGGTATACGAAGTCGTCGCCCGGGGCCAGAACGAAGACGGGAGCTGGCACAAGCGCTTTCAAATCTCGACCCCGGACAGGCTTCCGAAACAGCTTCCCTACGGCATGGCGACGGAAGGCACTACGCTGGCCGTTGAAATGGGGACGGCCGCGCCGTTTACCGACGACGAATTCAAGACGTTGGGCGGTCCGTTCTCCCGATTGATCCGCGACCTGCCTTACGAGGAACAAAAGGGCTACCAGACCCACTACCTTCTGATCGGGCTGGAGTTGATACACCGGATGACCGGCCGGAGTGATGTTGCCGAGACTTACAGGCGGGGCGTGGACTGGTTCTGCGGCTTTCCGGACACCTTCTCATCCGATCGTCCCTTGAAGGAGCACTACGGGGGCATCCTCTGCCGCCACCTGGGCTACGCTCACCGCATGACCGGTGACAAACGCTACCTGGAAACCGGAATGAAGATCCTGAAGCAACTCATCGACGCCCAGGACTGGAGCGACGATCCCCGGAAGCGGGGATCCATCACCATGAGTCCCACCTACTTGAGCCTGTTGTTCTTCGGGGTACCCAGCTTTCTCGCGGAGGTGCTACGAAAGTCGGTTTGATGATCATCGGAAATATAGTTATCTTTAGAGTAACCCACCTTTGTACGGCGACGTCTCCCTTCGATGCAGAACCTGCATCGTCTAAGGAGGAAACCGCATGTACGTTCGACTGCTCCTGACGATCGCCCTGTTCACACTGTCCCCGCAGGGGCTGGCCCAACCACAGTCGGCCCAAAGGGAATCGATTGTCCTTCCTGACAACATCGAACAGGGCAAAACCCTCTATCAACAGGGACGGTACGCCGAGGCCTTGACTCTTCTTCAGGAGGCGGTCGAGCAGGACAAGAAATCAGCACCGGCTCATTTCTGGCTGGGCATGGACTGGTATGCCCTGGGAGACGATGATGAAGCGCTGAAAGCCTTCAGGCGGGCAGTACAACTGGATAAGAAATGGGCTTCCGGTCACGTTGGCATGGGCATGGTATACATGCTCAAACCCAACAGGCGCCTCGATGCCCGACGGGCCTTTCGCAGGGCGGTCGAGGTGGATCCAGTAAACGCTGACATACAGTACTACATGGGTCTGACCTACATGGACCAGGAGCGCACAGGCCAGTTGATTGGCAGCGAAAAGGATGGCAGGCGTTATTTCCTGAAAACCGTGGAACTGAATCCAGCACATCCTGACGCGTACTTCCAACTCGGTCGCTGCTATGACAGTCCGCCGGACCCGGAACACGAAAAGGCGATATCAGCGTTTATCCAGCAATACCGGGTCAAGCCCGATCACAGCGAATCGCTCCTGCGTTTCGCCAACGCGAGCCATCGCTCCGAGCGCTACGACCTGGGCGCGGAGAAACTCAGAGCAATCGTCCGGGAATGGGGCAATGGCACGCCGGACAGGATCCGCGCCATGCTGACCCAATTCGAAGTACTGGCGCTGGGATCAGACCAGCAATACGACCAGATACAGGCAGCGCTGGAGTCCTATATCTCACAGTTGGACTCCGATGAACAGGCGGTGTACCGGGATCTGAGTCATGTGGCTCCTCCGGATGAACTGAAGGCCTGGGAGGCGGCGTCCGGCCCGGAACGCGAGGAGCTCTGGCGGACCTTCTGGAACGAGCGGGACTCCAATCCGGCTACAATTGAGAACGAGCGGCTGGTAGAGCATTACCGGCGCGTTATGTATGCCCGCATCCACTTTTCGGAAGAACAGCAGCCCTATGACCGCCGTGGTGAGATTTACATCCGATACGGAGAACCAGACGATCGGCGTCACTTCGTGTACACCGCGCACTCGGATCCCTATTCAACTTTTCAGATTTCTGACAATCCTGCGGTAGACGCAATCCGTGAACAGAATCTCCAGTTCGGATACCAGTTGCGGGTAACCAGAGGCGACGTAGATCAACTGACCATGGAAGATAGCGAAAAGCGGCAGGGATTTGGTGCAGGTACTGCACAACACGAACTTAGGGGGGGAACAGAGGGCCTTACCGAGGTAGATTACGTTGGAATCAAAGCCAAACGTATCATGGGTGACGCCTATGCGGTCGAAAGCTGGGTGTACGTACCTCATGGACTGGAGCTGTTTTTCGTGGATCAAATGGGTGGTGGAAGATACGACTATCCCCTGTCGACCCTCGTGGTTGATGCGAACGTTGCGGCTAGTGAAGCAACAGATGTAACGCGCCGCCAGGAACAGCACCATCCCAAGCGCCGCGCCTCCGAACTGATCGCCCGCAGTCCAGAAAACTATCGGCACGACTTCGGCGGAGAGCTCCTCGAGTATGCCTTCGACGCGGTTTCCTTCCGTGGTGAAGGTGGAGCGACCGAGGTGGATCTTGCTTACAGCGTTCCGGCCTGGCAGTTTGGAGACATCACCGATGAAAAGGGCGATCGGACCTGGCTGAACCACCAGATCACCCTCCGTGATTCTGACTTCAACTCCGCCTTCTCGCGCAAGATCCGGTTCGGTCCTATCGCCCGGCCTGAACGGAAACTGGCCAATCAGGAAATCCAGGGTTCCGCCTATACGCTCGCCGCTAATCTGACAGCGCCGTCCGGCACATTCACTATTGCCGTGGAAATGCGGGACGAAGCCACAGAGCGTATTGGGGTGTACAAGAAGCCGGTATCATTCTCCGACTACCGCGGCGAGCATCTACTGATCAGTGATCTCAAGTTGTCCACCGGTATCACGCCTGCGTCAAACCCCGGACCGTTTGTGCGCAAGGGATTGAACGTCGTACCCAATCCCGGCCGGCTATTCCTGCGAGGGCAACTGACATACGTGTATTATGAAGTATACAACCTGGCCATGGGCGATGCAGGTCGGACTTCGTACGAGACTCTCTACGAGATCACGCCCAGGGGCATGCCCGCGCTGCGAAACCGATCGGCGCAGAGGCCGGGGGACATGCAGACGGTGTTGTCGATCTTCGAAGGAGAGGGTAATGCATCGGAAGAAGCGGAATATACCGCCCTGGATACTACTGATCTTCCAGAGGGCGAATACGTGCTGACTGTGACGCTGACCGACCGCCTTGCCAACAGCTCCGTCTCTAAATCAGTCAACTTCATGGTGGTGGAGCCGTAAGCTGGGACGACACTCAGAAGGTTGAAAGAATATCAAAGGACCTGTCTGGCCTACCTCGTGAACTGAATCGTCCTGCTTTCACCCGCAGCCAGTTCAAGCGGCGGATCAAACCCGCTCCTCGCCGAATCTCCCAACTGCAACCTCGACAATTTGAGCGAGCCGTGGAGGACGCTCAACTCGGCCTGCAGTTGTTCACCGGTACCGGAAACCGCACAGACCCCCCACGTATATCCAGTCGACCAGAAGTAACGTCCGGCCCGGTCGGTTAAGGTCATGGTCTTCGTGACGGCGGAGTAGTGGAAGCCGGTCAGCGCGAGGTGCGCGGCCCAGGCCGCCATGGCCCTGGCATAGTGATGGCCGCACTCGGCCTCGTCGAAGGGGTTCCGCTTGCGGCCGTCGTACCGGTCGCGGATTGCCTTTATGCAATCAAGGCCCTCATCGACCATGCCCTCGTAGATCATGCCAATGGCCGCGGTGTATTCGAATCCGGTCATGACTTCGCTGAAATAAGGAAATGGGTTGTCCGGTCTATCTTTCGGATAGGCGGCCATGAGCAGTGCCGACTCGTCGCCGAGGACGTAGGATCGCATGACGTTGGTGTGGCCGTGAAAGTTCTCCTGTTTATTGTACTTCAGGATGCTCTGCAGTGTGGTACGGACGTTTTCCCGGTCCGTCAGGTAACCCATACTGCAGATATGGGCCATGTATTGACCGACGAGTTGATCCACCAGGCATCCCGGACCCAGTTGGTAGCCGGGGTTAGACAGGTCCTCTGTCCCCATACCCACCTTGAGTCCTTCGGCGACGTCTTCCATGCTCTCTGGCGTTCTGATCTCGTGTTCGTAGTATTCCCCGTTGAACAGGTTTTCGTCGGTCCAGGCACGGCCGCGCTCGTAAAGACCCCGGCAGCGCTCGGCAAAGTCGCCGTCGTCCAGGTAACGAGCCATATTCTCCGCCGCCCGCAACGCGCCCAGGTACCAGATCTCCATCTGGGGATTGGGACCGAAATATTCGACGTCCATGGTATTGTGCTGGCAACCTTCCATGACTCCATCGCGGTCGGCGTCCCAGCCGCCGGGTATCCAGCAGAAGGCCAGCGCCTGCTTCACTTTAGGCCAGAGTGTCCGAAGTTGCTCGTCATCGCCGGACAGATGCCAGTCGCGGTACATCTTCATGATGCATCCCATCTGGCCGTCCGCCGCCGCGCGGTTGATGTTGCGGGCGCGCGACAGGGGCAGCGAGACGCGGAAGCTCATCAGGCCGTTATCGTCCGTGGCATGGGCGAATTCCACCTCGCGCATGGTCTGCGCCAGATCGCCGAAGAGGAAAGCCGTG
This sequence comes from bacterium, assembly GCA_965225915.1. Classification (GTDB taxonomy): domain Bacteria; phylum JAAXHH01; class JAAXHH01; order JAAXHH01; family JAAXHH01; genus JAAXHH01. Next base: position 1,287,046 of record OZ245326.1, read on the forward strand.
GACTGCTCGTAGTTCCATACGTGGGTGCAGGAGCCAAGACAGCATCCCGCTGCGTCATGGCATCCCTCCCAGCCGTAGAACCGACCGTCGGGCGTTCGAAAGCAGGTCTGGCTGCGCAGCGTGCTCAGGTTGAACAGCGCCGCCTCCTTTACTACTTCCGGCAGGTCCGAACCGCAGAACGCCTCGACAAACCGGAGCGTGTCCGCTTCCAGCTTTTCCAATTCGGGCAAGACGTTTTCCACCACGTCCCAGGCGTCATCGTACCGGGTCGTATAGTAATTTCCGATTAGGTCACCGTTGCCGCCGCAATCACTTCCGTTGTCACAACAGTCCCCGCCGTTGTCGCAGCAACTCTCGTCGTTCTTTCCACTGTCGCAGCAACCCTCGTCGTCACAGCAGGATTCTTCCTCATCGGTGTCCGAGCCATCTCCGGGTGCATCGGCTTCTTGCGGCAAAGGCGTCCAGGTATAGCGGTTCGGAAAATGCCAGGCCAGCACGAAGGTCACGCTTTCCGTTTCACCGGGCGCCAGGTCGATCCGGGCCGATAGTGAGGTCATGGGGCGGTCACTGTTGCCGACGTCCCGTTCCGATAGCGTGCCATCACCACTGAAATCGTCCCAGAAATCGAGCAGTGAAGTGCCCCAGCCGGCGTCACGCCAGGCGGTGCGGTGGCTTTCAGTCTCCGCCGTCGTGACCAGCGCCATCGTACCCCACTGCGAGGCCAGTCTGTCCACGCCTTTCGATGTCATGAACAGTCCGCGATACCCTTCGCCTGCACGGTACCGGTTTCGGTTTTCACTGCAGGACCCGTCCGTGCCGTCCATGCCGATGAAATTCGGTATCGAGCCGCATACCGCGGCCGTTACGGGTACACCGGCCCGGTTGATCAGCACGTACCGGAGGACCGCCACGGGCAGTCCGCTGCTGTCGGTGTCGCACGGGACAAGGGGATTGAAAGCCTCCAACCTTACCTCGACCGGCACCTCATCGTCGGACAACAGAACCTGGCCGAAGGGATAGGCCGCGTCAAAGGAGCAACGGGCAAAACGCGGCAACCCGTGATTTGCGGCGGGACTTCCACTGGCGCCTTCGTATTCGAAGTGCTCGAGGGGACCCTCGAGCAGGCGGGCCACAGCCTCGCCACCCTCAGATTGGGCATAGAGCGCGAACGAAGGGGGACATCGGAATTCCCTGCCGGGTATGAATCCCTTGGCCGGCCGGTTCATCAGTTCCCAGTCCCGCAGATCGCCCCTTCCGCCCAGGGAGACCGTCCCCGTGCCAATGCCGCCAAGGGGCAGGGCGATTCTCGCGAGGTGTTCCTGGTCGTAATGATGGAGAACGGGCCACTTCATGGGAATTGGTCCCTTCTTAACTCGCCCTGGCTAGATACGTTGACGATAATCCCGGAGGGACCGCATCACCTTCGGCGACAATAGCAAAGTCGAGACCATGGTGGGAATGGCCATCATGGCGAACATGCCGTCTATCAGGCTGATGGCGGCATCCAGCGAAACGACCGAAGCGATGATGATACATCCTACGTAGAAGTAGTTGTAGAGATACTGCCGCTTCGGCACCGATCAGAAAGCCGAGACACTTGGTACCGTAATAGGAATAGGTGAATATCGTGCTGGTGCTGAAGAAGACCACGCAGATGATTAAAATGTACGAACCGAAGCCCGGCATGGCGGATTCGAAAGCGTTGGCCGTCAGTGTCACACCGTTGTCGGAGGTGGTCTGCCAGACCCCGGTCATCAGGATAACGAGCGCCGTGCAGGTACACACGATCATCGTATCGATGACGGGTTCCATCATGGCCACCAGGCCTTCGCGCGACGGCTCCCTGGTCTTCGCGGCCCCGTGAGCCAGAGCTTCAGTGCCAATACCCGCCTCGTTCGAGAAAGCGGCCCGGCGCACGCCGGTCATGATGACCGCGCCCACGGCTCCGCCGGCCACCGCTTCCCCCGTGAAGGCGTCGGTGATGATCAGCATCAGGTATCTCGGGACTTCCTCGATGTGAAGCACGATGATCCACAGGGCGCAGATCATGTACAGGATCACCATGGCGGGAACGACGCGCGTAGCAACGTCGGCGATCCGGGTGATGCCGCCGAATATGACGATGCCGACAAGCAGCACCAGCGTGATGCCGGCCATGAGGTTAAACCAGACAGGATCTTCGCCAATCACACCCATCGGCACGAACACCACGTCGCGGATGACCTGTACCAGTTGATTGACCTGAAACAGCGGCAGGCATCCGATCACGCCGGCTATACAGAAAAAAGCGGCCAGGGGTTTCCATTTACGGCCCAGTCCTTCCAGTACGGTGTACATTGGCCCGCCCTGCGTTTTGCCGGCGCTGTCCTGCCCCCGGTACATGATCGCCAGGGAACAGGTAAAGAACTTGGTCGCAATACCTACCAGGGCGCTGACCCACATCCAAAACATGGCGCCCGGCCCGCCGACCACGATGGCGACAGCCACACCGGAGATGTTCCCCATACCGATAGTGGCCGCGAGCGCGCTGACCAGCGCCTGGAAATGGGTAATATCGCCGGGGTCGTCCGGTTCGTCGTATTTTCCGCGGATGATTTCGATCGAGTGCTTGAAATACCTGAGGGGTATGAAACGGGAGTACAGTAGGAGAAACAGTCCACCGCCAATAAGCAGGTAAAGCAGGTACGACCAGGCGGTATCCGCAAAGAAGACGATACCCTGTTCCACTAAGTCCATGATTCGACTCCTCCACGGAGATGGGCTATTTCTTGGTGAAGACCAGGGTGCCTCTTTGGAGTCGGGAGACATCCGGAACGTTGGCGGCGACTACTACCTCGCTTTGGGGCACGAGGAACACGGTATCACTCTGGCGTAAGGCCTGGCGGCCGGCCCTGTTCAACGCGACCGGGGCATTGTAACGGACAAGCACCCGCGTCCCCGGCGGTATGCGGGACCAGCGGCGGACCTGCCTGCCGTGCTTAATCGTGCCCCTGGGAAAGATGTAGTAGGTGTCGGACCGCTTGTAGGCGGTACCGGCGATGTCAAAGGCCGTTGTTCCTCGTTCGATGACGGGTACAGTGGCCGTGATCGCCTGGACGTCTTCATTGCCTTCGCGGTTGAGATATACCTTCGTTCCGACCGGGATCCGGTCCCAGTTCCTGATTTTGTTCCCGCGGAGGACCGTTCCGTTTGGAAAGCGGTACACCGTCGTGACGTCGTTGTACTCACCCCGGGCGATACGCCATGCCGTGTTGCTTTTCGTGATGACGTTATTGGACAACTGGGCGACCACTTCGTCGAACTTCCTGCGATCGACAAGCCGAACCCTGGCTACATTGGTATCCGGGTCCGGTATGAGCCTTCCCGCCTTCACGTCAGGATCGTAGAGTAAGCTGTTGCGCGAGTCCTTCGAATCCAAACCGGCTATCGTCCGGTTGAAATTGAAAACGCCGGGGTCTTTCTTGCGTCCACGGTGGGGTCTTTTTACCCACCGGTTCGGCCTGCCGTAGGCGACGCGGAAGTGCTCCAGCACGTTTCGATCCTGTATTCTGTAAACTCGCTGCATCACTTCGATCAACCACTTGAGGGAACTGTACTGTGATGGAGTGAAGGCATCATTATGATATCCTACCAGTTCGATGCCGATAGAGTGACTGCTGATGTCCCTCAGTCCGTTCCACATGCTCAGGCCTGCGTGATTCGACCGGTACCTCTTGTCCAGGATCCGGTAGATTGTCCCGTTCCGGGCGACGAGGTAGTTGGAATGGCCCCTGCGCGAAAGCGTTCTCAATGCGCTCCTGAGACCGGATTCCGTGCTGTGTATGACGATGAAACGGGTGGATTTGCGGCTTCGTTTCTTGAAGGACCTGGGCAGGTGCTTCTGGTAGTCGATGACCCTGGGCGCCGCCTGGAGTACCACCGGTTCAAGGGAAACGGGCCAGAGAAGGGCCAGGCAGATGAACCAGACCGGCAAATGGACGATCCCGGGGGATCTGTACTTTTTCGGTATCAGGGTCATCGTGTAATCATGTTAACTATCATTCGTGAATGGCGTACTTCCGGTTCGCGAATCGCATGCTACCAGTGCGCGAGCAATGCACTACTTGTTCGCGAGCAACACATTACCAGTTCGTGAAGGATCCATCTTCCCGGTGCAGTATGGGGCCCCGGGACGAGCGATACGGAGACCGTCTCGCCGCGTCTTCGTCGAATTCCACCCCCAGGCCCGGACGGTCGGGGGGCAACAGGTAGCCTTCTTTCCATTCGACCTGAACGGGACAAACATCCTGCAGCATACCTGGAAGTCTGGGCAGTTCCTGCACGCCGAAGTTTGACGACGCCAGGCTCAGGTGCAGACAGGCCGCCGTGGACACGGGACCGAGCGGATTGTGCGGCGCCAAGTCGATATAGTGGGTCTCGCACCAGCCGGCGACTTTTCGCGCTTCGGTCAGTCCGCCCACGAGGCATACGTCGACTCGGGCATAGTTGATCAGGTCTTCTTCGATCAGTTCCCTGAATTCCCACTTGCTGGTATAGTGCTCGCCTACACCAAGAGGTACGGCAACGTGCTGCCGGAGCATCCGGTAGGACGCCTGGTTTTCGGAACGCAGGGGATCTTCCACGAAAAATGGCCGGAAGGGTTCGACGGCGCGGCATAAAGCGATCGCTTCGGGCGGGTCGAGACGGGTGTGTATATCGCACAGCAGTTCCACCTCGTCGCCCAATCCTTCCCTCAGCGTCCGGAACTGTTCGATACACCTGCGCACAGCCCGCGTAGGTTCCAGTACATTGCCCTCGTGGGGCAAGCCCCAGCGGATGAACTTCCAACCTTCCTCCATCCTGCATCGGGCCTGGTCGATCAGATCTTCGGCGGGCCCGTCGCCGCCACAGTGCGTATAACAGACCACCTTGTCCCGGCACAGGCCGCCAAGCAACTCGTAGACGGGGACGCCGAGCGCCTTGCCGTGGATGTCCCAAAGCGCGATGTCAATGGCGCTGATCGCGGCGGAAAGGGCGTGGGCGCCTGGAAAAAACCCGCCGCGGAACATCACCTGCCACAGGTGTTCCTTGCGGGTCGGATCCTGGCCGATGAGCCTGTCTCGGAGGGCGTGGACGATCTCCTTAACGGCCAATTCGCACCACGTCAGGCCGCTTTCGCCTATGCCGTAAATGCCTTCGTCCGTCTCTACCTTGACGAAGAGATAGTTTCGGTTACCGCCCCAGACCGGAAAGACTTTGATATCGGAAATGCGCATGGGAATCGAAGATACCTACTCTTTACCGGGAGCCTGCCAGTCGCGCTTTGACGGGAACCTACTTCTCGGACTCGAAATCCAGGGAAGCGGAATTCATGCAGTATCGAAGACCCGTGGGTTTCGGTCCGTCGGTGAACACGTGGCCCAGGTGGGCGTCGCACCGCTTGCACAACACCTCGGTGCGTATCATGCCGAAACTGACATCCTTCTTCTCATCGATGTTCTCTTCGGCTACAGGCTCGTAGAAACTCGGCCAGCCCGTTCCGGATTCGAACTTGGTCTCGGAAGAGAACAGCGGCGTGCCGCAACCGATGCACTTGTAGACACCTTCCTCGTAGTGCTTGTTGTACTGGCCCGTAAAGGCCCGCTCCGTGCCCTGCCTCCGGGTGACGTTGTACTGTTCGTCGGAAAGCTGCTTTTTCCATTCCTCTTTGGTCTTGACCACTTTATCCACCGTAACAGCTCCTTTCTTCGTACCATCGGACGCGACCTCGACGATGGTCACTTTTTCGGTCTCCCCGGACTTGTCCTGGGCCACCGCTTCGTCCTGTATCGACATGCCCGAATTGCAAGCGGCCACGAAGGCAAACACGGATATGGTTGCTAGCATTCTGTACATAACACTACCTCCCGGTCAACGAACGTGCTTCGGCTACCCCGTGCTCAACTCCTGCATCAGCGCCGCCTCGGTCGTGGATATCCCCGGGACGGGAAAACCGGCGCAGAGTTCTTTGACCTCATCATGGATCGACGACAGTTTCTCGTCGTTCCCGTGGTTTTCAATCGCCGCGTTGATCCAGCCGGCGATCATCTCCATCTCTGGTTCTTTCATTCCCCTCGTAGTGGCCGCAGGCGTGCCGATACGTATCCCGCTTGGACTGAAGGGTGACCTCGTATCATAGGGCACCGAGTTCTTGTTTACGGTCAACCCGGCTTTATCGAGGGCCGTTTCGGCGTCTTTTCCAATGATGCCCTTGTTGGCCAGATCGACAAGCACGAGATGGTTGTCGGTCCCGCCGGAAACGAGATCGAAACCGTGCTCGAGCATCGACTCGGCCAGGGTCTTCGCGTTGGACACGATCTGGCGGGCGTAGTCTTTGAACTCCGGACGCATGGCTTCCTTGAAGGCAAGGGCCTTCGCGGCCGTGATGTGATCATGCGGTCCGCCCTGCAGGCCGGGGAACACGGCCCGGTCGATATCCTTGGCGTATTTCTTGTGACACATGATGATCGCGCTGCGAGGACCCCGAAGCGTCTTGTGGGTGGTCGTCGTAACGACATCGGTGAAGGGCAGCGGACTGGGATGGACTTCGCCGACAATGAGGCCCGATACATGGGAAATATCCGCCATCGGCACGGCGCCGACCTCGTCGGCAATGGCCTTGAACGCCGCAAAGTCTAACTGCCGCGGATAGGCCGTGGCACCGGAGATGATAAGCTTCGGCCGGTGTTCAAGGGCCAGGGCGCGGACCTCGTCCATATCGATGCGTCCCGTATCCTTGCGAACGCCGTAGGAGACGACATGATAGGACTTGCCGGAGTAGTTGACGTGCAGACCGTGGGTCAGATGACCGCCCTGGTCGAGCTTCATGCCCATGATCGTGTCGCCGTAGTTCAGCAGGCCGAACATGACCGCGGTATTGGCCGGGCTGCCCGAATAGCACTGGACGTTGACGTGTTCGGCGCCAAAAAGCGTCTTGGCCCTTCTCCGGGCCAGGTTTTCGATCTTGTCTATGTACTGCTGCCCGCCGTAGTACCGCTTGCCGGGGTAGCCTTCCGAATACTTGTTCGTGAGTATGGATCCCATGGCTTCCAGAATAGCCGGCGAGACGTAGTTCTCGGAGGGGATGAGTTCGATCCCATCCCGCTGCCGTTCCCTTTCGGCGATCAGCAGTTCGTAAAGTTCTTCATCCCGTTGCTGTACAGCGGTAAAGTCCTGCATTCTGGACTCCATGTCCGTGGCCGCCCGACAAATTTCGACCGGCGACAAACGGCGTGTCGATCCGTTTTCGGACCCTGAACGGCGGTGGTTCTAAAACGCCGCGACTCCCGTTTTATAGTAAGAAAATCGGCAATCGCATGCAAGGGAAAAGGGGTCGGCAGTGCGAGCGGGATAGATCGAGACTACTTCTGCAACATGCCCGTCGCGCTAACGGTAAAGGCCACGAGGAGCACCACCGTGGAGAGCACGCCGGCCACGAGCATGGCGGGACGGGTACGGTAGGCCGGGGGAAGCTTGAAGTTCAGGTAGACGGCCGTGAGGCAGATCAGTCCCACACCCAGGTTGGTCGCCAGGAGGGCCACGAGTTGGGTTATCAGGTCGAAGCTGATGTCGCTCCAGATCGCCACGCTGGAAGAGACGAAGAACCAGGTCACGATGAAGGTCTGCAACCGGCGGTAGGAATACGACGCGAACCGCGGCCAGACGCCCGTCAGAAACTCGTGGGTGAACCGGGTGAAGGCTTCCGGTATGGTCGCCAGCGTGCCCCAGAGGGCCGCGAGAATGGCCACGTAGTATACGGGTATCAATGCGCCGTGGATCTGCGCCCATATGGAAGATTGACGCGTCAGCAGGTCCCACGCGTTGCCGGGAAGCACCGTCTGCCGCGGGTACAGCACAACCGCCCCGGCGATCATGAAGGAGGCGGTGACGATGAAGAGCACAAGCGCCCCCATCGAGACATCCCATTTAAGCGGCGCCAACAGCAGGCGCATGCGCTTCACCTCGCCGGGATCCTCGTTGAGGTAGCGTATCTTGAGCGTACGGTCGACCTGCGCGCCCAGCCGCTCCACGTCTGGATGTTTCGTCAAACCCCAACCCCGGTGTCCGACCCAGCCGGCATAGGCCAGGTACGTGCACAACGTGCCGCCCACGTATCCGAAGACGGTGACGATGTTGAGGAAGTAGTCATTCCTCGCGGCGGGCGGAGCCCATTCCTGGGCCGCCGGGAAACTCCCCACAGAGAGCGTGCCGAACAAGATGCCGCTCAGACTGGGCCACACGATTATCGTGGCCAGGATCGTACCCACGACGAGGATGCCGCATATGAGGATCTGCTGTTTCTCCAGAAGATCGTAAGACATGAGCAGGCTCAACCCCACGGCCAGTCCCAGGAAGACCGTGGTGACCATGTTTTCCCAGAAAGTGCCCGATGCGCCTGCCAGCACCGAATCAGACAGGATGTGAACAACGAGGTTTCCGCAGGGTTTGGCCACGGCGGTCAGCGCCAGGCTGAGGGCAAGCAGTTCGATGGTCAGCAACGTAAGGATGAACCATCCCCGCGGTCCCGGCAACTTCGCCATCACGTGGCCGAAGGGTTGACCGCTCACCGCCGTGAAGCGGCCCAGCAGGTACGTGACCGTGATCCCCTTGACCAGCACACTCAGCAGGATAAGCCAGAGCAGGCCGTACTCGGCCCAGGCGCCAACACCCGTAACCAGGATGGTCTCCCCGGCGCCTACGGCAATGGAGGCCACCATCGCCGCCGGTCCGAAGAAACCCAGCATAAGCTTGAATTTCTTCCAGGACCACGGTTCCGAGTAAACACCGGCAGGTTCGGGAATGGATATGGTTTCGTAGGAATTGGAAGGATTGGCTGGTTCGTTCATGGAAATGAAATGATATGGTCATGAAGCCGTCACATCAAGGCTTAATACTAACGGTATTGCAAATGGCATATCAAAACTGGCGACCCGCTAAACCCAAAAACAGTTGTCCACAAAACCCTGTTTCAACAGCTCTGCCCATTGTATAATCAACTCATACACTCCTCGTGTACCGATGCGGATGATCCCACCGACTATCTGCACCGGTCCGGATCCGAATCCGGTCGTTGAAAGGAAGCCAATGATGGACACCGGTCGTAAAGATAAATCAGCGCACGCAAACGGATCGATGCCCGGGTCATATGGCCGGGAAGCCCTGACCCGAAGAGCTTTTCTAAAGCAGGCGGCCTTCGTGGCCGCGGCAATGGCCGCCCCTTTCCCCGTCCTGGCGGATCCGTACGCGCCACAGACGCAGGCCGCAATACGGAACGGCGTGCGCCCGGTCCGGGTTTCCGGTCGTGTAACGGCGGGAAACATGGGTCTTGGCGGCGTAGCGGTCACGGACGGTTTGACGGTTACTGCTACGGACGCGGGCGGACGCTTCGAAATCGTTTCCAATACACTCCAGTCCTTCGTATCGATCAGCACACCCGACGGATACGCCATTCCGCTCAATCCAAGCGGTACGGCCGCCTTCTACCGGCCGATCAGGCCGGACCGGTCGGGAGAGATGGCCGCACGCTTCGATCTCGCGGCGCTGGATGGATCGGATGAGCGCCACGGGTTCCTGGTGCTCGCCGATCCCCAGACCCAGGATGCCTACGAAATGGCACTCTTCCACGCCGAGACGGTTCCGGATGTGCAGCAGACCGCCGCCGCACTCGCCGACCGACGGCTTTTCGGGGTGGGCTGCGGAGACATCATGTTCGACGATCTGACCATGTACCCCGAATACGAACGAGGCGTGTCAAGCATGGGCATGCCCTTCTTCCAGGTCGTCGGCAACCATGATTTGGACTTCGGTCCGTCCGACGATGGATCCGTACGTACGTTCTCCCGCCACTTCGGACCAAACTTCTATTCCTTCGACCGCGGGGAGATCCACTACATCGTGCTGGACAACGTGTTCTGGCACGGCAAAGGCTATATCGGGTACGTAACCGACGATCAGCTCAACTGGCTCACCCAGGATCTGGCCCTCATCGAACCCGGCAGGACGGTGGTGGTGTTCAATCACATTCCGAACTACACCACGCGTCACCAGCGAACGGGGGACACCAATCCGTCCATATCGAGCACGACTGTGAACCGCGAGCGCATGTACCGACTACTTGAACCCTACAGCGCCCACGTGTATGCCGGCCATGTGCACGAACACGAGCACATTTTCGAAGGCGGAATTCACGAAATCGTCCAGGGCACGGTCTGCGGCGCGTGGTGGAGCGGTCCGATCTGCTGGGATGGTACGCCCAACGGTTACGGCGTTTACGAGGTGAACGGATCAGACATTTCCTGGCGCTACAAGTCAGCGGGTTTGGATGAAAACCACCAGATGCGCGTGTATCCTCGGGGCAGCGATCCCAGGGCGCCGGACGAGATCGTCGCGAATATCTGGGACTGGGAGCCCGGATGGCGTGTCGTCTGGTATGAAGACGGCATGCGGAAAGGCGCGATGGCCAGGCGGCCCGGAACGGATCCCCTGGCGGAATCGCTGCACAGAGGGTCTGACATACCCGAACGACGCCCCTGGGTGGAACCTGTACCTACGAACCACCTGTTCTACGCGCCTGCTTCACCCGATGCCGGGAAGGTGGTTGTCGAGGCTACGGACCGCTTCGGCAGGACGTATACGAGTACCTTGAGCTGAGGTATCTTCAGGGATCCGCGACCCTATCGAATTGAATAAAATCCAATCAAGTTGAACTGAAACCCGATCATGAATTAAAACCAGAACACGTTAACCTGGTGATCAGTAAAACATAGAAAACGACACCGCCAGATTCAAGGGAGAACACCATGTCGAGCAATGGACTGACCAGTCCCTTTGACATAAAGGACCAGGGATACTTCTGGCTCAAGGGCAACCTGCATTCCCATACCACGAATTCCGACGGAAAACCGTCACCGCAGGAACGTCTGGACGGCTACGTCAACCAGGGATACGATTTCCTGTGTATTTCCGACCACTACACGATCACCCGCATCGATTCCGTCAGCGCACCGGTCGATTTCGTGCTGGTGCAGGGCGCGGAAGTGCATCCCGAAAATCCCTTCGGCGGCCAGACCCACCATTTCCTGGCCTACAACATTGACGAGGACATGGATACTAAAAGCATGCCGCCGCAACACGTGATCGACGAGGTCAGGAGACAGGGCGGATCGATCTGGCTCGCCCATCCCCACTGGAGTTCGGTCAACATCCTCCGGGATACCCTGCCCTTGAACGGATTGGCCGGCGTCGAAGTATTTAACACCACCTGCCGTTGCGCGGGACGGGGCGAGTCCTCCGTGCACTGGGACGACTGGATGGACCTGCTGGACAGGCCGATCCCCGCCCTGGCAAACGACGATTCCCACGCGCTTGAATCGGATAACCGGGATACCTACCAGGGATGGAACATGGTCAAGGTCAGGGAACGCTCGGCAAAGGCGATCATCGACGCGCTGGAGAAGGGCTGCGCCTACGTCAGTACCGGCCCCGAAATCCATGACATCCAACTGCGCCGCGTCGACGACCGGGGTGATGGGAACCGGGTAGTCGAAGCCACGGTCCGGTGTACGGAGGCCCGTCGTATTCACGCCATATGTGACTCAACCGGCACGGAGTACCGGGATAAGGCCGGCGGCACCTTCGAGCAGGTCACTTTCAGGTTGCGGCCCAATTCCCGCTGGGCGCGCTTTGAAGTCGTCGCGCCCGATGGCGCCAAGGCCTGGTCGAACCCCATGGACCTGGTTACGGTGGGGAGATAGCGGGGCTTCCCGGTTAACCAAAGCGTCGCCGGCACGGAAACCGAACAGCATCCCGCCTTCATCGGCGACACGGGGCCTATGTGAAGCTATGGGAGGTTCTGGCGGTGGATGGCCTCGGCGAGAACAACTGCCGAAGTCGAGGCGTTGTCGTTGTAGTAAGTTACGAAGCGCCTGGTTTCATGGGCGTTGTATGGGGTAAGGTTCTGCGCCCACCGAAAGCCGATGGTCTGAAACATCAACCGCGCCCGGACGTCGACCCTTTGCACACCGGGTGGGGCGGCGATCCGGTATTGGATCCTGTCGCTTCCAGCCCGGAAGTTCCCATCTTCGCGCGCACGGCCATGCACCCTGATGGCAGCGTCGGCGGTTTCCTTGTCAAATCCTGCGGGCAGCACACGGTTGTCCTTGGCGTAGGTTACCGCCGAAAGCAGGCCCGTCGTGAGTTTTCCTGACCCGTCCGCGATGATCGGTTCATAGATCTGCACTTGGCCGGGGTGTTCGATCAACTGGTAGTGCGGCTCAAAACTGCCTGCGTCCGCGTCGTTTTCGTTACCCTCGATGCTTCCGTCCGAGCGCATGGCGCCCGATTCGAACAGCAGGTTTCCGTTGGCATCACGCACCGCAAGGTGGATCCAGACCCGCCGGGAGGGGTAGGCCGTCGGCAGCTTGTGGCCTGCCAGGTTTGTCACTTCAAGGTCTATCACAAAGTGCTCCCCATCGCTGCTGATCTCCAACACCTTCAACTGGGCGGTGGAAGTCTGCAAGTGTTCGCGGGTCTCTTCGACGGCGCGCTGAAGATCGTCCGACGGCGCTTTCACATTCAGCTCGTCCCGATACTTGTCCAGCAGGCGCAGCATGAACTCGTTGCCTCCCCGAAAGACATGCTGCGAAAAATCCTCCCGGGGCTCCCCGAGCACCGAGGAGATGGGGGCCAGCGCAGCCTCAGGCATGTGGCAGGACTGGCAGCTTTCGGACTCCGCGTAGGCGCTGTGCTTCCACTCCAGGTAGGGTGTTTGCTCCGGGAACCGGGACACTTCCCGCCCCTCGGCGTCGAGACTCGTCGTGAACAGCGTGTGGCAGGTGGCGCACAGCTCGGATTGCTGCAGATGCGCGCCAGTCTCGGGCGTAAAACCGGTGGCCGACTGCATGATCCGGCTCAAGCCGGTAACCACTTCAAACGGTCCGAAGATCTGGGGTTCGGCGCTCGAACGAATCACGAAGTTGCCGTCGAAACTGGATTCCTCGCCCAAATTGTCGGGTCGAATCTGATGGCAGGCGGTGCACGACACCCCGTCAAGCGCGAACATCCCTCTTTCGTCGCCCTGCCCGGCGGCCTCGAGGTATTCAAACACTTTTCCAAGGTTGCCGTTCGACCTGGCAAGCGTGCGCGCCATGGGCATATGGCAGGTCGAGCAGGTGTCTTCGATTTCTGCCTGAGCGCCAGGATGGTCCGTCACCTCGCGGCGCACGGATGCCTGCCAGTAGGGGTCGCGCGCCGAATGCGCCATCATGGACCCGCGCCAGACATGCCCGATGGACACGTCTTTCCCATCCGCGTCGGTGAGATTGCTATGGCAGGCGATGCACTGATCCGAAGTGGCGAACGTGCTGTGATCCACCGATTGAGCATCCACCGACTGCGCATCTACCGATGCACTCGCGAGCCAGTAAAAAAGGCAAAGCGTCCCCAGTGCGAAGCACGCCAATAGCCGATATGCGTAGCTACCAGCCATCAAGGAAACCTCCGTCGAACCAGTCCCAAAGCAGGTACATGACGATTTGCGGCTTACGGTCCAGCTTGTTGGCGACCGGTACCCGCACCCCCACGTTGAGCAGGATGTGCTGGCGCGTGTTCAGCGCGACCTGCAACTGCGGCACGACGTCCAGCGTGACCTCGGACCCGGAAACCAATTCACGCGAGGCAAGCAGCTCAAACATGGGACTCCAGGCCCGGCCGAACTCGCCTTCCGAGAAGGTCCTGCCAAGCAACGCCCGGAGGGCTACTTCGTCCTCCACGGGACCGCTTAAGGCAAACTCGCCCAGTACCTGGGCCTGGAAGAACGCATCTCCAGCCAACAGCTGGACGAAAGCCGCGTAGGGTTCCAGTATCGTCGAACCCGATCCGAATCCGTCCTCCTCCTCGCCGGTGGGCAGGACGACTTCACCGCCTATACTGAAAGCACTCCCGCGCTCCAGGTTGTGGTAAAGCGCGTACTTGTAACCGAGCGCCAGGTCTTCGAATCCGAATTTAGCGTCGCCGTCCCGCGGGGACTCGCGCCTGCCGAACGGTACCTTCACTTCAAACATGCCGCGAGGGCCGAACCGCTTCTCGTACAACGTCTCGATAATCACGGCCTTGCTTTCGTCCGTGTCCAGACTCAGGTTGAATACGGTCTCGTCCTCTGGAAACGCCTTCTCGGTAAACAGGGGCTTGGGAACGTTGAATTCGCCGCGGGGCCAGTCCTTGTTCGTGCAGAAAGTGCGGACATGCCAAAGTATGGCGTAGATATCCTCGTATGTGAGGGTATCGCCGAACGCCGGCATCATCCGGTCGAAGGCTCGTACCGGTCCGCCTTCGTGAATCACGGCATACCAGTCGGGGTCGGGTTCGCGGGAAGTAAATTCGCAGTCCGTAAAGTCCGGAAGCTCCAGTTCGAAGCCAAGTTCTTCGACCGTGCGCCCCCGTCCGTCCGAACCGTGACAGGCCGCGCAGGCCTGTTCATAGAGGGCAGCGCCATTGGTGGGGTCGGCGAAGGCGAGGCGCACGAGCAATAGACAATGCAATGCCACAACGCTCTTGAGGTACTTAAGCATATCCGAAACATACTCCTGTCCGCACGGCGGCCGGGCTGCACCTACTCCGTAACGAACCGGTCGGAAAGAGATTCCGCCATATCGATGATGCGTTCAGAATAAGTGCCTGATTTGGGACGAATCAGGGCTGAAAATAACCCGCGAAACGCATTCAGGCGACCTGCTCGATCCGGACACGTTTCACCCCTTCACGGCGGATGCGGTAGCATACTTCGAAGAAAGCGGCCGTGTCCCCGATCATCCGGGCGAAGAGATTCACCGCGACCGGGCCGTCCGGCATGTTGGGCCGGCCATCCCTGCCGTAGAACCAGCACAGTTCGGTGATGCCGTCCAGCCACCCGTGCATGAGACCGGGCTGTAGACGGTAGTAGCAGATATCCCCGGGCAGCGTACGGCTCGTCAGGTTCTCGGGCGGGATGACGATGTCCTCGGACATGAAATAGGCGATCTCGCTGCCGGAGTAGACGGCGTGGATGCCCTCTTCTTCCATCGGCAGCGCGTCCCAAACCGCCTGGCAGGTCTTCGGTGCCTCGTCCTCCAGCATCTCGGCGTCGACCGAGACGCTTTCATCGATGAAGGTTAATCGGATCCTACGTGCCATGGCTTGCATCCAGTCTTCGAACGGAAAACGATCTTGCCTTCCAGGTACAGACCTCCCAGGCCCAGACCTCCCAGGCCCAGACTACAGTTTCAGAAAGAACCCGATATCCCAGGATGGCGCGTCCAGCAGATTGCGAGCACCAGTATATTTCGTTACACCCGCGTTGATTCCTGCATTCGGAGTGATATAGACGTTGACCTCGGGCCGAAGGACAGGTACTGCAGATCATTCAGGGTCAATTCATCATCCGTGCCTAGAGCTTTCACACCGCGAATCCATCCCGATACCCCGATCCGCTCGCCGACCATGAAACCTGCCTCCAGGGCGTACCTCAGTTCGTCGGAGAAATCGCTTTCGCGATTGTTGAAGCCGATTTCAGCTTTAAGGTAACCCGGTGTCGGCCACAGGGAATGGCCGACCTGGAGCGAGAACAACTGGTTAAATTCACCGTCGCCGGTGAACAGGCCGACTTCCTGGTCTGAAAAGGAATCTCCCAGCGGCAATCCGGCCATGACCTGAAGGCTCACGACCGTGGCCCCATTGGTGAGCAATCCAATCCTGACTCCGAGCTCCCAGTCCCCTGTACCCGCCTTGGTATCGGACCCGGGCCTATCTTCACTGATGCGCTGGTAGAAGGGTAGGTAGCCTACAAGCGTCAACCGGTCCACAAGGCCGAATTCACCATACAGGCTGGTTGTATAACGGCTCTGGTCCGTAATGGCCACCTTTTCTCCCGAGGGCTGGAAATAGGAATCGCTCCGTATTAACTGCTCGTTCAGCTTGAAGTATCCCTTCCCCTTGGGATGAGTCCATCCTCCGGCGAAGGCCGTACAGGTCTGAAAGAAAAACCCCGCAATCAAGGCTATAGGAACCTCTGATCAAGTCTTGGCGTTGTTTTCATGAATGAAGTAATATGATATCGGTCCAAGTCCTGTAATGTGAATCGATAACTCACCGCGCCAGGTAAAGTGGGGTAACTGTCCATGAAACAGTCGAGCTTTTCGGATATGGCCTACGATCAGAAGAAGAAGAAAACGCGCAAGGAACGCTTTCTGGGTGAGATGGACGCGGTGCTGCCCTGGGACCTCTTGCTTGCCCCCATACTGGAGCACTATCCGAAGCCGGGCAACGGCAGGCGTCCTATTGGGGCTCTGGTGATGCTCAGGATCTACTTCATGCAGCAGTGGTACGGCCTCTCCGATCCGGCCATGGAAGACAGTCTCTACGACGTGGAATCGATGCGCCGCTTCGCGGGCGTGGATATGAACGGCGTGCCCGACGAGACGACGATCTGCAAGTTCCGTCACTTTCTGGAAGCCCATGGACTGACCCGGACGTTGTTCGAGCAGACGAAGCGTTACCTGTCCGATCGGGGCATGATGGTCAGCGAAGGCACGATCGTGGATGCGACGATCATCCATGCGCCGTCGTCGACCAAGAACAAGGAGGGGAAAAGGGACCCCGAGATGGCCAGCACGAAGAAGGGCAACACCTGGCATTTTGGCATGAAGGCCCACGTGGGCAGCGATCCGAAGGGACGGGTGCACAGCGTTACGACCACGCCCGCCTCGGTCCACGACGCAAAGGAGATGGAGGCCTGTCTGCATGGCCGGGAGAAGGCGATCTACGGCGACAAGGCCTATGCGGACGAAAGGCGAAGACAACGGGCAGAAAAAGAAGGCGTCCAATGGCGGGTGCATCGCAAGGCCAACCGAGGCAGACGCCTTAACTGCGCGGACCGGTCGTTCAACCGAAAGAGCAATCGCGTACGAGCAAGGGTCGAACATCCCTTTGGCATCATCAAGCACCTGTGGGGCTATCGCAAGGTCAGGTACCGGGGTCTTGCCAAGAACACGGCCCATCTCTTCACCCTGTTCGCCCTGGCCAACTTCTATATGGCCCGGCGGGAACTGGCGGTCACATAGGGAGAGGTCCGTCCAATACGGGCGGAACCGGGCAGAAAAGTCGGTCCGGGTACCCGCCGAGGCCGGAAATACACGCAGAAGCACCCCCAATGATGCTGTTTTCAACATGATCGTCCTCTGAATGGACTCATATCATAACACTCGCTCGAACGACCGGTTGATCAGAGGTTCCTATAGTATAGACGGTTTTCGACATGTGGATATTCCCACTAAATGATGCCGATGACAAATGGATCAATAAAACCGATACCGGTTTTTGAAGATGTACTACTGGGTCAAAAAAACACGGACGGTATTTTCTTTCTGTACTTCCGCGTTTTTTCAACTACCTGACTACATTTTCAGAAATACCCCTATACTCCAGGTGGGGGCGTCCAGCATGTTGTGGGCTCGGGTGTATCTCGTCATACTGGCGGTGATCCCCGCATTGGGCGTAACGTAGAAACTAACCTCGGGACCAAAGGCCAGGTACTCGATATCGTTGCGCGGGTGAAACTCATCGTCCGCTCTGTCGAGGGCTTCGACCCCACGTAACCAGACTGATATACCTACTCGGTCGCCAATCGTATATCCCGCCTCCAGACTGTACCGCAGTTCGTCGGCGTAATTGTCCTCGGGATCGTCATCACTTTTCCGGTTGTTATACCCGATCTCACCTTTCAAGTATGCGGGTAGCGGATAAAGCGAATGGCCTACCTGCAACGAGAAATGCTGGTTGAATTCGCCGTCGCCGGTCCAGAGGACGATATCGTTATCAGCATCTCCAAGGGGCAATCCAGCCAGGGCTTGCAGGCTGACCACCGTTGGCCCGCCGGTAAGTAGCCCGATCCTGACCCCTACGTCCCAGTCACCAAGTCCGGTCGATGAATCGAACCCTTCGAGATCCACACTGAGGTGTTGATATATTGGCATGTAGCCCACTAGCGTTACACGATCGATCAGGCCGAATTCACCATAAAGACTTGTCGTATAGCCACTGACGGTCGGTATCTCACCTTTGGAGCCGTCTGCAAAGGAAAGTGATTCCGCGCGTATGATCTGCTCGCTCAGCTTGAAGTACCCTTTACCCTGGGGTTGGGTCCATCCACCGGCGTAAGCAAAGGCAGTATGGCAGAGAACCACCGCGGAGATCAGCATGGAGAAGACAATCCTGTTCATATTACTGCTCCTTTACGTATTAGTTACTCAATGAGGCCCGAGCTATTCCCACTTTGAATGCCCTGCAATGAAGAACAACATGGCTGTAGGAGTCAATGGTCTCGCCCGATCTGGGTGTAAAGGTTCTGGAAAAACTGGATTGATTTGTAACTTCACCGAAACCTCTGGCGCCATCAGGCAAAGAAGCGCCTGCGTCCCAGTCAATACGCGAACTGGTGTAAAGAGCCAACCACGCATCCGGTGCGTTTCCATCGTTCAGACCGGTTATTTCCAGTTTGAGACGCCCGCCAGCGATTTCACTAAATGTCACGGAACCAGCAGCAGATGTATAGCCTGACCAACCACTGATCGAACCGGTACGGCTTTTTAATGTTGGAGGTGGCGGTGGTGGGGGCGGCGTAGTCACCGTCAAATTCGCCGAGCCGGACACGCCGTCAACAGTTGCCCTTATCGTTGTGGAGCCGGCGTTTACCCCTGTAGCAGTTGTAGCCAATCCAGATGAAGGATTTAACGTGGCGACGGAAGTCATGCTGCTCGTCCACGTAAATGTCTTGCCGGATATCACCCCGTTGTCCGAGTCATAGGCTGTCGCAGTAAACCGCTGGGTCTCGCCTTCCTCGATCGAATCTGACGATGGACTCACGGAGACGCTGTTTACAGTTGGAGGTGGTGGTGGTGGTTCGGTCACTGTTAGCATTGCCGTACCGGATCTTCCACCACCCGTTGCTGTGATCGTTGCCGTTCCCGCAGTCACTGCCATTGCCCTGCCCGATGACGAGTTGATCGTAGCCACGGATGCTCTATTGCTCGTCCACGAAACGGCCACGCCCTGTATCGCTACATTGTAAGAAGTATAAGCCGTCGCACTGAACAGCTGTGTATCACCTACTTCGATAGAACGCGACGAAGGACTCACCGACACCCTCGAGACAGCCGGCCTTACGGTCAGCGTCGCCGTACCCGACTTTCCGTCCGCTGTTGCTGTGATCGTTACCTGGATCGGGCTTGATCCCGCTCTTGCACCTGTCGCCTGACCAGAAGCACTGATCGTCGCCACCGACTCGTTGCTGCTTTCCCAGGTAAAACTAGCGTTAACAATATCATCGTTGTCGGCGGTAAAGGCCGTCGCCACGAACTGCCGGGTGCCACCTTCATCTATGGTCGCCGAAGAGGGATCTACCGTTACCCTGTCTACCACTTGCGGAGGTGGAGGTGGCTCGGTAACCGTAAGCGATGCAGTGCCGGACCTGCCACCTGCCGATGCCCTGATTGTGGTTGATCCCGCGCTCACCCCCCTTGCCAATCCAGATGAACTGATCGTCGCGACCGATTCCCTGCTACTCGTCCACGTAAAACTCACCCCGGAAATAACCCTTCCGCCAGAAGTCCGCGCCGTCGCCGAAAACCGCTGCGTGTCGCCTTCCTCTATCGTAGCGTTCGATGGACTCACCGATATACTGGCTATAGTCGGTGGAGGCGGAGGAGGCTCCGTAACCGCCAGTGTCGCCGAACCGGCGACACCGTCGGCAGTCGCCGAGATCGTGGTCGATCCTGCTGCTTCACCACTCGCCAGCCCGGTTGAATCGATCGTCGCGACCGATTCGTCGCTGCTCATCCACGTGAATGTCACGTCCGATATCTCCATGTTATCCGACGTGTAGGCAATAGCCGTGAATTGTTGCATGCTTCCTTCTCGAATGGAAGCCGTCCCTGGACTCACGGTTATGGTGTCTACGACAGGCGGAGGCTCCGAAACCATGATCATGACAGGTTCGGAGATTATGCCATCCGCCGTGGCGGTGATATTTGCTGTTCCCGCGCCGATAGCGGTTACGAGCCCGGTCTGATCAACAGTCGCTACGTCGATATTATCACTCGACCACATGAACTGAATCCCGCCGATCATGGTTCCTTCGGATGTGCGTGCAACCGCTGTAAGCTGATGCGTATCGCCAACTTCAAACATCAATGTTGGCATGTCCACGGTAATGTTGTCGATCTCCGGAGGAGTCTCCAGTACCGTTACGGTCGCCGGCATGCTCGTTACACCGTCAGCCATCGCAGTAATCATCGCCGTACCGGCTCCTGTCGCTGTTACCAGCCCGGTGTCATCGACCGTTGCCACCCCGGTATCATCGCTCGACCAAGCGAAGCTCACGTCCGGAATCATCATGCCATCAGAAGTCCATGCAGTCGCCTCAAACTGAAACGTGCCTCCCACCTCGAACATCATGGACGTCGGGTTCACGGTAATGCTGGCTATCATTTGAGGCGGGGGTTCGGTCACCGTCAGCGTCGCCATCCCGGATACGCCATCGGCCGTCGCCGTAATCGTGGCTTCTCCTGCGCTGACACCCGTCGCCAAACCAGATTGATCGATCGACGCGACCATCTCGTTGCTACTTGCCCACGAAACCATCGCATCGGTAACGACCATTCCGTCGGATCTCGTGACCACCGCCTCGAACTGTTGCGACTCTCCTTCCTCTATCGACGCCATCACGGGGGTCACCGTGACGGTCATGACCGGCGGAGCTTCGACGGTGATCATCACGGGTTCACTCGTTACTCCGCCTGACACCGCCCTGATCATGGCCGTACCAACATCGACAGCCGTGGCCAGGCCGGATTCGTCAATAGTCATCACCGCCGTATTGCTGCTCGTCCACGTGACTGGCGCTCCTTCCAGGGTAGAACCATCGGTAGTCCGGACCGTAGCTGCGAATATGCGGAATTCTCCGACTGTCAATTGCTGCGGGGAAGATGGACTGACAGTTACGCTATCTACCTGAGGCGCGATTACGGTTATCATCACCGGCGCACTCGTCACACCGTCCGCTACCGCCCTGATTATGGCCATACCCGTACCTACTGCCGTGGCTAAACCCGTAGAATCGATGGAAACCACAGCCGTATTGCTGCTCGTCCATGACACTTCCACGTCATCCCGCGTCGACTCGTCCGATGTACGGGCGGTCGCGGCGAACATCCGTGTACTTCCGACCATCAACTGCTGTGGGGCAGATGGATTGACCGTGACGCTTGCGATCGGGGGTGCGGTCACGGTAATCGTCACCGGTGAGCTAGTCACACCGTCCGCCACCGCCCTGATTATGGCCATACCTATACCTACAGCCGTGGCTAAGCCCTTCGAGTCGATGGTCACCACGGCCGTATTGCTGCTCGTCCACGAAACTTCCACGTCATCCCGTGTCGATCCATCGGCTGTTCGGGCCGTTACGGCAAACATTCGGGTGCCACCGACTGTCAACTGCTGCGGAGAGGACGGATTTACCGTGACACTTGCGATAGGAGGCGCAGCCACGGTTACCGTCACCGGCGCGCTCGTTATTCCGTCAGCCACCGCCCTGATTATGGCCGTGCCGACACCGACGGCAGTCGCAAGACCCTGTGCGTTGATGGACACGACAGCGGTGTTGCTGCTCGTCCACGTAATCGTCGTGCCGCTCACCGACGACCCGTCCGAGGTACGGGCCGTCGCCGTAAAACGCTGCGTACCGCCAACCCGCAGTTTCGCTGAAGTCGGGCTGACGACAACACTGGCAACCGATGGCGGAGGAATAACTACCGGCTTGGTGGGCGACTCCTTGCCACATCCAGAGGTTAGGATCAGCACCGTGCCTACACTCACGATGAGGCCCGATACGACGCTATGAATCGATTTGCACACTTTCCGGTTCAGAGTAACACTCCTGCATTACGGCTGCAATTCAGCGACACCTACTTCCCTATCAATAAAATCACAGTATATGATCACAAAGTTGTAGGTGTCCAACACCACACCTGGCGGAACCATATAGGTCTGTGCGCCAGTTCTGCTTTTCATTTCATCGAGGTTTACATAGGAGCCGGCAGGTGCTGCCGGATTTAATCGCAGTCTTATTTTACCTTCAGTGTAAAGAATCACATCAAAACCGGCCCCATTTATTAAGAAGTCACTGCCAAATCGCAGAACAAGACCTCCCGATCCTGTTTCCTCGAGGGTTACAGATCCGCTCGCACTATAACCCCTAGCACCGCTAAACATCCCACTGCGACTGGCTGGCGGCGGCGCGGTCACCGTAAGCGACCCCGTGCCTGTAATTCCTTCAGCCACTGCTCTGATCATAGCGGTACCGGCGTTGACCGCGGTCGCCAGTCCTGAAGCATCTACCGTCGCCACATTGGTATTGTTGCTCGACCAGGCGAAACTTACATCGGGAATCTCCTCGTTGTCGGATGTAAGGGCCTTCGCAGTAAACTGCTGTGTACCACCTTCCTCGATCGACACCATGGAAGGAGTCACATCAATCCTGGCCAACACTGGCGGAGGTTCCGTCACGGTCAGCATTGCCATGCCAGATATGCCGTCCGTTGTAGCTGTGATAGTGACTTCACCTGCAGCGACACCAGTAGACAAACCGGTGGAACTGATTGTTGCCACACTCTCGTCTGAGCTTTCCCACGAAATCGGTGCGTTCGGAATCAACATCCCATCCTCAGTAGTTGCTATCGCAATGAACTGTTGGGAATCGCCTTCTTCGATCGATGCCGTCGGGGGAGTGATTGATACGCTCGCCGCCATCGGAGGAGGAGGCGGGGGCTCGGTAACGGTCAGCATGGCATGACCAGATATACCGTCCGTCGTCGCCGTAATCGTGACTTCGCCGGCGCTAATTCCCATTGCCAAGCCGGACTGATCGACCATGGCCACGCCGTCGTCCGAACTCATCCATGTAAATTCCACGCCGGGAACCACCAACCCGTCCGCCGTCGCGGCCATCGCCTCGAACTGCTGCATCTGGCCTTCCTCGATCGACGCTTCCATCGGGCTCACCATCACGGTCGCTACCACCGGAGGCGGTGGGGGAAGCGGTTCTGTCACGGTCAGCATCGCGGAGTCCGATACTTCGCCTACCGTGGCCGTTATCATGACTTCGCCGGCGATTACACCTGTCGCAAGACCCATCGAACTCACTGTCGCTACGTTATCATCTGAACTCGTCCACGTAAATTCCACATCGGGGATGGCCATCCCATCCTCAGTCGCGGCTATCGCCTCGAACTGCTGCGTCTGGCCTTCTTCGATCGATGCCGTCGGGGGAGTGACTGATACGCTCGCGACCATCGGAGGGGGAGGCGGGGGCTCGGTAACGGTCAGCATGGCAGTACCTGAAATATCATCGGCCGTGACCGTGATCGAGACTTCGCCGGCACCAACTCCCAATGCCAGGCCGGACTGATCGACCGTGGCCACGCCGTCGTCCGAACTCGTCCATGTAAACTCCACGTCCGGAATCACCAACCCGTCCGCCGTCGCGGCCATCGCCTCGAACTGCTGCGTCTGGCCTTCCTCGATCGATGCCTCCATTGGGCTCACCATCACAGTCGCTACCACCGGAGGCGGTGGGGGAGGCGGTTCTGTCACGGTCAGCATCGCGGTATCAGATACGTCGCCCACCGTGGCCGTTATCATGACTTCGCCGGCGATTACACCTGTCGCAAGACCCATCGAACTCACTGTCGCTACGTTATCATCTGAACTCGTCCAGGTAAACTCCACGTCCGCGATGGCCATCCCATCCGCCGTGGCGGCCATCACCTCGAACTGCTGTGTCTGGCCTTCCTCGATCGACGCCTCGGATGGACTCACCATCACGGCTGCAACCATTGGAGGAGGAGGCGGGGGTTCGCTCACGGTGATTGTCACCGGCGTACTGGAGACGCCGTCAGCCGAAGCCCGGATCGTGGCCATACCGGCGCTTACTGCCATCGCCACTCCGGACGAATTGATGGTCACTACCGCGGTATCGCTGCTGGACCATGTAATCTCCAGGTCGCCTCGGATCGCACCGCCAGCCGTTCGAGCCATCGCCGAGAACGTTCGGGAGTCGCCTACATTCATCTGTTGGGCCGAAGAGGGACTGACCGTTACGCTGGCCACGGGCGGTATGGTAACGGTGATAGCCACTTGTGTGCTCGAAATCCCATTTCCCATCGCCCTGATCATGGCCGTACCGGCGCTCACGGCCGTGGCCAGTCCGGACGCGTTGATGGTCACCACGGCGTTGTTGCTGCTTGTCCAGGTGATGTTAACTCCGCCTATGGTCGAACCGTCCGAGGCCCGGGCGGACGCGGTAAACCGCTGCGTTCCTCCTACTACCAGCGAGGCCGAAGAAGGGTTGACAACTATGCTGGCTACCGAAGGTGGGGGAGGAGGGGGAGGCTGAGGGGTGGTGGTGGGCCCGGTCGGTGAATCCTTGCCGCCGCATCCAGCGGACAGCAATCCGCCGGCAACCAGTAGCGCGATGTAACTCACAACATGCTTCCTGAATGTCATAGTGCCTCCATACCGGAACCTAAAACAATTACACTCATTTCAAACATTAAGCATCTGCTACATGACAATTTCAAACGTTTGTTCTTTAACAGTATATCCCATAATCCTGGTTAATCAATGCGATCTTCTGGCCTTGATCTGGTCTTTCAAACCCTCCACAGGCTACTTCCCATTGCCTCTCCAACGCCCGCCGCCGTTTCGTCCCCGGCCATTCATCTCTACGGGTCTCCAGCCGCTGTCGCCGCTCTGTGGAGGCGCGCCGGCTATCCGAACGCCTTTCGTGCCTATGGTATTGCGTATAGTCTTCAGCAACTCATCTGCAGGTCTGACTCGGTAGGTTGTGCCCGTCTTGACGCTGACCGGATCCTGATCGGGCGCCGACACTTCGATCATCACGTCGCAGTCCCCCGGGTAGGTCCCGAATACGTCCTTGAGCGAGGTGATATTCTCGTCCGTGACCTGGTCCGAGTTTAGCGTCACCACGACGGAACGCACCAGTTTGTCCCGCGCTTCCGTCAGCGGGATGATTTCAGAAGCGATTACCTTGTTATCTTCTTCTTTCTTGGATATGTGTCCGTGCACCAGGATCAGCGAGTCGATCGTTACGAGCTCCCGATGCATGGAATACGGCTCAGAAAAAACAAGCACCTCGCCCGATCCAGAAAAGTCTTCCAGCATGACGAAGGCCATGGTTTTGCCGTTTCGATCCACGATCGGCTTGATCTCGGTCACGATTCCGCCGACTACTACATTTTCCTGTCGACCGTTTACCTGGTCCAGGCGCCGCATTTCCGCTGTCGTAAAGGCGCGCAGGTCTTCCTCGTATTCCTTCAGGGGATGGCCCGTCACGTAAAACCCGAGCAGTTCCTTCTCCATGCCCAGTTCCTGACTGGCAGGCCAAGGGGCGATGAAGGGCATCACGGGCTTGTGTATTTCCAGGCCGGCGGCCTCTCCGGTCCCGTCGAGCTCAAAAAGGGAGGTTTGCCCCTTCTCCCGGTCGCTCTGACGGGTCTGCGCACCTTCTATGACCGTGTCGAGCACTTCCACGAGTTGCGCCCGGTGTCCCTCGAGGCTGTCGCAGGCGCCGGCTTGTATCAGGCTTTCGAGCACGCGCTTGTTGACCAGGCGCAGATCGATGTTCTCACAGAGTCCGGATATATCTTCGAAGGTACCGTGTTCCTTCCTCGCCTCGACAATGGATTCCACCGCGCCCTGCCCCACGTTTTTTATGGCGCACAGCCCGAACCGGATGGAATTCCCTTCCACGGCGAAGGTCTTGTCGCTTCCGTTGACGTCGGGCGGAAGAACCTCAATGCCCATTTTCCGGCATTCGTTGATCAGAACGACGATTTCCTCGGTATTGGACATCGAGTTCGACAGAAGCGCGGCCATGAACGCTACCGGGTAGTGCACCTTCAGGTAGGCCTCCTGGAAGGCGAGGACGGCGTATCCGGCGGAGTGGCTCTTGTTGAACGCGTATCCCCCGAAATACTCGATCAGGCCGAATACTTCCTCCGCGATACGCTGATCGATGCCGTTTTCAACGGCGCCGTCGACGAAGTTACGCCGTTCTTCGGCCATGACCTCGGGTTGCTTCTTGGACATGGCCTTGCGGAGTAAATCAGCGCGGCCCAGGGTAAAGCCAGCCATATCCCGGGCGATCTGCATCGCCTGTTCCTGGTAAACGATAAGTCCGTAGGTCTCCTTCAGGGCAGTCTCCATCACGGCGTGGTGATACGTGACCTCCTTGCGCCCGTGCTTGCGGTCGATGTAGTCGTCCACCACTCCGCCGTTCAGGGGCCCCGGCCGGCACAGCGCGTTCATGGCGATCAGGTCTTCGACGCTGTCTGGCCGCAGCCGCCGCAGGAATTCATGCAACCAGCCGCTGTGAAACTGAAATATGCCCGTGGTTTCCCCGCGTTGGAAAAGATCCAGGGTTTTAGGATCATCGAGGGGAATGTCGTCCAGTTCGATCTCGTCACCCGTCGTCTCCTTGATCATAGCGAGGGCGTCCTGGATCACCGATAGGTTCTGCAGTCCCAGGAAATCCATCTTCGGCAGGCCGATATCTTCCATGAGTTCGCCGGGATACTGGGTAACGATCGTATCCTTGTTACTGGGCTTGTACAGCGGCACGTAATCGGTCAGTTCTCCGGGAGTAATCACCACTCCGGCCGCGTGCACGGACGCGTGGCGCGCGAGGCCTTCGAGCGTTTTTGCGTACTGGATCAACTGGCTTTCCGTGCCGCCGCCATCGGCCATTTGCCGGAGTTCGGGCACCTTTTCGATGGCCCGGTCGAGCGTGATCTTCAATTCGGCCGGCACCAGCTTGGCCACGCGGTCCACGTCGCCGTACGACATGCCGAGGACGCGGCCCACGTCGCGGATCGCCGCTTTGGCGCCCATGGTCCCGAAGGTGATGATCTGGGCTACGCTGCCCTTGCCGTACTTTTCCACCACATAGTTGATGACCTTGTCCCGTTCCCGGTCCGCGAGATCGATGTCGATATCGGGCATGCTGACCCGTTCCGGATTCAGGAAGCGTTCGAAGAGCAGTCCGTAGCTGATGGGATCGATGTTCGTAATGCCCAGGACGTAGGCAACCATGCATCCCAGGGCTGATCCCCGGGTCATGAGCGGGATGCCCTCCTCCGCGGCGTAACGGGCGATATCGGCGACGATAAGAAAGTAACTCGGATAACCCATCTGGCTGATGACGCCCAGTTCGTATTCGAGCCGGGCCGTCAACTCGGGAGTAATGGTATCATAACGCGTCTTCATGCCGTCGAAGGACAGCTTGCGCAGGTAGGCGTCCAGGCTGTCGTAGCCTTCGGGCAGGGGGAAGTGGGGAAACTTGAACGTGCCCATTTCCAGTTCGAAATCAACCGACTCGGAGATCGAGATCGTGTTTTCCAAGGCGCCCGAGACGTGGCCGAACAACTGGCTCATTTCGTCGGAGTTTTTAAAGTAGAGCGAATCGTTAGCAAACCTCAGCCGCTTGGGGTCGTTCAGTTCCTTGCCCGTCTGGATGCAGACCAGCACGTCCTGGGCCGGCGCGTCTTCGCGGTTCAGATAGTGGGCGTCGTTGGTAGCGACGATCGGCAGGTCGAATTCCCGGGAGAAATCGATCATCGCGTTGTTGATGGGCTTGTCGAATTCCAGTCCGTGATCCTGGATCTCCAGGTAAAAACGGTCCTCGAAGATTTCCTTGAGCTGCCCGCACTTCGCCCGCGCCTGGTCTATCTGGCCGTCGACCACCAGGTTGGCGAGCGGACCCTTGGCGCAGGCGGACAGGGCAATCAGCCCTTCACTGTGCTTTTCCAGCAACTCCATGTCCACGCGCGGCTTGTAGTAGAACCCCTCGAGATAGCCGGCCGACGTGAGCTTCATCAGGTTCCGATAGCCCGCGGCGTTTTGCGCGAGCACGACGAAATGGGTCGTCTGGTCGGCCCTTTCGCCGCCTCTGACCTGGCGTCTTTCCTTGCGGCTGCCCGGCGCCAGGTACAACTCGCAGCCGATGATCGGCTGGAGTCCCGCGCCCTTGACCGTCTTGTAAAACTCCACTGCGCCGAACATGTTTCCATGATCGGTCATGGCGATGGCGGGCATGTCGTAGGCTTGGGCTGTTGTTGCGAGATCCTCGATACGGCTGGCACCGTCGAGGAGGCTGTAATGGGTATGGTTATGCAGATGTACGAACGAGGACACGGGGCAGGTCCTTCGGTCAGTATCCGCGGTTTGCCTTGTACGACCGGGCGGGATACTGGCGCTTCTGAAACAGATGGGTTGCGAAGCAGGTATGCATACAATAGGAACGACAAAGCAAAAATAGGTTGATATGAACCGTTGACGCAAGGTATTTTACGTTTTTTTCAGTCGGGTGTGAACACGCTTCGAACGATGATGG
Source organism: bacterium (assembly GCA_965225915.1). Taxonomy (GTDB): domain Bacteria; phylum JAAXHH01; class JAAXHH01; order JAAXHH01; family JAAXHH01; genus JAAXHH01. Next base: position 1,315,562 of record OZ245326.1, read on the forward strand.
GAATAGCCACGACTCGACCCGCAATTCGTCCGGTGGGACGGAAGTTCAGGGAACGTCATGCATCGAATCATAGTCCTCGATAAACTGGCTCGCGAAGGGCTCGACCAACTCGCGAAAGCGGAAGACATAAACCACGACGTGCGCACCGGTCTGAGCGGCGAGGCACTGCGTGACGCCCTGCTGGAATTCGACGGCGCCATCTGCCGGAGCGAAGCGAAGATCTCGGCCGACATCTTGAAGGGCAACCGGCGCCTCCGCGGCATCGTCCGTGCGGGGGTGGGGACGGACAACATCGACCGGACAGCCGCGACCCGCCAGGGCATCGTGGTCATGAACACGCCGACCGGTAATACGCTCAGCACGGCGGAACACACTTTTACCCTTATTGCGGCCCTGTCGCGCAACATCGCGCCGGCATCCCGGAGCCTCGTGGAAGGGCGGTGGGAACGCAGCGCGTTCACGGGGGTCCAGCTAGCCGGTAAGACCTTGGGCATTATCGGCTTGGGACGCATCGGCCGGGAAGTCGCCACACGGGCGAAGGCGTTTGCCATGCGGGTCATCGGCTTCGATCCCTTCCTTTCGCCCGAGCAGACCGCCAAGCTGGGTGTGGAGTACGCAGATGACGTGCGCGACCTGCTGCCCGAGGTGGATTACCTGACCGTGCACACGCCCCTCACACCGGAGACGCGCCACCTGGTCAGCCATGCGGAAATCGACCTGCTCAAACCGGGCGCGCGGCTGGTCAATTGCGCCCGGGGCGGAATCTACGACGAGGAAGCGCTGATCAAGGGCCTCGAAAGCGGGAAGCTGGCCGGTGTGGCGCTGGACGTCTTCGAAAAAGAACCCTGCGTAGACAGCCCGCTGCTCCGCATGCCCGGCGTGCTGTGTACGCCCCATCTCGGAGCGAGCACGGAAGAAGCGCAGGCCGACATCGCGGTGGAAGCTGTGGACCTGCTGATCAATTTCCTGGTCACCGGCGAAGTCCGCCACGCGGTGAATGCCGTCGCCATCGATTCCAACACGTTCCGGACGCTGGGCGGGTATCTCGACGTGGCCTACCGGCTCGGTATCCTGCTTTCCCAGTGGCACAGCGGCGGCCCAAAGGCGTGCCGGCTGACCTACCGCGGTAAGGTGGTCGATGAGAACACGCGCCTGCTTACTTCCGCCTTCTGCGCGGGGTTGCTTGAGCACGCTCTCGACGAAGAGGTCAACATCATCAACGGAGAGATGTTGCTTCGTGAACGCGGTATTCACTTGACTGAAGAGACCCGCAGCGCAGCCGGCGTGTTCAGTTCGGCCATCAGCGTGGAAGTCGACTGCACCGGCGAGACCTACCGGGCCGACGGTACGGTTTTCGGCAACAACATGCCACGTTTGATCCGCCTGGGCGAGCATCGCATGGAGGCGTACCTGGACGGCAATCTCCTGATCTTCAACCATAGCGATGTGCCCGGCATCATCGGGGCCATAGGGGAAACCTGCGGACGGTACCAGGTCAACATCGCCCAGATGGCCGTCGGAAGACTGGGAGATACACCCGGCGGCAAGGCCGTGGGCGTATTGAACCTGGACGACGTCCCGCCCCAGGCTGCCATTGACGAGATCCTTAGGCATCCGGCCATCAACAACGCGCGATTCATTCGACTGCCGGGTCACGGGACCCTACCTCCATGGATGCCCAGGTGATACTGTTCAACCAGTTGATTCTCTTGTGGATGGATTGAAGAAAAAGGGTAGATTAACGGAATACAGAGGTTATTCAGGCGGATTCGATGGACTGTCGGCGTCCAGTGGGGTGACCGGCGGCAGCATCCGGGAGAGGGAACTGGCGACAGTATCCAGGAGAGGGAACCGATGACCAGGCTCAGCGTCAACGTGAACAAGGTGGCTTTGCTGCGGAACACGCGCGTGAACGGCATACCCAGTGTGACAGGCGCGGCTCGGACCGCGATCGAGGCCGGAGCCTACGGGATCACGGTGCACCCGCGGCCCGACCAGCGGCATATCACGCCGGGCGACGTGGACGACCTGGCCGAACTGTTGAAGGACTATCCGGACATCGAATACAATATCGAGGGCAATCCCTTTCACCAGGTCATGGACATCGTGCGCAAGGTTCGGCCGACCCAGGCAACCCTGGTACCCGACGACCCGGACGCCTTCACTTCGGACCACGGCTGGGATGTCAAAACCAACGCCGGGAGGCTCGTGCCGATCATCCGGGAACTGAAGGACCTGGGCTGCCGGGTCAGCCTGTTCATGGACGCGGACCTCGATCAGATTGAAAGCGTGCCCGACATCGGCGCCGACCGGATCGAGTTGTATACCGAGCCCTATGCCGTGGCTTTCGAAGCGGGACCTGAACAAGTTCATCCCGTCCTGTCGGCCTTCGCCGAGGCGGCTGAACGAGCCCTTGAGATCGGTCTGGGCATTAACGCCGGACACGATCTCAACCTGGACAACCTGGCGTTGTTCTGTGGTACCGTGCCGAACGTACTCGAGGTCTCCATCGGCCACGCGTTGATCGCCGACGCACTGGACATGGGACTGAAGAATGCCGTGGGCGCTTACCTGGAAGAACTTGATAAGGCGCGAACGATTTCAGGTCGCACTTAAAAACACGGACGATTTCCATTCGCAGTTGATAAACGCTGGCGCGTTCCGTTTTTGTGTAAAGATGCGTAAATTCGATTTACCACGGAGGTAGGTTACATGAAAAACTGTTTGATACGGATCATTCCCCTGGTGATCGCGGTGCTGGCGATAGTCGGTCCGGCCAGCCCGGCACAGTCCCAGGACCTGGAAGCCTTCGAGAAGACAGTCACCGAATTCATCCTCGACAACGGCCTGACCTTCATCGTGGTGGAGAACCATGAAGCCCCCGTGGTCTCGTTCCTGACCTATGCGGACGTCGGTTCAGTGGACGAGGTAAAGGGTATCACCGGCCTGGCCCACGTCTTCGAACACATGGCCTTCAAGGGCACCACGACCATAGGCGCGAAGGACCTGGAAGCCGAATACGCGGCCATGGAGAAGGTGGACGAGATCTTTGATGAACTGCGCCGCGAGCGGCACAAGGGACACCAGGCCGATCCCGATCGCCTCGCGAACCTGGAACAGACCTTCGAGGACGCCAAGAAGGCAGCCAGGGAACTGGCCGTATCCAACGAGCTGGACGAGGCTATCGATCGGGCCGGCGGCACCGGCCTGAACGCGACGACAAGTGTAGACGAAACTCGATATTTCTACAGTCTGCCGTCGAACAAGATCGAGTTGTTCTTCGCGCTGGAATCCAGCCGCTTCCTGGACCCCGTGCTCCGCGAGTTTTACATCGAGCGGGACGTGGTCATGGAAGAACGGCGGATGCGCACAGAGAGCAATCCAATCGGCCGTCTGCTTGAAGAGATGCTGACCACGGCCTACAAGGCCCATCCCTATGGTGAGCCTACGGTAGGTCACATGTCGGACCTGGAGTCCATGACCCGTGCGGAGGCGATGGATTTCTTCAACCGGTATTACGGACCGGGCAACCTGACGATCCTCGTCTCGGGCGACGCGGACCCGTCGCGTGTCAAGGAACTGGCGCAAGAATACTTTGATCGCCTGCCCGCCAGGTCCCCCACGGAACCGGTCGAAACGATCGAACCCCCGCAGGTGGCCGAACGCCGCGTGGTCATGGAAGACAAGTCACAACCCGTGCTGTTTATGGGGTACCACAAGGTAGACGTGAAACACGAAGACGATCTCGTTTTCAACGTGCTGTCCGATATCCTGGGAAGCGGCCGGACCAGCCGGTTGTACAAGAAGCTCGTCAAGGAACAGAAAATCGCGGTCAACGCTTCTTCCTTTACGGACTTTCCCGGCAGCAAGTACCCCAACATGATGGTGTTTTTCTCCTTTCCCAGCAAGGACCACACCGCGGAGGACTGCGAAAAGGCCATCAACGAGGAAATCGAGCGGATCCAGAACGAAGAGGTGACCGAGGAGGAACTGTCCCGGGCGAAGGTAAGAGCCCGCGTGAACCTGATCCGCGGACTCCAATCCAACATGGGACTGGCGCTTCAAATGGCGTACTTCCACGTCCAGTCGGGTGACTGGCGGAACCTGTTTCACAGCATAGACCGGATCAATGAAGTCACCGCCGAAGACATCAAGCGCGTGGCGAATCAATACCTGGTACCCAAGAACCGGACGGTGGCTTCTATCGTGACTACGGATGAATAGCCGGAATGGATCCATCAACTGTTTATTCGATCGGCCAGAATTTCCTTTGCCCTGAACACAGGAGTTGAACCCATGCGCAGTACCCGTTTTATCATCACCATCCTCGGCTTGTTGCTGACCGGCCTGTTTACACCGGTTGCACCGGTCCGTGCCCAGCAGGACTACCGAGACCTGGAATACCCGCCGCTCAACGATATCAAGACCCCGACGCCCACACGGGTCGTTCTGGATAACGGGATCATCCTGTACCTGGTGGAAGACCACCGCCTGCCGATGATCAACCTGAGCGCCCGCATCGGCGTGGGCGCCGTCAACGAACAGGCTGACAAGATCGGTATGGCCAGTATCATGGGTTCGGTGATGCGTACGGGCGGATCCACGAACATGCCGGGCGACGAAATCGACGAAACCCTTGAGGGCATTGGCGCATCCGTCGAAACCGGCGTGGGACGGGTTTCCGGTTTCGCTTCCATGTCGGTCCTGAAGGACAATCTCGACACCGCGCTGCCCATCCTGGCCGATGTCCTTATGAACCCCGCGTTCCCTGAAGACAAGATCGAACTGGTAAAGGTCTCCGCGAGATCGACGATCGCCCGTCGGAACGACGACCCGACCAACATGGGCTTTCGGGAATTCAGCAAACTGATCTACGGGGCGGAGAGCGTTTACGCGCGCCACACCGAATACGCCACCATCGACGCCATCACCCGGGACGACCTCGTGGCCTTTCACCAGGCCTGGTATCACCCGGACAACACCATGTTCGGCGTCTGGGGAGATTTCGACACGGACGACATGGTGAAGAAGATCTCGGAGGCCTTCGCCGGTTGGGAAAAAACCGGTTTCAAACGCCCCGACCTGCCCGGAATCGATTACACCTTTGACCGATCCGTCCATTTCGTGCGCAAGGACGATATCAACCAGAGCACCGTCGTGCTTGGACACCTGGGCGGTCTCATGAACAATCCCGACTACTTCGCCCTGCAGGTCATGAACGATATCCTGAGCGGCGGGTTTTCCGGGCGGCTCTTCCGCAACGTGAGGTCGGAGCAGGGACTGGCCTACGCGGTCTTCGGCATATACAGCGCCAATTACGCGTACCCCGGCGTTTTCTACGTGGGGTGCATGACCAAGTCGGAAACCACGGTCCAGGCTACCCGGTCCCTGCTGCACGAGGTGGAGCGGATGAAGACGGATGAGATCACGGAGGAAGAACTGGGCCTGGCCAAGGAGAGCTTCCTGAATTCCTTCGTCTTCAACTTCGATTCCCGGCGGGAGATCATCGACCGGCAGATGACCTACGAGTACTACGGTTATCCCCAGGATTTCCTCGAAAAAACCAAGTCCGAGATAGAGAAGGTCACCGCCGAGGATGTCCAGCGGGTGGCCCGCAAGTACCTGCAGCCGGACAAGGTGCGCATCATCGTGGTCGGGAACGACCAGGACTTCGACGAAGCGCTGACGGTGCTGGGAGAAGTGAACGAGATCGACGTGACCATCGCCGTGCCGACCATGGAAGCGCCGGAAGCCACCGCGGACGACATGGCCATGGGCAGGGCGTTGCTAGCGCGGTCAATCGAAGCCCTGGGAGGCAGCGAAGCCTTCGCGTCGATCAAGGGCATCAGAGAAACGGCCGAGGTCACCATAGTCAGGCCCATGGGCGAGATGACGATCGACGTGGAATCGCTGGTTTTCTTCCCGGACAAGGCGAAGTCGATCATACGAACACCAATGGGTGAAATCACACGGCTGCTGATTGGAGATAAGGCGTGGATGATCAACCCGATGGGTTCTGCGCAATCCTCGCCGCCACAGGACCGGGATTCCATGCTCGAGGAAATCTGGCGGAACCTCGTCTTCCTGTATAGCCGTGTGAACGAGGAGGGGTTGACGATTCAACATCTCGGGCAGGAAGAGGTTGACGGCAAGGCCGCGGAAGCGCTGCTTATCACCCCGCCCGGCATGAGCCCCTTCTGGCTCTTTCTGGACGCGGAGACCATGATGCCCGTCAAGAAGGCCGCCCAGACGATGACCCAGCAGGGTCCCGTGGATGCGGAAACGATAATGAGCGATTACCGTGAGATCGGTGGGATCAAAGTTCCCTTCAAGGAGACGAGTACGGAAAACGGGAATCCAAGCAGCGAAGCCATTACCCAGACCATCGAGATCAACCCTGAAATTCCGCCGGACGCTTTCACGGCGCCGGAATAGTCCGGAGGATCGCGGCGGCGGAGCAGGACGGAGTAGACCTGTTGACCGACGTACTGTAAAGGCGCGACGCACCGTAAAAGCGCGACGCACTGTAATGGCGCGACGCACTGTAAAGGACGGCTGGATGACCGCTGACATCAAGCACCTGATCGACTGGAAGTACTGGGACGACGACGAGATCGTGGAGATCCTCGACCTGGCCCGGCGCGTCAAGCACTACCGCTGGGAATACCAGGGTCACATGCAGGGCAATACCCTCGTCATGATCTTCCAGAAGACTTCCACGCGTACCCGCGTTTCCTTCGAGGCAGGTATGACCGAAATGGGGGGGCATGCCATCAACCTTGACTGGATGGCGACCAACTTCACCCTGAGCAAGGTCCGCTTCGAGACCCGGTACCTGGGACGCAACGCGGCGATCATCATGGCCCGGCTGAAGGACAACCGGGACCTGCTCGAGATGGAAAAGGCCTCGACGGTACCGGTCATCAACGGATGCTGTAACCTATACCACCCCTGCCAGGCGCTGGCAGACATGCTGACCATCTCGGAAGACCGCCCGCAAGGCGTTCAAGGGGCCAGGCTTACCTACATCGGTGTGTACAACAACGTGGTGAACTCGCTGGTTTCCATCGCCGCGCCGCTGGGTCTACACCTGACGCTGGTTTGTCCGATACGGGAAAAATCGAGTGTGGACGAGGAAAGCAGGCAGAACCTGATGGACAGGGGACTGCTCACGGAGACGCTGGACGCCGAAGCCGCGGTCGGAGAGGCAGACTACGTTTATACGGACACCTGGCTCGACATGGAATTGTACAATGATCCCGCCTACGCGGCCGAGAAAGAGAAGCGTAGCGGGATCATGATGCCCTACCAGATCGACAGCTCCCTGCTCGCCGGCAGCCGGGCGAAAATCATGCACGACATGCCCATCCATCCCGGCTACGAGATCGCCGAGGACATGATCGAACACGAACGGTCGATCATCTATGACCAGGCAGAGAACCGGTTGGACGCCCAGAAGGCCATCATACTGCGGGTCCTGAACCTGTCGAAGTAGCCCTCAGGGCACACTCAAGACCACCAGTTCCGCACGCTCGGACGCCCCGCCGATCGGTACGGCGATGTACTGCTTCCCACCAGCCATGTAGGTCATGGGATTGCCCGTCGCGTTGCCCGGAAGCGGAATTTCCGCCACCTGCTCGCCGGTATTTGGATCGAAGGCCCGCAGGAACGCCTCGTTGCTTACCGAATCGTAGGTCATGGCGTTACCGCGATCCGATACCTTCCGGTCCAGCACGATGCCCATCTGGGCGGCGAACAGCAGCGATTCCGTCAATAGAGGGAATGTCCGGCGGTCCCACCCCAGGGGTGGCAGATCCAGGCCCTCGAGGGCCGGATGGTTTCGGGGTCCGTCACCCACCGGACTCATCCAAGCGTGCTCTCCCGTGTTCAGGTCGATCGCGGTGATGCGTCCATAGGGCGGCTTGATCACCGGGAGGCCGTCCATGACGGTGGGCCCGTAGGCGAACCTTCCTGTGTACGCGTACGGCGCGTCCTCCTCTTCCGATTTATTCACCGTCATGATGGTCGGCAGGCTGTAGGAGGGCACGTACAACATGCCCGTTTCCGGGTTCACGGCCGCGCCCGACCAGCTCGCGCCTCCCACCAGTCCGGGTACGGCGATCAGACCTTTGGGGGTCGGCGGCGTGAATATCGGGCCGTAGTCGTACCTGGCGATCGCGTCGAGGGCCGCCTGGCGCAATTCGGGCGTGAAATCGATGAGATCGTCTTCCGTCAGCCCCTGGCGCTCGAAGGCCGCCGGTTTCGTGGGAAAGGGCTGCGTGGGCGAGGCGGATTCGCCGGGGACGGTGGAAGAGGGCGTCTCCCGTTCCTCGATAGGCCAGACTGGCTCACCCGTTACCCGGTCGAAGACATAGGTGAAACCCTGCTTCGAAACCTGGACCACCGCCTGGATGACCCGGCCGTCGACCGTAATGTCCACCAGGTTCGGCGCGGCTGGCAGGTCATAGTCCCACATGCCGTGATGCACCATCTGGAAGTACCAGACCCGTTCTCCCGTTTCGGCGTTCAGGCAGACCAGGCTCTCGGCGAAGAGGTTGTTGCCCAACCGGTGGCCGCCGTAGAAATCGTTGGTGGGCGTGCTGACCGGCAGATAGACGTATCCCAGAGCCTCGTCTGCGCTCATCCAGGTCCATACGTTCGTACTACCCGTGGTCTTCCAGGATTCGTCCAACCAGGTATCGTTACCGTACTCGCCCTCCTGGGGTATGGTCTGAAACACCCACTTCTGTTCCCCCGTTCGCACGTCGAACCCACGTACGTCGCCCGGCGGCATGGACGCGTCCGGCATCCGGAACACGGCGAAGGAGTCCAGCACCGTCGCCCCGACCACGACCACGCCGCGGCAGATCACCGGCGGGCTGGAGACGGCATAGAGGCTTCGGTCTATAGGCCGACGCAGCCCCTTCGTCAGGTCCACACGGCCGTCCTCGCCGAAACTTGGAATCGGTCTGCCCGTATCGGCATCTAGAGCAATGAGGTATGCGTCGCCCGTGGCGTAAAGGATCCGCCGGTCGTTGGCTTCCTCCCAGTAGGCCACACCCCGATGGACGAACCCCACATTGGCCGGCGTGCCATCCTCCCAGGTTTTCGGATCGTACGACCACAGCGTTTTGCCCGTGACCGCGTCGATGGCCGCCACCTGGCTGAGGGCCGTACTCGTGTACAGCACACCGCCAATCATCAGCGGCGTTGCTTCGTTGACGAATACGCGCAGGGTGGAATCCGCCTCGAGGATGGCGTTGTCAATGGAGTCCCAGCGCCACGCTACCTCCAACTGATCCACATTATGATGGTCGATTTGAGCGAGGGGCGAGTACTTCGTGCTGGCGTAGTCGGCGCCGTACGCCCGCCATTCCACTCTGAAGGCGTCGCCGGTGCAGGATATCATCAAGCCCAGGCACAGTGCAGCAAGCGTTAACCCGGTAATCGGACGTAACCTTTGCATGTTTTTCTCCCAAGGACAGGTTTAGTTATTTATTTACAGTATTTTAAACGTAATGTGGATCAAATGTCTCGATAAGTTGTACAATTGTACAATAAACTCTGATGTGTGCCGTATCAGACATGCCCTGCATCAGGTGTGGCCGGTATCAGGTGTTCCCGTATCAGATGTATGCCGTCGATCCATCGGGCCGAATGGAGCAGGTCCGTTGCCAATGCACCACCTCGTTGTCTCTCAAGGCCTCTTCGTCGACGTCGATGCCCAGTCCGGGGGCATCGCGCAGCAGAAGGTATCCGTCTACGGGGAGATAGGGATCGATAATCGACTGCTCCCATTCCGTTCCTATGGGAAGGACGTATTCGAGAATCTTGAAATTGGGGGTAGCCGCTGCGAAGTGCACGTTCACGGCCGTCGCGATGGGTCCCATGGGGTTGTGCGGAGCGACACTGACGTAGTGCGCCTCGGCGATGGCCGCGATCTTTCGCATCTCCAGCAGTCCCCCGCATATGCAGACGTCCGGCTGGATGATGTCGGCTCCCTGCGCCGTCATGAGTTCCAGGAACTCGAACCGGGTATAAAGCGACTCGCCGGTGGCCAGGGGAACCTGCATCTGTGCGCGCAATCGTGACCATGCGGGCAGGTGTTCGGGTCTCAACGGTTCTTCGTAGAAGTAGGGATCGTAAGGCGCCAGGGCGTTCGCCAGTTGCAGGGCTCGAACCGGTTCGAAGATCCTCGCGTGGGGATCGAAGGCATACTCCCATTCTTCAGGGGTTTTGCCGCGTAATTCCTCGAAAAACCGTGCGGCGGCCTCACAGACCCGTCCCCAGCGTTCGGCCTCAGGATCCAGGTGGTAGGGACTGGTCTTGAATACCGTGAATCCCCACCTGTCGTGCAGTTCGTGCGACCGTTCCGCCACGTCCCCAGCATTGCCGCCGACTCCGTGGTAAACCCGGACCCGGTCTCTGACGGTCCCGCCCAGGAGCATGTACACCGGCAGGTCCGCCGCCTTGCCGCTGATATCCCAGAGGGCGTGATCCACGGCGGACATGACAGCCAGGCCCGTCCCGCCAGGAGGAAAGCGGAACTGCTGGAACAACTTGATCATGATGTATTCCACGCGGCGCGGATCCTCCCCCTTGATCATCTCGAAGATGTAGTCGGCGATCGGTTCCACGGACCGGTCGGGTCCGACCGAATACGCCTCGCCCCAGCCGTACAGGCCTTCGTCCGTCTCCACCTTGATCAATCCACGGGACCGGTTACCGAACGTGCCGGCAAACGTTTTGATAGCGGTGATTTTCATGGGGACGAACTCCGGGAGGACGAGTAGTCAGGTCCAGTAGCCGGGGACCAGGACCAGTGTTATTCAAGTGCCGATTGTAGCTATATGGATTTGTGCAAGATAGACGGGCCGTAACGGGCTGTCAAGGAGCGGCAAGCACGTCAAACGGAGTGTCAGTCGCGGCGATCAGATTCCTCAGGTATGCATCCACCGGTGTGGTTGACTTGCACTGCCCATCGCTTATCTTGATTGAATGGGCTACGCGGTTGAATTGTTTTATGACCACGAAAGCGAGATAGCCGTTCGCAAAGTCTGGGACGGAGCAGGCGAGGCACTGGGGCGGTCTTCCCTTTCAAATACTGGTGCCCGCCCCCACATCTCCCTGGCGGTTTACAACGACGATCTAGACCCAGCCGGTTTCCCGGAGAAACTGCAGGAATTCGCGGAATCCACCGAACCCTTCGAGTTCCGTCTAAGCAGCGTGGGGACTTTCCCAGGTAACGAAGGGGTGGTCTACCTGTCCCCCGTGGTGACGCAGGATCTGCTGGCCATTCACCAGCAGTATCACGAGACCTTTTTGAAGTATGAAGCAAACGTCCAGGCCTACTACTTGCCTGGCAACTGGGTGCCGCACTGCACGGTTGCCATCGACCTGGAAGCCTCTGGAATTCCGGAGGTGGTTGCGTACTGCCGGGCGCGTTTTCAACAGGTAACGGGTCGATTCACCGAGATCGGCCTAGTTGAATTCAGGCCCGTAAAAGAGTTGTTTACCGTCGAACTAGGCCAGGTCCGGAGGCAACCGTAAACGCGGGACACCATCCCTTTCGTTGACCCAATCATGAGAGACAAGGAAGCCCATGGCCAGTCTGCTCGTTGAGGGAGGCAAGCCGCTTTCCGGTACGATCGTACCGTCCGGCAACAAGAACGCGGTCCTGCCCATCCTCTGCGCCACCCTGTTGACCGATGAGACGGTGACTATTCGGAATGTGCCGAACATCACCGACGTTCGGAAGATTGTTGATTTCCTCGAGGTGCTGGGTTCCCGGATCGACTGGGATCGCTCGGCGAGCACGCTGCGCATCAACAACGCCGAGTTTCACGATGACACCGGCGAAGTGGCCCTGCCGGAGGGTATGCGTTCGGCCTTGTTGCTGCTTCCCGGCCTGCTGCACCGAACCCGCTCCATCCGCTTTTCGAATGCCAAGGGCTGTGCCCTTGGTGTACGTGAGATCGACCCGCACGTGGACATGCTGCGCTCTCTGGGCGTGCGGATCGTGTCGGAAGATCCCATTGAATTCGAGTTGAAAGGGCGTTTCAGGGGTGAGCGGATCTGGCAGGACTACGTATCGGTGACGGGTACGGAAAACTTCATCATGGGTGCGGTCCTGGGCGAGGGGAAGTCAACCCTGATAAATGCCGCGTGCGAACCGCACGTGCAGGACCTCTGCCAATTTCTCAATGCGTTGGGAGCGAGGATAGAAGGCATCGGAGCGAACATCCTGCATATCCAGGGCGTGGACCGGCTCGGCGGTGGAATGGTGGATATCACACCCGACCATCACGAGATCACGACCTTCCTGGCCGTTGGCGCCATGACGGGCGGAGAAGTGCGGGTCAAGCAAGCGATACCGCATCATTTCGACCTGATCAACCGATGCTTCAGGAAACTGGGCGTAAACATCGAATACGAGTGCGATACCGCGATGGTGCGCGGAAACCAGCCCCACAGGATAGAGAACCCCTTCACGTCCAATATCCTGGCCAAGATCGAAGCCGCACCCTGGCCCTACCTCCCGGCCGACCTGCTCCCCCTGATGATCCCCCTGGCTATACGGGCGGAAGGATCGATCATGTTCTGGAACAAGGTGTACGAAGGCGCCTTCTTCTGGATATCGGAACTGGTCAAATTCGGCGCCCACGTGGTCATCAACGACCCCCACCGCATTATCGTCTTCGGGAACCGGCCCCTGCAGCCTGCCACGGTGGAAGCGCCGTACATCATCCGGGCCGCCGTGGCCCTGTACATGACCGCCGCCAGCATCCCGGGAACCAGCGTCATCAAGGGCGCCGAATCGATCCGCAGGGCACATCCTGATTTCGTGGAGAATCTGCGCGCCCTCGGCGCGGTGGTGGACTGGGATGGATTGGACGAGGACTGATCGGGTCGGTTGATCTTTCGATCGAAATCGGACCGGTATCGGACTGGTTATGGACCGGCAACTTGGAATGTACTGCTTTCCGGACTAACCGATGAACCTTAAGAGTGCCTGGACGATGAACCCTATGAGTGCCTAGCCGATGACCCGAATGGGCATGAGGGGCTTGTCGGGGTCGATACCGAAATTCAGGCGCAGTTCGTGGTCCCCCCGACGGAAGGTCATCCTGCCCGTACCGGCCGGCGCGTCCACGCCCGGCGCTTCGTACAACGGGTAGCTGTCGTAGTCGATCGCCTCGTCGTTCACCCGGTGAGGACCGTCGTAGACCATCTCCATGCAGTTTCCGTCCAGGGTTTTCACGGCGACGCGGTTCCGTCCGGGCCATCCCTCGAGGTCCGGCGTCGAGGCGGCGCGTTGCAGCGCAGAACGTCCTCGAACGATTCATGGTCTGTCGGACTTCCCCCGCCTCGAGGATCAAACCTCCAGTAGACATCCGTTATCCGTAAGAGCCAGCCGTCGATCTGGTCCGGGATTCGCCGCCAGGTGACGGGCTGTACCCGCTTCCCGGATCTCCGTCCACTCGTACGGCCCGATGGGGTACAGGGCGACGTAGGCGCCGGTGCCGGTGTCGGCCATGATCCATCCATTCCTTTCCACCCAGGCGATGTGGCGGGGCAGGAACAGGTTGACGTAGGGGGTCTCGTCATCCGGCGGGATCTTGTACAGCACGATCACGGTACCCTCGTGCTGCATCATCTGTTCGTAAGGCGACGCGCCGAACAGCCGGTCGGGCCACTGCAGGTAGGGCTTGTCGGAACCTATCTGCCGGCCGATCTGCTGCGGATAGCCGACGAGGAAGGCGCTGAAGCGTTCCGGGCTGCGGTACGGGTGGTTGCAGCATATCTTGGCCTGGTGGTTTTCGCCCTGCCAGGTCAGATCCCATGATATCAGGTCGATGGGACCCGATCCCGGTCCCGGCAGGCCAGTCTGCGACGACCCCAGGGCGAAGGAAGGGCTCATGTAGGTGTATTTCCGTACGGGACGGGCTTCGTGTTCGACGCGCCGGTAGATCGTCCTGGGCGCCTTGGTCTTTTTAACGACGTGGGCTGTGGAACGGTCATGCGCCATCTCCGCGAACAAGGCTGGAGGCCGGTAGGCTGCCGTGGCCGCCGGAATGCAGAAGCCATGGGCATGGTGGGCCGGATCGAAATCCTCGCCGCCGAAGTACAGGTACTGCAGCCCGGCGACCGAGCCCGACCGTTTCCAGGTGTTCTCGCGGTATCCTTCCCGGCAGTGCGCTCCCGCCCAGGCTCCGTAATAGTATTCCAGCGCCATGTCGGCCACGTAGAGCGACAACACCTGCTCGGCCTGGCGTCGCAGGTGGGGATCCGCCGCGTGATCGGCGAGCACGACCATCGGCACCAGGTGCTCGGTATGGTACTGGGGTGAATCGTATTCGTGGTGGCCGTTGACGGCCGTACGCTCGATCATGCCCAGGATCCAGCGCGTTGCTTCCTGACGAACGGCTTCCGGAGTAAGGCCGTTCCACATCTGGTCCACATCCGGCCACCGTTCCGCGGCCAGCAGGCTGCCGGTGTAGAACATCAACCAGTGGTTTTCCGTGTTCCCGCGCTCCAGGACGCCCTCCGTCATGAATTCCTTTATGATCGCCACGGCCTCTTCCGGCAACCGGTCCGGCCACCTTGCGACCAGCGCACCACAGGGAAAGACGTGAAAGGGTCCGCCCACCGGTCGGCCGCCCCATCCATCCGTCTGATCGGAAAGGGACTTCCTGACGATATCGACGAGCTGGTCGTCTTCGGCCCCGTCCGTCACCAGCAACGCGCTCATATCCCAGAGCCCGACCGAACCCGTCCCGGCCCTGTACCGGACCATTTGTTCGGCCCTGGCATCCACTTGTCTGTTGTAGGTTTCCTGGTTCATGTTCATTCCGTTTCCGGCGCCAGGATGGCGCGCACGCTTGTGAATCCTTCGATCTGACGCCATGTACCACCTCGGTCCTCCGTATACCAGAGCCCGGACGGCGTTGCGCCCGCCAGCCATGTCGAAGTAGATCCAGGATGACAAACCGCGGCGGAACACAATTGCCTGGGGCCCGTGCGGACCCAGTGACCCGATCCGTCTCCCACTGCGACACCGTGCTGTGTGGCGGCGAGCATGGTATCCCCGGCCTGGGACAAGCCAAAGACGGCGCCGCCGTCCGGTGTATGCCCGGCCGAATCCCACCGACTGCCGTCTACGCTATGCCAGATACCCCGATCGTCGGTACCGGCCCAGAAGGTCCCCCGACAGAAAGCCAGGGCACGGACGGCCGTGCCCGACAATGAGGTCCTTCTCCAAGAATCACCGTTCCCGTCCGCGATCAGGACGCCTCCTTCCGTGCCGATCAACCAGGTCGAGGGTTCGCCGGGATGGACCAGGATGGCGTTGGTAAACCGTTCGTTGACGCGGAGTGCGTCCGAATGGTGCGTCCACCGCACTGCGCCGAAGGCGTCCACGCGTCCGGTGGCAATGCCGTAGGGCGAACCGGCGACCACGCCCGGGATCCCCGGTATCGACGCGATGGCCATGACCTCGGTAAGGGTCTCGTCGTTAAGTTGCTTCCAGCGGTCCGCCTGGACTGCCTGGGCTGCCTGGTCCGCCTGGGCCGTCCCGTTGGACCACTCCCAAAGCCCGCTCCCCCAGCTTGCGCCGGCCAGCAGCCGTTCCGGTTCCCGGATCAGGCTCGAAATACCGTAATCCTGGGCGCCGATGCGCGGCCAGGTTCCCCCGATAGTGCCGTGAAATACGCCCTTGGATCCGATCAGCCAGTGGTTTCGCGGGATCATAGACATGTTATGTTCCTGATTGGCAAAATCGTTTGAACAACGTCCAGCATGTTGGAGAGCACAACGGGGCCGCTACGCTGGCAACGGCACCGGCAAGCAGGACTGGAATTCAGCATCCATTTCCCTCTTTTCTTATCGTTGTTGAAAAAGACCAGGTACTCAGGTAGATTGGGTACGGTGGTGCCTCTCGACCGAATGCATCATGTTCCAAAGGGGACGTGAAGTGACGAAAATAACCCTACTCGCGAGCAGTCGTCAAGCAGTCGTTTTCACTGGATAGGAATTTCATGTCGGGGTTCATCGAATCGTTGTCGGTATATTTCGAGCGCCGCATGGCTCGGATCCTGATGATCGGGATCATCAGCGGATTCCCGTGGGTCCTGATCGGCACCAGTCTCAACCTGTGGCTGCAGGAGGACGGACTGAGCCGCAGCACGATCGGCTGGGCCGGTATGATTTTCGGCGTCTACGCGGTCAATTTCCTCTGGGCGCCGCTGATAGACCGGATCAGGATACCCTGGCTGACGAAGCGATTTGGCCATCGTCGAGCCTGGGTTTTCACCCTGCAGGGCGTCATACTCATGTGTATTGTCCTGTGGTCACTCGTCGATCCGACCACCAATCTCGCGGGCGTCATCACTATCGGTCTCGTGATCGCACTCGCGTCCGCTACGCAGGACATCGCCCTGGACGCCCTTCGAATCGAGCAGATAGGCGAGGTGGAAAGCGAATCCATGGCCGCCGGCGCCGCTACCGCCGTCGTGGGTTGGTGGACGGGGTACAAGCTCGGCGGGGTGATCGCCCTTCAAGCCGCTGAGTACTTCCAGAACGCAGGCGTCGAAGATTACTGGCAAGCTGCCTTTCTGGTCCTGGGTATCGCGATCGTCCTTTGTAACGTCGGACTCGCTTTCGTACACGAGGCTACGGTTGCGGAGCGTCTGGCAGCACAGTCCCGGGACGATCAGTGGATTACCGACCGGGTCGCAGTACCGGGCTTGACCGGTCGTACTTTCGCGTGGCTCGCCGGTACCGTGGTCAATCCGTTGATGAGCTTCTTCAAACGCAACGGCTTCGCCATCGCCGCCACCGTACTGGGTTTCATCTTTCTGTTCAAGATCGGAGAGGCGTTTCTGGGCCGCATGTCTCTCATCTTCTACAAGGAAATCGGTTTCTCGAAAACGGATATCGCCCTCTACGGCAAAGGCCTGGGCTGGGTGACTACCGTGGCCTTCACGGTCATGGGCGGATTCTTTGCGATCCGCGTCGGACTGATACCCGCCCTCTTCGTGTCGGGCATCGCCATGGCGTCGACGAATATCCTCTTCGCCGTCCTGGCCTGGGTGGGCAAGTCCGAACCATTGTTCGCGACCGCCGTCGTGGTGGACGACCTTACCAGCGCCTTTGCGACGGTCACCTTCGTCGCCTTCATCTCGATGCTGGTTGACCGTACCTACACGGCTACGCAGTACGCGCTCATGGCGTCGATTGGCACAGCGGGCAGAACCTTCTTAGCTGCCTCCTCCGGCGCGCTGGTCGACTGGCTGGACGGCGACTGGGGCACCTTCTTCGTGATCACGGCAGTGATGGTAACACCTTCCCTGGTCTGTCTCTGGATCATCCGAAAGCAGCTGAAAGAGATGCTGGCGGGCGCCAACATGCGCCTTTTCGGTAAGGAATAGGCGGACCTTTCCTATCTGGATCCGGACGGCGCAAGCGTTTGCGGTTCGGATTCATAAGAGAAGAACAAATTTGACAGAATCGAAACAACTCGCCGATCGGCTGATGCGGTTGCCGGACCTGCCCCGCGCACCTCTGGTTCAGCTACCCACACCGATCCATAGACTCGCCAATTTCGGCGCCCATCTGGACGGACCGGACCTGTGGATCAAGCGCGATGACCTGACCGGGCTGGTGGGCGGCGGCAACAAGTCCCGCAAGCTGGAGTTCCTGGTGGGAGACGCCCTGCGATCAGGCGCAGACACGCTGGTGACGGTAGGGGCGATCCAGTCGAACCACACCCGGCAAACGGCGGCGGCCGCGGCCAGGTGCGGGTTGCGGTGCGCCTTGCTGCACTGCGCCTGGACCAGGGATGCCGGTCCTGAATACCGAAGGGTGGGTAATATCCTGTTCAGCAGCATACTGGGCGCCGAACTTTTTCTCGACGAACGCGAACGTCCCATTGAGGATCAGGGCCCGCTGGAGGAACTGGTAGAACACCTGCGCCAGCAGGGACACAAGCCTTACCCGATCCCGGGCGGGGCGTCGGAACACCCCCTGGGAAGCATGGGCTATGTCGCCTGTGCCTCGGAGATCCTGCAGCAATCGCGCGACCAGGGGCTTCATTTCGACTATGTGGTGCATTGCACGGGCAGCGGCAGTACGCAGGCGGGACTGGTCGCCGGTTTCGCCGCACTGGGAACCGATACGCGGGTGATCGGCGTTTCGGACGACAACGAGGTCGAGATCAAGAAGGACGCCGTGCGCTCCGGTTGGCGAATGAAACGCTAGAGACGCTTGCCCTGCCACAGCGCATCGTCCCCGACGACATTGAGATAATCACGGCCACGACCGACCCCTACGGCGTTGTTTCGTCGAAAGACGTTCTTGAAGGGATCCACCTGCTGGCGCGCAGTGAAGGGCTTGATGGCCGATCCGGTCTACGAGGGGAAGGCGGTCCGTCGGCCTGCTCAAACTCGCGGACCAGGGACGGTTCGAACCGGACAGCCGCATACTGCTCATGCACCTGGGAGGCACCCCGGCGATCCACGCCTATGCCAGCCAGTTCCCTCCTGTCGAGTTCACACGGTTCGAAGCCTGAGTGGTCTGTGCCGGAATCCCCGCAACCTTGACCCGCATCACCCACCCCACTATACTCCCCTACCATGTACAGGCCCCTTTTATGGTTCCTCCTCCCGCTTGTCATCACAGAACTGGTCTTTGAATTGGGCATCCAGGTCCTGAATGGCGGTATCGCCCGTGTACCAAGGGCGACCGAGACCCTGGCCGCCTACGGAATAGCCTGGGGCCTGGCTTCCTTTTTGAGCGGGACCGTTTCCCAGACCCGTCAGATGTCCATGGTCCTCGTCCGTGACCGGGCGACCTTTCATACGGTGTTCCGATGCGTGGTCGGGTTCGGTGGTGTGCACTTCGCACTCCTGGTCTGCCTGGCGTTCACACCGGTCGGCCTCTGGATTATCGACGAGCTTCACGCTGTTGAACCGTCCCTCGGAAACGTGGTCCGGCGGGCCCTTGGGTACCTGCTTCCTTTTCCTCTGATCGTGGGAATAACGCGGTTCCTTTCAGGCCTGTTGCTGCGGGTACGAAGGACCGACATCGTCAGCTATGCCATGATGACGGGCATGGGCATGAGCGTTGTGTCCGTATTCGTATTCCTGCCGACCCCGACCGTGCAGGCCGACCCGATTCTTCTGCCCGTCATCGCGACCTATTTCGGGATCCTGACGGAATTAGCCGTGATCATCTATGGATACAGGAGATTTGTAAGGCATACGCTAAGAAGATCCGGGGCGGCGGAGGGAGGGAATGTCGGAGCGGAGTCAACAGACCGAAGTCATATGCCTTTGACAGCGGCCTACGTGCTGTGTTTCTTCTGGCCCCTGGCCGTGACGAGCGGCGTACAGGCCGTGAGCCGGCCGATCATCAACCTGTTCGTGGCCCGTGGGGCGGACGGCACCGAGTCGCTGGCGGTGCTCACGATCGTGTATGCCCTGGCCCACCTGCCCTACGGATGGTTGAACGAACTCAAGAACCTGCCCCCGGCCTTTCAAAGGTTGGACCCCGATGGCCGGTTGATCCGCCGGTTTACGGCGGGGTGCGGCCTGCTGTCCTTCGTCGTTATGGCCCTGATGTTCTGGACCCCGGTGCGGTTCTTCCTCCTCGAATCGCTGATCGGCGTGGATCACGAATTCGCCATGCGCTGCACCGTGCCGCTGATCATCTTTTCCTTCTTCCCCTTGGCGGTTACGGTGCGGTCCTACCTGCACGGCGTCGCGCTGCGGGATCACCGAACGAGCGCCATCGCGCCCAGTGGACCCGCCCGCGCCGGTGCCATTGTCCTCGTGGTCAACACCCTGGCGCTGTTCGACCTGCACGGAGCGATCCGTGGCGTGGCCGCCCTGTACAGCGGGTTTGTCGTCGAAACCTTCGTGGTCCGCTGGCGCATGGGGAAGGTTCGCCGCGGCCGGGATGGTTCGATCTAGCTCAGGGCAAGCCCAACGCCGCGGGCTGGAGTGTTCGACCTGGCTCTGGACGAGCCCAACGCCGCGGCGGAGTAGGTTCAGTCTAGCTGCTCTTCGACCACCCATCCGTGATATTCAGGAACGCGTCTACGTCCTGCTCGTTGTTGAACAGGGCGGGGCCGATCCGGATCTGTTCGTTGTTCTCGCGGAACGACAGCCGAACGCCCGCGTCGTCGAGTTCCTTATTGATGGTCTCGTAATCGGCGCCGTGATTGAAGGACACGATAGCGGACTGGTTGCCGGGCGGCGTAAACACCTCGAATCCCTGTTCGGTAAGTCCGCCGTGGAGGCGATGTGCCAGGGCGACCGTGTGCCGTTCGATGTTATCAACGCCCACGTTTAACAGGTAGTCGAGAGATGCTGAAAGATGATAAATGGCGCCAAAGGCGGGTGTGGCATATCCGAATTTCCGGGCGTCGGTGTAAATCGTGTACCGGTTGTCGGGCAGTCTTTCATCCACCATTCTCCATCCCAGGCGATCGGGCCTGACCACGTCCATCACGTCTTCCCGTACATAGAAGGGTGCTATTCCATAACCACCAAGCAGCCACTTGTACGTGCCCGTGGTGAGGAAGTCGACCCCGGATTCCTTGATGTCGAGGTCCACCATACCTACACCCTGCACCGCGTCCGCGTACAGGTAACTGCCGTGAGCATGGGCCAGATCCGCGAGTGCCTTCAGGTCGTGCCGGTAGCCGTTCCGGTTGGATACCCACGCCACGGAGATCAGTTTCGTCTTGTCATCCACCATCTCGGCGAAGGCTTCCGGAGCGGCGACGCCGTCCACGTTGCGCACGATACGCGTTTCCACGCCGGTGGTCTCAGCCAGTTGGCTGTACATCACAAGCGATGTCGAGTAGTGCAGATCGTCGATCACCACGTTGTCCCCGGATTTCAGATCCAGGGAGTTGGCCACGATGTTCTCGCCCTCGCTGGTGGACGACACCAGTCCGATTTCCCCGGTTTCAGCCCGGACCAGGCGGGCGAATTTCTCCCGCGCGGCCTGTGTTTCTGCGAGCATGTCGCCCAGCATAATGGGACTCCTTGCCTTTGCTTCCACGAACCGGGTGGCCGCTTCTATCGAGGACAGGGGCGATGGTGACATGTAGGGTGTATTGAGGTAGACGGATTCGTTGACGACCGGAAAATCGGATCGGACGCCGAGGGGATCGTCACCGGACGGCGTCTGCGCCGTCGCATCCGCTGTTGATTCGGCCTGATCGTTGCCACATGCCGCGCCCGCGGCCCCGGCAAGGGTGGCCACCGACACGATGCCCATGAACTCCCGTCTCGATACGGACATGAGAAACTCCTTTTCAGTCTTTTTAATGGATTTTGCGCAGGAAATAGTGTGTAAAAACTGTATGGTTTCCGATCCCGAGCGTCAAGGAAAGAACCGCTCACGCCTCATCAAAATCGCTTGACGGTCAATCCCACATCAGATACAGTGGCATGACAACGCCTGAACTGACTACAATACCTGTAGCGATTCCGAATCCATTGGATGCCTTCATCGCGATGACTTCATAGCGAGTTGACCTCCGAATTAACCGATCCAGTTTGTTTTACGCCCGCATGCATTGACCAAGGAGACCGTACCATGTCCTTTCGACAGGCATTCCCGATTATCGGCCTGCTGATCGCGGCCCCGCTTCACGCCCAGGAAGTTGCCCCAGCCTACGGAGATCCGGCATACATCTCGCCCGACGCCCGGCTGGAGATGGTGTTCAACGAAGGTTTGGCGTTGACCGAAAGTCCAGCCGAGGGACCCGATGGGATGATCTATTTCAGCGACATCACCTTCACCTCGGCGGCGGGACCTGGCGGCTTAGAGGCCGGGCATATCTGGCGCTACGATCCGAAAACGGGCGAAAGCACCATATTCCGTTCGCCCAGCGGCATGTCCAATGGCCTCAAGTTCGACGCCCAGGACCGACTCATTGCCGCGGAAGGAGCCGACTTCGGTGGACGACGGGTGACGCGGACGGACATGAATACGGGCAAGAGCTATATCATCGCGGCCACGTACGAGGGCCGGCCGTTTAACGCCCCGAACGACCTCTCCATAGACGAGATGGGCCGAATATACTTCAGCGATCCGAAGTATATCGGGTATGAATCGGTGGAGCAACCCGTGATGGCCGTGTATCGCATCGATACGGACGGCTCGATCCACCGGATCATCACCGACGCCGGAAAACCGAACGGGGTGGTCGTTTCACCCGACCAGAAGACCCTGTACGTGGTGAGCAACGACAACGGATCCATCGACCTGGGGAAGATCACGCCCGATATCCCCGTGCAGAAGGGCCGGATGGCGCTGCTTGCCTATGACCTGCACGAGGACGGCACCGCCACGTTCCGGAGCGTCCTCGTGGACTACCTGCCTGAAGACGGACCCGACGGACTGGTCGTGGACGTCGAGGGGAACCTGTACGTGTCCGAGCGCAGCGCGAAACGTCCGGGTATCGCCATACGAACTCCCGACGGTACGGAAAAGGCCTTCATACCGACCGGCGAGTTGCCTACGAACGTGGGATTCGGACGGGGCGAAAACAACCGGATCCTGTACATCACCTCCGGAACCGGACTTTACCGGATCCCGGTAATGAAGGCAGGCTACCATCTGCCGCGGGAATAGACGACAGGGACGGGCTCGGTTCGGTTTCAGCAAGCACGAATCGACGTCCGTCCAGGCCGGCGTTCATCTGGCATATACCCCTACAGGTCCGGCATTGGCTCGGCGCTGTCCAGTTCGATGTCCTGCCAGTTCCAGCGTCCTTGCGTCCATAGGCGCGCTTCCGCATCCGCACTAGCCTTCGACGCCTCACACCCCACCCTGACCCCATGTCCTTTCTAGACTGGACCATCGTATTTCTCGTGAACGGCGGCATCGTCGTATACGGCCTGCTGGCGTTCCGTGAGAAGCACGAGAGCTTCGACTGGTACCTGGCGGCCAAGTCCATGCCGTGGTGGGCCATCGGTCTTTCCGCCTTCGGTACGGCCGTGGACAGCGGCGATTACGTGGCCATTGCCGGCGGAGCCTACCAGTACGGTCTGTCCCAGCTGTCCCAGTGGTGGCTCGGCATCGCCATCGGATGGTTTGTCCTCAGCTTCTTCGTCATCCTGCCCATGTACCGGTCGGGCGTCTTCACCAACGCCGAGTGGCTCGAGTTCCGCTTCGGGCCATCCGTCCGCGTCATGGCGGTCCTAATCAATATCCAGTCCCGGACGAACGTACTCGCGAACATCTTCTTCTCCATGTACCTGGTGCTCAGCGTCCTGGCGGGGTTCTCTTCGACCGGAAGCTGGCTTGTCGTGGTGGCGATTGCGGCATCGGCGACACTCTACATCATCCGCGGCGGTCTGCAGGCGGGGGTATTCACCGACGCTATACAGAGCGTGGCCATGATAGTAGGGTCTTTCGTGCTATGGATCGTCGTCTGGACCAGGGGAGGCGGCTGGACAGGCCTGAACGACCGCCTGGCCGCCGTAGATCCCCAGCTGCCGGGCGTGCTTCTCCACGTGGGCGGGTACTCGCCTCCCGGCGTACCCGCAGCCGTGGTCATCCTGAGCTTCATCGTCGTGCTGACGATGTACGCCGTCATCAACCAGTACGAAGCCATCCGCTTCCTCGGCGCGCGGTCGGAATGGGATTTCAAGATGGCCGCGGTGGTGGCCAGTACCGCCACGGCCTTGTGCCTCTGGTTCAACGTCACCATGGGGCCCATGGCCCGGGCGGACTTCCCCGGGCTGGAGTCCATCGATCAGGCCTACCCTCTCATGATCCAGGCCTACCTGCCCCACGGGCTGATCGGGCTGGTCGTGGCCGGACTGATCGCAGGCGGATACTCCACCTTCGACTCCATCGGCATCGGCATATCGAGTCTCTTCGTACGGGATATCTACGCCCGGTTCATCGTGAAGCGGGCGCCTGACGCCCACTACACCCGGGTGGGCCGCATAACGGCCCCCTTCATCATGGCCCTGGGATTCGCCTACGTACCCTTCATCCAGGAGGGCATGCTGGCCTTCTACCTCCGCCTGGCCGGCGCTATAGCGGTCCCGCTCATGACCGTCATACTCATGGGGGTCTTCACCCGCGTGCACCGATCGACCGGCATCGTGGGCCTGCTAGTCGGACTGTCCTACGGCGTATCCGCGATCCTGAGCGAAAGCCTGGAATGGGGTCTGCCCGTGTGGTTCACCAACACGTGGTGGACCTATATCTGGAATATCGTCCTGCCCGCGGCCGGCATGCTGGTGGCATCGGCTTTGATCACGCTGAGGCGCGGTTCGGTGCCGGATGAAGACCTGGAAGGACTCGTCTATGCAAGGGAGAACGACATACCCTCGCTGCGGATCCGCATGACCCATCGGCTGAAAGCGCTCGAAGATACCTGGCTGCAGAAGACCCTGGCCGAGGCCCCCGTTCGTGGTGCCTATCCCTTTAAGATACCTCCCGGTGGCCTGCCCTTCTACCGTCGTCCCGGTCTGCTGGCCCTGGGCTACCTCACGATCGCATCGGGATTGCTGTTCGGGGTGCTGTGGTAGGAAATCTCATCGTGGGCCTTGCATTCTTTTTCCTATAAACTATTTTCGTCAGCCATGCCGGTTTATGCCAGGTTTTGAAACATCAGGCGGACTCGACGATTCATAAATTCACTACGCGATGGATTAATACCTCCGATCTCGGAACAGCATCATGCTATACGTGCAGGACGAGCTCAGTTACGACCAGCACCATGAGCATAAAAACCGGATCTATCGCCTGGCAGAATCCGCGATGGTGGCGGGAACGCCTATTGAAGCTGCCCTGACACCTCCACCCTGGGCCCCGGTATTGGCGAAGGATTATCCCGAAATCGAGCAGATCACACGGATAAAGCCGCCGAACTCTCGATGGCTCATTCGATATAAGGATAAGCGGTTTTACTGCAAAAAACTTCGTTTTCGCGGATTCATCGGTCTTTGACATTTTTACCATCCCCCTGGCCCAGGGAAACGCAAGATCAGCCCTGGCCGAACCCCATACCGTGGTGCTGTCAGAGTCCATGGCGGACAAGTACTTCGGCGTTGAAAACCCGATCGGCAAAGTGCTTACGAGGGATGACGTCTACAAGTTTACGGTTACCGGCATCATGCGGGATATGCCGAGAAACTCCCACTTTCACCTCGATTTCCTGGCCTCCTACGCCTCATTAGCGCCGAATAAGCTGTACAACGAACCGCCCACTATGCAAAACCTGGAATTCAGCCATGACCTGTATACCTATCTGCTACTCCGGGAAGGATACGCGCCCGAAGACCTGGAGCGTAAACTGCCCGGGTTCCTGGAAAAGTACCTTGGCGAACTGCTCAAAACAGTGGGCATAGAAGCCAGACCCTACCTGCAGCCTATTACCGATATCCATCTCCATTCCAACATGGAAGCCGAAATTGCGGCGAACAGCAACATCAGGTACGTGTATATCTTCTCCTCCCTGGCCGTCTTTATCCTACTGATCGCCTGCGTGAATTTCATGAACCTGTCCACCGCACGTTCCGCCCGCAGAGCGCAGGAAGTCAGTATTCGAAAAGTACTTGGCGCCCATCAGAATCAACTGATCAAGCAGTTTACGGGAGAGTCGATCCTGGTTTCCATTATCGCGCTTTTCATCGCACTGGGGCTGGTTCATCTGCTGCTGCCGCAGTTCAACCTGTTATCAGGGAAAACGCTGGCGATTGATTACCAGTCCACCGGGCTGGTCCCTACCCTGGCGGCCATCGCCCTCATTACGGGAATCATTGCCGGGGGATATCCCGCGTTCATCCTGTCCTCCTTCAGGCCCGTCGCCGTGTTGACCGGCGCGCTGAAGGCGGGTGCGTCGCACTCGCACCTCCGGAAGATCCTGATCACGTTCCAGTTTGTCGTTTCGATCATCATGATCGCTGGGACCATCGTCGTCCTGGATCAACTGGATTACATGCAAAACAAGAAACTGGGTTTTGATAAAGAAAACGTGGTCGTCGTTCGTTTGCCTGATGAAGAAGCGATTAAGGGATATCCGGCCTACAAGAACGCGGTCCTGCAGTATCCTGAAATCCTGAACGTGACCTCGTCGACCAGCGTACCCGGGGGCCAGACCAGTCTCAACCTGGTAACGCCGGAAGGCGTTCAGGAAGATGAGAGTCCGGTCTACCAGATGATCTGGACGGAATTCGACTTCATAGAAACGCTGGGTATCGAGATGGTGTCTGGGCGCACATTTTCCCGGGAATTCGGCTCTGACTCCACCGCCTGCCTGATCAACAAAGCGGCCGTACGCACTCTTGGATGGGAAAACCCGATCGGTAAGACCTTCAGATTCACAGGGGCTCCGGATACCACGCCGTCCCTGAACGTCATCGGTGTTATGGGAGATTTCCACAACCAGTCGCTGCATCAGCGCATAGAGCCTTTGCTGGTCAGTTTGATTTCAGAACCTTCTTCGACCATGGTAATCAGGATGCAGGGGGGAGATGGATCACGTGGACTGGAGATACTCCAGGATCAGTGGCGGCAGACGTATCCGAACCATCCCGCCATGGACTACTCGTTTCTCGATGACAACCTCCAAGTGCTCTACCAGGCCGAACAAAGGCTGGGTTCCGTCTTCTTTGCCGGCGCCGCGCTGTTGATTGCCTCGCTGACGGTGGGATACCAGGCTCTGAAGGCCGCTACAGCCAATCCGGCGGACGCGGTACATGCGGAGTGAGGTGCACAACATTTCTGTTGACGTCAACACTTCTGTTGTGTATCATTAGTTATGAACGCTAATGAACTTAGACGTTGGCTGAGGAAGCAGGGCTGTACATTTCACACGCACAAGGGTGGGAGCGGTCATCTAACCGTCCGGCTAAGGGAGCGGACAACCCAGTTGCCCATGCACGGTGGAAGCAGGGAACTCGGGCGAAAACTGGTGGCCAAGATCAAGAAAGACCTGAGGTTGAACTGATGCTCAAGTATCCTGTGAAATTAGAAAAAGACGACGATACCGTGTTGGTCACGTCTCCTGACTTTCCGGAACTCACCACGTTTGGCATGGACCGGGACGAAGCGATCGCACGAGCGGTCGACGCCCTGGAGGAGGCGATAGCGGGTCGCATACACGATGGGCGGGATGTTCCATTGCCATCGCAGGGACGCCACGCTGCCTTGTTGCCCACACTCACCACAGTCAAGGTTCTGCTTTATCGAGGCATGCGGGACCAGGGCATCGGCAAGGCCGAACTGGCTCGACGTCTTGGTTGGCATTTGCCGCAAGTGGACCGGGTGCTGGACGTACAGCACAATTCGCGCATGGACCTTATGGACGCGGCCATGAGCGCCATAGGCCGAAACCTATACGTCCGGGATTCTATCCATTAGGCTTACCCGATGCTACCGGGCGGATCCTTGCGATTCGCAACTTCCGGTCAGCTACTCACCAACACCTGCTTCAGCGCCGCGATGAACGCCTCGTTTTCCTCGGGTAGCCCGGCGGTTACGCGGATCCATCCCTCGATGTTCCAGCGCGCCTTCGCGTTGCCCACCAGGACGTTGTGATCTTCCCTAAGCCTGCGGACGAGCTCGTCCACGTCGGTTTTCACGTTCATCATCACGAAACTCGACTCGCTCGGCGCATACTCGATGCCCATGGCGTCCAGTTGCTCGTAGAAGTACCGTTTCCCCTGTGTAGCCAGGTCGCGGGAGCGCTTCATATGGGTCTCGTCGTCCAGGGCGGCCGATGCGGCGTGGGTGGACAGCATGGTGAGCGTGTTGGCCCGGTGGCTGTTGATCTTCGCAATGACTTCGGGCCGGGCGACCGCGTATCCCACCCGCATGCCGGCCATGCCGAAGACCTTGGAAAACGTACGGGTAACGATGACGTTCGGATGATCTTTTATCAAGGATGTCGAACCTTCGCGATCCTCCTCGTTTTCGGCGAATTCTATATACGCCTCGTCGACGAGTACCAGGACCCTTTCGGGGATGGACGCGATAAACGGCTTCAGCTGCGACTTGGGAGTCAGTTGACCCGTGGGATTACCGGGGGTGGTCACCACGACCAGAGAGGTCCTGTCCGTTACGGCGCCGCTGAGTCCGTCGAGATCCGGTTTCATACCGGCCAGGAGAGGTACTCGCACCGATTCGGCGTTCTGCATGCCGGCGAGTCTGGTTATGAAGCCGAAACCGGGCAGGCTCTCCACGACCTCCTGTCCCTCGCGAAGGAAAGTATGTCCAATGGCGAAGAGCAGGTCCGACGACCCGGCGCCCACGGCGATCCAGGCGTTTTGCACCGGCGCAAAGGGGCTGTCCGTCCACTCCACGACGGGTACGCCGTGCCTGCGGGCGAGCTTGCCCAGCAGATCCGGGTTCTGTCCATAACGGTTGATACTGGAAACCAGGGACACCACAGCCTCCACGGCCCGGGGGGACGGTCCCAGGGCGTTCTCGTTGGCGTCGATGCGCACCAGGCCCGGAGGCACGCCCCAGCCACGGACGGAGGGTCCGCCGACCATCTGCGCCATGGCCTCGTAGCTACCCACAGACAATGCGCCTGCGCCAACCAGCGCGCCTTTCAGGAATCCCCGCCTCGACAGTCCCAGACGGCTCGTAGCGATACCGTTTTGTTCACCTTTCATTTTCGATCTCCTAGATTGAGTTTCATATTGGGAATCATGGATCGGCAACCCTTATGATACAGGGGTATGACGCGAGCAGGCAAGGCTTATTGGGTTGACCTTGACGCTCCTGAGGACCACCCGTAGATTTAAAGTGGAGATGTTAACGTCGGCGGTTTCGGTCAAGCGGCACAGGGACATCCGCACCATACTCGTGAATACACCGCGCCCATGTGTAATCATTGTGTAGCGGAACAGGAAATACAACCTCGAGAAGGAGCCTGCAATCTTCCCACAGTTCCATCCCGACACAACGGAAACCCACCGCCTGCTGGACCGACTGCTTTCCGAACGCATCCTTATCATCGACGGCGCCATGGGATCGGTCCTCCAGGGCCACGCCCTCGACGAGGCCGATTTTCGCGGCGAATCGTTTAAAGATCATCCCGCAGCGCTCCAGGGCGATCTCGATCTGCTGTCGATCACCCAGCCCGATCTTATCGAGCAGATCCACCGGCAGTACCTGGAGGCCGGCGCGGATATCATCGAAACCAACACCTTCAACGCCACGTCCATCTCGCAGGCCGATTACGAACTCCAGTCCCGGGTATACGAAATCAACGCGGCAGCGGCGAACATCGCGAAACGTGCCGCCGAAGCGGCGATGGCGGCCAATCCGGAACGACCCCGTTTCGTGGCCGGCGCCTTGGGACCCACCACGCGTTCAGCCTCCATCTCATCCGACGTAAACGACCCGGCCTTCCGGTCTGTTACCTTCGATGAACTGGCCGCAGCCTATGGCGAACAGGCGCGCGGGCTCCTGGACGGCGGCGTGGACATGCTGCTGGTCGAGACCCAGATCGATACGCTCAACCTGAAGGCCGCGCTGTTCGCCATCAACACCCTCTTCGACCAGGGGGTGCGCCGCGTACCCCTCATGGCCTCGTTCTGCATCGTCGACGCCAGCGGCCGCACCCTCTCGGGCCAGACGGTGGAGGCCTGCTGGACTTCCATACGCCACGGCGAGTTGTATAGCGTGGGGATCAATTGCGCCCTCGGCGCCACGGAACTGCGGCCCTACCTGGAGGAGCTGTCGACCCTTGCGAACATTCCGGTGACCTGTTACCCGAACGCGGGTCTCCCGAACGAAATGGGCGGCTACGACGACACGCCGGAGCACATGGCCGAGGTGCTTGGGGACTTCGCCGAAGAAGGATGGCTCAACATGGTCGGCGGGTGCTGCGGCACCACGCCCGAGCACATCGCCGCCATCGCCGAAGCCGTATCACGCCGGGGGACACTGCGCGTGCCGGGTCCGATGGATCCCCTGTCCCGTTACAGCGGCCTGGAAACCTTTACCATACGCCCCGACGGCAATTTCACCATGATCGGTGAACGGACGAACGTCACGGGATCGCGCAAATTCGCCCGCCTCGTCCGGCAGGAAAAGTACGAGGAAGCGCTGGCCGTGGCCCGCCAGCAGATCGAGGGCGGGGCGAACATCATCGACGTGAACATGGACGAGGGGCTGCTCGACAGCGAAGCGGCGATGACCACCTTCCTGAACCTGATCGCGTCCGAACCCGATATCGCCGCCACGCCCGTGATGATCGACAGTTCCAGCTGGCCGGTCATCGAAGCGGGATTGAAATGTGCGCAGGGCAAGAGCATCGCCAATTCCATCAGCCTGAAGGAAGGCAAGGAAGTCTTCAAGGCCCAGGCCCGAATGGCCAGGCGGTACGGAGCCGCCGTGGTGGTGATGGCCTTCGACGAGGAAGGCCAGGCCACGGATACGGACCACAAGTTGGAAATCCTGAGCCGTTCCTATCGGATTCTGACCGAAGAGATCGGCATGGATCCCACGGATATCATTTTTGATCCCAACATCCTTACCGTGGCCACCGGGATCGAGGAACACGACGACTACGCCGTCAACTTCATCGGGGCCGTCCGCAAGCTCAAGGAGCGGCACCCCCTGGCGAAGGTCAGCGGGGGCGTCAGCAACATCTCTTTCTCGTTCCGCGGCAACGACTACATCCGGGAGGTGATGCACGCGGCGTTCCTCTACCACGCCATACAGGCCGGTCTGGATATGGGGATCGTCAACGCGGGGCAACTGGCGATCTACAAGGACATCGACCCGGAATCACTCGCCAGGGTCGAAGACGTCCTCTTCAACCGGCGGCCCGACGCTACCGAACGGCTGCTTGAATTGGCGGAAGCAAGAAAGGGACCCGGCGCCGAACGGGCACCGAAGGACGAAAACTGGCGCGCGGATTCGTTGGAGGAACGCGTTTCCCATGCCCTGGTCAACGGGATCGCCGATTACGTTGAAGAAGACATGGAAGAAGCGCTGGGTCGCTTCGACCGTCCGCTGCACATCATCGAGGGTCCTCTGATGGCCGGGATGTCCATCGTCGGGGATCTCTTTGGCGAGGGGAAGATGTTCTTGCCGCAGGTGGTCAAGAGCGCACGGGTGATGAAGAAGGCCGTGGCCCACCTTATCCCGCACATGGAAGCAGAGCACGGAAACGGCGGGGGGAGGCGGTACCAGGGGACCATCCTCCTGGCCACGGTGAAGGGTGACGTGCACGACATCGGGAAGAACATCGTGGGCGTGGTGCTCGGGTGCAACAACTACCGCATCATCGACCTGGGTGTCATGGTCCCGGCGGAAAAGATCATTGGCACGGCCGTCGCCGAAGAGGTCGACGTGATCGGTTTGAGCGGATTGATCACCCCGTCTCTCCACGAAATGATCCACGTCGCCCGCGAAATCGAGCGCAACGGTTTCGAACTGCCGCTGCTCATCGGTGGCGCCACGACGAGCCGGAGGCACACGGCAATCAAGATCGAGCCCGCCTATCACGGACCGACCGTCTACGTGCCGGACGCCTCGCGGGCCGTGGAAGTGGTCGGGAACCTGATCAGCGACGACCTGCGGCCGGACTACGCCCGGCGCGTTCGGGAGGACTACCGGCGGGTAAGGGACACCTATGAAAACAGGACGCCGCGCGCACCCTTGGTGCCTTTCGGGGAGGCTTGCCAACGGCGGCCCGCGCTCGAATGGTCGGAAGAAACCATCGCGGTACCCGAATTCACCGGAGTGCGCGTCGACGACGACTTTCCCCTTGCAGCGCTCGTTTCCTACATCGACTGGACCCCCTTCTTCACCGCGTGGGAGTTACGGGGACGGTATCCAGCCATCCTGGAAGATGCCCTGGTCGGCGGAGAGGCACGGAAGCTATTCGATGACGCGCGCGACCTGCTGCGAGACATCGTTGACCGACGGTTGCTACGGGCCAGGGCCGCGTGGGGGTTCTTCCCCGCCCAAGCGAACGGGAACGATATCATCCTCTATGACGGTGCCGCCCGCTCCGAGGTCCTCACGACGTTCCATATGCTGCGTCAGCAGCGGCCGCGATCCGCGGACGGACCGTGCTTCGCCCTTTCCGATTTCGTGGGGCCGGAAGGCACACGGGACTACATCGGCGCCTTTACGGTCACCACAGGTATCGGTCTCGACGAGCTGGTCGCAGGGTATGAAGCTGACCACGACGACTACCAAGCCATCATGGCTAAGGCACTCGCCGATCGGCTGGCGGAAGCGCTGGCCGAAAACACCCATCAACGGGCGCGCCGCGCCTGGGGATACGGGCAAGAAGAGGATCTGGAAGACGAAGGCCTGATCCAGGAGAAGTACCGGGGCATCCGGCCCGCGCCGGGTTATCCGGCCTGTCCCGACCACACCGAGAAGCGCCGGCTCTTCGACCTGCTCGAGGTAGAACGCCGGATCGGGGTAGATCTTACGGAGAGCTATGCCATGAATCCGGCGTCGTCCGTCGCCGGCCTGTACTTCGGCCATCCCGGGGCCCGGTATTTCAACGTGGGCAAGATCGGACGGGACCAAGTGGAAGACTACGCCCGCCGCAAGCGTACGACCGTGGATACCATCGAAAGATGGCTGGCGCCCAACCTGGATTATGAACCCGAAGGCCGGCCCGGTGGGAATACGGCGGTTTGATGGCGTGATAGAAAGCTATCTATCCCACTGAGTACTGCAGTTTCTTCCAGAACACTACCTGCTTAACACCGCCGTACCCCAGGTACTGGGATCGACGTGGACGCGCAGGTCGCGCCCGGCGCTCCACCACTGGGCGGGCCATTCCGAATTGTTGAGAAAGTAGGTGAATCCCAGCCGGGGGAATTCCTCCGGGTCGTAGCCGCTGAGCTCTTCCGTCGGCAGGCATATTTCCAGGGTATAGCCGCGGTCCGAGATCAGGGAAGCGATGGGAAGCGCCTCCTGTTCCGGCATGTTCCATCGTTCGCGGGCGCGGTCGACCTGCGTGGGTTTGACCACGGGCATGTCTCCTTCGTCGCCGCCCCCGGTGGGCAGGCAGTTGAACTGGTGGCAGTATCGCCCGGCCCGCCTCGCCGACTTTACGTCCCGGGTGTCCAGCCAGATCTGGAAGCTGTCCCCGGTCCAGTGCCGGCCGTAGTAGGATCGGACCGGCTTACGCTTCCTTACGTCCACCGCGAAATACAGTCCTTCTTCGTTCCAGGCCATGTAGACGTCCGCGGCTGTCGGCCGGTTCTCCAGGAAACCCAGGTCGGGCACCAGGTATTCAGGGCCCCATTCGTCCAGGACGCCGTTAACCCACGGCGCCTGCTCGCGGTATCGGCACTGGAACGCGTAGGCGAAATAGACTCTATTGGGAATATCCAGCGGCATGGGCAGCAATCACACGGGGAACAATCAACGGGTATAGACCGCGCCTTCGAGATCGAGCAGAAACGCCTTGATGTCGGGTCGACCGCCGTAGCCTCCCAGGCGGCCGTCGCTGGCGATCACGCGGTGGCAGGGAACGAGGATGCTGATGTCGTTGTTGCGGTTGGCCTGACCAACCGCCCTGGCGGCCCTCGGCCTGCGTACCCGTTCAGCCACCCACTTGTAGGAACGCCATTCCCCGTATGGAATGGCCTGTTGCATGCGCCAGACCTGCCGGGAGAACGGCGTGCCCCGCAGGAAGTCCAGCGGCACGTTGAAGCGGGTCAGTTTACCGGTGAAATACCGCGTGATCTGATCTTCGACCGAATTCAAGAGTTCGTCATCAGGGACAAAGGCCAGGTCCGCGTCGAAGCGGTTCAACATATCGGTCTCAAAGACCTCGGCCGTGACGTCATAGGCGATCCGGCACAGGCCTTGATTACTGGCCGCCGCGTACATGGGGCCGAGGGGCGTTGGAAACACCACATATTTCAACACGTGCTTCAAAGGGGCTGGGCTATCCTACGATGTTGCGATCATACAGGCCCTGGGCCAGTGCCTGCGCTATGACCTCGCTGCCTTCGATAGAGGGATGCCGGGTATCGAAGAAATAGCGGTCGCGTTCACCGTCCATTCCGACGAAGGTGGCATTCAGATCGATGAGGTCTGTATCTTCTTCCATGGCCAGCCGGCGGATCGAGGCATCGTATATGCCGTAGAGTTTCGTGAGCAGGGCGAGATCGCCCTGGGCGAAGAAGGACGGGTAGCGCAGCTTGTCGAGGCTTTGCATGGACTGCTCGCCGCCGTTCTGAGCAATGAGCGTAGGCAGGGTCGTCAGGACGACCCGGACCCGGTCGTTCTTCGCGGTCCGGATGAGTCGCCGCATATTATACTCGAAATTCGCCGGCTGAAAATCTTCCAGGTCGAACGAGCCGATGGGCGGCGGTGTGTTCAGGTCGAGGATGCCCTTGGCTTCATCCAGCAGCCTCAGCCCCGTATCTCCGCCGTTACCGTAATGCCAGTAGGTCTGGGTCTTCCTGCGCATATCCGGATAGTGCCTCGGATTCCCCATCCAAATGTCGTTCCAGCCGATGTAGACGATCAGGATATCGGGTTCGAAGGCCAATAGCCGGGGCAGGCGTAACTGGGCGTTGATGGTGGCATGGTCGTCGACCCCGGCGTTTATCACCTGGTAATCGCTCTCCAGGTCCATGCCCTCCAACTGCCGTCCGAGTTGATAGGGATAGGGTGAATCGTCCCCCGGCGCGCCGAAGGTGCAGGAGTCGCCGAGACACATGATACGGACCACGTCGGGGTCCTTCCGTCGCGGGAAATCCGATCCCCGGAAGCCGTAGTCGTTGATCCGGATACCGGCCACACTGTAGCCCGACATCAGTTCCCAGCCGCTTCGGTTGTGAAACACGATGTAGGGATGGGCCCCGTCGTATTCTTCGTGAAACCAGCGGTCCCGGTTGATGGCGTGATCCTGGCGGCGGAGGTAGAACTCCGCACCTGCCAGGGCGCCTACCGCGGCGCCGGCCATGGCAAGAAAGGTGTAACGCTTCATTCCTGTTCTCCGGCTTTCATTCGGCAACCTTTGACCCGTTCGGCTGGACCTTTTCATAAATGATCCGTCCCCTGGATCGACCGCCATTCACTACTCCATCCGTGATCCGGACTCCCAGCGTACTTACCCTGAAATTACAGTCATACGGGGTTTTTTTGCAAGGGAAAACGCCAATCGTTCATCCATTGATGACATCGTCCCCGTTACTTGTATATCCCATAAGGAAAGGTCTTGACGGGAACTGGACCGCCAACCATATTCAAAGGGTGGTTTCCCATCCTGTTTTACCACAGAACACCGAAATCGCAGGTTCCGAACTTCGCAATCACTCGCCAGTCGAAATATGTGAAAGATTCCAGTATGTTTAATATAAGGAGGTCCTATGGCTGATCGAGACCATGAAGCCAAGCCCGATGAATCGTCGCATCCGGAAAAGGAACCGGGTACCCGGTTCACGAGGCGCGGCTTTCTAAAGGGCGCGGGCGCCGGTGCGATTACGGCGGCCGTAGCACCCGCCATCCTGGTTTCAGGGGCCGGGACGGCGGCCGCTCAGGATTCCGAGGGCGTTATGTCGGCGACACTTACGCTCGACGTAAACGGCCAGACGCACAACGTCGAAGTGGAAGCGCGCACGACCCTGGCGGACGCGCTGCGGGACCAGCTGGAGATCACAGGTCCCAAGGTCGTCTGCGACCGGGGCGAATGCGGGGCCTGCACGGTCATGATGGACGGCAAGCTCGTATTCAGCTGCATGACGCTGGCCATGGACGCGCAGGGCCGGAAAGTAGAGACCGTGGAGGGGCTGTCCGACGGGGACGATCTGCATCCCCTGCAGGAAGCATTTATCGAGAAGGACGCCCTGATGTGCGGGTTCTGCACGCCGGGATTCCTGATGTCCGCCAAGGCACTGCTGGACGCGAACGGCAATCCCACGCCCGAAGAGGTCCGTCAGGGCCTTTCAGGGAATATCTGCCGGTGCGGTACCTATCCCCACCTGTTCGAGGCCGTCGTGTCCGCCGCCGACAAAATGCGGAAGGGAGGGTGAGGCGATGCAGCAGAAGATGAAGAAGGTCAAGATCACCATTCAGGAAGACGGCGAGCCCAAGGAAATTGAAATTGAAGTGCCCGATACCGGCGAAGGCGGCTGGGGCGACGTCGCGAAGAGTACCTACATCAATAAGCCGCACACCCGCGTCGACGCCCTGGAGAAAGTTACGGGTCGCGCCAAGTACACGGCCGACATCAGGTTGCCGGGCATGCTGTACGGCCGCATCCTCCGGTCGGCCTACCCCCGAGCCCGGGTAAAACGCATCGATGCCAGCACGGCGGCGGCGCTGCCCGGCGTGAAGGCGGTGGTGTTGCCGAGCGACGATCCCAACGTGTTTTCAAGGGAGTGCCGTTACGCGGGACATGAAGTCGCGGCCGTCGCGGCTACCACGCCGGACGCCGCGGAAGACGCGCTACGCGCCATCGAAGTGGAATACGAAGTGCTGCCCTTTGTCGTAGACGAGGACGCGGCAAGGGATCCGGCCGCCGCGCAGGTACACGGCGACCGCGGCAACGTGGGCGAGCCCCGGGTCGGTGAACAGGGTGACGTGGCCGCTGGCTTCGCCGCCGCCGACGTGACGCTCGAGGCCACCTATCGGTGCCAGGTACAGTCCCATATCGCGCTGGAAACACATGGTACCGTGTGCCAGTGGGATGGCGACAAGCTTACGGTCTGGGCTTCCACGCAGGGTATATTCAGCGTTCGCGGTGAACTGGCCGGGCATTTCGGAATCCCTGAAACGAACGTGCGGGTGATCACCGAATTCATGGGTGGCGGATTCGGCGCCAAGTTCGGTGCCCGCCGCGAGGGCGTGATCTGCGCGTTGCTCGCACGGAAGGCCGGGGCTCCCGTGAAACTGATGCTGACGCGCAAGGAAGAGCACCTGGTGACGGGCAACCGTCCCTCCGCCGTACAGCACGTGAAGCTTGGGGCGACGAAGGATGGCAAGCTGATCGCCTACGAACGGTCCAATTACGGCACGCCGGGCATCGCCGGCAGCGCCAACATACCAGGCGCACCGTACCTGTACGAGATCCCCAACTACCGGATCGAACAAACGAGCGTATTCACCAATGCCGGACCCATGGCCGCGCAGCGCGCGCCGGGACACCCGCAGGCGGCGTTCGCCATGGAATCCATCATGGACGAAATGGCCGAGGCGCTGGACATGGACCCGGTGGACCTGAGACAGATGAACGACCCGGATGAAGCCCGCCGTAATATGGTGGAAATGGGTGCGGAACGCATCGGATGGAAGACCCGTCGGAGCGCAGCGCCCAACACCGGTACCGGCCGGCTCAAGACCGGCATCGGCATGGGCTCGGCCAGGTGGGGCGGTGGAGGAGGAAGGACCCAGGCCGAGTGTACCATCAACGCCGACGGCAGCGTCGAGGTGAAGTGCGGCACGCAGGACATCGGCACCGGGACGCTTACGCTGGTACACATGATCGCGGCCGAAGAGTTCGGACTGAAGACGGAGGACGTTACCGTCCGCATCGGCGACACGACTTATCCCTTCTCGGGCGGCAGCGGCGGAAGCACCACGGCCGCATCGGTTTCACCCGCCATCAAGGGCACGACCATGCTGGCCAAACTGGAGCTGTTCAAGAAGATCGCGCCTAAGTTCGGCGTGGAGCCCGGAGAACTCGTGGCCGCCGACGGGAAAGTGTTCGTAGGCAGCGATACTTCCAAAAGCATGACCTGGCAGCAGGCAACGGCCCAGCTCGAAGACGGACCCATCTTCTTCCACGGCCAGTGGTTGCCGGGGTATTCGGACAGCGGCGTGCCCGGCGTGCATTTCGCGGAAGTCAGCGTCGACACCGAGACCGGCCTGGTAAAGGTCGTCAAGGTCGTGGCAGTTCACAACAGCGGACTGATCCTCAATCCCCTCACCTGGGCGAGCCAGGTAAACGGCGGCGTCCTGATGGGTATCGGGTACGGTCTATACGAAAACCGCATCATGGATCCGGCGACCGGTTACATGGTCAACGCCAACATGGAAGACTACCGGCTCATGGGCTCCATGGACATACCCGAAATTGAAGTGCTCAGGTACGACGAACCGGAGCGAGGCGTCATCGGCATCGGCGAACCCGCGACGATCCCGACACCCGGCGCCATCGCCAACGCCATATACAACGCCTGCGGCGCCCGGATACGGGAGATGCCGTTCACACCCGACAAAGTACTCGGCGCGCTGGCCGCAGTGAAGGGAGGCTGATCCATGGAGAACTTTTCCTACGTCAACGCGACAACGATAGAGCAGGTGCCCGCCCTCCTGGGTCGCACCTGGGACGACGCCGTGGTCATGGCGGGCGGAACGGACCTGGTCGGCGAAATGAAGGACTACGCCGCATCTCCGAAGCGTGTGGTCAACCTCAAGACCATCGACGGACTATCCTACATCCGGCAGGATGACGACGCGCTGCGTATCGGCGCACTGACGACGCTGACGGACGTTTTAACCGATGGTTCCGTGACACAGGCCTATCCTGTGCTCCACCAGGCGGTTTCCGTCATCGCCTCGCCGCAGATCCGCAACATGGCCACACTGGCCGGGAACATCCTGCAGCGACCGCGCTGTTGGTACTACCGCAGCGAGGATTTCCCCTGTCTCAAGAAGGGCGGTGCGCGGTGCTACGCGGTGGGCGGCGTCAATACCTACCACGCGATCTTCGGAACCGGGCCAAGCTACATCGTCCATCCCTCCGACGCGGCCCCGGCGCTCATGGCCCTCGACGCCACGGTGAAAGTCCTCGGGCCCCGCGGCGAGAAAGAGGTGGTCATGGACGACTTCTTCACGCTGCCCGAAATGAATATCCGAAGGGAGAACATCCTCAGGCCCAACGAAGTAGTTACCGAGTTGGCCATACCGAAACAGGAGGCGAACAGCAAGGGGATGTATCTCAAGGTGCGCGAGCGGGATTCCATCGATTTCGCCCTTGTCAGCCTGGCTGCGCAGATGACGGTCGAAAACGGAACCTGTCAACGGGCCAGCCTCGTTTTCGGAGGCGTGGCGCCCGTTCCATGGCGCGCCGTCGAGGCCGAGCAATATCTCAGGGGTCGCAGGATAACGGAATCGCGGGCCGAAAGCGCCGCCGAAGCGGCGGTGGAAGACGCTAAGCCCATGCCGAACAACAGTTACAAGGTGGAAATCGCGAAGAACCTCGTCAAGCAGGCCGTTCTGGCCCTGGCGTCGTAAAGGAGTCCATCATGGCACAACCCGTATGCCGGTATCTGAGAACAAAATCGTTCTATACCGCGGAAAAGAACGAGAAGACGCTGACCGAGGAATCTCCGGGACGCGCATTCTGGTGTGTCCGGTCCGTCTCGGCCATAGGTCCCGACGACCGGATCGTGGGCCCTTCGGAATGCAGCGCGGAACGCGTCTGTTTCGAAACCGTCGATGTAAGTTTCGTGTAGGAGTCGCCTGACCATTGCATGACTTTGTCTACCACGAGCTTCTGCCCGTGGGCAAGGACGACACGCCGTACCGCCAGCTGACCACGGATTTCGTCTCTACGGGTACGTTCGAGGGACGTGATATCCTCAAGGTCGACACGGCCGGACTGACCATGCTCGCGGACCAGGCCATCCGGGACAGCGCCCATCTACTCAGACCGGGTCATCTGGCTCAACTGCGCAGGATCCTCGATGATCCCGAGGCGTCCGACAACGATCGTTTCGTCGCCATGGAAATGCTGAAGAACGCCAACATCTCCGCCGGCGGCATCCTGCCCATGTGCCAGGACACGGGGACGATCATCGTCATGGGCAAGAAGGGGCACCTCGTCTGGACGGAGGGCGATGACGAAGCAGCGATTTCACGGGGGACCATGAACGCCTTCCTGCAGACCAACCTGCGGTACAGTCAGCAGGCGCCGCTGGATATGTTCAAGGAGTCGAACACGCGGACCAACCTGCCCGCGCAGATCGAGATCTACACGGACCAGGGCGGCGAGTACAAGCTGATGTTCATGACCAAAGGCGGCGGTTCGGCGAACAAGAGCCTCCTCTTCCAGGAAACGAGGGCGCTGCTGAACGAGGAACGGTTCCTCGAATTCGTCGATGAGAAACTGCGCATGCTCGGCACGGCGGCTTGTCCTCCGTACCATCTGGCCATCGTGATCGGGGGCACCTCCGCGGAATACACGCTGAAGGTGGCCAAGCTGGCGAGCGCCCGCGTCTTGGACACCCTGCCCACCCAGGGCAACGAATACGGCCAGTCCTTCCGCGACCTCGAAATGGAAGCGAAAGTGCTCAAGATGAGCCAGGAAATCGGAATCGGCGCACAGTTCGGCGGGAAGTACTTCTGTCACGACGTGCGCGTGGTCCGCATGCCGCGGCACAGCGCCTCCTGTCCCGTGGGCATAGCCGTGTCCTGTGCAGCAGACCGTCAGATCCTTTCCAGGATCACGCGGGACGGGATTTTCCTTGAACAGCTGGAAACCGAGCCTTCGAAATACATGCCTGAGATCGTTACCGAAACTCTTGGCGGCGAGGTGGTGCAGATCGATCTCAACCGGTCCATGTCCGAAATCCGAGCAACGCTCAGCGGCTATCCGGTCTCCACACGGCTTTCCCTTACCGGTCCCATGATCGTCGCCCGGGATATTGCCCACGCCAAGCTCAAGGAACGGCTGGACCGCGGTGAAGTCATGCCGCAGTACCTGAAAGATATGTGCGTCTACTATGCCGGTCCGGCCAAGACTCCGGAAGGATACGCCTCCGGTTCCTTCGGCCCCACCACGGCGGGTCGCATGGATACCTATGTGGACCAGTTCCAGGCGGCGGGCGGCAGCATGGTCATGCTGGCCAAGGGAAACCGGTCCGTGCAGGTCACCAACGCCTGCAAGAAGCACGGCGGATTCTACCTGGGGTCCATCGGGGGGCCGGCCGCCCGGCTGGCGAAGGATTCCATCCGGGATGTATCGGTGGTGGAATACGAGGACCTTGGCATGGAGGCCGTGTGGCGCATCGAGGTGGAGGACTTCCCCGCCTTCATCGTGGTGGACGACAAGGGCAACGATTTCTTCTCCGGATTCATGCGCAGGAACTGATTCAACACGTTCACCGCGCAGGCTACGCCTTCCGAACAGCCATACTTACACGTCACGCAACAGGTCTCCACCCGGGCCGTAAACCCCTGTTGTTATTCGAGTTCTGCTACGCAACCCATCGTCCTTTCAAACTACTCTTCCCACGGTGCTTCCAACCCGTATTTCACTGCGACTTCGCTTAGTTTTTCACGGGTGCCGGGCGGTAGCGGAATGCCGTTTACTATACGCTCCCGGTGAACGCGTTCCTCCGGCTCGCCGGGTACGAAGAGTTCGTCTACCCCCTCGATGCGCGGCAACCCTTTCATGGCCGCGGTAAGGTCATCGATATGGGCCCGGTATTCCGCCGGATCGGTGAAGGCGGCGATATCGATGGCGCCGATGAAACTGTTCTGTACGCCTGGCGTGGCGCCGGGACCCGTGATGGCGGCGGTCAACAGTGGGTTTCCGACCATCAGGCTTGAAAGGCATTCAAACATTAGAGCCAGGCCGTAACCTTTGTAGCCCCCGGCCGGCTGCAGGAACCGGGCCTGACGCGGGTCCGTCGTCGGATGGCCGTCTTCGTCAAGCGCCCATGTGTCGGGGATGGACTCGCCCCGATCTATGGCCACGTCCAGCTTGCCGAAGGCGGCCACGCTGGTGGCCATGTCCAGGGAGATCAAGCGAGTACCGCTTCCCGGTACGGCGATGGCGATCGGGCTGTTGTGCACCCCGGGCGCCCGCGCGCCCGGCGGTACCATGTTCGGGGGATTGCAGACGGAAGCGATTCCGGCCATGTTTTCCCGCGCCGCCATTT
The DNA here is from genome assembly GCA_965225915.1 of bacterium. Classification (GTDB taxonomy): domain Bacteria; phylum JAAXHH01; class JAAXHH01; order JAAXHH01; family JAAXHH01; genus JAAXHH01. The sequence continues at coordinate 1,357,432 of OZ245326.1, forward strand.
GTGCATAGTATGCCATGGCGCCCTGGTGGGTCGTGTTACGGATCAGCACCCACCCGATGCCTGCTCCGCGGGCCTTGGCTATCGCCTGTTTCATGGCGTAGGTCGTCACCACCGGCCCGAAAGCGCGATCGGCCTCGATGAGCATCGTGGCGGGGGTTTCCCGTTCGATCCGGATATCCGGATGGGGATTGTAGTGTCCCGCCTCCACCGAGCGGATATAACCGGCGACGCGTTGAACGCCGTGGGAGTCCACCCCCCGAAGATTCGCCCACACGAGCACCTCAGCTTCGACGGCCGCGTCCTCGGCCGACAATCCCGCGTGCTCGAATACCGCCGCCGTGAAAGTCTGCAACCTGTACCAATCCACCCGAATGTCCGCCATGAGCCTTCCTTTCCAACAACTGAATCCCGTGCCGTCGAACAAAGGTCGCCAACTGTACGTATCGGTTAAAAGAATGCCGTAAGATAGAATGTCAGTCCACACCACGCCAGAGGTTACTTCCCGGCCTCGGGGTCTGGTCGGATGGAAACTTGAACCACAGCGGAGCCGACCTGCGCGACCCGGGTACTCCTCCCGCTATCTTCATCGTTGACAAAGCGCGCACCGAACGGTAAAGTTCCCCTTGCATTCCCGGTGCCGTGGACTCAGGGACACCATGTGTATTCGTGGTGTCGATCGATGAAGAGACACTGCGCGAACGAGTGGCGACGCCCCGTTGAAACCTCCAGCCAGGGGGCGTCGATCGATACTGTTTTACCTTGATGCGCGATTGCCATGATCCTGATTCTGATGCTACGTATATACCTGGTGCTGGTCATCATCCGCGCGGTGATGTCCTGGTTCAATCCGGATCCGACCGCACCGCTCGTTCGCGTGCTGACCTGGCTTACGGAACCGGTTATGGCCCCCTTCAGGCGGATCATACCTCCCATTGCCGTGCCGAAGACCAACGTGCGCATCGACCTCTCCCCGTTCTTCGTACTGTTGATCGGAGGCTGGCTGCTGTCCAAGCTGCGTTTCTAGGGAAAACCAATCATGATCGTTGTGGGACTCGAGACTTCTTCCGCCACCGCCGGAATCGCGGTGATCCGGGATCAGCAGGTGATGGCCGACGCGACGCTGGAAATCGGTGCGGTATACGCGGAACAACTGCCCGGGATCCTGGAACGTACCATGGGTGACCTGGGCCTGAAATGGTCGGAGGTGGAAGGATTCGCGATCTCGATCGGACCAGGATCCTACACCGGTCTCCGGGTAGGATTGAGCCTGGTAAAGGGTCTTGCCTACGTGACTAAGCGGCCCGTCGCCGCCGTGCCCACGCTCGATACCGTCGCCTTCCAGGTACCCTACTGCCGGTATCCAGTCCACGTGCTGGCAGATGCCCGCAGGGGCCAGGTTTACGAAGCCAGATACGATACGGAAGACGGTAGGCCGAAGCGGATTACCGACTTCAGGGTTGGGATCCTCGAAGACGTGGTCGAGCACATCGAAGATTCGGTATTGCTGATCGGCAGTGGCGTCGACGCTTACCGTTCACGCATCATTGACGTGCTAGGTGAACGCGCACGCTTCGCTCCACCGGGCACCGGACGCCTGATGGCTTCGTCGACTGCGTTCCTCGGAATGGACAAATTATCGAAGGGTGAGCATGCATCCCTGAACGAACTCGAACCCCTTTACCTGCGAAGACCGGATTTCGCGAAGCAACCACCATCCCGGTTTGAGCGAGCACCGGCTGCCAGTCCCTCCCCCGACCCGCATAGCAGGTCCGAACATTCGACGGACTGACCCATGCCCGAGACGAATCAGTTCGTCATACGGAAAATGGCTCGTGGACACATCCCCCAGGTCCTGGAAATCGAACGGGCTTCCTATCCCTCTCCCTGGTCTGTAAAAGCCTTTGCAAACGAGATGATGTCCGCATCTTCCGTCAACATTGTAGCCATGGAGGCGATGTCCGTGGTTGGATTCCTGGTAGCATGGATCGTTGTTGACCAGTTGCACGTCGCTAACATCGCTGTAGCTGGTGACCATCGCCGCCGGGGCGTTGGTGGCGCGATGATGAAATGGCTTCTCGCGGAGGCTGCGCAAAGGGGTTGCGCCACCTCGACGCTGGAGGTACGCGAATCGAACCGGGCGGCGCGATCCATGTACAACCAGTTGGGATATCGCTCGGTATCCATTAGAAAGACCTACTATTCGAATCCACCGGAAGACGCCGTGGTCATGATGAAGACGTTGTGATGGTTGGTATCAAACACAAACTATTGTGCCGTGTTTGATGTCAAATAAGATGCATATAATCAACGTAAACAGTATTTTTAGTTTGTATACATAAACATATGTTCTATATTTGTATGAGATTGCGTTTATTGTTATACAGTCAACTATCTTGTCAAATAATACGTCATATTAGAGGTACAGTATGAATTGGGATGGGTTCTCTTTTGAGTATGATCTTGATTACAAAGATCTTTTTGATGATCTCATTTCTATAGAGGCTTACAAACAAGCCTCTCTGAATCTGGCCTTCCCCCAAGAGTGGCAAAACCAATTAGATCGTTTGAACAGAGTACGCGCGGTTCATGGAACTACTGCCATCGAAGGAAACCCGCTTTCCGAAGCAGAGGTCTCCAAGCAAATGGAGTATCTGGATAAACTAACGCAGAACAGCGAAAGACTGCACGCAACTAGAGAACAACTTCAGATAAGGAACGCTGGTGAGGCTCAATCATGGGTAAGAGAACGGTTTGTCCCAGATAGTCGACCTCTTCACTTAGAAGACGTTTCTACAATGCACGAAATGATCACACGAGATTCTGATACTGTTAACAACACACCCGGTAGGCTACGCGGTTTTTCCATAACTGTGGGTACACCTGAATTAGGAGGTGTCCATATAGGTGCACCCCACGATAGGTTATCGAATCTGATGCAGGACTATATCAATTTCATAAACTCTCCTTCCACTGAGAGGTACCATCCTGTTATTCAAGCCTTGCTCGCTCATTTTTATCTCGTCACGATCCACCCCTTTGGGGATGGAAATGGAAGAGTCTCCCGACTTGTGGAAGCAGCCATTCTCTATCGGTTTGGCTATAATGTCCGTGGCTTTTACGGACTCTCCAATTATTTCTACCGTCACGAGAGAGAATACAAGACAATCCTGCAACAGTGCCGGTATGATCAACCTTTCAATCTGACTCCTTTTATTCAGTTTGGAGTGAAGGGATTTGCGAGTGAGCTCAAAGAGATAAACAACTTTGTAAAAACTAGAATCAACAGGTTGGTTTACCGCAACATGATGGTACAGGCAATTGATACCAAAACCGGCCCGCGAAGACGTCTATTGAACCAAAGAGAATACAATTTGTTACTGTATCTGTTGAACGAGACGGAGCCGTTGGATCCCTTTTCCGATGACCCATCTAGAAGAGTTACACTATCGGAATTATGGGCAGACAGATACATTCGATCTGTATATCAGAGAGTCACGCTCAGGACATTTCAAAGGGAGTTGATTAGACTTGCTGATTTAGGATTTGTTAATTTTAACAGGGACGATTCGATACAGGACTGGATTGTAGAACTCGACTTCGGGGCTATCGAAAGGCATTGACGCCGCCTGTCAGCAGTTTCTCCAGCACTGCCGACGCGGACCTGCCTACCAGTTCAACGGAAGCCTGTTCGCGGAATACCCGGCCGCCACCCTCGGCGATCTGTTCCAGCAGATCACGGTCCTCATACAGCCTGCGAATGGCGCTGGCCAGCGCATCGGGATCGCCGCGACGACACAGGATCGCGTTCTCGCCGTCAGTCAACAGTTCCCTGATAGCCGGGGAGTCCGCCGTGATGACTGCCTTGCCCATTGCAAGGGCCACAAAAACTTTTCCCGGAATAACACGGGCCGCCTTTTCAGTCGTACCAAAGATACCGAGGCATACACCAGGTCCCCGCAGGTAACGCGGGATACTATCGTATGGAACCCATTCTGTAAATCGGACGTTGTCCAGGCCCAGTCTCCTCGCGGTCTCATGCATCTCATCGGACAACTGTCCCGATCCAATAAAATGAAAGACGATGTCCGGTTCGTTCCTGAGCCGCTGTGCCGCCTCCAGCATGAAGGGCAGCCCGTGCAGCGGGGTGAACTTGCCGATGAAAACGACCTGGAAATTCGTGTCCTCCATCGGTTTCCTACTGGCCGAATCCCGTGTGACGTCCGGTTCCACCGCGCCTACGAATACACGCGCGAACCGGCGGCGCGGCAGGTTGAAAGTATCCACGAAGTAATCGATATGGGCGTCCGTGTCCAGCAACACGAGATCCGCCTTCGCGCAGGTCCACCGGTCCAGCCAACGCAAGAACCGGCTTATGAGCGTGCCGTCCGCGAAGGACCGTCGGTCGCAGACCAGGGTGTCGTACAGTGAAATCAGGGGACTGAAGACGAGGGGCCGCCGCGGCAGCCGGGTCAACAGCCACGCCAGAGGCATATCGAGATGACCGATATAACCTACGACCATCACATCGTATTTTCCTACGGTGAAAACGTATTTGAACATCAGCCTCAGGTGTGCCAGCCTCAGTTCGATGGCGCGAAGAATCAACGAGAGTGGACTCAGGTACCTGCCGGTCTTGTTTCGTTCCTTCTCCCAGAGGGGCGTGTGGCACTCCTGCACCTGCCAGCCTGAACGTCTCAGGCCTTCAATTAGCGTGCGGTTACGCAAGTAGTCGCGTTCGTAGGTGCCGAAAAAACAGATTCGCCCGGGTTGTGTGGGTGTCATGATGTTCGCCGGTTACCCTAGAAGCTCGGACTGTCGATGTCAGAAAGCACGTGCCACAAGGACCCTCATGCGTTCCTCATTCCAGCCGTTCGTGGACGGCGTAGTCTTCCGTACGCCGCGCCTGGTGGGCGATCATTTCCGCGATCAGGCCCATGGAGACCAGCTGGATGCCGAGGACCATCAGGAGCACGGATAACTGCAGCAGGGGGCGGGTTCCGATGCCGACACCGCTTAACCAAAGCCAGGTCAGGTAGAGGGCGATACCGAAACCCGTGCCAAGGGACAAAAGGCCGAAAGAACCGAAAAGATGGAGGGGTCGCCGTGTGTAATTCGACACGAAGTACACGGTCAGCAGGTCGAAGAAACCGTGGGTGAACCGTCCCAGTCCGAACTTGCTGCTCCCGTACATCCTGGGATGGTGCAGCACCGGCGTTTCCGTGACGCGGAAACCGGCCCAGTGCGCCAGCACCGGCAGGTACCGGTGGAGTTCTCCGTAAACGGGTATGGTTTCCACGACCTCCCGGCGGTAGGCTTTCAAGCCGCAGTTGAAGTCGTGCAGCCGCAGGCCGCTGACGATTCCCGTGACCCAGTTGAAAAGCTTCGATGGAAGTCGCTTTGAAAGGGGATCCTTCCGGTCCTTCTTCCACCCGGAGACCAGGTCATAGCCCTCTTCGAGCAAGCCGACCATGCCGGGCACCTCCGCCGGATCGTCCTGCAGATCGGAGTCCATGGTCACGACGGCGTCGCCGCGAACCGCCTCGAAACCGACGGCCAGCGCCGCGGACTTGCCGTAGTTCCGGCGGAACCGGATGGCTCTGATCCGGTCGTCGTTTTCCCGAAGCCGGCGTATCGTCTCGAAGGACCCGTCCCGGCTGCCGTCATCAACGAAAAGCACTTCGAAGGAGGCGCCAGCTTCTTCGAGGGCAGCCACGATGCGCTGGTAAAGTTCCGGCAGGCTTTCCGCTTCGTTGAACAGGGGGACTACGATGGATACGTCCACCCTGTCCTCTCGCTTTGCCGGGTTCTCATACGGCATCTGTGCTTCCCCCCATGGTACGCTGGATCATCCGCACCGTCTGCCGAGCTGTATCCTCCCAGGTGTAACGCCTGCTTCTCGCCAAGGCGTTCCGGCCAAGCCGTTCGCGTTCCTCCGGATCGCGCAACAGCCCGATCAACGCGCGCGCCATGGCTTCCCGGTCCCCAAGGGGAGTCAACAGGCCCGTCTCCCCGTCAACCACGGCGTCGCGAAGTCCGGCTACCCGGGTAGCCACCACCGGGACGCCGCAGGCATTGGCCTCGATCACCGTAATGCCCCATCCTTCCTTACTTGAAGGATACGCCGCCAATTCGGCCCGTGTCAGCAGACGTCTTTTCTCCTCTTCGGAAACGTACCCGGCGAACTCTACCACCTCTCCCAGGCCCATGGACCGGGTCAGCGCCTCCAGCGCGCGCCGCCTGTCGCCCGTGCCCACGATCATCAGTCGCGCGCTGGGAACTTCCTCGTGAACGATTGCCATGGCCTGGATCAGGTGGTCCACGTTCTTGTACTTTTTAAGACGTCCGAGGTATACGATCAGCCCGGGATCCTTACTATCCATATCGTTGCGGTCTTCGAAGATCCGGGTATCCAGTCCGTTGTGCACCACGCTGATCCGGTCCGTCGAGATCCCCATGCGGACGAGTTCGTCGCGGCAGCTTTCCGACACCACTTCGATGAGACAACGGCGGTACACCCGTGGAATCAACCGTTCCATCAGGTAGAGGTACGTAGCGAGCACGGGATTGGTTTCCCGGTAGAATGTCGAACCGAAGAGATGGTGCAGCAGGACCATCACCGGGGGGTCCTTGAAAAACCAGGGAAGCAGGAAGGGGATCTTGTTGAGGTCTTCGATGACTACGTCGAAGGATCGGTGGGACAGGTGCCTCCGATAGAACCAGGGGACGGTCAGGTTGAACGTCCACTTCCCGCCGTTCCGGATAATCTCGATCCCGTCTATGTGGTCGAATTCCGCGGCGCCGGGGAACTTGCAGCAGAGCAGGGTAACCTGGTGCCCCATCTCGGCGATCCGCGTAAATGTCTCGTGCAGATGCACTTCGGCCCCGCCCGCTTCCGGGTTGCGGATATCCCTCCAGTTAATGACCAGTATGCGCATTTACCTGAACCGGTGAAAATCCCGGCACGAGGCCGCGGGGCAGCAACGCGCCCAATGAGTCCCGGGTAGTGAACACGGCACGACTACGGGTCGGTTCCTTCCGTGCTGCGTCCGAGTTCCTCGATCATGGCCTTTACGACGGAATCCCCCGGCGCGATCCGTTGCCACCGCTTGAACGTCTCCAGCACACGATCGGAATCGTTCAGCTGGTAGTACAGGTTAACCAGCTGGTCGTAACCCGTCGGGTATTCGGGGTAAGCGGCCACGCCTCGTTCCAGCAGCGCGGCGGCCTCTTCCTCCCGCCCCTGTTTTCGCATGGCCTGGCTCAGGGCGGTATAACCGTCGAACGTACTGAAATCTCCGGCCAGTTCGGACGCATAGCGTTCGACCTCGACAAACACGCCCTTGTCGGCATGGAACTGGATGAGCATCAGTCGCTCCAGCACTCCGTTGCTGATGTTGTGCTCCAGGTATTTCTCAATGGCCGCGATAGCCTGATCGGTTTCGCCCCGTTTCCAGCGGTTGAGCGCCAGTTGATGGAAGGACACGGTGTAATTGCGAAGCAGCGTGCGGATCTGTTTGTCCTTGTATACCTCCGGATCCGCTATGCCCCGGTACTGGTAAACGTTCCAGAGATTGTGATGTGTCCTGTCCAGGTCCATCAGGTCCGGATTGGGGCTCTGCACGACCCGCCAGACCATGCCTTCCAGTTGCATGTACTCGTCCAGGCCCACGTCGTTTTCCGGCGAGACGGTCACGGCGAAGAAGACAGGTTTCTCCCAGTTGTTCTGTTCCAGGATGTGCAGGATCATCAGGTCCTGGACCCTGAGATAACCGAAGTCTTCTCCCAGCGTGCCCGCCCTGGGCACGGTCCAGGAAATGCCGGCGATCTCCACCTCCCGGTCATTCCACCCCTGGAAGGAAAGCACGTCGATGGTTTCGTCGGCCAGGGTGATCGGTACCCTGGGTTCCTGGTGCTTCAATTGCTTGATGTACCAATTGGTGTTGAGGAGACTGAGATTGATTACACGTACGTCCTTACGTATGCCTTCCACTTCCTGGAGAAACCAGAGGGTAAAGGTGTCGTTGTCCCCATTGGTAAAGATGAGGCCGTTTTCGTCGCACGACTGTAGGATGTTGTAGGCGTAGTCGTACGGAATGTAGTTGCCCTCGCGGGAGTGGGATTCGTAATGATAGGTGAAAGGAACGAGAGGCAGGGCGATCGACAGCACCGCGATACCAGCCATACCTTTCTCTACGGGCAGCTTCAACCGGCTCAGCCACATGCCGATCTGTCCCAGCAGCGCTCGGAGACCGATGCCCATCAGCACCGCGGCGTAGACGAAGGCCGGCGTATAGAAGTAATCCCTGATGCGGACCTCCCGCTGTATACCGCGCGAACCGTCTGAAAAGTTCAGGTACAGGATCAGGCCGACGCTGCACGTGAGCAGCATGGCGACCAGGAACGCCGTGCTTCGCCGGTCCCGCTCCACCTGCGCGACGAGCCCCAGGGCAATCAGCAGGACTGGAAAGAGCCAGTAGGGAAAGGACGGGTCGCTGAACTGCCGGGAAAAGAAACGCCAGAACCCCATGTTTTCGCCGTTGCCGAACTGGGAAGACCAGCTTCCCCTGCGATTTAACAGGGATTCGAACATGCTTGCCTGGCCGTATTGCTTGCGTTCCAGAAATCCCTCGAAATTCTTCCAGTTCGAAGGATCATTCTCATTGATTACCGGCTGCTGGGCCGCCCGTATCGGCACGTAGAAGTTTACGGAGTATCCCAATACGGCGAGACAAAGCACGATCGCCCAGAACGGCCACCTGTACCGACCGGAATCGCCGGCCGTGACCGAGACCAGGGCAAGGGTCGCGCTCACCAGCGCCATGCTGAACATGACCGTTCCCCAGGTGGCCTCGAATCCGCCTATTACGATCAGCGGAAGTCCGTTGTATCCGCCCACGCCTTCCATGCCGAAAAACATCACGGCGACGGCCAGGATAAACGCCAGCAGCAGAAAGCCCCACGGCAGTCGTCCCCTCGACAGGATCAGTCCGGCTATGGCGAGTGGAACCGCGATGAAAAACACGTCGATGGAAGCCACGACGCTGAACAGGATAAGACCAATCACGGCGCTCAACAGGATCAGTTTCCGGTTCGACCGGACGACCCGGTCCGTAAAGACCACGCACAGGAAAGCGGCAGGCAGGACCAGCATGGTAAACATGTGCACGGCGATGCCGAGAAAGGCCAGGTAGGCGATCAGGAAGAGATATCGCTCGCTGCCGTTTTGCTCATGCCTTTCGATCCAGTGCAGAATCAACCAGGTGCAGATCATCATGACCATCATGGAAAGCGCGTAAACTTCGGCTTCGACCGCGTTGAACCAGAAAGTGTCGGAAAACGCCAGCAGAAGCGCGCCGGTCAGAGCGCTGCAACAGACTACCACGCTTTCGTACAGGGACAGTCCATCCCGCTCCTGGTTGAGCGTAACCGCCTTCACGATGACCAGGTAAACGGCCACCACGGTCAGCGAGCTAAACAGGCACGAAGAGAAATTCACCAGCCACGCGATACCCATACCCAGGTCCGGCAGTATGGAGAAAAGCCGGCCGATCAGGATGTACAGCGGGGAGCCGGGCGGATGGGGTATGCCCAGGATATAGGAAGCCGCGATGAATTCACCCCCGTCCCAGAAGGGCACGGTGGGTGCTATGGTCCTGGTATAAGCGGCCAGCGATACGATGAATGCGGCCGCCATGCCGATTATGGATACAACGCGATGCACACCCATGTTTTATGAGTCCTCTACAGTTCCTTTATCCATCGAGACGTACGCTATCGGCGCGCGACAAAGCCGGTGTTCATCTGCCGTACGCGAGACGCTCGGCGAGCATTTCGGGCAGACCGGCGGCGCGGATCTTCCGCTGCGCGGTAACCATGTCGTAGGAAACCCGCTTGATTTCGAAACGTCCCTCCCCGGTATCGTATACACAGTAAGCCGCCCGGGGATCCTGGTCCCTCGGCTGGCCGACACTGCCGACGTTCACGATGTATCGACATCCTGGCGCCAGTCCATGTACCTGGGCCGGCACCAGTCTGCATCGATCCTCCGCCGGGGCCAGTTCGAATATGCCTGGTGTGTGCGTGTGGCCGAGTACGCAAATCGTTATGCCGCCGGGCAGCGCGCCGAATCCTTCATCCACCCGCCCGAGCGACGTAAGATAGATCCAGTCCTCCGGGTTGGCGGGGCTCGCGTGGACGGCGAAAAGCTCGTCGATGCGCCGCGTGTAGGGCAGTTCTCCCAGGTAGCGGCGTGCAGCGGGCGTCAGTTGTCGCATCGTCCACAAAGCCGCTTCCGCCGCTAAGTGGTTGAAAGAGGTGATATCCAGCTTGCCGATTGCGGCATGGTCGTGATTGCCGGCGATCACCTCGGTCGTCAACGCGATCACGCGGTCGAGACACTCATTGGGACTGGCGCCGTACCCGACGATGTCTCCCAGACAGAGATACCGGTCTATTCCTTCTTCGGCCAGCGCTTCGAGGACGGCATCCAGCGCCTCCAGGTTTCCATGTATGTCGGACAGAATGCCGTATCGCACTTTTCGGACTCATTCCCTATATGTTCGCTGGTATGCCGATAGGGTGGGATCACGTTCGATCAGTCGTCGTGAGGTGTCTCGCGGCCACAGCGTCCAGGACGCCGTTAACGAAACCGCCGGACTGTTCCGTGCTGTACTTCTTGGCCAGCTCGATCGCTTCGTTGATGGACACCGCCGTCGGAATATCGAGAAAGGCGATGAGTTCGCAGGCGCCCAGCCGGAGGATGCAGTCGTCGATTCGGGCAACGCGGTCCCTGTCCCAGTGACGCACCACCGCGGTGATGTACCGGCCCACGATTTCGTCGTGTTTGCGGAGTTGGTCGATCAGCAGTTCGGCGAACTGCCGGGTGTTCGGCGATGCCAGGGACCATCCAGGCAGTCTCGGTAGGGCCTTGCCGGGATCATCCCCGGTTTGTGCGGCGAGATAAAGCGACTGCAGCGCCAGTTCACGACCGAGGCGGCGTTCCCCTGCGCGCACATTCACTCCTGTTCCCCCGGTCCGCTCGGCCCGCCTAGTCGTCGCATCAAGTCCGCCATTTCCAGGGCGGCCAGCGCGGCGTCCCAGCCCTTGTTGCCCGCCTTCGTTCCGGCTCGTTCGATAGCCTGTTCGATGTTTTCCGTGGTCAGCACGCCGAAGATCACCGGGACCCCGGTTTCCAGGGCGGCCGCGGAAATCCCCTTGGCGGCTTCACCGGCCACGTATTCGAAATGGGTCGTGGCACCGCGGATAACGCATCCCAGGCAGATCACGGCGTCGTAGCTTCCGCTTCCCGCGATTTTTTTGGCTACCAGCGGGATCTCGAAGGCGCCGGGCACCCAGACCACGTCGATCCGACCGTCGTCGACCCCGTGTCGACGGAGCCCATCCAGCGCGCCCTTGAGCAGGGATTCGCCGATGAAGCCATTGAAACGGCCAACCACGATACCGTACCGGTCGTTTCCGCCGTTGACCAGGCTGCCTTCAATAGTTTTCGTCACGTACTCGCTCCTTGTCCATCATTCCCGTTCGTCCGGTTCCCATTTCATCGCAGACCGGACGGGCGAAATCACAATAGGCTGTCGAAACCGACGTCGTCCGGGGGTTCGTCGAGGTCGAGCAGGTGGCCGAGCTTGCCGCGCTTGGTCCTTAAATAACCCACGTTGTACCGGTTCGGCGACGTCTGCAGCGGGACGCGCTCCGTAACGTGGAGACCGTAACCTTCGATCCCGATCCGCTTCGACGGATTGTTGGTCATTATCCTGATCGTGGTCAGGCCCAGGTCCGCCAGGATCTGGGAACCGATCCCGTAGTCGCGCGCGTCCACGGGCAGGCCCAGCGCCTGGTTCGCTTCCACGGTGTCATGGCCCTGGTCCTGGAGGGCGTAGGCCCTGAGCTTATTGGCCAGTCCGATGCCCCGACCCTCCTGGCGCATGTAGAGGAGCACGCCGCGTCCCTCGGCGCTGATGCGCTTGAGCGCCTGCTGCAGCTGATCGCCGCAGTCGCATCGCATGGACCCGAAAACGTCCCCCGTAAGACACTGGGAGTGAACGCGGACGAGCACGTCCTTCTCGCCGTCCACCTCTCCCTTGACCAGGGCGACGTGGTGATCACCGGTCAGTTGGTCTTCGAACAGGTGGGACTCGAATTCGCCGTATTTGCTCGGGATGGCCGTCGTGACCAGCCGTTTGACGAGCTTCTCACTGCCACGCCGGTATTCGATCAGGTCCTTGATGGTGATGATCTTCAGGTCATGGTCATTTGCGATCTCGACCAGCCGCGGCAGACGGGCCATGGATCCGTCATCGTCCATGATTTCGCAGAGCACGCCCGCGGGATAGAGTCCGGCCAGCCGCATCAGATCGACGGTCGCTTCGGTATGGCCGGCACGCCGCAACACGCCGCCATCGAAAGCCTGCAGGGGAAAGATATGACCAGGCCGCGCCAGGTCGTCGGGCTTGCTGTCCGGTCGAACGAACACCTGGACCGTCTCGGCGCGGTCCGCCGCCGAAATTCCCGAGGTCGTACCGTTGACGGCGTCCACGGATACGGTGAATCGCGTGCCCAGCAGCGCCGTGTTAGCCTCTTCACCGACCATGGCGGGCACCTTCAGCTCTTCCAGCCGTTCGCCCGTGGTTGGAAGGCAGATCAAGCCCCGGCCGTATCGGGCCATGAAGTTAATGGCCGCCGGAGTCGTCCTTTCGGCGGCCATGATGAAATCGCCTTCGTTTTCGCGGTCTTCGTCGTCGATGACTATCAGTATGCGCCCGGCCTTGATTTCTTCAATGGCTTCCGGGATGGAACAATAGGGGGACGACATGCGGTTCAACCGTCTTTTCGGTTACCCGGTCACGGCGCGTCCCGGTCTAAGCTCGAACCGTCGCCGGGTCTTGCCGACGCTACATTTTCTCTTTCAGCCAGGCTTCGGTGATAGGCGATGGACCCTGGTTCTCACCAGGATTCGGGTTCCGGCCGGAATGCAACAGGGACGCGACGTACCGGCCGATCATGTCCACTTCTACGTTTACCTCGTCACCGATCTGCCTGCTGCCAAACGTCGTAATCGATGCAGTATGCGGTATGATCGATACGGCGGCCAAATTACCCGTCAGACCGGCGATTGTCAAGCTAATTCCATCCAGCGCGATGGACCCTTTCTCGATGACGAAGGGCGTCAGATCGTCCGGGATTTCCACGGCGATCCACAGGCTGTTGCCCCTTTTCTTCCGCTCCGTGATACGTCCTACACCGTCGACGTGTCCCTGTACCAGATGACCGTCGATACGGTCCGACAGGCGCAGTGTTCTTTCCAGGTTGACGTGGTCCCCTATCCGCAGATTTCCGAAGGTCGTCCGGGAGACCGTCTCGGGTACGATCTCCACGGAAAATACCCGGTCCCCGTGGTCCACGACGGTCAGGCAGACACCGTTAACGGCAACGCTTGCGCCTTGATCAAATTCAGGCGACAAGGACGGCGCTTCCACGGTCAGTCTCAGGCCGCCCCGGTCGCGGTCCAGGGTTCTTACCGAACCAGTTGTTTCAATGATTCCCGTGAACATGTAACGAACTCCATGCCTGGTAGTACTCGCCCGTGGCCTCTGCTTCGGCAGGTCATTCTCCGCTGAACGCTACTCCGATAAACTCCGTACCGGCGTACTCTTCTCCGGTGAGCTTTTAGGGATACCCTGGCGTACCGGTGATGAGGAAATCGCCGTCCAGTTGCTCCACCCGTGTATCGTGCAGATCAATGGCCTTTGAAAGGTCGTCCAGTTCCAGGTCGGCGATGGATGGGACTCCCGCGCCCAGTATGCGCGGCGCAACGAAACAGGCGATCCGGTCGACGGCCCGCTCCCGCAGGAAGGAGGTGGCCACGCGGCTTCCGCCTTCCACCATGAGGGTCACGATCCCGGTTTTTCCAAGCTCGAACTTGAGTGGCTCCACCGGGATGTGTCCATCCCCGCACGGCACCACGATTACCTCTGCGCCTGCCCGTTTCAGTCCGTCGATCCGGTCCGCCGGCGCCGCATCCGTAACGCAAACGGTGGTCGGCGCGTCGCTGTTCAAAATGTGTGCGTCAACAGGTGTCCTGGCCCGGCTGTCGAGCACGATTCGTCTGGGTTGCCGGCCGTCCACGTGCCTGACCGTAAGCCGCGGGTCGTCCGCCAGTACGGTATCGATGCCCACGAGCACGGCATCCGCCCGGCTGCGCATCTGGTGTACCCGTTTTCGCGCGGCTTCGCCTGTGATCCACTGCGACCGGCCGTTCCGCGTGGCTATGCGTCCGTCGAGAGTCTGGGCCAGTTTGAGCAGCACGAAGGGCCGGCCGGTTAGCCTGTGATGTACATAGGGGGTGTTCAGTTCCCGTGCCTCCTCTTCCAGGAGGCCCGTCTCCACGGCGATGCCCGCGGCGCGCAACCGTTCGATCCCCTCGCCCGACACGCGCCGGTCCGGATCGGCCATGGCCACGTAAACCCGTGCGATTCCCGATTCGATGATCGCGTCCGTGCACGGCGGCGTGCTACCCTGGTGACAGCAGGGTTCCAGGGTGACGTACATTTCCGCCCCCCGGGCGCTGCCGCCAGCGTCGCGCAGCGACAGGGGCTCGGCATGCTGTCCGCCGAACTTTCGGTAGTATCCCCGGCCCACGACGGCACCGTCGTGGACGACCACTGAGCCTACCATGGGGTTGGGGCTGGCCCGGCCCAAACCCCGCTCGGCCAGCTCCAGCGCCTGGCGCATGAATACTGCGTCTTTTTCGGTTTTCGTCATGGGGTAAGCTAGGCGGTTTCCGAAGAGGGTGTCAAGGCCTTTTACCCTTGACATCAAGGGGTTCGCCCCATAGTTTGCGCCAGATTGTCAACGCGAAACGAACCGCAGAAAGGAGACCGAGCATGGCCACGCTGCCTGAGGCCGAATACATCTGGTTCAATGGGAAACTGGTACCCTGGCAAGACGCCAGGATTCACGTGCTGTCTCACGTGGTGCATTACGGCTCGAGCTTCTTCGAAGGCATGCGCTGCTACAAGACGAGCCAGGGTCCCGCGATATTCCGGCTCGACGAACACGTGGACAGGCTCTTCGATTCCTGCAAGATCTACCGGGTGGAAATCCCCTATAGCAAGGACGAGGTCCGCGAGGCCATCCTCGAGACCATCCGATCCAACAAACTCGTTTCCTGTTACGTCCGTCCCGTGGTGTACCGCGGGTACGGTCTGCTGAGCGTCGATCCCATGGGCTGCCCCGTGGAAGTCGCCGTGGGCGCGTGGAACTGGGGCACCTATCTCGGCGACGACGCACACGAGAACGGGGTGGACGTGTGCGTCTCTTCCTGGAACCGTCCCGCGCCGAATACCCATCCGGCCCTTTCGAAGGCGGGCGGCAACTACCTCAATTCCCAGTTGATCCGGATGGAAGCCATCGAGAACGGGTACAGCGAGGGCATCGCCCTGAATACCCATGGCCTGATCAGCGAAGGCAGCGGCGAGAACATCTTCCTCGTGAAGGACGGCACGGTCATCACGAACAGCCTGGCGGCTTCGGTCCTCGGCGGCATCACGCGCAACGCCGTCATGACGCTGGCCCAGGACGCCGGATTCAGGATCGTCGAACAGGATATCCCCCGCGAAATGCTCTACATCGCCGACGAGGTGTTCTTCGTAGGCAGCGCCGTGGAAGTGACGCCGGTTCGGTCCATCGACCGCATAGCCATAGGCGACGGATCCCGCGGTCCGGTCACGAAGGAAATCCAAGAACGGTTCTTCGGGATCACCACCGGCGACCGCGAGGACGTCCACGGCTGGCTGACGTACGTGTGATTCGTTTGTTTTTTTCTTAATACCAATTTGAACTATGAAGAGTATCGGATTCTCGGACTACGAAAAACTAGCGATTGATCAGATCCACGCCTGGAAAACCCCTGAATTAACTTGGTTTGGACAGGCGATGCAGGTTGTGAATTGGCCACTGAACAAAGCTGGTGACGCTGTCCTAAATACTCCGGGTATTGGTGAGACTATAAGGAAATCCATCAGCGGTATTGTACGTGTCAGTAACGACATTGCTCAGTGGACCGTACGAGCAAGGGTCAGACCAGAGGCGATATACAAAGAGTTCAGAGCGTCAGGGTACGATGTCGATAATGCTAAATGTATATTTAACTTAGATCTTGAAGAAATCGACAAAACTGTAGGCTTCTTAGACGCGAAATACAAGGGAGTTGCAAGTTTAGAAGGCGCAGCTACTGGAGCCACTGGCATCATTGGTTTAGTTGCAGATATACCATTGCTTGTTTCTTTGAATTTGCGGGCTATCGGTGAATACGCTACGTATTACGGTTTTGATATCTCTTTACAGTCAGAACGACTGTTTGCCATGAACGTATTGGGATTAGCTTCCAGTCCAAAAGATGCTTCGAAGCAAGTTGCAATGTCTGAACTTGTCCGAATTGCAAAAGAGGTCGCTGCTAAGAAAACCTGGAAGTCGCTAGAGGAGCATGCTTTTGTAAGGATCATACAACATATTGCGCGAGCACTCGGTATCCGACTTACAAAAGCGAAATTGGCTCAATTTGTGCCCGCTGTTGGAGCGGTCGTAGGTATGGGGTTTAATGCCTATTTTACTTCAAGAGTGTGTGAGGCATCGTACAACCTGTATCGTGAAAGATTCCTGGCTGCTAAATACGGCCCAGATATCATCGAAGCCACTGTCGAACCAGCAGACGACTTAGATCCCAGATATGAGGAATCATTTGAAGACATACCCAACTAACTACCGTCTCTACTCTAGATTAAGAATGTTCATACACATTCCAAGTTTGCCCTGCCGTTTCCGCTACCCCACCCACACCGGGTGATCCGCACCCTGGTGTTCGTATCCATCCGTCAACATGCGAGGGTCGCCGCCGTCGGCGTTGACCAGCCAGATGCTGCCAGGAGAACCAACATCGGCGCGGCAAAAGGCGAACATGGAACCGTCCGGCGACCAGGCCGCACGGAAGTTCCAGACGCGGGATTCGTAGGGTATGAACTCCGTTTCCTCGCCTGTAAAGGGGTCGAGCAGGCAGATGGCAGTACCGCCTCGGGCGTTTTCGGGGTAGTAGTCCCGGTTGAAATGATCGGTGTCCGGCCGTTCCGCCTGGTATGGCCAGGCCGTTCGGGAACCGGGTTCCGCGCGGGTGTAGGCAACCCTTTTTCCGTCGGGGGTCCACAGGGCGATATTGGAACCGCCGCCCCGGGTTTCCGGGTCGCCGTAGGATGTGGCGAACCACTGGCGCTGGCCCGTCGTGACCTTCCGGTTTATCGACCCGTCCCGGCTGCCCAGGCAAAGGTCCGCCCAGTCGTGTCCCGGATCGTCGGGATAGTGGCAGTCCTGGTAGATCACCCATTTCCCGTCCGGCGACCACATGGGTCCGAAGTACAGGTGGCCCTGCGCTGCGGCGACTTCCACCCTGTTGCCTCCGTCCATGTCCGCGACAAAAACGCAGTAGCTGTCCCGATCTGCCAGCATGGTCGAATGGTACGCGATCTTCTGGCCGTCCGGGCTGATCTGGACGCAGTAGACGAATCCGTCTTCAGCGCCCGTGACCTCCCGTGGGTCTGAACCATCCAGGTCCATGGTCCAGATACGCTGTTTCCCGTCGACGATCGGGTTCACCAGGAGACGATCCTCCCCCGGTAGGATGTGGCTGCACACCATGAAAGGCGCGGGGCGGTTTTTAAGGGCGATCTCCTCTAACAGACAGTTTTCTTCAGGTCATAAATCCAGAGATGGACCCTCACGTTGCCTTCCCAGGCCTTGCCGGGTTCGTAGCTGGACACGATCACCCTGCGCCTGTCATCGAAGACGGGTCCCCAGCCCCAGCTGGCCATGCCCGGCACGTCCAGGTGAGGATACCATGTACTCGAATCTTCCAGTTCGAATACGCCCAGGCGCCCGCGGGAATTGAATAGCAGCCGGAGACTAGTGTTGTTCATGGCGATCTCCTCCACACGATCCCGGCATGGAGCCCGATGTCAGGGGTATTCTGGTACTGGCTGAGATTCTCGGTGAGGGCGATTTCGAGCGTAGCTGTCCCCGATAGTGCGTACCTCACGCCGCCGCTCATCTCGAAGGCCGTGCGGTCCAGGGGACCCAGCACGCTATCCGGAAAGGGGCCGGTGTTGCCCTGTGCCTGGATCAGCGCCGCCAACCGGTTCGTAGCCCGGTATTCGAGGGCCAGCATGTGCGTCGTTATGGACCGCAGGGGGAATCCCTTGCCCCGGGACGGTCTCCCCAACCGGCTATGGGCGATGTTATAGTGGACGGCCAGGATCTTTGCCGGCCACCAGGTCGCGAACAGTGCCGCCTGGATATCGAATCCCCCGCTTCCGGTCAGCGCTTCCAGGTTGCCCGTGGGCAGCTTCACGGCGCTGGCCAGTGCCAGGTCGAGGACGCCCGCGCGACGGTACAGCGGCGTCTTCATCCGAAGGACAAGATCTCCCGGCCTGATGGCCGCGGCCTCCGCGCTCTCTATCCAGAATCGGCCGTTTCGTACGACGTATACCCCGTAGTCGTTCCGTGGGGTCTCCTCCCTGCCCCCGTTGGTCAGGTTGAACAGGCGGTGGAATCCCTCCACCGTGCCGTCCAGAAAACCCCCGCCGTGCTTCATGAACGGTAGAGTCAGGCCGATCTGCAACCGCGGCAGGATTTGCCAGTCCAGGTCCACTGCCAGACGCAGGGTCTCCGTATCCGCAAACAGCCGATATTCGTTCAGCGGCGCGGCCTGGAAGTAATCGCCGGCGACACCTGGGTCGCCTACGGGACGCGTGACCGCGTAGGTATTGGCGTAGTCCAGTCGAACCGCCCACTGCATCGATCCTCGTGGCAGGAGGTTTCCCGCCTCGGGACGGAGTCCTAGGAACAACATTCTGACCGGGAACTGGTCGCGCTGTATGAAGGGACCGGCGGGCGGAGATTGGGAGTAGGTGGGACAGGCGATGAACAACAAACTGCAGATAACCGCCTGCCGCAGGATGCGTCCCGCGTTTATGGAACACCTTTTACGCGGGATGTAGTGGAATGGGAATCCGGCCATTCGACGCTCCAGCCCTGGGTCGTTCCGGCCAGGGATCCGCGATACGGATTTCAGCCAGTAGACACCGGTGTCCTGCACGCCGTATGCGATTCAGCCTATGGAAGCCAGCGTCTGGCCCGCGATCACCTGGGCGCCCGGGTTTGTGGAAACTTCCCTCACGGTTCCACTGACGTCGGTGGTGACCTGCATTTCCATCTTCATGGCCTCCAGGACCACGATGACGTCGCCTGCTTCAATAACCTGGCCGGGGGTGACCGCCACGCTGAGTACTTTTCCGGGTATCGGCGCCTTGACCGGCGTGGTTCCCTCGCGGTCCGGCGCGACCGCCGGAGCCCCGGCCCCATCGGGTTGCAGGTCGACTTCGTAGGCCCTGCCGTTGACGGTGGCCGTTTTTCCATCGATACGCAGCGCGTATCTTCTGCCATTGACCGTCACCTGGTATCCCCTGGGACCGTCCGGGTTGGATGACGCGGCTTCCTGGAGTTTCTCCCGGTCCGACGCTGCCTGCTTGCGCACGCCGATCACACCCTCGCCCTTCAGGTAGGCCAGTCCCCGCTCGCCGCAGGCCGCGACGATGAAAATGTTCTCGTCCGTGTCCTCGACCCCAGCGGCTTTCAGCACCCTGCGCGCCGCCTCGACGCCCTTCTTTGGATCGTCGTCATTGAGTTCCAGGACGGGCCGTTCATTGGTCGGCAGGCCGAGCTGTTCCGAGGCGATTCCCACGACTTCGGCGTCTGGCGGGACGGGCGTCCTGCCAAAATAGCCCAGGACCATCCGGCCATAATCTTCGGCGATCTTCTTCCAGGGCCCGATCATTACGTTGTTGAAGGCCTGCTGGAAGTAGAACTGCGAAACCGGCGTGACCGACGTGCCGTATCCGCCCTTCTCCACGACCTCGCTCATGGCCTTGATTATGGCCGGATACCGGTCCATGATCCCGTTGTCCCGCAACATCTGCGTGTTGGCGGTCAGGGCGCCGCCCGGCATGGGGCTCCACGGAAGCAGAGGTTCGACAGTGACGGCCTCGGGAGGAAGGAAATAGGCTTTCATGCACTCCTTCAGGATCTCTTCCGCCTCGCGGACGCCGTCTAAGTCGATGTCAAGGTCGTATTCCGTGCCGCGGAGCGCGTGCCACATGACGAGGATGTCCGGCTGCGACGTGCCGCCCGACACGGGCGCGAAGGCCAGGTCGATGGCGTCGGCCCCGGCATCGAGCGCCGCCTGGTACGCCGCTACGGCGATGCCGGCCGTTTCGTGGGTATGGAAGTGGATCCAGGTGCCCTCGGGAAGGAGCTTCCGGGCGGCCCTGACGGATTCGTACACCTTGGATGGAACAGCCGTACCCGACGCGTCCTTGAAACACACCGAATCGAAGGGAATGCCGGCGTCGAGGATCTTCCGCAGCGTCGCCGTGTAGAATGCCTCGTCATGGGCGCCCGAACATCCAGGCGGCAGTTCCATCATGGTGACGCACACCTGGTGCCTGAGACCGGCTTCGGTGATGCACCGTCCGCTGTGAACCAGGTTTTCCACGTCGTTCAAGGCGTCGAAATTCCGGATGGTCGTCATGCCGTGCTTTCGGAACAGCTGCGCGTGCAACCGGATGATATCGCCGGGCTGCGAATCCAGCCCCACCACGTTGACGCCCCTGGACAGGGTCTGCAGGTTGGCGTCGGGACCGGCCGCGCTCCTTATGGCGTCCATGCGATCGAAGGCGTCTTCGTTGCAGTAGAAATAGGGCGACTGGAACATCGCGCCGCCGCCGGCTTCGAAGTATTCGATCCCCGCGTCCCGTGCGGCTTCCACGGCGGGCAGGAAGTCCCGGGTAAAAACGCGTGCGCCATAAACGGATTGAAATCCGTCCCGGAACGTGGTGCACATGAAATTTACTTTCTTCTTCACTTCAGTCCCTTCGTGATTGGAGACAGGTTGTCACTGTTTCTACTTACCCTTGTCACTACACCGTATATACACTTAGTATCTACATGCCCACTGAGTCTACATCCCCACCAGTACCGACCAGAGTATTCCCGCGCCGATGGCGGAACCAAGGACGCCCGCCACGTTTGGCGCCATGGCGTGAAACAACAGGAAGTTCTGCGGATCTTCCCGGTGCGCTTCGACCTGGGCTACCCTCGCCGCCATGGGTACGGCGGAGACGCCCGCGGCGCCGATCAACGGGTTGATCTTTTCCTTCGTGACCAGGTTCATGAACTTGGCGAAGAGTACGCCGCCGGACGTCGCGATGCAGAAGGAGATCACACCCAGGGCAAATATGAAGAGCGATTGCAACGAGAGAAAGGCCTCTGCCTGCGTGCTGGCGCCGACCGAAAACCCCAACAGAATGGTGACGATGTCGATCATCGACGTGCGGGCCGTGTTGGCCAGCCGCTCCGTGACGCCGCATTCCTTGAGCAGGTTGCCGAAAAATAGCATGCCCACCAGCACGACCGAATCCGGCGCGATCATCGCGGCGATGATAAAGGCCATGATGGGAAAGACGATCTTTTCCCGTTGTGATACCTCCCGGGGCGGCGCCATGCGAATGAGCCGTTCCTGCCGCGAAGTCAAAAGTCGCATGATGGGCGGCTGAATGATGGGTACCAGAGCCATGTAGGAATACGACGCGATGGCGATCATGGAGAGCAGGTGGGGTGCCAGTTTCGAAGAGAGGAAAATTGCCGTTGGGCCGTCCGCGCCGCCGATGATGGCAATGGCTCCGGATTCAGCCGGCGTGAATCCGATGGCCATGGCGCCCAAGAGGGTCAGGAATATGCCGATCTGCGCCGCGGCGCCCAGGAGGACGAGCCGCGGGTTGGACAACATGGCCGAAAAATCAGTCATGGCCCCAATGCCCAGGAAGATCAGGGGTGGGAAGATCCCTTCCTTTACCCCAAAGTAGATGTAGTATAGTACGCTGCCTTCATCGTAGACCCCGTGGCCGTCTCCTTCCAGCATGGGGATGTTGCCCAGCATCACGCCGAATCCGATGGGCACCAGCAACAGCGGTTCGTAGCGGCGGGCGATCGCGAGGACGATCATGACCAGGCCGATGAGGATCATTATGGCATGGCCAGGAGTCGCCGCGGCCAGGCCTGAACCTGACAGAAAATCATACAGTATCGTCATTGAAATCCGCCCGTATGGCCGTGTTTACCGGGTGTTGTTTTCCTCGTCGAGAGCGAATCCGATGGCCGCGGCCACGGCTTCGTCGTCGTGCGTAGCTTCCTGATCGGAGGTAGGTTGCGGGTGTTCAGGGAGAATACCCCCTAATGCCGCCATGACCTTCGGCAGCATGGCAATGCAGAGGCTGATTATGACGAGGGCCAGAAACACGATGAACATGCCAGTGAACGCGATATCGAGGCCCTGGCCGTCCATGATGCGTTGCCAGCCGATATTCAGGGGAATGGACATTAGCCGTTTGACAGAATCCACGATGACATTAAGATATTAGCGATGGGTCCAAGTAAAAGTCGGTATGCACTCCGGGCAAGTGAATTATAGCGCAGCCGATGGTGTACACGTGGCAGCGTCAGCAGCCCATTCAAAGACCGGCACACGGAAATCAGGGATGAACAACGATACCAGGAATAACACGTACGCGCTGATCGCGGACCGGCTGTGGGACGGCGTGTCCGACGGGACTAAATCCGGAGTGGCCGTGGTGGTAAAAGACCGCCTTATCGACGCGGTGCTGCCGGTCTCCGAAGTCCCCGCAGGCTTGGAGGCCGTTCCGCTGCCCGATTGTACGCTCCTGCCTGGCCTGATGGACGCCCACGTCCACTACAGTTCCGTCATGGGACCGGCTTTCCTGGCCGCCGGCGTTACCACGATCCGTGACGTGGGCAACGATTTGCAGTGGATCCTCGGCGAGCGCGACCGCCACGCGGGAGACCTGTCCGCGGGTCCTGCCATCCTTTGCTGCGGCCACCTGCACGACGGGCCAAGGGTTTACTGGCCCCACATGGGCCGCGCCCACGGCGGGCCCAAGGAAATCGCCGCTTCGATCCGGCGGCATGTGGAAGCCGGAGTGGACGCGATAAAGCTATACGCGGGACTGGATCCCCCAATGCTGAAGGCGGCTATTGACGCCGCCCATGAATCGGGTAAATTCGTTGTGGCCCATCTGCATGCGACGTCCGCCGAAGATGCCGTACGCTGCGGCCTGGATGAATTCGAGCACCTGGCCGGATGCGGCGTGGCATGGCGCGCGGCGTCCCAGGTGGAAGACGATCTCATGATCGATCAACTCCTGGAAAGCGACGTGATCATAGATCCGACCCTGGTGGTCTGGGACCGGCTCGGCCGCATCCTGGACCGGCCTTTCCACCACGACGCCCGGAGGGCCTGGGTCCACCCCCGCCATCTCGACATATGGCAACGGTACCGCAGTCGTTTCGGGCCGGCGGAAGACCGGTGGCGCTACCAGGGCGCCATGGTGCACCTTAAGCGTTTCCTGCGTCGGGCCCATCAACGGGGAGTTACCGTGGCACTGGGAACCGATACGCCCTTTCCCCACCTCGTACCGGGGATGAGCGCGCACGACGAACTCGCCATGTACGTCGACGCCGGAATCCCGGCCGTGGACGCGCTCCGTTCGGCCACTTCGATTAACGCCCGGGTGCTGGGCATTGATGACAGGACGGGTTCAATCAGGCCGGGGCTGCGGGCCGATCTCGTGGCGGTCCGGGGGAATCCCCTCGAACGAATCGAAGATATCGGCAACGTGGCGTGCACAATGCGCGAAGGACGGCGGTTCGAACCGCCCGGTCTGCTGCAAACCGTGGAGGCAACTTTCGATGAGGAACCCGATGGCGCGGTCACCCGGGACCTGCTGGATTACGTCGACGGTAAACAGGTGAATCGACCGACTTCATGAAACAAATGATCAAAGATATCCTGTTCAGCCTCGTGATTTCAACCTTTACGGCGGGAATTCCCGCTGTCGGCGCCAGTACGCTGCTGGCCATGACCGGGTTGATCGAGGACGACTGGGTGCTGATCTGGATCTTCCTGGCCCTGGCGATACCCCTTTTCATTTTTACTTACATGCGTGTAATGCGAAACCCGCGAGACTGAGTGTGTGAGCAAGACAGGAGCGCGTATAAGCACGATTGAGGCGACCGAGGCGACCGAGCGCGGCTGAGTACGACTAAGGAGGCTGAGCGCGACTGAGGCGGACCTTAACTTAAAGACGCCACCACAGGGAGGATGGGAACATGGCACAACAGACGCAGACGGCAACGCTGGGCGGGGGTTGCTTCTGGTGTCTCGAAGCGATCTACCAGCAGGTCAGAGGCGTATCGAGCGTGGTATCCGGCTACGCCGGCGGCAGCGTCGAAAACCCGGACTACAAGTCCGTGTGCACCGGCGCGACCGGTCATGCGGAGGTCGTGCGGTTCGCCTTCGATCCGGCCGTGATCACCTACGCGGATCTCCTTCATATCTTCTGGCGTATTCATGATCCGACCACGCTGAACCGCCAGGGCGCGGACGTCGGCACCCAGTACCGTTCGATCATTCTGTACCACGACGATGAACAGAAACGCGCTGCCGAGTATTCCAGGACGGAAACGGACGCCTTGGACCTTTGGAGCAACGCGATCGTCACGGAAATCGAACCCCTCCGGGACTTTTTCGCGGCTGAAGACTACCACCACGACTACTATCGCAACAATCCCAATCAACCCTACTGTTTCATGGTCATCGACCCGAAAGTGAACAAGTTCAAAAAGTCCTTTCAGCACATGATGTCGTGATCCGCTGTCGAAGGAGAGCCGTTCCGTGCGCGTGGGCATCCTCTCGCTGGTCCACGAATCCAATACCTTCATCCATACGCCGACGACCCTGGACCTATTCCAGCGGGACGGACTCCTTACGGGCGAAGCCGTAGCCGACCACTTCAGGGGCGGATTCCATGAAATCAGCGGCTTCCTGGAGGGACTGGACGACGCCCGGATCGAAGCCGTGCCGCTGTTCTACGCCTCGACCTCCCCGTCCGGCCGGATCACGGGGGACACCTGCGATGCGCTGATCGACCTGATGTTCGAACAGCTCGCGGGTGCGGGTCGACTGGACGGCCTGCTGGTCGCTCCCCACGGCGCCAACGCCGGCGAGGGGACGGATTACCACGACCTGGACGGATTCTGGTTGTCCCGATTGCGGAGAGAAGTCGGACGGGACCTCCCGATCATCTGCACCATAGATCCCCACGCCAATCTCTCCCGTCGCATGATCTCCGCCTGCGACGCCACCATCGCTTACCGCACCAACCCGCACCTGGACCAGAAGCAACGTGGCCTGGAAGCCGCGTCGCTGATGTCCCGGACACTGCGTGGGGAAGTTCACCCCGTGCAGGCGGCGGCCTTCCCGGCGGTGGCCATCGGCATCGAGCGCCAGGACACGTCCTCGCCCCCCTGTCTACCCCTCTACGAACAAGCGGATGCGTGGCTCAAGAAAACAGGCGTCCTGTCCGACAGCATCGTCCTCGGGTTTCCCTACGCGGACGTGCCGGAGATGGGTTCGTCCTTCATCGCCGTGACCGATGGCGACCCGGAACTGGCCCAGCGCATCGTGGACTCCCTCGCCGGCTACCTGGTCGAGCACCGCGATGAATTCGTCGGCGAGTTCATCTCCATTCCCGACGCTGTTGAAGCCGCGCTCGGAAGCGAGGGTCCCGTGTGCCTGCTCGACATGGGGGACAACGTGGGCGGCGGGTCGGCCGCGGACGGCACGCTCATCGCACACGAATTGCTGGATCGTGGGGGTGCGAAGACCTTTCTCTGCCTGTACGACCCCGAGTCCGTAGAACAGGCCGTTGCCACGGGGGTCGGCGGGCGGCTCACGCTGCGTATGGGAGGCAAGACGGATGACCGGCATGGTCCACCCATCCGGACCGAGGTGCGCGTGCTCGGCATACACGAAGGACGCTTCACCGAGTCCGCCGTGCGCCACGGCGGCAGAACGGCATTCAATATGGGTGAGACCGCGGTCGTGGCTGCGGACAACGGTCTGACGGTCAGCCTGACTACGCTGCGGACCGTGCCGGTGAGCCTGGGGATGATGACCAGCATCGGCCTGGATCCATCCGATTTCCAGGTCCTGATCGCCAAGGGCGTCCACGCGCCGACGGCGGCCTACGCCCCCGTTAGCAAGCGTCTGATACGCGTGGACACGCCGGGCGCCACGACGGCGGACATGCGCAGGTTCACCTACCGGTACAGGCGGCGGCCGCTCTATCCTTTCGAGGGATGATGCCGCTGATCACGAGGAAACCCGCGGAACGATTCCGCCTCTACCCTGCGCGACACGAAGGCCTGGCCGTATGCCTTGACAGGAATCCCCCAGCCCATTATGGTTTTCCAGACACGCTTGATACACCTGGTCCGGTCTGCAAGAGACCTGCCGGATCAATGAATTCGAAGACCTGCACAGATAAACGCCCAGAGACGAACACGGAGACGCGAGGTGGAAGATCTAAACGAAAAACTCGATCATCTGGAACGGGACGGTTTTGTGCTCCTGAAGGGCGCCCTGTCCCCGGAGGAAACGGAACAGGTGCGGTCCCGCATTTTTCACGCGAAGGAAAAGGGTTGGGAAGAAGGCCTGAACTCGGTCGGCAACATGTGGTTCGACACCCTGCTGGACCGGGAACCCGATATCTTCAGTCCCCTCGTGGGACATCCAAGCGTGGCGCCACTGCTCTACGCCATGATGGGCAAGCAATGCCAGCTGCGCAGTTTCCGGGCCCACATCAATCCAGGCGCCTATGTCCAGGAATGGCACATGGACTTCTACGGCTATTGGAACGAGAAACGGGAAACGAAAAAACGCAGGCTGGCGGTCCAGCCCAGCAGCGTGAACACGACCTTCTACTTCCAGGACAACGTCCCCGGGCAGGGCTATCTCCGGTTCGTCAAGAACGGCCACCTGGCGGAACCGCCCCATCTTTATCCCCGGATCGACCATGTCGAGTTTGAAAAGTGGTGTTATGCGCAGGAACACGTCGTGCTTCATCCCATGGCGGGCGACGCTGTCGTCTTCCTGAGCCACATCCCGCACCAGGGGGCCAAGGAGGATGACGGCATGGAACGCTGCAACGTGGTTTGCCACTACCAGACCTGCCCCATGTACGAGGGTGTCTGGTACGTTTCCAGTCCACGCCCCTTCAAGGGTTCCTTTCCCTTTCACAAGACAGCGCCCGCGGGGATGAACTAAGCCGGAAAGGTACTGGAGCGGATTCCGACCTTCACCTCAACCATGACCAGGACATCGCATTTCTATAGAACCGGACTGGCGGGCAAAATCGCCTGGTTCATCCGCCGGTTTGGCGCGAAGGAAATGGTGATGAAACCTTTGCGCCGGATCCTGGCGCCGCTTGTTATCCCCCGCCTCAAAGCATCTTCCTTTGAATACCAGGGTCGGACTCTGCCACTGACCTATCACCGGCACGGCGTCACCTGGGCGAACGAACGGGCAGTGGAAGTTACGATCGCCCGGGAATACCTGGACCGGTACGCCGGGCAGTGCGTCCTGGAAATAGGCAATGTCACTTCCCACTACTTCGATGTACGGCATTTGATCCTCGACAAGTACGAAAAAGGGACGGATTCGGTCCCGGTGATCAACCACGATGTCGTTGACTTTGCAACCGACAGGCGGTTTGACCTGATCCTCTCTATCTCGACGGTCGAGCATATAGGTTTTGATGACGACGGCGACAGCCGGCAAAAGATCCCCTTAACGATTTCAAAATGCCGAAGCATGCTGCAATCCGGCGGGATATTCTTCATTACGGTTCCGTTAGGCTACAACCCGGTGCTGGACGATCTTATAGCTACCGATGAGCTGGGTTGTGAACGGGCGATTTATATCAGGCGGGATGCCCGGCGCGAGTGGGCACGATGCGGGAAGGAAGACGCGCTTCGCTGCGAATATGGAAGGCCGTTCCCCTATGCCAACTGCATCATGGCGGCTGAATTCGATGGACCTGCCGCGAGATGAGCCAGAACCCCTGTCATTTCCTGGTCGCGGTATGCCTTCCGACCTCCCTGACGAAATCCGTTGACACGGTGAAAGCCGGCCTTTAGTATACGATGCGGCGTTGTTAAGTTAATAGACTGCATAGGGATAGCGTCCAGATTCACCGATGGATACTGTTGCCGGGAGGAGACCCTTCATGACCACCACCAAGAAGGAACTGGTGGAACTGATCAGCAAGCGCCTGGGGTTGAAGAAAGAACAGGTGTTTCCCGTGGTCGACCAGACATTCGTGGCCATGCGGAATTCGCTGGTCCAGGGTGATCGAATCGAAATCCGTGGTTTCGGCGTTTTCGAGGTCAAGGACACAAAAGCCCGTACCTCCGCGCGCAATCCCCGTACGAGTGATATCGTTTACGTCCCGGCTGGTAAAAAGACCCGTTTCAAACCCGGAAAACTGTTGAAAGAAGCCCTTCGGGTCCCCCTTGATGAGTGAAAAAAAGGCGGATCATAAAACGCCCGCCGTCCTGCCGAAACTTGCAGCCTTCGCGCGACTGAATTTGTTCAAGTGGTTGATGTGCCTGTGTCCCTTCCAGGTCGCCGATCAGGACACGGCCGTACATTCAGCCCCGCCACAGATCCCCTCCATATCGCTCGGCGAAGCCATCGCCTTCTACGAGGCCGGCCAGAACGACCAGGCCCGCGACGCTTTCCTGCGTATACTGGACGACCAGCCCAGGGAACCGACAGTCCTCTACCACCTGGGGCGCCTGGTTCCGGACCGGGAAGCCGCGGAACAGTACTTTCTGCAGGTCCTGTTCCACGAACCGGATCACGCACTGGCGGACGACGCGCTGCTTGAGGTGTCCCGCATCCAGTTCGACCTCGAAAGACACGACGAAGCGGTGAACGCCTGCAACCGGCTCCTGAAAGCCTATCCGGATTCGGAACTGAAGGATGAAGCGCGCTTTCTCCTGGGCCGGGCGCTCCTTGCCGGACGTCGGCCGGCCCTGTCTCGCATGGTCTTCCAGCAACTCCTCTCGACGGCACCCGATTCGACGCGCGTTCGTTCGGTGCGCCTGGCCATAGCGGACAGTTATCGTGACCAGGAAGACTTTATCGAAGCCGCCCGGCAGTACCTGAGGTTCGAGGCCGACTTCCCCGGAATCGACGGCCTGGAGAAGGTACTTTGGCAGGCCGGGCAGTGCCTGGTGAACGCAGGACGCACGGTCGAATCCGGTTACGTGTACCAGCGCCTGATTAAGCGGTATCCCGACACGCCCGAGGCGAGACGCGCCCGGGTGGAAAGACCCCTGCCGGAGTAGCGGCGCGGTTGGTTCTGACCCGCCTTATTCCGTTCCCATACGCGAATCGACCGCCATCACTTCCACTTTGTCCACCTTGCACCCTCGCCGGTTGCGCGACACCGGTTCTACTGTGCCGGTTTGAAGTACACGGAATGGTCCGGCGCAATGATAATGCGTTTAACTCGGTCAGGTACGGGATATTCGAAGGTCTGGCGTCTTTGCGTATTCCTGATGACCCTGGTAATCCGGTCGCCGTTTTCCAACTCGATGACCAGGGGCACGACCGCGCGGAAAACCCGGCCTTCCTGTTCCTGCAGAAGCTGTCCACGCACCATGAACCCTTGCCCAGGCTCCTGGCTTTCGGTGTGATACACCCGGTAGACCGGATAGCCCGTGTCCCGGATCCACTGGTCGAAAAACCAGTCCATTTCCTGCCCCGTTACCGCCTCCACCACTGCCTCGAAGTCGTTCGTGGTCACCAGCTTACCCGCGTTGTCCTGGTAGAAGCGGGACAGCACGGCCATGAAGTGCTCATCGCCTATGGTGCACCGCAGCATGTGAAGCACCATGGCGCCCTTCTCGTAGACGATGGTCTGGTAATGTTCCCGAAGCCGCCTTCCCAGGTCGACAGCGCCGTGCCGGTCGAGGTGCAGCGACTGCGTGGTGTGTCTCTTGAGCATCTCATGGAACCCGTCCGGACCGATTTCGCGCTCGATGTACATGTCCGCCGCGTACGTCGCCATGGCTTCCGAAAGCCAGGCGTCGCGATACGTCTTCGGTATCACGGTGCCGCCCCACCACTGGTGGGCCAGTTCGTGGGCCAGGAAGCTGCGGAAGATATGCTGCACTTCCGTGTACATGTGGGCATGCAGATTCATGTCCAGGCGAAAGGCATCCTGGAAATACAGACCCCACAGCATCAGCATCGAAGGCAGTGCCCGGCCGAATACATAGTCGTCCGGCATCTGGACGACGTCGAGCTTCTCGTAGGGATATGGACCGAAGATACCGCCGTAAAAGTCGAGCAAGGGTCCGGTGAGGCCGATGATGCGCTCTTCCCTCGTATCAACTGCGCGCGCGTCTTTATCCACGTTAAGCGACACGTCGACTCCGCCCACGGAAACCGTACGAGTGCGGTTTTCAGAAAATGCCAAACCCACTGAAGATGTGGGACGCAGGCGCTGCCAGCGAGCTACCCTCGTATCTTCCTCATTGTACTCTTCCATGCCAGCACCGGTCGTCACCGCGGTCATCTTCTCCGGGTAGCGCAGCTCCAGGTCGAAGGTGTACAGGTCCTCGTTGGAATGCACGGGCAGCCACTGCTGGTTGTTCAGCAGGCCGAAGAAGGCACCGCCGCTCCGTTGAAAAACGTCTCCCTCGTACCACAGGGTCAGCGTGGTGGTGGTGTCCTTCGGTACCGAACGGAGAAACGGAATGGTGAGATACGTTCCCTGTCTCGTGAAGAGGGCGCCCCGACCGTCGGCGTATTCCACGCGGTAGACGTTCAATTCGGGATTCAGCGTGAAAGTCGCAGCGGCAAGGGTGTCCGCTTTGGCCACGAGATCCACGGTCGTCCTCAACCTGAGCCGTTTCCCATTCTTATCGAGCGCCCCCTGGACCCCATAGTGTTTTACGGACAACAGCGGACCTCGGACCACCCCGTCCCTGGCGTTACGGCGGGGCTGTTCATCCGGGAAGCGGCACCACGTCACGGGAGGACTGATATCCGGGTTCCTGGGAAAACCACTCTTCTGTACCAGGCTGACCGCCTCCGATTCATAGGGACTGTACGTGTAAACCAGCCATCGGTCCGAGTCCGCGAGGTCGATTTCCGCCTGCAGGAACGCGGGATGCGAATGGGCCAGGGAGAAGCGTTCCCGAGCGGGATTCATCTCCATCAGGTAGTCTCTGTCAACACGCTTCAACAGGGTTTCCGCCCGTTTGAATGTCCGGCCGCCCTCAACGCGCGAGAGGGCGGCATCTTCCACAAGCTTTTCATATCCTTCGGGGGACAGGATCAACACCATCCGGTCAAACCGGTTCGTGTACACCGCGTCGGTCGTGCGGGCATACTTTTTCATCTGCTGTCGCTCGACCTGGTTGGGCGGCGTGAAAGTGAACCGGCCCTTTCCCGTAAGGACGACGCGGCCGATGAGGTCCCCGGAAAACCCGGGCATCAGCATGCCGTCCTCGATATGGAAAACACCTGCGGCACCCTCGATCGTCAGGCGGTCGAAGGCGTAGACCTCGTCTTCGCGCAATGAAAACCGAAAGCCGAGTCGGGCCGCCAGAATCGAGCGGTATCGAGCGGCCTTCCAGCCATCCCCGTCCGGAACGAAATGGACCTTCCACAGTTCGGCCGAAAGCCGGTCTTCCCCTTCGATAAAAACGCTGAGATGGACTTCGGGACGCGTGAGCAGGCTGTCCACCGCATAGCGCTTCCTCAGCCTGATACTGGCGTGTTCGTACCGCTCGGCCAGGGAAGGAGCGCCTTCGTCGAGGATCTCCTCCAAGGGGTTCTCGTCGACGTCCCGGTCATTCAGAAGCCGGTACAGTTCTTCCAGGGCCCGTTCGATGGCGGAGCCTTCAATTGCACGGTCTTCGATTACACCGTATTCGGCTGCACCGTCAACGGTTACCGGGCCTTTTCTGGCCTCTGGTGAAGGCGACGCCGCACGGGCACCGTCGATCGCAACTGGAAAAACGTGGGATAGGACGAAAAAAGAAACGGAGAGTATTGACAGAGATGGCGGTCGTGGAAGGGAGGCGATCATGACCGGTTCCTCACGCGGAATGCATGATCTTTAGTCCATCCTTTCCCGCATGTCGACCAGGCGGGTTCGGATCCACTGTAAGATTTCGGATTCGGATGCGGAGTCGGGCGGGGCCGCCTTTTCCGCACCGCGGTCCGAGGAGGATTCCTGGAGCTTCTTCCTGGCGCCGGCTATCGTGTATCCCTCGTCCCGGGTGAGCCGCTTGATCGTCCGGATGAGCTCGATGTCCTTTTCCCGGTACATCCGCTTTCCGGCGCGGTTCCGCTTGATGCGAAGCTGGCTGAACTGATCTTCCCAGAACCGTAGTACCGACGGCTCCAGATCCAGCATGGTCGAGACCTCGCTGCTGGAGTAGTACAGCTTGCCCATCGGTTCTCTGTTCATAGGCGACCACTCCTGTGGATACCGCTTCTTCCTCGCGCGTGTTGGCCGAGCTCTTCCGTGACGTCCCCGCCCTAGCCGGTCCGGCTATCGGCAGTTCCCGGTCGGGGGAACGCGGCTACTTTTCTCTCCCCACCCGCCCGCGGATCAGCACCCGTATGGGAGAGCCCTCGAATACGAAGGCCTCGCGGAGCCGGTTCGACAGGTAACGCTTGTACGAATCCGGAATGGCGTCCGCGTGGTTTACGAAAAACACGAAGGTGGGCGGGGCGACTTGTACCTGCGTGCAGTAAAGAATCCGGGTCACCCGCCCGTTAGGCGTCGAAGGGGGCGGATAATAGTTCGTGATGCTTTCCACGATACGGTTCAGCTCGCCGGTAGACACCCGGTGCGAGCGCATTTCGTTTACGTGCCGCGTTTTTTGCATGATCTGCGTCACGCCGCGGTGGGTCTCGGCCGACACGAAAAAGACCGGGGCGTAATCGGCGAAGCGGAGGTACTCCCTGGCCGTCTGGATGTACGCTTCGGTCGATTCCTGGGTTCTGTCCACCAGGTCCCACTTGTTGAACGCGATGACCAGTCCCTTCCCCGCTTCGTCCACCTGGGAGACGATCCGCTGCTCCTGCGTGGACAGGCCGTCGACCGCGTCTATCAGGAGAACCGCCACGTCGCAGCGTCCGATGCTCCGCAGCGTCCGCGTAAAACTGTAGAACTCTATATCGCTTGAGATCTTGGCCCGGCGCCTGAGGCCGGCGGTATCGATCAGGTTGAACCGCACGCCCTGCCGGGTGATTTCCGTGTCGACCGAGTCCCGCGTCGTACCCGGCACATCGGAGACGATCACGGTGTCCTTGCCCACGATGGCGTTGACCAGGGACGATTTCCCGACGTTGGGCTTGCCCACGATCGCCACCTTGATCGCGTCGTCTTCTTCCTCGGCGACTGACGCGGGTTCGGGCATCCGCTCCGCCAGCAAGTCCATCAGGTCGCCCGTATTGCGTCCCTTCAGGGCGGAGATCATCATGGGTTCGCCCAATCCCAGGGAGCTGAACTCGTAGGCGTGGTTCTCCTGGGCGCTGCTGTCCACCTTGTTGGCGACGACGATGACCTTCTTGCCGGCACGTCGGACGACTTCGGCCGCCTTCCAGTCCAGAGGGGTGATCCCCGTGCGGACGTCCATGACCAGCAGGATCACGTCGGCTTCGCTGACGGCCAGCCGGGCCTGCTGTTCGATGGCCGCCTCCATGGGTTCGTCGGATTCCGGGACCAGGCCTCCCGTGTCCACCACGGTGAACTTCTTCCCGAACCAGTCGGCCTCGGCGTAGTGGCGGTCCCGCGTGATGCCCGGGGCATTGTGCACGATCGCGTCGCGGCGACCCACTATTCGGTTGAATAAAACCGACTTGCCGACGTTGGGGCGTCCTATGATGGCAATGATCGAAGACATGGTGGTTTTTCCGTTCAAAGGTTACAGTCCCTGAAGATCCCGCACGTGGTCCGGGAAAAGCTCCACCGGTGCGCGGATCCGCTCGCTCAGCGCAGGCAGCCCGCTGTACGTCCGCACAAGCCGGTCATGTCATCCAGCAGCAGACCGTCATCGTTAAGCACATTCGGCGGAAGATATACCCGGTCGCCCACTTCCTCGTCCTTCAGCGCTCGAAGGATGTCCTGGCCGGTCAACAGTCCCGATACGGTGATGCCCGGTCCAAAGAAGGTGTTTTGCGCGACGACCAGTTTCGCTTCGACGTTCTCCACGCGGTTCAGCGGTTCCACGAGCGACGACCTCACCACGTCCTTCGCCAGCACGGCCGTGACGAGCGTCGGCTTGAATGGCTCGGCTGCCCGGGCGGGAAGCGACCGCGTCTGATCGGCCATATCGGTTTCGAACTGCGTGACCATGCCGACGCCGTTCTCCACGACGGGACAATCTTCGTAGAAGGAGGGCGGAGGCAGCGGCGTGGAAGACATCAGGTACCATTCATCGGATAAATAAACCAGCGGGTGGCCGAGCCGTTCGCGGAGCTCCTCCTGCCAGTCGCTGACCGTGTCGATCATGCTCCGCGCGTGCCAGTCGCTGACCGTGTCGATCATGCTCCGCGCGTAATCCACGGTTACCGGTTCGAGGTTGTAGAGCCCTTGCCGGTGTTCGGAGAGACCAACCGGTACGATGGATATGGACTCCACCGCCGGATACAGCCTCGCCAGGTCATCCACGGTCTTTCTCAGCGCCGCGCCGTCGTTGAGACCGGGGCAGAGCACGATCTGCGTCTCGATCAGGATACCGCCCCCGGCCAGCCGCAGGAGGATGGGCATGATGTCCTTCGCTTTCGGCGAACCCAGCAGCATCCGGCGGAGCTCCGGGTCCGTGGAGTGGACCGACACGTAGATCGGGCTCAGCCGCTGCACCATGATGCGTTTAAGGTACGCGTCGGAAGCAAAGGCCAGCGTTACGTAATTGCCGTACAGAAACGTGAGGCGGACGTCCTCGTCTTGAAAGTAGACGGCCTTGCGCATGCCCTTCGGGTTCTGGTGGATGAAACAGAAAACGCACTTGTTCGCACAGGCCTGGTAGGGCGGTTCGTGCAGGGACAACCCCAGGTCTTCGTCCGGATCCTTCTCGACGTCGATCAGCACCCTGCGTCCGTTCGCCTGGAGTATGTCCAGTTCCAGCACGTCCTCGCTGGACCAGAACCGGTAATCGAGCGAATCCCTGACCCGAGCCTGGTTGATCCTGATCAACCGGTCCCCCGGCACCAGGCCGACATCTTCCGCAATGCTGTCAGGACGCACTTGTTCGATACGCATTTTACATAACACTCTGAAATTGCCGTGACAAACGTAGTGTCAACACAAGCAATCGTTTAAGTTTTCCAATTAACAAATTGCGACTCTTGACAATATAGAGAATAGAGGCCCTTTTGTCAAGGAGATTGGCGCCCCTCGGGGGCCGCGGTTAGGGTGTTCTATCGGCTCGACCATCGACCCGTGGGACCCTGGACTTTTCGCTTGCTCGAAGCCCCCTTTCAGATCTATATTGGAGGAGTTGGCCCGCTGAAAGGTCATGCGGGTGTAAGCGTATGATTTTACGGCCTTTAACGGCCATTGCGCGGAACGCTTCCCTCTGGTTGACTGAAGCGTTCCGCGCCCGTTTACGCGTTCGAGATTACCGGGGAATACACCATGCCAGCCAAAACCATGTACGAGAAGGTCTGGGACCAGCACGTAGTCAAGGAGATGCCCGACGGGCTGTCCGTCCTCTACATCGACGCCCACCTGATCCACGAGGTGACCTCTCCGCAGGCTTTCGAGGGACTGCGGACCGCGGGTCGGAAGCTACGGCGGCCCGATCTGACCTACGCCACGATGGATCACAACGTGCCCACCACGGACCGCTCCCTTCCCATGACCGACGAGATCGCCAAACTGCAGATGGATATGCTGGTCCGGAACTGCGAGGAATTCGAGGTTCCCCTATACGATCTCGACTCTCCCCGCAACGGCATCGTCCACGTGATCGGACCGGAACTGGGCATCACGCAGCCGGGCAGGACCATGGTCTGCGGCGACAGCCACACGTCCACCCACGGCGCCTTCGGCGCGCTGGCCTTCGGCATCGGCACCAGCGAGGTCGAACACGTCATGGCCACGCAGTGCCTGCTCCAGCAGCGTTCCAGGACCTACGAAATCCGCGTCGACGGAGTATTGAGCGAGGGGGTTACCGCCAAGGACATCATCCTGAATATCATCCGCCATACCGGTACGGCCGGGGGTACGGGCTCGGTAATCGAGTACACGGGAAGCACCATCCGAAGCCTATCCATGGACGAGCGGATGACGATCTGCAACATGTCCATCGAACTGGGCGCCCGCGCCGGTCTCATCGCACCCGACGATACCACCTTTGAGTACCTGGCGGGGCGGGAATTTGTCACCGCGGGAGCGGATTTCGACCGGGCCGTGGAGCGATGGCGCAAGCTGGCGACCGACGAGGAAGCGGAATACGACGAGTGCCTGACTATCCAGGCGGAAGAAATCATACCGCAGGTGACCTGGGGTACCAATCCCGGCATGGTTACGGACGTGACCGGCGTCGTGCCCGATCCCGGCGATATGACCGGCGAAAACGAACGGCGCGCCGCGGAAAAGGCCCTGACCTACATGGCGCTGGAACCCAACACGTCGATCACGGATATCGCGATC
The DNA here is from genome assembly GCA_965225915.1 of bacterium. Classification (GTDB taxonomy): domain Bacteria; phylum JAAXHH01; class JAAXHH01; order JAAXHH01; family JAAXHH01; genus JAAXHH01. Next base: position 1,394,160 of record OZ245326.1, read on the forward strand.
GACCGGGTTTTCATCGGCAGTTGTACCAATTCCCGGCTCAGCGACCTGCGCGCGGCCGCGGACGTCATCAAGGGCCGCAGGGTCTCGCCCCGGGTCACCGCCCTGGTGGTGCCCGGATCCCACTCGGTCAAACAGCAGGCGGAAGCCGAGGGACTGGACCGGATCTTCAAGGAGGCCGGATTCGAGTGGCGTGAAGCCGGTTGCAGCATGTGCCTGGGGATGAATCCGGACATCCTGCAGCCGGGTGAACGGTGCGCAAGCACCTCCAATCGCAATTTTGAAGGCCGGCAGGGCCGGAACGGAAGGACGCACCTGGTCAGCCCGGCCATGGCCGCGGCGGCAGCCGTCGCCGGTCATTTCGTCGACGTGAGAAACTGGTAGTCATACTGGAAACGGAGTACAGCATGGCGGAACCCTTTACCCGGCACACCGGCCTGGTCATCCCACTGGACCAGATCAACGTGGATACGGACCAGATCATCCCCAAGCAGTTCCTGAAGCGGATCGAGCGCACCGGGTTCGGACAGTTCCTTTTCTACGACTGGCGTTTCACGAACGAAGGTTCGCCCAATCCCGATTTCGTGCTCAACGAGGACAGATACCAGGACGCCACGATCCTCGTTACAGGGGATAACTTCGGCTGCGGCAGTTCCCGCGAACACGCCCCGTGGGCCCTGCAGGACTATGGGTTTCGCGTGATCATCGCCCCGTCCTTCGCGGACATCTTCTACAACAACTGCTTCAAGAACGGGCTGCTTCCCGTCGTGTTGCCCGCCGATACCGTGCACCGTATGCTCGCGAGCGCCGCGGAACAGAACCCCTATTCCGTTTCGGTAGACCTCGAAAGACAGATCGTTGCCGAACCGGACGGCGCCTCTGACCGGTTCGAGGTCGATCCCTTTCGCAAGACCTTTATCCTGAAGGGTCTGGACGAAATCGGCTGGACCCTGCAATACGAGGATGACATAGCGGAGTATGAACGTACCAAGTGTACCGGTTGACCAATTGCTCGCGCTGTCCCAGGCCAGCGACGAAATGTTGCGCAGCGTATTCCACCGGGATCATCATGCCACACTGCGCACGGTGACCCGTTGCGTCCACGATCTGCTCAATGCTGAATACTGCGGGATCTTCCTCGTCCCGGAGGACGCGCCCCACGAACTGGAACTTACGGCGCAGTGCTCCGACCTGACCGGCCACGACGATCCCCCGCCCGTCCGTCTGCGGATCCTTAGTGAGCCGAAGGGCGGGATGACCGGCCACATCGCCGAGCAGGGGGACGTGGTCCGTCTCCACGGTACCCAGATCACGCAAAGCCCCTATTACACCGGTGATGACCGCGATTACCTGGCCGACAAGAAACTGCGGTCTCTCCTCGCCATCCCGATCACAGACCGTAAGAACGTGATCCTGGGACTTGTCAAGGCGGAGAACAAGCGGCGTACGGACGGTTCGCCGTCTACAGACGGATTCGACGAGGCAGACGAATACGTCGCCCGGATCCTGGCCAACAAGATCTCCATCGTACTGGAGCACCTGAGGACGGTTTCCATAAACCGGAACCTGGTGCACGCGATCCACACCCTGCGGGACCGCGGGTCGATGCTCGACGAGATACTCAGATGCAGCCGGGCGTTGGTCCGCGCCGACCGCTGTGACCTCATGCTTTGGAACGAAGCGCTGGGCGACCTGGTCGTCGGCGCCCAGCTCGGGGAGGCGACCCTTACCCTGGGACGCCCTGTCCCGGGACCCAGTATCGTGCGCCGGCTTTGGAACGATCCCTCGTTAACCGAGATCCGAGTATCCGACGTGTCCGTGAATCCCTACTACCATGAGATCGACGGCCGGACCCGGAGCCAGACCTCGGTCAAGCTGCGGTTCGAAGACCGCGATATCGGCGTGCTGAGCGTGGAGTCCTTCCAGTCCGACGCCTTTGACGACCATGACTTGGAGATGCTTCAGTGGCTCGGCCACCACGCGGCGATCGCCTACCAGGTCGTCGGACGGGAGGTCCAGTTCCGCGGCATCGTGGAGCGCCTGGTCGAACATTCTCCTCCCAGGGACGAACTACTCAACCGGATCCTCGTCAGCATACGGTCGATCTACGGTTTTACCGACTGCGTCATCTACACGGTCGACAACACTGAACAGATGCTTCAGTGCCGGTCGTACATCGGTTGCGAGGGATTCGACGAAGACCCTTCCGTGCTAAGCTACGGATTCGACGACAACACCCTGGCGAGCAAGGTCTACCGCGAACGCAAGGGATACCTGTGCGTCGACCCGCAGACCGACCCGAATATCAGCCGAAGCGCCCTTCAAAGGTTCAATTTCAATGCGCCCATACTCGCCCTCCCCCTGATCTACAGCGAAAAGGTCGTGGGCGTATGTACGCTGTGGAGCCAGTCCGGCAAGGTTACGCCCGGCGCGCAGCACCTGGAGGAAATGGAGCCCTTCGCCCGGTTGGCGGCCGCCAATATCGCATTATCAGAAACCGAGCGGCACCGGGGCAAGGTGCTGGAATGCATCCAGGAAATCCTGACCCAGATGCAGACCGAGATGTCGCGGGAGAAGAACCTTCGGCTCATCCTTCACGGCGTGCAGTCCGCCGGGTTCGACCGAGTACGCATATACGAAGTGGATGAGACCCAGGAGCATCTCGTGGGCATCGACTCCGTGGGCATGGAAGATCCGGAAGCCTTCATCGGTTATTCCATGTCCATCAGGGAGAACCCCTACGTCAACCACGTGGCCAGGCAGTCACGAACCCGTCCCGCCGCCTGCTGGTTCGATCCCGCCGACCCGGCCTTCTGGGGTCCGGATCCCGCTGCATCCAGCCTTGGCAAGGCCGACGACCTACCCTGGCTGGACGTGCCCCTGGTTATCGCCGGTCGGCTCTATGGCATGATCGGAGCGGACAACATGCATACCCGCCGTGAAATCACCCGGGACCACCTGGAATTCATGAACGTCGTGGGCGCCCTGACCGCGCAGGTCATCGCCAATTCGCAAACCGTGGAACTCCTGCGGGACCGCACCCGCGCCGAGGCTCGAAGCGAACTGGCCCAGCGGACGCTGCATGCTTTGAAGACGCCGGCCATGGCCACGCAGATTTTCCTCAGGCATCTCAACCAGGCGGTTGACGGCGAAGCATCGGGCAACGGCCAGGCGGGACAACTCGTGGACAAGATCCGGGGACAGGTCGATCGTATCGCCGCCATTGCCGAGGACATGCAACGGCTGACCAAGCTGACCCTTACGCCGAAACGGCGGGTGGATATCAACGAAATCGTGCGGCGTACCGTCATGGACAGCCTTTTCAGTGAGTCCTGCCAGGCGGAGTTCGATTTCGTCGAACCGCCTCCTTTCGTGGAGGTTAACGTGGAAGAGATCGACCAGGTCATCACCGAACTGACCGGCAACGCCTGGAAGGTCATGGAGTACAATGGACGCATCCACGTGTCCACGCGGATCGGAAGCGCTTTGCAGTACCCCCGGCTGATGCACCGGAAAAACGGGGAGTACGTATTGATCGATGTCCGCGACACGGGACCCGGAATCCCCGAATCCGTGCTCAAGGAACTGTTCGAACCCGGCGTGTCCACCACCGGCGGTTCCGGACTCGGGCTGTACGCCATACGGACCATCGCCACGGAACACCAGGGCGAAGTCTGGCTCGAAGATACCGGTCCGAACGGCGCCACCTTAACCTTTGCCTTGCCCCTGGCGGGCTGAACCCCAGGCACAATGACGAAACCCCTCGTACTCGTTCTCGACGATGACCCCGCCATGCTGGACGCGGTCTCCCTAGACCTGGCGCCTTCCTTCAACGTGATCTGCGCCGCCGGGGTGGAGGAGAGCGTGGAGAAGATCGTCAACGCCCGGGGCGCCGTGGAAGCGGCGGTCATCGACATGTGGATCGAGACGGACCGGGAAGGCGGCCTGGACGCGATCCAGCGCATCAGGGCCTGCGACGCGCCGCCCGAATGCATCGTTTTGACGGCCTATGGCACCCAGCCAAACATCGTCAAGTGCATGGAGGCGGGCGCCTTCAGCTACGTGGAGAAATCGGGCCGGATCGCCGACGACACCACCGGCCTGTTGATTACGACCATCAACCGGGCAGTGGAAACGCGCGGTCTGAAACAGCTCGAGGCGGCCCAGGAACAGATCAAGGCGGACGAACGCCTCAAGCAGGATATTCAGCGTGCCTACGAGATCCAGCGGTCCATGCTGCCCCAGGGCGACTTCCACCAGGCCGGCCTGCACTTTACCGGTTACTGTCAGCCTGCGGAAAAAGTGGGAGGCGACTATTACGACTACTTCGCACTGCCCGATGACCGGGTCGGACTGCTGATCGGCGACGTGACCGGGCACGGGTTCAATGCGAGCATGATCATGGCCATGGCGCGCAGTTGCCGCTCCACGCAGACCCGGGTCGATCCCGGCGTCTCATCGGTCATGGACGCCCTTAACCGGATCGTGCAGACCACCGGACCGGACTGGCTTTTCATGACAGCGTGCTATTTCCTCATCGATCCGTCGAATCGCCGTTTTTCCTACGCCAATGCCGGTCATCACTTCCCGTACCACTACCAGGCAGAGACCGGGAAAGCGGAAGCACTGGAATCGACAGGGCCGCTGCTCGGCGTCGACGCCAACCTGACCTATTCGGCCGTGGACCGCGCCTGGGTCCCCGGCGACCTGTTGGTCCTCTACTCGGACGGGATCGTCGAAGCTGAAAATGCCGTGGGGGACTTCTTCGGGGAGGAGCGGTTGCGGATCCTCGTGGAATCCAACGGACACCTGTCGCCGCCCGATCTAAAGCAATCGATCATCGCCAGCGTGGAGGCGTTCTGCCAGGGCGTGCCGCTTCAGGACGACGTAACGCTTGTCGTGGCGAAACTCTAGGGGGCCGGTCGGTGGAGATCGCGGAAGAACCCCTTTCCATGATGGCTGAATACGGTGAGGTGCCCATCGCGTTCGAGGTGACATCGCGATACCGGCTCGATCCGGTGGACCGCGGCCTGGGCGGCATCGGGCTGGTGGAAGAACCGGTGGATCCGCCCTACGTCAAGGACTACGACACGACGTCGGAAGAAGGACCCGCCCGGTGGCTCCGGCGTTGGGACACGTCGTCGTGGGGATTGATCGCGGCCTACGAAGGCCCTCTACGGGTGGGCGGAGCGGTGCTGGCCCGGCAAACGGCGAAAGTCAACATGCTGGAGGGACGCGATGACCTGGCGGTGCTGTGGGACTTGCGGGTCCACCCGGACCACAGGGGAAACGGTGTGGGAAGTAAGCTCTTCGAAGCCGCCGTGGACTGGGCAAAGCTGCACGAATGCGCCGAGTTGAAGATCGAGACCCAGAATATCAACGTCCCGGCCTGCCGTTTCTATGCCCGCCAGGGATGCCGGCTGAGCGCCATCGTATCCAACGCCTACGCCGAATTTCCCGACGAGATCCAGTTGATCTGGCGGCTTCCGCTGTGAAGACCATTTCCGGCTTGCGCCTCGTTTCCGCTGGTTTATAATGATGGGTATCCAACAAAATATCAGTATTGCTCGATGTCGAGCGATGTATCGAGGTATATTGTACAATTGTACAATAGATCGACTTGATCTACAATCAGGCTCATGAGAGCACACCAGGACCCGCCCCATGCATCCCACGCCCCTGACCGAGTCACAGCGCCGGTCCTTTGAAGAAGACGGCTACCTGACTGTTCCCGGCGCCCTGGACCAGTCTGAAATTGAAGCGCTGACGGCAACCGGCAACCGGCTCATGGAAGGGTTTGAACACCCCGACTACTACGCCCACCGGCGCCCCGGGCTCCTGCAGGAACGGCCCTTCCTGGAACTGGCGACAAACGACCGCACGGTCCCGCTGATCGTAGCCCTGCTCGGCTTCAACATCCACATCACGAATACCGCGCTGATCTACAAACATCCACAGGCGCCGGAGGAGGTGAAAGACGTCAACTGGCACCGGGACGTGGGGGTTTCACTGGACGTCGGCCACGTAGTGCTCCCCCTCGTCGGCCTGAAGATCGGCTATTGCCTGACGGATTTCCCGGGTCCAGACTCGGGAGCGACCATGTTTGTCCGCCGAAGCAATAACATGAAGTCCGCCCTGCCGATCCGTCGGGGCCAGATCCACCCGGACGAATACGAACAGCCGGTGCTCCGGGCCGGCGACGCTTTCCTGTTCGAGAACCGGACCTACCACGCGCCGGCGTCGAATTTCACGGAACAGGTCGCCAAGGTGGTCATCTACGGCTATCACTACCGGTGGATCAAGCCGGACCACTACATGCGATTCTGCAACGGAACCCCGCAGCCCGATACCAGCCTGCTAGAGGCCACCGACGACCTGGGACGCCAGTTGTTGGGCGCCACCGTGGATTCCGAGGGCCGCGAGGCGCCTGACGGCATCGATTGGCCCATCCTGGAATGGGCCGACCGCCACGGACTCGACGTGGCGCAGGACGTTCACACGGTAGAGGTCTGATCCGTACCCATGACAGACAGGATGCCATGTACCTGAAGCACATGCGACCCCATCAACTGCGCGAGGCGGTGGAACGGGGCGATCCCCTGCTGGTTCCCGCAGGTTGCATCGAAACCCACGGTCCGCACATGGCCATTGGTCACGACACGATCATCGTCGAGGAGATCTGCGCCGTGGTGGCGAAACGCCTTGACGTGGTCATCTCTCCACCCTTTGATTTCGGGCCCACGGGATATGCGCTGGGCGGACCGGCGGACGGTACCATCGATCCGGATTACGACGCCTTCGGGTCGTACGTGAAGTCGATCTTGCGCAACTTCCTGGAAATGGGCTTTCAGCGTATCTACGTAATCATCATGCACCAGGGCATGGAAGCGCCCCTGGCGCTGGCGTTCAAGAAGGCCTCGGCTGAACTGTCCTTCGAAATGGTCCTGGACGAGGGCCATCCCCGCGGATGGTGGGCCGACGCCAGGCTGTCCCGGGAGGCCCACAAATTCGGACGGGTGCAGGTCCATCCCATGATCCTGCCGGAGGCATCACCCCCAGCCGGCGGTGACCACGCCGGGTACAACGAGACTTCCTTTCTCCTGGCCACGCGTCCCGAACTGGTGGACCAGGGCCAGCTGGACGAAAACGCGCCGTGGTACTGCCAACAGGAGGAGGACCGCAACAGCTGGACCGCCAATTCTGCCCATGGAGAAGCCATGGTCGAGGCGGTCGTCAACGCCTGGGTCGAGATGTTGAAGAAATGAGCTGGAGCAAACGCGGGCGGGCAGACTGATGATCGAACTCGCGTGAATGATCGAATACACGTGGAAGTTCACGCGATTTTTGAACCTAAGCTGACTGGAGCATTACTACGCAGTATTCAACGTGGAGAGGAGCGAAACATGCGGTCCATTTTCGTCGGCATCGAGTATGTCGGCAAGTCTACCCTCATTGATCTTCTGGATGGCTACTATCAGAAGCGAAGCCGCCGGACGCATCTCGATGATCATTTCACCATCCCGGATTCATCCCTGAGCGCAGTGTCCCGTGCCCAGTACGTCCACTACCCCAACGACGTGAAGGAACGCATGCAGCGGATGCAGCTGCACTACCACGTGGAGGTGATCAAGAACTACCCACACACGCTGATCGCCGGCTGGCACATCGAGGAAGCCGTCTACTGCGACGTGTATGGCAACGTGGCGGGGAATCCTTACTATCCCAACTACATCTATCACAACCAGCGCCACTACGAGGTACTGGTCCTGGAAGCCCGGCTCCCCGACGTCGTGCTGATCCATCTCACGGCCGACGACGACGCGATACGCGAGCGCATGCGCACCGACCCGCACGAGTACCAGGTCATCGATGAGAAGGATATCCCGGATCTCAAGAAACGCTTCGAGGACGAAGTCGACCGGTCGCTCCTGACGCGTAACGGCCACCTCGTTACGTTGGATACGACCGACAAGTCTCCGGAGGAGTCGCTGGACGAACTGTTGCTCAAGACCGAACCCATGGTGACCGACGGGGAGATGGCCATGCGGGCCGTGCCGGTGCCCGAGGGGGATTTCGTGGTCCGGTACGAGAACGGCGTGCGGAAGACGATCTAGCTACGCCGCCAGTTCCTTGTCCCCGCGCCGTGCTTCCTTGATACACTCCGCGAGGATGGGCACGCCTACGCGTATATCTTCAATTGTTGGGAACCCGTACGCGATGCGAAGGTAGGGAATGTCCTCGCTCGCTGCACTGAACGACTGGCCGGGAGAATAGTAGACCCCGCGGCCGGCCGCCAGTTGCAGCGCTTTGCGCGTATCTGTCGCCCTGGGAATCCGCACCCATACGAACATGCCGCCGGGAGGATCCGTCCACCATACCTCCTCGCCCAGGTCGCCGAAGTGGGCCGCCAGTGATTCGACGACCGCGTCTTTGCGGGCCTTCATGACACTATTCACATTGCGGATGTGGTCCCAGAGATGTTCGCCCATGAATTCGGCCACGATCATGCTCGCCAGGGCGTTCGTTCCGCCGTCCATCTTGTTCGCCATGATGCGCTGCTGCAGCGACTCGGGCGCCATGAAGTAGCCCTGCCTGACCCCCGGTCCCAGGATCTTGGAAAAAGAGCCGACGTAGACGACCCGGTTGTCTTCATCCAACTGGTACAGGTTCGGCGGCACCGGATGGGACTGGAACACGATATCCCCGTAGCAGTGGTCGTCCACGACCAGCGTGTCGTACTCCCGGGCCAGTTCGAGCAGGCGTCTCCGCCGTTCCAGCGGCAGTATGGAGCCCGTGGGGTTGTGATGTGTCGGGATGGTATAGATGAACCTCGGTGGTGTACCCGCGTCGACGAGCCGTTTCAGCACGACCTCCAATTCATCCGTCACTAGGCCCTGGTCGTCGATTGGCGCCGGCGCGATGCGCATCTGCCGGCTTCGGAACACGCTCAGCGAACCGCCGTAGGAGAAGGTCTCCGTGACGATCGTGTCCCCGGCGGACGCGAAGGCGTCCGTAATGAGTTGGAGCGCCTGCATGGATCCGGACGTCAGCACGATCTCCTCCAGGGGCACCGCCCGTCCCGCGGTGCGCTCGAACCGTTGCGACGCGATGGCTCTCAGGGGTTCGTAACCCCGGCCATCCGGGTAATTCACGAGTTCCGCACCATGTCTTGAGATGACCTTCGCGGCGGCCTCAGCCAGCGCGTCCGAGGGAAAGGACATCGGGTCGGGCCGTCCTGCGCCGAAGTTAATTTCTCGCATGGGTCTGCTCCAGTCGTTGCAGGGCGTATCTTTCCTAAAGAATTCAGTGCAATACGAAATGGCAAGTCGATTGGTGAATGTAGAGAAGCTGTCGCACTCCTGTCAACCGCTTATGCGAAAACCGGGGCGGCGTTGACAGGATATACAGCGCATCCTACATTGATCCTACAATGATCATACCGGTCCGTCTGGGCGGCCTGGGCAGCCTGGGCCATTACGGCCGGCTGGTCCGTCTGGACTACCCGGGCCGTTTCGGCCGTCCAGTCATACCGGTCCGTCCAGTCCCCGGAACCCGAGTCCACCGAATCATTCTGTCATGATCCCTTTCCGAATCATCCTCCTGCTCGTCATCATCGTGTCATACCCGGCCTTTGCCGGAGCGCAGACTGATTCGGTCGTCGCCGGAGCGCAGACTGAACCGGCCGTCGTTGGAGCGCAGGACCAGCGACCCGTCCGCGTCGAAATGCCGATTTTCGAGGGCGGCCAGGGGCTCGAATTCTTCTTCGAAGCCGCCCGGACCTACGAACGCGAGTACCCGGACATACAGATCGACCTGTACGGAGATCCCCGCATACACGACAAGGTGCGGGTGCGCATCCTGGAACGGTCGTTCCCCGAGGTCACCAACGCCCGACTGAACTACTGGGCGCTCATCCGTAACGGCGACCTGCTTCCCCTGGATGAGTTCCTCGACCAGCCCAGTTGGGAGGGCGACGGCACGTGGCGCGAATCTTTCCTCCCCGGGAGCCTGACCCAGTACGTCCACGAAGGCAAGACCTACGGCATCCCCCTGATGGCCTCGGCCTTCGCCGTGTGGTACAACAAGAACCTGTTCGAGGAACAGGGCTGGAAACCGGCGACCACCTGGGAGGAGTTCTTCGCGCTGTGTGAACAGATCAAGGCCGCGGGCATGTGGCCGCTGGCCTTCCAGGGCCGGTACCCGGGGTACGTGCAGGCCGTGATCGACCACGCGTACTACCACCTCGCCGGCCCCCAACGGTACGCCGACCAGAAGAACCTGCTGCCTGGCAGCTTCGACAATCCTGAATTCGTCGAATCCCTGTCCATTGCGCAGCGGATCGCGCTGAATTACTTCCAACCGGGCGCGATGGGAATGAGCCATACGGAGTCCCAGCTCGAGTTCTTTCTGGGACATACGGCCATGATCTTCTGCGGTTCCTGGCTCAAGAGCGAGATGCTGGGCAAGATACCGGACGATTTCCGCCTGGGATCTTTCAACATCCCGATCGCACCTACCGGAAAGGCGGATCCCTCGGCCGTCTACGGCGGGTCGGGCTATTACTTTGTCATGAAGAAAAGCGACCACCCCCGGGAAGGCGTCGAATTCCTCCGATTCATGACCTCCCGGCGCATGGCGGGCCTGTTCAGCCGGATGCGCGATATTCCCGTGTCCGTGGCTGGCGTGTCCGAAGAAAACCTGTCCGAAGACATGGCGGACCTGGCAGCCATACTCAGGAACGCGGCCGTTACCTACGGCACACCGCCCGGGGAAGGTTACCCGGCCATGACACAGTACTGGACCGACGCCCGGTTCCGAGTCATCACCGACCAGGCTACACCGGAGGAGGCCGCCAGGGAACTGGAAGCCAACGCGGCCGTGGTGCGGCGCCAGACCCTGTCTCCGGACGAGATCAACATCCGGCATGTCTGGAAGCCCGTCCTGCTAATCGGTCTCATGGCCCTGGCCGTGATCTACTGGTCGGCCACCACCTACAAGCGCTACCGGGACCGGCGCCGCGCGGGCGCCTCCCACGGAACCGGTCTTCCCTTCCTGTGCCGGACCGACCGGATCATCCTCCTAGCCCCGGCTCTGCTGCTGTACACGGTGTTCGTGATCATCCCGAGCGCGAAGTCCTTTTTCTGGAGTCTGAACGAATGGGACGGACTAACCGAAATGCGGTTCACGGGTCTGCTGAACTTCGGCCGGCTGCTTTTTGAAAGCGACGGATTCTGGATCGCGTTGAGCAACAACCTGTTCATCATGTTCGTCATCCCCCTGTTCGTCATCCCCCTCTCCCTTTTCCTGGCCGTATGCATCAGCCGCGAGATTTGGGGCTCGAGGTTCTTCCGCATCGCCTTCTTCTTCCCCAACATCCTCGGGGCCGTGGCGGCGACTTTGCTCTGGATGCACCTCTACAACCCCCAGGGCGGTCCGATCAACACCGCGCTGGTGGGACTGGGCCAGATACTTACGGCGGTCGGAATGGCCAGTGCGGGGAGTTGGCTGGAAGCCATGGAAGGATTCGCCTGGCTGTCTCAGTCGAACCTGTACTGGGCGCTGATCCCCATGTCCATCTGGGGCGCCTGCGGCTTCAACATGATCCTCTTCCTGGCCGCCATGGAAAGCATTCCCCAGAGCCTCTACGAAGCGGCGGATATCGACGGGGCCACTTCGTGGAGACAGTTCTGGACCATCACCCTGCCGCTGATCTGGGAGGTGCTGTCCATCTCCATTGTGTTCATGGTCATCGGCGGGATGAAGGCTTTCGAGACCATATGGCTCATGACCAACCAATCGCCGACCACGCAGGTGCACGTCATCGGCACGCTCATGGTGCAGGACATGTTCACCGAGTTCAAGATCGGCGAAGCCACGGCCATCGCGGTGCTGCTGTTCATCATGGTCTTCTTCGGCACCGCTGCCACGCTAAGGGCCATGAGAAGGGAAACGGTGGAATTCTGATGAATCGGACTGAAGACAGGAAACAGACGGCCGTTCGGAACTTCTTCATATATCCCGTGCTGCTCGCCTATCTGGTCATCGTGGCCTATCCCATGGCCTGGCTGTTGTATACTTCGCTCAAGACGGACAGGGAGATCTTCCTGGCGCCCTTCACGTTGCCGGACTGGGCGAACCTGCAGTGGATCAATTTTTCACGGGCGTGGACGGTCGGGCAATTCGGGGACTACTTCTTGAACAGCGCGGTGCTGACGGTGCTGACGGTGATCTTTTCGCTGCTCTTCGCGGCCATGGCGGCCTACGCCCTCTCGCGGTTCCGTTTCGCCGGCGCGCGGCCCCTCTTCTTCTTCTTCCTGGCCGGGCTGATGGTGCCGCTGCAGCTGGCCATCGTGCCACTCTTCTTCCAGATGAAGGACCTGATGCTGCTCAACTCCCGGGTGGGGCTGCTGCTCGTGTACATCGCCTTCGGGATGCCCTTCGCCATCTTCATCCTGGCGGGTTTCTTCAAATCGCTGCCGTCGGGACTTCACGAATCGGCGCTGATGGACGGCGCCGGCGAACTGCGGGCCTTCTGGCACATCATGCTGCCGCTGGCCAAACCCGCCCTGGTCACCGTCGGCATCTTCGCCTTCCTGGGTACCTGGAACGAGTTCTTCATGGCCTTCATGTTCCTGTCGGGCGAAAACGCGGAGAACCTGCGCACGCTTCCCCTCGGACTGGCCAACATCACCATCGTCAGCCAGTATCGCAGCGACTGGGGCATGGCCTTCGCCGGCCTGGTGCTCATGATGCTGCCCACCATGACGGTCTACGCCCTGCTTCAGCGTCAGTTGACCAAGGGCATTACGGTGGGCGCCCTCAAGGGGTGACAGGCCGATCACATCACAGACGGGTACGACGAAAAGTATTCAACCGGATGATCTACGATTTCGCGATCCAAACTGGGTCGGGGGTAATGCTCGTCTCAGGCGCAGGACCGGTGTCCGTCCACTCTTCTTCGTTTTCAAGGAGGAAACCCGGCTCGACCGACATATCGTGATCGCAGATGATCTGACAGGACAGCCGCACCTCGCCGCGGAGCCCCTTCTCGGTCAGCACGTCGCGTTCGGCCTCGGTCATCGTGTCCGGTTCGCCCGCCGCGAACGTCACCCGGCAGGTCGTGCACTTGGCGTTACCGCCGCAGCGGTGGCCGATGTTCACCCCGGTTCCCTCGATCGCCAGCACGAGGCGCTGCCCCGAATCGACCTCGTTCTCCACTCCGTTCACGGTAAGTTTCGGCATGTTTCCACGCTCCTTTCCTGTGTTTGACAGTTTCGTGTAAATCGGTCTTTAAGCGAACTGGTTGCTCAGCTTTACTTCTACAGCCTGCGACATACCGCCTGCAACATACCGTCTGCGTCATGCCGCTTACACATATAACGCTTTCAACTCCCGGAAACGTAGCCCAATCGATCCCGGGAGTGTTCGATGTCCACCCAACGGTGCGGTCCGTCGGTCACGGCGTAACACACCTCGTACACCGGGTTTGCCGTGGCTTTCAATGCCAGTTCGATGATCTGCGTGATATCCGCCTGGCTGCACCAGACCGATCTCAGAAAGGGCTCGGTGGCCTCGTTCTCCTTGTTGACCCAGCCGATGCGCAGGCAGACGACGGACAGGTCGTGGGCGTCGTGGTAGGTGCGGCATATCCCCTCGCCCCATATCTTGCTGGCCGAATAGGGTTCCGTGGGCCTCGGCGGGTCGGTGACCTTAACGATCGGCATGGGGTCGGGCAACCCCTCGAGGCGGCCGTCCTTCAGGGACACGTAAGGTTCGTCGAACTGGCCGTAGCCCCAACTCGCCATGACGGAACTCGCGTAGATCATCCTCTTGATGCCCGACTCGCGGCAGACCTCAAGCACGTTGTAGGTCCCCACGATATTGCTATTCTGTATCGCTTCGAAAGGCGCGCCGGGGTCGGGTACTGCGCCGAGATGGACCACCGCGTCCATGCCGGTCAGGGCCCTGGACACGGCATCCCTATCGGTCAGATCCGCGAGAAAGAAGCGATCATCGGGAATCCGCATGAGCGCCTCGTCATCAATACGGTCCGATGAGGCTTTACGCCGGCCGCTGCCATAGACATCGAATTCATCCTTCGCACTCAGATGGCGATAGGTCAGATTGCCGATCAATCCGTGCGCTCCGGTTACGTGCACCTTCAGGGGTCTTCCCTCGCTCATTGCTTCCTCCGGTTTAACATCCGTGAACTTTTCAAACTCCCACGCGTACTTCGGATTACTCTTGATTCAGATTCTTTGTACTGCTGATAACTCTTACTACCTGAACATGCTGGATTAAGCCTCGTCCATGAAGTATGCCGGATCAAGCCTCGTCCATGAAAGGATAACGCCAATCCGCCGACGGAACCATGGTTTCCTTGATCGTCCGGGCGCTCATCCACCGCAGCAGGTTCATGGGGCTGCCCGCCTTGTCGTTCGTCCCGGACGCCCGCGCCCCGCCAAAGGGCTGCTGTCCCACGACGGCGCCGGTGGGCTTGTCGTTGATATAGAAATTGCCGGCCGCATAGCGCAGGAAGTCCGATATGCGGACGATGGCGTCGCGGTCCCGGGCGAACACGGCGCCGGTCAGGGCGTAGGGCGACGTGTCGTCACACAGCGCGAGGGTCTCGTCCAGCCGCTCGTCGTCGTACACGTATATGGTAAGGACGGGTCCGAAGATCTCTTCTTCCATGGTCCTGAACCGCGGGTTCGACGTCACGATGGTCGTGGGCTCGACGTACCAGCCCCGCTCCCGGTCGCAACCGCCCCCCGTTATGATCTCGGCATCGTCCGCCGACCGGGCGTATTCGATGTATTCGGCGATCCGGTCGAAGGACGCCTCGTCGATCACGGCCGCCATGAAGTTTGTGAAGTCCTCCGGATCGCCCACCCTGATCTTCGCGACTTCCGCGGTGAACCGGTCCCTGAAGGCCGGCCACAGGGAACGGGGCACGTACATCCGGGAGGCCGCGGAACACTTCTGCCCCTGGTATTCGAAGGCACCGCGAATCGCCGCCGCGGCGAGGGCTTCTACGTCCGCCGAGGCGTGGACGAAGATGAAATCCTTGCCGCCCGTCTCGCCCACGATACGGGGGTAGTGCTTCATGCGCGCCAGGTTTCCGGCTATGGTACGGTACATTTGCTGAAACGTATCTGTCGAACCGGTGAAGTGGATGCCGGCCAGGTCGGGACTGCGCAGTACCGGATCACCCACCTCGCCGCGGGAGCCGGGAATGAAGTTGATCACGCCGGAAGGCAGTCCGGCTTCCTGCAACAGCCGCATGACGTACCAGGCCGAGTAGACGGCCGTGGATGCCGGTTTCCAAAGGACCGAACAGCCAGTGAGGGCCGGCGCCGTCGGCAGGTTACCGCTGATGGCGGTGAAATTGAAGGGGGTGACGGCGAAGACGAATCCTTCCAGGGCCCGGTACTCCACGCGGTTCCACACGCCCGGGGAGGACGCGGGCTGATCGCTCATGAGACGCGCCAGGTAGGAGACGTTGAACCGCCAGAAATCGATCAGTTCGCAGGCCGAATCGATCTCGGCCTGGAATACAGTCTTGGACTGGCCCAGCATCGTCGCGGCGTTGATCGTCTGGCGCCAGGGACCGGCGAGAAGGTCGGCCGCCTTCATGATCACCGACGCGCGGTGTTCCCAGGGCATGTCCGCCCACGCCTTGGCGGCCTCGAGGGCGGCGTCGATTGCCATGCGTACTTCGGCCTCGCCCGCCTTGTGGTACACGCCCAGGTCGAGGGCGTGGTCGTGGGGCGCGCGGAGCGGTGCTGTGCGTCCCGTCCTCACTTCCCGGCCGCCGATGATCAATGGGATATCGACGGGCGTGGATTTCATCTGGTGAAGCTTCGCCTTGACGGCCGCTCTTTCATCCGATCCAGGCGCGTAATCCAGGACCGGTTCGTTGTAGGGCAGAGGCGGGTTGAAGCGTGCGTTAGCCATGACCCATATGTACCCGGCGCAGGGCCGTGGTGTCAACCATTTTCGGACCGCGCAAAGGGCCGGCGACACGGCGTCCCGCAGCGGAACATCTCCTCAGTCGGTCGGTCCATTTTACCCTTGCCAGAGCGGCTGGGGATATGAGATATTGGAGGTATACAGGAATAGGAACGCACGATTCAGAGACTTGCAGACTGTCGCGGCAGGACGGAACAGCCGCCACCCGTACCGGGGGTAGGATATGAGCACCAAACAGGAACACGGCATCAAGGCGGTCAACCAGGAATACACGCAATTCGACCAGGTGAAGAAGGAACAGACCTACAACCTGGCCGAAGGGGCGGAGGGGGAAGCGTTCGACGAGGAAACACAGATCCGGACCTGCGATATGGGCCAGTTCCTCCACGGCGGCCCAGAGGGAAAGGCGCGGTTCGCCCGCGAGATCGGCGAGGCCATGGAAGGCATCGGCTTCGTTATCCTCGAGGGACATGGCATACAGGGCGACCTGTACGTCGAGGCTGCTCGAAATGTAGCCGAGTTCTTCACGTCCACACCCTTAACCGACAAGATGAAATACGAGGCCGAGCGCTTCGGTTCGGTCAACCAGGGGTATTTCCCCATAAAGCAGACCAGCCGCATGCATCCTGATCTCGTCGAGGGCTGGGTCTTTTGCCGCAGAGCCTTCAACCTGGGCGAGAATCCGGATTATCGGGAAACGGATTTCTGGCCGGCCGCCGGGTACGAACCCTTCTTCAGGGAGATCATAAAGAGTCACGAAAAACTGATCCTGCCCCTCATGCAGAGCATCCTGACCTATCTCGGCTGCGACACGACGCTTTACGACGATAAACTCACCCGGACGAACTTCGGTTTCCGGCTCAACTACTACCCGCCCATTACCGAGGAAGACGACGCGTCCGGCGCGGGACGCATGCTGGGGCATGAAGACGTCGACCTGTTCACCATCCTCCCCTCCCACGGGGTAGACGGGTTGCAGGTGCTGAACCGGGAGAACATGAAGTGGATCCGGCTCAATCCCCCGGAGGGCAGCATCATCATCAACACGGGCGACTACATGCAGCGGATCACCAACGACCGCCTTCCCTCTACCACCCACCGGGTCAGCAAACCGCTCGACGCAAATCTCTTCGATACCGCCCGCGTCAGCATTCCCATGGCCGTCTACGTCTGGGAGGAGGAAATGCTCGAGGTGCTGCCCAACACGGGTGAACCGAAGTACGAACCCATCTCCGCGGTCCAGTTCCATACCCGGACCACGAGCAAGTACTATGGCGACGACTACGCCGTGGACGACGATTGAGACCTTAGCCTGAGAAAGGGCGACGTATGACACCCCAGGAACGCTACCTTTTCGACCTGCAGGGCTATATCACCGTCCCGGACGCGCTGGCCGCCGGACAACTTGCCGAATTGAACCGCCTCCTCGATGAGCAAATCGATCAGGAGATGGACCCCGGCGCGACCACCCACCGGTTCTCCTTCACGCTGCTCGACTGGGGACCCGCATACCGGGAATTGATCGACAATCCGCTCATCTTGCCGTACCTGGAGCAACTGGTCAATCCGAAGTTCCGGCTGGACCACGATTACGCCGATATCATCCGCCGGGACGACGGCCCCATCGGCACGACGCTGCACGGCGGCGCTATCCCCTTCGACCCCCTCTATTCCTATACCTGCGTCAACCAGGAGATACGGTGCGGCCTGACCGTGGTCGCCTACAACCTGAAGGACGTGAATCCCGGTGACGGCGGCTTCGGCTGCGTGCCCGGCAGCCACAAGAGCAACTTCAGGTTTCCCGATGAGTGGCGCAACCTGAAGACCGATCAGCCCTTCGTCCGGGCCGTAACAGGAAAGGCGGGGACCGCAATTATCTTCACCGAGGCGCTGACCCACGGTACGATGCCCTGGCACGGTGATGAACGCCGAACCCTCTTCTACAAGTATTCGCCCAATTCGGTGTCCTGGTACGCCCATTACTACGATGCGGACTGGTATGGCGACCTGACGGAACGGCAGCGACAGATCCTCGAGGCTCCCAACGCAAGATACGGAGAACGGGATCGCCGCAAGCTGGCGGTCAGGGCGGTCTGAAAAATTAACCAATTAAGATACGGGATTTAACGCTCGTCGCCTCTACTGTTGAGATTACATTCTGTATGGACAAGGCTCCTGGGGGAGAGTACGCTCAATTTGCGAGCGATACACTCGCCTGATGTACCGGGAGCCTTTTGTATTTGTAAACACCCAATCATATCGAACAGATTCCAAACGACTGCCAGTTGCATTAAACCAGAATCCCCCACCATGACCATCATCAGCGCGACAACCCGGCTATCCCGCGAACTCCGCCAGGAATTCGATCGGGAACAGGAGGCGGCGGGCCTTTCTTCCTGGCCCTCGGCAGAGATCCTGCCGTTCACCGCCTGGCTACAGGACCTTTGGGAAACCTGGTTGTTCTCCGAAGGTGCGGCGGCACCTGCGGCAGACCGGCTGCTCCGGCCGGCCGAGGAACGGGTTATCTGGGAAGAGATTATTCAGCAGGAAACCGAAAACCAGTTGCTGGATATCCCCGCGACCGCCGAGGCGGCCCTCAAATCGTGGAGATCTCTATGTGACTGGAATCTGTCCCTCGAAGCCTCGGAATGGAGGGATACCGCGGACTCTGCCGCCTTCCAGGTCTGGGCCGTGGAGTTCCGCGGGCGTTGCCGCGACAAGGGTTGGTTCTCAAACGCGGAACTGCCGTCGGTTGTCGCGGATCTCATCGAAGGGGGCGTAGTCCCGGTCCCGGAAACAATCGAGTTCGCGGGATTTCATGAACGAACGCCCGCACAGCAACGGCTGGTCGACGCCCTCGCACGGCGCGAGGTGGCAGTCCGCGAACGCGAACACCCCGATGTTCCTGGCGATGCGGTTCGCGTTGGCCAGGCCGACGCCAGCCGAGAAATCCGAGCCGCCGCCGAATGGGCGCGCCGGATCCTGGAATGCGAACCGGACGCCGCTGCCGCGACTTTTCAGATCGGCATCGTCGTCCCCGATCTGGAACAACGGCGAAACGAGATCGAGCGTGTTTTCGGCGAGGTGTTCCATCCACGCAACCGGCTCCGGCCGGATCTGGATCCGACGCGCCGCTTCAACATCTCCCTCGGAATGCCCGCCGGCGAGTATCCGATTATCAAGGCGGCGTTCCTGATCTTGGGTACGGATCCCCGGGATATACCGATCGAACGGGTCAGCCGTATCCTGCGATCGCCGTTCCTGCACGGCTCCGAGGAGGAGATGACAGGCCGGGCCCTTCTCGATGTAGTCCTGCGGTCGCGTAGACAGACCCATGTCTCACTCTGGGATATCATCAGCCTCGCCCGTGAATACAACACCCCCTATGGATGTCCCGAACTGATATCTCGTTTCGGAGTTTGGCCGGACCAGTACAAAAACCTCCAGACTCCGCGCATGCCGAGCGATTGGGCGCCCGTCCTTTCCGATTTCCTACGGGAGATCGGGTGGCCCGGAAACCGGGGGCTTGACAGTATCGAGTTCCAGACCCTTAAAATCTGGCGAAAGCTGCTTTCCGATCTGACGGGACTGGACAGCGTCTCCGGACCCATTCCACTTGGGACGGCGGTAGGCATACTCGAGGTCCTTGCCGCATCCAGGGAATCTCAACCGGAGTCGGCGCCGGCGCCGGTCCAGATCCTGGGGTTACTCGAAACGGCTGGCCTGCGTTTCGACAGGCTCTGGATCATGGGCATGCACGACGGGGCCTGGCCGGCGGCTCCCGCGCCCGATCCATTTCTCCCGCTTCGCCTGCAGCGACGTTTTGAGTTGCCCAGGTCGTCACCTGATCGGGAGCTGAAGTACTACCGGATGCACACCGCGCGCCTCCTTTCGAGCGCGCCGTCCGTCGTCGTCAGCTATCCGGAGCGGGAGGACGATTCGGATCTCAGGGTCAGCCCGCTCTTCCGTTCGTTGCCCGAAAAACCGGCTGCGGACCTGGACCTGCTCGCTTCATCAGGCTACGCGGAACTGCTTTTGAACGCTTCCAGGATGGAAACGATACACGATCACCGCGGCCCGGCTGCCGACGATGCGAGCCTCGGGGGTGGGACATTTCTGTTCACGCTCCAGGCGGCGTGTCCCTTCAAGGCCTTTGCCGAACGGCGCCTTGGAGCCAGGGCGTTGGATGAGCCGGCCCCCGGATTGGACGCCCTCGACCGGGGACTGCTTGTCCACCGGATTCTCCAGCGAGTTTGGGAACGACTGCGGTCCCATGCGGGACTAGTGTCCCTGGACGAGGAGGATCTGGCGGTAATTGTACGCGTGCGCATTGGCTCCGAAGTCTTGAATCAACTGGGAGACCGGGCTTCCCGCAATCCGCGGTTTGTAGAGATCGAAAAGGCAAGGCTGGAAGGCATCATCGGGAACTGGCTGCGACTCGAAAAGACCCGGCCGCCGTTCACGGTCCTCGAGCAGGAAGAATGGCAGCGCGCCACGGTAGGCGGCATCGAGCTGAGTTTACGTGCCGATCGGGTGGATCGCCTCGAGAACGGGGAAATTGTCATCATCGACTACAAGACGGGGGCGTGTAACCCCTCCGGCTGGGAAGGACCCCGGCCGGATGATCCCCAACTGCCCATCTACGCCGTTGCCACGGACGCTCCCGTCGCAGGCGTGGTCTTCGCCAGGATAACGGCCGGAGATGTGGGCTTTCGAGGTCTCGCCAGTTCCACGGATATCGTTCCGGGTTCCGGTGTAAAAGTTCCCGACGGAGAGGCGCCATTGGAGGACAAGATCGGGGGGTGGAAAGAGGTCCTGGATCGACTGGGCCGCGACTACAGAGCGGGATTGGCGAACGTCGATCCCAAGGACCGGAATCAGACCTGCCGATACTGTGCGTTGCCGTCCCTGTGTCGTATAAGCCAGGGATCCGTCGAGTTGGAGGATGGCGATGCTTAATCCCGCACGGGACCTGGAACAGCGCCTGCAGTCCCTCGACCCCGACCGGTCGTTTATCGTGCAGGCGCCGGCGGGATCCGGCAAGACCGAATTGCTCATCCAGCGTTTCCTGACGCTGCTGGCCCGGGTGGACCGGCCCGAGGCCGTCGTTGCCATCACCTTTACGCGGAAGGCGGCCGCGGAGATGCGCCACCGGATCATCGCCGCCCTTCAACGCGCCGCCGGTCCCGAGCCTGCTACGCCCCACGAGCAGCATACCTGGCAACTCGCGCGGGACGCCCAGGACCGGAACAACACGCTCAACTGGCGTCTGGCCGAGCATCCGGCGCGCCTTCGGATACAAACGATCGATTCGCTGTGCGCCATGCTGGTCCGGCAGATGCCCTGGATTTCCCGCATGGGTGCGGCGCTTCGCCCGATCGACGACGCAGGTTACCTGTATGACCGGGCGGCCCGCCTGACGGTGACCTCGCTGGACGCCGAGGGGACGCCCGCGGATGTATCGGATGCCCTGTCGAAACTCCTGGCGTATCTGGACAACCATGTAGGAAGGATCGAACGGCTGCTGAGCATCATGCTGGGGGCCCGGGACCAGTGGATGCGCCACGTGGGCAGAAAGGCGGAGGCCGGAAAACTGCGAGAGGAACTGGAATCTTCCATCGGTCACGTTATCGAGGATGCCCTGGAAACGGTCGATGACGCTTTCCCCGAGCGATACAGGGTCGAATCTGTTGAACTCTCCCGTTTCGCAGCCGGCAACCTTCGAAGCGAAAATAATGGGAACGGCAGTTCGATCCCCCTGGACGCCTGTCATGACCTTCATGGTTTTCCGGACACAACCGCCGAATCGCTGTCTGCCTGGCAGGGACTCGCGGAGATGTTCCTGACCAGGGGTGGAAAACGGCGGCAACGGCTTTCAATTAGAGAAGGGTTCCCGGCAGGCGCCGCCGGACGCGACGCCAAAGATCGTCTCGCCGGCATCGAACTGGACGAGGACGCCATCGCCGCGCTTCACGAGGTACGAATGCTGCCGGCGCCGCGTTTCGAGGAAACCCAGTGGGACGTCTTGAACGCCCTGATCCTCCTGCTGCCCCTGGCCGTCGATCAGCTCCGACGGGTGTTTCAGGAAGAAGGCGGTGTCGATTTCATTGAAATCGCGATCGGCGCACGTTACGCCCTGGGAACGGATGCGGCACCGACCGACCTGTCCAATGCCCTTGACTGTCAGATACAGCATTTGCTGATCGATGAGTTCCAGGACACGTCCCAGAGCCAGTACGACCTGCTCTCCGGACTCATCAGGGACTGGCGGCCCGACGACGGGCGGACCCTGTTCCTGGTCGGCGATCCCATGCAGTCGATCTACGGCTTTCGCGAGGCTGAGGTGGGACTCTTTCTGCAGGCCCGTCAGAACGGGATCGGCGCCATCCGACTTACCCCACTCACACTGTCGGTCAATTTCCGCTCCTTTCCGACAATCATGGATTGGGTGAACTGCGCGTTGAGCGAGGCCTTCCCTGAAACCGAGAACGTACTCTCCGGCGCGGTGACCTACGAACCCGCCGTGGCGTTCAAGTCCCACAGCCCCGACAGCAGCGTCCGCGTTTACCCCTACCTTAAGCAGGAACCCGAGTCCGAAGCCGAACGGGTTGTCGAGATCATCGACAAGGCGCAGGCGAAGTGGCCGGAGGAAACCATAGTCGTGCTGGTCCTGGCCCGCAATCATCTCTTCCATATCGTCTCCGCCCTTCACAGGCATGGGAAAAAGTTCCGCGCCGTGGACATCGACGCCCTGGGTGAGCGGCCGGTTGTACAGGATCTGATGGCCCTCACGCAGGCCCTCCTTCATACGGGCAACCGTCTAGCCTGGCTGTCGATCCTCCGGGCGCCATGGTGCGGCCTGACGCTCGCCGACCTTGAAGCGCTTGCCGGCGGCGAAACCCCCGGCGCGACCTGGGATCTGCTTCGGGATCGCGAAAGACAGGGCGGGTTGTCTCCCGACGGTCAGGCGCGCATCAGACGCATGATTCCCATTCTTGAAGACGCTTTCTCCCGACGGGGCAGACTGCCGGTCCGCCGGCTGGTGGAAGGCGTCTGGACCGCGCTGGGCGGTCCGGCATGCCTGGAATCCATGACTGACCTGGAAGATGCCTCGGCTTACCTGGATCTGCTGGAACAGGCGCAGGACGGTCTGGGTGTCTCGAACGAGAGGAAGTTTGCTGATGACGTCACCCGGCTCTTCGCGGGTTCCGACGTAGAAGCCAGCGAAAACCTGCAGCTGATGACGATTCACAAGGCCAAGGGACTGGAGTTCGACACAGTCATCCTTCCGGGTCTGGGCCGGCGCACGCGGTCGGAGGAGCAGCGGTTGCTCTTGTGGCGCGAGTACATGGATGCCGACCAATCCCGATTGCTCCTCGCGCCGATTCCTGGCGCCGGCGAAGACAAGGATCCCCTCTACGCAAACCTGCAGCGCATGAACGCCGAGAAGCGGGCCCACGAGAGGACCCGCCTCCTGTACGTGGCGACTACGAGGGCCAGAAAGTGCCTTCACCTAATGGGACACACCGGTCTCAACTCCAAGGACGAATCCTTGAAAGATCCCGATTCACGGTGCCTGCTGTCGGAGATATGGACCGCGGTCGAACCCGAATTCGCGGCGGCGTGGAAGTCACATATGGCGTCGAAGGATCAGTTGAAGCATGACAACGAAGACGACACGGCAGAACCAAGGCTCCTGGGCGTCCCACTCAGGCGCCTGGAAGCGGACTGGGAACCGCTGCCGCTTCCCGACGATATTGTCCTGCCGCCACAGCATCAGCCGGTCGAGACCGGGAGTACCGACGGACATCATCCGACCTTTGAGTGGGCGAGTGAACTGCAGCGGCGGGTGGGCATCGTCGTACACCGGATGCTTCAGCGGATGCGGGTCCCGGATAGCCTGGATTTCAGCGAGGAGACCCTCCGCACCGCCCTCAGGCGCGAGGGACTGGACGGCGAAAAGCTCGACGAGGCCGTTTCTCGGTCGGTTTCCGCCATCGCGAATACCCTCCGCGACGAGCGCGGCCGCTGGATCCTGTCACAGCACGAAAACGATGAGCGGGAGCTTGCTCTGTCCACCCGGACGAAAGATAGGGTTCGTCGATACATCGTGGACCGGACCTTCGTGGACGGCGGCAATCGCTGGATCATCGACTACAAGACAAGCGCCCACATCGGCGGAGACCTGGAAGGGTTCCTCGACAACGAGCAGGAGCGTTACCGAGACCAGTTGGAAGGCTATGCGAGCATCATCCGGACCATGGATGCGAGGCCCATTTCCCTTGGCTTGTATTTTCCATTGCTGCAAGGGTGGAGGGAGTGGCGGTTTGAGGGGAACTCCGTGTAAGACGTGGTGTTTGTTACAGACTAAATGTCAGCTTCCCGATCATGGCTCTGTGTGGACTAGTCGTTTCACCAAAGGCTCGCCATACTTACTGGTCAAGATGTAATTTTGCTCGGGACTACCGTACAATAGCCCCATGTTGACAAGTTCATCTATTTCAGTCTGCCATGCATGTGCGGTTTCTTCTCTTGCACCAGTAAGAATATGTTCTCTAACGGTATAGATGTTGACGTTATCTACATAGAGCACATAGGTATGACCTTTCTCAAAGTCGTACATGGCTTTTACGATTCGTACCATACGATCAGACAGTTTGTATTCCGACATTGATCCTCCCTGATTGAAGCTAGATCGATTGTGATGCGGATGCTCATTTCACGTTATCAGATTTTGAGTCCATGCACTTCGACCTGATGCTGACGTGTCTGCACAATCGCACCGTTCTCTCCTACATAGATACCTCGAATAGGATCTCGTGATTCCAACTCGCCAAGTTTCGTTCCGTCTGAAGTAAACCACTGAAATGTCTTACTTGTGAGCAACCCAAATCCGACCTGCGAGATGATCAGCCGTCCCTGTTGGAATACATCGAGGAAAGCTGCTAGTTTAGTTAGATCTTCAACTACGTAGAGTCTGGTGGGAGTGAGAAAGTAGGTATAGCGACCCGAGGCGACGATCTCGGTAGGACATGTTCCAATGTCGTAGACGGCAACGGCAGAGCCATCCTGTGACAGTAGAATCACCTTTCCAGAATAGGTCCCAATATAGACCGAACCATCGTCTGCACCACAACTCGCAGCATATACCCAATCCTGGGGTGATTCGCCGGAAATGGTTAACTCGATTCGTATGCCTTGAAACTCCATTACCTTGTCGGGTTCGGTACGTGCGAAATAAGTAGTGTCGGATTCTTCGAATTCAAGCGTAGTTGGATCGACTCCAGTCAACACCTCGAATGCCTGGTTCAGTGACTTCATCTTCTCTGTTGCTTCTGGATCATCCGGATTTCGGTCCGGATGGTAATCATACGCAAGTATCTTGTACTTACGCTTGATTTCGGTCGGATCAACCGGCAGGACGAGACCAAATGTATTCAGTGCCTCCTTAACTTCTCGACCTTTACCAAAGTGCCCTGACCTTCGTACGACACGTTCCCATCCTTCCTCTAGCGGCATCATCAAACCCCAGATAGTACTTCCATCTACCGAACAGCACCAAACTTCGTCAGCGAGCGTGAAGATAAAGCGATTACATTCCGGGTCTATGTCTACAGCCCGAATCTGCGTCCTGAATTCTCCCCAATAGTCGGTTTCTATTGTGCGAAAGTGGTCTACTACTCGGGGGTCTTTATGCAGGTCCGTCTCCAACAACAAGTTTAGTCTCGCGTCATAAACATGCAAGATTCCATCTGAGTCCATAATGGCAATGTTGATACCGGATGCTACGCTACTAGTCCGATACGCGTCATGCTTTAGGTGTTTTTCGGTGATAAGGCGACCTGACCGATCCAGACGACGTAGAATGCTTCGCACGTTTGGTAGTCCCGAACTCTTGCCTGATTGGTCAAACAGCCAAGTTCCAAATCCATTTACAGCCACGATTTCGAATGAAGGATCCGGACGTTCCTCATTCTGAAGTTTCCGCACGCCAACAAGGTCCCATCCACTAGACTCGGATACTGTGAACAGTTGCTCCCTGCCTGCTGGAGCGACATCAATCGGTGACAAATCGTGTTTCTTTCCCAATTTGTTCAATTGATTTATAATACGATTATACCGGCGTCTGTCCACATCCTCTATTTCATCGGGAACGAGATTAAACATCTCCAAACACTGCTTAGCCGCGGCAGCGAATTGATTCCCCTTCATCCGCTGGATGATAAGCTTACGATACGCCTTTGCAATCGCTTCGCCTGCTTTACCTTGTCGCTGTTTCCTATCGAGCGTTGCCGCTAGCTTCACTACCTTTGTATATTGGCGATTGAAGTCAGCCTGCAACAATGGCCCAACGAACGGATCGTTGTATAATTGGTGGAATTCGTCACTACCATCAACCTCCCAAGTAGATGGAGACGGTGGTAGCGGAATGTACTCAGCTTTTGACCAATCAAGCTCATTCGGCGGAGTTCTGCGTCCGGTCGTCCTGTCGGAATTAGAGCCGAACTCTTCAATTTGTACTGATTCTGCCGGTATTTCTGAATCACTCTTGCCCAGTAACTTCGAGAGGAACTTAATCATAAATCACCTCCAAAAATGATCATCTATAGAGACGTCCAAGATAGAATGGAAATACTCCGTAATCCTTAAGGTACAAGCCATGTGTATGAGGCACGAATCAATTCAGCTACATGTGGTGGAGATCAAAAGAGAAGAATACGATAGTCACCAGCGCGATATCCTCTGTTCGATGTTAACGCGTTTGTTTTATGTTACGAAGAACAACATTTTATTAAATAATCCTCGCGTTGATGAAATCCAATACATCTGTTTGGTAATCATTCGACATGGGAACCTACAGAAGAAGTTAAAAAACAACCGAGTTTACAAAGTCAGTACAATTCAAACTGGTTTTGTTCTGTTACGTACTTAGCATTCGGTCTAGTCTACCACCGGACGACGTTGGATATTAAGTTGAGTACGTTAAAACTCTAATAGGGAATTGTAGGAGGGTTGTGTGGTAAACAGAAAATCAAAAGGCAAAAACAGACAACGACCGCGAATACAAAACGCCAAACATGGCACCTCGGTTATTGGTAACGATCCCCCAACCAACCTGGCAGAATCGATACGTGCTCGTTTTGCACCATTGGGCGGCGTAGAACTGGAACTACCACCACGCGATCCCATGCGCGAACCGCCCGATTTTGAGTGAAACAGTATCATCAACCATGATCAACAACTAAGTAAATATCGCAATTCCGCATCAGTAAGCCAAACCCACAAAAGGACCCCCCATGCCACCCATCGACCTGGGCTCGCGCCGTGAGCTCTTCGTAGACCCTTACCTCGTCGACTCGCTGTCGGACGCCCATCTGCATCTCCACGAACCCGTCCGGAGGGAGACGGTCTTCCGGGTACAGGAACCCCTGGAGAACGCCTGCACGGGGTGCTTCAACCTGGTACAGGCCGACGGAAAGATCATGGTGTATTACCGCGGATATCACCCCACGGGTAAACACGAGGAACTGCCCGAAGGATGGGCGGAAACGCAGACGGCGAACCTGCTGGTCAGCGACGATGGAATCCACTTCGAACGGCCCAGCCTAGGGCTGGTGGAGGCAGAGGGTTCGAAGGACAACAACCTCATCATACGGGGCTCCCAGGCGCACAACTTCTGCGTCTTCCTGGACGGCAATCCGTCCGCCCCACCCGAACAACATTTCAAAGCCGTCGGTGGAGAGGGGATGAACAGACTCTTCGGCTTCACTTCTTCCGATGGTCTTACCTGGGAAGCGGTACATGACGGTCCCCTCGACATTAAGGGAGCATTCGACTCGGTGAATGTGCCCCTGTGGGATGATTACGCAGGTTGCTACCGCATCTTCAGCCGTTACTTCGAGTTGGACGAGGCCGGCGAACGTATCCGGGCCATTCAGAGCTGTAAATCGGATGACTTCATCCATTGGACGCAGCCAGAACCTCACGTGTACGGCGACGGCGTACCAATCGAGCATTTCTACACCAACGCTACCATGCCCTGTCCGGGGGCGGAGCACATCATGGTGTCCTTTCCCATGCGGTTCGTGCCGGAACGGACGAAGGATACGGAAGGCATGAGTTACCCGGGCGGCGGGGTCTCCGACGCGATATTCATGGCGAGCCGCGACGGCGTCCACTGGGACCGTACGTTTATGGATGCCTGGCTGCGCCCGGGCCTGGAACAGCGCAACTGGACGCACCGAAGCCAGACGCCGGCGGTGGGGGTGTTCCCGACTGCCCCGGATGAATGGTCGATGTACGTTGCCGAGCACTACGGCTGGGACACCAACGGCGTGAGACGGCTTACCGTCCGCCCCCACGGATTCTCCTCGGTCCGTGCGGGTTACGGCGGCGGCGTACTGGTGACGAAACCCCTGACCTTCACGGGATCAACGCTTTACCTCAACTACTCGACGTCCGCTGTGGGCGCCGTGTCCGTGGAGATCCAGGACATGGAGGGACGTCCCGCGGAGGGTTTCGCCGCGACGGACATGGATCCACAATTCGGAGACGATCTCGACGCACCGATCGCCTGGAAGGGGTCCGGCGACCTGTCCCGGCTGAACGGCGTACCCGTCCGACTGCGATTCATCCTGAAGGACGCCGATCTCTTTTCCATCCGGTTCGGAGATTCCTGAAGCGCGGCCAGGTCTACTGCGCCTTCCTTCTTAACTTCCTGTAGATCACGGGAACCAGGGAGATGGCGACCAGGAGGGCGAAGGCAATGCCGAGGTTCGACAAAGCCGATGTGCGCAGGGCTGCACGGGCGATTTCGTCCAGTTCGGCGCCGGCCATGTAGACCTGCATCAGCGAGGCCGCAGTGTATACATAAATGAAACTGGCGGGTATTATGCCGAACATGGTCCCCAACACGTAGTGCATCTTGCGAATGCCGGAGAGGCCGGCGGCGAAGTTCAGGAGATTGAAAGGGATGATTGGGATCAGCCGGAGCTGGAGCATGCGCAGGAATCCCTGGTTCCGCAGCTGCCGGTCGAGCCGATCGATGGGGCCCTTGATGTACCGGGAGATGAAATCACGTCCCAGGTACCGGGCCAGGACGAAAGCCAGGTAAGCGCCGATGTTCGCGCCGATCAACACATAGATCGTACCCTGCATGGCGCCGAAGGTGAAACCGGCTACGAAGGTCATTACCACCATCGGCACGCCAACCGTAGTGAGAATCGCATATAGGCCGATGAACACCAGGGGCGTCCACCAGAATCCCGCGATGGAATCGAAGAAACTCTCCATCACCACGGGCTTGGCAAACTCGCCGAAGGGCGTGAAGGTATAGGCCAGAAAGCCGGAAAAGGCGATCGCGAGCAGGATGACCAGTTTGGCGACCGACCTCGTCCGGCTTTTAGTTTCGGCAGTGTCTGACTGCCTCACAGTACGTACGTTTTCTTCATGAATTCATTGCTCGCTAATTGTCCCTTTACTCGCCGCGCTGCTCGTTGATGCCCCAGTCATACTCCAGGTAGTCGACGTCCACGTCTTTCTGCCTCAGCAAGGCGCGTGCGTCATCATCCGGCACGTAGGGGGCGATGTAAACCAGTCGTTCCTGCTGGTTCCTTCCGAAATCGTCCTTGTACCAGTCCATGATCGGTGACAACCATACCGTTTGATTTTCCGGATCGGCACGGAACTTACCGGGATCGGCGAAGAAAACCAGGGTATTATCCTTCAGTTGCCGGTCCAGGCCATCCGCCGTGAACGCTTCGGTTTTCAGCGGTGGGCATCCAATGGAGGCGCACACAAGGGCGAAATGAATCAGGGGTTCGTTCATCTTACGCAGGATCTTATGCTCGATGTCGTCCAGCGAGTATTCCTTTCCGCGTATGTTGATCTTGTAATCCTTCCATATGCTGTACCCAAACAGGCTGACGTGATTCTTGATGCTGCTGGTCGGATAAAAATGCAGCATCCCCCGGATGGTCAGCGCATTGTAGGTATTTATCCAGAAGGCAAATAGTTCGTTCCTGTCCTTGAGTCCATTGGGATCAACACCCTTGATCATCTCCAGGTAACCGTCCAGCGTACCTACGTCGCGGGCTTTCCAGGTACGGTAGTCGATCATGCCCTTGTCATCGACGTATTTCTTCAATAGTCCGTCGTACACGGAGTGGTCCACCATTCCGTCTCCCTGTGGTTCGGCCGTTCCAGGATAGAAGATCACTGTCAGCGCAACGATTATCGAGATATTCCATCGTATTGTTCGCATCTCTTTCGCCCTCTAATTACCTTGCCACGAGTGCAAGTCCATGCTATCTTATATCAATCTCCGCAGACTGTTTGCGGGCCGGATCCACCCTTCCAAGTCGGAAAGAAATCATGGAAATAAAATCACGCCTCAACGTCATCTACATCCTCGCCGCGCTGTTGATCCTGGCCGGATTGATCTCCGCAATTCTGGGTGAAAGGGAATCGCCCGGATTGTCCGTAATGTATTCGTCAGATGAGCCCGGTTCGTCCAGAGCGTTCTCGGTCGATTTGGATTTCGCACTGCGTGACCTCGACGAAAACGAAGTGACCATTGCCCAGTTTGAAGACCAGGTCCGGGTTGTCAATTTCTGGGCCACCTGGTGTCCCCCCTGCCGCGACGAGATACCCGACTTCCAGGCATTCCATGAAAACTACGGCGACCAGGGCGTAAAGGTCATTGGCATAGCCCTCGACGAAGAAGGCGCGGAAATCGTGACTCCCTACGTCGAGAAAGCGAACATGACCTACCTGTCTCTCATCGATACCACGCAGATGGCTGCCGCGAAGTTCGGCGGGGTCTACGGTATTCCAACCACCTTCATCATCGACCGGGACGGTAAGGTCCAGAAGAAACACGTAGGCCTCATGACCTACGAAAACCTGGAGTCTGCCGTACTGCCCCTGCTGGAGCAATAGGGCACTATCTGCCGCGACACGGTCCGCTTTAAATCCGCAGGGCCGTACAGTTTCTCCGGCGTCTCCGCCGGTTTACGCCCCAATCCCTCCACCGTCGTTGGACGCTTTCTGTATCACCCGTTTAAAACCTGTTCGTTACCACCCGACGGTGTATCGAGGGCCGTTTGAAAAGTCGCGTTTCACCCCTTAAAAGTCAAGGAATGATTGCGTTCCGATCAGGCTCGGATCATGCGTCGATCCGTCGCCAATCTGTTTACCGCGTCGGCCCAGTTCAAGGATCGAATCATCCCTTCAGGCAGGGCCTTTCCGGCCTTTTGAAGGAGGGAGAAACCGCTTGACGCGCAGACGTGATCTTACTATGGTTTCAACATCGTAATGCCAACTTCCACACGTGGCCTTCCGACGCTTCGCAGCGATCGGATTTTCCGCAGTATTCCCGCGCGGAATGCCGGTTTCTCCGGCCCGGCCGGAAGCCGGCCAATCCAGCCTTACCCATGACCCGACCTGCCGGAACCCTCACGCCCGCCATGGCGCAATACGCAAGGATGAAGGATCAGCACAAAGATGCGATTCTCTTCTTTCGCATGGGGGATTTCTACGAGACCTTCGACGACGACGCCCGGCTGGTTTCGCGCGTCCTGGGCATCACGCTGACCGCGCGGAATTCGGGCTCAGGTGGTGGAGAAAAGACCCCATTGGCCGGCGTTCCCTACCATGCCGTAGAAAAGTACATTGCCGAACTGGTAGGATCTGGTTACAAGGTGGCCGTCTGCGAACAGGTCGAAGACCCGAAGAAGGCCAAAGGCGTAGTCAAGCGGGACGTGGTGGAAGTCGTTACCCCGGGCACTTCCATGTTGGCGCAGACCCTCGATCCTGTCGAGAACAACTACATGGTCGCGCTGAACTTCGACCAGGATCTGTACGGCCTGGCCTTTCTCGATCTTTCCACCGGTGAGTTCCGCGTAGCGGAGTTGAACGAAGACGACCTGCTCAGCGAACTGAACCGCCTCGATCCGGCCGAAGCGATCGTCTCGTACGACCGGGCGCAGCAGGCCGAGGCCCTGCTCAAACCCCGTTTCCCCGACATCGCCATCAGCCGCCTGGAAGAGTGGGCCTTTTCCTACGACCACGCGCACCAGGTCCTGCTCGAACACTTCGAGGTGTTGACGCTCAAGGGATTCGGTTGCGACGAAATGGTTGCCGGCGTCTCCGCGGCAGGTGGCATGCTGGGCTATCTCCGGGAAACACAGAAGAACCGCCTGGCCCACTTGAAGACGATGGCGCGATACGACGTCACGGACTCGATGTTGATGGATACGGCGACCCAGCGCAACCTGGAGTTGATTTCCTCCCTGAGGGACGGCGGCCGCGAAGGGACACTCCTCTCCGTGATGGACCGGACGTACACCCCCATGGGCGCACGCTTCATGCGCCAGGCGATTACCCGGCCGCTGGTCTCCGTCGAAGACGTACTGGCTCGCCAGCATGCGGTAGGCGAACTCTACGCAGACCACGAGACACGGGATGAGTTTGCCGGCCTGCTGAAGTCGATGGGGGACATGGAACGGCAGGCCGCCCGTGTTGGTTCGGAGCGTGCGAATGCCCGTGACCTGATCGCGTTGAAGCAGGCCCTGCACGTGATTCCGGTCATCAAGGAGACGCTCGCCGGCCTCAATGCCGTGTTGTTGACCGGCCTCCGGGATGGGCTTCGGGAACTGAAACCCCTTGCGGAACAACTGGATCGGGCCCTGGTGGACGATCCGCCCCTTTCGCTGACGGAAGGCGGACTCATCCGCGCGGGATACAACAAGGACCTGGACGATCTGCGCGTCATCAGTTCGGGCGGCAAGCGCTGGATCGCGGAACTACAGCAGAAGGAACGGGAGCGCACCGGGATACAGTCCCTCAAGGTGGACTACAACCGCGTCTTCGGTTACTACATCGAAGTCACGAAACCGAACCTGCACCGGCTCGAGGGCGAGTACATCCGCAAGCAGACCATGCGCAACGCGGAGCGGTTCATCACGCCAGAACTGAAAGAGTACGAAGAGAAGATCCTGGGCGCCGAGGAGAAGATCGGGGAGCTGGAATACGCCCTCTTTCTGGAACTGCGGGACGAGGTTGCCACGAGCCTTGGCGAGATTCAGGACAACGCACGGGCGGTAGCGCAACTCGACTTCCTGACCGCGCTGGCCGAACTGGCCGTCCAGAACGATTACGTGGCTCCGGAAATAGATGACGGATCCGCCCTGGAAATCAACGACGGCCGCCACCCGGTGGTGGAACAATTGCTGCAGGGCGAACCCTTCGTTCCAAACGATACGCGGCTAGACTCGCGGACGAAGCAGATCGCCCTCATCACGGGGCCGAACATGGCCGGGAAGAGCACCTATCTACGCCAGGTGGGCCTCATCGTCCTCATGGCCCAGGTCGGCTCCTTCGTCCCCGTGCGATCCGCTCGGATCGGCATCGTGGACCGCATCTTCACCCGCGTAGGCGCCTCCGACAACCTGGCCCGGGGAGAGAGCACGTTTCTCGTCGAGATGAACGAAACCGCGAATATACTCAACAACGCGACGCCGAACAGTCTCGTCCTCCTCGACGAAATAGGCCGGGGCACGAGCACCTTCGACGGCCTGAGCATTGCCTGGGCGGTCACGGAGTACCTCCACAACACGCCGGGACGCGCCGCTAAGACCCTCTTCGCCACGCACTACCACGAACTGATCGAACTGGCGTCGACCCTCGACCGCATCGCCAATTACAACGTGGCCATACGGGAGCAGAACGATCAGATCATCTTCCTGCGCAAGGTGATGCCCGGCGGGAGCGACCGGAGTTACGGGATCCAGGTGGCGCGCATGGCAGGACTGCCTCGCAGCGTGATCGACCGGGCCCGGGTCATCCTGGCCAACCTGGAGGACGAGGAACTTGCGCCAGCCGGCATGGCCGGCATGGCCGGCACGCCTCATCACGGAAAACCCAGGGCGGAGGGCGGCGACTACCAGCTCAGCCTGTTCATGCCTGCGGACCATCCGGTCATCGAGGACATCAAGGAACTGGACCTGGATCTCATGACCCCGGTCGAGGCGATGAACGCACTGTACCGGCTCCAGCAGAAAGCCGCCGATTCCAACGGAAAGTAGCCGTGAGCATTATCTCTTCCGCCATGCTCGTGAACGCCGAAGGTGATATTCTCGTCAATCTCCGCGACGACGATCCCCGCATCATCTTCCCGAACAAGTGGAGCCTCATCGGAGGCCACGTCGAACCGGGCGAGCATCCCGATGAAGGCCTGGTCCGGGAAGTGGAGGAGGAGATTGGCTACCTGTTGACCGAGTACCATCCCCTGGCGACTTTCTTCGACGGCGCTGACGTCAGGCACCTCTATCTAGTTCCCATCGACGCAGCCATCGACGACCTGGTACTGGGAGAAGGACAGGCAATCCGGTACATCGATCCAGCGAGGGCGCTGACCGACCTGGACCTCTGCGTCACCGGCCGGCGATGCATCGAGGTCTACCTGCGCCACCTGGAGTTCCAGGAGTACGTCCGT
Source organism: bacterium (assembly GCA_965225915.1). Lineage (GTDB taxonomy): Bacteria > JAAXHH01 > JAAXHH01 > JAAXHH01 > JAAXHH01 > JAAXHH01. The sequence goes on from OZ245326.1 coordinate 1,428,625, forward strand.
TTGCGGGCATAGGCCGCGGCAAACCTTTACGCCTTCCGCACGCCACTCGTCGGCGGCACGCGCCTGTCCGCATCGCGTGCCACAGCCTTACTCCACGCACCTGCCGCGCCGTTCCCTTACGCCTTCGGCAGCCTCCAAGATTTGATCATGTAGTAGATGACCGGGATAACAACGAGCGTCAAAACCGTGGAAGTCACCATACCGCCGACCATGGGTGCGGCGATGCGCTGCATGACCTCCGAACCCGTGCCGGTTCCCCACATGATGGGCGTCAACCCGGCCATGGTGGCCGCGACAGTCATCATCTTCGGCCGCACCCGTTCCACGGCCCCGTGCATGACGATCTCGTCGAGGTCCTGACGGGTGTTCAGCGCGTTCCGGCGCGTCCGATCCCGGTGGGCCTGATCGAGATAGAGCAGCATGACGACCCCCGTTTCCGCGGCTACGCCGGCCAGCGCGATGAATCCGACCCCCACCGCGATGCTGAAGTCGTAGTCCAGCAGGTACATCAGCCACACGCCGCCCACCAGCGCGAAGGGCAGCGAGAGCATCACGATCATGCTGTCGACGACGCTGCGGAAGTTCATGTAGAGCAGCAGGAAGATGATGGCCAGGGTGATTGGAACAACAATCTGCATCCGTCGCTGCGCCCGCTCCAGGTACTCGTACTGGCCACTCCAGACCATGCTGTACCCCACCGGCAGCGAAACCCGTTCCGCGACACGTTGCCTGGCTGCGTCTACGTAGGCGCCGATGTCCGTATCCTTCAGGTCCACGTACAGCCAGGCCGTGCGCCGCGCGTTCTCCGACTTGATACTGGACGGCCCCTTGTGAATCCGTATATCGGCCACCTGGCTGATGGGAATCTGCGCGCCTGAAGGCGTCGGGATCATGATGTGTTTGAGATCCGAGATATCGTCGCGCAACTCCCTGGCGTAGCGGATGTTCACCGGGTAGCGTTCCAGTCCCTCGACGGTGTAGGTAACGTCCACGCCGCCCACCGCCGACATGATGATATCCTGTATGTCGCCGACGGTCATGCCGTAACGGGCCGCCTCGATGCGGTCGATGTCGAAATCGAGATAGTTCCCCCCGAGCGTTTTTTCAGGGTAGACGCTGAGCGTGCCGGGCAGGTCCTGCAGTTCGACCGCGATCTCCTGGGCCAGGTCCGACAGCACGGCCAGGTCGTCCCCCATCAGCTTGATGCCCACCGGGGTCCGGATGCCGGTGGAAAGCATGTCGATCCGGGTGCGAATGGGCATGGTCCACGCATTGGTCAGTCCCGGAAACTGTATGGCGTCGTTGAGTGCTTCCACGAGCCCTTCGCGGGTCATGCCCGGCCGCCATTCATCCTCGGGCTTGAGCATGATGGTGGTTTCGATCATGGAAAGCGGCGCGGGATCGGTCGCCGTGTCGGCCCTGCCCACCTTGCCGAAAACCTGCTCCACTTCCGGGAACGACCGGATGATCTTGTCGGTCTGCTGCAGGAGCTGGCGGGCCTTGGTGATCGAAATGCCGGGGTCCGTGGTTGGCATGTAGAGCAGGTCGCCTTCGTAGAGGGGAGGCATGAATTCGGACCCGATACGCTGGAGGGGATACCACGTCGCCGAAAGGACGATCACCGCGGCGCCGATGGTCAGCCACCGCAGGCGTAACGCCGCCCGGATCACGGGGCGGTAAAGGAAAATGAGCAAACGATTGATCGGGTTCTTTCGCTCTGGCAGTATACGGCCCCGGACCAGGTATCCCGTCAGGACCGGAACCAAGGTAATCGCCAGCAGGGCGGCCGCGGCCATCGTGTACGTCTTTGTAAAAGCCAGCGGCTTGAATAGCCGGCCCTCCTGGGCCTGTAGAGCGAAGATGGGCGCGAAGGACAGCGTGATGATCATCAGCGAGTAGAAGAGGGAAGGGCCCACCTCCTTCGTGGCGTCGAGCACGATCTGCCAGTGGTCCTTCTTCCCGCGGTCCCGCTCCATGTGCTTGTGGGTATTTTCGATCATGACGATGGCGGCGTCCACCAGCGTGCCGATGGCGATGGCGATCCCGCCGAGAGACATGATGTTGGCGTTGATCCCCTGCCAGGACATTACCAGGAAGGCGGCGAGCACACTGATCGGCAGGGTGATGATGACTACCAGGGCCGACCGGAAGTGAATCAGGAAGATGATGCAGACCAGGGCGACGATGAGGCCCTCTTCGAACAGCTTGTTCTGCAGGTTGTCGATGGCCCGTTCGATCAGGTTCGCCCGGTTGTAGGCCGTGATGATCTCCACGCCCTCGGGCAGACCGGACTTTAGGGATTCCAGTTTCTCCTCGACCTCCCGGATGACCTCCAGGGCGTTCTCGCCGAAGCGCATGACGATGATGCCACCGACGATCTCCCCTTCGCCGTTCCATTCCGCCAGCCCACGCCTCAGTTCCGGTCCGATCGTTATGTGGGCGACCTGGTGAAGCATGACGGGGGTGCCGTATTCGTCTACGCCGAGGGTGACGTTCTTCAGGTCCTCCACGGACTTTATGTACCCCAGCCCGCGTACCATGTATTCCGTTTCCGCCATTTCGATGACCCGGCCACCGACGTCGTTATTGCTCCGCTGTATCGCCGTCTTGATCCGGTTGAGCGAAATGCCGTAGATCAGCAGCTTGTTGGGGTCGACCTCCACCTGGTACTGCTTCACGAATCCGCCGATGCTGGCGACCTCTGAAACGCCGTGGACCGAGGTCAGTTCGTATCGCAGGAACCAGTCCTGGATGCTCCGAAGTTCCGCCAGGTTGTGGCGGTCGCTGCGGAGAACGTATTCGTAGACCCAGCCCACGCCCGTGGCGTCCGGTCCTAGCCCGGGATTCACGCCCGGCGGCAGGCGGTCGGATACGTAGCTCAGGTACTCCAGCACGCGGCTGCGGGCCCAGTAGAGATCCGTGCCGTCCTCGAAAATGATGTACACGAAGCTCAACCCGAAGAAACTATAGCCGCGTACCGTCTTCGCGTAGGGCACCGCGAGCATGGCCGTTGTCAAAGGGTAGGTCACCTGGTCCTCGACCACCTGGGGCGCCTGGCCGGGATACTCGGTCATGATGATCACCTGCACGTCCGAGAGGTCCGGGATGGCGTCGAGGGGGATCTCCACCAGCGCCAGGGTCCCGCCCACGATCAAAAGCGCGGTGACCAGGATCACCAGGAACCGGTTCTTCACAGAGTATTCAATGATGCGTTCTAACATGATGGGCCTCTTTACTTTCCGGTCAATGCATCATCCGGTGGTCGAGCATTTTCTGTATAGCCCCCTGGAGCCGGCTTTCCGAATCTATCAGGAACTGGGCGGAGGTCACGACCTGCTCGCCCACGCTGACGCCGCTCGTGGCCTGTACGTAGCCGTCCCGCCCCTCCATGCCAAGGATCACCTCGCGCGGTTCGAACTTGCCCCCGTCGAGGGCGACGAAGACCACGTTACGCTCGCCGCTGCGAATGACCGAGTCGCCCGGGATGACCAGAACGGGGCGTTCGCTCTGTGCGGACAACCGGATGTTGGCGTACATCTGGGGCTTCAACTCGAGATCCCGGTTGGGAAACACCAGCCGGATCTTGATATCACGCGACGTTTGATCGAGGTAGGGATAGATGTAATCGATGGTCCCGTGGTAGACCTTTCCAGGATTGTAGGGCAGTTCCATTTCGGCCGTCAACCCCGGACTCAACCAGGGGGAGTCGGCGTCGTATACATGGGCGAAAGCCCAGATGGTGGAAATATCGGCCATGCGGTACATATCCATGCCAGGGGTGACGTGCATGCCCATTTCGGCCATTCGCTCTACGACGATGCCATTCGTAGGCGCGTAGATGGTCAGGGTGCGGGTGATCTCGCCACGCTCTTCCAGTTTCTGGATCTGCGCTTCGGTCACGTCCCAGTAACGCAAACGGCGCCGAGACGCTTCCATCAGGGATCTCGCACCCCGTGCAATGGTCTCGAACTCGCTGTCTCCCAAGTTCTTGAGGTTCTGATAGGCCAGGAGGTATTCTTCCTGCGCCGAGACCATTTCCGGCGAATAAACATCCAGGAGGGGATCGCCCGCGCGCACGCGCTGGCCCGTTTCGTTAACGTACAACCGTTCGATCCACCCGGAATACTTGATGTTGATGCGGGAGAGCAGTTCCTCATTGTAATCGAGGTGTCCGGCGGTTCGGATGGACCGGGTCAACCGTCTTTCCTGTACGGGTTCGAACTGGACGCCAATGTTCTGTATGGTGACCGGGTCGATCACGACGGAGGCGCCACCGGATGAACTCATGGCCATGGAAGGATCCGACGCGGGATCGTGCATGTCCTCATGGGCGGCCTCGCCGGGTGAGGACCCTTGTCCCATGCCCGCCATGCCCTCATCCTTTCCGGCACCTGCCGTCGACTGTTTCACCGGCGTCAGGTTCATCCCGCAGATCGGACACTGGCCAGGCTCCTCGGATATCACGTTCGGGTGCATGCCGCACGTCCAGAGCTGGGTCTGCGCGGATTCACTGCGGTCGCCCCCTTGCGTTTCCGTTGTATCCGAATCTCCGCATCCTGTCAACAGCGTTACAGGCACGGCGGCCACCAGTATGGCGAGCAGCGTCCGGAACACGCGGCTTCGTATTCGATTGCTGATTCGCATGATTATCCTCCTGTGTCTACGGGAGCGAACCGCCAGCGGCTCTTTCCAGCAGACTGAGATACTTTCGGTAGTTCACCATTTCAGCCACGTACCCAAGCCGGGTGCGCAACACCATGCGTTCCGCGTCGAGCAGGTCCAGAAAGGCCATCTGGCCCGTCTGGTAGGCGGCCAGCGTTGCCAGGACGCTGTTTTCAGCCTGGGCGATGAGACCCTGTTCGTAGACATCGAGGGCCCGGCCGGAATAGCGCATCCGCCCGAAAGCTTCCGCCACTTCCGCGGTGACGGTATTCTGGATGTTTAACCTGCCGTAACGACTCTCTTCCACCCGGGCCATGGCCTCCTGCACCTCGGCCCGCCGACGGGACTTGAACAGGGGAAGGTTCACGTTGAGCATGACTCCGAAGGCGTCTTTCCCCGCGTCGGACGCGAGGTTTCCGCCGGACCTCGGCACGGTTATGTAGGACGCCTGTACCGTGAAATCCGGCCGGTTTCCCAGGCGGGCGAGCCGGACACCCAATTCGTTTCTGCGGATCTGGGCGTCGGCCGCCTCCAGTTCCTGGCGAACGGCCAGCGCCTTTTTGACCACCAGGGACTCGGGCTGGGTGTATCTCGCCGGGTCGATGTCCGCCACCGGGTCGATTGTCCCACCGGACGGACGGTTCAGGACGGCGTTGAGACGGGCCGTAAGGCCGCTGCGCTCGCCTTCCAGCGTGATGCGCCGTTTAAGGATCTCCGATACTTCCACGTGTGACTTGAGCACGTCGGCCTGCGTGCCGCCCCCCGCGGCGTACTTTTCCTCCGCGGCGCTGGAAAATGTCTCCAGCATCACGAGATAGTCGTCCAGGATGCGCAGGGACCGGTCTACACGGTAGAGATCGTAGTAGACGCTCTTCACTTCGTGGGTGATATCCCGGGCGATCATTCGGATGCGGGCTGCTTCGACCGCCTCTTCCTCCCCCGACATGTCGCCGCGCAGGCTCCGTTTGCCCGGGTACGGGATTTTCTGACCGAAGGCCAGCACGTTTCTCTGGGGCCCGACCCGCGTTTCAGGCGAGGAAAGCCAGCGCGTGTATGTAAACGTAGGATCTGAAAGCGAAACAACCTGCGGACGTCGCTGTTCCGCCGCGTCCCGGCGATGCCGCGCGGACTGCAGGGCCGGATTGCGGTCCAGGGCTTCGGCGACCAGCGCTTCGAGTCGTTGCGTCTGGGCAATGACCGGCTGGGCGGAGGCGAAAAACACGATCAGAACGCCCGCGTATCGTAGGAATACGGACATGGGCCTGTTCCTTGGTTTGAATGGTTGTGTTAATGTAAACGGGTAATGAACGGCGGCGATTCCTGGGGGGATACCACGCTGCGCGGATATCATGCCAGGCGACATCGGGCGGCCAGGACATAGGGGAATCCCTTAGTCATGGCGCGCGATGAACGCTACGAGGCGTACGTACCGCTCACGGCCAGTCGATACCTGAATCTGGCAGGTGGCGTATTAAATGAGATAGGTGCAGTAGAGTGCGCGCAAGGGGAGCGGCGCACGGCTGGTGTCCAACCCGGTGGAAATCCTGGAGATATGGACCACCGGTTCGACCCCGAGAGGTCCCCGCAGAGGATTCGTAAAATCCGGATGTTCGGAATGGGCGACGGGGTATGCCGGGAGCACACCCGTGTTGGCGTCCTGGTACGGAGCCGGTTCAAGGCTGCAGCAGGACAGGGCCATTGTCCCCGTGGCGCAACGCTCAGGTTCCTCTGCCGTCGAACAGCAGGCGTGTGTGCCCGTGGCCGGCATCCTGCTTATCGACTGAGACTCTGCAGTCACGCAAGCGCCGTCCAGGGAGGCGATCGCAATGGGCGGTGCCGACAACGCGAACAGAAGGATGAGAACGGTTAATTGCCGTATCATGGGCCGGTATCTCCACGAAATCCAGTACGTTCTATATGGATAACCTACGCAGATACCATTGGATATGCAAAAGAAAAAGGTCCGTGCAAGGCCCTGGCAATCCGACGACAGTCTATTTACGCGTATCGGAACCCCATCTTTTGCCCCTGATTCGCTGGCGCCGGACGAGTTTGACGATCTCCCGTATCGAGAGGTCCGTTTCGACGGTGGGTACATCCAGCGGTGACGCGGGTGATCGTTCGGGGATGACGGCAAATCTTCTGCCATCCTTTCTGCTTATGATAACCTTTCCCGTCGATTCAGCTTCGTCGAGTACGCTTGAGAGTTTCTGCCTGGCTTCCGAATAAGTATAGACTTCCACCTTTTACCTCCCTTAATCCTCCAATCGCACCACGCCGATGCCAAGAGATTCCGCGGCGCGGCTCAATGACCGGTCCAGGGTCAACAGGGGTGCACTGTACCTGAGCGCCGTCTCCAGGAAAAAGGCGTCGGCCGCTACTCCCTTCAGGCGGGACGCGATCGAAAGGACATTGGCCATGTCCACGTCCACGTAACGCAACGGAATCTTTTCCAGGATCTCCATCCCCCTGCGCGCTTCCCCGGTGTCGATGCGATTCTGCCGCATCATGACGGAGAATGCATTGCCGATTTCCCATCGGATGAAGCCCGGCGCGATAAGTACATGACCCGACGCCGCCTCTGCAAGGATATCTCTTTCCGGACCCCGTACTACGGATGCGATAATCGCCGATGTATCGATGACCATATTCATCTCATTTCCTCCATATACCTATTGTACAATTGTACGTCATCCTGTCAAGAGAAAAGCCGTCCCTCCCGTGTTTATGGGCCTTTCGAGGTCATCGGGCGATTGGCACACATGACGCGCCGATCATCGCGAGGTGCGCGTGTCATGGTAGCCATGGTCGTTACGACGGCAGTACTTCAGGGTTGGGCAAGAAGCGACGGGGGGTGTTCTCGTGGTCGCCCGGGGATGTTCTAGAGGTGTTCTCGTGGTCGCCCGGGGATGTTCTAGAAGTGTTCTCAGGGTATATCCGGTGCCGGAGCAATACGATTACAGGACGTTATAATATGCGCAACGGAAGTCGATTCTGAAAGCTCGGCCAGGGCCGCAATCAAGAGGAATGACTCAGCATAAAATGCCGGGCGGCTCCGATGATGCCGGCGTCGTCACCGAGTCTTGCCGGCACAATTTTCAGAATGCTGGCCGACCACTTGTAGGCCCGCCGTGCCACTTCGGTGCGTACGGGATCGAAGATCAAGTCGCCCGCCCTGATCACCCCGCCGCCGATGACGATCAGTTCGGGATTGAGGAGATTGGTGAGACTGGACACGGCCGTTCCAAGGAGGGTGGCGGACCTGTGCATCACCTCCCGCGCCATATCGTCGCCCCGGCCGGCAGCTTCGGAGATCATCGCGGCGTCGATACGGTCCATGTCGCCGCCGCACAGGTCCATCAACGCGCTTTCCCGCCCACTCCACAACAGTTCCCGCGCCTGTACGGCGATGGATGTCGCGGAGGCGTATGCTTCCAGGCAGCCCGGTGCACCGCAGCCGCACATCCTTCCGTTCTCCACGACGGTCATATGGCCGATCTCGCCGCCCGCGCCATTGGAGCCGCGCCAGACTTCGTTGTTTATGATGATGGCGCCACCGACGCCCGTACCAAGGGTAATACATATGATGTTGGCGTACCCGACGGCACCTCCGACCCAGTGCTCGCCTATGGCCGCCGCGTTGGCGTCGTTCTCGATCGTCACCGGCAGGCCCATTCGTTCCCGGAGAAGCGACCGAAGAGGGAGGTCCTCCCATTCCGGCACGTTTGGAGCGTATACCACCGTGCCGGTATCCTCGATTATCAGGCCCGGCGTACCCACGCCCACGCCGGCTACACGGTCTCTTCCACAGGAATCCATGGTCATCCCGACGCAGGCCACCAGGCGGTCGATCACCTCCCGGGCGGTAAGGCTGCCCGCTACGGACAACCTGGCCGGGTGGGATATGCGTCCATCGTTATCCACGACGGCGCTGCTGACGTTGGTACCTCCCAGGTCGACGCCTATGACCAGGTCCGGTTTCATTCGTTTTCCCGAGTCTGCGTTAAATCCATACCCGACATCGACTCCAGCCTGGGGATGCCCATCATGGACAGCACGGTCGGCGCCACGTCCGCCAGTCGACCGTCGGCACGCAGCCGTGCGTTTCTCCGGGTCTCGTCCACCAGGATGAGCGGCACGGGATTGGTGGTGTGGGCCGTATGGGGCGTGGATGTAGCGGGATCCACCATCATCTCCGCGTTGCCGTGGTCCGCCGTGACGATCGCCCCGCCGCCTGCCGACCCGAACGCGTCCATCACCTCACCCAGACACCGGTCTACCGTCTCCACCGCGGTGATCGTCGCCGGGAGCGAGCCTGTATGGCCCACCATGTCCGGGTTGGCGAAATTCACCAACACGAAATCGTATTCCCCGCTTCGCAGAGCCTCGGCTACCCGCGCCGCGACCTCGGCCGCGCTCATTTCGGGTTTTTCGTCGTAGGTGGCGACGTCCCGCGGCGAGGGGACCAGCATCCGTTCCTCACCTTCGAACGGCCGTTCACGGCCGCCGTTGAAGAAATAAGTGACGTGGGGATACTTTTCCGACTCCGCCACACGCAGTTGCCGCTGTCCGGCGAGGCTGATCGTCTCTCCCAGGATATGGCTCAAGCGCTCCGGGGGACGAAAGGCGCAGGGTACATCGAATCGTTCGTCGTAAGGGGTCATGGTGGCGACATGCACATCCGGCACGGTCCCGCGGTGGAACCCATCGAAGTCGGCCTCGATAAAGGTCCGAACGATCTGACGCCCCCTGTCCGCCCGGTAATTGAAGACGATCACCGCGTCGCCGTCCGAGATTACGCTCGCGGATCCGTCATCCGTCGCCGTGATGACGGTAGGCGAGACGAACTCGTCCGTTTCACCACGGTTGTAAGCCGCCTGGACGGCTTCCGACGCGGTGCCGGCACGGTTTCCCTTCGCCTCGGTGAAGAGTTCATAGGCTCTGCGCACCCGCTCCCACCGGTTGTCCCGATCCATGGCGTAGTAACGTCCGGTCACGGTCGCGATGCGCCCCACGCCCCGTCGATCCACGGCCTCCTGAAGCGTCTGGAGATAGGCCGGCGCGCTTCGGGGCGGCGTATCGCGCCCGTCCACGATGGCGTGCACCTGGACGCGGTCCCCGGTTATCCCATGGCGCCCGGCTAATTCGAGCAGCGCCAGGTAATGTCTCTCGGCGCTGTGGACCAGGCCGTTCGACGTGAGCCCCAGCAGGTGAAGCCTGCCCCCTGTAATGCGGATCCGTTCCAACATCCCGATGAACGTCGGGTTCTCGAAGAAACTTCCGTTTTCTAAGGACTCGTTGATCCGGCTTACTTCCTGCTGCACCACCCGTCCGGCGCCCAGGTTGAGGTGACCGACTTCCGAGTTCCCCATAATCCCCGGCGGCAGACCGACGTCTTCGCCGGACGCACTCAGCGTGGTGCGGGGATACTCCCGCCATAGGCGGTCGAAATGTGGAGTTTGCGCCAGCCGGACGGCGTTGGAGTCGCTTTGGGGACCGATGCCCCAACCGTCCAGGATGACAAGCGCGACGGGAGATTTCATTACGTTGGAAGTACCCCGGTTTCAGCGGGTATGGGCCAATCAACAGGTCCGGCGGCAGGCGACTCGTCGTTGTCCAGAACTCGCAGCGTTGATTGGGCTAAAGGCCTATATGAAGAAAACGCGGATGTCGCTCCGCGTTTTCTTCTACTCAAATCGATGTGCCGTGGACAAGGGACGCACGGATTCTGCGTCCTGCCTCCGTGGTCATTCCTCGGGTATACGCAGGCCCACCAGGAACTGTGCATTGCCGCGCTGTATCCGGAACCGGATGGCCTGACCGGCTTCGAAGCGCCGGACGATGGCGGCGAATTCCTGTACGTTGGACACCGGATCGCCATTCACCTCGCGGATGAGGTCGCCCCGACGCAGCCTCTTGTCTTCTGCCACACTGCCCGAACCCACGCGCGCGATCACCACGCCTGAGCCCGATTCGTAATAGCGGGTCCACTCACGCGTAATGTCCATGACGTCGATGCCGATCCGGCTCGCGGGACTTATCGGCGATTCGTCATTTGACGCGGTACGGTTGGGATCTCCATCCGGCAACTCGCCCAGTTCGACCGCGATCGTCCGCGATTCACCGTCCCGCACGATCTTGAGTTCCACCTCCGTGCCCGGCGCGATATCCGCGATCCGGTTGCGGAGATCGTCCACGTCTTCCACGTCCCTGCCGTTAAGCGCGACGACCACATCTTCCATCTGGAGGCCCGAGTCGATCGACGGTCCGTCTTCTACGATTTCGTTGATGAGCACCCCCGCCGCGGTCTCCAGGCTCATGGAAGCGGCCAGGTCTTCGTCGAGATTACTGATCTGCACGCCCAGGTACCCGCGGCTTATGCGTCCGTCCTTGACCAGCCGGGTCATGATGTTCCTGGCCATGTTGGCCGGAACGGCGAACCCGATGCCCGTGTACCCGCCCGTCCGGGAATAGATGGCCGTATTGATGCCCATGAGATTCCCTTCCAGGTCAACCAGGGCGCCACCGCTGTTTCCCGGGTTGATGGCGGCGTCCGTCTGGATGAAATTCTCGTAGGAGTTCCGGTCCAGCACGTTGCCACGCCCCTTGGCGCTGACGATGCCCGCCGTGACCGTATGGTCCAGGCCGAAGGGGTTGCCGATCGCCATCACCCATTCGCCCACCCGCAGTTTGTCGGAATCGCCGAAGGACAGCACGGGAAGGTTATCGAAATCGACCTTGATAACGGCAAGGTCAGTACGGGGATCCAGTCCGATGATCTCCGCTTTCGCCCTTCGCTTGTCCGACAGGAGGACCGTCAACTCGTCCGAGTTTTCGACCACGTGGTTATTGGTCAGGATGTAACCGTCTTCCGAAACGATGACGCCTGATCCCACGCCCCGGTCCAGCCGGGGTTCGGGGTTAATAGGGGGCGGACCGCCGCCGAAGAAATCCTCGAATGGGTTGAAGAACCGCTGCTGCGCCGTCCTGGCCACGCGTTTGCTCCGAATCAGCACCACCGAAGGCTTAACCCTTTCCGCGATGGCAGCGAAGGTTTCACTGAAATCCTGCAGAGACCGCTGATCCGCGGCCACGACCGGCGTGATCGACCGGTATTCGTCCCGTTCGACGATGGAGGCGTCCCAGTTGGAAATGAACAGTCCGCCGAGCACCATGCCCGTGATGAGCAGCGCCACGCCAGCCCAACCGCCGAACTTCCTTTTCTCCGTCATGCCCATTCTCCCTTTTTTTAGAATCTCAGTCCTACTCGAATCGAATATGCAAAATACCGGGCGCGCGTCCCGACGTCAATCCTTTACGCCTTTCCCCGCGTCGATTCATGCGTCATGTGCGCCGGGTTTCCATCTCAGTTGAGATTCGCGCCCCGGGTCGATACGGTCACGCCCCCTTCGAGGCTTTCCACCCACGTCCCATGGCTTTCCGGCGTATCGACGGGCTCGTCCATGAGGGCCAGTTCCAGAACCTGGTCTATACGGTCGACCAGCCGGAAGTCGAGCTTCTCCTTGATGGCCCCGGGCACGTCGTCCAGGTCCTTCTCGTTCCGCCGGGGCAGGATGATGGTCGTGATACCGGCCCGCATCGCCCCGAGCACCTTCTCCTTGATGCCGCCTACCGGCATGACCCTGCCGCGTAGGGTGACTTCCCCCGTCATGGCCAGGTCGTTCCGGACCGGGCGGCCCGTGAGCAGCGAGGTCAGCACTGTCACGAGCGCCACGCCGGCGGAGGGTCCGTCCTTTGGAACGGCGCCCACGGGCAGATGAATGTGAATGTCGTGCTTGCCGAAGAATGACGGGTCGATCTGCCAGTCGCCGGCATGCGAACGGACGTAAGTGAGGGCGGCCCTGGCGGATTCCTTCATCACCTCTCCCAACTGGCCCGTCAGCGTCAATCCCTTGCCGCCGGACATCTTGCTGGCTTCGACAAACATGATCTCGCCCCCGGCGGAGGTCCAGGCCAGGCCGATCGCCACGCCGGGTTCCCCCGTGCGTTCCGCAGTTTCAGAGAAGTATTCGGGAGGTCCCAGGTACTGTTGAAGGTCTACATCGGAGATGTGGAAAGGAGGGGACTGCCCTTCGGTGACGGAACGGGCCACCTTGCGGGCGACCGTACGGATCTTCCGTTCCAGGTTGCGCAACCCCGCCTCCCGGGTGTAGTCGGAAATGATCCGGCTCACCGCCCGGTCGTCGAAAACCACGCTCTCCACGGGCAGGCCGTGGGTATCCAGTTCCCTGGGTACCAGGTAGCGCCTGGCGATCTCGATCTTCTCCTCTTCCGTGTATCCCGACAATGCTATAACCTCCATGCGGTCGCGCAGCGGCTCCGGTATGGCGGACAGTATGTTGGCCGTGGTCACGAATATGACGTTGGACAGGTCGAAAGGCAGATCGATGTAGTGATCGGTAAAGGTGTCGTTCTGCTCCGGGTCCAGCACTTCCAGCAGCGCCGAGGAAGGATCTCCCCGGAAATCGCGACCCAGTTTGTCGATTTCGTCCAGCATGAATACCGGGTTGTTGGATCCCGCCTTGCGGATGCTCTGGATGATGCGGCCAGGCAACGCGCCGATGTAGGTCCGGCGGTGTCCCCTGATTTCCGCTTCGTCGTGGACGCCCCCCAATGAAATGCGCACGAACTGGCGGCCCAGGGCACGGGCGATCGACTTGCCCAGGGAGGTTTTACCTACCCCCGGCGGACCGACGAAACACAGGATGGAACCCTGTTTGTCCGGCCGCAGGCTGCGCACGGCCAGGTGCTCCAGGATTCGGTCCTTGATCTTCTCCAGGCCATAGTGGTCCTCTTCGAGGATTTCCCGGGCCCGTTCGATATCCAGTTGATCATCCGATGAAACAGACCACGGGAGTTCCGACAGCCATTCGAGGTAGGTCCGCGACGTCGAATATTCGGGAGAGATGGCCGGAATGCGTTCCAACCGCTTGAGTTCCCGTTCCGCCTCCACCCTGGCCTCATCCGGCATGCCGGCCTCTTCGATCTTCCTGCGCAGGTCGGCCAGGTCCTCGCCGGGTGCGTTGCCGTCTTCGCCGAGTTCCTGCTGAATGGCCTTCATCTGTTCGCGGAGATAGTACTCGCGCTGGACCTTACCCATCTTGTCCTCGACCTGGGACTGGATGCGGCTCCCCGCCTCCGCTACGTCAATCTCCCGGGCAATCAGGAAGGTCAACGTCCTCAGCCTTCCCTGGACGTCGCTCAGCTCCAGCAGGGCCTGTTGGTCTTCGAGGGATATCTTCAGGTAGAAGGCGATGAAATCGGCAAGCTTGGACGGCTGGCCCTCAAGGTTGATCAGGGGTATCCGCAACTCTTCGGACATGGTCGGAACAAGCTCGATCAGCCGCTGGAACTGCTCCACCAGGTTGTGGGCCAGGGCCTTTACCTCCATGGTTTCATCCTTACGCTCCTCCTGGAGTTTAACCCGTGCCCGCATGACCGGCTCCGTTTCCAGCACCTTCAGCACCCGTGCGCGGAACACGCCGTGGACGACCGCGTGGAGACTGTCTACCGGCAGCTTCATCGTTTTGTAGATCCGGACAAGCGTGCCGTAGGTGTAGAGATCGTCGGGTGAAGGCTGGTCCGTCTCCGGGTCGCGCTGTGCCAGGATCATCACCATCTTGTCCTGCTGCAGCGCTTCGTCCAGCGCCTTGACGGAACCTGGCCTGTCGGCCACCAGCGCCGCGGCCATGTGTGGATACACGACCAGGTTGCGCACGGGCACCACGGCGATGGAATCGATCACCTGGTTATCCTGCAGGTTCATCGAAACTTCCTGGAGTGCCTTGACTTCAGCCATGGTATACCTCGCTTTCCCTTGCTTGGTACTGCGTCCTCGACAGAGGGTCGGCCGTTGTCTCGCGGCTGCCTATAACATTATACGCGCCAACCGGCCTATACGGTCCAACTGGCTGGAAAGTCCTGTCTCCCTGTCCAATAACAGTGTGCAAACATCGTGCCACGGCGTTTTTTGAATGCGTTTGTGTCATATTGGCATGTACCATGGTATAAATCTGACATAATGGCATTTCGAAAGGCAGATCCATGAGGGTATCCGAGTCGTCGATTTCTGATTCCTCCGGCCGAGAAAGTATGTTCTCGCAACAGGCCACGGCAGGTGTCTAACTTCCCGCAAAACTGGTTGACAAATCAACGGGTTGGGTTACCATGACGTGAACACATCGGCTCGCAGGTTTACACGCAAAACGACCATTGATTTAAACCGGTTCGAGGTTACCGCAAGCGCAGTCCGCGGCGGGCATCGTCGCGGGAAAACCGCTTTACCCATACGAGGAGCACCTATGAAAAGTCCTTTTTACCGGATAGTGATGACCGCGATTGCATGCCTTTTTGTCGCCGGAACGGTATTGGCAGGTTGCGGCGGCGAAGAGCAGGAACACGCCGAGGAACCGGCCGAAAGTGAAACGCCTGATCCGAATACCGAGGCACGCCAGGCACACATGAATGAGATCGCGAAGCTCTGTGAAGGTATCGCCAAGGCGGTCGAGGAAGGTTCCATAGGGACTGTCAAAGCCGACGTGGAACAACTCAAGGGCATCATGCAGGAGGTAGCGATGATGCCGCCGAGGTATGACGCTTCGAGATACGGATTCTATGCCTCGGACTTCCAGATACGCGCAGAGACGCTCCTTACAGCCGCGGAGACCGGTTCCGCCATTGAGGCCGACTCGGCGATGCAGGCCCTGACCGTGACCTGCGGCGTGTGCCATTACAATTGCAAGTTTCCGACCGACCTGTAATTCCCGGCAAGGAGGTCTTATGATTCGTCTGATTTCTGTCGCGCTGGCCTGTGTGGCGCTCGCAACAGCGGCGTGCGAGCGGCCTGCACGGCCGGCACCATCCGAAGAGGAGTCCAAGCCCTTGAATCCGATGAATGAATACGGCATGACGGCCAGCAACGTATTCCTGTACTACGTAGATGTGGAAGCTGCGACTGAGTTCTACACCCGAACCCTGGGCTTCGCTGTTGCCGCCGACTACGGGTTTGCCAAAATCCTGAGGGTCGCGCCGAGTTCCTTCATCACGCTCGTCGACGAAAAGATGGGCATGCACAGCGCCAGCGATCCCAAGACGGTCGCCATCGCCCTCATCACGGACCAGCTGGACGAGTGGTGGGATTACATCAAGGACCGGGACGTAGAGACACGGTCCCCCTACAATCCGCAGGAAGGCCGTCCCCATCACGGTTTCGTCGCCATCGACCCCGAGGGCTACCTGCTTGAGTTCGAGCGGTTCAACGAACACGCCGAGAACGAGCACCTGGTTCCGGTGCTGAACGAGACCGCCACGGTCTATCCACGGGAAGGCGACTCCGAAGTTCCTCCGGGACTGGGTTTTAAGGCGACGGTGGTATGGTTCTACTACAAGGACATGCCCGCGATCCAGGCCTTCTACGAAGATGTGATGGGCTTCGACCTGATCGTGGACCAGGGATGGACCAAAATCTACCGCATTTCGCCCTCCGGCTACATGGGCCTCGTGGACGAACAGCGCGGCATGCACAACTTCACCGAGAAGAAGGCCGTGACCATGTCGTTCTGGACGGACCGCATCGACGACTGGTACGCGTACGTCAGCGGCAATGACTCGTTTGAAATGCGTTCCGAGAAGGTCGAGGCAACGGACCGGTACCGCGCCTTCGTCGCATACGATCCGGAAGGGTACTACCTCGAGTGGAACGTCTTCACCGAGGTACCAGACAACGAAACCCTCCAGAAGATGCTGCAGGGCGAGGAGTAGGTCCGACCGGAACGCTAAGTCTGAACCCGCAGCTGGAATTCGCCGTACCGGCCCCGGTCCATATTTTCGCCGGAGTCCATGCCGCTCATCACACTGCTATAAAAAGAGCAAGGAAGTTACATGCCGACGATCAGGGCCTATGACGCCGAACGGGATCGCGACGCGATCATCCGGGTCTGGCGCGAGGTCCACTGGATCACGAGCGACGAACAGGCCAAGTGGGCGCCCCAGTTCTTCGAGACGTCGCGGACCGACGTAGCGGAGGTAAACGGCGAAGTCGAGTGTCAGGCCTCTTCTATCGACGGCACGTTCCGCTACCTGGACGAAGATCTTACCATGTCCGCCATCGTGGGCGTAACGACCAGCCGCATAGCCCGGAAACTGCGCCTTGCCCAACGGGTTACGGCGCACCGCATCGCCGAAGACGCCGCAGATGGTGTGGATATCTGCGCGCTGACCATGTTCGAGCAGGGATTCTACGACAGGCTGGGGTTCGGCACCGGTCCATATGGGCACACTGTACGGTTCGACCCCGCCGACCTGATGATTGACCGACCATTCCGTGTTCCCAGGCGTCTCAAGGCGGACGACTGGGCCATGGTTCATTCCGCCATGATGAACCGCAGGTTGACCCACGGTGGCTGCCGGCTTAATTCCGCTTCCCTGATGCAGGTCGAACTGAATCAAGCGACGAAATCATTCGGCCTCGGTTACTGCGACGGACCGGGTGGAGAACTGTCGCATTTCTTCTGGTCGAGCGACGATGAAGAGCACGGTCCTTGCTATATCTACCTGATCGCCTACCAGGATCACGACCAGTTCATGGAACTGCTCGCGCTCATGAAATCTCTCGGAGACCAGATTCGACTGATCCAGCTGATGGAACCCGCTGACGTGCAATTGCAGGACCTGATCAAGCAACCCTTCCGAGGCAGGATGGTATCAGAAAAAGGACCCTTCAATCGACTGATTCGGGGTGACGGATACTGGCAGGCGCGGATCTGCGACCTGGAAGCGTGCATGGCCAAGACCCACCTGGACGGCCCGACAGCACGGTTCAACCTGTCCCTGCACGACCCGATCGAGAAGTACCTGGACTCCGACGCGTCCTGGCGTGGAGTGAGTGGGGAGTACGTGGTCACGCTTGGCCCGAAATCCAATGCTGAATCGGGCACCGACCCCGGTCTCCCGACGCTTTCGGCCTCCGTAGGCGCCTTCACCCGCCTCTGGCTCGGCGTCCGCCCCGCTACCGGCCTGGCCGTGACCGACGACCTGGACGGCTCCCCCGAATTGCTTACGTCTCTGGACCGGACCCTGCGCCTTCCGGTGCCCTCGTCGATCGGGTGGGAATTCTAGATTTCCGCGCCAATCCATACTGATACTATACCTCTATTCTCCAGCTTCCGTTTCTTGGTCGAGAGATCGCTTGACTTGAACACCTTACTAATTTAAGGTATTAGTAAGGAGGGAACGAAATGATACTGAAAATCACGTCTAAACGTCAGGTCACCTTCCCGGCACGGGTTCTGGACGCCCTCGGCGTGGGTCCTGGCGACCAAATCGAAATCAACGAGGGACCGGAGGGGTTCATCCTGAAACCTCGACGGATTGATTACTCTCGTCTCGGAACTTTGAAGGACAAACTACAGCGTGGTCATGGTACGTTCAACATCCACACCTTCCGCGAGCAGCCTCATGACTCGACGCTTCGGGATTGATACTTCCGTGCTCGTTCGCCTGGTCACCAGGGATCCAGAAGTAGAATTCGAGTATTGCGTGGAGAAACTGCGTATACTGGTTGACGACCGCGGCGATGAGGTATTCGTATCGAACCAGGTCATCGGCGAAGCGTACATCGTAGTGCAGCAGCACTATGGCGTTTCAAAGGTCGATGCCCGAGCGTCGTTGCTGGACGCGCTCCAAAGCGGCCTTGTTTCGCCACTCAACGGTTCCCCCGTCATCGCCGCTTTGGAGGCTACAGGCGGTCCAGGCCTTTTCGATCGGCTCATCGCCAACGACTACACCCGCGCCGGATTCCAAGTCCTCACGCTAGGTCGAAAAATGGCATCCCTGGCTGACGTGGATCACCTTTAGGTAGCCCACCTGCTCGACTTTTCTGTTCATGAGGTGTAGCGCAAGGTGCCGGGGCAGGTGAGTAGCGATAAGGTTTCTAATGATCCCTATTGTAATTTGGGGGACGGGGCTTTGGTATTCTCGCCGCCCTCCTGCACCAGGAGGTAGTTCATCGTCGATGCGGCTTGGCGAAACTTCATCGCCTCCTGATACTCCAGATCGCTGTACCACGCCTCGACATTCTTTTTGCTGGGGAATTCCAAAATCACCAGCCGTCCATCATAGTCTCCGCCCTCGACACAGGTAATCTCCTCACCACGGGTCAGGAACTTTCCTCCATGTTTCTTGATGATGGCTGGTGTCAGGTCGGTGTACTTCCGGTAGGTCGCGGGGTCGTGGACCGACATCATGGAGACGACATAAACGGACATTAAAGGTTCTCCCATGTCTGGCTGTCAGGACTTAACGAATCATTCGCATTAAAAGACTCCGAACCAAAAACTCATCAAGCCTCTTCATCAAAACAATCTCGATTCTTCAAGATGCTTTGATTATAGCAGATTGTAGATTCGGCGATCGACAGCGCCCTAAAGTTCCCCTACCACACCCGCTCCGCCCGTTGCGTCTTCCCGTCCTGGAGAAACAGGAAATGGCTTACGTTTCCCATTCCGTCCCGGACAAAGGTGATTCGGGCGTCTTCCTCTTCCAGGTAGAAATCCCCTGACGATTCGAGGACCAGTTCGCTCCTGGGCTGGCCGGGCGGCTGGCCGTAGAGCTTGCCGTCGCTGTAGGTAATATCCACGATTAACTCGGGGGAGAACTCATACGTGCCGGTGCATGCCTCGAAAGCGGCCTGGTTCATGCGCGCGACCTTCTTCGGCGGCGGAGTAATGGGGTTCCGGGCACTTAGCAGGTGAAACCCGATGTCTTCGACGCTGGCCGAGCTGTTGGACAGGACCACGACCCCTTTCCTCCAATCCTTGAGGAAGGCGGCAAAGGCGAAGAACCCGTTGGTTCGGCCGGTGAGCCAGTGCACGTCGCGGTCCCGCTCGTCCTTACTCACCTTCCAGCCCAGCGCGGTCTCTACGCCGGGTTCGTCGGCCGGTTTCCTGGGCACGATAAGGTCGTCGAACGACGCGTGGTAGCGGGTCGAATCGTCTTCGTTGAAGTCCTCTGGCAGCGCGTATATGATGTTCATGTTGGCTGATACAAGGGTCATCATGTCAAGGAGATTGGATCGCAAACCGGTGCCTCCAACGAGGGTCGTATCGGACCAGGGGGCCACCGGATGGCGGGCTTCATCATGCCCGGTCGCCGCGTACGTCCGCATGGATAGCGTAGGCACACTGGCCGTGTTGGCCAGTTTAATGGGATCGCCGAGCAACTCCTGCATCAGATCATCATAGGATTCGCCGGACGCCCGTTCCAGTACGTGGCCTAAAAGCCCCATACCGAGATCGGAATTCTCGTAGCGGTCGTCCGTTTCGAAGGGATCTTCTCCCTGATTGTCGAAATCCAGGAAGGACTCGAGCCAATCGCGCTGTGCGTTCGCGTACCGCGTGAGGAATCCGTACATCAGTTCGACCGAATACCCTTTCAACGAGTCGGTCGAATCGGTCGAAACCAGGTTGTCCGGCAGGCGGGGCAGGCCCGAGGTGTGGGTGGCAAGGTGCTCTATCAGGATAGGACGTCCGGCGGGCGTGGTCGGCACGTTTACCGTTTCCGGGAGGTAGTCGGACACCCGGTCGGTCAGGTTCACGTCGCCCCGCTGGACCATGAGGGACAACATGGCCGTCGTGTACAGGGTGCTCAACTGGCCGATCTCGAAGACTGTCATGCCGCTGACCCGCCGTATCGTACCACGGTTGAGCGTGCCGTATGCGTAGACGTACCGGTTGATGCCCCGGATGATCCCGGCGACGATACCCACCGTCTGGCCGTACCCATCGACCCGTTCGCGCAGTACGCGAAGGACGGGATCCTCTTCAGGAACCGCTTCCGCGCCTGCTTGTCCTTCGTTCCCGGGGTTGTTTCCGCCCATGGCCTGCGCACGCACAGAGGCGGACGCGGCAAGCGAATACAGGATGCCCAAACAACACAGCCAGACGTATAACGGTCTTACTGTAGACCGCATACCGCTACCCCTCTCCTAGCCCAACGGAACCAGCACTTCGTTTGCGCTGTCCATCCGGACGGATTTCGAATAATGATTCACGCTGACGCCGTCGGCGACAGGCGTGGGAACACGGACGATGAACTCGACCCAGTCCGGTGTATTGAACGCGGCAAAAGCCAATTCGATCCCTTCCAACATGTCTTCCGGATCGCGGGACAGGTCCGGCAGCAGCACGGGGCCCGTATCCGGCTGGTATACCCAGTCACGCTCGTTGGCATTGATCGTCTTGACCGGGTATTCGAGAACCGCGGTGTACCGGTCGTTCTCAAGGGTCGTCCGCGCGTTGAGGGGCTGGTTGCCGAGGACGGCCTCCACGACGGCTCTCGGCGTATCCAGGCTGCGCCCGTCGACGCGTGGCAGGTCGATCCGGACATCGTCGAAGGTCTCCTCGATGGCGATAATCTGCCGTTCGGGCTGCTCGCCCAGGGAGGGCGGGAAGAGCGTGGCGCCCCGGTTCGCCACTTCGTAGGTCTTGATGGCCATGAAGGTTTCCGACGAAAAGATCGGTGCGAAATCCGCGTTGGGCAGGTGCCAGATATCCCGCTCCGCTCCGACCTGCTCGGTCTTGCAACTCGCGCCGAGGACGTAGTCATCCCTGAAGTCTCCGCCCTTCTCGGTAACAATCAGGCTGGCTTCGATGGGAATCCGGGCGTTGTTGAGCGAATACGGCGGTTTCTGGGTTACGGTCTTAGGCGGTTTCTTCAACGTGTCCACGCGGAAGGTAAAGAAGGCACGCGCGTAATCGATGGTCTGCATGGGAACTCCTGGAAATAAAACGGAACGCGCTAGCCCGGGTTCCGCCTGGGTGATGAAATCCAGTCCGTCTTGAACTGGCTGCTGACACGGGAACGTGGTCGATTCGACGTGGTTCCGAAAACTATGCGGCCTATCCTCGTTTTTCCAGATAATATAGTGATTCCAGCGGTATTCCGGTATAGATTATGCAGGGCAAACGCAGCGATCCAAGGAGTAACCATGTCAAACGACCTGACCAGGACCTATCGTCCATTCACGGATTCCCGGCCTTACACCCGCTGGTGGTGGTTCCACGACGACATAAAGGAAGAGGACATCCGGAACCAGTTGAAATGGGTGCGGAACCAGGGCTTCGGCGGTGTGGAGATCGCCTTCATGTACCCCCAGCCCGGGGCAGAGGAAGGCCCCCGCTGGCTGAGCGAGGCGTGGACTGACCTGGTCGCCCTCGCCAAGGACGAGTCGGACCGGCTGGGGATCGGTTGCGACTTCACTTTCAGCACCTCCTGGCCTTTTGGCGGATCTATCGTGTCCGAGGACGACGCGGGACAGGTATTCGGCGGTCCGGCAACCCAGCGCCTGGAGAAGTCGTGGGAGTTGTCCTATTACGGCCACGGCCGGATCCTGAACCACCTGGACTCGGAAGCAATGGACCGGTACGCCGAACACGTCGGCGACGCGCTGAAACCGGCCCTGCGGGGCACCACATCGGGGCTGTTCTCCGATTCCTGGGAGGTCTACCCGGAGGGGCTCTGGAGCGGCCACCTGGATCCGGTCTTCCGGGATCGATTCGGGTACGAACTGGAACCCTACAAGGCCTGTATCGACGAACATCCCGACGTGCGCTACGACTATCGTAAGATCCTGTCGGACGCGGCGCTGGAGGGATTCTTCAGGCCCTATGCCGAAATCTGCCGAAAACTTGGCGCCGTGAGCCGGGTGCAGTGCCACGGAGCCCCTACGGACCTTCTGGCCGCTTTCGCACTCGTGGACGTCCCGGAATCGGAGGCCCTGCTGTTCGAGACCTTTTACTCGGCCATACCCGGTTCGGCGGCGGCCCTGGCCTCGAGGCCCGTCGTGACCTGCGAGACCTTCACCTGCATCTACGGCTACGAACCCTGGCCGGCGCCGTCGCCCCATCACGGCGAGGAGAAGGTAGAGGACATGAAGCTCATGGCGGACGCGGTTTTCGCCAACGGCGTCAATCACATCGTCTGGCACGGCATGCCCTACAACGCACCGGAGGGATCCAACACTTTCTACGCGACCACCCATGTCGGCCCGGACAGCGGGTTCGTCGACCGGCTTCCGGCCTTCAACGCCTACATGACGGAGGCCGCCAAATTCGTCAAGCAGGGCAAGACCTACACAGACGTGGCGGTGTACCTGCCGCTGGAAGACCACTGGATGCGTCACTTGCTGCCCGAGGACCGGCGGGGTCCGGCCGCCAACTACTACTGGGAGATGCAGACCGTTGAACGGCCTGCGTGCCTGCTCGGCTATCATCCCCTGTGGATTTCCGCGCCTTTTCTGGAGGATGCGGTGGTGAAGGACGGCTGTGTGCGGTACGGGGAGACGGTTTTTTCCGTGGTATTTGTGGACCTGGAATGGCTGGATAGCGAAGCCCTGTCGGCGCTGCTTCGGCTGGCCCGGGAAGGCGCGCGGATCTGCCTCCCGCACAGGCCCGCCGCGCCCGGTCACCGGCCGCCTGCGGACTATGGGGACCGCCTGGCGGAACTGATGAGCCAACCTGGGGTAACCACGGATCCGGGTTCGTCCCTTCGCCATCCTCCGCTTGTAAGCGGCCGTGACGCGCCTGAATTCTGGTGCCGGCAGGTCGATGACGATTACCACGTCTTCTTCGCCCATCCCGATACGAAGCGCATCCGGTACCCCATGGCCTACGAGGGCTGGCGTTCCACCGGTCCCGTCGAACGGGAGTTAGCGATACATGTCAATGGCCGGGAACGGACGGTGCGCATGGTGTTTGAACCCGAAGACGCCATGCTGGTCAGGATCTCCGCATCGGGCGAGGTGGACGTGAAGCCGGGGCGTGTCGATGACTGACGCAGCGTCATGGTGGTTCCGTGCAGGGACCATGCCAGGTGACTCAGACGTTCGGACTTACACAGTTAACTATTGTAATTTGGTCATTTACGGAGATTAAACACCCATGCATGACCCACGATACGATGATCTAGCGAAGGTGCTTACCGGACATTCGACGAAGATAAAACCGGGCGACCGAGTGCTCATTGAGGCCTTCGACGTGCCCGACGACATGGTGATTTCGCTGATCCGGACGATCCGCGCGTCAGGCGGGGTGCCGCTGGTCTCCATCAAGCATCAGCGCGTCATGCGGGAGTTGGTCCACGCGGGGGACGAGGAAGCCATGGAGTTCGCCGGAGGATACGAATCCCATCGCATGAAGCAGGTACAGGCCTACATGGCCCTGCGCGGCAGCCATAACGTGATGGAAATGTCTGACGTGCCTGGCGAAGCCATGCGGCTCTACGAACGGCACTGGCTCAAACCGGTGCACTTCGATATCCGGGTTCCAGCGACCCGGTGGGTGGTGCTGCGCTGGCCGACCCCGTCCATGGCGCAACAGGCCGGCATGAGCACCGAGGCGTTCGAGGATTTCTTCTTCGACGTGTGTACCCTGGATTACGGGAAGATGGAGCGGGCGCTCGCGCCGTTGAAGGAACGCATGGACCATACCGACCGCGTTCGGCTCACCGGTCCAGGTACGGACCTGAGCTTCAGCATCCGGGACATCTCGACCGTCGGTTGCTCGGGCGACCGAAACATTCCTGACGGCGAATGCTTTACCGCGCCTGTGCGCGACTCGGTCAACGGCGTCATCCTGTTCAATACGCCGACGCTGTACCATGGCGTGACCTTCACGAACATCCGGTTAAGATTCGAAGACGGCAGGATCACCGAGGCGACGGGCAACCGGACGGAAAAACTGAACGAGATATTCGGCACCGACGAGGGAGCCCGCTACATCGGCGAATTCGCCATCGGCTTCAACCCCTACATTACCACGCCCATGCTTGACATCCTCTTCGACGAGAAGATCGCCGGGTCCTACCACTTCACGCCCGGTCAGGCCTACGAGGAGGCCGACAACGGAAACCGTTCCGCCGTACACTGGGACATGGTCATGATCCAGACGCCGGACTATGGCGGCGGGACCATCGAGTTCGATGGGGAAGTCATCCGGAGGGACGGGAGGTTCGTCGCCCCGGCACTCGAGGGTCTGAACCCGGAACGGTTGAAGTGACGGGGCGTTTAACGGCGCCACCTCGCGAGGTGGATGCGCCTGGAGATATCCTAGAAGAGATCACATCGCCAGGGCCATCAGCAGTCACCTGCATCCTCTGATTAAAATAAGCCTGTCAAACCGCAATTTGAAATCGCCGCCTACTCGCGTCGCAGGGCGTCCGCCGGGTTGAGCAAGGCGCTCCGGACGGTCTGCAGGCTGACGGTTAGCAGGGCGACAGCGAGGACGGCGAGACCGGCCGCGATGAAGGGCCACGCGCCGATTTCGGTGCGGTAGGCGAAGTCGGCCAGCCACTCGTTCATGAGCCACCACGCGGCCGGCCAAGCCAAAACATTGGCGATCACGACAAGGTAGACGAACTGCCGGGACAGCAGGGAGACGATATCGGACACCGCGGCACCCATAACCTTGCGAATGCCCACCTCCCGCGTGCGACGGGAAAGGTCAAGCGATACGAGACCATATACACCGAGGCAGGCGATCAGCAGGGCGAACACCGCCGAATAGCTGAAAATCCGGGCCAGGTTGCTCTCATTTTGGTAGAATCGTGCGACGTCGTCATCCAGGAAGAAATACTCGAAGGGCGATTCCGGTGCGATTTCCGTCCATGCCTCTCTCAACAGATCCAACGTGGCGGGCAGATTTCGCCCGCTGACGCGGACCAGGAAAAACCGGATCTGATCCTGGACTTCCCCAATGGACACGGGATTGAGGGTGAGAATAACCGGTTCGATCTCTTGGTGCATGGACTGGAAGTGGTAGTCCTCGACCACGCCGACGACCGTGTAACCGTGGGGCAGTGTTCGGCCGATCGGGTCGTCCCATTCCATCTTCCGTGCAGCAGCCTCGTTGATAATGCACGATCCCGCTTCGTCGTTGCCAAATTCCCGGGAGAAATTCCGGCCAGAGACCAGGTTCAGTTCAAGCGTCTGCAAGTAATCGTAATCCACGGTGAACATGAATGCTTCGAGTTTGCTCCCGTCCTCATTGGTATAGGCGGCCTGGCCCAGGCCGCGTCCGAAAGTGTTGGACGTTCCCGATACCTGGACCACGTCTTCGTACGATTGTATCCTGGATCTATAAACGTCCACGGAGATGGAATTCGGTCCGGTAGGGATGACGACGACGTTTTGCTTATTGAATCCCAAATCCCCGGTCCGGACGAAGTCCAGCTGCCGGGTCATGACGAGTATGGAAACGACGAGTAACGCAGACAAACCGAACTGGACGACCATCAGGCCGCGGATAACCAGGTTGGGGCCACCGATCTGAAGCTGATGTCTGAACACGGCAACGGGATTGAAACGGGAAAGGACCAGGGCGGGATAGCTACCGGAGACCAGGGCAACCAGGCCAGTCAACGCCAGCAGCGCGGCGAGCGTGGAGCCGTTGGAAAGGTAATCGAGGACGAGCGAAGTCCCCGCCAGCATGTTGAAAACGGGAAGAAACAGGTGGGCCAGTATGATGCCGAACACCAATGCGAAGCAACTCAGCACCGCGGTCTCACCCAGGAACTGACCCGTGATCTGGGTTTTCTGCGCTCCGAAAACCTTCCGCAGCCCGACCTCCTTCGCCCGTGAAGACGAACGGCAGACGGCCAGGTTCATGAAATTGACGCAGGCTATGAAGAGAACGAGAAGCGCAGTGCATACCAGCATGTAGGACCGGTCGGGATCGCTGGTAGGTCCCAGGCCGAATGCCACTTCCTGGTTCAGGTACATGTCCGTTATGGGCTGCAACGTCAGGTAAGGCGATCCCATCTGTGAAAAATGAGATTCGACAAAACTCGGCAACTGGTCTTCCAGCAAGCTTGCCCGTTCCGGGTCCGACAATTCGACAAAGGTTGAACTAACGCTGTAGTTCCAATTGCCGATTGCCTGCTTCACCCCGTCGTCTATGGCAAACATCTTGTCGAAGGGTAACAGGAAATCGAACCGTATGCTGGAATTAACCGGAGTGTTCTCCGCTACCCCGGTTACGGCAAACGGTTCCCCACGTATCGTGAGTTGCCTGCCCAGGGGGCTTTCCGTCCCAAAGTACTTTTCGGCGGCGGTCCGGCTGATTACCACCGAATTCATATCGTTCAGGACCGTCCCGGGATCACCTTCGATCATCGGGAAGGAGAACACGCTGAAAATCGATGGATCGCTATAACGCACATACTCCTCTCGGAACTTGTCATTTCCAATGCGGATTTCCGTTCTACCGGCATTTCGTATGCGCACGGTCTGCTCGACGCCGGGATACTGCTGCTTAAAGGCCGCGGCAAGTGGAAGAGGAGTATTCGCCCAGAGATACGGTTCACCGTCGTAACCCGTTCCACCCAGGACGATCCGGTAGATCCGGTCCGACTTCTCGTGGAAAGCGTCGTAAGTCCACTCGTGGCGGACGAAGAGAAAGATGAGGAGGCAGCACGCGATGCCGGTGGACAGGCCCAGCGTGTTGATGAAGAAGTACCCCTTGTTGCCGAAGAGGTGCCGTAGCGCGATGACGATGTGGTTTTTCAGCATGGGAGCGCGTACTCCGGGGGATCAAGACTGCATGCTGGATTCCAGGTAGAGGGAATTTAATGGGGATCTGTGGTTTTGACCCACCGATCCCCTATAAGGTTGCGACTGCTGTGTTCTGCGGTTTAAAATTCGACTGCTTTCATGCCGTTACTCCATCGAGTCCATCACTCCACGACAAAAGTGTTCTGGCTGGAATAAAAACCTCTTTCGCCGGAAAACGTCACATCTCCCACCAGCCTGTATTCACCAGGTTCATCGGGACTGAGGGGACAGACCTGGAATGTCTTCTCCGTGCCCACAACGTCCATCCATGAACTGTCAGCATCGTCTCTCCGCTGCCATTTTGAGGAATGAACGGTGATGGTGATTTCGTCCGTGGCAGGGAAATTGTTCAGCGGCAAGCAAAACATTATAGGAAAGTCAATGTCCTCAGTCACGAAACGAACCTCGCCAGACGCTACCATCAACCCTTCCCACGGGAGGTAGATGATTTCACAAAGGGTAATCCCCTGCGGATCCATAATCCCGCTCAACCACATTTTGAACTCGTCATTCTGTGGGACGCAGACCTGGGTGCCGGCCAGGTTTATGGACATGAGTATCAGATTCAGAAACGAATCGGGAAGCGCTCCCTCAAGGTCCGTGTTGTTCTGAAGATGAAGCACTGCTAGGTTGGTGAGTTGGCCAAGTTCCATGGGGATCATCCCACTTAAACCGAAGTCCGCCAGGTTCAGTTCGGTAACACGTCCCCGGTCGTCCGTCGCAACACCATCCCACATGCTTACGCGTTCTTCACTCAACCAGTTACCCTGCATGGTCCAGTTCATACCGTCCGTTGCGTTGTAGATGGCGATCAACGTTTCCCGATCCGGACTCGGACCCGCAACCGTCACGGTCACGCTCTGCATTGCATTGCCCGACTGCGCCGTGATGTCCGCCATGCCGTTGCCCACGGCCGTCACCAGGCCTGCCTCGTCCACGGTCGCCACGGTTTCGTCGCTGCTCGACCAGGCGATACTCGGCTCGTTTATGGAGACTTCGTTTGCATCTTCAGCAATGACCTCGAGCTGGATCGTCTCACCGAATTCAGTGAGCGTCGTCATTTCCGGTGTGATCGTGATGATTGCCGCGACCTGGGACACGGTTATGGTTACGCTCTCCATGGCTTCGTCCGACTGCGCGGTGATGTCAACCATGCCGTTGTCCACCGCGGTTACCAGGCCCGCCTCGTCCACGGTCGCCAGGGCCTCGTCCCCGCTCGACCAGGTCACCATCGCATCCGGCATTGCGTTCTCACGCTGGTCCAGTACTACGGCCGTAAGCTGTAAGGTCTCGCCAATCGATTCAAGTGCAGCCGAAGTCGGATCGATCACGATAGTCGTGGGCACAGGTTCCGACACCGATATGGTGGCAGTGGAAGACAGGCTGCCCGACTGGGCCGTGATGTCAACCATGCCGTTGCTCACAGCCGTCACCAGGCCTTCCTCGCTCACGGTCGCCACGGCGTCGTCGCCGCTCGACCAGGTCACGGTTTGGCCGGTCATGACGTTGTTTCGCTGGTCTCGCACCGTTGCCATAAGCTGCACGGTCTCCCCAATCGCCTCCAGCGTCCTCGACGATGGAGAGATCGTGATCCGGGTCGGTACCGGCTCTGCAACGGTGACCGTCGCCCGACCCGAGGCGTTTCCCGACCGTGCTGTGATCTGCGCCGTGCCGTTGCTCACCGCCGACACCAGGCCTTGTGCACTGACAGTCGCTACCGCCGTGTTGGCGCTCGACCAGGTAACAGTTTGCCCGGACATGGTGTTGTTGTTCTGGTCCTTCACCGTTGCCATCAGCTGCACCGTCGCGCCGATCGACCCCAGTGTGTGCGAAGACGGCGTGACCGTGATACTGGTCGCCACGGGCGTTGGAGGTGGTGTCGGTGTAGGCGTAGTGGGCTTCGTCGGACTGTCCCCACCACCACAGCCTGCCAGTATCGTCAAGGCCATGCAGGTTGCGACCACGGCTAAAACGCGACTATATCGGCGAATCACTTCGGACTCCTTTTCTGGTATTGACAAGATTGTAGTGTCAACTTATCCGTTTCGATATATCGTAACTGTTTGTTTTTTTATGATGTTAAGTATTTAAGTCCGGCATACTCTCCCGGGCCGCTTCGAGGGTACGGTCGATGTCGTCCTCGGTGTGAGCCAGGGACACGAAACCCGTTTCAAGGCGCGACGGCGCCAGGTAGACGCCGCGGTCCAGCATGTTCCAGAAGTACTGTCCGTATGTATCCGCGTCGGAGGTAGAGGCGGAATCGAAGTCCTCGACGGTTTTATCGGTGAAGAAGGTACACATCATGGATCCGACCCGGGTCAGGTAAGCGGGAACACCGGCCTCTTCCGCCGCGGCGCGCAGGCCGTCGCCGAGACGGGAAGCAAGTGTTTCAAGTCGTTCGTAGACACCCGGTTCCCGCAGTTGTCTCACCGTTTCGTAACCCGCGGTCATCGCCAGCGGGTTGCCCGAAAGCGTCCCGGCCTGGTAGACCGCGCCGAGAGGCGCAACGGTTTCCATGATTTCCCTTCGTCCGCCGTAGGCGCCCACGGGGAGACCCCCGCCGATTATCTTGCCGAGACAGGTCATGTCTGCCGTGATGCCGAACCGTTCCTGCGCTCCGCCGAAGGCGATCCGGAACCCGGTGATGATCTCGTCGAAGATCAGGATGATCCCCCGTTTTGCCGTTTCCTCCCGGATGGTTTTCAGGAAACCTGGGACCGGTGGGATCATGCCCATGTTGCCCGCCACCGGCTCGACGATCACGCAAGCGATGTCGTCACCCCGTTCCGACAGCGTACCCCGGACGGCTTCTATATCGTTGTAAGGCAGGTTGATAGTCAACTTCGCCAGATCCGCCGGCACGCCGGGGCTATCGGGTATCCCAAAGGTCGCCGCGCCGGAGCCGGCCTGGATGAGAAAACTGTCGCCGTGCCCGTGGTATCCCGCTTCGAACTTGACCGCCAGATCGCGCCCGGTGTACCCCCGGGCCACGCGCAAGGCACTCATGGTAGCTTCCGTCCCGGAGTTGACCATGCGCACCAGATCGATGGAGGGGAAGGCGGTCCGGACCAGTTCTGCCAGCCTGATTTCGGCTTCCGTGGGCGTGCCGAAGCTGACACCCCGTTCACACGCCTTCTTCAAGGCCTCGACCACGGCCGGATTGCCATGTCCCAGGATCAGCGGCCCCCAGGAACCGAGGTAGTCGATGTACTCGTTGCCGTCCACGTCGTACACCTTCGAACCCGCACCCCGGTCCATGAAGACGGGTCGGCCACCGACCCGGCCGAAGTTGCGCACGGGGCTGTTTACGCCTCCGGGCATCAGTCGTTGGGCCTGGTCAAAGAGGGTGCTTGAACGGGAACGGTTCATGAACTTCACTCCGGGTGTGTTTTTGTAACGCTTTGCTTTACAATGCTGATCACATCAATAACTAGCAGCCTGGGTGTGTTATTGGGGGCATGTTATTTAAAGAAAACCCGTTCGTGCGGACGTACCGGCCGTCAGAGCCGGCCCGCGACCTCCCGGGCGAAATAGGTGAGTATCATGTCTGCGCCGGCCCGCTTCATGGCGGTCAGCGACTCCAGGATGATCCGGTCTTCATCGATCCATCCCATCTGTCCCGCCGCCCTGATCATGGCATATTCCCCGCTCACGTTGTAGGCGGCCACAGGCACTTCGAAGGTCGATTTCACCCGCTGAATCACGTCGAGATAGGCCAGGGCCGGCTTGACCATGACGATATCCGCTCCTTCTTCGAGATCGAGTTCCACTTCTCTGAGCGCTTCGTTGGTGTTGGCCGGGTTCATCTGGTAGGAACGGCGGTCGCCGAACTGCGGGACCGAATCCGCCGCGTCGCGAAAGGGTCCGTAATACGCCGAAGCGTACTTGGCGGAATAGGCCATGATCGGTATATGTGTGAGGTGTTCGCCGTCAAAGGCTTCCCGTATCGCGCCCACGCGGCCGTCCATCATGTCCGAGGGCGCGACCATGTCGACCCCGGCATTGGCCTGCGATAGGGCCGTCCTTACGAGCAGACGTAGCGTGGCGTCGTTTTCCACGTCGCCTTCCCGGATGACGCCGCAGTGCCCATGATCGGTGTACTCGCAAAGGCACACGTCGCCAATGACGGTCAGGTCCGGCGTCGTTTCCTTTATCGCGCGGATGGCCTGCTGCACGATGCCGTCGTTCGCGTAAGCGCCGGATCCATAGGCGTCCTTGGTCTCAGGAATACCGAAGAGCATGACGGCCGGAATGCCCAGGTCCGCGACTTCACGGCATACCTCGACGCCCTGGTCCACCGACAGGCGGTCCACGCCGGGCATGGACTCCACTGGGGAACGGACTCCCTCGCCCGGGCAGATAAACATGGGATAGATCAGATCGTCGATGGAGAGACGCGTCTCGCCGACCATCCTGCGCAGGTTTTCGCCGCGGCGCAGCCGCCGCAGCCGGTGTACGGGAAATGCCATGGTTCTCTCCTGCCCGCTGGCAGACTATCAACACCCGCCGCAGTTGGCGCATCCGTCGTCGCTGAATCCATTCAGGGCACTGCATCGCTCGCACTGGAACAACACCTGCCTGTCTTCGATGTAGCGGGACTTCATCCACCTTCGCGCCGGTTCCCGGTATTTCGAAGGCACGATGATGCTGGCCGCTTCGATCATATCCTTTGCGAAAACCAGGCCGGTGTCCTGGTCGGCCGAAAAGATCCGGCTCTCCACGCCTTGCTGCGCCAGGTATTGCTGGTAGGTCCGCGCTTCCCGGTCTTCGGCCCGGTAGAGGATTTCTTCTTCCGCAGGCTGCTCTTCTTCCATTTCGTGTTTTTCGCATAAATACCGGCCTAGCCGGCGAATCCCGCATTCCGCGCACACGTGCTGTCCGCAAATCACACAGCGCCCGTGCGCTGGGACGGCCGGATGGTAAAAACACCGTAGATCGTCTGTGAATACAGTGCCGCAGACCGGGCAGGACCGCGCGTCGCCCGGGACCTCTTCTTTACACTCGTCGCAAACCCAGGTCGACTCCTCATTCAGCTCGTCAACCAGGAGGGTGGCGCAGATCGGGCACTTCTGAACGCGCTGGGGGTATTCGCATTCGCAATCTGGACAAAAGGGCATAGGGAGCCGGTCAATTCGAAGGGGTTTCTACCACGCCGGGCTCCGCTCGGTTACCCGCCGTCTAACATATTCCACTTCTGTATATACTGATCACAAGCCCAACGAATATACGCTCGGGTGTCTTTACAAGGCAATCGTTATTCCCTATGCTGCTCCCCCTTGGCCAGGCGGTGACGAACTATCGATTCTACAAGTGCGGGAATAGACGCCTGGTCGGGCACAATATCCACAGACAGACCCGCTTCGGCGGCGGTTCTGGCCGTGGCGGGACCAATGCAGGCGATGAGGACGCCCTCGGTGTACCGCGGCAATAGATCCGGTCCCACGGCTTTCGCAAAAGCAACAGCGGCCGAAGAACTGGCGAACACGGCCACGTGGATCTTCCGGTCTTCCAACATGGACGCGATCCCGTCGGGCAGGGACTCTTCCATCGCTGTGCGGTAGACTGTGACTGCTGCCACGCATGCACCGGCGGCGGATAGCCCCTCGACCACGGCGGGACCCGCGATATCCGACGCCGGGAAGAGGATGCGGGCGCCTTGCAGATCGCAGGATTCGGCCAGGGTCTCCACCAGCTTCTTGGCACGGAAAACTTCGGGTCGATGGTCCGCTTCTATACCGTGTTTTTTTAATGTTTCGGACGTGGCCTGTCCCACCGCGGCGACACGCGCCCCGGACAGCGCCCTGGCGTCCAGCCCGTTTTCGTAGAGCCTTTCAAAAAAAGCCTCCACGGCGTTTCCGCTGGTAAAGACCACGTGATCGAAACCGGAAAGATTGGACAGCGCGGTGTCCACGTCCGACCAGTCATCAGGCGCTTCGATCCGTATAAGCGGCGCTTCGACCGGTTCCGCGCCTACCCGGACTAGGAATTCGGACAGATCCCCGGCCTGGTCCCGGGTCCGTGTGACCAGCACCCTCGTTCCGAATAACGGCTTCGTTTCAAACCAGTTCAGTTGTCGCCTCAGCGCGACCACCTCCCCCACGATGATGAGGACGGGCGGGATGTAGGACGCGGACCGGGCCCGCACCCACCAGGTAAACCATGCCGGAAGACCGCGGGGCGGTTGTGCCCATACTTTGGGCTTCGCTGTTCATTGTTTTTCAGCGGCCTGTGCCAGCACGGCTTCGGCCAGCCGACCACCCAGGTCAGGTCCTTCTTCAGGCCCGCCGTGGAGGGAATGGCGCACGATCCAGCTGCCGTCCCCGGCGGCCAGGACAGCATCCAGTCTCAGGACGTCTCCGTGGATTCTTCCCCACGCGCCGACCGGAGTATGGCAACCGCCTCCGATACCGTGGAGGAAAGCCCGTTCAGCCATCACCGCCTGCCTCGACGGACGATGCTCGATGCGCCGCGCGGCTTCCAGGGTCTGCTGGTCATTCAACCGGGTTTCAATCGCGAGTGCCGCCTGGCCGACGGCCGGCATGCAGATTTCCGGAGACAGGGATTCGGTGATCCGGTCCGACCAGCCCAGGCGCAGCAGGCCCGCGACGGCCAGAACGATCGCGTCCGGGCCGTCCTCTTCCTCCAGCCTGGTCATGCGTGTATCGATGTTTCCGCGTATGCCCGTAAAGCGAAGATCCGGCCTGTTGTGTTGCAACTGAGCCCGCCGCCGCGGACTTCCCGTGGCGATAGAGGCGCCACGAGGAAGACGGTCAAGCCCTGCCCCACCCCGGCTGATCAGGGCGTCGCGTACGTCTACCCGTTCCGGTACCGCGGCGATGACCAGTCCGTCGGGAAGCGTCGTAGGGAGGTCCTTGAGGCTGTGCACGGCAGCGTCGATCTCTCCGTAGATCAGGGCCCGTTCCAGTTCTTTGACAAAAACACCCTCCCCGCCGAAAGTGTCGAGGGCGGCGTCCCGGACCGTGTCGCCCTTCGTCTTCAGTACGCGCACGTGGACGGTCAGACCTTCGTGGGCCGCTTCGATGGCCCCGGCCGCGAAATGGGCCTGAACGAGGGCCAGCCGGCTGCCGCGGGTGCCTATGGTTAGGGTTGTAGACATGGGAGAGCGTAATCAATGGCCGCATGAACAGGGATCGACACGCTATTCGTTCCCGGCGCCGTTCTTGTCGTTCGCCTGTTCATCGAGACCGAACAGGTGGCGAAGGCTGTAAAGGTGGTAGTCCTTGTGCTCCGTATTCGTCGTTTTTTTGAGCTGGACCGTCGGTTGATGCAGCAACTTGTTTACGATGGCGCGGCTCATCTTGTCCACGGTTTCCCGGTCCTTCTCGGAAAGATGGCCGAGTTGGGCAAGCGCCCGGTCCACTTCCTGGTGCCGGACGCCGTCCGCGAAGTGACGGAGTTGCGTAATGGTAGGCGTAATGGCGAGATTCTGATACCACGCCAGGAACCGGTCCACTTCCATCTCTACGATCCCTTCCACTTTCCGCGCTTCCACCTTCCGCGCCTCGGCATTGTCGTCCACCACCGACTGCAGGTCGTCCATGTCGTACAGGATCACATTATAGAGGTCGCGCACCCGCGGGTCGATATCCCGCGGCGCCGCGATATCGATCAGGAATATAGGCCGGTTCCGGCGGTCGCGCATGATATCCGCCATCTGGTCCTTGCCAAGTACCGGTTCGGTGGATCCGGTGGAACTGATTACGATATCAACATCGGAAATCATCTGGAGTCCGTCTTGCAGCGAAACGGCGATGCCGTCGGAGCGATGGGCCAGGTCGGCGGCCCGCTCGTAGGTCCTGTTGGCGACGATGAGCCGCTTCACGCCCCGTTCGACTAGGTACTCTGCGGTCCGTTCACCCGTCTCTCCCGCACCGATCAACATGGCCGTATGCTGCCGCAGGTCTTTGAAGATCTTTCTCGCCAGTTCGACCGCAACGGAACTGACGGATACGGCGCCTACCCCGATTCCCGTCGTCTCCCGCACCTGTTTGCCCACGGCCAGCGCCTTCTCGAACAGGCGGTTGAGGACCACGCCCGTGGTCTTCGTATTCAACGACTGCAGGTAAGCCTCCCTGACCTGGCCGAGAATCTGCTGCTCGCCGACGACTAGGGAGTCCAGGCTGGAGACGACCCGGAACAGGTGCCTTATGGCCTCTTCGTCCTTCCGGTGATAGAGGTAGGGCGACAATACGCCTTCTTCCAGGCCGTGTATTTCATGAAACCACGCCTCGATGGGCCTGGGGTCGGCATGTTCCTCATCGGTGGTCGCGTACATCTCGCTGCGATTGCAGGTGGACAGCAGCACCGCTTCGAGGATACCGCCGGAAGACTTTACGAAGGAGAGCGCTTTCTCCTGGAGCGTCTTCGACAGTACCGCCTGGTCGCGCACATCGATAGGCGCGGTATGGTGACTCAATCCGACGAGTGTAAGATGCATGACTCTACCCTGAATGGGGGATAGTACTTTTTCATAGTCGAATAACCGATTGCCGTCGAAGTCAGTCGAAGATGTGGAGGTTCGTCCAGAGCCCGGCGCCCAGATAGGCCAGCAGCACGGACGCGAATCCGGCCATCGAGATGATCGCCGCCCGCTCGCCCTGCCACCCGGCGGTATAGCGGGTAACCAGCTGGGATGTGAAGATGACCCAGGTCAGCATCACGCACAGGACCTTTGGGTCCATAAGCCAGGGCATGATCGAGTCCCAGGCGGCCGTCGCCCACCAGATGCCCGTGGCGACACCCGCGGACAGAAATACCCATCCGATGAGCGTCGCCTTGAGGTTCATTTCGTCCAGCATGCCCAGCGCGGGCAAACGCGAGAACACCAGGCCCACGCGGCGGTGGTGAATGTAGTACATCTGCATGACGTACAGCAACCCCGTGATAAAGGAGAAGGAAAACGCCGCGTATGCCAGGAAACTGGCCGTTACGTGGAAATTGAACCACGGGCTCTGCAACAGGGGCGGCAGCGGATCCACGGGGCTCATGAACACCGTGGACGCGGCCTGCGCAGCCAGGACCAGGGGCAGGACGAACACCCCCAGCGACCGGTCGTGAAATCGACGTTCCAGAAACAGGTAGACGAAGGCGATGAGCCATGCGAAGAAGCTCATAGACTCGTGCAGGCCCACGAAGGGCGCGTGGCTGGATTCGACGGCGCGGTCGATAAGAAAGGCGCTGTGGCAAACCAGTGCCAGCACCAGGCACAGGCTGGCATAGAAACCCGTCCTGGGCTGTCTCGTCCAGAAATGGCGGAAATAGATCACCGTGGCGATCGCGTAACCCGCCAGAATCATGCCATGCAGAATGTAGATACCCATATGATCCAGCCTCGACGAAACCCGGCGTCAAGAATCCATGCCTGACAAGATACCCTAAAATACCGTCTTATCATGTATTTATCAAGTCCAAAGGACCGCGGAACCCTCAACGCGGCGCGGTTCTCCGCTTCGAGAAAGCCATAAATCAGAGAGCCACCGCACGAAGGTAAACCCAACCTTGCGCTTTGCCTCTGAACCCGGCAGTTGTATATTGCAGTCCATGGAACCCACCGGACAGACGGAAGGCGCTGCAGGCGCTGGATCACATCGCACGGGATTCGTGGCCCTTGTCGGGAAACCGAACGTGGGCAAGTCCACCCTGATGAACGCGCTCCTGCAGTACCGGCTTTCCATCGTGACGCCCAGGCCCCAGACAACCCGTCAACGGGTACTGGGCATTC
This sequence comes from bacterium, assembly GCA_965225915.1. Classification (GTDB taxonomy): domain Bacteria; phylum JAAXHH01; class JAAXHH01; order JAAXHH01; family JAAXHH01; genus JAAXHH01. The sequence continues at coordinate 1,465,653 of OZ245326.1, forward strand.
TGACGAAGGATACCTGCCAGATTCTGTTCCTGGATACACCCGGCCTGCTCGAACCCGGATACAGGCTCCAGGAATATATGCTTCAATCCGCGATTCACACGATGCGCGACTCGGACGCGGCAGTGGCGATCGTGGACGCCACCCGTTTCTTCCACGACCTCGACGACCGGGTCGTCGGTTTCCTCGAACAGAGCCGCGGTCCGGTGATCCTGGCGATAAACAAGATCGACCGGACTTCCAAAGCCTCCCTGCTGCCCCTGATCGACCAGGCCACCAAACGTTTCCCCTTCGCCGAGATCGTACCCGTGTCTGCCCTCGAGGGAGACGGTCTCGACCCGTTGCTGACCGCCATTATCCGTTTGCTTCCGGATGGTCCGGCCCTGTACCCCGAGGACATGCTCACGGATCAGCCGGAAAGATTCTTCGTGGGAGAAATCATCCGGGAACACTTGTTCCTGGCTCTGCACGAGGAACTGCCCTATGCATCGGCCGTGATCGTTGAGGATTTCACGGACAGGCCCAACGGCACGGCATTCATCCAGGTGGGTATCATCATCGAGAGAAATTCCCAGAAGGGCATCATCATCGGCAAGAACGGGCGCATGCTGAAGCGTATAGGCACGTCCGCAAGGAAGTCGATCGTCGATTTCCTGGACCGGCCCGTCTATCTCGACCTGCGGGTTAAGGTACGGCCGTCGTGGCGAAAGAAAGACCAGGAGTTGAAGCGGTTGGGCTACACGACGAGGTAGGTGTCACGTCCGGGGCGTTACGACTGGCCTGGAAGCACTGCGGCCAGCTTTTCGGCGGCCAGTCCGAGGTACCGATCCAGGTCCGACCACAGCGCCTCCAGCGGCCGGGGTTCGTTCCACGGCTGGACGATTTGTCGGTCGTAACCTTCGATCAGGGACAGGATCCGCACGGCCCACTGGACGGGAAGGATGGCCTGGTACACGGCCATCTTCTCGAAGGCATGGGGGTCGTTGCTTCGCTCACAGTAGCTTTCCAGAGCTCCATCACGGACGCTCGTCTCCAGCCCCACGCTCTCCGGATGCCAGAAAAACCCGGCGACCTCGTAGAACGGATCCATGAACCCCGCGTGTTCCCAGTCGACCAGGCCGATACGGCCGTGGCTTGTTCTAAGCACGTTCGCCGGCCGGCAGTCTCCATGACAAAGGCTGGGCCGGAAATCCACCCATAACGCGGACCTCGGGTCCATCATGGCCAGGCACCGTCTCAGGTCCCGCAGCCGCTCCATGGCATGCCGGAACGATGGATCTTCCATGGCGGCGGTTAAGGCCGTGGCGTGAATGGTTTCGTCAATGTACCGGAGACAGTCCACAGGACGGACCGGACCCGCGTGCCTGCCGAGGGGCGAATCGCCAGGTTCCGAAAGGCCATGTACAGCGATCCAGGTCTCCAGGATCACGTCCAGGTCTTCCCGGGTCATGCTCCCGGGTTCCACCGGTGACCCCGGGAGTTTCTCGTAGATCAGAACGGGCGCGCTCAGTTCCGGGACCCTTGGATCGCCCGTCACTGCATTCGGGACGGTATCCAGGAAAGAAAGCCGTTCCATCGCGGCATACTCACGACCTAGACGCTGCGCGCTATCAGCCGGATATATCTTGATGACGTAGATGCCGGCGGCGTTCTCGATCTCGTATAGACGATTGTTGTATCCGCCTCCCAACGGACGGATACGGCTCCGGTCCGAGGCGAAGGCATGCCCGTCTCGGGACAGCCTGGAAAGGTAACGCGACACGGCTGCTACGTCCGTGGATTCCGAGCCGAAAATCGGCGGAACTCCCGGACTGTTTTCCGAATCCCGCGCTTTTAAACGGTCCATGGATTGATACATGACCGGTTGCATCCTCAATGGCTTTTCCAATTGCCCGCGGAACCGTCGATTCGTATCTTGAGTGCTCAGAACCCGTCAGGCGGCGCACTCCATGATCGCACATTTTTACAGCTGCTCGGCTTGGCCAGGCTCGGCCCGGCCGTTCCCTGTACATCCTTGATTCCGGTGTGATTCACGATGATATTCCACTCCCTGATACGGCTTTTACGCAACGGCCTGTCCAGAACGCTGTCGTTCAAACCCGCCATCGCGGCGACCTCCCTGTTTCTGCTGACGTTCAAACCCGCCGTCGCGGCGACCTCCCTGTTTCTGCTGACGTCCTTCGGCTGCGGAAGCGCCTTTCAAAACATCAACTTTCTCACCGACGCGGATGAAATCGCGATCGGGCGCGAGTTTTCAAGAGAGATCGAAAGAGAGATCAAACTTTACACGGATCCGGAGGTGGTCCGCTATGTCGACGAACTCGGCCAGACCCTTGTCCGCCATTCCAAGCGAACGAATATTCGATACTACATAAAAGTCGTGGATACGGATGAAGTCAACGCCTTTGCCCTGCCTGGCGGGTATCTCTATATCAACCGGGGCCTCATCTCCCTGTCGGAAACCGAATCGGAACTGGCGGGCGTGATCGGACACGAAATCGGCCACGTGGTGGGGCGCCACGGCGCCAAGTCCCTGAGCCGGCAACTCGGCCTGGAGATCATTACCGGCATGATTTCAGGCCGGAACCCCACCGGGGTACAACGTGTCGCGTCGCAACTGGCGGGTATCGGCGGCATCCTCGGGATGTTTCACTATTCCCGGCAGGCGGAACGGGAAGCGGACGCCCTTGCGGTCGAGAATCTGCGGGACGCCGGTTACGATCCTGACGGAGTAACACGTTTCTTCGAGAAGCTCCTGGAAATCAAGGACCGGAATCCAGGTGCGCTCGCGACCCTGTTTTCGACCCATCCACCGAGCAGGGAACGCATTGAAAATACCCAAAAGCAAATCGCCGCGCTTCCGGTCAAGGATGGATTGACCATGGATTCCGAACGGTTTCAGCAGATAAAGAACCAGTTGCCGCCACTGAAGAAGAATAAGGGAGATTAACCTGTTCGTGCACCAGGATCATCGAATGGCCCTTCCGGAATCTAAAAATGGACGCAATTTGTTGCTTCGCGGCGGGACTGTCGTGGATCCGTCGCAAGACCTGAACCGGGTATGCGATGTCGCGATTCGCGGCGGTTCGATTTCGGCCGTCGGCCACGATCTGCCGTTGGCCGACCACCGTGTCGTCGACGTATCTGGACGATATGTTTTCCCCGGCCTGGTCGACCTGCACGCCCACATCTGTTGGGGTTTCACCGATATCGGCCTGGTTCCGGACGATGTCTGTCCATCCACCGGGGTCACGGCCATCGTGGACGCCGGAAGCTCGAGCTGGCCCAGCCTGGAGGCCTTCCGCCGTAACGTGGCCGCGCCGTCCAGGACACGGGTGTTCGGTTTTTCGAATATTTCCAGCGTGGGTATCCCGACGGCGGGTACGCCCGAACTGGCCAGCCTCAGGTTCGTGGACGTGGACCGTTCCGTTGCTTCCGTCGCCGAAAACCGTGACCTTATGACCGGCATCAAGGTCCGTCAGGGACAGCACCTGATCGGCGACAACGGCATTGAACCGACGCGCCTCGCGGTAAAGGCCGCTGAACAGATTGGCGTCCCCGTCATGGTCCACGTGGGGAATACCCCCTGCCCACTGGGCGGCATCATGGACCTTCTACGACCGGGCGACATCATCACGCACGCCTATCACGGACACCCCCACGGCATATTGGACAATCACCGGGCCATATGGGAGGACGTCATCGAGGGACGATCCCGGGGAATCCTGATGGACGTGGGGCACGGTGCCGGCAGCTTCAGGTTCGACGTTGCAAGGGCGGCGTTCGAACAGGGGTTCTTCCCGGATACCATCAGCACAGACCTGTATACCGTGAACGTCAACGGACCGGTTTTCGATCTGCCGACCACCATGTCCAAGATGCTGAACCTGGGCATGCCCCTCGAAGACATCGTGCGCAGTACGACCTCCATACCGGCCGCTGCGTTCGGGAGAGCCGACCTGGGTACGCTGCATCCGGGCTCGGCCGCCGACGTGGCCGTATTCGAACTCGAGGAAGGGACCTTCGATTTCAGCGATTCGCACGGAGACCACCGGACATGGCCCCGGCGCTTGACCTGCGAAATGACCCTGCTGAACGGGGAAGTCGTATTTGCCCGGCAACCAAAGGAATAACGCGCTATGAAAGCCAGATACTGGGTGGGCGGGTGTCTTTCCTCGGTCGTCCTGCTCGCCATCATCGCCGCCGCGGCCTACTATTTCATCAATCAAACAAGCGTGGACCTGGTCGAATCCTACACGAGTTCGACTCCGCTCGAATTTACCCGCACGGAGACGACCCGGGAAGATGCGAAAGAGGTTGTCGACCGTTTCAGTGATTTCATGGCTGACCTGGAGAAGGACGAAGAAACCGGCATCTTTTCTCTTTCGGGAGACGACATCAACGCGCTGCTGCAGTATGAAGACTCGTTTCAGAGTCTGCGGAAGATGGCGCGCGTGACCTTCCAGGAAGACCTGTTGCGGGCCGAGATCAGCGTTCCGCTCGGCATGTTCAACGATCGCTTCCAGGGCAGGTACCTGAACGGTACGAGCGAACTCGCCATCGAGATGAAGGACGACAGGCTGCATGTCACCATCGACCGGCTGGAAGTCGATGGCAGATCCCTTCCTGAAGAAATCATGAATGAAATCCGGAAAAACAACCTGGTCGCGGCGCTGTACGATGAGCCGTCCCTGGAACACTTTTTAAATCTTGTCAAGGCTGTGAAGATAGAAGACGGCCAGCTCGTCATTCAGCCCAAGTAGGAACCGGACTGGCGCGCCGTGGATATCCCTTCATGCCCATCCTCCTGGTCATTGCCCTGCATGCCGAAGCGCGCCCGGTGATCGAGCGATTCAGGTTGAAGCAGGACGCTTCCTTCGCCCTGCCCGTTTTCCGGCGGGACGAAGTCTGGTTGACCGTAACGGGCACGGGGCGCATGAAGTCCGCCATAGCGACCACCTTCCTGATCACAAAAATCGAAAACAGGGAGCAGGCGGCCATCTTCAACCTTGGCATCGCGGGCCATACGCAGAAGCCCGGAGAGGGTCCCGTTAAGGTCGGAGACCCTTTCCTCGTGCACAAGATCACGGAGCAGGGCACCGGACGATCCTTCTATCCGGACCTGCTGGCCCGAACACCCCTTGTGGAATCCGCGGTCACCACCGTGGACTTTCCCTTGCACCGCGCGGATGCCGACGGCGTGGACCGGGGCCTGGTCGACATGGAAGCTGCCGGATTCTACCAGGCGGCGGCCACTTTTCTGCCTCCCCACCGGATCGGCTGTGTCAAAGTCGTGTCTGACCATCTCGATGAACGGCGATTCGACAAGAACCAGGTTAGCACACTGATCGCGGGGTGCCTTGCAGCATTCGAAGAAACGATCACGGCCTACAGGAACCTCTCCGACGGCGGCACTGACGTGTTGAGCGATACGGATGCCCAGATCGTCGAACGAATACGCAGCCGGCTGCGATTGACGGCCAGCCGCCAGCGGATGCTGATGGACCTGGTGCGGGCCTACAAGCTCCATACCGGGGAGGAAGTTCCTGATCTATCGGATTTTATACGAGTAACGGTGAATACCAGACAAGAAGGCGACGCCCACTTTGAACGACTCCGTAGAATCCTCTCGGTGGAATAACTTCTCCCATCTGTATATCGAGCGCGCCGCTTTCGACTATCCGTTTACGCGGCGCGTGCGGGATCGCTTTTCAAAGGCCCAGGTGGTGGAGATTGAAGACTACAAGGCGGTCTTTGCCCGACCAAGACAGCGTTTCCAGGCGCAGAAGGAAAGCATGAAGCTGATCCTGGCCGTGAAGAAGGACCGATTCCTTTACGATGGTTCGGGACATAGCCAGGATTTCAGTCTCGAGAATTTCTACTATAACACGCTCATGTTCAATTGCGTGTACAACTGCGACTACTGCTACCTCCAGGGCATGTACCCGTCGGCGAATATCGTGGCCTTTGTCAACGTGGAAGACTATTTTGCAGCGACGCGCCTGGGCATACGAAACAGGTCGAACCCATCGCAGCCGTTTTACCTCTGCATTTCGTACGATACCGACCTGCTCGCTTTCGAATCGATCACGCCTTACTGCCACGCGTGGATAGAATTTGCCCACGAGCAGCCGGATCTGCTCGTTGAAATTCGAACCAAGAGCGCTGCCTACCGGGCCATCCGGGAACTGCCTCCCACAGACCGGGTCATCCTGGCCTGGACGCTCTCCCCGCAACCTGTCGCCGCACGCTACGAGCACGGCGCGCCGCCGCTCCAGCGAAGGCTGGACGCCGTCCAGGCGGCCATAGACGACGGTTGGCCCGTCCGTCTCTGTTTCGACCCGGTCCTGGCCGTACCGTCGTGGGAGTCGGTCTATGGAAAACTGATCGAAGAGACTTTTCAACAGATCGATCCGGCCGCCGTTCGGGACGTGACCGTAGGCGTTTTCCGCATGACGAAGGGCTATTTCCAGCGCATGAAGCGGCAGCGGCAGGATACGCCGCTTCTGTTCGACACGTATGCCCAAGAAGGGACGACCGTGACCTACCCGGTCGAACAGCGGGAGGAGATGACCTCCTTCATGCGCCAGCGCCTGGGCGACCATTTTAATGAGGAGCAGATCGCCGCATGGACGTAGCACTGGTCACCGGCGCTTCTTCCGGAATCGGCCTGGCCATCGCCAGGCGCCTCGTCGAAATGGGTTATACCGTCTACGGTTATGCCCGGCACCACGGGAAGATGCCGTTTCAGCACGGCCGGTTCCACCCGGTGGACTGCGACGTCACCGATACCCCCCTTCTGCTCGAAAGGACCGAAGCGCTGGTCCAGGAAACCGGAGGCCTGAAAATCCTGGTCAACAACGCCGGTATAGGGTACTTCGGCCCCCACGCCACCATGGCGCCTGACCGGATAGAACGCATGGTGCGGACCAACCTGATCGCTCCCATGGTCCTGACCCGGTTGACCCTTCGGCACCTGGAGAAATCGAAGGGTTTTGTCGTCAACATCGCCTCCACCGCGGCGTTGAACCCGGGACCCTTCGGCGCCGCCTACGGCGCGACGAAGGCCGGCCTCCACCAGTTCGGACAAGCGCTCTTCAGCGAGATTCGGAAGAGCGGTGTCCGGGTGGTGACCCTGTATCCGGATATGACGCGAACGCCCTTCTACGACGAGGCGGACTTCGAACCGGGAGAAGAGTCCGACGCCCATATCACGCCGGAATGCGTGGCCGACGCCGTCGCACAGGCTGTGGACCAGCGGGAAGGGACGGTGATCACGCAGATCGTCATAAAACCGCAGCGAACGAAAGTCGTCCATAAAGGGCCGCCGCGAGGATCGAAAGGATAATCACCTTTCCGACGATACATTGAATGGACGATGCGCGGCAAAGCGCAACCGTAACGCCGCGAAGTGGATCAATCGGCCAGCTTTGCGGCGAACGCTTGAAATTGAACTGATTCCGAAAACACATGAAAGGAACACCGATGCCCTACATCTCCTCGCTCCACGTCTATCCCATCAAGTCCTGTGCGGGACACGAACTAACGCGGGCGGAACTGGACGACCGCGGGATACGCCAGGACCGGTCATGGATCGTCGTCGGCGACGCGGGCAAGATGGTCACCCAGCGCGACAAGCCCGCCCTGGCGCTCGTACAGCCCGCCCTGGAAGAAGGGGGACTCTCCCTTTCGGCGCCGGAGATGGAGGACCTGTCGGTTTCACGCAAGGAGGTGGGCGACGTACTTGACATGGAAGTATGGGGCGACCCGTGCGAAGGGGTCGACCAGGGCGACGACGCAGCGGACTGGTTCACCGCGTACCTGGGTACTTCCTGCCGCCTCCTTTATTTCAGACCCGGCTTCGTGCGACCCGTGGACCCGGACTACGCGCCCCGTCCAGACGACCAGGTGGGCTTTGCCGATTCATTTCCACTGCTGATGATCTCGGAAGCCTCTCTGGCGGACCTGAACGCGCGGCTGGCGGAACCCATCCGCATGAACCGCTTCAGGCCCAATATCGTGGTGGCCGACTGCCCGCCTTACGCGGAGGACACGTGGATGCGGGTTCGAGCAGGGGACATGGAGCTCGACGTGGTGAAACCCTGCGGCCGGTGCAGCACGACCCTGGTCGAGCAGGAAAGCGGGACATCCGGTAAGGAACCGCTGAAGACGTTGTCGACCTACCGTATCCTCGGCGGGCCGAGTCCGGTGTTCGGGCAGAACGTCGTGCACCGATCACCGGGCGTACTGGAAGCGGGCATGGCCGTGAACATACTCGACAAGCGAGGGAAAACCACATGAGTCAACGCGTCATCACGATGCCGGCTGCCCGGTGCGACCTGGGTTTCGCACGGATCGACATCACTCCCCCCGCGGGTATCTATCACCGCAGTTGGGGCGCGGCGAAGCATGATGCCTCCACCGGAGTGCACAAGCCACTGACCGCCTCCGGCCTCGTATTCCTGGACCCCGAATCGAAGGCGGAACACGTCCTCGTCTCCCTCGAACTGGGCTGGCTGCAGCCGGGCGATTTGCAACGGCTGTCGAACACGCTTTCGTCCGGAACCGGTCTGCCCGCCGGGAGCGTCGTCATTACCTTCTCCCACACCCACGCCGCCGGCAACTTCGATCCGGACCGTATACACCATGAGGGCGGCTCGTTGATTCCAGGATACCTCGACGATCTTGCCTCCCGACTCGTTGGGCTCGCGAAAGATGCCCGGGCCGCGGTGAAGCCGGTCGAACTGGCCTTCGGATACGGACGGTGCGACCTGGCGTACAACCGCGACTATTGGGATGAAGAAAACCAACTGTTTGCCTGCGGCACCAACCCGGAACGATCCGGCGACGACACGGTCGTGGTGACGCGCGTCAACGATCGAGAAGGCCAGCTCGTCGTCACACTCGTCAACTACAGTTGCCACCCGACCACCCTGGCCTGGGACAATACACTCATCAGTCCCGACTACCCCGGAGCCATGCGGGAGGTCGTGGAAAGGGAGACAGGCGCGCCGTGCGTGTTCCTGCTGGGCGCAAGCGCTGATCTCGGTCCCCGGTACGGGTTCGTGGGCGAGACGGAGGCGGCGGACCGGAACGGCCGCCAACTGGGATACGCCGCGCTCTCTGCCATGGAGGCGCTCCTGCCCGACGGGACGGAGATGCGCTACGACGGTCCGGTGATTTCAGGCGCCACCGTGGGTGTCTGGCGCCATACTCCCTTGGAAGCGGTGCGCCAGCAGCGGCTCGAAGCCTTCGACACCGCCGAAATGACCCTGGACCTGCCCATGATGGATCTGCCCACTCAGGCGGAACTGGATCGACAACTCGCCGAGTGGCAGTCACGGGAAGAGACGGCCAGTCGGGAAGGAAGAAACCAGGAAGCCGCCGACAGCCGGGCCCGGGTCGAGCGCATCAAGCGGGGCATGCGGCGTATCGAGGGTATCCCGCCTGGTGGAACGACCGCAGCGTACGGCGTCACGCTCTGGCGCATTGGAGAAGGCGTCCTCGTACTGGTCAGCGGCGAACCCTACAACGTGCTTCAACGCGAATTGCGGGCCCGCTTCCCCGGCACCGCGATCGTCGTGGTCGTGTTGTGCAACCGGGGGACGGGAGGATACCTCCTGCCCCGGGACGAATATGGCAAGGGTCTTTACCAGGAACAGGCCGCGGTGATCGGCCCGGGCGGACTGGAAGTAGTGACCGAGGCCATAGTCCGGCAGATGAAGTCGTGGAATCTGAAGTAAACCAGGGTGGAACATGGCGTAAATCAAAGAGGAGCGGCAACATGTCAGCAGGCAACATACGCATCGGGCTCATCGGTCTCGGTACGGTTTGCGAAATGGTGCATTACCCCGGGTTCTCCCGCATTCCCGGCGTGGAGATCGCCGGTCTCTGCGAGGTGGACGAGGGTCTCCTTGCCCGCAGGCAGGCGCAGTGGGGCATCACGAAGGGCTTCACGGACGCGGACCGGTTCCTCACCAACGTCAAACCGGACGCCGTGGTCGTGGCCGTACCGAACGTGTACCATCACGGTATCGTACTGAAAGCCATTTCATCGGGCTGTCACGTACTTTGCGAAAAGCCGATCGGCATGACCGTGGCGGAAACCGTCGACATGTACGATACCGCGCGCAGCGCCGGCGTACGGCACATGACCGCCTTTACCTATCGGTTCGTTCCGGGCATGCGCTACCTGAAGCACCTGGTCGATGAAGGCCATCTCGGCGAAATCCGGCACGCGCGCTTCCAGCGACTGCAGGACTGGGGCGAGCATTCCGTGGGTTGGCGCCAGTACAGGCGCATGGCGGCCACCGGTGAACTGGGGGACATGGGCATACACCGTATCGACTTCGCCGAAAACCTGCTCGGCCCGATCAAGTCGGTATGCGCGTCGTTGAAACAGGTAGTGCCGCGGGATCGTATGGAGGACGGCAGGCCCTGCGAACCGCAGGACGTGGAAGACTGGGTCGCGTGGATCGCAGAGTTCGAATCGGGAACCACGGGCGTTTTCGAAATGGGGAAACTGACCAAGGGCCACGGACCCGGCGGTGACCACGACATCTGCGAGTTGAACGGGAGCAACGGGTCCGCCGCCTATCAGCTCCACACCCCCTTTGCCATAATGACGGGTCCACGCCGGGAAAAATACCGGCTACGCAAAGTACCACAGCGCTTCCTCACCCTGCCCGGTTCGCCCCGCGACCCGAAAGAGGGCGATCCGGTCCAGACGTTTCGCTACGATCAGGCCTGGGAGTTCATCAGCGCGATACGCGAGGGACGAGACTGCGTCCCTACCTTCTACCACGGCATGCGCGCCCAGGTCGTGGCCGAGGCCATCCTCGAAGCGGCGGCGTCACGGCGGTGGGTCGACCTCCCGGCCTGAACACGCACCCTCGACCTTCTGACAAACCGCTTGACATCGCGTGCTGTCGGCTTTATATTTCAATCACAATTGGTACTCACGCCATGTATATTTCGTCAGGAGTCCGCCTATAATTCGTCGCTAAAGATTTGTACTGGTTGGTTGAGCAAATTAATCGGTTCGCTTGCCCGTTTTAATGAAGCGGGACCCGGCGTAAAATGCAAATCTGATGCGCGATAGGTGGAGTAGTGACCGCGACGCCCAGGCCGGACATTCCGGTCTCCTAAGTCGCTGGCGCACTGGAATCCTGGCGATTCCGCTTTTTAAGCGCCCTTTACGATCTCCCTTACATCTCGCGTTCACCAGTTCCAGGATAGGCAAAGTGCCTATCGAAGGCCGGAATTCATAGGACGAAAAGGGTCCGTTCCCCAATGCGCAGGCACCGGATGGCTGGTGTGTCAGGCACGTGGTTCGGACCGGAGACGGACACAACGCGAGTGACGAGAGGGGCCATGAAAATAGGATAATCCGTTGACCTGCCGGAGATGAAATGTACCTATGGAATGGAATCGGAGGAGAAAGATCGTGAAAAACTTATGTTACCTGCTCATCGCAATCCTGCTGGCCCTGCCGGTCCAGCGAGTCCAGGCGGGTGTCGGCCAGGCCGGCGGCCTGTTCCTGCAAATCGCCCCCGACGCCCGGTCCACGGCCATGGGAGAGACCGGTGTCGCCCACGCAAGGGGCGCCTTGGTGCCGGCGTGGAATCCCGGGGGCCTGGGGTTTCTTGAAAACAGCGGCGTATCGGCAACCTATTTCAAATGGCTGCCGTACCTGGCGGACGACCTCTACTACCTGCATTTTTCCTATGTGCATCCCGTGGAGGGCATCGGCACATTCGGTGTCAGCCTGCCCTATCTTTCGCTTGGAGAACAGGAGAGGATCAACGCGGCCGGTGACAGTCAGGGCACGTTCAACAGTTCGGACATGGCCGTCTCTCTTTCCTACGGCCGCCAGATCAACGAATTGCTGGGGATCGGTTCTAACCTGAAGCTTATACGGAGCGCGCTCTCGGACGAGGACGGCGGCGTGGGGACAAGCTTCGCCCTGGATTTCGGCGTGACCGCAAACGTCCTGCCTCGTTTTACCGTGGCCGGCGTCGTCCAGAACCTGGGAACGGAGATCAAGTACAACAATCCGGACCAGGGCGATCCCCTGGCCCGTAATCTCAAGGTAGGCGCCGCGCTGAAGGCCCTTGATACCGAGACGAACAGCCTGTTGCTGGCCTGCGACATAAATCGGCTGCTCCTCAAGGACAGCGGGAACATCATCAATATCGGCGTCGAATTCTGGTACCGTGATTTCATCGCGCTGCGAACCGGGTACGTCCACGACCCCGATGGCGACGTGAAAACGCCCACTTTCGGCGGCGGCGTGCAGTGGAAGATGTATCGCCTCGATTTCAGCTATACCACCAGCTCGACGCTCCAGGACATCACCAAGTTCACCATTTCGGCGAACTTCTAAGCGCGGTTTCGAGGGGATGGGTTCCCTACTCTTCAACCAGCCGGATCTCGTAGAGCCTGGGCCACCATTTTCCAGTGACGAACAGACGGTCCCGCAGGGCATCGTAGGCAATTCCGTTGAGCACGTCTGCCCTGAGCCGGGCTTCCTCGGGTTCGAGCAGTCCCTCCAGGTCGATCCAACCGGTTACCCAGCCGCTGGCAGGATCAATCCGGGCGATGCGGTCTTCCTGCCAGATGTTGGCGTAGATCTCCCCCTTGACATACTCCAGTTCGTTCAGATAGCGTACCTGGCCGTCCTCATCCCGCACGATCACCCTGCCGATCTCTGCGAAGGTCACCTTGTCACGGAAGTACAGGGTGGACGACCCGTCACTCATTACAAACCGCTCTCCGTCGTAGGCAATGCCCCATCCCTCGCCTGGATAGGCTACGCTCCTGATTAAATCGAAAGTCCCTCTGTCGTAGATGAAACCGACGCCGGATTTCCAGGTCAGCTGGATGATCTTGTCGTCGAAGATTGCGAGTCCTTCCCCGAAGATCGTCGAAGAGAGACTGCGGATCCGTTCCACGTCGCCGGTCTGCAGCACAACCTCGCGTAAAGTGGAACGACCGTAGTTCCCGGTGCTTTCGTACAGCGTGTCACCCAGGACCGCCAGGCCCTGCGTGAAGGCGACGGTATCGTGGGGAAACGTGTTATCGACCACATATGTAAACCGCTTTGCCGGTTCCATGACCGCTGGATCGGGACCACCAGTGGGTGTCACCGGTGTTCGCGCTCCCGAGTTCGTCGGTTCGGAACAGGCGGCGATGCTGAACAGACCCGCCAGGTAGATCAGGGCGGTGCAGATATTTCGGATCATTAGCGCGGTTTCCTACAGTTTCCTGTACATGATGAGGGCATCCACCAGGCCGTATTCCGGATGATTGAACGCGCCCGGTATGGTACCGGCCACCGTAAACCCCAGGTTCCGCCAGAGCGCCACGGCCCGGTGGTTTGTACTGACTACCATGTTGAACTGCATGGCCAGGAATCCCTCGCGGCGCGCTTCGTTGAGGGCGTGTTTTCCTATCGCGCGTCCCACGCCGCGACCCTGGCAGTCCGGATCAACCATGAAACCCGCGTTGGCCACGTGCGCGCCCTGTCCCGGCTGGTTGGGCCGGATATAGTAGGTGCCCACCGTATGATCGCCATCCAGCGCGACGTAGGGCCGGGTCGGCGGCGCCATCCACAACGCGTATGCTTCCTGCCTGTCCGTCTCGGGCGGATAGGGATAGGTGTCGCCCGCCTGAACGACCCGGTGAAAGATCGTCCAGATGGCTTCGAAGTCATCCTCTACGGCATGCCGGACACGAATCATCCAGTCCCTCGCTCAAGTATCAGGGATTCGATCACCTTCCGTTTCCGATCCCGGGCGATGTCCAGTGCCGTAGCGCCATCCTGGTCCCTGATCGACGGGTCGGCGCCCTGGTCGAACAGGTAACCGGCGAAATCCTTCCCGGCGCCGCGGACGGCGGCCCAGTGAAGCGCGGTGCGCCCACGGTGGTGATCGGCGGCGTTGACGTTCGCGCCGCGGTCGATAAGGAACCGCGCCATGTTGTACGTTCCGTACTGGACCAGTTCGCTGAGCGTGTCGTCCACGGCGGGGTGCCGGATGTCGGCGCCCGCCGCCAGCAGGCGTTCCACGCTTTCGTAGTCCACGTTCCACAGGGCGGTGACCAGACCGGGATCGGGTTTTGCGCCGGCATCCAGAAGGGCATCCATCATGGATGGATTGCCGACGGCGGAGGTCAGGGCCGGTGGCGGCCTGTTGACTTCCGCACCCCGTTCAAGGAGCATCACCAAGATCTCATCGAGCCACGCCGCTTGTGCCGGATCATCACTTCCCACTTTCGAGGCCGCGCAGTAATTCAGGGGACGCCACCGGTTCTCGTCCACCGCGGTGGCCAGGTCGGGATCCACGTCGAGAAGTGCACGAACGCGGTCTCTCTCGCCGAGCGCCGCGCTGACGAAGATGTCCCAGTCCTCGATGTACTCCCTAAGCGCCGGCAGGAACCGGATCTCGCCATCAATGGCCGCCAGGCAGGGCGCCGTCATGCGACCGTGACCCCCGCGAAGGTCTACGCGGGCGCCGTGTTCGAGGAGAACGCGCACCGTTTCGACGTGACCAGGGCGTTTGGGTATGGTTTTCTTATGCTCTAGTATGCGATGCAGGGGACGGTGACGGTGGTTGTTGCGGCTCATGACGTTCGGGTCGGCGCCATGTTCGATCAGCGTTTTCACGACCAGCGCGTGTCCCTCAAAGGCGGCCGTCATGATGGGTTGCCAGTTCAGGGCCGCCGCCGGGTCATCTTTCAACATGGCTATTACCAGGTCCAGGTCGCCGGAACGCGCTGATTCCGTCAGCTGTTTTTCCAGTGCCAAAGGCTTCCTCCTCAATACCTTACGGCGACCTTGATCACTTCGTCCGGCGCGTGCCTGATCTTGCCGTAGGCTTCAGGGAGTTCGTCCGGCGTAACGACGGGGTCGGGCAGGCCATGGGGATGCAGCGTACCCTCCCGGAACAGGCGGACCAGGGTTTCTAATATCCGGTCTTCTTCCCAGAACTGGCCCCGCTGGGGATGGCTGCAGGCCCGGGCAGAGACGATGTCGATCTGGTTGAAATGAAATTCCTCGCCCAGGTACAGCCCCCGGGCGTCGCCCAGGTAGAAGGCCAGGGGCACCACCCGGCCCGCGTACCGTGTCGCCCGAATTGCCTGGTTGAGCGCGTGGTAGCTCCCGCTGGCCTCTATGGTGACGTCCGCGCCGAGTTCGAGCCACTTGCGGGACGCCATGCCGAAATCGCCCACCTCTTCCGGATCCACCGCCATGGTGGCCCCGTGGCGCACGGCCAGTTCGCGTCGGCGGGCGATCGGGTCGACCGCAATCACGTCGACCGCGCCCGACAGCGTGGCCAGTTGGACCGAGAAGAGGCCGATGGCGCCCATGCCGAACACCATGACCCGCTCGCCGATCCGAACCTGTCCGTCCCGTACGGCCGCCAGGGCGAAGTTGGCGGGATCGAGACAGCAGGCGGCCTCCCCGGTGAATCCCGGAAGCAACGGCTTGAAATGACGTCCCTGGTGGACCGTTCTGAATCCGCCATAACCATATACCCGGTCACCCTCCTTGATGCCCTCGACCTCCCTGCCAACGGCCATGACCGTGCCTACGGTCGTATTCCCCACGGGCTTCCACGTCGTCGGATCGTAAGGGCTGGCGCGGGACCGGTCGAAGACCCTGCCGTCCCGGTCCATGGGAACGCTCGCATAAATGGACTCTCCCGTGATTTCGCCTTTTTCCGTCCCGTGTTTCGCCGCGGTGAATTCGCTGCGGACGCGCACCTCGTCGGGACCGGGATCATCCAGAGTGTAGGATTCCCAGCGGGGTTCAAAGGCATTGTTACAGACCAGTTGCAGCAGTTCGATACCATCTATGATGGCCATGCTATCCTCCGATGCTGCCGGTGTTTCAGGTCCATATCGACTTCATGGGGTACGCCTGAAGCGAAAGGATCCGGCTGTCGACGCCCTGGGAGCGAAAGGATACGCCCGTGCTGTCCGCGCGGTCCGGATAGACCCGCAGCGAGACGCACTGGCGACCATTGGCGAAGACCTCCACGACGCTCTTGTCCACGAATACCCGAAGCTTCAGCGTTTCGTCCTCGCCCAGCGCCAGGGGGGCGGTCTCCGGAGCGCGGGACTTCACGTCGGCCGCGGTGGAAGCGAAGGAAGAGTCGACGGAAATCAGACTCTGACCCCTGAATCCACGGCCTCTATAGAACGCGATACGCGTGAATTCCTCCCGTCCCGGCGAGCGCAGCACGTTCATCTCCACCATCGGCGACGCGCCCGAATCGATCTCAACCTCGAATTCCATGGTGTTGCCGCTCTCCAGCGGCGGCAACACGACTTCCTGGTTCGCCGGAAGGGTCATGGCGTCGAAATGGGTTGGGGCTTCGCGCAGAGATTTCAGGGCTTCGACCGGTTCCATGTACAGATCGTCGTTATCGACTGACAAGTGCCTTGGCAGGGACATGATCTGGTTCCAGCCCTTCGTCGGCTTGCCGTGGTTCATGTTGAAAATCACGACGAGGCCGCCCTTGCCGTCCGGCGTGGCCGAAGGGGCGTGGAGCCCGGAGGGCGAGTACGCGCCGAAATTGAACTTGGCGCCATACGTGACGACGAACTTGTCCCGTACCTTGTCATAGTCCCCGATCAGGTACTGGGGACCGCTCATGTGGCTGAAGAAAAGCAGGATGTGGCGGTCGCCGATGGGCCAGAAGTACGGGCAGGCGCCGTCGTCGCCGACCAGGGTGTACGCGTCGTCTTCGACGAAGGGATGCAGGTAGGTCCAGTGAGCCAGGTCCTCGGAGCGGAACAGGAAATTGGCGCGCACCGGCTTGCTGGCAGGCCCCTCGGGTTTGGTGCCGCCAGAAAGCGAGTAGTATACCCCGTCCTTCTTCCAGATGCACGGATCGAAAACCCGGTACGGCGCGGGCGGACCGTCTGACGGCGGCATGGGGATGACCGGACGCCCGGTAACCTTCTTCCAGTTCAGAAGCAAGGGATCACTCGAAACCGCGACCATGTTTCCCACCACCGTCCCGTGGTACATGGCGATCACGCGGTCTTCCTCCACCAGCGCGGCGCCCGAATAGCAGCAACGCTCGGGATTCGGATAGATGCAGTAGGGCAGGTCACGCCAGTGTACGAGATCATCCGATATGGCGTGCCCCCAGTGCTGCCGCGTGTCTTCGGGCGGATAGGCCTGGTAGAACAGGTGCCAGCGTCCCTGCCAGAAGCACAGCCCGTTGGGATCGTTGAGCATGGCTTCGGGATTCACATAGTGGTACACGGGCCGGTGGGGATCCCCTTCGTAACTCTTGCGCGACGCGATGAGGCGCTGCATGAGTGGATTGGTCGCAAGCGAGGTCTCCTGCGCTTCGAGCGAATCGTCGGGAAAGATGTAGTACGGAACGAGGGAGGTATAATCTTCCATGGTGTGCTCCATTCCTGGATGTCGGGTGCCTCTCGTGGTGTCGGGTGCCTCTCGTGGTGTCGGGTGCCTCTCGTGGTGTCGGCCGCTTATCGCGATGCCGACCGCCTCTCGTCGTGGTGTTGGGCGCCTCCGCATGGAGACCTGTGCTACTTCGTTAACGGGCGGACACTTCGGAAACCCACGAATCGACCAGGAATCGGGCAATGGAATCCCTGCGGGGCAGGGCGTAGGGCGCCGACTCGTCCCCCCATTCGCCGAAGCCTCGGACCTCCTCGGCGGTGAACCAGCGGGCTTCCTTGAGCTCTTCCCGGTCCACCACGATCTCGGTCGATTCCGCTTGCGCTCGGTATCCGAGCATGATCGACGAGGGGAACGGCCAGGGCTGCGAAGCCTGGTATCGGGCCGCTCTTACTCGGACCCCGACCTCTTCGTATACTTCCCGGGCAACGGTTTCTTCCAGGTTCTCGCCGGGTTCCACGAAACCGGCCAGGGTGGAATACACGTTTCCGGGAAGCCGGTAGTGGTTCCCGAGCAGGCACATGGGCGGGCGGGCGCCACCCGGACGGTACTCCACCAGCATGATCACCGCGGGATCCGTGCGCGGAAAGGCCATGCGAGCGCACTCCGCGTGGGTACACTGCCTACGGTGACCGCCGTCCCGGCTTTCGGTCGTGTGGCCGCACCGACCGCAGAAGCCGTTCTGCCGATGCCAGTACAGCATGCCCCGCGCGTACGCCATCAGGGCGGCGCTGGCCGCGTCGATGGAAGGACCGACACGGCGGAGGTCAACGAACGATCCGCCGCCCGCCATGGCGGCCGCCTGTTCCTCGCCGTAGATGGATATATCCACCGCGAAAACGGCCCGGTCCTCCCGCATTCCCAAGAACACGACTTCACTGCCGTGGTCCAGCAGCCGTGCCGCGGCATCGCCGCTGCACAACACGTGCGTCGGCGGCCCTGGAGCAGCCTCCATGTCGTCGATCAGGTTACGGTCTCGCCAGACGGGTAACACACGGGAATCCGCACGGGCCCGCCGTTCCGCGAGCCAGTCTGCGTCCTTCCGCCGGTCCTCGGCCCGAACGAGCGGGACATCCGCGTATTTCAATTTCGGGTTCACCATGCAGTGGTCACGCGGATCACGCTCCGTCAGGTCATCATCCCTTGTCGGTCTACAACACCGCTTCCAGCGTGTTGACGAAAGCCTCGTTCTCATCTTGGGTGCCGATGGTCACGCGCAAATGCTCCTTGAGACCCCACCACTGGGCGTCGGCGATCCAGACATTCCGCTCCATGAGTCCATTGAAGACGGGTTCGGTATCGCGTTTGAGATGAAACAGGATGAAACAGGAATCGCTGGGAACATACTCGATGCCTAATCGGTCGAAGGACTGGCCCAGGTAGGCCTTACCCTCCGCCACCGTCCTTCGGCTCCGCTCGTAATGGGCGTGGTCATCCAGGGCAGCTACGGCGGCGAAGGCGCCAAGCACGCTCGGGGGACCGCCCAGATTGTAGAGCGACAGTTTCCGTTTTAACCCGGGCGAGAGCACGGCGTAACCGACGCGCATTCCCGCGAGGCCGTAGACCTTGGAGAACGTCCGGGACACCAGCACATTGTCATGCTCGAGGGCCAGGTACACCGCGTCCCGGTAGCCGGGATCGGACGCGTAGTCGATGTACGCCTCGTCTATGAACACGGTGACATGCTTGGGAACGGACTGTACGAAATCCGCTAGCGCGTCGTGGTCCACCACGGTGCTGGTCGGATTATTGGGATTGGTGATCACCACGATCGTCGTGTTGTCGTTGATCCTGTCGAACATGGCGGTCAGGTTGTGACGATAGTCCCTGGTCAGGCGGACGTTTTGGACCTTGATATCGGCCTGTTCTTCTTCCTTGAAGCGCCGCCACACGTCCGCTGTATCGAAGTAGGCCGGCTGGGCCTGGACCATTTCCGCCTTCTCCCGGATGGTGGCCAGGCCCACCGCGTGGAGAATCGTGCTGGAACCCGCGCTGAGGACCAACCGGCGTTCTTTCGTCACCTGTTCCCAATTGTCCCACGCCGTTTTGGTTACAGGCATACCGTGTTTCTCTTCAAGGGCGTTGATCAATGCCTCTGCCGGGTCGGGTTGCAGGCTCCAGTTGTAACGGTTGACGTCGAACATGCGCGCGGCGACCGCTTCGATCGCCCGGGGCGACGGTCCGAGAGGGTTCTCGTTGGAGGACAGGTTCACGATACCCTTTTTGATGCCGTGACCCTGTATGTCTTCCGGTTTTCTGCCCGACAGCAGCGCCTGCGCCATGACCAGGGGATCGGCGGTCAAGGCTCCCAAGCCTCCCAGCAGCGTCCCCGCAATGAATCCTCGGCGCGACAACAGGTTGGAATCAGGTTTCATGGCGTCTTCACTCCCTTGATTATGGCGGTTTCATTAAGCACGAATCCTCTTCAATGTTTTCTGGATACTGTCCCGTAGCATATCCAACATGAGGTCCGTCTCTTCGCGGGTGATGACGAGCGGCGGCGCCAGGGCGATCCAGTTGGGATCGAAGCGCGTCAGCAGTCCTATCTCCAGCGCGGTCCGGCCCACTTCTACGCCGAACTTCAGCGAAGGATCGAAGGGAGCGCGGGATTTCGGATCCTCCACGAATTCAACGCCGGTCAGCAGGCCGCAGCCCCGGATATCGCCCACGATCTCCAATTCCCGGAGTCCTTCCAGCTGCTGGCGGAGATAGTCGCCCATCTCCCGCGAGCGAGCGCACAGGTCCCGTTCCTCAATCTCCGCCAGGTTCGCCAGGCCGGCCGCTGCCGCCAGCGGGTTGCCACCGAAGGTATGGCCGTGGGAAAATTCGACCTCGTCTTCCTCCCGGCCAAAGAAGGCAGCAGCTATGGAATCCCGGAAGGCGATACCCGCCAGGGGCACGTACCCGCTGGACATGCCCTTGCCCATGCACAGGATATCGGGCGTCGCCTCGAAGGTCTGGGCCGCGAACATGCTGCCGGTGCGGCCGAAACCGGTGATGATTTCGTCGTAAATCAGGAGGATGTCATGCCTGGTACAAATGGTCCGGAGTTCGGACAGGTAGCCTGGAGGAGGCATGATGATGCCCCCGGTGTTTCCCACGGGTTCCAGGATAAGAGCCGCTATGGTTTCGGCGCCTTCCAGCTCGATGAGGTCCTCCACCGTACGCGCACAGAAGACGTCGCAGTCCGGGAATGTCTTTTCATAGGGACATCGATAGCAGGTCGGTGGATGGACGTGCAGGAAGCCGTGCAGCGTGGGTTCGAACATGGTCTTCCGACGCCGTGTCCCCGTGGCCGACAGGGCGCCCATGGTCGCGCCGTGGTACCCGTGAAACCGGGAGATGACCTTGAACTTGCCGGGATTGCCGGTTTGGCGGTGGTATTGCCGAGCCAGTTTCATGGCCGCCTCGGTGGCCTCCGAACCCCCGGACAGCAGCTTGATCGTGTTCAGGTCCTCCGGCGTCACTTCCGACAGCCGCCGGACCAGCTCGATGGCCGGGGGACTGGTCGCGTGTAACGGCGGGGCGAAGGCCATCGTGTCCAACTGCGCCTTGATCGCCTCTATGATCCGGCGATTGTTGTGGCCCGCATTCACGGTGAAAATGCCGGATATGCCGTCCAGAATACGTCGACCGTGCACGTCCTCGTACCAGACCCCGTCCGATTTCTGAATGACGAGGGGATCCTCGATGAAGGTCTCCATCTGGCGTAGGTCGAGAACGAGACGCCGCAGGGATTCGGGCGCGGTAAGGAGTTCGGTATTCATGGCGCTATTGCGTAATCGCGGATATCGCGAGGGACCCGTGTACCCGCGGGTTAATTCTGATGTTGTGGGTGTATTAGTACAGTTTGTCGATGACGACGTCCGCCCCGGTGTTTCCAATTACCACCCGGGGGATAACCCCTTCCATGTCCCCGCTCTGGAGGACGCCTGCGTTTCCATCCAGGTCGATGCGCGCGACGATGGAAACCTCTCCCGAGAAGGGCAGGCCCTGCACCATCTGGTCGGCTCCGGTCAGCGTGTAGGACATGGGAAACTGCAGGCGCTTCATCCGCTGGACGGCCACAGGAGGGCCGGTCTCGCCCCGTTTCGCCATGATGTACAAGGTCTCGGACCCCCTGAGGCGCGCGAAGAGTTCCGGCGTGATATCAATGGTTCCCGATACGCTCCCGCCATTACTCGGTACGAAGGCGGTTTGCTGTTCCAGGAGGGACCTCCCGGACGCCTGTCCGCTATCGTCGGGCAGCGGTCGTAGATTCTGATCGCATCCGGACCAGATGAGCACACCCAGCAATAGTGATTTTAAATGGATTGCCCGCATGGTTTTCGAGGTCCAGACTCCCGTTATAGCCCTGTTTTTACTGGAGTTTTTATCGTCCGACTACTCCGGATAGTCTAGGCGAATCCCCGGCCGTTGTCAACCTCTATGTACCTGAGCGTGGAAGAAGAAAAACCTTGACTAGGCCTGTTGAATAAACCTAACATGGGACTTTGTTACCGGCTCCGGTCTCGGGGTTGGTCGGCACGGTATTACAGGCAGGCGAAGCGCGAGCGCTCATCTCCTTCGTCTTGCCTGCCAAAGGTGGAATGGTCTCACCCGATCACACCTCCTCAATACGATACACCTGGTCATTTTCTTAACGGTTCCAGGGAACCAGGGCGGAACAGTCATGCCTCAAGGTACGATTTCCAGGCTGAACCACACCAGGGGATACGGGTTCATCAGCACGCCGGAGAACGAGGAACTTTTTTTCCATCGATCCAATATAAAGGATGCGCAGTTTTCCCTGTTGCAAGTCGGCGACCGGGTGGCGTATACCGTTCAGCTCACCTCCCGTGGTCCCCGGGCCGACCATGTGCAGCTCCAGAACCAGTCTACGAGACTCCAGGTTAACCTGGCCGTGAAGGATCTGCAGGCGTCCGCCGCTTTCTACACGGAGACATTCGATTTCAAGGAACTGGCGAACAATCCCGGCTATGTCCTGCTTCAACGAAGTTCGCTGATCCTGGGACTGAAGACGGATGAACTGCTCTGGTATCCAGACCCCGGGGAACAGCCCGTCGAGTCGCTCGTTCGGGGCGTGGGGGTCGAACTGGTCCTGGAGATTTCGGATATCGATCAATTCCACTCCCGAATGCAACAGGCCGGCGTGGCCATTCACGAACCGCTGAAAGAACAGCCCTGGGGCGCCACGGATTTTCGCATACTCGACCCGGATGGATACTATTGGCGCATCACCTCCCCCCGTGACCTGGATGTCGTCCAGGCCGACGAAGAAGAGCCTGTGGAAGGAGAACCCGCATGAGTTTTCTGGGTATCGATATCGGCGGGACGGGCATCAAGGGCGCGCCGGTCTGCCTGGAGACCGGAAAACTCGAGACGGAACGGTTCAGGATCCCCACACCCAAACCGGCCACCCCGGAGAATGTCAGCAATGCCGCGGCGGAAATCGTCCGGCACTTCGACTTGCAGGGTCCCGTGGGCTTCGGTTTCCCGGCGGTGATTAAGAACGGTACGGTGCGGACCGCCGCGAACATCGATTCATCGTGGATCGGCGTCAATGCCGCTGAACTGATGGAGCGGGCGACGAAAAGGCCGGTCGTTTTTCTGAACGACGCGGATGCCGCTGGAATAGCGGAAATGCGGTTCGGGGCAGGCAGGGACAGGGACGGCGTGGTAGTCATCGCGACCCTGGGCACCGGCATCGGCACCTCCCTGTTCGTCGACGGAAGGCTCGTGCCCAGTACGGAATTTGGACATTTAGAGATGAAAGGACACGTGGCTGAAAAATACGCGGCGGAAAGCGTGCGGAAGGCGAAGGGACTGAGCTGGTTGGAATGGGGCGGCCGCGTGAACGAGTACCTGTGCAAGCTGGACGAGTTGATCCGGCCGGGCCTGATCATCGTGGGCGGCGGCGCCAGCAACAAGTACGAAAAGTTCTCTCCGTGCTTCACCGTGGACACCGAGGTCGTGCCCGCCCAACTAAGAAACCAGGCCGGTATCATCGGAGCGGCCCTGGCCGCGCAAAAAAGCGGGTGACCTGCTGGTTCGACGAAAGCTCTATTCATGTCGATACTTACCAAGTCGAAACTGTTTCCCATGCTGCCCGAGGATGTCCGCGGGTACGTGACCAAAAACCACCGCCTGTCCTCCTCCAGCCGTCTCAAGAACAGGAAACAGGCCGGGGAGTTCATCCTTGAACGGTGTTTCGTCTCGGTTTTTTCCGGTACCGAACTTCCCAGCATCCAGGAAGCGATAGAAGGCAGGACCGATAGTCCCGGAAGCGAAAGCCGAATCAGCACGGGACAGGGTATCGCCAGCATCTGGCTGAATGACCTGCCGGAAGTAGTTCCTTGTCTTTTCGGCACGTTCGTGAAGCGGAAACCTACGCTGATCACCCGGAAGCATTGGGCAGCCCTGCTGGCCATGGAAGGGGAAGGATTTCAGGGAGCCCGTGAGCGCAGCCGGATATCTTCAGCGGCTTTTCGCCTGGCCGACTGCATCGAGCGGGACGGCCCCGCCACAGGTCAGGCGCTTCGCGATCGTTTCGGCGATAAAGGGCGCATGGACGGCCGAACCTTCCAGAGGGCTTTGCAGGAACTCGAAAAGCTGTGGTTGATTGTTCCCGGGAGGATCGGCAGAAACATTCATGGCGCGGCTTCGTGTGTCTGGGAACTGACGAAGCGTTGGGCGCCCGACGACACGGTACAGGAAGCCGCTTTCCTTACCCGGCGAGATGCGATGCACAGCCTGCTCGTGGGCGCCGTCGATTCCGCAGGGGCCGTCGATGAAATGGCGGTCTACCGGTGGTTCGGATGGGCCCGTTCCATGACGGGCGCCCTCATGAACGAAGCACTCTCGTCGGAAGAATGCTTCAGGGTGGACGGTCCCAATCCCGTGATCATTTCCAGTGCCCTGGCCGAAATCTGGCCAAGAGTTTAAAATGACTTGCCCATCGGCCGGCACGACTTCCGTCTCGCCGCCGGGGTCCTGGCTTTCCGACCAACCTGTGACACGGAACCCTCCTGGACGGACTTTGCCCGACTATGCGCCTATACCACGATGACGACCAGATCCAGCTATGGCTGGGCGACGCACGAAACATGGACCCGTATCCCGATGGGTGTGCCGGCCTGGTGCTGACCTGTCCGCCCTGGTGGGACAGCGGCGACTACGGCCATCCGGATCAGATCGGATTCGGCCAGACCTTTGCGGGTTTCCAGGCTTCGCTCGCCGAGGTCTGGGCGCACTGCCACCGCTGCCTGATGCCCGGCAGGGCGATTATCGTCTGGATTGCGGACCTGCTGTGGCGGGAAGAACCGGTCGCTCTGGTGGCGGACACGCATCGCGGTCTCCAGGAGGCCGGCTTTCTGTACGAGGCAACCTACTACTGGTTTGAAAACAGGAAAAGCGCGAGAGAAGCGGACGGGGAAGAGCGCGTTCCGATGGGTTGCCGGCCGAAAGTGCACGCCGAGACGATCCTGGTATACCGAAAGCCCGGTGAACCCGAAGCGCCGGCGCCCGATGTCCTTCAAAAAAGCCGCGTCCCGGCGGACGAATGGCGGGCGGGCCGCCAGGCCGTATGGATGCCCGACGACAAACTGGAACACCCCTACAAACGCCTTATCCGCCTCTGGTCTTACGCGGGCGACACGGTTCTTAACCCCTTCTCGGGGCAGGGAACCATCGCCCTGAACGCGAGGTCGCTGGAACGCAGTTGCATCACGGTGGAATTGAATCCCGATTCCTGCCGCCATATCGCCGCGCTCATCGCCGCTCCTCAGCCATCATCTTCAGCCAGCAGGCGCCGCAGGTAGGAGACGGCCTTGGGCACCGCGGTCTCCTCGGTTTCGACGTCCTGGCCTTCGAACACGACCGACATCCAACCGTTGAAACCTGTTTTCTTCAGGATCCCGAGTATGCGGGGATAGTCCAGCCACGCCTCCTCGCCAGACTGAATGCGGTAGATCTTCGCCCGGACGTGCACGGCGTAAGGTGCGCTTTTCTCCATGCTCCCGTAAAAATCGTAGGCTGGGTCCGGTTTTCCTCTCGCTCCCGAGGCGCCCGGTGATCCGGCGTACTGTCCCGTGTCCAGTATGTGGGTGAAACTGGGGTGGTCAACCTGGTTGAGGATCCGCACGACGTCATCGCCGGTACGGGTCACGCAGCCATGATTGTGATTGTGCAGCCCTACCGCCACTCCCCGGGCGGCCGCGTGCTTCACTACCTCGGATATGCCGTAGATCATCCGGGACCAGGTGACGTTCGCGGCCGTATCGTCCCGTTCCCACGCGGCGAAGATGCGCACCATCGGCACATGCAAGCGCGCGGCGACGTCTATCCAGAGTTTAACCATCTCGATCTCGGCGGCGATCTCCCCGGCCGGTTTGCCGAAGTCGTTGCTGATGCCCAGGTACGAGATGGCCAGCCCCCGTTGCAGACACCGCATGCGTACGTCCCGCAGGTACACGTCGTCTTCCGAGGCCAGCGCCCTGGTATGGATGTCGATGCCGTCCAGGCCCAGTTCACGGGCCCGGTCGATGAAGTCGTACAGGTCCATGCGCCCTTCCGCCATGGCCGTGCTGTAACTGAGGGACATGCAGCCGAGTTTTATCACTTCGCGGAGTCCTCCTTGTCGCTGTCCTGGTTCCCACCGGCCTGGTTGCCGTCCATCGAGCAGGACTGCTCCAGGAAATAGACCATTACGTACTCTTCGGCCGTGCGCTTGGGACCGGGCAGGTTTCGTAACTGGCGGGCATGGGCTTCGAGGTGACGCTTGACGAAAAACAGGTAGAGCTGGGTGACGAAATCGGTCGCCGTATGATTATACAGGTAGGTGGGCGGCAGCGAGAGGGTGGTGCCCAACCGGGCATCTTCCTCCGGTTTTTCCTGCCCCGTCAGCAGCCTGTCGTTCAATGATTCGAGTTCTTCGGTGGATATGCTGAAGAGAAACTCGCGAAAGGCCTGCAGTTCCTCCGGTGGACAGGTCTTCCTGGAGAAATAGTCGAGGAACCGGATGTCGCCGCCGGCGCGCATCAGGGCGAATATCTCGGACACGCCCATCAGGGTGCCCAGTTGCACGGTGGTCTGACGCCGGGCTTCCCACGTGGTCTCCAGGACCGGCAGGAAGGCTTCGATATGCCGGGAGAACCGGTCTTCCCAAAGGTGGGTCAGGGCGGTGGCCGCCTTCGTCCGGACAGCGCGGCCGAGGCTGTCGTCGCAGACGATGGCGATCAATAGCGATTCGATCACCTTATTGTGTATGCTCTGGCTGATCCTGCAGCCGATAGCGTCTTCCACGGCCGTGAAGTCGGTCCGGCCTCCCAGCGCCTCCTGGACGACCTGGTGCAACAACCGGAACAGGTTCAACCGGGCCATGACGTACACCTGCCCGACGGCAGCCCGCATGGGAAGCAGCATGTCGACCGTGAACAACGTGGCGTTGGACAGGGCCTCGATGAGTGATGCGCTGTCCCGCCGCTGCAGTCCGAGGGACTGGCTTTCCAGCACGGAAGGATAGGCGTTCATCACCGCCGCCAGGTCGCTCAACCGGGCGATGGATTCGCAAATCGCCCGTTCCAGGTGCGCGGCGTGGGGGTTCCTGCTTTCCTTAAGCGATCCGGCGATATCCCGGATCAGCCGCTTTTCGTCGTGAGTCAGGACGGGCGTATCGAGGGTTGTTGTGTCCAACGTGACCTTATTACCCTGCGCGCTGGGGGCGCGCTCACTATTCCAGAAAGAAAACCTGTTCCAGCGGTACCATACTCTCGTCGGCGTGCTTGCCGCCGAGATTCTCGAAGTAAGGCGCCATGAACTCCTGCCAGCGCTTGTTGACTTCCTTCTCGGCCATCGTGGCCAGTGCCTTTTCGAAATCCTCTGTCTCGGTGTAACCGAACAGCAGTCCGTCTTCGCGCATGAACAGCGAGTAGTTGCGCCAGCCCGCCTCGCGCAGGGCGTCCAGCAATTCGGGCCAGACCTCCCGGTGATGCTTCTTGTAGTCTTCGATCATGTCTTCCTTGACCTTCAGGATGAACCCCACCCTCTGCATGATGATCTCCTTCACGCTTCGTACTTGTAACTGACCCGTTCGATGTTTTCGTGGTCCGATCTACGGGCTTGCTCGAGGGCATAAGACGACACCGGGAAGTAGTAATGGGTTTCGGCGTTGAGCGATATGAATCCCTCGGCGTAGGCTACGCCTCCCGCGCTGCCGAAAGCGCCGTCGGAGGTCTCGATGCGCTTGCGTGCGTAGGCGCCGCCGTAGCCCTGGCTCACCAGGGCGTCCAGGGCCGCAAGTTTCTTGTCGACCACGTCCGTGATATCGATGAAGACATCGTTGTAGTAGCCGCCGCGGGCGTCCCACACGTTCCGTGGGAGACTCGCCGCGCCGCAGCCCCAGTAGAACACCTGCGCGACGTGATGGGGCGGACGCCGGTCGCCCGGGTCGACGGAACCGGCCAGCCCCATGGCGAGCATCACGATGCGTCCGGCCACGGCGTGGGGGTTCCAGGTGCCGCCGCCCTCGTCGGGGAAATGGGTGAGGATGATGTCCGGCTTCAATTCCCGCAGCAGACGGGCGAGTTGGCGTACGACGGGCCGTTCCGGAAGAAGCACGGCATCGTCCGCGCCCAGGAAATAGACGTCCTCGACGCCGAGGGCTCGGCATGCCGAGCGCGCCTCTTCCGCCTTAACGTCGGACCGTTCCGCCATCATTTGCTTCAGCGTTTCCCCTTCCGGCACTTCATCCGCGTGGAACATCTCATCGCTGATCACCTTGTCGTGCACGCGGGCGCCGTGGGTCAGCACCACGCAACCCACCCAGTCGCCCCGGGCCGCGTGATGGGCCATGGCGCCGCCGGACTGGTCGAATATATCGGCAGGATGTGCGCCGATGGACAAAATACGAAGCCTATCGCTCATGACGTCAATCCCATGTTTCGAGAAGGCGCAATCAAGGTGTGTAAACGGGTATTCGGAACGCTTGACTGTGGCCGATATAAAGGCTTTCTTGTCCAGGGTCACCGACGGACCGGATGATCGGTAGACGGTGAAGAGATCCGGTGTTGCGGTGCAGTCGTAAGATAGATAACCCGGAATATAGAACGTCCCACCCGCCCGTCAATAGGTTTTCCCACAGGGCATCCATGCTCGCACGCCTTGGCTCACGCTGGAAAGCGGTCGAACTGCTTTCCATTCCTGATTTCCGATACCTCTGGATATCCAGCAGCATCTGGTGGCAGGCCCGCTGGATGGAAGAACTGATCGTCGGATGGGTCGTGCTGGAACTGACCGACTCGGCCGGCATGGTGGCACTGGTCAGTTTCTGCCGCATGGCTCCCTTTATGCTGTTCGGTCCCTTCTTCAACACCGTGCTGCGGTACATGAGCTACCGGTGGCTGATCGTCAACGCACAGTTCGTCTACTGTATCATCAACGGCCTCTTCTGGATACTCGCCTTCCTGGGCGATCTCGCCTTCTGGCACATTGTACTCGGTTCCATCTGCGTCGGTCTCGGCGGCGCCTACGACTGGTCCTCGCGCAGGGCCCTTATCCCGGACCTGGTGGGCAAGGACCGAACGACGGACGCCATGGTGCTGGAGACCGTGCCGCAGAACATCTCCCGCCTGATCGGTCCGCTGATGAGCGGCGTCCTGCTGGAATACGCGGGGACGAAGGGAGGGTTCCTGGCGCTCTTTCTTTTGTACGCCGTCCAGATCGTCGTCATAGTCCGCCTGTCCGCCGAAACGAACCGCACGGACCGGAAGAAAAACCGGCTCGCCCCCTGGAAGGACCTGCTCCTCGCCTTCCGGTATTCCCGCCGGAACCCACGGATCTCAGGCGTGCTGACCGTTACGTTTCTCATGAACGCCTTTGCTTTTTCCTACCAGGTCCTGCTGCCCGTATTCGTCCGGGACGTCCTCTTCCTCGGTCCCCTTGAACTGGGTATTCTCGGCTCGGGAGTGGGTATCGGTTCGATCCTGGGCATCGTCCTGATCGATCGGCTGGGACAACATTACCGGGACGGGCTGGTCTTCACGATCAGTTCCCTGTTCAACGCCGCGGCCACTTTGGTATTTGCCTTCTCGACGTCCTTTCCGCTTTCCCTGGCCATGCTGATCCTGGTGGGCGTCGGCCAGACCGGGTTCGGCGTCATGCAGTCCTCGATCATCCTGCGCTCGTCCAGCGACGCCATGCGGGCCCGGGTCATGGGCCTGCTTGTTCTTGCCATAGGAGGAGGCCCGCCCGGCCGGCTCCTGGTCGGAACGCTGGCCGGCGTCGTCGGGGCCCCCCTGGCTCTGTCGCTATGCGCCAGCGTCGCCACCATGGGGGTGTTGAGCGTGCTGTGGCGGCTGACCGGAATGCGTAGGATTTGACGATCGCGGCTACCGGAGCCACCCGGTCCGGTCCTTGCGCCAACCCAGCGCGTCGAGATGGGTTGCCCGGACCCCTTCGATATGCCGGGTGTGCAGCGCCTGCTTCTCTTCGGTCCACCGGTACTGCTCCAGCAGGTTGGCGTCCAGTTCGACGCCCAGCCCAGGGCCTTCGGGGACCAGCAGGCAGCCTTCTTCGTACTGCATCTTGCCGCCCTTGATGACATCGCCGACCCACTGGTTGTAGTGGGCGTCCAGTCCGTGGAGAGACATGGGCATGGTGCCGTTGCCGAAGACGATGTGGTACGGGATGTCGTAGGGAAAGGCGAATGCGGCGATGTGAAGGCGGATGGCGGTCCCGGGACCCAGTTCGTAAGCGCTGTGCATGCCCAGTTCCATGCCTATGAACCGGGTGGTATCGTAGTAGCGCTTGAGGGCCAGCGGCCCCGCGTAGGCGTCCGGCGCGGACACGTCGGCGGGCACGTGGCGGCGCATGACGTCGAGGTCCAGCGGCTGGTCCAGGGTCTCGTCGCCGTATCTGCCGGACACGCGTGCGCCGTAGGGACGGGGCGACGCGTCCCGTTTCAGCGGAGGCAGCCAGACATGGGAGGAGATCGGGATGCTGCTCATGAGCCGCAGCCTGTGACCGGCGCGAAAGATGTTTTCGAACCGGCCGCCAACCGGTTCTTCGATCCATTCAATCCTGCAATCGTCGACCCCCTGCATGAACCTCAGCGCCTCGCTCTCGCTCCAGGACGCGTGGGGATCGACGCGGATATCGACGTCGTAGCCAACCAGGTCGCGGATGTTGTGGATCAATTCGATGTAGCGCACGGGCTCGAAATCGCACATGGACAGCTTTATGATGCGGAAGCTTTCTTCCTCCATCAGCGATTTTACATGCCGGGGATAGGTGTCGAAAGTCACCTCGTTTTCGCCGTGCACGTCGGGGAAGCGGTACCAGGTGTAGGCGGCCATGGGGATCTTCGTGACCACAGGGGTATCGAGGTCGAACACGTCACGCAGGTATTGATAGAGGGGCTTCCCCGCGATCTTGCCGGCGAAATCCCAGTAAGCGAGACCCAGCAGACCCCTAATTCCCGGGTCGAAAGGATTCCTCCCAAGGACCTGCGAGCGGAGTTCACCGGCCTCGCCGGATACGCCCTCCGCCACACCGACCAGGCCCTGGTCGGTCTCGAACTCGGCAAAGGAGAAGCCCTCCGCGGACCCGTCCCAACGCTTGGTGCCCCGCCACGGCATCAACACCCGATAGGTACGCACGTCCGTGATCTTCAGCCCGGCCGCATAGCCGCTCGCGTTGATGTAGCCCTGGCGGGCCTTGATATCCGCCACCGATTCCCTGTCGAAGGCGGCGATGGCATCGACGTCATACAAGGTGAGGTCCCTTCTCGATTGGATTGAGCGTCTGCACATTAAACGGCGCGAAATCATCGGTATTCAGGGTTACGACGATCAACCGGTGGACCTCCGCGGTCGCCACGCCCCGCTTGGTCACGATCTGCGGCCCCTCAGACTGGCTCATCTCGAGGAGTTCGCTGAACCGCGCCTTCGCATCCTGTACCTGCCATTTCCTGCTCATAATGCCTCCAAACACGAATGAATCATCTAACTAGTCATATAACTAGTTAGTTCATTGATATCAAGGATATCGTAGTGTTCCGTTAAATTCATTATCAGTCTTAAATCACGGTACCAGCCAGGGCATGGTTCACACGGCGCTTCTTCGCATTGCCCGGGGACTAATACCTTGCGCTATCCTTTCAGTGGCGTTTAATTCGGTTTTCAGTACCCCAATACATTTTTGATTTACTCTTTCATCTGAAACGGAACCGGCATGACCACCGAGACGACCTGCCTGGGCGGCCAGGTAGCGGACCCGGCGCAGATCCAGGAATGGGTCGACACGTTCAACCGGCAGGGCTTCCTGTTTCTGAAGAACGTCCTTCCTCTCGACTGGTGCGAAGCACTGTGCAAAGACCTGGACTATGGCCTGCGCGAGAATCCGAACGGCTTGAATTCGGTCAGCGAAAACATGGCGCTGTGCCACCGCATTTTTGAATTCAGCGAGACAAACCTGCGTCTCTTCGATCTGGAACCCATCGTCAGTTTCGCCGAAGCCCTGGTGGCCGAGAACTGCCACGTGATCCACAACAACTCCTTCATCACCCGGCCCGGCGGGTTCTTCCGGTGGCACCAGGATGACAAGCCTCATTTCCTGGTGACGGAAGGCGTAGCGCCGGTGAACATTCGTCTACCGGTGCTCTTCTTTACCTGCAACTACTACCTGACCGACGTCACCGAACCCGAACACGGAGGTACGGAGGTTATTCCGGGTTCCCACCTCATCGGCCGACCCTGTCTCGATTCGCTGGAGGACACGGAGTGGGAGAAACGGATCCACTACAACCTTGGGCCGGCCGGAAGCGTCGTCATGTTCAATAACCAGGTCTGGCACCGTGGCGGACCCAACCGGAGCGACAGGACTCGGTACATCACCCAGATCACCTACGCCCGCCGCATGATCGGCCACAAGTACTACCCCTTCATCAACTATACCATGCCCGAACACGTGTACCGGGACGCGGATCCGCGCCGGAAGCGCCTGCTCGGGTTTCTGGAGCACGGCGCGTACGGTTGAAACCTCGCATCGGACAGACGTAGAAGTTACCTTCGTTCCAGGCACGATCACGGGCGCGACCGAGACAAGGAGATTTTCATGAGCTCGATCAGGCAGTCCATCTGCTTCGGATGCTTCAACCGGGGTGGGGTTACGCCCGATATGCTGATCCGGGAAGCGGCGCGAATTGGATACGCTTCCGTGGAAATGCTTCCGCGGGAGCACTGGAACCCGGTCATCGACGCGGGCATGGACGTCGCCATCGTGGTGGGCCACGCTTCCCTGCCCGACGGCCTGAACAAGACCGAAAACCACGACCGCATCGAAGACGAACTGCTGGCCCGCATGGACCTGGCCGTCGAGTACGGCATCCCCGGCCTGATCTGCTTCTCGGGCAACCGGGAGGGCAAATCGGAGGAAGAGGGGCGAGACAACTGCATCGCGGGCCTGCTGCGCGTCGCGAAGGCCGCCGAGGAGAAAGGCGTCACGCTCGCCATGGAACTGCTCAACAGCAAGGTGAATCACCCGGACTACCAGTGCGACCGAACCGACTGGGGCGTGTCCGTCTGCAAAGGCGTCGGCTCGCCGCGGGTCAAACTGCTGTACGACATCTACCACATGCAGATCATGGAAGGCGATCTGATCCGGACCATACGGGACAATATCGACCACATCGGGCACTTTCACACGGCCGGCAACCCTGGGCGCAACGACATCGACGAATCGCAGGAGATCTACTATCCGCCCGTCATGCAAGCCATCGCGGAGACCGGCTACTCGGGGTTCGTCGGTCACGAGTTCGTCCCCCTGGGCGACCCGATGGCGGCGATGCAGGCGGCTTACGTTACGTGCAACGTCTGATGATTCCGTTCGCTGGCTAACTGACGCACACAGCTTCTGGCCGGGTTGCCTGACGGCTAACTTAAAGTCTTTTTTACAAAGGACTAACATGTGATCGTGGACTCCCACGTGCACGTCTGGGAGATCGACCCGCCACGGTACCCGGTCGGTCCTACCGCGCCGACCTGGACGGCCGAACCCGACGAGCCCGGCACGGCGGACGAATTGATAGAGGACATGGACGCCAACGACGTAGATGTGAGCGTGCTGGTGCAGACATCGTGGTCGACGTGGGACAACGGTTACATGTCCGATTCGAAGGCCCGTATCCCCGACCGGTTCGTGGCTCACGGCCTGATCGATCCACAGGATTTCGCTGGAAACGCGGAGCAGGTCCGGTACTGGATGGAAGACCGGGGGCTTGTCGGATTCCGCTTTCATCCATTCTACTACCCGGACGAACAGATCCTCGTGGCTGAAGACAACCGGCCCATGTGGGAGGAACTCGCCGCCAGGGAGGCGTTGGTCCAGTTCCACATGAAGCCGTGGGACGCCGGCAAGGTCGACGAGATCGCCAGGCGCTATCCCAATATGAAACTGATCATCGACCACATGGGATATCCCGACCCGGAAACCGGCATGGATGCCTTCAGACCCATAATCGAACTGGCCCGGCATGAAAAAATGTTTGTGAAGATATCAGACGTGAAGGGACGCTCCCAGGAGGACTTCCCTTTCCACGACGTACATCCCTATATCCGGGCGTTGCTGGACGCCTTCGGTTTAGATCGGGCCATGTGGGGCACCGGGTTTCCGGGCCATCACCGTCTGAAACACAACTGGCTTTCTCTCGCCGATGAACTGCGCCTGGTCAGGGAAGGATACGACTTTCTGTCCGGCGCGCAGAAGGACCGGTTGCTGGGCGGCACGGCGGCCGAGGTATGGGGGCTGGGTTAGCACACTTCGGCCGACAGATCACAAGCGACCGAAGATGAGATCTGTCTTGCAGGACCGCCGAAGATTCCTGAACGGCGCACTCCCTTTCGAAGCGCTGCTCGTATTTCACAAGAGGGCAAAAACTCCATGGTCATCGACATACACGCCCATGTCCTGCGCTGGCCGGTGCTGAAGAAATTCAACAACGGCCTGACTTTCATGTCAGCCGAGGAACAGGTCCGGCGCATGGACGAGAAGGGGATCGACAAGGCGGTCATCCTGCCGCTCACCTCGGCCGAGGTGGCGGGCGAACATCAGAGCATGGGCGAGGTGTTCGACATCTGCCGGCTCTACCCGGGACGGTTCATCCCATTCTGCGATTTCGACGTGCGCCGATGCGACCTGGGAAGCGCGGACCGGTTTCGCGATGCCCTGGAGCAGTATGTGGCCCGCGGGGTCAGGGGCGTGGGGGAACTGACCTGCCGGGTGTATTGGGACGATCCCCGGCTCTGGAATCTCTTCACCGCGTGCGAAGACCTGGGACTGCCGGTAACCTTCCATACCTCGCCGCCGGAGGCGGTCACTTACGGACTGATCGACGAACTGGGGCTGCCTCGCTTCGAGCGGACGCTGCAGCGCTTTCCCAACCTGCGTTTCTTCGGCCACAGCGCCTCGTTCTGGAGCGAGATCAGCGGCGACCTGACTGCCGACCAGAAGGAAGGTTATCCGAAGACGCCGATCGTCCCGGACGGAACGCTGCTCAGGCTGTTCCGGACCTATCCCAACCTGTGCGGCGACCTTTCGGCGGGCTCCGGCTTCAACACGCTGACCCGGGACCCGGCCTTCACCTACGAGTTCCTGGATGAATTCCAGAACCGCCTATTGCTGGGACTCGATCACACCGACGCGCTACTCGATTTCCAGCACCTCGAATGGCTTCGCGCCCGGCGGGACGAGGGGCACATCACCCATGACGTCTGCGAAAAGATTCTGTGGCGAAACGCCGACCGGATCATCGGACTGCGCATCGCGGACAGCAACGAAGGACAATGATGGTGCTCAATACTATCGGGAGGTAATGACGGGAAACGTAGCCGGTGCGCATAGACGGATCGGAGCACTGCTGAACGAATCCGAAACTGAATGGAACACCAACACACCAGAGGCCAACCATGAATGAAGATCAGGAAGACACACGGCCCGATTCCAACGGGGAGAATACCGAGCTCAAGCGCGATCTGGGCCCGGTGACGGCGACGACCATCATCATCGGTTCGATTATCGGTTCCGGGATCTTTGCTGGACCCGCCATCGTGGCTGTATACACGGGATCTTCAGGCTGGAACCTGCTGGTATGGGTGATCTGCAGCGTGATGGCCTTCTGTGGCGCGGTGAGTTTCGCCGAGCTGGGCGGTCTGATGCCACGGTCGGGCGGGCTGTACGTGTTCCTCCGCGAAGCCTACGGGAAGTGGTGGGCCTTTCTTTTCGGATGGACCTCGCTGACGGTCGTGCGCCCCGCCGACCTGGCAGCCATCTCCATCGTCTTCGCCACGTACTTCGGCTATTTCGTTACGCAGTTCAGTCCCTACCCGGACTGGGCCATGCGCGGCGTGGCCCTGGCGGTTCTCCTCATCCTGGCCTTCATCAACTACCTGGGCGTGCGGTTCGGCGGATTCGTCCAGAACCTTTCCTCCTTCCTCAAGGTGGGCGGGCTCCTGCTCATGGTGGCCCTCGCCTTCGGGATAACGCCCGATAGCAGCCAGTTGGAGCCGGTCTGGCCTGCCTCTTCCGGCATGAGCATCGCCTTGTTGAGTATGATCAGTCTCGCCATGGTCGCGTCCTTCGGCGCCTATGACGGCTGGGACGCGTCCACCTATGTAGGCGAAGAGATCAAGAATCCCAGGCGCTGGGTACCCATGTCCATCATCCTGGGCCTCGCCATCACCACCGTCGTCTACCTGCTTGTCAACTCCGCCTATCTCCTGGTACTGTCGAATACCGGCGTCGCGGAAAGCGAAAGGGTGGCCTCGGATACCATGCAGCGTCTCATCGGGCCGGTCGGCGGGGCCTTCATCGCCCTGACCGCGATGATCTCCACCTTCGGCACCGTGAACGCCGGCATGTTGACGGGTCCCCGCATCTTCTTCGCCATGGCCCGCGATAAAATGTTCTTCTCGTGGATAGCACGGGTTCACCCCCGCTATCGAACGCCTTCCAACGCCATTGTGTTCATAACGGCCATCGGAGTCTTGAACATCGTCTTCCTAGGGTCCTGGGAATCCATCATTGCCTCGAGAACGGCTTCGCTCTGGTTGTTTTACATTACGACCACCTTCAGCGTATTCATCTTCCGCCGCACCCGCCCCGATGTGCCGCGGCCGTACCGGACCTGGGGCTATCCCGTCACGTCGGCGGTCTTCGTATTGATTGGCGTGATCTTCTTCACGTCCATCACCATCAGCGACCCCGGCCACGCCCTGATCGGACTGGCCATCACCGGCCTGGGCACCCCGGCCTACTGGCTCTGGATGCGGCAGAGACGTGCCGAGGAAGCCGGTTCGGACAGCTGAATCCATCCCCGCACCCCAACTTTTTCGACCCGCGTGCCTGGCGGTCTGAACCCCGCCAGGGCGTGACGGTCAAGGGCGTCGAGATCGGCATCTGACCAACGCTCCGCACATCCGTCTACAGGCCGAAAAAAGTTGGCGCGACCCGCGCCGGCCGTATATTAGGCTTCAGGCTGGTGATCGATCTTCCCCGCCGTGAAACCCCGTCAGGAAATGGACTTATATGGGCTACCCACGCATCGATAGCCGCAGGGTGAAGGTCGCTCCCCTGGCGGACAGGGAAAGCAAGCACCACATCGACGAGATCCGTGTTGATCCCGACGGACCGCTTCTCCCGGCGTCGCCCCGGCAGTCCGCGCAGCTCGATACCGTGGCGAACCGCATCCGCGCCGCCCGGTCCCGCGGCGCATCCATCATGCTGGCCTACGGCGCCCATCTCGTGAAGAACGGGCTCGCCCCCGTGGTCACGCGCATGATGGAAGCCGGCTGGATTACCCACCTGGCCACCAATGGCGCGGGCGTGATCCACGACTGGGAGTACGCCTTTCACGGACGGTCGGAAGAAGACGTGCGCGCCCATGTCGCCCGGGGATGTTTCGGCACGTGGGACGAGACCGGCCGGCATACCGCCCTGGCGGTGCTCGCCGGTGCGGTGGACGGTCTTGGTTACGGTGAATCGATGGGCAGGATGATCGTGGAGGACGGGTACCGTATTCCCGATCCGGCGGAACTGCAGAGGGCTCTCTCGGACTGGTCCGGCCATCCCGTGGACGATGAGACCATGCCCGCCCGCGCCGACCTCCTGCAGACGATCGTGCGCCATGAAATCGCACCGGGCAGCCACACCGTCGATCACCCGTACAAGGAGCATTCGCTGACCGGAAACGCCTACCGGCTCGGCGTACCGCTCACGGTACACCCCGGCATCGGGTACGATATCGTCTATACCCATCCCCTTGCCAATGGCGCGGCACTCGGGAGGGGCGGGATGATCGACTTCCAGGTCTTTGCCGAGGGCGTCTCTCGCATCGACGGCGGAGTGTTCCTGTCCGTCGGCTCCTC
Source organism: bacterium (assembly GCA_965225915.1). Lineage (GTDB taxonomy): Bacteria > JAAXHH01 > JAAXHH01 > JAAXHH01 > JAAXHH01 > JAAXHH01. Next base: position 1,503,507 of record OZ245326.1, read on the forward strand.
GATCATGGCGCCCCAGGTATTCGAGAAATCCGTGTCCATCGCCAACAACCTGCGCCGGCAGGACGGGATGGGACCCCTGCGGTCCTTCATCGCGGTGAACGATCTCACGGAGGAGGACTGGGACTGGAACGCCGGGGAACCGCCCATGGACAACCCCGCTTACTACAACCGCATGGGCAAGAGTTTCAGCCGCATGGGGGGCGAGATGATCTACACGGCGGCCGACAACCGGCTCTTCATTCCCCATCTCTGCAGGCGCCTTGCGAGTTGATACCATGATGCGCCGCATGGCTACGTGATGCCGTGATGCGCCGCTGCTCGAAAATCGATGCGACGACGCCGGAATGCAAATGTGGCAACGCCGGAATGCCAATGGACCGCTATAGGTATGCGGATGGTCCGCCGTCCGCCAAGGACAACCCACGAAGGAGACCCTGACATGGAAGCCTGGATCTTCGTCCATAATCCCCTCGAACTCTGGATGGCCGACTACAAGCGGATCTTCGACGCGTGGCAGGACGGCGGCATCACCGGCATCGTGGTAGGCAATCTCCATTTCGAAACGGACGACGGCACGAGAAGGCCGGTCTTCGGCAGCGACCCCGCCGTGTACCGGTCTTTCGGCGTCGATCCCCCCGGGGAGACATCCCGCGACCTCGAAAAGGAACGCCTCTTCAGGGCCATGCTCGACGACGCGGCGGAGCGTGGATGGCACATCATGACCTTCGGCGCGGGCGGAGGCGGGGGACGACTGCCCGTGGAGGAGGATCCTTACGGCGTGATCGGTCACGCCGCAGCGATCCAGGACGCCATGAACGCCCTGCCCCAGGCCCATGGCATCATCATCGACGGCCCTGGGGAACAGCACTACGAACTCGCCTTCCACCACGGGGGCGAACTCTTCGAGATACGCCCCGGCGAGGACGGGCGCTTCGCCGCGCTGGGGTACGACATGGACCGGCTGCAACGGGGGATCGAACACCTGCGGGACCGGTTCCACCGGCTTACCCCAGCCGAGGTGCGGTACCGCGCACCCGGCGGCATGCTGGCCGGGCTTCAGCTCTTCGACGTCAACGAGGACGCCCTGTACTGGCTCCGCGCACGTAGAGAGACGGCGCTGGGCCTGATGTCAGCCACGGCCGAACAGGTCCGTCGTCTAAACCGCAAGGTGGAACTCGGCGGTATCCCGCGCACGGCGGCCTTCTCCTCGCTGACCTGCCAGGACTACCACGCCATGGCCTCCTGTTTCGACTATATCTTCCCCAAGCACTACTACTGGCACCGGGGTTTCGACGGCATGTACGGGACGGTCTCCCGCTGGGTGCAGCGTCTGCGGAAGTGGAACCCGTCGCTGACCGAGGAAGACGCCTTCGACGTGGTGAAACTGCTTTTCGGCATCGACCTGCCTGGTGTGCGCACCCTGATGGACATGGAAATAGGTTTTCCGGAAGAGTTCTTCTCGACCATCGTGTACAGTGAAACCCGTCGCGCCCTGGAGGCCATCGGCGACACGGACAAGGTCATCTGCTGGGTTTCCACGGGCCGCGCACCCCACGCGGGCGACGCCATGCCGGCCAGGGACCTGCACGGCATCCTCACCGCCTCACAAAACGCCGGGCTCAAGCGCTTTCTCTTCCATCCCGACCCCGATATCGGCGCGGCCGAATGGCATATCCTCACCAACTTCTGCGGCAATCCCTGGCAGGAGGACGTCGACGCGCAGTACTGGCCGTCCGACACGCCGCGACTCGACTCCTTCAGCCACGGCCGCAAGCCGACGCGGACCGACTAGGGAGCCAGGGGCATGGCGCTATCGGATTTCACGGGGCCTGACTACATCGACGCGTGGACGCGGGACCTGGACCGTAGGTGGCCCGAGCGAGCGGCGATAGCCGATTGCGTCGTGCGAACGCTCGTCGAATGGCGCGGTGCGGGATCGCGCAAGGAGAAACATCACGAGAAAACCCGGCTGCTGGAACTGGGCGTCGGCGCGGGCGGACTCGCCCAGGCCGTCCTATACACGTTAAGCAATGAATCAGTGGCAGGACAGGCCGGCGCCGTAGAATACACGGGAATAGACATCGAGCCGGTGCTTGTCCAGCATGGGAAGGTGCGGCTCGGCGAGGCCGGCCACCGGGACGCACGCCTGGTCAACGCGGACCTGAAGGATGCCGGGTGGACACGGGGCATTGGTCCCGCAGACGCGGTCTTCACCCTCCAGACCTTTCATGATCTCGGCGGCATCGACGCCCTCGAAGCCGTCTACCGCCAAATCCACGGGCTCTTCGCGTCCGGCGGGATCCTGGTCAACGCGGATTTCGTCGTCCCCTTCGAGAAAGACGACCCTGAACGTCCCCGACGGCTGCCCGTCGAAACGCACCAGGGCCTGCTGTCCAGCCTGGGGTTCGTCGATTTCAGATGTGAAATGCGGATCGGTAAGATAGCGTGCATGACGGCCCGGCGGCCGTAGACTCAGATGCCCAGCTTCTTCCGGGCGACCGGTTCCCAGCCCAGGAGCATGCGGGCCTTCGCCATGTTCATTTCCTCGCGATCCTCATCGCCGGATATGAAGAACGCCTCGCAGCGGCCGCAGCCGTTCTGGAGGAACCGGAGGCCGGCCAGGTAGGCGCTGGCCAGGTCTTCCTCGTCGGTGTAGTACAGTTTCACGCCGGTGGGCGGATTCTTGATCCGGTCGATGTACATGGTGCGGTTGCAGGGTCCGGTGATGCGGTACACGAGAAGGTTCATGTCGTACTCGCGGGCGAAGTACCGGCAAATCCTCTCCGTGAGACCCTTCGTCAGCCCGTAAACGTTGGGGCCGTCCATGGGCACCTCCTCCTCGGAGGGATACCAGGTCCGGTGCCGGTTGTGCACACTCATGGTGCTGGTGTAAATCCCGCACATGACCCCCATATCGGCGGCGGTATGCAGCAGCACGTGGTGACCCAGGCAGTTGACTGTATAGTTGTCTATTGCCTGCTCCATGGTGTGATGCCGATCGTGTCCGCCCTGGCCGCCCTTCATCGCCATGGTGATGAACGCGTCCATACCGTCCAGGGCCCGGCTTACCGCATCGGGATCGGCGATGGATCCGCTCACGTATTCTACGTCGTCATGTTGGGGAGGATCGAGGTCCAGCACGCGCAGGCTATGGTGTTGCCGCAGGTAGGGCGTGACGGCCGTCCCGACGAGCCCGGAACCACCGACCAGTAGCAGATTCATGGGGGAGCTTCCTTAGGGCGTTGCCACGGCCTCGGCTCTGGGCGAGATTTCCGGTCCCCTGGGCGTGTCCTTGATATCGTAACCGGCGGCGATGATCTGATCGCGTAGCGAGTCGGCGTCGGCGTACCGTTTTTCCGCGCGGGCCTGCCGCCGTTCTTCCGCGAGCGCCGTGATGTGATCGGGCACGGACTTCTCTTCCGGTTCCCACTCGGCCAGACTCAACCCCAGCATGTCGTCGAATCGCATGATCGTGGCCTTTTTCAGGTCATCCGGAAGATCGCTCCGGACCAGGTCCCAGGTGACGGACATGGCGCGGGGCATGTTCAGGTCGTAGTTCACCATCTCGGTAAAGCGCCGCATGTAGGTTTCGTCCGCTTCCCCGGCGGGCTCGCCCCAACCATGGACGGCCAGCCGGAGCCGGTTCATCTGCCGCGCGGCGCCCTCGATACTCTCCCAGTTGAAGTTGAGCTTGGACCGGTAACTCGCGCTCAGGCAGAATAGGCGGTAGACGAGGGGATCGTAACCCCGGTCGATCAACGTCTGCACCCGCAGGAACCCGCCGGCGGATTTCGCCATCCTGGCGGCTCCCAGTTGCAGGAAATACCCATGCATCCAGAAGTTGGCGAGCCGGGTACCGTGACAGGCCTCGGTCTGGGCGATCTCGTTCGAGTGATGCACCGGGATGTGGTCCTCCCCACCCAGATGGATATCGAAATAGGGACCAAGATACTTGGCCGACATGGCCGAGCATTCGATGTGCCATCCCGGAAAACCGACGCCCCAGGGGCTGTCCCATTCCATCTGCCGCTGCTCGTCCTTCGGGCTGAACTTCCACAGGGCGAAGTCGGTCACTTTGCGCTTTTCGCCCATTTCGACCCGCGCGCCGGCCTCCAGTCCCTCCACGTCCAGCCGCGCGAGGTAACCGTAACCAGGCTGCTTCGAGGTATCGAAGTAGATTCCGTCGGAAGTACGGTACGTGAACCCCTTCCCCTCGATGCATTGGATCTCCTGGATCTGTTCGGCGATATGGTCGGTCGCCCGGCACCAGGTGTCCGGCTCCAGTATGTTGAGCTGCCGCATGTCCTCCTTGAAGACTTCGGTGTAGAACTCGGCGATCTCCCGCGCAGACTTCCCGGCGCGGCGAGACCCGGCCTCCATCTTGTCCTCACCGGTATCCGCGTCGGAGACCAGGTGCCCCACGTCGGTAATGTTCATCACTTGCCGGACGGAATAGCCGTTGAAAACCAGCGCCCGGCGTAACAGGTCGCCGAACACGTACGTGCGCATGTTGCCGATGTGGGGGAAGTCGTAAACCGTGGGGCCGCAGGCGTAGAGGCCCACCTCATCCGGGGACAAAGGTTCGAATTCACGGAAACTGCGCGTGTAGGAGTCGTACAGGATGAGGCCCATGAAATATAGCTCCGTCGAAACTCTTTTCGCCGTCTGATCGGGTTTGTACCAGATATGAAGGGGACCGGTTGATGTCAAGCGGTAAATCCGGGGTTCGACACCATCATTTCGATCCCCGGAATGCAGTCGCTGCCAGGGATCAACTTATTCTTCCGGGACCACATCGTCCTGCCAGTTCAGAGTCCGGAACCAGTAATCCCGCCGTTCATTCAGCCACCCGTCCTCCGTGCGCAACATGACCCAGTTGTCGAAGAAGTTCAGGGCGTCCGCTTCGCCCTGCCGGATCGCGATGGCTTCGGCGCCCCGGCCCAGGGGTTCGTCGAAGGGGATGAACAGCCGGTCGCTGTTCCGGAGGACTTCGTGTTCCGGTTTCGGCGTGGACGCGACCGCGGCCTCGGCGTTGCCGTTCATCACCTCCTGAAAGGCGAGGATGTCGTCGTCGAACTGCTGGATGGTCGCGCTGGGAAAGTGCTTGCGCGCGGCCTGGACGGAGGTCGAACCGCGGCGCACCGCGATGGTCACCTCGGCGCTGTCGTAGTCGTTCTTACGGACCAGGTGCCCCGCCTTCTCTCTGCTGGCGGCCAGCATCAGTTCCGAATGGGCGTAGGGCCGGGTAAAGTTCACGCTCAGGTTCCGCGCCGGAGTAATGGACATGCCGGCGATGATCACGTCGAACTTGCCGGCCAGGAGCCCGGGAATGATCCCGTCCCAGGCCGTGGGGACGAATTCGATCTCCAGGCCGGCGTCGGACGCCAGGCGCCGGGCCACGTCGATCTCGAAGCCGACCAGTTCCCCCTGTTTGTTGCGCATGGCCCAGGGGACGAAGGTCGAAAGTCCGACGCGTATGGCGCCCCGCTGCTTGATCTGGTCGAGCAGGCTGGGGCGGGAAGTTTCCGAAGCGGATCCACAGCCCAAAACGATTAATGTCATCGCGCAGAAAGCGGTCAGGAAACGCATGTTCTTGAATATCATGTGGAGGGATCCTCTCGCGCTCCGTGATGGTAGATTAAGACCTGTACTCCAATGATGGCCGGATTGCAGCACGGGACGTAGCGCTACAGCGCGGGACTCAGCGCGCCTTGACCGAAAATAACGGGGAAGATGTGTCCTGCGCGGGAACGGGTGGCCGCGTCCATGAAGCACACGCTGAACGCGCGCCTCGGCGTGTCGGTGCTGTTGGTCCCGGAACTGTGCAGCAGCCAGTTGTGCATCAACACGGTTTCACCGCACTCGACTTCCATATTGATAGATTCATGCTCGGTCACGACGGTCTCCGCCTGTTCATCCGTCAGGAATCCGGCACCGTGGCTCGGGTTGATCAGCCGCCGGTGGGATCCGGGAATGATCTTCACGCATCCGTTCGCTTCAACAGCGGGGTCAAGCGCCGTCCACAAGGTGACGAGCGGGTCCCGGTCGAGATCGGTCCACCGGTCCTGGTGCCAGACAAGTTCCGTGCCTTCCCCGCTCGGCTTGTTCATGAACATCGCCCGGTAACAGGCGACCGGCGTATCCGGTCCGTAGACTCTGTCGCAGATCTCCTCGAAGATCCGTTTGCGCATGAAGGAACGGAACTGGGGATCCAGTTCCATGTCCTGGATCTTCCGGTAACGCAGCGTGGCCCCCTTGTGACCCTTGCTCTGCGGTCCCGGCCTGTCGCCGCCTCGTTCCGGGTCCCGGTCCAGCTGCATCATGACCCGGCTGTAGTCGATATCGGCCCTGCCCAGCATGATGTCGTCGATCCGCCGCTGCAGGCGGTCGAGCTCACCCGGCTCCATCACGGTACCGAGACGCAGGTAGCCCTGTCGTTCGAAGACCGCCCACTGGGCCTCGGAAATCTGGGAGTTCATGGATGATGTTCCTTTGCGTCAGGATGAGTTCGCGGACTTAAGCAATCGTTCAAAACGGAAAGTATCGTTGTCGATCGTGGTCGGCTGCCGGAGGGCCGTTTCGGCCAGCCATTCGCCAAAGGTGCAGGAGAACTTGAAGCCGGTCCCGCTGAAGCCGCAGCCCACGGTTACCCGGTCGTAGGCCGGGTGCCGATCCAGCACGGGCAGATCATCCGCCGTGCGGGTATACATGCAGACCCGCATGGCCGTGAGCGGTCCGTCGGCATCGGGGATGTACCGGCGCAGACACGCCCGGATCTCTTCTTCGTCTTCCGGACGTGCGCTGCGGTCCAGATGGTCCGGATCCGACGGCTCGCCGTATCTGTGGAGGGCCAGCTTGAAACCCGGATGGTCCGCCATCATGGGGAAACCGTAGTATTCGCCGTTCGCCTCGGGCACAGGGATCTGCCAGATGGGAATCGATCCCACGTCGAAGGACCCCGCGTTCCGCGCGGGCCATACCCACGCCAGGGGCTGGCGAGTAACGGTCAGTGATATGCCGAGGCCCTCGATCAACTGACCGGTCCAGGATCCACCGGTAAAGACGACCTGGTCCGCAGTGTAGCGGCAGTGGTCGGTCTGGACCTCCACGCAGCCGGGGGTTTCCTTCCATCCCGTCACGGTCTCGCGGCTGTGGATCTCAGCGCCGCGCCGGAGCGCCTGTATGATATGGCTCGCGATGCCCAGTTCGGGACGCAGGAGTCCGCCGTTCGGATCGTACAGGCCGTGGTAGTCGGACGTCAGGGTGAACTGCGGATACCGGTAGGCCAGTTCCTCGGCGGTCAGGATCTCGTGTTGGACTCGCCCCTGAAGGTGGTCCCACGATCCGGTATTGGCCATGCGCAGATAGCCGGTCGTGATGAGAATATGCTGGCCTGTCTCGCCCTCCAGCAGTCGCCAGAGTTCGAAGGACCGGCCGATGAAGGGTTCATAGGGCGTATCCACATACACCGCCGTCTTCGTATGGCGGGAATATCCGTGGGAACTGCCCTGGGCGTGGGGCAGATCGAAGCGTTCCAGACCGAGGACCTTCGCCCGCCGGCCGGCCAGGTGGTAGCACGTCGCCGAGCCCATGGCGCCGAGCCCTACGACGATGACATCGTAGTGATTACTCATCGTGTTCCCGCTTCTCCATATGCTGCACCAGGGCCGGGAAAAAACGCAGGAATTGCCCTTCCATTTCCCCGTAATTCTCCTTGAGTTCCTCCACCGATCCCGCCAGCGTGTTGGGCCGCCGTATGCGCATCGACAGGCCGTCCAGCGCCCGGCCGATGCCTGAAAGTTCCTGATAGCCCCGAAGCCAGTCGTGTTCCACCATGTGGCGGATTACCCTCGACATCACTGGCGGAAGTTCGCCCCGGTAAGTACGGAAGGAACCGTAGGTCCCCTCGATGAACGCGGACAGCGGCACATCCGAAAAGTCCGACCAGTGCCGGGCAAGAAAGTGATCGTAGCAGACATCCACGATGATCCCGGCGAATCGCCGGCGGCGGCGGCTGATGACCGCCTTGCTCTCGCGCACCACGTCGTGGTCGTCGGTGAATCGGTCCACCGCCACGTGGCTTCGCATGCCCCGCATGACGGCGCCGCCGTACGGCTGGCGGTCCACGGGCCCCCGCACGAAATCCGCCATCAGGTTCCCCACGCGGGATTCCGGCGTATCTTCGGCGAAGTACAGGTGGGCCAGGTAGTTCATGGGCTGGAAAGCCGGGATTCCACCAGGATCTCCGAATGCAGGGTCCGGTGTACGGGGCAACGATCGGCGATTTCAAGCAAACGCGCCCGTTGTTCCCCCGTTAGCTCGCCGATCAACTCGATTTCACGTTCTATACGGTCCACCTTGCCTTCGGTGGTTTCGCAGGTCTCGCAATGGCTGGCATGGATCTTCTCGTGACGGAGCCGGACAACAATTTCCTCCAGCGGCCATGATTTCCGGTCGGCGTACATCCGCAGGGTGATGGACGTGCAGGAGCCCAGCGCCCCGAGCAGCAGGTCGTATGGCGTGCCACCGCGGTCCGTGCCCCCGACCGATTCGGGTTCGTCCACCGTCAGGCGATGGCCCGATGCCACGACTTCGGTATAGTAATGTTCACGCCCCGTACGCACCACCAGGTGGCTTCCAACGGCTTCGGCTTCCCCATCCCTGGCGGGCACGTCCAGGTATTTCGTCGCCCACGCCGCGGCGGCACGGCCGACGTAGAAGGCATCGGCCTCGTTCGAGAGCAGATGATCCGCCTTGTCGAGGGAGAGAAAGCTTTTAGGATGGAGCGCGGCCTGGAAGATCCGGGCCGCGTTCTCTATACCGACCGTCTGGTCGATGGGCGAATGGCACACCAGCAGTGCGCGGCGCAGTCCGCGGATCGTCTCCTCCATCCGCGTCTCCGCGAGGTCGTCGAGGAACTGTTTCCGGATGACGAAGGACCGGCCGGCGATTGTAACGGTGGCCTGCCCGGTCTGCTCAATGGTCTCCCGGGCGTCTTCGATCAGGTGGGTCACGTGCTTGGGATCGGCCGGCGCACCGATGGTCACTACCGCGTTGCAGGAAGGTATCGATCCTGCGGCCTTGAGCACGGCCGCGCCGCCGAGAGAATGCCCGATCAGTACCCGAGGGGCCTCGTATCGGGTCTCGAGGTACCTCGCCGCGGCGACCAGGTCGTCCACGTTGGACGAGAAGCCGGTCTCGGAGAAATCTCCTTCGCTATCGCCCAGGCCGGTAAAATCGAACTGAAGCACGGCCAGCCCGTGGTCGGACATCTCCTGGCTGATACGCCGGACGGCGTTCAGGTTCCGGTTACAGGTGAAACAGTGGGCGAACAGGGCATAGGCGACCGGCCTGCCGTCCGGCGGCAGGCTGAGCCGCGCGGCAAGCAGGTCGCCCTGGCCGTTGGGAAAGGTGAGTGTTTGAACGGGCATCGAAATCCCTTTTCGAGGTCGACCCGTTCCTACTCCTGCCGGTCCGCTTCGTCGGACAGGCGCTTGAGGACGTTTTCGAGCTGCTGCAGCGAGTCGCCGTAACCGGACCAGTTCCCGGCCTGCAGGTAATTCCGTGCCTCTTCGTACTGGGACACCGCCCGTTTCGCCAGTTCATTCAGCGTGGCCCGCCGCGGTTGAAGCACCTCCTGGCCGTCCACGAATGTCGATGTCTGCAGGGCCAGCGAACTTTCGAACGAAAAGATGTTGGAAAGCGCCTGGTCGAGCGTCTCCCGCATGGCGATCCGGTTGCCGTAGGCGACGATCACGCGCTTGAGCTCGGGCAAACCGCCGCGGCTGGAACGCTGCCGCAGGTACAGCGGTTCGATGTAGAGCAGCGACTCCTGTATCGGTACGACGATGATGTCGCCGCGGATCACCTGGGAGCCCTCCTGGTTCCAGAGCGTGAGTTCCTTGGCGATATCGGCGTCCTGGGAGATCCTCGCCTCGATCTGCATGGGGCCGTAAACCAGTTCCTGCTTCGGGAAGTTGTATACCTGGATGCGCCCGTAAAGCGGCGCGTCGCAGTGTGCCGCCATCCAGCCGATCATATTCTCCTTGCCCGCAGGCGTGAAAGGCAGCAGGAGGAGCAGTTCCTCCTTGTCCATCTGGGCCGTCTTCATCACGGCGTAATACGGGTACACCTGCTGTTCCTGCTCACCGTAGAACTGCTGCGGCACCGCCCACATGTCCTCCTTGTTATAGAATACCTGGGGATTGCGCATGTGATAGACGCGGTACATGGCGGCCTGGATGGCGAACATGTCGCGCGGATAGCGGATGTGGTCGCGCAGCGTCTGCGGCATCTCGCTCAACGGCCGGAATAGCGTCGGGAAGATCTTCTGGTAGGTCAGCACAATCGGGTCCACCTCGTCCACGAGATAGAAGACGGTCTCGCCCGTATACGCGTCGACGACCACCTTCACCGAGTTGCGGATGTAGTTGATCTGCTGCAGGGTGGGCTGGTTTTGGACAAACCGCCGTTGCGGAGGGGGATTGAGCCCCGGGATGTCCGATTGCGGCCCGGTGCCCAGATCGCCCTGGTCCGGCATCTGTAGCAGACCGCTGAAACGCTGCGAGTAGGGATAGGATCCTGTCGTCGTGTAGGCGTCGATCATCCAGTAGAGCTTCCCGCCGGCGATGATCAGGTAGGGATCGTGGTCATAGTCCAGGAAAGGCGCTATGTTTTCCACCCGGCTCTGCAGGCGCCGGTAGAACATCACCTGGCTCTCTTCGGTGATCAGCGGACTGATGACGAAGTTGGCCTCGCTGAAATAACGGGCAAAGGCCATGCGGCGGAAATACGAACTGAGTTCCACCCCTCCGTCGTCCTCGTACCGGCTGAACTTGTTCTGGTCGCCTTCCGGGTAATCGAATTCCTCCTGCGTGGTCTTCACCACCGCGTAAGCGTCCATGTTCTCGCCGAAGTAAAGCTCCGGACGGCGCACATCGAGATCGGCGCTGTTGGAAACGGGCGGTATGTCCTTGACGAACAGGACCGGCAGTCCCTCGGGCGTGGAAGTGTTCACCGGGCTCAGGCACAGACCGTAACCGTGGGTGTAGAAAAGGTGCCGGTTCTGCCACGTGGGCGACGGAATCTGGCTGTAGGACAACTCCCTGGCGGCCAGCATGACCTGGCGGTACTGTCCGTCGATCAGGTACCGATCCTCGTCCACGTTGGAGAAATCGTAATAGGACCGGATCTCCTGGAGCTGCTGATAAGTCCGGCGCAATGGACGCTTGTCCTGTATCTTCAGGTTGTTGATGGTCGTGATGTTTGACTGGATATCCGCCGCCGTGAGGTTCTCCTGGATCTGAAACGGCACCTCGTCGACGCGGTCCAGTCCGTAGCCTTGCAGGGTGTAGTTGATGTTATGCTGGATATAAGGCACCTCCCGGTCGTATTCGTTGGGCGCCACCAGGAAGTACTGAACGAGTCCCGGATACACCGATCCGACGAGCAGGGACGAGGCGATCATGCCGCCGATGGCGAAGAACGGCAGGTTGCGGCGCTGGGAGTACAGCGTCATCACGAACAGGCCGGCGCAGGCGATGGCCACGAACAAAAGGATCCATAGCGAATACAACCGGGCGTGCAGATCGGTATATCCTGCGCCGAAGGCAAATCCCGATTCGGAATACAGCAGGCGGTACATGTCGAGCCGGTAGCCCCAGGCCATGAGCAGAAAGACGATGGCGCCCAGTACGCAGATGTGATTCCGGGCGTACGAGCGGATCTGTATGCCGCGTTCCTCTATGGTGACGGCGCCGCGGTAGAGATAGAAGAGGGTTACCGCGATCGCCGAGGCAATGACCAGGAGCAGCAGCCAGAACCGGAAGAAATGCAATATCGGCAGGGAGAAGACGTAAAACCCGATGTCGAGATTGAATATGGGATCCGTGGCGCCGAAGGCCTCCTGGTTGAAATACCGGAGCATGCCGTCCCAGTTGGCCAGGCCGATCAATCCCATGATGGCGGATATGACCAGGACGCCTATGATCGTCACAATCTCGATCAGCTTCGAGGAGGAAAACAACTGTTCGAGTTCCGACATCTCTTCGTTGAACAGGTGCAGTTCGGTAAGACGCGTTGAGAAGTACCTCGCCAGGTAGACGTTCACCCCGAGGCCGACCAGCGCCATCAGTCCAAAGACCAGTCCCGTGGCGAACTTGGCCCAGATCGTCGTCCAGAACACGTCGTTAAACCCCAGTTGATCGAACCAGAGCGCCTCGACGAAGATGGTGGCCCAGAATCCACTAAGTATCCACGCCGCCAGCACGGCGATGGCTATAATGAAGAGTAAAGATCTGAATCTACCCAAAATATCACTCCTTGCCCGTTTCGTTCGGGCGAACCGTGAAATGACCGAATCTCTTTTCCCCGTTATGGTCTATCGTTTTCAATTTTACCTCGATCTTGCCTCGATTTCCCTCAATCGTGTCTCAATCCCGCCACCGTTGTGCTGCCGTCGAGCATCATGCGCTTGGCGGCACGACGTATGCGGGCCTTAACCTCGTCGTCGGTAATGTAGTTGACCCGGTTGATCCCATCGATGCGGAACAGCATTTCGAGACCGGTCTGCCTCAGCGCCGTCGTCTCCGTGCCTTCCGGCAACAATTTGCCCATGCCGTCCGAGTACTGCTTCCACAGACATTCAACGGCGTCGAAGACTGCGGTCGCGACCCGTGGATTGTTGTACGCGTGCAACAGGTAATGGGCCATGATGAAGCCCGCGTCCTGGGCCGGGTGCCCGTAGTTGACGAATTCCAGGTCGAAGGTATGCACCCGCTCTTCCGCGGCGATTACGCTAGCCGTCCAGAAGTCGCCGTGGAGCAGCACCTGTTTCGTCTCCGTAAACGTTTCTGCCAAGTGGCGGGCGACGCGATTCAACTCCGGATCTTCGACGAAATAGAAGCAATACTTGTACCTGAGGTGCTGCATGGCCTCGTTGTCGAATCGTTCCCTCAATCCCGGGTCGTCCCGGGTCTGGCGATGCAGCGAGGACAGGAATTCGCCGAGCCGGCCCGCCACGGACTGGTCGACCCGGCCCTTCTCCAGTTCGGTTTCCAGGGACGGCCGCTTTCCCAGGTCGGACATCACCAGGATGCGGTGCTCCTCATCGAAATCCAAAACGGACGGAACGGTTCCCGTGGGGAAAAACCCGTCCAGTACCCTGAGCGCCTCTGTTTCGTAGACGATCCGGTCGGTGGTGACCTTGAGATCCGGAAAGAGGCGCAACGCGTCCAGGGCCTGTTTCACCACGACCGACCGGGCACCGGCGGCAATTCTCAGCACGGTGTTCAGAAACCCGCCGCCCAACCCTTCCACCGTACACGACGCCCCAGGCGGCGCATACAAAAGATGCCTTGTATGAACGTACTCCGCTACATTATCTTTATCGATGTTCATGGATACAGTAGCGTCATCGTTTCGCGATCCCTGTCGCACCAAGCCGTGCCCATCCGGCCAATGATTCCGTACCCGCCCACCGCACTCGTCCTGCTGGCCAAGTACCCCGAACCTCGAAGCGTAAAAACCCGATTGGTCAATGGTACAGCGGAGAACGGCTATGCCGGCCTCAAGGACATCCCCGACGCTTCCGGTCGGGCTATCGGCCAGGACGAAGCCTATCGTCTGGCAGCCAGGATGTACCGCGCGTTCCTGGTGGACCGGTTCGGGGCGCACCGGGAACGGGATTACGCCATCCTTCTGGCCACGTCCCAACCGGAATACGCGGATGCCTTTCGTTCAATCACAGGGCGGGACGTTCCATACCATGTCGTATCCGGCGCCAACATGGGCGAGATAATGTTAGGTATCTTCGAGAACCTGCTCCCACGCTACCGGTATGTGCTGATTTCGGGCAGCGACATGCCACGCCTGGACGAAACCGTCATCGAACGGGTCCGTGTGTCCCTCTCATCCCACGATATAGTGCTTGTCCCGGCCCAGGACGGCGCTTACAATCTAATCGGCATGCGCAAGCCGCACCGTATTTTCGATATATCCCGCTGGAGTTCGGGATCGGAACTCGAGGAGACCGTCGCCTTGCTTCGGCAGCGCAGCATCACCCACGAGGTGCTCGACGAGTACCGCCTGCTGGACATCGATACGATCGAAGACCTGGTGCAGTTGATGCGTGGCCCGAGAACCGTTGACGCGCCGGAAACCAACGCCTTTCTCACGGCGCTCGGCGAACGACTGGACCTCGCGGATTGAACCCGCGAATCAACGTCGTATATTAAACCGGAATGGCTTCTGGTGTCAAGGGATTTCACTGGCTGTCGCGTTACTATACTGGGGCTCGGCGTGTTAACCGGCGGGGCTTCTTCCGCGCGCTATTTCGCCGTTCGCGGAGCAGATGTGACCGTCACGGATCTGCAGCCGGCTGAAGCGCTTCGGACCTCCATAGACGCCCTCTCCCAATGGCCGATTCGCTACGTGCTCGGAAAGCACCGTGAGAAAGATATCACCGGTGCGGATCTCGTGGTGGTTGGGCCCGCTGTCCGCGACGACAGCCCGTTCCTCCGGCTGGCACGGGAACGAGGCGTATCGTTGACCACTGAAATGAACCTGGTTTTCGAGGCTTGCCGCCGGCCGATCATCGGCATCACGGGCAGCAACGGCAAGACCACGACCACCCGCCTCATCGGCGCCCTGTTCCGTGCGATCCGCCCGGCGACGCTGGAAGGCGGCAACCTGGGCAGGTCCGTGCTCAACGAACTGGACGGACCAGGCGACCTCGACGATCTCGACTGCGAGACGTCCGAGTCCGATGAGACTTCCGATTCTGGCGAGGCGGCCGGTGCCGTTCGGACGTCCGGAACCGACGAAAAGCCCGACAACGGCAACCCCGTAGTGCTCGAGTTGTCCAGCTTCCAGTTGCATCGCCTGGCCTGGATCCGGCAAAGCCCCAGGGTGGCCGTGGTGACCAACCTGTCGCCCAATCACCTGGACTGGCACGGGACGTTCGCTTCCTACGAGAAGGCCAAGCAACACATCGTGCATTACCAGTCGCCTCGGGACCAGGTCGTACTGAACGCCGACGATGAGAGGCTGCGTGGATGGGCGTCTCTTTGCCGTGGACGGGTGGCCTGGTTCAGCATACACGGCCCTGTCGAGACCGGATGCTACCTGCGCGACGGCCAGGTGGTCTACCGCGACGCCGGCGGCGAACGCACCGTGTGTCCATCGGACAGTCTCCGGTTGCCGGGTCCGCACAACCAGGCCAACCTGCTCGCGGCCGTGACGGTCGCGTGCCTGGAAGGGCTCCCGTCGACGGTCATCCGGTCGACGGTCGAGGCGTTCCGCGGGGTGGAGCATCGATTGGAAGAAGTGGCCATAGTCAATGGTGTAGGCTACTACAACGATTCG
Source organism: bacterium (assembly GCA_965225915.1). Classification (GTDB taxonomy): domain Bacteria; phylum JAAXHH01; class JAAXHH01; order JAAXHH01; family JAAXHH01; genus JAAXHH01. The sequence continues at coordinate 1,518,870 of OZ245326.1, forward strand.
GCCTGCACCACGCCGGTGTCGACGGTTACGGCGCTCCGGGCCTTTGAAAAGCCGGTCGTCCTGATCGCAGGTGGATACGACAAGGGCGTGGCGTTCGAAGGCATGGCGGAGGAAGCAGGACGACGCGCCCGGGCCGTCGTACTGATCGGTGTGACCGCCAACGCAATAGAGTCAGCGATCACGGTGAACAGAGCAGTTGGCGAGCCCGTTATCGCCCGCGCAGAAACGCTCGATGACGCGGTCCGTCAAAGCGCAGGGCTGGCGCGCCCTGGTGATGTGGTGGTGCTATCGCCCGGCTGCGCCAGCTACGACATGTTCACCAACTTCGAGGAACGCGGACGGCGGTTCAAAGACGCCGTGGCGGCGCTTGAGAATAACGGCGAACGGTGACGGGGGCACACCGACAAAGGGACACAAGGAAGAAACGCGAATCAAAAGGAAAACCAGCCGCACGGAATACGGAGGATTACGCATGGCCATAGAAACGGTTGGAGTCATCGGATGTGGGCTGATGGGATCGGGGATTACGCAGGTGTGCGCCCAGGCGGGGTACAGGACACTCGTCCGCGAGGCGACGGACGACCTGGTCAGCGGAGGCATCGGACGCATCGACGGCATCCTTTCGCGGAACGTATCCAAGGGGCGGATGACGGAAAACGAAAAGACGGCCGTACTCGGACGCATCACGGGCACGACGGATTTCGACGATCTCGCTTCGTGCGACCTGGTGATCGAGGCGGTGACCGAGAACCTCGAGACCAAGCAGGAGGTCTTCCGGATCGTCGACGGCATCGCACAGCCGGACGCCATCCTGGCCAGCAATACCTCTTCCATATCCATCACCGAACTGGCCGCCGCCACGGACCGTCCGCAGCAGGTCCTCGGGCTTCATTTCTTCAACCCCGTGCCCGTGATGAGGCTCATCGAGATGGTCATCGGACTGCAGACCAGCGCGGAAACTGTAGATTCGGCCCGGCAGTTCGGCGTCTCGCTGAACAAGCAGGTGATCGAGGTCAAGGACACACCCGGGTTCATCGTCAATTATCTTCTGATCCCCTACCTGCTGGACGCGGTGCGACTGGTCGAATCGGGCGTGGCCACGAAGGAGGACATCGACGCTGGCATGGTCCTCGGTTGCGAACATCCCCTCGGCCCTCTCAAGCTCCTTGACTTCATCGGCCTGGACACCACGCTCTATATCGCGGAAGTACTCTACGACGCCTTCCGCAGCGACCGGTACGCCGCTCCGCCCCTGCTGCGGCAGATGGTCGCCGCCGGAATGAACGGACGGAAGAACGGACGGGGTTTCTACGGATACGGTTGAAATCAGTACAACCTGGTTGATTTGTACAATTGTACAGATCAATTGGGTTCCTGAGAAATATACAACGTGAAAGGTACCTACATGACCGCTTCATCCGGAAACGAGTCCATCCTGCTCATCGCGGACAGCGAGAGCGACGCCGACATGCTGTACGCAACGGGGATGTTCGTGCCGGACCCCTTTACCTATCTAGAACAGGACGGCCGGAAGACCATCATGATGAGTGACCTCGAGATCGACCGCGCCCGTGCCCAGTCGAAGGTTGACGAGGTGGTTTCGCTCACGGTATACACGGAACGCGCCCGGGAAAACGGCGCCGCGGACCCGGGATTCATGGACGCTGTCATCGAACTGCTGCGGGATCGGGGCGTGGGGGCCGTCCGAGTGCCGAACCGGTTTCCTTTGGGCTATGCGGACCTGCTGCGGGAGCGTGGTTTTAATTTAACGTCCAAGGATGACCCCTTCTGGGACCAGCGGCCGATCAAAACCGACGACGAGGTGGCGGCCATCTCCGAGGCTTCCCGTCACACGGAAGACGCTCTGCGCATGGCCTTCGGCATACTCTCCGAGGCCTCCGTGAAGGACGGTATCCTCCATGGACCGGAGGGACCAATCACCTCCGAATACATCCGTACGCGGATCCATGTCTACCTGCTGGAACGGGACTGTATCGCCCAGCACACCATCGTCGCGGGAGGCGTCCAGGGCTGCGATCCCCACAACGGGGGCTCCGGACCGCTGCGCGCGGGTGAGCCCATAATCTTCGACCTGTTTCCCAAGTCCACGAAGACCGGCTACTTCGCCGACATCACCCGGACCGTGGCCAGGGGCCCGGTTTCCGACACCTTTCGGCGGCTCTACGATACCGTGTTGGAAGGACAGGAGATCGCACTGTCGCGCGTCCGGACCGGGGTGGACGGACAGGAGATCCACGGAGAAGTGGAACGGCTGTTTGAAAGCCGCGGATATCATACAGGCGAGCAGAACGGCCGCATGCAGGGCTTCTTCCACGGCACGGGCCACGGCTTCGGACTGGAAATACACGAACCGCCCCGGATCTCGAAGGCGTCGCAGATTCTCCAGGCAGGTCACATGGTGACCGTGGAACCGGGCCTCTACTATCCCGATCTCGGCGGCGGCGTGCGCATCGAGGACAATGTCGTCGTCACCGAGGATGGATGCGTCAACCTGACGCGGCTGGAGAAGGTGTTCGAAGTGTGAAGCTTATTCTTCGGTCCTCGTACGTTCATCGCGGTCTGTCTTTTCCCGGTAATCGAATTCCCTCTCGATCTTCCAGACTCCCTTTTCGCGAAACACGGGGATGGTCTGCCGCCGGGCGTCGTTGGTGCCGCCGGGCGCCGACAGTCCGTTCTGTCGGCAGCATCCTTTACGTCTGGTTCAGTCCACCAGCGCTTGGTAGACGAGCGCCCGGAGACGCTGATGGTCGTCGAGACCCAGGGCAGGGATAACCTGCGTCATATACGAAACCACCAGTTCTTCTGCCGGATCGACCCAGTACGTGGAGTGATAAGCCCCTCCCCAGGTGTATGTCCCCGGAGAACCCGGCAATCCGTTCCAGCCGATCTCCTCCGTAATGCCGAACCCCAGGCCAAACCCGCCGCCGTCTGCCTGCCACGCATCGTGGGCATGATCGACGGTCATGAGTTGCACGGTTTTGGGCGACAGGATGCGGGCCCCATCAAGGATGCCCCCTCGCCGGAGCGTCTCGAGAAAGCGAGCGTAATCTCCCGGCGTAGAGACGAGACCCGCGCCTCCTGAGAAGCTTTTGCGCGGTCCCTCGAGATACATACCCTGTCCGACCATGTGGCCAGGATCGGGAGCGCGCTCCATCCCGTTCATTTCCGTCACCGAGTACACGACGGTAAGCCGGTCCGATTTTTCCGGCGGGACATAGAAGTGCGTGTCCGCCATGCCCAAGGGCTCGAGTATCTCGACACGCAGAAATTCGTCCAGCGGCATACCGGAAGCCCGCTCGATAACCACGCCCAGGATATCCGTGGAGTAGCCGTATACAAACTCCTCGCCCGGTTGAGCAGCCATGGGCAGGTTTCCCATGCGCTCGACGGTTTCGGCAATCGGTTCGTTGCGATTCGCAAAATACCAGCCCTGGATACCAGCCTCCTCCCAGCGCTCGGCGCCGGGGCCCCACCCATACCCGATGCCGGCGGTGTGCGTGAGCAGATCGCGCACAGTGATATTGCGATTGGCGGGAACCGTCTCGTAGCCCCCTTCCTCTCTGTTCACAGCAACGGTTGTACTATCGAATTCGGGGATAAAGTCACTCAGGTCCTGGTCGATCAGCAAGCGCCCTTGCTCCTGCAAAATCATCACGCCCACCGAAATGACCGCCTTGGTCTGCGAAGCGATGCGGAATAGGTCCGTAATATCGAGCGGTTCCTCCGCCTCGCGGTCCCGGTAACCGAACGCCCTGGCATAGACCACATGCCCGCGCCGCCCGATCACGAGTGCGGCGCCCGGTAGCCGTTTTTCCTCCACATACCCTTCAAGCACCGCATCGATGCGTGCAAGCCGTTCGGAAGAAACACCTGCCTCCTCCGGGCTGGCCGGGGCAAAAGACTGAGCGAAAACCTGAGGCGCGGAGGGCGCACAGAAGAGCAACGCCGCAAGCAACGGAAGCAGGGCGCGGAAGCGTTGTATCGACGACATGGATTCGATCCGTGTTGAATGGCAGATGTTTCTATGCTGAGTCGGCGCTACGTTCAGGGTCTTTATGGGGTCGTATGGTTTCATTGCTACTCCTGGGACATTTTCGGGGAATTTAGATCCATGTAACACGCACACGCAGCGACTACACTTAGTGCCTACAATATGCCATGCAGGTCATGTACCACTGGAATGCAGAGCCCGTCGACCGCGTACCTTCCACCCGAACGCGGATTCAGGCGGATGTTATATAGGAACGAATCCCTGCCTTTTTGCAAGGTGTCGTATTCACGTTTCAACGAATGGATGCGGTCTTTCAATAGGCGCGTGGTAGCCATATGGTAAAGTTAGTCCATACACTTATTGTTGTCAAAAGTATGTGAATAGTATCGTAGATATGCGTATCATTCACGTTTTTCTGTCTAGTTACAGGTTATCAAGTTACCTGCGTGGTCCCCATAGGGTGAGGGGGCTCGGGCCTGATTGATCAGTAAGCACTTAACGTCATGTCGGGTTTTAGAAGTCGTTCGAACCGCCATAGGGTAGATGTTTCTTGATCCATTCCTGACCTGTCGCGTTCTATACCAGGCCAGAACACTCGGATCCATATCGACCTGCTGGAACGGGACTGTATCGCCCAGCACACGATCGTCGCCGAGGGCGTCCAGGGCTGCGATTCCCGCAATGGGGGCTCCCGACCGCTTCGGGCTGGCGAGCCGATCATCTTCGACCTGTTTCCCAAGTCCACAAAGACTGGCTACTTCGCCGACATCACCCGAACCGTTGCCAGGGGTCCGGTTTCCGATGAGTTCCGGAGATTGTACGATACCGTACTGGAAGGACAGGAATCCGCGTTCTCACGCGTCCGTGCCGAGGTCGACGGCCAGGAAATCCACAAACCGCCGCGGATCTCGAAAGCGTCGCAGGTCCTCCAGGTGGGCTACGTCGTCACCGTCGAGCCCGGCCTCTACTACCCCGAACTAGGCGGTGGCGTGCGGATTGAGGACAATGTCGTGATTACCGAAGATGGATGGGTCAACCTGATGTGGCTGGAGAAGGTGTTCGATGTGTAAATCAGAAGACCCTCTATGTATTAGATTATGGACATCAAGAAATCTCGCACGTCACCCAGAACAGGATGATCCAGATTCCAGTAGCCGTTCTTCGCCGCTACACCTACGGATACATGAGGATCCGGTCTTGTTGCCAGGTATGCATGTGCGCGGGCCTTATAGGGTCTGTCAATGGACATGCCCGGTATCGATTCGAAACAATCAAAAAAGCCGTCGATACAACGATTCTCCGGTTCGTCTTTGAAACTTTCACATAGAAGCGTCTCCAGCATACCTGGACGATTATCACCAGGCAAAATCAAAACAGTCACACTCGGCTTGGTATCGGTGCGATCCCCAGGAAGCACAGGTAGAGACAGACCAGCATTTTGCAAGGAAGATCGAACACTCTGGAACGCACTCTCAGCAGACGTCTCCGCGTCACGAACGATACCGATACTCCGAACGTTCGATTCGAAACCCGGCGCTGCTGCAAAGGCACGTAGAAACCCGCGCAGACCATCCACGCCACCAAAATCGTGAAGTTGGATTTCCACGTGCTCAAGGGACAGATGCTCAATGAACGCTTCGAAAAAGTTACACTCGTCCCTGCCCTCCACAAGAAGCTGGATCTCCGATTCGATTTGTATTGCTCGTGCCATAACTAACGAACATCCAGACCGTGGCGAACGGCAGCGTCGATGGACTCGCGTTCATAGGTGACGCAACGACTAGTTCCCTCTGCAAATTCGAGCCTGTGCAGACTGAACCTCTCGTCGCTCAATGATTCATGAGCTGCCTCCACGCATTCGAGGCTGTGAGTGGTCGCAAACACCTGTACGTGGAATAGTCTGGCAGCTTCATCGACCGCTCGCCAAACATCAGCAAGAACGGAGTGGTGAAGTCCGTTTTCGATCTCGTCCACAAGTACGAGACCATTCGGCGTGGTGCCTATGGCCAGGACAAGGCGGGCTATTTGCGTCATGCCTTCACCCATGGACGGCAGGGGTACGAGTTCACTCAACCCAATGTCGCCCCATATCATGGGCGAACCGTTCGAGTAGATTACTTCAATGCTTTCAAGTCTGGGCTCAACGGCTTTCATTGCGCTTAAGAGTATATCCCCCCGCTTTTGCCTTCTCAAGTTTGCAAGTCTGGACGCGTCATCGTGCATGCTCCTTCTTAATCGAGGAACGAGAATGATCGCGGGGAACGGAAAGCCATGTGTAGATTGATCTATCTCAAACTTATCCCCTCTAATGTGAATGTGGTTGTCGGTACCTATACCTGTATAATCGAAATACGTGAAGGTCAGGGTACAATCATCAGAGTAATCCGTTTCAGGGCGATCTAGTGGTACTTCAGTTTGGGGCTGCCACGACGACGAGATTTGCAATTCCATTTTACCGTACTTTGAATGTATTCCTGCTATCTCTATGGTACTACCCATATCCAGCCCGTTAAAAAACTGATTCCAGACATTCCATTCCGATTCGCCGAGGGTGCCGTGTTCCAGACCGCGGACGACATGAGGGTCCGATGCCATTCGCGCATTGCCAGCACCTCCCAGCAGGAATACAGCCTCGAGCAAACTGGTCTTCCCCGAGTTGTTTTTGCCGGCAATGAGATTGATATCACTCAGGTGTTCGATTTCGAGTTCTTTGAAGCAGCGAAAACCACGTATCCGCAAGCTTTCTATCATGACGCTTACTCCATCTGCATCTGATGTTCTGATCCGTTCAGGAAGAACAGGGACTCATCTGGAAGGCCTGTTCATAACCTATATAGTACCGGATTCGGTTGAAACATCAAATCTTTCCCGGATAATCCTCCCGTATTGAAAACCCAATTTCAACCTCGCCGAACACTTTGACGGTTTGTTGTGCCAAAATAAAGGCCGGTGCGCTCGTCTGGCTACAATCAGAGCCTGGAAATGGTATTAGACAAAGCAGGCCGCAATCTTCCACACCCCTCTTTCGCGAAACGCGGGAATGGTCTGCCGTCGTGCGGCGTTGGTGACGGCGGGTGCCGACAATCCGTTCTGCCTGACGTAATCCGACAACCTGACGATTTCCGCGCCTTTAAGGTAACTCAACCTTTTGTGCAGGGACTCCGTAAGCCCGAGGAACAGGATACCTTGCATCGTCTTCGACGAATCTTTGTCCGCATAGTCCCTGAACGCCTGGTAATACCTCTCCTTCTCCGAATTGCGAATGATTATACGGGGCAAACCGAGTTGCAGAAGTTGAAAATTGATGATGACCCGTCCCAGTCTGCCATTTCCATCACAGAAGGGATGTATGGATTCGAATTTCAGATGATACAACGCGATCTTATCCAGGAAGTAAGTGTTCAAATCGCTGGTGTAATCGATGAGGACGTTTTCCAACATGAGCTCTAAGTGCTCAGGAGCAGGCGCAATATGCGTCCCTACCCTGACGTACTCGCCCTTGCGCCGGTATCGACCGGCGATGGAATCATCGATGCCGCCCATCAGTATCTGGTGTATCTGCAGAATCAGTTCTTCCTTCAGCTCACTGTCTTTCGCCCTGATGCGCTTGTATTCCATGACACGAGCAAGGTTCTTCGCCTCGTAAACCTCACGGACGGATACGTTCCGGGACAACATCTGCTCCAACAGTATTTTCTCCGTTTCCTCAATCGACAGCGTCGAATTCTCGATGGCGTTCGAGTTGTACACGCACTCGGGAATCTCCACTTCGTCGATCATGGACAGCAGCGAATCCTTACCCTCGCGCAAGGTATCGTACTCACGTTTCAAAGCCTGGATTCGGTTTCTCATTGGTCGTGTGGTGGCCATGCGTTGAAAATACGTTATTCACTCTATATTGTCAATTTAACGTGAATTATCTCGAGAAATAGGATGTGTTCACGGGTATTGGGGAAAACATGAAGGACGAGGGACCCACTTCCTTACCTTGTTTTAGATCGAAGGCAATACGGTGGAAGGTCTTGAAAGCGAAGGAGAGCAGGGGAAGGGGTTCGGGATTTAGGTAGCCAGGTTCTGATCAACCAGTGACAACAAGCAGTGCCTTGGCCTTCTCCACGACGTGCCCGGCCGTAAATCCCAGGTTATCGAATACTACCTCATAGGGCGCGGAAGCGCCGAAGCGTTCCAGGCCGATGACGTCGCCCCGGGGTCCAACGTAGCGCTCCCAGCCCAGCTTGACGCCGGGTTCGACAGCCAGGCGGACGGGGACTGACGCCGGCAGAACGGACTCCCGGTACTCTTCGGATTGGGCTTCGAACAGTTCCCAGCTCGGCATGCTGACGACGCGGGCGGCTATGCCTTCTTCGGCCAGCGAGGCCCGTGCTTCAAGGGCCAGGCAGACTTCGGAACCGGAAGCGATGAGGATCAGATCCGGCTGTCCAGCGGTGGCAGCAAGCACGTAAGCGCCCTTGTGCAGGTCCGTGGCTGGCGCCAGATGTTCGCGATCCGGCACGGGAAGCTTCTGGCGGGTCAGCAGCAGGGCTACGGGGCCGTCCTTCCGCCGCAGGGCCGCCACCCAGGCTTCCGACGTTTCGGCGGCGTCGGCAGGCCGGATGAGGGTCAGGTTCGGGATCGCCCGTAGTGCCATGTAGTGTTCTATGGGCTGGTGGGTCGGGCCGTCCTCGCCCAATCCGACACTGTCGTGGGTGAAGACGTAGACCGGCGCGATGCCCATCAGGGCCGCGAGGCGGATGGCTGGCCGCATGTAGTCCGAGAATATCAGGAACGTGCCGCAGTAGGGACGCAGTCCCCCGTGAAGCGTCATACCGTTCAGCGCGGAGGCCATGGCGTGTTCGCGCACGCCGAAGTGCAGGGTGCGCCCGTCGTAGTTGTCAGCCGAGAAATCCGATTCGGCTTCCACCGTCGTGTTGTTGGACCCGGCCAGGTCCGCCGAACCGCCCAGTAGTCCAGGGATTCGGCGGGACAGGGCGTTGACGGTCACGCCCGACGCCTGCCTCGTAGCCATGGGTCCCTGGTCCGGAGCAAAAGTCGGCAGATTTTCGTCCCAGCCGGATGGCAGTTCGCCGTCCATGGCCTGTCGCCAGGTTTCCGCCAGGTCCGGGAAGGCGGCCTTGTAGGTGTCGAACGCCTGCTTCCAGGCCAGTTCCCATCCCCTGCCGTACAGGACCATCTGCTGGAAGTACTCCCGCACCTCGTCGGGAACGAAGAACTTCGGCTCCGTGGGCCAGCCCAGGTTCTGCTTGGTCAGTTCCACCTCATCCTCGCCAAGGGGCTCTCCATGGGCCTTGGAAGTGCCGGCCTTGTTTGGGCTGCCGAAACCGATGACCGTGCTGCACACGATGATCGAGGGCCGGTCCGTCACGTTCCGCGCCATCTCCACCGCGGCCTCGACCCGGGCCAGGTCGTTGCCGTCCATGACGCGCTGCACGTGCCATCCGTAGGCATCGAAGCGCAGCCCGGTGTTTTCGGAAAAGGCCAGGTCCGTCGCCCCGTCGATCGTGATACTGTTGTCCAGGTAGATAACGATAAGCCGGCCCAGGCCGAGGTGTCCCGCGAGGGAACAGGCCTCGGAGGCGACGCCTTCCATCATGTCGCCGTCGCTGGCGATCACGTAGGTGTGATGATTCACGATCTCGTGGCCGGGCCTGTTGAACCGGGCCGCCAGGTGGGCCTCGGCCATGGCCATGCCCACCGCCGTGCCAATGCCCTGTCCGAGGGGTCCCGTGGTGGTCTCCACGCCGGGCGTATCGCCGTACTCGGGATGGCCGGGGGTCAGGCTCTCCCACTGCCGGAAGTTGCGGATCTCGTCGAGGGGCAGGTCGTAACCCGTGAGGTGGAGCATTGCGTAGAGCAACATGGACCCGTGTCCGCCCGAAAGCACGAATCGATCCCGGTTCGGCCAGTCCGGGTTCCGCGGGTTGTACCGCATGAAGCGCGTCCACAGCACGTGGGCGATAGGCGCGGCTTCCATGGGGAGTCCCGGATGGCCGCTGTTGGCCTTTTGAACGGCGTCCACGGCCAGCATGCGTATGGTGTTGATGCATCGTTGCTCGAGATCATTCACAGACACGGTGGCATCCCCTTCATTTCAGTACGTTAATTCGGTCCACGGCCACGGAAACCTGCCCGGTTTCCGGTCACAGTGACTCATAGCAAAAACCGGTCCCAACGACCGGTTAAGATACAATCCGGTGCATCACCTGTCCATCATCATATCGTACAGGTCCCGCTGCCTTTCCATGGCGTCCCGGTAGGGGTCCCGTTTCGCCGCATCCGGTTCGTAGGTCCTCCCCATGGGAGCGGGCGCCTCGGCCAGGTCGGCCAGCGTACCGGCCGTCTCCAGCACCAGGAGCGCGGCGCCGCGGCTGGATGCCTCGGTCACGGCCGAGGCGGTGATGGGCCGTCCCAGCACGTCGGCCAGCATCTGCAGCCAGACCGGTGATTGCAGCAGGCCGGCGCCCGACGCGACGATTTCCCCGGAATCTCCCCGGATCGACCGCAAACGGTCGTATATGTCCGCAAAACAGTACGCCGTCGCCTCCAGACTCGCCCGCATGACGTCCAGGGGCGTGGTATGCAGGGTCATGCCGGTGATGGTCGCCTTGGCGGAAGCGTGCCAGCCCGGACTTCGCTCTCCCGCCCAGAAAGGAAGCACCGTGAGGCCGTGGCTGTCGGCCGCCATCTCAGAAAGCGCTTCCTCGACTCCCTGCTCGCCGGCAAGCCGTAGCGTGTCGCGCATCCAGCCGTATACGTTCCCGCCGTTGCTCAGGGCGCCGCCCATGAGGATCCTGCGGCGGTCAGACCGGTAGCACCACAAGCCGTCCGGCACGGCGAACCCGGCTGCGTGCTTCATGACCCGCATGGCGCCTGAGGTTCCCACCATCAGGGCGATCCGGTCTTCGTCGACGCAACCGCTTCCGATGTTGTTGCAGGCGCCGTCGCCCAGCGCTGGATACCAGGGCGCTTCTGCCAGGAAGGGCCAGCGGGCCGCGTATTCGGAGTTCAAGCCGCGGACCGGTTCGTCCATGTCGGTTATGGGAGTCAACTGTGACCTGTCCACCGGAAGGGCTTCCAGCGTCTCGTCGTCCCAGTCGCACCGATGGACGTTGAACAGTCCGGTACCAGATGCCATGGACACGCTGCAGGCCGGAATTCCGAACCATTTCAGATAGAGATACTCGCCAATGGACATCCAGCGTTCCACCCGGGCGAACCGATCGGGATCCCGCCGGGCGAACCAGGCGATCTTGGCCGGTAGATAGGACGGGTGGAGCACGCATCCGGTGCGCCGGTGCGTGGAGGTCTCGTCGAGATGTTCCGAGAGCTCGGGAATGACGGTTCCCGGTCGCGTATCCGCCCAGCTGATCAAAGGCGTCACGGCCCGGTCCCCCTGCACGCCCACCACGTTGTGCCAGAAGGTCGCCATGGCCACGCCTGCGACATCTGGACGATCGTCTACCTCCATGAATCGGTCGAGCACCACGCCCGCTACTTCGGCCAGCCGATCCGCGTCGATGAATACGCCCCCGTCGGAGGACGTGTCCATACTGTAGGTCTGCTGGACGGAGCGGGCAGCTATCCGGCCCCGGCGATCATAGAGGATGGCCCGGACGGACGAAGTTCCGATGTCGATGGCGAGTATGCAGGGAAGCTGAATCGTTTCGCGGGGCATGGAAAATGCCTGGGTGGCGGGGATGAAACCATGATCGGCGGACGAGTAGAAAGGGAACAGAAAACGACTTCAGCCGGTATTATATCCACGGACGGAGGCGTATTCAAGCGAAAAGGGTTTGGTCAAGAAAGGATTGACAGTCTCTGTCTCCCGGCCTTTTTTACAACCTGTTAAAATCACTGTTATGGAAGGACATAACGCAGCAACGAACGGTAAACCACTGTTCCGAACATCAAGGGAATGCGGGGCCTTTTACGGCGCCTGCGAGGAGTTAGACTTGAAGACGACTTCCCAACTGAAAGACGTCGCCCGGGCCATGGTCGCCCCCGACAAGGGGATCCTGGCCGCGGATGAAAGCGGTGGCACGATCCAGAATCGATTCGATACCATAGGATTTCCGTCGACGGAGGAAAACCGCCGCGCCTACCGGCACATGCTGTTCACTACCGAAGGCATGGAGGAATTTATCAGCGGCATCATCCTTTACGAAGAAACCCTGCGGCAGAAGGCCCTGGACGAAAGCGAAACGCCGTTCCCGAAATTGCTGGCCGACCGGGGCATACTCTCCGGCATCAAGGTGGATACCGGTGCCCATGATCTGGCGGGATTCCCGGGAGAGAAAGTCACCGAGGGGCTCGACGGCCTGCGGGATCGCCTGATGGAATACCGTGCGCTGGGCGCCGCATTCGCCAAGTGGCGGGCGGTGATCACCGTGGGGAAAGGCATTCCCACGGACGTCTGCATCGACGCCAATACCCATGCGCTCGCCCGGTACGCATCCCTGTGCCAGGAAGTCGGCATCGTGCCGATCGTGGAACCCGAGGTATTGATGGAAGGCGACCACAACATCTACCGGTGTGACGAGATAACCGGGGTTGCGCTGCGGCGTGTTTTCGAGGTGCTCCGCGATTTCGGAGTCATGCTGGAAGGGATCGTCCTGAAGCCCAACATGGTCATATCGGGCTCGGAATGTCCGGAGCAGGCTTCCGTCGAGGAAGTCGCTCGACGCACGGTGAACAACTTCCTGCGCAACGTGCCGCACGAAGTGCCCGGCATCGCCTTTCTCTCCGGCGGGCAGTCCTCGCAGATCGCCACCGCGCACCTGAACGCCATGAACGCGCTGTTCAAGGAACTGCCGTGGGAACTCAGTTTCTCCTACGGTCGCGCTTTGCAGGAAACGCCGCTGCGGGTGTGGGGCGGGGATCCGGCCAATTTCGCCGCTGGTCAGAAATCGTTTTATCATCGCGCGATGTTCAACAGTTACGCCCGGACCGGTCGTTACAGCGCCGACATGGAAGTCGCAGCCTAGGATAGCGACAAGGCGTAGCATGTCACCACGGCCAGGCGCGGCCTGATACCGCAGCCAGGCGCGGCCCGGAACCACTTGTCCGGGACTGCCGCGCACCAAGTGTTCTTGCGGGATACGATGCCCAGACCTCCTTATTCAAAAATCGTAGCCGGCCTGCCGTCGGTCACTCCCTTCGTGGGACCGGAAACCATCGAAAGACAGCATGGGAAGCCGTTCCGCGTCCGCATCGGCGCCAACGAAAGCGCCTTTGGCGTATCGCCCCGGGCCGCGGAGGCCATGAGCGAGGCCGCGAGAGGCGTAGCCTGGTATTGCGACCCGGAAGGATACGAATTGCGGGCCGAACTGGCCGACCGGCATGGCGTCGACATCGACAACGTGTCGCTCGGTGCAGGGATAGACGACCTGCTTGGCCTGATCGTCCGCATGTACATGAATCCCGGCGACGCGGTCGCCGCGTCCCTCGGTTGCTACCCGACGTTCGTCTACCACGTCGACGGTTTCGGCGGACGGCTGGAGACCGTACCCTACCGCAACGACCGCAACGACCTGATGGCGCTGACGGACCTGGCCGCGAAACGGAAGGCCTGCATCCTCTACCTGTCCAATCCGGACAACCCCACGGGCTCTTATTACGGCAGCAACGCCATCAGCGATCTCCTGGACCGCGTACCGCCGGACTGCCTTTTCATTCTCGACGAGGCATACCTGGACTTCGTGCCGCCCGATACCATACTCCCGATAGATGTGGAGGATCCCCGGCTGATCCGCGTGCGCACCTTCTCCAAGGCCCATGGGATGGCCGGCGCTCGGATTGGATACGCCATCGCCCACAGGGACATCATCCGCGTATTCGACAAGGTCCGCCTGCATTTCGGCGTAAGCATTGTGGCTCAGGTCGGCGCGCTGGCTTCTCTTCGTGACCCGGACTTCGTCGCGCGTGTGGTCACGGCCGTGGTTGCGGGACGCAGGGAATACCAGGAACTGGCTATAGAAACCGGCATATCGACCCTGCCCTCACAGACCAACTTCGTAGCTTTTGATTTCGGCACGGGTGAACGGGCCGGCGCGGTGATGAACGCCCTGATCGCAAGGGGTGTGTTTCTGAGAAAACCCGCCGTTCCGGGCCTGGACCGCCTGGTCCGTGTCACGGTGGGCACCCCGGAAGATCGGGACGTCTTCTCGGAGCTTTTCCGGGACATCATGAACGGGAAGTGAGTATCGGCCGAATGGTTCGGGTCAGACAGCGCACACGCGGAGTGGCACAGGCCAGAGGGAGCACCGGCAGAGCGTGGTTGATCTAGAGTTTTTCAAGCGAAACGGTTACGTCCGGCTGGAAGGGGCGTTTTCGGGCGAAGAGTTGCAACACTACATCGAACTGTACGACCGTGATCGGACGGAAACGGGATACTTCTGGCGACCCATCGCTTTCGACGGTCACCAGAGCGTGAACTGCGAACCACTGATCTCCTCACCTGAGTTCGACGGACTGTTCCGCCACCCCTCGCTCATCGACGCGATCGAGACCATCCTGGAAGGGCCCAGTTGTCTCGCCGAGGCCTGCCTGCGGCACATGGCGCCTCACGACGGCGAACCGGTCGAGGCCTGGCACCGGGACAGACGCCACATGACCGACCGGCCCTACCGGTGCGGGTACCTTCACATGATGCTTTACCTGTCCGATGTGAACGAAGGTACCCACTGCTTTTCCATATCTCCGGAGTCCTGCGAAGACCCGATTCTCGAGACCGAAGACCAGCTTGACCGGCGCGGCGGGGTCCCTCTTCACGGACCGGCCGGAACCGTCATTCTATTCAACCTTTCCGTGGTCCACGCCGCCACCGTAAGGACCACCCCCCACGAACGCAAGTCCGTCCAGGCTTACTACGGCCACCGGGACGGGCCCGTCCTCAGCCAGTTCACTACCATCCCCACGAGCCTCTGGCGCGACCATCCCGATCCGAAAGTACGGGGCTTCTACAGCCTGCTGAATAAACGCTCGCAACTGTTTGCCAAGGCGTTCGGGTGACAGCTTTCTGGTTCCGATGTTAATGGGGAGTGGAAGCAAATATGGAGTACCGCTTGAAGCCGTATCTCATAGTACTCTTGTCACATTAACATTAAGTTGACACAGATGAAATGCCGTCATTACATTAAAGGCAGCAAGAAAGTAGCGCTCCACTTAACCATACACAAGGAGCCCCCAAATGTTGTCCCGAAATGGGTTGATCGTACCTTCAAGACGGGTGGCTATCTTGTTTTTCTTCGAAAGTTGAGCAACGCAGGATTTCCTCTCCATATTCGTTTTAGTTGCAACCGAATCTACCCGGTAATCGTTATAGTATGAAGCATAAGCTTTCGCGAGCTGTGTGCCTCTTAAACGATTGTACTGATTGTAAGATACACCAGCCGCAGTAATCTGGCATTTAATCAATTACTATGAAGAAAGGTAACTAAAGTAGGTTTCAATCAAAGGTACGTGGATTAATGAGTGCACAACCCACTGTTTTCGCAAACCCGCCTGTAAACGAAGTCATTGTATCTACCTATTTCGATCCACCACTGACAGAATTGCTTAGTGAGCATATAGGGTTGTTTTGGGCGGAGATACGAGACGACTTTACGCAGGTAAAACAACAACCACCTTTACCTGGCAGGCAGAGTATCGTTGCAAACGAGACGTTTCCAATGCCACGATATTGGTTTATTGCAAATAATGAGATCAATCTGATCCAAATTCAAAGAAACGCGTTTATCTTCAATTGGCGTAGGAGGGACGAAGACTATCCCCGCTACCACAACGACATTAAGGTAAACTTCGATAAATACTTCGGTGTGTTTACAAAGTTCCTTGATGAAAAAGGGATTGCCACAGAACCAACGGTAGACATGTGTGAACTGTCGTATATCAATTCCATTGAATCCTGTGAGTATTGGAACAATCCTGACCATACACCAAATGTGATTCCATCATTCTCAAATTTCGATCTGCGGCTCGATACTAAAGGTTCCAAGGGATTTAATTGTAATTTCCTTTTTGATATTGAAGCCGATATGAATCTCAATATCGGAATAAGTTCAAAGGCCAGTACCGATCAACCTTCAAGCAACAGGTTGATGTTTGAGATTCGCGCACAAGGTAGATTTTCAAGAGTGGCAAAGTCAGCGACGGAAGACTGGTTCGAGCGTGCTCATGGCACTATCGAACAGTGTTTTTTAAAAATGACTGCTTCGGAAATACAACACAGATATTGGAAGCCATTAGAGGACTCGCAATGACAAACGCAACCGCGACTCTTGCCCGGTATCTGTTAGCAATTCAGCAGAAACCTGAAAAGGAACGGTTTCTAGACAATTGGACACCTCGGTCCACTGGAACTGTTTTTGGACTTGATGAGGTGGAAGAACCATCTTACGCCGTCACTCATACTGAAACTGAAGGGCATTTCTTCGAGCCTCAGCTTACACAGGCAATTTGGAAAGAGGGGATTGTACAACAACCAAGTGAAAGTATGGATAACCTGATTAGTGTAGTCCAAGCCTTTGATAACCAAGTTAACCAATTTGAGCGATTCGGTTCATACGACAGTTATTGGGAAGAAGAGTGGTCAGATCGCGTTACTGTAGAACACAAGAACGACCTGATTTATACACTTCACGCTTACAGTGATCGTCTAAACCTACTACATCATTATGCCGCTCAAGATGGCTTAGTTGCTAACGAGGATTCAGAAATAGGCTTTTGGGCCTTTATCCGTTCCGTCCCGTCGTTTTTTCCCGGTGATTTGGTTCTCTTAGACAACGGTAATTTACGCGTCGTATGGGCTGGAGAGGATAATGATTCACATTTAGGTCTACAATTTTTGGGTAATGAGATGGTCCAATACGTTATTTTTAAACAACGACCGTATAGCCAGATGGTTTCTCGGGTTGCAGGACGTGACAGTTTTGCAGGTATGAGGAAACAGATCAGGACTTTCGGTCTGGAAGAATTCTTGGAACAAGTATGACCAGTTTTGAATTGCCAGACGACACATTTGTCGTTAGATATGCGAAACCAAGTCTCATAAACGATAAACGAATCAACGGTGCTGTTTTCGTGCTTCGATTGGGAGAAAACGAACTTTCTGTAAATTGGTTGGATTTTTTCGAAAATTGCAATAAAGAACAGCAACTCGATAAAGTAAGAGAGTCGTCACAGATGTATATGAATAAAAACGGTCTTCTAGCTGAAATGAATGTTGGGATAACCAAAAATCAACTAGTTGGTGAATTGGAGAGCATTAGTTTCAAACACAAACCGTGTGACGATGACCCTTCTCATAGTGAGGTATTGGGTTTACCCTTGAGTGAAACTCCCGAAGCTGAGTTAATAGGGGATATGATTGCCCAAACAGTGACTGCGGTATATCCTACAGCCAAATCAGATTAATCAGCCCTCCTCCGGCCACGGCACATCCGACAGCCATGACCCGAGCCGGTCCCCGTAGGCGAAAATGGCCGGCAACCCGCCGGTATGGATGAAGAGCACCCGGCTGCCGGGGGCGATGCGTCCCGATCGCACATGATCGATGAGGCCCGCCATGGTCTTTCCCGTATACACCGGGTCGAGGAGCAGCGCCTCGAGCCGCGCAGCCATCTCTATCGCCTCGCTCACGGCGTCGTTGAGCCTGCCGTAGCCCCCTGCGAGCACCCCGTGGTACGTCTCGACGTCGCCTGCGTTGAAAGCTTCCGGGCACCCGATCATCGCCGCCAATCGCGCCGCCATGTCCGCCACCCGGGCGGTCTGCCGACGGGCATCGCGCCGCACGCAGATGCCATATACCGGTACCGTCTCGCCGAGGGCCCGCAGACCGATCAGGGTACCCGCGTGGGTGTGTGCGCTGCCCGAGGGGCAGACCACGGCTTCGAAACCAATGCCGAGCGAGCGAGCCTGCGTAGTGACCTCCCCGGCGGCGATCACGTAGCCGAGTGCGCCCAGCGGTGGGTAACCGGGGGACAAATGGATCACGTATGGCTTGCGGCCTTCGTCCTCAAGGTCCCGGGCAAGGCGATCCAGCGCCGCGTCCGCCGCCGCCTCGTCCTCGCCGACCGGGAACGAATGCAGTGTCGCGCCGAGCATACGGTCGAGCAGCACGTTCCCGGAGGCGCGGTAGAGCGAGTCCACGTCGGGCACACGCTCTTCGAGCTGTACATGTATGTCCATGCCGAGTTGCCGCGCGGCAGCGGCGGCGACGCGGACGAAGTTCGACTGTACCGCGCTGGTGATTAACAAAGTGTCGGCGTCCCTGGTCTGCGCTTCCCCGAGATAGAACTCGATCTGGCGCACCTTGTTGCCCCCCATCGCCAGCCCCGTGCAGTCGTCGCGTTTGATCCATAGCTCGATGCCGAGTTCGGAACCGAGGCGCGGAGCGGCGTCGAGCGGCGTCGGCGCGTGGCCAAGCCGGACTCGGGGGAAACTGTCTATCGTTTCAGGTAATTGGTTGAACATGGCGGTGATTGTTCGACTTCCTCGCGGTGATTGCTCAATTTTCCTTTTGGATTACCCGACATCCCAGGCGGACCGGAGTTGGTGGACAGTCAACGAGACGATGCGCACGCCTCTGTCGGCGGCACGCAGCGCCAGCCGGTGGTTGGCCGCTTCCGGCAGGAAGCAGAAGGACATGGACACCTCGCCGTTATTGCCGAAGATCTCCAGGGATGTGCGGTCGACCAGGAGTTGGAGTCTGACGCGGCCGCTGATGGTCCGCAGGTCCGCGTTTCTTCCAAAGCATGAAAGACCCTGCCGCCCCGCGTCGTATTCCACCCGGTGGCCCTGCACTTCTATGGCGAATCTCTTCCCTTCGTCCAGATCGATTTCCATGTTGACGTCGAACAGGTCGCCCTGGTCCGCCAGGACTAACCGGCATTCCGATTCGCGCAGGTTTGTTACCGGGTAACTCCTGATCGCCTCGGGTCTGTATCGCTTGTAAAATTGATCGGCCGCCATTTCCGCCAGGTCTCCTTCGGGCCAGACCCGCGTCCCGACGTGCAGAAGTTCGATTTCCCGGACTGGTTCGCGGCACAGCCGGATCCCTCTCGGAAGGGTCCGGAGCGTCAGTTCCACCGGAAAAGACATCTGCTGGTTGAAGGGCATGGCCGGATACCGGCCGTCCCGCATCCAGGAGATCTGGATCCGCCGCCCGTCTTCCCTCGGTATGTCGCTCCACGTCTGGGCGGCATAACCATTGGCGCCCTGCTCCGCCTGGAGGACGTCCGTCTCAGGCGTGAAGGTCTGGCCGTCGAAGCGCCCGAGCAGGTAACCGCCGCTCGCGCCCCAGAATATCCACCGCGTGTCCGCGGGATCGTCGTCCACTGGCAACTCAAAGAAATCGGGGCATTCGGACACACCGGGCAACGTCAGGTCCTGCAGGTGCGTCCACGTCCTGAGGTCCCTGGACGCGAACAGGGCATAGTCGTTGCTGTCGAGGAACAGGGTCATGATCCATTGCGCGGTCGGCCCATGCCAGACCACTTTCGGATCGCGGTTTTCCGCCCGTATATGCCCAAGGACGGGATTGCCCGCGTATTTCGTCCAGGAACGTCCGCGGTCGTTGCTGAAAGCGATGCACTGGATACATCGTTTTCCCGGAAATATCCTTTCGCCGCCCGCCGTGTAGAAGGCGATCAGCGGTGCGGCGTCCCCGTCCTGGAATCCACCGGTATTGCCATGGTCCACCGCCGCGGACCCCGACCACATCCAGCCCGTTTCGTCGACGTCCAGCGCGGCGTGATGAATCTGCTTCCAGTGCACCAGGTCCGTACTGAGTGCGTGTCCCCAGGTGGTGCGTCCGTGCACCATGCTGCCGGGCGTATGCTGGAAGTAGAGATGGTATTCTCCGTCGAAATACACTAGGCCGTTGGGGTCGTTGATCCAGTGATTCTTCGCCGTGAAGTGGAACTGGGGGCGGTGGGTTTCCTGGTAGAGCAGATCATCGCTCATTCGACGGATCTCCAGGGGAGTGGCGGTTACAACGGGATCTTTCGTATACCCCAGGTCCTGGCGCGGTTGCGCCGGGGTTTTCGTAAGCACCACGACCCAATTCAGATGCCGGGACCGAACGGGATTCGGGCCGATTCGCTACTTGAACGCAGGTCTAGGTGTGCGGTTCCAGGTGACCGGCTCTTCCCCACCCTCGTAGACCGCGGTCAGGGGTTTCAGTACGCCACGGGTGACATCCGCCCAGGTATCCGGGCGGGAATGCCGCGCCAGGTGGGCGCGGATCGATTCGGGCAACTCATTAAAAAGAGGGATGTACCAGAGGGTGATCACCGTGCGCCGTCGGTCGCCCTTGTTCCCGTGGGCTCCGTGTAGCAGCCTTGAATCCCCGATGACCAGGTCGCCTGCACGTACCGCCACGTCCACTTCGCCTCGTGCGGGCTGGTACGCCGGATGGTCGGGGTCGGTCATGGACCGGAGTTCATCAGTGTGGGCTTCCACGACGTGCTCGTGCATGGGATGACGGTGAAGGTGGGAACCGGCGATCGCCCTCAGGCAGCCATTGCTGCGGTCGGTGTCGACCAGGTAATACATCAGGAAGAGTTGCTGCGGCGGGGGCTCGTAGCTGCAGGGTTCGTTCCACCCCCACCAGTCCTGGTGCCAGAACAGCGCCGGGCTGCGGGGCGGTTTGCTGATGACGAAACCGGACATCCACGCGGGCCTGTCGAACCCGAGATCGGCCAGCGCAGACAAAGCAGGGGGGTAGGCCACCAGTTCGGCGAAGAACACGTCGTCGAAGACGCTGATCATGCTGCCGGTAGATTTCTGTTCGGTAAAGTGGGACGAGGGTTGGGCGTCGAGCAGCCGGTCGGAGGCGGTCCTCACTCGTTCCAGCTTGTCCGGTTGAAGCACCTGCTCGAAGACGCAGAACCCGTCGCGCAGTAACTGGTCGTACTGGTCCTGTGCCGCCCTGACCGCCATGGTTCTCACCTCTGCCTGCTTCTGCCGGTTGGGTTAAGCTATAACCGATATTCTCCGCGCAACTGCATCTTCGAAGCGTCGCCGGCCGGATGCGTCATCCCGTTAGACGTTAGTCTCGATCAACCGGATGCTGTTCGGATCCAACCGGGTGTAGTCGATGATCTCGAACCGGTTGCCGTCGACGTCGGTAAGCAGCAGGCGTTTTTCCGAGGCCCAGTGGGTGTTTTCGTGCCCTCGGATTACGAACTCCCTTTTCCCCCGGTCGGTCATCACGTCCCAGTAGGTCACTCCGAACTCCATCTGGATGGAGTGTACCTGCTCGATTTTAGCCTTGAGATAGCGATGGGCGAGTTCCTCCTTGATCACCCGACGCGACTCATCATCCAGGTCGTTCAGGTCCTTGACGAAGGCCACTTCCTCGTTCTTGATATCCAGCAAAGAAACGTAGTTGTCCGGGTACGCCATGGGCGATGCCTGAACCGGGCGGACCCGGATATAGGACCGCTGGTTCCGCACGGTCATGCGCACTGTTTTCACGGGCGCGCGGTATACGCGGATCTCATGGGCCAGGTACGGTTCGATCGGCGCGTTTTCGATGCCCGGTTCGAAGTCGGATGTTTCCAACGCCGCTTTCTGTTCTTCCGTCATATCGTTCACCCTGCCTGTGGTTAATGGCCGTTGGCGCTCCGGTTCGGATCGTTCCTGCCACCGCCGACGGCCATGATGGCGGTGCTCGCCCGCTGCGTTTCAACCATGCGGTAGAAGTGGCCTTTCATTTCCATCAATTCTGCGTGGGTCCCGGTCTCGACGATCCTCCCCTCGTCCAGCACCACCAGGCGATCGGCGCTGCGGAGGGTCGACAGCCGGTGGGCAATGGCGAAGGTGGTGCGTCCCTTGACGAGATTGGCGATCGCTTCCTGTATGAGTTTTTCGGTATGCGTATCCACCGACGAGGTCGCCTCGTCCAGGATCAGGATGCGCGGATCGTGGATGATCGCCCGCGCGATGGCGAGACGCTGCTTTTCGCCACCCGACAGTTCCTTGCCGTTTTCGCCGATCTGCGTATCGTAACCGTCCGGTTTCCCGCAGATGAAGTCGTGGGCGTTCGCCGTGCGGGCCGCCTTTATTATCTGCTCTATGGACGCGTCCGGGCTGCTGTATCGGATGTTCTCCGCGACGGTGCCGCTGAAGAAGAAGGAGTCCTGCAGCACGACCCCGATCTGCTTCCGCAGGTCGTCCAGCTTGATGTCCCGGATCGGCACGCCGTCGATGGTCAGTTCGCCCTCGTCGATGTCGTAGAATCGGCACAACAGGTTGGTCATCGTCGTTTTTCCCGAGCCGGACTTGCCGACCAGGCCGATCATTTCGCCCGACGCCACGTGCAGTTTGATCTCGTGCAGGACGGGCAGGCCCGCCTCGTAGGCGAAGTAGGCGTCCTTGAATTCCACCTCGCCCTGCATGTCCGGCATCTCCTCCGGCTGTTCCTGGTCTTCGGTCTCCGCCGGCGTATCGATGATTTCGAAGACCTTTTCGGCGCCGCTCAGCGCGCGGCTCGACCAGGTGTTCAATTCTCCGAACCACCGAAGCGGCTCGTACAACATCAAGAGATAGCTGATGAACATCATGAGGGAGCCCAGGGTGAACGTCTCGTCGATGATGGCGACGCCGCCGAAGAACCAGACCAGGATCAAACCCGACGAGGTGAGCATGCTTACCGTGCCGAAAAAGAGAGCCGCTTCCTTCTCGCTCTCGAAGTCCCCGCGGAAGACGCCTTCGTTATTGCCCCTGAACCGCCGCATTTCCCGCTTCTCCTGGACGAAGGTCTTGACCACCCGCACCGACGCGAGCATCTCGCTTGCCAGCCCGACCAGCTTGCCCCAGCGGTAGTACTTGGTCCGGTAGGCCCGTATCAGCCGTCTCCAGAAGAACCAGCTTCCGACGACCAGCAGGGGTATGGGAATGAGCACGAGCAGCGTCAACTGCCAGCTGGTTACGAAAAGCAGGATCAGGATGCCGATCAGCAGCAGGAAGTTTGTCAGGAGATAGGGTACGCCGTCGACCAGGAACCACATCATGCTTTCCGTGTCGTTGGACACCCGCGAGATGAGTGACCCGACCTGCCTCTTGTTGAAGAATTTCATATCGAGGCGGGACAGGTTCTCGTACAGTTCTTCCCGGATGGCCACCGTCACGCGTCCGCCGAGCCACACGGACAGGCGGTCCTTGAAGATCTCCAGAACGTAGGAGACCAGCCGGATGACCGCGAAGGCGCCGACGAGCAGGTAGAGCAGCGTGAGCCCGTCTCCGGCGGTTTCCCCGCCCCCACCGAGAAGTACGCCGTCGATGATGTGTTTCATGATGTAGGGCGGTCCGAGCTCGGCCAGGGTATATACAAAGGACAACAGGACCATCAAGGCGACCCGGGTCCTGAAGGGGAACATGTAGCCCATGACGCGCTTGAGCATCGCGAAGCGATTCGTGCATGCGGAACAGATGCCGTTTGCTTCGGCCAGGAGCCGTCCGCACTGGTCGCACCGGGTCCTGTCGACCTCGCTCTCCATTTCGACCGGTTTTTCTTTTATCAGTTGGTCGATACCCCGGACGATCTGAGCGAACTTGGCGCGCTGCGTGGGCGTGTAGTGCAGGAATTCGACCTGCTCGGTCCCGATTTCCACGTTCAGCCGAACGGCGCCCACCAGCTCTTCGACGGACGCGCCACGGGCGTCTTTCAGTTCAATCGTCTCGGCGCTGTTCGGGCTGTCCGGATCGAAACGCATCAGGCGCTGATCGGTCACCACGAGCCAGCGTTCTTCGAAAAGCAAGTCCTCCGACAGGTCGCTTGCGACCGTGATGACAACAGTCTCTCCGTCCCGTAGCGTATTCCGGCACCGGTCGGCCAGCCCGTCGGGCATTTTTTCTTCGTAAGTCGTGGTTTCCGTCATCCTTCAGCGTCCGTTCCGATCATCGATCTTTGGGGTCCATGGCCAGGGAGCGTTCATCCCCGGCTTGGGGTTAGACTTCCGTGCTCACGTCACCTCAATGATTTCGGCAGTGGCTTTCTGCAGGTGCACCAGGTGGTGAAAGTGTCCGCGCTTGTCGATCAGTTCCCCGTGGGTGCCCACCTCGACGACGCGTCCCTGGTCGAGCACCACCAGGCGGTCGGCGTCCCGCAGTGTGGAAAGCCTGTGGGCGATGGCGATCGTCGTGCGCCCCTCGATCAGCCTGCCTATGGCCTCCTGGAGCTGCTTCTCCGTCTGGGCGTCCACCGAAGAGGTCGCCTCGTCCAGGATCAGGATGCGGGGATCGTGCAGAATCGCCCGGGCAATGGATACACGCTGCTTCTCGCCCCCCGACAGACCGGTGCCTTTTTCGCCGAGAATGGTATCGTAGCCGTCCGGCTTGGTGAGTATAAAATGATGGGCGTTGGCTGCCCTGGCCGCCTCCATGATCTCGTCGAAGGTCGCCTCCGGCCTGCCGTAGGAGATGTTCTCCCGTATCGTCCCGTTGAACAGGATCGGTTCCTGCATCACCACGCCGATATGGCGGCGCAGGTCTTCGAGCCGGATGTCGCGGATGTCGACGCCGTCCAGCTTTATCAAGCCGTAGTCCACATCGTAGAAACGGCAGATGAGATTGACCGTAGTGCTCTTGCCGGCGCCGGACTTGCCGACCAGGCCGATCATCTCGCCGGACTCGATGTGTATGTCGATGTCCTTGAGCACCGGCAACGCGGCGTCGTAGCCGAACGTTACGCGCTCGAAGACGATGTCGCCCCGCGTGTGCGGCATTGGCGCGGCGTCCTCGTCGTCATAGGCCTCCGGCTGGGTATCGATGATCTCGAATATACGCTCGGCGGCGCTCATCGCCCGGGTCATCCAGCTGTTTACACGGCCCAGCCAGCGCAGCGGTCCGTAAAACATGTGGAGGTAGAAATAGAACAGCATCAGCTCGCCCATCGTCAGTTCCTGGCCGAGGACCTGCTGACCGCCGACGAGCCAGACCACGATAAAACCCAGGAAATTAAGCAGACCCATGGTGGAGAAATAGCTAATCCACTGTTTTTCGGTCCAGTACTCGAGTTCGAACATGGATCTCGCGTTGCGTTTGAACCGGTCGACTTCCCTGGATTCCTGCGCGAAGGCCTTGACGATGCGTATGCCCGAAAGCGATTCCTGTATATGCGTATAGAAGCCTTCCCAACGGCGCCAGAGCCGCGTGTAGTACACTCTCAGGCGCTTGTACAGGACCTTGCCCCAGATAACGATAAGCGGTACGGGGATGAGAATGTAGAGCGTCAGGACCCAGTTGGTATAGAGCAGCATGGCGATGATGCCGACCGTCGTCAGCCACCTGAGCACGAGAAAAGGCAGTCCGTCCACCAGGAAGCTGCGCACGTTGCGGGTGTCGAAGGTCACCCGCGAAAGCAGACCGCCGGTCTTCTGCTTGTCGTGAAACCCCAGTGACAGGAATTCAAGGTGCCGGTACACCTGACCCCGCATGTCCGCCACCACGCGGGCGCCCAGCCAGGCCGTCAGCCAGCCGTTCACCATTTCGCCGAGCCAGCGAATGATCAGCAGACCGGCCATTATGGCGACGTACCAGAACAACACGTCCCGGTCCTTGTTGGCGAAGGCGTCGTCGATGATCAGTTGGGTGATCTTGGGCGGGAGTAGTTCCGCCACGCTGAGCACCGAAAACAGCGCCACCATGACGATAACCTTGGTCCGGTGTGCCTTCAGGTAGGAACATATCCGCTTGAGCATGCCCCATTTGCTGACGCAGGCAGGGCACAGTCCGTCCTTTACCGGCAGTCGCCGGCCGCAGGTTTCGCAGACCACGCGGGGGAAGTCGGTTTTGACGAGGAACGGCCGGTTTTCGATATGCTGTTCGATACCGCGATGGGCTTCGTTGAACCGGTCCATGCGGCTCTGGGAATACCTGATCAGCGGTATGGTGTCTTGGGCCGTGGAGACCTCGATACATGAACCGCCGACCAGCGGTTCCACCGCGACCTGGGTCAGTTTATCCAGCGGGACGGCGATATCATTGCCGCTGCCGTTGAGGCTCAGGGACATTACGCGACGGTCGGTGACAATCAGCCAGGAGGGAACGAACCGGCCGGCCGCGTCCATATCGGATTCGACCGCGATACGGATTTCTTCATTCGGGTCCAGTACCGATTCGAGCTTCTTATGAATCTGATCCGGCAGGGGTTCGGACAACGGCATGGAACTTCCTATGGGACCTTGAAGCGGGGAACGCCGTCTGAAGTAGCGAACGGGACCGACTATATATCAATCTTTTGGATGCACTCTTTGCGCGGTCTGAGCATGGTCCTCTGGTCGGTCATCTTCCGGCCCGCATCAGTCCGCGAATTTACCGGTATTCACCCGAAAGTCAAGGAAAAGGTTGGAGAATGCGCCTTCATCGAAACCCGCCTTTTTCTCGACAGATCCGGTATCCGACGAGCCGATGAGCCGTCAGCAAAACCGTTGACGCCGCCGCACCGGCACATACATTGCAGAGAATAACCGCGGTGTCTTCTTTCTTCAATTTCCTCCATGCAGATGACCCTTAATCCATCCGATCCGATTTCCGCGCAGATGACCCTGTCCCCGTCCCGTACACGATGAACCCGCGCCGCCTCGAAACCCTGCTGACCCGCTTCGCCGGCCTGTCCGTCATGGTCGTCGGCGACTTCTTCCTGGACAAATACCTGGTTCTCGATCCGGATTTGGCCGAGCCGTCCCTCGAAACCGGGTTGGACGCCCACCAGGTCGTGGGCAGGCGTTGCATGCCCGGGGCAGCCGGGACGGTCACGGCCAACCTGCACGCATTGGGCGTCGGACAACTGCACGCCCTCGGCGTCACCGGCGACGACGGGGAAGGATACGAACTCAGGCAGGGTCTGTCGGCCATAGGGGTCGGCTTGGAAGCACTTATCCAGTCCCCGGACCGGTTCACCCCTACCTACATCAAGCCCATGGACCTGGTTCAAGGCGGGGAGCGGGAGATCAACCGCATCGACATCCAGAACCGCTCGCCCATGCCCCGGCGCATGGAAGACCGGATCATCGCGCTATTAAGGGAAAGGATGCCCGCTTTGGACGGCCTGGTCGTCCAGGACCAGGTGGGGCTGCGCAACAGCGGAGTTATAACGGACCGGGTCAGGGAGGCGATCGGCGAACTGGGAACCGCCCATCCCGACAAGGTCATCCTGGCGGATTCGAGGGAGCGCATAGGCGAGTTCCGCCATATCATACGAAAGGCGAACCGAAACGAGGTTTTACGGGCCGCGCAGGCCCTGGGAATGGGTGAGAAGAGGGAGATCGACACGTCCGGCCAAGGTCGGTTAGCAAATCCGGCAGTTCAGAAAGGAACACTGCTTGCTGCAGACATGGACCAAGATTCGACAAAACAATGGGGCCTGGTGCTTTACGAGTGCGGCGGGTTCCAGGAAGATGGCATAAAAAGACCGGTTTTCGTCACGCTGGGCGCGGACGGCCTGTTGCTGATCGACGAGGATGGCTGCCGCCACGTGCCCGGCATTCACGTACCCGGACCCGTGGACACGGTCGGGGCAGGGGACAGCGTTACGGCCGGGATCGTCTCCTCGCTCTGCGTCGGCGCGACCCATGCCGAGGCCGGCATGGTGGGTAACCTCGCGGCATCGATCACCGTGCGACAACTGGGCATCACCGGAACGGCATCGCCCGGGCAGGTATTGGAAGAGTTAACAGCGCTGAGTTGAAGGCGTCGCCCTGAATTGCCACGATACCGTATGGGTTGATATTCGACGGGTCGATGTCACAAATCAACCCGTGACTTAACTGGTTGACCTATTTCGGGAAGTACTACATCAGGAACAGTCCGACACGGGAAAGAATGGTCTAACGAGGCTCTATCTTCCAGAGGTTAAAAACAATAGACACCGCAACTGGCATCCATTGGACTTTTTTGTCCGTGAAGGCACGAATGTATCGAACATCTAAAGCTACGCCGACCGTGGAAGTTATGGGTACATGAACTCCGCCGCCTAAGAGGATACTGAACGCAGACTCGGTATTGAATTCGGTAAACTTCTTACTGTGAACGGTGCTGTAGTACCGATCAATCACCCTGGTAAAACCGATGCTACTCAGCCCATAAACACTTTTTGGGGAATTGGAGGTTCGGAACATCAATCCAAAGTTGGCGCCTTCCAGCCATACTTTGGCCTCTACGTTCGGCCCGAGATTCTGCAGAACTGCGTCGTCCAGTCGATTCCTGTCGTGTTGACCAGACTCCACAGGCAGGAGGTTGTCGTAGAAATCCGCTGCAAGATGAATGGATTTGAAGATACGTACTGAAACCCCTGCGAGGAACGTAGATCCCCTTGACTTCCCGCTAGCGTACCCACCCACGGGGATGCTGATCCCTCCACCCAGCTTGATGGACAGGCGTCGTTCCTGCTCTTGTGCGAAACCGTTGGTGTTTGACGATAATGATATCAGGGCGGCTAACAAGCTGATGGCGATCTTCTTCATTCTTACCGCCCCATACAGGACGTACAACCACTTTGAGAATGTTTGTCCACATTCATTCAGAAGAAAATCATGACTTGGACATGCTGTTCACTTTGCTAGTAGAACGGCCGGTCAGGTACGCCTTCAGTTTCGGCGGGAAATCCCGTTTCACCAGTTCCTTACGCAGCGCCCACTGATCTTCGGCCGCAATGGGCGATGCCTCCCTGATCTCACCGCCCTCCATGACCATGATGGGCTCTCCGTCCTGGTAGAGGATCCGGTTGTTCGTTATGCCGGGAATGCGCCGCCCCGGCGTGATGATGCCGATCAGATTCAATGGATCCGCCGCGCTGATGGCGACGAGCGCGCCCTGCTTCTCCTTCCGCCGGATGCTCCTCAACAGGGTTACGGCTTCCCCCAAGGCGTACTGTTCGCCCCAGACGCCGTTCACGAACCGGCCGCCCCGGATTTCACCCCGGGCCTCCATGCGCCGCAGGACCCGCACCAGGTCGCGCCATGGCGGGGACGCGTTCTCCCGCTCCGTGAGCCGGCGGAACACCACGCCGTACCGTGCCAGGGCGATGCGGGCGTAGGCTTCCAGATCCGCCTCCGGATCGCCGTCCACCGGTGTCTTCGAGGTCAAGCCCCACCGGCCCGCCGTGGACAGATCGAAGGGGTTCCTGCGGCCGCGGCGGTTTTCCTTGAGGCGCGTCGGCACCAGCAAGGCCCGCAGGCCCGCGAAACTGTCCGACGTCGCCATCCCAGCCGAGACGAGTTCCGCCACGGCCTCTTCCGCGTGTGTGCTCAGGATCCCGGACTGCGCGACGATGTCGTCGAAAAACAGCGCCCCCTGCCGGTTCAGGACATCCGCCACCGTCTTAGCGTACGTGGACAGAAGGATCTCGTCCTGACCGGGAACGCCGCTCAACGCCATCCACAGCGACCGGTTCATGCGGTCCACGATGGCGATCGGCGTCGTCCGGATGGGTCCCACGGCCCTGGCCTGATCGCCGTTCGATTTGTGCGGGCGCAGCCGGCCCCAGGCGTACTTACCGGCCAGGCACAGGTTATCGAGCCAGGCATAGTCGTAGTCCGCGACGCGCGACGGCAGGATTTCGCTCTCCCAGGCCGCGGCCGGCGCTTCCACGCCCTCCAGCATCCGAAGCACCGCAGTCACGGAGTCGGCGCCCTTCAGCCGGGCTTCGGGCACCAGGTGGTGCCAGGTGAAGAGGAACCGCATGAAGTCCGCAGGGGACACGGGCTGGATTTCCCGCCGCAGCTTTGTGATCGTGAATCGGTGTATCCGGGCCAGGAGCCGGCGTTCGCACCATTCGAGCATATCCGTGCCCGGCGTGAACTGTCCCCTGAAGACAAACCCCTCGTTCTCCAGACTGATCAGCCCCTTTTCGATCTGCTCACCGGGCAGGTCGATGGAATCGGCCAGGCCGGACACCGTGACCGGGCCCAGGGTCTCCAGTCTCCCCCGCAGCAGTTCGACGAGCGCGGCATCCTCGTCCAGAGCCGGGACGCCTTTCTCCAGGTTCCGTCTCACTTCAACCGGTATCTCCGCCGCCGGTTCGTATCGCGCGGAAGGATGTACCTGCTCGAAGTAGATGCGGCGCTCCAGGGGCACCCACAGGCGCCTGCCGCTCTCGGTTACGAGCGTGGCGGCCCGCCGGTCGGCTTCCAGCACGGCAAAATAGGGTTTCCAGCTGCCGTACTCGTCCCCGTCGTTCCCTTCCCCCTCGGTGACGTATCCGGCGAGTACCAGTGCGTCGTGGAGTTCGTCGGGACTGCGCACCTCGGGCCACGCGTCCTTGCGGACGGTAGCGATGGCCTCCGGGTCCAGCCGCCCCAGCTCCCCCGCCACGGACGGGTCGAGCCACCGGCGGTTCCGGACGGCGTTGGTCCGCCGTTCTTCCAGTGGCGCGTCATCGAGGAACGCGTAGGGACGGGCGTTGAGGATCTCCTCGGCCATGGGCGAAGGCTCGCGCAGGTCCCGGGCGTGAACGGTGATATCCCCCTTCTTCAGGGTCTTCAGAATGGTTTCCAGCGATTCGATGTCCATGGCCTCGTGCAGGCAGTCGAGGATGGTCTGGCTGACGAGGGGATGGTCCGGCACTTCCCGGTCGCCTGCGATATTTTCCAGGCAAGCAATCTGGTCCGGGAATACGAGGGCGATCAGGTCCTCGGACACCGACCGCTGTATCTGCGGCGGTACCCGTTCGCCGCCCCGTCGACGGAGTACCGCCAGGGCGATCGATGCGTTCCAGCGCCACCGCACCTCGAACATGGGGGCGTCGAGCAGGGCCTGGACCAGCACCTCCCGTACCGACGCGGCATTGAGATAGCGGAACACGTCATCCAGCGGAAAGCTGTGGGTGGCGCCGAGGGACAGTATGATGGAATCCTCGTTCGCCGCGGCTTGCAGTTCGAAATTGAACGTCCTGCAGAAGCGTTTGCGCAGGGCCAGTCCCCAGGCCCGGTTGACCCGGCTGCCGAAGGGGCTATGGAGCACGAGGTGCATGTCGCCGGCTTCGTCGAAGAACCGTTCCGCCACCAGGTCTTTCTGGGTGGGGACGACGCCGATAGCCGCCTTCGTGACGCCCAGGTAGTCCGCGATCTGCGTTGCTGCCACGTGGGAGATCCCGGTGGTCTCCATCAACCAGTTCTCCGCTTCTTGCTTCCAGTCCGCGGCGAGTCCGCCGTCCGGTGCTTCGGTCCCGATTTCTATTCTGCTGGACACTTCCTCCCGCAGCCGCGAGAGAGAGGAAGACAGTTCGGCCGTCCGCCCCGGCGCCTCGCCGAACCAGAAGGGCATGGTTGGCGGCATTCCCTGGGCGTCTTCGACCCGTATCTTGCCCTTTTCCACCCGCAGGATCCGCCACGAGTTGTTTCCCAGCTGAACGATATCTCCGGCCGTGCTCTCGATGGCGAAGTCCTCGTTCAGCGTGCCGATGAAGGTCTCGGTGGGTTCCATGATCACGTCGTAGTCGAATTGGTCCGGGATCGTCCCGCCCGACATGAGGGCGTTAATCCGGGCCCCTTTGCGGCCCCTGATCGTGCCGTTCAACAGGTCCCGCTGGATGTAGGCGTATTTCCGTCCCCGCCGGGGTGTGTAGCCCTCGGCCAGCATGGACACGACGCCATCGAAGTCCTCACGCGAAAGATCCCGGTATGGATAGGCACGCCGCACCAGGTGGTACAGGTCGTCCTCGCTGAAATCGCAGTTGGCCACCTCGGCAATGATCTGCTGGGCGAGCACATCGAGAGGCTGCTGTGGGATGATGATCCGGTCCAGTTCGCCCCGCCGCACGGAATCCAGGATCGCCGCCGCTTCTACCAGTTCGTCGCGCGTCAGGGGAAAGAGCCGTCCCCTGGGCGTGCCCGTGATCGTGTGTCCGGAACGGCCTACCCGCTGTATCAGGGTCGCGATCGCCTTGGGCGATCCGATCTGGCATACGAGGTCGACGGACCCTATGTCGATACCCAACTCAAGAGAGGCCGTGGCCACGAGGGTCTTCAACGTGCCGGCCTTCAGCCGCTGCTCGGCGTCATGACGGTGTTCCTTCGACATGCTGCCGTGGTGGGACGTGACGTGCTCTGAACCTAGCCGGTCGGTGAGGTGGCGGGCCAGCCGTTCCGACATGCTGCGCGTCGGGACGAAGATAAGCGTGGTCCGGTGCCGGAGTATGAGTTCCTCCAGGCGTTCGTAGACTTCCCCCCACACCTCGTTCGACATGACGGCCATAAGGGGGGAACGGGGGACCTCGATCTTCAGCTCGAGTTTCCGGCGGTGCCCCGTGTCGAGGATCGTGCATCCCCTGCCCTTCTCATAGCCGGCGCCGGTCAGAAAATGGGCGATCTGTTCTATGGGCTTCTGCGTGGCCGAGATGCCGATGCGCGTCAGTGGTCCCGAGGTAAGCCGCTCCAGGCGCTCTACAGAAAGGGCCAGGTGCGACCCCCGCTTGTTGCCCACCAGCGCGTGGATCTCGTCGACCATGAGCGTGTGCACGCCCGACAGGATACGGCGGCCGCCCGCGCTCGTAAGCAGCAGGTAGAGGCTCTCCGGCGTCGTGACCAGGATATGGGGCGGATGCTTCGTCATGGCGGCACGCTCGCTGACCGGCGTATCGCCCGTGCGGACCGCCACGCGGATGGGGACGTCGGGCCTGCCGCGCTCCTTGAGGATCGCCTTTATGCCCTGTAACGGGACTTGCAGATTGGCGTGAATGTCGTTGCTGAGGGCCTTCAGGGGCGATACGTAGACGATCTGGGTGCCCTCGGGGAGCGATCCGTACTGGCCCTGGCGGACCAGGTCGTCGATCGACGCCAGGAAGGCCGCCAGGGTCTTACCCGATCCAGTGGGCGCGGCGATCAGCGTATTTTTGTGCTGCTTGATTACCGGCCAGGCCCGGTTCTGAATGTCGGAAGGTTCGTCGAACCGGTCCTTGAACCAGGCGGCCACGGCGGGATGGAAGAGGTCGTTGATCATTTGTTGTTCGGAGTTGAATGACCGGGAATTTACAGCCGGCGGTCACGATAGGAGCGTGAGGCCCGGTACCAGCAGGCAATGCCTTGATATGAAGGAAGCTTAACATCACGTCCCGGTCAAGGATTCAGTGCGATTCGTGCGTCGTTCCATTCAAACTGATCCTGTTTCGGGGTAAGCATTCTCTATCGTATTTATTGTAGTAAACTGGACGTTTAATTCCTGGCCATTCTCTTAGTAGAAGGCAACCGGTAGCCGACCACGGTCACAGCGACGAGTGAACGGCGTGACATGCTGTGCACTCACAGACATCACCAGCGTCCACTTCAGCCTGATCCGCAACGGATAGAACTGGCGCTCAGAAGGCTCCAGTCCGGGGATTTGCTGGCTGACCGTGCCGATTCTTGCTGTTTAGTTGATCATGATTGCTCTCCTTCCATCGCATCTCAAATATCCTATTGATTTACGAAACGAAGTGGGCGTCAGTATGAATTTGTATAGGACTTGAAATCCAGCTTCAATGAGGAGGGTTACATGGCTAGTTTGGGCGTACATGGAAAGGCGAAATACACCACCGGTACCCGTATTGGAACCAGCCACGGCCAGGGCTGGGAAGGGGTGCTGGCTGAACGCTGGAGCCACTCGGAAGGCGACCTCGGTGAGGTTCAGGTTCGCGATACGGAAGTCATCGTCATGCTTAAGAGCAGGTTGCATGTGAGGCGGCGCGGCGACGGCCAGATACAGCATTGCAACGCCGTCCCGGGCACGATCTGGCTCTGTCCCAACGGCGTTCGCGAAGACATGATCCACCTCTACGGGGATGTCAAGGAGAGCATTCACCTCTTCCTTCCCGCCTTACCGCTGTCGCAAACTGTGGTCCAGGAAATCGATATCGATCCCGACACCGTCCACCTGAATTACCACGGCGGCTTTCGCGATCCCCTGATCGAGCAGATCGCGTGGGCGAGCTTCCCCTCGCTGAAATCACCGATAAGTGCGGCTTCTCCTCCCAGGCACACTTCACCCGGTGGTTCAAGCAATTTGTAGGCACCACGCCGGGCGAATACTTCAGCATTTCCCACAATGTGGCTGCTGCAAGTCCCCTGGAAGATGGGAAGGACAGCAAAACAGTCGATTTGACGGCTGAACGACAAGGCGATGTCCTGTCCATCATCGTGAGTGGACAAGTCAATGATACCACCACCTCGGACCTCGAGAAGGCAGTACGAAACGCGACCAGGGAAACCGACCGGGCCGTGATATTGGATTTTGGAGAAACTACCTTAATCAGCAACCGGGGACTGCAGGCTATCCTCCTGATCGCGCGGGAACTTCAAAGCCAGAATGTCATGTTAGTTCTCTGTGCCCTTTCCGCTCGCGATCGCGAGAAGTTCAGGGTAACCGGCCTCGAGATGATTCTTCCCATCCACGAGTCCAGAGCTCAAGCGCTCGCCTCCCTGTCTGGCTGATCGCGCGAATTCGAGCATTGCGGCTGAACCTGCTGGATCCTCGCGTACGGTTTCAGCGAACGGCTCAGTACCGATACCGCCCAATGTTGACTATGTGTGATTTGCGAGCCGAAGGAGTGAGGTGTCGCAATCGAACGGAGCGCCACTCGTGGCCTTTGGAGCGTTGATCATGGCTAGACCGAAATCCCGATCACCAGCATGACGGTCCCGAGGATGAGCGCGATCAATCCCCTGTTCCGGGTGGTGAGCCCGATCCGCTCTATCGTTCTACCGCCGGCCCATACGAGCACGCCCGAGCCAAACAGGTATATCCCGGCGACGATCAACAACGCGCTCATGCCGCTGCTCGATTCTCCATGGCGTTTTTCGATCCCCTGCCTCTTATGAACTACGCCTCGTAAATCACCGGACAGTAAGCCGGATCGTCGAGATGCTGCACGTAGTACGCGTCGCTTCCCTCAACCGGACGGGCGTTTTCGGACCGCAGGTGGAAGGCGAAGCTGCGGCGCGGTTCTCCGGAGGTATTAGGTCCGCTGGCGTGGTAGGTATGCCGGTCGTGGAAACTGACGGCACTTGGCGGCAGGACCGCTGCGGCTTCTTCCCATGTTTCGCCCTTGGGCACGGGGATGTCCTTCCGCTGAGCCTCGTGGTCGTGCCCAAAGAAATCTCCGCTTTTAAGCAGTCCCCACCGGTGCGAACCCCGCACGAACCGCATGGGTCCGGACGCCGCGGTTACGTCGCTCACAGCGACCCAGGCCGTGAACAGTTCGCCGTCAAGGTAACCCCAGTACTGCTTGTCCTGGTGCCACCCCACGTTGCCCGTCACCACGCCACCCGGCGGCTTGTAGAGCATCTGGGACGCCCACAGCTGGACGCGCTTTGCGCCAAGGAGAGCCGCCGCCCAACGTCCGATTTCAGGGTATGTGGCCAGTTCGTAGATGGTGCGGTCCGACAGGTGCGCCTGGTTGATCTTGCGGATGCACGTAGGGTCGTCTCCCGGATTCCATGCACGGTGGGGCGGCACACCGGTTTCGTACGTGCCGTTCATCACCTCGTCCATGCTTGCCGTCACCCGTTCGATCAGGTCGGCAGAGACGATCGGCGGCGACAGGTAGAAGCCGTCGCGCAGGTATTGGTCCCGGGCATCTTGGGGGATGGACAACCTGGGGATGGACAGGGTCATCGGTCCTTATTCCTCCGGCAGCGCACTCTTGTAGGTGACTCCGTCTCTCACCTCGTCGAATTCCTCGCCGGCCCTGGCAAGCAGGTCCGGGTTCCGCAACAGGTCAAGGCCCGTCAGCGCCATGGCCTTGGCGGCGAAAAGCATGCCCTTGCTACCGATGCTCGATCCGGAGGACGCCACCATCTGCCAGCTGTGGGCAGGGGTTCCCAGGGGCCAGCAGCAGGACGTAATCTGTCCCGTCGGCGTAATCCAGCTCACGTCGCCCACGTCGGTGGATCCCTCCACCGGAAGGCCCGCTTCGGTGTGGGGCAGCACTTGGGTCCACAGGGGATTCTCGATGCTTTCGGTGATGGTGTCTTTCGGTACGGCTTTATGTGTACGATCGAAGGCCCCCTGGATCGCTTTGTCGGGAAAAGTGGCCTGAAGCTGCCGCGCGAAGCGCCGCTCCTCCGCGGTGAATGCGAGGTCATTGACCACCTGCATCTTCTTCAACATCAGGTCGGACAGGGTATTGTTAGGCAGTACCTCGAAGCAGCCCGCGACGAACTCGATGTCGTGGGTTGTGCCGCTCATCAGTGCGGCCCCCCTGGCGATGTCCTGCACGCGTTCGTACATCGCGTCCACCTGCTCCCGCTCCGGCGCCCGGATATAGTACCACACCTGGGCGTAGGCCGGGACCACGTTCGGCGCCTCCCCCCCACTGGTCACGACGCTGTGGATCCGTGCTTCCGACATCACGTGCTCCCGAAGGTAGTTCATACCCACGTCCATCAGCATGACGCCGTCCAGCGCGCTGCGTCCGAGGTGAGGCGCCGCGGCCGCGTGGGAAGCAACCCCGTGGAAGTTGACCTTGAAGGAATTAAGGGCCAGGGAGGAACCGTTCCAGACCAGGTTCGTGGCGCCGGGATGCCAGGTGATGGCGGCGTCCAGATCGTCGAAGGCGCCGTCCCGCGCCATCAGTACCTTGCCTATCACCTGCTCTTCCGCCGGACAGCCGTAGAACCGGATCGTTCCGCCGACGCCGTCCTGCTCCATCGCCCGCTTGAGGGCCATCACGGAGCCCAGGCACGCCGTGCCGTACAGGTTGTGACCGCACCCATGTCCGGGTCCGCCCGGCTCGATGGCCTCCTTCTCCGCGGACACCGTCTGCGACAAGCCCGGCAACGCATCGTATTCGCCCAGGAAGCCGATTATCGGGTCTCCCGAGCCCCACGTGGCGACGAAGGCCGTGGACATCCCGCCGACGCCCCACTCGATGGAGAAGCCATCCGCTTCCAGTTCTCTGGCCAGCAGTTCCGATGCATAGGTCTCCTGCAGGGCGATCTGCGGATGATCCCAGATATCCCTGGCGACCGTTGACAGCCGGCCGTCCTGGCTGTTTACGAAATCGACAATCAGTTTTTCCGAACTCATGGGCATGGGTCTCCAGATGGGGTGTGGAATGCTCGACGGGGATATGGTCTTGGTTTGTCTGTGCAGGATCAGGAGTATATTATAACGACCGTCCGACGTGTGGGCAAGCGAACCGTCTACCCATGGGGCTGGATCTCACCTGGACTGCAAAGCACCCGGGCGGGTTTTGTCTGCCACTGTAATCTTGACGGAAGCTCCCGGGTGAAGTTCCTTAGTTCAAGCTGGTTGTATGCGGGGATCTGCCGCGATGTGAGGAGTTCCTTAATTCAGGCTGGTTGTATGCGGGGATCTGCCGCGATGTGAGGACTGCTGTAACTCTACTTACCAGCAATGTGGTTTCTACCGTAGTCTTTGGTGTAGATTCAATGTAGATACGACACGGAGTCATTACTCACACTAACTAGATATAGCCACAGGTTAAGACGAACTCAGAGCGTACCACCATGCGCCAGTTCGACCGGAAGTTCGGTGAGCGCCTCATCGAAGAATCGCCCATGACGCCGGCGGTCTACCTGTTCAAGGATGGACAGGGGTCGGTGCTGTACGTGGGCAAGGCCGGGAACATCCGTCGGCGCCTCCAGCAGTACCGCAACGCCTCGCGGCGCAAGGTGCACCGCAAGATGCGGACGCTGGTCCGGGAGGCGAGCACCCTTGAGGTCATTCCGCGGGAATCGGAACGCGAAGCCCTGCTGCTAGAGAACGAACTGATTCGCAAGCTGCGTCCGCCATACAATGAGGACGGCACCTACGACTTCCTGTATCCGGCGATCGGAATCGGGGGCACCGAAAAACAGGCGCTGCTCTGCTTTACTACGCACGTTGATGCATGGGAGGACCTGGACCTTCGCTGGTACGGCGTGTTCAAGTCCCGGATGCGAGCGCTGGCCGCCTTCGACGCGCTGGTCTACCTGCTTGGGCTGATCGGGCATATCGAACCGGTAAGGCATCTTCCGCCCCATGAACGGATACGGGGCTCGCGCCTCACCGGCTACCGCCAGCTGTCGTCCGATATCGTGGCCTCGCTGGAGCGCTTCCTGTCCGGCGCCGGTCCCGACACGCTCGTACCCCTGACCCATCAACTGCTGGAGAAACCCGTCGCCCGCCACGACGCTTTGGAAGTCCAGCGGAACATCCGGACGCTGGCGCACTTCCACGAACGGGATCTCGCTCCCCTCCGCACGGCCATGCATTCGGCGGGCCGCCTTGGAACATACGTACCGCAGGCCGATCGGGACGCCATGTTCCTGTCTACGGATGAGCGACTCGGGACCGAAAACGACGCGAAACCTTGATCGCCTGAACCTTATTTACGAATCGAAGGTATGACGAGCATCACTGCCGAATAGCCTTGTTTTAGAGCTCTTCCCTTCTCGGACACCTGTTAATCTATCCTCAAGTTTTAAGGTATACGACTGTCTTGAAGTAAGGAATATTAGTTAATTGCTTTCTTTATTGACATCAGAAAGAAAATACTAATATTGTAATGAAGGAGGGAGATGATCATGATTGAATCCAGCATCACAAGCAAAGGACAAACGACGCTGCCCAAGGTGGTAAGGGAATCGCTTGGCTTAAAGGCAGGTGACAAGGTGCGCTACGTGATCGCTGACCAGGAAGTCCGCATTCTACCCGTCCGCCCGATCGGACGGCTTTTTGGTGTCCTCAAGTATAGTGGCCCCGTCGTCACCGTTGATGAGATGGAGCAGGCCGTTTCGCGGGGAGCCTGCGAAGAATGATTGCCCTGGACACCAACGTCCTCGTTCGCTTTCTCGTGTGCGACGACGAGGCGCAGGCCGAGTCCGCCCGGTCATTGCTCGCGTCTCTTTCGGCCGAACAACCGGGGTTTGTCTGCCGGGAAGTCACTCTCGAACTCGTTTCGGTCCTGGAACGCGCATACGGCTTTACCCGAAATCAGATCGCCGACGTGCTGGAGCAATTGGTCTCAACGGAGGCGCTGGTGGTGGAAGCGGCCGCCGATATCGCGCAAGCTGCTTACAGATACGGGACGGGCGATGCGGAGTTCTCAGACCTGATGATTCTGGCCGCTGCCGAACGATCGCGAGCCCTGCCCCTGTACACTTTTGACCAGAAGGCCGCACGGCTCGAAGGAGTGACTTTACTGTAAGGAACCAGTACTCGCCGGGTTGGCATTTACCCGATCAACCATATCACGAAGATGAACTTCGTAGAATCCGAGACAAACCATGTTCAAAAGCGTAATGCAGAATGTATGGGCGTTCGACGCGGAATGGGTTCCCGACCACGAAGCGGGGCGTTTGCTGTACGATCTGCCGACCGACATGCCAGACCGTGAAGTCGTCCTTGAGATGTGGCGCATGAATGGCGCCTCCGAAGAAAAGCCGAGGCCCTTTCTCAAGTATGCCATGAGCCGGGTGGTATCTATCGCCATGGTGACCAGGAGCCAGAATCAACTTGGAAAGGCAACGCTCAACCTGCGCGTACAGCCCAGGGACCCGGAGAATCCGGAGGATTGTAGCGAATCGGTGATCCTGTCACGTTTCCTGGAAAGCGTGGGCCAGCGCCAGCCCCAGCTCGTAGGATTCAACTCCACGGGATCGGACCTGCCGATCTTCATTCAGCGGGGAATCATCAAGGGGATCACCGCGGCCGGGTTCTGCAAGCGGCCGGACAAACCCTGGGAAGGATACGATTACTTCTCCCGTGCCAGCGAGTGGAACGTGGACCTGATGACGGCCATCGGGGATTGGGGCAAGGCGCGCCCGTCCCTGAAGGAGATGGCGGTGCTGTCGGGCATACCGGGCAAGATGGAGGGCTTCGACGGGGACAGCGTCGCCGAGGCCTGGCTCGATGGTGATATCAGGCGCATCGCGCAATACAACCAGCACGACGCCGTAACGACCTACCTCGTCTGGCTGCGCATCGCCCACTTCGCGGGATTCTTCGACGACGGTCAGTACCAGGACGAACAGGACCTGGTACGATCCATGCTTAAAGCGAAGGCGAATTCACCGGAGAACGAGCACTTGGCCGCCTACGTCCGGGAATGGGACCGGTTGAGGGGGATGGCGGAGGATGGGTGATATTGAATGGACGCCGAATCTTGGACAGCTTGCTAACCCCATCTCGTTTGTTTTAATGTTGTTATGTAAGAGCCTTAGACAAACATCTCCATGCACCAGGTCTCAAAGCCCAGGTTTCGATAGAACTTGAGCACTCGATCCAGATCCTTGGTGGCGGAGTGCACGCGGAATCGAGGTATGCCATCCCGGTTGGCAATCTCCTTCATACGACCGACGAGCTTGCTGCCAACCTCAGCGCTTCTGTACGGTTCCTTGACATACAGGTCATGTATTTCAAGGTGTGGTTCCCCCTCTTCGAATACACACAGGTCGCGGCTGATATGAACCGCGCCGCTGCTGTACGCAATGATTTCGTCCTCGACAACAACCACCAGGAAATAGGGTCCGAGGGCATCCTTGGTTTCTTCCCGTGAACCATGGTCGAATCCGTAGGTGATCCCTTCCTCTTCCCAAAGCAGATCCAGTTGATGTACCGCTTCCACGTCTTCGGGGCCGCATTCGCGTATAGCCAGGTTATCCATCGTATCCTCTTGTATTTGTGCGAGTAGCGCGTTGTCGTTCCTATTTGGATGGATTATATATATACGCAGAAACGATGGTGATTGGTCTTGATACCACTATCGGGTAGTCTATACCATGGATTCCTTGTCCGCGCTTGTTCCTGTGTAAACCCTTCATGTATAAACTATGCATCTACAACATCCGTTAATACAGGACCATGGAAGGATGAAAAGGTGTTCAAGATGAACGATGACGGGTTGGCCGGTCGAATTCGACCGATTCTTTCTCAATGGAAGGGATACTCCGAGAGGAACATGTTCGGTGGGGTGTGCTTCATGATCAACGGAAACATGTGCGTGGGAACCTGGAAGGATTCGCTCATCGTGCGACTTGAACGGGAGAAGCATGAGGAGACGGTGTCCGAACCGCATACGAAACCCGCCGACGTTACAGGACGCACCATGAAGGG
Source organism: bacterium (assembly GCA_965225915.1). GTDB lineage: Bacteria > JAAXHH01 > JAAXHH01 > JAAXHH01 > JAAXHH01 > JAAXHH01. Next base: position 1,559,935 of record OZ245326.1, read on the forward strand.
ATGGGCGCTCGTAGAGCCACCGGGAATCGCATCCGAGCACGATCTGGAAGTGTGGCTGAGCAGGGCCGCGGAATACGCCGCTTCGCTCCCGGCCAAGTGAAGATCCCAACGCCGGCCAATTGAAAGTCTGACTAACGGCCAATTGAAACGGCTCGTTAAAAACTACCCCGTGTCCAATCTAGATCGCAGCGTTTCGTCAATCATGTCTGAAAACACTCGTTCGAACTTTTCGCGATTTTCTGTCGACTCGAGGGATCGTAGCGATAACGAAGGACGGCCGTTAAGGTGTTTTTCGATATCTACGCCTTCGATTTTGTTGAGCTTGGACCAGAGGTGTTCACGTGCTTCCGCTTGGTCAAACGGTTCTTTCATGAACCGAAACTGTACTCTTACCCTGCCGTCGGTGGTAAGACTGAATGTCCACTGCACGTCGTCTGGATAATCCAGGTCGAGCTGCAGCCACATCTGCGGATGTTTCGCGCCTGACTCAATGTGAAATCGGTCGAAGGATGCCACCCTGCGTTCTCCACGCTTTAGAGTCTCGTGTTTTCGAAGTGCCCAGTCGATCAGTTCATCTGCAATTTTTGCGCATACAGAGCCGGAACGAACTCCCAACTCCTCGACAAACGTTTCCGGATCGACCACACGGTTGCGATCCTTCGGAATGACGCTAAAATCCGCTATGATTGGCGCGTGGTCGCTCAGCTTGCCAAATACCTCGTGTTGAACCCTGATACGCGTGCAAAGATTTGCCATCTCCGGAGTTGCGTAAAGCCAGTCGAGTTGCGTCCCTGGATTATCTCCATAGGTATGCAGATGACAACAGTCCTTTGCGGCACATGGACATCCGGGGATGGGATCGGGACGGTCAGGCCCGACGTTGGCGAGATTTACCAAGCCAAGCGACTCTATGGCGTTTAGAACGGCCCGATACCGGGGAAGTTCAACTGCCTCTCTACGTATTGCATCTGTAACGTTGAAGTCTCCCCCCAACACAACGTGCTCGCCATCGCGCGAGTCGAAAAGCGGAATCAAGTCAGCCACTATGCGAAACATCGTTGTTTGCGAGTAGACATTTATGGCACCGTACACACTGATGCACGTGATTGTTCCAATTCCCGGAAAGTTAACTCGGGCGACGATCACTGTCCCTGGGGTGGAACCGAGCATACTGAATCGTGTGGAACCGTAGCGTGTTCGAACAGCATCTATTTCTTCTAGTTCCGCGGTATCAGAAAATGCCACAACTGCCGAACCCCACGGCCTGCTGCCTGCGATCTCTCGGTGTACGTAGCGCGTTCGCGGCATTTCCGTCGGCGATCCGCTTTCCTGAAGAAGCATGATATCCGTCCTGGCGGTCGTACGCAGGTATTCCCAGGCGTCTTTACGTTGTTGCGTAGTCCGCTTCCAGTAGTCCATGTTCCAAGTGCCAATGGACACTTTTCGCTCAGGTGGAGAGACTTCAGGATTTGGATTGGAATCGGTCATGTATGAACTCAATGGATGCTTTGCATCGTCGTTCTGGGAATCCAAGATTCTGTTGCTCTCGGCGGCGGCAGCTATTGACGAACCTTAAAATAAGCGTCTGTTTCCAGCGCTGCAAACGATGTTTTAAACGGCGCCGTTGCACGAAGTCGGCACGGTCCTGATTCGTGGATAGCCTCGCCCCTCACCGAAAATCCCGGCTACGAAGGCGTAGCGAGGTGTCCTCCAGCTTCGGGTCCCAGATCGCCTCGACCACGAGGTGGACCACCCCTTCGCCCACCTGCAGGTTGCCGGTAACGCCCATGCAGTGCAGCGTCCTGGCCAGCAGGGCGTTGCGCTCGAACACCTTCTCCCAGATCACCAGGTTCACGAAGCCGGTCTCGTCCTCCAGCGTCATGAAGGTGACGCCCTGGGCGGTCCCCGGGCGCTGGCGGCAGATGACCAGGCCCACGTAGCGCACCGCGCGGCCGTCCGGCATCCCGTTGAGCTCCTGCGCGGTGGGCAGACCCCGGGCGGCAAGTTCCGCGCGGCGCGGTTTGAGGAGATGCCCCTGGACGCTGTGACCGGCGGCCTGGTGATCCCAGAGGATGGTCTCCAGGCCGTTCAGGGGCTGGAAACGGGGCATGGGGCCGCGGTTTTTGAGTGACAACGAGGGTTGCCGACGGGCTTCGGTCCCCAGTACCTGCCAGAGGGCGCGGCGGCGGTCCAGGCCGAAGCACGCGAAGGCGCCCGCCTCGGCCAGGGATTCCAGCTTGTCCTCGTGGAGCCCGCTCCGCCGGGCGACGTCCGGGACGTCGCGGAAGGGAGCCTGATCCATGGCCGCTTCCAGTCTCTCCCCGTCCCCTTCCCCCAGTCCGCGGACATAGCGCAGGCCCATGCGGACCGCGAACGGGATGCCGCCCTCGCTACCCCCGTCCTCCCTCCCGACCTCCCTCCCGACCTCCTCCAGCGTGCAGTCCCAGCGGCTGTGGCGTATGCTCACCGGGCGTACCTCCACGCCGTGTATCCGGGCGTCGTTGACGATGGTGGAGGGCGAGTAGAAACCCATCGGCTGGGCGTTCAGCAGGGCGCAGGTGAACTCCGCCGGGTAGTGGCACCGCAGGTAGGCGGTGGCGTAGGCGATGTGGGCGAAGCTGGCCGCGTGGCTCTCCGGAAAGCCGTACTCGCCGAAGCCGCGGATCTGCTGAAAGACGTGCTCGGCGAATTCCTGCCGGATGCCCTTCTTCATCATGCGCGAGACCAGCCGTTCCCGGTGGCGCTCGATCCGTCCCGAACGCCGCCAAGCGGCCATGTCCCGCCTGAGCTGGTCGGCCTCGCCGGGGGTGTAGTCCGCCGCCACCATGGCCAGTTGCATCACCTGCTCCTGGAAGAGCGGCACACCCAGGGTCTTCTTCAGGACGGGCACGAGGGATTCGTGGGGATAGACGACCTCTTCCTCCCCGTTGCGCCGCCGCAGGTAGGGGTGGACCATGCCGCCCGTGATGGGGCCGGGGCGGACGATGCTGATCTCGATCACCAGGTCGTAGTAGCTGCGCGGCTTCAGGCGCCCCAGCATGGCCATCTGGGCCCGGCTTTCGACCTGGAACACCCCCACCGTGTCGCTGCGGCAGATCAGGTCGAAGGTGGCCTTGTCCTCCCGGGGGAGCGTGGCCAGGGAGAGTTCCAGCCGGCGATGCCGCCGCAGGAGGTCGAAGCCGAGGTGCAGCAGGTTGAGGGCACCCAGGCCCAGGAGGTCCACCTTGAACAGCCCCGCGTCCTCCACGTCCTCCTTGTCCCACTGGATCACCGTCCTGCCCTCCATGGTGGCGTTCTCGATCGGCACCAGGTCGTGGACGGGGTGGTGGCCCAGCAGGAAGCCTCCGGGATGGATGGAGAGATGGCGGGGAAAATCCTGTATCTCCCGCACCAGGTCGCAGAGGTGGCGCAGGGACGGATTTTCAGGGTCGAGGCCCGCCTGCCGGATGAAGTCCTCGTCCCAGTGCCCGTGGGACACCTGCCGGGCCAGGCGATCCAGGCCGGTGGCCGGGATCTCCAGCACCTTGCCCACCTCCCGGATGGCGGACCGGTAGCGGTAGCGGACCACGTTGGCCACCATGGCGGCGTGGGTGCGCCCGTACTTCTGATACACGTGCCGGATCACCTCTTCCCGGCGGTTGTGCTCGATGTCCAGGTCGATGTCCGGCGGCTCGGCCCGCTCCCTGGACAGGAAACGCTCGAAGAGGAGGTCCACCTGGGTGGGGTCCACGCCGGTGATGCCCAGGGAAAAGCAGACGACGGAATTGGCCGCCGACCCGCGGCCCTGGCAGAGGATGTGCTGGCGGCGGCAGAACTCCACGATCTCGTGCATGGTCAGGAAATAGCCCTCGTACTCCAGTTCCCGGATCAGCGCGAGTTCCTTCTTCAACTGGGGCACTTGCGTCCCGAACTTGTCGCCCAGGCGGCGGGCCGCGCCCTCGAAGGTGCGGTTCTCCAGGTACTGGATGGACGTCTTGCCCTTCGGAAGGCGTTCCAACGGGTAGCGGTAGCGCAGTTCCCCGAGCGAAAACGTGCAGCGGTCGGCCACCTCGCGGGTCCGTTCGAGCGACGCCGGATCATCGCCGAAGAGACGCGCCATATCGTCCGGACCCTTCAGGGCGTGCTGATCGTTCGGCCGGATGAGACGCCCGGCCGCGGGCAGGGTCACCCCCTCCCGGATGCAGGTCAGCACGTCCTGCAGGCGCCGCCGTTCGGGCGCGTGGTAGAGGACCTCCACGGCGGCCGCGGTGGGAAGTCCGAAGCGGTCGGCCAGCTCCCGGAGACGGATCTCCTTCAGGGCCTCCTCCGCCCGCCGGTGCCGGGCCAGCAGCACGTAGAGGCGGTCTCCGAAAGCCGCGCGGAGGGATTCCAGGACGGACGCTCCCGATAGAGTCGATCCTGCTGTCCCAGGCCCGCCGATCCACAGGGCGATCAGGCCGGGGTTGTGGCGGCATACTTCCTCCCAGCTCACCCTGCAGTTCCCCTTGGAAGCGCGCAGGTGCCCGGTGGTCAGCAGCCGGCAGAGTTGGGCGTAGCCTTCCCGGTTCTGCACCAGCAGCAGGATCTCCGAACCGTCCTGGAGGCTGACCTGCGATCCCACGATCAGGTGGACGTCCAGTTCCCGGGCACGAACGTGCGCCCGGACGATGCCGTACACCCCGTTTCGGTCGGTGAGGGCCAGGGAGGAAATGCCCAGGCGCCGGCAGGCTTCCACCAGTTCCTCGGGATGGCTGGCGCCTTCCAGAAAGGAGTAATTGCTCTTGCACCAGAGGGGCGCGTAGGATGCCTGGGGCAGCCGGTCAGAAGGCAACCGGTCCGGGGCAGGATCACAAATCTCGGTCCGGTCCGGGAGCCGCCCGTTTAAAGACACCGATCCGTTCAAGGCCGCCGGAAACGGCCTGTTTTCTGCTTTTTCGTTGTTCATGATGATCTCAGCGGCCGGAAAGGGCCGGAAGGGACCGGATCATTCGACCCGGCCCTGGACGTACCAGCGGTTTCTCCGGTGGTCGTAGTAGACCCAGAGGGTTTCACCCCGGCCGGTGTCGACGAAGCGATAGTCCCTCCGGACCTCCCGGACCCACCATCCGCCGCTGATCAGGTATTCCGGGGGAGGACCCGGACCCGGCGACGACGGCCAGTTCACCGGCAGCCCATCCAGGACCCGGGGGCTGGCATGGGTCCGGCGCACCAGGGAGCGCACGGTGACCGGCCGGGGGCTGGCCGCCGCGAGCTTGCCGAAGGGATGCCACGCGAAACGGGCCTCCGGCAGGTGCCCCGACTCCAGGTGGGCCGTGAGGACCGAATCGGGGCCGAACTCGGCGCGGATCCGCGCCAGGGCGCGCATGGCAGGCCCGGTATCGCGGTTCGGATTCTCCTGTAACAGGTTCAGCTTCTCGGCGGCGACGCCCACCCCTTCCACCTCGAGGGACAACTCCACCGGGGGAAAGGGGAAGGAGACCGTTTCCAGGTGCAAGCCGGCCAGTTCCAGCAGGATTTGCGCATCCAGCGTCGGCTCGGCCGCCTGGACGCGGCAACGGTGCCGCTCCCCGTCTTCCTGACGGAACTCCAGCCGGAGGGCGGCGGCCGCCTGGTATCTTCCGGCGGCGGCCTTCAGCAGGGGCGCCAGGAGTTGCGATACCCGGAACAGCAGGCCCCGGGCGTCGGATTCGTTTTCGTCCAGTTCCATCCGGGCGCAGAGGGGTTCGGGAAGCGCCCGGGGCTGGAGGGGCAGCGGCCGTTCACCCGCCGCGAAACGGTAGAGCGCCCGGGCCTGCTCGCCGAGATGCCTGGCGATCCGCTCCCCGGGAAGCGCCAGGAAGTTCCCCACGGTATGCACGGCCAGCTTGTTCAGCCGTTCCCGCAGCTTCGGCTCGAGCTGAAGGTGCAGCAACTCCACCTTACGGCTCTCGGCCTCCTCGGCTTCCCTGGTGGGGAGTACGGTCACCGTGTTCTCCGCCTTGGCGATGACATAGGTGCCGAAACGGCTGAAGCCAACCGCGATGCTCGCCGGCAGTTCCAGTCCGTAAAGGGCGGCATCCACCTGTCCGGCCCAGTCCTCGAGCGACCCGTAGAGCCAGCCCAGTCCGCCCGCATCCACCCAGAAGATCCCCGGCTCGTCCCCGCACGGTTCCACCCGGGGACTGAAGCGGTCCAGCTCCCCGTGGACCCGCCGGACCGCGGCCCGCGTTTCCTCCTCCGAAACCGTCCCGGCGCACAGGTCGCGGTCCAGGGAAAGGGCCGAGGCGTACCGCATGCCGGGCCGGATCCCGCCCCGGACGGCCGCGGCGTTGAGCCACAGGATGGGGCTCAGGGGCTTTTCTTCTTCCACCACCGCCACCGGTCTTTCCCGCCATTCCGGATGGCTCCTCAGCAGAAGTTGCAGCGGCAGCGCCCGGATGTTAATGCAGGCCGTCCGGTCCGCGGCAGATTTCGGTGTGACGCCAGCCCGGTCCATGGCTTCTGTCCTTCAGGATTTCGATTTCGTATTGAAAACGGTCGACCGCCAGGCGGCGGCAGGAGGTCTGGCCTCTAAGGGAAACCATCGGTCCCAGCGAAGGCGCCTCCCTGGACTTGGCGGTCAGGCACAGGAGGGCGGCATGGTGATCCCTCGCCTGCCGGGCCAGGCGCACCTGCAGCGGAACGGGGATCCTGGAATCGACGTGCAGGTCCATCACGACCAGGCCGAATCCGCCCGATCGCAGGACCCGGTCCGCCGCACGCGCCGCGGCCCTGGCGTCCGGGACGCGAATGACCACCAGGGCGTCCAGGTCCACGCCGCTCTCCGCCGCGTCCGGCGCGAAGAAGGTATCCGGCGTCGCCGTGATCCAGGCGGTCGGCTCGCCTTCGAGCTGCGCGTCCAGCACCAGCCGGAAGGCGGCCGTCAGCAGGGCCGTCCCGGGGACGGACGAGAGCTCGCAGAGTCGGCCGGCCAGTTCCGCCCGCGACCAGCGCGGCTTCTCCTCCCGGTCCCTGGCGGGTATCCGAGTGAAATAGGGCTCGAGATCCTGCAGATCCCGGTCCTCCAGGGCCGACATGGCTTCTCCTTCGGTTGTTCGATGTGTTCTATTCGACGCGGTGATCAGGACACCTTATTCCACGCTCCGCCGCACCTCGATGACCTTGCCCAGCAGCGAAAAGGGTGCCCCGTCCTTCCGGGGGATGATCGGGCTGAAGGCGTCGTTCTCCGGATGCAGCTCGACGCGCCCGTCCCGTTCCCGGTACCGCTTGACCGTCGTCTCCCCGCCCACCAGGGCCACCACGATGTCCCCAGGAATGGCGGTCGGCTGCCTGCGCACGATCACCACGTCTCCCGGCAGGATGCCGGCGTAGAGCATGCTCTCCCCCTCCACGGTCAGCGCGAAGAGTTCGCTGTCTTCGAAGCGCGTCTGCACCATGATGTATTCCGGCGGATCATCCATGGCCTCGGTCAACTCGCCCGCCTGTACGCGCCCCAGCATGGCGATCAGTTGGGGCTGGCTGGCCTTGCCGAACTCCGGCAGCCGGTAGCCCCGGGACCTGCCGTACACCTTGGCGAGCTTCCCCTCGAACACCAGCTTCTCCAGGTGCTGTCGGGCCGACTGAACCGCCCGGAACCCGAAGGCGCGCTGCACATCCCGGGTAGTGGGCGGCGTTCCGTTCAGGATCCGCTCCCGCACGAAACCGTATATCTTCTTTCGGGTCTCTCCAGGCGATGTGTAGGCCATGTCGATCTCCTAGGGTCGGGGGATGACGCAAACAGGCTGGCGCTCCATAACGATCAGCGTACCAAAACGAGCGTCTTGAAATCCATATAACAGACATTTGTCTGTTATGTCAAGCGTTTTTTAGATCGGATGGGAATTGGAGGCGGTCAAAGGGCTATGACCGAACCGCCGGAACGCCAAGGCGCGCTGCACCGTCTTAGCGGAGTGCGGGTTTTCTTACGAATGTTACAGGAGGTTCGGGGAGTTGGTAAGTATGGAAGGTTGAAATTAAAACGGATTACAGATCCTTCGTTCGGCTGGTCTGCGCTATGGCTGTTTCCGATTGTCAGAACAACATATTACCTGTCCAAAAAACAGGGTGAACCTCATCTGCATGCTACTTGATCGGCTCTACCTCAAGATCTCGACAGATCTTTTTCGCCAGCAAGTCGTCGATTTCTCTATGTCGTGGAATCGTAGAACGCCGATCACCTCGACTATTGCGCCACCAGGAATGATGCCTGCCTTCACGGATCATTACGCATCCATTTCGCCGAAGGTGTTTCAGCAGTTCAGTCCGTTTCATGCGATGACGACTTTTTCCTCTTGGTAGTCGTCTCCCGCGGCAGCCAAGGCGTCGCGCCGATTGAATTCCAATGCCTCTGAAAGCGTTTCGACGAGGCTTTGCCGTAATGCCTCATGGGTACGTTCCTGGCAATTAACACCAGGCACTTCCTCAATCCAGCCAATCCACCATTCGCCGCTGCGTTTCACAACTGCTGTGTATTCCATGTTCGTTCCTCTGTTGGACAGTGCGTTGGCATTTAAGAATAGGTGTCGATTTGATCACTTTAAGCTATGGACAGTAGTGGGTTTTCCAGTATTTAACGTATCTGCCCAGTCTGAAGACCTGCAAATAACATGTAGATTTGTTAGTCTGGAAACCCCGTTAAAAGGGTGGTATTATTTGGAAGAAAGACGTCATCAACGTTGAGTACAAGATTACAAATGTTTCAGGTGAACACCTGATGATTCCAGATCCATTGCACTACATTCCTATAATAAGGGAATTATACACTTGAAGCAACAATCCGGTCTGTGGGGTAGTGTTTCAGTTTGAAATTCGATTGTACTGCACCCTCCGTTCCCGCACGAAACCGTAAATCTTCTTTCGGGTCTCTCCAGGCGGTGGAAGATATTGCTGAAGGCTTGAGGGGCAACGACGGAGGACGAAGGAGGATGGGATTTAAACGGTTTATGGCCGGTTACCCAGAACGCGCTACAGATCCCAAGAAAGCTGCTATTTTTCTAAATTAAGCCTTGATAACCGACCTAATTAACATTAATTATGTCATTAATATGACCAATATTTACATTCCCCAGGCGCAACTCGTCAGACTCACCCACCTGGTTACCCCAGGCAAAGTCGTTTTGGTTTACGGTCCCCGAAGGGTGGGCAAGACCACGCTGATCAAGCGTTACATCCGTGAATACGACCCCGACGCCATGCTCGTGACGGGGGAGGACATCGTGGTCCGGGAATACCTCGAGAGTCAATCCCTGGCCAAATTGACGTCCTTCGTCGGCCGGCGGCGTACGCTGATTGTCGACGAAGCTCAGCATATCCGGCAAATCGGGCTGAATCTCAAACTGCTGGCCGATCACGTCGAAGGACTTCGGATCATCGCCACGGGTTCGTCATCCTTCGACTTGGCCAGTCAGACCGGCGAGCCATTGACCGGCCGCAAGTATACCCTGCTGCTTCTGCCCCTGGCCCAACTGGAACTTCAGGAAACGGAATCCGCGCACCAGACAAAAGCCCAGCTCGAACTGCGGCTGATCTACGGGTCGTATCCTGAAGTCGTCCTCATGGACTCGAACGAAGACCGGCAACTCTATATAAAGGAATTGGTCTCTTCCTATCTGTTTAAAGACATACTCCAGTTGGAAGGCATCCGCCATGCGGACAAGCTGCTCAGATTGCTCCAATTGCTCGCCTTCCAGATCGGACACGAAGTTTCGACTTCCAAACTGGGCGCACAACTTGGCATGAGCAAGAACACCGTGGACCGCTATCTGGACCTCCTGGAAAAAGCCTATGTCCTCTACAGCCGCCGCGGTTTCAGCCGCAATCTGCGAAAGGAAATTACCAAGAGCCGGCGATACTATTTCTACGACAACGGCATCCGGAACGGGCTGATCAACAACTTCAACCCCATGGCAATGCGGGATGACGCAGGAGTGTTGTGGGAAAACTACGTCCTGGTGGAACGCCTGAAGCGCAACCTCTATAGCGGCTGCCTGGCCGAAAGCTATTTCTGGCGTACCTACGACCGCCAGGAGATCGACCTGGTCGAGGAGTGGGGGGGAAGGTTGTTTGCCACGGAAATGAAATGGTCCGCCAAATCAACCAGGGCGCCGAGTGCCTGGCGAAAGGCCTATCCCGCCAGTTCGTTCCAGGTTGTTCATCCCGAAAACTATCTCGGATTCATATCTGATTCAGCCGTTTCCGGCTCGTGAATGATCGGGAAATTCACAGACCTGGAGACGAAGCACATGGCATTGGCCCTCTCGTGCAGGCGCTCCGCAATAGCCGCGTCACTCTCCGCTGTTACCTTAACGCGCGGTCTGAGGGTCACACGTACGAACTGGCCCGAGCCGTCCGGATTCAGTTCCATCACGCCTTCCGCATGGTCTTCGTAGGCAGTCACCACAACCTTACTCATCGTGCAAAGATGTAAATACCAAAGCATGTGGCAGGCCGAAAGAGAAGCCATCAACATGTCCTCCGGATTATGGCGGGTTGCGTCACCCAGATAGCCGGGATCCGCAGAACCCTTAATAACCGGCTTGCCCTTGCATACGATGTCGTAGTCTCGCGCATAGCCCTTGTAAGAGTTCGAACCATTGCCCAGATTGCCCGTCCACGCTACACTGACCTCGTAGGTATGTTGTTTATCCATGGTACCCCCAATTTCTTGTCAAACCTGGTTGCCTGGAAAAACATCCAGTAGGCTTACTGTCATCTTCAATCGTAGCAACCAAGCTGGTGCCATGCAACAGTTTAAAAACAGTGGTGCATCCCATTGGGGACAATAAAAGACGCTATGGAATTCTGTGGTGCGACCAACTGCTTGAATTCAACCGGCGACCTGTAGCCCAAGCTGGATACAGACGGACTAGAAATTCCGGTTGATGATCGTTGAAGAAACTCATTGGCAAGTCAGATATTTTAATTAATTTTCTGACATATAGGATAGGTTCATATCTTCAGGTGTGATCCAATGAACAGTATGACCAACGAAATCATGCGTAGGGTGTCCGCGTACCCCAGCGGCAGGTGGGTGTGCACGCCGAAGGACTTCCTGGACCTCGGGAGCAGGGACGCCATCGACCAGGCGCTGTCGCGCCTCGCCAAAACTGATCGGCTCCGGCGCATCGGCCACGGCCTTTATGACAGGCCAAGGTTCAGCAACGTGCTGAAGCGTCCTGCACCGGTTGATCTGGATGCCGCCGTTGCAGCACTGGCAAGGCGGGATGGCGTTCGGATTATGCCGGATGGCCTGGCGTCTGCGAATCAGTTGGGCCTCACGAACGCAGTGCCGGCAAAGGTCAGCTTCGTAACGGACGGCTACTCCAGGACACTTAAGATTGAAGGACGGACAGTCCGTTTCCAACATGCGGGTCCAAGAGTTATGCAGTGGGCCGGGAAACCGGCGGCTCCTGTGGTCCTGGCGTTGCGGTGGCTTGGCCCCGTTGCTGCCGCGGACGCACAGGTCGTTTCGACGCTGAATCGGAACCTTTCCAGGGAAGTGAAGCTCGATCTACTGCAAAACAGCCGCGATCTACCCGGATGGGCGCTACCACTGGCGCGTAAAATCACTACTGTTCATGATGGCGCCGGAGGTTCGAAGAGGCCGTGCCCGGATCGGTGAAACTGGTTCCTCAGATGGAACTTCGAACGGTTATTGAACGAGACTATGAAGCCATGCAGGGCATGATCCTGGGCGACATTCCGCATTTCGGATGGGTCATGGATCAACTGCTGCATGCCGAAGCCGCAATTAACGGGACCTGGGCTTCAGTAATAGGCACCCTTGAAAATCACGGCGGACAGACCAACCCGAAGACCAAATGCGGAAATGGAGTTCGAAATGGCAAGGACGGACAGGCACGACCCCCGGGCACAGACCAACAGTCTCCTGCTCCTTGGCATCGTGGACCTGCTCGAAGAGAAAGGCCTGCTGGACAAGGACCAGTTTCTTCAGCGTCTCGCCACGTTCAAGGATGAAACCATTGATATAGGCCTTTTCTGGAATACGGAAGACGAGTTGCGGGGAGACGCGGGGTACCACTGCGGCGGTCAACAGGTCACCGAACGAATGGCGGAGCGTATCGGCCTTTCATCCGAAGACAGGGTGCTAGATGCCGGATGCGGCGCCGGCGGGATTACTGGACAAGGTGAGTTTCAGGTATGGGGATGCGGCAAATACGGGGAGGCGGCGGAGATGCCCTTCGAGGACAATAGCTTCGATGTGATATGGAGCCAGGGGGCGTTACCCTTTACCGGAGATGTGAAGCAGATATTCCAGGTCGGTCGCCTTCTACAGCGAACGATATCCGAAAGAGGCCGCCTGGTTTCGCGATCGAAAGTATGGATCCTACATGGTGACGGCGAACAAACCCACCGGACCCTCCGCCCCTACGACGAATGCATCGTAACGAAAAAGACTCCATACAATTTGATACCCAAATGATCCGAAACTACCTCCTTGTAGCCGCGCGCAACCTGCTCAGGCACCCTGCCTATTCCCTCATCAACATCGCCGGACTCGCGATCGGCATGGCCGCGTGAATACTGATCGTGATGTACATCCAGGATGAGCTTAGCTACGATCGATACCATGAAAACGCCGATCGGATTTACCGGATCGTCGATGATATCGAAAGCGGCGGTCAGACCATACAGACGGCGGGTACTCCCGCGGGCTGGGGGCCCGCGCTGAAGCGGCCCTGCTCGACCTGTTTGCCATCCCGCTTATCGCCGGCAATCCCCGGACCGCGCTGTCCGATCCGTATTCGGTCGTGATCTCGAAGGAGATGGCCTCCAAGTACTTCGGTGAGGAGGACGCGTTGGGGAAAGTCCTCAATGGGGACAATCGCTGGGACTTCAGGGTTACAGGCGTTATGCGGAACATCCCGACAAATTCGCATTTGCGCCCGGACATGATCATATCCTATTCCTCTATAAAAATCATTGGTGGAATTGATTTGGATGATTGGGAGAATCATGGGAATCTCTATACCTATATCCAGTTGCGTGAAAATGCATCCCCGGATGCGCTGGAAGCCCAACTGCCTGCATTTCTCGAACGTTACGCGGGGGACAAATACCGCGAGTCGGGCGTGGTGCTGAAGCCGTCGCTTCAACCGCTCGTCGACATCCACCTGTATTCGCACCGGGAAAGCGAACACGAACCCAACGGCGATATCCGTTACGTCGTCCTGTTCTCGATCATCGCGTTCCTCGTACCGATCATCGCGTGCATCAACTTCGTAAACCTGGCCACCGCCCGGTCGGCCATGCGGGCCAGGGAAGTGGGCTTGCGCAAGGTCCTGGGCGCCAACCGGCCCCAGTTGCTCGGACAGTTCCTCGGAGAGGCGATCGTCATGGCGGGACTCGCCGTGATCATCGCGATAGCCCTGGTGCATCTCGCCCTGCCCGCCGTCAATGCGCTCGCTGGCAAGCAACTGGCTTTCCCGCTGTCGAATGGATGGGTGCTGGCCACTCTGGCCGTCAGTACGATTGGAATAGGGCTGGTTGCCGGCAGCTATCCCGCCGTTTACCTATCGGGGTTTCTGCCCACCGAAGTATTGAAAGGCAGCCTGAAGTCTGGAACGTCGGGCTTTGGATTGCGCAAAGTACTGGTCGTAACACAGTTCGCCATGTCCATTTTCCTGCTGGTCAGCACGGCCGTAATCTACGACCAGCTCGATTAAATCCAGAACAAGAGACTGGGGTTTAACAAGGAGCACGTGATGGTGGTCCCCATAACGGGATGGCCGCAACAGCAGAACACGCCGGTGCTGAAACAGCGTGTCTCCCAGTTGCCCGGTGTGGTGGACATGGCGACGACCACCGGCGTACCAGGCATGCGGGTCTTGCCGATTTATGCCGGTTCGGCCGGAAGGGGTAAGGCCGGAGGATCACCTGATGATGGCCACCCTGGAGGTGGACGAGCATTTTCTGGACGTCATGAATATCGAACTCGTCGCCGGCCGGGGTTTCTCGCCGGACCGGGGAACGGACTCGACCATGGCGTACATACTGAACGAGACGGCCGTAGCGTATCTGGACTGGGGAGTGCCTCTCGACGCGATAGGCAGGCAATTCGAGATTTCTGGGTATACCAGGACGAAAGGACGCGTGGTCGGTGTTGTGAGCGATTTCCACCTGCGCACGATTCACGAAGAGATCGAACCGGTCGTGATGCTATTCAGCCCCTATCACGCGTTTGTGCTCATCCGAATCGAGCCGGAGGGGATCCCCGATACCATTGCGCGAATTCGCCAGGTGTGGCAGGAGATCGATCACATTTACTCACTGGAATACACGTTCCTGGATGAGGATTTCGACCGGCTGTACCGGGCCGACCGCCAGCTCGGCACGATTTTCGCAGCCTTCGCGTTTCTTGCGATCTTCGTGGCCTGCCTGGGCCTCCTGGGCCTGGCCTCGTATTCGATCCAGCAGCGGACCAGGGAGATCGGGATCCGAAAGGTCCTCGGCTCGTCGGTTTCCGCCATTGTGCTCCTGCTGTCGAAGGATTTCATGAAGTACGTCCTTCTGGCCAATGCAATCGCCTGGTCGCTGGCTTACTTCGCCATGACCCGCTGGCTGCAGAATTACGCCTATGCATCCGACATCGAGTTTGCATGGTTCCTTGCAGGCGGCGTACTCGCCGTGATCATCGCCTGGTTGACGATCGGGGCCCATGCCGTTGCCGCTTCGAGAAGGAATCCGGTGAACGCCATGAGGCAAGGATAGTACTATAAACCTGTTCCCGTCACTTCAATGACGATCAGGAAACAACTGCCGAGATCGTAGCCTCAGATGTGAAAGAGGTAACAGGTTACTTCATGCGAGCATCAGCCGCGCACCCTTGGGTTCAGGAACCGGATCGCTGAACTCGCGTGCCGTGTCGATCCATAACCCTATGGCTTCTTGAGCTTTCCTGAGTGCCGCTTCCTGAGTGGCGCCATGAGCCATACATCCCGGTAGTTCCGGAACTTCGGCAACAAATGTGTTGTCTTCGTTGCTCCAGTAGAGAATCACCTCGTACTTATACATCAACTCGCCTCCTCCAGTTTGTATTCCGATATAACGCGACGTGCCTGACGCACCTGATAGAGTTTCGCGTAGCTGCCATCACGTTGTAGATTGATCTTCTCCTTGACTCCTGCCTTTCTGAATATATGATGGCCACCTCGAATACGTTCGACGAATCCGAGTCGCGTAAGAAGGTTCTCAGGTCGTCAAAGCGGATACTGGCATCCGAACGACCATCAAGAATCTTACCAATTAAAGGTGTATCCTGTTTGACCATGGCGTGCCTGAATCTCACTCACATACAGATTCTAAGGACGAGTTCGTGATAGACAGTTCAATTGCATAACGAAGTATGTATTTGCCCGAATCGCTTCCTGTTGGACATGGAGATTGAGATTGCAGGTAGACAGATGGCGATTCAGAGTCGTGATGTACCTCCACGAACAGAATGAAGCGTAACCCTGTGTCCAGGTCAAGGATGCAGTACGTTTCCCTTGAGGATGAGGTACTCGTCATATAAAACGATCGTGCTGACGGATGATGTATGCTGAATAACCTTAATCCTGCTTTTAACATGATCGGGATCAGTGTACACTACTGCAAGCTGTCCGAAACCGGGTCAAGCAGGCCGGCCTGGTCAAGGGCAGGCGAACAGACATCCGGATACCCGTTCAGCTCTTGTAGCGAGAATCTGAAACTGTTGGCGCCTGCGGCAGAGGAGCCTGCAACGGAGGGACCTGCAACAGAGGAGCTCGTGCTTAAACCCGAATAAGAACCTCTTACCTCATGGATACTTCTACAATCTCTTCCTATCTATCGCGCAACCATGGGCTTGCCGATCCGATCGAAATACGCTTCCTGGAGCGCGGGGCCAACGAGTCCTGCCTCGTTGAATCGCTGGCACAGATGTACATTTACAGGATCTACATCGAGAACGAATTCTACCCCCGTAATCCGCAGACGTTTCTATACGAACTCGAATAGCTGAGCTTTCTCCGCGAATACCACCTGCCGGTACCCCAGCCCGTCCGCCGCCTGGATGGACAGTTGTTAAGTGAAATAAAGTCAGAGTCAGGAACTCGATGCAGCGCCTTGTTCCAATTCTTCGAGGGTGAGGAGCATATTGCCTGGCATCCTGAAGTGAATGAACCGGTGGTGATTTCGTTAGGGGCTTCCGTAGCCGAAATTCACAAGCGGGCGGATGATTTCCAAAGACCCTTCTGTCGCCACCATTTTGACCTGCAGTATCTACTGGATGGTCCGCTGCATACATTGGAAACCATCCTGAAGCAGCGACGGGGCGACGACCTGGCGTTTTTTAAGGATTACGCCGATTTCATGCGCCAACAGCTTACCACGCTTGGTAAGGGCAAAGACGTCTACGGCCTCATTCACGCCGATCTTCACGTCGGGAACATACTGTACAATCCAGACACCGGGTTTTGCATCCTTGATTTCGATCAGTGCGCGCTTGGCTGGCGGGCCTACGATGTGGCGACCTTCATGTAAAACATTGTCGAGACGGTACCCGCTCACCTTACGAATGATATATTGCGCTGTTTCCTGGAAGGATACAACCAGGTACGCCCACTAACCCAATTGGAAATGGACTGTCTGCCGGTGTTCGCGAATGCGTGGACCCTATGGGATATCGGCGAAACGCTGGTGCTGTCCACGCTGTGGGGCGGTCACCGGCCGGACTTGGTTGAAGGAGATCAAACCCAGGATGAGTATCTGGACGAGGCGATTGAATCCCTGCGAAAAATGCTTTGAAGGTGAAGTGCCCATAGCAATGGCGAGGTGCCCATCACAACCAGATGAGACCATGCGTGACGCGAGAAATCCTGACAGCGACCCGATCCGCCGCGTCCGCTGGTACCGCATTGATTCCTGGAGGTCCGAATGACAACGTGGCGTGAATTGACCTTCCCTGCCGATTCTTCACGAAACGAGACGCTCGTCATCGAAGACGACCGCGCCGATGTCGTCAACGACCTCCTTCGTTGGCGAATCCTCGAAATCCTCGGTGAAGGGAATACGGTCGCGGAGATCTCAGAGGCGTTGGCCGTTACCGATTCCCGAATACTTTATCATCTGCAAAAACTGGCGGAAACGGGCGTCGTACATTTGGAGGAAAATGACGCTGGCCCGCGGGAATGGCATTGTTTGCCGGCGACTGGCAAGATCCGCGTTCGAGCGAAGGCCTCCACATCCTCAGGCACTCAGTCTTCGAGTGAACAGAACGTGAATGACCGGTCTTCGAGTGACCAGGACGCACACGAGCAATCCGCGAGTGAACCGACCGGGGAGGCCATGCCGCCGGATGTAGCCAGCCAATTCAACCAGGCATTCCGCGAAGCCGCTGAAGGCCTGTACGGTTCGACCTTCCAGATGTCCGTCAACCACAACCGTGCGCGACTGTCCGAAGCCAAGGCTGCCGAATTCAACCGTCGATTGCTGGCGCTGATCGAAGAGTACTTCCCACCGGGCAAAGGCGATCAGTCGGACATCAAGTACGGTTTCCACGGGGTACTCACGCCCATCGATCTTCATCCGATTGAGGAATCTGGAATCGAGGAATAGGAAAGATGCCGATCGAAAAAGTAACCTGCTTCGTAACCCGCCGCATCGACGGCCAGGACCACTTTGCGCTCCTGAAACATCCCTATGCCGGAAACCAGGTCCCGGCCGGGACGGTGGAGGAAGGAGAATCCTTCGCGGACGCGGCGAACCGGGAGGCCAGGGAAGAAACGGGCCTGGATGCGTTGCGGATTGTCGCGGAATGGTCGTCGGAATGGAATGAAACAGCCCGGGGGAAAGCGTTTATCCTGAAAACGAGCACCGTATACGCACGCCCGGACCCCCAGAGTTTTGATTGGGTTTCCATGCCGAGAGGGGTTATCCTCGACACCTGCCAGACCAGGGACGGGTTCGTTCAAATCGATTACACGGAACCGGAGGCGCTTGGATTCAAAAAGACGTCTTTTCGCGTGACCGGCTGGATCCGGCAGGACGCCCTCACCACCACGGTCGAGCGACGGCACTTTCACCTGGCATACACGGGTACGTGCAAGCAGCACGAGTGGGAAGTCAATGTCGATCACCACCTGTTTACGCTGGCGTGGCATCCACTAAAGGAAGACCCGAATCTGCAGGAACCCTTTGACAGATGGTACGAGGCGTTCCGGAAGTATATGACTGGGGGCCTTGAATCGGCTAGCACCGACACTCCCAGCATTTAAAGTATCCTGTACGACGTTTATAAGGTATCTTTTACGGGCAAAACCTTTCTGCGGCTAACGGTCTATCCACCTCGACGCGCGCCATCCGACTCACTCTCCCGCCTCTAGATTCCAACGTTTGAATCGATATGATCTGGTATAGCCCGGAATCCCAATTTGCGTCAATATGCTGTACATTGCGATAAACAGGTTTCATCTTATCCAGTTTCATCCTGCACCATCTGGACAATAGCTCCACGCAACTCCGCGTTAATGCATCCCACAGGACCATAATTTGATATTGATATCCCCTCGGTTCCGCTTTCTTCGCTGTTTTCCTATGCTGTCCCTGGTAATGCTGGTGATGCTGACCAGCTGTATCAAAAGTCCCTCGGAGCCGGCGATACAGGAGCCTGCCTCTATCACCCTGTCGTCGTATTCGATTGTGCTCACCTCCATCGGTCAGCGCGTGCTGATCAACGCCACAGTGCTGGACCAGGACAGCAGGGTGATCGCGGACGCGACGATATTCTTCAGAAGCAGCAATGAGAAGATCGCCACGGTAGGCAATAGCGGTCTTGTGACGGCGGTGTCGATGGGCACGACGCAGATCACGGTCACATCGGGCTACGCCACGGCGACGGCGACGGTTACCGTGGTGCAGGAGGCCGGCAGCGTTGAGGTCACACCGTCCGGGGCGATTCTGTGGTCAGTCGGACAGAGCGCTCAGTTTAATGCAGTGTTGTACGACACCGGAGGCTCGGCCATCCCGGGTGCGGTGGTTGTTTGGTCGAGCAGTGAGCCGGGAGTAGCCACTGTAGACGCCAACGGTCTGGTGACGGCGGTATCGGACGGAATAACACAGATTACGGCGACTTCGAGCGGCTTCATGACATCTCGTTCCGTGCATGTCATGATTCCGCGTCTGGCGGCCAGAATCGAGCTCGACGTGTCTGAAGCCACACTGACCTCGGTGGGCCAGAGCTTGCAGCTGCATGCTTTTGTCTTCGATGGCGAAGGTGTGCCCATCCCGGGCGCATCGGTGTTCTGGTCGAGTAGCCACCCGCTCGTCGCCACGGTGAATGACAGCGGCCTTGTAATCGCGGTATCCAACGGAATCACGGGGATCAAGGCCTCCGTGAGCGGTATATCCGCGTATGCGACGATATCCGTTTTCGTAGAGGGTACGGTTCCCCCGTCCAAGCCACCGGACAGGGACGCGCTCATCGCGTTCTACAACGCAACAGATGGTCCGAACTGGACCAACAACACCAACTGGCTGAGTGACGAGGTGATTGAGGAATGGTACGGGGTGGCCACGGACAACAACTTGTACGTGTCGGGGCTGAGTCTGCATCAAAACAACCTGACGGGCACCATTCCACCGGAAATCGGACAGCTACAAGAGCTTAGATCACTCCACCTGCCTGTAAACCGATTGACTGGTTCCATCCCGCCTGAAATTGGACAATTGAGCAACCTGTCGTATTTGAGCTTTTTCGGAAACGAACTTACAGGCGAAATACCCCCTGAGTTACTTCAGTTGCATTCGCTTCAGAACCTGCATTTGGGTAGTAATGAACTAACTGGTGAGATCCCGTCTAATATCGATCAACTCGTCAATCTTCGTGGTCTGGTGTTATTCTCAAATCAGTTGACGGGAGAAATTCCTCCTCAAATCGGCAACTTGATCAATCTGCAAGTCCTTTGGCTTTCCTCCAACCAGTTTACGGGAGAAATTCCTCCTCGAATCGGTAACCTGCACATTCTTAGAAATCTGGATTTAGGCGGTAACCAGTTAACCGGGGAAATACCGCGTCAAATCGGTGATTTGAGTAATCTTCAGGACCTGGGGCTTTCTGGCAATCAGCTATCCGGTGCATTGCCGTCCGAAATCGGACTACTTGTAAAACTGGATGAGTTGTACCTGAGTTACAATGAAAACCTGTCCGGTCCGATACCCGTTCGTCTAACTGCCATTACCAACTTACGAATCCTGACCCTGGAAGAAACGCAACTATGCGTCCCATCCCATGCGGCCTTCCAGGCGTGGTTGGACGGTATAGAGACAAAATGGGGCGTCAAGTTCTGCGAGGAATAGGGCTGCGGCGAATTGACCGCATTCTACATCGTGACGGGTGGACCGGACAGAACGAAGATACAACACAACATCTGAAAGCTGAGCGGTGTGCGGGTTGGTGTCGGTATGACGTTCTCCATGTAGCGGGTCGAGACAAGCTTCACGCATCCTGAATGGATTAATACCAATTACCACGCAAACCGGATCCGCTGACGACGGACCACCGGTTCCCATTGTCCAAACCGATCCAGCTTGTCCACCTCATGCACCAGGTTGTGACACGTCACGCATGATCTGGAACTGTCTAGGAGCTCACGCAGATAAGGCCGATGGTCCGGATCTTGTCGTCCACGTCCGCGAACATCGTGTAGTCGGAATGGCAGGCGTAGCAGGCGTGGTCCGCGGGGATCCGAATGGCCTCGGCCAGCAGGCGGTCCGTCTCGCGGATCATATCATCGCTCTTCGCCAGCTCCCCGCGCACGAAATTGCCCGAATAGCACTGCTCGCAGATTTCGATCAGGCTGTCCGTACGCCATGATCACCCTGAGGCATGTGACACGTCCGACACGTGGGCGCCTGGGCGTGCTCGAGCAGCGTGCCGTTCTGCTTCAGCAGGTGCCTGACCCCGTGCTTCGATGAGGAGTACATCTCCCACTGGGGGTGGTCGATCCCCATGTGGCAGGTCTGGCAGGCCTGCGGCTCTCTCGCCTCCTTGACGGAGAAAAGGGGGCGGTGTGGCACACATCGCAGGACGACAGGCCGAACATGCCGCCCTCCGCCTTGATCGTCTTCGTTTTTGAGCCGATGCGGTGACAGCCGCCGTAACCCTTCATGCCCTCCGTCAGGGCCATGGGCAGAAAGTGCGTCGTCGGCATGGCGTTCATGCTCGCCCAGGCCAGGGCGTGCCTGCCCGCGCTGAACTGCTCCACCTGGATCGGGTGGCAGATCACGCAGTCGGAAGCAGCCCGGGGCGGATCGGCGGAGGACTCGCAGGCTGCCAGCGACAGTAGAAGTTCACTGCCGTTTTTCAACAAACTGACGCCGCACTTCATCACTCAACAGCACGTCCGCGATGATCGCCACGATGTAGAATTTGCCCTCCAAGAGGTGCTCGTTGCTATAAATGGGCTCCAACTTTATCCACCTCCGAATGTTCAGATTTCCCCGAACCGTGTTGTATAGCACGTCGTAGAACTTCTGTGTGTCGTCAAACACCCAGTCCTTCGTAAAAATGATCCAGAACCCGATTTCTTCGGGTATGCCGTCCCAATCGTTTGCCACCGCCCAGTTGATCTCGATTTCCGGTTCGCACTCGAACTTGATGGACTTCGTTTCCGTGCCCATGACCATGCGGGCATGAAGATCCGTATCGTTGATCCGGCTCAGCAGTTCATTCACGTCCTCGATGATCGCCATTTGGGCTCCTGGTGTTGTTCTGGTTGCCATGTAGCTTAGAACCAATTATCAATTTAGAAATCCAACCCGTCATCCTATCGCTGGACTGCGTTACTGGGCATCTACTCACTTAAGAGACGACCCGAAGGGTAAGAAAACCATGTAGGCAGAATTGGTCTGATTATATCCAGTGATACAACAGGAAGGGTTATACCTAGTGATTTCATCTTATTACACCTAAATACCATCTGGAATGTGAACTGCATGTACGAATCACAAGAAAGTCCTATAGTTGAGAAGATTCAGATCTCCCTCACGGTCAATGATCGATTCATTACAACTCAAGGGATTCTGTTCTCAAGTTTAATGCCTAAACCGAGAACAGTTATAGAACTGAATGATCTTCCGAATGAATTACCGATTGAACCAGGTAAATCCTACGACTTTAAGTTGGATAACGGGAACGAGATTCAAGCGAAGTGTGTTTCAAACACTTCACGAACCATAGACTCCGATTCCAACAGTAAGTCGGTATTCATTCCTCAAG
Source organism: bacterium (assembly GCA_965225915.1). Lineage (GTDB taxonomy): Bacteria > JAAXHH01 > JAAXHH01 > JAAXHH01 > JAAXHH01 > JAAXHH01. The sequence continues at coordinate 1,582,187 of OZ245326.1, forward strand.
GAGGGTGCTGGACTTTAATGAAGACCAAAGAACCGCTCAATTCAGTAGCCGTACGGGTGGTTAACTTTTCCAATTTTATAAGCAGTGAGTACGACACTCTCAAACACGTTCAAAACGGCAAATCGTTTTCGAGTACAGTTCCTACAATCCATTTAAATGTTGAAAAATGGGCGATCAAGGTAACCACTGTTCCCAAGCTCAATGAGATATTAGAGGATATCCGAAAAAGCGACGGCAATGTCGTTACACACACCTGCAATGTTTCGAGGAGCGATAACAGTACTTTTTCTATCCATACAGTGAGGGATCTTCTACATAAATTGCGGCTTTTCCTATCTTTTGCCAGAGGTAGGTTTTGTGGACTAACTGATATTGTCGGTAGGAACGGAAGCGGTGAAACAATCTGGCGGGAATTAGGATGTCCCAAAGTCGATCCATGGAATGACACTCAGTCCTGGTTCGACGTAGTACAAGGTCCTATTCTTGCGGTGGTTTTTCCGGGATTTTATAAATGCATGAGTAAGGTCCCTATCGGAAACAGAATCGAGCTAGGATTACATTGGTACTTACTGGCAAATAGAGGAATTGGGTTTTTAGAACCTGATCTTGTGCTCGCTCAAACTGCGCTTGAACTTCTTTCCTGTGTGATTCTCAAAAAAAACAAAAAGAATCACGAAAAAACGGGTGAGTTTATCAGGAGTGCGTTAGATAAACTACCTGTATCTGTCGAAGTACCAAACGATCTGCAATTCATGTACGATTTCGCTAACAAACAAAAATTTGAACATGGACCACACGCATTAACGGAAATACGAAATGATATGGTCCACTGCCAAACGAACCACGACGGAATACCTACTAGGCTTCTATTCGACGCCAAAATGCTTAGCCTTTGGTACGTTGAGTTGATGTTGCTGAAGCTGTCCGGATACAACGGTATGTACAGTAATAGAATTACGAGAGATTGGGTTGGAGAGGTTGAAACCGTACCTTGGGGTTGATTAGTACTGACTGGATAGAAGCAACAGATCCATTCAATAACGTTTACTTAGCCTTACGACTTTTAAAATCAGACATGCTTTCGCTTTTTCATTGGGAGGAACTAAAATGAAATCTCTCGTGTTGGTTTTAGCTTTATTGATCACATCGTTAGTTTCCAATTTCGTAGATGCGCAAGAAAACAGAACATTGAGCAGATTCCTTTCTGAGGAAGTCCAAGCTGAATTGGGTCTGCAGAAACTTACTTCGGAAGAACGACAAAAGGTGCTAATGTATTTTGAAATCGTGTATAGAATAGGTATTGAAGAAGGTAAGAAACAGTCGAAAGGAGCCGATGTAATAGAAAGCCGAATTGATGGCGAATTTGATGGTTGGGATGGTGACACTGTTGTAGTACTTATGAACGGTCAAATATGGAAACAATCTGAATACCACTATGAATATTGTTACGAATACATGCCGGACGTCCTCATTTATAAATCTAGTGGATTCTACAAAATGATCGTTGAAGGAACCGATGAAGCTGTTCGTGTTGAACGGCTAAAATAATATTACGAACCAATCTTCAACGTCCCTCTATTGGTACCCTCCGACCAAGCTCCACGCTCAGCTTCTACGCCTCCACAAGTTCCCTAGGGGTCATGCGCACGCCCAATATTTCTCTGTATTCGATCGCGCTGTTCAGGGCCTGGGCGGCAGCCAGATCTTACCAGGCAAAGCCGACGATGAAGTCCATGGGAACGCCTAGTCCCTGGGCATACTGCACGCCCATGTTGTATTGGACCTGCGCGAGGCCCTTCAGGGCTACTTCTCGATACCAGCGGACAGCTTCCACCGTATTCTAACGACTACATGGAACAAGCGGGGCTTGGACTTGAAAAGACGTGGATTCGTGTGACCGACTAGGTCCTGCAGGACGCGCATACCACCATGGTCGAGCGGCAGCACTTTCACCTCGCATATACGGGTGAGATCCAACAGCGCGAGTAGGAGGTCAATGCCGATAACCACCTGTTTACGATGGCGTGGCATCCACTAGCGGAAGACCCGATCCTGCAGGAACCTTTTGCTGGATGGTACGAGGCGTTCCACGATCATATGGAGGTGGAATAGCCAATCGCGGATATTAACATAGAGTGCTGCGGTCTTACTGGCATCCCAGGAAGGGGGGTGTATGTTGGTGATATATCAAGGACATCTACCTGTATGCCCGTGACGATAATGCGAGCGCCGGTCTCGAAAGGCCGTTTAACCATAACCCATGCCGCGATGTCCGCGACAACGGGTAAATACCCTGTGCAAGGATTCGCCAATTATCTCCCAATGGCTGATGTGAAGTTTTGACCATCTCGACGGACCGGGGCGGTATGGCTCCAGCGTTCAAGGTATCCTATAGAACACTTAATGAGTCTTCCCTTGGAGTTTACTTATTCACTGTAGATGACTGACTTGTGATTAAACTGTATAGGCCTACATGCAATTCACTGATATGGGCAATGTGGATGATCCCCGCTCTATTCGTTAATTACGTAATAACACTACGACCATTCAGATCTAAGACATTCACCCCGAAGCGCATAAGTTTACTGCTGTCAATCGGAGATCCTTGGCCACCTGCTTACGGTCCTTCCAGGAGACCATCGTTCCGGGGCGCGGCTTTCTTTACGAGACCACAATATTCATGCCCCTTGCGTACATGGAGAACCTCGATCGGGGGCATGCTTCTCGTAGCCGAGATGATCGGTGAAATGACTTGTGATTAAACTGTATAGGCCTACATGCAATTCACTGATATGGGCAATGTGGATTCCCCGCTCTATTCGTTAATTACGTAATAACACTACGACCATTCAGATCTAAGACATTCACCCCGAAGCGCATAAGTTTACCTGTCAATCACCATCGTTCCGGGGCGGGCTTTCTTTACCCACAATATTAACCTCGAGTTTTGAATCGTAAGCCCCCTTTTGATCATTTTTCCCCAATTTTTCCTTCACATTGCCTGACATTGAATAGTGTAGTCCTACAATCTCACATTCATCGAGAAGCACCCTAGGAACTTTGCCAAGCTCCCGAATCCGCTCCGAGTCAATCATAGTTAACATCGCCTTCTTACCGATTCTAGTCTCAAAGTATCTCCAATTTCCAAATTTCTGTCTATTGCGTTCTAGTACTGATCGAGCATTTGGATAGTCTGCGGTTATTCTTCTTTTACTGTTTTCAGGCATGAAGTCATACAGTTTGACCAAGTCGTGAGTTTTGGGGGCTTCATCCTTGCGAGTAAGACATATCGCTTTAATTGACAACTCACACGCAAATGCCGACATCATCGCTTCGGTCATTGTTGTACCCATGTTTCGTTTTAATCTGTGTTCACGGTACCTTGGATCATATTTCTTTTTTTCCATTGATTCGTCCGGTATGAAGGCGGCGATATGTCGTTCGCCTGGTTTAGAGATTTCTTCAATTCCAGCTACTAGTAAGCTTGCCTGCATAAACAGGTAGGCAGGTGATCCTATCGGGAAATCAGACCGAGTCAAAAAGTTACATTTCCTCCCCAGTTCGGATTTCCCCTTAACATGCTGATCTAACTCCTGATTCGTGAATTTACCTAGTCGAGGGAATACCTTCTCCACGAATAACCTAGTCCCGTATTTAGCCGGATGACCCCAACCCATGTTCATTAGATTCCTTAACCCCTCATCTTGCATCCTATTGTATTCACATTGAGCTTCATTGTTCTCCAGTTTAATTCCACAGACTATACACTTTATTCCTGTTACTTCGTTATTGTCATCCACTCTACCTATCAGTCGACCCCATTCCACAGACTATACACTTGCATTCCTGTTCTTCGTTATTGTCATCCACTCTACCTATCAGTCGACCCCAACAACTCTTGCATTCCTTTGAATGTAGCACTTCCATAGTCACCCGGTCTGAAATCGCCCAGTGATACTGATTCCCTTTCCATATCGAAATTCCAGTTGTTCATGAATACGGACGCCTCACATTTGTTTTTAACTTAATGCCCAATGGTGTACAGATATTATGCACCGTTTGGTACAGAACCCCTTACCCTTACCGTCCCCACTCAACTCTCCCGTACAATTCCACGCTCAACTTCCTCCCCTCCACCAGTTCCCTGGGCGTCATGCGCGCTTCCAGGACTTCCCTGTACTCGATCGCGCTCTCCAGGCCTTGGCCGGCGGCAAGGTCCATCCAGGCATAGCCGGCGATGAAGTCCATGGGAGCGCCTTTCCCCTGGGCGTACCGGACGCCCAGATTGTACTGGGCCTGTGCGAGGCCCTTCTGGGCGACCTTTCGATACCAGCGGACAGCCTCTTCAGCGTTCCTGAGTACGCCTATTCCCTGGGCGTACATGACGCCCAGGTTGTACTGGGCGCTTGTATAACCCTGTTCGGCGGCCAATCGGTACAGGCGTACGGCTTCCGTGTCGTTTTCCGGCACGCCGCGGCCATCGTCGTAGAGCATGCCCAGGTTGTTCTGGGCTGCCGCGTGACCCTGCCTGGCGGCCTGTTGATACCAACCGACCGCTTCCTCTATGTTCGCCGATACGCCGCGGCCCGTGTCATACATGAGGCCCAGGTTGTACTGCGCGCCCGAGTGGCCCCGGACCGCCGCCTTGAGGTACCACCGTGCGGCTTCCCTGGCGCTTTGGGGTACACCCAGGCCGCGGGAGTACATCACGCCCAGGTTGTATTGGGCGCTTGGAAAACCCTGGTCGGCAGCCGTGCGATACCAGTTTACGGCCGCCCTGTCATCTTCCGATACGCCGCGGCCCTCGTCGTACATCATGCCCAGGTTGTTCTGCGCGCCCACGTGACCCTGGTCGGCGGCCATCAGATACCACCGCAACGCTTCAGTCGTGTTTTCCGGCACGTCCCGTCCCCTGTCGTACAGCACACCCAGGTTGTTCTGGGATTCCACATGGCCGAGGTCCGCCGCCTTACGGAACCATCGTATCGCTTCCGGTACGTTCTTCTGCACGCCCAGACCCCGGGAATACAGGATTCCCAGGTTGTAACTGGCTTCGATATGATCCTGGTCCGCGGCTGACTGATACCAGCGCAGGGCTTCAGCGGCATCCGCCCGTACCCCCCGGCCCTGGTCATACATGATGCCAAGGCTATTCTGCGCGCCCGCGTGACCCTGGTCCGCAGCCATTCGATACCAGCGAATCGCTTCCGCCAGGTCTTCAAATACGCCCAGGCCCCGGTCGTACATCACAGCCAGGTTGTACTGGCCGGCGAGGTAACCTTGGGCGGCGGCCATACGGTACCAGCGTACCGCCTCCGAAGCGTCTTCCGGCACCCCGAGACCACGGCTGTACATGACGCCGATGTTATTCTGCGCGCTCGCGTGGCCCTGCTCCGCCGCCTTACGATACCAGCGCGCCGCTTCCATGTCATCAGCCGGTACGCCGCGGCCCTCATCGTACAGCCAGCCCAGGTTGTTCTGTGCCCCCGCGTGACCCTGATCCGCCGCCATACGGTACCACCGCAACGCCTCTTCATCGTTCCTCGTCACGCCGTTCCCTCTTGAGTACATGTCCCCGAGAAGGACCTGGGCATTGACTATGCCCATCTCGGCCTGCCGGCGTATTTCGCTCAGCGCGGGAACAGCCTGGCCGAATGCGGGGGACGGAAGCGAGATAACCCCTACCATGACGGACAGCCCGAACAGGGCAAAAATGAGGAATCGCTTCATTGTGAAATCGGCCACGAGATACCTCATAACGGACGGATCATCCAGCAAACATGGGTTGATCCAGAATCCAGCGACTACAGTGATGTGGAATAGGATAGTTGTTCGGTGATACCTGGGGACAATGTAACGCGTGAAGGTAAAGGAAATACGCGGATCATTCAATCGGTTTCTGGGAGGGGAACGGGCTGGATCTTTGTTTGGTGTGTGTTTGATTTGACGAAATACATTCAGTCGGTTAGATTGCAGACATAACCCCTTTCTGTATAACCAGATTGACGCAAAAAACCTGTTCGCCTGGACGATCGGGCCGCCGTAGATGATGGCCCGAATTCTTTTACCTGTTTATGCACACGTGTACATTCACAGTCGATTATCACAGTGGGCCCCGTGAATGTGCAAGCAAGAGCGGCCTGATGCGATGCACAGTCAGAGGGTTTGGGGGATAGCGCGGCCAGATGATCATCCGGTTTTATGACATACCTGTACGATCACACACGGTTTCATCCCGACGTACTCAGCCTGACCGGTAAAACGGGAACTGAAAATGAACGATGCTACCAACCAGAAGGGACCTGCTTTGGGCGGCAGTACCCCGGCCGGCGACGACACGATCCGGTTGACTTGGCGCGAGAAGCTGGTCGAATTCGGCCTGATCATGGGACTGATCACATCCGGCATGGTGATCGCGGCCGTTGTACTCACCTGCGTCCTGTTCCTGTTACACGATACAGTAGATGGGATAGCTCCCGAGCTACTGGGGAAGCGATCAGTTACCATCGTGATCCTTGTCATCATATCCGCCGTCATCGGGATTGCCTGCGCGTACTTCAGCCATCCCTACCTGATTCGGCTCATCTATCGCGGCTACGAATTGAAGGACGAAAGGATAGAACGCACCCTGAAGCGCCTGCGGTTAGTGAGCGGATTGGACTTCAGGGCGGAAAAGATCTACGCCATAGGAGGCAGGACGGCAAACGCGGTCATATCCGGCATGTTCCGCAACGCCCAATACATCTTCTTCACCGACAAACTCCTGGAGCGCATGAATGAAGAAGAGATCATGGCCGTTTTCGCCCACAAACTGGCTCATGCAAAACACAATCACCTGCCCAAAATGTTTCTAGCCGTCGTCCTGTGGCTTTGCATTGCACAGGCAGTCCTGTACGCGATCGACATTAACGCCTACATCGAATCCCTAGATGAATCCCTGAGAATCTGGGTGGCCGGCGGCCTCATCGCGGCCAATATCTACCAGTTGATGCTCCTGGTCCTGTTCCCCCTGTCGAGACGCCACGAATACCAGGCGGACGCGACCGCGGCCCGATGGGTTGGCATAAAGCGATACAAGTACGCCCTTCACCGCCTGTATCAACTGAACGACAGCCTGAAACCGCCAAGGAAAATTGTCACGAAGTTGGCTACCCATCCCACCCTGCAGGGCAGGTTGGAGCGGGTTGAGAGGATGGAGGCAGGGTCCTAACTTTGCGGACTGAACTTCATAAATAGTAACCTCGAACTTGATTCCGTGTCCCTTCAATGCGGCTGCATTAACGCTTCCTGTTGAAGTACAACCGCTTACATCGAGGGTAACGCGGCATTGTCCTGAGCAGTCGCATGCGGCAACAGATTGAACGTTTGAAACACAAACCCGATCTTACGATTGCGAATCTCCGCTTTAGTGGTTGGTATCAAGAACCTGGACCGTTTCTCCTTCGAGCACATAAGATCCGGCAGTCGGTGTATCAAGACACCCGATGATGTGCATAAGAGTCGATTTACCCGAACTCGACGGTCCTATCACGGCTCCAAACTCACCGGCCTTTATATGCAGGTCTATTCCACACAGGGCCTCCTCATTAACCTGGCCCATCAGGTGGGTACGTCGGATGTTCTGTATAGCAATCATCTCGCACCTGTATTAACGTTTGTTACAACAACGGGTTATTCAAACCTGAGTGCATCTACCAGATTCAGCCGAGACGCTCTCATCGCCGGGTAAATACCAAAAAACAATCCGATTGATACGGAGATTGCCAACGCCACGAACATAGCACCAACCGACACTACACTTGGGAAAGATGCATCTGTAAAGAGCTCGATCACCCACGAGACACCAAACCCTATGCCGTAAGCGCAGACAATTCCAAGTAAACCACCAATCGCGCTGAGGGTGATAGCTTCCAATGTGAACTGCCAGATAATATGCCGCGGTTTAGCCCCAACTGCCTTGCGGATGCCGATCTCACGCGTCCGTTCCGTCACCGAGACCAGCATCATGTTCATTATGCCGATACCTCCCACAAGCAAAGAAATACCTGCAATGCTACCGACCACGATCTTCATCACAGTAAGCGTTCTGTCGATCTGTTCCAGAAAGCCCTTACCACTGCCGATATCATACTCGGCATCGGGGTTGTGCCGCTCTTCCATCACCTGCTCAATAGCGCTGATAACCGACTGTATTGTTTTAGGATCTTCGGTCATGACGATCAGCGTGTTTATCTCTTCATGGTCGACATGACCGACAAACCGTTTTTGAGCGGTTGTGATGGGTACCAGTACACGTTCACCCCAGTTGACTCCCAAAAACTCTTTCGCGGCCATCTCTCCAATTACAGTGAACCGGTGATTGTTCAGCTTGACTTCTTTACCGATGGGATCGGTTTCGCCAAATAGATGTTCGGCTGCTTTCTCACCAAGGACGCAGACCGAGCGCCAATGGGCGACATCACGGTCGGTAAAGAAACGCCCCTTTTTCAAAGACCACTGGTAGGCACGTGTATATCCCGAAATCGTACCTTCCAGTGATCCGTTGTAAGTAGACTTGCGATAACGTAACTCCACGTTGGTCGTCACCACGGGCAGAACCATCTCGATATGTTTCGAACTGGCTTCGACCGTTCGGACATCGGTCCAGGTCAGTGGCTCATAGACAGCTGCCGGAACCCAACGCCCGTTTTTGTTGACCACCTGAAGCGGCGTGACCCAGATAAGGTTGCTACCGCCAATTGAGTTGAATTCATCAGCGAATAAACGCTGCAACCCCTCTCCAATGGACACGATGCCAATAACTGCACCCACACCAATGATCATGCCCAGCAATGTCAGCAAAGAACGAAGTTTATGAGCCCAGAGTTGTGAAACACCGGTAACTGTGTAATCCAGAATTGTCATGATTCTATCATTCGTTAACAACAACTATGGGGCTGGTATAGGGCTGATTGATGGCGTTCCTGGCAAGGACATCATGGGAGTTCTTACATGTCCTTATCCGAGGTCACTTTAATCTGCCGCTCCAACCTGTCACTGACTTCGGTTGGATTCGTAGCAACCCGATCACCTTTTTTCAGGCCAGTAAGGATTTCTATTCGCGTGGGGGTTTCCATTCCGGTCTCAAGCGTTGTTTCCAGAAAATACTCGAGTGGAAAGGCTGTGGTATCGGGCCTGGCCTGAGGGGTAGCACTGTCCGGATTGGCCTCGGCAAGCGATTCGTTCAAATGTGTTTTGGCTGATTTACGGACGAAGGCGACATAACGCCCCCGGCCCATGGCAGGTATACCATCTACCTCCTCGTCGTCAAACACTTCCAGTACCGACTCAACCGGCAAATAAAGCGCATCATCATGGCGTGAAAGGATAATGTCAATGTCGCACGACATGCCCTGTCTCAGTATTGAGGTCTGGCCGACCACTTCGATATCGGTGTCGAACGTCACAATCGTGCTGCCCGGCTTACGCACGCCAACAGGTGCAATACGTCGCACGCGACCCCGGTACACCTTATCCGGATAGGCGTCTGCGACGATATCGACCGCCTGCCTGATTCGTACACGGCCCGCATCGATTTCACTGATGGCAGCTTTGATGATTAACTGACTCGGATCGCCAATCGTGAACAATTCCGTCCCGCCAGTGTACGAGGCAGTAGCTGAAGCGACTACTTCTCCCACTTCCACATCCCGCTCTATCACCAACCCGTCTATGGGCGCGAGTACCCGTACTGCATCCAGTTCCTGACGCATGCCCGGTTCGACGTTTGCCTGAATTTCCAGGATTTCCTGCTCCAACTCGGCAAATTTCAAATTGTGTTGTGCTTTGGTCCATTCGATCGAGGCTTCTTCAAATTCCTCGGATGTTGCCAAGGCATTGTTGTACAACTGCTGCTTACGAGCGAAGGCTTTCTCTTTTCCTTTGAACTCGAGCCTGGCTCGATCAACCTGTGCCCGTTGCTGCGAAAGTTGCAACGCCTGGGTAGGGCCCAGTTCAATCACCGCCAGCACTTGCCCCCTTTCGACAAGATCGCCGACCTCCACCGGCAGACTACGGATCTTGCCAGATATGGTGGATTTGACCTCCACCGTCCGTACCAACTGGACGCTGCCCGTCTCGGCCAGTTTTTCCACCATTTCACCACGCCGTACCACCGTAGTCTCGAATCGCTCTACCGGTTTCTGCTGACGCAGATTGAAGTAGGCAGCGCCACCGATCGAACCTATGATCAGTGCGGTAAATAGAACCCGATAGTTACGCTTCCGGCTGGTCTGTGCCTGCTGATCACATTGTTCCGCCATACCGAGTACCGTCCTTTAACCGATCGGATTGAACGTGGATATAAGGTTAGAAAAGGCAGCTTTACCCGCCAACCAGATCACCCACAGAATGAACGTCGTCACCAACGACTTAGTGAGTGAAATTCGCCCAAAAATGGCGATCCCAATGCCTGCGATGCAGACTTGCCAGATTCCGAACAGATCGACGCCCGCGGTCAGTCGTCCGGCGAAAGTCTGGGTCGCCATCTCCTCGGTTAAGAAAAGTCCTAGACCAGTATAGACGATCATAGATTCTTTGGCCAAAATTAAGGGGATTTTAACTATCGCCTCAGGTATCCCTATCAGATACGAATAACCAGCCACGACCAACATCTGGAGGTATGTCACGTTCGCGCCAAGGATGACATTGGCCGCCAGAAAACACACCAACGCCGAAAGAACCGCAAATGCTAAAACACCGACGGGTGCCGATATGAAACTGATCGTTTTACCTGTATTCTCGAAACTAGCCATATTCTGCATAATCTGCTCGCGTTGATCGACCGACAGATTTGGGTTATTCTCTAATTGCATCCGTACCACGGCATTTTGAGCCTCCGTTATGATTGGCTGAGTGAAATAGATAAAGGTTACAGTCACCACAGCGCTCAGCAAAACCGGCACCAGCCAATCGCTCCACCGTGGGACACCAATGCTTGAAAACGCAACGGTAGGAGACAGGAAGACCTGGATAAGCCGTCCGGCAAGACTAGACCTGGCGGAATCTACGGGGGCGACACCATACCCCTCTTTGGATGTTGACATACAGTACCTCCCTGGTGTTTCCGACTCCTGTCAATTGGATGTCAGTTTTTTTGTACAAAAGATAACCTGGGATCAACGTAGTTTGTTGCCTGAGCCTCCTTTCGTTGCTCAGCAGGTACGGAACTCGCTTTTTTTCTTACGAATATCCGAATCCTGTTCTTCGTGAAGATCGATGATTTCCTTTCTTCCAACTTGAATCCAGGCAGTTTAGTTGTGCGGGTACAGGTAAGGAAATTGCTCACCTGCGATGAGAAATTACCTTCAAGGTCACGATCATCTGTGGAGATCTCATAGATAGTACCCTTCGTATTCAGAATCTGATCCAACGCCCTGAACAACTTTCGATCATAGGTGACTTGACGCTCGGATGATTCGTAGTGTCGTCCCATGAAAGTCCACCGCCGGGCGCTGGACATGTTAATAACGTCGTAACGTCTCTTGTCATCGGCAAGACTATTGACAACCTGGTACAACTCGTTTTCAATCAGATATAGTTTACCTTCTGTGATTCGGGATTTCAGGAACAGAAACGTTTCCCGCGACTGAATGTATGGATAGTAAATCATGAGAGATTCATCCCTTTGTGTTTCTTCCAGAAACTCTATGAACATCCATAACGCGTTTTTCTTATCATGAACGGACCAGTTGTGCAGAATCATACTGATATCGTCGTCGATGTCTTTCGACCGCCCCATCATGAACGATTCGAAATGATCATGATCCATCAAATGTAAAGCTGACCGAATAAACCTGCTCCAGCTTACCTGTAAATCATATTGGTCAATCGCCCAGACTTCTTCCGCGCCTTCCATCAAAAAGAAAAAACCGTATCCATAGGCGCCTATCGTAAGGACTTTGCTGTCGGCGATATTCAGTACTTGCTTCATATCATCCAGGCTTTCCATGTGCGGTTTTAAGAACCTTCTTTTTGCGATCAGATTATCTCTGTTTTGCTCAACACAATACTGTCTTTCGATCGCTGCGTTTTTTAAAAAGGCGCTCATGATCGACTTCAAGCCTCTACAAGCTTTAGAACTTTTAAGTGTGGCCATTTTGAAACAACCGAGTCAATTCATAATCCGTTCGTAACCTTCCGGTCGTGCGCTCAAAAAAATTACGAAAAAATCGAACTGATGAAGAGCCTCCCCGAATCTCATTCAAACGTTCCTGGCAGGCTTTTGTGATGAAAATATCCCGGCAATCTTCCGCTGATAGTCCGAGTCCTGGTTTATATGGTGTATAGACACCTGTCATTTGCAAGGATCTGACTTTCAACATCCGCTGGTAGAAGGTAGATTGTCCATTCACTGTTCTATCGAGGGCTATCCCTGCCAACGCTCTCATTACATCTCCTGTGTTATCTATCGTTATCGCCACTGATTCCAATTTGATCACTATCTCGTTCCTGTATAATAAGCGGATGAGTAATACCTCGGGCTCGAGGACGTACTCTCGTCTGATGTACCCGATGGTATCCTCTGCAAGGTAGACGCCTTCGAGATCAAGTTTGTATTCTCCTAACGACAACCCTTCCCGGGTTCTGGAAATACGGAGGTTTTGGATGTTTCGGGTCAGGTATTCCACCTCAGTCTCAATGGTTTCAAGACGAAGAGACTGAAGTCTGTCTTGTAGCATATGTGTATCCATCAAGGTTTATATTCAGTCGGGAATAGTTATCATCATCTCGACTTGTAATTCGGAAACATGTTCCTGTTTGTCGATACGGGTCCAGATATGGTTTTCATCTGGCAAAGCCTCGGTAATCATGACCCATTCCGTCCTGGTTATGATCTGTTCCAACAATTCAAGACAATAGGGATTTCGGATATCGACCCACAGTGGTTTGTATACGGTCAGCACGTCGGTGGTTTGACCAAATCCGAATGTGTTTTTGTATGCACGAACGAAGAATACCGTAGGCAATTGATGAGCGTTGCAGAATTCAGCAACGTCTACGAGCCGTTGAATGCCGGTTTTGGCGAACCATGAATCACGGATCTTCTGACCACGCAACCACCATGTCGCTCGGACGAGCACCAGATTGCCTTCGCATCGTCGGGGTTGAAATATCAGATCATCAGTTGAACTTAAATCCGGAATAGAATTGGGACGACGAACATAAAACGGCTGGGCCAGTAAAGTAAGCGCAAAGAGAATACCCCATGTGGGCGTGGGGGTCGCCGCGCCAAGATAGATCAGCGTAAACGGTTTTTCATCAACATCCTTCAATTCCAGCATGTTCGTTCGGGTATTATGACACATCCTGACATGATTCGACAGAATACGTCCCGGTCTGCTCTTGAGAATCGGCTCACCGGGCCAGACGAATACCCGATCGGTCAGCGGATAGTGCGCTTGCAGATTGTTGCAATGTCCACACAGCATCAGGTCGACGGGTTCAAATGGCGCATAGGCATACTCCAGCCATCTCTTCACCTTTCGGCGGAATAGTCGAATATCCTTATGATCTCCATAGGCGAATCGGGCCGATTGCCAGGCCAGACGCTCATAAACGCTATTAACCATGACCATTGCGTCCCCTGCCGCTGCCGCCTTAGCGTCCGCTGCTACAACGTGAAGATATGCGGTCAATCCGGTTTTCATCCCCGACGAAGCCGGAATTGGTTCTTCATCGAACGTAGCAGTATTCCACGTGGTACCAAATTCGGGTACTGGAGCCAGTTTGTGCCCAACAGCCATAAGGAAATCCACAACCTCCGTACAACACCCACCTACTCCATATCGTCTTACAAAGGCTTCTCTCAGTCGGTTGTATTCCGGCTTTAATGCAATCTGCGTCAACAGAAATGAACCGACTTCACCAATTATGCGAGGTAATGCGCCACCGATTGAACCTCGCGCACCACACATCCAGCTATCTTCGAAAATCACATCTTGAAATGGATCCGTGGACTGTTTTCCGTAAGAAATGCTAGCTTCATTTTCCAACGTCCGGATTCGCTTTATCAAATCAATACGACGCAACCCGTCCGCGCCGGTAAACTCAACTGTTGCTTTATGCATCTCCTTTACGGCCACGCTCAAAGATTCTGCCTTCGATGGAGTGGTTGCTTTTTCAAGCCTTTTCAACAGACTGTTAGTCGGCTGATAATCGTATCCGTCGGTCCACTCTTCTACCCATAACAGTTCTCTATCGATAAGATTAGTTAGAAACCTACGTGCCTGTTCATTCGTAAACCCTGAGTCGATGATATACGACAGCCATTGATCCCAAGTATGTGTTCCTGAATGCTGAAGAATCCGTTTGATCAGTAACGGATTGAATCGGTAACGCGTAGCGCGTTGGTGATGCCAGGGACGGTTGTATAAACTGACATACTCTCCCGTTATCGCGGAGACGCTTCCCTCTCCCAGATCGCGAATGGTGCTGTTGAGATGTAAATCGGCAATGGACGTACTACCCTGACGTATCGCCGTTTTGTACAAACGCGTTAAGACACCACGATTGAGCAAACAGTGGCGGACCGGTTCCAGATGTTCCATTTCAGCCTTGGACCAGGTATCCGCCATGGCGAGAGGTATAACGTGCATGAAGGTACTGAACGGACTTGTCTTGGCCGATGCTCGAATTAGATACCTAAAAAGAGAATGCTCTTCTTTCGATGTTTTATTCCGTCGAACGTTTTTCTTGCCGTGCCGCATAAGAGCCGAGAGCAGATCCGGGCTGGCGACAGCCAGGGCTCTGCTGAATCCGGGATTTTGCAGAATGCCGAGTAACCTGGGGCGCAGGTGTGATTGGATCGATTGAAAGTAGACTTCGTCTGAATCATTTAACTGAGTATGAACTACATCCTGTGCAACTATCCAAGAACGAAGAGTTTTCTTCAGATTCTCATCTGACAGGGAATCTACGAAACGGTCTATCTTGTCATGCGAAATGCGCGGCTTTCGTCCTGAATGAATGTCTCTCCGAAGTGTTATGGCCGTTCGACGAACAATTCGATCATCAAATTGAGGAATCAATGAATAGAGCGCCTGTTCCAGATAGGGTCGCATTTGTCCGATTTTCTGACGGACATCAAGTATTTCGTTCACCAGGACGGTTAAAGTCGGCGGGGTCATGTCTGCCAGATACCGATATCCTATGGCAGCCACTCTTAGAAGAGCAAACGGCGCCAATTCAACATTGGGCGTAACTGGTATCGAGGATACTAATCTGGGTTGGTTCATTGTAGCGAATCACACTGTAGTCCGAGGCTTCACATGTCGCAATGCCCGTACTGTCGAAAGAGATGGCTGGGTTTCGTCACGGTATTATATAGGCTATCCGACTGACTACCACGACAGTAAGCCCTATGTATACCGCACATATACCGCGATATATCAAGATCACCGAAGGCCTGCAAAAACTCGATCTACGTCTGGATAATGCCACTTCGCGAACCAACTCATCGTTCAGCAACGTTTCAAACATGTGACTGCCATCGCTGGGGTTGAATGGATTCATGTCGAGACATAAAAAAAGCAAACTGATGCACATAACAAAATAGGCCGTCTGCGTAAACGGTCCTTCCTGGCCCGTCCATATGATCACCCAGGCCGCCACGCTACTTGTCATAAAATCAACAAATGGACCGGCAGCAGGGATCTTGAACCTTTTCCAACGACCCATCACCCTATACCCTTGAGTGGTATCCACGTAAGGCCCTGGAATTAATCGATGATGAAAAATGATACCCGCTCCGGAAACCGACGCTTTGGCGAGTCGGCAGGCAACGGCATGAGCAAACTCGTGTAGAGGAATGATAATCAGTAGAAAAACAGTAAAGCCGAGTAGATCGAATTGATAGAACACGTCCAGGAAGACTGCCTCTTTCTTACCAGGTAAGACCTGCCCCAATCCACAGAATCCCAACAGTAATGACCCGGTAAATGACAACCAATGTAACCAACCCGGCACTTTGTTGAGCCAGTCAGCTGTTTTATGAGCCAGTGGATCCGGGTTGCGTATTTCAATCCTCAAGGCTTGGGTACCGGACGTCTTAACCTGGGAACAACTGGATTCAAGCAATCCGTTGCGCTCAAGTTGAGATATGAACTGTACCAACTTTGAAGAAATATCGTTATTGGCGGGATATCGTTCATTTAGCAGGTTTTCAAGCTGGTCTTTGCTGGTACCCCTGAACAGCAAAGGCAGTATCTCTTCACCTATTCGGCTTATCCTCGTTGGTGCCGTCCCCTCTGGTGGGATCAGTATCGTATTTCCAGGTGTCCGGCGGTTACAAGTCACTTCGGGTCGCAAACGAATACATTGTTTCAAGTGTGGCGTGGATGTATTCCCGGGTTCGGATTCGTACATGTCAGGCTCCATCGGAATATCCTAATGTAATCGCCATAATCACACCTTCATGGTATCCATCGTTACCAACAAACCTGCGAAATCCCTCTTCTATAAATCCGCCCATCGGGCACGCGGCCAAGCCAAGATCCGTGATTGAAACCAATATCCGACCGGTTGCCACGCCTCCTTGGGAAAGAAGTTCTCGGTATCCTCTCATACCGCGATCTTTCAATGCCTGTTCGAAATTACCGGTTATAAAAATAGCCGCGGGAGACGCACCTGAACTTTCTTGAATGAAGCATTGCCGCAACTCCTCCTCTATACAGCCCTCGCGACGCAGAACCAATTCGCAATCTTCCGGTTGAAACGTATAGAAGCCATGAGTTAAACCATCGGCTGGCTTCGATATAGCCACCCAAATACCGATCATGTGCTCAGGACCGCCTGCGTCTATTCTTTGACGTACGATGTCTACGCCCTGAGCACATATTTGTTTCATTGTCGGTAGTGGGATTCCCTGATCTTTATAAGACCGGATCGAACGTCGTCGGAGCACGGCAACCTCATAGTCCCGCGCTTCCGGAATGGCGTATGGGATCTTCAGATGTCGCTTGGACGAGTTGAGGGAAGCGCTGTATTCATTTAGAGGAAGACCGGACGCATCAATGACCATTCTCAGCAACTGGCTATCGCTACTGGAATTCCTGTTAACCGAAAACGAACGTCTTTCAGCCCCCAGTCCGATTGCGAAAGTTGGGATATATTTCCTATCACCAATCGGAACAGCGCATATTTCACCAAGCATGGCATCTTGCATGTTCCTGTATTCTTCAACTTTAATGTTCAGTAAACTGGAAACATCGAAAAGATAGGATATGGCTATTCCAGCGTCTTGACCGATAATACGATACGAGAAACTGCCGTATTTAGTATGTACCCGGCCAATATTGCCCATACCAATGACAATACAGGCCGGCAACTGGGTTAAAGTGATCCCCAATGCACATTTCAAGAGGCTTTCAGAAAACACATCGTTCGTTTTTTCAAGCGAGTGGTTCAATCCATTGTAATGGTAGATGCCGGTGTGAAGGTTCTCCAAACTTACTACGATTGCGAAAAGCTCCGGCGATTCAAGACCGCCACCTGTTGGCGCAATTCGACGGTGCGATCCAGGAACGTCTTCCTGATATCCGGACGCGGCCCACAACATCGTTGCCAAGTCCTCTATGTCGACCAATCGATTATTGGAGTTTTCTTGCCGACTTGAAGAATCTCGCGAGATTCTAGCAGGCGGTAACGGGAAGGTCGGTAATCCGTAGTACGGTTCGTCTCGATTTCGGGTTAAAGCAATATTCGTGATCTTGTAATGGTTCTGATGTTTGCGACAGTTCAACAGAAAACGAGGAGGCAGGGATATTGATGAGTGAAACAACCAGGCCGTAAGGGCGGGATCGTTCAGATCCAATGAACGCCCGTTTTTTATTCCACAATTTTCGCAACCGGGTAATCTGGCGGTACGACGCAGTTCACTTTTCAATCCGTGTTTTGTCTTTCTGTATTCGTGGAGTCCATTGTACGTATGAATCGTTGCAAGACGGGTAATTGTTTGTAAAACCATCATAGCTGCAAAACTTACGTAAAAGGCCAGTTCTTCCGGTTCACCATCTCCGATTGGAATCCCGTGTATACGACGCATACAGTCATAGCAACTGGAAATGCCAGGAATAAACAACGGTCCGAACTGGATGATCTCTTCTGCCATACGAACGTGGTATCCAGTTATACCTCGGCTCCACGCCTTCTCGAATACTTGCGAAAGATCATCCTGTTCATTCGATGCGATGCCTACGATGAAATTAACATTCTCCTGCTGTAAATCTGACTGATCAAGACAACGGACAAATCCTATACCGCAGCCATCAAGGTATTTCTTAAGAAGGCGCGAGGTGTTCCCGTTACCAGAAATCGCCAATCGGGTGTTATGAAGTCGTTGCAATACGTCGCTTCGGTTTCGATTAAGTCGCGTTACGTCGACAAAACGCCCGGCGAACGCATCGACATCCTGGTATTTTGTCGGTGGTGGCGGAGAATTGCCGTCTTCAAGCAGTCCACAACTGTATAAAAGAGATACTACATTGACAAGAGACTCGCGTGAAAGAAAAGGCAGCTCTAACACCAGATCCTCCATCGTCCTCTTGCCATTGAGTTTTTCAAGGATTTTAGGAAGAGTCGTTCTAACTGATCTACCCTTGATCAATTGCGGTTCTCTGGTGCCGACAAACAACAATCCTGATGCTCCTTGCGGAATGACCAGGATTTCTGGTGGTATCCTCGGAAGACGCGGCAAGGTAATGTTCGGATCGTCAGCAAATAACTTACCGATTGATTCTGCCTTCAATGCACTATTTTCGGGTATCATGCCATATCTCTTGAATGCCGGGTAAAAGGTGTTCGACAAATCTGTTCTGCCTATCACCAGAAGCCTGTGGTCGACATCGGACACAGTTATGCACTGCAATTACCTTTGTGTCGACTACGCTGCCTTCGAAAAAATCGATTCGACGGATCCTGCCAGCTTGTTCAGTTGTCGCATGGGCATCAGTCACAAGGGTCGATGCAGCCATCCAGGCCATCGGCGAAAGAAACCCGGATGGTCCCCAGTCAGGGTTTTTCATATAAGCTCTCAATAAACCGATTTCACGATCAGCACCGATTGTATGTGTTAGGTTTCTGCGGCGGAAACAACGATAACAAGGGCCGACTCCAGGGATTACGAGAGGACCGGACCAGAGGGTGCCATCCATAAGATAGACACACGACCATGGCACTTTTACATCATTGCAAATCTGATCGAGCCGATCACATTCCCTGTCGTACAGACGCCATAAGGCAACTGCCACGAAATCCGCATCTTTAACCAGCATCTCCAGACGATTCATCACATCTGTAAGCCTGTAGACATTCGAATTGATACGTTGTGTTAAATTGTCTGCGACAGCCTGGCCGAAAGGGCCTTCAGTTAATATCAGCATCATGTTTACGCGAATGGTTGTGGAAATGGATTGATGTCGGCTTCTGTCCTCGATCCATATCCTGCTTTCTCTGGATATTCGTATAGGCGGGGATGTCCAAGAAACCGAGCACGGTAGATCGGACTCATAGGCATAAGTTCGGGTGTCACCACACGTACAACCCAGAGTCCGATGTCTCGCAGTTCGTCAGTTGTCAAGTCAACAGCAATTGCATCCATTCCAAGGGATTTAAGACGGCAACACAGAAACTGAAGCCGCTTTACTTCATTCTCCAATGGACCGATCGATATCTCTTCCAGCGCTCTCCGATCTTTCGAATTCAGAAGAAAATCATAAGCGCTACGATGGTCGGTCCGCCCCATGTACGTTGCCCCTTCGTGAAGATCTACAAAATCTTGGACATCATCTGCGACCTGCCTGTCATAGAGGAACACGGCACGCGACGTTACGGACTCACGAATCGTTTTTTCAAGCGCCGTCGCGGCATCGAAGGTTGTGGCACAACTGATAAATTGCGACAATCTTGGATGTTCATCGACAAGTTGAAGCGTATAGACTGTAGGGATGCCAACATCCGTTGTAGCGTCAAATGCATACTGCCGGATGACGCTTTTTTCTAATTGTCTTATGTTTTTCGATAGTCCTGAAGGCAACGGTCTTTCGAGTTCGATTCTCGGCAGAGACAGTTGTGCCAGCCAGGTTAGTGCAATTGCATCACGCTCGATATTTTCACAAATGGCTGAAACCAATGCACTGGATAGCGATGTATGCGCAGCTGTACCAGTTGATATCTGATTCCAGAAATACTCGCCAGGTCCAGGTTTGATATACAAATGGGTCATTATGGCGGGCACCCATCGCTCTTCCATATCGGTCAGGGAATAGCCGCGTACCCATCGAATCGGTTTGCCGGGATCAGGTTTTATAATGGGACATTTCGGATCTGCATACTCTCTTTCCGAACAGTGAGGAATAGTAGACAAATCCATTGCAGTGTCTCCTAATTCATCTGCGCTGGCCAGAATGAAATCCGCTTCATCATACACCATGCAAGCATAACGTTCCGCTCCTTCCACAACGGCCCGAATCCAAGCCAATTCGACGTCCGTATCCGCGCCGCCGCCGCCAATTGACTCAAGCTTAACATCCTCACCCGTCCTACGTGAAACATGAGGATACGTCATCGTTAGATTGCCGATCGATGTCGTTCTGATATTGAACTGGGGTTCTGTTATCCGCTGTTTGACAGGCTGAACGCTTTCCATCAGTCCACCGATTGGTCTGACGAGATCAGCAAAAGGATATCGATCCCGCAGCCTGGAATCATCCTCAATAAATACCGACTTCATGACGCCTCCTGGTGAGCGCACAATCCAAGCAGGGTTGCGAGATAGGCTTCTTCGAAAGTTGATATGCCAAGCCGGTTATTCATCAGGTGGATGAATTGAAATGTCAAACTTGCTCCCGTGACTCGCGAACTGCTCTCGAGCTCGTTGTATGCTTTGGTCGTAATCCTCAACTGTTTTAACCATTGCTCCAAAGGCTTTCTGGCTTCCACGGCCAGTTCCGTCATCGGCGAAATGATTGGAATTTTCTGTTCTTGTAGTTGGCTATATCTGATCTCGAACCTTTTGCGCCATTCCTCCGCTGTCGACGTGTGGCCACCTAACCAGAAATAACTGTATTCGCTCCAGAATAGGTGAGTCTCTTCATGGGGTTCGAATTCTTTTATCGCGATGTTCATCAGGCAAGGCGCGATCGTCTTGCGTGAGTACTTACCGATTGATTCGTCTTTCAACACGCTCAATGCAATCTCACTCGATGCTTCGAATGTCTCTTCGGCAATTGTCATGGCCCGAACGCCACCGAATTTGTCATACTCAGGCTCATACGTATCCTCGACTATGTTCACGATCGCATCGGGGACGACTTCGGGGTCAAATCCTGGTGGAAGCACCATGGGGCGATAGTCTGTCGGGGGATATTGTGCCAACTCCACCAGGCCCTTGTCACAAATCGAACGGACGGCGGCTACAAAATCATCCATGTCTTTTTGGTAGTCTCTTGGTAGTCGGAATCTCAGACGTACATGCGCGCCTAAATCGTCTAAATACCTGATAAAAAACCAACGATCATATCCTCTAAGGGTGACAAGTTTGGGTATGGTCTCGACTATGAATGTGTCCATCTTGTTTGCTGCTTGACCCAAATATAGCTTCAAAAACAGCCAGTTATCAGCTAAGTCTGATGTGCGAATTCGATTCATCTTTCCCTCATATCAAATCGAAATGACTTTAAGGCAATGAAAATGGATAAAAGGGTCCAGCCGAGCATGATTAGTATATTCTGCCATATGGGTAGCAGCCCGGACACGCTCAACATCAACTGCCTGAGGGTATCGGACAGGTAAGAAAGAGGTGATGCGAAAACCAGCGGCCGAAATACGGTGATGCCGCTCAAGTCTATAAGCGTCTGGCCAAACACCATCATGAAGAAATTGATCATCAGGATGATCACCATGCCGGATTCCAAGCTGGGAGCAAGTCCTGCGATCGCATATCCCACGGAAATCAACATAACGGAACCGAGGGCGAGAACCGCGAACAGCAACAACCAGTTGCCAACTGGGTGTATTTCAAACATCGTCATGCCCAGACCAATGAGCAGGATCACCTGCAATCCACTCACAGTAAGCCGCAATGCGATCTGTGCGAGGATGATTTGCAGATGAGAGACCGAGGTCATAGATAGATGGAGAAGCGTCCCGCGGTCTCGTGCTCTTAACAGGGGAGAAGCCGTCGCGAATAACCCAAGTTGCAGAAGCGCCAATGCAAAGAGTCCGGGAAATACAAAAGCGAGTTCACTCAGAACGTCTACGGGAGGCGATTCGATGGATGTTTCGAATGCAAAATCGATACCGTGTTCACTGCGGAATAGCTTAGCCTGAGCCGCATCCATGATTGTACGGGCGACATCTGCCCATCGATCGGTGACCAGGACTTGGATCGCCTCCGGCTGATCTGTCTTGCCATCCATGACGAGTAAACCGTTCAAAGTGCCGTCTCTGAGAGCAATGAGTCCTTCGTCAAGCGTGTGTTTATGTGTGGTAACAAGCGGACTGTCATTCAAATACTCTATGAGTGCTGTTGCACGAGTATTGAGCGGTGAATAAATCAGGCCGATATCAAACGTAATGGGCCGTTGGAACGCATCGGAAAGCCCGTATAGGGCCAGAAAGACAAGGGGAAAGAAGAAACTGAAAAAGGTAGCTACCCAATCCCGGGATAACTCTTTGAAATTCAATGTGCATAGTGTAAACAGAACACGTAGTGATCGAGGCATTAGTCCCGTATCCTTCTCCCGGTTAGGTTTAAGAAGACGTCTTCCAGTGTCAACCGTTCGACTCGAAGATCTTCGACCACGCATTTACCTTCCAGGCGGGCCGCTAACAGCCTTTCCAGCGTGGCTTCCAGTTGATCCGTTCTTATTTCTATTCTCGGTTGAGACGGATGATCGGCGTTTCCCATCAGGACTGCGTTGGCTAGGACATCGAGGGCTGCGGTCCCTTCCGTAGTAAATCGGATGGTATGGCCCGGACAATAAGCGTCGATCAGTTCGGATGGAGTTCCCATAGCCAATACCTTCCCATGATCGAGTATGGCTACCCGATCGCATAATCTCTGCGCTTCCTCCATCTGATGTGTAGTCAGTACGACAGTTCGCTGCAATCTGCTTTGTTGTTTCAGAATAAGGTCCCACAACATTCGCCGAGCCTGTGGATCCAGTTCCGATGTTGGCTCATCGAGAAACAGGAGGGTTGGGTTCCCAACCAGTGCGAGTGCAACGGCCAGACGTTGCAACTGGCCGCCCGACAATTGTCGGGTTTGGGCGTGTATCTTCTCTTCCAGACCGACATAGCCCACGATTACATCTATCGATTGTCCTTCGGGATGAATAACCGAATACAGTCCTATAATCTCGGCTACAGTAAGTAATTGCGGCAATGCTGTTTTTTGCATGGAGATACCGATTTGCCGCCGGATCGATTTCATCTGCGACGGCTGAGAAACGTCCACGCCGAGAACAGTCGCCGTGCCACAGTCGGCAACGCGCATTCCTTCCAGAATCTCTATCAGCGTAGTCTTGCCGGCGCCATTGGGTCCGAGCACGCCAAGTATCTCACCCGAGCGTACCTCCAGGCTCACGCCGGCCAAGGCCGCTACATCATTATAGCGCTTGTGCAATCTGTGAACGCTTATTGCCACTTCCCGTGGTTCGGACATCATGCCTGCATCCTTCGATGTTGCGGATAGATCGACGCCGGATATGACCCATTCGATGTCGCCTCGAATGCCGCATATTGTTCACTGTCTGTCACGTAACGAACTCAATTAACAAATCGACTCCATTGGTGCTTTTATACACCGCGTGCCCAGTGACGTGTGTTTTTTACGTGGTTATATTGGTTAATCTCCGGTACTGATGACGCAGCCGACTGTAGATAAACAACCTCCTGGACAACTAAGCGACGACGCAGTAGACAGACAATCTCCTAAATGTTGGACCTGTGCGGGAAGTTCTTCCGCAAACAGATCGATCTTATCATTCATGTCATCTTCGAGATCGAAAGGATGGTTTAACTCTTTCATAGGTACCTCCTCACTTGGACACGCGGTTTTGTGGATTCCCTACAAAGTTAGCAATTGACCTTCGCGACCACGCCGATCTATCCCGAATAGTCGCAGCCTCCCCCACGAATCTCGCAGACTATCTTCTTTTCTCTAACAAAAAACGCCCGGCGGTTGAACCACCGGACGTTCGCAATTCTCGTTTCCAGTTTTAAATCCCAATCATCGCATTCCAAAACCACGAATACGATTACATCACTCTCCTTTACACCATCCGCCGCTCTTCCCGAATCTTCTGTTTTACCACCTCATCCTCCCTGATCTCCTTCTGTATATCCTCGGGAGTCGCCTCTCCCAGGTGAACCGCCATCATGCGCCGGATCTTCTTGAGCTCGTCCATGATTTCAATCACGAGAACTCCCACGTTGTTCATGTCACGTCTGATCCGTTCTATATCCTCTTCGAATTGCAGGGGACCTTCAGACCCTTTGGGAAACCCCAGTATGATACCTCCCATCGATATGAATGGAGTCAACGCGGTGTGTGAATGGCCTGTGACCGGACGATCGTGATCTCTACCGGCTACTTCCCGTTCGCCTTCCGTATGGCTTCCAGCAGCGCATCCCGCGTCAGGCCTTCGGGCGGAACGTTCATTCCAGCCTCTTCCGGTGGATCGGCAACGAGCCAGATGCCGCGTTCCAGGGCGTAGCCGCCTGAATCGGAAGCCTTGTTGAGGAGATCGTCCGCTTGTTCATCGCCCAGCAGACCGAGCAGACCGACCGGGATCACCCGGGCCGAGATGCCCCGGTCCCGTAGAAACTGTGCGTACCATGCCGGGGGGCGTTCGTAGGAGAATACGAGGAAGGGGCGGTCCGGCGTGCCGACTCCGCGCCAGAAACCAAGATGATACCAGTTCGGACGCAGGGAGCGGACGAAGGCGCCGTGGAGCAGCCCGGGGTTGATCTCGTCCAGGGTCTGCCGGTAGAGGATGCCGAGGCGCTCGGCGTTGTACTCCTGGAGTGAGAAGTAGGTCTCGAGGTGTCCCGATTTCAGCATCCACTCGAACCGTTCGTCCCGGTCCAGTCCCATAAGCGAATTGAATTCCTCGCCGTGGTACAGGCCCATCCGGGCGAGATGGCGGGTGAAGTAGCGGAAATGAAGATCGTCGAAGGCGTCGGTCATGGCGTAGGCATCGAAAAACCGGTTGATGCGGGATTCCCAGTCGTGCACGATGCCCTTCAGGGCGTACTGGCCACGGCTGTTCCGGGCGATGGCGCGGGACGGTTCGAAGAGATATCTGTTCAGGTAGGCCATGTCGAACCGGGACGGCAGGCCGACGGGGTCGCCCCGGGCGTCCAGGGCATCCTCGAAGTCGTCGTCGACGGCGCCGGCGGCGCTGAGACCCGTGTACCAGTCCGTCGCCGTACCACCCAGGCGGTTCGAGATGGGCAGGGCCCAAGATTCGAAACGCACGCCTCCCGCCAGCGATGCGCCCCCAGTATAGCTGGCGGCCGGGGCCACGGTCCAAAGGAAGTCCATCCCAAGTTCGGGCAGGAGTTCCGCGAGACCCGTAAGATGCTCGTGTCGTCGCAGGACGAAATCCCATGCGCCGCGCAACGGCACGTCGCCGGCCGCGTCCGAGGTGTCGGTGCCAAGGGGTACAGTGGTGGCGCCAGATGGTATAGTGACGGCGCCAGGCGAACCAGTCTCATCGTCAGGCACTGCGGCTATCGTGATCGTTACGGGACGCTGGGTGGCACCCGAACCCCCTGAATTCACCTCCATGTCCACTTCCGGCAAAGCAATCACGATTTCGTCCGAACCCGATAGCGACGCGGTAAGGGTAACGGATTGCATTTCCAGAATCCGCCCGGGCAGTTTCGTCAGTACGGATATGTTGTTGATTGGGATATCGGGCTTCTGGTTGCCGGGCAACTGGGCTACCGGATAGTCGTGTTCCGGCGACCAGGCCTCGGGTTCTTCCACGAGCGACCGGGCGTACCGCGAGAGTCCGTGCAGGAACCGCTCCAGGTCCCGGGAGTCCGCCGGACCGAGGCCTATGGGAGGCAGGGGTCGGTCCAGACCGGTCAGGATATCCCGGTCGACGATCACGACGAAGCCCTTGTTCAACCGGTCGGTCCTGCCCGCCGCCGCTACCGCCATGCGTCCGAAGGTCTCCTCGTCGCTCCGCATGGATTCCAGATCGGCGGCCGACCGGATCTCTTCCCGAATCTCCCGGCTGGCGAAGGCGGATGCGATGACCCCAACCGGGACGTCGACCAGCGCGTATTCGGATCCCCAGCGGTTGCCGGGCATGCGCACCTTGAGTGTGTCCGAAGTTTCCGAAACGCCCTCCACCTTCCCCTTGAATCTCGACGTCTCCCAGTCTATAGGCGACGGACGTTCCCGGGTCCGATAGTACAGCTGCGCCCGTAGTTCCTGTTCGCCGCGAAGCAGCAGTTCGATGTCCTCTCCCGCAATGGCGTCGGCCGGCTGGATACGAAGGGTGCGCCGGACGATCCGGTACTCCGGTTCTTCTTCGGGTTCCGGAGCCGCCTCTTCGGTGGGTTCCTGCGCTTTCGGCTCCAAAAGGAGCGGTTCCGCGTCCCCGCCTACGAGCACGCGGGTCCCGGCGCGCACGGCAACAACCCCGTCCAGGTTTAGGCTGACGGGGTGGTCGCCAGCGGTCTCGAATGGAACCACGGGATTCAGAACCGGGCTGAGTTCGTGATCGGCGGTCACCGCATAGAGGCTGATATTCAGCCGGTTGAGCAGCGTGTTGAACTGGTACCGGTCATGCACGCCGGGATTGGTTCTTCTCCGGTCCCCGTAGGGTCCGTCCGAAGGGACAGCGAGAATCAGCGCCTTTCCGCGGGACACGTAGTTGATGGCCAGGTCCACTTCCTGGTTGCTCATCCCGGGGTCGCCGCCGCCCATCAGTACGATGACATCGTAAGTCGAAGCGTCCCGCTCCACCATCGCCGGGTAGTAGGGACGGATGTCGACTTCGAAGCCCGCCTCCATGAATACCCGGACCACGCCGGCGTTCTCCTCCGGATAGGACATGGCGTAGTCGACGAGGAGGAGGCGGGGGGGTTGACTTACCTGGGACAGTTGTGCCGCGTCGTTCGTCTGGGTGCTCGGTACCTGAGCTGGCGATTCTGCCGACGTCGCGCCGGTCGGCCAGAGGAAGGAGGTGAGGCAGATAGTTATCAGGATATGCATGGTGTTGCGCTCGTGATGTTTGAAAGTTTCAGGTTTCTGCTAGGTATCAGTCGCGACTGGGATTGTTCCCGGTCCTGCCAGCCGCATCAGGTTAACGTCTTTTCGGTTCGTTATCTTGAATGCCTATGGAGACGTGTCGATACGCTACTGGTATGTGGATTAAAATATACGTAGTGGTACGTACAATGAAATCAGAAATCGCCGTTGGCGTTGCGGTAGTCGGTTAGCGCTACTTCGACGACCTCCCGAATGGCTTTGGATATTTCCTGTTCTCCTGTGCTTTCGTCGTGCACGATTCCAAACCTTTCATAATTCGAATCATAGGAAATCGCAATCACATCCATCTCGCCCGGATGTGAGTCTGTCGTCGTTACCAGTCGACCGAATCTAGCATCGACAAAAAAGCTGACTCCGGGGTGGGGTACCAACAACAGGCACCTGACCACAACCGACAAATTTAACTCGTCCGGAAAGGTATACGGCAAGGTGGTAATTCGGGAACGGGCAAGCACTTCGTCGACGACGCTTCCAAACGAGACCGTGCAGTCACCTTCTTGTATAAATGAAACATACAGCTCATTCGGGTTGGAATTCTTCAAATACCCCGCCTGGGACTCTTTTTGGGCGTACGCAGTTCCAGGCGCAATATACCAAAGAGATATCAACGCCAGGATGGTGATTCTTGTCGTTGACATTTTCGGTTACCTTCCTTTCAAAAGCGACCGAGGGTACTGTGAGGATAACTGAAGGGGTTAGTTGAGACTGATCACGATGGATTTCGTTTCCCCAAAAGACCTATTGCTCCTACATTTCAGAAGTTTGACGTAATTGTATATTGAAAATGGGTATATAGTTTATACCCGTTCGAGCCTGCAAGTCAAATTTCCATGAGAGATCGATCGACCACTGGCAGTCCACCCTGCACATCCGATGGCTGAACACATACGACGGAGGTGCATCTTCCTGGAATAAGTGGTGGTCATCCGCGTTATTGCGATCATTTTCGTTACACCAAATCATCTCAACCCATAATGCGTACCTATGAACAAAGTAGAATCATCAACCGATACTTGGATCGACCGTTTGGCCTCGGCACTTCCCAAGCTGGCCGAAATCCAGGAACCTTACCTCCAAGAATACCAACGTCAGAATCCGCGAGATCATCACGTTTTCGTAAACCAAGAAGAAATACCTCCTTCTTTTCCTCTTGACGACCTGCGCGTCCTCTATGCCGAAGCTTACCACGGGAATGCCTTCGGCAAGACGGAGTTCTATGCACCACTACGCGAATTGCTTGATCCCGTTCGTGCCATAATTCGATCGCATCCCACGCTGGAACGGATTGTTAGTCCGATCATCGGCAAGGACGAATTCTGGATGGAGATTCTCAACTCCGGACTTTCTACCTCGCCGGCCGATTTAGTCGCCGGCTTAATGGCACGGGCTGCTGAGTTATCCGGCGATCGATTCCGGTCAGCTGCTGAAGAACTTAACAGGCTCCTATCACCGGTGGAGTTAGCGGGTACAGAAGTAGTACCGGGTGAACTAGATGTTGGATTCGACGCAATGCTGTTCTACGGTCTGACCTTTAAGGAACCGATCGAAATCTCGGATGGCTTGGTGGTACTACCGTTCGAACAGGCGCACAGGTTTGCCAACGAACAAATGGTGAATGAACTTGCGCCTCTCGGCGCCGGTTACCACGGTTGGGAGTCGGTTGGAGCTGTGGTCCGACCATTCCGTTGGCGGCCAGTGTTCCGCCGAACTGGCTCTTTTAGTGATCGTGCGCTTTCGAACTCACGGTCATTTTTCAAGGATGCGTTGGTTTTCCTTGATCTCCTAGCTGTCGCGCACTCGACACCCGTACTGTTTCTGGCAACATTGACCAATGGCATTGACCGGTCTGCCGGCCGTCTCCTCGGTCAATCGAGCCAACATGGCAACCTTAACCGTGGTCGCTCAGCTCAGAGCATAGATGGATTCGAAAAGTGTCCGGAACCCGTACCAGAAGCCCTCTCAGAAGCAAAGAAAGCACATAGGATCCGAAAGGGTGATCGGTACGCCAAAGTGGCTTGGATCGTGAGTCGGCTTTCTGATGCATTAGTAAATGACGGACGGTTTTCGGACGAAGACAGGATCGTAACTGTAGCAAAAACGTTGGAACGGATGTACGAACTGCCTGATCGGAGAATCTCCTCCAAGTTGCAGATTAGGGCTTCTTCGTATCTAGGGGGAGACTTTGAAAGCAGAGAAAGTATCAAGAAGTTTTACGACACAAGGTCGAATATCGCCCACGGCTGGGTGGAAAACATGTCGCTGGAATCGAAACTCGACATGTTTGACAATGGGTTTGATATCGCTCGAAGAACATTGTTCAAATTGTTACATAAGGGTCCACCGGAATCGTGGAACAATCTGTCCGCTGAGGACACCTGAGCTGAATCGGCACATGAGTAATTGAAATCAACCAAGTGTAAGTCCATGTCCGACGGAGGTACTTGTCGATTCCAAGTTGGTCCGGTCGCAGCATGGTTGGCTTGATAAGTTGGAGTCGGTGAGTTGGTATCAACACTGGACACGACCAGCGACAGATACAGGATCTGGATGGTTGTATGGAAGGAGTGCGAGCATCATGGCAAGAAAGTACCGACCGGTAGCAGATAGAAAAAGGGTTCTTCAACCTGGCGTCACGAAAGCGGATTTAATGATCGGCGGAATTCGGGATATGTACACTGGTGTAGGAGGCAGGGAGTTCAAATGCATAATCAATAATCATTGTCGAACACTGATTTACGAATTTCCTCGGAGTTACCTGGGTGCAGACGGAGACGGACCCCGTAATGTTTCCGTCTATGGCAGTCTGGCAATTCGAGCGTGTATTACGTCAGATCTGGTAGATTTCTTCGAAAACGCGTCGCATGGCAGGCATTACGCCATCAGCCCTAGCTTGCGGCACAGAGTCGGTGAAACCGACGTAAAAACACGACCGAGTACCGGTGTTCTTGGTTATCGAGGAAGAAAACGAGTTGACGCCCGTCGAGATGATCAAGGGAGAATGCTGTATCTGGGATGAAATCCTCTTGCGAGATGGTAAAAAAACTCCCCTGTTGGTTGGCGGTCGCGAGAATGAGAAGTTTGTAACCGCTTGGGCTACTGCAGACGGGGCGTGGCCGACAATCCCGAACAATCAACATGTTGTAAATATGATTCTGGCAGCCGTTCGGGTTGCCCAACAGTCGTCCGATCCAATACGCAAGTATGTGGATGAAAGCTGCCTTGTGACGGACGAAGGCCGCTACGTAACTATGAGTCGACCTACAGCGTCTGCCAGGATGACAACTACGAACGTGATGGACGCCACGATATTCAGAAGTAGGGTAACAGAGATTCGTAAAGCTATTGCTGAAATTGATAATGACATTTCGTTACCGCACATAGCATTGCTGATCAACTCGATGTACAGCGATGAGCGCAAGGACGATTCTTACCAGCGACTCCATTATTTGCGTTTGTGGCAATCGATGGTCGAAGCGGGAACGAAATGTCTGAGCTACCACGGGAACATCAGGGAGGACGAAGTTGTTGTGGCTGGCAAGAGGACACTTCGGGAACTGACTAAATACAGGGATGACATAGCACATTGGTGGACGGACACCATTGACGAAAACTACCTAACAGATCTTCAGCAAACTATTAACGAGTTGATTCGCCGTAAGTATTTTCATGGTGTGTAGTGCGTTATAGGCTAGGCAATCCAGATCCCATTCCTCCATATGAAAAGTCAGTTACACGACTCCGTGACAGATCGTAGTAGAGTCAGAAGTCCGCGACTGTGGTTCGATCCACCAACTCTTGGACGTGACGGGCGAATGACGCCGGGTCTGGCCACGTCATCGCCTCGGTCTTGGGCCTATTGCAGGAAGTCGTGGTGCCGGATTCTCCAACGTGCTACACTTGGAAGATTCCGACGACGTGCCAGCGTTACGGACAACTAACGATGGGAGACACCGACCCATAGGTGTACCCGGGAGAGTAATCGTTAATCTCGGGCTGGCTTGATATAGTGGGACTCATCTGCATCGTTCGATCGATTCTCGCAAGACCACCAGTCCTGAGTCTTGTTATCTGTTTTTATTCACCGCAAACTTGCTCGGTAAAGCCTGATAGCCCGGCTTTTCATCGCCAACTTAAAAACCAGGTGACGTGGAGACATCCTGGCGATGACCCAGTGCTCGAATCCTTGGAGACCAAAAGCCCACACGAAGCAACGTACATTTAAAACCCATTCTCTAACGCGCGATTTGACATGGGCCAGTGGATTCTCTCGGTCACATCGTTCTTTATCACCATCCAGTGCCTGCTTCAACGCTGTCACTTTCGAGGGTAGCTGCAGGGTCTTCGCATTCTCTTGTTTCTTCGGGCTCGTGGCAGAAATGTAGAGCTTAAACATTCCCGCTTTTACCCCATCCGATCGGGCGGCTTCCAGCGCTCCTAACATCTTCGGCAGAAGCGTTGCCATCCTTTCGAACTTGAACGGAAATGTACCGATCCTGCGGTAAATAGGATCGTCATAGACATCGAACTTAGCCTTGGTGCACCACTCCCGGACACTCTCTAGTGACGGCATCCACACGACCACGATTCGCCAGAAAGGGCAGTTCTTCTTCTTTAGTTTCCGCTTGTAAGGTATGAGACCGGTGCTCACCCGCGTGAAGAAGTCGTCGATTACGTTCTCCACCCGCAGTGGGTTCTTCGGTATCGTCGCAAACCACAAGGGGAGACCTACGATCAACGTACCATATCCGTGACATTGCCACATCCCTTTGTAGGATGCCTTATTCATCTTCTTTTCGACAGCCGCGATCACTTTATCGGCTGCAATCCGTTGCGCCGATCGGCACGGTATACCCAAGGTAAGCCCACTCAAGAACATATCCGGGTCGAAATCGAAACCTGCTTTCCCGCCGTTATTGATGCGCATGTATATTTCTATATTCTTAGCTCTATCTTCCGACTCAAACACCTCCGTCACTTCGAACCACTCGGCTCTGCTTCCCGTTCCGTCATTCCCCCTACGGTACACGTAGCGGAAACCGTCGCCCGGATCAGTGAAGCCCCGATCGAGTTCATGACGTTCGATCCACAGCGATGCACTGATTCCAGAACTCCATAGCTTCCCTCCGATACCGGCGTCTTCCGCCATTCGAATCCAAAACCGTTCTCTCAGATCGCCGGGTACGGCTTGATTTGCGTCATCCGTCGGATGAAATTCGTCTTCGGGTTTAGCGTAGAGGATTTCTAAACCTGTTTTCGTCGAAACCTCGACTCGACGATCTTTCGTTTCGCACTTATCATGCATTACGACTCCTATGGTCGCGCGGCGGTAACAGAAAGACTCAAGGAACTTTCTTCTTGGTTATCGCAAACCATTTAGATTAAATCTCGGGGACAAATAACAAACCTTACATCTCCTAAGAAATGGCACACGTCTTGTGCAACTTAATGTACCGGATATACGGTGAATGAAACCGTCACAGTATGCCGCTTAAGTCAATTTATTGTATGTCTGTAGTCGAAGTCAGCGTGCGTTTAAAAAAACATTGTCAGGGATGTGATTCAGATATATAAATCCCTGATTTTTATCCGCAAACCGAGACTACTGGTAAAGATTGGCCATGAATACGCCTAAACCTGCTGTTGTCGACCAGGCCACCCTCGATTGGGAAGGCTGGAGCGACGCATCGCTCGCTTCCAGGAGCGAGGTACGCTGGAAGCTCCTGGTCACCGGCGAACGCACGGCAAGCCGCGGTCTCGTCACCGGCGTTGCACAACTCGCGCCTGGCGCGGAACTCGTGCTTCATCACCACGAACCCGAGGAAAACTACTACATCGTCAGCGGCCATGGGGAGATGCAAATCGACGAGGTCACGACGGCGGTCGGACCCGGCTGCGCAATCTACATCCCTGCCAATTCCCGACACGCGCTCCGATGCACCGGTTCGGAGCCGCTGTTCTTCGTGTTTTCCTTCGCGCGGGATCGCTTCGACCAGATCACGTATCACTTCGATCAGTAGGGTTGGCCGTGCGGCACTGCTGAAGAAGGCTTACTCATTATGCGGAACGGTCCGACCGGGGCATTATCCACTTCCCTATTCGAACCAACAGCCGTCCTCTCCAGATCAGGACCTTGCCGATATAGCGTAGTACTACCCTCATTCTGCCGCCTCTTCAGTGGTCACAACGTGAATTGACCCACCACCCCTCAAATCCCAGCCAGCCGCTCCAGCAGGTCCACGCAGCGATTGGAGTAGCCCCATTCGTTATCGTACCAGCCGCAGATCTTGACCAGGCCTTCGTCGATGATCATGGTCAGCTCGGAGTCGAAGATGCACGACGCGGGGTTGTGCACGATGTCGACGGAGACGATGGGATCCTCGCAGTACTCCAGGATGCCGTTGAGGCTGCCTGAGGCGGCAGCCGCGAAGGCTTCGTTGACTTCGTCGGCGGTGGGGACGCGCTCTACCTGGGCCACGAAGTCGGTCAGGGAACCGTCCGGGACGGGCACGCGGATCGCCATGCCGTTGAGCCGGCCGTTCAACTCCGGGATCACCTCGCCGATGGCCTTGGCCGCTCCTGTACTCGTGGGGATCATGGACACGGCGGCCGACCGGGCGCGCCGACGGTCGCTATGGGCGAAGTCGATGATGCTCTGGTCGCTGGTATAGGCGTGCACCGTGGTCATGGACCCGCGGATGACGCCGAAGTTTTCGTGCAGCACGGACGCCATGGGGGCGAGACAGTTGGTGGTGCAGGACGCGTTGGAGACGACACGGTGGGAGCTGTTCAGGATCCCGTCGTTCACGCCCATGACGATGGTCGCGTCCACGTTGGTCGCGGGCGCGGAGATCAGAGCCTTCTTCGCCCCGGCCGAGATGTGCGCCGAGGCCTGTTCCCCGTCGGTGAAGATTCCGGTCGATTCCACCACCAGGTCGACGCCGCGGTCGCCCCAGGGCAGGTTCGCGGGATCGCGTTCCGACACGATTTCGATTTTATGGCCGTTTACGTGGAGTCCGTCCGCCACCGCCCTGACCGGTCCGTTGAACCGGCCGTGCACGGAGTCGTACTTCAGCAGGTGCGCCAGCGTCGCGCTGTCGGTGAGGTCGTTTATGGCGACCACGTCGAATCCGGTTCGCTCCATCATGGCGCGGAAGACCATGCGCCCGATTCGGCCGAACCCGTTGATGCCGACCCTGATTCCCATGCTTCTCGTTGCCTCCAAAAGTTTCGGGAAACCGTCCCGTGCAATCCGGACGATTTCCCTTTTTCTTAATCCGGCTTTCGCCGGTTCGATTTCTATGCTTTTAGCAGTGGGCGCCACGTTCATCTTACGTTGATAGGTGCCGCGCTTTACTCGGATATTTTGGCGTCGGTCGCCGCGCTTCTCATCCCTTCACGCACTTGAAGCCGCGCTCCTCCCTACCCCTTCAGCAGGCCGCGCAGTACGTACTGCAGGATGCCGCCGTGGCGGTAGTACTCCACCTCGACCGGCGTGTCGATGCGTACGACGGTGTCCACCGTCTTCGTCGCGCCGTCATCGGCGGTTACGCGTACCTTGACGCGCTGCCGGGGGGTGATACCGCCTTCGATGCCCTCGAAATCGTAGGTCTCGAAGCCGGTCAACCCGAGGGAATCGATACTTTCGCCTTCCTCGAACTGGAGCGGCAGGATGCCCATGCCGATAAGGTTACTCCGGTGTATGCGTTCGTAGCTCTCCACGATTACGGCTTTAACTCCGAGGAGATTGGGTCCCTTGGCCGCCCAGTCCCGCGACGAACCCGCGCCGTATTCCTTGCCGGCGAGCACGACCAGGGGTGTGCCGGACGCGCAGTGGGCCATGGCGGCGTCGTAGATGGCGACCGGCTCGGCATCGGGCGACACTTTCGTCCAGCCGCCCTCGGTGCCCGGCGCCATGCGGTTGCGCAGCCGGATATTGGCAAAGGTGCCCCGGATCATGACTTCGTGATTCCCCCGCCGAGAGCCGTACGAATTGAAGGCCGAAGGCGCGACGCCGTGCTCGACCAGGTACCGTCCCGCGGGACTGTCGGCCTGGATCGAACCGGCAGGAGATATATGGTCCGTCGTGACGGAATCGCCCAGCACCGCCAGCGCGCGGGCGCCGCGGATGTCAGAGATCCCGGGCGGATCGGCCGGCATGTCGTCGAAGTAGGGCGGAAGCTTGACGTAGGTGGAAGCGTCGTCCCAGGCATAGGACTCGTCGCTGGTCGCGGCAAGTGACGCCCAGCGGTCGTCGCCCGTGAAGACGTCGGCGTAGATGGACTGGAACATTTCCCGGCGCACCGAGACGCGCACGGCGTCACGGACTTCCTCCGGCGTCGGCCAGATCTCCCTCAGGTAGACGTCGCGGCCGTCCTGGTCCGTGCCGATGGGCTCGCGGTACAGGTCGACGTCCATGCGGCCGGCGAGCGCGTAGGCGACCACCAGTGGCGGCGAGGCAAGGTAGTTGGCCTTGACGATGGGATTCACGCGGCCTTCGAAATTCCGGTTGCCACTCAGCACGGCGGCCGCAACGAGTTCCGATTCCCGCACCGCGTCGCTGATCGGGGCGGGCACCGGGCCGCTGTTACCGATGCACGTCGTGCAGCCGTAGCCCACGACGTGAAACCGGAGTTGCTCCAGGTAGGAGAGCAGGCCCATGTCTTCCAGGTAACGGGTCACGACCTGCGATCCCGGCGCCAGGCTGGTCTTTACCCATGGCTTGGAGGAAAGTCCGCGTTCGACGGCCTTTCGGGCCAGAAGCCCCGCGGCCGCGAGTACGGCCGGGTTGGACGTGTTCGTGCAGCTGGTGATCGCGGCGATCACGACCGAACCGTGTCCCAGTTCGAAGGACGATCCATCCATGTCGACGGCCGCCTTCTTCGTCAGCGTGCCCAGTTCGCCGGGCGCGTGGCCGTTGCCGTCCACCCACTGGTTGACCGTCTCGGAGGACAGGTCCGGGTTCTCGTCGGCCAGCATGGATGCAAGTTCCCTCCGGAACGAGGGTTTGACGTGGCCCAGCGAGACCCGGTCCTGGGGCCGCCGCGGCCCCGCCATGCTCGGTTCCACGGTGCCCAGGTCGAGTTCCAGGGTGTCCGAAAAAACGGGATCGGGGGTGTCGCTTGTGCAGAAGAGGCCCTGCGCCTTCGTATAGGCTTCGACCAGGGCGATCTCCTCCTGGTCGCGGCCGGTCAGCTCCATGTAGGTCAGCGTCTCGCCGTCTACGGGGAAGAATCCCACGGTAGCGCCGTACTCGGGCGCCATGTTGGCGATCGTGGCCCGGTCAGGCAGAGTCAGGCTGTTTAGTCCCGGTCCGTAAAACTCGACGAACTTGCCGACGACGCCGTGGGCCCGGAGCATCTGGGTGACCGTCAGCACCAGGTCCGTCGCCGTAGCCCCGGCCGGCAGCGCACCCGTCATCTTGAAACCCACCACGGAAGGGATGAGCATGGACACAGGCTGTCCGAGCATCGCCGCCTCCGCCTCGATGCCGCCGACGCCCCAGCCGACTACGCCGAGACCGTTGATCATGGTGGTATGGGAATCCGTGCCCACCAGGGTATCGGGATAGGCAACCCGGTCGCCGTTGTCTTCCTGGGCGTAGACCACCTTCGCCAGGTACTCGAGATTGACCTGGTGCACGATACCCGTGCCGGGCGGGACGACGCGGAAGTTGTCGAAGGCCCGCTGTCCCCATTTCAGAAAGAGATACCGCTCCTGGTTGCGGTCGAATTCACGGTCCACGTTGGCCGCGAAGGCACGGTTGGTGCCGAACTCGTCCACCTGCACGGAGTGGTCGATGACCAGGTCCACGTCTTGCAGGGGATTGATGCGGTCGGCCGCGCCGCCCAGTTTCCGGATGGCGTCCCGCATGGCTGCCAGGTCGACGACGGCCGGCACGCCCGTGAAGTCCTGCATCAGCACCCGCGCGGGACGGAAGGCGATCTCCCGTTCGGATGGTCCGCCCGTGACGCTTTCCACGACGGCGGTCACGTCCCCGGCGGAGACCGTCACGCCGTCTTCGTGGCGCAGCAGGTTCTCCAGCATGATCTTAAGGGAAAAGGGAAGACGGGAAATGTCGCCGGCGCCACTTTCCGCCGCCCGCGGAAGCGAATAGTAGGTATAGGCGTTTCCGTGCACCGTCAATTCGGTGCGTGCTCCGAAACTGTTCAAATTACGCGACACAGTAACTGACTCCATTTTTTATGTTTAACAGGATTACGCAAACTAATGGCCGGGCGGTGGTCCTGTCAAGCACAAATCCACCGGCCAGCGCGTCCCTATCGCCCTGTACGCCGGAGTTCCGGCGGCCAATCAAGTCTTGACACAAGGAGGTTGTCCATCCTATCATCGATAGGCGCGACCCGGGGCAGATCCGAAGCGCATTCACGCGGTTGCGACACCTGTTTTGGAGTTTCTTCGGGACACCTGACGCCATAGTCACTCCTTCGATTTTAACGTTATTTTAACATACCTTCCATTATGATCTATTGGGGAATAAATAGCCGGTTCGATGTCCACGTGACGCCGCGCCAGGCGGTCCACGTGACGCCATTCCGCGCGGGTGGCGGGACGCCGCGACGAGCGGTCTACCGGACACCTCTCAGCGCTCGGGAGGCGGAATGGGGCTGAAACGCGGGGCTGGAGGAACGCGCCTGGTCCATCGGCCGGGTAGAAAACGCGCAGAAACGGGCCTCACACGATGGCCGGTACGAACGGGCCTGATCCGCTGGGCAGCCTGCGCGGGCGTCCTTTTCCTGGTCCTCGGCATGGCCTTCGACGCCGCGGCGGGTACCTGGCGTTTCGCCGTTCCTCAAAAGCGGCTGTTCCGCCCGCTGCTGACCGACCCGACCGAGACGCGGTTCGCCGTAACCACCAACCTGGACGACCGGCTGAATGGGGATATCGGAGGCTCCTGGGAGGCCTTTGACTACGCGTGGGACGAGGACGGCCGACTGCGGTTCCGGACCGGGATCCATGCCGGCGTCTTTTCGAAGCTGCGCTGGTCGGGAACGACCTTTCCCCTCGAGACCGCCGATTACCTGGTCGGATTTCACGCGGACCTGGGCAGTGACCGGTTCACTGGCCGGTTCGAATACGCCCACGTGAGCGCCCACCTGGCCGACGGGTACGACGGGCCGGAGCAGGCCTTCACGTACAGCCGGGAGTATTTTACGGTTTACGGCGCCTACGAGCGGGGATTCGCCCACGGAACCGCGCGGGTCTACAGCAGCCTGCGCTGGTCGAACCACGCCATACCGGACGTGCGGCGGTGGCGGGTCCAGGCCGGTGCGGAACTGGTCTCATCTCCACTGGCCGGCCGGGCCGCCCGCGCCTATTTCGCCTGCGACGTGCGGGTTTTTCGGGACGGGGACCTGACGGTCAATCGCACGGCACACGCCGGATTGCTGTTGCACAACGAGGGAGCGAGGGGTCTGCGTTTCGCCCTCGTCTACCACGGGGGACGCAGCGAACACGGACAGTTCCATCACATGGAGGACCGTTACGCTGGGATCGGGCTGTTTTTCGACCTGTGATATGTTGCGGAGGGAAGGGGACCCACAGAGAGGAGATCGGCGCGTAGATCGACCTGTGATCGACCGCGAGAATCCAACGCGGAGATCGGCGAGACGGTTCGTAAATCGAAATGACGGAAACAATCATGAGTTTTCTTATCGACCTGGAATGCAGCGACTGCGGTAAACGACTGTCGGCGGACGAGTTGCGTAACCTATGTCCCGACTGCGCCAGGCCGCTCCTTGCGCGTTACGATACGGAAGGAGCGGGCAAGGTGCTGACCCCGGAAGCTCTGGCGATGCGCGAACCCACCCTGTGGCGATACCGGGAAATGCTCCCGGTGCGCGACGAATCGGCCATCGTTACCCTAAGCGAGGGCGGTACGCCCCTCATCCATGCCCGGCGCCTGGGCGACCGGTTGGGCATGGACGGTCTTTACATCAAGGATGAATCCGTCAATCCCACCGGCTCGTTCAAGGCCCGGGGACTGGCCATGGCTGTCTCACGCGCCGTGGAACTGGGGGCCGAATCACTGGCCATCCCTTCCGCCGGCAACGCGGCGGGCGCCCTCTCCGCCTACGGCGCCAAGGCGGGCATCCCCGTGCACGTGTTCATGCCCCGGGATACGCCTCTGCCCTTCATCGTCGAATGCCGGATCCACGGGGCAAGCGTAGAGCTTGTGGACGGACTCATCACGGACTGCGGAAAGCTGGTAGCCGCCCGGAAGGACGAAGAGGGCTGGTTCGACGTGTCCACCCTGAAGGAACCCTACCGGGTGGAGGGCAAGAAGACCATGGGATACGAACTGGCGGAACAGTGCGGTTGGACCCTGCCCGAGGTGATCCTGTATCCCGCGGGCGGCGGCACGGGCCTGATCGGCATGTGGAAGGCCTTCGCCGAAATGGAAGCGCTCGGGTGGATCGGGCCGGAACGGCCCCGCATGGTCGCGGTGCAGGCCGCCGGCTGCCAGCCTATCGTCCGCGCATGGGAACAGAATTGGCCCGAGGCCCCCGAGTGGGAGAACGCCCGTACGCTCGCCAGCGGGCTACGCGTACCCGCGGCAGTGGGAGACAAGTTGATGCTGGCCGCGATCCGGGAAAGCCGCGGGGACGCGGTGGCCGTGTCAGACGGCGACATGGTACGGGGTGTGCGGGAGATCGCCGCCAACGAAGGCATCTTCGCGGCGCCCGAAGGCGGCGCCGTGCTGGCCGGTCTGAGGAAAATGCTCGCCCTGGGCCGTATCAACCGGTCCGAACGCGTCGTGCTCTTCAATACAGGGAGCGGGCACAAGTACGTGGACAACCTGGTGGAACTGCACGGTGATGCGCCGGCTTGAGGAGGTTTTGTTATATTTACCTCGAGATCGTATAACTTTTTTAGACTAAAAGTATAGGCTTACAAACCCGCTATGCTTGTAGCCGAACAGATTCTCTTTGAGCGGTCGCAATTGAGTACGCCAACTGACCCCCTACCCCATTCGAGAGGAATTGCAGTGAAAGCGTGGGAGGTGCTGTCATCTGACGAGAAAATCAAACTGACTAATGATAAAGTGCATGAACTGTTTGATTTTCTTGAAGAGAAATTCGATGATGTGACTGCATCATTTAAGAACGTGAATGAACGCTTCGATGGCGTGGAACAGCGTTTGGAGGCCATGGACAATCGCTTCGATGGCGTGGAACAACGTTTGGAGGCCATGGACAATCGCTTCGATGGCGTGGAACAACGATTGGGGGCCATGGACTTACACTTCGAGGCCATGGACAATCGCTTCGACATGATGGAACAACGTTTGGAAAGTGTAGAACAACGATTGGGTGTCATGGAGTTACACTTCGAGGCCATGGACAATCGCTTCGACATGATGGAACAGCGTTTTGACAGGATGGAACAGCGTTTTGACAGGATGGACAGTCGCTTCGACAAGATGGAACAGGAGTTTGAGAAAATCCAAATAAGTATGAGTATATTGAGTGGGCATGTCATGTTTATAGAGAACACTGCCTTCACATTGGAACGAATTCAAATACCATCTGACCAATCAAGAAAGCAGATGGTGGATGTTTTGGAAAGACAGACAAGAGTGACTGATATCGGCGATGATATGCGTAAGGGTGTATTAGACTCTTTTACGAGATTCAAAAAGATTTTTACCAGATAGTCTACCCCAACTGCAATCTGCCCTGCTGTGAATCCCTTCCTTTGCCGACCACACCCGGTGTGTTGAAACGCTTACCGTCAGGTGTTTCGTCGAACGTCTTTCATTCACGTGTGTCACCTTCATATTTGCGCGCTGTGCCACCGGTGATTCAGGTAGGTAATTCCCAAAATCAGTTTCCCGTCATATCAAAATCCTTTATATTCCTGTAATCTGTTCTAACACTGTAATCGTGTCGCAAGGCTAGTCCGGGAAATGGAACCCGGCGGCCGAAAATAAGTATGATTCATAGTAGCCGAAGTCGTTCATATCAAAGACTTCCCTTTATCGTTTCCGACCCAGAGAGCACCCGTTTCGACCCGAAAATCACTCGTCTGGAAAACATGCATGCGTAGATTCATCCTTCTATCCGCATTGCTCCTCCTGCTACCACAGGCGGCCAGCGCCCAGAAGATGCTGATCCACATGGACCTGGAGCAGCAGGATCATCTCAAGGCCTACGGCATCGCCTTCCAGGCCCTGGAACAAGGCTACACGGTCGAATGGCTGCTGAACTACCGCGGCGGGTCCTTCATCATGGACCCCACGGCCGACCGCGTGCGGGCGTGCTACCTTCGGGGCGTTAGCTTCAAGGTGGTCGACGGCGCGGAACTGGTCCGGATCTACGCCCATATCGAAGAAAACAACATGGACCGCGTGTTGCTCGAGAAGGCGCCCAAAGTCGCCGTGTACACCCGGCCCGACAAGCGTCCCTGGGACGACGCCGTGACCATGGCGTTGGAATACGCCGAGGTGCCCTACAAGACCATATTCGACCAGGAGGTCCTGAGCGGCGAACTCAAGCAATACGACTGGCTGCACCTGCACCACGAGGATTTCACGGGACAGTACAGCAAGTTCTACAGCTACCACCGCATGCCCTGGTACCAGCAGCAGCAGGCCACCGACGAAGACCTGGCGAGGACCCTGGGGTACCCGACGGTCGCGGAAGCCAAGAAGGCCGTGGCGCAGGGCATCAAGGCCTTCGTGGGCGACGGCGGCTTCATCTTCGCCATGTGCGCGGCGACGGAGACCCTGGAGGTCGCCCTGGCCTCGGCCCGCACCGATATCGTGGCGTCCGAGTACGACCACACCCCCGTCGATCCCGATGCACAGTCCAAGCTGGACTACGGACAGACATTCGCCTTCGAGAACTTCACGCTTCAGCTGAACCCGCTCATCGGTTCTTTTTCCAACATCGACGTGAACCAGGTCAACGCCGGCAAGGTGCCGACCGGGCCCTTCACCCTTTTCGATTTTTCCGCCAAGTACGATCCGGTCCCTTCGATGCTCACGCAGAGCCACGTGAACTACATCGCCGGGTTCTACGGGCTGTCCACCTCGTTCAGCCGCGATGTGCTCAAGCGCACCGCGATCGTCCTCGCCGAGGAGGCAGGGACCGACCACGTCAAGTATATCCACGGCAACTTCGGTAGGGGTACTTACACCTTCTACGGTGGGCACGATCCCGAGGATGAAGAACACCTCGTGGGCGATCCGCCGACCAATCTCGCTCTCCACAAGAATTCCCCCGGATACCGGCTGATCCTGAACAACGTACTCTTCCCAGCGGCCAAGAAGAAGAAGCGCAAAACCTGACGACGGATCAAAATCACTTGCCGATC
This sequence comes from bacterium, assembly GCA_965225915.1. GTDB lineage: Bacteria > JAAXHH01 > JAAXHH01 > JAAXHH01 > JAAXHH01 > JAAXHH01. The sequence continues at coordinate 1,624,851 of OZ245326.1, forward strand.
CGTGCCGGACCAGGTATACTGTTGGTTACCTCGCACAGGTTTACAGCAAAGTCATTTTAAAAGAACCTTTGCAATAAAATAGGGAATCCTGCTCCGGGTATCGATGGCATGCCTCACCAGTTTGGAGGACGTCAGAACTGCCCGGGGGGACAACCACTGTTCCAATCAGGTTCTCCTAAAAATACTTATGCTCGCCTGTGCGGGGTAAACTCTCCTCCGGTGCGTGTGATCAGCACGCGTACCTGTACATGCTTCCATCTTACCATAGATCACCATGCTCCAGAACCTGACGCTGGGACAGTTCTGCCCCGGTGAGTCATCAATCCATCACCTGGATCCCCGCACCAAGCTGTGCGGCGCCCTGGCGCTGATGGCGGTGCTGATCTGGGCGAAATCCCTGCCGCTGTTCTTTTTCATGCTGACCTTGATCGCGGTCCTGGTCCGGATCTCCAACGTCCCGCCCCACCTGCTGCTGAACAACCTGAAGGCCTTCCGGCTGCTGCTGATCATCACCTTTGCCGCCCATGCCTGCTTCACGCCGGGCGAGGCGGTGATCATTGCGGGATTCACGATGCCGGGTCCGACGTGGGAGGGACTCTTCCAGGGTACGATCTTCAGCATGCGCCTGGTCGTCATCATGCTGATCGCGGCCCTGCTGATGCTGACCACGGCGCCGATGGACGTTTCGGACGGTATCGAACGGCTACTCAAACCTTTCGAACGGTTCGGCCTGCCCGCCCATGAATTGGCCATGATGATGGTCATCGCCCTGCGGTTCATCCCGACCCTGGTGGAAGAATCGGACCGTCTTCAGAAAGCGCAGATGTCCCGCGGCGCCGATTTCACCGGCAACCCCATCAGGCGCGTACGGAAAATGATCTCACTGCTCGTGCCGCTCATGCTTTCGGCCTTCCGGCGGGCCGAGGAACTGGCCGTCGCCATGGAATCCCGATGCTACCGGGGCGGAGCGGGCCGCACGCAGTATCGTATCATGGCCCTGGCCCGCAACGATTACGTCGCCATCGTCGCCGTCGTGATCCTGCTCGTACTCTGCGGGATCGCGAGCGGCCTCAACAACCTTTATTGATCCCTATTCCATCCGCCATGCGCACGCTTGTCCTCAAGATCGAATACGACGGCACCGGTTTCCTCGGCTGGCAGCTCCAGCCCGAGGGACGTACCGTGCAATCCGTCCTGGAAGAGGCGATTCACACCATCTTGCAGGCCGGCATCCGCGTAACAGCGGCCGGGCGAACGGACGCCGGGGTGCACGCCACCGGGCAGGTCGTTCATTTCAAGACGGATAAGGACATGGCTGCGGATCGCCTGAAGAATGGGCTGAACGGGGTCCTGCCGCCGGACGTAACCGTGCTGGAGCTCACGGAGGCGGCCGGGGATTTCCACGCCCGGTTCAGCGCGGTGGGACGCTGGTACGTCTATCGCATCATCCGGCAACCCAGCGCGGTCCGCCGGCACTTTGCGTGGCACGTGGCCTACCCGCTAGACGTGGACGCCATGCGCCGGGCCTGCGCCCCCTTGATCGGCCGCCACGATTTCACGTCCTTCTGCCAGGCCACGTCGACTGTCGACGGCACGATTTGCGAGATACGGGAGCTGGACTGGGTCGAGGCGGACGACGAACTCTGCCTGCATATTGAGGCGAACCGCTTTCTCCACCACATGGTGCGGACCATCGTGGGCACCGCCGTGGATATCGGCCGGGGCCGATGGCCGGAGGGCGTCATGGGCGAAATGCTGCGGGCGGAGGACAGGAGGGCCGCGGGCGCCAACGCTCCGGCGCGGGGGCTCTGCCTGGAAACGATACGCTACCCGTCCGAATTCGGGATCTGAGGGGCGCGTCGATACACGTATGCGTCAATTTCGTCGCAAACCTTGTACAACGTAGCGACGTCGCGCTGTTCCAGGCGAAGGCTGCGGCGCAGGACACGCCGGATGGACCGCAGGAAGGTCTCCTCGTTCGGACTGGGCGTGAAGCCGAGGTGGAGCAGCGTCCCGAGGATGCGGTGGCAGACCCGCTCGACTTCCTGATTTTCGGCCAGGCACACTTCGGAAGCATGCGGCGCTTCTCCGCAGAGGCGGAAAAGTTCGTAGGCGCAGACCATGACCGACTGGGACAGGTTGAGGGAAGGGTAGGTCGTCGCCGCGGGGATCCGGGCGATGATGTTGCATCGTTGCAGTTCGTCGTTCAGCAGGCCGCGGTCCTCCCGACCGAAGAGGATCCCGGTGGGTTGCGTCCGCGCCACGGCGGCCAGATCGACGCAGGCCTGGTCCACGGACTGTATCGGGTTCAACCAGGTTCTGCGCGCGCGGTTGGTCGTGCCGACGACGAGGGCCAGGTCCTCCACCGCTACTTCCACGGTCTCGACGACCCGGGCGTTGTCGAGGATATCCCCGGCGCCGTGGGCCATCCAGTGTGCCTCCGCTTCCTGGCGGAATTCGGCCGGGTTGACCAGGACGAGCCTGGAGAGGCCCATGGTTGTCATGGCCCGGGCGACGGCGCCGATGTTGCCGGGCACCTTCGGTTCTACGAGAACAATGTGGATGCGGGAGAAGTAGTCCGGTGCGATGCTTTCAGATCGATCAGCCATGAGAGATATCCCGTGGCCTTTCCGGGCGGTGAGGAGCGGCAGCCTTCTGCGGATCGGGCAGGCCACCTCAGGAGGATGAACCAGCTGATGCATGGCAGGGGTCGCCGGACGCGTGTAGAGGCGCGGATCAGTCCCGGCCTATTCCTTGGACTCCAGTTCCTCCACGGCGGCCCTGAGCTCGGCGATGTCCACTTCCAGCTTCTTTTCGCGGCCGGCCAGCGTGAAGAGGTAAACGAACAACCCGATCCATATCAGGGTATAGGCGGAAAACAAGTACCAGAAGTTCTGATCCACGGTTTTCACTCTCCTTCGGCTCGCAATACAATCCTGTAGCTAAGCTTGTAGGCGCTGTGCGTGCTTATTGCGCTGTGCGCGCTGTATATATGTGCTGAACGTGCCCTTTATTTGCTGTTCGCGTTTTGTACGCGCTCAAGCCCCTACGCTGCCGGGATGCCGGTGCTCCACCCGGTCCCGCAGGGCTTCCGTTTCGTCGCGCAGACGCTCCAGCGCCATCCGCCGGCCCATGAGGTAGAAGAAGAACAGGGTGAAGGCGACCGTCGACACGCCCAGCGCAATGCGCATATCGACTTCCATCCCCGCGCCCAGGCCTTCCTCCGTCATGACCAGGGAGTCGGGATGCAGACCCCGCCACCACATGGTCGCGAAATGGATGAAGGGGATGTCCAGGGTGCCGAGTATGCCCAGCACGGCGAGGAATGTCTTCACCTGGGGCATGTCGTCGCCGTAGACCCGCAGCATCAGGTAGGCTACGTAGATGAGCCAGAGTATCATGGAGAACGTGAGGCGGGGATCCCAGGTCCACCAAGTGCCCCACACCGGTTTGCCCCAGATCGGACCGGTGATCATCACTAAACAGCAGAACACGAATCCCACTTCCGCGGCGCTGTAGGCCACGATGTCCCACTTGCGCTCCCGGAGCCACAGGTAGATGACGCTCGAAACGCCCACCAGCACGAACGCGAACTCCGCGATCCAGGCGGAGGCGACGTGGAAATACATGATTCGCTGCACATCGCCCATGACCCGCTCCCGGGGCGCCCAGATCAGTGAGAGGTAAAGCGAGGCGACCAGTCCTGCGAGGCAGATGAGTCCAAAGGGCGTGATGCGCAGGCGGGCGGCTATACCGGCCATGGTTCATTCCTCCACGATATACTCGAACAGCATGACGGACGCGACCAGGAAGACGACCGTGAAAACCGAAAGCAGCCTGATCCAGTTCGCCATGTCCTGCCAGTCCCCGCCCTCGAACGTGGTCCGCGTCGTCTCCACCAGCGCGATCAGCACGGGAGAGACGACGGGCAGCAGCAGGACGGGCAGCATGACATCCCGCATGCGCGTATTGACGGCCACTGCGGCGAACAGGGTGGCAACGGACGAGAATCCGACCGTTCCCAGAAAGAATACAACCAACAGTTTAGACAGATAGGGCAGGATTGTCATGTTGAAAAATAGAACGTACAGGGGAAGCACCGCCAGTTGGACGAGTCCGATAAGCGTGATATTGCCCAGCAGCTTGCCGAGAAATATGGACCCGCGGTCGATCGGCGCGAGGAGCAGTCCGTCGAAGGTACCCCGGTCTTTTTCCGGTGCGAAGGACCGGCTCGCGCTCAGCATACCCGCGAAGGCGAAGGCCACCCAGATCATGCCGGGCACCACGCGCTGCACGACGTTCGAGCCGGTGTTGAAGGCGAAGTTGAAGATGACCATGACGATCAGCGAAAAGACGAACATGGTCACGACGCGCTCGCGCGTTCTATACTCCACGACCATGTCCTTGCGGTAGATCAGCCACGATTGGGCGAGGAAAGATCTCATGGGGGTGTGACTCCGATACTTTCTACACCGCGTGGTCCCGGTAGGTCTGTTCGAATTCGGCCGGCGACAGGTCAAGGGCGGCAGCCTCGAAAACGAGGCGTCCGCGATTCAGGATGGCGACGCGGTCGGCCGATTCCAGGCCGCGGACCAGGTCGTGGGTCACCAGGAGGATCGTCTTGTTCCGCGCGGTCAGGATCGTTTTTAACATGATCAGCGCGTCCTGGTCCAGTCCCGAATAGGGCTCGTCGAGCAACAGGATATCCGGGTCGTGCAGCAGGGCGCGGGCCAGGGCCACCCGCTGGCGCATGCCCCGCGAAAGCGTGCGGACCGGGCTGCCCTTTCTGCCGTTCATACCCACCGTGTGCAGCAGTTCTCCAATCCTCTCCTGGCGGTTTTCGACGCCGTACAGGTCCCCGTAAAAACGCAGGTTCTCGAATACGGTCAGTTCGTCGTAAAGATAGGTCTGGTACGACAGCACGCCGATTCGCTGTCCCAGGGATTCGTCGCGGTCCTTTGTGATGTCCGCGCCGTCCAGCAGCACCTCTCCGCGGGAAGGCCGCACGAGACCGGCTATGATGCCCAGCAGGGTTGACTTGCCCGCGCCGTTGGGACCGAACAGGGCCAGGAACGATCCCGGCGTCACGTCCAGGTCCACCCGGTGCAGCGCCCTGAAACGGCCGTAGGTCTTGGTCAACTGACGGATGCTGATGCCAGGGGCGGTTGGATCACCCATCACCGCTCCCAGGTTGACGCAGCCTGAGCGCCCGGTCTTTCAGGCCGTCCCGGCGGCTGCGATAGGACTTCTCGTCCAAGTCTCCCGCCGCATACCGGTCGTCCAACTCGGCCATGGCCTGGATGATCGCCGCGTATTTCCGTTCGTCCTCCGGCGCGAGTTCGGCAGGGGCCGGGGGGTCGTTCGCCTGTTCGGGCTTGACCCGGATGCCCACGACGAGACCAGAGGCCACGATGAGCACCACGAATCCGAGCATGCCCCACTTCATGACGTCCTGCCACACGAGAATGACGGGGAACGCGACTTCCACCGACATGCCCTGCTGCAGGCCCACGCGATTCGAAAGCAGCAGGTATTCCTGTTCGCCGATGCGCTGCGACCCGTCGTTGGTCAGGTTGACAGTGGTAACGGTCTCGCTGCTCGGCGAGACCAGCACCTGGACGCGATCGACGTCATAATCCATCTGCCTCGCGAGCCGGTGGTCGATAGACGCCCTGTCCACGTTGTAGGCGTATACGATCCGCGCGGTTCCCGGTGGTACGGGCGCCGAAAACAACAGGCCGCGATCGGTATGCTGGAGCCCGTCCACCATCGGCTGCAGTCCGAATGCGGCGGGGTGAAGAGAGTAGATCAGGCCCAGGCCTACGCCGGGCGGAGGCGCGAAGGTCGAGTTGCCCCTGTTCTCCACGACGATGATTTCCGTGATGTTCAGGATATCTGGATTAGCCTCTATAACCAGGTGAACGGCGCTGTGGACCAGGGCCGTTTCCTCCGTAGTGATCTCGAAAACGCGCAGGACCGTTTCCTGGGTTCCGGCGCCCGGTTCCAGGGGGATGTGTTCGGTAAGGTAGGGTATCTCAAGGTACCTGGTGACGACCACGTAATGCGACCCGTCGGCCGGCAGGCCGGTAAATTCGTACCGGCCCACGCGGCCGGTCACGACCCGTGCAAGGGTCTCTTCCTCGCCCTCTTCGCTGTTGTGGCGCAGCAGGGTGACCTCGTGCCCGGCAATCGGCAGGCCGGTGGTGCCGTTCACGACGGTGAGGCCGATTCTTCCCGTTTCCTGGGCGTGCGCTGGCCGGCAAAGCCAGACCGTCCACGCCAATGTGGATACGCAGGCCAGCAAGACCGCATAATAAACAAAAAGCCCCGAAGGGCTGGCAAACGGGTGATGCTTCATGGGATCACCGCTAGGTCAGTTTTTCTCCGCACTCCGCACAGAACTTGGCCGAGGCCGGGTTCTCAATGCCGCATCCTCCGCACGTGCTGCGTTTCAATGATGCGCCGCACTCGATACAGAAATTGGCTGTTTCTTCGTTGACGGTACCGCAGCTCCCGCATGCGCGGGCGCCCCGGGGCTGCCCGGATGAATCCACGGCGGGTTCGTTCGAAACTTTCGCATCTTCGGCGAACTTCTTTTCATCGACAGTCTTCTTATCCGCGGTGGTCGTCTCCACGGCGACTGGTTCCCGGCTCCTGCGTATATCCAGCACCGCTTCTTCTATCTGCGCCGCGACGGGCTGTTCGGTGGCGGCACTCCGGTCCAGTTCATCCAGGACGTCAGACGCTTCCTTCATGTACTCCTGCCGGAGCGCATCGTGATCCTCGGCCGCCAGCTTGCCCATGTTGAAATCGATGTTCAACTCACGAATGGACGAGTAGACGAAGTCCTTCTTCTTCAGCAGTTCGTCCCGGCGAGACCGTGCGACCCAGGGACGTCGGCCCGACCCTTCCAGCATCGGACTGATCATGAAGGCCAGCACGCCCAGCGCGAGCAGTCCGCACGCGACCAGTGTCATAGCCCGAACCGGCTCCTCCCGTACGCGCTCCGGCCGAACCGGCGCGCAGCCAGGCTAGGACCGGGGAAGCGGTTCCGGCGATTTCGGCTCGTTCTGCTCATACTGACCGTATCCCTCCTCGCTCTCGTACTTGGACGGACACTTGGCGTACAGCGTGTGGGCGTTAAAGGTCCCGTCCCGTCCATATCCGCCCTCCACGACCACTTCCGATTCGTCCCTGAACGTGTCTGGAACCACGCCGGTATACACGACGGACGTCTGCATACTGCCTTCGTGGGCCATGAAACGGATGCGCAGGGAACCCACGTCGCCCCGTTTAATCGACCCGTTCAAGACTTTACCATGCAGCCGCATGTTCTCGTCGTAGTCCACGTCGCCCGTTTCGATGGCGGTCTTCAGTTCGCTTACCGTCAGGTAGTACATCGTCGCATCGGTCGCACCGGTATAGATCAGGTAACCGATGGCGGCAACCACCAGGCCGAAGCCGACCAGGAATTTTCTCTGCTTCTTCCTCATGAGATTCTCCATGTTTGTTTTGTCCTGTGCAACGCAACCAATATAGGCGATTAGACCGGATACGGCAAGCACTATTTGAACCTGCTGCCGGTCCGCAGGCAGCCCGTTGGCACGTGGTTTCGCCGCCGTGAACGCCCGAGTTCCGGGTCGGCAAATATGCTTGACACCCCGCCGGGACTCCGCTACCTTACGCCGGAGTTAGACCCGTAAGGAACCTCGAAGAGGGATCATCGCGCCTGCCCCGTAATCGCCCGGTGTCGCGCCCCGGTACGACTGTCCCTTCAGGAGTATCATGGTTGCTTTCACGTCTGCCCAGGATGTCATCCAGCGCTTCGAAGTCCAAAACTACATCTGTGGTCCCGAACTGGCCACGCCTGTCTTTCTCATGGAACGGCTCGAGAAGCCGCTGCTGGTCGAGGGTCCGCCCGGTGTCGGCAAGACCGAGATCGCGAAAACCCTCTCCGGCGCGCTGGACCGGCGCCTGATCCGTCTTCAGTGCTACGAAGGCCTGGACGAATCCAAGGCGCTTTACGAATGGGAATACACCAAGCAACTGCTGTACACGCAGATGCTCAGGGACCGAATCGGCGACCTGCTGAACCATACCGATACGCTCGGCAACGCGGTCGAGGCGCTCAACCGGGAGGACAGCGCGTTCTTCTCCAGGCACTTCCTGCTCCCGCGGCCCTTGCTGGAGGCCATCCTTGCGCCGGAGCCCGTCGTCCTGCTGATAGACGAGATCGACCGGTCGGACGATGAATTCGAGAGTTTCCTCCTCGAGGTTCTGAGCGACTTCCAGGTCAGCATCCCGGAGCTCGGCACGCTGAACGCCACCCAGCGGCCCCTGGTGGTGTTGACGAGCAACGCCAACCGGAACCTGTCCGAGGCGCTCAGGCGACGCTGTCTGTACCTCTATATCAACTATCCCACCCTCGAGCAGGAAATCCAGATCGTTATCCGCAAGACTCCCGGCATCGACGAGGACCTGGCGAACCAGATCGTCCGGTTCGTGCAGAAAATCAGAACGCTCAACATGCGCAAGCCACCCAGCATCGCCGAAACGATCGACTGGGCGCTGGCGCTGGTGGTCCTGAACGCGCAGCACCTGTCACGCGACATCCTTTCGAGCTCGCTGAACGTCCTTCTGAAGGACCGGGAAGATATCGAACGGATCATGCGGGACGGCTACCATGATCAAGCGGCTGGTTGAATTCGCCAGACTACTGCGGCAGTCCGGCGTACGCGTATCCATGGCAGAGACCCTGGACGCCGCCGAAATGCTTCGGCACGCGCCGGTCACAGAACGGCCGGCCTTCAAGGCGTCCCTGCGGACCACCCTGGTAAAAACCCACGAGGATATCCCCGCCTTCGACGAAGCATTCGAACGGTTTTTCCTGGTCCAGGTGGGAGACGACGCGGAAGAACTCGACGATCCGTGCGGGGAGACTGAGGGTCCGCCCGGCGGCCAGCCTGACCTTGACGAACTTCCCGATGACGGGGAACAGGACACCCGGCGTTTCCAGGACGAGCAGGGGGAGGCCATGGCTGGAGACGGCGAAGGTGACCCGGCGGACGGCGACGAGTCGGAGGACCTGGAAGGCGACTTGGAGCGCATGCTGGCCCGCGTGCAGGTGGGGGATCAGGCTTCAGATGCCGTCACGGAACCCGGCACGCAACCGAACCAGCAGGCTGAGAACGTCGACCTCTACCAGGAATTGCCCCCGGGCGACGTCGAAAACCTCTACGAGGCGGTGGAGGAACTGGCCCGAAATCTCGTGACGCGCAAATCACTGCGTTTCAGGAAGTCTCGCCACGGCAGGGTCGATATCAAGAAAACGATCCAACGGAGTTTTCGTACGGGCAACCTGCCCTTTCACATCATCTACAAGCACCGCAAGATCAAGAAGAACGAACTGGTCGTGTTATGCGATGTTTCGGGATCGGTCTGGGAGGTCGCCCGGTTCTTCATCAAGCTGGTCCACGAAATGCAGAACCAGTTCAGCCGGGCCCGCAGTTTTCTTTTCGTGGACCGGATCAACGAGGTGACGGACGAATTCGACAGTAGACCCTTTGAAGAAATCGTCGAGGACCTGAAGGACGACCACGCCCTCAATTTCTTTGGCTTGAGCGATTTCGGAAGGGCCTTCTACCAGTTCCACGACGAACACCTCCTTTCCCTCTCCGGGAACACGGTGCTCGTCATCCTCGGCGACGCGCGGACGAACTGGTTCGACCCCCAGGACTGGGTGCTGGGTGAATTGAAAAACAGGGTGCACCAGACGATCTGGCTGAACCCCGAGCCCGTGCAATACTGGGATTCCGACGACTCCGTCATGTCCAAGTACAGTCCGCACTGCGATCACGTGTTGGAATGCAGAAACCTGGCACAGCTCCAGGAAATCGGCGAACTGATCCTCAAGGCGTAAACGTAACTGGTTTTTTTGATGGCGAAACGGACCGCGGGACGGCACTTTGGATAGCGGGATGGCGGACTGATTAAACCGACCGACCGGTCCGCCCGCATGGAGGCGACACCAGTGAAACGCTTAACACTCGCGAAACGAATCGGACTGGTCCTGCTGCTCTGCCTGCTCGGCGCGGCGCTGTGGTCGACTCGCGGCGCCGGCGATTCGGGCCACGATTTCTTTCTTCGCAACGATTTCACCTTCGGCCGGGTGGTGTACCAGAACTTCGGCGGGTACTACCGGGGATTCGGTCGGTGGTCGGTGGATTTCCCGTCGGCCGACGCCAACGTGATCCGGGCGCTGCGTGCGACCACGTCGTTGAAGCTCAACGAACCGCAGGCCGTGGAGTTGATCGACCCGGGGCTGTTCGACATCCCCTTTCTCTACATCCTGGAGGTCGGTTCCCTGCAGTTCAGTCCGGAGGAAGTGGACGCACTGCGGGAATACCTGCTGCGCGGCGGGTTCCTGATGGTGGACGATTTCCACGGGTCGCGCCAGTGGGCGGTCTGGGAATCGCAGATCAATCGGGTGTTCCCCGAACGGGACATCGAGGAAATCCACGGAAACCATCCGATCCTGCACTGCTACTACGATTTCGACGAGTATCCCCTGGTGCCCGGTATCGCGGCTTTGTGGAACATGAACAACTACGAGCGGGACGGCGCGTTGTACGGCCATCGCCTGCGGGGCATCTCCGATGACGGCGGAAGGCTCATGGTGCTTATGAACTGGAACGCGGACCTGGGCGACGGCTGGGAACACGCGGCGGATCCCATGTACCCGCGGGAGTACTCCGTGACCGCTTACCGGCTGGCCGTGAACTTCGCCATCTACGCGATGACCCATTGAGCCCGCGGCCGCGGACCGTGCCGGCTCATTTCAGATTCTGCCATCTATCCGGATAATTATCCCTACGCAGCTGCGGACAGGTACTTCAGCGCGGCCGTCAACACTTCGACGGACCGGAGATACTCGTCCAGGACGATATGTTCGCAGGGGGTATGGTCCAGGCTTGAGTCTCCCGGACCGTAGGCCGCGATCGGACATTTCCATGCAGGCCCAACGATACACATGTCCGAAGTTCCCGTCTTCTTCTTGAAGGTCGGCCTTCCGCCTTCCTGCCGGATGCCTCGCAACAGGGCCCGGATCAGCGGCGTGTTCTTAGCGGCAACCACCCCTTCCAATCTCTGGTCGCACTCGATTTCGGCGGGGGCCGCCTGGTCCATTACGAAGCCGACCAGGCCGTCCACGTCGTAACCCGGCGGCACGCGCACCGAGAAATAGGCGTCCGCGCCTTCGGTCAACCCATTGTCGTGGGTGTTGAAACGCCTCAGTTCGAGCCGGGGAGACTCGAATTCGCTTTCCGTGGAATGAGCGGTGACGTGGGACCGCAGCGCGTTGTACAGGGCTATGGTCCGTTCTCCGGCGCGCAGATGGTCCCCGGCGAAATGGGCGTTGGGCTGCTCGAGCCGATAGTCGAAACCGACAACGCCCTTGTACCCTATGGTGACACTGTCCCAGCCGCTCGGTTCGCCGATGAACACGTAATCGGGCCGCATGCGGTCCACCAGGTGGCGGGCACCCCGCGAGGTAGGGCACTCCTCCTCCACGGCGCCGACGACGGTGATCCGTCCGCGATCCAGTTCGGTGAACCGGGAAAGGGCGGCGGCGAAGGCGGCCAGCGGTCCCTTGGCGTCCACCGCGCCCCGGCCGAAGAGGCGACCCGCCTCTTCGCGTACCGGAACGATACCGGGCACCGTATCGATGTGTCCAACCAGGGCGATGTGGGGACTGCCGCGTCCTGCGTCGCCCACCGCGTTGCCGGCCTCGTCCACGTGGGCACGGATCCCTCTCTGGTCCATGGCTTCAACCAGGAAGGAGACCGCTTCACCCTCCTGGCCGGAGGGACTGTACCGGTCGACCAGGCCTCGCAGCAGTGCGACATCGTCGCGGTCAGGACTCATTCCGGCTCCGGGGCTCCGTCTCGGCTGCGGCTGGTACGGATCGGGTTCACGGCCTGTCCGTCCGCCCGGCCCAAACGGTCCGCCGGACTTTCTTCCGGGGAACACAGCACTTCTTTCACGGCCTCTGCCACCTGATCGATTTCATCCCTGGAGATCGACAGGGGCGGCAGGAATCGCAGCACCGTGTTGCCTGCGGGCAGGGCCAGCACGCCCCGTTCCATGAGACCGCGCAGGACGGGTGTGACGCGTCCTTTCAGTTCGGCGCCGATGATCAGGCCCATGCCCCGTATCTCGCGGATGGCAGGTGCGTCCAGCGCCGCGAGACGGTCCCTGAAATACGCGCCGGATTCCCGGGCGTTTTCGACGAGTCCTTCCTCCTGCAGCACCCGCAGTGTCGCCAGGGCTGCCGCGCAGATCACCGGGCTGCCGCCGAAGGTATTTCCGTGGGACATGGCGGGCACTTCCCTTACCGAGTCGGAACAGAGCGCCGCGCCCACGGGCAGGCCACCGGCCATGGCCTTGGCCAGACAGAGGATATCCGGACGCAGTTCGTGGTGCTCGCAGGCGAACATGGCGCCCGTCCTGCCGAAACCGGTCTGCACCTCGTCCACGATGAACAGGGCGCCCCGTTCACGGCAAAGGGACTCCACGCGCTTCAGGTATTCGCCGTCGCCGGGCCGCACGCCGCCCTCGCCCTGCACCACTTCCAGGATCACCGCGGCGGTTCCGTCGCCTATGGCTTCGTCCATAGCGTCGGCATCGTTGTACTTCACGTGGGTGAAACCCGGTACGAGCGGTTCGAAGGGGGCGCGGTACTTGGGATTCCAGGTCGCGCTCAGGGCGCCGAAGGTGCGTCCGTGAAACCCGCGCTGGGCCGCGATCACGCCCGGTCGGCCGGTGACGACGCGGGCGAACTTCAGCGCTGCTTCCACCGCCTCCGTGCCCGAATTGCACAGGAAGAGACGGTCCAGTCCCGCCGGGGCCGCCTGCGCCAGGGCTGTGACCAGTTCCGCGCGCACGTCATTGTAAAAGGTGTCCGGGCAGATCATGAGGCGCTCCGCCTGGCGCGCCACCGCTTCAGCCACGACCGGGTGGCTGTGGCCGATGTTGGCCGTTCCGTGCCCGCCGATACAGTCGATGTATTCCCGTCCCCCGGCGTCCCACACCCGCGTGCCGAGGCCGCGGACGATCACCACGTCCCGCTTCTGCAAAATACCCATGGATACGCGATCTTCCATTGCCTGGTAGTCTGTCATTTACCCTGTGCTCCAGTCATCGTTTCCGGTTTCATCCTCGTCTGTCGCCGGCTCCACCTGGTCCCGGTTCCGCCGACGGTCCGGGTCCGGGTTTCGCCGATTATCAGTCACTGACCATCGGTTGCCGGTCAATTTCAAGCCTGTCCCTATCCGCCGATCACCGTGCCCTCGCCGCGCAACGCCGACGTGACAGGTTGGGATACGCGACCGTCGCCCAGGATCACCGTGCCCACTCCGACTTCCAGCGCTTCCCTGGCGCCCAGCAGTTTCTTCTTCATGCGGCCCCTGGCGTGGGTCGCTATCGCCTCGTCTATGTCATCCCGGGCGAGCCGGGGAATCAGCGTGCCCTCGTCGTCCGCGTCCTCGAGAAACCCGGGCGTGTTGGAGAGTATGACCAGCCGGTCCGCGCCCAGGCCGTCGGCGATCACGGCGGCCGCCCGGTCTCCGTCCACGTTGATCACCTCGCCTTCGTAGCTGATGGCCGGAGGACTGACGACCGGCAGGTACCCGTGATCCAGGAGGATGGTCAGAAGCGAAACGTTCGCCTTTTCGACACGGCCGGTGTAATCGTCCCTCAGGACCTTCTTCCTGCCGTCCTCCACGATGCGGAGGGTGGGTTTCCGTCGGCCCTCGAGAAGCCTGCCGTCGACCCCGCTCAGTCCGACGGCGTTGACGCCGAGTTGCTGCAGTTTCTCGACGATTCGGGTGTTGAGCTTGCCGCAGTATACCATGTTGAAGATGTCCAGCGTTTCCGGGTCGGTATACCGGCTCGTGTACCCGGAAGGCGACGTGACCATGCGCGGCGGTTTGCCCAGTTGCTCCGATATGCGGTTCAATTCGTCGGACGCGCCGTGCACGAGCACCAGCGGTTCGGTCTGCCGGGCGAGATCCTCGAGTACGTAGTCCAGGTTAATGCCCCTGCTGCCGCCTGTCTTCACCACGATCATGGGGTGTCCCCGTCTTTCACAGCGCCCATGACCTCCGAACGGGGTACTGCCGTCTGCGTGCTGTCCCCCATGCGCCGTACCATGACGACGCCGTTTCTCACCTCGTCGTCGCCGATGATTAGGGTGTACGCGGCGCCGGTCCGGTCGGCCTGCTTCATTTGGGCCTTCAGACTGCGGTCCTCCCACAGGGCGGCCGCGCCTACACCGGCCGCCCTGAGCTCCTGCGCCAGGACCACGGCGGCTTCCTTGGCCTCAGCGCCCAGGTAGGCGACGAATACCCGCGGCTTAGGCGCTTCCGGTGGTTCGATCCCCTCCTGCTTCATGGTGAGTATGATGCGTTCGATGCCGGAGGCGAAACCGATCGCCGGCGTTTCGGGACCGCCGATCATCCCGATCAATCCGTCGTAGCGTCCGCCGCCGCATACCGCGTTCTGCGCGCCGATGCCCGCGGCCCAGACCTCGAATACGGTCTTCGTATAGTAGTCCAGTCCCCGTACCAGGCGATGGTTGACCTCGTACGGGCGTTCCAGTGCGTCCAGGTAGGACCGCAACCGGCCGAAGTGGTCGCCGCAGCCGCTGCACAGGGATTCCACGATCCGCGGCGCCCCTTCCGATATTGTCCGACAGGGTTCGTTCTTGCAGTCCAGCAACCGGAGCAGGTTCTGTTCGTAGCGGCGGCGGCAGTCGATGCACAGGTCGCCCAGGCGCTGTTCGTACCAGGTCTTCAGCGTCGCGAGATATCCCGACCGGCACGCTGGGCAGCCCGTGCTGTTTACCTGGAAAGACAGCCCGCTTATACCGATGTCCTCGTAGATCTGCCAGGCGACCTGCATTACCTCAAGATCGATGGCCGGGTCCTGGCTGCCCAGCGCCTCCACGTCGATCTGGTAGAACTGGCGGTACCGGCCCGCCTGCGGACGTTCGTACCGGAAAGCCGGCCCGATCGTAAAGAGCCTCAGGGGCTGCGGCCTGCCATGCAGCTTGCGTTCGGCATAGGCACGGCAGATCCCTGCCGTGAATTCGGGGCGCAGGGTCATGCTCTCGTCGCTGCGGTCGAGAAAGGTATACATCTCCTTTTCGACGATGTCCGTGGATTCGCCGACGCTCCTTTCGAAGAGGCTGGTTTTTTCGAATACCGGCACGTCGATCTGCTCGTAACCGTAAAGCGCGCAGACCCGGTGCGTTGTTTCGATCACGTGGCGCCAGTGAGCCTGGTCTTCGGGCAGAATGTCGTAGGTGCCTCTTGGTGCCTGGTATTTCATTTTCCTTCTTCCTCTTCCTATACCGGGTGCAGACCCGGAAACCCCAGGCCCGTCCGTTCGTCCCATCCGTACATGATGTTGAGGGCCTGCACGGCCTGTCCGGCGGCGCCCTTGACCAGGTTGTCCAGAGCGCCCATGACCACGACCCGGTCGCTGTGTTCGTCCCGCTCGAACCCGATGTCGCAGTAGTTGGTGCCCGAGAGGATCTTCGGATCGGGGTACCGGAACACGCCCTGGCGCTCCTTGATAATGCGGATGAAGGGCTCCCGGTCGTAGGCCTCCCGGTATATGCCCCAGATTTCTCTTTCGGACAGGTTGCCGTTCACAAAAGCGTGCGTCGTCATCAGGATGCCGCGCACCAGTTCGATGGCCGTCGCGGAAAAATGGACCCGGGGCGCCAGTCCCCCGAAAGTCAGTTCCTGCACGATCTCCGCCGTGTGGCGATGTCCGGTGGGCTTGAACGACCTTACCGCGCCGCTCCGGTCCGGATGGTGGGTGGACCGGTCGGCCCGGTTCCCCGCCGCCGAGGAACCGATCTTCCCTTCCATGAACAGACGCGACGGGTCGACGGCGCCGGCCCTCACCAGCGGCGCCAGCGACAGGATCGCCGTGGCGGCCAGGCATCCGGTGCACGCGACGCACCCGGCATCCCGTATCTCCTCGCGGTACAGTTCGGCCAGGCCGTACACGAAACGGCCCAGGACTTCCGGTTGCGTGTGTTCGTGTCCATACCAGGTTGGATAGTCCTCCGGATCTCGAAGGCGGAAGTCCGCGCTCAGGTCGATCACGCGGCCGGCCAGGCCGGAAAGGGCGTCCCACCGTTTCATGGCCTCCCCGTGAGGAAGGCACAGGCATAGTACGTCGCAGGATTCCAGGTCGGCCATCGCATTGAATTTCAGGTCCGTGACCCGGCGCAGGTTTGGATGGGAACGGCCGACGGGCTTGCCGGCCAGCGATTCCGAAGTCACCTGCCGGATCTCGATTTCAGGATGGTACAGCAGCAGCCGCAACAGTTCGCCCCCGCCGTAACCGGACGCTCCTACGATCGACACCTTGATCATGATTGGGCCACCTTTACCAGATAATCGACGATTCGGCCGGGAATGTCCACCCCCGTCGGCAGGACGCTGTTACGGAATTCCATGGTGTAGTTGACCTCGTTGACCACGATCCCGTCCGGCGATTCCAGCAGATCGACGGCCACCACGCCGCCGCCCACCGCTTCCGCGGCGCGGGTGGACAGCGTCCCCACGTCACCCTCTACGGGGCAGTTGGCCACCGTCCCCCCCAGGGCGGTGTTGGTCTTCCAGTGGTCCGAATAGCGGTAGATGGCACAGATGGTCTCGCCGTCGACCACGAAGGATCGTATGTCCCGCCCGGGCTTGTCGACGTACTCCTGGATGTAGAACACCGAATGGTGGTACGATCCCAGGGTCTCCTTGTGTTCGAGCACCGCTTCCGCGGCATGACGGTCGTTGATCCGGGCGATCAGGCGTCCCCACGATCCAATGGGAGGCTTGAGCACAACCGGATAGCCCATGGATTCCATTTCCTCGAGGGCCGACTCCGCCGTGAAGGCGATGCGGGTCTTTGGCGTCGGTACCCCGTGGTCTACCAGCGCCATAGTCGTCAGGAACTTGTTCCCGCACACGCGGGCTACATCGTACGAATTGACGGTTCTAACGCCGCTGGCATTGAGCATTTTCAGCGAGTAGAGCGCCCTGGAATGGTTGATGCACCGCTCCAGGATGACGTCGTGGTCGTACCGGTGGTTCTCCAGGTCGAAGACGATGCGCCGGTCGTCCAGCCGGTCGAAAACGACCCCGCGACGGCTGGCCGCCTCGAACAACATCTTCTGCTCCTTGGAAACAATGGAAAGCAGCATGCCGATCTTCACGATGCCCGCCCTCCTTGGTCCACCGTATCCACCACGTAGTCCATGATCTTCCCGGGAATATTGACCCCGGTAACGTCCGACGCGTCGGAAAGGCCGGACGGCGGGCCCATCTCCTGCACGTACCAGGCGTCCTTCGTGCGGACCATATCTACCACCGCGATACCGCCGCCAATGGCCCGGACGGCGGAAACCGCCAGGGCGTTCAATTCCTCCGTGACGGGCTCTTTCGCCATCAGGCCGCCATCTGCAATGGATCCGATCCAGTGGTGGGTCAGCACCGTTACGGCGGCGACCGTCTCGTCACCGACCACGTAAGCCCGTATGTCGTGTCCGGGCGCTTCGATGTATTTCTGAACGAAGAAGATCGAATGATGGTACGCGCCCAGGATGCGCTTGTGCTCAAGGGTCGTCGCCGCGGTATACTTGTCCTGTATGCGGGAGACCAGCTGGTCCTCGGGACCTTCCACGGGTCTCAGCACGACCGGGTATCCTATGTCTTCCATGGCTTCGAGGGCCGAGCCCGGCGTATAGGCCAGGCGAACGTCCGGCGCCGGCACCCCGTTCTCCCGCAACGCCAGGGTCGTCAGCAGCCGGTTTCCGTAGGTCTCCACCACGGGCTGCCGGTTCACCGTGGGAATGCCCCAGTGGTCGAACACGGCCAGCGCGTACACGGCCCGATGGTGATCGGCGCAACGCTCCAGGACCACGTCGAGATCGATATGTCGGCGGTCCAGTTCGAATACCTGCCGGGTGTTGTCGATCGTCTTCACGACGACTCCCCGGAGACCCGCCTCGGCGATCAGCCGCTTTTCATCCTTGCGGATGCGCGACAGCACGATGCCCATTTCCATGGATCTTACGTCCTCTTCCCGACCATACCATGAAAAAAGGAGCCGGCCTCTTCGCTCGATCAGAAGAGGAACATGGCTCCTTTCAGTTCCTTGGCCCGGTTGTTTTTTGTTTTGAATTAACGCGGGACTCGATGAGCGGACGAACGCAAATCACAATCATGATATCCATGTTTATGTTTCACTCGTTTGCTCATCTTTGGTTTCCTTATCTGAGTACGAAACCGCCAGGCGGTAACGAAATCATTCGCCCCAGTCTTCTTCTTCTTCCGGAGCCAGTTCCAGCTCCAGTGGATTTACGCTGATGACCTCGAGTTCCGCGCCGCATTCTTCACACGCTATGATTTCGCCTTCAACGACATCATAATTCAAGTTGACCGCGGCGCCACATTCAGGGCAGAGTCCCATATCACCCCCGTTTTACGGCAATGTAGCCTTGGAGTGAATCGTTTTCGAAGGTCCTTTCACCCTTCCGGGAAGGCCTTTCTCCTTTCAGAACTGACGCAATATATGGTGCGGGTCATCCGTGTCAAGCGCTTTTTATGCTTCATCCGCGTCGGTTGTCCCGGCGGATTCAGCGGGTTCGGACGGCACCGATTCGTCCTCCTCGTCGTTGGGCGTGATCTTGGACACGTCGATCACCCGGTCCCCCTCGCCGAGGTTGATGAGCCGGACGCCCTGGGTGTTCCGGCCGATGGGGCGCAAGTTGCGGACTGGAAGGCGTATGATAAGGCCATTCGTGGTGATGATCATCAGTTCGTCTTCGTCGGCGACGGCGTGTATCGACACCACGGAACCGTTGCGTTCGCTGGTCCGGATGTTGCTGACGCCCTTGCTGGCTCGGCGGGTCAGGCGGTAGTTCTCGATGCTCGTCCGTTTGCCGTACCCGTTCTCCGTAACGGATAGCAGCGTCGTATCCCGACCCGACGCCAGCATGCCCACGACCCGGTCTCCTTCCTCGAGCCGGATTCCCCGCACTCCCTGGGCGCCGCGGCCCATCGTCCGGACGTCGGCCTCGTGGAAACGAACGGCCTGGCCGTTCCGGCTGGCGATGACGATGTCGTTGTTGCCGTCGGTAAGCAGGGCCTCGATGAGGGCGTCTCCCTCCAGGATGTTCAGCGCCACGATGCCGTTTCTTCGGGGATTCCCGTAAGCCGAAAGGACGGTCTTCTTCACGAGGCCGCCCCGCGTCACCATCATGATGTAGTGCTCGTCGTCGAAGGTCCTGATGGGCAGGAATGCCGCGATGCTTTCCCCCTGGTCGAGTTGCAGCAGGTTGACCATGGCCTTGCCGCGGGCCGTACGTCCCGCTTCCGGGATTTCCCACACCTTGAGCCAGTAGCATTTTCCGCGGTTTGTGAAGAACAGGATGTAGGAATGGGTCGAGGCGGAAAACAGGTGTTCCACGAAATCCTCTTCCCGGGTCTTCATTCCGGTGATGCCCTTTCCGCCTCGGTTCTGGCTGCGGTAGGTATCCATGGGCAGGCGCTTGATGTAGCCGGCGTGGGAAATGGTGATGACCATCTCCTCGTCGGCGATCAGGTCCTCGATGCTGAGATCGCCTTCGA
Source organism: bacterium (assembly GCA_965225915.1). Lineage (GTDB taxonomy): Bacteria > JAAXHH01 > JAAXHH01 > JAAXHH01 > JAAXHH01 > JAAXHH01. The sequence goes on from OZ245326.1 coordinate 1,644,551, forward strand.
TGTCGACCATCTCGGTCCGTCTTTCGTCGCCGTACCTTTTTTTCAGGTCGATCATCTCGTCCTTGATGATCTGCATCCGCCGTTCCAGTCGCGAGAGGATATCCCGGAAATCGATGATGCGGGCGATCAGTTCGTTGTACTCTCCCTCGAGTTTGTCCCTTTCCAGTCCGGTCAGGCGCTGCAGGCGCATATCCAGAATTGCCTCGACCTGGGCCCGGGACAGCCCGAATTCGTCCACCAGGAGACCCATGGCCTCCTCGCCCGTCTGAGATGCGCGGATGACTTCGATCACCCGGTCCACGTTGTCCAGCGCCACCCGCAGACCCTCCACGATATGGGCCCGCTGTTCGGCCTTCTCGAGATCGAAGGCCGTCCGGCGCAACAGTACCTCGTGGCGGTGGTCGATGAAGTGCTGAATGCATTCCTTTATATTCAGCACCCGGGGTCGGCCGTCCACGAGCGCCAGCATGGTGACGCCGATGGTGGTTTCGAGGGACGTCATCTTGAAGAGATGGTTGAGTACGATGTTGCCGGGAATGTCCCGGCGCACATCGATGGCGATGCGGAGGCCCGACCTGTCGGACTCGTCCCGGATGTCGGAAATGCCCAGCACGTGCTTTTCGCGGACGAGGTCGGCGATCTTCTCGATCAGGCTGGACTTATTGACCTTGTAGGGGATTTCCGTGACTACGATGGTTTCCTTGTCGCTCTGTTCGTGGGTCTCGATCGTCGTACGGGCGCGCACCTTGATCTTTCCGCGGCCGGTGTGGAAATACTCGCGTATCGCGTTGCGGCCGTAGATGATCGCGCCGGTGGCGAAGTCCGGTCCCTTGATGTGCCCGGCGATCTCCTCGATCGATATTTCCGGGTTGTCGATCACCGCCACGATGCCGTCCACCACCTCGCTGAGATTGTGGGAAGGCAGGTTGGAGGCCATGCCCACGCCGATTCCGAGCGATCCGTTGCAGAGCAGGTTGGGGAACTTTCCCGGAAGCACCGTCGGTTCGTCTTTAGACTCGTCGTAGTTCGGCATGAAATCGACGGTGTCCTTGTCGATATCCTCCATCATCTCCATGGCCAGGCGGGACATTCTCGATTCGGTGTACCGCATGGCGCCCGGGGGATCGCCGTCGATGGAGCCGAAATTCCCCTGGCCGAAGACCATGGGATAGCGCATGCTGAACGGCTGGGCCATCCGCGCGAGGGTATCGTACACGGCGAGGTCGCCGTGGGGATGGTAATCGCCTATCGTCTGGCCGACGATCTTGGCGCATTTACGCGTGGGCCGTCCCGGAGTGAGGTTCAGGTCGCGCATCGCCACGAGTATGCGCCGCTGGGACGGCTTGAACCCGTCGCGGATGTCCGGAATCGCCCGCGACAGGTTCACGCTCATGGCGAAGTCGAGATACGAACTCTTCATCTCGTCTTCAATGAAGATAGGCTGGATGTTGTCGTGTTGTTCTACCGCCATGCTTTCCCCTTGAACGTATTATCCCGCGTGGGTTTCATTGTAATCCGTGGTTTCGAGCGTGATCGGCGCGCGCCCGGGTCAGTGCAGGTCCAGGTTGTTTACCAGGAGAGCGTTTCTCTGGATGAAATCGTTTCGGGCGGCCACGTTGTCGCCCATGAGGATCGTGAAGATCCGGTCCGCCTCCACCGCGTCGTCCAGGGTGATCCGGAGCAGCGTGCGGGTTTCGGGGTTCATCGTCGTCTTCCACAGCTCTTCCGAGTCCATCTCGGCCAGTCCCTTGTAGCGGGAGATGGTGGCGCCCTCGCGCCCCACGTCCAGCACGGCGTCGATCAGGTTGCCGACCCCCCTGACCCGCTTCTCGGTCTTCTCCGTCCTGACCACCATCTCGTTGTCCAGAACCTCCTCCAGCCGGCGGCAAAGCTGCTGCAGCCTGCGATACAGGGAGGGATCCAGGGATTCTTCGACGGGATCTATGGGCACCGGAACTTCCCCGGCCTCTTCCTGTTGCTTCCGGATGTCAACCAGGTCGCGCAATTCTCTCCGGTAGTCGTCGTACAGGTCCCGGTCTCTCAGCATTTCCAGGATGTGATTTCGCTTCAGTCCCGTTTTGACCAGCCGTCCGACGTGCTCTTCGAAATCCATCATCTCGCGGAGATGGGCCAGCAACCGGTCTTCCGTGAGCGTGTGGCCGTTGCCGTCGCTGTCCGCCCGTTGCACCCAGGTGCGGTCCACGCTCTGCTTGAGCAGGTATTCCCCCAGTTCCCGGTCGTTCTTGAGGTAATCCTCCCTGCGCCCCTTGCGCACACGGTACAGCGGCGGCTGGGCAATCAGGACGTGGCCGTTCTCCACTAGCGGACGCATATACCGGAACATAAAAGTCAGCAGCAACGTGCGGATATGCAGACCGTCGTGGTCGGCGTCCGCCATGATGATGACCCGCCCGTAACGCAGCCGTGACAGGTCGAAATCATCGTCTATGCCGACCCCGAGGGCGATTATGATGGGCTGGAGCTTATCGTTGCTCAGCACCGTGTCGATGCGGGCCTTCTCCACGTTGAGCGGCTTTCCCCAGAGGGGCAGAATGGCCTGAAAGGTCTTGTCGCGGCCGGACTTGGCCGTACCGCCGGCCGAATCGCCCTCGACGAGGTAGATCTCGCAGGCCATGGGATCCTTCAGGGTGCAGTCGGCCAGCTTGCCGGGAAGGGTGGTGTTTTCCAGCACGCTCTTCCGGCGGGTCAGTTCCCGCGCCTTTCGCGCGGCGTCCCGGGAAATCGCCGCCTGTATGCATTTTTCGACGATTTTCTTCCCCGTGGCTGGATGCTCTTCCATGTACACGGAAAGCCCCTCGCCGACCACCGACTCCACGACACCGCGTATGTCGCTGTTGCCGAGTTTCTCCTTGGTCTGACCCTCGAACTGCGGATCGGGTATGATCACGCTCACGATGGCCGTGATGCCTTCCCGCGTGTCGTCGCCGGTGATGGGCACCTTGAGGTTTTTCAGGAGGTTGTTCCGCTGGGCGTAGTTGTTGATGGACCGGGTCAAGGCCGTTTTGAAGCCCACGAGGTGGAAGCCGCCTTCCGTAGTCCGGACGGTGTTGGCGTACGTAAAGATGTTCTCCTGGTAGCCGGCGTTGTACTGAAAGGCGATGTCGATCTGGTTGCCGTCCCGTTCCTGGCGGATACCGATGGTGTCATGGATGGGCGTCTTGTTCTCGTTCAGGTATTCGACGAATTCGACGATGCCGCCCCGGTATTCGAAAACGCTGGACTTGCCCTTGGCCTCTTCGTACAACTCGATGCGTATGTTGCGGTTCAGGAAGGCCAGTTCGCGGAAGCGGAGGGCGATGTGGTCGAAATTGAACTCCGTCGTGTCGAAGATCGCGTCGTCCGGTTTGAAGGAGACGGTCGTTCCGTTCTCATCCGTCGTGCCCCTGACCTCCAGGTCGCAGACCGGTATGCCCTGCTCGTAGCGCTGGTAATAGATCTTCCCGTCGCGCCGCACCTCGACGACGAGCCATTCGGACAGGGCGTTGACCACCGACACGCCCACGCCGTGCAGTCCCCCCGACACCTTGTAGGACTTGTTGTCGAACTTCCCGCCGGCGTGGAGCATGGTCATGACTACTTCCACCGCAGGGCGGTTCTCCGTGGGGTGCGTCTCGACCGGTATGCCGCGGCCGTTGTCGATTACGGAGATCTGTCCATCCTCTTTGATATATGCCTTTATCGTGTCGCCGAATCCCTGGAGGTGTTCATCGATGGCATTCTGCATCACCTCTTCCACGAGATGATGCAAGCCGGAGGAGCTGGTACTCCCGATGTACATGGCGGGCCGCTTGCGAACCCCCTCGAGCCCCTTCAGGACCTGGATGTTCTCCGCCTCATACTGGTCGGTTTCCGGGGTATTGGGTCCCGTATCCGGCAATTCCGGCGTTGTTTCCCGTGTTTCTGACATCGATTTTACCTTCTGGAATTGGTGAATATGATGTTCTGGACCAGCGGCTTTCCAAAGGACCGGTCCAGTCGATTCAGAATTTCCTGCTTCATGTAGAATAGTTCCTGGCGCCAGGCCGCGCTGTCTACCTCCACGACCAGCTTCCCGCCGTCGAAGAAGACCGCCCGTGCGTGCAGAGCGATTCGGTCGCCAACAACCTCGGACCACCGGGCCACGGCCTGCTGTTCCTCCAGCTTGCCTTCCATGCCGAGGCTTCGGATCAGCCTTTCGAGTGCGTCGCCGAGGGACGTGGTCTTGTTTATTCGCGCCATGTCCGAACCTCAATCGTACGGCGTCACCGCGCCTTCGTGGACGCGGAACCGGGTGATTCCCTGCCGGTAATCGCCGATATCGCTCTCCTTCGCCGTCGTAATGAAGGTCTGGCCGTACGTGGGAACCATTTCCATCAATCGGCCCGTCCTGACGGTATCGATCTCCGCGAATATGTCATCCAGCAACAGCAGCGGAGGCGCCTGCAACTGGTGCCAGAGAAAACGGGCTTCCGCGAGCTTCAGGGCGGTCGCCGCCGTCTTGTGCTGCCCCTGCGATCCATAGGCCTGCAGCGAAACCCCGTTCATCTTAATGGACAGGTCGTCACGGTGCGGCCCCAGTTCCGTCATCCCCCGCGCCCGTTCCCGCGACTCGGCGCGGCCCAGCGCTTCCTGGAAGGACGCTTCGATATTTTCGAGCGCTTCGAATTCAAAGGAAGGCGCATAGTCGATCTCGAGGGCCTCGTCGTCCCCGCTGACGGTGGCGTGAACCCGGCGGGCTTCTTCCCTCAGGACCGCGACGACTTCAACCCGTTTTGTCATGATCCTGCTGCCCAGGGCAATCAGGGGTGCGTTCCAGACCTCCAGATCCGCTGATCTTCCCGGTCTGTCCAAGTGCATCCGCAATGCCTCGTTGCGTTGCCGGACCACCCGCCTGTAGTCCTGCAGGGTGGAAAGATACGCCGCGTTAGACTGCGAGATCGCGATGTCCAGAAAGCGGCGACGGGAACCCGGCGACCCCTGGACCAGCCCTCTATCGTCCGGCGAAATCACCACCGCCGCCATGATGCCGTAAAGATCGGACAGGTTGCGCTGGGGCGACCCGTTTACGAATACCTTCTTTCCCGTGTGGCGGGCGTATCGAATCTGTAGCTCGACCTCCATGCCTTCCGCGGAACGCCCCTGTCCCTGTATCAGGAAATGGTCCGAACCCATGCGCACGAGTTCCTTGTCCTGCGCCTCGCGGCATGAACGGGCGACGCACAGGTAATAAACCGCCTCCAGCAGGTTGGTTTTGCCTTGTCCGTTCGTTCCGATAAAGACGTTCGTTTGTGGGTCACAGGTCAGCGCCAGGGATGTGTAGTTCCTGTAATGACCAAGGGACAGCCGTTTAAGATGCACCTTGTCAGTTTTCCGCTTCGGTTAGTCTTAAGGGCATGATCAGACACTGGTAGTCCTCGCCCTCTGTTTCTTCTTCGGAAGGCGTGATGACACCGGCGCTGACGGGTGTATCGAGTTTGAAAACCACGTCATCGGTTTCTATTCGCTCTACGACGTCGAGCAGGTACCGGAAGTCGTAGGCCGTATCCATGGCTTCGCCCTCATACTCCGCCGGTACCTCTTCCCGGGCTTCGCCGCCAATGTCGTGGCTGGACGAACTCAGTTCGATGAACCCGGGCCGGGCCGAATACCGTATCTGGCGGGTGGTTGAATTGGACAGGACGGACACGCGGCGCACTGCGCTTTCCAGGATCTCGCGGTTCACCTTGACAATCTTGTCGTTCCCGCCAGGGATAACCTGTTCGTAATCGGGGTATGTCGCTTCGATCAGCCTAGCGTAAAGCTGGGCGCTCTCCAGGTCGAACAGGATATGGTTGTCCCCGATCGTTACACGGGATGGCGCCTCCGATTCGCCGATGAGGCGGGAAAGGTTGTTCAGGGCCTTGGGGGGCACTATGATCCCTTCGGTAACCGTATCGGAAACCTCGCAGGACAGTGTCGTCTTGGCCAGCCGGTGCCCGTCCGTGGCAACCATTCGCACGGTGCCGCCGCCTATGCGCAGGAAGGCGCCCCACAGGCTGGGGTGCGTCTCCTCTTTCGATACCGCGTATACCGTTTTACGGATCAGTCGCTGCAGCGAAGAGGCTGGAATGGTTATGGTTTGATCGGGAGGCACATTCGGCAAGGCCGGGTACTCTTCCTTGTCAATGCCCACTAGGCGAAACACTCCCCGGTCGCACCGGATGACCACCTTGACACCATCCACCTCGATTTCGACCGGCGAATCGGGCAGTTCACGCACCATCTCCGCGAATTTCCTTCCCGGTACTGTTATCGAACCCCCTTCCGTGATCTGGGCGGGGATCTTTGTCACGATGGAAATATCCAGATCTGTGGCTCCGATGGTCAGGTGGCCATCTTCCGTCTCCAGCAGCATGTTTGACAGAATGGGCAGGGTGGTCTTCGGTGGAACGACGTTCAGGACGGTCTGTATACCCCTCATCAACGTGGAACTAGCCGGTATGGTGATCTTCACAGGGTACTCCTTTGCACGATCATCGCCGGTTACCCTTGTCCGACCCGTCATGCACGGAACGAAACAAGGCTGGATTGATGTACAGTAACCTTTTACAACTATTGAATATTATAAAGGGAACAGGCGGTACAGCGCAAGGGATTTGTGTGGTAAAACCTACTTCATGTTGTAGCGTGTTGTCAGGGGAAGCTAAAAAAAGTACAATATATAGTATTTGTTTTATAGAGTATATAGAAGTATTAATAATAATAAAGGGTGTGGATATGTGGAAAGGTGGGTATTTTTTTGTGTAATTATAATAATAACAACAACTTACAACCAAAACAAGATGTGGAAAAAGAACCAACTAAACAGACGTTTGTCCACACTTATCCACACACTAGAAAACCTCCCCCCAAACCACCCACTTATCCACATAACATCTACACTCTTTATACACTTATCTCGTAGTTATCCACATCAAAATCACCTCCCCCTGGATGGCCTGGGCGACCAGGAACACACCAACCAGGATTCGAGGCTGTTTCTTGCTCAAAAAAGACACCTTCCACATCGATGATTAAATTCGATGGTGGATAGGGGGCGGAAAAGATGGAGAACCGGTACTCAACATCATGCAGGAAAGGGGTTTACCAGCAGAGACAAATGTTAATAAGGTGTGGATAACACCCAGGTTATCCACACACCGCGGCGCTGGTTTGGGTGTTGATGACGTAAACGAAAAAAGGGAGGCCTACAGCAGGGAATTCTTGACTTTATCGAGTTCTTCTTGCAGGTGCTCGTCATTCAGCAGGAGCTTCTTGACTGTCTGGCAGGCGTGTATTACCGTCGAGTGGTCTCTTCTGCCGAAAATCGCCCCAATATCCTTGAGCGACGCGCCGGTCATGTCCCGACACAGAAACATCGCGATCTGGCGGGCTGTTACCACGTACTTTTTCCGGGTCTTGGCGGCCAGGTCCTCGACGGACACGTCGTAGTGCCTGGCCACGGCTTTCTGTATGTCTTCGATCCCCACAGAGCGCTGTTTTCTGCGAAGTTTGTTGCTCAGCACCCGCTTCGCCACGTCGATGTTGATATCGCAATGACTCAATGAAGCGTAGGCAAGGAGGCTGAGCACGGCCCCTTCCAGTTCTCTTATGTTAGATGCGACCCGGTCGGCGATGTAAGCAATGACGTCCGGGCTCAGCGAAAGCCCGTCTTTGTCCGCCTTCTTCTGAAGTATGGCCTCCCTCGTTTCGTAATCGGGCGGCTTCATGTCCGCGAGAAGCCCCCACTCGAACCGGGACACCAGGCGTTCTTCCAGGCCGGAAAGTTCCTTTGGGAGGCGATCGCTGGTGAGCACGATCTGCTTGCCCTTCTGCCGTAACACGTCGAAGGTGTGGAAAAACTCCTCCTGGGTGCGGTCCTTGTGCCCCTTGCAGAAGAACTGGATGTCGTCTACTATCAGAAGATCGACATTGCGGTAGGTCTGTGCGAACTCCTTCGTCTTTTTTTCCTGTATTGACTCGATGAATTCGCTGTAGAAGATTTCTGACGTGACGTACCTGATGCGATCGACCGTCCCGAGCCGCTTCGACTCGTGGGCGATTGCCTGCGCCAGGTGGGTCTTGCCCAGCCCGACGCCGCCGTAGATCACCAGGGGATTGAAGGTTTGCTGGCCCGGAGATTTAACCACGGCCAGAGAGGCTGCGTGGGCGAAGTCGTTACACTCCCCCACGACGAAATTCTCGAAGGTATAGTTGTCGTAGAGGTTGCCGGTTTCCTCTTCCCGGCCGTACTGCTGTTCCTGTGACGGTCCGTAAGAGACGAGGTCGGTCAGCACGGGGACAATCGGCGTATTGCCCTCGAAGATATGATAGTCTATTGAGACCTGGCGGCCTAGCTGGGTCGTCACCACCTGGCTGATCTTGTCATGAAACCCCTTCAGAATCCGCTCGCCTGAGAAGGGGTTCGGCACCTCTATTGTGAACGTATCCGGTGTTACGTCATGCCCCTTGGTCCGCTCGAACCAGGTCGCGAACGTCTGCGCCGGGATCATGTCCCTCAGTTCCGATAGGCACACTGACCAAAGCTGTGCAGGATCTTCCTGCTTCATTGCGGACTACCTTGTGCCCCAAAGAACCATGAATCGCCAGCAGCACCGGGCCAAAAACATACCCCTACGCTCGCATGTAATATGCTAAATAATTGTAATTACAGCATTTAAGGTGGTAATCAAGTGATACAACAAATCCACGGCAGGCGGAAACGTTGCGGGTAAATTCTATCCATTAGTATGTAGGGTGAAACGGGTGCTGTCAAGAAATATATCGGAATGATTTGCACCCCGTGTATAACCAAAAACACCTTGACAAAATCAGGTATTCCGGGTAATATAGAGGGCTGTTATGTTTTCGAAATACAGATTGAAAAACCGGGAGTAGTCGATGAAGCGGACCTTTCAACCAAGCAATCTCAAGCGGCACCGCAGACACGGGTTTCGTCGAAGAATGAGTACCAAGGCGGGGCGTTTGATCCTCAGCCGCCGCCGTGCCAAGGGACGGACCCGCGTTGCCGTGTAGGTGCCGCTGGACCGATGCAGGACCGATGCACCATGGCCGCCGGTTCCCGAAGTTTTCCCCACGACGAACGCATGAGACACCGGTGGGAGTTCGAGCGGGTCAAGAAAAGCGGATTGACCGTCAGGGGACGTTCGATGATCCTGTCCCTGGCATCCTGTCCGGACCACCTCGAGCGCCGGGTCGGTTTCATCGTGACCAGACACTACGGTGGCGCTGTCAAGCGTAATCTGGCGCGCAGGAGAATGCGGGAGATCTACCGACTCAACAGAAACCGGCTGGAGAGAGGGATGCACCTGGTGCTCATTGCCCGCAGTCCCAGGCAGGAAGTCTCGTACCACCAGATGAACAAAGAGTTCCTTTCCCTCTACCGTACCGCGGTGACACGTTTATGTGGAAAAGGCTGACCACGGCAATTGCAACCACGCTCGTATGGGGTGTCCGCGGCTATCAACTCCTAGTATCCCCGTTCCTTCCGCCAAGCTGCAGGTTTATTCCCACCTGTTCGAAATACACCATTGAAGCGCTGGAACGACAAGGCCTTTTTCCCGGAACCTACCTGGCCGTGCGGCGATTGCTGCGCTGCCATCCCTTTCACCCGGGCGGCTACGATCCAGTGGAACAACCACACGATTAGCCGCATGCCGCGGCTTACAACCCTGGAATCACAAAAACAATGGAAAAACGGGTACTCGGCGCCTTCGGACTCATAATCCTGATCTGGATCGGATACTACTACATTATATATCCCATGTACGCGCCCACGAGTCCCCCTCCCGTCGACCGGACGTTTACACAGGAGCCGGTGGGGGACGATCCGGCAGGTGACTATCTTGCAGAGGACTACCCGGCGAGCGAATCCCCCGCACCGGCCTACGAAGCCCCGGAGGTCGCCGGCGACGCCGACCCGGTCCGGACCCCGTCCGATCGAAACGATAACACCCCTCGAAGGGATCTTGCCGCGGCCAGCTGGGACCGATCCGAGCGCGTGTTGTTTCTCCCCCCGGTCGAAGGTGCTCCGGAACCCCGTGACATCATCGTTGGAAACCAGTACTTCCGTGGTGTGATAAGCACGCAGGGCGGCGTCATAACCAGTTGGAAACTGAAGGATTACAGGGGAATCGGCGGAGATGGGGTGGAACTCATTCCTCCCGACCGCGAAACGGGCCCCGATATCATTCTCACCACGGAGCGGGGACCCCGCAGTACCCGGGCTCTGCTCTTCGTGGCGGACCGGGAGGCGGCCACGCTCGGTCCGGGGCAGGCCACTGTCGTGTTGACGCTCACGGCGGAGACACCCGGTGGACTGACCATCACCAAGGTTTTCGTAGTCAATCGGGACGACTACGCCGTAGATCTCCAGGTGAAGATCGACGGCGGGGAGAACCTGGCCCTGGGCAGCAAGTACTATCTCCGGTGGGGCGGCGGTATTAATGTTACGGAAAAGGACTGGGACAAGGATTTATACGCCTTCAGGGGATTCGCCTCGCTCAACGATACGGTGATCGACGAAGATCTCGGTGGAGACTACGAAGATCCCAGGCCCGAGACCACGGGCGAAACGCACTGGGTCGGCGTTCGCAGCAAGTATTTCTTCGCCGCCATGGTGCCCGTGGACAGGAAGGCCAGGGGATACCGCCTGAACGGCAGGCCCGTCACGCGCCCCCAGTACGAGGACAGACAGATCGCCGCGGAGCTGTCCATGGGCCTCGCTTCACCTCTCGTGGACAACTTTCGCATCTACCTGGGCCCGGTTCACTACGATACTCTGGAAAAATACGGATACGGGCTCGAAAGCGCCGTCGATCTCGGGTGGACGATCATACAGCCGATCAGCAAGATCACGCTCATATCCCTGATCTGGCTGCACCAGTTCATCACCAACTACGGCATCGTCATCATCGTGCTGTCCATCTTCGTGAAGATCCTGCTCTTTCCCCTGACCCACAAGAGCATGAAGGCCACGCAGGGCATGTCCCAGTTGCAGCCCAAAATGGAATCGCTCAAGGAGAAGTTCAAGAACGATAAGACCAAGCTGAATCAGGAGATGATGAAGCTTTACAGGGAAGCGGGGGTAAATCCCCTGGGCGGTTGTCTGCCCCTGCTGCTGCAGATGCCGATCCTAATCTCGCTTTATACCATTTTCAGCAGTACGATTGAACTGAGGGACGCGCCTTTCATCGGGTGGATACAGGACCTGTCCCTGAAGGATCCGTACTTTGTTCTCCCTATCCTCATGGGAGCCACGATGCTGCTCCAGTCCAAGATGACGATGAAGGATCCCCGTCAGGCCATGTTCGTGTATATCATGCCCGTCGTGCTGTTCTTCATCATGAAGGATCTGCCTTCCGGTCTCATACTGTACTGGACCATGGTCAACGTGCTGACCATCGCGCAACAGGCGATACAGAACCGTTTTTTCCCGGTTCTTCCCGCATAATGACGCAGCGCCCTGGGCTCAGGAGACCGCGCGTCTCGATATTCCCATGACCCCGCAGGCCCTGAACGATACCATTGCCGCGATCGGCACGCCGCCCGGAGAGGGCGGTCTTTGCGTGGTGCGCATGAGCGGCCCTGAATCGTTTTCCATCGCCGATCAAGTATTCAGCGGCGCCGAACGGCCGTCCGCGTGCCGGACTCACACCATTCATCACGGATACGTCATCGATCCCCAAACCCGTGAACGGGTCGATGAGGTGCTCATGTCGCTCTTCAAATCGCCGCGCTCCTACACCCGCGAGGACCTGATCGAATTCAGCGGCCATGGAGGCATGATACCCGGCGGCCTGATCCTGGATGTGCTGATCCGGTCAGGCGCCCGGTTGGCGGAACCCGGCGAGTTCACCAAACGTGCCTTTGTCAACGGCCGGATCGACCTGTTGCAGGCCGAGGCGGTGGGCGAATTGATCAGGGCGCGTACCGACGCCTGCGCGAGGGCGGCACTCAGGCAGCTGAACGGAAACTGCTCGCAACAGATAGACGAATCCAGGATGAAACTGATACAAGTTATTGCACTTATTGAAGTAACTCTAGATTTCACCGAAGAGGGCATTCCGGATATGGCTCCCCGGATCTTCCTGGATCAGCTCCGCCCCGTTCAGGAAGCGCTGGGCCAGCTCATCAAATCGTCCCACGAGACTCGCGTGCTGAGAGACGGGATTCGGATCGCATTGCTCGGAAAGACCAACGTGGGGAAATCCAGCCTGCTGAATATGCTGACCTCGCGGGACCGGGCCATTGTACACCCGGAGTCGGGGACGACGCGGGATACGATAGAGGAGAGCGTCGACATCCGCGGTGCGCCCGTTACCTTCGTAGACACGGCGGGAATCCGGACGACATCGGATATCGTTGAACAGCAGGGAGTTGCAAGATCGCGAAAGGAATTGGAGCACGCCGATATTCCACTGGTGGTGTTCGATGCGTCCCTGCCGCCTGACGAGGATGATCGTCGGCTGGTGGGCCTGTTGTCTCGACGCGACGGCGTGTTTATATTAAACAAGTGTGATTTGGATTCCTACAATCCGGATTCCTACGCGGAATTGATTGCAGACGGGCGTTGCGTCAGGACATCGGCGAAGAACGGCACGGGACTCGAAGACCTTTTGAATACGATTCTTGAAATTGCGCAATACGATCCGGCCCGATTCGAATCAGGTCTCATTATCAATGCCCGCCAGGGGGATCTTCTGAACCAGGCCAAGGCGAACCTGGATCGCGGTGTCGAAGTCCTGGCAGAAGGGCTCGGCGCCGAGATGGCTGCCATCGATTTGCGTGAATGCGTGCGGCACCTCGGCGTACTTGTCGGAAAAGATATCGGAGACGCGGTTCTGGACCATGTCTTCTCCAGGTTCTGTATAGGTAAATGATGTTCCACGTGAAACATAGGACACGCGGTGGACGGAAGTGATCCGATGAAACAGGTTGAAGTCCTCGTAATCGGCGGCGGCCACGCCGGATGTGAAGCCGCCTTGGCATCGGCGAGAATGGGCGTCGGAACGGCGCTCGTTACACTCGATGCTTCGAAGATCGGCCAGATGTCATGCAACCCGTCCATCGGTGGTTTGGGAAAGGGTCAATTGGTGCGTGAGGTCGACGCGCTCGGGGGAGAAATGGGCAAGGCCGCGGATGCCACGGCCTTGCAGGTCAAGATGTTGAACACGCGCAAGGGTCCGGCTGTACAGTCCCTGAGAACCCAAAATGACAGGGTCGCGTATCGAGACTACATGCAGCGGGTCATCGGCGATGCCGCGAATCTTACGGTGGTGGAAGGAGAGGTATCCCAACTGGATGTCGACAATGGCCGAGTAGCAGGAATACGGACAAGCGATGGAAGGTCCATTTCATGCCGGGCCGTGGTCGTGGCTTCTGGAACTTTTCTTAACGGCGTCATGCATCGTGGAACGAGCAACGCACCCGGAGGGCGCCTTGGAGAAAAGGCAGCGACAGAATTGTCGGATTCCCTGCGGGCCCTCGGCTTCAATATAGGCCGGCTAAAGACCGGAACTCCACCCCGTATAGATGGTAACTCCATAGATTACCGTAAGTTGAATGTCATACCCGGCGACGATTCACTAGAACATTTTTCCCATGAAAGACTGTCTCCAGCTGATGAGCAACTGCCGTGTTACCTAACATTCACGAACATCCGGACGCACGAGATCATTGGCTCCGCGCTGGATCAGTCACCCATGTACTCGGGCCGGATTACCAGTCGCGGTCCCAGGTACTGTCCATCCGTAGAGGACAAGATCGTTAGATTCCCGGATAGGGACGGTCACCAGATTATCCTGGAACCGGAGGGCTGGAATACCGACGAAGTATACGTAAACGGCTTTTCAACCAGCCTTCCGGAACCGGTGCAGGAACGGGCGTTGCACACGATCCAGGGTTTGGAAAACGCGGTAATTGTTCAATTCGGATACGCCGTGGAATACGATTTCATTCCGCCTGAAAACCTGATCCGGACCCTTGAGACGCGGCAGGTCGCCGGATTGTTCCTCGCGGGACAGATAAACGGAACCACTGGTTACGAAGAGGCCGCGGCGCAGGGTATTCTAGCTGGTATAAACGCCGCGTTATCGGTGCGAAACCGGGCATCATTCACGCTGGACAGGGGTGAAGCCTATATCGGAGTGATGATCGACGATCTTATCACGAAAGGCGCGGATGAACCCTACCGGATGTTCACGTCACGGGCCGAATATCGACTCCTGTTGAGGCACGATAACGCGGACATGCGTCTTTCGGATCGCGCTTACAGAATCGGCGTGATTACTAGAGAAAGACATGACGCTACAGTTGAGAGGCGCCGATTGGTGGAAACAGAAACGGATCGACTTAAACGGGTATTCGTGGTCCCGGAGAAGGTCAATCCGTTGCTGAAAGCCAAGTCGTCGGCACGGGTTTCAGAACCGGTCTCACTCTATAAGTTGTTGTCCCGCCCCGAGATACAGTATTCGGATATCTCCCCTGTTGATCCGAACGCGATGGACCATGAACCCTCGGTCATAAGCCAGATACAGACTGCCGTAAAGTATGCAGGATACCTCGAACGTCAGCAGAAGGACATCGAACGTATGCGGTCGTGGGAATCACGTGCCATTCCCTCAGGATTTGAATACGCCTCCATAAGAGCCCTGTCCCACGAAGCCCGCGAGAAAATGGAAATAAACAGGCCGCAGAACGTAGGTCAGGCTTCACGAATGCCCGGCGTGACGCCGGCAGACATATCCATCCTCGTCGTACACCTTGAACGATATAAATCCACCGCCCGCAGTGAATAACAGGTGTTCCACGTGGAACATCACAAACCATGACATGGATGCAATCGCGCATTTCGCAGAAAGCGTTGAGAAAACGGGCCATCGGTTAGACTGTGGTAAACTTGAGGCTTTTGGTTTATACCGAGATGAGATACTGCGCGTAAACGGTTTACTCGGATTGATTTCCAAAAACGATGTTGATCGCATCCTACTGCGGCATTTTCTGGATTCGCTGACACCCGCCCTGAATGATGTTATACCGGCTGGGGCTATAATACTGGATATCGGCAGTGGGGGTGGTTTGCCAGGAATTCCCCTGGCTATATTCCTGCCTGATACAGACTTCGTTCTGGTCGAATCAAGCCGGAAGAAGATCACCTTTTTACGACACGCGAGACGTATTCTTTCATTAAGCAATGTAACCGTACTGCATAATCGAGCGGAATCATTGAGCAAGGCAGCACCGGGGAAAGTGTATGATGGTGCCGTGGCCAGGGCGGTCGGCTCAATCGGGCAACTAGCGGCCTGGAGCAGTTGCGTATTGAAGCCGGGTGGTAAATTGATCTGTTACAAGGGACCGAATCCAGAAGAAGAAATAGAGGCGTCGAGAAAGGTCATGGAAGATCAGGGGATGGTGTTGGAAAACATACATCGGTACGAACCAGGATACCTCAGTTCTCTTACGCTGGTCGTGTTAAAAAAAACTGTTCATCCCGGGTTTGTGTTCGAAGGCTGCATATCAAGAAGGGAGAATGAACGCCAGGTCCACCAGAAAAACACCGATGAATCAGCCTAACCCGTCTCCGATCAACGCGCCCTGAGCGATCCAGTGTTTACATAATAATAAACGCCTTTTGGAGCGAGTTATTAGTAATGTGCTATTAATTGTTAAATCAGTAGTTACGGTCGACTGACAGGCCACTGTAACCACCGAGCAACATAACCTCGATCTCCTGCCCCTTCTTCATGAATACCTGGTCTTCATGACTGACGGCCAGGCCGTCGGCAATGGACATGGATCTCAGTATGCCGGAACCCTGGGCTCCGGTACGTGAGGCGAAAAACGTGTCGCCGCGCTTCTGAAGGGTCACGCGAATGAACTGTTTTCGTCCAAGCGATTTCGTCAAGTCCTCCAACAGCACGGCTTTAATCGTGGGGCGGTAGAGGTGAGTGTAGCCCTGCATTTTGAGTAAGGCGGGTCGCATGAAAAGCTCAAAAGTCACCATGGAAGCCACCGGGTTTCCCGGCAGCCCGAATGCGATAGTGTCATCGATGGCGCCGAAGGCAAGAGGGCGGCCCGGAGTCATGGAAACCTTCCAGAAAGCCATGGACGTGCCGACGGCCTCAAGGGCGGCCTTAACGAAATCGTATTCTCCGACCGAGACCCCTCCCGAGGTGATGATCGCGTCAGCCACGAGTCCGTCGCGCAAGGCCCGCTCGAGGGCGTCCTGCGTGTCGGGACAGATACCAAGCCTCAGGGGGACGGCGCCGGCATCCACCACCAGAGCGGTGAGCGCATATCCGTTGCTGTCCACGATCTTGCCGTCTTCGAGGGGTTCATCCACGTCTACGATTTCGTCGCCGGTGGAAAGTATGGCCACCCGGGGCCGGCGGTAAACGGATACATGGGATCGATTGGTAGAGGCCAGAAGGCCTACTTCGGCCGGCCGGAGCAACATTCCGGCCTGGAGGATGAGATCGCCGTCGCGGATATCTTCTCCAGCCCTGCGCAGATCGGTACCGGCTTCCATGGGCTGAAGTATGCGCACGTGGTTTTCGTCCACCCGCAGGGTGCGCTCGGCCCGGACGATGGTATCGGCACCGTCGGGCACCGGCGCGCCCGTCATGATGTGAATCGCCTGTCCTGATCCGACGGATCGCTTTGCCCGGTATCCCGCGGGCAGGTGCTCAACGATCTCAAGTTCCGCGGGTACATTCGGCGATGACGGGACCGTGTCCTCTGCACGCACCGCGTACCCGTCCATGGCGGAATTGTCCCATGGCGGCTGGTTTCTTGTGGCGTGGACATCTTCCGCCAGCACGCGGCCTAGCGCCGACACGATATCGACGCGCTCGACGCCGATGGGTCGGATCCGGTTCAATATGGTATCACGGGCTTCGATGACGGAGATCATGGCGAATCCCTCAGGAAACGGACTGGCCGACGCTGCCCATCAGCAGAACGGAGATCTTGGTACCCCGGGAAAGAGACTTGACACCCGTTTCCACGATGACGAGACCGTTCGTGCCGGTCATGGAACTGAGCATGCCCGATCCCTGTCCGGCCACGGTCGATGCGCGAAACCGGCCATTTGTACAGGTGACCCTGGCGCGGAGGTAGTGGCGCCGGTCTCCGCCGGCTGTCAGGTCGTTTTCCAGCACCGCGGGAACCGTGGGCAGGCGCAACTCGCTCGGATCATAGCCCATCATCTTGCGCAGGGCGGGCCGTGCGAAAAGCAGGAACGAAACCATGCACGAAACGGGATTGCCGGGCAGACCGAAGAAGGGTTTCCCCTGTAGCAGTCCGTAGGCGAGCGGCTTGCCCGGTTTCATCTGCACCCGCCAGAACTTCATCTCCGCGCCCAGGTCCCCCAGCACCTTTTTCACGTAATCGTAGTCTCCGACGGAAACCCCGCCGGTGGAGAGGATTACATCCGCGTTCAGCGCCGACCGTATGGCCTTTGCAATCTCGGACTCGCTGTCCCTTGCGATACCCAAGTTGACAGGCCGGGCGTTGCACTCCCGCACGAGGGCAGCCAGGGAATAGCTGTTGCTGTTGACGATCTTCCCCGGGACGAGGGCTTCGTCGATTTCGACCACTTCGTCGCCCGTGGAAAGAATGGCCACGTCGGGTCGTCTCCTTACGGAGATCTGGGATCTTTGAAAGGCCGCCAGGAGACCGATTTCGCCAGGACCGATTTCAGTTCCGGCAAAAAGTACGTTCTGGCCTTTTTTAACGTCTTCGCCCCTGTATCTGACGTTCTGGCCCGCATCGACCGCCTTGAGGATCTCTACCCCGGCGCCTCGTTGCCTGGTGTTCTCCACCATGACGACGGCGTCCGCCCCCTCCGGGAGGATAGCGCCTGTCATGATGCGGGAAGACGTGCCGGGGCCGACGGCCTCGGTGGGGACAATCCCGGCCGGTATCTCTTCGAGAACCCCGAGCCGCCGCGGGGCGTCGGTGGTTGCGCCCTCCGTGTCCACGGCCCTTACGGCATAGCCGTCGACGGAGGAATTGTCATGGGGCGGCACGTCGTATTTCGGCGCCACTTCTTCGGCGAGCACGCGGCCCTGCGCTTCGGACAGCGGTTTGCGCTCAATGCCCGAGACGGAGACCGAATCCAGCACGGTCTCCTGCGCCTCTTCCACCGTCAGCATGCGGTCGCTAGCCATGGTCCCATCCCAGAACTGTTTACCGGATCACCTTACGGATTCCGCCATGAACGCTTCGATGGCCTCGATCGTTCTGGGGGCGCCGTCCGACAGTATCCGGTGTCCATCTTCGGTGACCAGTACGTCGTCTTCTATCCGAATCCCGATGTTCCTGTACCGCTCGAACGCGGGTCGTATCAATTCGATTACTGCCTGGTTCTGGGGAGTGTCATCCAGGTATTCCAGCGTATCTTCCCGGACGTAGATGCCCGGTTCGACGGTGATCACCATGCCCGGTACGAAGGGCGTGTCCCGTCCACCAACGTCGTGAACGTCCAGCCCGAGCCAGTGGCTGGTACCGTGCATGAACCACATGCGATACTGGTTTCCGGAGGTATTCGTGATCAGGCCCAGTTCCCGGAGTCCCTCCACGATCGCTTTCCGCGCCACATCGTGTACGCGCCGAATGGTCATGCCGGGCCGGACGGCGGCGATGGCCTGGGACTGGGCGTCGAGGACGATCTCGTAGACTGCGTGCTGCGTCTCCGTGAAGACGCCGTTCCGTGGAAACGTCCGGGTTACATCGGCCGTGTAGTGCCCCACGGCCGCGCCGATATCCGCCAGGACGAGATCCCCTGCCGCCATCCCCCGACTGTTTTCCTCGTAATGCAGCGTGGTAGTATTGGGTCCCGAGGCCACGATGGATGGAAATCCCCACCGGGCGCCGTGCCGGCGATAGGTCGAAAGGATGACGCCGTCGAGCTCGGATTCATTCAGCGGGCCCGTCGCGCTGGCGGCACGGCTCATGATACCGCGCTGTGCCTGGCATGTAATATCGATGGCCCGTTGCAGTTGCCGCAGTTCCCAGGGTGATTTAACGATGCGTAAGTCGCGAAAAACGCTGGTGGCCAACCGAACCTGGACGGCGGGAAAACGCGCGGCCTCGGACGCGAATCGGAGGGCCTGCGGATACATGGACCCGAACCTGGACTGGGTGTCGGCCAGCAGCCAGACGTTTACCGGTGTTCCACTTGCGATGGATTCACCCATGCCCCGGTAGTCTCCTTCATCATCGGAGGGCCGATATCCATAGATCGATCCGCCGAGGACGGCCTCGATGAAGGCGTCATATTCTTTCGCCGGCCAAATGTGCGCGATCCCGGTCATGCGCCGGGCCTCTTCCGCGCCGAGCATGTGGCCGGTCCAGGTTTCCCGTGCGGGGTCGCGCTCGGGAAGAAAGAGGATCTCCTTCTGGATCTTGTTGTCCGGCAACAGCACGACGGTGGCGCCGGGTTGGTTTACTCCGGTCAGATAGAAGAGGTTGCTTTCCTGGCGGTAGGGATAGTTCACGTCGTTGCTGAACACCTTGGGCTCCGCGCCGAACAGGATCATCATCCCGCCTCCCATGCTTTCGAGGACCCGCGCCCTCCGTCCCGCCAGCTCTTCGGCCGGTACCGGTCCGGCGTCTTTCGTCACCGCTACGGCCTCGAGCTGCGCGGCGGCGGCCGGGGAAACAGGCGCGATGTAGAATAAGGCCATTATCCATATCACGGCAAATATGGACGCCCGCAAAGCGTTGGGATCATACATACTTAGAATTTTCATGGATCGTTATCCAGGGAATCTCATGAATTTCAGGTGGTGTATTCCGCGTTCACAGTTATGTATTCGTGGGACATATCGCAGGTCCAGACCGTCGCCGAGCCGTCCCCGAGCTTGAGATCGATCACCACAGGAATCTCCACGACGGAGAGCGCTTCCCGCATCGCGGGTTCGTCGAGGGGCAGGCCCTGACCGTCCCGCGTTAATTGATGGCCGCACAGGAACAGGTCGATGGCGTCAGGGTCCGATTCGGCATCCGCGTATCCGACGGCGCAGAGAATCCGGCCCCAGTTGGGATCATGGCCGTAAATGGCTGTCTTGACCAGGGCCGAATTGGCCACGCTCATGCCGATCGTACGGGCATCCTCGTCCGACCGGGCGCCCTGAACGCGTATCTCCACGAGTTTCGTCGCGCCTTCTCCGTCCCGCGCGATCTTCTTCGCCAGGTCGGTACAGACATGTTCCAGCCCTTCCGTAAAACGATCGTAGGCATCCCCGGAGGGTTGCGTGATCAACGGGTTTCCGGCGGCGCCATTGGCCAGGATGAACACCGTGTCGTTCGTGCTCATGTCGCCGTCGACCGTGATGCAGTTAAACGATTTGGCCACGGCCCGACGCAGGGCCGACTGGAGGGCCCCCGGCGCGATGGCGGCGTCGGTCGTGACCACACCGATCATCGTGGCCATGTTCGGGCAGATCATGCCCGCGCCTTTGGCGATTCCTCCGATTACCGCGGAAGTCCCGTCGAGATCGCATCGCACTGCGCAGGACTTGGGCACCGTGTCGGTTGTCATGATCGCTTCAGCGGCGTCCTGGTCCGGCCCCTGTCGCTTTCGGCCCATCGCCTCCCGGATGCCGTCGCGGATCACATTCATCGCAATGGGACGACCGATGACCCCGGTGGAAGCGACGAGAACTTCGCTCGCGGGAATGGACAGCCCCCCGGCGACCAGGCCAGCCATCTCCCGGGCATCCGCCATGCCGGCCTCGCCGTTGCACGCGTTGGCGTTTCCGCTGTTGACCACGACGGCCCGGGCCATGCCGGTCTGCAGATGGTCCCTGGAGAGGATCACCGGCGCGGCCTGCACCCGGTTGGTGGTGAACATCCCCGCCGCGGAGACGACCCCGCCAGCGTCAATCACCGCCAGGTCCTTGCGGCTGCCCTTCGGACTGTTGATGCCGCAACTCGCCGTGTTGACCAGGAATCCCTTCGGGGCCAGTACGCCCCCTTCTACGGTTTGCATGGTTAACCCCTCGCTTCTTTCAACGTCTCGTGCCATTCCTGCAGGCTCTTCACGGATATCTCGCTGCCTTCGAGTTTGAGCGCCTGGATGGCCTTGGCCGCGGACCACGCCCCCGAGAGCGTGGTGATACACGGGACATTCTGCTCGATGGCGGCCCGTCGGATGACGTAGTCGTCGTCCCGCGCGCTCTTGCCCAGGGGCGTGTTGATGATGAGCTGGATGTCGTTCCGGCGGATGTGGTCCACGATATGCGGTTCGCCCTCCCAGACCTTGTTGACCCGGATGACCGTCAGCCCGGCGTCCTCCAGCGTTTTACCGGTGCCGCTGGTCGCCATGATCGAAAATCCCATGCCGGCGAGTTCACGGGCGATGTCGATAACGTTTTCGTGGTCGAAGGCGTTGACGCTGACCAGGACGGTGCCGGAAAGAGGCAGGGAGCCGCCCGCCGCGCTTTGTCCCTTGGCAAATGCGATGCCCGGCTCTTCATGTATCCCCATGACCTCTCCGGTCGACTTCATCTCGGGCCCGAGCAGGCTGTCGGAACCGGCGAATTTCACGAAAGGCAGCACGGCCTCCTTCACCGATGCGTAGGGCGGGATGATCTCCTCGGTGAACCCGAGTTCGCGGAGCGTCTTCCCGACCATGACCCGCGCCGCAAGCTGGGCTAGCGGGACGCCTATGGCCTTGGAGACGAACGGAATCGTCCGCGAGGCGCGCGGATTGACTTCAAGTACGTAGACGACGTCGTTCTTGATGGCGTACTGCACGTTGATCAGTCCGACCACATCGAGACTCCGGGCCAGGGCGTGGGTATAGGTTCTCATCGTGTCGATATGCACCGGTTTTACCATGTAGGGAGGAAGAACGCAGGCGCTGTCTCCGGAATGGATGCCCGCTTCCTCGATGTGTTCCATTATCCCGCCCACGACGACATCCACTCCGTCGGAGACGGCATCCACGTCGTATTCGAATGCGTCCTCGAGGAACTTGTCGATGAGAATGGGATGCTCGGGGGACACGTGGACGGCGGTCCGCATGTAGGATTTCAGGGAGTCGTCGTCGTAGACGAGGGCCATGTTTCTGCCGCCGAGGACGTAGGAAGGCCGCACCAGCACCGGGTATCCTATCTCGCTCGCCACCGCCAGGGCCTCTTCGAAGGAAAAGACCGTTCCGTGGGGCGGGTGCGGGATGCCCAGGGTGGTTGTCAGGGCCCCGAACCGCTTGCGGTCCTCGGCCCGGTCGATACTGTCCGGCGACGTGCCGATAATGGGCACACCCGCGCGCTCCAGCGGCAGGGCCAGCTTGAGGGGCGTCTGGCCGCCGAACTGGACGATCACCCCGTCCGGGTTTTCCGCCTCTATGATGTTCATCACGTCTTCGAAGGTGAGGGGCTCGAAGAACAGCCGGTCCGAGATGTCGTAATCCGTGCTGACGGTCTCCGGATTGCTGTTGACCATGATGGTTTCGTACCCGTCCTCCTTCAACGCCATGACGGCCTGTACGCAGCAGTAGTCGAATTCGATCCCCTGGCCGATGCGGTTTGGACCTCCCCCCAGGATCATGATCGTTTTCCGTGTCTTGGGCCGGGTCTCGTTTTCGGTCTCATAGGTCGAATAGTAGTAGGGCGTCATGGCCTCGAACTCGGCCGCACAGGTGTCGACGGTCTTGAACACCGCGTTCACGCCCTCCTCGATTCGCCGGTTCCGGACGGACTGTTCGTCGCTGTCTGTCAGGTGGGCGATCTGCACGTCGGAGAACCCGGCCTGCTTGGCCTTGTACAGCAGACTGCGGGGCATCGAGCCGTTCCGGTGGACGCCGATCTCCCCCTCGATCTCCACGATATCCCGAAGGTTGTGGAGAAACCAGGGATCGACACCGGTCAATGCGTAGATTTCTTTGATGGGCATGCCCAGCTGGAGGGCGGTCTTGATCTGGAAGATGCGCTCCGCCGTGGGCCGCGGCATCTGTTCCCTCAGATCGGTCAGCACCCCGTCCGTCTGCTCGGTGGTGAGCGACCCGGCGTCGACCGTCTCCTTCCCATCGCCGCCGAGGCCGTGCCGATCTATTTCGAGGCCCCGCAACCCCTTCTGTATCGCCTCCTTGAAGGTCCGGCCGATGGCCATGGTTTCGCCCACGGACTTCATCTGAGTACCGAGTTGCGTATCGGCGTTGGGGAATTTTTCGAAGGCCCACCGCGGGATCTTCACCACCACGTAGTCGATGGTAGGCTCGAAGGATGCCGGGGTTTCCTGCGTGATGTCGTTCGGAATCTCGTCCAGCGTGTACCCGACGGCGAGTTTCGCGGCGATCTTGGCGATGGGAAAGCCGGTGGCCTTGGATGCCAGTGCGGAACTGCGGGAAACACGGGGGTTCATTTCGATGGCCAGAATGCTGCCGTTTTCCGGGCTGACCGCGAACTGGATGTTCGATCCGCCCGTCTCGACGCCGATCTCCCGGATCACCTTGATCGAGGCGTCCCTGAGTGCCTGGTACTCCTTGTCCGTAAGCGTCTGGGCGGGCGCGACCGTGATGCTGTCGCCGGTATGGATGCCCATGGGATCGAAGTTTTCGATGGAACAGATGATCACCACGTTGTCGGCCAGGTCCCGCATCACCTCGAGTTCGTATTCCTTCCAGCCGATGACCGACTCCTCGATCAGCACCTCGGTGATGGGACTGGTGGACAGTCCCCATTCGACGGCTTCGGCATATTCCGATTCGCTGCGGGCAATGCTCCCGCCCGCGCCGCCCAGGGTGAACGCCGGACGGATAATGGCGGGGAAACCTGTTTCTTTCACCAGTTCCCAGGCCTCGTCGACGGTCCGGGCGAAGCCTCCCCGGGGCACCTCCAGGCCGATACGCCCCATGGCCTTCTGGAACAATTCCCGGTCCTCCGCCATCTTGATGGCTTCAAGTTTGGCGCCGATGAGTTCGACCCCGTAGCGGTCCAGCGTGCCCGACTCGGCGAGTTCGACGGCGACGTTCAAGGCCGTCTGCCCTCCCAGTGTGGGCAGCAGCACGTCGGGGCGTTCGCGCCGGATGATCTTCTCCACGTATTCCGCGGTGATAGGCTCGATGTAGGTCCGGTCCGCCATGTCCGGGTCTGTCATGATCGTGGCCGGATTGCTGTTGATCAGCACCACCCGGTAACCCTCTTCCCGGAGCGCTCGACAGGCCTGGGTTCCGGAATAGTCGAATTCGCAGGCTTGTCCGATCACGATCGGCCCGGAACCGATGATCAAAATGGATTCAATGTCGGTGCGTTTCGGCAAGATGATCCTCGTATTGGCCGGCTTCCCGGTCCGTGGATTTTACCTTGGATAAAACGTTTGAATATATACCCGGAAGGGCTGGCGTGCAACGTTAAAACCGGGCTGGAAAGTGAGTTGCCGGGCGCTTCTGGGGGACCTCATTCCAGCGACTGGAGAAGCACATCCTGCGCGGCTTCGAAGTCGGGCGCGATCTCCAGGGCCTTGAGGGCGGCGTTCCTGGCATCACCCTTCCTTCCCGCCGCCAGGTACGCGCGGGCCAGGTCGTAATGCGCCTGGACGGTGTCGGTGGTTTCCACGGCCAGTACAGTCTCGTACTCCGGCACGGCGAGGTGGTGCCTCCCATCGCGTTCATATGCACCGCCGCGCGATTTCCGGATATCCCCGTCGAAGGGATCGATCATGACCGCGCGTTCCAGTATACGCAGGGCGTCCCCGCGGCGTCCTTCCTGCGCATACAGACGGGCCAGCTTCCTGCAGGACTCGATATCATCCTCATCGACGGACGTCAGCGCTTCGAGGACTTCCATCGCCGCCTCGACATTTTCCTGCCCGAGATAGATATCCGCCAGCAGTTCGTAGGCATTGCCCGGGTGGACGTAGTTCGCGTACAGGGACCGGGCGCGTTTCAGCGGCGCGATGGCTTCTTCGTACCGTTTCTGGGTGTGCAGCGCCTGTCCCAGCATCAGGTGGGCGAAGAAACTCTCGGGGTAGTCGGCGGTCATGGCGTCTAGGTCGGCCACGGACAGTTTTTCGTCCCGCGACGGCTTGAATCGCAGGACACGCCGGAGCCTGTCGCTGCGCTTTTCGGCATAGTCCGCGAAAGACCGGTCGAAGTCGTCCATGGACAGGTCAAACACGGTGCGCACGACCTCGTCGGTGGACCGGTTTTCGTCGTACAGTTTCAACATGCGCCGGATCGCCTCGAATCCATGGGCGTCCACAATGTGTTCCACGACGATCGAAGCCTGGTAGTAGGAGAGGATGACCTGGTCCCGCGACTC
Source organism: bacterium (assembly GCA_965225915.1). Classification (GTDB taxonomy): domain Bacteria; phylum JAAXHH01; class JAAXHH01; order JAAXHH01; family JAAXHH01; genus JAAXHH01. The sequence continues at coordinate 1,669,858 of OZ245326.1, forward strand.
CGGCCGGGTGAATCCGCGGTTCAGATCGCTGACGGCGAGCAGTTTGCCCTGAACCGTCGCGTCCACGAATTCCGCTTCAAGGTCTATATTCCATTCCGGGCGCGCGATGCGGGTTTCGTAGACGGCGATGCCTTCCGCCAGCCAGCGGGGGATACGGTTCCGCGTCTGCTGAAGGTGCACGACGTGGACGTATTCGTGCCAGAGTGTCTGACCCCAGTTGAACGTTCCCTTCGGCCGCGCTCGGGGCGAATTCGCCACCACCACCTCGCCGAAGCAGACCCCGAGGAGGCCGCCGGTGCCCGGAACGCCGGCGATACGCACCATGAAGTCGTCGTTGTCGGGCAGGATCTCCACCAGCACCGGCTCTTCCGGTACGAATCCGTAGCGCGGCGAGATCGTGCGGTGGGCTTCTTCCAGCAGTTCCATGGCCAGTTGTCCGTAGACGATGTCTTCGTCCCGGTGAAGCCTGAGCGTGAAATGATCGCTGGTGCGGGTCTCGTACTCCTCAAAAGAATCGAGTAGTTCGAGCGTATTGAAGGTCCGTGTGTTGAAAGGGTCGTTATCGAACGCCCGGTCCAGCATCCGGCGTCCCTCCTCCATCTCGGCGACACGGGTCAGGTTGATGCCCAGCCCGGCATAGGCGGACCAAAGCGAAATGTCGGTTTCGATCGCCTTGCGTCCCATCTCGACGGCCTCTCTGAACCGGTAGCGCCGCGTAAGCTGGTCTGCGATGACCTCGTAAAGCCGGCCATAGGCAGGATTGATGTCGAATACGCGCTTTCGTGCCGCTTCGTACTCGGCTTTCCGTCCCTGGGCGTGGTAGCAGGCGGCCAGCAGGGCGCGGCTTTCCGGCGATTCCGGGTTGATCTCAAGGGCCTTCTGCAATTGGGCGATCGCATCGTCGTAGGCTTCGTCCGTCAGGAAGAGTCCCGCCAGAAAATGGTGCGCAGCGGTCAACCCTGGATTGATCGCGAGGGCCTTGCGTGCCTCGGCCTCCGCGCGCCCCGGCTGTTTCTCCGCCAGCGCCTCCGCCAGGCCGATGAGGGCGGGTGGATAGTCCGGGTCGATCTTCAGGGCATCTTCGAAAATGGTGGCCGCCACCGCGCGGTTGTACTTCTCGAGGAAGAGACGCCCCCATGCCACGTAAGCGTCAATGTATTCCGCGTCAACACCGGTCGCGGCCGAAAACAGGTTGTTGGCCTCGTGAGACCGTTCCAGGTACTGTGCGGCGTACCCGGCTGCCAGAAGGCCGGGCGCCGCGGGCGCGGTATCCGTCCGGCTGGCCTCCAGGATTCCGCGGCACAGTTCAAGGCCTTCCGTCTTCCGCCCGGTCTCGAAATACGCCTGCGCGAGCCGAAGCGTGGCCAGCGGCGGCCTTCCCCGGCGAAACCTCGCGGCGTCCAGCAACGCCTCCGCCTCGGGGTATCGCCCCTGAAGCAGGTACAGTTTGCCCAGCAGCACCCGGACCGATTCGAGATTGTTTGTTGAGTCCGCTTCAGTTACTTCGTTCAGCAGGAGATCGACGGCGTGGTCATATTGTCCTACCAGGGCGTGCAGACGACCCAGTGCCACGATCTTCTCCCCGCGAAGCACTTCCTCCCCTCCGTTCCCAGGCCGGCCAGGAAACGGACGGGCCGTATGCCGGTCGATCTCCAGGCGGAGCTGTCCGATCCTGTCCATGTAGCGCTGCCGCGCCGCGCGTCCTTCTTCCACGACTTCTTCTATAGTGGCGACGTCCTGCCCCCGTGCATCAGGGCAGGTTCCAACTGCCGTGACCAGGAGAATAACCAGGAATAAACGGGTGGATCGAATCATGTGAATCGGGAAGGATAACGGGGTTAAATGTATTATTGATAATGATTTATGGGCGTTATCGGAATATAGGACGATGGGCTTTTCCTGTCAAGAGAAACCCGTCCAGCACCTGCCGGGGAGAAGGACCAAGCGGTTTGGGCGGCGCGAAGTATGCCAATCCCCAGGTCCGACCGTCGCTTCGGATTATGACGGCGCCGCCCAGGTCCGTTCGATACACGTCCGCTCCCCGTTGGCGGTATCGCTCGATGACGCGGGGCGAGGGGTGGCGAAAGGCGTTGTTCACCCCGACGGAAACGGCCACGGCCTCGGGGTCGACCGCGTTCAGAAAGGCGGATCCACTCGACGTGATACTGCCGTGATGGGGCGATTTGAGCACCGTGCTTCGCAGCGCGGAGGACCGGTGGGCTGCCGAATACTCCGCCTTTTCCTCAATGTCGCCGGTCAGCAGCATGCTGAATTCGCCGTAGGACAAGCGTAAAACCAGGGATACGTCGTTGACGTGCGTCTCCGACGCGCCGGACACGAAGAACGGATCGGGATGGAAGAAAACGCCGCGCACCCCGCCAAGTGCCGCCAGCGTGTCTCCCTTCACCACCGTACGGTACGGGATGCCGTGCCGATCGACCGTCTCGCGCCATGCGCGGTAGGAACCCGACTCCGACGTTACGCCGCTCGAAACGACCTCGCCCACTTCCACGGACTCCACCACGGCCGAGAGTCCGCCGTAATGATCCAGGTGAGGATGGGTTACGATCATTGTATCCACGCGACGGTATCCCATTGCGCGCAGAAAGGGCACAATGACGCGGGCACCAGCGTCGAAGACCGGCGAGCGGGGACCGCCGTCAATCAGAAGGGTTCGTCCGTTGGGACAGGCGATAAAGATGGCGTCGCCCTGGCCGACGTCGAGGACGGTGATCTCCAGCGCCCGGTCGGGAAGCAGGCCGTAACAGAATAGCAGGATAGAAAAAGCCACCAGGCCAAGCCGGGCCCGACGCCGCCCGGGGTCGGCCGGGTTCCAAAGCAACAACAGGGCCGCCGCGTAGAACGACGCGAAGAGAAGACCGGAAGGCGCCGGTACTTTCACCAGTGCGGACGGTACGCTGGAGAAGGCTTTGGAAAGATGTATCATGCCGTACAGCACCAGCGCGTTAACGGCGCTGAACAAGCGGGCGATTTCGATGAACAGGGGACCGGTAAGGGCGGCAAGTACGCCGAAAGTCGTATTCAGGAAGACCAGCGGTCCGATGAAGAGGTTTGCGACCGGCGCCATCCAGGAAACCTGGTGGAACGTACCCGCCACCACGGGCAGCGTGCCCAGTTGGGCCGTCACCGAGACCAACAACCCGTCCCGGAGCCAGCGTGCCCACCACTTCTCCGACCTGGCCAGGCGTTCGGGCAGTAGTTCCTTCAACCTTGGATAACCCGTGATGATGGCGTAGGTCGCCAGGAAGGAGAGTTGAAAGCTCAGGTCGAAGAGCGCCGAAGGCCAGATCAGAAGAATGACGATGGCCGCCACGGCCAGGATGTTGACGGTGTCCGTCTGCCGGTCCAGCCGCCGGCCCACCAGGAAAAGCCCCACCATGATCGTAGCCCGGATCACCGAAGGAGTGAGGTTCGTTATGAAGGCGTAGAGGACAAGAACGCCCAACGTGCCGGCAACGACAATGTTCTTCGGCAATCTCATGACAAACAGCAGCGTGTAGATCACCAGCGTAATCAGGCCGACGTGCAGTCCGGATACGGCCAGGATATGGGCCAGGCCGATCGTCGTGAAAGTGTCGAGAAGTTCATCGGGCAGCTGCCGCCGCTGGCCCAGGAGGATTCCCTTGAGCAGGGCGGCGGAATCGCCCCGCATGGTCCGGTCGATCGAACGATTGATACTGTTTCGGACGGGATCAATGACGGCCGATTGTAACGAAAACGAAACGTTCCGACGCGTCACGCCGTAATTCGACGCGTCTCGTACGCTCATGAGCGCGTAGACGCCCCTGCTCGTGTAGTAGGTCCGCGCGTCGAATCCCCCGGGGTTGCGGGCGGGTTGAGGACTGCGCAGGCGGCCCGAAAAGAGGATCCGGTCGCCGTAATTTCCGGCGACGATTCCGTTGTTCAGGCGTACCTGCGACCTCCCGGTGACCGGCGTCATCCGCCCGGTGTCCGCCGCCGCAATGGAATCCGCCTCGATGGTGACTACCGTGTACCGGGATCTCGCTTCGGGCGTGCGGACGATCGTGCCGGTCATGATGTGCCGCTGCCGCTGGTCGCAGAATCGCCGGATGTCGTTCGAAGGCACGACCCTCGTCTGCACGGCGTACCAGAAGGCACCCGCGAAAACGAGGCACAGGACCATGCAGACCCTGAGACCCGTAGAGTTTGTTCCACGGATACGATAGAGCGCGTAACCTCCCCCGATCACCGCCACGGAACACAGCGCGAAAAGGACCGGGGAAACGGCGACGCGGTGACCCAGCAGGATACCGATTGCATAGCACACCGCAATGAACAGGGCCGGTCGTCGCATGGATTCGCTATTAACCGCGTTCGGTGATGGTCCGTTCGCCAGTTCCTATATCCAACGGTCTTCCTCGATCAGCCCGTCGTGAAGCTGTATGATCCGTCTGCAGTGCGCGGCGACGTGCTCTTCATGGGTAACCAGCACGATGGTATGCCCGTCCCCGTTCAGGCGATCGAATATCGCCATGATCTCCTCCCCGGTTCCGCTGTCCAGGTTCCCCGTGGGCTCGTCCGCCAGGATGATTGACGGTTCGTTGACCAGCGCGCGGGCAATGGCTACGCGCTGGCGTTGACCGCCGGACATCTCATTCGGCCGGTGGCGGGACCGGTCTCCAACACCCACCGCTTCCAGGGCCTCCATCGAATGTCTTAAACGTTCCTTGCGGTCCATTCCACGGTACAGGAGGGGCAATTCCACGTTGCGCAGGGCGTCTAATCTGGGAAGCAGGTTGAACGCTTGAAACACGAATCCGATCTTCCGATTTCGGATAAAGGCCAGTTCGTCGTCCGAAAGTTCTCCAACCGGTGTGCCGTCGAGTTCATAGCTACCGTTCGTCGGAGCGTCCAGGCAGCCCAGGATGTTCATCAAGGTGGACTTCCCGGAACCGGACTGTCCCATGACGGCCACGTATTCGCTACGGTTTATGGTGGCTGATACGCCCCGCAGCGCAGGAATACGTTCCTTACCCATCAGGAAGGACTTTTCGAGGCTTCGAATGGAGATCAGGGATGGGGTTTTGTTGGAAAGGCGCACGCCGCCTGCCTAATACCGGAAGTGTGATTCGGATCAGTACAGGTATAGTCGCGTTTTGGAGGGAAATCTCGTGTGCCAATAAATGAATATGCATCAATCGTGTTCAGCGTTTTTCAGCACTTCGATATCGGTATTGCCACTCTCCGTAACGATAATGATATCGGAATTTGCATATTCGTAAGTTGTTCCTAACTACATCCTATATCCATTGCTCGAACACACTTTGAGAGGCATCAACTCCTTTACCTCTCCATACTTCAGTACGCCGCAACGCGTATGCATAACCAGGCTGGTAGTTTTCGCCGTTCTTTCGTCTAACACAAGATTTATCTCACCGGAAACAGTACGGAGGTTGCATCTGCCGCCTTGATTGCGGTTAGTTTGATAAAACCGGGTTCGGCCATAACGGTTGTAAATGGATATATCTCCCTCTAAGTCTCGCGCATCCAACACAATTCGTCCGAAGTCAATATCCACACCGCCACTGATGGACTCGATCTTTCCTTCTCATTGATCGGGGCGTCGTAACATGTCGTAGTCCAGGCTACTTCCCCCACAGCCGTACATACGCAAATATACCAATCCACCTACCCGGCGTATTTCCGAAAACATGCTGTTGAAAAGGTAAACATCCCTCGCGATTCCCTGTATCTGGCAGGAAAAGCAGGAATACGTTATAAGTGAACCTTTCAAACCATCTGCAGTAACCTTATCGGATCTGAATATCGAGATGTTCAACCCGGCGGGAACCGAAATAGACATATGGCAATACGTGGCTGGGCCGTATAGCTTTGTTTTATCGGTACGAATTGCACTGAAAACGGCCTCGACATTTCCTGACATGGCCGTCCTCGGTAATTCTATAGGTCGTACATCCGAAGCGTGTACGGTGATTCGCATCGATTTTCCCAGGCTGTTTCTTACAGGATTGGGCAGGGGTAGAAATGCATTGATTTCATGTTGCATATCTGGAAACATGTCGACCGTTCTAACACCGCCGACATTATCCTCCAGCACGCAGTCATTCATCAGATCACTTTTCCAATATTCGCTGATTGGCGCCGTAAAGGCGACGTTTTCAGATTCATGAGGGGAGCTAACACCAAGAAACAACGTTCCTTCATGAGGTCCCGATTCAAGATAATTGTCGACCTGGCCATGGGATATTTCAATCCCGCTGACGTTACTTTGTGCCTCTTCATCCGTTAAACTAAGTGCAATCTTGGAACCATTAACAACACACTTGGTCTCCGTCGGCTTGTACAACATCAACCTCCGTACTGACGCCACAATACAGGACGATATTTTCCGCATCACCCATATGAATCGTTTCTTCGAAATCCTCTTTAACTATCCGACAGACAACATCCTGGACGTCTTCGGATATGTCGATCTGGCTCATGGCAATGGTCTCCTTTTCCTGGGGCGACAACGCGTCTTTCAATCGGATTCGAGATTGATAAAGCCGTCCTCGCGCGGTCGATTCAGGTATGTCCAAGAAGGCGGCTATTTCATTGAGAGAAAAACCGGTGTAGTAGTATAGCGTGACCACTTCTCGGTAATGATCGTGCAGCTTCTCTACCTCATCCCAAATCTCAAGGCTTTCGATGTAATTTCGATGGTTCTGAGCCGCCATGGGGTATTCATCGTGAACTCTTTCAGATTGTGTATCGACTCGGACCAGACGACTTGCTTTCTTCCTGCGGTTCCATTCTTTGCATCGATTGACGACGATCCTGTGCAGCCAGCTACCGAAAATGGCCGGGTCCTTCAGTTGTGATAACTTGCAGTAGGCCGCAATAAAGGCATCCTGTACCGCGTCCTCGGCGTCTGTTCTGTCTCGAAGGAAACCCATGGCCACGGCGAATGCGGCGTTCTGGTACCGTCGAACCAACGGCCCGAAAGCGTTTACGTTTCCTTCCAGGTATAGCCTAACGTTATAAGTGTCGTCAATTGTGTTTGTCGTCATAGGGTATCGAGTATAGCTGAATAAGAATAATGGTTACGTAGAGTATGACGTCTCTCAATCCCGAAAGATCAAAACATTTCATCTTTAGATTGAATACCCTTCAATCGAATTAGACGGAAACAGGATAACCGGGATGCCAAGGTTACCAACAGAGAGCCTATAGCAACCCACCGAATCATTGACAACAGGCCCGAGTTTCTTATATTCTATAATAGTAGTGTCCAAAATACGAATCACGGATTGAGTTTGAAATCACTGGTAGTTCATACTGTACGGGAGTAGAACATGGCGTTCTTGGAAACCGGGGTCATGGCCCCGGAAGTCACCTTGGAAGATGCGGATGGGCGGTCTCAGTCGCTGGGAGACCTGGCGAACAGTGGTTGGTTGCTGGCGGTCTTCTACAAGGTGGGCTGCGGGACCTGCAAGTTCAGCGCCCCCTATTTCGAGAAGATCCACCAGGCGTACGGCGGCAAGGCGGGGTTCCGGGTAGTAGGCGTCTCGCAGGACACACCGGAAGACACGCAGGCGTTCATGGACGAACACGGCGTGTCATTTCCCAATTTGCACGACACGACCCACTGGACTTCGGCGGATTTCGGTCTGACGAACGTGCCGACCTGGTTTCTCATCGACGAAAGCGGCGGGATACTTGATAGCAACACCGGCTTCTGCCGAGCCGACCTGAACGACCTGTCGGAGACCATCGCGGGACATCTCGGCGAGGAGGCCGTCGTCATTTCGCCGGGCGACGACGGGGCACCCGAAATGAAACCTGGATGAGGCTCCAAGCAACCGGTCGGGCCTCGACCGTAACCCGTACATAAGATATCACCCATGGATGGCGGCCATTCCGGCTCGGAAGTACTGTTACCTGCGTCGGAGGGTCGCTTTTTGCTCCCGGAAAACCATGAAAACCGACGCGGTGGCTACATAACGGTCACGCCTTCGACGAATCCGAATCACATGCAGTTCCTGTGAAACTTGAGCATCACCTTTGAACCCGACCAGGGAAACATGAACGATACGACCGCATCCCACATCCCCAAGCCCCCGTGGCTAAAGGTACGCCTCAAGCAGGGGCCGAATTTTCAGGAACTGAAGCGGCTGGTCCAGGACAACCGGCTCCATACCATCTGCGAAAGCGCCCAGTGCCCCAATATCTGGGAATGCTGGGAGCAGCGGACCGCCACCTTCATGATCCTGGGCGATATCTGCACGCGCAGCTGCGGATTCTGCGCGGTGAAAACCGGCCGTCCGGAAAAGGGACTGGACTGGGAGGAGCCCGAGCGCGTGGCTAGGGCCGTGGAGAAGCTGGGACTGCGGTTCGTCGTGGTCACTTCCGTCAACCGGGACGAGCGGGACGATGGCGGTGCGCCCATCTTCGCGGAAACGATCCGGGCCATACGCCGCCGGTGCCCGGGTGTGGGCGTGGAAGTGCTCATCCCGGATTTCAAGGGCTCGGAATCCGCGCTGTCGACCGTACTCGATGCCCGTCCGGACCTGCTGAACCACAACCTGGAAACGGTGCCGGACCTGTACCGGACCGTGCGGCCCCAGGCGCGATACGACCAATCCCTCGAACTGCTCGAGCGCGCGAAGGCGCGCGGCGCGAAGACCAAGACAGGCATCATGGTCGGGCTCGGCGAAACCGAAGAAGCCGTCCTTGCCCTGATGCGCGACGTGGCCGTGGTGAACTGCGACATCTTCACAGTGGGACAGTACCTGCAGCCGACGAAGAAACATCTCCGGGTACGCAAGCACTATCACCCGGACGAATTCAACCGTTTCAAGCGTCTTGGGGAGGAAATCGGCATCCCCCACGTGGAGTCCGGTCCCCTGGTCCGCAGTTCCTACCACGCGGCCGACCAGGCGGACAACGTGAACGGTGCGCACGACGGGATCGTCAGTGGCGCGCACCCCGTGGACGGGAACGGATTGCTGTCCATAGAACCGCTCGGAGGCCCGTCGGGATAGGCCTTCCCGCCGCCCGTCAGCGCTAGCCCGGCGTGGACCGTGATCTGGTGCGCACTCCGGTTCACGAAGACCGGTGCATGGGGCCGGAAATGGGTATCATGACTCGACAGGAACTTTTATATAAACCTGTTGACTTCTGATATCGGACAGTGTATCTTGGCAAGGTTGCAGTAAGAAACACGATCTTTGAAAACATGGCAGCGTGCATGTCCTATGTCGTCTGACAAGAGCTCTCCGGGACGATCGGAGAGTTCACAGATGTAAAGTTAAGATCGGACTTTTCTTTTATGGAGAGTTTGATCCTGGCTCAGAACTAACGCTGGCGGCGTGTCTTAGTCATGCAAGTCGAACGAGAAAGCGTTCTTCGGAACGCGAGTACAGTGGCGGACGGGTGAGTAACACGTGGGGAACCTGCCCTCAAGCTGGGAACAACCCGCCTAACGGCGGGCTAATACCGAATGTGGTTGTCAATCCGCATGGTATGACAACTAAAGGTGGCCTCTCCTTGGAAGCTGCCGCTTGAGGATGGCCCCGCGCTCAATTAGCTTGTTGGTAGGGTAACGGCCTACCAAGGCTACGATTGATAGCCGACCTGAGAGGGTGATCGGCCACACTGGGATTGAGATAAGGCCCAGTCTCCTACGGGAGCCAGCAGTCTAGAAATTTGGGCAATGGGCGAAAGCCTGACCCAGCGACGCCGCGTGGGGGATGAAGCTTTTCGGAGTGTAAACCCCTGTTTGGTGGGACGAAAGCCCGTATATTAACAGTAGGCGGGTTTGACGGTACCATCCGAGGAAGCTCCGGCTAACTCCGTGCCAGCAGCCGCGGTAATACGGGGGGAGCAAGCGTTGTTCGGAGTTATTGGGCGTAAAGGGCGTACAGGCGGTGGTGTAAGTCAGATGTGAAATCCCCCGGCTCAACCGGGGACCTGCATTTGATACTGCATCACTTGAGTACAGGAGAGGAGAGCGGAATTTTCGGTGTAGCGGTGGAATGTGTAGATATCGAAAAGAACACCAGTGGCGAAGGCGGCTCTCTGGCCTGATACTGACGCTGACGCGCGAAAGCTAGGGGAGCAAACAGGATTAGATACCCTGGTAGTCCTAGCCGTAAACGTTGGGCACTAGGTGTTGGAGGTATCGACCCCTTCAGTGCCGAAGCTAACGCATTAAGTGCCCCGCCTGGGGAGTACGGCCGCAAGGCTGAAACTCAAAGGAATTGACGGGGGCCTGCACAAGCGGTGGAGCATGTGGTTTAATTCGAGGCAACGCGAAGAACCTTACCTGGATTTGACATGTGCCTGAAAGCCCTAGAGATAGGGCCCCTCTTCGGAGCGGGTACACAGGTGCTGCATGGCTGTCGTCAGCTCGTGTCGTGAGATGTTGGGTTAAGTCCCGCAACGAGCGCAACCCTTGTCCTTAGTTGCCAGCAGGTAATGCTGGGCACTCTAAGGAGACCGCCGGTGATAAATCGGAGGAAGGTGGGGATGACGTCAAGTCCTCATGGCCTTTATTGTCCAGGGCTACACACGTGCTACAATGGCCGATATAAAGGGTTACAATACCGCGAGGTGGAGTCAATCCCAAAAAGTCGGTCCCAGTTCGGATTGCAGTCTGTAACTCGACTGCATGAAGTCGGAATCGCTAGTAATCGCGGATCAGCATGCCGCGGTGAATATGTTCCCAGGCCTTGTACACACCGCCCGTCAAGTGATGGAAGCCGGGAGTACCCGAAGTCGTTACTCTAACCCTCGGGAGGAGTGCGCCGAAGGTAAGACTGGTAACTGGCACTAAGTCGTAACAAGGTAGCCGTACCGGAAGGTGCGGCTGGATCACCTCCTTTCTAAAGAGTTTTTGAAACTCGAGGTCGACTTGTCCGGCGCACGATGTGCACGCTGTCATGTCTTTGAAGTGGGGGGCCTATAGCTCAGATGGTTAGAGCGCACGCCTGATAAGCGTGAGGTCAGTGGTTCGACTCCACTTAGGCCCACCATCTGGAGGCCGGGGATATAGCTCAGCTGGGAGAGCGCCGGCTTTGCAAGCCGGAGGTCACCGGTTCGATCCCGGTTATCTCCACTGGGGCACAGCAAGCGTAAGACGGTGCCCGCTCTTTGACAATTACATAGGAATGACGGGAACGGCGTTGTAACATCGGAGCACTCAAGCACAGTAGCATTGTTGGTCAAGCTACTAAGAGCATACGGTGGATGCCTTGGCGTTGGAAGGCGATGAAGGACGTGGTTAAGCTGCGATAAGCCCCGGGGAGCTGCACGCAAGCACAGATCCGGGGATGTCCGAATGGGGAAACCCGGCGCGGGTCATACCGCGTCATCGGCGGTTGAATATATAGGCCGTCGAGGCGAACGAGGTGAACTGAACCATCTCAGTAACCTCAGGAAGAGAAAGCAATTGCGATTCCCTGAGTAGTGGTGAGCGAAAAGGGAATAGCCCAAACCGGTTTTATGTAAGTCTGCATGCGTTGTAAGGCCGGTGTTGTGGGGTTCATTCAGACCAGGATGCAGCCAGGTCGGAGAGTTACAAATGTCTTGGTTAGTCGAATAGATGTGGAAACTTCAACCATAGACGGTGATAGTCCGGTAGACGAAAGCCATAGACACTCTCTGGAATGAAAACCCGAGTACCGCGGGACACGTGAAATCCCGTGGGAATCTAGGAGGCCCACCTCCTAAGGCTAAATACTCTCTGACGACCGATAGTGAACCAGTACCGTGAGGGAAAGGTGAAAAGTACTCCTGGCGGAGGGTGAAATAGATCCTGAAACCGTTTGCTCACAAGCTGTAGGAGGAAAGATCGCATACGCCACGTTACCGCTCTTCGGGGCGGCGACAGGTTGCGATTGGACTGACTGCGTGCCTTTTGCATAATGAACCGGTGAGTTACTTGTATGCAGCAAGGTTAAGTCTTTAAGGGACGGAGCCGTAGCGAAAGCGAGTCTGAATAGGGCGACATAGTTGCATGCAGTAGACCCGAAGCCGAGCGATCTAGCCATGGTCAGGGTGAAGCGTGTCTAACCGCACGTGGAGGCCCGAACCCACTAACGTTGAAAAGTTAGGGGATGAACTGTGGATAGGGGTGAAAGGCCAATCAAGCTCGGAGATAGCTGGTTCTCCCCGAAATAGCTTTAGGGCTAGCCTCGTGGGAAGAGTGATGGAGGTAGAGCACTGAATGGGCTAGCGGGCCCACAAGCTTAGCAAACCCAATCAAACTCCGAATGCCATACACTTGCTCTGCGGGAGTCAGGCTGTGGGGGATAAGCTCCATAGCCGAGAGGAAAAGAAGCCAGACCGTCAGCTAAGGTCCCCAAGTGTAAACTAAGTGATTAAGGTGGTGGAGTTACACAGACAACTGGGATGTTGGCTTAGAAGCAGCCATCATTTAAAGAGTGCGTAACTGCTCACCAGTCTAGTGATTCTGCGCCGACAATTCATCGGGGCTCAAGTTTACCACCGAAGCTGCGGGATTGTCGGACCCCCTGGGTCCGATGATCGGTAGGGGAGTATTCTATGTTAGGTTGAAGGTCGGCCGTGAGGCTGGCTGGACGAAATAGAAGAGATCATGCCGGTACGAGTAGCGATAAAAGGGGTGAGAATCCCCTTCACCGAAAACCTAAGGTTTCCTGAGGAAGGATCGTCCGCTCAGGGTTAGTCGGGTCCTAAGCCGAGGCCGAAAGGCGTAGGCGATGGAAAACAGGTTAAAATTCCTGTACCACTTATGAGGCGCTCAAGACGCGATGGGGGAACGCAGAAGTGAAAGGTCAGCCAGCGAATGGAAGTGCTGGTCGAAGCCGGTAGGAGGTTTGCGTAGGCAAATCCGCGCGAACATTACTCCGAGAGGTGATCGGGGAACGAGCCTTCGGGCAAGCCAACTGATCCTAATCATGCTGCCAAGAAAAGCCTCTAAGCGAGTCTCGTAGGTGTCCGTACCGCAAACCGACACAGGTAGGTAGGTAGAGAATACTAAGGTGCTCGAGTGATTCCTCGTTAAGGAACTAGGCAATCTAGCTTCGTAACTTAGGGAGAAGGAGTGCCCCTACGTAGGTGATCCCCCTCGCGGGGTGAGCTGAACGGGGTCGCAGTGACCAGGCCCAAGCGACTGTTTACTAAAAACACAGGTCTCTGCTAAGTCGTAAGACGATGTATAGGGACTGACACCTGCCCGGTGCCGGAAGGTTAAAGGGCGGAGTTAGCTTTCGGGCGAAGCTCTAAACTGAAGCCCCGGTAAACGGCGGCCGTAACTATAACGGTCCTAAGGTAGCGAAATTCCTTGTCGGGTAAGTTCCGACCTGCACGAATGGTGTAACGACTTGGGCGCTGTCTCAACGAGGAGCTCGGCGAAACTGTAGCTCCGGTGAAGATGCCGGATACCCGCGACAGGACGGAAAGACCCCGTGAACCTTTACTGCAGCTTGATATTGGATCTCGCCAATGCATGTATAGGATAGGTGGGAGGCTATGAACGGAGGGCGCCAGCCTTTCGGGAGCCAACCTTGAAATACCACCCTTGTGTTGTTGGGATTCTAACTTCAATCCGTGAATCCGGATGAAAGACAGTGTCAGGTGGGCAGTTTGACTGGGGCGGTCGCCTCCTAAAATGTAACGGAGGCGCCCAAAGGTTCCCTCAGCACGGTTGGTAATCGTGCGTAGAGTGTAAAGGCATAAGGGAGCCTGACTGCGAGACATACAAGTCGAGCAGACACGAAAGTGGGGCTTAGTGATCCGACGGCGCTTTGTGGAAAGGCCGAAGCTCAACGGATAAAAGGTACTCCGGGGATAACAGGCTTATCTCCCCCGATAGTCCACATAAACGGGGAGGTTTGGCACCTCGATGTCGGCTCATCGCATCCTGGGGCTGAAGAAGGTCCCAAGGGTTCGGCTGTTCGCCGATTAAAGCGGTACGCGAGCTGGGTTTAGAACGTCGTGAGACAGTTCGGTCCCTATCCGTCGCGGGCGTAGGACATTTGAGAGGATCTGTTCCTAGTATGAGAAGACCGGAATGGACGAACCGCTAGTTTACCAGTTGTGGCGCCAGCCGCATCGCTGGGTAGCTATGTTCGGACGGGATAACCGCTGAAAGCATCTAAGCAGGAAGCCCACCTCAAGACGAGATGTCCCGTAGCGAAAGCTCCTGAAGGCCCCTTGAAGATTACAAGGTCGATAGGCCAGAGGTGTAAGTGGTGAGGTAACGAGCCATTCAGCCGACTGGTACTAATAGCCGTGCGGCTTGACCAGTGCTCCATGATGCATCGTCGTTCTCTCATTCCTTGTAATTGCAATACATTTCTTCCGGTGGCGATAGCGGAGGGGAAACACCTCTTCCCATTCCGAACAGAGTAGTTAAGCCCTCTTGCGCCGATGGTACTGCTTGGGTGACCTTGTGGGAGAGTAGGACGCTGCCGGGGGATTCATGAAAGGCGCTCGAGTTATATCGGGCGCCTTTTTTATTTTGCCGCTCCCGGGCAGTTGTTTAATCCGGAAGCCCGGTCCGAAATGCTTGACAGAAAACGGGGCTGGCCATAACATATTAAAGTTTTTCCCGTTATATTGCCCATCGAATCGAAATCGCATAGAGGTGGTCGGATACAGTCCTGAAGAGGAGGGGTGTTCGTGAAGGAATATCGCATCGAAATCATCAGAAACCTATGCCTTGCGGGCCATGGCGGGAGTGGTAAAACCTCCCTTGCAGAAGCCATTCTCTTTAATTCCGGCGTCACGAAACGGCTCGGCAGCGTAGACGATGGCAATACGATATCCGACTACCGCGAAGAAGAGATTGAACACCGTATTTCCATGAACCTCACTCCCCTTCACTGCGAGTGGAACGACCACAACCTCCACGTGATCGACACTCCGGGGTATTCCGACTTCACCAGCGAAGTGCATTGCGCGATGCGCGTTACGGACAACGTGGCCATCGTGGTCAAGGCCATCGAAGGCGTCGAAGTGGAGACGGAACACGCGTGGGAATACGCGGACCAATACGGCCTTCCCCGCATGGTGGTGGTGAATCTTCTGGACAAGGAGCACGCCGACTTCTATGACGTGCTGGGCCGGATACAGGAACGATTCGGCACGCAGGCCTTCCCCCTTCAGATTCCGATCGGCGAAGGAGAGGGGCTATCGGGTGTCATCGACCTCGTCGCCATGGAAGCGGTGACCTATGAAGACGGCGGCAAAGGCAACCGATCCGAGATTCCCACCGACCTCGCCAACCAGGCGGAAGAATACCGTGAAAAACTGTTGGAAACGGTGGCGGAATCCAACGATGAACTTCTCGAGGTTTACTTCGAAGAAGGCGCCTTGACCGATGAGCAGCTCGTGGAAGGGCTGCGCAAGGGCGTGGAGGACGGTGCAATATTCCCCGTCCTGGCGATATCCGCAACGCGGAATATCGGAGTCACCGGCTTGATGGACGCGGCGGTCACATACATGGTGTCACCGGAAAACCGGCCGCCGGTATCGGCGACCCGTTCGAGAGACGATGAGGAAGTCGCCCTGGACCCGGATCCTTCCGGTCCCCTGGCCGCCCTGGTATTCAAGACAGTCTCGGAGGCCCATATCGGGGAACTTACATATTTCCGGGTATATTCCGGCGAAATCAAGCACGGCGGAGACGTGTACAACTCGACCAAGAACACGTCGGAACGATTCGGGCAGATCTACCAGACGAACGGCCACGAACGAAAAGAAATGAATGTCATCCGCGCGGGAGAAATCGGGGCGACCGTGAAACTGAAAGACACCCACACCGGCGACGCCCTGTGTACGAGACAGAAAGCTTTTGACCTGGAATGGGTGAAGTTCTCCGAGCCGGTCGCGAACGTGGCCGTCCTGCCGAAAAGCAAAGATGACGAGGAAAAGATCAGCATGGGTCTTGCCCGGCTGCACGAGGAGGACCCCTCCTTTACCTTTCAGTACAACAGTGAAATCAGGCAGCTGATCCTGGCCGGCGCTGGGGAAATGCATCTGGACCTTATCGTCGAACGGCTCAGCCGCCGTTTCGGCGTGGAGGTGGAGATGGTGCAGCCGCGCATCCCGTACCGCGAGGCGATAAAGGGCAAGTCAGAGGCCCATGGCCGGTTCAAACGGCAGAGCGGAGGGCGTGGACAGTTCGGCGATGTCTGGCTGCGCGTCGAACCCCAGCCGAGGGGAGAGGGCTACGAATTCGACAACGGCATCGTCGGGGGCGTGGTGCCCGGCCGGTTCATTCCGGCCGTGGACAAGGGCATTCAGGAGGCCATGGTGGAAGGCGTGTTCGCCAAGTATCCCGTGGTCGACCTGAAGGCGACGCTCTACGACGGCTCCTACCATACGGTCGATTCCTCCGAAATGGCGTTTAAGGTCGCCGCGTCCATGGGGTTCAAGAAGGCCTTCATGGATGCCAGGCCCGTGCTGCTCGAACCGATCTACGAAGTGGATGTGGTCGTTCCCGCAGATTACATGGGCGACGTCATGGGCGATCTTTCCAGCCGGCGCGGACGTATCCTGGGCATGTCGCCCAGGGGCAGCAACCAGGTGGTGCGGGCAGAAGTGCCCCTTGCCGAACTGTACAGGTATTCGACCGTGTTGCGGTCCATTACGCACGGGCGCGGCAGCCACGCACGGAGATTCATCCGCTACGAGGAAATGCCGAAGGAAATCGAAAACAAGGTCATTGAAGAGTCCAAGGCCCTGGAAGAGGAATAACGACCGCATAACGGCACAGCGCGAACGAGAATGGTGAGAAGTGCACGTCGCCGGTGGGAAGCGTGGAAACATGGAACCGTTACTGAAGGTGGAAAATCTTTCGACGTACTTCTTTACCCGCCGCGGCGCGGTACGGGCCGTGGACGACGTCAGTTTTGAAGTCGCGGAAGGCGAAACGGTGGGTATCGTGGGGGAAAGCGGTTGTGGGAAGAGCGCCACGGTCTTGTCCATCATGGGGCTCATCCCGAATCCTCCGGGCCGTATCGTTAGCGGCAATATCCTTTTCAGACCCGACGGGGACAACCCGGCGGTGGATCTGCGATCCCTCTCCGAGTCCGAGATGCAGAAGATACGGGGCAATATCGTCTCCATGGTGTTCCAGGATCCGATGACGTCCCTCAATCCGGTGCTGACCATCGGATGGCAACTCAGGGAGCCCCTGCAACTCCATCTCGGCATGGACAAGAAAGCGGCCACGGATCGCAGCATCGAACTGCTGCAGATGGTCAATATCCCGAGTCCCGGGCAGCGCCTCAACGACTACCCCCACCAGTTCAGCGGGGGGATGAGGCAGCGCGTGATGATCGCCATGGCCATCGCGTGCAACCCCAAACTGCTCATCGCCGACGAGCCGACCACGGCGCTGGACGTCACCATACAGGCACAGATCCTGGAACTGATGATGAAGCTCCAGGAAGAAATGAACATGTCCGTCGTCATCATCACCCACGACCTCGGGGTCGTCGGCGAGGTGTGCGACCGGGTGATCGTCATGTACGCCGGCCGTATCATCGAATCAGGGCCGGTGGACGCGCTGCTAGACGATCCTAAGCACCCCTATACCCACGGGCTTCTCCAGTCAGTGCCCAAACTCGGCCCCGCGGTGAAAGACCGCATGGAACCCATCGAAGGGGTGCCGCCGAACCTGATCGCCCTGCCGCCCGGCTGCCGGTTCGCCCCGCGATGTCCCAGCCGTTTTGATTTGTGCGGGGACTATCCGCAGTTGAAAGACGTGGCGCGGGAACACGAATGCGCCTGCTGGCTTTATTGACACTGGCCGCATTCTATCCAGGAGGACGCGTTGAACGAGCCCCTGTTGCAACTGGATAACGTAGTCAAGCACTTCGAGCTGGAAGGAGGATTGGGCCGCAAGGAGGAAGGCGGAATCGTCCGGGCCCTCGACGGCGTTTCCTTCTCCATCAACACGGGCGAGACCTTCGGGCTGGTGGGAGAAAGCGGTTGCGGCAAATCTACACTGGGGCTGACCGTCCTGCAGCTGTACCGCCCCACGGCGGGGAAGGTCTTGTTCGAGGGAAACAACCTGGCGGACTTGTCGGAGAACGACCTTAAGCCCGTCCGCAGGAAACTCCAGATGATCTTCCAGGATCCCTATGCTTCCCTCGACCCGCGCATGACGGTGGGGAACATCGTTCAGGAGCCCCTCGACATCCATCGCATCGGCAAACGGGAAGCGCGGAAGGAACGTCTGGTCAGCCTCCTCGACATGGTTGGACTGAGCGAAGACTACGTCGATCGCTATCCCCATGAATTCAGCGGAGGCCAGCGCCAGCGGATCGGCATCGCCCGCGCGATCGCGCTAAATCCGAACCTCATCATCTGTGACGAACCCGTTTCCGCGCTGGACGTGTCGATCCAGGTCCAGATCCTGAATCTGCTCGAGGACCTGCAGAACGAGCTGAACCTGACCTACTTGTTCATCGCCCATAACCTGGCGGTAGTCGCCCATATCAGCGACCGTATCGGGGTCATGTACCTCGGCAAGCTCATAGAGGCGGGACGAACCGAAGAGGTGACGGACAACGCCCTGCATCCCTATACCCAGAGTCTGCTTTCCGCGGTACCCGATATCAACAAGCGGCGCCAGAAGCAGCGCATCCAGCTCACGGGCGACGTTCCCAGTCCGGTCAACCCGCCCTCCGGCTGCCGTTTTCATCCGCGTTGCCCGATCGCAAAGGCCGACTGCGCCGAGCACGAACCGGAACTCAAACAGAACGACAGCGGCCACTGGGTGGCCTGTCACTATGCCTAAAGTACCACTCCCGACAAAATAAACGTACATGTCATCTTCCCTTTCCGGCGGGTCGGACCGGTTTCGGTACGACGTCCTTACCTTCGGCGAGACGATGATCCGGTTTTCGCCGGCCGCCGGCCAGATGCTGGAACAAGCCGATTTCCTGAGGGCCGACGCGGCGGGCACGGAGTCCAACATGGCAGCGGCCCTCGCGAGAATGGGCGCCGCCGTGGCCTGGGTTTCCGTCCTCCCCGATCATCCCACCGGACGGTGGATCGCCTCCCGACTGGCCATGCACGGCGTCGACACGTCGCACGTGATCTGGTCCGGGGAACGGACCGGTGTGTTCTTTCTGGAACCCGGCACGCCGCCGAGGGGCAGCCGGGTCGTCTACGACCGTGCCGGATCCGCCGCCACCGGAATGACGACCGGCATAGTGAACCGCCCGCTGAGGTCCGGTGCCCGTATCGTGCATACGTCTGGCATAACGGCTTCCCTGGGCCCGGCGTGCCTGGAGACGGTCACCCGGGTCCTGGGCGATCGGGCGGAGGGCGGATACCGGACGTCTTTCGACATCAACTACCGTGCCAAGATGTGGTCGCCCGAACAGGCCCGCAGCGTCCTGGATACGCTGTTGGACCAGGTCGACATCCTGATCTCGACGGCCGCCGACACGGCGCTGATCTTTGGACTGAACGGCGCCCCCGAAGAAACCATCGGCGCCTTGCGGGTTCGCTTCGGGAACGAGATCGTCGTGATCACGCTGGCCGAGGGCGGGGCCGTGGGGTGGTCGGAGGAGACGGGGTTTCTGTATACGAAACCTTACGCGGTGGAACCGGTCGACCGGCTCGGCGCCGGTGATGCCTTCGATGCCGGACTGCTGTACGGACTGCTGCGCGAAGATCTCACCGCCGGTCTGTCGTACGGCACCGCACTGGCCGCGCTGTCCTATTCGGAACGGGGCGACATGACGTGGGCGACGCTTGATGAGGTGAAACGGATGGTCCGCCTGGTCCGCCCGGTCCCCCCGGCCCATTCCGCAGGATCATGAAGACGAAGGCCAATTCCTCGAAAAGGCAGAAAAGGAGCTCGGACATGGCGACCGTGGGTATCTTGAGTCACCGGGCGCCGGCTGATCACGGCCGGCTGTTCGGTTCGCCCACGGGCTTTCTAAAGGAGTGCTGCCAAGCCGCGGCGAAGCTGGACATGCGCGCGGTAGTGTTCGACGCGGTGGACGTGGATCCCGACCAGAAGACGGTAACGCCGGCTACGGTCGTGGACGGCCGGTGGGTCGAATGCGGCCCCGAACCGTGGCCGGTGGTCATCTACGATCGGGCTTCCGTTCTGGATCCGGTTTTTTCTCCCGCCGCGGACCGGGTGCGCGGTCTGTTCGACCGGGCGCAAATCCCTTTCGTGAACCCCCTGCCCATCATCCGCCTAGCGGCGGACAAGTTGGAAACGTACCGACGAATGGCGGGCGGCGGTCTCGCCGTACCACATACAGGCTGCCTTGGCGAGCACACGCTTCGGGCTTTCCTGGCCCGTTACGATCACGTGTACATCAAGCCGAGGGCGGGATCCCAGGGAACGGGCGTCATCGAAATCGTCCGATCCAGTAGCGGACGCCATGTCATACGGACGCTGGCCGCAACCTTCGAAATAAATGGTGAGCGGTCCGCGCGCGACAGGATCATGGACCTGACCGGCGAAGGCCGCACGGAAACCCGTGACAGCCTGGTGCAGCAGGGGATATCGGCCGAACCGCCGGACGGCAGGCGCTTTTCGCGGTACGACCTTCGGTTGCTGATGCAGAAGGACGGGAAAGCGCGGTGGTTCTTGACCGGCCTGGTGGCCCGCGTCAGCCAGACGGGCGGCCCCACGGCCAACTTGAGCAACGGCGCTCGTTCCGAGGAGGCTGAACCCGTGCTCGACGCGCTGTATGGCAGGACGCAGCGGAAGGAAATCCTGCGCCGTGCCGCGGAAGCGTCCTTCGCGACGTGCGAGATACTGGAAGAGGAACTGGGGCCTATCGGAGAACTGGGACTCGATATCGTGCCGGACGCCGCCGGCTTGCCGTGGATCATCGAAATCAACGCCAAGCCCGGCCGGAACGTGTTCAAGCGTATTGCCCACAGCGCAGACGTTCCGGGTCCGGCCCGTCTGCGTTACGGCGCGATTCGCCGGAAGTCGGTGGCCCGTCCCTTCGAATACGCAAAGGCCCTGTCTCGCCTGGGATGAGCGAATGACCTTCAAAGAAGCGCTGGACTATCTCTACGGATTCGTGGACTACGAAAAGCTGCCGGGCGCCGCGCCGGAACGTATGGATCTGGCGGGTATCGGCGCTTTGACAAAAGCCCTGGACCATCCCGAACGACAGTGGAAATCGGTGCACGTGGCAGGAACCAAGGGCAAGGGGTCCACCGCCGCCATGATCGCAGCCATTGTCCGCGAAAGCGGCTACCGCGTCGGTCTGTACACCTCACCCCACCTGGTTTCGCTGCGCGAACGCATTCAAATCGACGGCGTCCTGGTTTCGGAATCGGAATTCGCGGAACTCACGGACCGCGCGCGGCCGGCAATCGAAGGAATCCAGCTGCGGGCGGAGGGCATGGGCTCGTTTTTTGATATACTCACGGCACTGGCCTTTGTTTATTTTAGGGAACGGCGGGTGGACCTGGCGGTAGTCGAATGCGGACTCGGAGGTAGGCTGGATTCGACCAACGTGATCCGGCCCATGGTCTGTGCGATCACCCCCATCGGCCTGGACCACACGGACCGGCTAGGGGAAACGATCGCGGAAATAGCCCGTGAAAAAGCCGGGATAGTAAAGGAAGGCGCCTGTACCATCACCGCAGCCCAGTCGCGGGAGGCGTCGGGGGTTATCCGGGAGGCGTGCCGCCGCCGGTCGAGTCCTCTGGTGGAAGTAGGCGTCGACGTGCGGTACGTGCTCAAAGAAGAAGAGGTCGACCGGCAGGTGATCGATATCGAGACCGCTGGCCGGTTCTATGAAGATGTTTCGCTCCCACTGTCAGGAGCGTACCAGGCCGGTAACGCGGCCATGGCGGTCGGTGTGGTGGAGGCGCTGGCGGAGCGGGGAATGGATATAACCACCAGCGGGGTGCGCCGAGGCCTCTCCGCGGTGCGGTTGCCGGGACGCATGCAGGTCTTGGAAAGACGGCCCTGGCTGGTCCTGGACGGCGCCCACAACGTGCTGGCGGCCGAAAACCTGACGGACAGCCTGCGCCGCCTGTTTCCGGCCCGGCGCGCCATCGTCGTGCTGTCCGTACACAGGGACAAGGCGGTCGAAGCCCTGTGTCGGGTGATCGCGTGTTATGCCGACGAGATTGTCGTTCCGAAGCGGCGTATACTGAGAAACAGGCAGGCCGACCCCAGGAAAGTGTCGGAAGTCTGCCGCGGGTGTGGAACACCGGCACGGTTGGCGCCGTCGGTGACGGAGGCCATCGCGGAGGCCAGGACACTCGCGGAACCGGCCGACCTGGTCCTCGTGACCGGATGTTTCGCGCTGGTGGGCGAGGCCCTGGAAGTACTGTACGGGATGGAACCGGAAGAAACACGGAGTCGTTGAGTAGACCTATACCGGAAGGCGGTAGCATATGTGCATTGGCAACCAGGCAGGGGACATCGTTCCGGTCCGCGCTGCCGTGAAACTGGTTCTTTGCGTCCTTTGTCTCTGTGCCATCGGGTTTTCCACGGCCCGGGCGCAGACTTCCCCCGAAACTATGCCTCAGCCCGGGGCATCGGATGTGGGACCGGTCCAGCCGGGCACAGCGGTCCAGGGTGCTGCGAGTCCCGACACCACCCTGACGCCGGAAGCACGTCAACAGGCGGCCCTGCAACAGTTTCTGACCGCTATCGCCCTCGCGAAGAACAACCTCGGCGCTATTTATTACGCTGAAGGACAGTATGACAGCGCCCGGGTTCATATCGAACACGCGCTGGAGATCGCGCCCGGGTTCGCGGCCGCGCACCTGACGCTGGGACTGGTCCATCACGCCAGGGGGAACATGGACGCGGCACTGTCGGCTTTCAAGAAGACCGTAGAGGGCGATACGCTCAGTGTAGCGCGCATGAGTATCGTTCCTTCCGATACCGTCTACGCCTGGGCCAGGAGCCAGTTTGACAAACTGTTGGAGGGGCCGCCGGAACTGACTGTTGCCCATACCGCCATGGCGATCGTGTACAACCAGGGCGGGTACCTTGACGAAGCGGTCCACCACTACCGACAGGCAATAGAGAACGATTCCTCCTACGTCGACGCCTATACGAATCTCGGGAAGGTCTATACCGATACCGAGGAATACGAAAAGGCGGTCGATGTGTATGAAAAGGTGCTCACCCTGTCTCCCCCGGCGGACCAGCTGCCCAAGATCCATCTCAATCTCGGTGTTTCATACCTGGGGGTGGAGCGCGTTGACAACGCGATCGCGGAATGGGAAAAAGCCATCGAACTGTCGCCGGACTACATGGACGCCTACATGAACCTGGGGACTGCTTACCAGAACAAGAACATGCCCGACAGCACGCGGGTGGTTTGGGAACGGGCCCTCGAAGTCGGCCCGCAGTCGGTTGTGCCCCGCGTGGCGCTGGGCCGCCTGGCTTTCGCCGAAGGTCGACTACCCGACGCCTTGCGGTATTACCATGAAATACTCGACCTGGGAGCGAGTGATCCCCGCATCTACGCGGAAATCGGCTTGATTCAGGAACGGCAGGAGGACTTCGGACAGGCGACCGGGTCTTACGAACGGGCCCTCGAACTGGCCCCGGAGTCCACGCAGCTGAAGGCCGCGTTGAGCCGCGTCAAGCGGATCACGGAAGACCGGGCGAAAGCCATTGAATCCAACAAGATCCGCGTACGTCAGATCGTCGTCGTTTCCCCCGCGGAAGCGGATGCCGTGATGGAACAGTTGAAGGCCGGCGCTGATTTCGTCCAACTGGCCTGGGAAAAATCGATTGATTCGAGCCGGGACCGCGGGGGTGACCTCGGGTTCTTCGGCCCGGGAGAGATGATACCGGAATTCGAGGAAGCCGCGATGTTGCTGGAAGTCGGGGAATTGAGCGGGATCGTGCAGACGCCCATGGGTTTTCACATCCTCAAGCGAATAGAGTAGTACTTCTCCGCGGACAGCAGGATCCGATCCGGGACAGGAAGGAAAGGCGCTGAATTGGAACAGGTAGTCATCATAGGAGGGGGACCGTCGGGTTACACGGCGGCCCTGTACGCCGCACGGGCGAACCTGTCGCCCATCGTGCTTACGGGCAGCACGATCGGTGGCCAGTTGTCGCTCACCAGCGAGATCGAAAACTTCCCCGGGTTTCCCGAAAGCCTGGGCGGCATGGATCTCATGGAGCGGATGAGGCAACAGGCCGAACGCTTCGGCGCCGTCATGAAGT
Source organism: bacterium (assembly GCA_965225915.1). Taxonomy (GTDB): domain Bacteria; phylum JAAXHH01; class JAAXHH01; order JAAXHH01; family JAAXHH01; genus JAAXHH01. Next base: position 1,694,030 of record OZ245326.1, read on the forward strand.
ACGAAGAAGTCACCGCCGTGGAATTCGAGCCGGGAGCCCACAGGATACGGACGGACCAGAACGAATACACGACGAAGGCCGTGGTGATCAGTACCGGTTCGTCGCCGCGTCTGCTCAACGTGCCGGGGGAGGCCGCATTCTTCGGCCGGGGTGTGTCAACCTGCGCGACCTGCGACGGCGCCTTCTACCGGGACCGGAAGGTCGCGGTGGTGGGTGGCGGCGACAGTGCCATGGAAGAAGGCCTGTTCCTGACGCGATTCGCCAGTCATGTTTGGATCATACACCGCAGGAAGGAACTGAGGGCGAGCCGGATCATGCAGAAACGCGCCCTGGGACATCCCAGGATCGAGTTCCTATGGGCATCCGAGGTCGACGAGGTGCAGGGCGGGGACACGCCCGGCGTGACCGGCGTGCGCGTGCGGGACCTGGAATCGGACCGGGTAAGGGTCCTGGATGCCGAGGGCCTGTTCATCGCGATCGGGCATACGCCCAATACCGACCTGTTCAGGGACAAGCTTGCCATGGACGAGCAGGGCTACATCCTCACCGACCGGAGGCAGCATACCAGCGTTCCGGGCGTGTTCGCGGGCGGGGACGTGCAGGACCACGTATACCGTCAGGCGGTTACGGCGGCCGGGACAGGTTGCGCCGCCGCCATGGAGGCCGAGAAATACATCGGTGAAAACGGGGGTTAGGCCAGCCGGTCAGGCCGTTCGGGCGTCGTGCTTGACGACGTCCAGCCTGGGCTTGCCGATGGTGACCTTGGAATGGGGCGGTACCGGTTCCGTCAACCAGACGTTGGCCCCGATGACGGAATCGTGGCCGATGGTCGTTCCGCCGCCGAGGATCGTTGCTCCGGAGTAGATCACCACGTCGTCTTCAATGGTGGGGTGGCGTTTGCCGCCCTTGACGAGACGGCCGCCATCATCCTTCCTGAAACTCACCGCGCCCAGCGTGACGCCCTGGTAGAGTTTGACGTTGTTGCCGATCAGCGCGGTCTCCCCGATGACGACGCCCGTCCCGTGGTCTATAAAAAAACGGGTGCCGATAGTCGCGCCGGGGTGGATGTCGATCCCCGTGCGGCTGTGGGCGTGTTCGGACATGATCCGCGGAATGAGCGGCGTCTTCCGAAGGTACAGTTCATGGGCGACGCGATAGGTTGCGATGGCTTCCATGCATGGATAGCTGAGGATGATCTCGTCGTGGCTCCTGGCCGCGGGATCGCCGTCGTAGGCGGCTTCCACGTCGTCCATGAGCAGGTTCCGGATCCAGGGAATCGTATCCAGCAGTTCGAGAGTGATCCCGTCAGCGATCTCCTGGCAGGCCGTGGGATCTTCCTCCTTGCAGGGGGAGTCGTGCATGAGGCTGCGGGCTATCTCCTCCCTCAGCCGGATGTAGATGGCGTCCACCAGCCCGTCGACAAAGAAGGCCACGTTTTTCGTCTTGAGCGGTTCGGTACCGAAGTAACCCGGGAAACAGAGGGTCAGCAGGTCTTTCAGGATGTCGTAAACCCGCTCCCTTGACGGCAGGTTTTTGCCGTCGATACGATTGAGGCCGCCTACCGTATCGTATGACTGTACGATCTGGGAAGCCAGGGTGCCGAGTTGACTGCGCGTCTCGGACATGGCCAGATTGCAGATCGGCACCAACCTATCATCGTACGCCTTGTCGCGCTTGGCACGTTTCATTGTTACCCGTTTCCCGGATTCCCGGGAGCATACGTAGTCGCGCCGCGGGCGTTGTGCAGGATATCCGCCGGATGAGCCTGTTTCCTGCTGTCAAATCTCGAAGAACCATCGCGGTAAGTCAAGCGATTTCTTTCGTTAACGACCGTGCAGTGCTCGTTACGCACCCGCCACAAAGCAGTTGCCAGAGGAGGTTGAGCGCCTTTATATTGCACTTGTTCCGCATTGGATTTCGCACCCCGATAAACGAGTAGTGGACCCCTATGTATTTCAATCGAACGGCCGGTGTTTTTTTACTCTTCGCGTGTCTGCTGTCTGCCGTTCCACCGGCTGAGGGCCAAGCACTCGGCGGGTACATGGATATCGACGATGTGAAGCCGGGTATGCGCGGATACGGCCTCACGGTCTTTCAGGATTCCAGGATAGACACTTTCGATGTCGAAGTGCTGGGCGTCATGAAGAACATATTCTACACGAAACACGACATCATCATGGTGGGGGTATCCGGTCCGTACGTCGACGACGCGGGCGTCATCGCGGGGATGAGCGGCAGTCCCGTGTACATCGGTGGAAAACTGGTTGGCGCGCTGGCGTACCGCTTCGGACTGTTTCCGAAGAAACCCATTGGCGGCGTCACGCCGATAGGTCATATGCTGGCCATCCGCGATGCCGTGGAGACCGAATCGGAATCGGGGCAGAACACGCCTGGCGAAGGATTCGATGATAAGGGCGACAGCCGGGGCGGACCCTGGCCGAACGGCGCGCCGTTCGACCCTGAGTCCCCCTGGGCGGACGGAGACCGGTCCGGCGCGGAGTTCTCCTGGCAGACGGAAACACCGTCGGGGCCGTCCAGTCTTAAACCCATCGCCGTGCCCATGGTGTTTTCGGGTTTCCATCCTATGACGGTGAACCTTTTCGACAATGAATTGCGCCGGCGCGGACTCGTTCCGGTATCCGGTGCCGGCAGTGTGGGCGCACGGCCCTCAGGTGCTGTACCCGGGGCGGTTTCGGCCGGCGGTGACATGGCCGAAGATCAGGAAGGCGCGTCGCAGGGCGGCGCCCTGCCCTCCCTGGAGCCTGGATCCGCCGTGAGCGCGCAGCTCATCCGGGGCGATTTCAATCTATCGGGTACAGGGACGGTCACCTGGCGGGACGAAGACGCCATCCTGGCGTTCGGCCATCCCTTCCTCTGGGCGGGCGCCCTGAATATACCTATGAACCGGGCTGATATTATCACGATCATACCGGACCAGACCGGATCCACGAAAATCAGCAGCGTGGCGGAGGAGGTTGGATCGGTCCTTTGGGACCACACGAACGGGCTGTACGGCCAACTCGGCGAAGTTGCCCGCATGATCCCGGTGGAACTTTCCTACGGCGATGCCGGCCGGCCCCTTGAAACCTACCGGTTCGACGTGATGATGGCGAACGGCTGGACGCCCATGCTTGTAAACATGGCGGTGACGAACACCATCATCGCGAACGGTCGGCTGGGCGGCGAGCGAACGATATCGCTCGGCGGCAGGATCGTCCTGCGCGGCCATCCGGATATCGTCTTCGACGACCAGTTCTCGGGACAGGCGTCCATGGCGGCCCTTGCCAGGGATGTCAACAGCGTGCTCAACTTCGTGCTCGACAACCGGTTCATTACACCGATTCTCGAGTCCGTGAATATTGAGGTCCATTCGTCGAACGAACGAAGATCGGCCGTCATAGAAGACGTCTGGTTCGGATCGGAAATCCTGAAACCAGGAGACACGCTGGAGGTCAGGGTTTTCCTTAGGCCCTATCGGGGCGACCGCCTGGTCAGGCGGATCGACGTGGCCATCCCAAAGAACATTTCCAACGGCCCCGTACAGGTGCTTGTAGGGTCCGCCCAGGCCGTCACCCGCCACGACCTGAATACCGTTCCCCAGCGGTTTCGGCCCACGGACGGCGCCCGCCTTATCGAACTGCTCAACAACCGGCGTACCGGAAACCGGGTCTACCTGAAGATGTACCAGAACGGCGCAGGTGGCATCGTGAAGGGGAGAGAGATGCCCGGCCTGCCCCCATCGGTCCTCGCCGTCATGAATTCCGAGCGGACGAAAGGCAGTTTCATTCCAATCCGCGAGAAGGTGGTGGCGGAAGAGATAATCAAAACGGACTACGTCATCACCGGACAAAACTGGAGCCGGCTGACCATAAAGCGCTAGGAGCGACACTTGAAGCAGGTTCCGGGATGGCGATTTCTGTTCATGGTCTCGATTCCCCTGCTGATCGCTGGCGGTGTTCTTGCGTCGACGCCGGTGATCTGGAAACAGTCTGGACACGGGGATTTTCTCAAGGGAGAAATTCGGGGGGTTTCGATTACCGGCAAAGGCCACCTGACTCTTTCACCGGTCCTGGATCTCGTCTTCGAGAGCGACGAACCCCTGGTATGGTGTCTCGCAGTTGATTCCAGGGGGAACCTTTACGCGGGCACGGGAAACGAAGGTAAGCTGTACCGTATCGACTCCAGTGGCCAATCCGAGGTGTTCTTCGACGCGGACGAACTCGAAATTCGAAGTATGGCAATCGATCAGCATGATCGGCTCTACGTCGCCACCTTCCCCGACGGCCGGATCTACAGGATTACGCCGGACGGAACCCATTCGGTATATTTCGATCCCGGCAGCGACGGCAATCCTGACGCCGACAAGCACTACATCTGGTCGCTGGCGCTGGACGCAGAGGGGAACCTGTACGCGGGCACGGGAGAGCAGGGTCGCATATATCGTATCGACGAAAACGGCGTGGGACATCTCCTGGCGGAGCTGGAAGAAGCCCACGTCATGGCCCTGGCCGTGGACGGATCGGGCCGGCTGGTCGCCGGCACCGAACCGGGCGGGCGGATCTACCGGGTCGCGCCTTCCGGAGACCTCTCGGTCCTCTATGATTCTCCCTACGGTGAAGTGAACACCTTGCAGGTCGACGATAACGGTTTCGTGTTCGCCGGCGCGCTGAGTGAACCACGCAGCGGAGGCCGGGGCGGTCCGTCGCTGCCGCCGCCGTCCCAGGCCGCTCCCGAGGAATCGGCCAGCGAGACGGAACTCGGCATGGTCGAAGTGACGGTTTCGGCGGACGGAAGCGACCGGGCGTTCGGCCGTGGTTTCGGCGCGGGTGGCAGCGTTGTTTACAGGATAGACCCCGACGGCCGGGTGGAAGAGTGGTGGCGGTCCCAGACGGACCTGTGCCTGTCCCTGGCGATCCGCGGGGACGGCGAACTGCTTATCGGCACCGGGCCCCGGGGCAGGCTCTTCAGTGTCCGAGAACGGGGCCGCAGCGCACTGCTGAACGAAATGCTGGAATCCCAGGTCACGGCGCTGATGCCTGTCGCTTTGGGCGATGTTGTCGCGGCGACGAGCAATCCCGGCAACCTGTACCACATGCGATCACGTCCCGTGCGGGAAGGCGAGTACGAGTCCGATTTCAAGGATACCCGGGGCAATGCCCGGTGGGGCCGTATCCGATGGGAGAACGAACAGCCCCCGGGAACGACGGTCCGTTTATATGCAAGGTCCGGCAATACGGATTCCCCCGACCAGACCTGGAGCGACTGGACAGGCCCCTACACCGATTCGGAAGGGGAGGCCCTTGCCTGCCCGCCCGCTCGCTACCTGCAGTGGAAGGCGGTGCTGAATACGCAGAACGAAGAAACCCCCTCCATATCGTCCGTTACGGCCGCCTACCTGACGCGGAACAATCCGCCCAGGGTGCATTCGGTAACGGTATATGAGCCTGGAGTCTATCTGCGCGACGCCTCGGCGGGCTCCGCCGGACAAACCGATCTCCCCCCGGACATCGCTGCGCAGGTAGCCGGCCGTGGCAACGGCCTTGGACAGAGGGCCTCGGCAGGCGCGCCGACCTACCGGAAGGGCATGCGGGCGATCGCGATCCAGGCGAACGATCCCGATGGGGACGGGCTCTCCTACGAAATCTATTTCCGGGGCGAGGAAGAAGGTACCTGGAAGCTGCTGGAGGAAGAACGACTCACCCCATCCTATTCCTGGGACTCCGAAACCTTTCCCGACGGGGATTATGTCCTACGGGTCGTAGTAAGCGACGCTCCTTCGAACCCGCCGGCCCAGGCGCTGGAGTCGGAATATCTTAGCGAACCGTTCCTGGTGGATAATACCGGTCCGCAGGTATCCCGGATCAACGCGACACGTGACACGCTGTCCTTCCTGGTCCAGGATGGCGCCAGTACCCTGTTCCGGGTGGAATACGCCATCGACGGGGGCGATTGGCGGGTGGTCCACCCCGATGACGGCGTGACAGATTCGAAGACAGAGGAATTCGAAATCGCCCTGGGTGGACTGGAAGCCGGTGAACATACCCTCGCCATACGCGCCAGGGACACTTCCAATAACACGGGTACGGGGAAACGGGTCGTCACGATCCCCTGAGGAGGCGAAGGTGTCCGGTCATTCCAAGTGGAGTACGATTAAGCGGAAAAAGGAACAGAAAGATGCTGCCCGCGGGAAGATTTTCACCCGAATTATCAAGGAGATCACCATTGCAGCGCGGCAGGGCGGCGGCTCGGTAAACAGCAACTCACGGCTAAGGACGGCCGTACTCGCCGCCAAGGCGGAAAACGTGCCCCTGGCCAACATCGACCGGGCTATTGCGCGGGGCACGGGCGAACTGGACGGCATACAATACGAAGAGCTGCTCTACGAGGGCTATGGACCGTCGGGCGTGGCGCTGTTGGTGGAAGCGGTGACGGACAACAAGAACCGGACTACGTCCGAAATACGCCATGCCTTCACCAAGAACGGCGGCAATATGGGGGAAACAGGCTGCGTGGCCTGGATGTTCGACCAGAAGGGTACGATCGTCGTGGACAAGAACGGCGTCGACGAGGACGAGGTCATGATGATCGCCATCGACGCAGGCGCGGAAGACATCCTGGATGAGGGGGATACCCTGGATGTAATGACATCTATTTCCGATTTCGAGTCGGTAAGGGTCCAGCTCGAGGAAAACGGCGTCGCCCTCCTTCGTTCGGAAATCGGCCGCATTCCGCAGTCAACCGTGGCGATCGAGGGAAAGGAAGCGGAACAGCTTCTCCGGTTGATGGAGGTCCTGGAAGACCACGACGACGTCCAGCACGTATATGCCAATTTCGACGTGGACGACAGGATGTTGGAGGTTATGAACGGGTAGTGGGTATCCATGATCATCCTCGGAATTGACCCGGGCAGCGTGATTACGGGATACGGTGTGATCGACGCCCGGGGCAGGCACTGCGAACTCGTGGACTGCGGCGTGGTCCGGACGGCATCGCGAAAGGCGCTCGCAGACCGGCTGAAGGTCATCTACGACGGCCTGTGCGGGGTCATCGATCATCATCAACCCGAACTGCTGGCCATCGAGACCGCCTTCGCAGGGCGGTTTCCCAAGGCGGCCCTGGTACTGGGCCACGCCCGCGGGGTCGCGCTCCTGGCCGCGGCGAACCGGGGATTGCAGATCTCGGAATACGCGCCGCGTGAAGTGAAGATGGCCATTGTCGGCGAGGGCGGCGCGTCGAAGCAACAGGTCCAGTTCATGGTCCGCGCCATGCTGAATCTTAACCGGGACCCCATGCCGGAAGACGCGTCGGACGCGGTGGCGGTCGCGCTTTGTCACAACCATCGGATATCCGGAAGGATTCAGGCGGGTGATCGCATTCGTCGAAGGTGAACTGGTCGAAAAACAACCGGCCGGCATCACGGTGTCTGTTGGCGGGATCGGGCTGTACATGGACGTTCCCCTGTCCACCTACCAGGCCCTCGGGCCGCCGAGTTCCCGCGTTCGCGTGGAAACGGTGCTCCACTCGCGGGAAGACGGCATGCAGCTTTACGGCTTCGCGACCACGAACGAGAAGCGCCTTTTCGTAATGCTGATCTCCCTTCCAGGCATCGGTCCCGGTGTGGCCTTGAATATCCTTTCCGGGGCGACGGTCTCCGAGTTTACCGCCGCGATCATCAACGAAGACATCCGGAAGCTCGTATCGCTGCCCAAGATAGGCCGGAAGACCGCGCAGCGGCTGATCATGGAATTGCGCGACAGGATGGCCACCATGGATACCGGCATGGCGGAGGCGTTGCCCGTGGCGTCGGCGGGTGAGGCGCCCGAAGTGAACGATGCAATCATGGGCCTGGTGGCCCTGGGCTTCGATCAATCGGAAGCGCGTCGGCTGGTCGTTCGGGTGATGTCGGAAAGCCCGGAAACACCGGCGGCGACGGAGATCATCCGATCGGTGCTGCGGAACCAGGGAGGGCAGTAAATGGACGAACGGGACTTTCCGTTGACCGACCCGGACCGAATCGATGAAGATAGGGAGTTCGACCGCGTTCTGCGGCCGGGACGGTTTGATGAATTTCCAGGCCAGGAAAAGGCCAAGGCGGAGCTTCAGCTGTACATCGAGGCCGCGAAAACCCGGGGTGAGAACCACATTGACCACGTGCTGCTCCACGGTCCGCCGGGCCTGGGCAAAACTACGCTGGCCACCATTCTGGCCAATGAAATGGGCGTGGAAATCCGGCCGACCGCGGGACCGGTGCTGGAACGGCCGGCCGACCTGGCGGGTCTGTTGACCAATCTCCAGCCGGGGGACGTGTTCTTCATCGACGAGATACATCGCCTGAACCATGTCGTGGAAGAACACATGTACGCCGCGATGGAAGATTTCAGGATCGATATCCTGGTGGACCGCGGACCGAGCGCCCGGTCCCTGTCCCTCACCCTGGACCACTTTACCCTGGTCGGCGCGACGACGCGCACGGGGTTGTTGACGGCCCCGCTCCTGGCGCGTTTCGGCATCCCCATCCGCCTCGATTTCTACAACCCGGACGAATTGTTCCTGATCGTTACGCGGGCGGCCGAAATCATCGGTGTGGAGACCGATGAAGCCGGGGCGATGGAAATCGCCCGGCGTTCCAGGGGAACGCCCCGCATCGCCAACCGATACCTGAAGCGGGTGCGGGACTACGCACAGGTCAAGCGTGACGGACGCATTACCGGCGAAACCGCGAAGGCTGCTTTCGACATGCTGGGCGTGGACCACATGGGCCTGGACGACATGAACCGGCTGATCCTCACGACGATTATCGAGAAATACGAGGGCGGCCCTGTGGGCCTGAACACGCTGTCCGTGGCCGTGGCCGAGGAAGGAGGAACGCTGGAGGAGGTGTACGAACCATACCTCATTGTCCAGGGTCTGATCAAGCGAACGCCCCGTGGAAGGGTGGCCACCGAACTGGCGTACAGGCACCTGGGATTCACCGCGAGCAACCGGCCGCGGGCCGGACTGTTCGAATGATGGCCGTCAGGCTACGCGTCGCCGCGGTTCAACCGGCCATTCGACGGTGCAATCCGCCTTAGCCGACTTTTCCTTCACCCGTGAATCTAGAACAGTTCGATTATTCACTGCCGGAAGACCTGGTCGCCCAGCACCCCGTCGAACCTCGCGACGCAGCGCGGTTGATGGTGGTGCACCGGCGCGGCGGCGCGATCGAACACCGGACTTTCCGGGACATCGTCGACTACCTTGCTCCGGCTGACACGCTGGTGCTCAACCGGACGCGTGTAATACCCGCCCGGCTGCGGGGCATGCGATCATCGACCGGCGGCGCCGTCGAAGTGGTGCTCGTCCGTGAAGTGGCGCCCAGCCGTTGGGAGGCGCTGCTGAAGCCTGGCGCCCGCCTCGCAAAGGGAACGCGCCTGGAACTGGAAGACGGCGCCCTGGCCGCTACCGTGGATGACGACCCCGGGACGGGGATTCGCCACGTCGGTTTTGAGAAGAACGTGGACGTGACCCGGGTAATCGAGCAGGTGGGCCGCCCGCCGCTGCCGCCCTACATACGCCGCGCCCCGGTCTCGTCCGACAAAAACCGTTACCAGACTGTCTACGCGGAAGAAGACGGCGCCGTGGCTGCGCCGACGGCCGGCCTGCATTTTACGGCACCCTTGTTGGATCGTATACGGGCGCGGGGTACGGCCGTCGTGCCGATTCTGCTCCACGTCGGACCGGGAACGTTCCAACCAGTCCGCACCGCGGTGGTGGAAGACCACGTGATGGAAGCGGAATACTACCGGGTGGAGGCGCGCGAAGCGGAAACGATTCAACGAAGGAGGCGCGGCGGGCGCGTAGTGGCCGTCGGAACCACGTCGGTGCGTGCCCTGGAGACCATCGCGGCCGAAGGGTCCGGAGAGGGGCTGGAACCGCGAAGGTACGAAGGCCGCACCAGGTGTTTCATCTATCCCCCCTACGACTTTCGCCTGGTCGACGCGCTGCTGACCAATTTCCATCTCCCGAAATCGACCCTGCTGTTGCTGGTCAGCGCCTTTACCGGGAGGGAGTTGATCCTTGCCGCATACGAGGAAGCGGTAAGGGAGGAATACCGGTTTTACAGCTATGGCGACGCCATGCTGATTGTCTGAATCAATTCAGGACGGTCTGGAGGCAGCATATGCGTAACGCGTACAGGGCAGCCTGTATACCCGCCTGTCAATGCCCGATCCAGCCTGGAAGAAGGATGCCGCGTTGAAATCCGTCATGGCCATCATTCCCGGTGCCGGCCACGGTCTGCGCATGCAGTCGGCCACGGATAAGCCGTACATAACGATCGGCGGCAGGACGATCCTGGCCCACACGCTCGACGTATTCGAGGCGTGTAAAGCCGTGGATGGATACGTGCTGGTGGTCGAACCCACCCGGGTGCAATTCTGGAGGGAGCAACTGTCGAAGAAGGACTCAGATTACCGGCGCCTCGCGGAAGTGGTCGCCGGAGGAAGCACGCGCCAGGAGTCGGTATACCACGGTATAATGGCGCTTGACGACGACACCGAGGCCGTTCTAATTCATGATGCTGCCCGGCCCTGCGTCGAGAATGAAGCCCTCGAAGCGTCAGTCCGCGGGTGCGTCCGTCACGGTGCGGTGATCTCGGCCACCCCCGCCACGGATACGATGAAGATCATCCGTGACGGACTGGTCGAAGCGACACCGGACAGGTCGACGCTATGGCGTGCGCAGACTCCACAGACCTTCCGGTACCGGGTCCTGCGGGCAGCCCACGAACGGGCGCGGGAAGAGGGTTACGACGGAACGGACGATGCCGAACTGGTGGAACGGGCGGGATACGCGGTGCGGGTTTTGGAAGGCACACCCGACAACATCAAGATAACGACGGCCGAAGACTTGGAAATCGCAGAGCGCATATTGCGGTGCCAGGGCCGGATCTGACCGTGAACAAACCGACCACCTGCCGAAAAAGGCCGAGGCCATGGCTGACATACGCGTAGGAACTGGTTACGACGTCCACGCCTTCGCGGACGACAGGCCCTGCGTCCTCGGCGGCGTGACTATTCCCCACGAACGCGGGTTGCTGGGACACTCGGACGCGGACGTGCTTTCACACGCCATAGGCGACGCTCTCCTGGGTGCCGCCGCGCTGGGCGATATCGGGATTCACTTTCCCGATAACGACGAGCGATACCGGGATATTTCCAGCCTCGTCCTGCTCCAACGGATTGTTGACGCGCTGGGTGAATCGGGTTATACTGTATCGAATGTCGACGCCACCGTCGTCGCGGAGCGTCCGAAACTGTCGCCGTTCGTGCCCCTGATGCGCAGCAGGATCGGGGCGGCCCTCGGATTGCCCGACGATCGCGTGTCGATCAAGGCCACGACATCCGAAAGACTAGGATTCATCGGACGGGAAGAAGGTATCGCGGTCCACGCCGTGGTATTGATCCGTTCCGAGGCCGGCGGGTGAGTTGCGTTCCCCCGCAAGGAGGATGGTTTAAACGCGGGGCTTCGGGGTATTACATGGGCAAGGTTATTTCTATCGCGAATCAGAAGGGAGGGGTAGGCAAGACGACTACTTCGGTCAACCTGGCCGCCTGCCTGGGTGTCGCGGAAAAGAAGACCCTTCTGGTCGATCTGGATCCGCAGTCAAACGCTACGTCGGGACTCGGACTGCACGATCGAACGTTGGACGTGACGATTTACGAAGTCCTGTTGGACGAACGCCCCATCGAGGAAGCTATCCAGCAGACCGAGATTGCCGCGCTCCACGTCGTTCCGGCCCATCGCCGGCTGGTCGGCGCCGAAATCGAACTGGTCTCGGCCATCGCCCGGGAGCGGAAGCTGGAAGAAGCGATTAAGCCGATCCGCGACGAATATGAATACATCCTCATCGACTGCCCGCCCTCCCTGAGTCTTTTGACCCTGAACGCGCTGACGGCAGCGGACTCGGTGCTGATACCCATACAGTGCGAGTACTATGCCCTCGAGGGACTCGGGCAACTGCTCAATTCGATCCGTAAAATCCAGAAACACCTGAATCGGAACCTGAAAATAGAAGGCATCCTCCTGACGATGTACGACAAACGGCTCAATCTCTCGAGGCAGATCGAGGTGGAAGCGAAGCAGTACTTCGCGGACAAGGTGTACCAGACCGCGATACCGAGAAACGTACGGTTGAGCGAAGCGCCGAGTTTCGGCAGTCCGATCATCCTGTATGACATTCTCTCGTCGGGAGCGGAAAGCTATATGAATTTAGCCAGAGAGGTGATCGCGAATGGCAGCCAAGAAAGTGCTGGGACGGGGGTTGGAAGCGCTGATTCCTGATCTTCCGGACGACCAGGAAGACAGGCAGAGCGTTCTCCAGGTGCCGATCGAACGGATATCGGCCAATCCCTATCAACCGAGGCAGTCGTTCGACCAGGCCAGGCTCGACGAGTTGGCCCGGTCCATCCTCGAGAAGGGTGTGATCCAGCCCGTCACCGTCCGCAGAAAAAATGAAAAGGACGAATTTGAACTGATCGCCGGAGAACGGCGTCTGCGGGCCGCCAAGCAAACAGGCTACCAGACCATACCGGCCATCGTAATGACGGTTTCATCCCCCGAGGAAATGATGGAACTGTCGTTGATCGAAAACATCCAGCGCGATGACCTGAATCCCATCCACGAAGCCAGGGCGTACCTGCGGCTGCAGGAAGAATGCCACTTGACGCAGGAGGAAGTCGCCACCCGCGTGGGGAAGAACAGGACGACCGTGGCCAATACAATCAGGCTGCTGAAACTGCCGGCCGAGGTCCAGAAGTGCCTCCTGGCCGATGAGATATCCATGGGTCACGCGCGGGCGCTGCTCGGGCTTGAAAAACGGGCAGATCAAGCAGAACTGTGCAAGCAGGTCGTTAAAAGGGGTCTCTCGGTTCGCAAGGTGGAAGAACTGGTCAAAAAACGCTTTGAGGAAAAGAGGGAAAATGCACCTGCGCGCAAGCCCCACGATCTCGCGGCCGCCGAGTCCATCATTCAGCGCTTGCTCGGCACCAAGGTGAACATCAACCGCAGGCAACACAAGGGGAAGATCGAGATCGAGTTCTATTCCACGGACGACCTGAACCGCATCCTGGAATTGCTAAAAGTGCGATTGTAAGACCCATCGAACCACCGATTCGCGCATCGCCATATCAAGCCCCGTAGATTTACCGATATTCTTTGACATTTCAGCCCGGCCGCCTATATTTATGCTGCTTGCGCCGTTTCCGTCACCTGGGGTGACGGGACGATAACGGATATACGTGTCCGAGGCGGTATAGACCGTGTCCAGAATACGCCGGATGTCGCTGGTTTTCGTCTCCGACCGATCGGGTCGGTCGCGTGAACTGCGGATGCCGCGGTTTTTGTTTATCCTGCTCGCGTCGGTGGTCGTGCTTGGCCTGCTTATGCCAGTGGTTTTTCTGGCCCTGTCGCCACGATTCGCCGGTGTGGTCGAGATCAACTTCGGCCGTCCCTGGAAAGAGCAGATGAAGTCGGTTCAGGAAAGATCCATGGAGCTGACCCGTCAATTCGGAGAATTGAAACAGACTGCCAGAACCATACGAAGACTGGCCGGTGTCGAGGGATTCGAATCCGATTCCCTGGCGCGGGTGGAAGACGTTGACGGCATCCTGGCAGGCAGCAGGGTCGGACTGCCCTTTCTGATGGACGACGGCCTTCCCGTCACTGTCGAGGCCGGTTCGGCCGGGGAAAGAGCCACCCTGTTCCGGTACGTACCGTCCATATGGCCGGCAGCGGGCTGGGTGACGCGGGAGTATCAACAAGGGGGCGACCCGATCGTGGCCACGCATTTCGGCCTGGACATCGCCGCCCGTGAAGGCGCGCCTGTTCTGTCCGCGGCCGACGGGGTGGTTACGTTTGCGGACTGGGACCAGAACCTGGGCTGGCTGGTAGAAATTGAACACGGGTACGATCTGACGACGCGGTACGGACACAACGCCAGGTTGCGGGTCGACCGCGGCCAACCGGTCCGGCGGGGACAGATCATCGCCCTGATCGGGAATACGGGCCGCAGTACCGCGCCGCATCTCCATTACGAAGTCTGGAAGGACAACGTCTCAGTCGATCCGCGAGGTTACCTGCCGGAGGCCATCCAGTGGGATGACCTGCTGGTGAGCGCAAGAACACCGGGTTGACATGTTCAGATCATCGGGCGGGGGACGAATTCAGGAGAGTGGAATGACGATCATTGCCAAGGGTACGGAAGTGAACGGTGCGATGGATATAGAAGGGAATATCCGGATCGATGGTACGGTGAATGGCGACATGAAGGCGACAGACGGTGTGGAAGTCGGCAAGACCGGAAGAATAATAGGTTCAACCATTGATGCCAAGACCGCGGTGATACATGGCTACGTGGAGGGTCAACTGAACGTTTCGAACCACGTCCTCCTGGGAAGCAAGTCCACGCTCATCGGAGATTTGAAAACCAAATCCCTGGTCATCGAAGAAGGGGCCATTTTCCAGGGAAACTCGACCATGTCGGACAACGCTGCCCATCCGAAAACACGAAACGTGACGGCAAGTAGCGATGAACCTGGTTAAAAGACCGTCCGTGAGGCGTTTAATGATCTATGGAACAGAATACGAGAGGTCGTTTGCAATACATAAGGGAAGCCGGCGAACTTGCCGTAATCGGCTTGACGCTGGTTTTCGCCACTGCGATAGGATATTTCCTGGGGCACCAGGTCGAACTGGCCTGGCCTGAATGGAAGCCCTGGGGCGGTGTTACCGGCGCCATGCTCGGCGTCGTGGCCGGATTCCTGGAGATGGCGCGGACATTGAAGCGTCTCAATAGAAAGATCGAAGCGGCGGAGAGGGAAAGAGATGGCGCGGAGCGCTGAATACGAAAGCGACACAACGGAAGGCATAGCGGGAGAAACCGGTGCGGATCCGGAGGGCGGGATGTCGGCCGGTATCCGAAGTGAACCACTGAAGCGATTTCTGCCCCGGGTCTACCGAATCAATGCCCTGTTGACCGTCGTGGGCGCCATCGCGGCGCGGGTGGCCGGCGCCGACCTGCTCGCCGTCAATTATTTCATGGGCTCTATGATCAGCATGCTGATGCTTTACTCGACGGCGTGGCTGGTTCGCCGGTACATTACGCCCAGCGCGCGTATCAAGCGGAACCGCATCCGGTTGATGCTTCTTCTGCTCGCCAAGCTGCCGATGCTGGGGGTTGTACTGTATTTCGTTACGTCGGGGACCTGGTTCCACCCTGTCGGCCTGTTACTGGGCGTATCCATGGTACCCTTCACGCTGACCCTGTACGGATTGACGCTGTTCATGAGGCAAAGCGCCACGGATGAACGGATCGACTGGACCGCCGTACTAGACAAACCGAATCGTTCATACCGGTAAGGAGGTTTCCCTTTGACTACTCCGTGGTCGAGTGTCCTCTCTCTTTCGATGGCGTCGGAGGGAGGGAGCGGTGAAGCCCACTACTCGATTCTACATGGACTATTCCTGCTGCTGGGTCCACTGGCCGAATGGATTCCGAGACCCGAAAAGCAGCCGGACCTCTTATTAAACACCCTGTTCGTCTTCGTTTCAGTTCTTGTCCTCGTCACAATCGCGGTCCGAACGCTCAAGCGCATCCCGGAAGGATCGATCCAGACACTCTTCGAAATGACCGTCGAGGGATTGACCGGTTTTTTCCTGAATATCGTCGGGGAACGCGGCAGAAAGTACATACCGTTTTTCGCCTCCTTCTTCATCTACATATTCTTCATGAATATGCTGGGCGTCATCCCGGGTTTTCAGTCTCCCACCGCGGATCTCAACACCACGCTCGGATTCGCTTTGATCTCCGTCGTCGCGGCCCATCTCATCGGCCTGCGCGAAATAGGAATCAAGGCCTATCTCTGGCATTTCTGGGGCGAGCCCAAGTGGATGGGCGTGCTCATGTGCCCTCTCCATATCATCGGCGAGTTCGCCAAGGTCATTTCCCTGTCGATCCGTTTGTTCGGCAACGTGTTCGGCGAGGAAATGATCCTCCTGGTGCTGGCCGGACTGTCCCCCGTGTTGCTCGTGGGCGCCCTCGAGGTACCCTTCGTTCCGCTGCATTTTCCGATGTTGATGTTCGCGGTGTTCTCGGGCACGATACAGGCGATGATTTTCTCGGTGCTGAGCGCCGTGTACGTAGCCCAGTTCCTGGATCACGACCATGGAGACGAGGAGCATTGATGGTTGTCTATACGTTACAGGACGTTTGATTAGGTGTAATCCTAGTTCTTTTCCGAAAGGAGTGTTTTACATGTTGTACTATATGGGTTTAGGACTTGGCGTGGCCCTCGCCGTTTCCATTGCCGCAATCGGCGCCGGTGTCGGACAGGGTATTGCTACCGGTCTTGCCTGCCAGGGGATTTCCCGTCAACCCGAAGCCGCCGGCCGCATCCAGCTGGTGATGATCATCGGTCTGGCTTTCATGGAATCGCTGGCCATTTACGGTCTGCTGGTGTTCTTCATGCTCCAGGGCCAGTTGCCGTCCTTCGAACAGGTCATGGAACTAACCCAGCTCGGCCAGTAGCATTCAAGCGGTCCGCATGGCTTGCGACGCGTTCCCTTTATGGAGCGCGCGGCCGGCGTTCGAAGGAGCATAGCGCGTGTTAGATATCTTGCACGATCTTGGCATTGACCTGAGCACCCTGATCATCCAGATGATCGGGTTCTTGATCCTGTTCTTCGTCTTGAAGAAGTATGTCTTCGGCATGATCGGCCGGGCCATAGAGGACAGGAAGCGGGATATCCGCGACCGCATGGACGGACTGGAAGCGGACCGGATGGAACTGGACCGTCTACAGGATGAGGCCAGGCGGAGGCTCGAAGAAATCGAGGCGGAGGCCAGGGAAAGAATGCAGGCCGCCGTCGACCAGGCCAACACGGAACGTGACCGGATCCTGGATCAGTCCCAGAAGGACGCGGACCGCGAACTGGAAAAGGCACGGAACACCATCCGGCGCGAGAAGGAACGCGCGGTGGCCGAACTGCGCGCCCAGGTGGGCGACCTGGCGGTGGAGATCGCGGGAAGGGTCCTGAACAGCGAACTGGACGCGGCGGAACACCGGAAGGTCGTGGACGAATTCATCGCACAATTACCCTCTGCGAAGGAATAGCGGGGAATCATGGCCAGTACGAAAGACATCGCACACCGGTACGCCGGCGCGTGGCTGGAAGCCGCGGCGGATAGAGGCACGGTGGACCGTGCGCGCGGCGAGATCGCGGCCCTTGAGAACCTGTGCCGGGAATCGGCGCCCTTCGTCGATTTCTTGACGGACAAGGCGATACCCGGGGAGGTAAAGCATCGCATCCTGGGAGAACTGTTCGAGGACAAGGTCCAGAACATCACCCTCAACTTACTGTTCCTCCTGGTCGCGAGGCAACGGGAAAGATATCTCAGGGAGATCCTGGCAGCCTGCCGAGTCATTCTGGACGTATGGGACGGCACCGTGAACGCCGACGTGGCAAGCGCGGTGATGCTGACTGAGACACAGGAGGACGATCTTAAAACCAGGCTGGAATCGTATACGGGAAAGAGCGTAAGGATGAGGACCAGTGTTAATCCGGATCTCATAGGTGGGTTCGTGGTCCGCGTGGGGGACCAGGTATTCGACAGCAGCCTGGCCATGCAGCTTCAGCGGGTCCGGCAGTCGCTCGTTGGCAAATGATGACCGATGGAGAGTACAATGGCGTTTGATGAAATAGAAATTCGTGCGGACGAGGTCTCTGAACTCCTCAAGCAACAGGTCCTCGACTTCAAGCGAGAGGTTGATATCTACGAGACGGGAACCGTGTTGCAGGTGGGCGACGGCATCGCACGCGTGCAGGGCCTTTCCAACGTGATGGCGAACGAACTCGTCGAGTTCCCCAACGACGTGGTGGGCATGGTGCTCAACCTGGAAGAGGACAACGTCGGATGCATCCTGTTCGGGGACGACCAGTTGATCAAGGAAGGCGATCCGGTCAAGCGCACTCAGCATATCGCCGAATGCGCCGTGGGCGACGGCATGCTGGGCCGCGTGGTCGATTCGCTGGGCCGGCCCATTGACGGGAAGAGCTCGATCGTAGGTGCCGAAGCACGGCCGATCGAGAAGAAGGCGCCAGGTGTAGTGCAGCGCCAGCCCGTAAACGAGCCCATGTATACCGGTATCAAGGTGATCGACAGCATGTTCCCCATCGGAAGGGGTCAGCGCGAGTTGATTATCGGCGACAGACAGACGGGCAAGACGGCCGTGGCCATCGACGCGATCATTAACCAGAAGGGCCAGGACGTGGTCTGTATCTATGTGGCCATCGGCCAGAAGGGTTCCACGATCGCCAAGACGGTCGCCACCCTGGAAGAACATGGCGCCTTGGAATACACCACCGTGGTAGCGGCCGCAGCCAGTGCCCCGGCGCCGATGCAGTTCCTGGCGCCATACGCCGGCGCGACCATGGGCGAGTACTACCGCGACAGTGGAAAGCACGCCTTGATTATTTACGACGATCTCACCAAGCACGCGGTCGCCTACCGGCAGTTGTCGCTGAACCTCCGTCGTCCGCCGGGACGCGAAGCCTATCCGGGAGACGTGTTCTATCTACATGCCCGGCTCTTGGAGCGGGCGGCCAAGATGAGCGACGAGTATGGCGGTGGTTCCCTGACTGCGCTGCCGGTGATCGAAACGCAGTTCGGCGACGTGTCGACATACATTCCGACCAACGTGATCTCCATCACCGACGGGCAGATATACCTGGAGTCCAACCTGTTCTTTGCCGGCCAGAGACCCGCGGTAAACGTGGGCATGTCGGTGTCCCGCGTGGGCGGCGCCGCACAGATCAAGGCCATGAAAACGCGCCAGGTTGCCGGGCTGCTGAGAACGTCCCTCGCCCGTTACCGGGAGCTGGAAGCCTTTGCCCGGTTCGGCACGTCCGGCCTGGACCAGACCACGCAGCGGGAACTCCATCTCGGTGAACGGCTGGTCGAACTGCTCAAGCAGGCGCAATACCAGCCCATGGCGGTTGAGCAACAGATCATTTCGCTCTACACGGGCGTCAACGGGATGTTGAACGATCTGGCCGTGGACGAGGTGCAGTCTTTCGTGGAGGGATTGCTCCAGTACATGGAAACGCACCACTCCGACGCCGGCCGTGAGATACGGGAAACGAAGGAGTTGAGCGAAGATCTGGAACAGCGCATCCGGTCCGCCGTCGAGGATTTCAGCAAGACCTTCAAGGCGTAGGAAAGGATCCCATGCCGTCATTACGCGAAATACGGCGACGCATCGCGAGTACCAAGGATATACAGAAGATCACCAAGGCCATGCAGACCGTGGCCGGTGTCCGTCTGCGCCGGGCGCAAAGCCGGCTGTTCGCCGCCCGTCCCTACGCCCGGAAGCTGGACGAGATGATGAAGCACCTGGCCGCGCAGACGGCTGACGAGCGGCATCCGTTCATGACCGACCGCGAGGTGAACGCATCCGCGCTGATCGTGGTTACGGCCGATCGGGGGTTCTGCGGAGGTTTCAACTCAAACGTCGTGCGCAGCGCGATGGAAAGCGTCCGTGAAGGTTCGCCGAAACCCGGACTGATCTGCATTGGCCGCAAGGGTTCGGATACGCTCTCCCGTCAGAGGGTTGAAATCCTGTCCAGCCATACCAACGTGTTCCAGGCGCTGGATTACGCCCAGGCCGAAGAAATCGCCCACCAGGTGACCGGGCTTTACACGAGCGGACGGATCGACCGGGTGAATATGCTGTACAACGAGTTCAAGTCCGCCGGTCAACAGAGCCTGGTGACCGAACAACTGCTTCCCGTGCCGCCGATGCCGGTGGAAAGCGATCCGGGGTTCACGGGCTACGTGTACGAGCCGTCGCAGGGCCTCCTCCTGGACGACCTGGTGCCGCAGCATATTCGTTTCCAGCTGTGGCGCGTGCTGCTCGAATCCAACACGGCTGAAGAAGCCGCCCGCATGCTGGCGATGGACAATGCGACCAGGAACGCAAGCGACCTCATAGACGAGCTGACCCTGACGGCCAACAAGATCCGTCAGGAGACCATTACGTCCGAACTGATGGACATCGTAGGCGGTGCCGAAGCATTGAAGTAACGCGGTCGGCCGCCCATTGAACGGGGAAGGGAAACCATGGAAGGAACGAACACTGGTACCGTGGCGCAGATCATCGGCGCCGTCGTTGACGTCGAATTCGGATCGGGCGGTCTGCCGATGATCCACAACGCCCTTGAGGTGCCCGTAGAAGACGGCGACGCGCTGGTCCTCGAAGTCCAGCAGCACCTGGGCGACAACAAGGTGCGCTGCGTGGCCATGGACGCTACCGACGGACTGGTGCGCGGCGTGACGGTCGTCGATACCGGCGGTCCCATCTACGTGCCCGTCGGACCCAACGTCCTCGGCCGCATGATGAACGTCCTCGGCCGCCCCATCGACGACCGGGGCCCCGTTGAATCGGAGCACCGGTACCCGATCCATCGCCACGCGCCGGAGCAGGAGGACCTGACAACCTCGTCGGAGATGTTCGAGACGGGGATCAAGGTCGTGGATCTCATGGAGCCCTACACCCGCGGCGGAAAGACGGGCCTGTTCGGTGGCGCCGGTGTCGGCAAGACCGTGCTGATCAAGGAACTGATCAACAACATCGCCCGGGAGCACGGCGGATATTCGGTTTTTGCGGGTGTGGGAGAACGGACGCGCGAGGGCAACGATCTCTGGCTGGAAATGGAAGAGGCCAAGGTGCTCGACAAGACGGCCCTGGTCTTCGGCCAGATGAACGAGCCGCCGGGCGTGCGTCTTCGAATCGGCCTGACCGGCGTCGCCTTGGCCGAGTATTTCCGCGATGAGGAAGGCCGCGACGTGCTGCTGTTTATCGACAATATCTTCCGCTTCGTGCAGGCGGGATCGGAAGTCTCCGCCCTCCTCGGCCGCATGCCCTCCGCCGTGGGGTACCAGCCGACCCTGAGCACGGAGATGGGCGACCTGCAGGAACGCATCACCTCCACGAAGCAGGGCGCTATCACCTCGGTACAGGCGATTTACGTCCCCGCCGATGATTATACTGACCCGGCCATCGTGACCGCCTTTCCCCATCTCGACGCCATCACCGCGCTGAACCGTGATCTCTTCGCACGGGCCATCTTCCCGGCCGTGGACCCTCTGGAGTCCAACTCCCGTCTTCTGGATCCGGCGGTTGTGGGGGAGAGGCATTACAACGTGGCGCGAGCCGTACAGCAGACCCTGCAGCGGTACAAGGACCTCCAGGACATCATCGCCATCCTGGGCATCGACGAACTGTCGGACGACGACAAGCAGGTGGTATCCCGCGCGCGCAGGATTGAAATGTTCATGACCCAGCCCATGTTCGTCGCGGAGACCTTCACCGGACTGCAGGGGCGTTACGTCAAGGTCGAGGATACGGTCGAGGGATTTGAGAAGGTGGTCAACGGCGAGTGCGACGACCTGCCCGAACAGGCCTTCTACATGGTGGGAACAATCGGCGAGGCCTTCGACAAAGCCAGGGAGCTACAGTAGATCATGGCCGTTGAATTTCCTCTTGTTATCGTCACGCCTTCCAGCATGGCCTTCGAAGGCGATGCCCGCACCGTGCTGGCCCCGGGCTCCGACGGTTACTTCGAAGTGCTGATCGGCCACGTGCCGATGCTGACCTCGCTGCGTCCGGGCCTCCTTACCATCCGGAACGCCGACGGCCGGACGCAATACACCGTGTCCGGCGGATTCGCCGAAGTGCTGCGGTCCCAGATGACCGTCCTCGCCGAGACCATCGAAGAGGTGAGCGCCATCGACGTGGATCGTGCACGCCAAGCCGAGGAACGGGCCCGCCAGCGTCTGGAATCGGGCGAAGAAGGCATCGACGTCGAACGGGCAAAGACTTCGCTGAACCGAGCGCTCAACCGTATCAAGGCGAGCCTGGAGTAACCTGCCCGCCGCGTATCAGGCGGTTCCCATGAACCTCATCGGCAGTGGCATCGAGTTGGAACTGGTTCCTGTCGCATGCGCGGTCTGTGGAAGTTCCGACCCCAACCCGACCCCCGTTTTTGAAGGTTACGACTTCGAGTACCGGACCTGCGACAATAAGTTTCGGTTTGTCGCGTGTGCGGAGTGCGGCCACGTGTATCTTTCGCCCGGGCTAAAACACCAGGACATCGATAGAATCTATCCCAAAAAATACCTGCCACGCAGCATAACTCCGGCCTATCCGGCATTTAGACCGGTCAGGTGGCTAAAAACGAGTGTTTTCGACCGGGGATGGATACGAACAGTACTTTCAGGTCTCCGAGAACGATCAAATGTCCTGGAAATCGGTGCCGGTTCCGGTAGCCAGCTGACATATCTTGCGTCCATAACGCCATTTCCGATCAGGCTTCATGCCAACGAACTGGTTTTTGATCCCGCGGTCCGTGCCTCACTGCGCGCCCGTAGTATCGAGATGCTCGAAGGACCGCTTGAGCGGCTTGTTTGTCCAGTTCGATTCGATGCCATCATCTGTATGCATGTTATCGAACACGTTTTCGATCCTGAGAAAATGTGGGAATGGATCTCGGAGCATCTGGCTCCAGGGGGGATACTCTACCTGGAATCACCAGACCTGAATGCGCCGGCCCGTTATCTTTTCAGGAACTATTGGGCCTCTCTTTCCTTCCCCCGTCACTTTCATCTATTTTCGCGAAGTATACTCGCCGGTTTAGTTAGAAGCAACAGGCTTGAAATCGTCTCCCATCATGCCGTGGTCGAGGCGAGTGCCTGGATCGTCAGCATCCGCAACAGACTGGGGTTCAACATCGATAGCCGGCGTAAAGGCCTATTAAGCTTGATTGGCTACAAGAGTTTGCTGTCCCGGACTGTATTCAGCGCGATCGACCTGATGTGCATGATGTTGGGATGTTCAACGTCGACCCAAGCGCTGATCGCCCGAAAACCTGAAGGGGACGGTTGATTCGGATATTACCGCGGTCGGAGTTTCCGCAGTGTTTGTCTACTCATTTCTTAGAAAAGCCAGCTTCCCGATAGCCCGGCGAAACCCGTCCTTCAGGACTGGCTCGTCGCCCCCGATTAGGAGCAGACGGACGCCCTCTGCTACCTGTCGCTGGACGTTCTCTTCGTCATCCATGGATCCGAGCAGAGGATGGCCGACGGGTTTGCCCGAGCGCTGGCCGGCTTCCCGCACGCGGCGGAGCGCGTCGATGTAGGCGGTATGGTCGAACCGGAAGGGGATGCCGAGGGAGAAACACAGGTCCACCGGGCCCACGATACAACCGTCCACCCCCTCAACGTCCATAATGCCATCAATGTTCTCGACAGCTTCGGCCGTTTCTATGATCGGCACATACATCACGGTGTCATCGATCTCAGCGGTATATACCTCTTCGAACAGTCCATATCCCGTTGCGCGGTGGGGTCCCCATCCCCGCGTGCCCCGCGGGGGATAGCGGCAGGCGTCCGCCCCGATTCGGGCTTCCTCTGGCGTGTTTACGAAGGGAACGACGATCCCCAGGGCACCCATGTCCAGGTACAGCTTGATCAGGTCCGGATCGGTGCGGGCGACGCGAACGACGGGCGTGGCCGGCGTGCATCCTACCGCCTGGATCTGAGCCTGCACCGATACCGGTGTCTGCGGCGCATGTTCCGAGTCGATCAGGATCCAGTCGAACCCGGACAATCCCGCCAACTCCGCGATGGCAGGCGATCCAAACCTAAGCTGTGTGCCGAATGCGGGGTTCCCTGTTTCCAGCTGTTTCTTGAGGAGGCTGTTCATCATGTATCGCTCGCGGCAACATCCTGGAAGTACCCCAGTTCAAGGAGGCGGTCCAGCCATCGTTGCCGTTTCGGACTGCCCTCTGGATTGGCGAGCCAGTACGGATCGATCAGGGGATCGTTCGGACGGTTAAATTGGGCGGTAGTCTTGGTGTTGTTCGCCCCCTGGTTTCGCGTGGTTTCGGTTTCTTCCGCCGTCCTCGGATTGTTGTAGTACACGCAGGTGCACATACGCCTGTCGCTGGATCCCCCGTAGCTGGCGTGCCACAACCGGATATCGAAACCCACCACATCGCCTGGTTCCGAAGCACAGACGTGGGAAGGTACATCCTCGATAGGCAGGTCGAGGTCGGGCATCACCCGCTTCAGTTCGCCATGATAAGGGTTGCGGTGAGAACCCGGTATGACGCGCAGCGCCCCGGATTCCGGCCCGACGGGTTGCAAATAAAAAGCAAACTTGATGCCGTACTGGTGTAAGCTGTGGGTATCAGGATGCCATCTCGTATCGCCCACGTAACGGTTCGCGTCGGTCACGATGCCCAGCGTATCCTCGCCGTAGAGTTGTTCAGCGACGCCACAAAACCGGGGGTCTTCCAAAAGACTCGTGAAAAGGGGCGTAGATCGTCCCATCATGGTGACCCAGTGACGGACGGAACCGTCGAAAGGCAGGTGGCGATAGGCCGATTCCAGCCCATGGTCGAACTCATTGTTGAGTACGGTCAGTTCATCCGATGTAAAGACCTGACGCAGGACCACGAAACCGAAGGTCTTGTAGTGCTGGTACTGCTGTTCGGTTAACATGACGACTTCCTCCATCCATGGGTAGAAGCACGACTAAATACGGCGCAACAGACCCTGTATGCGCAGCCACCAGACGATCCAGACCGCTTCGTGTATCACGCCCTGGGAGAGCTTCGAAGTACCCGATCGACGATCAACGAAGATAATGGGGATTTCTTGCAGCCGATATCCCTTTCGCCAGCACCGGAAATTCATCTCGATCTGGAACGCGTATCCGTCGGACCGTACGTCATCTAGTTCAATATTCTCAAGCACTTCGCGCCGGAAACACTTGTACCCGCTGGTAGTGTCCCGGATGGTCATGCCCGTAACCAGGCGGGTGTATATGTTGGCGAAGTAGCTCAGCAGCAACCGGGACATGGGCCAGTTTACCACGTTGATGCCGCTGATGTACCGGGATCCGATAACTACGTCGCAGGCCTGTATCTGCTCTATGAATTTAGGAATCATGGCGGGGTCGTGGGAAAAGTCCGCGTCCATCTCGAAAACGCAGTCCACGTCCTGCTGGACTGCGTACTTGAAGCCCGCAACGTACGCCGAGCCCAGTCCGAGCTTGGCGGGGCGGTGCAGGACGCTGATCCGGTCGTTTTCACTGGCCATCTCGTCGACCAGTTTCCCGGTTCCGTCCGGGGAATTGTCGTCCACCACGAGCACACGGATACACGGATCCAGCGCCATCAATTCGGGCAAAAGGCGCTGGATGTTCTCCAGTTCGTTGTAGGTGGGAATGATGATCAAAGATTTCATGGTTTATATGTAAGGGAGTTATGGTCTTTTCGTCATGCGCTTTCTGATGCGCAATGCACCCGCGCCGATCAGCCCAACCAGGACCAGCGCACTGGCTATCCGGCTCACCAGATGGCCTATGTTGAAGCTCGACGGGTCGAACGTCATTACTACGTCATGGCGGCCCTCAGGTACGACCACTGAGCGCAGCACGTAGTTGGTTTTGTAGATCTCCGCGGGATCTCCGTCGATCGTGGCGCTCCACCCCGCTGGATAATAGATCTCGCTCAGCACCAGCACGCAAGGCGCGGCGGCTTCCACCATCATATCGATACGGTGCGGCGTGTGAAGGGTGATTTCCACGGACGAGTCGCCCAATGGACCGAGCTCGTCCTCGACCGGTTTTTCCAAAATTGCAAACTCGTCGGGTCTGAAGCCAGGATCTTTCAACGCATCGAAGATAGCCTTCTTGTCCGCCATGACCTTTACACTGTCCACCAGGAAAGCCCGTGGCAGGGCGGCTTCGTTCCGGTACAGATGCCTGTCACCGGATTCGGCCACGGGGGTGAGTGTGTTCTCCGGGAGCGGCTGCCGGGTTACCAGGTACCGGGTGTTCAGCATGTTCAACACGGGAAAGGTATTGAACCCGACCTCCTCCAGGAGTTCCTGGTAGATGCCCAGCTTGGCGGCGTGGTAGCCTCCCACGGTTGATATGCCGAAATAACCGTACTCGTTCGATGTGAACTCGGAGACCGGCATGATGCGATAGAGGCTCTCGTCGGACTTCAACGCCTGCACGATTTCGTTGTCACGACCTTCATAGTAGGCTTCAATCCTGCCAGGCGCATGTTCGGGGTTCACCACCTGCGAAGCCACGAGAAAAAGGTCGATGACCACGAGCCCGCTGATACCCGCGGTAAACAGAACCGGGCTGGATTTCCGCGTGGCGTACAGCAGTCCGCAGGCCGCGCACATGAACAGTGCCATAGTCCACAGATCTCCCATGAACATGTCGAAGCGCAGGGCATTCAGCCGGGCATGGTAGTCCGCGTTGTCGACAAGCGCTGAGCGTGCTCCGTGTTCAATGTCCGCCTGCAGGTAGATACCAGTCATGAAGGACTGGAAGGAGGATTCGAAGACGGTCAGCAGCAGGACCAGCAGCATCACAGTGGCGGCAGCGGTGCACAGGACCCTTGCGAAGGACCTCAGTCTGTCCCTGCCTGCCCGTATGTGTTCAATTATGGCATGCATCCCGTAGCCCGCCAGGAGGGCGACAGAAAACTGCAGGAGCACCAGGATCATGACAGGGGCCCGGAACTTGGCGAAGAAGGGGATGAAGTGTAGCATGACGTAGGATACGGGAGGCAGATGCCGTCCGAAGGAGACCAGTAGCGCCAGTACGACCGCTGTGACGAGAAATACGGTCATGCGCGAGTGGCGCAGGACAACACCGGATACCGCCAGTACGATGACGACGACGCCCAGGTAGTTCGGGAAATCGGTGAAGGGCATGGCTCCCCAGTAGAATTGACCGCCGAATCCGGCGAAGGAGGGGATGACGAAAGTGAACATCTCGGCGGGCGGAAATGACCAGCTTGTGGCGAAGGGGACGTTGACGCTGCTGCCGCCAACGGACAGGTTCCGCGCTGAGTGCTGAGCGTATTCCTGCATGGGGAAGACCAGCACCGCCGCCACGGCAATCGCCAGTACGACACCGCCCGTAAACAACGCTGATTTTCTCATTATGGTTTTTAAGGGCGTATTGTCCCGCAATTCGATTATCACAACATACACGGCGTACAGTCCGATCAGCATGGCGGTATAGAAGGCGATCTGTGGATGAAAGGAACATAGTTGGGAGCCGAAGGCGCCGCCGAGCAATACTGCATCGAATGGCCGCCCGCGATCAAAAACCCGGTAAGTGGCCAGGAAGATGAGGGGCACGTGCATGAAGCAGATGAACCGGTTGGCGTGTTCCGTCGCCATCATGTGGGTGGAAAACACGAAGGCCACTGCCGCTACGAAGGATGCCGCCCGCGATAGCGACAACGCGCGTCCCAGGAAATACATGGAAACAGCGCCAAGAAGCAGGTGAAAGAAGAACCGGCCGTGCAGCGCGGAGATAAGCCGGTCCGGCAGAGTGGTGTTTACCAGCGCCTCGAAACTGTATTGCAGATGGTGGTACGTTCCGCTGGCCTGGAAGGGCATGCCCCCGAAGATGTGGGGGTACCACAGAGGTGTCTCGTTGTATCGTTCCTCGAAATCGAGGGCGAACCGGTTAAATGGGGCGCCTTGGGTGATAACGTCGGGGGTGATATCTGATTTGCCTTCGATGATGTAACCGCGGTACACGAATATAGCCAGCACCGCGATAGCCACACAGAACAGGGCGTCCAGGACGACCGGATGAAGGCTACGGACCGTGCGTTCTTGATGCGGCCTGTCCGGTCCGCGGTTTCTGCGCTGCGCAGATCGCGATTGTGTGTTATTCTTCGCCATGAATACCCTTTAGTGGTCCGGTTTCGACGTAATGATACGAGGACACAACCGGTGAAATCAACCGGTTTTTGAAGTGATCGGAGTGGTGAAACCTTCCTTTAGCCCACGATGAAGAGCGCGAAGATGGGACCACTTTCGATGGACGATTAGGAGAACAATTGGCCGTAGATAGCGGTACAGGATAAAGTAGGGCATAAACGCGAATAGAAAAGGAAAGAACGAAACGTGTTTTCGGGCGAACAGAATCCTGCTTCGTACCATATGGTGCATGTAGAAGGGACTGCCCAATCCAGCGGTCTTTGAGCCCTTGTGGTGGATCACGGCCGCCGGTACAAACGCTAAGCGAAAACCAGCCTTGCAAGCCCGGTATCCCCAGTCAAAGTCATCGAAGAAGTGAAAAAAGTCTTCGTCCATCAGACCAACTTTCTCAATTACAGCCCGGCTGATGAGAAGCGCCGTGCCAGTGATGTACGGCATATCGGATGAATTATCGTGCTGACCCCGATCCTCTTCCCCATGTCCGACAAGAAAGCCCTGTGCCAACCACGGTATCGTGCGTGTACCTGCGGAATCGAGCACGTTATTCTTACCATACCGGTAGATTTTCGGTCCAGCCATTCCGATGTTCTCTTCCCTTTCCGCCGCAGCGACGAGGATCGTCAGTACATCGGGCTCAGCTACCGTGTCGTTATTCAACAGGAAGACATAATCTGTTTCGGTCGTGAGCGCGTGGCGTATACCCATGTTACTGCCGACGACGAATCCCATGTTTTGGGCGTTTCGAATCAATGTAATCGGCATGTTCTCACTGCCCCAGCGTTCAATGGCATCGGGCGACCCGTCGGTTGAACCATTGTCCACGCAAACGATGGAAAAGGACGGGTAGGTCATGTGGGAGACGGACCTCAGGCATTCCAAAGTATGTCGCTTCTGGTTCCAATTGGTTATGATGATGGTGACGTGGGGAGTGGGCTGAATCATATTGTTCGAGTTTGTTTACCGTTGATAGGGTACTGGCTTAGACGAAGTACCGGTAGAATTCAGGGTTTCCCCTTCACGCAGGGAAGCTCGGCCAAAACGAGTTGATCGAGATCAGTGCCTGTGTAAATCACTTCGAGGATAGTGACCTCGAATCCACTATCGCGAAGCACTTCCTGCATCTTCTCCCGGTCAGGTTCCCGGGTAGAGTTTGTATGGTGGGTTTCCATTACTATACGGTCGATACGCTGAAGGACCTTTTGCTCCGTACTCAACAGGATGTCATACTCGCTTCACTCGCAGTCGATCTTCAGCAGATCGATACGATCAACCGGAAGGCTTGCCAATATGTCCCCCAATGTCGTGCACTCTACTTCCTGGAAATCCCCTTTGTTCCCCAGGATGGAATGTCCCCCGGAGTTTCCTTCCGACAGGAAAAGTATTTCCGAACCACCCGTTCCAGTTACCGCCTTGTTCGATGGCTGAATGCCCAATGCCGGATTCTGCCGGGCATTCTCCTTGAGCAAAGCGTAATTGGAACACTCCGGTTCGTAAGAATAAACCCTGGCGTTGCGACAAAGTGACGCGCAGACCACAGCGAAGATGCCGATATGCGCCCCGATATCCACGACCACCATGTCGTCTCTCGCAATACGTTTTAGCCGGTACTGATCGCGAAACAGATTCTCAGCAAGTACGGTGAGATCGGCGTTGTGCCGGCTGACAGATGATCGCATGGAGATCATTGCCCCGGACCGCAGTTCCACCGTTACCTTTTTCACCGAACCTGTCCACAGTATACGAAAGATATCACTCGGGCGTTTAAAGTGTCGCAACGCGCAGCGTATGGTTCTGAATCGTGACCGCGCCATCCTGAAGGGGAACGATCGATACGCCTGCGACAACAGACTCTTGTTTCTATTTTCTGGTTCATTCATTGGCTTATTCCGACTTTGTCGTTGCCGAGGGGTTTAATCTTCTAAGCCAACCCCGAACGAACTCTTTCTCCGGTTTCTCCAGTAGGGAAAACGCGTAGTAGAGGTAGACCGCCGAACCAACTAGGATCAGGGCGACACTGACCTCGATCCGATCCAGGGTCCATCGCGCCGCGCCGAAGAAGATAGCCGGGGTGGCGACTAGGCCGGCATAGGGTTTCCACGGGAAGATTCGTCCGACGGTCGTTTCAAGCAACCGGGCGTACCGGACCAGGTAGTAGATCCAACCCGCGGCGGTTCCGCAGAGGGTAGCCAGGGCCGCTCCCCACAGGCCGAAGGCGTTGATGAAGACCAGGTTGCCTGCAAGGTTGACGATAAGCATCGCCACGGCGGCCTGGACGATGATCGCGTTCCGGTTGAGGGCCCGGGCCAGTACGTCCGGACTGTTGAACCGGAGTAGTAGGATCAGGGCGTAGATCCCCAGTACCCGGTGACCTTCGAAGTAGGTTTCGGGAAGGATGAGCCGGTACAGCACGTCGGAGAAGAGAAAGACGAATATGCCCGCCGGGATGTTGACGATCATGCCGTGCAGGGAGCATTTGCGCCAGAGGGCGGCCATGCTCGGGTAATCGCCTCCTTCCACGTATCCCACGTAGGTGGAAAAGAGCACCGACCCGAAGACCGCGACAATGATGCCGGCAATGGGCAGTTCGATGGCAGAAACGCTGTAGATCGCGAAACTGGAAGCGCCCAGGAATGCGCTGATCATGATCTTGTCCAGGCTCGCGTTGATGAAGGGTATGAATCCGGCTATGCCCAGTCCCAAGGCGTAGTTGTACTGGGCCCTGGTCTCGATGCCCCTTATACGAACGGACAGCAGCTTCCTGTTGATCAATACGATTCCGTAAAGGATGGACTGGAAGGCCTCCAGGACGACGATCAGGAGAATGAGTCCGTAGATCGACACGATCAGGCCGGAGAACAGGACAATGGCGATGACCAGGATACGGAAAAGGTGCTGAAACACGCGTAGTCCGCTGGCGGCGGCGGTGTGATCGCCCCCGACCAGGACGTTGTGGGCCGTCAGGTTGACGAACAGAAACAGGGCTATCAGGAGGTAGGCGCCCACCTCGCGCAGATAGGGCGCCAGTTCCGTGTGGACGAGCACGTAAGGTTTGAGGAGGGTGTGGAACAGGAGCAGGATGAACAGGAAGATCCCGGTGCAGGTAACGAGGGTGTTTCCCACGTACTTCCTGGCGTCCGGTGCGAATTTACCCGCTATGAAGTAGAAGACGCTCTCGATCATCCCCATGGCGAACAGGGACGCGAAACCGACGGTCAGGATGCCGTACCGGTAGGGGGCCAGGTTTTCCGGGTCGAAGAAATGCGCGACGACGATCGACTGGAAAACCTGGAATACGCTGGCAGTCAGCAGCGCGGCGTAGAGTAAGACGGCGGCGTTTCGCTTTGACATGGGCCCGTCAGGCGATGGACCGGCACCGGCTGGATGGCTCAGACGCCGTCCTTCAGCATCTCCGCGATGGCGGCGACAGCTCGGTCCGCCTCGTCGAGCGTATTGTAGACGTGGGGTGAAAGACGGATGTTGGGTCCCATGCCCGCGCCCGCGACGTGGTACGTGGTGTAGAGCTTGTTGAAGACCTTGCGCGGGTCGAGTTCGCCCGGCTTGAAGATGACGACGCCGGCGGAAAGCGCGGGATCCATGGACGTGGAGAGCTCCACGCCAGGCAATCCGGAAAGGCCTTCCTTGATGGCCGTGGCCACCTGGCGCATGCGGGCCTCCACGCGAGCGGGACCGATCTTATTGTGAAAATCGACCGTCCTTCCCGTCGCCGCCAGTGCGGCGTCGTCCCGCTGGCCGAAGACCTCATACTTTCTGGCGTTGTCTACGTCGTCCCGCCAGCCAGCGCTCACGATAACTGGCCAGATCGCCTCCTGGCTGTCTTTTCGGATGTACAGCACCCCGACTTCCTTGGGTCCCATGAACCACTTGTGCGCGCTGCCCGAGTAGGCGTCGCAGCCAATGTCGGCGAGATCGATCTTCAGGGCGCCGAAACTCTGGGCGCCGTCTACGAGGGAGAACACGCCACGGGCCCGCGCCGCCGCGCAGAGCTTCCTGGCCGGCATGGCAAGCCCGGTCGTGTTGGACACGTGGGTGAAGGACATCACCTTTGTCGCCGGGGTGTACGCCCGTTCAAAAGCCTCGAAGATTTCATCTTCACTTTGCGGTTTTAAGGCGACCGACACGTAATTGATCTTGAACCCGTATCGCCTGGCCTTGACCTCCCAGGCCTTGTTGTTGGAGGGATGGTTGAGGTCGGACAGCATCACCTCGTCGCCCTCGCCCAGGTGATAGCCGCTGCTGATGGTGTTGTTGGCTTCGCTGGTGTTCCGGACCAGTGCGATTTCGTCCGGATGGGCACCCAGGAGCACCGCCATTTTTTCGCGGGTGTCTTCCTTGATCTGACGATACTTGGCCCGGTTGTGAAAGGAGGTGTCGGTGTCCAGATCGCGGGTATACTTGAAGACCGTTTCCATCACAGGAAACGGCGACGGGCAGAGATTGGCGGCGTTCATCAGCGCGAGGTCCTCTCGCAGGAGGAACTGGCTTCTGACCGCGTGCCAGAACCGTTCATCCTTCGCGTCCACGCCGGAAGTCGCCGCGTCCAGGTCCTGGAAAGGGGCGGCGTGGGCGGATGATCCGAGGACGGACGATCCGTAGGCCAGAGCGCCGCCGGCCGCCAGACCCCCTGCCAGGCGTTTCATGAACGCACGGCGGGAAACCTGCCACGATTCTTCGGGAATGCTTTCGATTACGAAATCGTCATGAGTCACGATGCACCTCCAGGTGTGTGGCCAGCCGGACACGGTATCCTTCGTCCGGTAGTTGTGTCGTCTTTGTCGCAAACGCAGTGGTCAGCGCCCGGGCGCTGCCATGAACGCGGCGCACCGGGGATGATGCGCTAGAAATCCACGGCAATCCCGAGATGCGCCGTGATGAGGTCGGTGGTCGACTTGGTTACGTTGAGCTCCGCAACCCCGGCCCTGCGGACGATGTCCCCCCTTTTCAGGTAGTCGGCCGCGGAACCATCCTGGTAACGCATCCGAAAATCGATGGAAACGGCCCGCAGAGTGCGGTTTTGCGGCGTGCGGGTCTCGCGGCCGTTCCACACTTCTATCAAAATGCCGCCGCCAAAGCCTTTGGTAAAGGCGAAATCGTCGAGGTTCGTGGAACTGGCGATCTCCTCGCCGGAAAAACGGGGCAGGTCCTCGATCGTCGTGCTGGTAAACAGGTAGTGGAAACCCACGACGCCTTCGACGTATGGCCGCAGGGTGCCGTCCCGCTTCTGCAGTCGGAGAAAGGCGTTCATCGAAAGGATATTGTTCTCCGTGACCACGCCGACCTGAACATCGGGTATGGTCAGGCTGAATCGCTCCATCCGTCTCTCGTGCCCGTAGATCAGGTATCCCAGGTCCAGGCCGATCACGGCCGGAGTCATGGGTATCATGTACCCGGCGTAACCCGAAATCCCGATGCCCGGATTGGTGACGTTGTCGCCGAACTCGCCCGTCGGGAAACCGCCGGTTATACCGAACCCGGCGATGACGACGGCAGGTACATCCTCAACTACCATATCCTGTGCCTGGACCGGAGCCGCGAGCGGCATGGAGACCAGTACGAACAGAACTAGCAGAACGGGTGAAAGCAGGGTATGGGTCGTGGGTCGGTCTAAACAGCGCATACGGCACTCTCTGATATGGGTCGCGATTTCAAAGGTGAATAGGGTTAAGACTGCTGCTCTCCGATTTTGGCGAATATCGTGAACCATCGCTTCCGGTGACTTTCCTCGATGTAGTCAGGCACGAATCCCAGCCCGAGGTAGGTCTTTATGGCTGGTACGCGAAAATCGTCCGTGCCCAGAAACGCGGATTCGTACCCGTGATCCCGCATGAAGCGCAGGACGGCGAGGGTTACGAAGTGTCCCAGCCCCCGTCCGCGGTGGCCTGGTTTCGCGCAGACCATGTGTACCTGGGCGGCATTGACGCCCTCGGGAGGGTTGTCGTAGGCGCAGGCCGTTGCGATGCCTTCTCCCGAACGTGTTACGAAGAAACACCCGTCCGGCATGAACGGTCGCTGATCCGTCAGTTCCCTGCGGCATTTGTCTGCCGTCCAGCCGGTTCCGATGCCCGTGTTCATGATATCGCACCATGCCGATTCATCGCCGGGAAGAAAGGTCCTCAGTTCGTACCCTTCCGGCACGCAAATACCGGGAAGTTGTTCCAGGTCGGGACGAACCATCCGCAGCTGTCGTTCAGGCATGGGCGCCCTGCCCTCTACACGTCACACCCGGCGCTCCTGAGGTGCGCCACCGAATCGGCTACGCGCCGGCACGTCTCTTCTTCGTTCAGCGATTCCCCTTCCACGCCCTCGATTTCCATGGTAAAAGGTCCGTAGAACCCGTGGGCGTTCAACCGGTCGAAGACCGCCTTGAAATCGACGATTCCCTCGCCGAAGGCGGGAAAACACCAGGTCTTGTACCGGCCGTCGGTATCCTTGAGATGCATACTGCCGATATAGTCGATAACCTTTTCCATTTCCTCGACGTGGTCCACGTCCCGGTTGTAGTAGTGGATGTTGGCCGTGTCGTAGTTTACGCGTACGTTGGGGTGATCGACGCCGCGCATGGTCTCCAGTGCGACGGCGGCGCTGGAAATAAGGTCGGGATGGGTCTCCATGCCTACGGTTATCCCGTATTCGGCGGCCTTGACGCCCACACGGTGCAACCGCTCGTAGACCACCTTCCTGTCCAGGTCACCGGACTGCACGCTGACGAAGAGCGTGCCGGCGCCAAGGACCTTCGCGGCCTCCAGTGACGGCGTCAGCCGTTCGTCCACGTCAACAGCCTCGATTTCCACCGGGCACTGCAGGCTGCTGGCCGATAGACCGTGGCGCTCCAGCCTGGCCTTCACCTGGTCCACCTCGTCCGGCGCGGGCGCGTTGATTTCAACGTGTTGAACGCCTATCGTGGGCAGGTGGCCAAAGGCGGATTCGCTGAACGTACCGTAGCTTGCCGTTCGGCATGCAAGCAGATTGGCGGGCATATGCGTCCTTCTTTCGGGAAACGAAACGATTGTAGACGGGAATGAATACCCTTCGAAATATAACCGAAGGATATCATGGGGTCAAGGTATCGTACCGATCAGAAATCACGCCGTCCCGTTATCCACCTCATCAGACCCTCGACGGGCAATTCGGGTTTCAGGATCCGCTCCGGTGCGCCGAGAGACCCCAGTAAGGCCTCGGTGGCCTGGTAACCGCTGCGCACGGCGCTCTCCATGGTCGCCGGCCAGCCCGTCTGCACCCAGTCACCCGCGATGAAAAGATTGGAAAGGGGGCAGGAGGGTCCGGGGCGCAGCGCGTCGCACCCAGGGCTGGGCGCGAAAGTAGCCCTGCCTTCCTTGACGACGACGGCCTTGATCAGTTCGGCCTGTCGCACGGCGGGCAGCAGGGACCTGAGGTCTTCCATCGCTTGATCGATGATCTTCTGCCGGGGCAGTTTCATCCATTCGTCCGAGGCGCTGACCACGAGTCCTAGATAGGTGCCTGGGTTTCCCGAGGTGAAGGCGTCCGGATCTCGTATGGACTGGTTGAATATCCACTGTATCTTTCGACCGATTACTGCGGCATAGTCCAGATGCGTCACGGGCCGGTCGAACCAGACGTGCACGGCCGTGATGGGGGATACAGTAAGTCCGGTCAGAATCGAAAAACAGGGATGTGAGGCGTAATCTTCCGGCAGTAATCTGCAGAGCACGTCGAAAGGCAGGCCCGACAGGTATGCCTCGGCCTCGACAGACGATCCGTCCTGCAGCGATATGGAAGTCACCCGTCCGCCGTGGGACGATATGCCCTGCACCCCCTGGTCGAGCACGACCCGTCCGCCCCTCTGCTCGATGTACTCGATACTGGGCGCGTACAGATCACCCAGGGGTACGGCGGGCAGTCCCACCTCGTAGCCCCGCCGGTTGATCAGGAAGGCCCTGACAGTCGTCCTGACTCCGTAATCGGCGTCGATATCGTCCAGTTCGTCGTTGAGCGCGCTGATCAGGAAGGGTTTCCAGAACGCCTCCACAGCCCGGTCCGACGCCCCGTGCGCCTTTAGCCATGCATCCATGGAAACCGGGGCCTGTACGCCCGCGGTGTCGGATTCCCGGTTTCTCATTATGTGGCGAACCATGCCGGCCACGGTACGAACGATGGACAGCTTGTCTTTAAAACCCAGCGACTTCAGCCGTAGAAACGACGGAAGCAGGTGCAGGGGCGGAGGAAGGCGGGAAGGACCAATGACCGAAACCCGGTTGGACTCGTCGATGAACGGTATGGTCTCGTGGAAGGCGATATGGTCCGCGACGCCGAGGCGGGTGTAGAAATCGACCAGGTTGACGCAGCAGCCGAGGAGCACGTGCTGGCAGTTGTCCACCTGTTCGCCGCTCGACGGGTGTATGAAGGAGGACGCGCGCCCTCCCAGGATCGGTCGCCTTTCGTACAGGTCCACCTGGAGACCGGCATCGGCCAGCGCTACCGCGCCGGCCAGTCCGGCCAGTCCACCGCCTATGATGATTACCTGGCTCATACACGCTTTCGTATCAGCGCCCGGGCGGTGATGGCGAGTTTCTTCCAGGCGGATAGGGAGATGCGCCGGCTATACACGTCGTACTGGCGGCGCGGGATTTCTTCGAGACACTGCCGGTAGATGCCGATCATGGCCGCCAGACAGGCCCGACTCGAGGCTTTAACCAACGAAAGAAGCGGCAGCGCCTCTTCGTAGTACCGTCTCGCGCGGCCCACCTGGAAAGCCATCAGCTGCTGGAACGAATCGTTGAACAGTCCGTTCCGTATATCATCCTCCGAGCACCCGAAGGCGTCAAGGTCTTCCTGCGGCAGGTAAATGCGCCCCATCCCGGCGTCTTCCCGTACATCGCGAAGTATATTGGTGAGCTGGAAGGCGATTCCGCAGGACTCGGCGTACTGTTTGGCCGCGCTACCGTTGAATCCGAAGATGTGTATGCACACCAGGCCGACGGCGGAAGCTACGCGGTAGCAGTACTGGTACAGGTCCTCGAAGGTGGCATAGCGGGTCACGGTGAGATCCATCTCCGCACCGTCGATGATGGCGTCGAAGTACTCCCGGGGTATGCTGAAACGGTTTACCGTATCCCTGAACGCGGGCAGCAGGCCATTCCCGTCGGCCGCCATTCCATTGTATGCATCGTCCAGCACCCCGCGCCAGGCGTTCAACCGATTTTTCTTGTCGGCATCCTCGGCATCTTCGTCGACGATGTCATCGCAGTAGCGCATGAAAGCGTAAACCGCGCACATGGCCTGTCTGCGTTCAACCGGCAGGACGATGAAGGAATAATAGAAGTTCCTTGCCCTCGATTTCGCAATCCCGCGGCAGAAATCGTAGGAACGTTTCAACAATCGTGGATCAGTGGTTTGTTGATCCGTAAGGTTCATGGCAAGGCGTATTCAGAAAAGACGTTTCAACGCGTATTTAAAAAAGAGGCCGGTCTTCCGGGCCGTCGACAGGGTGGGCCGCCGGGACAGCACGTCGTATCGCTGTCTTTCGATCTGGTCCAGGATGGCCGATCCGCATCGGTTGAACAGTTCGATATCCACCCTGACCCGTTTGTCCACCAGGCCGCACAGCCCGAGTCCCTCCTCGAACAGCTCTCGGGTACGATTCACCTGGTATGCCATCAGTTCCCTGAATCGCTCGTCGGCGATTCCGCCCTTGAGATCCGCCTCGGTGTAATGGTATCGGTCCAGGTCCTCCAGGGGCAGGTAGATCCTGTCTTTTTCCAGGTCTACCCGCACGTCCTGCCAGAAATTGGCCAGTTGGAGCGCCGTGCACGTGGCATCCGCCAGCTCCTGGCGGTCCGCGTCCCGGTAGCCGCACAGGTAGAGCACGAGGTGTCCCACGGGATTGGCCGAGTAACGGCAATATTCGAGTACGTCGGCATAGGTCCTGTAACGCGTCACGACCTGGTCCTGCCGGAACGCGGTCAGCAGATCTCGGAACGGCGAAATCGGTATTTCGAAACGGTCGATCGTCTCCCGAAGGGCGATGAAAACGGGATGCCGGGCGTCCCCGTCGTAACAGGCCTGCAATTCGGCGTCCCACCAGTCGAGCAGTTCAAGGGACAACCCGGTATCGCCGATTTCGTCCGCGAGGTCGTCGGACCATCGGCAATAAGCGTAGACATGGTAGAAATGCCGCCGAAGCGCGGCAGGCAGGAACCTGGAAACGACGATGAAATTCTCGTAGTGCTGCCGCGCGAGGTGGCTGCAGTACCGGTGGGCGGACTCCACGGAGGAGTCGCCGGCGTCGGGCAACGCATCGAGGGCGAGAGCTTCAAGCCGGAGCACGGCTTCCGGCAGGTAGGCGGGTAACTGGGACATGTATAAGGCGCGGAAAAAGATCATCCCCGGTCGGTCCCCGAGGGGGAACGCGGGCTTTGTGACGTGTTTGCGAATCTTCCCGTTGACGGGCCGGCGGCAGAGCGACCGGAGCCGCGAACCGAGATCAACTCCCTGCCCACTGCGTTACCTGGTCCCTCCCGAGTCCGGCCACGGTTTCAGCCGGGGATTCCGCCGCCTTATCCGCCGCTGCAGGCGAATTCCAGAACCAGATCCTCTTCGAGCCGGTACTCGATGAGGTTCTTTATGGTCGCGATCTTCAGATGGTGCTCATCGGCGATTTCGATCAGCCGCGGCAGGCGGGCCATGGATCCGTCCTCGTCCAGTACTTCGCACAGGACGCCGGCGGGATAAAGGCCGGCCAGCCTCAACAGGTCGATGGTCGCTTCGGTATGGCCGTCCCGTTCCAGCACGCCGCCATCGCGCGCCCGTAACGGGAAGAGATGCCCCGGTCGTTCGAAGTCTTCCGGCATGGTGTCCGGATTGACGAACAGCCGCGCCGTCTTTGCCCTGTCGGGCGCCGAAATACCGGATGTCACGCCCTTCACGGCGTCCACGGACACCGTGAAGGGCGTGTCCTCTACCGACGTCTTCCCATCGACCATGATTGGAATCTCCAACTCTTCCAGCCTCTGTCGCGTGGTGGGCAGACAGATCAACCCCCGGCCGTACCGCGCCATAAAGTTGATGGTCTCGGACGTCACTCGTTCGGCGGCCACCATGAAATCGCCCTCGTTTTCACGGTTTTCGTCATCGATGACGATCAGAACGCGGCCGTCCTTGACTTCTTCCACGGCCTCGGGAATGGAACAGAAATGGGATAACATGTAAATTAACCCCTTTCTCGGAAGTAATCAAACATGAACGATGCAAGTCTCACAATCGAATTTGCAGAAGGTGGAAGATTAGACATATGGTCATAACAGGATTATATTCATTCCACGTATGGATTAAATGAGGTCCTCGTGAGCATTGTGTGAGGATTGTATGAATAACGGGTATTTCCCCCTTTTAACGGTCGGTTGAAACCATTATGACGCAACAGACCGCCGCCAAAGGCTACCGGTTCGACGACTTCGTGCTGGATATCCAAAATCGCCAGGTTCGACGAAACGACACCTCGTTGCCCTTGAGTTCCAGGTATTTTGACGTACTCGTGCTGCTGGTATCCAACGCGGGGCAATTGGTGGGGAAAAACCGTATTTTCGACGAAGTATGGGAGGACGTCATCGTCAGCGACACGTCGCTGACGCAGTGTATCAAGTCGATCCGGAAACAGCTGGACGACGACGCGTTGAACCCCCGTTACGTCAAAACGGTACCGAAGCATGGATACGTCTTCATCGGCGACGCGGTGGAGATCCAGCAGGAAGCGCCCCCGTCGACCGTGGAAAGCAAGACGCTCCGGCCGTACAAGTTCCTCGACTATTACACCGAAAACGACCGGGGACTGTTCTTCGGTCGCGAGGAGGAGATCGAGAACATATGTTCGCGAATCCTTTCGCGTCGGTCTTTTCTACTCTATGGCCGGTCCGGCGTGGGCAAGAGCTCGATTCTTCGCGCCGGTCTCATCCCCTGGTTACAGGACCAGGGACATCAAACCTGTGTCATCCGAAGCTTTACCGACCCGCTGCAGCACATGACGCATGTGGTCCGGCGACTCGTCCGTGAAGACGGGGATGAAGACGTCGATCTGGCCGGACAGCCGCTTCAGGAACTGCTCCGTCGCTTCCGGTCCGATTCTTCATCTCGCCTTGTCGTCATGCTGGACCAGTTTGAGGAATTCTTCCTCCTGCTTGACGAGAAAAGCAGGCAGGCGTTCATCAACGAACTGGGCGCGCTGATGGAAGACGATTCCCTGCCGCTGCAGTTCGTGTTCGTGATGAGGGAGGACATGCTTGCGGAGATGAGTCAGCTCAAACCGGTGGTTCCCGAGATATTCCACCACGAGTATCGTCTCGGTCGATTGACGCCCGGACAGGCCGCCCAGGCCATTGCAGGTCCGGCCTGGCGGGTAGGCTGCAGGTTCGAAGATACGCTGGTAGACCGTCTGCTGGAGGACCTCTCCGACCATGAATCCATCGACCCGCCCCATTTGCAAATCGTGTGTGATACGCTCTACGATCAGCGAAACACGAAAAACCTGATCACGGAATCGGCTTATGACCAACTGGGCGGCGCTTCGCAGATCCTGGCGGACTACCTCGTAAGGGTGCTTCGCCGGTTCTCGGCTGCCGACCTGGCGGCCGTGCAGCAGGTGCTTCTCGCGCTCATCTCCGCCGATGAGCGGCTTATCGTAGTGCGAGAGGCCGAACTGGCTTCGCGTATCCAGATCGGCGACCGATACGACGACGCAGCCCTTGGAAGGCTGCTCGAGGAACTGGTCGAAGCCCGTATCGTAAGGCGGAGGAACCAGGAGGGTGATGGGTGGCTGGAACTCGCCCACGAATGCCTGATTCCCGAGGTGTCCCGTTGGCTGACAAACAGCGTTTACGAAGCCAAGCAGGCTCGCAGCCTGCTCGAGCGATCGGTGGAAAACTACCGATCCTACCAACTCATCCTGGACCGGGAAAGCCTGGACCTGCTCTTTCCCTACCTGGAGGAATTAGGGGTCTCCAGCCAGGAAGCGTACCTGTTGTGCGTCAGTCTCCTCAACCGGGACCGTCCCGTGCCGGTCTGGTTGGTTGAAAGGGTGCCGGATGCCTTGAACGTGATACTGGAAGCGACGTACAACGACCGCCAGGAAGTCCGCCAGAGGGCCGTGGAATCATCCCGTCCCGTACGCTGCGCGGCAATGAACAACCGGCTCAGGTACCTGGCATTGCGAGATTCCGGTTTGAACGTGCGCAGGGCGGCCAGCATCGAACTGGCGGACTGGTTCGGCTCGGCGGTGGAATCGATCCTTACGCATCCCACCGGGAACGAGTCCGTAAGCCGCCTCCAGCGTGCGGTCAGCCTGGCTTTCCTGCGGGAGCAAAACCAGTCTGTCAAACTTTCCCGCCTCTATCGCATCATGGTGATGATCGGTTTTGTGCTGATGCGCCTCCAACAGGGCGGCATAGACATCATGCAGCAGGGCATCGGCGGAACGTTCGGCGGCGCCATGGCCGGCCTGCTCGGAGGACTTCTCCTGGGATTCGCCCTGGCCGCGACCAGCGCCGGCGTACCGTCGGAGGCGCTCTCGTCCATCATCGTCCTGGCGGGACTGGGCCTGTTCGGCGGTGCTTTCGGCGGCGCGGGCGTGTCCTTTGGCATGGTCGCCCTTAGGCGAATTACGAGAAAGTACAGCCGGTGGTTGGGTGTCGTGGGCGGCGCGTTGGGCGGGGGCATCGTCGGCGCCGCTTTCAACCTTTACAGTTCCGATACACTGGAGACCCTTTTCGGCCACTACCCGGTGGGTCTGACCGGCGGTCCCGAGGGCGTCCTGATCGGCGCGGGCGTGGCTCTTGGTCCTGTCGTCACGCACTACCTGGTCAGGCGACCCGGACAGTGGCGGGGCTTTCTCTACATCGCTTTCGGCGCGCTGGGGGGCATGTGCGCCAGCATAGTCCTCACCCTGTTGGGCGGAAACATGTTCACCGGCAGCCTGGAAATCATGCGCCAGTCCTTCGAAGAGTCGCAGATCCGCCTCGAAACGATCGCGACGATCTTCGGTGAGGTAGATTTCGGACGAACGACTCGTGTTGCCCTGGGCGCCCTGGAGGGACTCCTCTTCGGTAGCGGCGTGATGGCCGGTATTGAGATCTTCGCACCGTCGAGGGACCGGACGGCGGGTCTGTTCGGTAAGGATGGGTAAGGGGATGACACGTAAATCCGCGCGTGCGAGTCGCACGAAAAGGGACCGATAAGCCGTGGAGAATCAACAGGAAAGCGCAAGTCTGCCCAGCGAGTTCGAACTGATCCGGCGGATCAGGGCCTCGCTGCCCGAACTGGACCCGAGCGTCCTTATAGGGGTCGGCGATGACGCGGCGGCCGTACAGCCTGTGCCGGGCATGTCGACCTTGCTGACGACCGATACCTTCGTGGAGGGCGTGGATTTCGACATTGCTTTTTCGTCATGGTGGCAGATCGGGTGGAAGAGCATGGCCGCGAACTTCAGCGACATCGCGGCCATGGGCGGCGCGCCCAGACACGCGTTGACGACGCTGTGTCTTCCGGCGCATCGCGTCGTGAACGACGTTGATGCGCTGTACAAAGGATTTGGCGACCTGGTGCAACACGCGGGCCAGTCCGTATCCATCGTAGGGGGCGACCTGAGTTCAACGGATGGGCCGACCGTCATCTCCATCGCGTTGACGGGAGAAGCGGAAAGGGGGCGTATAACGGAGCGCGCCGGCGCCAGGGTGGGAGATGCCCTGTGCGTGACCGGGCACGTGGGCGCCAGCGAGACCGGGCTGCGGCTGCTTCAGTCGGCACGGGCGCGACCGGACACGAGGAGATGGCTGGACCAGTACGGTGACACGCTATCCCGCCA
The DNA here is from genome assembly GCA_965225915.1 of bacterium. Lineage (GTDB taxonomy): Bacteria > JAAXHH01 > JAAXHH01 > JAAXHH01 > JAAXHH01 > JAAXHH01. The sequence goes on from OZ245326.1 coordinate 1,736,740, forward strand.
CAGGACGCCCGTTCCGCGTGTCCGGGAGGGAAGTGTGCTGTCCCGCAGCGGATGGGTCCACGCCATGATCGACGTGAGCGACGGGCTCAGTTCAGACGCCCTGCACCTTTGTCGAAACAGCGGAGTAGGATTGAACATGGATGGGACCGCCGTGCCCATCGCGGAAGAGACCAGGCGGGCCATGGAGGAACTGCGTCTCGACCCGGTCAGGACGGCCCTGGAAAGTGGAGAGGAGTTCGAACTGCTGTGCGCCGTTGATCCGGACAAGGTGGAGAACCTGGCGGCCGAACTGGCGGGGTGTACCGGTACCTCCCTGACACCCATAGGGGAAATTGTACCCGCGGACCGAGGATACACCTGCACCGATTACGCCGGGACCCATCCCCTGCGTCCCGAAGGGTACGAGCACTTCAGATTCTGACGGTCAGACCTCGATTTCCACCGCCTCACCGGTCACGCGGACCAGGAAGCACGTGAGATTCTCATAGGCCGGAGGCGAGAGCACGTCACCCGTGGTCACGTCGAAGGAAGCACCATGGAAGGGACACCAGAGATCGTTCCCGTCCAGTTCACCTTCGCTCAGGGGTGCTCCCATGTGGGGGCAGAAGTTATCGGCGGCGTAATACTTTCCGTCCACGTTGCAAAGGACGATATCCTTTCCTTCGATCGAGACCATTTTCATCTGTCCCGGTTGCAATTCATCCAGGTCCGCCGCTTTAACATATCCCATGTACGGGCTCTCCTTTCAGGTGTTGCATTTTCCCGGTTCGGGGTTGCGCATCTATTACACGCCGCTCAACCGGGAATGATGATTCGTTGACCGATTTTAAGCCGCCTTGCCTGCAGGTTGGGGTTGGCCTGCATTAGGGCCGACAGTGGCACCTTGAAGACCCTGGCGATTCGTACCAGCGTATCCCCCGAGCGGATGTTGTAGGTCACCGCACCACGATCGATTCCCTTGCCGCCGAGCTGACCGATCCCGGTGAGACGCAGTACCTGGCCCGGGTAAATGGTGTTGCCTCGCAGGCCGTTTGCCTGTTTCAACACCGTTACGGTCGTCGCGTAATAACGGGAGATGCCAACCAGCGTGTCGCCACGCCGTACGGTGTGGGCCTTCGCGTCCGCCGCCCCGGTAAACGGAGGCGCATTGGGGCTGTTCCCGCTTGAAGCCTGGTTTACCCACAGCGTGTTATTGTAGTTCCGTCCGGGTACGCTGAGTACCTGGCCGATGCGGATCAGGCTGCCCCGGATCCGGTTCATGCGGCGGATTCTACTCACGGACGTTCGGAACCTGCGGGCGATGTGGCCCAGGGTATCGCCTCGGCGGACGCGATACTTGCGTACCTCGGGCGGAGGCTTGAATTTCGATTCGGGAATCTCATCGAGACTGCCCAGGAGGGTCAAACCGGCGCCGAGGGGTACGCGCATCGAATACCCGGCAGGAGGAGTAATCCCGTAGCGAATCGAGGAGTTCATGGCCTTGAGTTCGTCCTGGGGCATGTTCAGATGGTCGGCTACGTTCTTCAGCGTGACCGACTTGTCGATCCGGACTTCTTCGAAGAGGTATGGATTGTGGGTTTCCGGTAAATCGACGTCGTATTTGCCAGGATTTTCGAGGATATGCAGCACCGCTAGGAACTTAGGCACATAGTTCCGGGTTTCCCGGGGAAGACGAAGTTTCCAGAAATCCCGGACCCCCGTACGGTTGATCTCGCGGAGTACGCGCATCTCGCCGCAATTGTACGCCGCAAGGGCTAGGAACCAGTCGTCGAACATGTCGTACAGTTCCCCGAGGTACGCAAGTGCCGCCGGCGTGGCCCTGTAGGGGTCCATACGGTCATCCACCCACCCGGACCGGTTGAGTCCGTATCGCCGGCCGGTATCATAGATGAACTGCCACATGCCCGCGGCGTCCGCCCACGAATACGCCCTCGATTTAAAGCCGCTCTCAACGACCGGCAGCCACTGAAGCTCCCGGGGCAGTCCACGGGCGGCAAGTTCCTCGCGGATCATCCCGGTGTAACGCCCGGACCGCTGGTAGGCGGCCATGAGAATATCCAGGCTCTTCTTTTCGAGATACAGCTTGATGCGCCGTTGTACGGTCCGGTTGAGGACCTGTGGGATCGAACCCTTGACTTCCACATACTCGTGCGGTCTGTCCTGGATCCGATCCACCAGTACGCCGAGCTGTTTCAATAATTCGTTCTGGGCGGGAGTCGCCGCGTGCTTCTGGTCGTCGCTCAGAAGGATGAGCAGGCCGAGCACTTCGTCGACCGCGGCGCGCGCGCCCGTGGTATCTGCGCGCTCCAGTGCCTCGAGGGCCTCGTCGTATCGCCGCCTGGCATCGGCAATAAGACGGCCGGGGTCCTGCGCCACCACGGAATCGGCCAGGGCGATATGATCGAGCGTGAGACCCGGGACCGGCGATTCTTCCACCGCGGCCACCAGTCCGGTGGTATCCGGCGCAGTGGGAGCGGGAGCGGTGCGCGCGGCCGGTTCAAGGGTTCGGGGGCCGGCGCATCCAACGAGGATCGCCAGGCCGATAAGAGGTAGGTATCTATACATGTGTCAGGCAGTGATTCGACTACCGGAATGACTATCGGAAGTAAACTCCTGGTCCGGATTCGAGCCGGAGCCGCCAGGAATATAAGGATATCTGCCGATCAGGCAAAGAGTTTTGAACAAAATACGGTGACGCATGGGATGGGCGGTAAAAGGGCCAGGCGGCAGAGGGAAAGTGTGCGCCGGCCACCGATCATCTGCGGCGGCGAGACCAGGCGAGACCAGGCGAGTCCTCAAGACGTCGTGCACGCAGCCCGCGCCCGTTCGATTTCTTCGATTACAGCAGGGTCCTTTTCGGTCTCCCTCGCGTCCTCCAGCGCCGATTGGGCCCGCTCGCCGCCGATTTCTCCGAGCGCCCAGGCCGCATGGCCCCTGACCAGCGGCTCTTCGTCACCAAGCGATGTTATGAGCGCGGGAACCGCCTTCGGGTCCTTCGTGTTACCCAGGGCTACGGCCGCGTTGCGCAGCAGACCCCTGCGTTTGGTCCGCTTAATGGGGCTGCCCCGGAAACGTTTCCGGAACTCCTCTGGCGACCATCCCAGCATTTCGATCAAACCCGGCATATCGTTCCACGGCCGGGAATAGAACGCCGGATGGCGGGTGACGGGAGCCCGACGATTCCATGGACAGACGTCCTGGCAATCGTCGCATCCGAATACGCGGTCTCCCATCGCCGTGCGATACGCCAGGGGAATGGCGTCTTTCAATTCAATGGTGTGGTAGGAAATGCATCGGCGCGAATCGACCACGTAGGGTTCGACGATGGCATCGGTGGGACAGGCATCGATGCACTTTGTGCACGTGCCGCAGTGGTCTGCCGCGGGCCCGTCTTCATCCAGTTCAAGGTCGAGGAGGATTTCGCCGATCAACAGCCACGAACCGATACGCTTGTGAATCAGATTGGTGTGCTTCCCGAACCATCCCAGCCCGGCGCGCACGGCGAATTCCCGCTCCAGCACGGGGCCCGTGTCTACGTACACCTTACCCTGTACGGGGCGGTCGGCGCTGTCCTGGATGAACCGAAGCAGCGCCAGCAGCTTTTCCTTCATCACGTCATGATAGTCGTCACCGCGGGCATACTGGGCGATCTTGCCGCGGGGTGTGCCGTCGGGGATGGGATCCGAGTCCGGACTCCGATAGTTCATTGCGACTACGACGAGGGAACGGGCGTTCGGCAGGACCTGTCCCGGATCCTGCCGTTTCTCGATCTGACGGCCCAGGTAGGCCATCTCGCCAGCCATGCCCTTCTCGACCCATTCGGCGTAGTATTCCCCGTGCCGGGGCGGTTCGGCCGTGGTGACGCCGGCAAGGTCGAAGCCGAGATATACGGCGTGCGCCTTTATTTCTTCGGTAAGAGACACGGGAATCCGCGACGCGGCGAAGTTATCCCGCCGCTTGTCCGCTGGGCGTAGGTGAATGACGCCGGTTCCTATTCCGGCCGTATGACCGTCGACGTCCGCCTTGCTGTTGCTGGTCGTCCCGCTTGTTTGTCATCCTGTGGGCGATCTTCTCCCGGATGACGGTTACCTTGATGTGCCCGGGATAGGTCAGGTCGTTGCGGATCTTCTGGGAAATCTCAAAGGCCAGCGTATGCGTCCGTTCGTCGTCTACGTGATCCGGTCTGACCATAACCCGGACCTCGCGCCCGGCATTGATGGCGTAGGCATCGGCCACCCCTTCGAAGGACCGGGCGAGTTCTTCCAGTTCCACCACCCGGCGGACATAATCCTCGGGATCATTCCGGCGGGCGCCGGGCCTGGCGCCGGAAATGGCGTCCGCCGCGGCGACCAGAAACGTGATCGGCGAGGTGATTTCCTCGTTCTCGTCGTTGTGATGGGCGATGATCGCGTTCTTCACTTCCTCGGGTTCGCCATACTTTTCGGCGAAGTGCAGGCCGATCTCCGGGTGGGACCCTTCCATCTCGTGGTCCAGGGACTTGCCGACGTCGTGCAGGAGTCCGCAGCGCCGGGCGAGTATCTCGTCCAGGCCGATCTCCACGGCCATCATGCCGGTCAGGAACGCCACTTCCTTGGAATGGTCCAGGGCGTTCTGTCCGTAACTGGAGCGGAACCGCAGACGGCCGACCAGCTTCATCATCTCGGGATGCATGGATTTCAGTTTGAGCTGGTTGACGGCCTGCTGACCTTCCGAGAGCAGACGGCTGTCGATTTTTTCCTGTGCCCGCGCGATCACCTCTTCGATACGGCTCTGGGTAATCTTGCCGTTGGATACGAGGTCCGCCATGGCGGTGCGGGCGATTTCCCTGCGTATAGGGTCGAAACAGGAGATGACCACGGCTTCGGGCGTATCGTCCACCATGACCTTCACCTCGCTGGCCGTTTCGAACGTTCGGATATTCCGGCCGTCCTTTCCGATAATACGGGCCTTGATCTGGTCATTAGGCAGGGGTACCACCGCAACGCTCGTCTGGGTCGACTGGTCCACCGCACACCGGCTGATCGCCAGCGTGACGACCTTTCTCGCTTCCCGGTTGGCGTTGGTCTGGGCGGTTTTCAGGATGTCCCGAACCCTGTGCTCCGCCTCCTGCTTCACGTCGCGAATGAGTTCGTCGTGGAGTTGCTGTTTGGCTTCATCGGCGGTCAACCGGGCCAGGGATTCAAGGCGCATTCTGTATTCCGAGGCCGATTCCCTCAGCTTGACTTCCTGCATTTTCAGTCTGTCGTCCAGCTTTTCAATTTCGACTTCTCTCAGTGCGGTCTGCCCTTCGCGCTCCTTCAGGTTGTCAAAGCGCTGTTCGTACTCCTTGTCGCGCTCCATCAGGTCCTGTTCCTGGCTTTCCAGGGCAGTCTGCCTGCTGTTGATTTCCTCCTCCTGCGCCTCCCGCGCATCGTGCCATTTTCTTTTTTCTTTGAGCAATTCGGCCCGGCGTTGCACTTCCATTTCCTTGAAAAGGCGCTGTGCGCGTTTCTGCGCTTTTTCTTCCAATTCGCCGGCTTTGCCGCGTCGCCAGAACATGCCGATGACCAGCCCTACGAGACCGGAAACCACGGCCAGGGCGGCCAGGGGCAGCATTAACCCGTTCAGGTTTTCCAATGGGAAATCCATACAACACCCCCCGCGATGAAACAGCTTACTTCCGTAGTTCGACGGCCGGACCAGCCAGTGGCGGAACGTACCACGACAGGCTGGCGGGGCACGCCCTTTTCAAGCCCGGAAACTTCGGATAAGCTGGATTCCGGAGCGTCGAACGCAGGTTTGATGTCGATAAGCTGGCCGTCGCTGCCGATCCGGAGCAAATACTGGTCGGCGTACGCCGGCAGGGGGACGTCTTACTTATTGGCGAAGATGGGATGGCGCCCGTGTTTCCTGAACCGTTCGGCCGTAGTGGCGATAATGTGCGTTTTCTCGGCGGTTTGCCGCCAACCTATTCCCGTGTTGTGCGCGTGAGAACAAACTTCACCTTTCCGCGTCTGAGAAGGGACTAAAGCACATTCCGGTACGTCTGAAACAGAAGTTGAACAGATCTTTAAGACCATATGCCAGCCACGAACAGTGTCAGCCATTTGTCCGGGATTCGTTATCCAAGGCGCCTGGTTATTCCAAGGGGCGCCCCCGCTCTGCTTATCGAGTTTCTCGATCAGGTCATACAGTTTTAAGCTTACCGGTGCATGAGCCGGGTTGTGTAGTTATGCAACTGTGCCGACGCGGCCAGCATCTTTGTCTAGCAAGGCCTGTGTGCCGCGTCCGTGATTACCTGCGGTCTTTCAGGCGATGATATCCTGGGTTTCCGGCACCGACATGCGAGATTCGCCGCTCCCTTCGCGCCGCTCGCTTACGGTGGAATTTCTTCCGAATCGATCCGGGAGGAAGAGGATGAGCGTCCCCAACATGAGCAGGGCCATACCAATCCAAACCCAGTTAACCAGTGGATTAACGTAGACTTTAAAAGTAGCTACGTCAAGCGTTTCGTCCAGTTCGGCCAGGACCACGTATAGATCTTCGTTCACCGTCGACCAAATAGACACTTCCGACGTCACCTGGTCCTGAATCGGGTAGAGGCGTTTTTCGGGGGCCATCATGACGACGGGTTCGCCGTCCACGGACAGGCGAAGCAGGCCGGCGTAGGACACGTATTCGCCCTCGTTGGTTTCGGTGAGGGATTCGAAATCGAGCGTGTAGTTCTTGATGGTGAAAGATTCACCTTCCCTGACGGCGAAGTTCTCTTCCCGGTTGAAGGCGGACCCGGTAAAACCCACGAACATGAGCACGATGGAGATATGCACGATGTATCCGCCGTAGCGGCGTTTGTAACTCATGATCAGGCGGATGAAGGCCGCGGGATAGGATTCGGCGTTCGTGGAACGACGGGCGCGGACCCCGCGGTAGAACTCGAGCCCGATGGCCCCGACCACGAAGGCGCACATGCTCAGGGAGAGCAACGCGTAGACGTGGCGGATGCCGAAGGCGAGCAGGATTAAGGCCGTGACGAGGAAACAGGCCACGGGTACGGTGAAATGCCGCTTAAGGCTCTGCACGGACGTCTTGCGCCAGGCGAGCAGGGGACCCGCTCCCGTCATGAAGAGGAGGAAAATGCCCAGCGGTACGTTGATCTGGTTGAAATACGGTGCGCTCACCGTGATCTTCTCCCCGCTGACCGCCTCGGAAAGCACGGGGAATATGGTTCCCCACAGGATGGCGAAACACACGCCGACGAGTGCCAGGTTGTTCAACAGAAAGCCGCTTTCCCGCGAGACGAAGGAGTCGAGTTCGTTACGGGCCTTCAGAGCGTGGCGCCGGCTGATCAGCAGGCCGAAGGACAATACCATCGAGACAATGACGAATCCCAGGAACATGGGTCCGATGCCCGAGGTGGTGAAGGAATGCACCGATGAAACGACACCGCTTCTCGTGAGAAAGGTCCCGAAGTATACCAGGCCGAAGGTCAGGATGATCAGGGTAAAGTTCCAGATTTTCAACATGCCCTTCTTCTCCTGGATCATCACCGAATGGAGAAAAGCGGTGATGGTCAGCCAGGGCATGAGCGCCGCGTTCTCCACGGGGTCCCAGGCCCAGTAACCGCCCCATCCCAGTTCAACGTAGGCCCACCGGCCGCCCAGTATCAGTCCGAACCCGAGGAAGAACCAGGCGTAAAGGGTCCACCTTCGGATGGTCCGGATCCAGGTGTCACCCAGGTCCCCGGTAATCAACGCGGCTATGGCGAAGGCGAAGGGGACCACGGTCCCGACATAGCCCTGGTAGAGTATGGGCGGGTGGATGATCATCAGGGGCATCTGCAGCACGGGATTCAGGCCCCGGCCTTCGTTGGGTACGAAGGGAAGCAGTTCGAAAGGATCGGCCATGAAAATAAGCAGGGCGATGAAGAACAGCGCCACCGACATCATCACCGCGTGGACGTACGGGATCAGCGACTGGTTGCGGTTCCTGTTCGTCAGGTGCACCAACAGTGCGAACAGGGACAGGGTCCATACCCACAGGAGCAGGGATCCCTTCTGGCCGGCCCATAGCGCGGTGACGCGGTAAAATTCGGGCAGGGTGGTGCTGGTGTACGAGGCGACGTATTCCACCTGGAAGTTGCCGATGTACAACTGGTACACGAGCACGATGGAAGCCAGCGTCAGCATGCCGAAAGTGGCAATTACGCCGTGGGCGCCGCTTGAAATCAGCTGCGGGTTTCGAGCCCGGGCGCCGACCACGCTGGTCACTCCGCCGTAGGTCGCTGTCATGAGGGCCAGCAGAAGGCTGAAATATCCGATTTCGTTCATTTATAGACTCATACATGCTGCAGGGCCGAGGTGAAAGGCCTCGCGGTTTCAGGTTTTTCTTTCTACCTCGATCTGTCCCTGGCCGGAAATCCTTCCGATGAGAATCTCGGTCGCTAGTCCGATAAAGAGGCCGTTCTCCAGGATGCCGGGTATGTTGTTGAGCGTTCTTTCCATTTCACCTGGGTCGTCGATTCCTTCGAAACGGGCGTCCACAACCATATTACCCTGGTCCGTGATGACCGGTCCGTCCTTGCGGGTTGCCATGCGCAGCGCGGGTTCCCCGCCCAGCGTTTCGACGGTCCGCATGACGGGTTGAACCGCCATGGGCAACACTTCCAGAGGCACGGGACATTTCGTACCCAGCCGTTCTACCAGTTTCGACTCATCCACGATTACGATGAACCGGTCGGCCATACCGTCCACGATCTTCTCGCGAAGGTGGGCGGCGCCCCGGCCCTTGATCAGGTTCTTCCCGGGATCGACCTCGTCCGCGCCGTCCACTGCGATATCGATCCCGTCCACGTCGTCCAGCGTGCCCGTCGGAATGCCATGATTGCGGGCCAACACAGACGCGTCGAAGGAGGTGGGTATGCCGACGATATCCAGGCCTTCTTCCCGCACACGGCGGCCCAGTTCCTCGATCATGAACACCGCCGTCGATCCCGTACCCAGTCCAACCACGTCGCCCTGGCCGACCATCCTGGCGGCTTCCACGCCAACGGTTTTCTTCATCGTCCTGGTCAGTGCATCGGAAGACATGGCCGCGGTCCCGGGTCCTGTTGATGCCGAATGCCAGCTTCCCAAGATAAGCCCGGTCACCCGGTAAAGTCAACTGTTTCCATTCCTTCAGGCGATAGGCCTGATTACTGATGATTCTGTGGTAGTAAAAGGCGCGGATAGTGGATGCGCGCCGGCAGAAGAACCCGGTCCGCCGGCGCGTAAGAGGTTGTGTAACGGCGCCTTCTTCAGTCGGAACTGCGTCGGAAGGTCATCAGGTTGCCGCTGGGAAAGTAGATCGTCAACTGATCTTCTGCTATCTCGATAGTGCAGGGTTCGGCGGGTACGTCGTCGGCGTCCGTCGGTCTCACCTTCATCGACAGGTCGCTGGCGGCAAAACCGTCGACCGCGTGGCCGCCGGAAAGGTTGTACAGGTGGCGGAAAACCAGTTTGTTCCCGTCCAGGGTATAGGTGCCGCCCTCACCGGAGCCCCGCCGGGGACCCTCGTCGGTCATGATGAAGAACAGCACTGACCAGTCCTTCTCGGTAAACGTGATCAGGCCGGTCACTTCGTGGACCGGTCCCGATTTGAGCCGGTACGATTCCGGTCTCCACGAACCCCGGAGGTCGGGTGGCTCCGCCGAGGCGAGTGGAACCGCGCCCAGAACGAGGAACGCGGCCAGGATGAATTGAACAGTAAAACGCATGGATGTCCTCACAATCTTCCGGCCGGGTCGATTCCCGACCGCTTCAAGTAATCCCCGATGTACTCGAGGAGGTCCGCCTGGGCGTTTCCCCGGTCCTGGAACCGCCTGAGCATTTCCTCCACCACCGGACTGATCTCCAGCGGGACGTCCAGTGCCCTTCCGAGTTTGACGCCCAGGTGCATGTCCTTCACCCCCAGGTCGGTGGCGGAATACAACGGTTTACCGTCCAGGAACCGGCCCAGACTCCGTTCCATCATCCGGCTCTGGCCCATGCTCGGCCGGATGGCGTCGATCAACAGCCGGGGATCTATGCCCGCCCGAGCGCCAATGGCCATCCCCTCGCAGGCTCCGATAAAATTGATAAACATCATGACGTTGTTCACCAGCTTGGTCACGATGCCGCTGCCGATATCCCCCATGTGGACGACCGTACCGCCCACGCAGCGCAACAGGGGTTCGTACCGGTCGAAAACCGACTTGTCGCCGCCGACGAATACGGTCAGGGTGGCGTCCCTGGCGCCGAAAACGCCGCCGCTCACCGGGGCGTCGAGCACGTCGAATCCCCTAGCGGCGCCTTCTTCGGCTATCCGTCGCATGAGTACCGGTTCGCTGGTGCTCGTGTCGATATAGACGGCTTCGGCGGAGAGACCGTCGAATATGCCGTCGCCACCGAAGACCACCTCCTCCACGGAGGCGGGTCCGGGCAGCGAGGTAATGACCGCGTCGGAGCCCAGGGCAACCTCACGGGGAGACGAACCCCAGGAAGCGCCGGCTTCCAGTAGATTTGAGGCTTTATCCGGACATATGTCATGAACCCGCACGGTGTGCCCGGTCCTCAGGAGGTTGGCAGCCATGGGATTGCCCATGTTGCCCAGTCCGATGAATCCCACGTTCATGACCGGTCCTGGCGGGTCTCGTCGAAGGTCGGGAAATCGCCGGGTATGGTGATCTCGATGACTTCGAAGTCGTCGGAGAATTCCATCAATTCGTGCTTGACACCAGGTGCCTGGTACCACGCGTCGCCCGCAGTTACCTGGATCTCGCCCACGTCCTCAAGGTCGATGCGCGCCCAACCCCTGAGCAGGTAGTTCATCTGGAACTCCAGGTCGTGGGAATGATACCCCATGGGGCCGTCGCAGGCCTGGTCGGCCCGGATGACATGGGCCATCACCCGGCCTTCAGTGGCGTCCTTCATGCCCAGGTCGCGATACACGAAGTAGGGCCGCAGCCCCTTGATCCACTGTGCGTCGCCCACCCGGGCCGCGAATGATTTCGACGTGTTTTCAGCCATGGTCTCTTCTCCTTTTGATTGGGGAACACCGGTTACCTGGTTTTCGTCAGGGGGTGCCTCGCTTCCCGCCGCCATCCATATAGACGGCGGTTCCAAACACGTAAGAACAGGGTTCCGACACGAGAAAAGTCGCTACGGCGGCGATCTCCTCCGGTTCCGCGATGCGTCCGGCGGGAAGCCTTCCACCGGCTTCGCGAAGCAGTTCCTCGACGTCGCGGCCCTGTTTATCAGCCTCCGCCTGCTGTACGTCCCGGGCTCTTTGGGTGTTCGTCAGGCCGGGACAGATGGCGTTGACCAGGATGCCGTCTTCGGAGACCGCGTCCGAAAGGGCCCGCGTGCAGTTCAGGACGGCAATGTTGGCCAGGCTGAGGGGGATGTTATCGCGGTCGGGACTCGTCCCCGCGCTTCCGGCGATATGGACGATGCGCCCCCACTGGTTTTCCTTCATGTACGGGATCACGAGTTGAGACATCCGCAGATAACCGTGTGCTTTCAGCGCCAGCCCATCGTCGATCTGTTCCGTGGGAAGCGCCAGGATGTCGCCACCCCGAGCCGCGCCCGCGCAGTTGACGAGAATATCGATTCCGCCGAAGGTGTCGGCGGCTTCCCGAACCGCCTTGCGGCATCCTTCCAGCGAGACAAGGTCGGCCGTGACCGCGTGTCCTTCACCTCCCGCCGCGTTCACCTCGCGGACCACCTCGTCCAGCAGGTCCCCGCTTCGGGCCGTGACGCATACGCGGGCGCCCTCCCGGGCCAGGGCCGCCGCGCAGCATCGTCCGATGCCCCGGCTGCCGCCGGTTACAATCGCCCTCTTTCCACGCAGCTTCAGGTCCATGATTGCAGATTCTCCGGTCGGTTGTGCTCCCCGGGACGCGATCGATCATCTTGTGACGGACAAACAGGACTGTAGAGGATCGTTCGCGTGCAGAGGATCGATCACAAGCCGAGCAGCCGAATGGCGTTTCCCCCAAGAATTGCAGAGCGGTCACCTTCGGACAGATCCATTGAGTTTATACTTTCGATCATCTTCGGTATGCTGCCGATCTGGTGGGGATAGTCGCTGCCGGCCAGAATGTGTTCAGCGCCGGCGAACCGCACGGCGAAGTTCAGCGCGTCCACGTCGAAGTTGACCGTGTCGTAGTAGAACTGGTTTTTCAAGTATACGGTGGGATGAGTCTCCAGGTTGGCGCGGCACTGTGGAAACGCCTCGTAGCACCGGTCGAATCGCTCGGCGAGATAGGGCACGGCGCCGCCCAGGTGACCCAGCACCCACCGTATGTTCGGAAAACGCGCCACCACGCCGCTGAACAGGAGGCTGGCCGTGGCCAAGGTCGTGTCCATTAGGAAACCTACCGCCGGCATGAGCATGTATTCCTTCATAGCCTCCACGCCCAGGGGGAAGGTGGGGTGGATGAAAACCACCATGTTGCTGTCGTCCGCCACCTCGTACATGGGCCAGAAACGCGGATCGCTCAGGGCCACGCCGTTGGCGTTGCTGTACACGCACGCCCCTTTCAGGCCCAGCGAACCAACGGCCCGTTCCATTTCGGCGGCGCAGGCTTCCGGCTTGTTGAGCGGCAGGGTGGCCAGGGCCGGAAACCGTTCCGGATATTCGCGCTGAATGTCGGCGAAGTGGTCGTTGACCTTGCTGCTCAGTTCCGCGGATCGTTCCGGCGTCTCGATCAGCGTGCCGGGCGCCGTGAAGGTGACGATCTGTGTGTCTATCCCCGTTTCGTCGATCACCTCCAGTCGCACGTCCATGAGCCGGTGGCCGGGCACCAGGATGTTGTAGTCGCCGGGGGAGTGCAAGACGGGATTACCGGCCTCGTCGTCGGTCACCGTGTATGCGCTCGGACCTTTCCGAATCTCATCGACGTATTGGGGAGGATATACGTGGTTGTGAAAATCGACTATGGGCATAGTGTGATCCTCTTCGATCCTCTCGTAAGAATCAGTTACCGTACAGTGCGTTAAAGAGCAGTTTGAAGGTGCCGTGCGTCTGGTTGCGGAAATTGACCTGGAATCCGTAGATTACGATCCGTCCCTCGCCATGGCGCACGTTAATCATGGCGGGTTTGCCCGCGAGTTTTTCTTCCCCGATCAGCCAACCGCTTTCCAGCACGTTTTCACCGGCGTAGGTGGCGACCAACTCGTATCGGTCGTTGTAATGGGAGGGGTTCACCGAAAACACTGGACTGTTGCGGTGCATGACCAGGGCCTGGTCCGGCATGCCGTACCCGAGCCGGTGGGTGTTGTCGACCCGTATACGCAGTATGGAACCGGGGCAGTAGAAGGTGCTTGTGGGCAGGCCGGCTGCCACGTCCGTAATCTGCAGGCCGAACTTCTCGATGGGAAGCAGTCCGGCCCGGTTGACGGCCAGGAGCGTGCCGCCCTTATCCACGAAGTCACCGATGGCCTCGATTTCCGATTCTCCGAGGCTGCTGCGGTACTTTTCGGGCTGGAGCATGGTCCCCAGGCGACTTTGGATCTCCTTCTCCGTGCCGGCCATCATGTCCATCGTGTCGTCGGGCAGGATGAATACGTCGCAGAGGTCGTGGAGATCGCCCCGTATATCGGCGTCCCGCACGGTTAGGTAGGGAAAGCCGGACTGCTCCAGCGTCATGCGGGTCCAGCCTTCGGCCATGTTGCCGCCCCAGTACCGCTGGTACATGGCGATGCGTGGTTGCATGACGGGCACGCCGTCTGCCGGCTCTTCAAGACGGAAGACCGTGGTGCCGGTATCCCGGACGATCTCCTCCGCTTGTTCCTGTTCGACGCCGCTGACAATGAAGGCACCCGCCGGCATACCGCGGCCGCCCACCGAAAGGGATCCGTCGGTCCGGCTGACTTTCGCGCCTGTCGCCAGCAGCGCGTTTACCGCGCCGAACGCGGCGTTCTGCCGGGGATCGACGGCCATGCCGTGTTCGCCGTCGCCGGTTATCGCGCCGTTCGCCGGTACGGGCTCGGTCACCGGGTCCAGGTTCAATGCTCCCTTCGCCTGGGCTGTGTAAGGTACGTCGGCCGGCTCCACCCTGACCCCCATCATTTCCGCCAGGGTATCTGTCGCATTGTCGAAGAGACGGGTGGGTGAACCGTCGCCGCGCCGCGCCCAGGCGTCGTCCGGCCAGAAAGTCCGCTCCAGCAGCGTTTTGACCACGCCGCGCTTGGGCTGGGCGCTGGAGATGAAATAGGTGCCCGAGGGATAGACCCGGCTACCCACGGTCGCCCGGGTCCGGGTGCGTTGTATGTCGATCCCCTGGCGAAGCAGGGTGTTCACCAGCGCGGTCACGGTGAGCGGGTCGTGCTGGTCCGGACGAATGAAGAACCCCGCCGATTCATCCTCCTGGCCTCTTCGGGTCTGGTGCAGCGCTTTCCGCACGGCGTTCCGCAGCACCGTTTCACGGCACCGGGCCGCGATGTCCATGAGTCCCGTAGCAGCGACTAGTTGCTGTTCTACCATGTCACGCAACCGCCACCAACCTCCCGGCCAGGGATTGGGGAAGTTGGTCTGCGGCTTGTAATGGGGCAGCGTGTGGAGGATACTCCCGTTTTCACCGCTGAGCTGGTGCGGATGAACGTAGAGGGGACTGGCCAGCTTCGCCTGGGCCGTTTCGGTCAACAGGCTGGCGATGTTGTGGTAGTTGCCGAGCCAGTGAAAACCCATGTGGTACCACGCCGGGAACATGGCGCCGCTGATGACACCCTGCTTGCCCGCTTCCTCGAGCTTGTAGACCATGTGGGCGCCGTACCAGTTGATCTCGCGCCATATGAGCGGATCGGCGTGGGGGTGGATGGGTTCGCAGTAGGGGCAGACGAACAGGCGTGGGGCGTAACCGCCCATCTCGTGGTGGTCCTGGAAGACTTGGGGGTGCCAGTCCTGGAACATGATCTTGGCCATGTACCGGGACTCCACCAGGTTCAGCATGAAGGCGTCGCGGTTGTTGTCGTGGCCGCAGTACTTGTGGTACAGCCAAGGGAGGTCGCAACCTTCGTAGGGCGTACCCAGGTGCTCGTTGTACCAGTCGGTCACCATGATCTGGCCGTCGGGATTGGAACAGGGGATCATCAGGAAGATAACGTTTTCAAGGATGTTTCTCGTGGATTCATCCTCGCCCGTAACCAGGTTGTAGGCGAGCTGGGGGGCCATCTGCGTCGCGGCGATTTCGTTGGCGTGGAGACTCATGGACTGGCAGACGATGACCTTCCCCTTACGAACCAGTCCGTCGATCGCGGCTTCAGAGAGACCCCTTGGATCGGAAATCCGCGCGTTGACCTCCCGGAGTTCCTCCAGGTCGGCCAGGTTGTCCGCCGAGGTGATGATGGCTAGCAGGAAGGGATTGTTCTCCGTTGTAGGACCCAGGTTGACCACGCGGATGTTATCGCTCTGCTGGTTCAGCAGGTAGAAATACTCGGAGATGCGGTCCCACCGGGCCATCTTGTAGTCGTCGCCGGGGCTAAAGCCGAAGAAGGATTCCGGACTCTGAACGCGGTCGGCCATGTAACGCTCCTGTCGGTGGTTGCCTTACCTGGTTTTTCTCTCTACCCTGGTGATCACGACCTGTGGCGTGAGGCGCTGGTTTTCGCGGGTGGACATCTGGATCTTCCGGATCACGTCCATGCCCCGGGTCACGCGGCCGAAGGCGGCGAATCCCTGCCCGTCCGAATTGCGTTTGCCTCCGAAATCCAGTTCCGGCTGATCGCCGATGCAGAAGAAGAACCCCGAAGTTGCGGTGTCCGGCCCCATGCGCGCCATGGAGATGGCACCGTCGACGTGCTGGAGCCCGGTCATGGAGGTGCGTTCGAGCGGAATCGGATCAAATCCGCTGTTGGGCGGATAGCTGTCGTCCCGGTAATCGGGGTTTACGGCACCCTGTATGACCTCGATCTTCACGTCGTTGTTCGGCTGGTTGTCCATGGTCACCGTCCGATGGAACACCCCGCCGTCGTATTGTCCCTCGTCCACGTACCGCATGAAATTCGACACAGTAACCGGTGCGCGTGCCGGGTCCAGCACAACTTCGATGATGCCCGCTTCTGTGGTCATCTCTATGGTGATTCCTTCTTCCTGGGCATGGGCCGGCACGCAATAGAGACCACTCACAAGCAGTCCGGTCAGGGTGCGTCTCAGTTTAGTTCCCAGTTTCTTCATGTACTTGCTCCCCGTACAATCAACGCCGTACCGGGCAGGCCGTGCCGGTCCGGCCGGATGACTGATGGATGAACCCCGTCGCGTGTGTGTTGAAAAAGTCGCCGATAACCGGTTCGTCCTGCAGGCCGGACGAACCTCAAAACGTAATGGATGATGAAACCGGGACGGGTCCCTGTCAAGCGTTTTGTGGGGCCATCTGGCAGGGCCGCAGGGCCACATTGATATGTCCAAAACACCTTGACAGTATCGTTGGGGCGGTGGAACTTATGGGCATTAGCCGGGCAGCAAGTTCGAGGCCGGACCGACCGCCAGGTAAGATCCCGCGACAATCTGCCATGAACGGTGAATTTGGACAAATCGTACACCGGGTCGGACGATTCATTGACCGGTTCGAGGCCGATGAACTGGTCCCCCACCCACTCAAACGGTTCTCGCTCCGTTTCCTCGGCGCCGGGATCTGGACCGCGGCTTTCCTTCATTTCTTCGCCGTCGGCGGGGTTTACCTCTACAGCCAGATCGATTTCGAACCCATGGTGGAAATCGAGATCATGCCCTATCCCGCCCATCTGATCGACATCATTGACCCGAATAAGCTGGTCACGGCAGAGCGTGGCGGTGGCCGTCCCGGCCGGCTCGAACCTCCGGAAGATCCAGGGGACGATATCATGAGCAAGGGCGTTCCCGTTCCCGTGGTAGTGGGCATACCCGAGCCGATCGACGACAGCCTGATAGCCGAGGAGCACGAGATCGCCTCCCAGGAAGATATGGAGACCACCGTGGCCGTCGCCCTGGACACCGAGGACGAATCGAGCGATGAGGTAGGTATGGGAGGCTCCGGTGTCGTGGGATCTTCCGAGGCGGGAAGCGGAATCGGCGGCGGCATGGGTGACGGTTCGGACGACGCCTGGCGCTTCGACACGCCGCCGATACCGAGACGTATCAACATGAGCATCTCCCGAAAAGAGATCCCCAGGAAACTCAGGCACGTGAAGGACAGCATCGTCCGTTTTCAGCTACTGATCAACGAACTGGGCGAGGTCGTGGACGCGAGCATAATCGAATCGACCGGATACGACGAAATAGACGAACTCCTCCTCGCGAAGATATTCGCTTCCCGGTATCATCCCGCCACGCTGAAAGGCCGGTCGGTCAAAGCGTGGATCGCCGTAGGCTACGGCTACAAGTTAGGCAGATAACCTTGTCGCCGGCGGGCGTATACGCCCCGGGCAGACAAGGAATCCATGTCCCCATCCCTCAGTCTCATGATGTTCCTCCAGTTCTTCATCTGGGGGGCCTGGTTCTCGACGATCGCCGTCTTCATGAACGCTCACGGGATGGCGGACCTTACCCACTGGCCCTACACGGTCAATCCGGTGGCCGCGATCGTTTCCCCGTTCTTCCTGGGCCTGGTCGCGGACCGGTATTTCGCGCCGGAGAAGGTCCTCGGATGGCTGCACGTCCTCGCGGGCTGCGTCATGTTAGTCGTTCCTCTCGCAGTGGATACTCCGGTCCTTTTCATCCTCCTCCTGCTGGTCTACAATATCTGCTACATGCCGACCCTGGGACTGGTGAACACCATCACCTTTCACCGTGTTGAAAACCGGGAAGAGCAGTATCCCCTGATCCGGGTATTTGGGACCGTGGGATGGATTGCCGCAGGACTTTTTATCAGCTTCGTCCTGGGCTTGTTCTCCGGAAGCGTGATCCCCGAAATGACGTCATGGCCCCTCTATACGGCCGGCGTGGCGGGACTCGTCATGGGACTTTACAGCTTCACCCTCGCCCGCACGCCGCCACCGGCAGCCGGAAAGAAGGTGTCGTTCCGATCCCTGGCCGGAATCGACGCGCTTCGGGAACTGGGGAGCCCTTCTTTCTACGTATTCATCGGCTGCGCGCTGCTCCTCTGCATCCCCCTCGCATTCTACTACAACTTCACGCAGATATACCTGGGTGCGACCGGTTTTGAACGTATTGCCGGAACGCAGACGCTTGGCCAGATGTCCGAGGTGATCTTAATGCTGTGTATGCCGTTTTTCTTCCGGCGTATCGGGGTGAAGCGCATGGTATTGATCGCGATGGCTGCCTGGGTGGTGAGGTACGGGCTGTTCTCGTTCGGCGCCCCGGACGCCCTGGCGGCGTTCATCATCACGGGGATCGTCCTGCACGGCATCTGCTACGATTTCTTCTTCGTGACGGCCCATGTCTATGTGGACCAACAGGCCAATCCCGCCAACCGGGGACAGGCGCAGGGGTTGTTCGTGCTTGTTTCCAGTGGATTGGGCATGCTGATCGGCGCCCAGGTCGCAGGCCGGGTCTACAATACCTTTCTCGGCTCGACGGGGACCCTGAGCCTTGCCGACTGGCAGGTATTCTGGATCCTGCCCGCCGCCCTGGTTCTTCTCGTCCTGTTGCTTTTCGCCGTCGGTTTCAAAGAAAAAAGAAGCCCTTCGGGATAGGTTCACCGGACAGGATGCGAGGCCGCTGGAATGGAGGAGCCGGGGTGTTTTGGGAGTGTCGGGAATGGGAGGAGCCGGCGTGTGCGGAAGTATCGCTATTGAGAGATGCCGGCACGAACGGGTGATCCGCGATACGTGTGGACGAACCGCGAAACGGGACAGGGTCAAGCCTTCCGGAACCAAACCAGGTACACGATAGCCCCCAGCCCGAGGCATCCCAGTCCGGGCAGCGCCTGCATGAAATTCTGGGTGACGACCGTCACCACGACCCACGACACCACTACCAGGAAGAAAGCCGGAACGTAGGGATAACCCGGAACCTTGAAAGGTCTACTCGCGTCCGGATACTTGCGCCGCAGTATGATGAGGGCGAGTACATTCAGACCGTAGTACAGGTAGACGATATAGACGAAGGCGTTGATGATGGCCTGGAAGTTGCCAAGAAATGTCCACAGGATGGCCCAGATCGTCGTGGCCACGATAGCGCGGGAAGGCGTCTTGAACCGGGGATGAACATGGGAGAACGATTTGAAGAACATGCCCGCCCGCGCCATGGCGTAGGGTATCCTGGGCGTGATGATCAGGGTACCGTTCATCGTCCCGAAGGTTGAAATCATGACCGCCGCGGAGATCAGAGAGCCCCCCACCGGACCGATCAGCCGCGTCGCAACGTCGGCCGCCACACGGTCCGAGGACGCGATTTCGTCGATGCCCAGGATGTACAGGTAGGACCAGTTCACTGCGAGATAAACGAGCGTGCACAGGCCAAGGCCCAAGAGGATCACCCGGGGCAGTATGCGCTGCGGATCTCGTACTTCCCCCGTAACCATGCTGGTGTTGACCCATCCCTGGTACGCGAAAAGCGCGCCGATCATCGCCGGACCCAGCACGGTCAGGATGCCCGCGTCCAGATCCGGCGGCACCAGTGGTTCGAAGTGGCGCGCGTCTCCCCCTATCGCAATCGCCACCAACGCAAGGCAGGCCAGTGCCGTCACCTTGGCGAAAGTAGTCAGGTTCATCACCAGTCCGCCGAACCGTACACCCACGTAGTTGACGAAGCAGAGAAAGATCAACAGGATCCAGATGGCGACCTGTTGGGACGAGATTACGAGGGGACCGAGCGCAAATACGGAATAATGGGACGAGATGACCGGTAGGAAATAGCCCATGTAGCTGGTGCAGATTGCACCGATGGCCGCCAGGCCGGCACTCTGGAGAAGGACGACTTCCACCCATCCGTATAGAAAAGCTACGATGGGAGGGAAAGCTTCCTTGAGGTAAACGAACTGCCCGCCGCTGCGGGGCATCATGGTGCCGAGTTCGGCGAAGCAAAGGGCGCCGGCGAAACACAGGGCGCCACCGACGATCCAGACCAGAAGGAACAGGCCCGGATTGCCCAGTTGTTGAGCAATGCCGGCCGGCGCACCGAAAATACCGGACCCGATGATACCCCCGACGATGATGCTGGTAGCCGAAACGACGCCGAGGTCGCGCCTCAGTTCGGTTTCGAGCTCGAAAGGACTGCTGTAGGGTTTTATGGACATGGGTGTTGCTCTCGGCCCTATGCGGCTGGCCACAAGCTACGTGCAGACTCAAGCGAACGGCAGGGTAAGTTTGTTCCGGGTATGCTTAATGGTGAATGGGTAAAATACCGTACAGCGATAATGGCGCGCCACTGATTTCTTGCCACAGCACTGCTTAGCCGCGCACTACAAGGCTTTGACGGTGACTGGGCACGGCGGACACTCAGTCGCTTGACAAAAGTCCCGATTTGTCTCTACATTGTAGATACGTTATCGACCCGACTGACCGTAACCAGTGGGTTTCACCCTCGTAAGCGATTCGATCCGCGGCCCCAACTTCCTCGATATGTTCTCTTTTCCACACTACTTATACCCGATCGAACGATGCAACGTGTCAATTCACACGTGTGCGTGTTCTGGCGAGGTTTTCTTAGTCTGTGACTGTCAGGCTGCGTTGGGGATAGTTTTATGAAAAACAAGCCGGTTACCATCAAGGATATCGCCAAACGCCTGGGTATTTCATATTCCACGGTTTCCCGGGCGCTGTCTCCGCATGCTGTTCATCTCGTGAAAGACCAGACACGGAGAATCGTGCAACAGACCGCGAATGACATGGACTACTCGCCGAACCTTATGGCACGGACTTTGTTGAAGGGCGGCGGAGGAATCCTGGGACTGCTGACCTATCACGTGAGCCTGGAGCCCTTTGGGAGGCAGATACACCACTTCCTGCGCATGGCGGGCGAACATGGTTATCAGATCCTGATCACTGCGACAGCGGACCAAATCTCCCAATCGCCAGGAGACGATCAAATCAAGCAGATCAGGCAACTTGAATCCCTCGACGTGGACGGGCTCCTGATCAACACGCGAGGCGACGAAGCGGAATCCGATCGTATTATCAAAACTGTAAAGGGGAAACTCCCAGTGGAGACCTACTGCTACCCGACCGGCGCCATGAATGGCGTGGAACTGGATCACGCATCCGGGTTTTTAGAGATGACTGAATATCTGATCGGACTGGGTCACGAAAGGATCTGTTTCCTCGGAGAAGACTGGGTACGAACCAACGGTCCATCGGCCATGGGCAAGGGGTACTACACGGCGATGAGAAAGCATGGACTGACGCCCCGGCGTGCCGAAGTTGAGTCTACCGGAACGGAATCGGGATACCGACTGGGGAAGGAACTGGGAAGCCGGTTCACGGCCCTCGTGTGTTGCTGCGACTACACGGCCCTCGGGGTATGCAGGGGCCTGTCAGACTCGGGGATACGCGTACCCTGCGACGTGGCGGTCACGGGCTTCGGAGATATGGATCTGTCGGCTTATATAACCCCGTCGCTGACCACGCTGAGCATTCCTTACGAAGAAATCGCGCAACTTGCAATGCGAGACATCCTGCGGCAAGTGCGGGGCGAAACCACCCCTCGCCGGCATACCTTGAAACCCCGCCTGATCGTCCGGGAATCCTGCGGGGCGAAGTAAATCATCCAACGTTTCAAAAAAGATTTGACATCAAATCGGACAAATCACTTATTGCAAATTGCAAACGTGTGTCATAATGTACTATACCTGAAACGGAATTGAACGGCCTTACCGAAACCGGCGGTCTGTCTCCATGTGGGCTATACCTGCCCGTAAGGACGGAATGGGTCAATGAGAAAAAAGCAGGTTACGATTAAAGATATAGCCAGGGCACTGGGGGTGTCCCACTCGACAATATCTCGGGCGTTGTCCCGAGATAAGTCTTACATGGTGAGCGAGGAGACCCGCAGGGTGGTCAAGCAAACCGCCGAGGAGATGAACTACAAACCCAACCTGTTGGCCAAAGGGTTTGCCACGGGGAAAACCAGTACGCTGGGACTGCTGGCCTTCGAATTTTACCAGGAACCGTTTGGAGCGCAGATCGACTATTTTATCAAGGCTGCGGACGAGTGTAATTACCGGCTCCTGGTGGGCATGTCCGCAGAAAGGGATTCCAAATCACCGGCGGCCGACCAGGTATCGCAGATCGGGCAGTTTATTTCGAGAGGCATTGACGGACTCCTGGTGCAGACCATGGGTGATGCAGACGAGTCGGAGCGGATTCGGCGAGCGGTTGATGGCCGGGTGCCCGTGGTGACCTTTCCTTATCCGGCCCGAGACTACTGTGGGGTTGTGCTGGACCATGAGGCGGGGTTTTACCGTGCAACGACGCATTTGATCGAGTTGGGCCACGAAAGGATCGGATTCCTTGGTGACCGCTGGGATACGTCCGGCGAGGACTCCTCCAGGGGCAGGGGCTACTACAAGGCCATGAACGAGCACGGGCTTACGCCGAAGAGCCTGGCAGTTGGCCTGCAGCAGGCCGAATCAGGATACCGCCTGTCCAGGGAAGTAAAAGATCGTTTCACGGCGCTGGTGTGCCGTAGCGACTACACGGCGATAGGCGTCCTCCGCGGCATGCGGGAATTGGGAATCCGCGTACCCGAAGACGTGGCCGTGGTGGGTAACGGCAACATAGACGTTTCGGCTTACGTAACGCCCGCGCTGACTACACAGTCCACACCCGCCAAGGAAATCGCCCAGGCGGCGATGGATCTGATGTTGCGGCAGTTCGAAGGTCATAACATGGTCTGGCAGATCGTTATGACTTCCACCCTTGTCTTGAGAGAGTCCTGCGGTGTCGGCAGGGCTCGCTCATGATATGATTTTGTCAATAATCGTGACACAATACGCAATGGCAAACGTGTGCATAGGGATATCCAGATATTGAGATCTGCAACACTTCCTTTTCCTTCTCCAAGTGCCAGCCATCTTGACAAGTAACAATCCTGTTTTATCTTACAACTGCTTACTATTAACTGTCTGGTATAGTTTATGGCGCGGACAGTTAAAATCCATCTTACGACTCCGCCCATAAAGCACATCATCCCGTTTTTGGCTTGAGTTACGGCAGAACCCGCAACGATCAGGGAAGGGTCGGCCTGACGAGTTAATCGGTCATTCGAAATCGACGCAGTATGCTGACTGCAAGCAGATCGGATCAATTCATGAAAGTCAAACAGGTCACCATTAAGGACATCGCGAGTCGTCTTGGAATATCCCATTCCACCGTCTCTCGCGCCTTGTCTCATACCGCTTCATACCTCGTCAACGACGATACCCGAAGACAAGTGAAACAAACGGCTGAAGAAATGGAATATACGCCCAATCTCATGGCGCAGGGTTTCGTGACGGGAAAGACGGGTACGCTGGGTCTGCTGACTTACCAGATTGCGCTCGAAACTTTCGGAAGACAGACCGAACACATTATAAGAGTGGCAGGCAGTTTCCGCTATCAGGTGCTGATGGGCATGGCGATTTTCAGGGTCAGCGGAACATTAAAGGACGACCAGGGTCTGCTTATCAGGCAGTTAATCTCCAGGGGGGTGGACGGACTCCTGGTCAATACCAGGGGAGTACAGGAGGAATCGAAACGCATCCACGACATGGTACGGGGTCGTGTTCCAATCGTTACTTACCACTACCCCACGGAAAACACTAGTGGAGTAGTCCTGGATCTAATTTCGGACTTCTACGATGCTACAGTGCATCTGATCGAAATGGGCCACCGCCGCATCGGGTTTATCGGTATGGAACTGGAAGAGAACAGGCCCGTTACGTTCAAGTCGAAGGGATATTGTCAGGCAATGCAAGACCACGATCTGCCGTTCGAGATCATTCCAGCCCTGGGAATCCACAGTGAAGGTGGATACATCCAGGGCAAAAATCTCAGAGACCGGTTCACCGCCATCTTGTGCCGTGATGACTTCACGGCTATCGGAGTGTGCCGCGGGCTGAAGGAATCGGGCCTCCGAGTCCCGGATGACGTGGCCGTAGTAGGTCATGGCGATATAGATGTATCTGCCTATCTGACCCCGGCACTGACCACGATGTCCACACCATCCGAGGAAATCGCCCGGTCAGTCCTGGACTTGATGCAGCGCCAACTCAACGGGGTAGATTCCTTGGAGCAGATTACCTTGCGTTCCCGACTGATCGTGCGTGAGTCCTGTGGAGGGAACAGGGAATAGACCGGCCCGTTCGTGCTTCGGCGGTCTAATCATACCTCAATTTTTCCAATACTAAACACTTCACGTTACTCATTCCCAGCGATCCAACCCCAGTAATTTCCGCCCAAGGGGAGTCAGGCGGGCGGGGCCGCGCATGCGTTCCACACCGCGCGGATCCCCCGGAAACTGGGCCGGGTGCATGCGGTCCCTCCAAAGCGATATGCGGAGTTGCCGCAACGATTCGTCCTCTTCCCGGTTTGGACTTGCGGAAATGTACTGGCACCAGCGGGGCCTTTCGGAAGTGTTGCGGCTGTTCCCATGGGGAAGCAGACTGTGCCAGATGAGCAGGTCGCCGGCTTTGCCCGGGATCGCAACCGGCTTTAGATCCGTCAAGTCGGGCCGCGTGGGATCGCGGTCGGCAGGCTGGGTCTTTACCCATTCGATGAAATCCCGGTGGAACCCCGGCACGCACTGAAAACCGCCCTGGTTCTCCGCCGTATCGGTCAGGTACAGTACCCCCTGCACCTTGAGCCCTCCGGGATGATCCGAAGTGTCGATGTCCCAGTGTATCAGCGACTCGTTGAAACCATGCGCCCTGCCTTCCCGCTCGGGTGGCGTCATGTTGGTGCGGTCGATGCTGACCCACAACTTTTCTTCCTTCCAAAGGCTTTTGAAGGCCTCGTATACACGGGGATACTGCCGGTTGTCCCACATGGACTGGTGATGGTACATCTCGACGAATCCGAGACGGCGCGGCGGTCCGTTGTACCAGGTTGCCGCATCGTCCGGGTCCAGTTCCAGAAATTTGGAAATTGCAACGATAACGGCTTCCAGGTGGGAAACGGGAACGGCCTGGGGAATGATAACGTAGCCGTTTTCCTCCCAGCAGGCCTGCTGGGCACCGGTCAGCAATTCAATCCTCCTCGGGACTGATGAACGCTTTCCATCCAATCGATATCCACAAACAGTACTGGCCTATAACCAAATGTAGCAACTCACCGATATCCAGCCTTTCAGATCAGCGGCTCTATCGGCACCTCGCGTCCCGTTTCGGCGGAGCGATAAATGCCGTTCAGGATCTGCTGCACGAGGAGGCCGTGTTCACCCGGCGCCTCGGACGGGTTCCGGGTCTGCACGCAGTCCACGAAGTGCCGCAGCTTGTAACGGAAACCATCTATGTTCGGCAGGTAGTCCGGAGTCATGTTGACCATGGTGCCGGACTGATCCTTGAAGACCATGGGCGGATTGAACTGGCCGCCGGCCTTTTCACCCATGAGGGAGAAAGTCCATTCGCCCTTGCCGATATGGGCGGCGAAGGAGGCCTCCACCGAGAGTGTGGCGCCGTTATCGAACCGGATCATCCCCACTGCCAGGTCCTCGACCGAGTACGTCTTGTGGTCCCAGTCGGGCCACATTGAAACCGTGTCGCTGGGCCGGTCGCCAAGGTAGGTGTAGGCGCTTCCGAAGGCGCTGACGGGTTGCGGCGAGCCCATGAGATAGTGGGCCGCTTCGATCATGTGTACGCCGATATCGATCAGGGCTCCGCCGCCCTGGAGGTCTTTGCGGCCAAAGACCCCCCAGTTCGGAATCCCGCGCCGGCGCAAGGCGAGACAGCGGCCATATAGAATCCGGCCGAATTCCCCCCGGTCGATAAACCGCTTGAGCATCTGCGCCTCGGGCATGAACCGGTGTTGAAAGCCGATCACCAGGATCCGGTCCGTCTCTCTGCTGGTTCTCACCATCTCGGCCGCCTCGTCCGCCGTGATGGACATGGGTTTTTCCACCAGCACGTCCTTGCCGGCCCGAAGTGCGGCGATCGTCGGTTCGAAGTGCGCGCTGTTCGGCGTGCCGACCGTTACCGCGTCAATGGCATCCATTGCCAGCAATTCCCTGTAATCGGTGAAGCAGTCGGGAATGCCGTACATATCGCGGCAGACATCCAGCGCCGCTTCGCTGATATCGGCGACGGCCACCAGTTCCACGTCCTCCATCTCCGACAGGAATTTCATATGTTCCCGGGCGATTCCGCCTCCCCCGATGAAGCCCACTTTCGTTCTGCTCACGCCTTCACCCTTTCTTCATCCTGCCAGTGAACGTGCCGTACTGGGTTTAGGACCTGCCGTAAAGCGCCTCCACGTACTGTGAATGCCGCCTTCGAGCACTTTAAATTGGGAACCAATTCCACGGTTTGTGGATTCTATATAATGTGATCGAATACCGACGGCAATGCGCAATGTCCGATCGATCCGACCGAGTCGTCGGCCGCTGTCCGGGTTCAAATAAAGCTTTTGTAGGTCTGCGATATGCAAATATATTGAAAGAAGCATCCCGTGACAACCGTATCGGCGCTCTTTGGCGGTCCCAGTCGGACGCGGACCGGATTCGCAGGATTTCGTGTTTCGTTTATTTTCGATGGGGTTGCAATGGCCCGCATGTTTCGCACTGGAAAATGGATGAGAAGGTATATCTGGGTTACCCTGCTTCTGGCGATTCCGGCCTTCTCGGCAGGGGCGGTCCCGTCCGGTCCGGAGCCCGATGAACAGGGTAACATCAACCGGGGTCTCGCCGTTGTGGATATTGTCACTGCGCGGGGTGCGGCGGTCGACAGCACGCGCGTCGACTGTTATTACCGTCTTTCGAACGAACTGTTCAATTTCGTCAAATCAGGAGACCGCTTCGTCGCGCGATTCGAACTTTCTCTACTCGTGATTGACGATGACGATTACCAGGTTACCGCCGAGACCATGCAGGATTCGGTTGTAGTGGAGTCGGATGTCGAAACGCGCGTGATGGACCAGTCCAGCGCGAAGCTGTACACCATCTACCTCCCACCGGGCAAATACGACCTGGAGATCAAGCTTTACGATATGGATACAGCCAGCCAGAAGGACATGGCCAAACCCTTCGAGGTACCGGATTACTACAAGGATCGGCTCAGCGTGAGCGACATACAATTCGCCGGCCTGGTTATGAAGGACTCTTCCAATGTCGGACTGGACCGCAGGGGCATACGGGTTGTTCCCAACCTGTCCCGCGCCTTTGGCGAGGACCACACCGACATGTACGTGTACTACGAGGTGTATACCGACGCGGCCGTAGAAGCGCAACAGCCGCTGACGGTGGAATACAAGATCACGTCGCCGACGGGTCGCGTGGTGTTGAACCGGGAGGAGCCCCTTGAGCGCCAGGGGACCATCGGCGCGTACAGCGGCCGGTTCGATACAAGCGAGTTTTCCCAGGGGGTGTATACCCTTGAAATAGAAGTCGACGACCGGGCCGTACGAAACCGGGCCAAGTCCAAATCGGAGTTCCAAATCACCTGGCAATTCCTCCTGCCCCTGACGACGGCCAGGAACTTCAAGGAGATCACCGAGCAACTGAGGTACATCGCTAAGAACGAAGAACTCGATGTGTTCAAGAAGTTCAGGGAAGCGCCGGCTGGCGAGCAGAAGGTGGCCCTGGAGGCGTTCTGGAAGCGACGGGACCCCACACCGGATACGGACCAGAACGAGAATATGATCACCTACTACCGACGGATAGAATTCGCGAACGAGAACTTCGATGATGGACTGGGTAAAGGCTGGCGCAGCGACCAGGGCCGGGTCTATATCGTGTACGGTCCGCCGGACGAGGTCGAAAGATACTCCTTCGAGCGGCGGTCACAACCATACCAGATCTGGCATTACAACAACATAAGTCGTAGTTTCGTGTTCGTCGACTTTGATGGCTACGGAAGATACCAGCTCTACAGGGTATATTGAAACGGCGGTTACAGCCTATGGCGGCTTCCGTCCGGTTTGCCGAAATCGCTCTTCCCCTTCCGGTAGACCAGGTTTTCTCATACAGCATACCTGAAAATCTCCTCGAAACGGCGCTGCCCGGCCACAGGGTGTCCGTCGCCTTCACGAACCGCAGGATGACCGGTGTCATCACGGGGCTATCGGACAGCTGTCCCGTGGATCGGTACAAGCCGCTGCTGGACGTGCTCGATCGCGATCCGGTCCTGGACGCCACGTTGCTAGAACTAACGCGGTGGATTGGACGGTACTATCTTTGCCCGTGGGGCGAAGCGATAAAGGCGGCCCTGCCGGCGGGATTGCTGTCGGAAAGCGAACAAGCGGTCAGCCGGGACGGTCCGTGTCCCCCCGAATGCATGGACCGGCTTCACCGGACCGCGCCTCGACAGGCCGAAATGCTTGCCCTCGTTCCCGAACACGGATCCATCACCTTTTCCAGCCTCCGCCGCAGAACCCGGACTCGACAGCCTTTCGCCGCGTTGCGAAGCCTCGAAGCAAAGGGACTGGTGACGATTTCGGTCGGAAACCCAGGCGGCGGCCCCGGTATCCGGTACGAGACCTGGGTTGAGTTGATCCCGTCGAAGGAAGAAGCGGAGAAGATCATACCCAGGCTGGTCCCGCGTTCACCCCGGCAAGCCAGTTGTATTAATCTCCTCGTGCGGCACGATGGAAGGCTGACCACGGAGCAGCTGCGGCACCTGGGACGGATTGAACGGGCCGTGATCAGGAGACTGGAGAAAAAAGGCCTGGTGTCGCTGAGCGAGGTCGAGACCATACGCGACCCCTACCGGGATGCCGACCTGCCCGAACCCGGCCCGGTCGAACCCACGAGCGAGCAGGCCACTGCGCTTCACGCGATTCACGGGGCCATCGGCGAGGGCGTGTTCAAGCCCCTGCTGCTCTACGGCGTCACCGGCAGCGGGAAGACGCACGTTTACGTGAAGTCCATTGAAAAGACCCTGGACTCGGGCAGATCGGCGATTGTGCTCGTACCGGAACTCGCCCTGACCCCTCAGGCCGTGCGCCACTTCCGTGCCCACTTCGGAGATCTCGTAACCGTTTTGCACAGCGGACTGTCGTCGGGAGAACGGTACGACTCCTGGCGCAGGACCCGCGCCGGGGACTACCGCATCGTGGTGGGCGCCAGGTCCGCCGTATTTGCGCCGCTGTCCAACCTCGGCCTGATCGTGATCGACGAAGAACACGAACCGTCCTACAAGCAATTCGACGACCCCCCGCTCTATCACGCGCGGGACGTGGCGGTCGTCCGTGCCCGGATGGTAAACGCCGTGACGCTTATGGGCAGCGCGACCCCTTCCCTGGAGACCTTTGCGAATACGCGGAACGGCAAGTTCGACTGTTGCCGCCTGACCGAACGGGTGGACCAGCGCCCTATGCCAGGCGTGCGAATCATCGACATGAGGGAAGAGCGTAAACTGGGCAGGAGGTCGATATTCTCCAAACCCCTGGCCGAACTGATCAAGGATCGCCTCAATCGGCGGGAACAGATCATCCTCTTTCTGAACCGTCGCGGTTTCTCCCCATTCGTACAGTGCTATGACTGCGGGCTTTCCGTGTCGTGTCCACACTGCAGCGTGACGATGACGTATCACGCCGACAGCCTGTCCATGCGGTGTCATTACTGCGACCACCGGGAACAGGCGCCGGAGGTGTGTCCGAAGTGCCGCTCGGATTCGATCGGATACCGGGGCGTCGGCACCCAGCGCGTCGAAGAGGAGTTGAAACAGCAGTTTCCGGACGCCCGGATAGTGCGCATGGACATGGATACCACGACGCGGAAAGGATCCCACCAGGACATCTTCCACCGCGTGCTCAATCACGAGGCGGATATCCTGCTGGGCACGCAGATGGTGGCCAAGGGGTTTGATTTTCCGAACGTGACGCTGGTGGGCGTCATTTCGGCGGACACCTCCCTCAACCTTCCCGACTTCAGGGCCAGCGAACGGACGTTCCAGCTGCTGACGCAGGTAGCCGGAAGGACCGGGCGGGGGAAGTTGGGCGGGGAGGTGATCGTGCAGACCTATTCCCGCAGCCATCACAGCGTGACCTGCGCGCAGACCCACGACTACGAAACCTTTTACTTCCAGGAAATCGCCGACAGAAAGGCGTTACGATATCCTCCATTCGGCCGCATGGTCGGTATCCTGTTCCACGGAGAGCAGGACGAATACGTGATGCGGGAGGCGCGCCGGTTCGCCGAGCTCATGGCGAAGTACCCGGGAGAACTGAGCATACTCGGCCCCGCGCCACCGGTGATCTCCCGTGTACGCAACCAGTTCCGCTGGCAGATCATCGCGCGGAGCAGCCATTCCGCACGCCTGCGCGAAACCGTGCGGCGGGTACGGCAGCAGTGGGAACGCGACGTCGATAGCCGGCGCCTGCGCGTGAAGATCGATGTGGATCCGGTGGGATTGATGTAGGCGTTACGTGCGGAGCGGATCGCGATGCCCAACCCGCTACGGTCCCTCCACGGACCCGGGAGATCAATTAAAACCATGCCGACCACCGTACGTGAAATAACCTGCAAGTCGATCCTGACCCGCACCGGCGGATTCCTTGACGGCTATACCCACACCCTTCAGCCCTATGTCGGTTGCGTCTTTCGGTGTCCGTACTGCTACGTACAGGCCCTGCCCGTTCACCTCTACCACGGCGGAGCGTGGGGCGACTACGTCGACGTAAAGATCAACGCGCCCGATCGACTCGAGGTTGAGTTGGCCAACCTGAAGAACAAGGGAAAGGCCGTGCGGGTGTTCCTGAGTTCCGCCACCGACCCCTACCAGGGTGTCGAAGCGAAATACCGGATCACGCGGAGGTGTCTGGAAGTGTTCACGGCCATGCAGCCTGACCATCTCGTCGTGCAGACACGAAGCCCCATGGTGCGCCGGGATTTCGACGTGATCGCTCGAATCGACCGGGCCGTGTTGAACATGACCCTCGAAACCCACGACGAGACGGTTCGCCGCAACCTTACGCCCCACGCCCCGTCCGTGGCCGCACGGCTGAAGACCCTTGATGCTGCCATGGATGCCGGCATATCAGTCCAGGTGACGATAAGTCCCATGCTGCCCAACGACCCTGATGCCTTTGTCGAGACGATCAGGGACCGCTGTCACCGCGTGGTCGTCGATACCTATTTCGACGGTGACGGTTCAGGCGGTAGACGGACCGAGCGCCTGCGGATTCGCGATATGTATCGGAAATTCGGCTATCAGGACTGGTACGCCCGTGACGCCCATCACGCGCTGTTGGACGCACTGCGAGCGTCCCTGGGCGCAGAGCGCATCGGATACAGCAAGGAAGGGTTCAACCAGGTGGGCGACGGAAGCCAAATGTGATGGACACGAAGGGATAGTGTGCTTATCATTCGTAACATCTAGCGGAAAGATCGATATTCGGCAGTATGATTACCCCACACAACCTCAATTGACCTCACTCCCCGTACCCAGATCCTTCCATGCCCCAGGTAACCGTAGAAGAACTGCAGGACTTCGTAGATCGCGTCCCGTACGTCCATGACCTCGGTCTGCGGATCGTGGCCGTGGAAGAGGGCGTCTGCCACGCGCGCCTGCCCTACCAGCCCCGGTTCGCCCAGTACTACAACCTCGTACACGGCGGGGTGACCGCATCCCTGGCCGATACGATGCTGTACATGGCCCACGCTACCCTAAACGGCATCACCACGGACACGGTTACCACCAACCTGGCGGTTACCTATCTCCACGCCGCGAGCGAGGAAGCCCTGAACGCCGAGGCCCGCGTCGTGAAGAACGGCAGGAAACTCATCTACGGCGAAGTATTGATCACCAACGACGCCGGGACGCTGATCGCCCATGCCACGGTGACCTACCTCAGGTTGAACTACGAACTGAAGAAGTAACCCGTTCCTAACAGAGCCTTGCCAGTCCGTGCAGATCGATGTCATGAGTGGTTTCCCCCGTGGTGGCCAGGTCGGCCATGACCTCTCCGATGACGCTGCAGAACTTGAAACCGTGGCCGGAGCACGGGGAAGCGACGTAGACATTGGGATACTCGGGGTGCGCGTCCAGGATGAAATGGCCGTCCGCCGTGTTGGTGAAGGCGCAGACCTGAAGGCTCATGGTGGGTCCCGAGCCATCGGGGAAGTAGCGATCGGCGAAATCGCGCAGCACTGCCTCGTCACGGGGATGGGTGGACCGGTCGATCCCGTCCATGTCCACACTTTCTTCCAGGTGATGGTATCGGCCGATCTTGAATCCGGGTATGCCATGTACCGGAAGTCCGTAGTACCGGCCCTCGGACACCTGCAGGTTGAATACCGGGAACCGATCCGGCCGGAAAAACTCGAGTCGCTTGGGCTGCAGCCAGGCCAGGACCTGTCGTTCCGGTTGAACCGCCCGGTCCAGCCGTTTCACCACCTTGCCTATCCAGGCGCCCGCGGTGATGACCAGCCGGTCCGCCGTATAAGTCGTTTTTGAAGTCCTTACCGTGACGCCGCGACCGTTTGACGTCCAGTCCAGTACCGGTTCAATCCCGCGGATCTCGGCGCCTTCCGCCTGCGCCGCCTCGACGTGGGCGACGATGCAGCGCTCCGGCAGGAGATAGCCGCCGTCCGTTTGAAAGACGGCCATAATGTCTTCAGGAAGCCGGTAGCCAGGAAAGCGCCGGTTCACCTCCGCACCCGTAAGGATCTCGTGGGGCAGCCCGTGCTCTTCGCACGATGTCTTCGAACCCTGGAAGACCCAGTCATCCGCGGGTCCGGCGTCCAGGGCTCCCGTGATATGCAGCAGCCGCTCGCCCGCCCGTTCCTGGATTTCGCGCCACAACGCGTAAGCGCGCCGAAGCAGGGGCACGTAGGAAGGGTGTTCGGAGTAGGCCAGGCGGATGATGCGCGTCTGACCGTGGGAAGAGCCCAGGTCGTGGGGGATGTTGAACTGCTCCAGGCCCAGTACGCGGCACCCGCGCCGGGCCAGGTGCCACGCGGTGGCGCTACCCATTCCACCTACGCCGATCACGATGACATCGTAAGACGAGGATGGCCGGTTCACGAATCAGTCACTCCATGATACATCATAAAGAGGGTCTATCGAACGATCGCGTCCTAAAAGACGGAGAGTACGTGCGTGGTCTTCAAAAAGGTGGGGCTGAATATAGATGACGGCGCGCGACGAATCAAGCACATCGTCGTCCGCAAAAAGGCTGACTGATGGCCTCGAGGAAGAAAGAACCTTGCCGATTCCCGTGGTCGAACGGTATACTGAAACCGCGGTTCCAAACGGGCCGGGCCGGTTTTCCTTCGCAAAGATCCACTGGTCAGCGCGGTCCGCGCAGGCGCGAGATAGACCGGTTTCATAAAAGATTCGGGGCGACGCATGTCTCTGCGAACTTTATCCCCCCTGGACGGGCGCTACAGTGATCGACTGAAGGACCTGTCCTCCTACTTCTCCGAATGGGCGCTGATCAAGTACCGGGTGCACGTGGAGATCGAATGGTTGATCACCATGGCGGAGCGGCCCGATATCGTGCACGTGCGTCCGTTTTCAAAGGAAGAGACCGGATTCCTGCGGTCTCTGGTCATTGAATTCGACGACGCCCACGCCCGGCGGATCAAGGATATCGAGAAAGAAACCCGCCACGACGTCAAGGCGGTGGAGTACTACGTACGGGAAACCATCACCGGAACCTCCCTGGAAGACGTCATCGAGTCGGTGCATTTCTGTTGTACTTCAGAGGACATCAACAACCTCGCCTACGCCCTCATGCTCAAGGACGGGATACAGCAGGTATGGCTGCCCAAAAGCCAGGAGATGATCACGCTCGCGGCCGCCCTCGCGGCCGAAACGGCGGACATCCCGATGCTGAGCCACACCCACGGACAATCCGCCACGCCGACCACCATCGGCAAGGAACTGGCCGTGTTCGTCGCACGCTGGCAGCGTCAGCTTGCCCAGGTCTCCAGCAGCGAATATCTCGGCAAGTTCAACGGGGCGGTGGGGAACTACAACGCGCACCTCGTCGTGTATCCCGACGTGCCCTGGGAGGCCGTCGCGCGCCACTTCGTCGAAGACCGCCTCGGGCTCACCTTCAATCCGCTCACCATACAGATCGAGCCCCACGACTACATGGCGGAACTCTTCCACCGGCTGATGCGCTTCAACTCCGTGCTGCTCGATTTCGACCGGGACATGTGGTCGTACGTATCCCTCGGCTACTTCCGCCAGAAGGTGGTTGGCACCGAGGTGGGGTCGTCCGTCATGCCCCACAAGGTGAACCCTGTCGACTTCGAGAATTCCGAGGCCAACGTGGGTATCGGCAATGCGCTGCTGGAACACCTGGCCGGGAAACTGCAGGTATCGCGGCAACAACGCGACCTGAGCGACTCCTCCGCGCTCCGGAACATCGGCGTGGCCATCGGCCATTCGCTGCTGGCGATTCATTCGGCCATCCAGGGACTGGGCCGCGTGGTAGTGGACCGGGAGGCGGTACGGGACGATCTCGACGGCGCCTGGGAGGTGCTGGCGGAAGCGGTGCAGATGGTCATGCGCAAGACCGGTCACGAGAATCCCTACGAGCAGATCAAGACGCTGACCCGGGGACGGGCCATCACGCAGGAGATCATGGAAGACCTGATCCGCAACCTGGACCTGCCGGACGACGACAAGCTGCGCCTGCTCTCCCTGACCCCCTCGGATTATGTCGGCCTTGCGCCCGAACTGGTCAATCACATCGCCCAGGAGGACGTAGACATCGTCCAGGAAGGCGCGGATGCGGGTCCAGGTGATACCGGCCAGGAGGGGGCGGAAAACCGTCGGGGTTCAGCCGGCTCCGAAGAAAAAGGCGCTTGAACCAAAAAAGGCGATTCAAACGCAGTATCCTTTCGAAAGCAGTCCCTGGAGTAAATCAACCACTCACCCACCGATCCATGCCGTCTCTTCCCTCTAATTTCGGTACCCTGGACTGGCTGATCGTCGCGGTATACATGGCAGCCACCGTGGGCGTAGGCCTGTACATGAACCGGTACATCCGGGACATGGGGGACTACATCCTGGCGGGCCGGGCGCTCAAGTCCCGCCTGGCCGTGGCCACCATGGTCGGGAGCGAGCTGGGGCTGGTGACGGTCATGTATTCGGCGCAAAAAGGATTCACGGGTGGATTCGCCGCCTTCCACATCGCGGTCATCGCCGGGGTGGTCACCTTCATCGTCGGCATGACGGGCTTCATCGTCGTCCCCCTTCGCCGTCTGGGCGTGATGACGATCCCCGAGTTCTATGAAAAGCGGTTCAGCCGCGGCGTTCGCATCTTCGGCGGCCTGCTGCTCGCCCTGGCCGGCATCCTGAACATGGGCCTGTTCCTGAAGGCGGGCGCCCTGTTCGTGACGGGCCTGACGGGCTTGACCGATCCCAATTCCGTCGCCGTCGTAATGACCGTTATGCTCACCCTGGTGATCGCCTACACGATCATGGGCGGGATGGTTTCGGTGGTGATCACCGACTACATCCAGTTCGTCATCCTCTCCTTCGGCATGATCCTCACCTGCGGCATGGCCGTCTTCGCCCTCGGCTGGTCTACCATCGTCGAAACGGTGGCGGCCGTCCACGGTGAGTCCGGCTTCAATCCCCTGCTGGAAGGCAGCGGGTTCGGCCCCTCGTACATCATGTGGATGATCTTCACGGCCGGCCTCGTCTCCTGCGCCGTGTGGCAGACCTCGGTCATGCGCGCCTGCGCCGCCGAAAGCGTGGCCGTGGTACGCAGGCTGTACAAGTGGTCGTCCATCGGCTTCCTCATCCGGTTCATGGTGCCCCAGTTCCTCGGCATCTGCGCCTTGACATACTTCTACAACGCACCCGAGGTCCGCGGTTTTTTCTTCGATGAATCCGGGGCACCCACCAGCGACACGACTATGACGCTGCAGGCCATGCCCCTCTTCCTTTCCCAGGTCCTGCCCACCGGCATCATCGGTCTCGTGGGCGCCGGGCTCCTCGCCGCGTTCATGTCGACCCACGACAGCTACCTGCTCTGCTGGGCGTCGGTGCTGACCCACGACGTCGTGGCGCCGGCCACGAACGAAAAGCTGTCTACCCGGTGGCGACTGACGCTTTCGCGCGTGTTTATCCTGCTGATCGGCCTGTTCCTGCTCGTCTGGGGACTCTGGTACGACCTGGGGCAGGACCTGTGGGATTACATGGCCGTGAGCGGCGCCATCTACTTCATCGGCGCATTTACGCTGCTGCTGGCCGGGCTGTACTGGAAGCGGGCGAGCACCGTGGGCGCTTACCTGGCGCTCATCGCGGGCATCGGTGCGGTGACCGGCCTGGGACCGGTGAACAAGGCCCTCGGTCTGGAGAGATATTCAAGCGACGAAATCGGCCTGACCATGACCGCGCTGGCCCTGGTCCTGATGCTCGCCGGATCGCTGCTGTTCCCGGACCGGAAAGGAGCGTTGTGATGGAATTCTGGATTGCGATGTGGACCGTGGTCTTCGTGGTCTGCCTGTTGCTTTTCGCCGGCGTCGCCGTATATGTCAGCGTGGGCGCCATCGGCGACATCAAGGCGTTGTTCAGGAAGATGGAGAGGCGGGACGGGTCCTAACCGCAGCCGCAGA
The DNA here is from genome assembly GCA_965225915.1 of bacterium. Lineage (GTDB taxonomy): Bacteria > JAAXHH01 > JAAXHH01 > JAAXHH01 > JAAXHH01 > JAAXHH01. The sequence goes on from OZ245326.1 coordinate 1,773,322, forward strand.
CCAGCGCCCTGCCCTCGGTGGCCTGAAGGCCTTCTGTTTCGTAACCGTCCCTTATCCACCAGGTCCAGGCCGCCCATGAGTTCCTTGACGTTGAAATCCAGCTTCGCCAGGTTGAGCGCCCCCTTGGTTGACGCGTTGCAACCGATCCCGTCGCAGTACGTTACGTAAAGCGAATCCCTATCCAGTTGGGCTGTGGAGTCGTGGTCCATGGTCCGGTGCGGGATGTTGACGGCGCCGGGGATGTGGCGCTCAGCGTAAGCTTCGGCAGACCTGGCGTCCAACACGACGATGTCCTTGCCCAAGGTGATGGATTCCCACAGGTCGTAGGCATCGATCTCGTATTTCAGCTTGTTTTCGTAGTGTGCGACCTGGTCTTTCATGGAGGCTCCTGTTGGTATGGAAATGTCAGGATTGGTTCATACAAAAGACTCTATAAAATGGGGAATCGAATACTAGTTATTTGCACGGTTTCTTGTTTTGGTAGCTTGTTAGCACAACGAACATTACCGGTCCTTACCATGTTTTAAGATAGGCTAATCACGAGGCAATTCTACCAAAGAGACGTTCGAACCCTGATGATCCACGACGACATATTCTCGCTTGTTTCCTCTGCTATCGACCACCTCATCAACGATTCCGAACAGGTTTTCAATACCAAAATGCGCTTTGATGTCAATACTTTCTTTGACAGTTGACGAAGCTCTATGATCTAGCCCAAACTTAATTAGGTTCCAGAACGGACCATTAAAGGCACCTCTATTTCCAGTTTCAAGTGCGCCTGCCCTTTTGTAGAAGGACTCGTCGCCTCCCCTTGGGAGTGTAACAATGCAATCAACTATCTTCACTGCCCAGTGTTGCTGCTCGCGGTTCATGAGAATGCCATTAATATCCACGTCGAGGGCAGTAGATCGATACGCATAGTTGCCAATCATATTTTCAAGAGGATTCATAATCTGATTTCGAATATTCAGAAGTGATTTGCTTTTAGCATAGGTGTAGCCATTTGGGCCTAGAAGAGAGAACACAGAAAGATAGGCAGATTTTAAATAACTTACGGCAGCGTATTCAGATTTTGGTAGTGAGTATTTTATATTAAACGTCATATCGGATGAGATGGGTGGGTTCAGACCCGGACGTCCAAAAATAGAAATCTTTCCATCCAGTGGCCATTTCCCGGTCATTGGTGGTGTGTCAGGGAAGTCCACTCTCAAATCTAGACCACTTCGAATCTGGCGTGCCAATGATATCGCTGCTAAGTCAGATCCTTTACCAGCGTCATTATTGCACTTTGCACATGTAAGGCACATCGCTATGCTGTTTCTGGCAAGTCCTTTGGGAGGAACATGTTCTAGTGTTACTTCCTTACCATGCTTAACGGCGGATCTGTCGAAGGAGGATAGACAGATAGGACACCTATCATTGCCTAGATCATACAGATAGAGTCGTTGATCTTGCCGTGATTTTCTGCTCATATCGGTGTTATCGATCAAGTTTCGTGTTTATTTTTATAAATCAGTTTGATGTTTCGTGTTAAGGATCTGCATCCATTCACTAGGTATCTGATTTCTACGCTAGCATCCGATAATCGAGAAATCTAGTATGTGAATACCTACAAACCGATATTTAATATTCGAGTCAGAAATACCAATCTAGATGAACAAAGCATGAATTGTAAACAGAATCATGTCAAAACCACCATCCAGTGGATCGGCCTGATCGCCGGTCCCTTGCTCGCGGTCCTGCTCTATAGCCTGTTGCCCCATTCGTACCCGAATAGCGCGGGGGAGCCGATCGAGTTCTCGAATGCCGGCCGCGCCACGACGGCCCTGGCGGTGTGGATGGCGATCTGGTGGATGACGGAAGCCGTTGAGTTGTATGCCACGGCGCTGCTGCCCCTGGTGGCCCTTCCGATAACCGGAGCCGCACAGATACGCGAGGCGGCCGCGCCTTACGCACACGAGCTGATCTTCCTCTTCATGGGCGGCTTTCTCATCGCCCTGGCCATGCAGCGCTGGGGACTCCATCGCCGCCTCGCGCTCAGGGCGTTGCGTACGGCCGGCGACCATCCGGCGGGCATCGTGGCGTGCTTCATGGGTGTGACGGCCTTCTTCAGCATGTGGGTGTCCAACACGGCCACCGCGGTCATGATGCTCCCCATTGCCCTCAGTATCATCGGCCTGGTGGAGCAGGTGGAGCCTGGAAGCGTGGAAGGCGGCACTGGAAACGACGAGCCCGGATCGAAGACGCGCCCTCATTTCGCCCTGTGCCTGCTTCTGGGCATCGCATATGCGGCGTCCATCGGCGGCATCGGCACGATCATCGGCACCCCGCCCAACGTCTTCCTCGCGTCATTCATTCAGTCCAGCCTGGGTCAGGAGATCAGCTTCGTCCGGTGGATGGGCGTGGGGCTTCCCCTGGTGGCCGTTTTTCTGCCGTTGACCTGGCTGATGCTGACCCGGGTCCTGTATCCCGTTCGGGGCGAGCGTATCGAGGGTAGCAGAGAGGTTACGGAAGCGGCCTACAGGGAACTGGGCGCCATGTCGCGAGGGGAGAAGGTCGTGCTTGTGGTGTTCCTGCTCGCGGCCGTAGCCTGGATCACCCGTCCGTTGCTGGTCCAGATCGAGATCGGAGACCTGCACCCGCTGGTGGGCCTGTCCGATCCGGTCATCGCCATGGTCGCGGCGCTGGTCCTCTTCGTCGTGCCAATAGACGTGAAACGGCGGGTCTTCGTGATGAACTGGGAAACGGCCGTGAAGCTCCCATGGGGAATACTATTGCTCTTTGGAGGCGGGCTCAGCCTGGCGGCCGCCATCCGGGTCAACGGCGTGGGGGAGTATATCGGTCACCAACTGGGGATTTTGTCCGGCATTCCCACACTGCTGCTCGTCATGGCCGTCATCGCGCTGGTGATCTTCCTCACGGAACTGACCAGCAATACGGCCACCACGGCCACGTTCATCCCCATACTGGCCGCCCTGGCTGTTGTGTTCGACCTGCACCCCTTCATGCTGATCGTGCCAGCCGCCATCGCCGCCAGCTGCGCCTTCATGCTGCCGGTCGCCACCCCGCCCAACGCCATCGTCTTTGGATCCGGGCAGGTCACCATACAGCAAATGATCCGCGCTGGGCTATGGCTGAACCTGATCGGCATTGCCCTGATCACCGTGCTGGCGTATACGATGATGATGTGGATGCTGGGGGTGTAAGTCCGGGACTCCGTGAGAATCAGCAGCTACCCGAACTACCCGCGACCCAGCGCGAGGTCCCTGCCGGCCACCAGGCTGGCCATCTTGCGGTCCGCGACGCTCCGGGGCAGCATCCAGAATCCGCAGTCGGGGTGCACCCAGCGCAAGCGCTCCAGTCCGAGCACGTCAACGGCATGTTCGATGCGCCGGGCGACCTCGTCGGGCGTTTCCACCTCGTTGTCCTTGATATCGACCACGCCCACGCCCAGTGCAATGTCGTCGCGGAGCTCCCGGAACAGCGGTAGCTCATCGTAACCACGCCGGGCGAATTCCAGAACGAGATGGTTGACGTCGAGGCGGTTCAGGAATCCCATCAGGTCGTTCCACAGGCCGGTCTGAATGCTCTGCCCGCCGTAGTTCCCGAAGCAGAGATGTAGTCCCTTCTCCCCATTCACGGCGCCCAGGACGTGATTGACCGCCTCGTGGGCCCAGCTCGCGTCCTCGGGGTGGCCGGTCAGGTTGGCTTCATCCACCTGCAGGATCGGGGCGTCGATGTCCGCGACCTGCTTGCGCAGCACTTCCGCGATATCCATGGTAAGGTCACCCAGGTCGCCGTAATGCTCGTCCAGGAGCGTCTTGGCCAGCATATAAGGGGAGGTGACCGTAAACTTCAGGGTTCGGTCGGTAAGCGGCCGGATCATCTCCCACGCGGCAGGCAGGTTCAGCGTGCCTTCCCCGATCTCGCCTTTTACGATGCCCCCCGGTGTACTTCGAAACGCCATGCCTTCGCGCTTGCGGAACTCGGCCAGGACCTCGCGGGATACCTCCGTCGAGATCCCCGCCATCGGCCGGATGAAGTACTCGATCATTCCGTTGGTTTCCGGGTGGCCGACGTCGAATCGTGATAATTCCCCGTCAGTCACGACGTCGATCCCGGCCAGTTCCTGGGTCTTCAGGATCACCTTGGCCGCATCGATCAGGTTGGGCGTGGTAGGGTAGGCCGCCAGCCAGTCGGGTATGGGATAGCTGCCGACCACGGTGGTCTTGATCGTGGGTTCTGCCATTTCGTGGACTCCATTCCTGGCATTGGTTCAGCGGTAGTTTCGAATAGTGACAGGCTACCAGGGAATATATATTGTGCATCTGGGAGATTGTACAAATATCCATCGGTCCTGCCGCGGTGTATCAACATTCACTCGTGGACCAGGCGCACGGCGCTTCACCAGGCCACAGCAGGGAACATGTTTAAGAGTCAGATAGCCATAACGCTACGGCATATGACCCGGCAGAAGGGCTACACCGCCATCAACATACTCGGCCTGGCCGTCGGGATGGCTGATCATGCAGCGCTGGCTTGAATCCTTTGCCTATCGTACGGAGATAGATTGGTGGATCTTCTTTCTTTCAGGCGCTCTTGCCCTGTTGATTACGCTGATCACCATCGGCTATCACGTGGTTAAAACCGCCCTGACCAATCCGGCAGAGGTGCTGCGAAACGAGTGACATACAGCCTTTCGGTCCAGGGTGGCAAACAGGTCGACGGATTGGAAGATACGGCTAAAGTCAAATCCCGAAAGTATGCCGGGCTAAAGCGAGACGGAACAGGATGGGGCGGCCTCATGAAACATATCGTCATCGTGGGAGGTGGTTTCGCCGGTCTGAATGCGGCCAAGCAACTCGGTGGCCGGACCGATGTCCGTGTTACCCTGGTGGACCGTCAGAACTATCACCTCTTCCAACCCCTGCTCTACCAGGTAGCCATGGCTGGTCTGTCGCCCGCCGATATTGCCATGCCCATCCGCAGCGTGGTCGCAAGCTTCGGGAACATCTCCGTGCTACAGGGATCAGTTCGGCGGGTCGATTTGCAGGCAAGGACGGTCACGGCGGATTTCGGTCCACTCGAATTCGACTATTTGCTCCTCTGTTGTGGGTCGCTGCCGAATTACTTCGGTCACGCTGACTGGGAGGAGCACGCGCCCAGTCTTAAAACAATACCGCAGGCAACCGAAATTCGTCGCCGTCTGCTGAGCGCTTTCGAAGCTGCTGAACGGACCAGTAATCCCGACAGACGCCGGCAGCTGTTGACGTTTGTGGTCATCGGCGGTGGGCCCACGGGAGTCGAGTTGGCGGGTGCCATCGGGGAAATGAGTCGTTTCACGCTTGCCAGGGATTTTCGCAACATCGACACCAAACTTACGCGCGTCATTCTCATCGAGTCCGGGCCACGTATACTCTCAATGTTCTCCGAGCAGCAGGCAGCCCGGGCGACGCGAGACCTGGAAAGGCTCGGTGTACAGATCTGGTCGAACAGCCTGGTGACCAGCATAGACGAGAACGGTGTTGAAGCGGGACCGGAGCGCATTCAGGCGTCGACGGTACTCTGGGCGGCGGGTGTACGGGGAGTTGAAATCGACCGGCAGGATAGCCTGGAGATAGATCGTCAGGGACGCGTGGTCGTCAACGAAGATCTCAGTATCGACGGGCACCCGAATGTGTTTGTCGCCGGTGACCAGGCCAGTTTTACCCACCAGACCGGCAAACCGCTTCCGGGCACGGCGCCTGTAGCGATGCAGCAAGGACAGTTCGTGGCACGGACGATCCGCTGCGACCTTGAGGGTAAGCCGCGGGAAGCCTTTCGATTCGTCGACAAGGGGCAGATGGCGACCATCGGTCGCAGCAGTGCCATTGTAGAAATCGGCAAACTGCGATTTTCCGGATGGTTTGCGTGGTTCATCTGGCTGGTGATACACGTTTACTATCTCGTCGGGTTCAGAAACCGGTTGCTTGTGGTTCTGCAATGGGCCTGGTCATACGTGACTTTTAGGCGCGGCGCTCGATTAATCGTCGAGCGCGAGTGGCGATTCGGCAAGATGAAGGGTAAATGATGTTCAAGAACCAGATCGCCATAGCCCTGCGGCACATGAGCCGGCACAGAGGGTATACCGCCATCAACGTCCTCGGTCTGGCCGTCGGCATGGTCTGCGCCATCCTGATCTTCCTGTACGTGCGCTACGAACTGAGCTATGACCGCTACCACGAAAAGTCCGATCGGATCTACCGGGTTGCGCTCAACGACAGTGCCCGGTCGCCCCGTGAACTGGGTCCGGTGCTGCAGGCCGACTTCCCCGAAGTCCAGCACTTCGCTCGGCTGCTTCCCACGATCGGCACCTGGATCATGAAGCACGAAGACCGGATTTACTATGAAAAGAACGTGTACTGGGCCAACAGTGGTGTGTTCGACGTCTTTACTTTTCCCCTGGTCAGGGGCGATCGCGATCACGCCCTCGAAGCGCCTTACACCGTGGTGATCAGCGAAGATACGGCCAGGAAATACTTCGGCGAGGAAGATCCGATGGGAAAAACGATCATCGCTGATAACGGCTACCTGCTGCTGACCGTCACTGGAGTCATGGAAAACATCCCGGAAAACTCCCATTTCCATGCCGACTTCGTGATATCTCTGCCTACCGGATACGAGAAATTTGGATGGAGTAGCTACACGGAAATCTGGTACACAACCCTTTTCTACACTTACATCTTACTGCATGAAGGGTATCCACCATCTGAGACACAGGAAAAACTGCCCGGTTTCGTGGAGAATCGCGTTGACGAGAGTTACCTGGAAGACATCGGCCGTTTCGAATTAACGCTGCAACCCGTCACCGACATCCACCTTTATTCCCATCTTGAAAACGAGCCCGGCGCCAACACCGATATTTCCTATGTGTACATCCTGTCCGCCATAGGCCTGTTCATCCTGATCATCGCCTCCGTTAATTATGTAAACCTGTCCACCGCGCAATTCGCGCACAGGACCCGCGAGATCGGCATGCGCAAGGTACTGGGGGCGTCCCGGGGACAACTGATTCGGCAGTACCTGGGCGAATCGATCCTGATGACCATTGTGGCCCTGTTGATTGCCCTGATGGCGGTCTATTTCCTTGCTCCTTATTTCGACGCATTGCTGGGCTTGCCGGTAACCGCGGTCCATGCGCTGCACCCCCTGTGGTGGCTCGCCATGCCGGCCTTCGCGATTCTCATCGGACTTCTGTCCGGTGGATACCCGGCCATCCTGTTCTCCTCCATGCGGGCCGTTCCGGGGCTCAAGGAAGGCCGTCCGTTTCTACCGGGCGGGGTGTGGTTCAGGAAGATCCTGGTCGTTGTTCAGTTCATCATATCCATCGCATTGATCATCGGCATGGGCATCCTGTTCAGCCAGTTGAACTTCATACAGAACAAGAACCTGGGATTCGAAAAGGACCTGGTGATCGTGATTCCCACGGTTGAAGAGGTGGCGGACAACTACCAGGCGTGGAAGGATGCCCTGTTGCAATACACCGGCGTGGACGGCGTGAGCCAGGCCGTGACCCTGCCCGGTCTGTTCGGAACTATAGGCCGGACGTCAACAGGCACGATGCAGCGCGTCGAGGATCCGGACCACATCTGGCATGGCGTCCAGGGATTCAATGCCGCCGTGGACTTCGTGGAGACGATGGACATTGAACTGCTTGCAGGCCGGTCACATCGCGGGTTATTTGGAAACGATACGGAGTGGGAAAACATCGTAATCAACGAAGCTGCGCAGCGCGTCCTGGGTTGGGACACGCCCGATGAGGCCATCGGCCGGCAGGTCCGGTTCGCTAATGGTATGACGACAACGGTGGTAGGCGTGGTACGGGATTTTCACTTTCGAACGCTGCACCTGGAAGTCGAGCCGCTCGTGCTTTTTCACGGAACCGGCCTGCACCTGGTGGTCCGGATCCAACCGGAAGACACGAGGCGCACGCTGGAATACATCGAAGAGGCGTGGTCGGAGTTCTTCCCCGATTTCCCCTTTGCTTTCACGTTTCTCGACGAAGACATCGACCGGTTGTACCGGAATGAAACGCGCATAGGCTACTTTTTCGGCGTCTTCGCCCTGGTCGCGCTCTTCCTGACCTGCCTGGGCCTCTTCGCGCTGGTTTCGTTTACGGTCGTACGACGTACCCGGGAGATCGGCATTCGCAAGGCGTTGGGCGCTTCTATGCGCCGGATACTCGCCATGCTGTCCGCCGAATTTGTCGTACTCGTGCTCGTCGCCAATGTTCTTGCTTGGCCGGCGGCGTGGTTGATCATGAGGCGCTGGCTCGAGGATTTCGCCTACCGGGTGGAGGTCGGATGGGGCATCTTCTTCGCTTCAGGTGGCGTGGTTCTGCTGGTCACCTTAGTCACCATCGGGTATCACGTGATCAGGACCGCGTTCTCCAATCCCGCGGACGTGCTGCGCAGTGAGTGATACAGGCGGGAAGACTTAGTATGGGACGAACATGTCAGGTTAAGACAGGCTACGGTAGAACGGCAGAAAGGTAACTCAGTAGACTGAAATCGAAGGTATGGAGGACCGAATGAGTTCATCGCAATCGTGGGATCCGGAACGCTACGCCCAAAACGCCCGTTTCGTGGCGGACCTGGGCATGCCGGTCGTCGAACTACTGGATCCGAAACCGGGAGAACGCATCCTGGACCTGGGATGTGGAGATGGGGCGCTGACGGCTAAACTTGTCGAAATGGGCTGCAGCGTAATCGGCGTTGACAGCAGCGCCGAACAGATCGCTGCGGCCCGCCGGATCGGACTCGACGCTCACGTCATGGACGGGCACGGACTCACCTTCGAAAACGAGTTCGACGCCGTGTTCAGCAACGCCGCGCTCCACTGGATGGGGCTTCCGGACAAGGTGATCGCCGGCGTACGGCGGGCATTGAAGCCCGGCGGACGGTTCGTCGCCGAATGCGGTGGCCACGGATGCGTGCATACCATCGTCACGGCCCTGACAGAGGCACTGAAACTGCGAGGACTGTGGGAGGAAGGTGTCAATCCCTGGTATTTCCCCACAGACCAGGAGTACCGCGAGCGGTTGACCCGACAAGGGTTCGATGTTAGCTATATCGCCCTCATTCCCCGGCCCACCCCGTTGCCCGGCGACATCGGCGGCTGGTTGGAGACATTCGCCGAGAGCTTCACGTCCAGGGTACTTGAGGCAGATCGACCAGGCTTCCTCGACGAGGTGCGGGAAGTTATGAAGCCTGCTTTATGCGATGAAAACGGGGACTGGACGGCGGACTATATCCGGCTGAGGTTTGCGGCGGTGAAGGAGGGGTGAGTGTGGGATGAATGAAACCGAAAGACTTTCAACGACCGAACCGATACTGATTCTGAAGCTCAACAAGGAATACCGCCCAGGTATGTCATCGGAAGAACTGTATGAAGCTTCGAGGCAATATTGGGTCACTGGACCACGTAGAGAAAAGGTAAAATACGCGGTGGCTTCCTACCACGGACAATCGTTGGAGGTGTACCGCATTGATGAATGGTATGAAGTTGAATTCAGAGGAAAGAAACGGTGGGCGTTTAGAGGTGTAGTGGCGAGTGATGATATTCGCGATGAGCTTGTATCCAAGTCCATCCAATATCTAAACAAGAAAGGCGCATCAAATCCAGTCAGGTACATGAATTGCTAATGACAGGGCGATGTCGAGATGATCTCGCGCAAGTGCTGACTCGGCACCTATTACCCTACTCCGTGACTCATTCATCAAGCGATACCAACAACATGGGAAAGGACAGTATATCATGTCTCCAAATAAGGCAGCTATAGATTCGGAATTGGTTCAACGATTCGTTTCCGACGCGCATAGAGATATCGATAGTGTCAAGGATATGGTCGACAAGGAACCCGCCTTGGTCAATGCCTGCTGGGATTGGGGTGACGGTGACTGGGAAACCGGGCTCGGAGCCGCTGCGCACACGGGAAGCAAGGATATTGCGGAGTATCTGCTGCAAAAAGGGGCGCGCATAGATCTGTATGCCGCGGCAATGTTGGGCAAACTGAGCGTCGTGCAGGCTATTATAGACGACAATCCATCTGAGAAAGACAAGCCGGGTCCCCACGGGATATCGCTCTTGGCCCACGCGAGAAACGGAGGAAAGGAAGCGGCGGAGGTCGTGAAGCTGCTACGATCCCTCAACAAGAAATCAAAGCCAAAGGAGAAATAGCGAATTGCAGAGACCCAGGCACACCCATTCGACTGAACGCGATGGCAAGCGCTACATCTGGTATACGGGGCGGTTATGGAAACTGGCGAAGGATCTTCCGGAATTCGATGTGGACGTTGAGAGTTTTGCGGAGTTGGACTTCGACTGCTGGTTTGGCGAGAGTAAGACACCAACGATCCGGGAGGTGGCCGCTCACTGCCAGCGGATCAACGAGACCGATCCCAGCAATCCGGTGATCATAAACGACAACGGACTGCTGATGGACGGTGGTCACCGTCTTGCGCGGGCTCTATTGGAGGGAAGAGAGACCGTGAAAGCGGTGCGTTTTAATGAGATGCCCGAACCGGACGAGATAGAGGAGTTGTAGGTTTCCATATGTATAGGAACCTCAGATCAACCCGGTTGTTCCATTTTGGGGTGCACTATAGTTTTTCGAGCCAGACCTCTGCCATTTTACACCATCTGCTCCTGTGACCTCGCGACCTGCTCCGCCAAAAACCGCGCAAATGTCTCGATGTCCTGATCAATACTAGCGCTTTCGAGCGCGGCAAGGTAGGCGTCGCGATCCTGGACGCGAATGACCGTCCACGGATAACCACCCGAGGCCAACATGACATTCATGACAAAACGCGCCATACGCCCGTTGCCGTCAGGATAGGGATGGATGTAACCGAACAGCCAGTGTCCCAGCACGGCGCGCACTGACGGCACAGTTTCCTTTTCGAGCAAGTCAAACAAGGTCGGTATGGCGTCCCGGACCGCCTCACTGCGTGGCGGTACATGACGGGATCCACGCAGAAACACGGCTTCATTGCGATAGCCGGCAAGAACCGAAGCTGCGATCAGTCCAGCGGCAACACAAGGCTGGAACAACTCGCGATACCAGTCCCGGTGGGCGTTGCGGACCAGGACGCCTGGATTGGCATCGCCGATCACTTCGCCGACCGTCTCGCGGACTAGCTGAAAGGCCTGCCAGTAACCGCGCGCCGCAAGCGCATCGCGGCTTTGCCGGTCAGCTTCATTGTCGTCCGGGTCCCAGTTGCCCGAGCGCACCCGTTCTATCAGTCCCGGCGTCACGCGGTAGCCCTCGATCGACAACGAGTGGTAAGCGTCGTTGAGGTAGATGCCATCGACAAAAGATAGATAAGCTTTCGGGTCCTGAGGTAGTTCTGGAGACTTCGGGAACGCCGCAATCACCGGCTCCCGAAAAGTCTCCCACAGGGATTGCAGGCGCCTGGCAATCGGCTCTTGCATCCGGTTCAACGAGCCGAATGCCTGCGCTGGCTCAAACGGGTCGGACTCGCGCACATCGTAGCCGGCGCTTTTCATGACTTTGAGCATCTCATCTGCCACGGCTGCCCGGCCGATCCGGCGAAAGGCGCCGGCAAGCCGCCCGGCATAGGATGAATGGCCGCCGTCGAGAAGCCGGCCCAGCACGTCGGCCGCATCGCGGACACCGGAAAGTACAATTTGAGCCTCAACCGGGTTGCGGACGAAGAACGCTTCGGGGACCTTGATAAGCGCGGCTTCGGGTACAAAGAGCTTGAGCCCGTCCCGCGTCGTTACGTCCGCGTCGGCAGGCATGTCTTTTTGTTTGAGATCGTTGAGCGACGTACCGAATAGCAACTCGACTGTGTTGTTGGCGCCTTTGGGCGTATAGATGATGATCTGTCGAGGGATGACGGTGCTTTCAGCATGAAGCAACAATGACTGCTCGGGGGAAAGATGCCAGGCTTCACCGAACCGCGCCGTGCAATAGGAAACGCAGAATTCCCAGAATGAGGCGGACCACGAAGTCGTGTCACCGGAATTAGCATCGGGGTTGGACGAGGTCAGCCAACCCTTCATGACCTCCTTTAGGAAGCCGTTTCTAAGCAGGCGTTCGCGGTGGATGCGCGTAAGTTCGATGGAGCGGAAAACCCGTCTTCCTCCTTTCTGGAGTTTTTTGAGTTGTACCAGCGACGCGGCGAGTTTTTCGTTGGGTTTAGCCATGCTGGACTTCTGCGGGCGCTTGCAGGTTTGACAGGTAGTGGATGTACAAGTATATAATGATGATGAATCGCAAGTCAATGATGTCGTGAAATAACACGTAAATAATGTTGAGGAAACTCCGAAAAGTGTGTTTCTGGCGATTTTCGTTCAATCTGGCGTCATGATGGTTTTTACTCGTCCAATTAGACGCATACGTAATAACTATTTTACATGATGATATATAGAAAATCGCTATCCATTCTGCTTTACGTATTCTGCCATTTTGACCTTGTTTAAGCCTCATTTGACTTTTCGGGGGGGACTCAATGTTGATTAATAAAGCGTCTTTTGCGTGGCGTAGGATCTACCGCTGTACGAAGTCGATGGTTTCGCAGAACTCGATCGGGACTGCTGGTTTGGTGAGGGTCAAGTGACGGCGATTCGGGAAATCGTCGAGTAACGCGGGCGGATGAAATCGAGGAGGTGCGGTTAGTAGTTTGTTATTATCCGAAAGCTTACCAGTTGAATATCCTGATGGATCTTACGATGCGTTCACTGAAGACAAGGGAGGATTCAGAAAGCGATATTCTACCAAGTATACTGATTCGAGAACACTCGGCTTAATGGATCTGTTGCAGGTTTAATTGATGCCAGATCAATATCTAAAACCGACCAAACGTTTCAATCCGTCTTGGAAACAGGGGTGGGACAATTTTTCCATCATCCTTACCCGAAGATCCATTCTGCGAGTTTTCTTCAACATGCATAGCAAGCGAGATATAAATCAGTGCTTCGCGGGCCATTTTCAGAAGGTGTAATGCACTGTCTTTAAAATCATCAGTTAACATCAATCGATGCGTTTCCATACTTTCTTCCTGCCCATAGTGTAGAAAACTTACGAATCGATGTTCGACCTGTTGCCGCAAACGAGCGAGTCGGGACGCATGTGGTTCAGCTACATCTTTGAATCGTTCGTCGAATAAATCCTTGGAAAGATAGTACAAACCCCGAAGTGGTAAGTTGTGGCGGTCTTGTAAATCACAACGGATTCCCGAGTTGGGCTTTTGGAGCTTTCTATACCATATACCTCGGAAGTATACATCCTTTGTTTTGATCCCTAATTTTAAGTAGTCGTTCAAGAATAGACCGATTTTATCGAAAATCGAGTACGAGGATCGGAATGCGGACCGTAGGTCTTCGGTAAAGTGCCCCAATGCTTGGCCTTCGCCGCAGTCTAACATGAGTACGTCCCGCATAATGAAATCTGGATAATCTACATGGGTCGCCCGGTACAATCTATACCGCGCACTAACGTATTCCTGTTTCATTAAATTGTAGTATAATGGAAATCGTGGGGACTCCCTAATTCCATATGTATGATCCGGGAGATGTAGCACATCCGTCGCAGCGACACTAACGGTACAAACCTCATTCAGTGGATTGAGAAACAAGCGTTCTTGTAGGCACCAGCGGCGATATGAACGCTCTCTTTTGCTTTTCCCCAATGTCCACTGGTCTAGATCGTAATCTTCGTCATACTGACTGTGAACAAGGAAATCAGCTATCTACCCGCGTTCTTCCATTAGTCCCGGTGCTACATAATCCCTATCTCCACTTTTCCAGAACGCATTTTTATCAAGCGCTTTGTCAAACAGAGATCGTGCAGATGCCAACAAAATGAGTCTGTGTCTGGGATCGTATATCAGTCCAGCATAGGATTTCATCGCCTGTGCCCTGCAGGCAAGTGCTTTGGCGAATTGAGTATCAGTGTCCAACATCAGCCATTCCGCATTGGCTGCAATGGGACGTCCCAGTCTACTAAGTTGGTTTGCTAAATTGGTGCGTATCTGGCAGGCGATAACTGGATAACTGGATGTATAGTATTGAACGTCGGTTCATTAATAGCACGCCGAAGTAATAAAAAATACATTTAATGGACTCGGGTTGCTCCCAATTCCAGATATAATCGTAGTTTTGATGCTTAGAGTTTCTGAACAAGCCATAGTAGGTGTTGGATTGGTAATAGAGGAGAATGACACGTTCTTCGGGCGTTGCAGTTCCCAGTTTTTGTTCACATTCCTTGGATAGGTACCGTAGGGATTCTTCATCACCAGAATCTGTAGCGGCGTCAATTGCTTTGGCTAATTCAGATAGGGTCATTATCTATGGCAAACTGTGAATATGAACATCATTTGCGTCTCACACTCGTTTCCAATGGTACTCGCATACTCTCATAGAGCAAAAACAGATGTTCCACGCGCTCTCGTTCTGAACCAAATCCTTTTGGACGATACAGCCGGTCCACGATGCGGTCCAAAACCTGATGTGCCCGACGCAGGTCGGTTGGCATCAAGTCTGGATCGTACAGGTCAGACAGGGTAGCGTCTGGGTGGGCATTACGTGCGTCAAGTACAGCTTGGGCTAGTGATTCAAGCCTTGAATAGTCAACATCTCCAGTTGGTGTAGGAAACGTATTATATACAACGCCCACGGAGTACATATAGTCGCTTTTCATTCTACCTGTAATCGTCCGCATCCACGCCATATGCATGGCAGAGGTAAGCAGGGCAAAATCAATAAGAGTCGCATCAATTAGAAGACGTAGTTTCTCACTCGGAATAACAGGTGGTTCTAGCCAACCTATTGGTACATATTCGCGTCGTTCGGAACTGACTTGAGGAACTATCAGAAATGGGTTTTGAGGTACTACGGTTACGCCATAGGCTGTTGGATATTGGGCAAGAGTTTTTGTTGTTTTACGATTACTCTTCGCTCGAAATTCGCGGACTGCTTGAAGCCGTTCCCTGACTAGTGGAAGATCGCGAAGCTCTTGAGGAGGAATATCCGCTGTGTGGAGTATCCATCGTTCTTCGTTGTGAATGAACTGGCGAGCACCGGGAAATGGTCGAAAAAACCGTTCAGAAGAAGGTTCATATTTAACAAAATCAGCCTTAGATTCAGATGAGAAAACGATTTTCCTGTCTTCAAGCGGCTGGGTACCTGTTATTAGTTTTCTCATCCCATTGATCGGCCTGCTCTCCTCCCGTACCGTCAGATAAGGGTTCGCCAACCCGCCTGCATCGAATAGGTAGGGCGATAGTACCGCGTGCCGGGTTTCTTCGGGATCGCCGTTGATATCCGGATAGCTGAACAGCCTCTTTTCAGGCCGAACAGCTTCTCGCCGGTCGAGCCCGATAATCACGACATGCACATGGGCTTTTCCACGCGCGTCAGATCCCCAGGCGAAGGTGCGGTGCGCAAAGGCGATTTCCAGTTTGCACCGTTCGAACAAGATCGGCCATAGTTGCGCCACCTGTTCGCCCTGCGTGATCGAATTGGTTGATACGAAACCGATTCGGGCATTACTCGTTTGCACATAATCTCCTGCCCGAATAAACCATGCGGTCACGTAGTCCAGCGTGCCGCCTGACTTTCCGAGAGAGGCGCTTCTCCTTACCTGTGCCCGCTGCTCCGGCGACTGAAACTTCGCCCCTACGAATGGAGGATTTCCAAACACGAAGGAACAGTCTTCGGGCGGTAGCAATGCCGCCCAGTCAGTTTCCAAAGCATCCCCTGCAATGACGTGGGGAGCAGTGCTCAGCGGGATGCGAGTGTAGGTCCGGCCGAACTCCACGCTCAGCCGGTTGTTCATGATGTGATCCATCATCCACATTGCCGTCTCGGCTATACGGACTGAGAATTCACCCAACTCTATCCCGTAGAACTGATCCACATTGACAAGCGAGATCCACTCTGCGTCCAGCATTTCCTGTTCACTATCGCCAGTTGCAGCCCGTATCTCCCTGATTACTTCGATCTCGAGCAGGCGTAGTTCCCGGTAGGCGATGATAAGGAAGTTGCCGCAACCGCAGGCCGGGTCGAAGAACCGCAGTTCTCCCAGCTTTCTCTGAAACCTACGGAGTTCGTTGACGCGCCGGCTGTCCTTGCGGGACCTGAGCCTATCGAACTCGGCGCGCATATCGTCCATGAACAGCGGTTCGATCACCTTGAGGATGTTCTTCTCGGTAGTGTAGTGCGCCCCTGCAGCTCTGCGTTCAGCTGGATCCATGACCGATTGGAACAAAGCTCCGAAGATCGCCGGAGAGATGTTCGACCAGTCGAAACTGCAAGCCTCCAGCAGCAGGTGCCGCATGGACGCATCGAAGGCGGGTATGCGCAGCGGTCCGTCAAACAGTTCTCCGTTGACGTACGGGAACCGCGCAAGGTCTTCATCCAGGGACAGCGTACGGTCGCTCTCCGGCGTATCGAGCACCTGGAACAGTTGAGCCAGCAAGGCGCCCAGGTCGGAACCGTCCTCGTTCGTGCGCGTCTCGATGAAGTCACTGAATATATCGCGGGTATCGAAGATGCCGGTGTCGTCGGCGAATAGACAAAATACGATTCTCACGAGAAAACGTTCGAGATTCTGCTCCCGGTAACCGACTGTATTCAGTGCATCGTGCAACTTCCCCACCAGTTCGGCCGCCGCGATGTTGACCGGATCCTGATCCCGAAAGGTCTTGCGCTGGACGCCCATGATGAAGCCGAAAGACTCCACGTGGGCGGGAAGGTCCTTGAGTTCAAATGAAACGGTTTCGGACTCGTCAAGATCACGAAGCTCGAAGTTCTGAAAGTCGCTTACCAGGATGTAACGGGGTTTTTCGTTTTCGGGCAGAGCGTCAAAATAGTCACCAGCCTGCACGTAGGCCCTTTCGAGATCGCGCCCGGCGCTTTTTTGCTCGACGATCAACACGCCGGGCCAGAAGAGATCGATGAAACCCTGAGCGTTGTTCAGCTTCTTCACGTGTTCTTCATAGCGAGCTAAGTTTCGCCGTCGAACCCCGAAAACCTGGAAGAAGTCGTTATAGAAAGACTGTGTCTCACCCTTCTCGTAGGACGCATCGCGCCATTCTTCGGAAAAAGCAGCAGCGCGTATGCGGACCTCGTTCCACGAAAGACGCATCAGGTTACCTCACCGCTTGATTAATACCGGTTACATGAATCAATCGAGCCATTGAACCGGATCCATCCCGACCAGGCCACTTACAATAGGCGGGGCGCATTTACAGCAGTCTGTACCCAACCCATTGGGAATGTACGCTCCAGGAATGATGCGTACAGCCGGGTTTTGTGTGTCGAAAATGAACCGTTCGAGTACTCTGTTGTCAAGGAATCTGGATTTGAAGTGATAGAGTTTGTTGTGTTTGCCACGGCGAGTTACAGGCGAGTCACAGTCGTCCTGCCGCGAGGTCATAGTCCTTGCATTCTCAACAGAATTATTTAAATTTACCTATTAAATTGGAATAACGATTCTGTTGTTTCGAATGTGAGAATAAGGATTGCGGACATGGAACGCGGTGAAGGCGGCACCAATGAAGTAACGGGCATCGGTGGAGAGCGAGTCAGGGCCTTTGTACCATCTCCCCTGCCACCGATACCAGCCCTGGTTCTGGACGGGGCATTGCAACAAACCTTGGAAGCAGCGGTTCTTGCCCTGGGCAGGCTCGATGGCATCACGACGCTCCTGCCCGACGAAGCGCTTTTCATATATGCGTACGTGCGAAAGGAAGCGGTGCTTTCGTCTCAGATCGAGGGTACTCAGTCTTCGTTGTCGGATCTGTTGCTTTTTGAGCTTGAGGAGGCACCGGGCGTCCCCCTCGACGACGTGCGTGAAGTCTCGGATTACGTAGCAGCGCTCAACCACGGAATACGCCGCTTGCAGGAAGGCTTTCCACTTTCAAATCGGCTGATTCGTGAGATACATGGCGTACTGATGTCGCGCATCCGGGATCGTACCCACACTCCCGGAGAATTCAGACGTTCGCAGAACTGGATAGGGGGAACCCGACCGGGCAATGCTGTTTTCGTACCACCGCCGCACACCGCCGTGCCCGAGTGTATGACTTCGTTCGAGCGATTTCTCCATGCTAAAGACGACGGGCTGTCCGTGTTGCTAAGGGCGGGTTTGGCGCACGTCCAGTTCGAGACCATTCATCCCTTCTTAGACGGCAACGGTCGTGTGGGGCGGTTACTTATAACGCTGCAGCTGTGCCACGCCGGTGTGTTGCGCCAACCACTCTTATACCTTAGCCTTTATTTCAAACAAAACCGAAGTGTATACTACGAACTGCTCAATCACGTGCGCTGCACCGGCGACTGGGAATCATGGCTTTCATTCTTCCTCGAAGGCGTTCGATATACTGCAGAGGGTGCGGTCGCTACTGCTGAGAAGCTGTATCGCATGTTTCAGGATGACCGAAAACGGATCGAGGCTGTCGCGGGTCGAAGGACCGGATCAGCATTGCGCGTTCATGACGCACTTAAATCACGGTTGATTCTGTCCCTGTCCGCCGTACGAAACGTTACCAACCTGTCATTTCAAACGGCTTCATCGGCAACGGAACTACTGGTTACCCTGGGGGTAGCAAGGGAAATTACCGGGAAACGACGTAACCGACTATTTGTCTATGACCGGTATCTTTCCCTACTCAACGAAGGAACCGGGGCCTCGTGATTTTCAGCGAGTTGTTTGCCCATACTGGTAGCAGAGAGCGAAATCAGGAAACGCCAATTGCTGGCTATGTCGGTCCCATATCCCTACCCGTTCTACCCCATCCGAAGACTGCGGTCTTCGAGAGGCAGGTCGACGCGGACATTGCCGCGGCGGTGGGACTCACGTATGGCGATACCGATTTCAAGGGCTTCGCGGCCGAATTCGCCCGGGCAGATGTTCTCGCGACCCTGTTCAATGGAACGGCAGACGCCCTCGATGGCATCGACCATTGAACTCCTGGGATGCCAGGGACCGGGGAGGTGCGTCTGGGTCGGCGCGCCGGTTTTGGGATGGGGCGTCAACAGCTCGAACTGTGCATGGGAATTGCGGGAGATGATTCGACCCGTTTCGCCGATGAATTCCACGGACCAGGAGTATAGCTGAGTTTCGGATCGGGAGTTCAGCATTGTCCGGATCCCGTTTTCATATACTATGATCCCCGATCCGGGTATATCGGCATCGGAAAGGGCCTGTTCGTCCGTATCTATCAGGCCGACAACCCATTGGGCCGGCGCGCCGGCAAAGAGGCGAAGCAAGGCCAGGGTATGGCTCTGAATGTTGGAAAGGCTGGAGGGACTGTGGCACACCATGGTCTTCAGGGGGCCGATGGCGCCCTCAGCAATGAATCGCCGCGCGTTTGAATAGTAACTGTACCAGTTGAGATGGCAGGCCATGGTAAGGATAGCGCCGTTCCTGGCGCATGCATCGATCATGGTATCGGCATCTTCCAACGTGCGGCACATGGGCTTGGTGGCGAAAATGGCCTTGATCCCCAGTTCGGCCAAGCCCACCGTGATTTCCGCACGAGGTTCCGGACGGGTGGTCAGGCACACCACGTCGATCTGTTCCTTTTCGACCATCTCTCGATAATCGGTGTACAGAGCTGAAACGCCCCAACGACGTTTGAAATCCTCCAGTTTAGCGGGATCCTCATCCGCAGCGGCAACGAGATCGATCCCCCGGGCTTCGATCATGGCAGGCGCGTGTGCCCACGGCCATGGGTAATGAGGCTGGCCGATGTGTTCGTCGTCAATGGTACTGCCCATCCTGCCGCACCCCACCACTGCGCCCCGATAGGTATGCCTGGGAGTGCTATCCCGCACAGCCTGAAAGGCTTCGTCTCCGGGTTTGGGCATGGGGATTCCTTCTTTTTTCGTGACGATTATCTGTCACCATGAACCGGCATTGCTCGAGAAATCGTTAATCGAGGGATTTCGAAAGGAGGAGGGATATGGTCTGTATATACAATGTATACACAGCCAAGAAAACCAGTGAAAAACCAGGAAAGGCTGGTATCTGATGGTGCAGCAAGTGCTGGCGTTAGCGGTCGATTTGATTGTTGTCGGAGACCCGAAGATAACCCTCTATCCGACCCAGACGGGTATTCATGTCATGCATTTCCGTTGTTAATGTTCGTATGTCCTCTCGTAGCTCATTGGTAGATCGCCCCATGAAGGTTAGTACAGCCACAACCAGGACGCCTGCGGCTGTGATCCCCTGTATAAACAGGCCTGCGTTTTCCATGATTTAGAAATGCCTTAAGGCTTGACGCTCTCAGCGTCTTCAGATATACGGAGATGACCTACAACCCGGCCCAGACGGGTGTTCATACTGTGCATTTCGGCTCGAACCTCTGTAAACCCATCATTCATTTCGGTTCGTATAGACATCATGTCGCCGTTCATATCGGTGCGCAGCCCTTTGATATCCTCCCGCAGCCCTTTGATATCCTCCCTCAACGCATTCGTAGAACGCCCCATGAAGGTCAGGGTCGCCAGAACCAGCACGCCGATGGCGGTTGTTCCTTGTATAAATACACCGACTGTTTCCATGGGTAGTGTCTTTGGTTGAAGTATATCGACGCTTACTACTTTAGTGTGAAATATCCGGAGAATCTTGTAATGAATCTTGGATAATTTCCCTGCCAGGGGGGTTATACCTGGGCTACATGGAGAACAACAAACCGGCTCCAAACCTCACACCGCTTAAATTGAACAATCGTTCCGAATCCATATCGTTGCCCTTCATGCGATGGTATTTCATATCCAGTCGACTTCCCAGGAGTCCAAAGTCAGTGGCGAGAATCCACACGTCACATCCCCCACCGAGAAACCCGCCGATCGACGTGCTCTTGTGGGACAACAATCGTGGTGGGCGTTCACCGGACCCCAGAAGGGCATTCGGGAAATTGGCGCTATAGCGGGCCGCACCGGCCTGAAGATATACACGGGTCGTCTGCGTCTTCATTATGGATGTTTCTACAAAAACCGACAGCGCTGATACGGACCCACCTAGAATTTTGGTGGTGATTTCAAGATCGTCCACAGTGGTTTTGGCATAGGGCGTAAGGATCAGCTGCGACCAACTGGCTCCGGCCCAGATAAAGTCCGTTAAGCGGACTGAAGCGCCTAGATCGCCGCCTAAGAAGGACTTGGTTGCCAGCTTGATATCGGGTACCGGCACAGGTGTCTGATCCGACTCGGTTATACTCAGCCTTATGGCTTCTAAACCCAATTCACCGAATTGGGCCATCCAGTTTCCTGTGTACCACACCGTGAATTTTGAATCTCTCGATCGGGTTTCGAACCTGGCGGCACGTTCAGTTTCATTCCTATAGATAGCGTCAGCCAGATACTGCCGGATGCTATTGGCGTTCGGACGGTAGATTTCTTCGTAGCCTATCTCGTCCGGCCTTATTTCGATCAACACATGGAACCGACCTATTGCCGCTGCATATGATCCCTGGTTAAAGAGATCGACCGCTGTATCGTACGAATCCCGAAGTTTTTCTACCTCCAAGGCGATGTAGGACACTTTCTGACTCTGCGCCAACATGAAATAATCGCGGGCTGCCTGTTCGTTGCCCTGGTCACGAGAAGCCAGAAACGTCAAGAAGTAGGACAATGCCGGTGATCCGGCCTTCTCCGCTGTGAATTCACCCCGTTTTTCGGCCGCTTCATCCAGGTCGACCTGGAAAGCCGCACGTGCATGTGGGTGATTCGGATCTATTTCAAGGCACTTTCCATAGTATTCTGCGGTAGTTTTCGTATCCCGCTGTAGCGCCGCGAACAGGGCGCTCTGGTACAAATGATCGATCAGCGCCTGTCGGACGCTTTCCCAGTTTTGCCATTCCTCTATGTACCCATTGGCGGTATAGGGCGTCTGGGATTCAACTTCTTCTGATGTTGGCTGGCGGCCCAACTGGTGCCAAAGGTCATAATAAGTGTTGAGAAGCGTTTCCGGTGTCGACGTCTGGGCTTGCGCCGATTCCGCATTCCAGCACAGACTGACTATACAGAGAAACGTCATGCCTCTTAACAAAATTCAATATCTCCTTGTTATCCATTTTAGCGTTTTGATCTCGGCAAACTGACTATTGCTCTGGGCAATTCCTCACGCCCCGTCCTGTCCGATCAACAGTTCCAGCGGCTGCTCGAGGACGTCCCTGAAGTGGGCCAGGAACCGCCCGGCGACCGCGCCGTCGATTAGGCGGTGGTCGGAAGAGAGGGTAATCGACATCATGGCCTTGATCTCGATCTTGCCGTCGACCGCCGCGGGCGTGTCCTTGATCCCGCCGACGGCCAGGATTGCCGCTTCCGGAGGATTGATGATGGCGGTGAATTGGTCCACGCCATACATACCGAGGTTCGAGATGGTGAAGGTGCCGTAACCGTAGTCCTCGGGTCCAAGTCCCCTTCCACGAGCCTTTTCGCCCAGCGCCCTGGTTATGGCTGCGATCTCGAAGACCGACTTCTGTTCGGCGGACGCCACCACGGGCACGACGAGCCCGTCGTCCAGGGCCACGGCGAATCCCACGTTCACATCCGCGTACTGTACGATTTCGTTGCCGTCCAGGGAGGCGTTCACGGCGGGGAAGGCACGGAGGGTGATCCCGGCGGCCTTGATAATCAGGTCGTTCAAGGACACCCGGGCCAGCCCACGTTTTTCACCGTATGCGAGGAGTTGTTCCCGCAGACTGGTGATCCGAGTCATGTCTACGTCCATGGTGAGGTAGAAGTGGGGTATGGTCGAAGCGCTTTCGGCGAGCCTTGACGCCGCCACCTTGCGCAACCCGCTGAGCGGGGCGCGACTCTGTACGCGTTTCGATCCGGGCCCGGACATGATTGGCACGGCCGAGGGAGCAGGGGCTGTCGCTGGTGCCGCAGGGGCGTGGGCGGCGTGGGCTTCCACGTCCGAGAAGACTATGCGGCCTCCGGGGCCGGTCCCCACGATGTTTTCAATGGACACGCCGAGGTCTCGCGCGTGCTTACGCGCCTTGGGTGAGATCTTTATTCGATCGGGACGACCGTCCGTTTCTGCCGTGACGGGGATGCCCTGACGGTTCTGTTCCGGAGATGCGACGGATTGGATATCGTCACCAGGCGCGTCGATCGGGCCGGTGCCAGCCGCGTCAACTGAAGCAACCGCCTCGGAATTTGTACCGCCGGCCGTGTCGCCGTCGTCGGCAATCGTCTCGCCCGGACTGCCGATGTAGCCGATGATCTGCTGAATGGGCACCTCGACACCCGGACCGTGTAATATCTTGAGCAGCGTGCCGGCCGCATTGGCTTCCACCTCCATCACACTCTTGTCCGTTTCGACGTTGAAGAGCACCTCGCCTTCGGTTACGGAATCGCCTTCCTTTTTCATCCACTCCACGATGATGCCAGATTCCATAGTCATGCCGAGTACGGGCATGATGACTTCAGTGGCCATGACGGGCTCCCAGGATCTTTTTCGTCTCTCGTTTCAGGTCGGAGTTTATCGCGCTAAATCACTTGTTTATATTCGACTTACAACGTGGTTCAAAGTCCGTAGAGCATACACTTCCACGGGGTCAGCGTCAAGCATTTTTTGATTGACTTCAGCCGGCTGAAAGGGATAGATTCATCTCGACTCTGCATTCGAAAAATACGGTAAGGAGGCCGTCTCGAGTTACGGTATCCTTTCATTCCAAACGAATGTATGAACAGGTTCTCGGAACGCCCGCGTTTTGAAGACCTGTTCGGCTGTTGTTCACCTTACCTCCGTGGAGGATCGACGCCTCATGGAAATCAGAATAGATCGTTTCACGAAAGTCGTGTTGACGCTGATCGCCGTCGGTCTGCTGGCTAATGCGTTCAAGGATGATCTGTCCATCGTGGCCACGCCGTTGAATCCCCAGCCGGCCAGGGCCGAGAACATCGTCATGGGGTCCACGATAGCAAACCTCGGTCAGCGTTTCATCACGACCAGCCCCGACGGGAAGACGGTGTATACCTGGTTCCGGGAAGAAGACCGGCAGTGGTACGATCGCGACAAGGTGTATTTCATAGACGAGACCCACGCGGTCGATTAGTCCCAGTCACACGGATCCTGTCGCGTAAATCCTGTCCCATAAATCCGGCCGCTTAAACGGTATGCGCGGATGAAGATATGATTACAGGACTTGTACTCGCCGCCGGCCGGTCCGAACGCATGGGCACGCTGAAGCAACTGTTGCCCTTCGGCGACAGAACGGTGATCGAGCATGCGGCACGGGCGCTGACGCGTTCGCGCCTGGGAACAGACGTGGTCGTCGTGCTTGGCCACCGTGCCGAGGAAATTGTAGCCCGGATCTCCGCGCTACCGGTCCGTTTCGCGTACAATCCGGATCCGGAAGGTGACATGCTTTCGTCGATTCGGTGCGGCCTGGCGTTCATCGATCCTGACCAGGCGGTCCTGGTTGCTCTCGGCGACCAGCCTCTGGTCACCACGGGAATAGTGGATCAGTTGATTGCCGAATACGAGCGGCATCCCGAAGGCTTGGTACTCCCGGTATTTGACGGAAAGCGGGGCCATCCCATGATCGTGTCGCCGGCGTACCGGGAAGAAATCCTGTTTCAGTCCAATCCGGGTGGTATGAAAGGGTTGCGAGACCGGCACGCCGATAGCGTTCGCCTGGTCCCCGTGGATACGGACGCGGTCCTGGTTGACATGGACTACCGCCATGAATACGAAGCGGCGTTGAAAAGGTGGAGAGAGGAGTCCCAGGACCAGTGAGCGCGAACGTACTCGTCACCCGGCGCATCCCGCACGAGTCCATCCGGATGCTGGAATCGGCCTGCGGCGTGGTGGACGTCAATCCCCACGACCGGGCGATGACCCGCCGTGAGTTTCTTGAAGCGGTCAAGGGGCGCGACGGGCTGCTGTGCCTGCTGACCGAGGACATAAACGACGAGGTGCTGGACATTTCTCCCGGCCTCAGGGGCGTGGCGATCTACGCGGTCGGCTACAACAACATCGACGTGGACGCCTGCACACGGCGCGGGATACCGGTGTCCAACACCCCGGACGTGCTGACCGACACGACCGCCGACATCGCCTGGGCGCTCATGTTCGCGACAGCCAGAAGGGTCGCGGAAGGGGATCGGTTCGTGCGGGAAGGCAGGTTCACCGGCTGGGGTCCGCTGCTGATGCTGGGCAGCGACATTACAGGTAAGACCCTGGGCATCGTTGGGGGCGGGCGCATCGGTACGGCCACCGCCGTCCGGGCAGCGGGATTCTCTATGCCCGTCGTCTACACGAGCCGCAATCGCAACGAGACCATCGAGCGGCTGGGGGCCCAGTACCGTTCGCTGGACGACCTCCTTCGAGAATCGGATTTCGTGTCCGTCCACGTCCCGCTGACGCCGGAGACGACCCATCTCATCGGCGCCCGCGAGCTGGAGATGATGAAGCCCACGGCCTTTCTAATCAATACTACCCGTGGACCAGTGGTCGACGAGAAGGCCCTTGTGAACGCGTTACGCGACGGCGCTATCGCTGGAGCGGGACTCGACGTATTCGAGCGGGAACCCGAACTCGAACCGGGGCTGGTGGACCTGGAAAACGTCGTCATGCTGCCCCACGTGGGCAGTGGAACAGTCACCACGCGTATCCGGATGGGGAACATGGCCGCCGCCAACCTGATCGCCATGGTCAGCGGCGAGGACCCGCCGAATTGCGTGAATCCGGAATGGAAGCAGTATCGTACTGGATAAGATAAGGAATCGCAGCTGAATCCCAAGTTACAGGAGTCATGAAATGAAGCTCGTAACCTATGGAGAAAGTGGACGGGAACTGATCGGCGCCGTTGTCGGCGGAGAGATCGTCGACCTGCGGTCGGCCGATGAATCTCTGCCCGGCACCGTTTTAGGCGTGCTGGAAGAGGATGCCCTCGGAGCGGTTTCCCGCGCGGTGGAAAGCGGGGCCGGGACGCGAGCGGCCCTCGAAGGTGCCCGGCTGGCGTCACCGATCCACCGGCCGTCCAAGATCGTCTGCGTCGGACTGAATTACCTGGATCACGCGACGGAACAGAACACGCCGCTCCCCGAACACCCGCTGCTGTTCTCCAAGGCCACCTCTTCCGTCGTCGGTCCCTACGACGACGTGGTACTCCCGGCCGAGAGCGAACAGGTTGACTACGAAGTGGAACTCGCCGTGGTGATCGGAAGGAACGCCACGTCCGTGTCCGAAGAGGACGCCTACGATTACATCGCCGGGTACACTGTGGCCAACGACGTCAGTGCCCGCGACATACAGTTTCGGCAGCAGCAGTTTCACCAGGGCAAGAGCTACGATACCTTCTGTCCCATGGGTCCCTGGCTGGTCACGAAGGACGAGATCCCCGACCCGAACGCGCTCGCCGTGAAGCTGACCCTCAACGGCGAGGTGTTGCAGGACAGCAATACGGACAATCTCATCTTCAACGTCCCCACGCTGGTGTCGCGTATCTCCCATGCCATGACCCTCTTCCCGGGCGACGTGATATCGACGGGCACACCGGCCGGCGTGGGCGTTTTCCGCGATCCGAAGATCCTACTCAAGGCCGGCGACTACATGGAGACCTACGTAGCCGGCATAGGTACGTTAAAGAACCACGTCCGGTAGCCGTGGCAGACGGCCGGTAGTGGTAGTGGTAACGTAGTGGGGACAATCCGCGTCCGCTGTCCGTCGCGGTCGGCGGCACGCACAAAATGAATGAACGTACAATCTGGCAAAGGAACGATCATGGCTAAATTAACCAGGGAACAAGCGCTTGCCCTGAGCGGCGGATTCGGGCGATCTTTCGGGTGTCGACCTGGGCGGCGTGGACCTGTCGGAAGTGGACCTGCCCAGCGTCGACTTCAGGGACGCCAACCTGGAGGGAACGAATTTCCGCGGTGCGGACCTGACCGAATCGGAGTTTCGCGACGCCAGGATGAATGACGCGGATTTCTCAGGCGCGAAAATGGCCCGGGCAGTGCTCATCGGGGCCCACATCGTGGGGGCCAGGTTCGACGGCGCCCATATGGTCGGCGCCTTTCTCAACGGCGCGACCGCCGCGGGAGCCAGTTTTCGAAAAGCCGACCTGCGCGCGGCCCGAATCGGCGTACCGAACTTCCAGTCCGACGATCCCTTCGCCGCGGCCGCGAGTTTCGAAGGCGCGGATATGACCTGGTGCCTGTTCGGCGAGGTGGATCTGACCGGAGTGGACCTGAGAAACGCAAACCTGTCCCATGCCCACATGTACGAAACGGAAATGCGTAGCGCCCTGCTCGATGGCGCGGACCTGACTGAGGTCAGGCTGAAGCGTCAGCCAAGCCGTCCGGGACCTGCTTCCGTTTGATCGATGCCGCTTGCTTAGCGAGTTACTATTGGCAGGATGGTCATTAGACCAGGTGCCGGGTGGATCAATCGATGAGCCGGCGCAAGTACGCGCAGTAAGCGTTGTTCTCGGCGTATCCGGCGGCCTTCAGCACCTGTTCTCGGTCGATGAACTCCTTCCGGTAGGCGATTTCCTCGACACAGCCGATCTTCAGCCCCTGCCGGTGTTCGATGGCCTGGACGAAATTGCTCGCCTCCAGCAGGCTCTCCGGTGTACCGGTATCCATCCAGACGATGCCTTCGTCGAATCGCTCCACCCTCAGTTTGCCCTTCCGGAGATAAATGTTGTTCACATCGGTGATCTCCAGTTCACCGCGACCCGATGGGCGTAGTGTTTTCGCTATGGACACGACCTCGCTGTCATAGAAGTACAGTCCTGTGACGGCATAGTTGGACCGGGGATGCCGGGGCTTTTCCTCGATGCCGACGGCAAGTTGATGCTCGTCGAATTCGACCACGCCGTACCGTTCGGGCTCATTGACGTAACAGGCGAAGACCAATCCACCGTCATCGTGCCGCGAGGCTCTTTCGACCATCTCGGACAGGCTGCTTCCGTAGAAGAAGTTGTCGCCGAATATCAGGGCGCAGGGATCATCTCCGATAAATGATTCACCGATCAGAAAGGCCTGCGCCACGCCCCTGGGCGCGGGTTGCACGGCATACTCGAAGCGCAGGCCCAGCGCGCTGCCGTCGCCGAACAGCCTGCGGTACAGGTCGATGTGATCAGGTGAAGAAATGACCAGGATTTCCCGTATGTTCGCCATCATGAGCACGGACAGCGGGTAATAGATCATCGGCTTGTCGAAGATAGGGATGATCTGTTTCGATATGGCCAGAGTTTGCGGGTACAGACGCATACCGTGTCCGCCCGCCAGTATGATGCCTTTCATAGGTTGTCTCCGGTTACCCGCGTCAGTTCACACGTGATACGGTTACTTAGGGGGGCGGCCGTCTGACCGGAACGCGCCTGCCCGTCCTTCACCCGGCCGACAGCCAGTCGAGATCGAACCGGGCCAGCGTGATCGTTTCGTAGGAGTGCTCTTCCCCGCGTTCGTACAGGCATGCAACGGTCCCGTCTGAAAGCACGGCCAGGGACGAATAGGCGGCCGGTCCGGGATGCAGCACCCGTCCGTGGGGCCAGGATCCTCCGGCACTATCGGAAAGGCGCACGGTAAGGTTGCACCGACTGTCCCGGCTGGCCGGATTTGAGAACAACAGGCGGTCGCCTTGACCGGGGTACCGGACGAGGGCGGCCTGGCAGATAGGTTCGATCAACTCCTCGTCGTGTCGCTGGTCCCGCCAGGTCATCCCCCCGTCGTCGCTGATGGTGATCTGCCGGGTGCGCGAATCCCGGTCGTAGTTGCGTGTGTTGAGCAATACGTCGCCGTTTTCGAGCTCGGCGACGCAGCATTCATTAACCTGGTCCCGGGACGTAATGCCGCCCATCTTCCAGGTTTCCCCGTGGTCGTCGCTGTAGATGACATGGGAATAGTAGCGTTTGGTGCCGGCCTCGATATGGTCGCAGGGAATCAGTAGCCTGCCCGAGGAGAGCTGAATGCCGTTGCCCGGACCGGTGGCGTACCATGTCCAGTCCGCACGTTTGGCGGTGGCGGTGATTTCCAGGGGGTCTCGCCACGTGAGGCCTTCGTCCTCGCTGGCCGTGACCCATACGGTCCGCGAACCCTGGCTCGTTTCATCGATGATCATGGATTCGTGGTCGATACCGAGGTTGTGGGTCATCAACAGCCATACGGTCCCGGTCTCGCCGTCGACCACCGGGCAGGGATTGCCGCAGGTGTTTCCGGCGTCCCTCCATACCACCTCCTGGTCCGACCAGGTTCGGCCTCCGTCCTCGCTGCGCTTCACCAGCATATCGATATCGCCGGTGTCGTTCCTGCTGTTCCTCCGGCCTTCGCAGAAAGCGAGTACCGTTCCCACGGTCGTTACGACGATCGCGGGAATGCGGCAGGTATGGTATCCATCCGTGCCGCTGGTCCAGATTACGGACTGTTTACAGGCGCCGTTCATGATGTATTCCATGGAAGCGAGGCGATGACGTGTCCCTGTGGCCGGTACTCATCGTTTTCAGTTGAATATGATGTGTCCAGTAATACCCGTCAATCCATCTATGATGACCCAGAAACCCGCGCTGACGAACTCGCCGAGGATCAATCCCAGGAAGAAGGGCAGCATCTTGCGATAGATGTCGATTCCGCCGTACTTGAGGATGAGTCCTTTGAGCATCCAGGCCAGGAAAATGGAGAACCACGCGGTGAGGAGCGGGGCGGACGCACCCACGGGAAACCCGATGAAATGGAGGGGCCACCAGATGAACTTCTGCCGCAGGAACATCATCGCCCACATGATGGCGGCGCCCAGTCCGAAGAAGAACCACCGTCCGGAGGGTTCGGAGGTGGATGTTATGGTGGTCGCGTAATAGCTGAACCGGTTCTGCTGAAGTTCACCGAAGAAATGCCAGTTGAGGTTGATGCCCCCGTATTCGTAGGCCAGGTACATGACGGTATAGATCGAGCCGGCCAGGCTGCTCAGAATGGCCAGGCCGATGGCCGCTGTCAGCCAACGCTGGTTCCGGATCCTCGCCGTGTCGGCCAGTTTCAGACCATTGACCATGGACGGCATGATCAGCGTGCGCGTGTGGGTGAACCAGAACCGGGTCAACCCGATTGCCACCAGGTTCCGCGCGCCGAGAAAGGGTCCCGTGAATCCGTGGATCATGAACTCCTGGGGATTGAACGTTTCCGCGAAAATCAAGCCGCCTTCCGCCACGATCCGCGCGAAACCGATATAAACCGCCAGCACCAGGATCAGCAGTATGACCGCCAGCCAGGGCGAGAGGCCAATCATCCAAAGCCATCCGAGCAGGAACAGCATGCCCAGTCCTCCGCCGATCACGGCGAACCGGTAGGAAAGACATTCATTGGCATCGTCCTTGCTACCCCCCTTGAATACCCCGCCCAGGATCTCCCTGATATGCCCCCGGGCCAGCCAGAGGCTGAACAGGGCCAGGACCAGCAGCGCCCCGAACATCTGGTACTCACCCGGCAGGGTCGTACTGCCCGCCAGGTCAACGCCGAAGGTGGCGTTGGCCAGGTTCTGAAACCGCCCGATGAGAAAAAAGAGCCAGAGGCTGAAGGAAATCTCGAGGCTGAGGAGATAAGCGAATCCCAGCAGCGGGAAAGACAGGTTGATGGGCAGGACAAGCTGGTTGTTGAAGAGGCCGATGGATTCCTGGAAGTAGATGGTGGGGAAGAAGTAGATATAGTTGTGTATGCTGTTCCACGCGTTGATCAGGAAGGGTATGGCGAATCCCGCCCACATCATCCGGTTCCGGAAGAACGGCGCCAGGCGCGATAGTGATCCGTCCTCGCCCGGGTCGATCATCTCGGCCGGCAACTTGACCAGGGGGAAGATGAGGCGTTCCCGTTCCACCCACTGCTTGCGCAGGATGACGGTGATGCAGAACACCACGAAGTACAGCACCAGGACGAAGCTGAGCCAGGCGGCGAGCGGAACGGCCCATTCGCCCCACGGGATCGCCCCGCCCCTGGGCAGGCCTTCGAAGAACGACCGGACGGCCTCGGGGTCCTGGGGCATCAGCCAGGGTTCGACATGGGGACCTACGTTGTCGAGCCAGCGGTTTTCCGGCGTGGCGTAGTACATGGAAGCCATGGCCGGAAGCAGGACCTCGGTCAGTCCGTAAGAAGGAATGGCCGACGCGATGAGCGACATGATATAGACGACGGCCAGCTCGCCCTGCGTGAGCGCGTGCGACGGAGACCACGTCCGAAGGAGCGTGTTTACGATTCCGACGAGCACGGCAAAGAGAAAGACTACGCCGATGGGCGTGAAGTTGCTGCCCAGGTACGATCCCTGGATGATCATGTTGGAGTAGGGGTCCGCGATCCCCAGGATCAGCGAGCAGGCCATGCCGACAGCCACGGCGCGCGGGGTGACCATCTCCCTTGGCATGGAGACGTGGCGTCCTTCCCGGGCTGTTTCTGGACGGGTGACCGACATGGGTAAGCCTTTCGGGCCGGCGCGTTTTGAATATCACGCACGTCGGTCATCGGGGACGACCGGTGAAGGGAAATGGTATAGCGGTTTGAAAGTCGATGTCAAGGGTAATGTCCGGGCCATAGGTGAAGAGTCTCCGGGGTTCCTGAAGTAAAACTTGACGCTGCCCTGCTCCTCGCATACGGTTGTAATCCATGATACTGACCAGTTCACAGAATCCCCGTATCAAGGGCATTCGCGCCCTGTCACAGCGCAGGAAACGCCAGGAGACCGGACTGTTTTGCGCGGAAGGGATACGCCTAGCAGTCGAGGCCGTTCAGACCCGTGCGGAGATCGAAACCCTCGTCGTAGCGCCGGAACTGCTTCGCAGCGATTTCGCCAGAGACTTGGTACGCCAGGCCGAAGAGGACGGGGTCGAAATCCTGAACGTAAGCGCCGCCGTTTTTCAAACATTGTCAAGGAAGGATGGACCGCAGGGTATCGGAGCCGTCGTTCGGCAGAAGTGGACGGCACTGGAAAAGGTGAACCCGGACGAGAAGCTCGGTTGGGTGGTTCTCGAGGACGTGAGAAGCCCGGGCAACCTGGGTACGATCATGCGCACGGGCGACGCCGTGGGCGCGGCGGGGATCATCCTGCTGGGCGACACGGCAGACCCCTACGACCCCGCGGCCGTCCGGGGCAGCATGGGGTCCGTATTCTCGCAGCATATCGTCCGCACTTCGCTCGAAGCGCTGATCCAGTGGAAGCGCCAATTCAATGTACCCATGATCGGCGGATCGGACGCCGCGTCGACCGACTACCGGAATGCCGACTACACTACGCCCGTCCTGCTCTGCCTGGGCGGCGAACAACACGGATTGTCCGAAGCACACCATGACGCCTGCGACACCGTCGTGCGTATACCCATGGTCGGACGCGCCGATTCGTTGAACCTGGCCGTGGCCGCGGGTGTCATGCTGTACGAAGTGTTCAACAGGGTGAGGGGCATAAACTAAGTTAGATAGGGTTGTATAAGAAACTACGATACTTTTTACAGTCTTATTCTGTTGTCTAACCAAAAAGTTGAACTTAGTACGACATTCTGGTATATTTGGGGTTTAATAAGCGAACGTAAATACAACAGAATAGATAGAAATCCATTTTGAAATACGCTAAACTTAAGGTTTACCTGCTTGAATCGAACACATGATCACGTTGACGGAGAAGTTTCATGAGTGACTGGAACGGTGCGCGGTGGTGGAAATGTGATTTCCATACACACACTCCGGCATCCCATGACTACGGGAAAGGACCGGATCAGAATAGCCTAAAGGAGATATCGCCTAGGGACTGGCTTATAAGTCATATGAAGGCTGGCGTCGACTGTGTCGCAATCACGGACCATAACTCAGGCGCGTGGATTGAACGAGTAAGAGCGGAACTCGACGATCTTGATTTGGAAAGGCCGGAGGGATACAGACCACTATTTGTGTTTCCAGGCGTAGAAATCTCGGTCCATGGACGCATCCATCTCCTTGCTATTCTGGGATGTGAGAAGACTACCGAAGATATTAACTATCTCCTCAGAGCCGCAGGATTTCCCCCTGAAGCAATAGGAACTAGCGATCGAGAAACAACTAAATCGTTTGTCGAAGTAGTTGAGGCTATTACTGCCGCCAACGGCATTGCGGTTCCTGCTCACGTGGATCGACGCAACGGAGTTTTTGAAGAGCTACATGGAACGACATTGGAACAAATACTGAACTGCAGTGATATCTTTGCAATGGAATTAGTGGATCCGGCATTTGTAAAACCACAGCTTTATGTCGACAAGAACTTGTATTGGACCGAGATCCTCGGTTCTGACGCACACCATCCATCCGGTGATTCTGACGATAGGTATCCCGGCAGTGATTTTACTTGGGTAAAAATGGGATCGCCCTGTATCGAGGGATTGCGGTTGGCTCTGTTGGATGGCGCCCTCTCTGTACGTCGGTCCGACGAGAATGTCGAAGACCCAAACAAGCATTCGCCTCTAATTTTGGAATCCATTGAGGTTTCCCAAGCGCGTTATATGGGTCGGCGAGAGTCCTTCTTTATCGGCTTCAACCCATGGTTTAACGCAATAATAGGTGGTCGAGGTACAGGGAAGTCTTCCGCAGTAGAGTTCCTACGTATTGCACTCCGACGAAATGACGAATTGCGTGGTGACGCGTTACGAGCGGAATTCGAGCAATACAATCAAATCTACACTGATAGAAATGATGTTGGGTTGCTTACCAATAACGCCACCATAAGGGTGATCTGCCTGAAAGATGAAGAACGATTTCGCGTTCAGTGGAATCCATCCGGTGGACTCAACCCAATAGAACGTGAAGTAGATTCAGATTGGGAGTTGGCTGAAGGTGAAGTCAGTCAGCGATTTCCGGTTCGGATGTACAGCCAGAAGCAAGTATTTCATTTAGCCAAATCTCCCGACGCTTTGCTAAAAATCATCGACGAAGCACCTGAGGTTGAGTTTCGTGCTAGGTCTGAAGAACGAAAGCTAGAGGAAACACGTTTTCTTACGCTCCGCGCCAAGGCAAGAGAAATCGAGGCTGGTCTTGGCGAAGAGCAGCGCTTTTTAGGTGAATTAGACGATGTGACACGGAAACTGGAGATATTTGAGCAGTCGGGACACGCCGAAATCCTTAAGACCTTTCAAGTACGTTCGCGCCAGAAGCGAGATGTAACGGCGTGGGAGGAAGACTGGAAAGATGTGGGAGAACGGTTAAAAGTAATCGCTGCGGAAATCGTGCCTGACCAATTAGACATAACGACATCCAACCCAGATGAATCATCAGATTCAGACATACACGAACTAGCAGATAAGGTGCATGAGCAGTTGACCGAAATTCGTGCATCGGTAGAATCTCTCGCATTTCGAGCGGATGAGATTCTAGCCAAATGGCGAGAAGAGTGTAAAGCATCGTCGTGGAGCCAAAGTGTCGAAGCGGCCGCGAATGCCTATCAGCAGTTGAGGGAAAACTTGGAAAAAGAAGGAGCTGGTGACCCAGCAACTTACGGTGAACTCGTACAGCTGAGGCAAGTGATTGAACAGCGGCTAAAGTTACTGGATGAAGACAAAGGGCAAATCATTAATCTGATGGACCAATCCCAAGAAATTTTAAAGCGACTACAGGAAATCCGTCGGAATCTGACCGCTTCTCGTAAATCCTTTCTAGACCGTGTCCTAAAAGACAATCAGTACGTTCGAATACGGATGGTTTCGTATGGCGCCCGGGAGACAGTCGAGGAACAGTTACGGCAGTTGATACAGAAGGAAGACAGTAGTTTTGGGAATGATATTGGCATGCCGGATGGTGGAGGACTACTTGGCGAACTTTACGATACTGATAGCACCATAGCCTTCGAAAGAAACCTTGAAAGAATAAAAACTTACATCAGAATGATTGCTTCAGGTGAATACAGCAGGACAACCCTAGCAGATCAACGATTCGCAACTCACCTCAGCAGGCTACCTCCCGAGGTTTTTGATCGTCTCGATCTGTGGTTTCCGGATGATTCTCTACATGTACAATACAGTGCGGATGGTGATGGACAAAACTTCCAATCCATCCAGGAAGGTTCCCCAGGCCAGAAAACGGCGGCACTGCTCGCATTTCTACTTTCCTACGGTGAGGAACCGTTGATTCTCGACCAACCGGAAGACGATCTTGACAATCACTTGATATACGATTTGATCGTAACACAATTGCGGGAGGTTAAAAGATCTCGACAGGTTATCGTGGTTACGCACAACGCAAACATTGTAGTCAATGGCGATGCTGAACTCGTAGTGGCACTCGCTGCACGTGGTGGAGAAACGCAGATAGAGTGCGAAGGTAGTCTGCAGAAGCAACGAGTAAGAGATACTATCTGCGATATAATGGAAGGCGGGCGTAAAGCGTTTGAAGATCGATATCGTCGCATCCTGTTGGAAGGACGAAATGACTAACAGCCCTGAAGAACTGCTGCAACGGATTCGCCTTGGCGAAGATACATCGTTGGAATTCAAAGAAATCCGATTTAGAGGAAATCGTGTTTCTTGTCCCTGTCGTGACGATCTGGCCGACGAGTTGGCGGCCATCGGAAATACGCATGATGGAGCTGTAGTTCTTGGGGTTGACGACAAAACGCGAGACGTCGTAGGAATTCCCGTAGGTTCCTTGGACACAGTCGAACGCTACGTTTTCGAAGTGTGCAATGATAGCATAATACCACCGCTGCCGTTTCGTTCATTCCGCATGCAACTTCCTGATGTCACGGGAGAAATGCGCCCCGTGCTCTTGGTAGAAATACCGCGCAGTTTGTCTGTACACGAGAGTCCGGGTGGCTACTACTTTCGGCAGGGAAGTTCAAGCCGTAAAATGCCACCGGAGTATCTCGCCAGACTGTTTCAGCATCGCAGTCAGGCTCGTTTGATTCGATTCGAGGAGCTACCGGTTCCGAACTCGGGTATCGATGATCTGTCTCAAGACCTTTGGACCAACTTTACTACCCGGTCTGACGAACCCGATGACGTTGTACTACTTAAACGGGGGCTACTTTCGACGGAGGAAACGGGATCTATTAGAGCTTCCGTCGCCGGTGTGCTTTTTTGCTGTGAAGAACCTGCACGGTTCTTACCCAACGCGTATATCGAAGCAGTACGTTATCGCGGTGTAGAGCAGGATACCAACTACCAGATAGATGCAAACAAGTTCCTTGGACCACTATTTCAGCAGATTGAACAGGCAATGAAATTCCTCAAAAAAAACCAGACGGTATCAGCTCAAAAAGTACCACATCGGATCGAGATCCCACAGTTCAGCGAAAGAGCCGTCTTCGAGGCAATAGTAAATGCGGTGGCACACCGTGATTATTCGATTTCTACTTCGAAAATCCGGTTCTTCATGTTTGATGACAGACTGGAGATCTTTTCGCCTGGCACTTTACCGAACACGGTAACAATTGATAGTCTGGCATTGCGTCAGGCTACTCGAAATGAGTTGATCACGAGTCTGCTTGCTGAGACTCCCGTGGCAGATTCTCCCGGTAGCGGTGAGCGGAGTTTCTACATGGAAAAACGTGGCGATGGTGTCCCGATCATCTTAGGCGAGAGTGAGAAGCTATCGGGCAAGAAGCCTATATATCGCCTAATTGACGACTCTGAACTGTTGCTGGTCATATATTCCGCTTCTCCGACTGAAGAACAAAAGTGATCGGGAGCAAGTCCTATCCGGTATTCCTTGCCGGTTTGTCCAGAATAACCCTAACCCAAAGAGGCTATCCATGCCCGTTACCCGCCGCGCTTTCCTGGAAACATCGGCCCTCGCGCTGACCGGCCTCGCCGCGTCTTCCAGGGCCCACGCCGACTCCGTTCCCCAAAGCCAGGCTTCCGCACCCGCGCCGCCCACGGTGGTAGCGTCGCGTAACGGCATTCGCGGCGTCGCCAAGGCCTACGAGATGATGACCAATGGCCAGGCCGATCCCCTCGACGCGGTCATCGCCGGGGTGAACATACAGGAGCTGGACCCCAATGACCAGTCCGTGGGGTACGGAGGCCGGCCTAACGCGGACGGCGTAGTGACGCTGGACGCCTCTGTTATGCACGGACCCACGAGGCGGGCGGGCTCGGTAGCCTCACTGGAAGGCATCGCCACGCCGTCGCTGGTGGCAAAGGCGATCATGGACTACACCGATCACATCATGATGGTCGGTCCTGACGCGAAACGTTTCGCCCTCGACCTGGGATTCAAGGAACAGAACCTGCTCACCGAAGAAAGTCGCCAGGACTGGCTGCGCTGGAAGTCCCAGCTCAACCCGGACGACGACTGGCTCGACCACGAGGACGACGTGATGATCGAAAGGCCGAGCGGTACGATTAACATGTGCGGCGTGGACTCGTCGGGAAACATTAGCAGCGTTACGACCACGAGCGGCCTGTCCTGGAAGATACCGGGCAGAGTGGGCGACAGTCCCATCATCGGTACGGGACAGTACACCGATAACGACATAGGCGCCGCCGGTTCCACGGGCCGGGGAGAGGCGAACATCAAGGTATGTGGCGCCTTTCTGATCGTGGAGTTCATGCGGGGCGGGAAATCACCCCAGGAAGCCTGCCTTGCCGCGCTCGAACGGGCCGTGGCCATGACGGAGGACCGGCTGCTGGACGGCAAAGGACGCCCCTTGTTCAGCCTGAATTTCTACGCCGTGGCCAAGGACGGCCGGTTCGGTGGCGCGACCATGTACCAGTACCCGGACGAATACTTGGAAGTGCTCCCGGGCAGGGGAAGTTACGCCGTGGCCAACGCGGACGGCGCGCGCCTCGAACCCCTGTCGTATGTATATGGCAATACGCAGCTTCCCGCTTCGTTGAAGGACCAGATGATGGAGCGCGTGGAGAGGATCAAGAACGAGCGATCACGGTAGGATTCACCGAGGAACGATATGACACTTAACGACGAACAGACCGCCGCGTTCCAGGAAACGGGCTACCTGTTTTTTCCCGGTCTTCTCGACGAAAAAGAAGTGAAAACCCTCAAGGAAGCGGTGCCGGACGTGTTGAGCCGCCAGGGGCCCGAGGTGGTGCGGGAGAAGGACGACCCCACGGCCGCCCGCCTGGCCTTCGGGGCCCATACATACTCCGAGCCTTTCCGCCGTCTCGCCTCGCTTCCCCGCCTGATGGACCCGGTCCGCCAGTTGCTGGGAGACGAGGTCTATCTCCACCAGACCCGGATGAATCCCAAGCAGGGCTTCGGGAGCGGGGCGTCGTGGACCTGGCACCAGGATTATCCGTCGTGGTACAAGGTCGACGGCATGCCCG
This sequence comes from bacterium, assembly GCA_965225915.1. GTDB lineage: Bacteria > JAAXHH01 > JAAXHH01 > JAAXHH01 > JAAXHH01 > JAAXHH01. The sequence goes on from OZ245326.1 coordinate 1,811,571, forward strand.
CGCCGAATTGCATCATGGCGTCGGTGTTCATCGACGACTGCACGCCGGTCACCTCGCCGCTCCTGATCATACCGGGGTCCCACCGGTGGGGCCTGCTGGATTCGGAACTGCACCCCGATGCAAGGGGGAGGGGTTACGACCTGTTCCACATCGACCGGCCAACGCTGCAGCGACTGGCCGATGAGAATGGCATCGAAGCCCTGATCGGTCCGGCGGGCTCGGTCGCCCTGATCCACAGCAACATCGTCCACGGATCGGCCGACAACGTCTCGCCCTGGCGCCGGGCAATCTTCTACCTCATCTACAACGCCGTCGGAAACGCCTGCACGCGCGAGGTAAGGCCCTGGTACCAGAACAACCGGGACTTCACGCCCCTGGTACCGATCGAAGACGAAGGGCTGAGGGTTCTGTCGTGAATCAGCAGGGAATCCTTGTTAGTGAGGCCACGAATTGAGGAGTTTGGTTCGTGAAACCGGTAGATGAGATAGCTCTGCGCCAGATGGTAAAAGCTATAGTAGAGGAAGTAGACCCGGAGCAGGTAATCCTTTTCGGTTCGCATGCCCGTGGCGAGGCGACACCAGACTCCGACGTGGATTTCGTCGTGGTTGAAACCTTGCCATTCGGAGATAGCAGGGATAGACGGAAGGAAGCAACCCGCTTGTGGCGTGCCTTGGCAGGATTTGACGTTTCCAAGGATATTCTCGTCTACAGCCGGGACGAAGCGGAGTACTGGCGTAACTCCCTGAATCATGTTCTGGCACGTGCGTTGCGTGAAGGCAGGGTACTCTATGAAAGACCTTAAACAGGCAAGCGCGTTGATTCAGGCGGCGGACAGGGATGCTTCCGCAATTCGAGGCATGGAAGATTCAGAAATCTTCGCGGATGAGATTTTGGTTTTCACGTACAGCAGGCCGTGGAAAAACTACTTAAGGCCTGGCTCGCGTCATTGGGAGAAACCTATCCGGCGACCCACGATCTGTCACGGCTGGTCGAGATGCTGAAAGCGCGCGATGAAGAGGCGACGTTTTTTGATGACTTGTTGGAATTTACTGCGTTTGCGGTTCAATTCCGATACAGCGCCAGCGACCGCGGCTCAACTCCAATTAATCGAAATGCAACCCTTCGACGTGTGGAGACGCTACTTGAAGCCGTCCGACGAAAGTTAGCTGGTATGGAAGCGCTTTAGCAGTCTCTACGATCATCCGGCCATCAGTCCGCCGCGTCGGCCGCCTGGATCGCCGCATGGATGTACCCGTAGGCGTAGGCGAATCCCACCTGGCCAGCCTCTTGCCCCGAAATACCGGGTACGTGATCGGGCATTATCATGTACTCGTATCCGACCTCCCTGTAGGTGCGCATCGCCTTCAGCATGTCGATGTCGCCCTCGTCCGGGAACACCTCCACGAAACTGTTCAGCCGGCCTTTGATGTTCCTGAAGTGGACGTTGAAGATCTTCTTCCGACTACCGAAATATCGGATTACGTCGTATATCTCCGTCGACGGGTTTTCCAGGCTCTCCGACATGCATCCCTGGCAGAAATTCAGTCCGTTATAGGGACTGTCGTACAGGTCGATGAACTTCTTGAATCCCTCCGCCATGCCCAGGGGACGGGCCACGCCGCGGTACGTCCTGCCGAACCCGATGCCGGGGTCTGACGGGTGGCAGGCCATCTGGATCCTGTATTCCTCGGCCACGGGAATGATCGTCTTGAGCCAGTGATCGATGCGCTCCCACATCTCGTCTTCATCGGCCGGACCGCCTTCGAATTCGGGCCGCGACTGGTCGAGCTTGTCGTATTCGAAAGAAGAGAGGCGGGCTCCGCCCCGACCGAAACGGGCTCCGGTCCGCAGGTGCCCCAGCAGCGTGATGTTATAGTTCAGTCCCCGTATCCCGGCCTCGGCGGCCATGCGAACCGTTTCGCACATGCGTTCCAGCGCACGGTCCCGCGCATCACTCGGCCCCAGGAATATGGCGCCGGCTTTGTTATCGAAGGCGCTGGCGGATCCGAGGGGAATGTGGATCATTTCGAGATTGATGCCGTAGCGATCAAACCGCTCACGCTGAGCCTTCAGCAGATCGACCGTCCACTCGGCCCAGGGTTCGGCCGGTGTCTGGTCCACGTTGAACACGCCAAGCTGGGCCAGGACCTCGATGTCCGTGTCGTTACGGCACCGGGTCTGCGTTCCGATGTACATGAATTGCCTCCGTGGGTTGCTCGGGGTAGGGATAGGCCTGGAAACCGTCTGTGATTATGTGGTTGGTCCGTCAAGGTAACACCAATCCTCTTCCCGCTCAACAGGGTTTTTACAGCGGGAGAAAAACCTCGCCTTCAGGGGCGAAAATCCGTAATTTCAGGATTTGCACCTTGGACACCTGGAGGGTTTCGCAGTGCACGTCGCAGATATAATCGGTGCGCCGAAAGCAGCACTTTTTAAAATTGCCCGGCTGTACCTTGGAGTCGTCGCCACAGGTGTCCTTGCGGTCGCGGTGGCAGGTTGCGGCGGTACCGATTCCGACGTGGATCCTAACGACAAGGAGGCCGTGGCCCGGGTGTTCATGGCCCAGTTGATCAAGGGTACGATCACGCCGGGGACGATCGGCTTCCACGAGATTCCGGATAAGTTCGTGCGGGAAGGGAATGCGTTGTACACCCGATACGGATGCACCGTGTGTCATGGCATGGAAGGTCATGGCGACGGACCGATCGCCTATACGCTGAAACCCCCACCGCGCGATTTCAGGGACCCCGGAGCCTATCGCATCGGCCGTGACGTAGTCACGATCGCCGGCACGTTGAAAGAGGGTATTCCCGACAACCGGTCCATGCTGCCCTTCACCCACATGAAGGACGAGGAACGATTCAAGATCGCCATGTACGTTGCTTCGCTTCAGCCGTCATCCGACAAGCCGAACACCGAACCCTAGGACGCGGGATGCCCCATTCGACCACCCGTATGCATGTACGACTGATCTGGATACTCCTGTTGATCGCCTCGTCCGGTTGCCAACCGGTGGACGACCTGGAAATCACGGGTGCCTGGGTCAGGGCCACGCCGCCGTCCCGCGACGTTACGGCGGCCTACCTGGTCATCGAAAACCGGTCGGACCGGGTCCATGAGTTGCTGTCTGTCGAAACACCCGCTGCGGAGTACACGGAATTGCATACCATGCGGTATGTGGACGATATGATGGAGATGGAAAGGATCGAACGCCTCGAAATACCTCCGCGGGACGAGGCGGCATTGCAGCCCGGTGGAAACCACATCATGATGTTCGGCGTGCAGGAAGCGCTGGCGGAAGGTGATTCGGTTACCCTTGTCCTGCGCTTTGCCGACCAGGCAACCCGGACCGTAACGGCCGAGGTGTTGAAGGACAATCCATAGGCGGTTGCGATATGAGAGCGGATCTCCTGTTTGAACAACCCATGTTCATGATGAAAAAACCATGGTTCGACTTTTGCGCGGTCACCATGCTTGCCGCGGCACTGCTGTTCTTCCCCGGCTGCCGTACCGATACACCACCGCCGCCACAGTCGCAGATCGATATCCCCGAACTCCTGGACTACGGCGAGCGGTTCGGCGGCGATTTCATGCTGACCGATCACGACGAGGGCCGGTTCGACCTGGCGCAGCACCGTGGGGATGCCTTCCTGATCTTCTTCGGATATACCTACTGTCCGGACGCCTGTCCGCTCACGCTCTCCCGGCTGGCGGCCGTCTACGACGTGCTCAATCTCGAGCCCGGCCAGAACGTGCGCACGCTGTACATCACGGTAGACCCCTCGCGCGATACGCCGAAGCAGCTCAGGGAGTACCTGGCATACTTCTCGTCCGTGGACGTCCTGGGCCTCACCGGATCGCGGGAGGAGATTGACCAGGTCGCTGAAAGGTATGGCGTGCTGTACAAGCTACAGGACGCCAACGAGGCGGGTCACTACCTGGTGGCCCATACCGCCACCCTGTTCCTGGTGGACCGGGAAGGTCGCCTGCGCTTCCGATTCCATCCGAGCGACACCCCGGAATACATCGCTGCAGGCGTAAAACTGCTCTTCTGATGGCGTGTCGATTACGCGTGCGGGACTGCCCTTCCGGTGACCTATTGATCGCTGCGCAGCGAGTCCACCGGGTTCATTACGGCAGCCTGAAACGTCTGGGAACTGACCGTTATCCAGGCGATGAACAGTCCGAGCAGGCCAGCGGCGGGGAACAGCAGCAACGAAATCTCGGCGTGATACGCATACTCCTGGAGCCACCGTTGCATAACGAAATAGGCCACGGGCCAGGCGATGACATTGGCGATGACCACAAGAATGGTGTATTCCCGGGAAAGCAACGTGACAAGTTGACGTACGGATGCGCCCAGTACCTTGCGGACGCCGATCTCCCTGGTTCGCTGCCGTGCGGTGAAGACCGCCAGCCCGAACAGCCCCATACAGGCCGTGGAGACCGCCAGTCCGGCGAACATGGTGACGAGCCGCCCCAACAGTTGATCCGTACGGTAAAGCCGCTCCACATCTTCATCAAGAAACGAGTAAATGAAGGGGATGTCCGGAGTTGATTCCTCCCATGTCGCTTCCAGTTCCCGCAGGGTTTCCGCGGGATCGCCAGGAACGAACCGTATGGCGAAAACACCGGTGCCGCCAAAGGTGATAAACAACGGCTCTATCTGGTCGTGCAATGTCCTGAGATGAAAATCGCGGACCACGCCAACGACTCTCATCTGTTGATCCGCCACGCGGACGAACCGGTCCAGCGCATCCTCCGGTGATGCCCATCCCAGGCGGCCGGCCGCCTCCTCGTTGAGAAGACAGCTATCCGACGTGTAAGTCGTACTTCCGTCCGGTTGTTCAACCTGTTTAAAGTCCCTTCCGAAGGAAACGTCGCGGCCTGCCAGCAATTCAAGGCCAAGCGTTCGCACGTATCCACCCGTAGTCTGCAGCATCTGCATCGCGACGGGTTGCGCATCGGGCTGATCGACGCTTCGGACCGGAAAGATCGGTAGTTTACCCCGTCCGGCGGGACGTCCAGGCACGTAGGTCGCCCCGGTTACGCTCACCACCCCGGAATGCTCGGGGAATCGACCCATGATCATTTCGAAGTTCATGCCCTGGAGATCAGGCATAATCACGATGTGTTCCGTTTCGAATCCCAGGTACTTGTTCCGCATGAACTCGAGTTGCTGATAGACGACCCCGGTTCCGATCATCAGTAGAATGGCGATTGAAAACTGCGTGACCACCAGCGCCCTGCGCAGCGAAGTCGCGCCGGCGAATTTCCGCATGCCGATTTCCCGGGCCCGGGTCATGGAGCGTACAGTGGCGAGGTTGGTGAAGTTCATGCAAGCGATCAGGAGAATGAAGACCGCGATCGCGATCATCATCCAGATAAACGACACGTCGCCGTTTGCCTCCATCTCGTATTCCAGGTGCGAATAAAGATGGATGTCGAATAAGGGCTGCAGGGTATAGGTATTCGTGAACGCAACCGATCGGGACTGGGCGTCAAGGTGTTCCCCCATACGTCTCTGCAGTAATCCGTTCACCTCGTCCGGGGATGTGCCGTACGGCAGTAGAAGGTAGGTATAGTACTGGCTATCCGACCAGTTGCGCAGCAACCCGTGTGGATCGCCCCTGTCCGACGTGGTGGCAATGGACACGTAGAAATCTGGGTGATAGTGCGCGTATGGAGGCGGATCCTCCATGACGGCCGTGATGGCGAACGGGAACTGGTTGTCCCCGGTGATCACCCGTCCCACGGGGTCGTCTTCGCCGAAATACTTACGGGCCATGGAGGCACTGATGACCATGGAGTTCGGAGCCGTGAGGGCGGTGGCGGGATTGCCCCGGACGAGCGGGACGTCGAACACGGTGAAGAGGTTGCCGTCGGCCCAGTAGACCCGCTGTTCGTAGAATTGCCGTTCCCCGGTCGTGAACAGCCAGGTCGGCATTCGGCTACGGTGCCAGCCTGGCCCAATGGATATCCATGGAAGGCTCTGTACCGGCGTAGTAGACGATCAGGACGGTGCCGTCGGAAAGGGTTTCCGCGTAGGGCAGGCCGAAAGTCCACACCGAGAATCCCAGGGCGCCCTTGGGATCGTCGGTCGGGGCCTGGTGGGTGTACAGGGTCACCTCGGTTTCCTGATCGAATGCGCCGTCGATGGATGGCGCCACGCGGGCCTTTATGGACTGGCTTTGGAAGCGGTCCACCCAGGCCAGGACGGTACGACCGTCCGGGAGCACCGCGGGATGCGCGGCCTGGTCGGTGATGCCTATGTCTTCGGGGGCGGACCAGGTCTGGCCTCCGTCGGAACTGACGCGGCGGCGAATGTTCAGGTAGGATTCCGTTTCGGTGTCGTACGTCCAGGCGAATGCCCCGATTTTGTCGTCCGGCGCCACGGCTGCCCGCTGGTCCCAGTTGAAGATGCGGCCCGCCGGATCGAACCCTACGATCACCGGTTCACCCCACGTCCGCCCATGGTCCGTGGAGTGCAGGGCCACGACGCGTTGGTACCACTTCGACGTGTCGAGGTAATGCTTGTTGCTTTCGATGGTCATGACGAGGGTGCCGTCCGCCAGTTGCATGATGGGATTGGTCAGGCTCGCCGGTCCGATTACCTCGGCCATGGGTACTTCGCGCCAGGACGACCAGGTTTCTCCGCCATCCTCCGAATCCGCAAGAAGAATGTACATGGGCACGCATCCCTCGGTCTCCGGGTTGAAGAGTCCCGGGGCGTCCGGGAAGGTTTCGCGGTCGATCCACATGGACGCGGCGATGAGCCGTCCAGGCGCGAGTTCCGTGAGGTAAACGATCTTGACCGTTCCCCGTACGCCATGGAGGGTCGGAATTTCGAAGGGTCGATCGGGTGTGCTCCAGGTCCTTCCCAGGTCCGAGGAACGGCTGACTTCCACCACTTCGTCGATACAGTCTTTCGTCGAACCGCTGTGCCAGGTGGCGATCAGCGTTCCGTTGGACATGCACAGGATGGCGGGAAAGGTGAGGTTGGCGCGGTCGGTGCCGGGCACACTGCGGCTGACAACTCCCCTGTCGATGATTCGCATGGTACGTTTCCTTTTTTCTGGATGGTTGGTTTCCTGTCGGTCTGACCGAATTGCATCGATCAAACTGCAAAACGGTTACTTACGTTACATCTTTCCGCACAAATCGATCATGGCGGCGAGCAAGACATTCGCCATGCTGTCTATCAACTGCCTGTTTCCGTCCTTGTCGATCGATGCGGCGGAAACGTAGCACTTGATCGTGGGCTCGGTGCCGGATGGACGCACGATGACCCGCGTGTGGCCGGACTCCGAAAAGGTGAAAATCAGGATGTTCACGCGGTCGCCGCCAACCCGCGAAGTTGTTCCCGCACGCAGATCCAGCGCCTGGCCGTTCTGCCGGTCTACCATGCGGCATACGTCGTATCCGCCTATCCGCTTCGGAGGCGCCGCGCGAAGGGAGGCCATGATGTCGGTGATCTTACGGGCGCCTTCCGCACCGGGCAGGGCGACTGACCGCTGTGCTTCCCTGAAATACCCGTACGTGCGGTAGATATAGTCCAGTTCGTCGCGCAAGGTCCGGTTGTCCATCTTCACCAGGGCGGCGTACTCGGCAAGCAGGATGCCCGTAGCGGCCTCCTTGTCTCGGATCCTCGCGTCCGCCAGGTAGCCGTGGCTCTCCTCGGTGCCGAAAACGAAGGTCATGTCGGGGGACATGGTTTCGATTGCCGCACCGACGTGCTTGAAACCGACGGGCAGGTCGTCCTTAATCTCCAGTCCGTAGGACCGGGCGATGATCGCGGCCAGGTCGGAGGTGACCAGGGTTTTACAGAACAGCCCCCTGGCTGGCAGCGTCCCCAACGCCTGTTTCCGACTGAGCAGGTAGTGGCACAAGAGAACGCCTATTTGGTGTCCGTTGAGTGCCAGATCTTCAGGCGGGGCCGCCCAGCCCCGGTCCGGCAGTGGAAGGGCGCATCCTATACGGTCGGCATCGGGGTCGCTGGCCAAAACGAGGTCGGCGCCGGTCTCCGCGGCCTTTCGTATGCCGAGCCGGAAAGCCGCTGGTTTTTCCGGGTTGGCGATACCCTGGTCCAGCGTGGTGAACCCACCGTCAGGTACAACCTGTTCATCCACGTAGTGAACGTCTTCGTAGCCCAGTTTCTCCAGCGCAGCGGCCACCGAAGTCATGCCTACGCCGTGCAGCGGGGAATAGACTACACGGACATCCCGCGCGTCGGCCAGCGTCATTTCCGAGAGGACGCCGATGTACCGGTCGTCCAGGTCCATGCCGATGGTCTGAATCAGGCCGCGTCTTATGGCGTCCTCGTATTCGACCCGCCTGATTTCGGTGACGCGACGGATTTCCCGGGTGATGTCTTCGTCCCGGGGAGCCACCACCTGTCCGCCGTCGGAACCGTATACCTTGAATCCATTATCGCAGGGCGGATTGTGGCTGGCGCTAATCATCACGCCGGCCGCAGCCCGTAGATCGCGTACAGCGAAGGAGAGGGCGGGGGTGGACCGGTAGCCGTCGAAGATCTTCACCTGTATGTCGTTGGCAGCGAGCACCCGGGCCGTTTCTTTCGCAAACGACTCCGAGTTACGCCGGGTATCCCACGCCACGACCACGGCTCGTCCCCCAGCGCGGCCACCGCCGCTCGCGCCGCCTTCCCTGTACGCCCTGGCAATATACTGCGCCAGTCCCTGGGCGGCGACGCCCAGGGTGTGGGTGTTGAACCGGTACGGTCCCGGCCCCATCATGCCACGGATGCCGCCCGTTCCGAAGGCGATATCGGAACCGAAAGCGTCTTCCAGTTCGTCGGTGTCCCCGGCGTCGATCAAGGCCCGGATATCCGCACTGAACGTTGCGAAATCCCCGCCGGACACCCATAGACGGAGGGCGTCTCCCGCCTCCCGCGACAGGACGCCGTCGTCGACCCAGCCGGTGATTTTTCTGATGACAGGTTCGCTCATTTCATGCACCGAGGGTTAGGAAACCGCGAACTACCGTCCGCGGAAAGCGGTTTAGAAAAACTGCAGTTCGTGTATGGAACCGGGGAAATACAGAAAATCTGCCAGGATCGCAACGGCAGCGCCCAGGACGTAGCCGACCATGATACCGATCATCAGCGGTTGCACTTCCTGATAAAGCCTGACCCCGCCTATCCGGATCAGAATGGTTTTCAACAGCCAGGTGAGGAAGACGGGAAAGAAGGCGTTGTGGGCCGGACCGCCGGCTGCCACCACGAAACCGATGGGGGATATGGGCCACCAGCTGAAAAAACAACGTGCGGCCGTCATGCCGATGACCATTACCATGCCGGCGACCAGAAAGAACAATTCCATACCCGATATGGTGGTGCTGTTATTCATCCAGGTGACGATCAGGTTGTAGAACCCGGGGTCACCGGCGACATCGGCATAGTAGTTCGACGCGCCACCGAGCCGGTAGCCGGAATAGGCCGTCATGCCGATGGCCGTGAGTGCGCTGACGGCGAAGGTCACGGCGGACCAGAAGAACAACACGCGGCCCGATACCCCAATTGCCGACTGCAGCCGGGCGACGTGGGAGGGAATGATCATCGTAAAGGTCTTCCAGTTCCGGGCGAAAGCGCTTCCAAGACCCAGGCCTGTCAGGTTTTGCGGTGAAAGGGAGGCGGAACCTAACATGGCGACCGTGAATTGGTGGGCGTTGATGGGCAGGTCCAGGAAGACCAGGCCGGATTCCGCCACCACGCGGCACAGCGCGAAGTAAAAGAGGAACAGGAGGGTGAGGAACACGACGATCACCGGGATGGACATGCCTACCGCGTGCAGCCACCAGACGATGTATAACAGGCCGCACGCGCCCGTAACCATGGCGGCCCGGTAGGAGATGAACTCGTCTTCGTCGTGCAGGTTCGTGTCTTGTCCCAGGACATGGCGCCATACCGTTTTCAGGTGCCGCCGCGCGATCCAGAAACCCCAGAGCGCGAAAGCGATCATTCCGCCGATGAACTGGACCGCGACCAGCCCTCCCGGCACGGTGGTTCCCGAATCGGCGACGATGCCAAGCCGGGCCAGTACGCCCTGTTCCAGCGTGTTGATGATCTGGAAGAACCATACGCTGAACAGGACGTCCACGTTGATGAAGTAGGAGAACGCGAAGGTGAGGACATTCATGCGGATGGGGTGCGCCGGGAAAGCGTGTCCTAACTCGAGATTGATCACGGTGTTTGCGTCTACGGGAAACGACGACCACTGGGTCCAGTACGACACGGTGTTCCAGAGCATGATGGAGAAGGTGATCACGGCGCCGGTGATGAACATGCGGTTGCGCATGATCGACGGCAGGACCGAATCCGTTTCGTCGGCCGTATCCGTCATGACGACCGCTGTCTGCGCGAGGGGATAGGAAAGACGCTCGTGTTCGACCCACTGCCTGCGCATCAGGATGACGAAGCAGATGCCGACGGCCAGGAGTCCGCCGAAGAATGACATCCACCAGAACACGGGGATGATCCAGGCCGCCCAGGGAATCGGTGCGCTGGCGGGAAGTCCCAAGTAATAGTCCCGGTTCGCGTTCTGTTCGTTGGTGATGATGACCCAGTCCGGCAGATAGGGAAAGATCAGTTCGCGCCACTGGTTCTCGGGCGTGGCATAGTATTCCGCCGTGGCCATCACGCCGACCACGTAGTTCGACATTCCCCAGGTGGGCACCATGAAGCCGACCCACCCGAGGACGAAGACGAACAACAGCTCCCGGTTCCGCAGTCCCCAGGTCGGTCGGACTGCCTTGATCAGCATGTTGGGGCCCATTACGCCCAGGAAGAAGGGGATCAGCAGAGCGAGGTCGATGTGGGCGAAGGTAAGGTGGACATAGCCCAGGAGGTAGCTGCTCGTCAGCGCGAAGATGTTGACGACGATCGCCAGCGAAAGTCCGATGAGGATGGCTCGGGGGGTCGCTGCGCGTGGGGTGGGCTGGTCGACCGAAGCGGTCATAGGCTGTACTGGGATCCGTACTTGTCAAAATCATGGGACGGGAATCGGTCCGACTCGGAACAAGCTTTAAAAGAGATGGATTTTATGAATAGCCCCCGGAAAATACAACACATTCGCCAGAATCGCAATGGACGCGCCGAGGACGTAGCCCACGATGATGCCGATCATTAACGGCTGAACTGCATGGTATAGCCGCACGCCGCCTGCCCTGATCAGGATGGTTTTCAACAGCCAGGCGAGAAGGATGGGGAAGAAGGCGTTACGGGCCGGGCCGCCCGCGGCCACCACGAAGCCGATAGGTGATATGGGCCACCAGCTGAAGAAGTAACGGGCGACAGTCATGCCCATGACCATCGCCATGCCCGCGAACAGAAAGAGCACCTCGGAACCGGAAATCGTCGTACTGTTCTTCATCCAGCTGATGATCAGGTCGTAAAATCCGGGGTGACCTGCGATATCGGCGTAGAAGTTCGACGCGCCGCCGAGCCGGTATCCGGAATAAGCCGTGAAACCGATGGAGGAAAGCGCGCTGAGGGAGAAGGCGACGGCGCTCCAGAGGAACAGCGTGCGACCCTCGACGCCAAGCACCGATCTCAGCCGCGCGACGTGGGACGGTATGATCATGGGAAAGGTCTTCCAATTGCGCGCGAAAGCGCTTCCCAGGCCCAGCGCCGTCAGGTTCTGGGGCGAAAGCGACGCGGAGCCCAGCATGGCGACGGTAAACTGGTGGGCGTTAACGGGAAGGTCCAGGAAGACCAGGCCGGATTCCGCCAGCACGCGACAGAAGGCGAAGTAGAAGAGGAACAGCACCGTCAGAAACACGGCGATTACCGGAAAGGACATGCCCACGGCGTGCAACCACCATACGATGTAGGCCATACCGCACGCGCCGGTAATCACGGCGGTCCGGTAGGAAAAGAACTCGTCCTCGTCGCGCAGGTTCGTGGTGCCTCCCAGTGCATGTCGCCACACCGTCGCCAGGTGCCGCCGCGCGATCCAGATACCCCACAGCGCGAAGGCGATCATCCCACCGATGAACTGGACCGTGACCAGCCCTCCTGGCACAGCGGTTCCCGAATCGGCGACGATGCCGAGGCGGGCCAGGCCGCCTTGCTCCAGCGTGTTGATGATCTGGAAGAGCCAGACACTGAACAGGATGTCCACGTTGATGAAGTAAGAGAAGGCGAAGGTGAGGACATTCATGCGAATGATTTGAACCGGGAAGGCGCGGCCGATCTCGATATTGATCAGAAACTTCGTATCGATGGGAAAGGACGTCCATTGCGTCCAGTACGACACCGTGTTCCAAAGCATGAGGGAGAATGTTACCGTGACGCCGGTTATAAACAGCCGGTTGCGCATGATTGACGGCAGGACCGATTCCGTTTCGTCGTCCGCATCCGTCATGACGACCGCCGTCTGCGCGAGGGGATAGGAAAGGCGCTCGTGTTCGACCCACTGCCTGCGCATCAAGACGACATAGCAGAGGCCGACGGCCAGGAGCCCGGCGAAAAAGGAAAACCACCAGAACACGGGAATGATCCACGCCGCCCATGGTATCGGTGCGCCGGCGGGAAGTCCCCAGTAGTAGTCCCGGTTCGCATTCTGTTCATTTGTGATAACCACCCAATCCGGGAGAAAGGGAAAAATCAATTCACGCCACTGGTTTTCGGGCGTGGCGTAGTATTCCGCCGTGGCCATCATGCCGACCAGGTAGTTCGACATTCCATAGGTGGGCACCATGAAACCGATCCAGCCCAGGACGAAAACGAACAGCAGTTCCTTGTTTCGTAATCCCAATGACGGACGGATCGCCTTGATCAGGATATTGGGACCCAGGACTCCCAGGAAGAAAGGGATCAGCAGGCCAAGGTCGATATGGGCGAAGGTGAGATGGGTAAACCCCACGAGATAACTGCTCGACACCGACAGGATGTTGACCGCGACGGCCAGCGACAGGCCCATGACGATGGCCCGGGGGGTCGCTGCGCGTGGGCTGGACGGGTCGACCGAAGCGGTCATAGGCTGTACAGGGAGCTGTACTTATCGTGTACGTAAGCCAGGAAGTAGTCCGCCGTAAGCGGTTCGCCGGTGACGCGCTCCACGAGTTCGCCGGCGCGGTAGGTCATGCCGGGCAGATGGATGTTCCGCTTGAGCCAGTCCCTAAGCGGCAGCAGTTCCCCGCGGGCGATCTGGTCCGCCAGATCGGGCAGGTCCCGCTCGGCGGCCTGGTAGAACTGGGCGGCGTACAGGTTGCCGAGGGTATAGGTGGGGAAATAGCCGAAGCTTCCGTGTGACCAGTGGATGTCCTGCAGCACGCCGTCCCGGTCGTCGGGCGGCTTGATGCCGAGGAACGTCTCCATCTTTTCGTTCCATACCGCGGAAAGGTCGTTGGCCGTGAATTCGTCCGTGAACAGACCGCGTTCTATTTCAAATCGAAGCAGGATGTGAAGATTATAGGTGATTTCATCGGCTTCGACGCGGATGAGCGAAGATTTCACCTCGTTGACAGCGGCATAGACTTCTTCTACGCTCACATCTGCCGCATTCTCGGGGAAGATGGCGGAAAATTCAGGGAAGAAGAACTGCCAGAAGGCCCGGCTTCGGCCGACCATGTTCTCCCAGAGACGCGACTGCGATTCGTGGATGCCGAGAGACACGGAAGAGCCGCGGGGCGTGCCCTCGTGCACCGGGTCATGGCCCTGTTCGTAGAGACCGTGCCCCGCCTCGTGTATGATACCGTAGAAAGACTGCGTAGGCAGGGTCTCGGTATACCGGGTCGTCAAACGGACGTCGTTCACGCTCATGTGCGTGCAGAACGGATGGGGAGAAATGTCCAGGCGGCCGGCCTCGAAGTCGAAGCCCATCCGTTCGGCGGCCATGATGCCCATGCGTCGTTGATCTTCGACGGAGTAGTTTCTTTCCAGGAAATCGGTACGAGGCTTGACCCCCGATGTCTCAATGCGCTGCACCAGGTCTACGAGGGGACCGCGAATCGAATCGAATACCGCCGCGGTTTCTTTCGTGGTGGCGGCGGGTTCGTATTCATCGAGCAGCGCGTCGTAGGGTTCGTCCTCGTATCCGACTGCCTCGGCGGTCTCGCGTTGTAGCGTAACCAGCTTGCCGATCCACGGAGCGAAGGCCGGGAAATCATTCTCCTCCCGGGCCTTGATCCAGACGCCAATGGCCGCCGAACTCGTTTCGGCCAGCGCCTTGACCAGGGTGACGGGAATCTTGACCGCTCGATCGCTGTGCCGGGCGATTTCGCGCATGTTGACCTCCTGGTCGGGCGCCAGAGATTCCGACTGGGCAAATTCCAGTTCCGTTCTGATTTCATTGGACGTGATTCGTTCGTGGGCCATGCCGGAAAGGGTGGCGAGTTGGCGCCCCCGGCTTGCGGCGCCCCTGGGGGGCATGTAGGTTTCCTGGTCCCACCCCATCAGGGCCAGGGCCCCGTACAGATCGCTCACCTCCCGGTATATCTCCATAACCCGTTCGTAGTGCTTTGCCACGGTGTGTCTCTCCTTTCGACCCCGCCGACATCCTCTGCAAAAGGTCAGCAATTGCTAGAGGCGCTTTCGGAATGTCGAGTGGCGACTGACTTCCATCGAGCCATCAATGCCGTTCAGTCCGCGTTTCTAAGCTGCTCCAGAATGTCCATCCCCACCCGTTGGCTCCACGCCTCCATCACTCGCCCGAACAGGGGGCCGGGCTTTCCATCGCCTATGGACGTATTGTTGATGCGTGTACACGGCGCTAGACAATAGGGCGTGCTTGTCAACCAGGCCTCGTCCGCATTGACCGCGTCGTAGGGCTGCAACTCCTTTTCGACCCAGCCCAACCCCAACTCGGGTGCCAATTCCCGCAGCGTCACCAGACTCACACCTTCCAGTATATTGCGACTGGTAGGCGTAAAGATCGTATCGTTCTCTACTATGACGAAGTTCGCCCCCGAGCACTCGGTCAGGTTGCCATCCAGATCGAGCAGCAGCGAAGTGGCTGCGGGATCGACAGCCTGAGACTGCTTATCGGCCAGCCAGTAGTGCAGACGAGAGCGGTTTTTAGTCTTGGGGTCAACGCACTGGGGCGGCACATGGCGGATGGAGGGAGTGACCACGTGGACGCCCTGCTCAAAATAGGTCCGCCACACGGCAAAGGGTAGCGGGAAGGAGTGGATGCACAAAGTGGGCGTGAGGCGCGCCGAACTACCGGCGCTGCCAGCGTAGATCCGGTTTTCTCCCGGCGTTACAAAGTGGACGACCCCCAAATCCTGCTCCGGACCTAACAGCTTGCTATTCGTCTGAATCAAGGACCGCGTGCATTCGACCAACCCCTCGTGGTCCAAGGCCAGCTCAATACCGGCGTATTTACACGACCGCAAAAGGCGCCGCGCATGTTCTTCCAACCGAAACGGTTCGTGCCTGAACGTCCTTGTCATTTCGGTCAGGGTGGCACCCAGTATGATTCCCAAATCATAGATATTGAGATGGGCCTGGGAAGCGGGGACGAAGCCATTGTTGAGATAGACGATCGGTTCATTCATAGCGCGTTACTCTCCTATGGCCGCCGTACTCGTTTCCGCCAGGGCTCCAGACAGGTCGCTCACCTCCCGGTATATCTGCATTACCCGTTCGTAGTGTTTTGCCACTGTGTACGTCTCCTTTTTGTAAATCCCTACAGAACCATGGCCTTTTAACCAGGTCCCTATGAGGGCAGGACCTCTTTGACGCGCATTCGAAGTTGATTGTGGGCCATTCTTAACGCTTGTTCCACTTTTCCGGGTCCGTCTCCCCGGGCGAATATGAAACCGGGGTAGCTTGCGCCATCCGGAAGAGGAGTCAGGATGTCGCCTTTCTTCGCGGTGATGACCACGTCTTCCACCCCAGGGATCTTCTTCGCCGCGTCCACGCCGGAGCATCCCTGGAACAGTCCGCCCTCGGGCACGGGCAGCATCATCACGCCGGTGGCCTTCGTCTCGCTCTCGATCCCGTCGACGTCCTGTCCCAGGGCGTGACGCAGAATGAGTTCTTCCAGGGATACGCCCAAGCCGAATTCCAGGACCCGCGAGCACAACCCCCCGATCGATCGCCCCGCGATTTCGATCATCCTGGCTTCGCCGCATTGTATCCGTAGTTCGGCATGGACCGGTCCCTCCGACAGCCCCACGGCTGTGGAGGCCCGTCGGACGGCCTCGGCCACAACGTGCTGCGTTTCATTGGAAAGGCGCGAAGGCGTCACGTAAATCGTCTCTTCAAAAAAGGGCCCTTCCAGCGGATCGGGTTTGTCGAATAGCGCGATCACTCGTAGCCGCCCGCGCGTCAGGAGTCCCTCCAGGGCCACCTCGGTACCGGGAATATAGGACTCCACCATGATGCGATGGCCGTCTGGGTCCAGACTTGGCGGTCTGTCCGACGCCCTGGTGAGGATGCGACAGATTCTATGAAAAGCTTCCACGAATTCGGCCGCTGTATCGGCCCGTATCACGCCACGGCTGCCCGACAGCAGGACGGGTTTAAGCACGCAAGGATAGGGCTGTTTTGCCGCGATTTGCTCGGGCTGGTCCGTCACCTCGTATCGGGCGAAATATGGACACCATTCACCGGACCCTGAGAGCATTTCACGCATTAGGTACTTGTTGCGCGCGGCGATGGCCGCTTCGGGCGTGTTGTGCGGCAGGTCCAGGACCTCACATGCCCTGGCCGCGATTTCGGTGGTATGGTCATCGACGGGAACGATGGCGTTGAGAGTATGGTCCCGGGCGTAAGCGACGATATCCTCTACCGCCTGCGACACGTACCTGAATCGAAGCGAAAGCGGCACGCCCCATTCATCTGCCAGGACGTGGCAGAAATCAGAACCTACGACGACTTCAAGGTTCATTCGACGGGCCGCATCCAGAAAAGAATCGGCCCGGTAGGTCGTCGTGGGCATCAGGAGCAATAGTCGTTTCGGTGAAGATCTGTCTGGCATGATAAGACTGGAAAATAGGGTTTTCAGTTGTCGAAATCAATGAAATCACCCGGCCCATCGCCGTAACACGCCGATCGGAAACGAAAAAAAACTTGCATAAATTACTGCCTGCGAAATATATTGCTCGTATAATTGACGTAATTTACCCGCAAGCACAGGACCTTGCTACGGTCTGTCGCGGGAATTCTCGCACTCTATCGGGGTGCATTACTCCCATAATTTCTCTGGAGGGTAATCAATGAATCGCACAGAATTGGCCGGTAAGGTTGCTGATGCTACTGGATTGTCCAAGGCACAAGCAGATAGCGCAGTTTCCGCAGCACTCGATGCCATCAAAAGCAGTCTCAGTGATGGTGATTCCGTCACGCTGATCGGCTTCGGCACGTTCAGCGTATCGAATCGTGCAGCTCGCCAAGGTCGAAATCCCGGTACGGGCGAGTCTATTTCGATCGCTGCGAGAAACGTGGCCAAGTTTACGGCGGGCAAGGCTTTAAAAGACGCCATAGGCTAAGGCATGACCCAAAGGCCAGTCCGGTCATTTCGCCCGGACTGGCCTTTGTTGAACTATTCACCAACTTGCATCCCGATCGCCCTGCCGGTGCATTTGGCGGCACCATTTGGCCGGGTTTCTGATCAAAAACGGGATATGTGGACCAACCGTTTTTTTGGTTGATAACGCACACGTGTGCATTTGAAATTGGCGTGAGAGACGGTCACGGTAGTCGGTAACTCAAGCCGTCTCCGCAAGAGATCAATGGGAGATTCACCGTGTCTTTATATGAATTTACGCTCACGGATTTTCTGTTTCCCGCGGATCTTCCGAACAACAAGGCCAACTTCCGCTTTGTAGTCGATCTGCGTTTTATCGATCACAGGAGTCAGTTCGCCACCGAACACGCCGTGATGCCTAGCCTCGACACCTTCTGGGAATGCGATACCGGCAGGGCAGACAAGCCGAACTACGTACGCGGCGCCGGGGAAGAGGAACTCAGGGTTGTGGAAGGTTCGACCAGCCGTTGCGGCCGGTTCGAAATGGATGCCATCGACGATTGGGACACACTGATACTACTGGTGCGTGGGAAAAGCTTACATTCCATACAGTTCAAGGTATTCGACGTGGACCGCAGAGATGCGTGGGATAAAATAAAGGACTTCCTGTCCGGGATCGTCGAGGCCGTCATCGGCAGAATCAGAGGCGCGATCCCGGAAAACCTGCCCCTGCATCTTCCGGAATCTCTGGGCGGCGCGGCGGACGATCTGCAATCCTTTCTGTTGAAAAAGATCGCGGGTGGCGACGCGGTCCTGTTCAGGGGATCAACCAGGCTGAGGGAACTTGCCGACGGAGAATCGGCACGGCTCACGGTCCATGGCCGGGGAACCAGGGGAACCTACATGATCGGTTTCAGCCTGACCCAACGAGATGGTTGATCGTAGGCCGCCATGCTGGTAATCGTCAGCGACCTGCACCTGACGGACGGCACGTCCGGTCAAACCATCAAGGAAAACGCCTTCCTGATATTCGCCGAACGGGTTCGAGACATGGCCTTCGACGCTTCCTGGCGAAAGGGGGGCCGTTACCAGCCGGTTGAACGCGTCGATATCCTCCTGCTCGGAGATATCCTCGACGTCATACGGTCCACCGCGTGGCTCGAGGGCGAAGATGGAGCGCGTCCCTGGAATGACCCCGCGGACACAGCTTTCGTCGGGAATGTAGAAGCAATAACCTACGCTATCCTGCATCATAACGAGGCGTCGCTGGCGCATCTCAGGAACCTTACTCGCCCAGGCGGACTCGAGCTGCCTCCGCCTGGCGGGCCGAAGGGCGATCCCCAGCTTAACGAGTCCGGCCTGCCGGTTGAGGTTGGTATCCACTACATGGTCGGCAACCACGACTGGTTCTACCACCTTCCCGACGCGGTTTTTCATCCCTTGCGCAGGAGGGTCGCAGGTGCCCTGGGTCTGGAAAACGAAACCGATAAGGGTTTTCCCCACGGGTCCGAAGACTCGGCCAAACTTGCCGGGATACTGCGCGCGCACGGGGTCCTGGCGCGCCATGGCGATATCTTCGACCCCTTCAATTTCTCCGGAACACGGGACGAATCATCGCTCGGAGACGGCGTCGTGGTCGAATTGTTGAACCGCTTCCACCTCGAAATACGCGACCGCCTCGGATCGCAGTTTCCCCGGTCCTTCATCGGCGGATTACGCGAGTTGGACAATGTCCGCCCCCTGGCTGCCGTTCCCGTATGGATCGACGCCCTGTTGCGGGAAAACAGCATGTCCCGAATGCAGGCCGAAAGGGTAAAGGGTACGTGGAACGACCTGGTGGACGACTTCCTCAATTTGGATTTTATTCGGGAAAGGGATTCATCCTTCAACCCCTTCGACAGCGTGGACATGCTGGAAGCCGCGCTCAAAGTTACGAGAGACCTCCCGCTGGGAGCGGCCAGCGCACTGGGTGCGTGGTGGAACGATCGCGCGAACGGCACCAGCGAATCCTACCATGCCCATGCAGCCCGGGAGAAAGCGGTAGAGGACCTGGAGGCCCGTTACGTGGTATACGGCCATACCCATCACCACGAGATCGTGCCGCTCAACGCCATGACACGGCACGGCCGGCGCTTCGAACAGGTCTACTTCAACGCGGGTACGTGGCGACGGGTGCATCGGCTTGCCCGGGCGTCCCGGTCAGGCCGGGCGTTCGTAGCCTACGACGTCATGACCTACCTGGCATTCTTCAAGGAGGACGAACGAAAGGGCAGGCCCTTTGCCTGCTGGTCCGGGGCACTGGGTGATGTCGGGAGATAGTGGCAGTAAAACCGAACACTTTAAATCACAACAGGATCCGCGGTTTAGAGAGAGGATTGTAGTACTTGCTATATGAATATCGATCACGTTCCATTGACGAAAATCGTTAATTGTACTATTGTTTACTCAATAAAGGATTCGGAATTGAACGTATCTTTTCATTGGTACACCGAGAACGGCATATGATGGAATAAATAAGGTACTTATCTACACAGGAGGATTATAATGCCAGAGGAAAACCAAAAACCCGTTGAGAGAAACGATGGTGAATTCAGGAGTGTAAACGAAGATTCACCAGGAATAGAAACAATGCCTGACATAACGCCGGAGATGGTTTCGCCGAACCCACCGGCGACCAATAGTAACAACAGCCAAGACAGGCAGCCTAATTCAGATAATGAGGTAGACGAATCAGATGCCTAGTTCAGTACAAGTGATATATATACTAAGCATACTTCTACCGGGATTTTTTGTATTGATTTTGGTTGAGTTACTGACGGGTTTGCGAGAAAAAACCCCGCTTAGGTTGACTGTAAAATCATTGGCCTTAAGCTATCTTGTCTATGTCGTTTATTTATTCCTAAATGAAACGTTCTCGTTTCCAGATATTAGCATAGTAGCGGAGCAATCTACTACTGGCGAGAACCGCTTTCTTCTTCCTTCTGTGGATACCAAGGGCGTTCTTGCTCTATTCTCCATCGCTGTATTGCTGGCGATTATCATCTCATTGGCAATAAACAGAGATTGGATGAGGATACTTCGTAGAATCGGATTGACGCAGCAGTCTCACGACGCCCACCCGTGGGAAGGGGCATTCCGGTCACGGCAGCACTGGGTGATGGTCAAACTAGGTAACGGAGATAAGGTATTGGGCTGGCCGAAGAGAATGAGTGGTCGCGAGACCCAATATAGCGTATCCCTTCAAGACGCGCACTGGATTCGCGAAGATGGGGCGAAAACAAAGATAGGAGTGGATGAATTTCTAGTCACAGGCGATATAGATTGGATTCAGTTCCACAAGAGGAGATGATACGACAGTATCTCGAGCTTGTCTGTTTCTGTGGTCCTTCAAGCCTTGTCACAACCCCCTAAATCGATGGTCTTCGCAGATTGTTATGTGCTGTAAACAGCGATTTGCACATCCAAGCCCCAATGGCCCAGGTTATATTCCAAAAAAACATCCAGTGATGTCCTATGTAGACTGTGTATCCGAAGTCGATGTGGCTGCACCTTGCGCAGCCGGCCCCCGGTTGCCGAAGTAGAAACCAATGACAGCGCCGCCCAGCGTTCCGAACGCGGTTACCACATTATCGAAGTAATCATTCATTCCTTCAATGCCAGGCCCCAATACTAGTACCAAAATAAACGAACCGACAACTATCAGAGCTAGCATAGCTCGAATCGATCCTTCTGGCAGATTGAGCCCTTTGAGGTTTTTATTCGCACAAGGAGCCTTTTTTCCTACACACCAAGAATAAAAAGGCATAAGCACGAGTACAACCAAGAGCAGTCCACATTCCGCTATAAACAGCTTTTCCATATAAAATACCCCTAAGCGTTACCACATTATGAATTGGAATTGTTATTCGTTGAGGCTATATCTGGTAGCGAATTTACAATTGGCTATTTAAATACAGAACACCACTGAATTCGCAGGCAAATCCAAGGTAAAAATACTGCCACGATAGATTGAAGATACATTGTCACTAAATCGTGTCAAGTTCCAGAAGCGAATCTGGTTATTACCTGTTTCCCTTGACTCAAAGGGCGTCTCGCCGTACCGTATTTCAGTCGTGTTGGGAGATATCGGGACGGGTATGCCGGGGTGGTGGAATTGGTAGACACAGGAGACTTAAAATCTCCCGGACCTCAATAGTCCGTGCCGGTTCGAGTCCGGCCCTCGGCATTCGGGGTCATGAACACACTGGTGAATGCTGGTATTTGCAGGGCGCTTAGCTCAGATGGTTAGAGTGCCACGTTGACATCGTGGAGGTCAGTGGTTCGATCCCACTAGCGCCCATTCAAACATTATCACCGAACGCACAGCCCTCCGCGGGTACAGCCCAGCCTTTCGGTATTCCCATACCCAAACACGTACGATTCCCGGTCCTCCATGAAAATCACGGATATCAAGGCCGTCTACCCGGCATGGAAAAACAAAGGGACCGGCGCATGGCAAGAATACTACTGGCAGATCGTGGTCCGTGTCGAGACGGACACCGGGGTGGTGGGATACGGTTACGGCGGGGGCGGCGAACCGGGCAAAATGATCGTTAACGGCCACTTGCGCGACGCGCTGATCGGCAGGGCGATCGACCATGTGGACGATATCCGCGATACATGGGACCATCTCTACTTCAAGTCCCTGCCTTACGGCCGCAACGGCATCGTGATCATGGCCCTGAGCGGTATCGACCTGGCTTTGTGGGACCTGCTTGGAAAGGCAGAAGGCAAGCCCGTATACGAACTGATCGGAGGACTGAAGAAGGAAAAGGTGCGCGCCTACGCGACAGGGGGCGATCCAGCCCGGGTCCGCGACCTGGGTTACACCGCCGTAAAGCGCTCCCACCAGTGGCGAACGGGCGCCGACTACGACACGGCCGAGGCTCAGGCGGTCCGGTGCCGGGAGGTGTTCGGCCGGGACGCGCTGCTCATGTTCGACTGCTACATGTCCTGGAACACCGTGGTTGCGCTACGGATGCGCGAACTCCTTGCCGGCTACGAGCCGTACTGGTTCGAGGATCTAATCACGCCCGACCATCGTGACGAGTTGGCCGATCTTCGGCCCCGACTGGCGCCCGTGCTCCTGGCCGGCGGCGAGCACGACTTCTCCCACCATGCTTTCGCCGCCATCGCCAGCGCCGGAGCCCTGGACCTATGGCAACCCGATATCACCTGGTGCGGCGGCATTACCGCGGGCCTGCGCATCCTGGACCTGGCCAGATCGCATAACGTACCCGTATGTCCCCATCGCGGCGGCGAGATATGGGGGTTGCACCTGGTCGCCGCCACGGACTGTATGGATCTTGCAGAGACTCACCCAGCCAGGTGGAGCGATCCGGAAAGCCTGGTCTGGCTCGACGAGCCGGTGGTAACCGGCGGCGAGATCGCGCCCCATGACCGGCCGGGATTCGGTGTCAAGCTGAAGTCGCCGTATGCTTAGGAAGTGCATCCACAGCCGAGGTACAATATAGGCACATTTCGGAATCTATATCGTTGAAATGAAGCGACTTATTGGATTAAATCCCCGGTTTTCGGGGATTTGACGCCGGATCATATCCGGCTTGTTGATGCATCGGCAAGGACCGCGTCCTGTACCTGCAGCACAGCGGCGCAAAAATCGAAAGGAGGGTTTATGATATCTATACCACGGAGGTGTGTCTACTGATCTGATCAGTTGACATGCCTCCAGACGTGAGCCGGGCGCCTTGTCTAGTGCGAGGCGTCCGGTTTTTTTGTGCTTGCGCCTCGAACCGGGCGGGTGTAACCGTGAAGTACTTGAGTGCAAGTTCATTGGCGATTGCTCGTGGACGGCGCACCTACCGGACCACCACTTTCTTAAACTCGCACGGTCCCATGTCTCTCTACCGCTACCTTCGCCCCTTTTTATTCAGCCTGGACCCCGAGTGGATTCATCGCGTCACGCTGTCCGCAGTCGGCGCGGCGGGACGCGTTCCGCCCGTGCGAGGCCTTATCCGCAGCCTGTTCACCGTGGATGACCCGCGGCTCAGGGTCGAAGCTGGAGGACTTGCCTTTCCCAATCCGGTCGGTCTTGCCGCCGGGTTCGACAAGAACGGCGTCGCCATGGAAGGACTCGCGGCGGCCGGTTTCGGATTCGTGGAGGTTGGCTCGGTATCGGCGTACCCGTCGTCGGGGAATCCCGATCGGCCCAGGCTGTTCCGGGTGCCGAAGGATGATGCGATCGTGGTCTTTTACGGGGTGCCCAACGACGGCGCTGAAGCGGTGGCGCGCCGGTTCGCATCCACCAGGCTGCCCGTCCCCCTCGGCATCAATCTCGTCGAAACGAACACCGGAAGCCCGGCGGACGAGGACGAGGTGGTGGAAGAACTGATCACGGCCATGGGTCCCTTTCTCGGTCTAGCCGACTACGTAACGCTCAATCTGAACTGTCCCAATACCACATTGGGACGAAGTCCCTTCGACAATCCGGACACCTTGCGGTCGTTGCTCGAAGGATACGCACAGTACGAGGCTATGCCACCCACGTTTCTCAAGGTAGTGCCCACAACCGATCCCGGTACAATAGAGGGGACGCTCGCGGCCATCGATCCCTTCCCGTTCGTAAAAGGCGTAGTTTTCGGCCTGCCTACGGGAAAACCCTATGACAACCTGAAAACCCCAGCGCAGGTACTCGACGGCATGCCCGGCACGCTCTGCGGCAGGCCCACCCGGGAGATGATCAACGCGTCCATCAGGGCCTGGTTTGGCCGAATGGATCGCGGCCGTCACGTGATCGTGGGCACCGGGGGCGTATTTACCGCGGAAGACGTTTATGAAAAGATCCGCATGGGCGCAACCCTGGTCCAACTGTACACGGCCCTCGTCTACCACGGACCGGGCCTGGTGAAGCGCATCAACCGGGGCCTGTGCCGCCTCATGACCCGGGATGGCCTGGGTCGGATTTCCGATGCCGTGGGTGCTGACATTCCTTCCTAAAACGTGCCTTCCACGCTGAGCGTCGCGCCACCGGAATCCTCTTTGCGGACCGTGGACGAACGGATCCGCTCCTGGAGTTTTTCGTAATACAGCGCTTCGTCCACCGGTAGGTCGACCCAGTCATCCTGCCAGGCCGACAGCAGCATGGCGTTGGCCAGTTCCACGCCCCTGATGCCTTCGACCCCCGGCGCAATCAGCGGAGTTCCGTTCAGGATCGCGCCTACCCAGTCCCTGGTGATACCGCGATGTTCCTCGCCGCCGGCCTGGAACGGGATCTCGCATTTCCAGATCTCCGGGCTCCCGAATCCACCTTTCCACTCTTTATTGAAGATGTGAGCAGGCGTTCGATTGCGCCAGAAGGTGATCCTGCCTTCTTCCATGACCACCTTTCCGTTGTCGCCCGTGATTTCCATGCGGTTTGTGCCGGGAGATTCGCCCGTGGTCGTAATGAATACGCCCGTGGCGCCGTTCTCGTATTCGGCGTAGGCTGTCACGTCGTCTTCCACCTCGATGTCGTGGTATTTCCCGAAACCGCAGAACGCCCGTATGCGCACCGGCATGCCGCAGATCCACTGCCAGAGATCGAGGTTGTGGGGGCACTGGTTGGCGAGTACGCCGCCGCCTTCGCCGGACCACGTGGCGCGCCAGCCGCCGGAGTCGTAATAGCTCTGCGCACGGAACCAGTTGGTGATGATGTAGTTCGTACGGCGCAGTTCGCCCAGCTCGCCGGATTCGACCAGTTCCTTGAGTTTACGGTGTTCTCCAAGGGTCCGCTGGTTGAACATCAGGCCGAAGACGAGGCCGCTTTCTTCGGCCGCCGCGTTCATTTCCCGCACCTGCCTGGTATACACGCCGGCCGGTTTTTCACAGAGGACATGGAGGTCCCGGGAAAAGGCCTTGATCGCCAGCGGCGGGTGATCGTAGTGGGGCGTTGCGATGATCACGGCGTCGATCCCCTTCGACTGCAGCAGTTCGTCCGCGTCTACGTATGCCTCGACGCCTTCGCCGGTCCGCGACTTTGCACGGTCCAGTTGATCCGGATTGACATCGCAGACGGCCTTCAGCACCGCGCCGGGTATTTCGTTTCCGGCCAAGTAGTCGATGTGGTGGTTTCCCATGTTTCCGACACCGATGATACCGATGCGTACGACGTCCATTGATCACTCCTTCCAGCGCCACCGGCCCGCCTGGAATATCGCTTACCCGGCGAGGGCGGCCAACTTTCCGTTTCTCATCACGAAGGGGAAATGCTCGCCCGCCTGGTTCATGGGCGCTCCGTCCGGCAAGTCGACAAAGGCCTTCATAACGTGTTGTCCCGAGGCGACGAAGCGGGATTCGCCGGTCATGTAGTGCATGGCGATGGCGCGCCTCGGCAGTTGAGACCGGTTGAAGGGCGAACCGTGCCAGGTCAGCGAGTGGTGGAACGAAACCTCCCCGGCCTTCACCGGCCACGGACGGGGTTCCACGATTGTAGTCCCGCCATCGCCTGGCGGCGTGAAGCCTTCGATCTGTCCAAAGTCCTCGGCCTGCTTCAGATGGGCCTGCGTACGCAGGAATTCGATCTGGTTACCCCACCTGTGGCTGCCCGGCGTCATCCACATGCACCCGTTCTCCACCGTCGCGTCGTCGAGGGCAACCCAGGCGGATACCGGGGTCATGGGACGGATGATCGGCCACAGAGGCGCGTCCTGATGCCAGCTGGTGACGCCGCCGTAACCCGCCGGCTTGTACTGGATCTGGTCGTGCCAGACCATCAGTTCATTGGCTTCCGTAAGCCGACTGATGGCTTCGACGATGACGGGATGGTGGGTCAAGCGGTGGTACGCGTCCGATACTTCCCAGATATTCACGATCTGCCAGACGCATCGCTCCGGTTCGCGCTCGCGGACCATGTTGTGAAACAGGACAGGCCTCGGTCCTCCCTCGGGGAAACCCTCCGGTCCGGTATCGAGAACGCGCTGAAGTTCGTCCCTCAGTTCCTGAACCTCCGCGTCGTCCAGGACGCAGCCCCCGTTGAGAAAACCGTTACGGTGAAAATCAGCTACCTGTTCATGGGTCAGCATGGCTTGTACCTTTACCGGATAAAATCGTCAAGTGTTCTTCAAAATCAGAACCGGGGCCTGGCTGCTTGCAGGGTTAATCGTCCCTGATCAACGAAACACGCAACCCGTCCCTCTGCTCGAAGGCTGCGTCAAACAAATCCTGGTCTACACCCGTCCATGTTTCCGATGCCGCCTTCAGCGCCTTAAGGGCTTGGTCCCTGATGAAAAGGAAGGACAGGCTGGAACCACTTACGAGATAGACGGCCTGGGAGACATCGCCATCAATGCTTATCCGGATCAAACGATCGCCGTAAACCGACCATTTCCCCAGGCCTCCCGTGTCGTCCAAGTAAGTAGCATCGGAATTGAATCGGATGAGACGCAATCCGGCCAGATCGAGGGCGTACTCTACGCGGTTCACGAATTCCCGGGCATTGCTTTCCAACAATGCGGGATCGACTTCGGTCTCTTTTAATTCGCTTCGGATCCGGTCCGCTGTATCGTCAGCGATATCGTTTCGCGATAGCCGCCATGTTCCCACCAGTTCCGGATCGGGTGCGACGGGGCGCGACGCGGTCACACCAGCCTCCTCGGCTTCCTTCTCTATAGCAGATCGTACCTGGTCCAGTTGCCGGTCGATCCGGTCAAACCGGCTCTCATGCCCACCCAGCCGATTCCTGACCTGTGTCAGTTGCCATTCGATCTGGGTGAGTTTAACCATGATCTGGCTCATCCGGAAGTCAATGGACTGATCATCCGCTACGGTCCGGTCCCATCCTGCGAAAACCGCAATGAAGGAAACCATCACCAATGACAGGACTATGACGTGCCATCGACGCATCTTAAACCTCTTTCGTGTGGTATGGCGGGTTAACAATTTACCTACACGCAGGCCGTCGCCAAAGCCTTTTTTGGAAGAACCCCCGTGTTGACATTCCCGGTGGATTTTCCTATAATACCCATGTTGTCCCGTCCGGCGGGAGCATACGGAAACCCGGTATGAGACAACACTTTTTCGAACAGGAATACAAACAGAACGGCTTGTATCCAGGCACGAATTTACAACCTGGGGCTGCCAAATCTCAGGGGAGGTAGCTTCTCCCTTGCTTATTGAAGAAAGGTCAAACGATGTCCGAGGCACCGACCGCACCCACCGAAACGATGGAATTCAAGAGCGAGTTGCGTCAGATCCTTCAATTGATTACTCATTCGCTTTATTCCCACAAGGAGATCTTCCTGCGCGAGTTGATCAGCAATGCCAGTGACGCGATCAACAAGATTCGTTTCAATTCCATCAACAACAGCGACCTGCTGGACGGCGACAGCGACTGGAAGATCAAGCTGATCGCCGACAAGGACAAGAATACCCTGACGGTTTCCGACAACGGCACCGGGATGTCCCGCGAAACCATCATCGATCAACTGGGTACCATCGCGAAGTCCGGCACCAGGGCGTTCCTCGAGACCCTGCAGCAGGCCGACGATGCCAGCCGTCCCGAGCTGATCGGCCAGTTCGGCGTGGGATTCTACTCGTCGTTCATGGTGGCCGACCGGGTTACAGTGGCCTCCCGCCTGGCAGGCGACCCGAGGGAACAGGGCGTCAGGTGGGTTTCTGCGGGGCAGGGCGAGTTTACCGTGAAGACCGTGGAGAAAGAGACCCACGGCACCGACGTCACGCTCCACCTCAAGGAGGACGAGAAGGAATTTCTCGAGGAATGGCGGCTCCGGCAGGTCGTTAAGGAGTTCTCCGATTTCATCGAGTACCCGGTCGTCATGGA
The DNA here is from genome assembly GCA_965225915.1 of bacterium. Taxonomy (GTDB): domain Bacteria; phylum JAAXHH01; class JAAXHH01; order JAAXHH01; family JAAXHH01; genus JAAXHH01. The sequence goes on from OZ245326.1 coordinate 1,839,822, forward strand.
CGTGGAACGGAACGAACCGGTCGAGGGGGAAGACGACAAAACGGAGGCGGTGATCCGTGAAGAGACGCTCAATTCCATGAAGGCGGTCTGGCTGCGGTCGAAAGACGAGATCGAAGAAGAGGAATACAATGCCTTCTACCGTCAGATTTCCAACGATTACGGCGATCCGGCCAAGGTGATCCACTACACGGCCGAGGGACTCACCGAATTCAAGGTGCTGCTCTTCATACCGGCGAAGCGGCCCTTCGACATGATGTTCGGCGACCCCAAGGTCGGACCCAGGCTCTACGTGCAGCGGGTACAGATCATGGAGCACTGTGAAGAACTGCTGCCGCCCTACCTGCGTTTCATCAAGGGCGTGGTGGACTGCTCCGACCTGCCCCTGAACGTCTCCCGGGAGATTCTGCAGCAGAATCCCATACTCGACCGCATCCGGAAGAACCTGGTCAAGCGCGTCTTCTCGGTACTGGAAGAGATGAAAAAGGACGAGTTCGACAAGTACGTGGATTTCTTCAAAGAGCTGGGCATGATCCTCAAAGAAGGGATGGCGCAGGATTTCGAGAACCGGGACACCCTCACCTCCCTCGCCGTATACGAATCCATGAACACCGAAGCCGGGAAATTCATCACCATCGATGACTACGTCGACCAGATGCCACCCGACCAGGAGGAGATCTACTACCTGATCGGCGAGCACCGCGGCATGCTGGAAAGAACGCCCTACCTGGAGGTCTTCCGGGACCGCGGCTGGAACGTCCTCTTCATGACCGATCCCATCGACGAATTCGTCATGTCGTCGGTGACCGAGTACCGTGAGAAGACGTACAAGGCGGCCAACAAGGGTGATATCACGGCCGACGAATCCTCCAAGGCCAGGGCGGAGGACGATGAAAAGACCTTCAAGGCCTTGATCGAAACCCTGAAGGGCAAGATCGCGGAGGTGCAGGATGTCCGGTTGTCGACGCGCCTCAAGGAAAGCGCGTCCTGCCTGGTGGCCGACGAGGGCGCCATGAGCGCAAACATGGAACGGCTCATGCAGCGCATGGGCGAAGGAGAGGCGCACCAATCCAAGCGCATCCTGGAACTCAACGCCGGACATCCCGTCGTCCAGGGACTGCAGAAGCTGCACGACAGCGACAGCGGAGACGCCCGCGTCGAATCCATAGGGCGCTTACTCTACGAACAGGCCGTGGTCGCCGAAGGATCCAAGCTCGACGATCCCGTGGGTTTCGCCAGCCGAATCAACGATCTGCTCGTCAAGGAACTGATCCGAATCTAACCCGTGCCGGGAAACGGGCCGACCGTGTTTCAACCCGGCAGGAATCAGGAAGTATCGCCAAACCACCGTCCACTATGCGCATATCCATTTTCATGGTCTCGATGTTCCTGCTGGTCTCCTGCGAAAACGGGGAACGGGGCGGGGAACAGGCGGCGAGCGGTGGACGGGTGAATTCGATAGGGGTGGTCCTGCCGGACGACGCGGTGGACGCCTCCCGCCAGGTGCTGAGATCCATGAGTCCCGAGCCCAAGAGCCTGGATCCCAGTATCGAGCCCTACGATACCGAACAGACGATCCTTCCCTTTGAAGCACTACTGTTCAAGGACGAACACTGGAACCCGATTCCGGGCGCCGCGCACAGATGGGAGTCGGAAGACGGCAAGGTCTGGACCTTCCATCTCAGGTCCGGGATGCGCTGGAGCGACGGATCGCCCCTGACGGCCCACGACTTCGTGTATTCCTACCGTAGGATGGTCAACCCCGAAGAAACCAACATCTACGCCTTCTTCTATTACGACATCAAGAACGCCGAAGCAATCGTCAAGGGGGAGAACAAGAACCTCGAATCCCTTGGCGTCTGGGCGGTGGACGATACGACCCTGGTAATCGAAACCGAAAGGCGGGCTCCGTACCTGCCCCATATCGTTTCCTTCGGCGACGCCATGCCGGTGCCGAAGCGATTGGTGGACAAATATGGCCGCAAGTGGACCGAGCCGGAGCACATCATCACCAATTCCGGTTTCATGGTCTCCGAATGGGTTCACGGGAGCCACATGACGCTCGTTCCGAATCCCTACTACAGCGGTCTCTACAAACCCTTCCTCGAGAAGGTCATACACCCCTTTCGCAATCCGTCTGCGGCGACCATTCTTCCGTACGAGGGCGACGAAGTCGACATGGAGAACGTGGATGTGAACGACCTGAACCGAATCGAGAGAGATCCTGTGTTGAAGAAGGATCTCGTGCGTTTTCACGGACTGAATACCTGGTATATCTTTTTCAGGACGCAGTTGCCGCCGTTCAACGACATACGCGTGCGGGAAGCCTTCACGCGGGTGATGGATCGCGACAACATATGCAACGTCATTCTGCGCGGCGGGGCCGTCCCGGCCTATTCCATGATCCCGCCAGGATTCAAGGAATATGAAGGCGACACACACGCCGCGGCGCAGGGCTTCGATCCCGAACGGGCGCGTACGCTGATGCGAGAGGCCGGATTCCCGAATGGACAGGGATTCCCCAGGCAGGAACTGTGGCTGCGGGCGCCCAGCCCGTCGGACCGCTTGATCGCCGCGGCGATTCAAAGTATGCTGAAGGAGCATATCGGCGTGGACGTGAATATCCGCGCGGCAGACCGGGGTACGTACATGGACCACCTCTACCAGTGGAACATGAACCTCGGCATGCTGAATTTCGGCGCCGATTTCCTCGACCCGCGCAACATGCTGGACATGATCTGGCACTCCCAGCCCCGGAGCCATGCCCGGCAGGACTGGCACAATCCCACCTTTGACCGCCTCGTGGACTCGGCCGCGGCCGAACTGAACCTGGAAACCCGGTACGGCCTGTACCGGGAAGCCTCGGCCGTCCTGGCGGCGGACTATCCCGCCGCTTTCCTCTTTCACGGGATGGGCCTGCAACTCCGAAAACCCTGGCTAAAGGGCTATGCCGTGAACGAAGACGGTACGGTGGGCTCCTTCCGCTGGCACAAGTTATACATCGCCGAGGTGGACGATGGGGAATAGGTGGTTTCCTTCGGGCGGGGCGTACGGTTCCGTTCGGGCCGTTTCCCTCTTGGTACTCTCCTTCTTTGTGCTCATTCAGTTCTGGACACCCGAATCCGCCCGCGCGCAAAGCGACACGGTGGATCTCGAAGAAATCAGCCGTCCTCCCCGTCGAGGGTCCCGAATTCAACCAGCCATCGGGACTCTTCGTGCACAACGATACCCTGTACACGGTATCCGACAAACACGATGATACCATCTTCCGGATCGAGCTGAAGCCGGACAGGGCGGTGTTCGTCCCCCATGTTCGATTCAAGGCGTCCGCTTCTTTCGGCGTGTTCAGGCTGGATCTCGAGGGCATTACCCGCGACGATGCGGGGAACTATTATCTTGTCAGCGAGGGGGCGTTCGCCATCCTCAAGGTCGGCCCGGATGGGAAAAACGTATCCTGGATAACCACAAGCCTTCGGGACGTCGGCGCTTCGGCGGGCCTCTTCCAGACCCGCGGAGGATACCTGGAGGGGATCACGCTCATGAGACCGGGCCGGTTCCTGGTCGCCGCGGAACGGACGCCCTGCGGTCTGATCGAGGTCGACGTGGCCGGGAAGCAAAGGATCGTGGAGATCGCCAATCATGGCTCGACGAACAGTTATACGGGCCTGCACCGGGAAGAAGAGAACGTCTACATCCTGCAGCGGAGCACCGCGACCATCAGGAAAACCATCCGCTACCTGGATATCGACAGTCCCTCGACGATCTGGTCCTACGCCCATATCGTCAACGATCCGGAATACCTCTATCAGCACGAGCAATTCGGCGCGAAAACGGCAGAGGGGCTCGCCATGGACCGCGACCGGGTCTATGTCATCCTCGACAACAATAACGACGCGCGACGGATGTATCCCTCCGACCGCAGACCCCTGCTCCTGGTCATGAAAAGACCCGGCTGAAGCGCCCGCCGATCTCGCCGGGACAGGCAAGGCCGACCATGATGCGAGATGCTTACGACAAGCTGAAGCTCCTCTACCACCGTACTTTTGGGCACGCTCCGGAACGGATCTCCCCGCTGGGAGCGGATGGCTCGAGGCGGCGGTACTTTCGCCTGACACTCGGTGAACAGACGGTCATCGGCACTGCAAATACCGACCGACTTGAGAACGTTGCCTTCCTTTCGCTATCGCGGCACTTCCGCCGCCACGGCCTGACGGTTCCCGAAATCTATGCCGAGGACCTGGATCAGGGCATCTACCTCCAGCAGGACCTGGGAGAGGAGACCCTGTACGATAGACTGCAGGACATTCGTTGCGAAGATGGGGGGTTCTCTACCCGGTTGATCGCGATGTACAGGCAAGTGCTCGAAGACCTGCCCCGTTTCCAGGTTGCCGCCGCGGGAGACATGGACTTTTCGGTCTGCTATCCGCGCAGGAGGTTCGACGAGCAGTCGATCCGGTGGGACCTGAATTACTTCAAGTACCACTTCCTGAAACTCGTGCCCTTCGACTTCGACGAGCAGGCCCTGGAGGACGATTTCGAGCGGTTCACGGCGTTCCTGCTGGAAACGGAAACCGGTTATTTCCTGTACCGTGACTTCCAATCCCGCAACATCATGTTGCAGGGGGGCCGGCCGTACTACATCGACTACCAGGGCGGACGGCAGGGCGCCCTGCAGTACGACGTCGCATCCCTGTTGCAGGATGCAAAGGCGGAGATCCCCTGGGAAACCAGGGACGAACTCCTGGACCACTACATAGAGTCGGTCGGCGCGCACACGCCGGTTCGCAGGGCATCGTTCCTGGACTACTACTACGGATATGCCCTGGTGCGTCTCATGCAGGCGCTGGGCGCCTATGGGTACCGCGGGCTCTACGAAGGGAAGTCCCACTTCCTGACCAGCATTTCCCATGGCGTCCGTAACTTGGAAGGCCTGGTGGAGCGGGTCCATTTGCCGGTCGAATTGCCGGCCTTGAAGCGGGCGTGGGCGGCTATCGTCGATTCCCCCTCTCTGAGGCATTTGGGTGAGTCAACCCATGACCACCTGACCGTCCGCCTGTGGAGCTTCTCCTACCACCACGGCCTGCCCCGCGATCCGAGCGGAAACGGTGGCGGGTTCGTCTTCGATTGCCGTATACTGCCGAACCCGGGCCGATACCCCGAATACGCGTCCATGACGGGAAAGGATGCTCCCGTTGCGGCCTTTCTGGATGCGGTGGACGAGGTCCAGTCCTTTATGCGGGACGTAAAGGCAATGGTCGACCGGGCAGTTGAGCATCATGTGCGCCGCGGATTCACCGATCTGACCATCGCCTTCGGTTGCACGGGCGGCCAGCACCGGTCGGTCTACTTCGCCGAGCGGCTTGCCGAGCACCTGGAAGGCCGGCCGGGTCTCTCAGTAGAACTCACGCACCGGGAACAGGAGTATGCGTGAAGGCCATGATCCTTGCCGCAGGATTGGGAACCCGGCTCCGGCCCTTCACCGACAGCCGGCCCAAGGCGCTGGTGGAGGTGGCCGGTAGACCCATGCTCTCCTGGGTGATCGCCCGGCTCGGGCAGCAGGGATTCACCGACATCATCATCAACGCCCATCATTTCTCGGAGCAGATCGAGGCCTTCGCAGCGGACTACGGCCATCCCGGGGTTTCGCTGACCGTTTCCGTGGAAGAGGATATCCTGGACACCGGCGGCGGGGTTCGGAAGGCGGCGGGGTTCTTCGATGACGAAGCGCCGTTCCTTGTGCACAACGTGGACGTGTTGACCGATCTGGATTTACGGGGGCTGATGGATGCGCACCGGTCGTCTGACGCCCTGGTCACCGTCGCCGTGAAGGAAAGAAGGAGTTCGCGTCACCTGCTATTCGATGCGGAGGGTATCCTCTGCGGATGGCAGTCGAATGTAACTGGAGAAACCCGCCTGGCCCGGTCTTTGCATGGTCCCGCCACGCTACTGCCATTCATGGGCGTATACGTCATGTCCCCGGCGGTATTCGCCCTGATGAAAGAGCCCGGTCCCTTTTCGATTATCGACTTTTTCATGGAGGTGGCGGGCTTGGGCGGGCAGATCCAGGCTTTTAGGGATGATTACGCCAGGTGGGCCGATCTCGGCAGCAGGGATCGCATCGAGGCGGCAAAAAAGCTGTTCGGTGGGGTCTGGTTCGAGGAGCTCAATCCCCGAGGCCCGCGTAACGGCATACGATTTCCACCGCCTTGACCAGGGTCTTTGCGCCGAGCACGGCGTATTCCTCGATCAGGTTGCCCTCCTGGTCCAGCGTCCCCAGGCCAGGTCCGAGAAACATCTTGCCGCTGTATATCGTGGCTGGTTCGACGCCCATGTGTTCCTGGGCGAGCACGATTGGATTGGTATTGGCCCACAGGTCTTCGAGGTTGAAGATGGGGATGCCGAAAGCGCCGTCCTTCCACGTGCGTTCGTAGTTGAGTTCGGTGCCGCCCAGTTGGTAGGTCTTTGCGAAGATCAGGTCGTCGCGAAAGCGCGCGGGTTTCATCTGCGCGAATTCCTCCACGATGATCTCGTGGAAACGATCCACGGGGTCGGTGACAAGGTGAGGCCGGTCGCGCAGGACTTTCAGGTATGCGGTCAATCCAACCAGGGTGTCCCTGCCCGGATCGCTGAAAGTATATACCGCCTTGCCGTGGGAGGACAGCTCACCGTATCGCTGCCCGCCCAGGCCCATGCCCTTGCGAATCGGGTTGATGATTTCCTCCCTGCCGATCAGCAGCCCCGACGCGGGCGCGCGGCCCGGTTTGTCCATGCTGTAGGTGATGATGTCGCAGCCGATGTCCCGGGGATCCATGCCGACGATGGGAATCGAGCCCCCCGTGTCCACGATGTAGGGCACGTCGTAGTCGCGGGCCACTTCGCCCAGTTTCTTCAGGAGGATGGGCGCGCCGTTATCGTCCTGTTCCCCGAGCCCGTAGCTGGGTGTGTCGTATCCCACCGTGGCGATGCCCGTGAGCAGCGAAGCGTGACGGGCGGCGGCTTTCTTCACATTTTCGATGGTCCCGTCCACGTCGACTGCGGTGAGCAGCGAGGTGGGATTGTACCGGATGCCGTGGGGATCGTACTTCGCGCCCGCCATGCGGACGTAGAGCGTTTCCAGGTTCGCCAGGCTCTTGTTTTCTATGCCCAGTTCTCCGCCCGCGATCGTCCGGTCCACGAGGAGGTTCTTGTACCGCGGCGGGAACGCCCGCCCGTAGCCTCCCAGCCATTCGTAGTCCTCGCCGTAGGGCATCAGCAGGCGGCCGCGGTAGATGTCGCCGTGCCGCATGGAAGGCGGCGCGCAAAGGGTCTCCAGGGTGAGGCGAAGCAGCGCTTCGCAGGTATTGGCGGCCACGGCGTCGTATTCGTCGCCGTAGACGTCCTTGACGATTTCCCGGAGTTCATCCTCGACAACCCGTACCGGGTATGTACGGTTCCCCTGGTTGGCCTTCACGATCGCGTCGAGCACGTATTCGGGCAGATTGCCGGGTCGCGCCGAACTGCCGGCGTACAGTCCGATATCCTGCTTCAGTTTCAGCGTGCCGATCCGTTCGCCGTATTGCCGGGCTTCTTCGGCGATCTTGGACATATTGTCGTAGATCGACTGGTACCACTGGAACTTGTACATGGGGTATTCCGGTGTAAATCGTCGTCCGCGGAATCAGGGCATGCCGGCGATTACGTCGAGCGCCCGTTCCACGTCGGCCATCTGGTTGTACAGGTGGGGCGAGAACCGGATCACGTTGCCGCGCAACGCGACCCTGACGCCGGATTGATTCAGGTGTTGCGCCACGTCGGAAAGGTCGCGGCCGGGAAAGCGGGCGGTAACGATGGCCGAACGTTCGTCTGCGTTTCGGGGGGAAGTGACCTCGGCGCCGATGGAGACCAGGCCGTCGATGAGGTTGTCGGCCAGGACCTGGTTGTAGGAGAAAATCCGGTCGATACCCGTATCCACGAGGTATTCGATCGATTTCGCGAACCCACCGGCGCAACCGTAGGCCATGGTGCTGAATTCAAACCGGGACGCGTCCTCCGGGTAGTCCGGCGGATCGGTGCGGATGTTCCAGATGTCCACCTGGCTCCGGAACCCCACCAGGCCGGGTTCCAGGCTCGTGGCGAGCGTTGGAGAAAGGTACATTACGGCTATACCGAAGGGGCCGCAAAGCCACTTGTACGCCCCGGCGGCCAGGGCGTCTACGCCCATGCCCGGCGCGTCGATGGGGACGGCGCCCGCGGATTGCGTGGCGTCCACGACCAGCAGGGCGCCGTGCCGGTGCGCGATTTCCGCGAAGGCGGCGAGATCCCAGCGCTGGCCGCTGCGGAATTCAACGTGGGACAGGGCCAAAACGGCCGTGTTGTCGTCCACGAGGTCCTTGACCCGGTCGGGATCGACAGTGTCTCCCTTCGAGTGAGCCAGACGGATCTCGCAGCCCGTGTGATTGGCGACCCTTCTCCAAGGGTACACCGAGGCGGGAAAAGAAACGTCGGTACTGACGACATTGGTATCCGCACCGGGCATGACCGCCCAGGCGAGGGAACTCAGGAGTTCCGTGGTGCTGGAACCCGCGGCAATGTCGGCCGGCGACGCGTTAAAAAGCCGGGCCGCCTGCCGGTGGAGATCGTCGAATACCGTGGCTTCGGCTTCTTCGTCGAAGTGGTTGCTGCCGTTTTCGGCGACGTCCCGGTACCAGTCGGTGATGGCCGCGGCCGCCGGACGGTACATGGGCGCCACGTTGGCCGCGTTGATGTAAGTACAGGTCCGGGCCAACGGGAATTCATCGACCGGAACCAGCGGATCAAGGGGATGTGACATGGGAAGCCTCTTTCGATATCATCCAGCGGCGGCTGCGCGCTCGCTTTCCGTTCCCGCGGCCTCTTCTTCGGCGATCTTGCGGAGCAGACCGGCGATACGGAGCAGACCCTCCATCAGGAATTCCTGCGGCAGACCGTAACTGATGCGGAGATGGTTGGGTACACCGAAGTAGTCCCCGGGACCGATCAAGACCGACGCTTCCTGAATCAACCGGTTCGCCAGCGTCACCGAATCCGTATTCAGGTTGTACCGGACAAAGGAAACAGCGGTCGCCTCGGGCGGTGCAAGACTGAGGATGTCCTCGTTGTCTTGTATCCAAGGCTTGAAATGCTCCCATCCTCTGCGTATGTAGCCGCGGGTTCTGTCGAAGATGTCTTTCCGGACGTCCGGTCGCAGCGCCAGGGGAGCGAGAAAGTGGTTGGACAGCTTGGCGGTACTCAGCGTAAGGTATTCGTGGCGCCACCACAGTTTATTGATCAGATCCTTCGGTCCCACCAGCCAGCCGATGCGCAGTCCGGGCATGGCGAAGGATTTGGACATGCTGCCCGCCGAAATGACCCGGTCATACCGGCCGTAGAAGGTAGGCGTCACCTCCTCGCGTTCCCTCTCGGACCCGGCGTAGATCTCGTCGGCGAGCAGGTAGGCGCCGCTGCGTTCGGCCACGCCGACAACGGTTTCCATCTCGGATTCCGTCAGGATCTGACCCGTCGGATTGTTCGGATTGCACAGGGAGATCAGCTCGGTCTTATCCGTCACCGCGGCTTCCAAGCTGTCGGTGTCGAGGGCCCAGCCGCGGTCCGGATCGAGGACGAAAGTCCTGCGAACGGCGCCCAGGTTGTGCGCGAGACCCCAGCCCTGCAGGTAGCAAGGTACCTGTACCGCCACCTCTCCGCCGCCTTCCAGCAGTGTCTGGAACGTGATGTAATTGGCTTCAATGCATCCGATGGTCACCAGGACGTTATCGGCCGTCGCCCCGGGGTAATACTGGGCGATGGCTTCCCGTAGTTCCGGCGAGCCGTTGGCATATCCGTAGCCCAGTTCGGTCTCCAGCATGCGATCCAGGATACCGGTATCGTAGGCGATCAGATCCTTGACCTTTACCGGGTGCGCGCCGCTCTCGGACAGATTGTAATCGACAATCTGTTCCCAGTTCGACATGATGCGTTCCAAATCGAAAGTCTGGAAAGCCGCTGCCATGTCCGTGCTCCTTTTTGGATGCGCCTACCGCTACTTTACGGCGTGGTAGACGGCCTTGGATATCTGGATGTCCTGTACCGCGACGCCCGTCGAATCGGCTATTGTGATCTGCTCGTCGGAAGTGCGGCCAAGGGAAGGATCCTGGATCACGTTTCCGAGCTCGACCACCCGATCCTCGGTTATGGCGCCCGCCTTCATCGCCTGTGCGATCTCGCCCCGCAGCCTGCACTGGGGGATACTGTCCGCCACGATCACGTCGGCTTTTGCCAGAACACCGGGATCGAGTTCGATTTTATCCGGTGTATCCGATCCCATGGCGGTGATATGGGTCCCGGGGCGGATCTGGTCGGCGTTCAGTAGCGGTATCAGGGACGGGGTTGACATGATGATGAAATTGCTTTCCGCCGCTACGGCACCGGCATCTCGCGTCGTCTCCACGGTGTACCCCTGGACTTCCAGGTCACTCTTGTAGGAAGCCATGCTCTCGGCCGACCGGCCCCAAGCGATCACGTCCGTGCAGTCGACGTACCCCTTGAGGTATTCGACCTGCATGCGTGCCTGCAAACCGGTGCCGAATATGCCGATTCGGCTGATGTTCTTCGGTGCCAGGGCCTTGGCCACGACGGGCCCCATAGCGGCCGTGCGCACGTTGGTGAGGTATCCCTGGTCGAGCAGAAACGCCACGGGCTCCCCCGTCCGCTGGTTGAAAATCAGCATCATGCCCTGGACGCGGGGAAGGCCGAGGCTGGGATTGTCGTCGAATCCGGACGCGAGTTTAATGACGTAGTAATCGTCGTCGTTGATCGCGCCGTACTTGATATGCACGTTTCCGGGGGGATCCTCGAAGTGTAGCTCGCCAACGGGGGGCACCTGCACCTTCCCCTGCGAATAGGCGACGAAACCGTCTTCGATATCCTGTATGACGTCTATGCCATTTACGGCTTCCTTGATACGGTCCAGTTCGACGATGAGCGGCATGATCAGACTCCTCCCGACAGTCTAGTTAATTAGAGATTATGCTCGGTGCAGCAGGCATGTATAACGCATAAACAAAATGAGCCAATAAAATAACGATCACCCGCGTTAAAGTCAAACAAAACCGGGCGGATATTGCGTCTTGAAGCCATGTCGCGATGCCCCGGCCGTTTGCCGCGGCACACCAGCCTGGCGGGCATATTGTATTGACAAAACCGGTCACTTGCCGCACAATATGGGAGTCCCGCAGACATACCGACAGGTTCCAGGAGGAATACCTGCATGGCGGATGTGGTCCTGAAGAACGTGGAAAAGCGGTTCGACAAGAACACGGTAGTCCGTAACGTCAACCTGGAAATCAAGAACCGGGAGTTCGTCGTGCTTGTCGGCCCCTCCGGCTGCGGCAAGTCCACATCGCTTCGAATGATCGCCGGTCTGGAAGAAGTGACGTCCGGCGAGATTCATATTGATGGAAAACGCGTGAATGACGTCCCGCCGAAGGACCGGGACATCGCCATGGTGTTCCAGAACTACGCGCTGTATCCCCATATGACGGTATACGAGAACATGGCCTTCGGGCTCAAGCTGCGAAAGTATCCCCGCTCCGAGATCAAGGCGCGGGTCAACGAGACCGCTGGCATCCTGGGCATCGGACACCTCCTCGCACGCAAACCGAAAGCACTCTCCGGCGGTGAACGGCAGCGCGTGGCGGTGGGCCGCGCCATCGTGCGAAAACCCAAGGTTTTTCTCTTCGACGAACCGCTTTCGAACCTGGATGCCAAGTTGCGCGTGCAGATGCGGACGGAAATCAGCAAGCTGCATAACCGTCTCGAAGCGACCATTGTCTACGTCACCCACGACCAGGTAGAAGCCATGACCATGGGCGACCGCATCGCCGTGATGAAAGACGGCGAGGTACAGCAGGTCGCCGCTCCCCTCGAGCTCTACGAGAAACCGGTGAACCGGTTCGTCGCGGGTTTCATCGGCAGCCCGGGCATGAACTTCCTGGAGGGAAGGGTCGTATACAATAACGGACATGCGGAGTTCGACGAAGGCAGTCTCCGGCTGCCCATCCCCGACGGCATGGGGGAAGCCCTGGCGCCATGGCGGGACAAGGAGATCACTTTCGGCATCCGGCCGGAAGACATCACCTCCACAGATTCGAATAAGGACTGGAAAGAAGCTCACCAGATACGGGCAACCGTCGAAGTGGTGGAACCCATGGGAAGCGAAACATTTCTGTACATGACCACCGGCCGGTATCCGTTCATCGCCAGGGTGGACGCCTTCGTGAACCCAGACATAAACACCGAAATGCCGCTCCTCGTTAACATGGCCAGGGCCCACTTCTTCTCCAGGGACGATGAGGCGGCGATCGTCTGATTGGTGAGTGCCGCATGCCGCCCCGTTTCATACTTTTCCTCCTGCTGGTCTGTACTCCCGGACTATCCTTTTCCCAGGTTCCTTCCAGCCGCGAACGTCCCGCCAGAGCGCCGTCCGACACTACGAGCCGCCCGGGCATCGAATACACCGCGGACTCCATCACCTACGAATTCAGCGACAGCACGCTAGTGCTTTCCGGCCGGGCCGCCTTGCGGTACGGCGAAATCGAGCTGAAGGCCGGCCAGGTGAAGTATCACACCCATTCCGAACTGCTGACCGCGGATTTCCTGCCCGATACCACTGGCGTGACAGCCACCGCCAATACCCGTCCTACGCTGAAAAACGCCGGCGGCACACTGGTCGGGGAACGCATGCAGTACGATCTCAAAACCCGCGAGGGACAGGTATGGAAAGGCCGTACCGAATACGAAGAGGGTTTCTTCGATGGCGATCATATACGGCTGAATTCCGACCGGACCTTTGAAATCGACGGAGGAACTTATACCACCTGCGACAACCCCAATCATCTGCACTACTACCTGAAGATCGGCCGGGCCCGGATCGTTCCGGACGACAAGGCCGTCGTGCGAAACGTAACCGGTTACGTTTTCGGCATACCGGTTTTTTATCTTCCCGCGTATGTCTTCTCTGTAAAACGGGGCCGGCATTCGGGGCTCACTATACCGAGTTACGGAAACGGCGAGCGGGAAGGCCGATACCTGCGCAACGTCGGTTACTACTGGGCGCCGAACGAATACCTGGACTTAAAAGTCACGGGCGACGTTGAAGCCAAGACCGGGTTCCTGCTGAAACAGCGGGTACAGTATCGAAAGGACCGCCGGCTCAGGGGCACGGTGAGCGGATCATGGCGGTCTGAATTCGGCGGCAAGACGACGGGTTGGGATTTCTCCGCCCGGCACTGGCAGCAACCCGCACCTGGATTGACGGTGAGGGGACAGGCCGCCTTCGCAAAGTCACTGCAATACCTTCATTCGACGACGAGAGGGACGGATCCCGGTCGCCTGCGATCCACAACACGTTCCGGCTTCTCGGTAAACAGGCGATGGGGTCAGAACAGCCTCGATCTGAACGTGTCCTCCACCAGTACCGACGGCAGGCCGAGCCGGCCGGCCTCCACATTGAGTTTTCGGTTCGCGACGCGTCCAATTTTCAAACCGTCGCGCGATCAGTATCGCCGTGGCAGCATGCCCGACTTCAACCGGGTCCGTACGGACGATGACGCTCGATGGTACCATTCGATCCTGTTCGGTTTCAACAATTCGCTGAGAAACCGCAGGAACAGCGTACGGATCGGCACGGACACGACCTATACGGTGGCGGGGGACAACACGACACAGGTGATCGCACCGAGATGGCGGCGCGACGTGAACCAGACCTTCAGTAACGTGTTCAACCTGAGCGCGCCGCAGAACCTGTTTGGCTGGCTCAAAATCCGTCCGCAAACCAGGTATACCCGGTCCTGGACGCAGATGTCCGGACGTGCTTTCGAACAGAAGGAAGAGCATTCGGTGGGCATGTCGGCAAATACGACGCTGTACGGCCTCTTTCAACCCAGGATCGGGCGGCTTACCGCGATACGACACGTGGTCACGCCCCTCGTCTCCTTTACCCAGTCCGGCCCGACCAATATCAGAAAGGCGGTGCGATTCTCCCTGGACAACATTCTTCAGGCCAAGACGGAACACGAGAACAGGGAAAAGAAGTACAACCTGATGTACGTTCGCTCCTCGGCATCCTACAACTTCCAAGCCCAAAATCGTCGTCTGTCCGACCTCGCTACCAGCGTGCGTATTCCGAACCGACGGCTGAACGTGAACGTGACGCTGAACCATGATTTTTATGATCCAGAGAACGATGGATACCGGCGTCCATGGCTGGAACGCCTCGTGGTCAACACGTCCCTGAACCTGGTGGGCTCACGCCGTTCGGACCGGCGCGGGCAGGACAGTGATTTAGGGGACGATCGCGGGTTTTCCGGAGATCGATACGGCGGAGACGATCCCAGCATCGGCAGCGGGTCCTCCACGGGACTGTCCGGTTCAGGTGGACTCGACAGCGGGTTAGGATCCGGTAGCTACAGTGGCGGATTCGGTTCGGCAGGCAGCGGCAGCAGGTTAGATTCGGGTGGCTCCGGCGGCGGATTCGGCTCGTACGGCGGACTCGGCTACGACCGGTTCGACCAGCGATTCGGCCAGGTCAAGGGTCCATGGACGGTGAGACTGACCCACCGCTACGTAGTCCGGCGGACCAGTCCCGCCCAGGGATTCAGCACCAGCAGCCACGAAATCCGGGCCGTGAACCGTTTTAGCCTGAACGACATCACGGATCCGCTCAGGCTGTCCAATCCCGTGACCGACAACTGGCGCATTCAGCATGGAATGAACTATGACTACCGCCGCCGGAAGATCGTATCCCACAGCCTGGATTTCTACCGGCAGCTGCACTGCTGGGAGTTTACGCTGCGGTGGGTGCCCACCGGCATCAATAAGGGGATTTACTTCCGGCTCAACATCGTGGCTCATCCGGACGTGAAAATCGAGCAGGAACGGCGGAGCGGGAGCTGAGGGTCAACCCAGGTGGGCGCGCTTGGCGAGGAACGTCAGCAGGGCGTGGTCGAAAGGTGTGCCCGTGTCCAGGCAGAGATAGTCCGCGGAGTTTTCCCGGCATACGCGGGTATACAACTCGTCCTGTTCTTTCAGGTCGCCCAGGTACGCTTCGCGAATGGCGTGGGGATGGGTATACACCTCTTCCCCGGTCTCCATGTCACGGAAACGGACGGGACGCCGGAACGAAAACTCCTTCTCAGCGGGATCGAGCAGGCGGAAAACGATTACCTCGTGCTTGCGATGGCGGAAATGCCTGATGCTGGCGACAATGTCTTCCGGGTTGTCGAACAAATCCGATATGATGATGATCAACCCGCGCCGCTTGATCCGTTCCGCCAGTGAGTGGAACGTCGACCGGCTCCGCGTTCCGGAACCCGCCGACGTCGCGTGCAGACGTTGCAGAATGGCGTGCAGGTGGTTTCGGATCGACCGCGGGGGAACGTATTGCCGGATGCGCTCGTCGTACAGCACCAAGCCGACGGAGTCCTGCTGGCTCAACATGAGGTAGGTGAGCGCAGCCGCCAGGTACTTGCCGTATTCCAGCTTGCTTATGCCCTTCGACGCGTAGTCCATCGACGCGCTGACGTCCAGGAAGATATAGGATTTCAGGTTGGTTTCTTCTTCGTATTCCTTGATGTAGAACCGGTCGGACTTGGCGAATACCTTCCAATCGATATTCTTGATGGGATCGCCGGGCATGTACTGCCGATGTTGCGCGTACTCGACGCTGAATCCATGGTAGGGGCTGCTGTGCAGCCCGGCGATGAACCCTTCCACGACCAGCCTGGCCTTGAGGTCAAGTCGCGCGAGCCGGGACACGGTTATCGGATCGAGATATTTACGATAGTCTGGCGTGTTCATGGACTTCCGGGAAGCGTGAATCAGGCCTGGGACGCTTTCATCTCGTCCACAAGCTGAGTGATGATGTCATGGGCGCTGACCCCGTCCGCGTCGGCGTTGAAATTGGTCACGATGCGGTGTCTCAGCACCGGCAGGGCCAGGGCGCGCACGTCTTCAGGCGAAGGCGTGTAGCTTCCCATGAGTACCGCTCGCGCCTTGGCGCCAAGCAACAGGTACTGGGAAGCCCTCGGCCCAGCGCCCCAGCTGACCCTGTCCCGGATGTACGACGGGGCGTCCGGTTCGTTCGGACGGGTCATGCGCGCCAGGGAAACCGCGTATTCAACGACGTGGTCCGCCACGGGCACCCTTCGGACCAGTTGCTGAAGTTTATTTACATCGCTCCCCGTGAGGATATGATCGGGAACGGCTTCCTGCACACTCGTCGTGCTCCGGGCGATTTCGATCTCTTCGTCGCGAGAGGGATAGTCCATGTAGATACTGAACATGAAGCGGTCCAACTGTGCCTCGGGCAGGGGATAGGTGCCTTCCTGTTCGATGGGATTCTGCGTGGCCAGGACGAAAAACGGTTCGTCGAGCTTCATGGATTCGCCCGCGGCGGTCACTTCGTGCTCCTGCATAGCCTGCAACAGGGCGGCCTGGGTCTTCGGCGGCGTGCGGTTGACCTCGTCGGCCAGGATCACGTTGGCGAATATCGGTCCCCGGATGAACTTGAACTCCCGGTGACCGGTCGTCCGGTCCTCTTCCAGGATTTCCGTTCCAGTAATGTCGGAAGGCATCAGGTCAGGCGTGAACTGTATGCGGTTGAACTTGAGATCGAGCGTGTTGGAGAGGGTATTGATCAGGAGAGTCTTGGCCAGGCCCGGCACGCCGATCAGCAGCGCGTGCCCATTGGCCAGGAGGACGGTCAGCAGTTGCTGTACCACGTCCTGCTGGCCGATGATGACCTTGGCAATCTCCTTCCGGATGCTATCGCCCGCCTCTTTCAGTTCTTCCACGATCTTCAAATCGTCGTCGTGCCGCTGTTCGTCTGCCATTTGCGCATCCTTAGAAGATGAGATTCCAGTGTGGTCTGAACGGACCGTAGTTCTGTGGTCTGAACGGACCGTACTTCCCCAAAACAACCCCCGTCAAAATACAAGCATATGAGGCAGGCTATCAAGAAGATTAAAACGCCTCGGTTCGCTAAAGGGGTTCCCGTTCTTCCGATGCCGCTGGATTTCGGGGTCCGGTTGACAGTCATCGGGGAACGGGCGATTTCAATGGATTACTCGTCCCATACCGCCCGGGGTCCGTCCACGTAATCCAGGAAGCGGTCCGCTATGGCGGCCTCTCGCGTATCACCGGTATGAATGACGACGCGCCACCGGAAGGTGGTTTCCGTGTCCGCCGCACAGTGATGGTCGTCCCAGATCATCCAGCAGTTCGCGGCGAACAGTCCGTACCCTCGCACGTGCCAGGCCGTGGGGTACCGGAGATTGTCCGGGTGGTCGAACACGGCGAATCCGGCGGTTTTGTCGCCGACCGGTCCGCAATAGTCCATCCAATGGGCCCGCCGGGACCAGCATCCGGCCTCGTCGCCGGCGCCGTAGGCATTGCACATCCGGCCATCGCCCGAGGTGTTCATGGTGGGGTTGACGCGGATGCTCAGGAATCCGCCTTCTTTCGTGGAACCGATCGTAACGGGACCCTGATCGGTGATCAGGGTGAAGACGACATCCAGTACCACGGCGTCGCGGTCGGTATCGAAGAGGCGGTACCACCGGCGGTCGGACATCAGGGGCCGGTCTCCCTCGTACCACGTGTTGCCCGTGGCGATGGAAAGCGACAGGGGCCCTTGACTGATGGACATTTCGTTCTGAACGGTCCGGCCGAACCCGGCCCGGTCGAATTCCCCCCAGCAGTCCACCCCGTTAATGGCGCCCTGCATCAGGGTAAGTCCCCGCTGCCAGGGATGCTCCCCATCGCTGTAAGCCGGCAGCGGTTCCCTCAGCATGTTAACGCCGCCCGGCGTAATTATGGGATTGATGAAGGGCTTGGGATATCCGGCACCGTGGTGGAAGGTCATGAACGGCGCTCCGCCCAGCGATATCTCCACCCGGTCTTCGCGGCATTCGTGGTTTATGCCGCAGAGAGGCGTCCCATCGTCGATGGCGGTCGCTTCCCAGGTTGACTCTTCGCCCGCTTCCATGGAAGTCAGGATGGCATGGTAAATCGGCGACAGTGGATCCCGTTCGGCGATCAGGTTTGCCCCGTTCCGTGCGGACAGGCTAAGTACCGGGGCGTTACAACCCTCGGGCGCCGGGATGGAGGCCAGGTTGGCTGATCTGGATCTTGGCGAGGCCAGGGTCAATCTCATGAAACTTTACTCTCCTTTACTTCAGTTCATTCAATGCAGCGTCGTATCATTTTGTTTCATTTTGGCGATCATTTTACTTCAGGGTTGCGATCATACGCTCCCGGACCAGGGATCGTATGACTTCTCCGAAGGAATCGAGGGTCAATGCGATGTCCTCTTCGGTATGGGCGGAGGAAGTGACGCCGCCCGTGTAAGAGACCAGATCTATGTTCCTGGCGAGCAGTGTCTTCTGGAATGCGGCGACCAGGGAAGCCGGGATCCCCTTCAGGACGTTCACGTCGCGGGTCAACAACTGTTCCCGGTCGGAGGCGCCGCTTCCCGGAAAGGCCTCGAGATAAACGTGGAAGATGGAAACGTCGCCGTAGACATAACCCGCCACCCGTTCCTCGTGGAGGATTTCATCCATGCCCCTCCGGAGACGTTCCGCCAGTTGGTTCGCCCTCACGTGGGGGATACCTGTGGCCACTCGTTTCAGGGTGGCGATACCTGCGGCGGTCGAAACCGGGTTGGCGTTGAAAGTGCCCAGGTGATGCACCCGTTCGTACCGGTCCCGGTGCGCGTCCCCGGTGTAGTCGAACACTTCCATGATATCGGCACGGCCCGCGACCACACCGCCCGGCATGCCTCCTGCCACGATTTTGCCGTGGAAACTCATGTCCGGCGTGATCCCGGAGTATTCCTGGTAACCTCCGGGGGCGTACCGGAAACCCGTAATGACTTCGTCGAAGAGCAGTAGCACGCCAAGGGCTCTGGTCAGATCGCGAAGCCCTTGGTTGAATGCCACCGTCAGGGGTTCGGTACCCCAGGAGGCGCCGGATGGCTCCAGCATGACGGCGGCAATGTCCCGGTCCTTTTCCAACAGGGCCGCGACCCGGTCGAGGTCGGCAGGGATGACTTCGATCGTGTCCAGCACGCCTTCGGGTATGCCCGCCGAGACGGGTTCGTTAAAGGGGATCATCGCGCCCTTGCCTACCCCGTCGTGCCATCCGCTGAAATGACCCTCGAAGCGCAACACCCTGGTCTTGCCAGTGTATGCCCGGGCAACGCGGAGCGCGAGCATGCTTCCCTCGGACCCCGAGTTCACGAAGCGCACGCGTTCGGCGCAGGGCACCAGCTTCTGAATCAGTTCGGCCCATTCCACCTGCATCGGATGATCATTGCCGAAATGGAATCCGAGATCGAGGGCGCCATGCATGGCCCGGCAGACCTCGGTCGGCGCGTGTCCCAGCAGCAGCGCGGCGTTGCCCATGCCGTAGTCGATATACTCCCGTCCGTCCTCGTCCCATTTTCGAGAGCCCGCCGCCCGGGACATGTACAACGGCAGGGGGTGTCCCCTGCGCAGATCGTGACCCACGCCGCCGGCCAGCGTTTCCAGGGCCCGGGAATACAGTTCCACCGCCTGTGGCTGGGTCTTCCTTTGCGCCTCGAATGTTACGTCACCCATGTGGCAATCCTCGCTTAACCTATTCGATCAACTCAACCGTTCAATCAACGCCAGCGTGAGGTCGACGACCCGTTTTTCCGAATCCGGCTGGATAGCCGTGGGCAGGCTGTAGGCCTGGAACAGCAGATCGGGTATGCCGTACCATCGCTTGTATATGTCCCACCCACCGGGCGGAAGATCCTCTGCCCGTGGCAGGTAGCATACGCACCCGTTGGTGTAACCCAGGACCAGGGTATGGAGGAAAGGCGATCCGGCCTTGATGGCCATTCCGGTTTCAAAGAAAGCTTCCGTGCTGTTCGCCGCCAGTACGATGTTGTTGATCCGTATGACCTGGATGACGATGTCGAACGCGGTTCTGTCGGTTTCAATTGCTTCGACTAGCCGGTCGCTCCAGTGCGCAAATCTCGTGTTTACAAGGATTTCCCACTCCCTTCCGCCTTCGGACACCACCCGGTCCCGCGCTTGGTGGCATTCCTCCCTCATGGCCTGGGCCTCCGCGAGCGGAGGCAGGTCGATGAACCGGAGCGACAGGGTTTCATCCAAGGCGCCGATCGCGGCGCACGACTCACCTGTGACCGGCTCCCAGGGCCAGACGGATATACGGGACAAAGATCCCATGCTCCGGCGCGCCCCGCGTTTCCTGTGGGTGTGGATCGCCGAGGCGGCTTTGACGACTTCGGCCCCCAGCGAGTACCCGGTCCGGTCTTTCTCGTCCCGGCAGTCGACGTCCATGCTCAGGCCGCCCCGCGGCATGATGTTGCCGCCGCAGCCCTGCAGGAAAAGCGACAACCCGCCAATGGTGTTCTCGATCAGGGTTCGCGCCGCTCCCGGGAAATCCGGCGAGGCCACCAGCGACCTGGGACCGATGGTCACCGGATGGCAACCGTAACTGAACAGCGTGGCAATAGGATGGCCGTCCAGGTCGTCCACGCGAAGGACCCCCACTGCCGAATCGGTCGGATGATCCGGCACTTCACCGAGAAAGATCTCGCCGTCGCGGTCGGTCTCCCGGCGGTACGCCCCGATACGGCTTTCGCCCCAGCCCGCACCGATGCGCGCGGGAACCCTCTGTTCGTCCGCTTCCAGCGCCGCTTCCGTGATCCAGCCGCAGAGGACTTCCTGGTAGCGCGCCTGAAGGGCGATCTGGCCGGGTTCGTCGGGAAACCACTCCGGCATGGAAGGCGAACTGTGAGTATGGTTCAGGTTGATCATTACGTGGGAGACGGTTGTTCCTACTGCTTCGGCAACCCGTTCCCGCAGGCCGTTCATCACGTCAAGGTCCATCCAGCCGGTATCCGTCGCGACGATCACGACCTTGGTCCGTCCGTCCGACAGGACCAGCACCGTGGCCGTAAGATCGCTTTCGATCTCCTGGACGACGCCCTCCCTCGAACTGAAGCCGAAGGTCCGGATGCCCAGCGGTGGATTGATGACCCGCCGGGCGGTGCCGGCGTACAGGTCAGGCATGGTGAGTTATACCGAGACGTGCTGCTGCATCAGGTCTTTCGTAAAGATCGTCTCCGTCAAGCAATCGACCTGGTTGCAGTCGTACCACGTCATGTAGACGAATTCGAGGGACAGGCATCCACGGTAGTTCAAGCGCTCGAGCCGGTGCGCGATGTCGATGAAATCGATGGTGTTTTCGTCCAGCCTGGACTGCAACTTGCCGGGACGCGCCGCGCGGATATGGAAATGGTCGGTATGGGTAAGGAGCGGGTGGATCCTTTCCTCCGGGATATACTGCATGACGAAATGAGAATAGTCGAGGGTGACCGTGGCCCGCGGCGCACGCTCCAGCAGGGACAAGGTTCGTTCGGGTGTATCGACCACGGACTGCACGTGGGGCTCGAATCGAACCGTGATGTCCTGTCCGCCCGCCATGTCCGTGAGTTCGTTCAACGCTTCGGCCGTCGTCGCGAGGTTCTGGTCGAAGGACCGGTCTGCGTGGTGCATGCCCGGACTGATGGTGAAACCGGGGATGCCGACCCCCTTGCAGAAGCGTATGATACCCTCGAAGGTATTCCGGTTCCGCCGCCGAATGGCGGGATCAGGCGCGTTGAAGGAGCGTTCGTCCAGCGTGGCGCCGAACTGGGGAAAGAAATCGACGGCTTCCAGTTCGTACTTTGCCAACAGGCGGTTGAGCCGGTCGGCATGCCCCATGGGATCTGCGGCGACGTCATCCGGTTCCAGGCTGCATCGTCCCCGGTTGTGAAAACCCGCTATGTCCACGCCCTTGAAACCCATGGCCCTGGCCAGCGCCAGCGTGCCTTCCAGGTCGAGGTATTCAAAGGAATGGTTGCTAAGGGTCAGACGCATCGGCAACTCCCAGCAGGTTGTTCCAGCATTGCCACCTTATTTGGCGTTCCTTGTAATGATCACTTTGCCCTACCCCGATCGGATTGCCGAAAGACAAGACGTTCCTGGGGTCTTCCCGCTTTCCGTTCCAGTCGGTGGGCGTTTTCATGGCATCGCGATTGTGGTTCCAGGTCGGCGCCCTGTTGTCCCGGACCCGCCTGAACAGGAACTTGATCATGTGGCGTTTGGCCGTCGTGCGATTGGCGGCGGTGCCGTGCCAGAGGTCGTAGTGGGTAAAGGCCATGGTCCCGGCCTTGAGTACCATCGGCACCTGGCCGAGTATGTTGGTATAGGTGGCCATACGGTCCGTCGGCGCGTTGCGGAACTGCGTACCCGGGACGATGATCGTGGGACCCATTTCAGGGGTAATATCGGCAGGATAGTACAGCCCGAGGAGCCGGTCGATACGGGTATCCCGGTTGTTGGTGCTGTCCTGGTGCCAGGACATGTGACCGGTGCCCGGTTGCTTGCAGTGCCAGTGTCGGTGGGCCATCACTTCGTAGTCCTCGCCGAGCAGGCTGACCAGGGATCCCTTCACCGCGGGGTGATCGATCACCTGCCAAAGCTCTGGCACGACGTCCGCGATAGCGTCGCCAGGGTTGTAGTCCAGCCCGTCCAACTGGCCGGCGACCCGTTTATTGAGACCCTCGGGTAGATCCAGTTCGAGCAGGTGATAGCCGTTCACGAGAAAACCGACCATCTCCATATCCGTAAGCAGAAGGGTCTTATCCATCATGAACCTCCTCCAGTTTCTGCAAAATGAACTCGTAGCCTACCACATCGAGATTCCTGTCGTCGATGGGCGCCTGGAGATGGGGAAACTGCACGATCTGCCAGCCGTCGACCAAGGCGTCGTGGACGGTGTGATAGGGCCATACCGGGATATCCGCCGTGATTTCCGCCTTGTAGTCCCTGGTGGGTTCAATGGGCGTGTATCCAAGAATTTCGGAGAAAACGCTGGGCGTTCGCGCGTGCAGGTAGAGCAGCCGCTGCCTGACGCTGGAGTTCGGTGGCAAAGAAGACATGATGGTTTGGACGGTGAAGATGAAAGATCGGGTCGCAGGGTTGTTCAACGGGTTAAAATGGCGATTTCGGACGCTAAATCCAAGGGAATAATAGGGCATGAATAGTTGTCGGATTGTGCCCCGACCAGGCAACAGCTCACCACGGATCCGCCCTTGGTAGCACAACCGCCCGTCACGAGCAGTACTCGTCGACACATCAGCCGCCCCTTCTCGGTGGCCAGGTGGCGAAGTATCCGGGTGCCCAGCACCTGGCGAGATGGAAATCGTGTCTCAGACCAGCCACCGCGGGCGGCGCCGTCTCCGCTTCGATCCATGCCTCGGCGCCGGCGAGTCCGGGAAATTCCAGGATCCAGGCGAACTCGCCATTTACGCTGGCGCCTAACAGGCGGAAGACCTCACCATTGATTAGGCCGTGGTCTCGGCTTACCTCACGCAGTCGCCGCCATCTGTCCTCGTCGCCGTGCTTCCGGGGTTCAACGTGGTCGATTTCACGAAGCCAGCCGCCGAATGCCAGCAAGACGATCGACGAGGGATCGGCGGACAGGGGCGGGATCGCACGCGGATCGGCGTCAGGGGCCAGGGGAGGTTCGGACTTCCGTGGCAGCCAGGCCAGGCACTCCGGTTGCCAGCGTCGAGCGAGGGCATAATCATAGAAGCCATAGCGTCCGTACGGAGGTTCCACCTCGGCCGACATCCATGCCTCGGCGCCGGCAAGGTCCGGAAATTCAATGGTCCAGAACCGCTCCCAGCTGCCGCGGGGCCCCAGCAGGCGGTAACCGTGCAGGCCGATCAGACCGTGGCGCTCGGAGACCGACAGCATTAAATCCACGTGCCGGCGCTCGTAGTCAAGCCGCTGATTCTTGTCGAGTTGATGCCACGTCGGCAAACGTCCGCCCCGGAAAAGAATGACGACGCTGTCATCCCTTGCGGTCATGGCAGCCCTCCCCTCGATTTGTTTGACGAAAACATCGATTATCCTCTTCGAACGTGCTATGTCCTGTAAGAAGTTTGCTGAAAATTCGTCGTGAGATCTGGATGCCCGCTGGCCGTTATACTTTTCACCAAAGCAGTATCAAGATCCAGCACTTCTGGCAGGTACGTAAGTTCTGGCGGTCGTATTACCAGGCGTGGCAACAGCAACAAGACCGCCATGACGCCATGGTCATTATAGTATATGAAAGCGAAAGCGTATGCAACATGGTGGCAGGAAATTGTCCTACCTGACTCTTTCGAATCTGTCGAAATCTGGTGCCGGTCCGTAGCATCGTACCCTTGACAATATGGGTTCATTCGGCCTACTTCCCAATATAGATACTGGAGTTTCCAGAGTGTACTCAGCTCCTGGTGGGAATTCGGCACGGCGTGACACCGTGGACATTGCACAGCCTTTAGGGTTACACTGCCCGTGCTGTTAGGCCAGACAACGGTCCAGTAGTTTCACATGAGGGACCACCGTCGAAGGCAACCATGATCGATTCATTTCGAAATTTCGCCCGTCCACTTTGGCACGCATTGGCGAAGCTCGAAATCGATGACTTTATCCCCCACCGACTGAAACGACTCTCACGGCGTTTTCTCGGCATCGGATTCGGCGTGGCGGCCCTAGTTCATTTCGTCGTGGTCGTAACGGTATATTTCTACAGGATTTCAGAATCTCCTCCTGAAGACGAGATCGAACTGATGGCCTATCCGTCTCAACCAATGGAAGTCATCTTTCCGAATGTCCTGATCACGGCCGAGAGTGGCGGCGGGGGAGAGATGGATAGTGGCGGGGAACCTGGAGGACCGGGAGACGGTTCTATGGGCGAGGGCGGTACGGTACCCGAAGACATGGACCTCCCCTCGCCAGTGCAGGACATCGCACTGTCGGAGGATAACGAGATCGCGTCTTTCGAGCAACCCCCACCGGTGGATGACAGCGCAGTAACGGAGCCAGAAGAGATATCGTCGATCGACGATCCTCCACCGGTGGAAGACAGTGCGCTATCAGAGTCAGAAGAGATCACGTCCATGGAGTTGCCCCCACCGGTGGATGACAGCGCGCTATCGGAGGCTGATGAGATAGCTACATTCGACCTTCCGGAGCCGATGGACGACATCGTGATCTCGGCGGCCCACGAGGTGACGACATTTGACGTACCGGAGCCGATGGACGACATCGTGATCTCGGCGGCTCACGAGGTGACGACATTTGACGTACCGGAGCCGATGGACGACATCGTGATCTCGGCGGCTCACGAGGTGACGACATTTGACGTACCGGAGCCGATGGACGACATCGTGATCTCGGCGGCCCACGAGGTGACGACATTTGACGTACCGGAGCCGATGGACGACATCGTGATCTCGGCGGCCCACGAGGTGACGACATTTGACGTACCGGAGCCGATGGACGACAGTGCGATCTCGGCGGCCCACGAGGTGACGACATTTGACGTACCGGAGCCGATGGATGACAGTGCGATCTCGGCGGCCCACGAGGTGACGACATTTGACGTACCGGAGCCGATGGATGACAGTGCGATCTCGGCGGCTCACGAGATCAAGTCATTCGAACTTCCATCCCCGGTGGAGGACGGTGAGATATCGGGAACACATGCGATCACGACGTTTGATATTCCGTCGGCGTTGGAGGACGGTGAGTTGTCTGGGTCACATGCGATCACGACGTTTGATATTCCATCCCCGGTGGAGGACGGTGAGATATCGGGAACACATGCGATCACGACGTTTGATATTCCGTCGGCGTTGGAGGACGGTGAGTTGTCTGGGTCACATGCGATCACGACGTTTGATATTCCGTCGGCGTTGGAGGACGGTGAGTTATCAGGGTCACATGCGATCACGACGTTTGATATTCCGTCGGCGTTGGAGGACGGTGAGTTATCAGGGTCACATGCGATCACGACGGCAGAACCTGCGCGAGGAGGAGATGGGCTGGCAAGAGGCGCGCGGGGCGAGCCAATTCGCGAGGTAGGCCCAGGAGGCGACGGTGTAGGCGGTGCGGACGGTGAGAGATCGGGATCGGCTGGGAGCACGTCTGGAGAGTCTACGGGAAGAGGAGATGGGCTGGCAAGAGGCGCGCGGGGCGATTCCATCAGTGAGGCTGCCCCTGAAGGCGAAGTTGAGGGCGGTATCGGTGACGGTTTCTCAGATGCTTTGCGTTACGATACACCACCGATCCCGCGACGTGTGGACATAAGCATATCCAGGAAAGAGATACCCGGGGAGCTACAGCATATCAAAGACAGCATCGTGAAGTTCGAGCTGCTGATCAGTGAAATTGGCGCGGTCATTACCGCGAAAATAGTCGAGTCAACAGGCCACGCTGAAATCGACGCTATGCTTCTCAAGAAGGTATTTACTTCCTGGTATCATCCCGCCACACTGAGAGGCGAGTCGGTAAAAGCATGGGTTGTCGTAGGCTATGGCTACAGGATAGGTAGATAGGCTTCTTGTCTGTATCCCACGGTTTGATAATGTCCCTGATGTACCCGTTCGTGTTGAACACACTTCAGACGAGTGATGGCATATATCATTATATCCTTGATTTTTGCGAGTGATCTGTACGAGATTTATTACGACCTAACCAGAGAATGATGATCCCTCCTCAGATAAGCTTTTACGTAACTGGAAAACGCCTGTTCCTGGTAGGATTCCTGGCAATGGCAGTATTGTGCGTTCCGGCGCAGGCTCTTGACGTTCCGCCGAACTCATTACCGCCAAGCCTGTCTCCCCTCGAAGAAGGCAAAAGCCTATACGAACAGGATCGGTACACCGAAGCCCTGCCCCTCCTGCTGCAGGCGGTGCAACAGAACGGGAAATCGGCCCGCGCTCACTACTGGCTCGGTATGACCCTCTACGCCCTGAACAAGGACGAAGACGCGCTCAAGGCGTTCGAGCAGGTGGTGCGGAGGGACAGGTACTGGGCGCCGGGCCACATGGGCATGGGACTCGTGTACATGCGTATGCCCCATCGCAGACTGGATGCCCGGAAGACGATGCGCGAGGCAATGAGACTGGACCCGGGAAACGCGGAGTACCAGTACACCATGGGAATGACTTACATGGATCAGGGTGTTACGGACTGGCTCATCGGCAGTCACCAGGACGGTCGGGGTTATTTCCAAAGAGCCGTGGAGCTGGATCCACAGCATCCGGACGCCTTTTACCAGCTAGGCCGCTGTTACGAGGAATTGAAACTGGCGGATCACGGAAAGCGCATCCGAGATCGTTACGACGACTACATCAAAGCGTTGACTGCCTATCTGGAACAGTACCAGATCAATCCGGAACACACCGAGGCGCTCCAGCGGTTTGCAGGCATCTGTCACCGGTTCGAATACTATGAAAGGGGTGCTGAACAGCTCAGGAAATTGGCGGAAGAGATGGTGGGCATCCCGCCCGATCTGATCCAGACTTTGTTGACGCAGTTCGAAGCGCTGTCCATGAGTACAAAAAAACAGTACGACTTGCTGCAGCGATCGCTGGAGACCTACATCAAGGGGCTGGAAGTCGAGGAGCAGGCGGTTTACAGGGATCTGGTCCACGTGGCTCCTTCCGGTACGCTCGAGGCATGGCAATTGGCGGAAGGTGAGGAACGTGAGGAACTATGGCGAAACTTCTGGAACGCACGGGACTCGAATCCCGCCACGATCGAAAACGAGCGCCTGGTAGAGCATTACAAGCGGGTGATGTACGCCAGGATCCACTTTTCCCACGCGCAGTTCCCCTACGACCGGCGCGGAGAGATCTTCATTCGCTACGGCGAGCCCGATGACCGCCGGAGATTTCTTTACCGTCCGAGCGAAGATCCAAGAGATTCCTATCAGCCCACCGGAAAACCGGCGGTGGATGCGATACGCGAACAGAACTGGCAGTTCGGGTACCGGTTGAAGGCAGACCGGGGTCAGGTGGCCATAAATCTGGATCAAGACACGAGACAGCGCGTGGGCTTTGGCGAAGCATCCCTTCTGACGGTGAGCAGTCTAGGCGCGGACAACGAAGGATTAGCAAAACAGGACGACCAGGTCATCTATGAGTCCGGCGTCATACAGCGGCGGGGAATTGGATCGTCGTACAAGGCGGAAAGCTGGGTCTACGTGTCGCACAAGATGGAATTGTTTTTCGTCGACCAGACGGGAGGGGGCCGGTTCGACTATCCCCTGCGGACGCTTGTGATCGACGAGAGTTCCACGAGCGGCGCGGTCTTCGACGGGATGCACAGGGAGGAATTGTACCACCCGGAGAAACTGGCCGAAGAGTTGATCGAGCGCAGCCCCGAAGTATACAAACACGAATTCGGCGGCGAACCCCTGGACTATGCCTTCGATTTAGTCACCTTCCGGGGAAACGGTAGAAAGACGGAGATGGAACTAACCTACAGCATTCCTGTCTGGCAGTTTGGGGACGTGGGAGACGGAAACGGGACGGAAACCTTTCTGAACCACCAGGTCACGCTGCGCGACTCGGTTTTCAGCCCGGCCTTCAACCAGAGATTCCGCTTCGGCCCCATCGAGCGGCCGGAGCGCAGGCTGAGCGCTGAGCAGTCCCGGGTAACCACCTACACGCTCGCCATCGACGTACAGGCGCCTCCGGGCCGGTTCACGGCGGCGGTGCATATGCAGGACGATGCCTCCCAGCGAACCGGCGTCTACAAGAAACCGGTCAACATCCGCGATTACCGGAGCGACGCCCTGATGATCAGCGATCTCAAGCTGTCCACTGGTATCACGCCGACCGACCGGACCGGGCCCTTCGTGCGCAAGGGCCTGAATATCGTGCCCCATCCCCTTCGCGCTTACAGGCGCGGCGAGCTGGTGTTCGTGTACTACGAGGTATACAACCTGAGCCTCGACGGCTCGAGCAGGACATCCTACGAGACGTATTACGAGATCGTACCCGAGGGCATGCCCATCCTGAGCAGCCAATCGGCCCGTCAATCGAAGGACATGCAGACGGTCCTGCTGACCTTCGAAGGCGACGGGGCGGCGACAGAGGAAGTGGAATTCACGGGGCTGGACACCACCAACCTGACACCCGGCGTGTATGCGCTCACTGTGACGGTGAATGACCGGCATTCAGGCGAGAGCGTGTCCGAATCAGCCAGCTTCATAGTCGTGGAAGAGTAGGCGACCTCAAGAATCCGATGGGACGAATCGATCGTAGATCGTCTGATCCGATGCCCAGATAGACGATTCGATGGTCGCAGAATCTCCCCATGATTCCATACAAATCCCTTTTCGGATGGGACTCATCTTTGGATACGGACTTCATCGAACCGCCCCGCCTCAGGCAGTCCGGCCGCGGTACAGTTCACGCTTGCGACCCGATTCGCAAGGCGGGTGGCCTTGGCAGGATCTCGCGAGGCCAGATATTCGGTGATAAAGCCGGCGGCAAAGGCGTCCCCGCAGCCGGTGGTGTCCACCACTTCCCGGACCGGCTTTGACGGAATGACGAAGGCTTTAACGTCATAGTCCTCGCGATATACGGTGACGGAACCGAGGTGACCCCGGGTGATGATGCATACCGAGGGGCCAAGCACGGTAATCGACCGTCCGAAGGCGATGAAATCCTCTTCCGCCTCCAGTAGTTTCCTCGATGTTGCGGCCACTTCATTTCCCACGGCAGCCAGCAGACTAGCTTCCACTTCGTTCATCTGAACGACGTCGAACATTTCAATCCATAGCCGCCAGTCATCCGGAGCGCGCCTTCGCCGGTAGCCGTCCGGTTCGATGCCGAGACAGAGGTTATGCACGTCCAGGTACAGTAGTCCGGAGGCCCGGCCCCGTATCGCACTCATCGTCTCCAGGCCGATATCGTCGCCGACGATGAAGTTAACCAGCAGGGCGTCGAGGTCCAGGTACGGTTCGACCTGTTCCAGGGGAATGGGAGCGATATGGTTGGTCAGGCACTCGACTTTCTCCATTGCCATGTCGTATCGGATGTGATTTCGGCTGGTTCCTTCCGGGGACAGGGCGATCCCTGCGGTATCCACGCCGGGACGGGACGCCAGGATGCCCCGCATATCGTCGTAGCAGTCGGCGCCGATACGGCTAACAGGATACAGTACGGTCCCTTCGTCGACCAGGTCCGCCAGCACGGTGGTGTTGTAGAGGATTCCACCGAGATCGTGGAGTTCCCGGCCGTCGGCCATCTCGATCGTGTCGTGGTTGATGATACCGATGATGCCGATGCGCATGAGGGGATACCCGAATTTAGTTGTTCACGGGGGTTTCAGATTCACCGAGACGGACGGAAACGGTATTCATCACCTGGCTCACGGTGATGTCCCGCATGCAGTCATGGGTGCCGATGGGGCATCGGTTGCCGCCGTGGGAACTGCACGGGCGGCAGCCCAAAGTCCGTTCGACGATCCGATGGCCTTCTCCATAGGGCGTGAAGCCGAACGCGGGGACCGTTGGGCCGAAGATCACGATAACCGGTGTACCCATGGCGGCGGCGACGTGGCCCATGCCGGTGTCGTTCGATACGAATGCAGTGCAGCGCGCGGCAAGCGCCGCAGACTGGAGAAGGGACAGCCGACCGGCGGCGTTCAATGGATCGGTACCGGACGCCTGGGCGATACCGCTGCAGAGAGGACGGTCTTCCTCACCCCCGAAGAGTACGACGCGGTAACCATACTCGTCGGCAATACGCCGGATCAAGGCGGCGAATCGCTCGGGCGGCCACCGCTTGGTCGCCCAAACCGATCCGGCGCCGATACCGAGAATCCTGTCCGTGGCTTCAATGTCGGATTCCCGCATCAGCAGATCACCGGCCTCCCGGTCCGCGTCATCCGGATAAAGAGCGGGACGGAAACCGGCCGAGTCCACCGACCACGGAGCAAGCAGGGAGAGATTTCGTTCGACTTCATGGGCGGCTGGATAGGGTACCCGATCGGTCATCAGCCGTCTACCGGCGCTTCGATCAAAACCCACACGGATGGGGACGCCCGCCAGGTATCCCAGTAACGCGCTTCGGAACGACCGGTGCGGAATCAGCGAAGCATCGTAGGAAGCATCGCGCAGCCGGCTGGCGAGACGCATCAGTTTCACAGGTCCTTTTTCCCGGCCTTTCTTGTCGTATACGACGATGTCGTCGACGTTTGGGTTGTTACGCAGAAGATCCGCAGTCTCGGGCCGTACGACGGCCCCGATGCAGCCGGCGCCCAGTTGCGTCCTGGCCGCTTCGAACAACGGGGTCGACAGCACGACGTCACCCACGAAGGCGGTTTGTATGACAAGCACTTTCAAAATGCAATGGTTCCTGATCCGGACGCAGTGCGCACGGCGCCCGCGAGGTTATTTCCGCAGTGAATTCAAGAGGTCCTGAAACTCGCCTTCGGAGGCTAAAACCGTATTTTCCGGTCCGGTGAGCTTGAGGAAAACGTTGCCTTCCGGCGCCTCGACAATGGCGCCGAGCATTTTGTACCCCGGTTTTTTTTCGGCGCCCGACTGGAACATGGGTCCCATGGAAGCAAGGTACGTACCCGCCAGGGACACGGTGGTCACGGAAATGCCGTTGATGGACGACTGACGCTGGGCCAGCGTTGGCGGTCCCCCGGATTCGGTCTCGAACTGATCCCGCCATCTCTGCAGGTTCAGTTCAACACTTCCTCCCTGTCCCTGTCCGAAGAAGAACACGGCGCATTCGCCGGATTCGTCGTCGCCCTCGGCCTTCGGAACCAGATAGGTCGCCTCGCGCATCATCCGCGGTGGCTGGACCTGCCAGCGCGCGGGAACGGTCCAACCAATCCCCGCGGCTTCGCCCGTAGTCATTTCTCCCGGCGCCGCTACCGGGTCCGGTGCATCCTGTCCTTCCGGCATGGCGGGGATCGCAGCCGGCGCGGGGGGCTCTACCGGCGGCTCGGGCAATGGTGGAACGGACTGATCCCCTCCGTTGCCGCAGGCCGTGACGAAAACGAACAGTAATCCGGCGCAAACCGAGATGAGATGATGGCGTGGCATGTAATGTATCTCCTTTAAAAAACGGGATTTGAAACGGCGGGTGTCCGGGTCTTCCATCGCCTGTGCACCCAGAACCAGTGATCGGGATAATCCACGATGTATCGGACCAGCACGTCGGTGTATGCCTGGGTAATCCGTGCTATATCGGCTTCTTCATCGCCTGACGGATCAGCTTTGATCGGAGTTTCGAACCGGACCCGGTGGCGTTCCGGACCGGATCGGATGATGAAACAGGGCACGATGGGGGCTCCTGTTCGCAAGGCGAAAAGCGCCGGTCCCTGGTAAGTCGAGGCCGGCAATCCCAGGAAATCTACGAATACCCCGCCCGGACCGGCGTCCTGGTCGGCAAGCAACCCGACACACTCGTTGCGCCGTAGCGCCCTCAGGATCGCGGGCGGCGCCGAATCCATGTTTGTAACGCACATCCCCAGTCGTTCGCGACCCGCCAGAATCAAGCGGTTGACGGCCGGATTGTGCAGATCTTTCGCAACGACGGTAATCGGATGACCCAGGCTGGCGACCGTAGCGCCGAGCAGTTCCCAGTAACCGAAATGGCCGGTAATCAAAACGACCCCTCGGCCCTTTCTACGCGCCTGCACGATGAATTCTTCACCGGAGACCGTCAACCGGTCCCGTACGTCCGTTGTACCCCTTGCCAGCAAACGGGCGTGTTCCACGGCCGTACGGCCAAGTTGGCGGTAAACGGACCGTGCCCTGCCGCGCAGCGTGTCGGCTTCCTCGGAATGATCGAAAACTCGGGCCAGGTGTACCATGACCAGTTCTTTTCTCATTCCAATCACATCAAAGGCCAGGTCGCCCAGCCTTTCACCCACCCAGGATGCCGCAGAAGGCGACAACCGACGCGTCAGCGACATCAGCAAGCGAAGTCCCGCGTATTCAAACAGATGCGTCAGTTTCATGCGAACCGGGCTCTCATTCCCGCGGTTTCGTTACGACACGGTCCGGGGCAGTGCAAGAGTCGAGAGACAAAAGCGGTCATTCATCCCGCTCTTTAGACATGACCCACTCTTCATTCATCCTGCGCCAGTCGTCTTCGTCCGTGTGCCAGTCAGCCTCCTCTTCCCGTGCCCAGCGACGCAGCGTGACCTTCCTCCGCCTTCGAATCTGCAGATAGGCAAGTAGACACAGGACGCCGAACAGGGGCGCGATCACGATAGTAAGGCTTTCGCCGAGTATCATGCGCCAGCCATAGGTGCGTTCCATGTAGGCCAGCCAATCCCGTTCGAATCCCACGATACTGACGCCGAACGCATCGAGGCAGGCCAGGTCAATGGACCCCGTGAACCGCAGGCGGTCGAACAAGGTATGCAGCCCCGCTTCACCGTATTGCCGAAGTATGTACTGAACGGCCAGAGCGCTTTCCTGGTAAGCCAGCTGGGCCCGATGTTCAGGGAAGGTGTTCACTCCCTGTATGGCTCCCAGTGATACCAGGTTTCCCGATACAACGGCGACAACCAGCGACGCCCGGTCCCAGAATCCCCATTCCCTAGCCATGTGCATCGCGAATCCCTCATCGAGCCATCGTGGGATATCCGCGCCGCGAACCGCGCTGTGCAGCATCACGTGGGCCAGCTCATGCACTATGACTTCGTACGAACCGTCGTACGTGCCGGTTATTCGGGGAGATTTGAGTACGACGAGCCTTCTGTCGGGTACGGCGTAACCCGCGCCCCAATCGGGTATCGCGCCGGGTGTGTAGGTCAGGAAGGCTTCCTGCGTTGGGGCGATGTGGACATGGATGGTATCGGCGGCCGGCACGCCCAGCGTCGCGCGCAGATGAGGAGACGCGGTGCGTACAATGCCCAACGCGTGTTCCACGAAGGGGGTGTCGGCGGGCTCGAAGGTAAATCGGACGCCCTCGTCGATTCTCACGGACTGTTCCGCGTTAGCCGAGAGGCCAGGCAACAGCATGAGCACGCCGAGGACAAGGCCAAGGTGCCGAAATCGAAGTCGGCGCTTGACGCGCTGGGGCGCCGGATCGCCGCGCATAATGACCTCATTCGCGAATGATGCCGCCTCCCAGGACGGTCTCGCCGTCATAAAAGACGACAGACTGCCCCGGCGTAACCGCCCTCTGGGGATGCTCGAAGACGACCTGTGCAACGCCAGGCTCAACCGGTTTGATGACCGCCGGGGTCGCATCCTGCCGGTACCGGATCTTGGCCTGTCCGCAAACCCTGTCAGTGGGTGTTTCCATGGATTGCCAGCTGACCCGGTCGGCGATAAGACGGTCGCTGCGGAGATCCTCGTCGTCACCTACCACGATCGTATTCGTTTCGGGTCGTATGTCGACCACGTAAACAGGGCGTCCAACGGCCAGTCCCAATCCCTTGCGCTGCCCGATCGTGTAAAGGGGATATCCCCGGTGTTCGCCCATGATCCGGCCGCTCATGTCCACGACAGGTCCCGGCCGTATGGGATCTTCGATGGTGAGCAGTCCATCATCCGCCTGTACGGGATGTTTCGCCGTCCATTCCCGCAGGAACCGTTCATGACCCTCGTCCTGTATAAAGCAGATTTCATAGCTGTCTTTTTTAGCGGCTACCCGCGGCGCCAGTTGTTCGGCGATCTGCCGCGTCTGCGCCTTCGTGAGCAT
This sequence comes from bacterium, assembly GCA_965225915.1. Lineage (GTDB taxonomy): Bacteria > JAAXHH01 > JAAXHH01 > JAAXHH01 > JAAXHH01 > JAAXHH01. The sequence continues at coordinate 1,874,437 of OZ245326.1, forward strand.
GCCCACGGGAAATACGGTCCGCGCCAGCTCTTCCTGGGTCATCTCCCACAGGGCGTAGGATTGATCCTTGTTCCCGTCGATACCCCGCTTAAGGATATAGCGGCCCGCTTGGCCGGCCTGGCCCGCTTGGCCGGCCTGGCCCGCGCTTTCGTCGAAGATTACCCGGGCATAGTGGCCGGTCGCCACATATTCTGCACCGAGCTCCCTGGCCCGGTCGAGCAGAACGCCGAACTTGACCTTGCTGTTGCAGGCTACGCAGGGATTGGGCGTTCGGCCCTGCATGTATTCGGAGACGAAATTCGAAATGACGCCCTTCTCGAATTCCTCTCGAAAGTCCACGACGTAGTACGGTATGCCGAGTCTGCCGGCCACAACCCGCGCGTCGTTACGGTCCTCCACCGTGCAGCAACCGTGTTCGAAATGCTTATTGCCGCCGACGCTGTCGTAATCCCACAGGTGCATCGTGACGCCGATGACTTCGCAGCCCGCGTCCTTTAGCAGCGCGGCAGCCACCGAGCTGTCCACACCGCCGCTCATGGCCACCACGACCGTCGACCCTTTCGGCGGCAGCCGGTTGATGGCCGGATCGTACACCGCTTCCACTTCGTAGTCGCTGTCTATATCCAAATGGGTATTTGTCGTCATTATACTAGGCTTTCGTGTTCACTCCCTTGCGTGTCCGGTAATCTTCGATCGCCGCCCGTACTCCGTCCGCGGCCATGGCGGAGCAGTGCATTTTAGTAGGCGGCAGTCCGCCCAGGACAACGGCGATCGTATCGTTTTCGATAGACGCGGCCTCTTCAATCGTCCTGCCAATCACCCATTCCGTAACCATGCTGCTTGCCGCGATGGACGCCGCACAACCGAAGGTCCTGAACCTGGCGTCCGTGACTGTCCCCTCTGCTATCTTCAGATACAACGCGATCGTATTCCCGCTGATGGGGTTGCCCGCGTTGCCCACGCCGTCCGCGTTGGGAAGGTCCCCCACGTTACGGGGCGAGCGAAAGTGGTCCATTACAGTGGATGAATACATGTAACCCGCCTCATCCGGGTACCGGAAGGGAGGAAAGTTCGCGGAGACGGGATACGATGCCGGGCAGCCTGTTCAAGACGTAGTCCACGTCCTGCATGATGTTGTCCCGTCCGAAGCTGAATCGTACCGAGCCGAGGGCAGTGCGAGGGGCACTGCCCAGGGCCAGCAGCACGTGGGACGGTTCGATGGCGCCGGACGAGCAGGCAGAGCCCGTGGATACGGCTATGCCCTCGAGGTCCAGGCTCATGATCAGCGATTCGCCTTCCGCACCGGGGAAGGACATGTTTAACGTACCGGGCAAGCGCCATTCCGGATGCCCGTTTACCCTTACTCCTTCGATCTTGTCCAGGATTCGTCCTTCCAGGGCGTCGCGCATCTCCGCCAGGTGACGGTATTCGTGTTCCCGTTCGCTGGCTGCCAGTTCGGCGGCCTTTCCGAGACCCACGATGCCCACGGTGTTCTCCGTACCGGACCGCACGTCGTTCTCGTGATGACCGCCGTGGGCTATGGGTTCGATCTCGACACCCTTCCGGATGTAGATGGCTCCCACACCCTTGGGGCCATAGATCTTGTGGCCCGAAAGCGATAGGAGGTCCACGTGAAACGCTTTCACGTCGATGGGCAGCTTCCCGGCGGACTGCACAGCGTCCGTATGGAAGCACACACCGCGATCCCGGGCGATCTTCCCGATTTCGTCGACGGGCTGCACGGTACCGATCTCGTTGTTCGCGTGCATAATGCTGATCAGTATCGTACGATTGGTCAGGGCATCCGCCACCTGCCCCGGATCGACCCGGCCGTATTCGTCCACGGGAAGATAGGTCACTTCGTAGCCTTCCCGTTCCAGGAAAGCGCAACTATTCAGTACGGCCGAATGTTCGATTTTCGTCGTGATGATGTGCCTGCCGCGCTCCCTGCGTGCGTAAGCGATGCCCTTGAGCGCCAGATTATCTGACTCGGTGCCGCCGCTGGTAAAATAGACTTCACCGGGACGTCCGTTCACCAGTCCGGCCACCTGTGCCCGCGCTTCTTCCACGGCTGATCGTGCATCCTGTCCGAATCGGTGGATGCTCGAAGCGTTGCCGAAACGATCCCTGAAGAAGGGTTCCATCGCCTCGAACACTTCAGTTCTTACCGGCGTGGTCGCATTGTGATCCAGGTAGATGCTTTCCATAGGGGATTCGACCATCCGAACAGGGTGGAATTCGTCTGAAACCTATAGCCTTGCAAAAATCCGAAAACCGGTCTCCTCGAACCGCTCAACGGTCCATGAAAATAGGGATTATCCGTTGAAATGTCAATTGTTGTCGGGATTTCCCGACGCTCGGACCGACGTGGATTACACCGCATCCCCACTTGACATTTCGTGTATTTTACGTTAGATTCAATGTAACTCAAACGGTATACGCGCGTCATATAATATGCGTAATTTACGCGTGCGGTTCGCAACAACGTGTGGTATACCATGAAGACGAGTAAGCATGGCGACCGTCTAATGTGCCGAGCACATCCATACATGCAACGGATAGACGGACCAGGAAGGAGCAGCGCATGCACGCACTGAAATACACGGCTGGATTGGTGGCGGTCATACTTGTGACGGGTTGTACCCACAGTATCAGTATGAATCCCAACATTGGTCCCACGGCCAGTATTGCCAGGCCGGTGGATTTACAAGTCAGACTCTATATCCCCGAAGATGTCAGTGGATTTGAGATTACCGACAGGCCCGATCTCAAGAAGTTTATCTTCGAAATCGGTGAATCTCTCGAATCGATCATAATCAAGTCGGCGAACCGCGTTTTCTCCCAGGTTTCGGTTTTGGACGCGCAACCCACCGGCGAAGTGATAGGGGAACGGAATCTCGATCTCGTCATAATCCCCAGGGTAACGTCGGCCATGGTGTCGCTGAACAAGGAAGAAGGTCCATTTCAGGACGACGCCCGGGGAAGTACGTTGCTCACGGTCGAATTGATGTTCTATGACGCGGAGATGATCCAATTCACTACCGTCATGGCGTCGGGCATGGGAATCGCTTCCGAAAGAATCGGGTTTTTCAGCAGAGGTCAGGAAGAATACTCCGCCTCCGTCGAAGATGCCCTTATCAACCTCAGCAATGACATGGTTCGTCAGATGTACGGTAATTACGACATACGCAAGCGGGGTGAGGAGTCGGAATAGGGTCGGCATTCGACTACCGCCACCATCGACGGACCTTCGGTAAATCCTTGTATCCAGATATGGCCGGGTTGTCCTTTAAAGAACGCTGGATTTACAGCCTCTATTCCTGGTGGGGCCGGTTCGGCAGTTCGCCCTTCAGCCTGTCCGACATCCTGAAACGGCCAGGCCGGTTGCTTATATGCCTCCCATCGGATCCGGAGGAAACCCGGAAAGCGGTCGACATCATCCCTGATCTGATATATTGCCTGGGGGCGGAGGCCGTGTTTGTCGTAGGTGAACCCCGGTCTCTCGAATGTTGTGACCTGTCAGATGACCTCATCAGCACGGTACCATTGGATCAGACCACCCGCCGGTGGACCGGACTGCCTTCCTACGAAATAGTGGACCGGCTGGCGAGCGAGGAACTGAACATAGCCATAGACCTCAATACTCGCGCGGCATTGCTCCCGGCCATGCTCTGCCTGTGGGTTAACGCGCCTATACGCCTGTGTCTGCGAGATCCGTACCGGGATCGCCTCTTCAACCTGCAGGTCGTGCTTGCAGATGGGCAGACCGGGAGAGATGAGCGTTCCAGATCGGTGATACAAACGGATACCCTGAAGCCTGTTCCTCCCACATCCGGGATCGCCGCACCTCCCGCCACGTACCTTTATTCGCGCATGTTGCGCGTTATTCAGCGACTGGCGACTCCTTCGGCCATATCTGAAAAGCGACTTGACAGTTTTCCTTGATTCGGGGATAATTATACTAGGGCCCGGACAAGTCTGCTGCGCCTCCAGTCGAGAGAAAAGGCTTGTCAACTTCCAAAATAACTCCCCATCGTGCTTATGTCCGTCCCGTCTTCGCAGCCGTGCTGTGGCTGCACGATCATCGCTTGTATTTTCCTGACCTGTTACCTGCTGTTTTCTATCGTAACCGTGGCGCCGTTGCGCGCGCAGTCTTCCAATGATCCATTTAAATCCCTGATGGCGTCGGGCAAATCTCTCTACGATCAGGGAAAGTACGTGGAAGCGGAAGCGGTCTTTCAGGAGGCGGTCCGCCTTAAGTCCAGGTCCGGGGAAGCCCGCTACTGGCTTGGGGTTACACATTTTGAGATCGGCGACGACAAAGAAGCGGCGAAACAGCTGAGAATCGCCATTCGCCACGACCGGAAGAACCCGGACGGACACCTGGCGCTGGGACGTACGTACATGCGCATGAAGAATCGCATGGTGGACGCGCGCAAGAGTCTCAAGAACGCTCTCCGGTATGATCCGGAGCATACCGAAGTGCATTACACGCTCGGGATCTCGTACATGGCGCAGAGCAAACGAGATCCCGTCTCGCCGCTCTACGTCATGCAGGCCCGGCGGGCGTTCACCCGGGCTGCGACTACGAACCCGAAACACCCGGACGCTTACTACCAGTTAGGGTTGTCCTACGAGAATCCCTCCCGGGATTACAAAAGGGCGCTTTCCCTCTTCTACCGTCAGCTTATGATCAAACCCGACCATCGCGATGCGATTTATCACCTTGAAAGATGTAGCTACCTACTCAATAATTATCAGGGCGGTATCGATCTTCTCAACCAGTTGGTAGAAGTACACGGTGAAAAAGTTCCGGATCACGTTAAAACGCTGATCTACAAACTTGAAGCCACGATGCACCAGTCGCAGGAACCATTCGACCTGACTGAAAAGGCGTACAAGGACTACCTGGGCAAGGTGGATCCCGAGGAACGGGAGTACTACACGGAACTGGTCTACGTGGTATCGGAAGAGGAATACGAACAGTACGCCAAAAACGATACGGAAGGCGGTAAAGCGGAATTCCGGCGCAGGTTCTGGGCATCCCGCGATCCCAAGCCGGCCACCGTCGTCAACGAACGGCTGGTGGAGCATTACAGGCGGGTCATGTACGCCCGCGAGCATTTCTCAAACGGACAGCAGCCATGGGATCGCCGGGGAGACATATACATCCGCTACGGTACCCCCGACGATCAGCAGCGTTTTATAATGCAGACCGGCGAGAATCCCATGAAGTACTACCGGCCCACGGGGAATGCCCGCATCGATGCGATCCGGGAACGCAATTTCATGTGGCGATACCGCCTCAAGATCGGCGCCAGTGGGACGAATTGGAGTGATCCGACCGCGCGCCAGACCCGGGATCCCGAAGCGAGCAGCTACCTGCCGGAACTGGATGGCGGGAGGTTTTTCGGGACGGACCACTACGCAATCCGCGCGAAAACGCAGGCACTGGGATACCTCGCCGAGAGCTGGGTCTATCTTGAACACGATCTGGAGCTGTTCTTCGTCGATCAAATTGGCGTCGGCAAATACGACTATCCACTTGGTGTGCACGAAACGAACATCACCGAAGCCGTCATCCAGAACCGGTACAATCCAAGGAAAATCGCAGACGCGCTCATCGAAAAAATCCCGGAATCCTATGACTACGACTATGGCGGCGCACCCCTGCAGTTCCTCTATGACATCGTCTCTTACAAGGGTGAGGAGGGCCGCGCCGACGTAGAGGTCGCCTACATGGTTCCGGCCGTACAACTTGAAACCGTGAAGGATGGCAGGGGAATGCGCACATGGTTCGACAGTCATATCGTCTTGCAGGACGGTGATTACAACCGCGTTGCCCAGACTTCCAGGCGCATCGGGCCGATCGATCGACCGCTCGTGTCCGGTTCCGAAAACGATGTCGGCATCGAGATTCACACCGGTGTGATGGACTTGGACGTGCCGGCCGGCAACTACCGCGCCGTGATCGAGGTACGGGACGAGGCCACCCGGCGTATCGGTATTTTCGAACAGGATTATCCTGTACCGGAATACACCGGCAACACGTTGATGATGAGCGATATCAAGCTGGCGGTTTCCATATCACCCGCGGAAACGTCCGATGGCCCATTCGTACGGAACGGACTCCGAATCGAACCCAATCCGGCACGCCTTTACCAGCGAACGGACCCCGTCCATTTTTACTACGAGATCTACAACTTAACCCGGGATGCCTCCGGACGCACGTCCTACCAAGTGGAACTGGAAGTTAAAATCAAGGACCGGCGCCGGCACATATTCTGGCGCATCCTGAAGAGCATTGACAGGTTGGTAAGACGAATCGACAATGAACAGTCTGTGCTCATGGTTTTCGAGAACGAGGGTAACCGCCCCGACGAATACAGTTACACTTCGATCGATACGGGCGCTTCACCTACCGGCACCTACGAAATGTCCGTTCGTGTCACGGATATGCATTCTGGACAGACCGCGGTACGAACCAAGGTGTTCGTCTTGGCCAACGACCGGGTTGCCGAGTTCAACTCGGATACGTAATAGCCACCGGCGTTCACGCATCTGCTGGAGGACGACGGAACATGTCGAGCTTGAGAACAACCGCTCCGCTGCTAGGCCTCGTATTCTGTTTTTTAATGCAACAACCCGCGGAAGCCCAGGTGTTGGGGTCTCTCATGGACCGGGCCATGGTCCAGTACTCCGAGGGCGAGTATCAGCGGGCGGAATCCACGCTAAGAAGCCTGCTTGAAGAGCAACCCGGATCGGCGGCGGCCTACCTTTGGCTTAGTCGTGCGCTCGACCAACAGGACAGGCACGACGATGCCGAGAAAGCGGTAAAGGAGTCGCTGAAGATAGACAGCGCGTCTGTTGAAAGCCTCATCCAATTGGCCCGCGTGTATATCCTAAAAGACGAGAAGAAGGCCGCGAGAAAGGTCCTGGACCAGGCCGAGAAACTCGCTCCCGACTATGCGGATTTACATTACTACCGGGGTCGAACCTATGGGAAAATCAAGCTTGCGCTTCTCAGGGCCACCACGGTTCAGAAAGAGTTTCAGATTCGGTACGAATCTTTACAGCGTGCTATCCAGTTGAACCCGCGGCATCCCGATGCCTATTTCCAAATGGGATTCGCCTTCGAGGAAAGCAAGAGCGATTTTGAAACCGCGATGGACTGGTATTATAGGCAGGCCACGATCAATCCCGGACACGAACAGGCGCTAACCCGTCTGACTTTGTGCGCCGTACGTCTTAGAGATTACCAGATGGGATTCGCGTTGTTACAGCAACTCGCGGGGACGCAAGGAACGAACGTCAATCCGCTCATTGAAGGCCTGACTGGACAGATCGAAGCCTATTACTACCATACGCTCAATCAAGACGAGCGTGCATATCACGCTATTCAAAGGTATCTCTCTGTGATATCGAAAATCGATCCGGATGCCGTCGTGATGTACAAGGATCTTTCTCATGTCGCGCCTAAAGAGGAAGCGGAAACCTATCGAGACGCCGTGGATCAGGAAAAGGAAGACCTGTGGCAGAGCTACTGGGCGGTCCGTGATCCCGATCCCACTACGAGGGTCAATGAGCGCTTGGTGGAACATTACCGGCGGATCATATATTCGAAGCTGAATTTTTCCCAGGGTAAGGAGCCCTGGGACCGTCGCGGCGAGATCTACATCCGCTACGGAACGCCTGACGACCGGCAGCGCTTTATCCTGAAGTCCGGGGAGGATGTCATCAACAGTATATTCCCCACGGGGATACGTGATGTGGACATTATCCGCGATCACAGCAGACAGCAGTTCAGAATGGAAGTAAACACCGGGGCGCCCTACCAGGAATTCGGTATATTCAGTGAAAGAGCCGAGCGCGAGACCCGGTTGGTAGCCTTTCCAACAGAAAGCTGGGTTTACATCCCATTCGGTATGGAGATTTTCTTCACGGATCAACGCAATTCAAAAGTGTTCGATTATCCGCTCCAGGTGATCGATCTGCCCGCCCAGGTTTCCAGTACCGGCATAACGAACCGGCTCGCGTACAAGTTTCTGAACTCGCCGCGAAAAGAAGCAGAGGAACTGATCAGGAAGGTGCCGGAATCCTACCGCCACGACTACGGCGGAGAACCGCTCATCTTTGTATACGACCTCGCTGCCTTCAAGGGGGTCGAGGGCAAGGCCGATGTGGAAGTGGCTTACAGCGTGCCCACGGTCCAGTTGGGCGGCGTCGAAGACGGGCTAGGCGAGAATACCTGGCTTTCCGGTCGGATCGCCCTTAGGGACCGGGACTTCGCCTACGTGCAGGGGATGCCCTTCTCCATGGGCCCGTTGGATCGACCGGCGAGCGAGGAAGACAACCTGAAGCTCAATACGGGCGCGTTTCTGTTCCGCGCCCCGCCCGGGGAATACAGGTCCGCCGTTTCCCTGCAGGACTCACTGTCGCGGAAGTTCGGTATCTATACGGCGCCTTTACATATTCCGGATTTTGCTGCGGACCGGCTGCAACTGAGCGATATCAAGCTCGCGGCGTCCATCGTTCCCACCGAAGGAACCGGGTTGCTCGTTCGCAATGGCCTGCACATCACGCCCCACCCCGCGCGCCTCTACTCCCGGTCGACGCCGGTTTTCATATACTACGAGATCTACAACCTCACGCGGGACGCCGACGGCCGGACGGGTTTTAGCACCGAACTGGAAATCTCCGTCAGGGAATCCAGGCGCAACTTCGCACTCCGAATCCTTGTAGACCTGGGACGTCTTATCACCCGGAGGTCGGACGATCAATCGACCTACCTGGCGTTCGAAGACAGCGGTGCGTCAACGGACGAACACAGGTACACGTCTATAGTCACGGAGGACCTGGATCCCGGGACCTACACCCTGACGTTGACGGTCACGGATCTTAAGTCGGAAATGAAGGCCTCGAGGACGGTTGACTTCATCGTGGTTCGGGGTTGACTGAAGGGGTTCGGATCATCATTGACCAATCGGCGACACCAACCTAAAACGCCGGCCGGTCCACGTCTTCGGCCTGCGGTCCCTGCAGGTTGGCGTTGTCTTCGGTGGGCCAGCGCACGGGGTACCGGGAGGAACGGTCCCGCTTGTAACCGGCGTGCCAGTAGTTGCTGGCCGCCAGCCACTCCAGGAGATGCTCCTTCATCGCGGCCTTGATCCCCGCGAAGTCGTCGTCGGACCAGCGGTTCCACAGTTCCCCCGGGTCGGATTCCAGATCGTACAGTTCCCCCTCGTCCTGGCCGATGTAGTAGACCATCTTGTGAGTCTTACCGCGCATCATGATCTGGTAGTTGTCCTCGCAGAAAACATAATCCCGCGGAACGATCGGTCCGTGCGGGTCGGAGTAAGGCATAAGGGAACGCCCTTCCAGGTAGGTGGGGACCTGTACCCCCGCCGCCTCGAGTATGGTGGGTCCGAGGTCCATGAGAGAGACGAGGTCGCTTACGTGGTCTCCCCGGCGCAGGCGGTCCGGGTAGCGTATGATGAGCGGAATATGGGTGATCGTATCATACATCAGCCACTTGTAGGCCATGCCGTGGTCGCCCAGGTTCTCGCCGTGGTCCGAGCAGAAGATGACCAGGGTGTTTTCCAGGTAGCCCCGATCTTCCAGGGCGTCCAGGATTTCCCCCATCTTTTCGTCCACCGTGGTTACCTTCGCGTAGTAGTGGCGGCGCATGTGATCGATGCGGTCGTCGTTCGCCAGGTACATGTTGATGCCTGATTCGTGGCGGGCCGTGGAGAACATCTTCTTCAGCGCTTCGTGCTGCCGCGGTTTTTCCGCAAGCTCGTTCTCTCGAGTCACGGGAGGTGGTATGGAAACGCCGTCATACAGGCTCAAGTGGCGCGGGAGCGGATCCCAGGGTTCGTGGGGACCTGTAAAACCGATTTCGAGGAAGAAGGGCTTAACGCCGCGGTGGCTGCGGATCCAGTTGAGTGCCGAATCGCCGATGAAGACGTCGCTGTGGAATCGCTCCTCCTCGTGCCACGGTGCGCCCTGCAGCCTGTTCCACCAGCCGGGGTCTGTCTTGTGGCGGTCGTTGGGCCGTTCCACGCCGTAAAAGGTCATGTAGCGGCCCCAGTCGTCGTCCGCGCCGCCGCTGGCCAGGTTCATGTTGGTCGGGTTTTCGACGACGACCCGTTCGTGAAAGCCGCCGGGAACGTCCCTGGGCATGAAATGCATTTTGCCTATGCTGGCGCACCAGTAGCCGTTTTCCGCAAGGTCATGCACCCAGTTGCGGTGATGTCCCCACGGCTGGAAACTGTAGACGCCCGTGTTATGGGGGTACATTCCGGTGAAGATGGCGGCCCGGGACGCCACGCAGGTGGCGCCCGGACAATAGGCCTGCCGGTAGGAAACTCCTTCCCGGACCAGCCTGTCGTGGGCCGGGGTGGTCATGTGGGGGTTGTCCCAGGCGCGGATCGTATCGATCCTCTGCTGGTCGGTCATGATGAGGATGATGTTGGGAGGATTCGCGGGCATCCGTCGACTCCTGGGTGGGGTGAAAGAGGATAACGGTACCTTTGTCTGGTGATCGAAAGGGCGATCCGGTCGATGCTACGCTACCCGGTCCTCCATCGTGCCGGCACCGCCTTCTTCGGACTGGGGGTACAGGCGGCTGACCACCGCCTTGATGATCCGCTGACCCTCGACCTCGCGTACCACGATCCGGAGATACCGGAACGACACGTCCTCTCCGGGTTCGGGTACCCGGCCGAGTTCGTTGAAAATCAGACCGCCGAGGGTTTCGAATCCGTCCGGCGTGATATCCAGATCGAGGATGTCGTTCAACGTATCGATATTGAGCCTGGCGTGGACGAGGAACGATCCATCGGGTAGCGACTCGTACAACGGGTCCTCGTCGTCGTATTCATCCTGTATTTCGCCCACGATTTCCTCAAGCAGGTCTTCCAGGGTCACCAGGCCCGCAGTGGTCCCGTGTTCGTCCACGACTATAGCCAGGTGGATCTTTTCCCGCTGGAACTCCTTTAGCAGTTCGGCGGCTTTCTTGGTCTCCGGCACGACGTAGGGCGGACGAAGCAAGTCTTCCAGGTTCTTCTCCCCTTCAGGGTTCTCGCTCAACTGAAGCAGATCCTTGGCATAGACCACGCCCATGATATTGTCAATGGAATCGCCGTAAATCGGAATCCGGGAATGTCCCATCTCGCGGATGAGCTCTAGCAGCTCCGGTATGGGACGGGACTTTTCCGCGCACACCATGTCGACCCGCGGCACCATCACCTCGCGAACACTGGTGTCGCGCATTTCGATAATGCTGCTGATCATCTCCTTGTCGTCGGGCTCCAATTCGTGGGTTTCTTCCAGTTCAAGCACCCGGTGCAATTCGTCGTCGAGCCAGTATGGATTACGTCCGCTGCTGAAGAGTCCAGCGTGCGCCATCCGCCGGTTCAGTACGAGCAGCGGTGCGATCATTGGCCAGAACAACCAGTAACTGATGAGCACCAGTACGGCGGAAACACGAACAGTCAGGTCGGAGTATCGCGACACGAGGAGTCTCGGCAGCCATTCGATAAGCACCAGCAACAGCCCTATGGCGAACAGTCCCGACAACGTCAGCGTCAGTGTCGAGCCGAACGAGTCGGTAAGCTGAGGTGTCAGGACCAGGGCTACCACGGAAATCACGACGCCGGCCGTGGTTGTGGTTTTTCCGATCAGAAGGGTGGTGAACAGGCGTTCCTGATTGTCCAGCCAGCGGGTAACGCGGCTGGACTGTCCGCCTTCGTGGGCGGCCTTGAGTTCCTGTAGCGTGGTTTTATGCAGGCTGGAAAACGCGGATTCCGCGCCGGTGAGCAGCATGGCGTAGATCGTACATACAGTAAGGACTAACCATTCGACCAATAGGGGAATGTCGTCATCCACAACACTTTTCTCCCACATGACCCTCCGGAATCCCGCTGGTGTCAGCCGCCGCCGAATAGACCCTTTCTTTCTCCCGCATCACTTTGCGCTCCGAAGTGTTGTGGTGGTCATATCCCAGCAAGTGCAGACACCCATGAACCACGAGCCGATGCAACTCGTCGTCCAGGGACACATGATAACGGTCGGCCTGGTCCCGTGCCCGGTCGACGGAAATGTACACGTCGCCCAGTGCTTCCCGGCCGGGCCCGGTACCGTCGTCCAGGTTGAACGACAGCACGTCCGTCGCGCGATCCAGTTGGCGATACTTGTGATTCAACTGCCGGATATAGGGGTCATCGACCAGTACCACGGTCACGGCCGCATGGTCTCGGCCTTCGCCCCGAAGTACCCGGCAAACAGCACTGCAAAGCGCCTCGCGCGGTATATTGAGCGCGGGCAGGGTCGTTTCGATATCAATATTCAAGGTGAAAGCGGGTAGTATTACGGATTCTCATGCCGTTCATAGGCCTTGATGATGTCCTGAACGAGCCGGTGCCTGACCACGTCCGTCTCCGTCAGGTACACGAAGGCGATGCCGCGAATGTCCGCCAGGACCTCCTGCACGTGTACCAGTCCGGAAACCTTGTCCTCGGGCAGATCGATCTGGGTGATATCGCCGGTAATGATCGCCTTGGAGTTCGCGCCCAGGCGGGTCAGGAACATCTTCATCTGCGCTTTCGTCGTGTTCTGGGCTTCGTCGAGGATCACGAAGGCGTTGTTCAGCGTACGGCCGCGCATGTACGCCATGGCGATGATCTCAATGGTCCCGTCTTCGACGAGGCTCTCGGCCTTGTGGTTTGGGATCATGTCGTGCAGCGCGTCGTAGAGCGGCTTAAGATACGGGTCGACTTTCTCGCGCGGATCACCGGGGAGAAACCCGAGACTCTCGCCCGCTTCCACGGCGGGCCGGGCCAATACGATCCGGTCGACCTCTCCCTTGCGAAGAGCCGAGATGGCCATGGCGACGGCCAGGTAGGTCTTTCCCGTACCGGCGGGCCCGATGGAGAAAACGATATCGCATTTCTGAACCTGCTCCACGTACTTCTGCTGGTTCGGACTCCGCGCGCGAATCCGCTCCCTCCGGGAAAGTACATCCAGCGTTTCCCCGGCGAAGGCACCGGTTTCTTCGCCGTTTTTCTTTTCGGACCGCGTTGCCCGTATGATATCGTCTACTTCGCGCGCCTGGCCCTGTTGGACAGACCGTATCATTTCGCGCAGCACGCTGGTGATCTGCCTTACCTCTTCCGCTTTGCCCGTTATCACGACTTCCTCGCCCCGGGCGGTGATTTTTGCGTCGAATTCACTTTCGATGGCGCGCAGTCTGGAATCGTACTGGCCATAGAGCGCGAGGGGATCGATGCCCTTGGCCGATAACCGATGCGTAACCGTGTTTTTCAATGATGGCATGGATTGGCAGGTTAGTCGTACTCGGAGCGAATGGATCGCATCTTCCATTCGCAGGAAACAGGCGACTCAGCCTGTATGCACCGTATTTCCCGTACGTCAAAATTAAAGAAAACAAACGTTGCTTGTCAAGTAGATTCCAACGGTTGCCCAGCAGTAATCCGCCTCGAACCGGGGGGTATCTTAAGGAGACACAGGGACTAGTCAGCGTACCGTGCAGGGCCAAGGGTACCGAGCAGTGCGTCGAAATCCGCCTTGATCGTGTGGATACGACGCTTAACGTCCCCGGCGGATGACCGAATCCGGTCCGCCGCATGACGGTCGATCAACCCATCGTCGCATGCCTGCCGCAGTTCCTCCTCGTCCAGCACGCGGCAATCGCCGTCCGGAAAGAACCACAGGTCCAGCAACTGGTCGTCGTATTCGACGCCGTCCGGTCCGATCAATACCCGGTCACAGAGGTGTACGTAATGCCCGACAAGACCTCCGTCAGGCCCGATCATCTTCCAGAGGATGTATTGCAGCCCTTCCTCGTAGTACGCCAGGGTCAGCGTGCCCGGAGGTATACGGATGTCCCCCTGACAATACTCCCGGGAGGATCTGTAGGAGATGACCATGCGGCTGCTCCCGCGGTAGAGCAGGCTGCACGAGAACGACTGGTCGGGCTTGTTGAGGTTATGCTTGATTTCCGTGACGGTACCGGCCATGGAAGGATTACGCGATCCCTTCGAGGACATCCCGTATTTCCGTTACAAGGGGACCGTTTCCGTGTTGAACATACCAGGAGCGGAGACGCGGGTAGATGTCTTCCATGGGAATCTTGCCCTTGTTGTCCCGCATGATCGACTGACAGTTCTCCGGGCGTGGTCCCCACCGGGCCACCTCGTTCAGACTTGTGTCCATAAAAACCAGGTAGGGAATAGCCTTGGAACCGTCCGTGAGATACCGGTCCATGATATCGAGATTCTCGTCCCTGCGGAAGATCCGGAACTCGATGGATGGACTGCGCTCCAGCATGCGGACGATGGGAGGAAGACTCTGCACCACGTCGCCGCACCAGTCCTCCGCGAGGATGAGCACCTTCAAGGGGGTGGTGATGGAGGCGAAGAAACCGGCGTGCTCAGGATCCAGGGTCATCTTTTCGTAGTTCTCATTGAACCTCTCCAGATTCTTCTCGCTGTTCTGCATGTAGTCTTCCCAGAGGAATCCCGAGGCGAATCGATCTTCGGAAACAACGGACATGGCGGCTCCAGACTGTATCTTGGTTGAATTGAACGGATTTTTCAAATTGATCAGACGAACCATTCGGTTCGTTCGGCGGCGGGCACTCTTTTCTGGGCGGGGATCAGGGCAGGATAGCCGGCGTAGAGGAAGCCGACGAATTCTTCCACCCGGGAATCGACTTTGAGAAGATCCAGCGTCTCGGGATCCCGAATCAGGCCACCCGTGCTCCACTGCATGCCGATACCCAATTCCCAGGCGGCCAGCGCGATGTTGTGGATGGCGCAACAGGTGGCGGCGTAATCCTCTCTGGCTCGGAAGTCGTCCTCGTCCTTCTTGCAGACCACGCCTATGAGGACGGGTTTGGACATGATCTTGAAATACCCCTTCTCGGTGGCTTTCCGCAGGATGCCGGGATCGTCCGACCTGATTTTTCCCCTTTGAATCTTGCAGTATATGTTCGCCAGGGTCTCCTTGGTCTTCCCGGTGACGACCAGGAAACGCCAGGGTTCCGTCAGCTTGTGGTTCGGCGCCCACACGGCCGTTTCAAGCACTTGGGCGATCGTCTCCCGGGGGACCGGTTCCGTCTTGAATTCATAAATCGACCTTCTGTTTCGTATCGTATCGAGTACGGACATGTGATTTCTTGTTTAATGCCGCGCGCTTTTCCTGTTGAACACGGGGCCGGTCATATGCTTTCCGGGCCGCGTTTGTAGAACGAAGGGAGCCGGGAGAAACCGGAAGGCGTCCCGCTATTCCGATACGGACTCCACCTGGATCAGTTTCCCATCCTGCGGCACAGCCGCGCCGCCCTGGGTACAGGACGAACATCCCTTGTGGTCCCGGGATGTGAACTGCCGCACGAAGGTGCGCAGGACAATCGCGACTGCGGCTGCGACAACGATAAAAGTAATGAGTGTTTGCAGGTCCATGTTCACAAGATAACGGCGAAAAACGAAAATGCCAAGTGGTCCGAACGCGGTTACCCGTAACCCAGGAGCAATCCCCCTTGGTAGACGACAAAGGAACCGACATAGGCCAGGGCGGTCATGTACAGGACCATGACGATCGGCCACCTCCAGCTTTTCGTTTCGTGTTTCACGATGGCGACCGTGGCCATGCACTGGCAGGCCAGGGCAAAGAACACCATGAGGGATACCGCGACCAGCGGTGTATACACCCGCTCGCCCGTTTCGGGATCCACCTCTCTTTGCAGGGCCGTCCTGAGATCGACCGAGGTCTCGTTGGCTTCCTCCACGTTGTAGATCGTAGCCATGGTACTGACCAGCACTTCCCGGGCGACGAAGGAGGTGACCAGGCCGATGCCCACTTTCCAGTCAAACCCGAGGGGTTCGATGGCCGGTTCGATCAGCTGGCCAAGCTGGCCGGCGTAACTCTGCTGTATACGCGATCTGGACGACATCGAATCATAGTCATCGGGTTGCGGATACGAGGCCAGGAACCATAGGACAACCGATATGGCCAGGATGATCTGGCCCGCGTCCGTTACAAAGGCCTTGGCTCTTTCGAACATCTGCAGGAGTACCCACTTCAGAGAAGGCCTCCTGTAGGGCGGCAGTTCCATGACGAAGCTCGTGGAAACGGCGTCCTTCATGAAAAACCGCTTGAAAACCAGCGCGGCGCCTATCGCGGCGACGATACCCAGCAGGTACATGGATAACAACAAGAGGCCGGGCACCGAGAACACGCCGAATATGGAAGTCGCGGGAAAAAACGCGCCGATCAGAAGGATATACACGGGCAGGCGGGCGCTACAGCTCATCAGGGGTGCGATCATGATCGTGATGAGGCGGTCCTTCCAGTTCGAAATCCTGCGGGTCGCCATGATGCCCGGAATCGCGCATGCAAAGGACGAAAGCAGCGGCATGACCGAATGGCCGGACAGCCCCATGCTTTTCATGGCACGGTCCATGAGAAAGGCGACGCGAGCCATGTAGCCGGTGTCCTCGAGCAGTGCGAGGAAAAAGAAGAGAAAGAGTATCTGCGGGAGAAAGACTAGAACGGCGCCTACGCCGGCAATGACGCCGTCCACGAGCAGGTTGCGCAGCAACCCTTCCGGCATGAACAGGTAAACGTAGGACCCCAGGGCGCCTATCCCGTCTTCGATGGCCGCCATTGGCGCTTCAGCCCAGGAGAAAATGGACTGAAAGACCAGTGCGAACAGGGCCAGTACGATGACAGGACCGGCCACTCGGTGGGTGAACACGCGGTCCAGCCGGACGCTCAGGCTGGTCTCCGAATTCCGTTCTTCCTGGACGACCTTTGAATAGAGTTCGTCGATCTGGTCATACCGCAATATCGTCTCCAGCATATGCCAGGGGACCTGCATCTGGTCCAATTGTCCTCGCGTCCGCTCTACGATGTGCTTCAGGTCGTCCTTGAAGGACTGGTCCTGGCGTCCCTCCATCCAAGTCTTAAGGGCCTGATCGCTCGAAGTCACGCGCAGTGCTTCCGAGGTCTGCGCAACCTCCTTCAGGTTCGTGTGTTCGCCGAACCAGGCCGCCGCGGGGGAGAGTGCTTCGTCGAGCAGACCGCCCAGCAGCCTGCGTCGCGGAAACCGTTCAGTGAACGAAATCTTGGCCGTTGACGAGGGCGTTCCGGGCGTTCCGGGCGGTCCGAATGGATCAGTCGTGGCCTCCCCCGACGAACCGGTACCGCGCGTGGAAGCGTCCACCAGGTCGAACATCATCTGGCGCAACTGGTCTATTCCAAGCTGCCGGGAAGCGACCACCGGTACGATCGGGACCTGCAGCTGATCGGAAAGCGCTTCCAGGTCGATGCGAACGCCTCTGCCGATGGCGTTGTCCATCATGTTCATGGCCACCGCGACCGGGATGCCCAGGTCGATGAGCTGGGTGACCAGGTAGAGATTCCTGTTTAGATTCGAGGCGTCCGCCACGACCAGTATGAGCTGGATGTTCAGGTTTTCGTCCGCTTCCCCGATCAACACATCGCGAGCGATGGATTCGTCGAGGGACTTGGGGATCAGGCTGTACATTCCCGGCAGGTCGTGGATACGGAGCTGATTCCCGTCAGGCCCCGTCACGGTGCCCGTCTTCTTCTCCACGGTCACGCCGGGGTAGTTGCCCGTTTTCTGCCGAAGCCCGGTCAATGAATTGAATACGGACGTCTTGCCGGTATTGGGATTACCGATGAGGAGTACGTCGTACACGGATTCCCGTACCGCGTATGTATCGATTGTGTCAGTCATGGTTCACCGTTGGAATTGACAGCGGTTACCAGGAAATGTATATTTATTCTCGCACGACGGGCGCAAATACGACATCGCCTGCGGTCAGATCGACATTGGCAACACGGCGACCGATATGACGCAGCGGATGAACGATGGCGTGCCGCAGGCCGATGGTTCCAGGTTCGTCGAGCCGCGCTTTGACGTCGAACATGTTTCCCGCGCCGTAGTGCAAATGGCCGAGTTGCCGCTGGACACCAATGTGCTGTTTATGACCATCATAGCGACGAAAATGCCGTTTGTCGGGCGGGGTTAGCAGCGACCACCATGAACATCGACGACGCCAAGGCCCATATCGACGAATACGGGTACGCCGTGCTCAAAGGGGCGTTGACTGCGGACCAGGCCAACGCCCTGCGCGATCGCTCGGCTGAACTGATCGCCGAGGAGCGGGCGGCCAGCGGGGAGCACGTCTACCTCGACGGCCGCGCACAGCGAGTGTGGAACCTAGTCAACAAGGGCCGCATTTACGAGGAGATGATCCAGCTCCCGCAGGTGCTCGCGCTCCAAGAGCACCTGCTGAACGAAAACTGCATCTTGAGCAGTTTCACCGTCAATCTCATCGGCCCGGGTGCGCCAGCCGGCAGCCTGCACATCGACTTTACGCTGGGCAGCTTTCCCCAGCCGTCGCCAACCATCGCCTTCTGCGCCAACACCATCTACGTACTCGACGACTTCGCGCCTGAAAACGGAGCCACGCATATCGTGCCAGGCAGCTACAAGCGCGGGTACGCCCCCGACCCAGAAAAAGAGTACGACGACATCATCCAGCTAGACGTCCGAAAAGGCGATATCGTCGTCTTCCACGGCGCGACGTGGCACGGCAGCGGTGCCAACCACACCCAGCAGGATCGGATGATTCTGTTGGGATTCTTCTGCCGCTCGTTTATGAAGCCTCAGCAGGACGAATTCAAGCTGGCGCACCCCGAGGTCGTCGCACGGGCGACGACGACCTTGAAGTGCTTGCTTGGCTTCGAATCGCAGTCGGGAATGCGGACGTAGGGCCAATGAACTGCCCTACGCTCGACCACCGCTAAACACGCCATTACCGGACTCACCAAATCGACATACAGGCCGGTGACGGATAGTACCCGCAACGTGTACGAATCCCCTTGGTCCGGGGAAAATCGGGGAGAGCCTGCCAGCCGAACCGATAGTCCTTTTTTATACAACCCTTCAGCTCAACTTCTTTCTACCATGACAGAACGTGCCTCTGCGCATCGAATGGACAGGTGGTAACTCCGAACGCGTATTTCAATCGGATCGCCCATCGGTGCGCGTTTGATCAATTCGACGGTTGTACCGGGAAGCAGCCCCAGTTCCATCAGGTGCACTTCTTCTCCCGCCGTGCCCTTGATCTGTCGAATCGTAGCTTTCTCGCCTGGTTTCAGCTCATCCAGGCAAATCGTCTGCGCTTGTGTACTGGTAAAGAGTTCGGAATGCATGGGTTATCTCGTGTCAGAAGGTCCGATACCGGTACTTGCTACGGAACTGAAAGGTGTTTTCTAATAGGCGGAATCCCCTTACGTCGGAATCGATCCGTTATTACATTGACCCCTTCGAGGTGCCCTTGTATATTAAAGAATAAGAGGGTCGCGTACGTCCGTACCGCCCTCAGGGACAGTATTCCTGTCCTGCCCAGGGACTATCGCCGGGCTTACCGGGCCATGTTGCGATAGTCCCTTTTCATTACCTGACGGCGGATATTTCCCCGTCAATCCACTGGATGTTTCTGCTTCCCTCACGTCGACTCCGATCGGATTACCAGGCATTCGCCCACTTCCTCGCATACCGCGCAGGAATCGAAATCGCAGATCGACAGCACGTTGGCGTCCCAGTACGACTTGAGGAACGCCTTGCCATGGGGATCCTCCGACAGGAGGAACTGCAGGAACAACAATAGCCGTTCCCCCGTCTCCGTGCTGATCAGGTGCTCGATCTTGCACGCATCGATTTCCGCCTGTTCCGCATCGATATGCAGCACGCTCTTGAGAAAGGCGATGAGAATCTGCCGGTGCGACCTTACCGACTGCGCCAGCCGGTTTCCCTCATCCGAAAGTCTAAGAAAACGGTTCCTGTCCTCTTCCAGGTATCCTTTTTCCCGGAGCGACTTGATCATGATCGACGCACTCCCCGGCGTGATGTGCATTTCCCGGGCCACGTCCGAAACCCGGGCATATCCCTGATCCTCGATCAGCTGTTGAACCGTCATCAGGTAATGCGCGCCGCTGTGCGTGATCTCGTTGTGCTCGAATTCTCTCCAGACATCCATAAACTGTTCGATTCGTTATATGGCAACAATCGCGTTGCCAGCACAATAAAAAGTTTGGCTACTCAAATATTACTTTGAATAATATAAACTTTCATGGGACTGTCAAGAAAAAAAGTGGCTAGACAACAGTTTTTTGCGGCAAGCACGCGCCCACAACGCTCAAATGCGTGTTCCGGTTGTTTTTACGCCTGTTTAAATGTATTTTGCAACGTAGGAGTTCTATCCCTCGGTAAACAACCCCGGAACCGAAAATGACGAATGCGTTTCCTTCCGCGGAACTTTCGGAGCAGCTCAAGGGCGACGATATTCCGGATATCCTGGTCCGGGATCATATCGGCAGGATGGAACCGGCCTATTTCGAGCGCTACGAGTCTGGAGTGATTCGGCGACATATCGCGATGATCAGCCGACTGGGGCCGGATAACGCCGCGGAGATCGACGTCGAACCCCTGGACGCTTCAACATGGCGACTTACCGTCGTGGCGTTCGACTACCTGTCGGTGATTTCCATTCTGTCGGGTCTGCTGGCGTCCAGCAGATTGAGCATCCGCCGCGGGGACGTATTCACCTACACGAACGCCGAACCGTCCGGTGAGACAGAAAGCCGGGCCTATCGGTCTCAGCGTCGCCACCGCGGACGGTCAGGCAACCCGGCCAAGTCTGCTGGCATCACCTCGTGGTCGCTGCGTTCACAGCGAAAGATCGTGGATGTCTTCAGTGTGCATGCGCCATCGGAGGAACCGCCGGACTGGCCCGCCATATCATTGGAAATCAAGGACGCCATGAGATGTCTCCGGATGAACAGCGCCGGGGCGTTGCAGAGACGGATCAACGAGCGCGTCGTGGATTATCTGCGCCGCGAGGAAGACCGGATGGCTTCGTCCATGTTCCCGGCCCATGTGGCGATTGACAACGATACGGAATCCGGGGCGACCCGTCTCGATATCACGGGCCAGGACACGCCGGCGTTTCTGTACGCCCTTTCGACCGCCCTCGCGCTGCGCAGTATAAACATTCGCCGTATCGACATCGCTGCGGCAGGGGTCCAGGTCCAGGATACGCTCGAGGTGACCGACCGCCGTGGATCGAAAATCACCGATCCGCGGAAACTCCGTGAACTGCGCTTCGTGATCACGCTCATCAAGCAGTTCACCCATCTTCTGACCCGGGCGCCCAATCCCGCGCAGGCCCTGGAACATTTCAATCAATTGATCGACCAGGTCCTGGTTAATGTAAGACCCGGCCGTGCGATGGAGGAGTTGTTCGATCAGTTGGAAAAGCAGGAAGTTATCAGCGCGATGGCTAAACTGTTCGGTACGAGCGACTTCCTGTGGAAAGACTTCCTGAGGATGCAATACAAGAATCTGTTCCCCGTGCTGCAGGACATCAAAGCGGTCGGTATCGTGAAATCTCGGGAGCAGATGGAAAGCGAACTGAGTGCCCGGCTGTCCAGAATCGGGAGTTACGACCGGCGCAAGCAGTTGCTGAACCAGTACAAGGACAAGGAGATGCTGCGGATCAGCATGCGCCAGATCCTGGAGAAGCACGAAGACATCCAGGCGTTTTCCAGTGAACTCACGACGCTGGCCGAGGTGGTCCTGGAAGCCGCGTATGGGATCTGCGACCGGGAGCAGCGCCTGCAGTACGGCGATCCCCTTCTTCCTTCCGGTGATCCCTGCGTTTTCAGTATCTGCGCGCTGGGGAAATGCGGTGGCCGGGAACTGGGCTGGGCTTCGGATATCGAACTGTTGTTCGTCTACGCAGGACAGGGCAGTACAGGAGGACCCCAGGCTGTGTTGAATTCGGAGTACTACGAGCGGCTCGTACGAATGATCTGCAGTACCCTGGAAACCCGGAGAGATGGCCTGTTCGAGATCGATCTCAGGCTGCGGCCCTATGGTGACAAGGGCGCGCTGGCTTCGTCCCTTGATAAATACAACGAGTATTTCAATGTCAAGGGAGGCGCCCTGCCCTATGAGCGCCATGCTCTGATCAAACTGCGCGCCATTGGCGGCGATCCGGTCCTGGGCGTGAACGTCGAAGCAGCCCGTGACGCCTTCGTGTATAACGGCGCCCCGGTAGAAGGCCGGTCGTGGACCCATCTTCGCGAGCGACAGAACGACGAATTGGTCGAATCCGGCGCCATCAATGTAAAATACAGTTACGGTGGGTTGATTGACATCGAGTATCTCGTGCAGGATCTGCAGATACTTTACGGCGTAAACAATCCCGGAGTTCGCGGACCGACCACGCTGGAGGCCATGGACGCGCTCAACAGGGCCGGTTACCTGTCGGACGAGGAGCGCAGCATGCTGAGCCGGGCGTACCGTTTCCTGGTTCGGCTGATTAACGCCCTGCGCATGGTGCGCGGCAACGCCAGGGACCTGGTCCTTCCCGGCAAGGCGTCCCAGGAATTCCTGTTTCTGGCCCGGCGTCTGGGATATGCCGAGGAAGGCGGCGACGGCATAGGCGAACAGTTGTGGCGGGACATTGAACGGAACATGGAATGGGCGGCACGGGCGCTTCGTACCCGGTTCGTCCACAAACTGTTCGATTAGCGGCCACGGTCTTCACTTCACGGTATTATACGATGAACCTGCGCCACATCAGATGGAACTTGGGACTGGGGATGCTGACTTCCGCGGTAATGGCCGCGGGCCTGGCCGTCTTCATCCTGCTTGGTACAGGGTCAGGCATGAACCTGATCCGCCGTGTCGTGGTGTGGACAATCCAGGACCGGATCAACGGTCAAATAGCGATCGAACGGATCGAGCTCGGTGCGGAGAAGCACCTGGCGATGTACAATGTAACCCTCCATCTGCCGGACACGCTCGGCGGTGTGGAAGTCGCGGGAATGGATGAAATCTGGATAAGCTTAAACGGGTGGAATTCGCTGGTGGGACAGGCTCCGCTCTATCGCGTTGGTATCGACGGTTTCCGTATGGCCTATATCGAAGATGCCGCCGGTGACGGGAGGAATTCGCTGGATTTGCTTCTGGAGGATCCGTCGCGTCCGACCGGTGAGCCTGAATCATTGGATGGAGAGACTTCCGGCATGCCGTTTGCATTGCACGATTTGCAGATCCAAAATGGTCGGTTCCGGTATTTCGACCCGCGGGATTCCACGACGTTGAGCGCCAGGGGAGTCACCTTTCGTGGTTCTGTGCTCAAGCCATTCAAGGTCGATGCGGAAATTAGCGCGCGACATGTAGCCTTCGATATAGGGGGTTATGGAGACGCCGTATCGAATATGCATTCGGTCGTGTACTTCGAACAGGACGCCCTCACCATTCACGACCTGACGATGGAAGCCGCTCAGGGTCCTCCGATCGGATTTCACGTGACCGGCGAGATTTCGATGGCCGTCGAAAATACAGCCACCCTTGATATCGCCGCGAACGGACAGGTAGGAGCCATATTGGGTATCATGGGAATGGAAAACACGATGCCGGGCATCTTCAGCATGACCGGCTCGTTGCGGAACAGCATTTCTGATCCGGCCATCGAGGCCCGGTTCACATCGCCGGTAGTCCGAACGGAATACGGATCGTTCAAACTGGCCACGGTGGATATGGGATATGTGCGAAATGTGCTCACGGTCACCGGATTCAGGGGAATGCACGGAGCCGGATGGATAACGGGAAGAGGGTTGCTTGATTTTGCCGGGGAATCGACCGCGTATCGCTTGCAGCTGGAATCCCCGGGGATCGTCCTGCCCACGCTGCCCCCGGCCCTCGTCGACGACGGGAACGAACTCGAAGGCGAAGTGGGATTCGCCTTCGAAATGGAAGGTTCCGGATTCAACGACCCGCCGCGCCGGGCTGATCTGAACGCTTCTTCGACCCTTGTAAGTATAAACCAGTATCCCATGCGCGACGCGACGGCATCGGCCCGTTACCGTCAAGGCCAACTTCAGGTCGACCTTCGTGAAGAGTCTTTCCATGCCAACACCGAAGGTCGTCTCAGCCATGATGGAAGAATCCAGTTATCCGGTTCGGTCGTTGTTAACGACATCGGAAACCTGGCTCCACTGCTGAAGATCGCTAACCTTCGCGGCTCGGCGAATCTGGATACTTACCTGTTAGGTACGCTGCAGCGGCCGACCGTCCGGCTGGCTGGCTGGGTCAGCGACTTTGCTTACGCCGATGTCCCTATCGGCGAAATGAAGATCGAAGGGTTTCTGGACGAAAGACGCAATTTGACGTTAAATGCCGTGCTGGACAGGCTGGAGTTCCATGCCAGGGCGAACCTCGCCGGCGTCCAGGCTGTCTCCGGTTATCTGAACGTGCATGACCTTAGACTCAGGGATTACCTTTGGGACGAACCCGGGTGGGGCCTGGATGCCATCCTGAAGATGGAGGGTGAATTAACCGGTACGATTCAACAGCCCCTCATTACGACCAAGGGCACCGTACGAAACCTGGTGATCCGGAACGAAAACCTGGGCGACACCGAAATAGACATGACGGTCAGCAAGGATCGTCTCGATTTCACCATGACGCGAACCCCGGACCCGTCTGTTTTCGCGGAAGGATCAATCGAACTGACAGCGCAATATCCCTACGATCTACAAGTCGAACTATACCGTACTTCGTTGTCTCCGCTCCTTTCCATACTCTACAAGAGACCGATCGAAAGAAGCACCGGCAGGTTCAGCGGGAATATACACGCCGTCGGGCTGGCAGGATATCCTGACCTGTCCACCATAACAGTCTCTCTCGATTCGCTTGGAATCATAATGGACGACCGGGAACTGAATTTCGCGGCCCCCTCCACCGTGAAACTCGAGAATCAGGTCATTACCGTGGACGACTTCAGGCTGACGGGTGATTTCGGCCGGGTGATGGTCAACGGTACCGCGAGTCTCGCCGCCAATGGCAGGGTCGACCTCGAAACTGTTCTGGAAGGCGTACAGCTGGAATTCATCTCGCCATTCCTGGTATCCGACGGTACGTTCAGCGGAGCCATGGATTGCGTGATTACCCTGGGGGGAACCCCCGAGGCCCCGAAGATCAACAGCCTGCTGACCATTTCGGACGTAAGCTACGCTATCGAAGACAGAACCAATCTGCTCGGGACGGTGACCGCCTCGGCACTGTACGAAAACCAGGTACTGCATGTTCCCCTCTTCTCCGTGCAGACTCCGTTGGGATTGTCGGAGATCAACCTGACCTATCCCGTTGACCTGCGCTGGGCTCCGGTGGATTTGCCGGATGTAATACCTGCCGGGGAAAGATATGCAGCGTCCCTGGTCGTGGACAACCTGGCCGTGGCGCCCCTGAGGGAATTCTTCGAGATGGTGCCGGCCGATCTGGATGGATACATCAGGGGAAGGATCGATATAAACGGTTCGGTCCGGGACCGGGGCGACATGACCGGCATCGTGGCGCTGGACTCGCTGAAACTGTTCGGTCTGCAAAACGAGATTGTAAACACGCATCCCATCAGGTTGCGTTTCAACTCCGAGTATATCGAAACGGACACGTTGTCCACTACGATACGCAGGATCAACCAGCCCGGTGACGAGCAAGGCTGGCTTACCATGCATGGCCGACTGGCTCACGGCAATGGTGACAAGGGGACCGCGGAATCGGATTTCACCATCCAGGGGGAGCAGATCAGGCTGGACGCGGTCATGGCGCTGGCCAATCTCGACCTTCCAATGAGCGGGAACATGAATACCAGGATCCGGGTCACAGGCCCGGCTTCCGCCCCGATCATAGACGCGCGCGTTTCCATGGATCAACTGAGGTACAACGAGGTCTCCATGGACAGCGTAGCCGCCCACATCGTGTACAGCAATCGGGAAATCGACATCCGGGACCTGCGTATTCGCGAAGAAGACGATACGATTACCGCTCACGGTACCATACCTTTCGACCCGGGCCGTATCGAACGGACCGCCGATGCGAAAGATATCGCCCTGACCGTAGAAGGAGACGACGTCGACCTTTCCTTCCTGAGCGGTATCATATACGACCTGGAACGCATCGAGGGGATGGCCGACTTTCGATTGTCCATCGGAGGATCTCCCTCTTCGCCCAGGTCGGTCGGCCAGATCTCCGTTCGGGATGCCGCACTGCGTATACGGGACATGGAACCGATGTTCAAGGCCGAAGAGTTGGAGGTGGAGGTTGACGGCAGCGCCTTTAAGCTGAATCCAGTTGAATTCCGGGCCGGGGATGGCAGGATACGTGTTTCCGGCGACCTGCTGCTGCATAACCTGTCCTTCGCCGAAATAAAGACCCATGCTGATTTCGAACAGGCGGAAGTGGAACGGCTCGGTTCCGCGAAACTGAAGATCGACGGGTCGCTGGCATGGACAGGCAACCGGGATCATTCCCGGGTTTACAGTGTCGAGGCGCCAATCGTCGTGACCGGGGTGGTCATGCATCCTTTGAGTATCGGCGACTTCCTGTTCGACAACACGATCATACGTCCACAGGACGCCCCGGATCCTTTTCTGGAGAGTATTTCCCTGGACATCGCCGTGGACATACCCGATCTGGCTGTTGAAAACGATATCGCCCAACTGGCCATCGAAGGGGGAGTGGCCTTCAGCAACACGGCACAGAATCCCCTGGTTACGGGGAACGCTATTGCCAAGGATGACGGGGAAATCAGGTATCTGGACACCACGTTCGATCTGGACGCCGGCCGGGTAGACCTGACCAGGCGTGTGCCCCTGGAGAATATCACGGCGCTGATCGAATATCCGGTGGAACGACTCGACCCTGACCTGATCATACAGGCCCGCGCCCCGCGTGTGCGCGACATTTACGGTACCGAGTACGAGGTGGAACTGCTCATGTCGGGCCCGGTATCGACGTCGACGCCCCAATTGCGGGCAGCGCCTATCGACAATGGATCCGTAAACGTGGCTTCCGCACCGCTGGCCGGTCCGGAGGTCATATCCCTGCTTACCTTCGGTCTGCCCGGTATATCCACCCTGGGCACGACCAACGCGATGGCCGGAATGGGCAGACGGGCCATACTGATGGCCACGGGGGCTTCGGCGGAGAGATTGTTGAAACTCGATGAAGTACAGATCGAGGGCGACCTTTTCACGGGCAACGGCAATCAAACCGGGTCGCCCGCCCAGATCACCCTCAGCAAGCGGATCAACCGGCGCGCGCGAGTCAGTTATACTCGTCTTTTCGAGTCTTCCGAATACACGTTGCGGCTAGGCTACCAGTTGACGGATTTCCTGTTTATCGAGACCTTTTCCGAACAATCGGGTGAACATCCACAGAACGGAATAGACCTCAGGGTTAAATTTCGCTTTCGTTGAGCCAGTACCCTTGCTTGAAATGACATTAAGGGATCAAACAGTCAGGCAATTCACATGGTAAAGGGTATGAGGCTTCCCTCGAAGTCGGCCGCCTTCGCAGCGGGTTGGATCATTTCATGCCGTGCGCGGTATGCTGGGACGATCTGGTTACTGATTCTCGCGGCGACGGTATTCGCCGCGCCCGCGTTCTCTCAACAGCCCTCCATCGTTGAACGCATAGCCATTGAAGGAAACACCGCCATCACGGATGACCGCATTCGTGGTCTGATCGAGACCAGAACGGACGGGATTTTCCGCAGCGGTCGATTGAATAACGCCGTCTGGCGGACCGACCTGGACGCGGTGGAAAGTTTCTATCATAACAGCGGTTTTCTAAACGCCAGGGTCCGATCGATCCGTGAACGCCTTGATCCTGGACGGATCGTCCTCCGGATCGTTATCGACGAAGGTCCCAGATACACCGTGCGCGACGTCAATCTCAACGGGTTTGAATATCTGTCCGAGACCGAGGTCAGGAGGAACCTGTTGACGCGGGAAGGCCAGGTTTTCTACCGTCTGTTCACCGCGACGGACAAACGCTACATCCAGAGTCTGGCCGACCGTAGGGCACTGCTCGATATGACGGTGGAATCGAACATTGTTCAGCACGAGGAAGATAATTCGGCTACCGTCAACTTTCTGGTCGTCGAAGGTCATCCGATACGGATAGGCGCAATCCAGGTCCGCGGTCTCCAGAAGACGCAAAGGAACGTGGTGGTCCGTGAGCTGGAACTCGAACCCGGCGATTTTTACGACAACGGCAAAATTTCTTTAAGCCAGACCCGCCTTTTTCAGACCGGCCTGTTCCGCAGCGTACGGCTGTCGCCTTTGAGGAGCGACACCGCTGCAACGGCCCGGGACCTGGTGGTGAATGTCACCGAACTGCCCGGAGGCGAAGTGAGTTTCGGGGCCGGGTTCGCTTCGGCCGAACGATTTCGGGGCAGTTACAGCGTCGCCTACCGCAACTGGCTAGGACGTGGAATCACCATTGGCACGAACGGCCAGATCAGTTCGCTCATCCAGCAACTCGACATCGGGATCACGCAGCCCTGGTTGTTCCGGACCAGGACGTCCGGCTCCCTGCGGGGGTTCTTCCGGCGTGAGAACCGCATCAGCCATACCGAGCGTGAAATAGGTATGTCCGCAACGGTCAACCGCGAACTCTCCCGTACTTTCCGGAGTCAACTGATATATACGTTGAAAAACATCAAAATATCGTCGCTCAGTGACGAACTGGCCAGGCTGCTTCGAAGCGGCACGGTGGCGGACAGCCTCCGGTCCAGACGGGAAGGCAGTTTGACCGGGGTCGTGGCCTACGATACCCGGGATGATATTCTGAATCCGAAGACAGGATTCTACGGGCAACTTCAAAGCAGCCTGGCCAGTCCGGCGCTCGGCAGTTCTACGCGAAACAGAAACTCGATTCTGACCTTCCTGGCCATAGTCCGGAAATACGTGCCCATTCCAAACGCGCCAGATTGGTCCACTTCCTTCTCGTTCAGCTACGTGAGGGCGCTGGACAACAACCTCATACCCCTCGACAGGAAACTGTATATCGGCGGCGACCGTTCGATACGGGGATTCAGCATCAACCAGATCGGCCAGCCCGACGGTGGACTGATCGCGATCAATGCGCAGAATGAAATCCGTATTCCCTTCTCCCGGGTCACCATGGCCTTCTTCGTGGACTGGGGCGGTATCGGAAAGGCGGTTGGGACTTTCAGCATCAAGGATTTCCTTGTGGGCTACGGGGGAGGGCTGCGGGTGGATTCGCCGATAGGGTTGATACGCGGCGACATTGGTTTTCACAATCAGAGTGCGATCGACGAACCCGATGCAAACCTGTACGATCGGACTTTCTTTTACTTCGGACTCGGGCAGGCGTTTTAGTCTTCAGGAAACGATCGCATGCTTCACATGGCGCAGGAACACATCAGAAACGCAGTGACGGGGTTGTCAAACATGATAAATAAACCGGGATATCAAACCTTCGTCTACTACAACCATTTTTCTCGTCAGGACCAGTGGCGGACGAATTTCGCAAAGTTGAGAGAGAATGGATTCCAATACATCATTCTGGACAGGGGGATCGATCTCAAAACCCAGTTGGCCGTAAGCGATGATACGGCAAAGATAAAGGAGATCATCGAAACTGCGGAAAGCGAGGGGCTTTCTTCCGTACTGCATATCGGCAATCCCAAGGACCTGTACATGCTGCCCGACTCGTGGCAGTGGCGCCTGGATTATGTAGAGCACGTGGTGGGTGTTTTTGGGGGATGCCGGGGTCTATTCGCCTTGCTGCTCGAAAACACGCCCACGGGAGGCAGCCAGTTCAGTCCGGAACGCTGGCGAAACGCCATGGAGCCCCTGGAAAGAAGACTGGCGACGATGAAGCTTACCGAAACGGAATACCAGTTTGAGCGTCGAACCTGGCAACAGGAACGATATGCGTCGTACATCGCGGACATGGTCAAGACCGTGAAAAAGGCGAAATCATCGCTGAAGACGACCGTCAGTTTTCACCTGGACGCCCTTATACCCGTCGAAGCCCATGTGCACTTCCAGAATACGGCGCGAGCCCTGGATTTCGTGATGATCGATCCCGGCGTCCTGCCCTATAACAATACCCGCCACATCGACCATGTCTCACGCTGGACGGCGTGTTTGTCGAGGACGTTGACGGAAAAAGACATCTGGATGGTCGTTGGATCGCAGGTAGCGTCCGGCAGGTACCATACCACGCTCAGGGAGCTGAGAGAATGGACGCGCAAAGCCTGCTCAAACTTCGTATCCGCCGTCGGGTGGCATGGCTGGCTGGACGACGCCTGGTACGAAGACAGCGTGGTCCGAGGCATGTCCCTGGAGGAATCGAACCCGGAACACTGGGCGACGATCAATGCCCTGAGCCGGTCGGTGGCGGAAAGGAAACGCACGGGTTCCAGTCCGCCCAGCCTGCGTTGCATGCTGTCCTACGATTCCATTGTGAACCTGATACCCTGGCTGGATCTCATAACGCCTCATCACATCCTCGAAGAAAGCACGGGGAGGGACGTGGGATATGTTTCCGATTCCCAGTTAGCCGATGGAGACGAATTGACCGGGTGCCATCTACTGTTCTGCACACCCAGTCCGGCGGTCAGGGGCAAGGTGGTCGACCGGTTGATCGGCTACATGGAACAGGGTGGATGGATCGTGGGATCGGGGGATGACTTCACCCTCGATGAGGGACTTCGTCATAGCGACGCGCGCAGGCGGTTGTTCGGCATACAGCGGGAGAGCGTCCTCAATGATCCGCACCGGATCCTGTTGACCAGCGGCTGGCGCAGCTTCCTCAGGAACATCCTGAATCGACGCGTACTCAAGAAACTGTCGACCGAATAACGCGGCTACCCGCTGGAAAATCCAGGATCACGCGGCCGGCCGATGCTCATTCGAGATTGGCGTGCCGGGCAAACATTCCGCTTTCCGTTTCTTGGAGTCGCGCCATGAGCAGCATGACACCTGCGTCGAGCATCACGCCGAGGCTTTGTTCGAAGAGCGTGCCCATGGGCTGGTCCGAGTGGCGTCCCTGACCGACGGCGTTTTTGGATGATTTCGGCGTCGGGGCGGGTATGAAGATGACCACGTTCGCCAGCCGTGCGGCGGGTGACCCGACGTCGGTTGTCGCCACCGCCAGCCGCACTCCGGTTTTGACGGCTTGCCCGGCATAATGAACCAGGCGGTCCGTCGCCCCCGAACCCGTTCCGATGAGCAGCAAATCTCCCGATCCTATGGCCGGCGAGGTTGTTTCACCCACTACGTGGACATGGAGGCCAAGTTGCATCAGCCTCATGGCGAAGCACCGCATGACCAGTCCGGAACGCCCCGCCCCGGAGACGAAAACACGCCTGGCTTCCATGACTTCCCCCACCAGCGTTTCGACATCGCCTGAAGAGACCTGTTTCAGCGTCCGCCGGATCTCTTCGAGTATGGTCCGCAGAATTCCGTCAAATGGAGACCTGGCTGTCCTGTCATTCATGGGTGCCGTCCACGATATGCCTGATCTGGCGAACCGCCCAAGCGGGATCTTCGTGTCGGGTAATGTAACCCCCCACGACCACGATATCCGGATCGTACCGTACCAAGCGCTCAACGGCCTGGGGATTCAACCCGCCCGCAACGGCCAGGCCTGCCCGGCGAATCACGGTGTCGACCCGGTCGATCCCTTTCAAATTCAGGTTTAAACCCTTTTGGTCCTGTATGTCAGAAGCCGTGTGCAGGCAGATGTAATCCATGCCGGCCGCGTCAAGCGTCCGGGCCAGGCGAACAGAAGTGTCCACATCGGGAACGGCAATCAGGTCGGCCATGATCTGGCCGCCAGTACGCATTGCCTGTTCGCCGGCTTCCTTCAGCGTGGCCTGGTGAGCCGTACCGAGTACGGTAACGATATCCGCTCCCGCGTCAAAGGCCAGGCTCGATTCCAAGGCCCCGGCATCCACGATCTTGAGGTCCGCCAGTATCCTCTTGCCGGGATAATCTCCCTTAATTTCGGAGATGATGCCGATCCCGTACCGGATGAGCAGAGGCGTTCCAAGCTCAATGATATCCACGCCGAAGGCGGTCTGGTCCAGCAGTCGGCGAATCGATCCGGCGTCTGGCGTGTCAAGGGCGAGTTGGAGCAGCATGATGGCCGTGCTCGCGGTGAGGAGGCGGACAACGGGTCCAGTCCGCCGATTCTAGTCCACGCGGTCGCCAATACATACCCGGAGCAGGTTCGGATGTTCCGGGATATCCTTCGTACCGGCGCCATAGCCGATCTTCCTCAATACCATTCTGGGCATGGCACTGTGCGTGTGGGCGGTGGCCTTCAGAAACGCGGCGCCGGTCGGGGTAACCAGTTCGCCTTCGATATCGGTGTGATAGACAGGGATATCCCGCATCAGCTCCAGGGCGCCAGGTGCGGGGACTGGCATCAGGCCGTGGGCGCAGTGGATAAACCCACGTCCCAGCGGCAGCGCGGAGGTGTACACCGCTTCGATATCGAGCAGGTTCAGACCGATGCAGGCGCCCACGACATCGACCATGGCATCCACCCCGCTGACTTCGTGAAGGTGAACCTCCTGTTTCGAAATGCCGTGTACCTTGCTTTCCGCCGTCGCCAACCGATCGAATACGCGGATGGCCTGCCCTTTGATGGAGTCGTCAAGTACACTGTTTTCGATGATGGATATCAACTCGCCAAGGTGCCTAGCATCCCCGTGGTCGTGATGGGGCGCGTCTTCGCCGGGCCCTTCGATGATTTCACGTCCGCTCGCGGTCCGGACGATGACATCGATCTTGGTACCCGCGATATGCTGCCGGGTCACCATCCTCCGGGTGAGCCGGTAACCGTCGAGTGGAAGCTTCTTCAGTTCATTGTTCAGCGCCTCGAAATCCATGCCGGCGTCAACCAGCGCGCCGAGGATCATATCGCCGCTGATACCGGAGAAGCAATCGAAGTACGCTATGGCCATCCAACCGCCCCATATATAAATGGCCGGACGATCATCGTACATCGTCCGGCCATGTGATTCTGCAGAAACAGTTCGATGCGCTACTTCCGGGGAGCGTCGTCCGCTTCGCCGCCCGCATCCGTATCGCCGCCCGCATCCGTATCGCCGCCCGCGTCTTGGCCGTCGCTGGCTCCGGCGTCACTGTCGTGGCCGCTCCCTTCTTCCATCTCCCCGTGATCGTTTCCGCCGGCCGTATCCACCTCGTCTTCTGTCATCTCGCCTTCCGTCATCTCGTCTTCTGTCATCTCGCCTTCCGTCATCTCGCCTTCCGTCATCTCCTCTTCCATCATTTCGGCTTCTTTCAATTCAAGGGCCACCAGCAGCTCATCCACGTCTTCCGGCCAGGCTTCGTTCGTCTCCAGCGCGATGGTCAATTGATCGGCGACCAGGTCCATGGACTCTTCTGCGATGCCCATTTCTTCCAGGCTCTCCTTGAAACTTTTGCCGTCATACTCGATTTCACCACCGGCGACGGCGGTGAACTGGGCCAGCAGGGTCTCCTTCCACACGTCCTGGTCGACGCCTTCGAGCTGGTTCTTCAATTGCTCTTCGTCCACGGCCGCGGAGACGAAATCATCGATTACGCCCCTGATCATCTCTTCGCCTCCAAGGCGGTCATACAAGGGGCCGTCCATTACCCATTCCATGTTCGGGTCGTCATGCTGGGCATGTACGGGAGTCGCGGCACCGGTCAGCAGCAACAGCGCGGGGAGCGCCATGGAAAACATAGTCATGCGTGTCATTAGAAGGTCTCCTTGTCCCGGGTCAGAGTACGGTATCTAAATCCGGCCTTACACACTACGGTATCCTTGCGAACGGCCAACAGGAATATACATGAAGATACGGGAGTATTGTTAAAAATCAATGGGTTTCTCCCCCCTGGGATCCGCCCCGGCGACACCCGGCTCACAGGAGGCAGGTGTCGATTACGTGGGCGACGCCGTCCGCGTCGTTGGTTGGAGCGACCAGGTCCGCCGCGCGCTGAACGGGGTCGGGCGCATTCCCCATGGCCACGCCGAGGCCGGCGTATTCGATCATGTCCAGGTCATTGAAATTATCGCCGATACTGATCATCCGCTCCGCTCCGATACCGAAACGCTCACCGAGGAACGCGAGTGCCTTCGCCTTCGACACGCCGGATGGCACGATTTCCATGCACCAGTAGTCGTCGACCAGGGTGCTGCGCGACAATATGGTGCCGATCCGGTCGCCGTATCCCGCCAGTTCAGCTTCCAGATCATGCATGGACGATCCCCTTCCGGCGACGGCAATCTGCGCCGGATCTCTGCTCAGCACCTGGTCGAGGTCTTCCACCTGAAAGGCCTTGTCGGCGTTGCTTTCCAGGTAGCGTTCCCGCCAGCCATTGGCGGAACGGGGATGTTCATACCAGATATACCGGCTTTCCGGCACCGGTTCGTACACGAGGGGATCGTGTCCGCGCCGCTTGATATATTCGACCAGGTCGACCGCCAGGGTCCGCGGCATGTTCACAGCCCTGAGCAGCGGACCATTGAGCGACTCGAGTATGAGCGCGCCGCTATGGAATACCAGCGTCGTGGAAGCGGGAACCTTTTCCGCGGCCGGCCTGCCGGAGTTCAGGCTTCGTCCTGTGCATAGCGCCACGTGTTTCCCGGCCGAAACAGCCCTGCGAAGCGCATGGAGCGTTTTTTGGGAGATATGGCGCCGGGAAGTCAGCAAGGTACCGTCGATGTCGATGGCGATCAGGTCATAGGACATGGTTGCGGCCGTTTCTGATCAAGGTATGTATCGCTCGATAACCCGGGCGACACCCTCTTCGTCTACCGAAGTCGTGACGTAGTCCGCCTGCTCCCTGGTTTCTGGCGCACCGTTGCCCATGGCCACGCCCAGGCCCGCGACAGCGAGCATTTCCAGGTCGTTCAGGTTGTCTCCCACGGCCATGACCTCGGAGAGATCTATGCCGAGCAGCATAGCCAGCCCGCGCAGTCCTTCACCCTTGGACACGCCGGCAGGCATTACCGTGAGGTGACAGTAACGACGGTCCCATGGACTGATCTCCAAGGTCACCATGGCACCGGGAAGTTGCTCCCGAATGTAAGTCTCCCGGGACTTGATCCGCTCGATGTGATCGTCGCAGGAAACGCAGGTAACGTCCTGCCAGAGAAAATCGCAGACATCCTCCACCAGGTGAACGCGGTCTGCGTTTTGCGTGGCGTAGTCGATGAACGAATGATTATCGGGATCGAAGTCGTCATAGTAGAAGTACCGCACTTCGGGCAGGGGGCCGTATACGATGGGATGAAACCCTAACCTGCGAAAAAGCCCTACGGAATCCCTCGCGAGATGCTTTGGAAGATGTCGGATATACCGGGCGCGATTATTACGGACGTCGTAAATCAGGGCGCCGTTGTTCAACACATATGGCGCGTTCAACGATAAACGTTGCACAACCGGTAACGCGGACGAGAGGCTTCGCCCGGTGCACACCGTGACCAGGACGCCGCGGTCGTTCGCGTGTTGAACCGCGTCGACCGTGGCACCGGTCAATTCACGTTTGCTGTTGAGCAGCGTACCGTCGATGTCCAAGGCGATGAGACGATACATGAAGCACCGGATTAAAAAAACGGAGACTTTTGGAAAGCCCCCGCTTTTTCGGTTGGACCAATTCAGAGTATGGGCGCTAGTGGACTCGAACCACTGACCTCCACGATGTGAGCGTGGCACTCTAACCGGCTGAGCTAAGCGCCCGTAAAATGGGCCCGCCAGGACTCGAACCTGGGACCGTCCGATTATGAGTCGGATGCTCTAACCAACTGAGCTACAGGCCCATGGATATCACTCAGTCAGCATACCCGACAGACTGCGCCAATATAGATGGATCGAGGGTCATCGTCAAGCAAAAGATGGGGTTTCCTCAATCTCCGTGGGCCGATTGCAGAAGGGCCTTTTCCTGATCCTTGAGTTCCATGTAGGTGGCCATGGCTTCGTTCAATTCGTTGCTGCGGCCTCCCTTTTCCATCTGCTTGATCTGTTCCATGAGGCGGGTCATGCTTTCCTTGAGGTGTTTCTGCTTGATGCGAAGGATATGGTCCCGGGCTCTTTGCTCAAGGTGAATACCGGAGTCGGCCGTGTTGATCAGTTCTGTAATGACCCGCGCCGCCTCTTCGTTGTCGATGGAATCGATCAGACTGGAGGGGTCGAACTTCCCCCTATCGCCCATTTCCACGAAACTATGTTCGACGATCTTGCGGTACAGGGGGTTTTTGAAATCCTGGGGTTCCAGTTGTCTTTCGACGAGTTCGGCGATGGATGTGTCGTTCAGCATGAGTTGTACCAGGCCGCGTTCCACCAGCGCGTCGCCGCCACCCGGTTCCCGTGCGGGTTGAGGTGTTCGACGATCACGCTGGACGGCACCCGGGCTCCGCAGTTCCGAAGCCAGCAGACCCTGCAGCGCCGGAAACCGGCGTTCGGCTTCTTCCCGGTACCTTTCCCTGTGAACCAGGTTCGTGGTCTTCCTGATGAGATCGGTAAGCGTTCGAAAAACCTCTTCCCGGTCGACCGCTTCCTGGAGGTTGGACTGATGTCCCATGAAATCGGCGATTGAATCGGTCTGCTCGACGAGTTTAAGGAAACCGCCGGGGCCGTGTTTCCCCACGTAAGAATCGGGATCGTCGCCCTCCGGCAACCGCACGATCCGGGTCCAGAGACCAGATTCCACCAGTGGTTCGATCGCGCGCCCGGTCGCCCTCAACCCGGCCTGGTCCGAATCGTAGACCAGGAACGCCTGCTGCGCGTACCGCGCCAGGAGCCTGGCCTGGTCCCGCGTCAGGGCCGTTCCGCACAGGGCGACCACCCCGTCGATACCGTGCTGGTACAGTCCGAGCAGGTCCATGTATCCTTCCACGACCAGTATCCGTCCCCGCTGCCGTACCGCGTCCCGGGCATGGTACAGCCCGTAGAGCACGTGGCTTTTGTGATAGATAGGGGATTCCGGTGAATTGAGGTACTTGGGTTGATCCTCATCGGAAAGCGCTCTCCCCCCGAACCCGACCACGCGGCCGCTCGGGGCGTGAATCGGAAAGACGAGCCGTTTCCTGAAGGCATCGTAGGTCCGCTGTCCGCTGGTCTTGGCCAGTCCGGCCTTGACCAGCAGGGCCGCATCGATGCCCTGTTTCCTGGCCGCGTTCAGCAGACCGTCCCAGGCGTCGGGCGCGTAACCGAGCGAAAAGGTCTTGATCGTCTCTTCCGACAGGCCCCGTTTCGAGGTATAGCGCCGCACGATCGAACCCAGGTCGCTGTTCAGAAGGCGGTCGTGGAAGAACCGGGCGGCAAACTGCGTCACGCGCGCGAGACTTTCCGCCTCGCTGCCGGCTTCGCGGTTCCGGTACGTATCCGGTATGGTGATGTTGAGGCGACTGGCGATGTGCCGAACCGATTCCACGAAGGCAACGTTCTCGTGTTCCATGAGAAAGGTGAATACGTTGCCTCCCTTGCCGCATCCGAAACAGTGGAAGATCTGGCGTTCCTGATTGACGCTGAATGAGGGGGTCTTCTCGTTGTGGAACGGACACAGACCCAGGTAGTTTCTACCTGCTTTCCTCAGCGTGACGTAGTCGGAAACGACGTCCACGATGTCCGCCTGTGAACGGATCGAATCGATGAGGTCGTCCGGTATCCGCGCCAAGGCTCTCTCCTCGTGAATGCCCGCCGGTTTCGGCCGGGCCTCATGATCCTTACACCAGATCGCAAGCTTCGGGCGGCATCCAGTGTGCGTCCTGGTTCTCCCATTTTACGTTGCAGCCGATAGGGTTGGTGAGCGGCGTACGCACGGGCCTGCCCGCCGTGAGGTCTTCAAGCGCCTCATCCAGGTCGTTGACCTTCATCCCGTTCGTGTCCCTGGGACTGTCGACCCCGCGACCGGTATAGACAAGGCTGCGGTTCTGGTCGAAGACATAGAAGTGGGGCGTTCTGAGCGCACCGTACGCCCGCGCGGTTTCCTGGGACAGGTCGCGCAGGTAGGTCCAGGGAAAGCGATGGACATTCATGCGGGTGACCATGTGATCCAGGTCATCGTCGGGATGCGTAACTTCGCTGTTGGAATTGATCCCGACGAACCTGACGCCTCGGGACGCGTACTTTTCCGCGGTCACGCGCGTAACCTCGTCAGATCCCGTCACGTACGGACAGTGGTTGCAGGTGAAGAACACCACCAGCGTTTCCGCACCGGCGAAATCGTCCGGGCCGTACGTCCTTCCGTCCGTCGACGGCAGCGAAAACCCCGGCGCGGATTCACCCAGTTGCAGCGTAAAGGCCATGATTGCTCCTCCTGATGAAACGAGAGACTTGGAAACGATGCGAATCGCCGTGTTAAGCGGTCCGGTCCGTGCCCGCACGGCGCCAATGCGCGCCTGCGCTCAATCCTTCATCTGCACTATAGTCACGCCGGTACCGCCCTCCCGCTGTTCGGCGAAATGGGATGATTTTACCAGAGGGTGGTATTGCAGAAACTCGTGGATCGCGCTGCTCAGGGCACCGGTACCCTTTCCATGCAGTATACGAATTTCACCCAGGTCATCAAGGGCGGTCTGATCGATGTAACGGTCCACGGCGTCGATGGCCTCCCTGGCTCGATATCCTCTTACATCCAGTTCCGAAAGGGGAACGCGGGGCCGGTCCACCTGTACTTTGACGGGATTCGAGGACGTTCTGCCGGATGCTTCCGAGGCCGGTTTATGGCGACTGACCTCGGATCGCCGCGCCGTGATCTCCATCCTGCCGGTCTGGATGCGGAGCCGGTCGCCCTGGTCCTGGAGCACCGTACCAGTCTGCCGCACCGATTCCACCCATACCTCGTCGCCTACCGATACGGATTGCCCGGGATTTTCAGGGACGGCAACCCGGGTGCCGGTGTCGACCGCAGGGGTTTCTGGATCGACGGAATCAAGCATGCTTTGGAGCAGTGCGCGCTGGTCCCTGACCGTATTGCGCGATTCCTCGACGATCCTTGACGAGGCCCGTTCCATGCGGACGCTGGCCACCGCCTGGTCGATGGCGGTTTGGGCGTCTTTCAGCAACCGGTCCATTTTATCCCGGCTGGAAGCGATCAGGTCGCGCTCCTTCTGTTTGTAGGAAGCGATCTGGTTTTCGTAGGTCTTTTTCAGGGTGTCCAACTCTTCGCGAAGGTTGTCCGCCTGCTCCTGCGCGGAAACGAGCAGTTCGTGCTTCCGCTCAACGTCCATGATGACTTCATCCAGGCGCCGTTCGGCGGAACCCATGAAACGGGAGGTACGCTCGAGTACTTCTTCAGGCATGCCGAGTCTACTCCCGATTTCGATGGCGTAGCTGGCGCCGGGAGTGCCCTGCCTGAACTGGTAGGACGGCGTTAGGGTTTCCACGTTGAAAACCATCGAACCGTTTACGACCCCTTCGGTTCGGGTGGCGAACGCCTTAAGCGCGTCGAAGTGGGTCGTGGCCGCCGTGACGGTTCCCCGCAAGGTAAGCGACTCCAGGATGGCCATGCCCATGGCCGCGCCCGCTGAAGGGTCCGTGCCGGCGCCCAGTTCGTCGATGAGCACCAGGGTACGTTCGTCGGCCTCTTCCAGTATGGTCCGGATATGTCCCAGGTGCGCCGAGAAGGTGCTGAGATTCGCCTCGATCGACTGTTCGTCCCCTATGTCCGCGAAGATGGTATCGAACACGGCAATTTCGCTGTCGTCATCCGCTGGAATGTGCAGACCGGCCTGCGCCATCATACTCATGAGGCCGATCGCCTTCAGGGCGACCGTCTTGCCGCCCATGTTGGGACCGGTAATCACGAGCGTGTGCGCGCTGTCGCCGATTTCCAGGTTCAACGGAACGACGGATTCGCACTGGTCCGAAAGTTGAAGGATAGGGTGCCGGGCGTTGCGCAGGACAATGCGCCCGTCGGTATTCAACCGCGGCGGTGCGCCCTGGAGGTCGAGGGAGAGCAGAGCGGCGGCGTGATAGAAGTCGAGCTGACTCAGGAGACCGTAGGAAGCCGCTATGGCCTCCACCTGCTGGTGCACGAGGTCTGTCAGGGTTAACAGAATGCGTTCGATCTCCCGGCCTTCTTCCACGATCAGTTCGCGAAGCCGATTGTTGAATTCGACGACGCCCATGGGCTCGACGAATACCGTGGCGCCGCTGGCGGACTGGTCGTGCACCACGCCGTTCACCTGGCCGCGGTGGTCCATGCGTACGGGGACCACGTATCGCCCGTCCCGCATGGTTATGACCGGGTCCTGCAGCGACCGGGCGCCGGTATCGGACTGAATGAACTTCTGCAGCCAGTTCCGTGCGCGCTCCCGCATGGTCTGCTGATCCGCACGGATCCGGCGCAACGCGGGACTGGCGTGGTCGCGCATGTTTCCGTCGGCGTCGATCGCGTGCCCAATAGACGTTTCAATATCCTGGAAATCTCCCAGGCCGGCCGTGAGGGACCCCACATGGGGGGCGGCGGACCCATCCCGCAGCCGCAAGCCGAATGCCCGCATGACGCGGCTTACCCGGAGGGTATCGGCCACGTCCAACAGCGCGTGGGGATCCAGCATGGCGCCGGCTACGCCGACCTGGTCCAGTGCCCTGCCGATGTCCTTGATACCCCGCAGGGGAACGGTTTCGTCCCGATCCAGGAATCCCCGCATCTCGGTGACGGTTTGCAGGTTCTTCTGGATTACGACGATCTCGTTACCAGGATCCAGGGATATCGCCCGGCGGTGTCCCGAAGCGGAAACCGTCCTTTCCGACACCATCGTCCTGACGGCGTCGAATTCCAGTACGTTCAGCGTATGGGAGGGTATTCCGGATTTCATATTCAATCGATCTTGTTGCGTCATCGATCACAGCTAACCCGGATCGGCGCACGTCTGCTGCAGGTCAGATTCACGCATCGGATATCGATCGACCAGCACGCCGGTCCGCTGCGTGGAACGCAGGTATTGCTCCAGTTGGTCCATGAAAGGCCGGGATCCGGGATCGACGCGGGTCATTACGGAATCGATGATGGCCGGGATGATGGACAGTGTCCGGGGCGCAAGGGACGATCGGTCCAACTGCGACCTGGCAGAATCGGTGAATGGCATGA
Source organism: bacterium (assembly GCA_965225915.1). Lineage (GTDB taxonomy): Bacteria > JAAXHH01 > JAAXHH01 > JAAXHH01 > JAAXHH01 > JAAXHH01. The sequence goes on from OZ245326.1 coordinate 1,915,477, forward strand.
GTACATAAAGGATCAACAGGAGGCTTGAGATGACGGATCCCCGCGCACCCCCTAGCAGAAAACCGGCCACGCGGCTGAACAGGGATTGTGAAGAACTCCGGAACGGTCGGCCAACCACACCGATTACGGCGTTGACCAGCGCGAGAGAGATTCCGAGGCAGGCGAACAGGCTGAACCAGTGCAGCCATCCTGAAGAAACATTCGCCACGCGGCCCAGAATGTCGGAGACCAGGCCGAACTGGGTCAGTGAGATGACCACGGCGACGACGATACCCGTCAGGTCCAGCAGGCTTCTGGCAAAGCCCTTGCGAAAGCCTGTTGCCATCTGGTATAAGACGAGTATCACGATGGCGATATCGATCCAGTTCATGGCATCCAAAACACGGAAAGCCTCTCCGGGGTTTCGGAGAGGCTTCGTAAAAGGACCAGTGTTGCTCCCGAATTACGGATCAACCGGTCAGGCATTCACGCACGATGTTATTGACGAGCTTGCCGTCCGCCTTGCCCTTTACACGAGGCATGACCGCCCCCATGATCCTGCCCAGATCTCCAGGGCCGGTGGCGCCGGACTGTTCGATGACTTCCCGAACCACGGCTCTGATCTCTTCTTCGGAAAACTGTTCCGGAAGATACGACGCAAGGATCTTCAATTCTTCTTCGGCCTGCGTGACCAAGTCTCTTCGATCTCCCTTGACGGCGAACTCCAGTGCCTCTCTTCGGGTCTTGATCAGGGAGGCGACCGCTTCGATCGCTTCCTCATCCACCAGGTCGTTTCCCTTGGCGATTTCCCGGTTCTTAATCTGTGCGCGTATCATACGAACCAAACCAAGGCGAACGGTTTCCCGGTTCCTGAGTGCCGACTTCATATCATCCGCCAAACGTTCTTTAAGCGACATGTCCCGCTCCGTCTATCAGTATTTTTCCAACTGGAGCCGCTTCTGGTTCTTCCGCTTCGCCGCGTTCAACTTGCGCTTGCGTTTAGCGCTCGGCTTTTCAAAATGCTGATGCTTGCGTATTTCAGACATGATGCCGACTTTTTCGCAAGTCTTGGTAAAACGCCGCAGGGCCTTTTCGAACGGTTCGCCTTCCCTGACACGTATACCTGGCATCCTCTCACCCCCTCTCATGCTGCTCAAATCGGGTGAACCAAATTTATTTTCGTCTCTATTCAAACCTTCCTAATATGCCGTGCGTCGATGGAAAAAGCAAGGACATAAATTGCTCCAGTCCCGATATATTCCGCTCACCTCTCCAATCTTCGCTCACGTGGCCAGTTCAGGCATTCTACGTCCCCCGAGCAGGTGCATATGGAGATGAAAAACGGTTTGTCCGCCGTCGGAACCGCAGTTGATGATCAGCCGGTATCCACCGGCGTCGACACCAACTTCCCGCGCGATCCTGTTTGCCATTCCCGTGAGCCGGCTCATAACTCCGGCTGTGTCGCTTCCGAGATCGGCGACCGTTTCGATATGCGTTCTCGGTACGACAAGGATATGCACCGGGGCCGCGGGGTTTATATCCCTGAAGGCCACGACGTGTTCGTCTTCGTGGACGAATTCGGTCGGCAGCGAACCGGCGGCGATACGGCAGAATAAACACTCGGACATGACATCGACCTCCATAGAAAGGGAATTTGCCACATGAAACCCAGGGTCCCACAGATCAAGGTCGGGTGATATCCAGTGCCGCCATGAGCAGGGCCAGTCCCGCGATGGACGCCGTGTCGGAACGAAGGCGGGAGCGTCCCAGCGAAACCGTTTGTATGCCCGCTTCCCGGGCAACCGCGATCTCCTCCCGGGCGAAACCGCCTTCAGGACCTATCATCATCAGGACGCGTTTCGTGTCCGGATTACGGCCCGTCGCCAGGGCCGTAATCCTTTTCTTTTCCTCCTCCCACGCGATCAGTGCCAGGTCGTAGGACGATGCGTTCCGAACGACGTCCGCAAGGCTCATGACCGGGACGATGCGCGGCAGGCGGGCGCGCAGCGACTGCTTCATCGCGCTCAGGGCGATACGCCGCCAGCGGTCCATGCGTTGACCGCCCTCTTCGCCGCCGCCCGCGACCGTGCGGGAACTCTGCATGGGAACGATGGACGCGACCCCCAGTTCCGTTGCTTTTTCGACGACCATGTCAAGCCGCGTCCCTTTGAGAAGCGCCGGTGCCAGCGTCACATCGACGGACTCGTCCTCGCGGTCCCTCCGCCGGTCCAGGATCTCGATTTCGATCTCCGGCTTCATGCGGGTGAGAACGCCCTCGTAGATCCAGCCTTCGCCGTCCACGAAACGAACGGAGTCCCCGGGCTTCTTCCGCAATACACGCGTCAGGTGCTTCCGTTCGTCCGCATCGGCAACGAACGCCGAGTTCCCTTCGATCCGGTCCCGAGGTATGTAACCGTATTCCATAGGTTGCGCCGATCGCGGGGGCCACGCTATCCGGCCTTAAATCCGGCGACACCCGCCCACCATTCCCCCCGGGTTTCACGATCTAATACCGTAAACCCGTGATTTGACAGCGTGGTCTCGAAGGACCGGGCTTCCACGGTGAGCAAACCGGAAAGGATCAACCGGCCGCCGGGCTGTAGGCGACGGATAAAATCGGGAAGCAAGCCGGACAGGCTGGCGGTGTCGATATTTGAGACGATAATCCGGTAGCGACCGCTGACCGCGGGATGGTCCACGCGGCCGGCATGGACTTCAACCCGATTGGCCACCCCGTTCAGTCGAATGTTTTCCCTGGCGTTCCCGATCGTCTCGGGATCGAGATCAATGCACGTTGCCCGGGACGCGCCCAGAAGGGCCGAGGTGATGGCCAGTACGCCAGACCCCGAACCGATGTCGAGCACGCAGTCTCCCGGACGTATCTGTTTTTCCAGGTGCCGCAGGCAAAGTTGTGTAGTCTCATGACCGCCGGTGCCGAACCCCGTGCCCGGGTTGATCCGAACTACGATAAGCCCATCTGTCCGGGATACCTCGGACCAGGGCGGAGCGACCAGGAGCCGGTCCGAAACCTGGTTGGGCATCACCTGTTTTTTCCATTTCCCGGACCAGTCGTCTTCGCAGATCCTCCGCGTTGTAATCCGGCAGTCACCGGATGCGAGACCGAGGCCCCGAAGATCCTCCCACAGATTGGAGATCCGGTCGAGCTTCTCAATCAATCCAGGATGGTCGGGCCAGAACCCGGTCACACGCTCGAACGCGCCGGTGAGTCCGCCCCCCGACTGAACAACCCCGTTGGAACCCAATTCCCAGAACGCGTTGGCGATCGCTTCTTCCGTTTCGGGCGTTATGGCTATGGTAACTTCAACCCAGTGACGCATAAATGAGGAATGGGTGGGTGGCCGGAGGAGGCGAAAGCGAGTCTGCGACGGCTCAGTCGCCGAACAGTTCTTCCCTGATCCGGTTGAAAATCCTCCGGTCGTTGACTGGCGCCTTTCCGCTGTCCGACTGGGACAGCTCCTGGAAAAGTTCCTTATCCCGGCCGGTCAGTTTCGTCGGCGTCCAGACGATGACCTTAACGAGTTGGTCGCCTTGGCCGTACCCATTGAGATGGGACATGCCTTTGCCACGCAGGCGGAAAACCTTGCCGGACTGGGTGCCGGGAGGGATGGAGAGACGCACCTTGCCCGTAAGGGTCGGTACCTCTACCTGGTCGCCCAGTGCGGCTTGGCTGAAACTGAGGGGCATGACGTAAATGATGTCGTCATCCTGGCGTTCAAAAAACTCATGGGGCTCCTGTTCGATGACGACGAGCACGTCACCCGCCGCTCCGCCACGGACACCGGCGTGTCCCTGTCCCTGCAGACGCATGTAATTCCCATCGCCGGCGCCGATCGGGATATCCACCTTGACCGTGACTGTTTTCATCGCTCTGCCCTGCCCTTCGCACGGGCTGCAGGGCCGGTCGATGGTCTTCCCCAGCCCCTGGCAATTCGGACAGGTCGTTACGTTCATCACGACGCCGAACAGGGATGACGCACGCTGATGGACCTGGCCCTGCCCCTGGCAGGTCGGACAGGTCCGAACGTCGTTACGGTCGGCGGCGCCGCTGCCCTGACAGCGGTCACAGGGCACATACCGCTTAATGCGAATCGTCTTGCTTACGCCCTGGCCCAGTTCCTCCAGGGCAAGCCTGAGGGTCACCCTGAGATCCGCGCCGCGTCCGTTCCCCCTTCCACGGTTCCGGCCGCCAAACAGGTCGCCGAATATGCTGCCCCCGAACAGGTTTCCCAGGATATCATCGAAGTCCCCGGCATGGGTGAAGTCAGTCCACTGGAAACCCCCCGACCCGAAGTCGCTCGCCACGCCCTGGTGCCCGAACCGGTCGTATCGCGTCCGCTTTTCCGGATCGCTGAGCACCTCGTAGGCTTCGGCGGCCGTCTTGAAGTTCTCTTCCGCCGCCTTGTCGCCCGGATTCCGGTCCGGATGGTACTGCATGGCCAGCTTCCGGTATGCTTTCTTTATCTCGTCCTCGGATGCCGAGCGCGTCACGCCCAGGGTGTCGTAGTAGTCCTGTTTAGCCATCTTCCGTTGGACCCCGCTTGCCTGTGTCGTCATGATTCTGCGCTTTTGCCGGCGGGCGCGTTACGATTACCTTGGCCGCGCGAAGGACCTTCTCGTTGAGGGTGTATCCTTTTTCAACCACGTTAACCACCGTGTCGGCCGGCTGGTCCCCGTTTTCGACGGCCATGACGGCTTCGTGCCGCGTCGGATCGAAGGTTTCCCCTTCCGCCATGATCTCTTTCATACCCGCCCTTTCCAGTTTTTCCAGGAATTGCTGGCGGATCATCTCGAAACCCTGGGCGAATGACCGTGTCTCGTCAGAAGTCTGCGGCGCCTGGAGGGCCCGATCTATGTTGTCCAGTATGGGCAGCAACTCGGTGATGAGCGATTCCCCGGCATTCTTGACCAGTGCGCTGAATTCACGGCCGGTGCGTTTCTTGTAGTTGTCGAACTCGGCGGCCAGGCGCACCCAGCGATCCTTGTAGTGCAGGACCTCCTCGGCCAGTTTCGCCTGTTCCTCTTCCGGCGCTTCCTCCGGGGTCCCGTCCGATTCCGCTTCGGCATCCGTGTCCCTGCCGGATGCGGGATCGACGGCTTCATCCCCCGGCGCCGACGCCTGCCCGTTTACCGGTCCGGCGCCATTGTCCGTGCCGGAACCGGACGCTGGTCCGGCCTTCGGGTCGCTCTCGTCCGATGCTGTCCCCGGCGCCTCGGTTACATCCCCCGGCGACGCGGCGGATTCGAATTCCTGTCCCTTACTCATGATCGAATTTACCCCCCAGCCAAATAAGCAACTCTTTCATTTCCCATGGGCGCTCCGCCCGTGGGATGCCAAAACGAAGCGGGCGTGATTACTCACGTCCGCTGGTAAACTGGATCGGGGCGAGTACCACTGGATTCAAGCGAACATCGTGTTCAGGTATCTCGCTGTATATCCCACGACAGACATCAAGCGCGCGTAGGGCATGCGGGTCGGGCCGATTACCCCGATGATGCCCGTCATGTCGTTGATTCGATAGGTCGACGAGACCACGCTGCACGACTGCACTTCGTTCTGGCCGTTTTCACGACCGATGGTTACGGCGATACGGTTGTCATGCTGGCGTTCGCTCAACCAGTGCGCCACGGTCCGCTTGTGTTCGAGAAACTCCAGCAGTGATGAGAGTTTCTCGTAGTCGGTCACGAACTCCGGCTTCGACACGATATAGGTGGTACCGCCGATATGAGTCTTCTCGTTTTCCTCGAAATCAAAGAGATAGTTGCTGTACTGTATGAACAGCTGGACGATCTTCCGCTTGGACTGGGGCGCGTCCTCCAGGCGTTCGTCGAGTTGTCCCTTGATCTCTCGAAGGGAACAGCCGTTCAGCCGCTCATTCAGAAACCAACTGGCATCGGCGAGCCGCTCCGCGGGTATCTCCGCGTCGAGTTCTGCGACGATGCTCCTGACCAGGCCGGAAGTGAGGGTCAGCACCAGCAGCACCTTCCTGTGGGCGACCGGTATCAGTTCCACCCGTTCAAGCCTTCCGTCATACAGCTTTGGCGCCAGCGCCACACCGACTTCCTCGCACACCATGCCGAGTATGTAAGCTGTATGGCTCAAAAGCTCCTGCACGCTCAGCCATTCGTTTTCAAGTTCGAGGTGGATTCTTTCCCTGTCCCGCTTGTTGATGGGACGCATGCGAAGCAGGGTATCCACGTAATACCGGTAACCCTTGTCGGTCGGAACGCCCCCGGCGGAGGGATGCGGCCGGGTGATGTAACCGGTGTCTTCAAGGTTCACCATCGTATTGCGCACCGTTGCCGGACTGACCGCAAGAGGGCCTTGGCTGGCTATCGACTTGGAACCGACGGGTTGACCCGTGGAAACATGGTGTTCCACCAGGTTCCGGAGAATATCCTTATCCCGATCTGTCTGAAGAGTATACGTCATTTCGAACCTGCAGTCTGTATTGGAGGACACCCTGAACGGTAAGGGTTTGGCAATGGCATGGCCCTCAGCCAAACCACGTCCGAGTAAAACGGCGTCCGAAGCCTGAGCGCGGCGAGCGGACGCGTTCAAAACTTGAAATTGTATTTACGAATCGGGCCGCCTTATGTCAAGCGAAAAGCTGGGTTTCAGGAACGCCTTTCCCCCGGGTTCTCAACGACTTTTCCTTGACTGAAAGGGGTATGACGGCTATATTCCGGCATCACGTTCCTGGCAGTGAATATCCCCGCGACATACCGTCTGTTCCCGTTTGACGGTTTGTAACACGGGTTGGGTTGGACGGGGCTGGATACGGCGGCGAACGCAACGGGGCCTGTTGCAGGAGTATACCGTGCTGAGTTCGAAAGTAAAGACATGGTACGTGAATATGCTGGGGCCGTTCGTCCGGACGTCCGTTCGCTTCGGGATTCATCCCAACGCGTTGACAATACTTGGCTTTGGGATCACCCTGATCTCCGCTTATCTCTTCGGGCTCGGCGCTTTCAGGTGGGCGGGACTGGTCATGTTCATCGGCGGCAGTTGCGATGTGCTGGACGGGCACCTGGCCCGGGCAACGGGGACCCGAAGCACCTTTGGGGCGCTCCTTGATTCCACGCTGGACCGCTACGCCGAGATCGCCGTTTTCATCGGCATCATCGCCTTCTATCTTTTTAGCGCGGCCGACAGTGACCTGAACGCTTACTGGGTGCTGGCGTCCGTCATGGCCATAAGCGGTTCCCTGATGGTCAGTTATGTTCGCGCCCGCGCGGAGGGGCTCGGACAGGAATGTACCGTCGGGCTGATGCAGCGTCCGGAGCGGATCATCTGTCTGGGCCTGGGCGCCCTGCTTGGGGAAACGTACTTGCCCGTCGCCTTGGTCTTGATCGCCGTGGTGTCGAACATCACGGCCATTTCGCGCATGTTCTACATCCACAAGAGGTCCAGAGGGTAAGGGAGAAGCCATAGGGCGTCCCACGGTTCGGGACGGGTAAATCGCGTAAGGGGGTCATAGACGATCCCGGTACGTACCACGACAGGTTTTCGCAACTGGAGTTCGGGTCATGCGACCACCTAACAGAAGCATCACACTGGTCGGAGTTTTGCTCATCGTCCTGCTGGGCGCCGGATGGGGGCTCAATCACGAACGCGTGCAGGCGGTGGGCGAACAGCAGTACGATCTGAAACTGCTGCAGCAGGTCGTGGAGCGCATACGCGCCAAGTACGTGGACGATCTGAACGAAGGAGAAGCGATCGACGCGGCCATCCGCGGCATGCTCGGCACGTTGGATCCCTATACCGAGTTCCTGGAAAAGAAGCAGAACGACGAGATGAAAATGATGCAGATCCAGGGGAAGTACGGTGGATTGGGCATCAAGATAACCAAGCTGGAAGACGCCCTGGTCGTCGTCGCGCTGTTTGACGACACTCCGGCCTATGACGTCGGCCTGCAGACCGGCGACCGCATCGTCCGGATCGAAGATCAGTCCACGGCCGACATCGAAGTCTCTCAGGCGGCGGACCTCCTGAGGGGGAGTCCTGGCACTTCTGTGACGATTTCGATTAGCAGGGAAGGCGAAGAGGCATTCATCGACTACACGCTGACGCGGGCCATCATTACCATACCGGTGGTTCCGTACGTGGGGATGCTGGAAGGGGACATCGGCTACATCAAGCTGAACCAGTTTACCGAAGAAGCCTCCAGGGAGGTTGAACAGTCACTGAAACAACTGGGGGACCAGGGCGCCCAGGGGTACGTTTTCGATCTACGCGGCAATCCGGGGGGACTGCTGGAACAGGCCGTCGGAGTCGCGGGGAAGTTCCTGGTTGAGGATCGTCTTATCGTTTACACGAAGGGTCGGCCCGGTTCGGACCAGCGGTCGTATCACGCTTCGGATACGTTCACGCTCGAGGAAGCGCCACTGGTGATCCTCGTCGACCGGTACAGCGCCAGCGCGTCCGAGATCGTCGCCGGAGCGATCCAGGACTGGGACCGGGGCGTCGTGGCCGGCCAGCCGACCTTCGGCAAGGCCTCGGTGCAGCAGATTTTCCCCATGGACAAGGGAACGGCCCTGAAGATCACTACGGCGCGGTATTATACGCCAAGCGGAAGACTGATACAGAAAATCAAGGAAAGCCGGAGCGAGCCGGGCGCGCCGAACCCGGCCCGTGTCGATTCGGACGAGCCGGAAAGGGAAACGTACAGGACGAATATCGGACGGATCGTTTACGGAGGCGGTGGTATCACGCCGGACGTCGAGATCGAGGTTCCCCAATATCCCAACCTGATTCAGGCCCTGAACAACCAGAGCCTGTTCATCAAGTTCGCTTCCCACTACGTGTCGATCAATCCCGCCGTCGACCAGGCGAAGTTTGACGTAACGGACGAGATGATCGATGCCTTCCGCCGGTTCGTCGAAGCGCGTTCCTTCGAATACACCTCCACGGCGGAACAGACGCTCAGCGAGCTGGAAGAGATCGTGCAGGATAGCACGGTGTCCATCGAGGTACTGGAATCGCTCGCCGACCTGCGGAGGAAACTGAACCGGCAGCATGAACTGAAATATCTCAGCCACAGGGAGTTGCTCGTAGCCCGCATCGGGACCGAAATCAGTGCGAAACTCTGGGGAACGGTGGGTAGGTACGCCTTCGCCGCGAAACACGATCCCCAGATCAAGGCGTCCCTGGAGATTCTCGAAGACGAAGAAAGATACCGGAAGCTGCTCGGAAACGACCCGGCAGAATGAAGACGGCGGGTAGCGGCAGGTATACATGCGGGAACATGTACACAGGCTGCGCGAGGGTGGCGGAACTGGTATACGCGCTGGATTTAGGATCCAGTGGGGCAACCCATGGGGGTTCGACTCCCCCCTCTCGCATCACGTCCACGAAGTCCGGCCGCAAGGCGCTGGACTACAGGCTCTTTTCCGTTGACAATCGCCCCTCTCCACGATTAATTATCACGGCTTGTCGATCAACGGGCAGCCGTATTCGAGTGCGCAGACAACCGTTACCCCGCCGGTCATGCTCCATGAGAGCGGCGTAGGGAGGAATTGGTTTGAACTACACGGTATCAGAACCCAAACCCTGGAAACGCGTCCTGGAGATTGAAGTTCCTTCCGATGCGATTCAATCTGAACTGAACGCAGCTTACGCGCGTTACAGTAGAGAGATCCGTCTTCCCGGATTCCGGCGGGGGAAGGTACCGCTCAGCGTGCTCAAGGCCCGGCTCGGCAATGAAATCCGGGCGGAAGTACTCGAAAGAAAAATCCCCGAGTATCTGAACAGCGCCCACGAGAAAGCCGAGATCAAACCCATAAGCCAGCCCGTGATCGAGGAAATCGACTACGACGAAGGACAAGACCTGAAACTTCGGGCAAGCGTGGAAGTAAAACCCGCCATAGAACTGAAGCAGTACAAGGAGTTGCGGGTGACCAAGCGCGTTGTAGACGTTACCGATGACGATATAAACCAGCGGCTCGAGGCATTGCGGGAACGATACGCCAGCGTGGTGCGGATCGACGGCGAAGCGGAGCGGGAGCACTTTATCCGGGCCGATATACAACACGCGGACAACAGCGGCGTGCCGATCATCGGACGCAAGGAGGAGAACCAGTTATTCCAGGTCGGTTCAGGCCGCCTGGGAGAGGGTTTCGACACCCGGTTGCTCGGGGTCAGGGCCGACGAGAACCGCACCGTAAAAACCACGCTGCCGTCCGATTATCCCGATGAGAACATGGCCGGCCAGGAAGCCTGTTTTCTCGTGAGCGTCCGGGAGGTTCTGGAAAGGCAGCTGCCGGAACTGGACAACGAGTTTGCCATCGATATCGGCATGGAGAGTCTGGACGCCCTGAAAGACTCGATCAAGGAAGAAATCGAGCGGGAACCGGACTGGGAACTGCGCAAGGACCTGATCACGCAGATCGTGGACGCCCACGATTTCGAAGTGCCCGAATCCATGATGACGGCCTATCTCGACCAGGTTGTGGCGGACGCGCGCCGTACCGCGCGGGACCAGGGCGAAGTCGACGAGAACGAGCTTCGACAGCAGTACCGGCCGGTGGCGAGCAATCAGATCATGCGTCATCTCATCCTGGACGCCATCGGTGAGCAGGAAGGGTTGGAGGTCGACCAGGAGGAAGTGGACGAACGTCTGGAGGCCATAGCGGGACGCGGACAGGCGTCCGTCGACCAGGTCCGGCGGCTTTTCCGCGAAAATGGACGGCTGGAACGCATCGAAGCAGATCTCAGGGAGGAGAAGGTCGTTGAATTTCTCGTGCAGCACGCCGACATACAAACGGAGTAGAAGGAGAGCGTCATGTTAGTGCCGATGGTGATTGAACAGACGGGCCGCGGTGAGCGGGCCTACGACATCTACTCTCTGCTGTTGAAGAACCGCATTGTCTTTATCGGAACCCCCATCGATGACACCATCGCGAACCTGGTGATCGCCCAGTTGCTCTATCTCCAGTACGAAGACGCCGAAAAGGACATCAAGTTGTACATCAACAGTCCCGGCGGCAGTATTACAGCGGGGCTCGCCATATACGACACCATGCAATTCATTCAGCCCGACGTGGAGACCTATTGCCTGGGTATGGCCGCCAGCATGGGAGCCTTTTTGCTCACGGCCGGCGGAGCCGGAAAACGATACGCCCTTCCCTATGCGCGCATACTCATACACCAGCCTTCCATCCCCCATATGGCCGGTACGGCGACGGATATCGAAATCCAGGCCGAAGAAATGGTGCGCATGAAGCGGACCATGAACGAAATCATGGGGCACCACACCGGCCAGTCCGTGGAAAAAATCGAATCGGATACAGACCGGGACTACTGGATGTCACCTCGCCAGGCTGTCGAATACGGTCTGGTGGACCACGTGGTCGAAACCGCCGCTTCCAAGGCCATCGCCGAATCCTTGAACGGCAAAACCGCTTAGGACGGGATCATGAAGAAGCGATCGACGTCGCGGGACCTGCGCTGCTCCTTCTGCAACAGAAACACCGATGAGGTGGAACGCCTCATCACGGGGCCGAACGTATACATCTGCAATGAATGCATATTGATGTGTAACGGCATCCTCGCCGAAGAGATGAGCCGCAGTACCCTGCCGACCGTCGAACGCCTGCCGCTGCCCACGGACATCAAGGAGGCGCTGGACGAATACGTCATCGGCCAGGAACAGGCCAAAAAGGTGCTTTCCGTTGCCGTGTACAACCACTACAAGCGCATTCAGCACAGCGCTACGCAGGACGAGGTGGAACTGGAAAAGAGCAACATCATGCTGATCGGGCCCACGGGCACCGGGAAGACGTTGCTGGCGCAGACCCTGGCGAGGATGCTCCATGTTCCGTTCTGCATCGCCGACGCCACGGTACTCACGGAAGCTGGATACGTGGGCGAAGACGTGGAGAGCGTCCTGGTCCGACTCCTCCAGGCCGCGGATTACGACGTGCCGAAAGCGGAAAGCGGCATCGTCTATATCGACGAGGTCGACAAGGTGGCGCGCAAATCGGCCAATCCCTCCATAACCCGTGACGTGTCGGGGGAAGGGGTGCAGCAGTCCCTGTTGAAGATGCTTGAAGGCACCATCGCCAACGTGCCTCCGAAGGGAGGCCGGAAACATCCCGAACAGAACTTTGTCCAGATCAACACGCGGAACATCCTGTTCATCTGTGGCGGGGCTTTCAACGATCTCGATCAAATCATCGAACGCCGGATCGCGGAGGGAACCATTGGTTTCGGTGGGACATCTAAAAACTCCGGTGGCCGCAATACGGGTGAACTCCTGGCCCGGGTCGAACCGGATGACCTGCTGCAGTACGGACTCATACCGGAAATCATCGGCAGGCTGCCCGTGGTCGCCACACTGGGCGAGTTGGACGCCGATGCCCTGATGGAGATCCTGCTCAAACCCAAAAACGCCCTCATAAAGCAGTACAAGCGGCTGCTCGAATTGGAGAACGTCAAGCTGACTTTCACGGACGAGGCGCTCCAGGCGGTCGTTAACGAGGCGATGGACAAGAAGACCGGCGCGCGGTCGTTGCGATCCATCCTCGAGGAAGCGATGCTGGACGTGATGTTCAACGCGCCGACACAAGAAGACCTGAGGGAAGTCGTCGTTACGGAGGAAACCGTAAAAGAAAAAGCGTCGCCCATCTACGTTCAAGGCAAGGAAAGCAAGAAAAGCGCCTGACCTCATCCCTCGGCCGGTTCGCACGAACCGGCGGCCATCGGTTTTCCCATGATGATTACTCTGCAACGCAACGATCCCATTACTTTCGACGACAAGCTTCCCCTCATTCCCCTTCGTGAAGTGGTCGTATTCCCCTACATGGAATATCCCCTCATCATCGCGAGGGACGCGTCCATCAAGGCCCTGGAGCATGGGGTCAACAACGACCGCCTGCTCTTCCTGACCGCCCAGCGCAGTCCGGAAATCGAGAATCCCGTCAAGGAGGATGTGCACAGAACGGGCATCGTGGCCCGGATCCTGCAGGTGGTCAAACTGCCGAACGGCCTGATCCGCGTTCTCGTCGAGGGGATCGTCCGGGCGCGGATCGCCCGGTTTCTGTCCGTGGATCCCTATATGAGGGTGAAAATCGCCCTGGTCGAAGAAACGGATATCAACCAGGCGGAGGTACAGGCGAGACTACGGACGGTCGTCGATCAGTTCACGGAATACATCAAGCTGAACCAGCAGGCGCCGGACGAAATCCTGCTGTCCCTGCAGAACATGGATGACGCCCAGCGCCTGGTGGACACCATGTCGGCTTTCATACAGCAGACTCCCCAGGTCAAGCAACGGCTTATCGAGGCGCCTTCGATCATCGAACAACTTGATGAACTCGCATCCATTCTGGCCACGGAACTGGAGATCCTGGAAATCAAGAACCAGCTCGACGGCGAAGTCCGGGAAAGAATACACAAGTCTCAGCGGGAGTTTTTCCTCCAGGAACAGATGCGCGTAATCAGGCAGGAATTGGGTGAGTTGGAGGATATGCCGGATGGTCTGGGTGGGCTTACGCAGCAGGTCGCCGACGCCAAGATGCCGAAAGAGGCCCATGAAAAAGCCATGAACGAGCTGGACAAACTCCAGCAGATGCATCCCACCTCCCCGGAAGCGACGGTAATACGCAACTACCTGGAATGGCTGATCGAAGTGCCCTGGAAAAAACGAACGCGGGACAACCGGGATATCGTCCAGGTGGAGTCCGTTCTCGATGCCGATCACTACGGGCTGAAGAAACCGAAGGAACACATCATCGAGTACCTGTCGGTGCTCCAGCTGACACGGCACCTGAAGGGTCCAATCCTGTGCCTGGTCGGTCCCCCGGGTGTAGGAAAGACTTCCCTGGGCCGATCGATCGCCCGCGCCATGGGAAGGAAATTCGTCCGCATGTCCCTCGGTGGCGTGCACGACGAAGCCGAGATACGCGGCCACCGCCGGACCTACATCGGTTCCATGCCCGGACGCATCATACAGGCGATGCGCCGCGCCGGGACCGTCAATCCGGTCATCCTGCTCGATGAAGTGGACAAGCTGGGGCGGGACGTGCGCGGCGATCCGGCATCGGCACTGCTGGAGGTGCTGGATCCCGAACAGAACAACGCGTTCAACGACCATTACCTTGAGGTGGATTACGATCTGTCCCGCGTGCTTTTCATCACGACGGCCAACACGACCGATACCATCCCTCCAGCGCTGAACGACCGCATGGAAGTCCTCGAACTGCCCGGCTATCTTGAACACCAGAAAACGGCGATCGCCAGGGGTTTTCTGGTGCCGAAACAGATCGAAGCCCACGGATTGAAAAAGGAACGCATCACGTTCAGGAAGGATGCGTTGATGGCCATCGTTCGGGAATACACCCGCGAAGCCGGCGTCCGGGGTCTGGAACGCCACATCGCCGCCGTTTGCCGCAAGCTGGCCCGCAGGGTGGTGGAAGGCGGGTCGACGAGCAAACGGATGCATGTTACGCGCAACCAGCTTTCCAACTACCTGGGCGTACCTCGCTTCCAGGATTCAGACGTCGTGAAGCAGAATTCGGTAGGCGTTGCGACTGGTCTCGCCTGGACACAGTCCGGCGGCGACATCCTCACCATAGAGGTCAGCGTCCTGAATCGCCACGGCGCTGGAAAACTGACACTGACCGGTCAACTGGGAGACGTGATGCGGGAATCGGCGCACGCGGCGCTGACCTACGCCCGGTCCAGGGCCGCCTCGCTGGGACTCGAGCCGGATTTCTACAAGAATGTCGAGATCCACGTGCACATGCCCGAAGGCGCGATCCCCAAGGACGGACCCTCCGCCGGCATTACCATCGCGACGGCGCTTTGTTCGGCGCTGACCGGCGTGCCGGTGCGGTGCGATATCGCCATGACGGGGGAGATTACGCTCCGCGGAACCGTGTTGCCCATCGGTGGATTGAACGAAAAACTGATCGCCGCGCTCCGTGCCGGCATCAGGGAAGTGGCGATTCCTGACCGCAACAGGAAAGATCTGGTGGATGTTCCGCCGGAAGTGAAAAACGAAATCGATATCCGCCCGGTATCGACCATGGACGAAGTGCTGAAACGGGCCATGGGCATCACGGTGGTGGAAGCCCATGTTCCCGCCCTGCTCCCCAGTCAAACCGTCGTGCTGCCGTCCATAAAACCGCTGTAGCCTCCGGCCGTCCGGTAGGAGTGCGCGGGGGTTATGGCTCCGCCGTGCCTTCATCGGAAACCAGGCCGGTGACGCCGACTATCTCCAGCATCCTGTGTGTTCCCGATCCGATTCCGATACGAACCGCTAATGCGTCGGAAGGCATGATCTCCGGGAACTTGTCTCCCCATTCTATCAGGCAGACGAAAGCGTCCAGGTATTCGTCGAATCCGAGATCCAGCACCGAATCCGGGCTGTCCAGCCGGTAGAGGTCGAAATGGGCCACGGGTATCCGGCCGTCGTATTCGTTCACGAGGGTGAAGGTGGGACTCGTAACCGGTTCGTCGATGCCCAGGCCCGAGCACAGACCCTGGATGAAACAGGTTTTTCCGGCGCCGAGGTCACCGGTAACCAGCACCGTGTCGCCCGGCACAAGATAGTCGGCCAGACGCCGTCCAAGCTGCGCCGTCTGGTCGGGACCGTCAGTGTTGAAATTGCTCGTTTCAGGAAATGCCGGCATGTCTGGGGCGCAACGTTAGGATGGGCATGATCATCTCTTCCATCGATATACCGCCGTGTTGGAAGCTGTCCTTGTACTGCTGCCGGTATTCTTGGAATCGGTTCGGATAGACGAAGTAGTAGTCTTCCCTGGCAATGATGTAGTTGGTGCGTTTCGTATACCTGGGCAGACGGTAAGCGTCCGGATCTTCGATGATCATCGCGTGCCGCCTGTCGCAGTCGATTTGATTTCCGAACTTGTACCTCAGGCCGGTGGACGTTTCGCGGTCCCCGATGGCCTCGTCCATCAGCTGTTCTTCTTCGTTCTTGGTGTTCATGACCACCGGAAGGTTCGGCCGGATATCGGCTATGGCAGACAGCGTAGACAGTCCGTCCCGCCCGGGTATCATTTCATCCAGAAGAAGGAGGTCGAAAGTCCCGCGCCTGCAAAGTTCGATGGCGTCGTCGCCGTTGGAAACGGGGATAACCTCGTAGTGCCGTTCGCTCAGGAAGATGATATGTGGTCGGAGCAGATCGATTTCATCGTCCACCCACAGTATGCGCCTAATGTCCGTCTGCGTCATGAAAGGTCTTTCTCGCAACGTGTTGCGATGATGGATCACCTTAGATCCGTGTCAGACGAATTTCAGCGGGTGGGCGTTCGCTCGCGGCGGCGCACGTGGGCGCGCCGATTAGGCCGGTTAGATTGACCGCTGCATGCGGGGTCAACCGGGGATCGGCAACCTGAATTCGATGGTGGTTCCTTCGCCTGCGCGGCTTTCGCGCAGGATCAGACGCCCCCCGTGTGATTCCTCGATGATGCGGCGCGACAGACTGAGCCCCAGCCCCCAACCCCGCGTCTTGGTTGAAAACCCCGGTTCGAAAATTCGTTTTCGGGCACCCGGTTGAATGCCCTTTCCGTTGTCCTGGACACGGACCGAAACGAAGCCGGCATCGCGGTCGAAACCGGCGAAAACCTGGATGAGTCCGCCCTCAGCGTCCACTGCGTCGAGGGCGTTCTTGATCAGGTTTTCGACCACCCATTCAAGCAATTCCCGGTTGACATCCACCTTGAGGGGCTCGGTGGTTTCATAGATCGTACGAATGGAGATTGAACTGGTTTTCGTCGGAGTTCGTTTATTGAAGTATCCGACACAGTCATCCAGGATAGCGCGTATGTCCTGGCGCGTCAGTTCGGGGACGGATCCGATCTGGCTGAAACGCGATGCGATCTTGTTCAGCCGGTTCAGGTCGCCGTCCATTTCCCCGAGGATGAGATCAACCTGGTCTAGTTCCTCCCCGGGTGACCGCCGCCTGTTCAGGTGCAACTGCGCCTTGATCAGCTCCAGCCAGCCTTTCATCGCGGAAAGGGGAGTTCCCAGTTGATGGGCGGTTTCCCGGGCCATTCCGATCCATATGTGCCGTTGCTCCAAGTGTTTGATATTGCGATAGATGAAGAGGCTCAGGAAAACGAACAACCCACCGAGGCCAATCTCTACGAAGGGCAGCCACCGCATGCGCCGGACCGCCGGCGAGTACTGGTAGTGCAGCAGCATGTTCAGCCCGGACACCTGCAGCCTGACCGGTTCCGTTTCGGCGTCCATCCCGGCCACCATGGGACGCACACGGGCCACGACCCCGGGATCGTCGGGAACCCATGGGATACCGATGTCTTTCCACAGCGTCGGTTCCCCCGCTTCGTCGGTCACCACGATGGGCATATCCGGGCGCTGAATCTGGTCGATCAGCAGCCCGAGTTCACGGTCATCCGTCACGTGATCGGAAGCGGAACGGGTTATGAAGTAGACCCCAAGGGCCCTTGCCAGTTCCTGCTGGTTGCCTTCCAGGTCCCGGACGGTTATTTGTGCGTGGAAAAGAAAGGCCAGCGTAAGGAGAGCGCCGATTACGAAGAAGAGGCCCTTGAGCGCGCCGGTAGCCGGAGTAGAACCGGGGTATTTTTCGTATATGCCCCGCGTTTCTGTGGAAATGAGATTTCACCCGATTTCCTTCAACCCTCCCATGTAGGGCACCAGCACCTCGGGTATGCGGATGCTGCCCCGCTCGGTCTGATAGTGTTCGATCACCGCGATCAGGGTCCTCGCCATTCCCATGCCGGATCCGTTCAGGGTGTGCACGAACTGGCTCTTCCCGGCTTTGTTTCGAAACCTGATTCCGCTTCTTCGGGCCTGGAAATCCTCGAAGTTGCTGCAGGAGGAGACTTCCAGCCACCGGTTTACGCCTGGCGCCCAGGCTTCCAGGTCATAGCACTTCGCTGCGGCGAAACTCAGGTCGCCCGTGCTCAAGACCACCACGCGGTAGGGGATGTTCAACAGTTGCAGTACCTCTTCCGCGTCGTTGACCAGTGTTTCCAGTTCGTCGTAGGAGGTCTCGGGGCGGACGAACTTGACCATTTCCACCTTGTCGAACTGGTGCACCCGGATCAGCCCCCGGGTCTCCCGTCCGTACGAACCGGCTTCGCGGCGAAAGCAGGGACTGTAGGCCGTGTAGTAGATCGGCAGGTCGTCCTCGGCGAGGGTTTCATCGCGGTGCATATTGGTCACCGGGACCTCAGCCGTGGGAATGAGGAACAGGTCGTCAATATCGGTGCGGTACATGTCCTCTTCCATCTTCGGCAACTGGCCCGTTCCGAACATGCTTTGACGGTTTACGATGTAGGGAGGACTTATCTCCGTATAACCGTGCTTTTGAATATGGAGGTCCAGCATAAACTGGATTAAGGCGCGCTGCAGCCTGGCGCCGTCTCCCTTGAAGAGCACGAAATGACTGCCAGAAATCTTTCCTGCGCGCTGAAAGTCAATGATGTCGAGCGTTTCGCCGATATCCCAATGTGCCTTGCGTTCGAATTCCACCTCGGGCGTGGCGCCCCAGCGGCGCACCTCCACGTTGGCGCTTTCGTCCGCGCCGACCGGTACCGAAGGATGGGGAATATTGGGCAAGCGCGCGAGCACTTCCTGCAGCCGGTCCTGGATTTCGGCCAGGTCGGCGTCGATTTCCCGGATGCGCGAGGACACCTCCCGCATCGCTTCAATTCGGCCGGAAGCGTCTTCACCACTGCGCTTCATGCGCGCGATTTCGTCGGACACGGTGTTTCGCCGCTGCTTGAGCGACTCGCTCGTCTGCAGCAACTCCCGGCGCCGGGAGTCCAGGTCGATGAACTGGTCGACATCGACCCGCTCGTTCTTGTTTGCGACCGCCTGCTTTACCGTCTCGGGATTGTTCCTGACGAATCGCTGGTCTAACATGTTTCCTCCGTGCACGGGCGGTCCGGGTGACTGTCAAAAGCGCTGATTCCGTGTTTCCGCGGACTCCTGTCCGATACAAAACACGTTAAAATACGATCAAACTTCCGGCTCCGGCAAGCACAAACGACGCAGCGGCGCAGGGCTCAGGCCGGGACGGCCGGTTGAAGCTCCGGTTGACGAATGCGGTCAGCGCGCTTCAGGAAGCATCTCTCAAGACAGCCGCTCCACACAGGGAGATCAACGGTTTCTGAACTCCAGCATGCCCCAATGGCACAACGCGAAGTCGTATTTCACGGGATCGTCGGGATCGAATTTCCTCAGCGATCGCGTGACTTCTTCGGCCATCTTCCAATCCGCCTGTCGCCTGGATGTCAGTCCCAGCCGCCTGGATATCCGGGCCACGTGAGTGTCGATCGGCATGACCAGGACGGAGGGTGGAATCGTCTTCCACAGGCCCAGGTCCAGGGCGTCCCGACGCACCATCCAGCGGATGTAGAGATTCATCCGCTTGCAGGCGCTTCCCGTTCTTGGAGAAGGCAGCAGGTAGCGGATCCCTGTTTTCGCCCTGTGCCGCTCCGAAGGGTGATCCTCCTCCGCGTAACCAAGGAGCGTATCAATAAAATGAACCAGTGCGGGCCCTGTATGGGGGTCCGATGCACGGTAGCCCGAGGAGAAGAGCGCACCCAGGGATCCGTGCCGGCTAAGCGCCTTTTGCATGAGCGAGGCCAGTATCGACATATCCCGCCCCCGCGACCAGCGGTAGACGAACCCGTCAAAAACATCGTCGTCCCGCCGCGGATCGTACTGCATAACGAAATCCCAGGGCGCATCCCCCATCCTCCTCAACACCTCACCGGCCGCGATCGTAATCAGTTCGGCCCGGCCGTAAGCCAGCGAAGCCGCGACCAGGCCGGCGATTTCCTGGTCTTCCGGACGGTCGTAACGTCTCACCACTTCGAGGGGATCGGGCGAAATCATGGAAGGATCGAAAGACCGGTACAGTTCCTCTAGCCGGTCTTTCAGCGCGGTTTTGCCGATACGAGGCATAACGTGTGGTCCGATTTCATGTTCAGGTTTGAACCGGAATTCAGGTATGATATGTTTCAAGCAGCTTGACTTGAATATATATTGTATGCTGCGTGTCTCGTAACCCAATTTGCGTCATCGATGGCCTGGGCGTGATTTGGAAGGCCGCGGTTTGCAGGAAAGGTGCTCGACGTGAAACCCGAACAGTTGATCGAACAGATAGAGCGCGACCGAATCGATCCGGTATACTTTTTCTCGGGCGACGAGTCGTATCTTAAGGAAGAGGCCATACGCACCCTGGTTGCCCGAGTCATAGAGCCGGGCACGGAAGCGTTCTGCCTGGACGTGCGTCGCGGGGACGACAGCGATGCCACGGCGATTCTGACCGTCGCGTCCATGGTGCCCATGATGGCCGATCGCCGGGTCGTCATCGTCAGGGACTTCCACCGGTTGCCGCAGAAGGACAGAGAAGCGGTCGTAGACTATGCCGAACGGCCCGCGCCAAGTACTGTCCTGGTGCTCGAGACGAACAGGGTGAACCTGAAAACGAAACTTTACGAACGGTTGTCGGGGCGGGCGGTCTCCGTGGTGTTCTTCCCGTTATTTCCGGAGCGGGTCCCGCCCTGGCTGCAACAGCATGCGCGGCAGTTCGGCAAGCGGCTGACCTCCGAGGCAGCGCACCAGTTGCAGGCCATCGTGGGCACAGACCTGCAGGAACTGGCCGGTGAACTCGAAAAACTCGCCGTATTCGTCGGCGGCCGGGACACCATTGCGGCCGGAGATGTGGAAAACACGCTGGGACCCGTTCGCGCGGGCTCGGTATTCGACATCGCAGAGGCCGTTGGCGAAAAAGACCTGGCCAAGGCGCTGGGCGCCTACCAGCGCGCGTTGGACGCGGGGGATGAACCCCAGGCCATCGTGGCCCTGTTCGTCCGTCATCTCGTGATCCTGTGGAAGATCAGATTTTTAAAACGGGATCGCCAATCGGACGAAGGCATCAAGAAGACGTTGCAGCTTGGCTGGGGGTTCAACCGGTTTTACAACCGGTACGCCGCGCAGTCCAGACTGCTCTCGGGCCGGGATCTTCAAAACGGTTTCGAAGCCCTGTACGAAGCCGATATCGGCCTGAAAACCAGCGCGCTGCCACCCGGACTCGTCATGCACCGCCTGTTGTACGAACTATGCGCGGGTCAAGCGGCATAGGCCGGGACGGTCAAACGAGGACCCCATTAACCGTGCGGTTCCAGGGAATTGAACCGGGAGAAAATAGGTCGAATATGGATACCACGGAAGGCATCGTAATTCGGGAACACCGGGGTGTTTTTGACGTGGAGACCCGGCACGGGGTCTTTGCCTGCGCGTTGCGTAGCAGGTTGAAGAAATCGCTGATCTATCCAGAGCGGGACAACCAGCATCACTCCGTGGAGAAAGTCGGCCGGAACAGTACCGTGAATCCCGTCGCCATCGGTGACCGCGTCCGCGTGGTGGAGGACCAGGGTGAGACGGGCGCCATAGAAGAGGTGCTTCCCCGCATTTCGAAACTTTCCCGCCTGGCCCCGGGCAGGCGGCATGTCGAACAGATCATGATCGCCAACGCAGATTACCTCGTCGTCGTCTTCTCCGTCAGGGACCCGCTGCCGAATCTGCAGTTGCTGGACCGCCTGCTCGTTGCCGCGGAAGCCGGCAACCTGGCCCCGGTCGTCTGCCTGAACAAGATAGACCTGCCGTACGACGACTGTCCGGACATTGCGGGGATCTACGAACGGTGCGGTTACCGCGTCATTCCGACCAGCTCCGTCACACTGCACGGTGTCGATGTGTTGAAGACAACGTTGCGGAACAGGATATCCGCGATCGCCGGTCCGTCCGGCGCGGGGAAGACCTCCCTGCTTAACGCGCTGCAGCCCGGTCTGGGTCTCAGGGTGCGCGAGGTGAACCGGACGACGGGCCGGGGGCGGCATACGACCTCCTATCTCGCGGCGCACAAGCTTGAAGTCGGAGGCCTGGTGATCGACTCTCCGGGTATCAGGGAATTCAGCCTGTGGGAGGTCTCGCCCCGCGAGCTTCCGGAACTGTTTCCCGAAATGCGCGACCTTCTGACCGGCTGCAGGTTTCACGACTGCACCCACGTCCACGAACCGGACTGTATCGTGCGGAATGCCCTATCGGCGGGCGCCGTGTCCAGAGAGCGATACGATAGTTACGTCGCGTTGCGCAACGAGCTGGACGGCGAGCGGTAGGGTGGGGCGAAGCCGGGCGGGGCGGTCCAGGCGGTCTGAAGGATTCAGAAACCGATGTCCCGATCCGTGTCCTCGCAAATGCCCGAGAAGGTGACCAGAACGTCCAGGGGCAGTTCCAGTTCCCGTCCCGTTCTTCGCTTCTCACATTGAATGACGACGTTCAGGTGGTTGGGCAGGTGGGTCTCGTCGAATCCCGCGATCTTCCCGATCTCTTCCTGTCGGACCGAAACGGTGTCGCCGCATAACAGCAGTCCGGTTTCCGAGATTTCTACGAAACCGATGTAAACGGCATGGTCCACCTTCGAACCCGGCCCGGCGTCTTTTCTATCGGTGCAGATGAGTTCCAGGACATCTCCCCGTCTCACCGCCCTGGAAAGTTGAGGGACCAGATTCAGCCCCCGGTCCTCGGTACTCCAGTCCAGGACGGCGAACAATCGCGCCTTCAGCTCCGTCTTGCTCGTATAGTGTGTCCGGTTGACGCTGCCCTCTACGTGAGGATCTCTGGAACCCGCCATGTCCCACCCCTTCCGGGAAGTAAATCTCCAGTCCGTTACTTTCGGCTGAAACCAGCCAGCAGGACTCCGATTTCATCCTGCGTGCGGCGGGCCGTCGAAGCCGGGCCGACGAAGTTGTTCATCATGATCGAGAAAACCAGGGGTTCGCCATCCCTGGTCTGTACGTAACCACTCAGGCAGCTCACGCCGGTCAGGGTGCCTGTCTTCGCCCTGAGATTGCCCATGGCCGCGGTGTCCTTCATCCGGTTTTTCAAAGAGCCGTCCACACCGGCGACGGGCAACGCTTCCCGAAAGGCATCGCCGATCGAGGCATCATGGTAGGTCGCGAGGAGCAGGTCCACGATCTGGTCAGGTGATACGTAATTGTACCATGACAGGCCGGATCCGTCCGCGAACCGATAGTGGTCGGCGTCCAGGCCGATATAGTCCGCCAATACCTGCCGCAGCACGGCCAGCCCGTCGACGGCCGTGCCCGGATTGCCCGTCGAATGGCGTCCCATCGTTTTAACGAGCAACTCGGCCGTCAGGTTGCTGCTGTCCTTCAGCAGATGGGCCAGGGCATTCGTCACGGGCGGCGAACGGTAGATCGCTATCGACCGTGAGCGCGTCGGTGTGATCCCGCGCCGTACCGTTCCCGTAACACGAACGCCGCGCGCGTGCAGCCTGTCCCGGAAGAGCCGCCCCGCGTATATTCCGGGTTCTTCGACGGACCTGTGGAATTCCCTTTCGCCGTCATCAAGGCGGAGACGGCCGGTTACCTTTATCCTGTTGGATCGCGATGGCCAGTCCCGTTCGACCCAGAGCGGTTCGATGGCCGACGTGTCCAGGGACGCGGACGCCGCGGTAACAGCCTGCACTTCGAAGGTCACGGCCGCCGTCGGTGGTTCCACCCTGACCGATACGGGCGCACCGACGGAAGCACCGGGCGATATCTGGATCTTCACGCTGTTGCCGTTTACCGCGAGGGCATTCAGGGACGCGGAGTAACTGTACTGCACGTCGTCCCACATCCATCCCTCTCCAAAGGGTATCTTGTCCATGTAGGCTTCGTCGACGACCACGTCGCCCTCGATAACCCGTGCCTCGGAGTCTTCCGCTACGGCGCCCGCGAGACGGTCCAGGTGCTCCGAATCCAACAGGGGGTCTCCGCGCCCGAAAAGATAAAGCGAAGTGAACAGGGTATCGGCGCGCATGTACGCGTCGTTGTCGGCGAACACACTCGTCAGGTAGCGATAGTCCGGGCCCATGGTCCTCAGGACGCCTACGGCGGTGAACAGCTTCGTGTTCGACGCAGGATGAAACAGCCCGTTGGAATGATGTAAGAAAAGTGTTCGGCCTGTGACAGGTGATACGACCTTCACGCCTATGGTCATGGGCGCCAGTTCCGGGCGGTCCAGGATGGCCTGCAGGTCCTCTGCGAGACGCCGTTCCGGTGCGGAAGGTACCTTGCGGAATTGAAAAGGACCGCCGCAGGCGAGGACGAGAAAGGCAAGGGTCAGCAGAAGGGCTGCCGCGCCCGGGGTCGGTTTCGCTATCATGCCAGCTTTCGGTTTATCGCCCGTACGACGTCATCGAAACGGGCAGGCAGTTCGAGGGGCGTCTGTCCATGTTTCACTTCGACGGCATCCAGCCGGTTTCGGTGGTACCCGACCTTGAAATCGGTGAACTTCAGACCGTTGGCCGTCGAAATGATGATCACTCGGTCCGAGGACCGGACCTCGCCCCGGTCGACCATTTTGAAGAGCGCCGCCAGTGCGACGCCCGTATGGGGACAGTTGTACAGGCCCGTCAGGTCGCCTCGGGCCACGGCGTTCGCGATTTCGTCCTCGGTCGCCTGTTCTACTTTCCCATCAAACTCCTTCAACACGCGGATCGCCCGTTTGATGCTGACGGGATTGCCGATCTGTATGGCGCTGGCGACGGTTTTTTCGGCGTGGATGGGTTCATATTCGCTGAACTCCTTCAGGTAGCTCAGGTAGAGAGGATTGGCCCGTGCGGCCTGCGCGCAGACGATCCGGGGACGCTGGTCGATCAACCCCAGCTCCTCCATCATGAGAAAACCCTTGCCCAGCGCGGAGACATTGCCCAGGTTCCCGCCGGGTATGATAATCAGGTCGGGCACCTCCCATTCGAACTGCTGGCAGATCTCGATTCCAATGGTCTTCTGGCCCTCCAGGCGCAGGGAGTTCATGGAATTTGCCAGGTAGATGCCCTCGCTTTCCGCCACCTGCTGAACGATCTCCATGCATCCGTCGAAATCCGTGTCCAGCGACAGGGTCAGGGCGCCGTGGGAAATGGGCTGTATGAGCTGCGTTACGGAAACCTTGTCCCGGGGAAGAAACACGATGGCCGGGATGCCTGCCGAAGCGCAGTAGGCCGCCAGCGAGGCCGAGGTGTCGCCGGTGGACGCGCAGGCGATTCCCCGTATGTCCTGGCCTTCTTCTATCATCTGGTTGACCATGGAAACCAGCACGGTCATGCCCAGGTCCTTGAACGATCCGGTGTGGTTGTTGCCGCACTGTTTCACCCAGAGATCGTCAAGGCCGAGTTCCGCACCGAGCCGCTCGGCCCAGAACAGGTTGCTGCCTCCCTCGTAGATGGAGACCACGTGCTGGTCTTCCACCGCGGGGCAGACCCATTCCTTTTTGCCCCACACCGAACTTCCGTAAGGATACTCCGTTCGCCGGTATCGCTCGTCGAAAAGTTTCATCCACGCCGCGGCGCCGCGGGCCCTGAGACTGTCCAGATCGTGGACTATATCGAGCAGCCCCCCACAGGCACGGCATCGATAGATGATTTCGTTCAACGGATAGGTTTCTTTGCAACCTTCGATACATTGAAACCACGCCCTGTGTTCCATATTTACCCGCTCCGAACCCGTACTTTTTTAAATAATGAAATAACATATTGACTATGAGCCTGGCCGGACATATACTTATCACTTGCTGAAAGCGAATATCTATACACAACCAAAACCACTGCCAGCGCAACATCTTATGTGGGGTCGTGCATAATGTCAAGTAAGATTTGGCGTCGGGTCCCGAAGAGAATTTCGGTGAGTTGAGGATGCAGGACATGGGTTTTGTTGTGTGGTGAAATTTGTTTCAGCAAGGACAGGATAATGAATTTTATTTCGTATTGCTTGCCGGACGCGACGTATTGAAGCAGGTGGTGGAATTCGGTTTTCCATCCCCGTATTACTTAGGGTTTCAAAGGGTTTTCGGGTGCAGTCCTGTTTATGGTTTCAGCTTGTCGGAAATCTGGCACATTGTTTGCATATAAAGAAGAATTCAGAAATTGTCACAAATTCCAAGAGTGTTTCACTGCGTGTTCATGCCCTTGCACGTGGTCGTTAGTATCTCGTTTCTAACATAGAAGGTATAACAGACTTATTTAATATATGATTGCCCCATTACCATACTTTGAAGGGAGGTGAGTGTTCTAAAAGTACGTTTTATAGATTTTGAGTTTAAATCTGCAATACGCCGGATACCGTCAGCAGGCCGGGGCAAGCTGACAATCAATCAGAAGGGCTCTGTTAAAGAGGAGTAAATTGATGTCTATAACAATTTCACGGGCTTTACGCTTCGCATTTGCCTTTGCGTTATTGCTCAGTTTCTCGACAAGTGCACTGGCACAGTTGTCGATCGGTAAGATTTCCGGTATTGTCGTTGATAACGCGAACCGGGATGCGCTGCCGGCAGCCAGTATACGAGTCGATGGCACGGTAATGGGCGCCATGGCGAATGATAGGGGCGAGTACTTCATTTTGAACGTGCCGCCTGGCACCTATACCATGATAGTTAATGTAATCGGCTACATTCCCCAGCGTGTCATTGAAGTTGAGGTGCATGCCGATTTGACCACGATTCTGAATTTCGAGTTGGATTCCACGATTCTCGAATCCGCCGAGGAGGTTATAGTCGTGGCTACTCGGGACTTGGTCGAGAAGAGCCTGACCTCCACGAGGACCATTGTGACGGCCGATGAACTTCAGGCTCTGCCAATCGTCAACATCGCCGAAGTCGTGTTGACCACGGCCGGCAGTTTTGCCGGTAACCTGCGTGGTGGTCGCGCCCAAGATCAACAAACGACGCTGGACGGATCGACGGTGACGATGCAGCACAATAATAGTGGTCAGGCCTTTACGGTCAACCCGTACATGATCCAGGAGCTGGAAGTAAAGACCGGTACGTTCAACGCTGAATACGTGAACGCGCTGTCCGGTATCACTTCGGTGGTGACCCGGGAAGGCGGCGCGCAGTTCAACGGGAACTTCGAGTACCGCACGTTGGGTCAGAAGGGGCTCAACTGGACCAAGCCGCCGTCGCTCGACGTCGTGGATGCCTACCGGACTGGCACGCTTTCAGAGAACGATCTCCGCAAAGTCATCACGAACGCCATCGCCGCGACGAATGAATTCAACAACGATCCGGCCCGCGCCGAAGACGGTTTCAGGTTGAAAGACCCCTTCGAGGTCTTGGACATGACCGGCCCGGTAGATTCCTGGCAGGCGATATATAGCAGGGAAAATTACTACTGGGACTATGATCGCGTCATCCCCGAGGTCGAAGCCATCAACTGGTCTTACCTGACTGAAGGGCGCAACGAAGCCGCGAGAAACTCCAGGTCGGTCAGTCGGGTGTTTACTCCCGACAAGCACAATCAATTCGCCATCAACAACCGAACCGAGAAGCGCCCGGTGCAACTCGACTTCGGCATGGGCGGACCGATGGGCAGCAAGCTGAGTTGGTTCTTTTCGGGGCGTTTCGCTGAAAGCTGGGGACGGGCTCCGGATGAATACGGCCGGTTGATGAACGTATTCGTCAAGACGACCTACCGACCGCGCACCAGCATGAAGCTGTCGTTTTCCGGACTGGTCGAGGATAATGGTTTCTTCAGCAAGAAAGGACAGCGCGGTGCTGTCGAAGGTACGACTACAGGGTTCACGGCTGGTGCTCCGGCGTATGGCTGGAAGTATAATTTAGATGGTCGAAGCCAGGACTTTAAAGGGCGAATTCACATCAACACATCCTTCACCCATACCGTCAGCCCGAATACGTTCTACGAACTCCGTCTCAGCCACCTGCGGGAATACAATGAGAGATACCATCCCAAGTATGGGAAGGAGCCTCTTCCAAGTATCACCGATGCCTTCGTCGGATCGGTCGGCTATTATCCCCTGGAAGAGGGCGGCCGTCCCCAGGTTAACTATCTCGTGTTCGGCGATGAACCCTATGCCGGAGTCGATGTGGGTAACTATACGAGTATCCGGCCGTTCAAGACGGATATGAACTTCAACATTACAAGTCAGATCACGTCAAACCACCAGATCAAAGGCGGAATTGGCGTGAATCTGTACGATTTCGAAGACAGCCGACGCGGTCCTGCCCGTGGTAACGCCGTGCCGCTATTCAACGAGTTGAACGTCACGGCAGGAACGAGTAACCTGCCGTTGTCGGGCTGGCAGGCCCACGTATACCCGTGGGAATATTACGGGTATATCCAGGATCGTATAGAGTACGGAAGCCTGGTGGTGAACGCCGGTGTGCGTCTGGATTTCTTCAACGCGAACGCCAACGCCATCAATCCGTTCCGGCCTCGTCCTGGTCCGGATCCCAACCATGATGATCCGGAATACCGGACCCTCGAACCATCCATGAAGACGGGACTGGCGCCTCGACTGGGTATATCTCACCCGATCACCGACCGCGCCGCGCTTCACTATTCCTACGGCGTCTTCAATCAGCGTCCGACTCTGCAGAATCTGTACAATGGTCTGGTACAGACCTCTTCGTTCGAACGCAATCACGGAAATCCCGATCTGCCCTTTCAGAAGGCAACGAACTATGAGATGGGTATACAGTCGGAAATTTATCCTGGCTACTATCTCGACGTTACCGGCTATTTCCGTGACGTGAACAATCTGCCGGTGCAATGGCTGTTCGCACCGGATGGGGGTTTCATCGGTGGTTCGCAACGTGAGATTTCTATCCTGCTTCCCACGTTCGCTCAGGACTCTCGTGGTCTGGAAGCGTCTTTCCGGCGTCAGATGGCCAATCGATTCTCCGTGCGGGCGAACTATACGCTGTCATTTACCTCCGACCTGACGCTTACGGATGCGGCGCTCGGCCGCAACGGTGAACCTGTTCTTAGTTTTGCCCACTATAACGAAGGTCTTCCAGTTGCTTCGGTCTATGTGCGCAAATTATCGAACCTGGATCGGCGTCATCGAATGGTAACCAACCTCCTGATCGAGCTGCCATATGGTATCAACGCTTCCTTCCTGGCGAAGGCTCAAAGCGGCCACATTTACCGTACGCAGAGTGAAAACGTTCTGGATCCGCTCGGTCTGCTTCAGGCTTCGCGTCGCTCGCCATGGACCTGGACAACCGATATGTACGCGCAGAAGACGTTCGACCTGGGCGGTATGCGCCTTGGCGTGTTTACCCAGATCAACAACATCTTCGATCGTACGAATATCTATAGCATCGGTAACAGCCCGGCGTCTGACCGCTTTGTTCTTCGTGGCGATCCCGTCGGTCTCACCGGCGGGCCGCTGACAGGCATAGGAACACAGTCTAATAACCCTCGCGACATCTGGGTTGGTGTCAATGTGTCGTGGTAGTTCAAACACCTGGAGGTGTGCCCAAGATAGCACACCTCCACGTATGCGTTGGTGGCGTTTGAACAAAACGCTGCCGGTATAAGGAGGTTTATTTTGAAGAATTGGCGTCGATATGTAACAGCCGGCGCGGTTGTTTTCGTGGCAGTAGCGATGCTGGGGGCGGCTCAATACCTCAGGGCGTTGCCCGACGCACCAGCCGGGTCGTCGGCCACTCAGGGGTCTCCGATCCCGACCGAGTTGGCCTTTGGTCAAAGGCAGGGAGCCTATTTAGGCGGCCAGGAATATATGTCTATCATGAATTCCGAATTGACCGATACCTATGTGTGGAATGGATGGCGTGGGTCCGGTCGATCCATGAATCCCTCGATGGGTTACCCTTCATATACCTTCCCCGCTGGCGGATTCGACTCGCCGCTATGGGCGTCCGCGTGCGGAATTACGGCTTATCTTCCTATTGCGGCGAAGAAGCCGGGACTTCCCGTTTCTCGTGCGGAAGGTTCGTTTGTCGGTACCAACAACGTATATCGTCTCCCGCCTCATAAAGGCATAGATTCCCCGACCGGCTACTGGTCGGATCAGGGCGGTATGGGAAGCCCGGGTCTTGCCGGAGGAACCGTTGGTCCCGGGGGATATCGGGAGCCGTTCATCACGGAAGCGAAGTTCTATAACAACGTGGGAATAGAACTCAAGCGTCAGTCGTACAGTTTTAGTTACGGGTACGGCCATACCAACGATTTCATCCTCATGCGTCACGTGTTGGAAGTAACGGGTGATGTTGATGTGGATCTTGACGGATCAATGGAAGAACAGGGCGTAGTCGTGAAGAATTTCTTCATGGTTTTCAACTACGACTTCGATATTCCGAGTACACTTGATCCTAACTCGAGCGGTTCGCAGGCTGGCGGCGGCGGCGGTGACGACAAACAACCGCCCGGGATGTTCCTGCGCGAAATGCCGCTGGCTGTGCCGGAAGGTCTGATTAATTCCGGCCGCTTCGACCAGCCTCCATTCAGCCCGCGGTTCTATTCGGGTCTGGTCACCATGTTCGATGAAGATGCTCCGGCCACTAGCGGAATTGATTCCTACGTCTGGAATGTCAACCGGGGTAACTTCAATCCGTTGCACACGGGCGAAGCGTCCATCATGGTGCTGGAAGGCACGGGTACCGGGCCGATGGGTGATCTGAACGCCGTAGCGGCTCTGGATATCTACGATGCGCCGTCCGTGGGCCTGTTTAATGCCCATGAGTGGTGGAAATCGGATCTCAGAGGCGTATTCGGTTGGTATCGCGGATCCGCCACGAAGTATCTTAAAGACTACAAGATTAACGTCGGCGGTGATCAGGAACCGAATCCCGATCTATTTGTTAGCGGTTCGATACTTGGTTTAGACTCCGATATCAGCTCATGGACGGCCAAGACGCAGCCCGGCCAGGAAGCTGAAGGCATGGGATTGCTCTGGGGAGACCCGCGTAACGTGACTCAGGCCGGTAATCCAGGTTTGACCGCAGGCGTAGGTATCAAGAAGGGGAAATACGATTCCGTCACCCTGTTTGATCTGGATGGCGTGTTCCAGGGCATCGTTCCCGATCCATACAACGGCAGCGATACCAAGGAAGAGACCTCCGAATCCGGCTGTATTCGCAATATGCTCGGATGGGGTCCGTATACCAAGGCGCCGGGTGAAAATATGACGGTCTGGCAAGTTGACCTCGTAGGCGCCGGCAAGGACGGCACCTATGACGTGTACCAGCGCGCGCTGGATGTCTGGATGCAGCGTAAGTACAACATGGCCAACGATACCTATTACTGGGATGGCTCCAACGACCGTACCCTGCCGATGTACAATTCGGATGGTTCGGTTGTGAGAGATGGCTCGGGTGACGTCATGGTCGAGACCATCGACAATTTCGGTCGTGGTCCGGATAGCGGTACGTTGTTTCATCCGGCTCCACCTCCGACCCTGTCAGTCTTCCCGACGGCCAATGGTACTATCGCACTGGCTTGGGCCAATAATGCCGAAACTGCCATCGATCCTGGCACCGGCGCTATTGATTTCTCAAAGTACCGCGTTTACCGCGCATCCGGGTTCATCGATCAGTTCCCGACAGCAACAACCGCTCACCCGGTCGGTTACAACAGTACGATCATACCGCCGAATATGGGCTTGAGCGACGGTGCGGCAGCCGTAACCGACGTTACCGATCCGACGTCGGCCACGGTGAAGCAGTCTCATCCGTATGCACGTTTTATTCATGAGGGTTTCTCAATTGGCGCTGATTACAACATCGGTCGGGTGTATGATTTCATCTCTGCGAATCTGGTGAACAACTTCGCGGCGCCGAATTTCAGCGGACCTTATGTACAGATTGCCGAATTCGGTGGTGGCGGTGGGAATCAGGCGAATACGCTCAACCCGCCGGAGTCCGTGACGTACCCGAATCCATTGTCGGCGGATGCACGGATTCCCGGATTTACGGACGATGCGATTGAGACCATACCTACTTCGAGACAGATAGTATCGGCCAATAATGAATTGGGTGCAAGCTCGACCATAGCCATCAACTTCACGGATCGCTATCCCGATACCATAGGATCAGGCGACGGTGCGATAACCAGCGTCGGTAATATTCTGGTGGATCCCCGGTTGGTCGGTCAGAGTGGGTACATGTTCGAAGACCGTGCCGTACTGATCGGTTTCAGCTATTGGTACTACGTAGCCGCGGTGGATAACGAAAGCGCGGTACAGCTGGATTTCGAAAACTACGTGCAGGATCAGAATTCATCGCAGCAGGTAATTGGCCGTACAATCAATGGCCTGGAAAGCTTCTACACGATGAATGCGAACGGCACGGATGGTCGCTGGCATGGTCAGTGGCCGTATCGTGGTCTTACCGTTGGTCCCCAGGTCCCTGGACAGGACGTGATTCCGACTACAGTCGTCCGCAACGCAGTAACCAGCGGACAGGCGGAATTCGAGGATCTTGTTACCGTATCGCCAAACCCCTTCATCTTCCAGGCGCAGTGGGATCTGGCAACACAATCTCAGTCCGTAAAGTTCTTCAATCTCCCTGTTCCGTCTCGCATCACGATATTCGATGCCGCTGGATTGCGAGTCCGTCAGTTTTCCGTGCCGGATCCATCTCAAACCGCGACGATCGGTGGCGTGACCAATTGGGATTTGAAGAATGAGAGTAACGTGCGTGTATCCAGCGGTCTGTATATCTGCATTGTCGAAGCCGAAATCGGCGGCGAGAATTTTGTGAAAACGTTGAAACTTTACGTACGGCGGTAAATTGAGACGCGTCCTGCACTTCGGAAAATGTCACCGGAGTGCAGGGCAAGTCCAATTTAAGGAGGATTTCTAATGAAAGTATTTGTTCGATGGGGTGTGCTAACAGGATTGCTGATCGCTCTTTCAGTTCCTGCGCATGCCCAGTTATCGAAAGGCGGTACCGCCGCGGTGAAGTTTTTGACGCAGGATTCAAGTGCCCGCGTCGCCGCTCTCGGCTCTTCCGCCTCATCGTATACGGATCTGGGCGCTTTCTCAGCCTTGACGAATCAGGCATCCATGGTATTCGTAGAGGGAAGAGGCGCTGTCGGGGTGACCTATTCCAAGTATTTCGCCGAAATGACGCTATTCAGCGCTGCTTTGGTTTGGAATCTTGGTGACAATGGCGCGGTCGGTCTCGGAGTGCATTCGATGCTGTCCGGCGACATACCGTTCACCACGGCCGCGGATCCGACGCATCAGTTCGCTACGGCCGGCACGAATTTTTCGGTCACCGATCTTGCAATCGGACCAAGCTATGCGCGTCGGTTAACGGATTCGTTCTCGGTTGGCGGTTCCATAAAGTTCATCTCTGAAGGAACAAGCGGCGCAACCGACTATGACAAGACGAGCAGAGCGGTAGCGTTCGATGCCGGTACCATCTATACTACGGATTATCGTAAGTTCCGCATCGGCGCTACGTTCCAGAATTTCGGTCCGGATATGCAGTTTATCGATGAGTCCAACGCCAGAGATATCCTGCCGACGACGTTTCGGATTGGTTTTGCCGGCGAACCAGCGACGCTGCCGGTGGGAAGCGTCATGCTCAGCGCCGAGATCTGGAAACTACGCGAGTTCGATTCCGTATTGAATCTGGGTCTAGAATACTGGGTTAACGATTATTTTGCAGGTCGCATAGGCTGGAAAGCCGGATACAGTGGCGGTCAGGATGAAGGCGTTTCTGCCGGTGCCGGTCTGCGGTTCAGCCAGGGCGAGTTAAGCCTGAACGTTGATTACGCGTATACGCAATTCGAACTCCTGGATGATCTGCATCGTATTTCCGTTGGCGTCGGTTTTTAATTCAAGCTTGAATAGGCGCTGATGGAAAGAATCGTTAATTGCTAAGCAAAGAGAATCCCTCAGTTTCTTTGAACGAGGGATTCTCTTTTTACAAGTGATCAGGTAGAAAATAAAACAATTTAAAATATAGGAAGTATAGTGAATCGGATTTACCGTTGCATGCAAAGACTGTGGAGTGTTGGTGTCTGCCTGGCCGTATTGTGCTCCGTTTTGTTCGGTACGGAAGCTTCGGCTATTCAACTCAGTGGTATCGTCACAGATGGAAAGAACCCGGTCCCAGGCGCGCGTGTGCGGCAACACGGAAAGTCAAATTTCGTAGTTACCGATTCCAATGGACGGTTTACATTGACAGTACCAGGCGAACCGATTACTTCAACTGCTATTACCGCCGGCAAGGAAGGCTGGTTAAATGGCGGCGTCCTGATAGATCCAAAGACATCATATACAACGATAATAATCGAAAAAGTCCCACAGGAGGATGATGCCTCCTATGACTTTATAACGCCTCACAGATCGCTGGTTGATCTGCGTGATGCCCCGGAAGAACTGGAAAAGATGCGGCTGAAATCACATACCGGTTTCAAGGAGGGATGTAATCTCTGCCATTTCGAACCGACGTGTTATCTTTGCCACCGAGATCTGTACGATCAGTGGAACAATTCGCAACATGCGAAAGGCGTAGTTAATCCGTGGACGTTGAATCTCTACGATGGCACGGATGCCGATGGCAATGAGAATACAGGTCCAGGTTTCCGGCTCGACTTTCCAGACTCCCCGGGTGACTGTGCTGACTGTCACGCGCCGACAGCAGCTATTTTCGCGCCAGGGAAAACCGATTTGAAAGTGATCTATAATCGTACCGTGGTGGCCTATCCAACGGAAAGAGATTATAAGACACTCGAACGCGTGGAGTTGGAACGCAAAGCCGGTTCGGTTGACGGTGCTGGTATCCATTGCGATTTCTGCCACAAGATTCAGAATGTAGAGGTTAATGATCACGCTGGTGTGAACGGTTCCATTACCCTCCATCGAATAAA
Source organism: bacterium (assembly GCA_965225915.1). Taxonomy (GTDB): domain Bacteria; phylum JAAXHH01; class JAAXHH01; order JAAXHH01; family JAAXHH01; genus JAAXHH01. Next base: position 1,950,147 of record OZ245326.1, read on the forward strand.
TATGGATGAAGATAAAGAACAACGGCAGAGCGAGGGGCGACTGCCACCGATGTTCGTATATGGACCCTACGACGACGTAATCACTTTCTCGCCGTTGACAGGCCAGTCAGTTACCTCGCCAATGATCGCTAGTTACAACCCCATCTATCAGAGTAGCGATTATTGCTCCGCTTGCCATCAGCATAAGAATGAGCACGGCCTGCCGTTCATGGATACGTACCGTGAGTGGAAGGAAAGTCCGTATTCGGCAATGGGCATCGAATGTCAGGATTGCCATATGAAACCAGACTTCGGTATCGCCATTGGTTCTTTTGTAAACGGCGATGCCGAGAAATTCTGGACACCGGTGGATTACAGAGATGTGTCAACCGTAAAAGACCATACATTTCCTGGAGCTACGGAAGTGTTGCTTAGGAATGCCGCTACACTGTCGATTGATGCTGTGGTTTCTCAGGGACAGTTGGATGTAACTGTGACTGTACGAAACGTCAATACCGGTCATCACATCCCATCGGGTATAACCATCAGAAATATGTTGTTGCTCGTAGCGCCCGTCCTGGCGAACGGAGACACGTTGCGCTATACCGGGGATCAACGTGTACCGGTATATGGAGGTGTCGGCGAATTGGCCGAAGGTAATTACGCCGGCCATCCCGGGAAGGGCTTCGCGCTCGTCTTCGGTGATGACAAAGGAAACATCCATGTGATGGACTGGCAGGCGCAACGTGTCGTCGAAGATACTCGCATCAAGGCGCGGGATCATGATATTACTACCTATATCTTCGACATGCCGACTGACGCCGGTCAAGTGGACATCCATACTAGATTGATTTATAGAAGGGCGTTCAAGCCTCTGGCGGATTTAAAGAAATGGACGCAGAAGGACATGATCGTCTCTTCCGACATTACCACCATCAATCCTCGCAGCAATCAACAGGAAGTATCTTTGCCTTCGAAAGGACTGAGCCTCCGGGACCGCATCAGATCCTTTTTCGGATTGACGGGTACATGATGTAAGGGCCTTGTAATCAATGGTGTTTCTTACCCGACCTGTATGAGGTTTCGTTTTGTACCTTATGCCCTGTACCTATTGAGCTTATGCGTAATCTTCTTCTGGCCGCTCTTTTCCTGACAACCCCCTTACTCACTGATACTGGCCCTTATCTCACGTTCTTTCCCACACCCGGTGAAGAAACGCCCAGAGCGTTGACACCTGAGGATGAGGGGCGCCTGCTCCGGGATGTGATTTACTTCCGTGCGCAGATCGAGAATGATAAGAAAGAACCGGACAACTACTATAATCTGGGTCTTGCAGCCATGGCCTTGAACAAACTGGCTACCGCTGAAGCCGCTTTCAAGGTGGTTACCGAAATACGTCCCCAGGACAGCGTTGCGTTTTTCAATCTGGGTTTGGTCTATGCCCGTCAGAAACAATATGACGAGGCTGTTGCCGCCTTCAGCCAGTCCCTGTCGCTCAAATCCAATCGCGCGGAGGCGCATTACAATCTGGGCCAGGCGTATCGATATTCGAACAAACTGGTGGATTCGATCAAATCGTTCGTACAGGCGACGAGCCTGGACCCGGGCAACGCCCAATATCACTATGGGCGCGGTTCGACCGAGGAAGAAATAGGCGCCTATGCCGAGGCAGCTATTTCCTATGCCAATGCCGTCAAGATTGATCCTGAACATGTGGTGGCACATTACGCATTGGGGCGGGTGCTGACAGGCCAACGGAAATTCCAGGAAGCGCGGAAGGCATTTCGTACGGTTTTGCGCCTCGATCCCCAGTCGTCACGCAGTTATAATCAACTCGGCGTTATCGCATTGAGAGAAGGGCGGTCCGAGGCTGCGATTCAGGCATATGAAAGAGCATTGCTTATTGAAGAGTCATCTGTCGAGGCACTATCCGGTCTGGGTCTGGCCACCTTACGGGCCGGACAGGCGGAACGGGCAATAGAGATTTACGAAAAAGCCATTGCAATTAATCCTGAATCGGCGTCGGTTCAGTATAATATTGGCATGGCCTATTCCAGCGTACAGCGTCATGAGAAGGCGTTGCAGGCGTTTTCGAGGGCCATCGAGATCAACCCTGAATATCCCGAACCGTATCTCGCGCTGGGCAGGACGTATACCGCATTGGGAAGACAGGATGAGGCGCAGAAATTTCTGAGTGTTTTCCAGCAACTCAGTTCGATTCAGAAGGAATTGACTCAGGCGAAAGACCTGGTAAGACAGCACCCGAACGTGGCGGAGGCACACTATAACCTGGCTAACGCCCATACCCGGCTCGGTAGATATGAGGACGCCGTCAAGGAGTTCAGGATTGCCGTAGATCTGGCGCCTCGCTTCGTTCAGGCGTATAGCAATCTCGGGGTAGCTTACGTGCAGCTCGGTCTGTTTGAAGAAGCCCGCGAAGCCTATCAGCATTCCATCCTTTTGGATTCCACCTTTGTAGATGCCTATACGAATCTGGCCTGGCTCCATACCGAGCAAGGCCAGAATCTGGATCGAGCGTTTGACCTGGCTGACAAGGCCGTTAAAATCGCCCCGACAGCCGTCTCCCATGAGACCATGGCCATTGTGTTGAATGCCAGGAGGGATTACAACGGGGCGGATCAGGCAATGCAACAGGCAATACAAATCGAGCCTGATAATTTGCAGTTATTGCGTCGCTGGGATCAGATGAAAGCCGGTAGAAACGGTTCGTGAACCACCCTACCCTAAGGAGTTTCGGATGCGGAGTGTGAAATCAGGGGGGCTGTTGATCATGGCGGGAACGTTACTGACGCTGAGTTGCGGTGACGCTTCCGACGATAGCCTGTGGCGTGGGAGGATAGAAGTTGTCGCGGGTGTCTCACGTGTCCTCAGCGATGCGCCGATCATGCATCCACCAGATCAGACGGCCGAGGTGACCATTCAAGAAGATCTGGTCATTGATGGGCGGACGAATCAGGGTTTCTCCTCGGTTTTCGGTATTACCACGGACCGGGCCGGTAACATTTTCGTCGCCGATGCAGTAACAAAACGTATTCTGAAGTTTTCACAGGACGGCACGTTTCTGGCATCAATCGGGTCAGAAGGCGTCGGGCCCCTTCAGTTCCAGGCGCCGGTTGATATGGTACTGGATGCGGATGGAAAGCTCTATGTAGTGGACAGTGAACTTGATCGCGTCACGGTATTCAATCCGGATCTGACCTTTTCGGATATTTGGAATACGCAGGTTACCAAGCCCCGTCGAATTCGAATCGACGGAGAGGGGAATGTTCTCATATTCGTCATTACACAACATGATCTTATCTATAAATTCAAACCGGATGGCGAACCGATCAACGCATTCTACAATCCAATGGAGAGCCAGCGTCGTGCTGGTAATCTGGCTGAATTAATAGCCTATTCGGATGCGGCTATGGAAACGACGGAGGACGACTATGTCGTGGTTTCGGCCAAACATCCCTACTGGATTCGAAAATTTGACCGGGTAAACGGTCTGGAGTTGGAATTCAATCGGACCACCTCTTTCGATATGGTGCCGATGAAGCGCTGGGTAGAAGAATATGGTTACACGCCAATAGGTGTTTCCGGCGGGCTGGCGGTCTTACCCGGTGGCAGGGTCATGAATGCCATTCAATATCAGGAATTCGAGCAGGTCGGCGTCAATGCGTTGGGCATGCCTCAATTGAAGGTGACCAAGTCAGATCGGTGGTACGATTTCTTTACGCCGGAAGGTAAATGGGAGATGACCGCACAGCTTGACGTTGCCGGATATCCGATGCATGTGGACCGGCAGGGTCGCATTTATTTCATGGAGTTGGAAGCCGGTCGGATCGTTCGGTATACGATTACCTTCCCTGAGGAGTCGAACTAGTGTACAGACGGCTTGGATTCATCATATTGTTGGCTTTCGGTCTTTCCTGTAGTACGGTACCGGATGAAAATGAGGTGGTTGGCGGTACCTTCGTTGGCTATACCTACTCCGAGCAGGCCGTAGTCGATGCCACCGTAGAAACGGAAGCTAACTATACGCTGACCTTCAGGGCTTTTGATCTTGGCGGAGACGCCCGGTTCATCGTTTATATCCAGCGAGAAAGCACAGGCAGTTATTATGCCGGGGTTATTCGCCTGAGCATCGAAGATCCGCACGGCAACGTATATACGCACTACCACAGTACCGAAGGCGAGGCCATCGACAAACCGATTATATGGCCTAGGCGTACCCCTGGCTTGCATCATGTTTCGGTAGAATTTCTATTGTCCCAGGACGAATACGCCCGTACGAACTTCGAGGTGCCGCTGATCAGAGAACCGGTGTCTGGCATTCTCATCATCGGTATCAGTCTGGGTATCCTGGCAGCGGTAGCGAGCGTGGTTCTGTTGATCAGGAGACGTAGCTGACGGGTTTGGGTGCAAGGATGCCTGGAGGTGGCGAAACGTCTCATGCATTCACTCTTCCACGCCCTTGTGCCCCCGCACCTCATATCCGGTATCTTCCTTCTCATTCCGATTTGCTTCATATCATGCGACGCCCCGCCTCCGGTCCCCCAACCAACGGTCTCGTCCCGGTCGGATATTCGTTTTACGGATGTCGCTACCTCCTCGGGGATTGATTTCCGACACGCCAACGGCAATTCAGGCCGGTATTACTTCATTGAAACTGTAGCTTCAGGCGGTGGATTCATCGACTACGATGGGGACGGCGACCTCGATATTTACCTGCTTAACGGCGCCGAGATACCGGGTTTCGTACCAGACCGTCCGTTATCCAGCGCGCTATACAGAAACGACGGAAACGGGCGCTTCACGGATGTAACCGACCAGACCGGTGTGGGCAATACCGGGGGTTATGGCATGGGTGTGGCCGTAGCGGATTATGACAACGATGGCGACCATGATCTTTTCGTCACCAATTACGGGGAGAACGTCCTGTATCTAAATAAAGGCGACGGAAGTTTCGTGGACGTTACCGCCCAGGCACGATTGTCCGTTCCACGGCGGCCCCTGTTTTCTACCAGCGCGGCATTCCTGGATTACGACAGGGACGGAAACCTGGATCTTTATGTATGCGTGTACGTCGACTTCACCTTCGACAACAACAAGCGGTGTAGTCGGGACGGCATCCAGTCTTACTGTGGACCCGATATCTACGAGGGGGTGGGGGACCTGTTGTATCGTAACAACGGCGACGGGACCTTTTCCGATGTTTCCATGGAGGCGGGTATCTCCAACCTAGGCGGAAAGGGTCTGGGCGTCGTGTGTGGCGACTACGATGGCGACGGGTGGACGGATATCTTCGTGGCCAACGATCTGACTCCGGACTTTCTTTACCGGAACAACGGAGACGGTACGTTTACGGACCAGGCATTGCTTGCGGGCGTAGCGTACGGAGAGGACGGCGTTGCGCGCGCGGGCATGGGGGTCGATTTCGGAGACTACGACCGGAATGGGTCCCCCGATATCTACGTGACGAATTTCTCCCTGGAGCCCAACTCGCTGCACCGGAACAACGGCAATGGGACGTTCACCGAAACCACTTTCGGCGCGGGGGTGGGGAATCCCACGCTCCTTTATCTCGGTTTCGGCACGGCCTTCAAGGACTTCGACCACGATGGATGGCTGGACCTTTTTGCCGCCAACGGTCATGTGATCGACAATATCTCCCTCTTCGATCCCACGATTACCTATGCGCAGACCAATCAACTGTTCCGGAACAACGGGGATGGGCGCTTCACCGACGTAAGCGTTCGCGCCGGCGCGCCATTCCAGGTAGAGCGCGTTCACCGCGGCGCGGCTTTCGGTGACGTGGACAACGACGGCGACATCGATATCCTGGTTACCACCGTAAACGACGTCCCCCTGTTACTGCGCAACGAGGGAACCGACGGTTTCAACAGTCTGCTCGTTTCCACGGAGGGTGTCCTCAGCAACCGCGACGGCATAGGGGCCCTGGTCACCGTAATAACGGACGATGTCCGCCAGCGCCGCGAGATCAGAAGCGCCTACAGTTACCTCGCGGCAAGTGATTTCAGGGCACACTTCGGACTTGGGACGTCCACTGTCGCGGATTCGATCATCGTGGACTGGCCCAGTGGCGCTCGGGACGTCGCAACCGGGGTTGCCGGCGACCAGTGGATCACGATCCGGGAAAACGCAGGGATCGTTTCACAAAAGCGGTTTCCTGCGCGTTGAAGAATCCCGTGACGAAGAGCGCGGCCGGATAGGATGCCATCAGGGCGATTTCCCAGGGCCATGTGCTTCCCGTGACAACGCGTATCGCGTACAGCACGGCACACACGACGATCACCTTGGCCAGCCGTACGTATTCATAGGGAATTGGGTAATACCTGCGACCAATAACGTAAAGCCCGGCCACCATCACCCCGTAGGCAGCTACCGAAGCCGTGGCGCGCCGTACATGCCGTATACCGGAATCAGCCAGAGATTCAGAAGGATGCACACCAGGGCCGACGCGGCCGCAATGAACGGCAGCAGGACGGTTTTCTTCTCCAGGTAGACGCCCACGGTCAGATTGACGTAGATCCCGTAAAGCACGTATGCCGCGAGGAGAATCGGGACCACGCCGACCCCTTCCCAGTACGATGCCTCGATGAGGGTGTAGCCCCCTAAGGACAGGCGGACCAGGTCGTCGATCAGGAAGGAAAGCACCAGGAACACGCCGCCCGCTATGGCCAGGAAGTAGGTCATGACGCGTGCGAACAGCGGTTTGGGATTCTCCTCCTTGGAAGTTTCGAGGAAGAAGGGCTGCCAGGCCTGTCGAAACATCGTGACGAAGATGAGCATGCCAACCCCCAGCTTGCGGGCGGCATGGTAGATTCCCAGGATTTCGGAACCGCTCATCCGTTCCAGCATCAACCGGTCAATGGTTTCGATGATAATGATACAGGCGCCGGCGGGTACGTAGGGCAGGCCGAACTTCAGGAGCTGGCCCATGATAGAACGAGACCAGGAGAAGGACACGTGCCTCAGCGTGATGCCGGCCAGGATGAGAAACACCATTCCCGAACCCGCGATGTTGCTGATCAGTATCCCTTGCAACCCCATGTCGAGCACGACGACGAGATAGCAGTTCCCGCCCAGCTCAATCAACACCTTGATCAGTTTGAGGGTGGCGAACAGCGTCGCCCTTCCTTCTCCGCGCAGCCGCGCGAACGGTATGGCGTTCAGGGCATCCAGCGCGAGGACCGCGCCGGCCAGTTGGATGTACGAAGTAAGGGAAGTAGAAACGGAAACAAAGGGCGCGATCCTGGCGGCGAACAGGACGATGACTACGGCGAGGCCCGTCGACGTGAACAGCATGGAGAGGTAGCCGGTACTCAGCGTTTCCCGCTTTCGTCCGTCGTCGAGCACGTAAAATCGAAGAAAGGCCGAATCCATGCCGTACAGGAAGACGACGTTCGTCAGCGCGATAAAGGTGTACACGAGCCCGTAGTAGCCGAATTCTTCCACGGGCATGACGTGGGTGTAAACCGGTACCAGCAGGTACGCCATGGACCTGCCGAGTACGTCGCTGAGTCCGTATATCGCCGAGTGCGTGGTGAGTCGTTTGAGGCTCTGAAACATGGATCGTGGTTTGAGGACGGTCAGGGTTCTCGTTGCCTCGGGTGGGGATCGGTGATTGCGTCGCCCGTGTAGCCGGCTCCGGGTAACATGAAGCCGGCCGACCTTGCTGGGCGTATGGACGCTATCGAGATACGGGCGTTGAGCATCATTATGGTACCGCTGACCGAAAGGGTCGTCAAGAATTTACAGCTGTGTCACGGCTGATTGGTGCTTCCGCGTCAACCGCTGCGTCCCTTACCGGTATCGGGTTTCAAAATTGCACGCGATAGACTACAAAAGGTTCGGTATTGCACATACTGTTCTTTATCTTGACTTGGGTAGCGATGTAATCCGTCAGGGTACGATCATTCCGCATCATAAGCAGCCACGGTCATGTCAGAATTCATATACGGACGGAATCCGGTCCGGGAAGCCCTTCGGTTGGGCCGCAGCCTCAACCAGATCCTGATTGCCGACGGTGTATCGCGCCAGGACATCGCCGAAATTCTGGACCTCGCCAGGGAGCGGGGTGTCGTGTTCCAGTTTACGGATCGACGCCAGCTGGACCGTTTGACCGATGGCCGGCACCAGGGTGTCATCGCCATGGTCGCCGGACAACAGTACGCGGAGTTGGCGGATATCCTGGCCTCGACTCGGCGTTCCGGATCTCCCCCCTTTCTGGTTTTGCTGGACGGCATTCAGGATCCCCACAACCTCGGCGCCATAATACGGACCGCCGACGCCGTCCGGGCCGATGGCGTCGTGATTCCCCGTCGAAACGCCGCGGGCTTAACCGCGGCCTCGGTCAAGGCTTCCGCCGGAACCAGCGCCCGCGTGCCCGTTGCACGGGTGGCGAACCTGAATAACACCATGCAGACGCTTCGCGAAGAGGGCGTCTGGCACATGGGCCTGGCGGCGGACGGACCGACCCTCTTTGACAAGGTGGACTATACCGTGCCGGTAGCGCTCGTCATCGGCGGGGAGGGCAAGGGATTGCGGCCCCTGGTCCGAAGCAACTGCGACGAAGTGGTTCGGCTCCCTATCGCCGGACACGCGGATTCGCTCAATGCGTCCGTGGCCGCGGCCCTCGTACTGTACGAGGTATTTCGTCAACGACTCGGATCAGAGGGCGGGTGATGCCGGGGCGGGTAACGGTACATCAGAAGACCCCACACCTGACCGTATCGACCCTACAAAACCGTTGACATTGCTACGACGAAGGGTTATGCTATCGCCTTGATTTTTTCGGTAAAAACGACCTGAAGGCTTGTGTTGAACGGAGTAAAGGAGTACGGAAAAGCCATGGCGAAACATGTGTACTACTTTGGTGCCGGCGAGGCCGACGGAACCGCGGACCTCCGCGAGCTTCTTGGCGGGAAGGGGGCCAACCTGGCGGAGATGAGCCACCTCAAGATACCCGTACCCGCGGGATTTACCATCTCCACGGAGATATGCACCTACTATTACGGCCACGATCGCCACTATCCGGCGGACCTGGATGGGCAGATCTGGCAGGCGATGGTGCAGGTCGAAGCCGTCATGAACGCCGGTTTCGGCAGCGCGGAAAACCCGCTGCTGGTATCCGTCCGGTCCGGGTCGCGATCCTCCATGCCCGGCATGATGGATACCATTCTGAATCTCGGTCTGAACGATGAAACCGTCCAGGGTCTGATCGCGCAGTCGGGTGACGAGCGTTTCGCTTACGACAGCTACCGTCGTTTCGTGCAAATGTACGGCGACGTGGTCATGGGCGTGCGTCCGGCAAGCGACGATGACCAAGATCCCTTCGAGGCACTGCTGGAGCGCAAGAAGGCCAGCCTGGGCGTCACACAGGATGTGGAGATCGGGGCCGGTGACCTCAAAGCGCTGGTCGCCGAGTTCAAGGCCGAGATCAAGGCGCTCTCGGGCGCCGACTTTCCCGATGACCCCCGCGAGCAACTCTGGGGAGCCATAGGCGCCGTGTTCGGATCCTGGAACAACGAACGCGCCGCGGTGTACCGGAAGCTGAACAACATCCCGGATGAATGGGGCACTGCGGTCAACGTGCAGTCCATGGTCTATGGCAACATGGGGAACGACTGCGCCACGGGTGTCGCGTTCAGCCGCGACCCGGCGACCGGCGAGAAGCGGTTTTACGGCGAATATCTCATCAACGCCCAGGGAGAGGATGTCGTCGCGGGCATACGGACCCCCAAGCCCATCGTGCAGCTTAAGGAGGAAATGCCCGACGCCTATCATCAACTGGTTCAGATTTGTGACACCCTGGAGTCCCATTTCAGGGATATGCAGGATATCGAATTTACGATACAGCGCCGCAACCTGTGGATGCTGCAGTGCCGCGTCGGCAAGCGCACCGGTTTTTCTGCCATCACGATCGCGGTGGACATGGTAAAGGAAGGGCTGATAGACGAGAAGGAAGCCCTGATGCGCGTCGAACCAGACCAGCTCGACCAGTTGCTGCGTCCGGTATTCGACGTAGAAGAGAAGCGCCGGGCGGAAAACGAGGGACGGGTCCTCGCCAGGGGCCTCAACGCCGGGCCGGGAGCGGCGGCGGGCAAGGTAGTGTTTAACGCCCACGATGCCGAGACCTGGGCGGACCGTGGTGACCAGGTCGTCCTTGTGCGCATCGAAACCTCACCCGAAGACATACGCGGCATGAATGCTGCATCGGGCATCCTGACCGCCCGGGGCGGTATGACGAGCCACGCCGCGCTGGTCGCACGGCAGATGGGCAAGGTCTGCGTCGCCGGATGCGGCGAGCTTGAAATCGACTACGCCACGCGACAGATGCGCGTCGGTGACGTGGTGATCGCGGAAGGAGATTATATCTCCATAGACGGATCTACCGGGGAGGTCATCGCCGGGGCCATCCCGACCATTCCCTCGGAAGTGCTGCAGGTCCTGTTACAGCAATCGATAAAGCCCGAGAAATCGGAGGTCTTTCAACGGTACGAGAGCCTGATGACCTGGGCGGACCGGACCCGCCGGCTGAGGGTGCGGACCAATGCGGATCAGCCCGATCAATCGGCCATCGCCCGTGCGTTCGGAGCCGAGGGCATCGGCCTGTGCCGGACGGAACACATGTTCTTCGAAGAGGACCGGATAGATTCGGTACGCAAGATGATCTTGGCCGATGACGAGGCCGGCCGCCGGGACGCGCTGTCCAGTTTGCTGCCCATTCAAAGAAGCGATTTCATCGGCATCTTCGAGGTCATGGACGGCTATCCCGTCACGATTCGAACGCTCGACCCGCCCCTGCACGAGTTCCTTCCCCACGAGGCCGAGGCAATAGAACAACTCGCCGCGCAAACCGGGGTTTCCGTCGAGCGTTTAACGCGAAAAGTAGAGGATCTGAGGGAAGCCAATCCCATGCTCGGCCATCGCGGATGCAGGCTGGGTATCGCCTATCCCGAGATTACCGAAATGCAGGCCAGGGCTATCTTCGAGGCCGCGAGCGACTGCCTGAATCGTGGCATCAAGGCCATTCCCGAAATCATGATTCCACTGGTAGGCCATGTAAACGAACTGCGCCTGCAGGCCGAAGTCGTACGTCGAACGGCACGGGCCGTGCACTCGGAGACCGGCGTGGCGGTGGATTACCAGATCGGTACGATGATCGAACTGCCGCGCGCTGCGCTGACCGCCCACGAAATCGCGGAAGAAGCGGAATTCTTTTCCTTCGGAACGAATGATCTGACCCAGACGACATTCGGACTCTCACGCGACGACGCGAAGTTCATTCCCGAATATCTGCATGCCGAGATATGGCCGGAAGATCCTTTCGTCAGCATTGACGTCAGTGGTGTCGGCGAGTTGGTGAGAATCGGTGTCGAGCGTGGGCGTGGTGCAAGGAATGGAATGAAGGTGGGCATTTGCGGAGAACACGGCGGCGATCCGGCATCGGTCGTATTCTGTCACGACGCGGGACTGGACTACGTCAGCTGTTCCCCGTACCGCGTGCCCATCGCCTGCCTGGCAGCAGCCCGGGCGGCTTTGTCCGACTAAGGCGCCTGGACAGGATCATCTTGCCTCCTGTACTGGGGTGTTACGGAGGCTTGCCGCGGGACACCGGAAACATGTGGGAACTCTTCTGGCGATTCCTGGCCCTGGGATGTATCAGTTTCGGCGGTCCCGCCGCCCATGTCGGGTATTTCCGTACCGTTTTCGTAGAGCGGCTGAACTGGCTTGACGACGCAGCCTACGGGCGACTCATCGCCCTGAGCCAGTTCCTGCCCGGCCCCTCTTCCAGCCAGGTAGGTTTTGCCATCGGGTACCAGCGGGCGGGCCTCGCCGGCGGCATGGCCGTGTTCCTGGGTTTCACGCTGCCGTCGTTCCTGCTCCTGTACCTGCTTGCGACGGCTGGCGGGGCACTGACGGACACCGTCTACTTCGGCGGATTCGTCAAGGGATTGAAACTGCTGGCCGTGGTCGTGGTCGCCGACGCAGTGCTGGGCATGTATTCCACCTTCTGCAAGGGCCGGTTAACCGGGACGCTGTGTATACTAACCACGTCGGCCCTGTTGATCGCCCCTTCGATGGCAACCCAGTTCCTCGTCCTGGCCGCCGGAGCGCTTATCGGGTGGCGCCTGCTGCGCGCTTCCGGAGTACAGCACGGGGGCAGGCTTCGATTCGCTTGGCTGCCGCTTACGCTTTTCTTTCTCCTGCTCATCGGCCTGCCGTTGCTGGGGAACCTGTCGCCAAACGTCGATCTGTTTTCCCGGTTTTACCAGACTGGAAGCCTGGTATTCGGGGGTGGGCACGTGGTGCTGCCTTTGCTTCAGCAGACCGTGGGAGAGGCGCTTTCCATCGATCGTTTCCTGCTCGGCTACGCCGCCGCCCAGGCCATTCCCGGTCCCATGTTTACCATGTCCGCGTTTCTGGGCGCGGAAATGACGCCAGATCATGCGCTGGTTGGGGCGCTGGTGGCAGCCATTGGGATTTTCCTTCCGGGCTTCCTGTTAATCATGGCGTTTCACAATACCTGGGAGACTCTGGCGCGGAAACCGGGTGCGGCCGGTGCCGTGGCGGGGGTCAACGCATCGGTGGTCGGGCTCCTGCTGGCGGCGCTGTACCAGCCCGTTTTCATTAATGCCGTCTTTTCTCCCGTGGATCTATCCCTCGCCATCATCGGGTTTTTCATGCTGCGGGTGTTTCGTTTGCCGATCCTGGTCCTGGTGTTGTACTTTGCCGTTTCGGGGATCCTGCCAGCCGTTCTGGGCTGATTTTCTGATATACAGAATCTGGCATCAAGTGGCGGGCGCATCGGACCGCGGCCACACCGAACGGCGGTCATTGCGATTCCAGGTGGCATGAAGCCGCCTTCTCACGACCAGTTTACGCAACCACTAAAGTCCATGTGTTTCCCCGCCTCGTAATCGGGAGATTCTCGGTAGGCGTTGACGCCTTCCACGGGTGTACCCCTGAACAGGAAAAGGCAGGGCCAGTCTCGCGTTACCTTCGTCGTCGCAGGCATGTACTGAATGGATCCGCCCCGCCGCCACGTGTCGCTTTCGTTCGGGTCGGATCCATGGAGCAGCAGGGGATGATGTACCGAAATGTCTCCGGGGGAAAGCGTCAGGTCGACGGCCTGGCTTTCGTCAAAAGCGCCGGTGTCCGCCTGGTTGAGGATGTAGCTCTCTTTGCTCTCCGGCGAGTGGCTGTGCAGTCCGGATCTGTGGGATTCGGGAATGACGCGTACACAGCCGTTGGCAGGCAGCGAGGCGGTGATTGCAAACCAGATGGTTATGACATCCATGGGTTTGAGGGGCCAGTAATGTCCGTCCTGGTGCCAATGAACGCCTTTGCCCCTTCGCGGGGGCTTGCAGATGTAGTCCGCCGCAAAGAGGGCCACGTCGGGGCCGACCAGGGCTTCCGCCACGTCCAGCAGGTGGTGATCACTGAGGAAACGTACCCAGAAGGGGTCGTCGGCGATCAGCCAGTGACCGAGCGATTCTGGAGGCAGATCGGGATGACGCTCCATCAACCAGTCGATATGCCGGTCAACCTCTCGAATCAGGTCACCCGGAAGGACGTTACGCACGATGACAAAGCCATCCTGGTTATAGGCTGTCCCTATTCCCTTCAACGCGGGATATACGTATTCAGCCATGCGGTGTCACCTCTCGTGTGGGCGTCTGTACTGAACTCGCGGATATACACGACCCGTTGACAACAGGGACAAATTTCGGTATACCGTGTTTATGTCGATTTAAGTAGAACAGCACGCACGAGGCAAGTCAAATGCATGTTCTTCGTGTTGCGACTGAAAGTTCAGATGATGTTGATAGGGCCGTCCTGACGATAACTAATTCGAATTAAACCCTGAATGACCCATGCCTCTACCCCTTGAAATGACCATGCGACGAATTACCCGATGCCTCTTCCTGCTCGTGTTTTTTGCCGCTATGGACACCTGCGCCCAGCAGGTCAACTCGATAGGCCGGGCGCTTCCGGAAGACGCTGCGCCGCTGGAGCGCCAGCAGCTCCGTTTCTTCGAGATTGACGGGACGTACATGGAGTGGTTCAAGACCATATACAAACGCAGCCCGGCCACCAATCTCATTTCCGAGCCGCTGGTCCGGCAGGATCAGGACTACCAGCTTGTGCCGGCTGCCGCAAAGTCGTGGGAAGCCACACCGGACGGTTACACGTGGCTTTTCCACCTGCGTTCGGGAATGCAGTGGGACGACGGCAGACCCTTCAACGCCCACGACTACGTCTATACCTTTCAACGTGGGGCGGATCCGGAAAACGCCTACGATTTCGAATGGCACTACCAGATAATCAAGAACTGGGACGACGTGGTTTCCCGCCGGCTTCCCGTCGACTCGCTGGGCGTGGAGGCGATCGACGACACGACGTTTGCAGTCCATACCGAACAACCAGTACCCTACCTGCCCTACAATCTCATCATGAGCTGGGCGTCCCCGAAGCACGCCGTGGCCAAATACGGCGAAGAGTGGTCGACCCGGGCGGATACGCATGTCTCTTCTGGTCCGTTCAAGCTGTCCGAATGGCGCAAGAACGAGGTCATCGTCCTGGATGCCAACCCCATGTACCGGGGACCGGCACCACCGTTTCTCGAACAGGTGATTATCCGGGTGTTCTCCCAGTCGGCACAGCCTCTGGTGTTGTCGGCCTACACGGCAGACGAGGTAGACATGATCCTGTTGTCCGGCCAGGCGTCCCTGGGAAGGGTCAAGAGCGATCCGGTGCTCAGCCGGGAGCTGCATTCCATGGTTAATTTCGTTACCTTTTACCTGACCATGGATACCTACAATCCGCCCTTCAACGACCTGCGTGTCCGGCAAGCCTTTGCCCATTCCGTCGATCGAACGGCGCTGATGGATTCCGCCCTGAGGGACGTTGGTGTGGCGGCCTACAGTATGCTGCCGCCTGGGTTTCCCGGTGCGGACCCGGAGGCCTTCAGGGAAACGCTGGCCTATAATCCCGAGCGTGCCAGGCAGCTGCTGGCCGAGGCGGGTTATCCCGACGGCCAGGGTTTTCCCCAGGTCGACATCTGGATCCGGTCCCTCGATTCCCAGGCAACGCGCCTGCCCGCCGAAGCCATTCAGGCAATGCTCGCCGAAGCGCTGAAGGTCCGGGTGGGAGTAAAAGTCATCGAACGAAAAGTGTTCACGGACGGTCTCAATAACCACGAGGTGACACTGGCCCTGGTGGCGTACAGCCAGGATTTCCCCGACCCGGCCAATCTACTTGGACTGTGGCGTTCGACCGGGCGCCACGCCTGGCGCGACGAGACCTTTGAACGGCTGATTCACGAGGGCAACGAGTTCATGGGGTCATCAGAAGATCGTTACGCCATTTACCATGCCGCGGAACGAAGGCTCGTGGATGACGTGGGCGGGATATTCCTCTGGTTTCCCGTTGAACACCGTCTGTGGAAATCCGACTTCTACAGCCCTACTCTCCTTCCCAACAGGCTTGGCATGGAAGTATGGGCTAACCTGACGCTCATGGACGGGTACTTTCGAAATCCCGACCGAGCAGCAGCATCGGCGCAGCCGTTCAACCTGCGCCTGTGGGACTGGCTGAAGTCCGCCCTGGACTGAGGGACTGATGCGGACTGCGGGCGCTACCAGGGACTGAGAACACGGCGCGCCAGGTGCGTTACACTTGGACTAAAGAGAGTTGCGTGGTGCGCTACGCTGGACGGGAAAAACGCTCCAGCGCCGCGTCGTCAATCCGGACGCCCAGGCCCGGTTTGTCCGTCACCGGAAACGTACCGCCTGAGGGTTGCGGGGCCTCCAGCGCGTAGCGGCACCTGGTAGAATAGGACTCGTGTCCGTGTTCCATGACCAGGAAGTTTGGTATGGCGGCGGACAGTTGAATGGTTGCGGCGATGGAGAGCAGGCCGCCGCCGCCCACGTGGGGTGATACGGGGATGTTGTGGGTGTCCGCGAGTACGGCGATGCGTTTGCCTTCTGTCAGGCCCGTTCGACCGATATCCGGCATCACCACGTCGCAGGTCCGCTTTTCGAAAGCCTCTTTCATCTCGTAACGGTTCCGATACCACTCGCCATTGGCCACGTGCATGTTGAGCGCCCTTGTCACGGCCGCGTGACCCTGTAAGTCCTCGGGAACCGTGGGCGCCTCCAGCCAGAAGACGTCCAGCGATTCAAGATCACGGCCCAATCTGATCGCTTCGGCCACGTCGAACTCGGTGTGCAGGTCCACCATGACGGCGATATCCGGGCCGACGCGGTCGCGTACCGCCGCAACGATGGCGCAGGTCTCTCCACGGTCACGCGCAGGCGAAAGTTTAAGTCCCCGGTAGCCCGCGGCGACAAGTGATTCCGCCCGGTCCGCCGCGGTTGCGGGATCCCGGCCTGCGCAACCCGCGTAGAGCGCGATCCGGTCCCTGAACCGGCCGCCCAGCAGTTTGTGCACGGGTTTGCCCGTCGCCTTGCCTTTCAGATCCCACAACGCAATGTCGCACGCGGCCAGTGCATCCACGTAGAACCCGGTCGGGTGGCCCCGCTCGCGCATGGCGTCGAAAAGACGCTGCCACAGGTATTCTACATCGAATGGATCCGCGCCGATCAGCACGGGCCGGCACAGAGTTTCCACTATGGTCCGTGGTGTTTCAGGGGATACGGGACTCTGTCCCTCGCCGTAACCGGCCAGTCCTTCGTCCGTAGTTATACGCACGACCAGGGTTTCGTGCATATTTGACTTGATGGAGCGTCTTCCATCTGGTATGGCGTACACGGGAGTCCTGTTGGGTTCCCCGAAGCCGCTGTCCCGCGGGATTCGTACAGCAAAGGCCTCGACACTAGTGATTTTCATGGTGTTCAATCCTCGGGCCGCTCGCCGCCGGGTGCCATCTTGACGAGCCTGGGGTCGAAACGGGCCACGATGTCCACCAGGTCGGTCTGCGCGGCCATGACCTCTTCGATGTTCTTGTAAACGAAGGGGACCTCATCGAGACCGGCGGAGATGAGGGTGACTCCTCTTTCCCGGAGCATCCGGTTGGCGTCTTGCCAGTTCAGACTGCGCATCGCCCTCTTTCGACTCATCACGCGCCCTGCTCCGTGAGCGGCTGAATTCATGGCGTCCCGGTTGCCCTTGCCGCGCACCACGAAGGCCGGACTAGCCATCGAGCCGGGAATAATCCCCAGGACGCCCCGGCCGGCCGGCGTGGCGCCCTTTCGGTGCACCACCACTTCCCGGTCCGGACTCTGGCCGGCGATGGAGATCCTTTCCCGCCAGGCGAAATTGTGGTGGTTTTCCAGGTCCAGCAGGACCTCCGCACCCAGGTTTCGGGTCATGTGCCGGTGTATGCATGCGTGGTTGGCCGCCGCGTAATGGCCCATGAGCTCCATGGCCGACCAGTATTCCGGCCCTGGATCGGAGTCCAGGTCCAGCCAGGCCAGGTGACGTTGTTCCCTGGGCAGTTCGGGGTGCATGGACATGGCCAGCCGGCTGTAATGCGATGCGACCATGGCGCCGGTCCCGCGGCTTCCGCTGTGGGAAAGCAGAGCCAGGTAGGTGCCGGCATTCAGTCCTTTCAGCGGTTCGTGCAGGGTCAACTCCCCGAACTCGACGAAATGGTTTCCGCTCCCGCTCGTGCCCAACTGGCTCCATGCCTTGTCCCTGGCTTTCCGGGTCACGGGAGATACGGACCATTTCCGGTCGAGGACCGGGTGATTACGGCGTTTCTTGAAACTGGCTCCAACACCGAAGCGCGTCTCGTCGGAGATGGCCTTTCTCAGCCGGTCCTTTCCCCGGTCGGTCTGCATCAAGGTTAATGGCATGTCCAGGACGGACAGCTTCATCCGGCAGGCGATATCGACCCCCACGGCGTATGGAATGACCGCGTTGTCGGTGGCCAGTACACCGCCGATGGGCAGTCCATATCCCACATGGGCGTCCGGCATCAACGCGCCGGCGACGGCCACGGGAAGCGCGCACGCCCGTTCCATCTGCTGAACCGATTGGGCGTCCAGATCCCGTCCCCACTGGCGGTAGGGTACTTTTCGTGCCAACATGGGTGTTCCCTGGTTTCGGAGTCCGAAAACAGTATCGAGCGGACCGCGACCGATCAGAAGCCGGCGATCTGTCGACCGCCAAAGGTCAACCGGTACATGAGCCGTTCGTAACGCGTGTCGTTAAAGGGCGTGGGGGCGTGCAGCGTACACCGGTTGTCCCAGATCACCAGGTCGCCTGGACGCCACCTGTGCATATAGGTGTAGTCTTTTCCCGTCGCGTGGGCCTGGAGGCTGTTCAGCAGCGCCTCGCCCTCCGTTTCGTCCATGCCTTCCACGGATTCAATATGACAGAGGGGAAGGTATAGGGATTTCCGGTTGGTCTCCGGATGCGTGGCGACCAGTGGGCGGACGATCGGTGGAAACTGCTCATGGAGTGCTTCGCTAAGTGGAGGCCGGTGTGGATTCTTTCTGCGGAGCAGTTCGTTGAGATGGTTGTAGGAATGGACGGTCCGGATGGATTCTATATGGTGTTTCACATCGTCCGGCAGAGAGTCATAGGCCGCGGTCATCCCCGCAAAGCCGGTCTCCCCGCCCTCGGGGGGCGTGCGGACGCAGAACAGGCAGGACCCGATCGGTTGGGGATGGCGGAAGGAGTCGTCCATGTGCCACAGCAGCGGAGGCGGGTCCGCCTGGATGAAGAGCGCCGTATACCTGCCGTTTTCTTTTGCGTTGCCGATGCGCAGTATGTCGGGATACCCCGGAACCAGGAAACCCGGATCGTACTTCTCGTTGCCCTCCGGCGTTCCGAACCGGCTCACGAACCGGCGCAAATGGGCGGGATCGATATGGCTCTGGTTGCGTATGACGATCAATCCCCCCGCTTCATGAAACGCGTTCAGTGCATCGTCGACCATGGCTTCATCCAGCCGCGCGAGGGCCATGTCCCCGATTTCGGACCCGAAGCCGGATCGGGTGAGCGAAGCGTATTTTGAATGGACAGTCATGCTGAATGCGTTTCCCGTACTGATGATCCGGTCGGCCGGCCGGTTCGAATCAGCGCAGCCTGCCGCGACCGACGATCGGCCACACGGTTTCGACGACTCCGTTGCGGACTCCGTACAGGTGATCGTGGAGGAACAGGGTGACATCGGTGTAAGCCACCATGAGATCGAGCTTGTCACCGACGGCGATATCGTGATTCGGCCTGTTGAAGGTAACGGTACCGTGCTCCGCGGACATGCCCACGCTCTTCACATCGCTTACGCCTACCGGCATGGGCATGCCGAACCATGCGGGCACCGTCTTGAAGCCGGCGTCCACGATCAGGCGGTCCGGTTCGGGACGGCTGGTGACCGTCACATGCACGTACAGGGCCGGATCGGTTCGAACACCCCACAGGGTGTACATCACGTCATTGAAGATCGCGCCTCCCGCCTGGATTTCGGTGATCCCCTTCAGGTCGGGGGTTACCGTCAGCGTTCCGCTTCCCCCGCCGCTCACGATATCGCACGGCAGTCCCGCGGTCCGGCACCGTTCCGCAGAGTCCACGAGTTGTCCCACGGCTCGCTTGATCTCTCCGTGTTTCCAGTCGGCTTCTTCATCGACGCAGGCATGGCCCTCCCATGCCATGATGCCTCGGAACCGTAATCCGGGGGTCTGATGGACTTTGCGGGCAAGTTCCACGACCGCTTCCCCGGGATGGACTCCTGCGCGCTCCATGCCCGTGTTCAATTCGATAAGCACGCCGATTTCCACGCCTGTCGCGGTCGCGGTACGACCCAGGTCCTCCAGTGTAGCATCGCTGTCGACGGCGACCTTGATGTCCGCCTGCCTGCAGAGATGGGCCAACCGGGTATACTTTTGCGGTCCCACCACCTGGTTGGCGATCAGGATATCCCCGATGCCTCCCGAAACCATGACCTCGGCCTCGCCGAGCTTGGCGCATGTCACACCGATCGCGCCGGCCTTCAGCAGCCGGTGGGCAATGGCCGGTATCTTGACGCCCTTGATATGCGGCCTCCACGACACGCCGGCGTCCTTCAGGCGTTGCCCCACGATACGGATATTGTTCTCGAGACGGTCCAGGTCCACCCAGAGCACCGGGGTATCCAGGTCCGACTTGCGTGTTCCGATCTCGTCCAAAATGCCTAATCCTTTTTTAGGTGCCCATGACGGGCATCGACAGGTATCGGGTTTTCCGTGTTTCATCAAGTAGTTCGACAAGGCTTGAGTCGAACCAATAGAGATTTACACCGCCGCAACGACTGTATATTGTGTATGGTATTGCATGGGCCCCGTCAAGGACGATTGGGCAATCGATTACGGCCCTGCCGTCCTGTGCGGCTATCCCCTGTACCGCGCGTCCCTGTAGGGTGAAACCAGCGGTTCAGCCGGGCAGCGCAGCCTGCCGTTCACCACCCATCCGCAGTCCCGGGCAACAAGTTCCGACACCAGATAGCCTTCCCACTTTTCCATTTCCTTTCCATACGCCGGAGCGCCCACCAGGTTGCGGCACTCGCCAGGATCCTCGTCCAGGTCGAAGAACTGTTTCTGATCAATACGCGGCAGCCAGATGAACTTCCGATGGCCGTCCGTCACGTATTGCATTTCCTGCTCGGGGGCGTAGCACCAGCAGTGCTCGCCGTGAATATGGGATCTCCAGCCGTCGGAGTTGCCCTGAACCAGCGGAAGGAGGCTGCTTCCCGTCACCGTGGGCGGCACGTCCAACCCCACTGCGTCCAGTATGGTCGGCATGATGTCCCGGAGTTCGGTCACGCCGCCGGCGACGGGCGATTTCACCTGTTCTTCCCAGGCGGCCGGCGGGCAGATAATCAGCGGTATCCTTGCGCTCCCCTCGTAGGCGTACGTCTTGCGCCACAGGTGGTGATCGCCGACCATGTCGCCGTGGTCGGAAGTGAAGATGACCCAGGTGTTACTCCACGTCTCCGGTTCATGCCGTTCCATCCAGTTCTTGAGGCGGCCGATCTGCATGTCGATGAACGAGATCTCCCCGTAATACCCGGACCTTCCGCGATGTATGCGCTGAGCCGATTGCCTGCCCCTCCACGCGTTGACGTCCATGGCGTCAAAGGGTACATCGTGCATGTCCGCCCAGTCGCCGATATATGGGGGCGGAGTTTCCCGGTCATGGTACAGGTTGAAGTACCATCCGGGCGGCACGTACGGTGAATGGGGGCGGGCGAAGCTGACGTTGAGGAAGAACGGTTTCGATCGATCCCGCCGCGCGATGAAATGGATCGCCCGGCTCATGGTCCAGGCGGTTGGATGGAGATACTCCTCCGTATGCCAGGGACGCCCGATCCACGAATTCCAGTTGACCCCGTGATCGTCCGGCGTAATATCCCGCTTCTTCTCCCGGTCGAACCACTGGCGGTACTCGTCCCTTAGACCCTGCGCGATGATGCGACCGGATTCGTCTAGTTCAGCCGACTGAAATCCCATGTCAGCGCGTTGCGGCGTGAAGTGGCCCTTGCCGACCAGGTGAGTGGCATACCCGGCATCCGAAAGCGTGCCGGCCAGGGTATGCGGGAAGTCGCTGGGGATCGGTCCCTGCCCCCGGCCCATGCCGAGGACGCCCGTATGCCACTGGTCCATGCCGGTCATCACGGTCGAACGCGCAGGAATGCAGGAAGGGACCGCGGTGTAAGCATGGGGAAATCTCGTGCCCCGGGCGGCCAAATGATCGAGATTAGGCGTTTCCACCACCGGATGCCCGTCGCACCCCAGACAGTCGCCTCGCATCTGGTCCGCTATGATGAATATGACGTTGGGGCGGGACATGGATTCTTGCTCCTGGAAACCTCGAAACCCGATGTGCGACACGGACGAGAGGGGTTTCATAACTTAATCCTACCGGGACTTCTGTCAAGGTCGGTCCTCCATTCTCCGCACGGGATACAACGGGCGTTAAGCCGCTAAACCGCTTGACATTGGGGCGATCGCCTCCACATTCCATGCATGACAGGACACGTGAAGTTCGAGACTGGATGACCCGATTACAGGAGGCATTCGCCACATGGTTGCGCGTAACAAACCCATAACCGATGAAGAGAGGACATTCTGGGCGGATATCCGCCGCCAGTTCTACCTCGAGGACGGCGTTACGTTCCTGCAGGGCGGTTCGGTAGGACCATCCGCGAGACCAGTGATCGAGCAAGTGATCGAGTGGTTGCGCCAGGTGGAGATGAATCCGCTGCACGCCCCTGGCGACAGGCTCATGGGACCCCTGGTCGAGGCGGCCCGCGAAAAGGTCGCCCGGTTCACCGGGGCTTCAGCGAAGAACGTGGCCCTGGTGCTCAACACCACGATGGGCATGAACGTTTCCGCCCGTGGGCTGCCCTTGCAGCCCGGTGGCGAGGTGTTGATGAGCGACCAGGAATACCCCTCGGTCCAGCGTATGTGGGAACACATGGCGAGGACACAGCACGTCCTGATCCGCAAGTTTCCGCTTCCTACGCCTCCCGAAACGTCGGGGGAGATCGTCGACGCCTTCGCCGCCCATATCACTCCCAGGACCCAGGTGATGGTATTCTCCCACGTCTACTGTACCACCGGTCTGGTGGCGCCTGTCAGCGAACTGACCGCCCTGGCCCATGACCACGGCGCCATTGCCGTGGTGGACGGCGCTCACGCGGTCGGCATGGTACCGGTCGACTTGGAAGCCTTCGGATGCGATTTCTACGCGAGCAGCACGCACAAGTGGCTGCTGGCTCCCAAAGGTACAGGAATCGTTTATGTAGCGGATCCGTATCTGAGCTCGTTGCCGGCGCCGATCCTGGGTTACAATACCGCGCCCTACGGCCACGCAAGCCGGTTCGACGTGACGGGGACCCGCGACGTCACCCATTTCGCCGGTCTGGGTAAGGCCATCGATTTTCAACTGGATATCGGATGGGAAGACAGGATCCGTCCCTATTGCCTCGGTTTGGCCCGATACCTTCGCGATCTGGTCGTGGAAGAGATAGACGGCGCGCGCATGACCGTACCCCCGGGACCCGAGATGTCGGGGTTTCTGACCTCCTTCACCATCGACGCCTGCAATCTTCACAAAATCGTGCAGCTCATGTGGGAAGAGTATCGCATTCAGATCGCCGCCACCCATGCCGGCGACCAGTCCGTCTTCCGTATTTCCACGCACTTTTATGACAGCTACGAGGATATCGACCGGTTCATCGATGCGTTGAAAATCGTGCTTGCTACCCGGCGTGACGAGGTGTTTGAAGACCAGGACTAGACCGGAATATCAGTACGCAAACAGGAACGACCCGTCCGTGCGAACTGCCGCATGCACGCAAGGCCCTGACCAAATGCTCAGACTCGAATTCGACCGCGGGACCATCTTGGTGCACGGCAATCGAGACCAGGTGGACGAGCTGGCGCTGCCTGGCTGCGCGTTCGATCAACGGGTGGCGCTGTACCGCGCTCCGGCGCGGCATTATCGTGAGATCATCACGCTGCTCACCGACCGGGGCCTTCCTTACCGGGACGACGCCCGATCCTACGAGAAACTGGACCTGTCTTTCCAATCGGACCGGTCCCCCTTTCCCTACCAGCAGGAGGCCGTCGACGCCTGGTGGAATGCCGGCGGCCGCGGCGTTGTCGTGCTGCCGACCGGAGCGGGCAAGACTTTCGTCGCCCTGATGTCCATGGCACGCGTCCAGCGCAACACGCTGGTGATCGTCCCGACCATCGACCTGATGCAACAGTGGTACGGCGTGATTTCCAGCCAGTTCGACACCGAAGTGGGCCTGATCGGCGGGGGCTACTACGACATCGAACCGGTCACCGTGACCACCTACGATTCCGCTTACCTGCACATGGAGCGGCTCGGCCATCTGTACGGACTGGTTATTTTCGACGAATGCCACCACCTGCCCGGACCCTCCTACCTGATGACGGCGGACCTATCGCTGGCGCCTTATCGGCTCGGGTTGACCGCCACGCTCGAGCGGGAAGACGGGGCGGAACACCTGTTGAAGGATGCGATTGGCGAGACGGTATACCGACAGGAGATCCGGTCACTGAGCGGGGAATACCTGTCCGGTTACGAAACCATAAAAATCAGTGTGCGTCTTTCTCAAGAAGAGCGGACGGAGTACCAGGAGGCGAGGAATATCTACCGCGCTTTTCTGGACAGGAACCGGATATCGCTGTCCGGCCCCAGCGGGTGGGTCCGTTTCCTGGCGGTGACATCCCGCAGCGAAGACGGCCGCCGGGCTTTCACGGCCTACCGGACCCAGAAGGCGATCGCCCAGGGTTCGCAGGCCAAGCTGCGCGTGCTGGAACGGCTGATTCGGCAGCACCGCCGCGATCACATGCTCATTTTCACCAGCGATAACGAAACGGTATACCGGATCTCGCGCCGGTTCCTCATTCCCGCCATCACGCACCAGACGAAGGTTAAGGAGCGCCAGGAATTACTGGCGGCGTTCAACGCCGGGGAATACCCCTTCCTGGTCACCTCCCGCGTACTGAACGAAGGCGTGGACGTCCCCGAAGCCAATGTGGCCGTGGTACTGTCCGGTTCCGGCAGCGTAAGGGAGCACGTACAGCGTCTCGGCCGTATCCTCCGGCGCGTGGAGGGTAAACACGCGATTCTCTATGAACTCGTGGCCGAACAGACGGGCGAGGAATACGCGAGTTCCCGGCGGAGGCAGCATAGCGCCTACCGAAAAGATCCCGGCAGGAAGGGGGAAACATGCTGACCGGTGACCTCCTGCGCGTTCGGTTTCGCAAAGGTCAGATCCATCTTCCCTACATCGATGAGCAGGACCAGGATCACCTGGGCGTTGCCGAAACGCTGATCCGCGTCTTCGAAAGCCATGAAGGCGGAACGCGGCAGGAACTCGACGAAGAACTGACGGATACGACGGGTGCCGGGACGGACTTTCTGTTTCACCGTGGGCTGAGCAAATTGCTGAAGGACCGCTGCACGTTCGCTTCTGCGTCGCCTGTCGACCCGGTGGCACTGCGGAGGAGGATATTTGAAGGCGCGGCCGCGGCGTACCGGAACACGGACCAGGTCCGCATCGACCGGCAAGCCATTCTGGCCGACGCGGCGAAATCGGTTTCGATAGAAGCGGAGGAAGCTGATGGGGCCTTCTATGGCGATCTCAAGGAAGCCGAGCGGTTGGAGTCTTTCAAACCCACCACGCCCTCGTGGCTTTTAAGCAGGTATAACGTCGCCTTGGCGCAGGCCGTCCTTCTGCGGGCATCCGGGCTGGACCTGTACATCGAAGGGGAAAGCCCGGCCCGGTACCGGGACCTCTTCCGGAAGATGAAGTTCTTCCGGCTCCTGCACGAGATCCAACAGACGGCCCCCGGGGAATACCACATACACATAGACGGCCCCATGTCGCTCTTCAAGTCGTCCCAGCGTTACGGTCTGCAGATCGCCCAGTTTCTACCCGCGGTCCTGCGCTGCGGAAAGTGGAGCATCGTCGCTTCCATAACCTGGGGAGCCAGGCGGCGGGAGGGGGTGTTCCGTTTGACACCCGACAAAGGCCTCAAGCCGATCGGTCCTTCCACGGGGCAGTGGGTACCCGAAGAGGTGGTCTGGCTCGAAGATCGGTTCGCCCGGATGAATACGGCATGGCGCATGGAAACCGGGTCGGAAATCGTCGACCTTGGCGGCCATGGTGTTCTTGTTCCCGACTATGTTTTCACCCATCCACCCACCGGTATGAAAGTATACCTGGATTTCCTCGGTTACTGGCGTTCCGGCGGGGTGCGTACGCGCCTGGACCTGCTCAGCCGGTACGGTCCCCCCAACTTGATCCTGGCGATTTCCGCGGAGCTTGCCGTGGATGAAGAAACATCGACCGGGATACCCGGCGAGGTGTATGTATTCCGGCGAACTCCCGTGGCCCGCGACATCCTCAAAATCCTTGAGACTATGGTGGAAGCCCCCTCCGAAGGAACACGGACGACACTGAATCTGTTCGACCCGTAGACGGTACAAATGGGTTGATTTGTCCCTCCCCCGGAGTTATGGTTACGGGCATGTCATCCCATCCATTCAGGCCAGGTTCTTCACCATGGATCACCAGGGGATTTGAGGCTTTCCGCCGGGGTTCCTTCGGCAATGGCGGGCAGAATCTCTACGTATCCCGGGCGGGCGTGCTGCAGCGTATTCACCAGTTCGACCTGGACCGGGACGGCCACGTAGACCTGGTCTTCTGTAACAGCCAGAACCACGGCGAAAAACCTCCCGTCACCGTGTACCATGATGTACTCGGCCAAGCTACACCCCGGTTCCTCCCTTCCGACGGTGGAAGAACCGGCGCCGTCGCCGATCTCAACGGAGATGGATACGACGAACTGGTCGTCGGCATGTTCTACAACGGGATCCGGCGGGACCTCAACGCGTTCCTCTACTTCGGCGGTGCGGACGGACTCGGCGAACGGCGGGTACAGTACCTGCCGGCTCCCTATTGCACTTCGGTCGCCGTCGGTGACTTCGACGGGGACGGAAGACCAGACCTGGCCTTCGTTTCTGACGGCATACTGCGGCTGTTCTACCAGACCGCGTTGGGATTCGAGGCCAAGGGATACCAGGACCTGGATATCAAGGCCAACCAGGTTGTGTCTGACGATCTGGACGGCGATGGTTACGCCGACCTCGTCGTTCGCACCACGCCCGGGAGGGTGTGCGTATACTGGGGCGGGCCTGATGGGTTAAACCCGGATAGGTTTTCGAAGGTTCCCATAGATACGGACCCTTCAGAAACCCCGGTTCCGGACTACGGCGGCTATCCCGAAGAGGTCGATCCCGCCGTTCCACTGGTATCCGTCGTCCGAATCCATGGCACGCCCCATGTATTCGTTGCCCGGACCGTCGCCGTATTCCTGGTGCCGTTCAATGCCAGGCGGGAAGCGGGGGCGCCGGTGCGACTGTCCTGCCGCAATGCGCTGGCCATAGCCGCGGGCGACCTGGACGGCGACGGTCGATCCGACCTGGTGGTGGCCTGCCGGGACCGGCACGACGGGGAGGAGTGTTCGTGGTTGTACCATGACGGTGAAGAAGGGTATAGTGACCAGTGCCGCACCCCGATCCCCGGTCACTACGCCTGTGACACGGTCGTCGGCGACCTGGATGGCGACGGACGGCTCGAAATCGTGATCTGTCAGACCCATACGCCGGAAAGCTATACATCGGAATCCCTGGTGTATCGCTGGTCCAAAGAAGGACTGTCAGCACCGATCGCCCTTGAGACCCATGACGCCAGGCGGGTCCTGCTGGCCCGGTCCACGGGCGAGTCCAATCCGCAGGCGATTTTCATCAACCAGTTCAGCAGGAACCTCACGGGAGGTATTCCCGTCTACGTTTATCACGGCGGTCCTGACGGTTTCGCGCCGGAACGTCGGCAGGAGGTGCCGGGGTGGGGCACGGTCGAAGCGCTCCGCTGTGACGTGAACGATGACGGGTACCCGGACCTGGTTCTGGCCAACGCGTCCGAGAATTCGGTTAATCAGGATCCGGGATCCTACGTTTACCTCAACGAATCGGGTCGGTTCGGAAGCGAACCGGACGTTAGTCTGCCGACCGTCCGCGCCCACGGGGTCTGTTGCGCGGATCTCAACCGGGACGGATATCTTGATCTCGCCTTCTGTGGATTCGACAATCCGGATATCGTTATCTTCTACGGAGACCGGGACGGGTTCGACGTAAAAAACGCCGAGCGCATCCGCCTCGAATACGAAGGTGTCGTCTACCGGGATCCGCGCTGGATTTTTCTTGTCGACCTTGACGGCGACGGCTGGCTCGACCTGGTCGTGCCGCAGATCGCCGATGATTACAGTTTCATCCTCTGGGGCGGGCCGGAAGGATTCAGCATGGAAAGGTGCCAGGCGCTTTCCGTCTGGCACGGCGCGTGCGCCCGTGCGGCGGACCTCAATGGGAATGGGTACCCCGACTTGATCATCGGCGGACACGAACCGTCACACGGAGCTCCCCACGATTCCTTCGTGCACATCTACTGGAACGGTCCGGATGGCCTGCGGGAGGACCGGCGCACCCTGTTGCCATCAAACGCGGTGAACGCCATGTCGGTAATGGATTTCAATAGGGACGGACTGCTCGACCTTTTCATCTGTTCCTACCACGACAACCGCGTGCGGGATATCGATTCCTACATTTACTGGAACCGCTCCGGTCGCGGTTTCTCCGCCGCCGACCGTACCCGGCTGTTCACCCATTCCGCATCGGGATGCGTGGCCGCCGATTTCGATGGGGACGGCCACGTCGACCTCGCCGTCGCCTATCACAAGGTCGAGGGAGATCACGTCGGCCATTCCGCCGTCTGGTGGAACGGTCCGGACGGGTTCGATGCCCGGCGGGTGACCCGGCTGCCGACGACCGGCCCCCATGGCATGACCGCGGTACAGACGGGCAATATACTGGATGCGGGTCCGGAAGAATACTATACCTCCGCGCCTTATCTTCTTCCCAGGGGCTCGTCCGTGACCGGCATCGAATGGGAAGCGGAATACGGACCCGGAACCTGGGTGCACGCCCAGATCAGGTGGGCGGATTCGGAGGAAGCGCTGGACCGTTCCACCTGGTACGGGTTCACCGGGGAGAATTCCTGGTACGAAGAACCTCAAAAGGTGTCGGTTTCCTTCACGGGACCCTGGGTACAGTACCGGCTGGCGCTCGGCGCTGCAAACGGGGGCAGCACACCCCGGGTGACGGAAGTCCGGATCGAGACCGGTTGACGGGCTGGACGGTGAATCTACATCCGGAAATCAAGACAGGAAATGCGCAACGGATAGGATGCCGGTTGTCCGACGGCGTACTCCGATCGTTACAGGGACAAGGGAGAATTCCATGCGACGGGAAGAGGAGATGCTTCATGAACTACGATCCTGGGCTGAAGGTAACGATCAGATACGCGGCATGGTATTGACCAGTTCCCGTGTTGACGATGACGGGGTCGTGGACCTGCTGTCGGACTACGACGTGGTGTTGTACGTGACGGACCAGGAGCCGTTCGGCAAGAGCGATGACTGGCTCAAAACTTTCGGCGCCGTGATGACACGATGGCCCGCCAGGCCGACGTGGACCGATGAAGGCGAAGTGTTCCGCATGGTAATTTATGAAGATGGTGTCCGGATCGACTGGGGAATCGCAAAAGCGGATTGCATGGATAAATACAATGGTCCTACCGAGCCCTACAGGATACTGATCGACAAAGACCACAGGGTTAGGAACCCCATCCGGACTTTCCATAAAACATTTCATGTCAAAAAACCGTCCGAGGAACAGTTCAGTGAATTGATCGATGAATTCTGGTGGGATATTACGTATGTTGCCAAAAGCCTGTGGCGCGACGAACTTTACTGGGCAAAGTACATGAATGGCAATCTCCACTTCAAATACCTCGAAAAGGTGATCGAGTGGTATATTGGGATGCAACGCGCCTGGGCGGTCACTACCAATAAACACGGTCGCTGGTTCAAACGGTACCTGGACCCGGAAACCTGGGAGGAAATCGAGAAAACGTTCTCCGGAGCGCATGAACAAGAGAACTGGGATGCGCTCTTCAACTCGGCCCGGTTGTTCAGACGCCTTGCCCAGGGGATCGCCAGCGGGCTGGATTACCGTTACGACCTGGAAACGGACCAGCGCGTCACGGCGTATATGCTGAAGATCAGACGATTGGAAAGGGATGCGGAAGATTTTATATAGTTTCATGAACAGCGGAACAGTGCGACGAACGGACATAGTCCTGAATGAAATATCAACATCCGATACCAAAACGAGGTGAAGATTGAAGGCATTGCTACAAAAACTGAATATCGAAGCGTTGAACGCAGGGGCCTGCACGGGATACGATGGCTGGATACACGGCGAGGGTCCTATCCTGACCTCGTACAACCCGACGACCAACGAACCGATCGCGGGCGTGCGGCAGGCGACGCCCGAGGTCTACGACCGGGTGATCGACCATGCTCGCGGCACCTTCGATGCCTGGCGGATGATCCCTGCGCCGAAGCGTGGAGATATGGTAAGGGACCTGGGCAATGTCCTGAGGGAGTACAAGGAACCGCTGGGCGAACTCGTTTCCCTGGAGATGGGTAAGATCCGCGTGGAAGGTATGGGGGAAGTCCAGGAGATGATCGATATCTGCGATTTCGCCGTCGGCCTTTCCCGACAGCTGTACGGACTGACGATCGCGAGCGAACGGCCGAGTCACCGTATGTGCGAACAGTGGCATCCTATGGGGGTCATCGGCATCATCACCGCCTTTAATTTCCCCGTCGCAGTCTGGTCGTGGAACGCCGCCCTCGCCTCGGTATGCGGCGACGTTACGGTATGGAAGCCGAGCGGGCAGACGCCGCTTACGGCCGTGGCCACGCAGCACCTGTGCAACCGGGTAATGGCCGATCATGGCGTGGACGGCGTTTTCAACCTGGCCATCGGCCGCGGCAGCGACGTGGGCAATCTCATGCTCGATGATGACCGTATGCCCCTCGTTTCCTTTACCGGATCGAGCGCTACGGGCAGGACCGTGGCCACGCGGGTCGCGTCCAGGTTTGGTCGAACCATACTGGAACTGGGCGGCAACAATGCGATCATAGTCACCGAAAACGCCGACCTGGAACTGGCCATTCCCGGCATTGTGTTCGGGGCCGTGGGGACGGCGGGACAGCGATGCACGTCCACTCGCCGCGTCATCGGGCACAAGAGCCTGACGCCGGCGCTGATTGAGAGACTGGCCAACGCTTACGGACAGGTGCCGATGGGAGATCCGGTCGACGACGCCACCCTCATGGGGCCGCTGGTAACGACCGATGCGGTCGACGACATGATGAACGCCATCGAGCAGGCGAAGGCAGAGGGCGGCGAGGTGGTCACCGGCGGTCACCGGCGTCCGGAAATCGGACCCAACTTCGTCGAACCGACGATCATCCGCATGCCCACCCAGACGGATATCGTGAAAAAGGAGACTTTCGCGCCTATTCTGTATATCCTTGAATATGAATCCATTGACGAGGCCCTGTCCCTCCATAACGACGTGCCCCAGGGCCTGTCGAGCGCCATCTTTACCGACAGCCTGCGCCAGGCGGAGCGATTCCTTTCCGCCACAGGTTCGGACTGCGGAATAGCGAATGTGAATATCGGAACGTCGGGCGCAGAGATCGGCGGAGCTTTCGGCGGCGAGAAGGAGACGGGAGGCGGCCGCGAGTCCGGTTCGGACGCGTGGAAAGCCTACATGCGGCGACAGACCAACACCATCAACTGGTCGACCGATCTTCCGCTCGCCCAGGGGATCGAATTCGGCGCCGTTGATGCGGATAGAGAACAGTCTTGAAACCGATGGCTCGGAACAAACTACTTCAGCGGGAGGATAGCCTATGTCGTCCAACGGGGCTTTTATCATAGACAAGAACCTGGGTGCGCGCCTGGATGAGGCCCAGGCGGATCTGCCCAGGATCAATTCCGAGGGCGAGGCGGTGGTGCCGCCAACGGATGAGCAGAAGTATCTGTTCGACAAGGATGGCTGGCTCTTGATGCCGGGCGTGCTGTCCGAGGCCGAATGCGCGGAAATGAGAGCGTTTTGCGAGCAGTTGCAGCATGGTCCGGAGTCCATACCCGAGGCCGATCGATCTGCGCTCGGCGGTCCGTTGCAGCGTCTGACGGATCACCCGCTGGTGGTGGGATTCATGAACGAGTTTCTGGCCTATCCCGGTCTGTCCAGCCAGAGCTGCTACGGTTTCAGGCAGGAATCGGCCAGTCTGTTCTACCGGACCGCCGGAGACGGCGCGTTCGGCCCCCACAACGGCAACGGCATGCTGCGCTTCCCCGGAGATTCCCATCTCTATCGCTGTATCCCGGGCAAGGCGAATTCCGCACTGACCCGGGTGGTGTGGGAGTTGAACCCCGTGACAGAGGGAAACGGAACGCTGCTGGTATCCGGCAGCCACAAGGCGGTATTTCCGGCGCCGTCCTCCATCCAGTCCCCTGACTCGCCCATCTGGAACTCCTATTCCTGTTCGCCGGGTTCGTTGATGTTCTTTACCGAGGCCCTGACGCACAGCGGAAGACCGTGGATCGATGCGAATTACCCGCGCATAGCCATTTTCAGCTGTTACAACACAGTAAACAGCAAGTGGCACAATTGGGATCCGCATCCCGATCTTCTCGCTGCCATGCCACCCTTGCGCCAGACGCTGTATCGTCCGGTCCACGTGGCGAACAACCTGGTGGGCGGCGAGAGCCACTGATCGCCGGGGGGCAAGGATTCACGTATAGGGAGATGACAGGTCGCGCAGGGGATTTGGAGCAATGAGGACTGTCCCAATCTGTCTTGCTTGACATTGCGATTCGTCCGCTGGTTCTATCGCAGTCGCGTGGCGGTTCAACCCCTGCATGGTCTTGACCAGGTCAGCGGTTCGCTATGTCAATACCGTTTTCTCAGTTCGTGAGGTACGTCCCGTTGTGCGACGTCCGCCAAATGCTCCTTGACTTCGCGTCTGGCTTCGAGGATTTCTAAGCCCCATTCACCCAGTTCTCTTCCCGCCGACCTTCTTTTCCTGCTCTTCATACACTCCGGCTCCATACTAAACTAGGCCGTCAATCAGAGCGCACAGAACGATCAGCAAGCGGACGCGAATTGGTAGGGTCAGACCGGGTTCGTGGCGCCGCCGATCCACGGCCCGATTTCCAGCGTCGAGCAGTAGCCACGGAGCCGTCCTTCCCTGCTCGCCTAGACGGGAGGAGGAAGACGTCTACGATTCGCTCGGCTGATCTATACGATAGCCAATGCCGCGCTCCTTATAGATGTAGCTGGGATTGCTCGCATCGTCACCGAGCTTGTGGCGGAGCTTCTTTACGAAAGCACGCACAAGCTTCGGGTTGGCGTATGCGCGCGTGCCCCAGACTTGGCGCATCAGGGTTACGTAGGGCGACACCCGACCTGCGTTGAGCGAGAGTACGCGCAGCAACTCGTACTCGGTGGCCGTAAGTTCGACTCGGATGCCGGCTACGTTCACCAGGCGCCGGTCGTAGTGGATGGTTAGATCTCCCAGAACGAATGGATTGGGATCGGCCTGCCTGCGTAGGACCGCCCGGATCCGCGCCACGAGTTCGGTCGTCGAGAAGGGCTTGACGAGATAGTCTTCGGCTCCAGTCTCGAACGCCTGCGCGATGGTCTCGTCCCGTCCGTAGGCGGAGATGAAGATAACCGGTAAGTCAGCCATTTCGGGCACGCTTTCCATCAGCTCGATGCCGTCTGTGTCGGGCAGCAGCAAGTCCAGCAGGACCAGATCTGGCTGCTCGGCCTGGATGATGCGCGACAACTCGCTAGGGTCGCCGGTCAAGATCGGGGTGTAACCGGCTTCCTTGAGCGCGTCGCGAACGTAGCGGAGCGTCTGCGGGTCGTCTACCACGAGGATGCGTTTTGGCTCGCGGGATTCTCCGCCACTCTGCAGGTCGATCCGGCCCTGTTCCGCGAGGGGCTAGACCGGACTCTTCGGCTACCGGGATCGTGAAGGTCAAGCATGTGCCTTGACCGAGGCCCGGGCTCTCGGCCCAGATACGTCCACCGTGGGCCTCGACTAGCCCTTTGCAGATGGCTAGGCCGAGCCCCGATCCCGCGATCCCTGACTCGCGGTCGCTGCCCTCAAAACCGGCATACTTTCGAAAGAGAGACGGGAGCCGGTCAGGCGCCACCCCCCTGCCTTCGTCGCGGATAGAGACTGCGACGTGCGCCCCATCGCACACGGCAGCGACTCGGATGGGGGAGGACTTCGGAGCGTGCCACGCGGCGTTGGAGAACAGGTTGTTCAACACCTGCTCGATGCGCTGACGGTCGGCCATAACCCGTGGCTGGTCAAGCGCAAGGTCGATCAGGATGATGTGTCTGCTGCCCCCGCTCTGGAACGTGCTCCGAGCCCGATCCACCAGGACAGCAACATCGGAGGGCTCGGGCGCCACCGACAGCGTGCCCGTGTTGATGCGGCCCGCATCCAGCAAGTCGCTGATCAGGACGCGCATGTGATCGGCCTGCGTGAGATGATGCGGTAGAACTCGCGCATCTCCGCCGGATCGAGCCCTGGTGAGGCTTCCAATAGCGTGGTCGCCGAACCCTTGATCGAGGTGAGCGGGGCGCGCAG
The DNA here is from genome assembly GCA_965225915.1 of bacterium. Classification (GTDB taxonomy): domain Bacteria; phylum JAAXHH01; class JAAXHH01; order JAAXHH01; family JAAXHH01; genus JAAXHH01. The sequence continues at coordinate 1,984,295 of OZ245326.1, forward strand.
CTCATGGCTCACCATGCCGAGGAACTCCCGCCCGCAACCTCTCAAGTTCCTGAAGCGGCGCCAAGTCCTGGATTGTGACCACTACGGACACGACCGTGCCGTGCTCCGAGTGAATCGGCGTGGAGTTGATCAGCGTCGTGACGCTTCGTCCATCGGGGACCGAGAGCACGACCTCCTCGGCCCGTACCGTCTCGGTGTGGCTCAGCACATGCGACAGTGGCAACTGGTCCAGTGCAATCTCGCGTCCGTCGGCGCGCCGACAGGTGATCACTTCTGGCAACGCCTCCGGGGGACGACCCGGCATGCGCAGGCTCTCCACGATCCGCTTCGCCACCAGATTGAGCGACTTCACACGGCCGGTCCCGGCATAGAAGACCGCAACGCCCACCGGCGAAGTTTCGACCAGGGCTTCCAGGTTAGCCCGGGAGCGCTGCTCAGCCCGGTGTGTACGGGCATTGGCAATGGCTGCCGCAGCCTGGGAGGCTAAAAGTACCAGGACCTCCTCGTCTTCGCTCGTGAATTCATTGCCACCCTCCTTTTCGACGAGATAGAAGTTGCCGACGTGCAGGCCGTGAATACGCATCGGCGTGCCTTGGAAGGTCCTGGACGGTAACCGGTCCGAGGCAAAGCCGAGCGAACGTACGTAGGCGGACACATCTGGAAGCCTCAACGCTCCCGGAAGGTCGCGGAAGTGCTCGAAGAGACTGGGCCCGTCAGCCCAGTCCACCAGTTGCCGGTGCTCTTCGTCCGTGAGACCGGAGGTGACGAAGTCCTGGGGATGGCCGGACTCGTCTATGGTGGCGATAGCGCCGTATCGGGCACCGGTCAGCGCACGGGCGCTCTCCACAACCTCGTGCTGGACGGTCTCCAGATCCAGGCTCGCGCTGATGCGCAGGCTCGCCGCACTCAGCCTCGAGATGCGCTCGCGTAGCGACTCGATCTCACAGCTCAGTTCGTCCTTAATATTCATCAATTCATCCTTCCCGTGTGGTGCCGCGGATCGTCCCCTGTTCAGAAGGTCGCTGACTAGATGGAACGCCTTCAGGAGGCCGGTCAAGGGCGCTCCTACATGGCGACATGATTACTCCCCGTGGAAAATTCGTGCAATATTCTTTAATTAGATCGCTTAATTCACACACCAGTCACTCTAATTTACATATATTTAAACAGAGTAATCAGTTATGGACGCTCTTATGTCATAACTTGTTAATCCGTAGGTATTTATCCATGACTTACGCCACCCATTTTAGAAAAGAGTTAATATGTAATCAAATCAGCGGCCCTGGTCGCAGAATAACATTGAAAACCGCCTAAAGGGTTGATCGCTTGGCTCTTCACAGTATTGACCTATACACAAGCGATACAACCTGGTCGGGTTGCGACTGAACCAACGTCAGATCCTGACTGTAGGACTTTGAAGTTTAACGTTTTGCGTTCAATGGCGAAGTTCCAACAACCGGAAGGATGGCGTTTAACCATGCGATACGTAGCGGTTATAATGTTTCTGATGTTGTTCGTAGCATGCGAGGGAAAACAAGGTCCTGCTGGCCTTACAGGCCCAGAAGGCCCGACAGGTCCAGTTGGCCCTACAGCCCCAGAAGGCCCAGAAGGCCCAGAAGGCCCGACAGGCCCGGAAGGTCCCCAAGGCCCACCGGGACCTATAGGTCCTACGAGTCCTTTACCAGTAGGTGCCCGAATCGGGACCAACGCAGCCAATTTTGTTATGTACAACAAACAAGGCGAATCGGTAAACCTAAAGGATTTTGAGGGCGATCTTGTCTATCTGAATTTCGGGTCATGGTGGTGCCCGCCGTGGAGATGGACAATCGGTAACACGTTAGACGTGGTCGAACGGTACGAGGGGCAGATTGAGTTCGTCTTTGTGGGTATCAATGGGTTCTACCACGACGACCTGTCGCTCGCACCCGATGATTTCCCCGATGGTCCTGGGGAACAGTTGGGAAAGTACTTCGCGGATTTAGCAGCATCGACACTCCATTCCGATGCCGATATAAACACGGCGGCGTTGGAGTTTTTCGGTGAGAATACGATGTTTGATTTTCGTGGAGTAGGGCAACAGAAGTATCGCTCGTACACCGACCAGACGTACGGTATTCCCGCAACGTTCCTGATAGATCGCGATGGTATTGTGGTTTTTGACGCGCACAATATCTATCAGAACTGGGACCAGAATATTGATGTCTTGGACGCCTTCATTGCCGGCCAGGACTTAACCCAGTACTTGGACCGGTTCCCCGTGGAGGAAAGTATACGTCTTGACTAGTACTTACTTGACAAATAAAGAGTAATGTGTTACCTTCGTGCTCATTGCCCTTCACCCTTACTCATTACCGACCAACGAGATCCCCTGTGAGCCGCATGACGCCCCCGATCGAACTGAGCGATGAAGACTATCAGACACTGCTGGGCTGGACGCGTTCCGGCACGACCGAGCACCGCATGGCGTTCCGCGCCCGGATCATCCTGGCGGCCTATCGCGGGCAGGTCGGCCGGGACATCGCCCGCACGTTGGACACCCGCGAAGCCACGGTGAGCAAATGGCGCCGGCGCTTTCATAAGGCGGGTCTTGCCGGTCTTTCGGATCAGCCTCGTTCCGGCAAGCCGGCCCGCTACAACGAGGCGACCGTGCGAAGCATCCTCTCCTGCCTGGACGAAGAGCCGCCCACAGGCTACGCGAACTGGACCGGCCCCTTGATCGCGCAGAAGCTGGGCATCGGCGTCGACTACGTCTGGCAGGTCCATGCGCAAGCAGGGCATCAGCCTGAGCAGGCGCCACAGCTGGTGCCTGAGCACGGACCCGGACTTCGCCGCCAAGGCCGCAAGCATCGTGGGCCTGTATCTGGAACCGCCCCGGAACGCCCTGGTGCTGTGCGTGGACGAGAAGTCTGCGATACAGGCTCTGGACCGGAACCAGGGCTGGATCAAGATGCCCAACGGCAAGGCGATTACCGGCTACAACCATGAATACAGGCGCAACGGAACCACCACCTTGTTCGCCGCCCTGAACGTGGCCACCGGCCTGGTCAAGGCCGGACACTACAAGCGGCGCAAGAGACGGCAGTTTCTGACCTTCATGAACGGAATCGTCGCGGCCCATCCCGACCGGGAGATCCACGTCATCCTCGACAACCTCAGGACCCACAAGCCCAAGGTCGACCGATGGCTGCCCCGACACCCCAACGTCTATTTCCATTACACGCCCACGCACGCCTCCTGGATGAACCAGATCGAAATCTGGTTCAGCATTCTCTGGAAAGGGGCCTTGAGGGGCGGGGCCTTCAAATCGATACGGTCCCTGCGACAGGCGATAGACCGCTTCATCGAAGCCTACAACGAAAACGCCCATCCCTTCCAGTGGAAGGCGACCAGGGTCAAACAGAGGACCCTTGAATATAAATACTCTAATTTAAACAAGTAAGTACTAGGATGGTGTAAGGAAGATTGGATCGGATGTCTTGCGGGACGCCGCGAAGTAAGGAGTACCTGATTCGATTTTGTGGTCCAGTGAGTTAAAGGGGTGGGACGCTGCCCCTAGAATGGTAGGTTTAACAGCTGGTGTCTCACACTACCCGTTTTCACGACCCAACTATTACACCACTCACGTTTGTCAAAATCCTACGAATTGTTTTTCGGGTATTTAGTTTCCAATCTGGAGGTAGTCCTCCTCCAGCACCTTGCCCAGGCAATGCAGGAGATAATCGGCGTTTGCTTTGTTGAAGACCAGGGGGGGTTTGATCTTCAGGACGTTGTGCAGGGGGCCGTCGGTACTGATCAACACACCGCGATCGCGCATCCTGTTGGCCACGTACGCCGCCTGGTGTTCTCCCGGTTCCAGGCTGTCGCGGTCCAGCACGAGTTCCACGCCCACGTATAGTCCCACGCCCCGGACGTCGCCGATGATCGGGTGATCCGGCGCCAGGGCGCGAAGGCCTTCCAGCAGGTAGCCGCCCACCTCCAGGGCGTTGGTCTGCAATCCTTCTTCCTCGATTACATCCAGTACCGCCAGGCCGATGGCGCAGGACACCGGGTTGCCACCGAAGGTGTTGAAGTATTCCATGCCGTTATCGAAGGCATTGGCGATTTCGGGTGTGGTCACCACCGCGCCCAACGGATGTCCGTTTCCAATAGGTTTGCCCAGAGTAACGATATCGGGTATGGCCTGCTGGGTCTCAAATCCCCAGAAGTGGGTACCCACCCGTCCGAATCCCACCTGTACCTCGTCGGCGATACACACGCCTCCCGCTTCCCGCACATGCCGAAAAGCCTCTTTGAAATACCCCTCCGGCAATACGATTTGCCCCCCGCAGCCGGGCAGGGACTCGGCGATGAACGCGCAGATCCCTCTGTCCTGTTCCGCGAGGGTTTCGATCCGCTCCCGCACGTGGTCTGCGTACCGGGTCCCCGTTGCCTTCGAATATCCCGTGTACGGACCGCGGTAGGGGTCGGGAAGGGGTACTTTGTGAACGTGCGGCGGCGCGCCGCTGCCTCCTGGTCCATCGTACTTGTACGGACTGATATCGATCAGCGACGTCAGGTTGCCGTGATAGGCGCCGTCGAGGATGAGCAGGTCGCTCTGGCCGGTATAGCACCTCGACAGGCGGAGAGCGAGGTCGTTCGCTTCGCTCCCGGAATTCACGAAGAAGCACACGCTGAGCGGGTCGGGCAGCTTCGCACAGAGGCGTTCGGCGTAGTCCACGAGATTGTCGTGCAGGTACCGGGTATTGGTATTCAACACCGCCATCTGACGTTGACTCGCACAATTTACCCGGGGATGGCTGTGACCCACGTGGGGTACGTTGTTCACGGCGTCAAGGAAGGCGCGCCCTTCCTCGTCATACAGGTACTGCATGTGGCCCCGGACGATTTTAAGGGGGCGGCGGTAGGAAACGCTGAGGGACCTTCCGATATGCTCCCGGCGGGATGACAGGATCTCCCGTCGCGTCCGTTTTTCCGGTGGGAAAGCCTCGGCGGGCACGCCGACGATGACGTTCGGATCCGGGGACAGGCTCAACCAGACGTTACGCTGTCCCGGTCCCCCCACGCCGGGGAAATCACCCCTGTTGCCCAGCATGTCCGTGACGATCTGTAAGTGCAGGTGGGGCGGCCATCCTCCGTTAACCGACGGGTCGCCGAGTGCGGCGAATGGTTCTCCTTTCTCGATCCGTTTCCCTTCGTACAGTCCGGTCAGAGATTCCACGCTGAGATGGCCGTAAAGCGTGTAGAACACCCGGGCGGGGTCTTCCGTGGCATGCTCCAGTATGATACAGGGCCCGTAATCCAGCGGCTGGGTGTTGTTTTGAAAGCTGTGGACCGTCCCCTCCAGGGGGGCGAAGACCGGCGATCCGCCGGGCAGGAAAACGTCCAGTCCCAGGTGGATGGTCCGGCGTTCGGGGAGTTCGTCGAAATCGAGGACAAACTGGTCGGCGGTGTAGACCTGCCGGGCCTCGTTGTATCGGCCGATTCCCGCCTCCGCCTTCGCAGTTTCCATTTGCTGGAAAATGTCCCTGGTAAGTTCGTCTACGTCGTTTGATCCCCCCAGCAGGGCCCTGTCCGGACTGCCCACGCTTAGATCGAACACGAGCGCGGTGGAAAGGTCCACATCGGGACCCATGACCGGCGCGAAGGAACCGCGCTTCGATGACAGGTACGATTCGATCCTGGGAGTCTGGGGGCAAGGGGGCAGTTGACAGGCTTCCCTGAATAGGTACTCAGCGAAGGACGGATGCACACCGGTCAGTTTTTCGAGGAGATCCCAGGCATTCTTCTCGCTGACGGAAAGGTAGGTGTTGTCTGGTTCGGCCACCTGTTGAAAGGCCGAAATGCATACGCTCATGCAGAGCCGAATCACCGCACAGTGGTAGATCAGTTTCAGATCCAGATCCGTCAAAGGATGCTCGGCGTGGTATCCCTGGACGACATGGGCAGCCGCCGTAAGGGGTTCCGCCTTGCCGAGCATGACATAGGCCACGGCGACGGCCGGCTCAAAGAGCGCGCAGGAATAGGTCATGTCGCCGAAATCGATCAGGCTGGTCACTTCCAGTTTGCTCGACGCGGGATCTTCTGGCCCGCCTGGTCCGTCTGGTCCGTTTGTCCTGGTCCGGCGAACCAGTACATTCTGGTCGTTGGCGTCGTTGTGTATGAACTGGCGAGGTAGGGACGAAAGACGGGGTACGACGGTCCTTTCGTAGTCTTCGCAGAACCTTCTGACCAGTCCGCGTCGAGTGTCGTCGTGGATGTGGTTAAGATAACCGCGAACGACGGACGGTCCGTTGTCCATGTTCCAGATGAGATCCGGCTGTTTTTCTTCGTGGGAGAAGTCGGCGAAAGCGCGGGTCAACCGCCCTAGGAAAGCGCCCAGGTCCTTCAACAGATCGGGACCGTGGGGTTTGACTTCGCACAAGGGGCGGCCGTCGATGAAGGTAAGCATCCTGACCAGGTGGCGCAGTCCGCCGCGCCCATCGACCAGAGTGACGCTTTCTCCGTTCCCCGTCCTGCGCACCCGCGGCCAGTTGGCTTCGCCGAACCGCGAGGCCAGGTGGTCGAGGGCGGCGTGCTGAAGGTCGAGGATGTTGCGCTTTTCCGCCGCACCGGAGGTTTTAAGTACGAAACCCTCGCCGTTTTCACGGGTGATATGAAAGTTCTGATCCCGTTCGCTGGGCAGCGCGCGCAAATCGCCGGATACGCTGTACAGGGAACGGGCCAGGTCGGCGGCCTCTTCAGGGGAAAACCGGGGACGCTTTTCGGCAATGACGGACATGACGCGCCTGCTGTTTTTGAGGATCCTTGGACGTCGTTTTAAAGAACGAGTGCTGGTGCCGGGACGGTTGTGATTACGCGAACTGTCTTTCCGGACCTGCCTATCTACCGGACATAGTCATCGTCGTTGTTCCCCCGCCAGTTGGGGAGGTAGCCTTCCGCATGTCCAAAACCGTAGGACGGTCCGATCTGGTTGACCGATTTCCACGGCCACGCCTGGCCGCCGATGATGCGAAATTCATCGCCTTTGCCGCATAGCCAGTAAAACATGTGGGCTACGTAACGGGCCGATCCATGCCCGCCGTAATCCGCGTTCCGAAAGTCGAATTCCGGTTCAACAATCCAGTCCCTCGCGGGCGGTACGGTGCGCCAGAAACTGTATTTCAGCATGTGCCGAAGGCCGCTTGCCGTGGATTCGCCGCGGCGGTGCAGGATGCTCTGCGAATGCAGGCCGATAGTGCCAGCGGATCCCGAACACAGCACCCCGCTTTCCTCCTGATCCCTGCGGGTCGCGCGGATATGGGAACCGGGCGTGATCTCGGTCGGTCCCATCTCATCGGGGGTATCCTGCGGGAAATAGAACACCTCGACGAAGTTGACCTCCGGCCCGAACAAATGGTCGGCGTCGTGGTGCCACGGCTGTGATTCCTTCGGACATTCGATCCTGTGATTGCTTACCAGCACAGGCAGGCCCACGTGCCGGCCCAAGAGGGACCGTAATGCACCCGCAAGCACGGGATTAAGGAGGACGTGTTCGATGAACCAGTCCTCGAGCAGAATCGAGCTCGGTTCATGGGTATCCCGAATACGGACCAGATCTTCCCCGGTCATCCCATCGGGCATGTAACACGGATTGACGGGAATCTCACCGTTCAGCCATTTGCAGGTACGTTGATTGATCTCGTCGGAGACGACGCCTTCGAAATGCAGGTAACCCTCCCTGCAAAAACGCAACACCTCCGTATCGGTGAGCGAAGGGGCACAGTCGAAGGTACGCCTGGCCGCGTCGATATGCATGTTTATTCCTTGATTATGGGATTGCGTGGAGTCAACTTCCAGTACAACCTGTTCGTAAGATCAAAATTAAAATATGCAGTGCGGTTCGACGGAGAGACAAGGAATTTCCGGTCGGACGCATGCTTTGCTCACCTGAGGAAAGGGGTTTGCGATCATGGGCATCTACGAAAACATCGGCGTTCGTCCGGTGATCAACGCCATCGGCACGGCCACGCGTTACGGAGGGGCCCTGATGGCCCCGGAAGTCCTGGAGACCATGCGCGTGGCTTCCCAGGAGTTCTGTCTTTTGGACGAATTGCACGAGAAAGCCGGGGAAAAGGTTGCCGAAATGCTGGGCGTGGAGGCAGCCTACGTAACCGCCAGCGCGGCGTGCGGGCTGGTCATTACCACCGCGGCCTGCATGACGGGTACGGACCAGGACAGGATACGGCAGCTTCCGGATACCACTGGGATGCGATACGAGGTGGTCGTGCAGAAAACCCACCGCATCGCGTACGACCAGGCCATTCGTTTGACCGGCGCCAGGCTGATCGAACTCGACGACGCGGACGGTCCTCCCGTGGAGTCCATGCGGACGGCCATCAACGAGCGTACGGCCGCGATCTTTTACCTGGGCAAGAACTTTAAGAATGACAATTCGGTACCCCTGGAACAGGTGGCGGCCATGGCACACGCCGCGGATGTGCCCGTAATCGTCGACGCTGCTTCCGAATGCCCGCCGGTGTCCACGCTGACCCGGTTTACGGAAGCCGGTGCGGACCTGGTCATTTTCAGCGGAGGCAAGAGTCTCCAGGGCCCTCAGTCGACCGGCCTCATAATCGGACGCAAAGACCTGATCAAAGCCTGTGCGGTGAACGGTACGCCCTTCGCCACAGTGGGACGGCCGATGAAGGTCAGCCGGGAGGAAATCTTCGCGTTTATCAAGGCCCTCGAACGCTACCAGAACCGGGACCACGAGGCGGATGCGGCGGGTTGGGAAGAGAAAGTGCGACACATCGAAGGGGAGTTGGCCGGCATTCCCAACGTTTCCGTCATCCGCCTCGGTCCGGAAGAAACCTACGCTGTGCCTCAACTCAAGGTCACCGTTGACCCGGAAGCCGGTTTAACCGGGACGGAGGCGGTGGCGGCCCTGCTCGACGGCACGCCCAGGGTCGTGGTGCAGGAGCGGGGTGAGGACGGATTCTCTATCAATCCACACAACCTGCAGGACGGACAGGAGCGGATCGTTGCCGAAAGGTGCCGGGAAGTGCTTACGGGCGGGGAATGAACGTACTTACCGATCAAGGTTCATCGAACACCGGGTCCGGTTCTTCCACGAGGTGCTTGATCCGTTGAAGGAACCGGGCGGCGGGAGCGCCGTCGACGATCCTGTGGTCGAAGGTGAGACTGAGCGGCATGATCCTGCGAATGCCGGTCGATGTGCCCGCCTCGTCGAGGACGACCAGTCTCGGAGTCACTCGGCCCAACCCGAGGATGGCACACTGGGGCAGATGAATGATCGGGGTGAAAGCGTCGATTTCGTACATGCCGAGGTTGGTCAGGGTGAAAGTGCCGTCCTGGAGTTGATCGAGCGTCAACGCTTCTGAACGGGCGGCATCGACAAGACGCCTTGATTCGGCGGCCACGTCCCGTAGCGTCTTATCGGGAACGTCTCGTATCACGGGTACGATGACCCCTTCTCGGGTATCCACGGCGATGCCGATGTGGATACGCTCGTTGAGCACCACGCCATTACGCCAGGCGGCGTTCAGGAGCGGATGCTCAGCCAGCGCGGCACCGGCAATCTTGACCATAAGATCGTACCAGGAGGGCTGGAAAGTATCCGTAGTCCTTGTTGACAGCGCGGTGGTGTCCACCTCGGTGGTCAGGGTAACCGGCGCCGTGGCCAGGTGGGATTCCACCATTTGGTGGGCAATGACCTGTCGCAGGTTACCTGATGCGTCGGAGGTGCCCGCCACCGCCGCATCCCCAACGCCTTCTACCCGCCCGGCAGCGGCCGCCAGCACGTCCCTTTCCACGATACGGCCCATCCGGCCGCTTCCCTGCAGCAACCGCCAGTCGACTCCCGAAGCTTTCGCCGCGCGCCGAGCCCTCGGACTGATAGCAGGTTCGTTGCGCCTGCGCCCAGCCGCCGACTCCGACTCGTGCGCCTGTCCGACTCCGTCCGCTGTTTCGGTATCCTCCGCCTTATCGGGAACAGTTTTCTCTGCCGACAGCCTTGGCGCAGAGTCGATTACGGAACCCACTTCGCCCGGAACCCTTTGCTCACCAAGTCCGCTTCCTCCTTCCGAATTCACTGGAAAGGTGTCCGCTTCGTGCTCGGATACGATGTAACCCAGCAGCGTGCCCACCGGTACGGTACGTCCCGGCTGCGGCGAAGTCTCCGGAATCTTGAGGATCCCTGTTTCAAAGGATTCGATATCCGTCGCGGTCTTGTCGCCCTCGATGGTACACACCGTTTCACCCTGGTTCACCGTCTCGCCGTCCCGTTTGAGCCATTCGACCAGGGTGCCTTCTTCCATGTTCCACCCCAGGCGGGGCATGACGATTTCGTAGGACATACCCCGTTCCTATTCCGCCAGCAGGTTGCGGACGGCCTGTTCGATCGCCGTACGGTCCGGTATGATGGCCTGCTCGAGCGGGGGACTGTAGGGGGTGGGCACGTGGGCGCCGTTCAGGCGCTTGATCGGCGCGTCGAGTTCGTCAAACCCGTGTTCCGTGACGTGGGCGGATATCTCGGCACCGATCCCGCAGGGCATGAAGGTCTCGTCCACGATGAGCAGCCTGCCGGTCTTCCGCACGGATCCGAGAATGGTGTCCACGTCCAGGGGCGCCACGGTGCGCGGGTCTATGATTTCCAGGGATATGCCCTCTCCGGACAGTTCTTCGGCGACGTGCAGGGCATGATGCACCATGACAGACAGCGCCACGACCGTGGCGTCGGTCCCTTCCCGCGCCACGGCGGCCTGTCCGAAGGGGACCAGGTGCTCGCCATCGGGGACAGGCCCCCTGGTGTTCAGCAGCTGCCGGTGCTCCATGAAGAAAACGGGGTCATCGCTGCGCAGCGCCGTGGCGAACAGTCCCTTCGCGTCGCCCGGATTCGACGGAAGGGCCACGCGAAACCCGGGAATGTGGGCGAACAGGGGATAATAACTGCCGGAATGATGGGTCGCCGCGGAATGTCCGATTCCGATGCAACCCCGAAGGACCATGGGCATCTTCAGGCGTCCGTTGCTCATGTACTGCATCTTGGACGTCTGGTTGATCAGCTCGCCCAGGCCGTCCAGGATGAAATCCATGAACATGAAGTCCACGACGGGCCGGGTTCCGGTCATGGCCGCGCCCGTGCACATGCCGATGAACCCCCGCTCGCAGATCGGCGTATCGCATAGCCGCACGGGTCCGTGCTTTTCGTAGAGTCCGGCCGTGGTCTCGAAATTCCCCCCTCGAGGCCCCACGCCTTCTCCGACCACGAAAATCGTGGGATCGGCGTCCATGGCGTCGGAGAGCGCTTCTCGCGCGGCTTCCGTAAAGGTCCGCTCGTTCATGTCGTCTCCCGGTACACGTGTCCGTCCGCCGTACCACCGTCGGGCCACGGGCTGGCGGCCGCCTCACGTTCCGCTTCGTCCACTTCCGACCTGATGTCGGAATCGATCCGATCCAGATCGGTCTCCGTCATCGTCCCGTCGGAAAGGATATGGTCTCGAAATCGAGGAATGGGGTCCTTTCCCCGCCACTCGGCGAGCTCTTCCTCGGTACGATACACGCCGGTGGGGCTCATGCCCTCGGCGTGGGGACGCGTCCGGTATGTCTTGGCCTCGATCAGGGTCGGCCCCTTGCCCTCCCTGGCGCGACGTATGGCATGGGCGGCCGCCTCGCGCACGGCCAGCACGTCGTTGCCGTCGACTTCGACCCCCGGGATGCCGTAATTGGACGCGCGGGATGCCACGTCCGGGTTCCGGGAGGCGTAGGAAAAGGCCACCTCGGTCGCGTACAGGTTGTTTTCACAGACAAATAACACGGGAAGGTCGAAAATGGCGGCAAGGTTAAGGCCTTCGTGGAAGGCGCCGTTCCCCACGGCGCCATCGCCGAAGAACGCGACGCCGACCCCGCCGTTTCCCAGCAGCTTGGCGCTGTAACCGGCCCCGGCGGCCTGCAGGATGCAAGGGCCGACGATCCCGCTGGTACCCATGAGACCGATTTCGGGGGCGAACAGGTGCATGCTGCCGCCCCGGCCGTGGGAAATCCCGGTCTCCTTGCCGTACAGTTCGGCGATGAGCGCGGCCGGCGACACCCCCTTGGCAAGCGCGTGGCCGTGGCCCCGGTGTGTGCTGAAGACCGCGTCGTCATCCGTAAGACCGGCGCATACCCCGGTCGCGACGGCTTCCTCGCCAATGTAGGTGTGGCACGCGCCGTGTATCAGGCCGGCCATGAAGGATCTCGCCAGCCGTTCCTCGACGGTCCGGATCGTGAACATGGTCCGGTAGAGCCATCGGTACAGTTCGTACCTGTCCCTGGTCGGCATAGACATCCCCGGCTAAAAAACTTGCCTGTTGTACCTGTACCGTTAAATTGGGTCGTGTGCATTCAATAATACAGGCAAATCTTCACGGGGGGCAAGGGTGATTTTCCGTCCCCGGGGGATCGTTCGAAAGAGGAAATGATCATGTCAACGGCACAGGCGAAAACGCATCGCGGGCTGACCGTCGAGCAGGTTGGTCTATTCCACGACCAGGGATTCCTGGTCACCGGCAAGTTGCTGGATGATGACCACGTCGAGGTCCTGCGGGCGGAGTACGACCGGGTTTTCGAAGCTGCGCGCGAAAGCGGCCGATACCGTAATCTGTCCATCGACGACACGGAAGACCGGAACCGTAAGCAAACCGCCCGGTCACAGATGCTGCAGATCATGCAGATGTGCGAACAAAGCATCGAATTCAGGAAACTGTTGTACCACGACCCCATACTGGACATCGTCGAGTCTCTGCTGGGACCCAATATCCAGCTGTTTCACGACCAGGCCCTCTACAAGCCACCCCGCAAGGGCGGCCCGGTCTTCTGGCACCAGGACAACGGCTACTGGCAATGCACGCCCGCGAATCTCGTCAGCTGCTGGCTCACGCTGGACGACGTGGACGTGTCGAACGGGGCCATGCACGTGATTCCCGGAACGCACCGTCACCTTGTTGCGCACGCCAAATCGAACAAGACCAACGCGCTTCTCGACCTGGGCGGCGAGGCCGCATCGGAACGGGCGACGGTGGTGGACCTGCCTGCCGGGGGCGCCATGTTCCACCATTGCCAGACGATGCACCATACGCCGCCAAATGGCACCGACCGGCAGCGCAGGGCCTTCGCCATCCACTACATGACCCCCGGAACAAAGAGCATCAAGTCCGGCGAGTATCTCGATGTATCGTTCTCCCGTCCCATGCTGCGTATGAGGGTGTAAGGAAATTGAAATGACGGACAGAAGCCGGTGGGAACCTCTCGGGCCGGACGTGGATACCATCCTGGCCGCCGACAGGGATCCGCTCCTTGCCCTGTCGGAGGGTCGAATACCCGCCATCATATGCCGGCAGGCCTATTCCCCCGCCCACTGCCAGGGGTTGATCGACCGGTTCATAGATCGTGGGCTGATGCGGGATCCCAATGATCCGGAGGCCGCGGCCAAGGATAATCGCACGCGGATCGACATCGGGACGAGCCTGGCCAACAAGGGATCCGACAAGGAGGCCTTTCTGGAACACGCGGCCGGTACGCATACCCTGTACCAGACGCTGTTCGAAGGGTATGACGATCCCGTGAAGCTGCTGTACGGGGTACTTGACACGCTCGCGGGTGAGAAGCGTGCCATGACCGCCCGGGAGCTGGATGGACGCCAATACGGTCCGGCCATATTCCGGATCCACTACGGAGGACATACCTACCGCCCCCATATCGACCACGTCACGCTCCGGGAAAAGCGGTTCGATTACGAAGTGACCCGTTTCGGCCACCAGTTCGCCGGGGTCCTCTGTTTTAAGAACGCCCTGCACGAGGGACGCAGCACCCAGGCCATCCTGCACCGGTGCATGTGGACGCCCGAAGTGCAGGAATCCATCGCTGCCGACACCTTTCACGACTACGCCCGGCGCAACGAAGTCAGCAACTACACCGTCGATCTCGAACAGGGTGATCTCTACTTCTTCAACACCCGCCTCATCCACGAGGTTCCGGCCGTGGAGGGCGACGCGCCTCGCATCGTCCTGGCCACCTTCATCGGTTATTCTCCCGAAGACCCGGAAGTGTTCGTCTGGTCGTGAGTGTGTAAAGTGGCGGGTGTTTGTGCAGTCGGTCAGCCTGTCGTGGAATCAGAAGTTAATAACATATACGACTTGTAGATTAACCGTGTTTTAATCTGTTAGGACTTATCTACGTAGGTAACAATTGGGTCAATTATTAGTCTTTGATTTTATGAGTCGTCTAAAACCCGAAAGAAGTACCACTACGACAACCAAAACAAACGCCAAGACAAACAGAATGATCAATTCTGTGGTCCCAAACGATCCTAACATTTTGACACCATAGTCAGACTGCGAGGGGTTATTCATCTTCGTGATCTACGGAATGCGGAAATTACGTTCCTTGTAAAACTGGAAATCAGTCATCCAGGGAACGTTCATTATAGCACAGGCATCAGGCAATTTGCGGCGTCCACGCTTCTTCGTGGTCTGCGAGACTTCTTTTGTAACTATCGCGCGTTCTGGACTCATCAGACCGTAAGCGACGAGAAAAGGATCCTGCCCAGCTTCATCCAGCTCATGTTCCGCTAAGTCAGGCGCATATGCCGTATCAATAACTTGGTTGAACACACCTTTATCGACTTCTTCATCAAGAACTATAACATTCTTTACGTCTCTGACAGTAATCCAGTCCTTCAAAGGTCCACTGGCAGTTGCGATTTCGTTGTAGATTTCAAGCGGCATTTTGGCGTGATTGGCTTCTGCTTCGGTCACTAGCCAATCCCAGAACGGACGGACTCGGTCGAGTGGATAGTAGTCCTCGTGAGCACGGATCAGGACGTTTGCGTCTAGGAGGTAAAGCACCGTTAGGTCTCGTTTAGAGGACAGAGCCCGATTCAGTTCGAGTCCCCTTTAGCAGTGATTCCACATTCCCAAGGTTCACACCAAGAATCATTGCAGCCTTTGTGTGTGTTAGGGTTTCAGCTCTTAGTGTACGCCCAACGAGACCTATTAGCGCTTTTCCTACTTTGTGCCTTCGAACAGTGTAATAGGAAGGGCCAGACTTGTTGCTCTGGCCTACAAGGTGGTTTTTGGCCTCAGTATTTCGCCAACGTGTCGTGTAAGTTGCCACCAATTGACGATAGACTCCGTCGTCGATTCGATTCGAACGCCAGAACCGGTAAGCGGTCATAGATTCACTGGTGTTTGCATCCAAAGCCACCTGTCTGATGGTCTCCGAAGCTTGTATATAGGAGGTTAGAAACTGAATATCCGCGAATGACTCTTCGGGTAGCAAAAACTCACTGGCCACATCGTTACAGAATCTCTCGATACGCGTCTTCCGTTCCTCTCCCATAAACATGGTTGGTGCATTACTAACGCCTGTGGAACCTATAAAAAGGTGCACAAGTTCATGAATCAGAGTAAATGACCGAGCCGGTACTGCATCCTGGTCATTGACAACTATAAACGGTGCAATCTCATCAGCAATTGCGATTCCTCGGAAAACCCGTGCACTGACATTGGTATGGTGCGATCCAAGGTTTCCGACATAAAGTACGAAGACACCAATGTCTTCTACTTTTTGCCGGAGCGCCGCAAGGAGTTTGGTAGGTGAATTCAGTTTTTGTCTGAAACTCAGATATTCATCAATTCCAAGAACCTGCTGGATCGACTGCACTGCATTCTCAGTCCCAGAAGTCACAGGCATTGAACCAACGAAGGATCTTCTCTGGGACTCCTCCTCATCTTCTAGGATTGATTTCACCATATCCTGTCGTGTACGGATATCACGTAGAATTGCATTGAATAGTGCAGTCTCCTTATTGGATACGGCTGCAGAAAGCGTCCGAAAATCTTCCCCTTGATCTCCCTCAACCGGAGGCGTTAAGCGATAGAAAACTGACAGCGGGCGTCTGTAGGTGGATGCGATCTTTAGAAGTTGGTTTCTTGTAGGTTTGGCATCGCCACGTTCGTATGCTTTGAGCTTGTCAATCGCTGTAACCCTAGCACTTGATTTCAGACCAAGCTTCGAAGCGGCATCCTCAACCGATAGGCCTGCAGTTTCGCGTGCCCAAGTTAGAATGGATGGTGTGATATTTTCAGCGCGGGTAATCATTGTTTCTCAGGTCAGTTGGGGGACTTAGACTGTTCTTTCACGACGGGCCTCTGGGGGTGTGATCTGTTGCAAGTTATGTGTTACTAAACACTGTTGTCAAGCGTCACCGTTCTTGTAATTAAGGCAATGTAGAAGTCCATGTAGACATACAATTCAACATCCAGAAAGATCTGGTGGTTTTAGATAATTGATTTTGTTGAGGAAGCAGGGATGAACAGCAGACTAAGTTAACAACAAAATATTTTGTATTGCTAATATTCTGGCTACAGCCTGCTATCCCAAAGCGGTTCATCCATCCCCCGCTCCTTGTTCTCGTAACGCGACATGACGAAGAGCAGGTCGGAGAGGCGGTTCAGGTAGGCAAGCACGTATTCCCCGACCGCTTCAGTGCGGGACAGGGCCGACACCTCCCGTTCCGCCCGCCTGCAGACGGTCCGCGCGAGGTGCAGGTACGCCGCCCCCGGAGTTCCGCCGGGAAGAATGAAGTTCTCCAGCGGCCCGACGATGGGGTTCAGTTCATCGATGATCGCTTCGAGGTTTTTTACGTGCCGGGCTTCGATCAGCGGGATCTGGTACTTCACCTTATCCTCTTCCGTAAAGCAAAGATCCGAACCCAGGTGAAACAGTTCGTTCTGTATGACCGGCAGCGTTTCCGCCAGGCGCTGAGCCAGTCCGTGCGCCAGCGCGATGCCAATAACGGAGTTCAATTCGTCCACGGTGCCGTAGCTCGCCACCCGGAGCGATTCCTTGGGCACGCGCTGCCTGCTGCCGAGCGCGGTCGTCCCGTCGTCTCCCTTGCGGGTGTATATCTTCGTCAACTTCGGCATGTAACCTCCCCGGTTCAAACACGGCGTTGTCGGTGCAGCAGGTACAGAAAGAACGGAGCGCCGAGCACCGTGGTCAGGATGCCAATGGGCATTTCGGCCGGAGCCATGGCTGTTCGGGCGACCAGGTCGGCCAGTACCAGCAACAGGGCGCCCGCCAGGGCGGCCATGGGCGTCAGGATCCGGTAGTCGGGTCCTACGATCAGCCGTACCATGTGCGGTGCCAGCAAGCCAACGAAACCAATGATGCCGCTCACCGAAACAGCGGCCGCGGCGAGGCAGGCCGCGGCCGCCAGCAGAACCAGTTTGACCCGCTCTACATGTACGCCCAGTTGGGCCGCCTGTTCATCGCCCAGCAACAGTACGTTCAATTCCCGCGCGTATAGGAGTACAATGGTCAGCCCCACGGTCGCATAGGGCAACAGCATCCAGACGTGATCCCACCTGCGGGCGGACAGACTGCCCATGAGCCAGAAGAGCAACTGGCGTTGATTCTCGCCGCCCATCACGAGCATGTAGGATGTAAAAGAAGTCGCCATGGCGCCGATCGCGATACCCGTGAGGAGCAGGGTGGTGGACGCCACGCTGCCCCCCCGGCGGGAAAGCGCGTATACCACCATGGTCACGGTCAGGGCGCACAGAAACGCCGCTATGGATACCGCGTTCAACCCGAACATCCAGAATTCCATGTTCAGGGTGACCGCGGCCGTGGCGCCCAGGGCGGCACCTGCCGAAATGCCCATGATATAGGGATCGGCCATCGGATTCTGGAAGAAACCCTGCATTACCCCGCCTGAACTGGCCAGCGCGGCCCCGACTAGCACGGCGAGGAGGGTTCTCGGCAGGCGGATCTCCCAGACGATCGTGTCGTTAACGGTACCGGACGACTCGAGTGCGCCGGTCAACCACGCGTGTTCCGCCAGCACTCGCAACACGGTGCCGGCCGGGATGTAAACCGCGCCTACCCCCATGGAGAAAACGCAGGCGACGAAGAGTACCGCGGCGGTCGATACCAGGATGAGGGGTCTTTTCATCGTCACTCCGGTCCGTCAGTCGCCCGGTTTCAGGATGATCTGGGGCGAACCCGAATAGGGGCTCTGTATGACGGTCACGTCGGTTTCGAAGACCGCCTTGATGTGCCTGTGGGTGAGGATTCGTTCCGGCGGTCCTTCGGCGTAAGTGCGCCCGTCTTTGAGCATCATCAACCGGGTGCAGTATTCCGAGGACAGATTGAGGTCGTGGGAAACGCACAGCACCGCGAGGCCGTCAGTGGCACACACGTGGCGCAGCAGATCGAATACCTCGACCTGGTGGTTCAGATCCAGAAAGGAAGTCGGCTCGTCCAGCAACAGGATCGAAGGCTGCTGTGCCAATGCCCTGGCGATGATGACGCGCTGCCTTTCTCCGCCGGACAATTCGTGGATTGGGCGGTCCCTGAACGAAAGGGAGTCGGTCCGGCGCATGGATTCGAGGGCGATATCCAGGTCCCCGGGACCCTCCCTTTGAAATCGGCCGAGGTGGGGTGTCCTTCCCATCATGACCACGTCCAGCGACGAGAAGGCAAAGGTAACGGGTGTCAGCTGGGGGATGACGGCGATTTGCCGCGCGATCTCCCGGACAGTGTAATCTTCAAGGGGTCTCCCGTATAATTCTATGCTTCCGCGACGAAGCGGCAGTATGCGCGTAAGCGCCCGTATCAGTGTGCTCTTGCCGGATCCGTTCGGTCCGATAACGCCCAGCATCTCGCCCTGGTGGAGCACAAAGGTCAGGTCCTCCAGTACCGTTCGCTGGTCGTAACCACAGGTCAGGTTCTCTGCTTTTATGGCGGTTTCCAAACTGCGTCACCCCGAGTTGGCATAAAAAAACCAGCCGCTCCATGATGGAAGGGCTGGGACGGGATGGCAGACGTGCACATCCAGGCTCGGCCTCTCTGCTCACGGAGAAGCGTTCGCACAGCCTGCAGGCAGGTCTCCTGACTTACGGATCTCCCTACTCCTCAAGTCTTCCCGCCGGTCCAAAAGCTGAACCTTACCGGCAGTGACGAGTTTGAGTTTCGTCCCCGATCACAGTGGCGGGACCGTGATGGATTTGCACCATCTTCCCTTTTCAGCGATTTCGCTAACCGCCACCTGCGGCTGTATTCGATTGTATTTTCAATTTACAAAATATGTTCGTTAAGGCAATGCAAAATCGCCACGAGACTGTGAATCGGCATGTTTAAATTGTCTCATGCGGGTAGTGAGACAGACTGTGGGTAGATTCCAGCAGGTGGTAAACATACCACTTGACGGTCATTGTTTTGCGTGTGTCTGCTGTTTATAATGTAAACTGACACGGCGTGGTCCGGTGTCTAATTAGCGAGGGAATGATCCAGGGTGCAGAGGTGAAGATGAAAGAAACACTCGATCGGAACGAACATTACCTGCTCGAAAGAGATGGTCGCTTTCTCGTTGCGGCATTGCAGACACCCCACCAGGTGCTGAGTACCTCGGTCTGCAGTGGCGGTTTAAGCGACCAGGTCCGGTTTCTCGTGAATCACCAGAGCTGCGAGGGCCAGGGCCATCAGGAGCGTTTCGAATGGATGAAAAGACTCGGCGAGACGGGATACCATCACCATGTGTGTAAAGAGCTTGGACTGGAACCAACGGCCGTCTCGATGATGGGCACGGCCGCGAACATGAACTACGCCGCACGGGTCGTGGAAACCTTCGCGGAACTGCGCGTATGCGCCGTCGTGACCGCCGGGGTCGAGGGCAACGCAGGTTGCGCGGGCGATCCCGCAAAATGGCATGAAGAGGAATCCGGACAGATGGAAAGGCATCCACACGACGGCACGATAAATACGATGCTGCTCATCAATTGGCCCCTTACTCCCGGCGCCATGGCACGCGCGGCTGTAGTCATGACCGAGGGCAAGACGGCCGCCCTCCGGGACCTCGCCGTTTCAAGCCTGTATTCCTGCGATCTGGCGACCGGAACGGGCACGGACCAGTACGGTATCGCCGCTCCCCTGGACGAGGCGAAACTTCCCAAGGCGAAGGCCGGTTATCACGTGAAACTGGGCGAAATGATCGGCAAAGCCGTGCGCAAGGCTACCAGGGAGGCCCTGCGATGGCAAAACGGTCTGGAGGCATCCTACACACGAAGCATATATCACGCGTTGAAACGATACGGGTTTAAAGAGAACCGGTTTCTGCCTGCCATGGAAAGCCACCTGGAATCGGACGAATACGGGTTTTTTAACCGGAACATCCGATCCGTCGTCCACGATCCCGGCGTTTCAGCCGCTTCCTATGCATTCGCGGCGGTATGGGACCGCCTGAGGCACGGGTCGCTCTCCTCGACGTTGGCTGCCCCGTTATTAAGACAGCAGGCAGCGATTCTGGCGTCCTCTGTGGCGACGAAACCGGCGGCCTGGTTGTCGTGTTACGAACAGCTTGTCGTGCATGAAGACGCGTTGCTGGAGACCGTCTACGACGCGATAGCCATCGGATGGCGTCTGAAATGGACCTGACGGTACTCGCGCCGGATCCGGTTCTGCTTTTCTGCGCGGTCGTGCTGGACGGCGTCCTGGGGGATCCGGTCTACAGGTGGCATCCGGTACGCCTGATGGGCGTAACGCTCTCCTGGGTGGAGCGCTTGCTTCGCAGGATCAATCTGAGTGGATACGTTGGCGGATGTATGCTGTTTCTGGTGCTGGCCGGGTTCTGGGTGGGCGTCAGCACCGCATTGGCCCTCGTGTTCCATGGACTACAGGCGGAACTGAACTGGTTCTACCAGGTCTTCGTGATTTACAGCATGGTGGCACTCAAGGATCTGTGCCGGCACGGCCTGGCCATTGATCGCGCCGGGGATCTCGACGGCGCGAGACGGGCCGTGTCCATGCTGGTCGGACGGGATACATCCGTGATGGACACTGCGGCCTGCAGACGGCGGGCATGGAAAGTCTGAGCGAAAACGCGGTGGACGGATTTGTATCCCCCCTTTTCTGGTATGCCCTTTTCGGTTTGCCGGGGATTGTACTATTCAAAGTGATAAGTACGATGGATTCCATGGTGGGATACAGGACGCCCCGATATGCATACTTCGGTTGGTGTGGAGCGCGTCTCGACGACCTGTTCAATCTTGTCCCCGCGCGGCTTACCTATTTCCTGATGACGGGCGTTGCGTTTCTGTTGCCCGGTTATTCGGGCCGCAAGGCTCTTTCCGTGGGTTGGCGGCAACACGCACTCGTTCCGGGTCCGAATTCCGGTTGGAGCGAAGCGACGGCGGCAGGCGCCGTGCAGAGGAGACTGATCGGACCGATCATGCAGGACGGGAAGCTGGTTACCGAGCTATGGATAGGCGACGAATATGATCCCGAAGGAGGTCAACCCAACGACCTGCATCGCATGTGCGTGTTAGTCGTGGCCACCTGTTCGCTGGCAACAGTTCTCGCGGTTTTGACTGCTATCGTGTTGGGGTAATATCGTCAAAATCGACCTGCACATCATGACCTTGCCATGATCAAGCCATGGCCAGACCAAGCCAGGCTATACCAGACATGGCAGTCCGTCACCTTACCACACCGTAAAAGCGGGTCAGGAATCTGGGCGGGACGGAAAGTGTATACAGCACCCGCAGGAGCCAGGTAAGCAGTAACGTGCGCACAGGTCCGCGTCGTTCCCAGCGCCGTGCGGAAGTCAGTACGGGTTCGTCGATCCAGTCCAGGCCCCCCGCCTTCTTCAGTCGGTCGGCGAACCCGGCGTCTTCGAAGACCGGTATCACGGGATAACCTCCCACCGCTTCAAACGCCTCCCGCCTGGTGTAAATGGCCTGGTCTCCGTAGGTGATGCCGAGGATACGCGACCGGAAATTGGTACCCCGCGCGATCCATCGGTATATACGGTTCGTATGAGCGATTTCGAATCGGAACCGACCTCCCGCCATGCCGCGGCGGCAGATTGAATCGATCACGTGTTCCCTCCAGCGCGCGGGCAGCCTGGTATCAGCGTGAAGAAACAACAGCACGTCTCCTGATGATGCCGCTGCGCCCGCGTTCATCTGGACCGCCCGGCCGCGCTCGCCATGTTCGATGAATCTAACCCGGGGATAGGACCTGACGATTGGTCCGGTGCCGTCGTCGCTTCCACCGTCCACGACGATGATCTCCGGAGCGTCCTGCCTGCCTGGTCCGCCCGGTCCGCCCAGTCCGCCCGGTTCACCCGATCGGCCTTTTCCGGTCAAACCGGCCGAACCGGAATCGAACTGGCCCAGGCAGTATTCGATCATCGTTGCTTCGTTGAGCGTCGGGATGATGATGCTGATTTGGAGCGACTTATCCGAGGGTCCGTTCCAATGTCCAGACAAAGGCTTCATTTTCTTCCCTGGAACCCGTGGAGATGCGGATATGGTTTGGTGACGCCCACTGGCCGGCGCCGGCGCGAACCATGACTTTCCTGGACCACATTTCACCCACGATGCGCTGCGTCTCCCGGCCGAAATCCGCCCAGAGGAAATTCGTGTGGCTGGGCGCGACCCGGGCGCCCAGTCTCTCCAGTTCGGCGGCCAGGTAGTCGTTACCGTCCCAGACGGCCAGCCGGGATCGCCTTACGTGCTCTTCGTCGCCCAGGGCCGCGGCGGCCGCGTGGACGGACAGGACGTTGCGTCCCAGGAGTCCCATGGAGAAAGGCGCGAGGCGATAAATCACGTCTCGATGGGCTACGGCATATCCCACGCGGATGCCGCCGAGCCCGTACACCTTGGAAAACGTCCTCAGCACGATCACGTTTTCTCTTTCCTTGGCGACCTCGATGAAGTCCCGGTAGCCGGGATCACGCACGAACTGGACATAGACTTCATCGACGGCTACGAGGACCTGCGGGGGTACCCGGTCGATGAAATCCAGTATCTGTTCGTGGGGCAGCAGTGCCCCGGTGGGATTGTGGGGGTTGCAGATGATTACCAGGCCGGTGCGGTCGTTGATCCGATTACCCATGTCTTCGAGGTCATGGTTGCCGTCCGGCATTACGGGCGACCGTTGCGCCTGCACGTCGAAGCCCGCCTCGTGCAATTCGTCGCCGACGCGTGTGACCTGGCCGTAGGAAGGGAGTGCTTCCACGGTTTCGCCATTTTTCATCAGGGCCTGCAGGGCCAGGATCTGGAGCAGTTCGGTCGTCCCCACGCCCAGCATCAGGCCGTGGCGGTCCCCGGTGGCCTTGAAATCGAAGCGCGAAGGGCGGGGGATATCCAGGTCGTGGTGCTGGATAATCGCATTTTGCAGGGTAGTCGTATAGTCGTAGCGGTTCATCCAATCCCTGTGCCGCAGCACGGCTTCTATCGCCGCGGGTGAAGCCCCCAGGGGGTTTTCGTTAAAGGCCAGCCGTACACTGCCCGGAGGGACGCCCACTCCACTAACGTCCGAGGGTTGTCGACCGGAAAGCAGGGCCGCAACCGATTCAGAAGATTGAAGTCCCGCCGCAAAGACAGCGGCACCCGCCAGTCCGCCCCGGAGGAAGTCCCTCCTCGACACGGGTTCGTCCGGCGGGATATCCAGGGGATGGTCGGATCCGTCAGGTCTGTTGGGGGAAGGCACGCGGTTGGTCCGTAGGAAAAGGGTGAATGCGGGGGACCGTGCTTGTTACAGACAGCCGGTCACGGTCAAGGGTCAGTTGTCGGGAACCTGGTCGAGATGATCGAAGACGTTCTCGGATACACCGCCTTGTTTCACGCCCGATTCCCGTTCAACCCGTTCCACGCCCTTGATCTTCCTGATGCGAACGATCAGACGCTCGAATTGGCTGAGATGCCCAACCTCGATGCCGAAATTCCCATCTGCCAACCCGTCCGTCGTTCTCATAGCGGCATGGGTGATGTTGATGTCGGCATCGGTAATCGTTCTGGAGATCTCGTTGAGCAAGCCGGGCCGGTCGGTGCCGTAGACACGAAGACCGACAATGAAATTCTGGTCCTTCTCCACGTCCCAGTCCACCTCGAGGCGCCGTTCGAGATCGATCACGATATTCGTACAATCCTTGTGATGTACCGTCACGCCGCGGCCCCGGGTGATGAATCCGATGATCGGATCACCGGGCACAGGCTGGCAGCACTGGGCGAACCGGATCAACAGGTTGTCTATGCCCTTCACCTTGACACCGCCCCGCGAACGGCGCATCCGGTCCACGAATCGCGTCAGGACCGACTCCCTGGGCGGTTCTTTTTCGGGTTCGTCCTCATCGGGAAGCAGTCGCTGAGCAATCTGGGTGGCCGCGTATTCTCCGCGGCCGATCGCGGCGTAAAGCCGATTCGCGTCAGGCAGTCCGTACTCCTTCGCGAGTGTCTCCAGGTCTTCGGATATCTTGCGCTTTATCCTCAGACGCTTCAATTCCCGTTCCAGCAGGTCTTCGCCCAGGCTGATGCTCTGTTCCAGCGTGGCTTTTTTGAACCATGAGCGGATCTTGGAAGACGCCTTGGTCGTCTTGACGATATCCAGCCAGTACGAACTCGGGGTCTGGTGCGGAGAAGTGATAATGGTGACCGTGTCGCCGTTGTTCAGTTTCCTGGCCAGTGGCGCAATACTACCGTTCACCTTCGCGCCGCTACAGTGGAGACCGATGTCGGTATGAATGGCGAAGGCGAAGTCGAGTACGCTTGCGCCCTGGGGCAGTTCCTTGAGATCTCCGCGCGGGGTGAAGACGAAGATGGCGTTGTCGTACAGGTCCATGCGGAGGTAATTCATGAACTCCTTCGGATCGGTCATGTCGGTCTGCCAGTCCAGTGCCTGGCTGAGCCAGTCTTGCCGCTCCCCGTTGTCATGGACCTCTTCATGGCCCTCCTTGTAGACCCAGTGGGCGGCGATGCCCACCTCCGCGATCCGGTCCATTTCCCGCGTCCGAATCTGGATCTCGGCCGTTTCACTGTTGGACGCGATTACCGTGGTATGGAGGGATTGGTACATGTTCATCTTGGGACGGGACAGGTAGTCCTTGAACCGGTCGAAGATGGGGGTGTAGAGGGTGTGAATGATCCCCAGCGCGTGGTAGCAGTTGGGCACAGAGTCGGTCACCACCCGAAGTGCCAGGAGGTCATAGATCTCTTCGAAAGACCGGTTTCGGCGCTGCATCTTCGTGTAGATGCTGTAGAAATGTTTCGCCCGGCCGTTCACCGTGGCATCGATGCCCGCGTCCTTCAGGGATTTGACGATCGGCTGGCGGATCTCATCGATCAGCCGTTCTCGCTCCGCCCGTTTCTGGTCCAGTTTGCTTGCGAGATCCCGATAGATTTCAGGTGAAAGGTATTTCAGGCTGAGATCTTCCAGTTCCGATTTGATCTTGGCCATGCCGAACCGGTGAGCGAGCGGGGCGTAAATCTCCCGCGTTTCGAGCGATATGCGCTGCTGTTTTTCCTCCGCCAGGTAGGAAAGAGTCCGCATGTTGTGCAGCCTGTCCGCTAGCTTGATGAGGATGACCCGCACGTCCTTCGCCATGGACACGAGCATCTTGCGGAAATAATCGGCCTGCAGTTCCTCCTGGCTTCTGAAGGACAGCCCGGTGATCTTCGTGACGCCGTTCACCAGGACGGCCACTTCCTCGCCGAATTCCGCGGCCAGTTGTTCGATGGACACGTCCTCCACGTCTTCCACCACGTCGTGGAGGAGACCCGCGCCGATGGTAACGGCGTCCAGCTGCAAGCCGATCAGCGTAAGCACCACCTGTGTACAGTGAACCATGAAGGGTTCGCCCGACTTGCGTACCTGGCCGGCGTGATGCAGGGTGCTGAAATGATAAGCCCGCTCGATGAGGTCCAACTGGGCTTCCAGCGCCTCGTCGGAATCGATCTCCGGATGGGAAATGGCGTATTGTTCCAGCAATACCTGGACTGGAACGATCGCGGAGTTCGTAAGGGCGTTTTCAACCGTCACAGTCATCGGGATACTCGTCTGGTCAACCTGAACGACAGCCTGAAGTCGCTTGACAGTGCCATGGGGTAACTTAAACTACAACATGCCCCGCGCATTCACCTGGAGCGGATTGCGGATGTAACATCAGATATTTACAATAGGTTACCTTATACCAGTATAGATATAGGGCAAAACAGGTCGTTGTCAAGCCGGTTTTGGCCGGCCTAGGGGTACAGGAAAGTCGATACACCGTTGATGAAACGGTCGAAGGCGGTTCTGTAATCCGGGCCTATGCGGTGGATGTTGCGGATGTTCCTGATCATGGCGCGGGTTTCCGGAGCGCGCCGGTCGTAGACATCGGGCAGCGGATCTCCCGTGGTGAAGGGGAACTCGTGAACACCCAGTTCCAGGCGCAGAACGGGCGCCGAACCCAGGTTCCATGCCGCCCGGTCGGCCGAGATGACACGGTCGGCGGGATTGACCACGACCAGCAGCCGATCGCGCATGGCTTCCACGCGCTCCACCAGCTCGTCGCCGTGAAACAGCACCTCCGCCATCCAGCGCGTGGGTGATTCGACCAGGTGCCGGTCATGACAGTCGGTCGCGGTAAGCAGAAAAGACCGGTCCTGCAGGTACGCAGACAACCGCTGCGCTGCCGAATCGTCCATGATGAACACGCTTCCCGGCCGAATGCCGTCGAGTGGGGCGCCGGAAGCGAAGAGCGCCGCGCGGCTATCGTGAAAACGGCCGTGGGGATCGGAAAGCAACAGGATCAGGGCCAGGTAGCCGCCGGCCGAGTAACCCAGGAAATGAACGCGCGCGCCGGCCCTGCAGCCTTCGTGATCGCCCCTGTCGATCCGCGCCTTAAGGTCCACGGCGTCGAAATAGGATTGGAGCCCGCCGAGATAGTAGCGTTCGGGCGACTGGTACAGCCGTTCGCTGATGCGGCCGTTGAATGGGCTCGCCCTGCCGTTGTCCGGCATGGCGGCGCGTTGAGCGGCGATACGGGCTTGGTCCTGCGCGTTCCAGATATTCGAACGCCTTCCTACGTGGAAGGACAGGGGAAAGAGGATAACGGGGTTGTGTAACTGCAGGGCGAAACTGCAGGCCCAGGGTAACATCCGGGCATAACTTCCTTCGTTCAGGCCGTGGAATATGACCAGGACTTCGTCGCCGCCTTCCGCGGGCAGATCGACCGGTTCCACCAAGAGGTAGTTGAAACAGTTGTTTTCGACGATGCCCCGGTCTTCCGGCAGAAGCAGGCCGGTCCACCGGGAATCGAACCGCTGGCTGCGCAACCGGCAACGGCCGTCGTCCACGGGTTCTCCGCCGGCTGTCCGATAAAGCCTGTACAACGCATCGGGTTCGTACACGATCTCGGACATCACACCGTCCCCAGGGCCCTTCGAGAGAAATCAGGCCCTAACTTCTCCAGCTGCGCATGCAACCACCGAACCCTCCCCGCGTGACTCTGCGCTCGATCCTGGTCGGAATCGTCCTGGCCGTGTTCATCAGCCTCTGGATCCCGTACAACGTCTGGGTAGTACGGGGGAACTTCATGGATTTCGAGCACGTCTCAGCATCCCTGATGGCGCCTTTCCTCTTCTTCGTCATCATCGTGAACGGACTGTTGCGCAAGTACAGACCGTCCGCGACCTTCAGCACATCGGAATTGCTCGTCATCCTGTCCTTAGGCCTGATCGCGTCCACTGTGCCTTCTCACGCTTTCATGAGCTATTTCATCGGGGTCATCACCACTCCGTATTATTTTGCGTCGCCCGAAAACCAATGGGTAGCGGTTTTCTTTCAGTACCTGCCGGAGTGGCTGCTGGTGTCCCCGGAAGACCATACGATCCGGTGGTTCTACGAGGGACTGCCCGCGTATGCGCATCTCCCGTGGCGGCCCTGGATCGTCCCGCTGTTCTGGTGGGGCTCGTTCTTCATCGCCCTGTTCTTCACGGGATCCTGCCTGGTGGTGATCCTGCGTAAACAGTGGATCGTCCACGAGAAACTCAGTTTTCCGCTGGCCCAGGTCCTTTCTCAACTGGTTCAGGAGCCCGGCGGCCGTTCGTTCCTGCCCTCCTTCGCGCGGGGTCGACTCTTCTGGATTGGTTTCATCCTGCCGCTGGTCGTGATCGGCTGGAACATAATTGACTACTTTACGCCGGTCGGGGTGATTCCCATCGGGCAGCCCTACGCGACGGATCTCATTGTCGGCCAGCTGTTTCCGGCAATCAAGATCAAGATCAACATGTACCTGTTCTGCTTCGCGCTTTTTTCCCCGGTGGACATCCTGTTCAGTATCTGGGTCTTTCACCTGTTCGCCATCCTCGAATCGGGCGGCATGAACGCCGTGGGACTACTGGAAACCGGCGCTTCCCCGGACGCCGCGGTCCTTATCCAGGAAATTGGCGCCCTGATTGTCTTTGTCCTCTGGGGTCTGTGGATCGCCCGGCGCCACCTGTGGGACGTGGCGCGTAAAGCGTTAGGCCGGGCGCCGGAGGTGGACGATACCGACGAGTTCTTTTCCTACCGGTCGGCCGTGCTGGGCGTGGTGCTGGGCATCGCCTACATGGCAGCCTTCCTGCACATGGCCGGTATGAGTCTCACCATCATGGCGCCCTTCCTTTTTCTCTTGTTCGTGTTCTATATCGGCGTGGCCCGTATCATAGCGGAAACCGGTCTGGTCGCCCTCGATCTTCCCATGAACTCTCACGAGTTTCTCATACGCGGCGTGGGGTCGTCCAGCATCGATCCGTCGTCCCTTACGGCCTTCGGCCTGACCAATGCCTTCGCCCGGAACTGGAAAACCTTTACCATGGTCTCCGTGTCCCACATCACCCGTATCGGGGACCGCGTCTGGACCGACAAGAAGCTGATGTTCGCCGTGATCTGCGGGGCATTCGCCCTGGCGTTCATGCTCAGCGCCGCGTACACCGTCTATTCCGGGTACGAGACGGTCGGCGCGTCGCAATTCGACCAGTGGGCCTTCACGACGGGGAATATCCACTTTTTCGAAAGTGTCAAGATATGGATCCAGAACCCGAGCAGGATGACGGTCCTGGAGACCGCGTGGTTTTTTCTGGGTGGCTTCCTTATGATGGTGCTGATCCTGCTTCGATACAAGTTACCCGGGTGGCCGCTCCATCCCATCGGACTCGCCATCGCCCGCGGCGTGGCGATCGACAACGGGGCGTTCACCCTCTTCATGGCCTGGGCGGTCAAGGTGCTGTTGCTCCGTTCCGGAGGCATCGGCCTGTTCCGAAGCGTCCAGCCGTTGATTCTGGGGATGCTGGTCGGGTTCTGCACGGGACTGGTCCTGTCCAACATCGTCGATATCATCTGGTTCCCTGGACAAGGTCACCGGATACACGGTTGGTAATAGCCCTGGACGGCCTACCCTCCAGGGGAATGCGGTAAAGGAGGGAATGTAGCGATTCCGTGACGAATAGAATTGACTTTCGGGTATCTTACCGTATATAATCAAATGACTGTGGCTTACCCCGAAACAGACGGTCGCGAAGGGTCGTTTCATGGAGCAGTTGGATCTTACCATACGCATAGCGGGCGAGAACGGCGAAGGCGTGCTTACCGTCGGTGACGTGCTGGCTGAAGCGCTGGCTCGGTCGGGGCTGTACATCTATACCTTCAAGAACCTTCCGGCTGAAATCAAGGGCGGAGCCTCCATGACCCAGGTCAGGGTGCAGGATACGCCCGTCCGTTCGCCGGGCGATGCGCTCGACATCCTGATGGTATGGAACCAGGAGAACTACGACATTCACGTGGGCGAGGTCAAGCCCACCGGCGTTGTGATTTTCGATCCCGAGGAATGCGAGTCGGACGAGAGCCTGGCCCTGAAGCAGATCGCGGTGCCGCTACAGAAGATCACGAAGACCGTCATCAAGACGATGAAGTCCAAGAACGTGTTGGCCTTCGGGATCCTGACCGCGTGCCTGGGCATTCCTTCCGAATCCGCGGAGCAGATGGTAACCGAAAGTCGCTGGGGCCGCCATAAGGAGTTTCTCGAGTCCAATATCAACGCGCTGAAGCAAGCCTATGTCTACGTGGACGAAAACGGCATCGACCTGGGTCTCAGGGTTACTGTCGAACAAAAGAACGGACATGCCCAGTTGATCATGACCGGAAACGACGCGTTGTGCATGGGCGCGCTGACCGCCGGTTGCCGGTATTACGCCGGTTATCCCATAACGCCCGCCAGCGACGTGATGGAAACGCTGGCGAAAGCGATGCCCAGGGTGGGCGGCGTTCTGATGCAGACCGAAGACGAGATCGCGGCCATAACCGCCTGCATCGGGGCGTCCTTCACGGGTACGAAGGTGATGACCGCGACGGCGGGTCCCGGTTTGTCCCTCATGGTCGAGGCGCTCGGCCTGGCGACCATGGAGGAAATCCCCCTGGTGGTCGTCGACGTCCAGCGCGGCGGTCCGAGTACGGGCATGCCCACCAAGACGGAGCAATCGGACCTGAACCTGGCCATTCATGGCGCACACGGCGAGGCGCCCCGCATCGTGATCGCAGCGACCAATACCGAAGACTGTTTCTACACGGCGATCAAGGCTTTCAATCTCGCGGAAAAGTACCAGACGCCGGTCATATTGCTCAGCGACCAGCATCTATCGCAGCGGGCGCAGGTCATGTCCCGTCCCGATCTCAGCCAGGTAGAGATCGTCGAGCGTAAGCAGCCGGACCTGAACGGTGATGTCTCTCCCCAGGAATTCGACCGGTACGAGATGACGGACGACTACATATCCCCCATGCCAGTACCGGGACGACATGGCCAGCACTACGTGGCAACAGGCCTTGAGCACGATGAACACGCCCACATCGACTATTCGCCGGAAGCGCACATTCGAATGACAGCAAAGCGGTCCAGGAAAATCGAATCCGCGGTGAACGAACCGGGATTCGTACAACGATACGGAGCGGAGGATGCCCAACTCGGACTGATCGGGTGGGGATCGTCTGAAGGACCCATTCTGGAAGCGCTGGACAGGACCCTGGCGAAAGGGTACAAAGTCGCCGCCCTGATTTTCAAGATGATCCATCCCCTGCCGGAGAAAGAAGCCCGCGATTTCATCGATTCCATTCCGGTGGTCTCGGTGGTGGAACTGAATGCCAGCGGCCAATTCGCGAACTACCTGCAGGGGCGCCTGGCCGTTTCCCTGCAGCGGTTCAATATCTATACCGGTTTGCCCTTCAAGGCGGGCGAGATCGAAGAGTACATCGAAGGAGTGCTACAGTATGGCTGAAATCCGTACGGCTGACACCGCCAACACCAAGGCGCCTGAGCAGGCCGAACGAGCCGCCAAGCGAACGCTCAAGGACTATCGAAGCCAAGTCAAGCCCACGTGGTGCCCCGGCTGCGGCGATTTCGGCGTGCTCGCCGCACTGCAGCGCGCCCTCGCCGAACGCAACCTGGATCCGAGGGACGTGGTCATCGTGTCGGGCATCGGTTGTTCCGGTCGGCTGCCGGAGTTCGTCAACGCCTATGGACTGCACGTGGTGCATGGGCGGGCTTTGCCCGCGGCCCAGGGCGTTAAAGCGGCCAATCCCGAGCTGACAGTCATCGCCGTCGGCGGCGACGGGGACGGGTTCGCCATCGGCGGCGGTCACGTGCCCCATGCCGTGCGCCGGAATCAGGACATTACCTACATCGTAATGGACAACCAGGTGTACGGACTGACCAAGGGCCAGCCCTCACCCAGCACGCCCACGGGAATGCAGGCGCTGCGGCGGAGCGCGTCCTTGCCCAAGATGGCGCCTTACGGGGGAGTCCTGGAAGGCCAGTTGAACATCCTGGCCATGGTGCTGGTATACGGTTGCAGCCTCGTCGCGCGTACTTTTTCCAGCCAGGCGACGGAAATGGCCAAAATCATCGGCCAGGGGCTCGATCACCATGGGTTCGCCTTTATCCACGCGATGAGTCCCTGCCCTACTTTCTACAACACGTACGACCCTTGGAAGGAGGCCTTCCTTCCCTTGTCGGATGGCTGGGATACGGGTGACCGGATCAAGGCAATCGACCTGGCCATGGAAGAGGTGGGCGAGGGTGTTTTCCACAGCGGCGTGTTTTTCCAGGATCAGTACCGGACGTATTCCGACAAGCTGCAGGATGTATACGCCAAGGCTTACGGCGACCAGAAGGCGACAATAGACGCCCTGATGGACCAGTACGCCTGATGCGGTAGCTTCGTCCCCGTTTCCCGGTGCCAACCTAACCCGGCAACCTCCTACCCCGCGCAATTATCGAAACACGACGGTACGGCGTCCGTTGATCAGTACGCGTCGCTGGATATGGTAGAGCACGGCCCGCGCCAGCACGATGCGTTCGATATCGCGTCCCACGGCCGCCAGTTCCGTCGGTGTCATGCGGTGGGTCACGGCTTCCACGTCCTGCTCGATAATGGGACCCTCGTCGAGGTCGGGCGTCACGTAGTGCGCGGTCGCGCCGATCACCTTCACCCCCCGTTGATGGGCCTGGTGGTAGGGCTTGGCCCCTTTGAATCCGGGCAGGAAGGAGTGGTGGATGTTGATGATGCGCCCCAACATCCTGTTGCATACCTCGGGTCCGATGATTCGCATGTACCGGGCCAGCACGACAAAATCTATGTTGTTCTCCTCTATTTCGTCGATCAGGCGCTCTTCCTGATCCTCCTTGTTATCGGGCGTGACCGGCAGGTGCAGAAAGTCGATGCCCGATTCCTTCGCCAGTTGTTCGCCGTCGGTATGGTTGGAGATGATCAGCGGGATGTCCAGCCTGAGCTTGTCCATGCGCGTTCGATTCAGCAGTTCCAGCAGGCAGTGCAATTCCTTAGACACCATGATCAGTGCCCTTGGCCGCGTGTCATCGGCTGATAGATCCCACTGCATATCGAGCTGCTCCGCCATGGGGGCGAAGGTTCTCCACAGCGATCCCAGGGTGACCTTGCCGCCGAAATGCACGCGCATGAAGAACCGCTCGCTGTACGCGTCGATGTACGTATCGCTTTCGATGACGCGGCAGTCCTGTTCCGACAGCCAGCGGGTCACCGTGTAGATCAGTCCGGAACGATCGGGACAGGATAGTGCCAGCAGGAATTTCTTTACGGTGCGTGTCTTCATGAATGGAGACCGATACCGTCAGCTTTTAGGGTGGCGACTTGCGGCTTCTCGTACTACGGGAGACGATGAACGATGTAACGTAGAAGATGTTGGCGACTGGATGCGCTTGCCGTGGATAGGCAACACCGAAGCGGTGTGCGGAACTAACGATTGCGGTCCGGCGGTTTCGCGATCCCCTTTGGTGGAAATCACTACTTGACGACGAAGGTTCGAAGGTGGCTCTCGTCCGCTAGGTCGGTTGTATGCGCGACAGTCAGGTTCGCCCAGGCAGCGGCATGCGCCCTGCCTGGGCGTCTATTGGTCAGTCCTGGAAGAATTCCGCGTTGATCTGGATGAAGTTCTCCCAATCATCCGGAGTATCTTCTTCGGCGAAAATGGCCTCAACCGGACATTCGGGCTCGCAGGCACCGCAGTCAATGCATTCTTCCGGATCGATATACAGCATACGTTCGCCATCCTTGGTGTGAATGCAATCCACCGGGCAAACATCTACACAACCCTTGTCCATTACGTCAATGCATGGCTCTGCGATAATATAGGTCATACGAAACTCCTGGCTGATCTCTCCAACTGAACTGTAACAGGCTTTGCGGATGCGTTAAAACATGTAGTCGCAGTTACGAAACACAGGCAACCATTTGTTGCCATTACAACGACATAGTATAGTCAGTCCACCCGACCATGTCAAGCCTGAATTCGATTGACCGAAGGGATAATCGCCGTTAATATCAAAGGCCATGCCAACGTTCGCCGTACCCGCTGACCTGGCCCGCCGTTACGATGTGTGTTTCAAGACCATATCCATTGGCAAGTGGGTGACCTTGAACATCCTGGCGGTGCGCGACCCGGATGTCCTCATAGACGAAATGGACCCGGAAGTATACGATGAAGACGAACGCCTGCCCTACTGGGCGGAAATATGGCCATCGGCGATCGGACTTGGCCAGCACCTGTTCGAGTACCCCGCGCCCGTGGGTTCGAAGATCCTGGAACTGGGCTGCGGTATCGGCGTGGCCGGCATTGCGGCCGCCGCAGCAGGGCTGGAGGTTACCGCGTGCGATTACGAGGAAGATGCCCTGACCTTCGCCCGTTTCAATGCCAGGTTGAACCACCTGGACGGGCGCGTTTCCTATCGCTTCCTGGATTGGCGCAGCCCGGTTCTTGACCGGAAGTTTGCCATTATCATTGGATCGGACATCCTCTACGAGAGGCCGAACCACGGGCCCATCCAGAAGTTGCTCGATCAAACGCTGGAACCGGGCGGCATGTTCCTCGCGAGTGATCCTGATCGCCGGGCGGCCGCCCCCTTTGTCGAATCCATGATCGCGCTAGGCTATAGCCACAGCAAACAGCCTCGAAGGATTCGGTACGAGACGAACGACAACCGGATTATCGTTCACCGGTTTATAAAAAAGACCTGACCCACCGTTTTCCCGGATCGGACCGGTAATGAGAGAAGCCATCGCAGCATTGCCCGAAAAAACCCGGGAGCGACTGCGGATGACCGGACGCCTGGCCGACGAATCGGGACTGGATCTGTTTCTGGTCGGCGGAACCGTGAGGGATATGCTCCTGGGCCGCTCCAGGACGGACATAGACCTGGTCGTGGAAGGGGACGGGATGGGGTTTGCAAGAAGTCTGGCCCGGAAGGTGGACGGTCGTTTCACGCCGCACCCGGAGTTCCTGACCGCCACCGTGGAATTGCCGGACGGGAACAGCCTCGACGTGGCTACGGCACGTAGTGAGACCTACGAGCATCCGGGCGCGTTGCCGGGGGTGGCGCCCGCATCGATCGACATCGACCTGGAGCGCCGTGACTTTACGATTAACACCATGGCGGTCGCGCTGAACGAGCGGTGCTTCGGCAACCTGGTCGATCCTTTTGAAGGGCGGGCCGACCTGGACAGACGCCTGGTCCGCATTCTCCACGAACGGAGCTTTGTCGACGACCCAACCCGCCTTTTCCGGGCCGTGCGGTTTGAACAGCGATTACGATTCAGGCTCGAGAAGGGGACGCAAAAACGATTTCGTGAAGCGGTCGCAGGGGGTATGATCGGGCGCCTTTCGGGACCCCGGCTTTTAGAGCAACTGAGGTTGATCTGCGTAGAAGCGGAACCCTGGCTGGTTTTCAAACGGCTGGAAGGGCTTAACGCGCTCAGGGCCATCGATCCCGCCCTCGCGTCCGACGATGGACTGAAATCGCTGGTCCAAGAGATCAGCCAGTCCAGCGGTTTTCTGTCTTCAACTTACAACGGCTGGTGGATATTGTACCTGATCGCGCTGTTCAGGCCGCGGCGGGCGGAGACGCTTCAAGGTATCGTAGACCGTTTGAAGCCCAACAGGCGACTCCGGAAAGCCATTAAGGACATGTCACAATGGACCGGCGTCGAACGGGCCATCGAATCGGACGAAATCGAGACGCCCGCGGATTTTTGTCAAAAGGTTCGGACGATCTCGGAGGACACGATGCTGTTCGTTACCCTGACCCATCCGGATGACGGCATACGACGGCGTTGCGAATCGTATTATCACCATGACAGGCATCAGCGTCTCTCCATCGATGGAGTAACGCTGCGTGAACTGGATATTCCGGAAGGTCCAGTGTACGGACAGATCCTGGACAAGGTCCTGTCGATGAAAATAAACGGCGAAATCGGGACCGCGGAGGAGGAACGCCGTGCGGCGCGGGATATCTGGTCGCGCCGGAACAATCCTGATCCCTGAATCGATCCGCAGTCGAAGCAAAGGAGTATTCATGCCCTTTGATATAACTATCCTCTTTATAGCCATGCCCGCGATCCTGTTTGCCCTGACATTTCACGAATACGCCCATGCCTGGGCGGCGTGGAAACTGGGTGATCCCACGGCGCGCAGCATGGGGCGTCTTTCGTTAAACCCCCTGGTGCATCTCGATCCGGCCGGAACCATCATGCTGGTCATTACCGTCATGAGCGGATTTGGTATCGGCTGGGCGAAACCCGTACCCGTGGATCCCCGTTACCTGCGCAATCCCCGGAAGGACATGCTCTGGATCGCCCTGGCCGGTCCGGTGTCCAATCTCATTCTCGCGTTCATCCTGGTGGGTGTTTTCACCCATATGCCGTCGGGAGGCGCCCTGAACGAAACGCTGCGCCAGATGTTACGGTACGGCATCATCATCAACCTGGCGCTGGCGTTTTTTAACATGCTGCCGATACCTCCTCTGGACGGGTCGCGGGTGCTGAAGGGACTGCTGCCCGCCGCACAGGCGCAGCGGTACGGCCAGCTGGAGATGTACGGCCCCATGTTGTTGATCGGGCTGATCGTTGCGGATCAGATGTTGAGACTGGGCATTATCCGGACCTGGATCCTGGTGCCGACCCAGATCTGCCTGCGTCTCATGAGTGATCTCTTCAGCAGCCTCTAGACGAGGGTTCCTGTCGCCATGCGTTTCAGCACCGAGACGATCCGTCTGAACCTCATCCATCCCTTTCGCATCGCCCGCGAGGTCAGCGATCACAAGCAGAACGTGCTCGTGCGCATAGCCGACGGTGAGCATACCGGAATCGGCGAAGCCGCTCCATCCCTCTACTACGGAGAAGACCCCGGATCGGTGCTGCGGACGCTCGCCGAAGCACCCGCCATACTGGGCGGCGATCCCTTCGAACTGGAGGCCACGATGGATCGCCTCGCGTCGCGGTTCCCCGGGGATTCTTCGGCCCGGGCGGCGGTGGATATGGCGCTTCATGACCTCGCCGCGCGACGACTTGGCGTACCCCTTTACCGGTGGCTCGGCCTCGATCCTGAAAAGACGCCCGTCACCTCGTTCACCATCGGAATCGACGAACCGGAAACGGTCCGGCGCAAGGTTCGTGAAGCCGCCGGATACCCAGCGTTGAAGATCAAGCTCGGCTCGGATCACGATCTCGAGATCATGCGTACGATTCGGAGCGAAACGGACGCGCGCATCCGAATCGATGCCAACGCGGGATGGACGGTGGATCAAGCCGTGGAAATGGTGAAACGTCTATCCGAGTTCGACGTGGAACTCGTGGAGCAGCCGCTTCCCCCCGGTTCGCCGGAAGATTGGCGCAGGGTTCGCGAGGCGGCGCCCATGCCGATCATCGCCGACGAAAGCGTGCTGACCTCCGCGGACGTGCCGGCCATGGCCGGCCTGGTGGACGGCGTCAATGTAAAGCTGATGAAATGCGGCGGGATCCGCGAGGCGCTGCGGCTCATCCATACGGCCCGGGCCCACGGGATGCAGGTCATGATCGGATGCATGATCGAATCATCCGTCGCCATTACCGCGGCGGGCCACCTTTCCCCGCTCGCGGATTACGCCGACCTGGACGGCAACCTGTTGGTTTCCAACGACCCATTTTCCGGCGCAACCGCGCATAACGGCCGCCTGGTCCTGCCAGAGGGACCGGGTATCGGGGTAGTGCCCCGGTCATAGGAATCACCACGTCTCGCGTAAAAAGACGGCCCGCCTCGCGTAAAAGTCCGGTCTAGCTCGCTAGCGCAGGTCCCCCCGAAAAAAAGCCGTCCACTTAAATCAGGCGGTTTCAGTGTCACTCCGCATCGAAGGCGTATTTCTCCAGGCTCATTCGGCCGTCGCGCAGTACGCCATAGGTATCGTGCCGCAGCCAATCCCCGAGATTGATATACACCTTTTCGCCTCTATGCTGCAGCGTCGGGCAGTGGATGTGTCCGAAGACTACGATGTCGTAACCGTCGTCGAGCAGTGAAAATGCCAGTTCCTGGTAGGTTTCCCGGGGATCCCACGCCGTAGGTTTTCCGTGGCGTCGACTCATTCGCGATACCAGGCGGCCGATAGCGAAACCGCAGTCCGGGTGAATCATCTGAAACAGGCGGATGCTGAGGCAGCTGTGCAGGACCTTCGAGACAATTCGATATCCGCGGTCCCTGGTGATCAGTCCGTGTCCGTGGGCAATGTAGATCCGGCGGCCGTGGTGGGTGACGGTCAGCGGGCCGGCGGTCGTTTCCACTCCGACCTGCTCGTCCAGAAACGTTCCCAGCCAGAAATCGTGATTGCCCGCAAGATACACAATCCGCGTGCCGCTTTCGACCAGTGAGCTCAGTTCATGCAACACCGTGTAGTGCTGTCGGGGCACGACACTGCGGTACTCGAACCAGAAATCGAATAAATCGCCGACGATATATAATTGACGGGTCCTGCCCCTGAGGCTTCTAAGGAAGGCCAGCAGGCGATCCCTCCTCGCTTCCTCCGCCGCGTAATCGTCGATCCCCAGGTGGGCATCGGAAATGAAGTAGACGGGACTTTCCATAATAGCCGGTATTACACTTGAATGGTCCGGGAACCAGTCCGTTTGTCGGATTTATGCAGTACAACTTTGAATTGACAATTTATCCCATGCGCGTTAATTAAAATACATGGGGTCATACATTTAACTACTAAAAACTTAGTCGTAAACCACCCGCGGCAGCTACATATCCACGCGGTTACCCGGAGAACGGATCGGATGGCGAGAAAGAAGTTGTCGTCGCTGACGGACCTGGAAATCGACATCATGAATGTCGTCTGGCGGCTGCGCCGGGCGACCGTACGGCAGATCGTCGATGCGCTTCGGATCCAGCGTCCACTGGCGTATACCACGGTACAGACGGTCCTTACCATACTGACCCAGAAGGGCGTGGTGCAGTATACCTGCGAAGGTCGGGCCTACGTTTACAGTGCCATCGTACAGCCCGAAGGCGTGCGCCAGGAAACCATCAAGGCGGTGGTGGACAAGTTGTTCGGCGGATCGTCACAATCCCTGGTGCTGCACCTGATCGAATCGGACACGTTGACCGCCGAAGAAGCCGAAAGCCTGCGCAATCTGCTGGACCGAATGGTCTCGGAGGCATCCGATGATTGATTCGGGGTACACAATCACGTTCTTCGACCAGATAGGCCGACAGGTCGTTGACATGCTGTGGCTGCCGAGCCTGGAAGCGTTGTTACTGGGCGTCCTGGTCTGGATACTGCTTCTGGCGAACCGGGGCTGCCCCCCCAGGGTCAGGCATTTCCTCTGGGTGCTGGTCCTGGTAAAGCCGCTGCTTACCGTCGTGGCGCCCTGGCAGGGTCCTTTCGAAATCCCATGGGCGCCTGTGGTACACGCTGGAGGACCCGCTGCCGGTGATCATTACGCCCTGGGATCCTTTACCTACGCCGGTGCCGGCCTGGCCTGGATCGCCTTCGCCGGTCTCGGACTGATCCGCACCATTCCCGCGTTTATCGCGATGACTCGACGCAGTCGGCGGTCCGTTCCGGTCACCGCCCCCCGCGTGCGGGAGTTGTTTGACAGCTGCCTGGCCGAATTGGGTGTGAAAAAAACCATATCGCTGCGGATTTCCGATGAATTCGCGGGCCCCGTTCTGATCGCCCTGGGCAGGCCCGTGGTCTTGATACCTTCCTGGTGTATCCTGGAACTTTCCAATGCGGAACTCAGACAGGTTCTGCTGCACGAACTGGCGCACTATACCCGTCGGGACCACCTGACGGTTCTCCTGGTCCATTTCAGCAGGATCTTTTTCTTTTTCCATCCCACGGTCTGGTACGCGGCGCGCAGAATCGGTATCGAAGCGGAAAAAGCCTGCGATGCGGACGTGATCCGGGTTTCCAGGCAACCGGAGCGCTACGCTTCCACCTTGCTGAAAGTGGCCGGGGGAAAGGTTCGTACACACTGGCACGTGGCGCTCGAACTGGCGCGGTCGGCCTCGCTGGTGGCCATGCGTATCCGGGATGTGCTTGGTTCGGGGGTGAATCATGAACGCGGCGCCCGATTCTACTTGCTGATCATGGCATTCTGCGCCTTGCTCGCGGTCATGCCCCTGTTCCGCCCCGCCGTCGAGGCGCCGGTCGACATGGATACCGTGACGCTGACGAGTGATCCCCCTGGTCCGGTGAATTTCAGACATATCGATCCTGCCTCGATCCCGCTCGATCGCGGCGGATCGATTCCCGTAGTGGTGGTTTCCCGGGTAGAAAGTGAGCCGGGATCGTTCGGCCGTGGAGCCGGCCCCAGGTCCATGGTCGATGGACGTCCCTCGTTGCGGAGACCCATAGCCGCCATGATGAATATGCCGTACGACCAGCGTTCAAACGGGGGTTTCAAATCCGGGGAAAACCAGAAAATCAACCCCGCGGTACGCGGACTTTCCTCCGCCATTACCAAGCTGGATCGACCCGCATCGTTGGGAATAAACCTCAGACAGGGACGCATCGAGGTGCAGGGCGTGGGCCAAACGGGAAACGAACCGTTCAATTCCGGAACGGTCTCCCTGAGCGCCGGATATTTCGTTACGCCAACCCATCAGTTCGGCGGCGTGTTTTCCATCAGCCAACCGAACGATAGGGAGGCGTTTGACGACACTCGGCTGTCTTCCGGCACCTCCTATGGCGCCAACCTGCTCCGAGCCCGGAAACTGGCTGGTTTCGGTAACTCGGCGTCGTTGCCCGGAACGGTGTTTGAAGCCCAGGAGGAAGAGCACGTGGACCAGATCACCCGGATCGGCGCGTTCTACCGTTACAATCTGCCCGTTCCGAGCAGTTCCTTCACGCCCTTCATCGGCTGCGGCACCGGCCTGGAGATCAGACCGCAAAACAGAAACCTGACCATCGTCGACGCCGGGATCGGGCTGCGTTACTTCTGGGCCCGGCACGTCGCCGTGATCGTCCAGGCGGCCTACCGAAAGGAACTGGATGTTCCCTCTCATCCCCACCCGGAGATGTCGTTGGGATTTTCCGCTATCTTCTAGCTTCTTCTCACGTTACATGCCAATCTGAAACTTGATACATGGATCGCAATTCGAATAGAGCGACTTCGGCGCTCATCATCGCCGGCGGCGCAGGCGCACGCCTTCAAACGGTAACCGGCTCGGTACCCAAGCCCCTGATGAAGCTTTGCGGCGTGCCCCTGATCAAGCGTATCATACTGACGGCCAGCCGGGCCGGCATAGCGCGTTTCGTGATCGTAACGGGATACGAGGCGGACCGTTTTCACGCGGTCCTGTCCCACGATCCCAGCCTGGATGACTGCCGGATCGAATGGGTGCACAACGACCGCTGGACCATGCCCAACGGGGTCTCCGCCCTTGCCGCACGGTCACACCTGGATGAACCGTTCGTGCTGCTCATGGCCGATCACCTGTTCGATGGATGGACGTTGGAGCGATTGCTCGAAGAACCTGTCGGCGAAGGTGAGTGCCTGCTTGCCATCGACCGGAAAATCGAAAGTGTGTACGACCTGGACGACGCCACCAAGGTAGAAGTGTGTGGAGACAGGGTGGTCCAGATCGACAAAGAACTGCAGGAGTACAACGCGGTCGATACGGGCATGTTCCTTTGCACACCAGCCCTGTTCGACGCGCTCGATGCCGTGAACGGACCGGAAGGGTGTGCGTTGAGCGATGGAATAAGGGCCCTCGCCCGGGAGGGCAGGATGCGTACCTTCGACATTGGCGAGGGTTTCTGGCAGGACGTGGATACACCCGAAATGCTGGCTCACGGCGAAAAGATCCTGCTGCGGCGCCTCATTAAACCCACCGACGGCTGGGTGTCGCGGTATGTCAACCGGCCGATCTCGACCCGCATCAGCCGATGGCTGGTACAGACGCCGGTCACCCCCAACATGGTAACCCTGGTCACTTTTCTTTCCGGCCTGCTCGGAGCATGGTTCGTGCTGGACGGTACCTACTGGACAGTGTTACTGGGTGCCATGCTGTTCCAGGTTTCCTCTATTCTGGACGGATGCGACGGGGAGGTGGCCGTCTTGACCTTCCGCGAATCGAAATATGGATCCTGGCTCGACACGATCACGGACAACCTTACCTACCTGGCGTTTTTCTCCGCCGTGGTCTGGGCTTACGCGGGCAAATCGGATGAAAGCGTGATCCGGTCCCTCGGTATGGGGTCCGTCGCGGTCGTGGCCGCGTCTATTCTCGTGATGTACTACTATCTGTTGCAAACCGGAGGGAGCGGAAGCCTCGTCCGGTTCAACCGGGCCTTCGAAAGGCACGCCGCAGGTCGACGTCACGCTCTGGCCGCCCGGTTGCTCAACCTGTTTCGCATGATGTGCAAAAGAGATTTCTTCACCATGCTGTTGCTGTGTTTCGCCGCGTTGGGCTTACTGAAATGTATGTTCTGGACCGTGACGGCCGGAGGCCTGGTCATGGGCTTGGCCATCTTTATTTCGACGGGACGGCTACTGGCCCGCGACCGGGCCGTGGAACAGGCGCGACAGCCCGGCATATGACGACGTGGCGGGATGCGGTATGAGAAGGCGTGTACACGAATACACGAGTATACGAGGTTCAGACGACTAGACAGGTGAGGGATAGGGGGCACATGAGCGGGTTTATGTACCGGTCAAGAGGACTTTTCGCCCTCCGGATCAGAAAGGACTTCAACTTCCGCCGGGTTCAGGAAACTGTCCCGGTGTTGCGCTGGTTAAGGCCGAGAACGGGCGAACGTATCCTCGATATCGGCTGTGGAGAAGGGACCTACAATTACCGTATCGCCCTGCGGGGCGCCCAGGTATTCGGTTTTGACCTGAATCAGCACCAGCTCCGCCGTGCCGCGGTGTACCATAAAACACCGTCCACCGGCTACTTCTGCGCGGATGCCAGTGCGTTTCCACTGCGCTCAGGCCAGTTCGACACGGTCATGAGCCTGTGTGTCTTCGAGCATCTTCCCAACGACCGGAAGACCCTGCAGGAGATGAGGCGCGTATTGCGACCGGGC
This sequence comes from bacterium, assembly GCA_965225915.1. Lineage (GTDB taxonomy): Bacteria > JAAXHH01 > JAAXHH01 > JAAXHH01 > JAAXHH01 > JAAXHH01. The sequence continues at coordinate 2,027,004 of OZ245326.1, forward strand.
GGGCGCATTCTGTTGACGCTTGACAGTCTGAGCCTGGACGGGATTGGCGAGGCGTGGCGCGCTGAGCACCGGGAAAGGCACAGCGTCCTGCAATTCTACTCGCATCAGTCGGTCGGTTCGCTGCTTGAAGCGTGTGGATTCAAACAGGAACGATACCGTTATCTGCTTCGTTCCAGGTTGGACCTGGCGTTAATCAGGCTGAGCTATGCTACGGAACGCATGCACGCGATACCGGCGGCGCTGACGCGGTTGGGATTAGTCTCGGTCGGCCGGATGCTATCCGCGGTGTGTAATATGTTCATGAAGAACCATCGAGGATGGACCCTGATGATTGAAGCAAGCAGGACGAATCTCTAGTCATGGAACATACCCGAGAGAAGCCGATCCCTGACCCGGTCCGAACCGCATCCGACGCTTCGACAATCGCCGCAGGAGCGGCTGTCAACTTTATCGGAACGCTGGCGCGGCTGATCAAGGCCGCATCGGTTATCGTCCTTACCCGGCTCTTCGGCGCCGAGGTGTTCGGCCTGTACATGCTCGGGTGGACGATCGTCGATCTTGTGGACAAATTCGGTCATTTCGCGCTCGACAAGGGAATGGTCAATTTCCTCCCGAGGTACCGCGACGACGGGGACACAGCCAGCATCCACCGAACCATCGCCCAGGCCCTGGGGGTGGGCCTGCTCCTGAGCACCGTGGCGGGCACGGCGCTCTTCATCAGCGCGCCCGCGCTCGCCGAAGGCCTCCTGGACAAGCCCCGGCTTACCGGTATGCTTCGGCTGCTGTCGCTTGCCATGCCGTTGATAGCGCTGACTACGATCATCCTGGGCGTCGCCAGGGCCCACAAGGTCATGAAGTATGACGCCCTGGCCAGGGGGGCCATCGAGCCGTTGATTCTCTTTGGCGGGGCCTGCGCGCTGTTCTACGGGGGCTGGCGAACTTATGGCATCGCCGCGGCGCAACTGACCGCCCTGGCAGGCAGCCTGCTGTTCGCCATATACGTGTTCACCAGGTTCTACTCCTGGCGCGCCTGTCTCGTCTACCTGCGTGAAATGCGTGTTTTCACCCCGCTGACCCGGTTCTCGCTGCCGGTAATGGGCTACGAACTGGTGTATATACTGATGATTCGCCTGGATGTGCTCATGGTCGGCTACTTTTTGCCGGCGGTGCAGGTGGGCATTTACGTGGTTGCGGTTGAAATCGCCCTGGCGACCAAGAAAGTTCGCCAGTGGTTCGATCCCATTTTCAGTCCCATCGTCGCCGAGCTGAACCACCGCAACGACATGAAGCGGCTGGAACGGAACCTGAGGCTGGTCACCAGGTGGGTGCTGACCATAGGTATGGCTTTCCTTTGTGGCCTGACCTTGATAGGCGATGAACTGCTTGGGCTGTTCGGCCCGGAATTCGGCGCCGGATTCATGACGATGGTCATCCTGGCCATGAGTCAGGTCGTGTACGGTGCCATGGGTTCGGGTGATACCGTGCTCATCATGTCCGGCCGTGCCTATCTCAACCTCGTCAACACGATCCTGGTCGTGATCGTGAATTTCGCCCTCAACCTGTGGTTGATTCCGTACCTGGGCATCCTGGGAGCGGCCCTGGGCACGCTGATCTCCTTCGCGCTGCTTACCCTGATTCGCCTGGCCGAAGTGTATCATCTGTACCGGATTCATCCCTTGACCTGGCGCATGTCGAAGCCGCTTGTTGCCGCGGCCCTCGCTTTCGGATCCGCGTTCCTGGCGGGCGGCTACCTGACCGATATCGATTGGATCCGCATGGTCATGCTGCCGGTAATCTTCCTGGCCGGCTACCTGGGCATATTGCGCATACTGGGCCTGGAGGAGGACGATCTGCTTGTTCTTCGGCGTTTCAGGGAACATATGTCTTTTCGCAAGAAAAGATCGTGCGAAAGCCTGGAATATGAAGATGAGCACGTAACGCAGACCACCATCGACAAGGAGTATCCATAGTTTTGAATTTCAGCGTGGTCCTATTCGCGGATACGGAAACCAGCGCGGCTGGAGCCGGGCGATCGGTTTACGGTTTCACCCTGCTCGAACGGCACCTTCGGGTCTTCGCTTCCCTGGGCGCCCAGCGGATCACGGTGGTCGGACCACCAGGCGAGCGGGGGCCGGAGGTCCGGGTCGAAGGGTTTGACGACCACTGGTTTCAAGAAGTACACCCCGTCACCTGCGTGCGGGCCGACGAATCCCCCGTCCGCTGGCTGCCCGAAAAGGACGAACCGGTCCTGGCCCTGGACGCACACCACCTGTACGATCATCGCGTACTGAGCGCCACGATCGACGGCGGTCCCAACAGGAAGGCCGTGGATTCCGAGGCCCGGGAATCCTGCAGGCTCCTGGTGGCGGACGCGGGTCTCCTCGAGGGACTCACGGCATCCTGGACCGGTTCCGAATCGCTGTGGTCCACGCTGGATGCGACGCCGGAAGCGTCCTGTTCCGCGTTCGACCTTCGTGGCATGGAACCCTATATCGTAGATCTTCGACGCAGTCTGCCTGCCTGGTGGCTCATCCTCGATTCGGACCGAAAAATCAGTCGGTCCGAGGCGCTGCTAATCGACGCCGCCCAGAAGGGCACCCTGGATTTTCCGGCGGAGTTTATCCATCCGCCCCTGGAGAACCTGCTTGCGAAAAGGATATCCGCGAGTGCCGTCACACCTAACCAGGTGACAACCCTGACCGTTCTGCTCGCGTTTCTGGGCACCGGTCTCATGGCCGCCGGTCTCATGGCCGCCGGACTGATCATAGCTTTTATCGTTGGCGTACTTGATGGGGTCGACGGCAAACTGGCCCGCGTGACGGTACGCTGCACCCGGTTCGGGGACCGTTACGAACACATCCTCGACGTGGTGTACGAACTGACCTGGTACTGGGCCATCGGATGGATGCTTAGTGGCGGCGGAGCCGTGGCAGGCCCCTTCGTGCTCAGCACCGTCATCACCCTCTTTTATCTGCTTGACAAGGCGGCGACCGGGACGTTCAAGTCTCGGCAGGGTATCGAACTGTTTGACTACGAACCCGTGGATCGCTTTTTTCGTCGCATTGGCGCCCGTCGTAACACGAACGTCCTGTTGCTGCTGGGAGGAACGGCGATTGGCATGCCGGAGGAATCATTCACTTTCGTGGCGATCTGGACGGTGATCACGGCGGCGTTTCACTGGACACGGGCCATCTGGCTGCTGTCGAAGCATACACCGGTTGACTAAGCGGACCGGTCCCTTTAGGATCTGTTCGCTATGGGTTCCACCAGATTCGGGTTTATCACTGCTTTAAATTGGATCAATAGGTGAACGGCCGCGTCTAATATACTTAAGATCGTTGTGTGCCGACGCTGTTGATTCCATTCGGAGGCATCGTGTTTCGATTTCTGGCCCACATTCTGGCGACAGCGATTTTTATGGGATATGCTTTCGCGCAGGGATCGGATCAGCCTGTCCGGATGACCCTGGAACAGTGTTTGGACAGGGCGTTGAGGGTCAGTCCGGATATCGAGCAGGCCATCCTGGCCGTCGAAGGATTGGAAGCAAGGCTGAGCGAAGCGAAATTCGCCGGTATCGTGCCCCAGTTGCAGTGGACGAACATTTTTGGACCGGCGCCCGGCATAGAAGGCGATACGGAACAGATCGAGACCATTCGAAGCGATCTGTCCAACCTGGGGCTATTCTCCCGGACGCAGATAGAGCTGGTTCAACCGCTTTATACCTTCGGAAAACTCAGCAATGCAAGGAAGGCGGCCGGATACGGCCTTGAAGCGGGCGAGGCGGCCGTAGAGGTAAAGAAGAACAACGTTGCCCTCCAGGTCAAGAAACTGTTCTACGGAATCGTGCTGGCCAGGGAACTCCGGGATATTGTCCTGGAAAGTGAAGAAAAAGTACAGGAGGCGAGACAACGTATCAACGAGATGATCGAGGAAGATACGGAGGACGTAGGCCAGAACGATCTGCTGAAAATCGACGTCTTCGAATTCGAAGTACAGAAAAGCCGGGCAAGGGCCGAGAAGTCGATCGAAATGGGCAAGGCGGCGTTGATGACGGTACTCGAAATAGATCGGTTCAGGGATTTCGACATCAGTGATACCTACAGCGGGGAGGATCCGGCCTTGCTCGACGGGCTGGACGTTTACATCGAACAGGCGAAGAACCGGCGGTACGACGTCCGGCAACTCAGGGCAGGAGTCCTTGCCCGCCGGGCGCTGGTGAAGGTATCCAAAAGCGATTTCTACCCCCATATCGCCCTTGCGGGGTCGCTTCAGTGGGGAATCGCTCCCCATAGGCCGGAACTCGACAATCCGTTCCTGAGGGACGAGTTCAATTTTCTCCGCGGCGGTGCGGTGATCACGCTCCGGCAGAACTTCAATTTCGGCCTTACAAGGGCAAAGTACCTGGCACGGAAAGCGGAACTGGAGTCTCTGGTGAACAAGGAGGCCCAGGCGATGAACGTGATCGAACTGGAAGTGGAAAAGACGTACAGGGACGTGATCGAGGCCCGTTCCAACGTGATGAACAGCGACCGCGCGCTTCGCTCCGCGAGAGCATGGCTGACTTCGGCGACAATGGGTTTCGATGTGACCGGAGACAGCACGGAATTGCTGAACGCCTACACCGCCCACGCCAAAATGCAGCAGGCGCACCGGCAGTCCCTTTTCGAACTTAGAGTCTCCCTTGCTGAACTGGATCACGTAACGGGAAACGGAGTTTCAGATGTACGGCGATAACGCCAGAAGCGGAGAATGGCCATGTTGAGAACACGCGGACGAGGGAGCAGGTTGCTCTGTTTGCTGGCCGGCGGTGTCTTACTGATCGGCGCGGCGGTCATCGATCCGACTTTCGTCCTTCGTTCGACATCCAGCGAATCGGAGCCGGCGCCCGCTTCAACGTGGCCGCGGGTTGACGCGTTCATCCCGCCTGTCGCCTGGGCGGACCGGCCGGCTTATCCCCAGCGCCGTGGCGATAATCAGCTGTCTATCGTGATCGATGACTTCGACAATGGGGACCCTGGTGGTTTCCCTAAGGCCTGGAAGGCCTGGCGGGGGAACGACGACCTGGTCCGAAACCTGTATTCGATCCAGGAGGAAAAGGGAAACCGGTATCTCCACGCGGCCGACGACGGCTCCTCCATCATCATTCGCAAGCGACTGAGCGAATGGGATGCGAATGAATACCCAGTGCTGTCCTGGCGCTGGAGAGCGAGGGTTTTACCGGAAGAAGGCAACGAACGCATCGGATCCAGGAACGACAGCAGCGTGGCCGTCTATGTGGTCCTGGATCAGAATTTCATCGGAGTGCCCAAGACGCTGAAGTACGTATGGAGCACCACCCTTCCGGTCGGCACGTACTATCGTCGCGATGGAATCGGTCGTCCCCACGTGATCGTGCTCGAAAGCGGGAAGGAAAAGCTCGGACAGTGGGTCGAGGAGTCGGTCGATGTGTACGCCGATTACGTCCGGATCTTCGGGGACAAACCTCCCCGGAAAGCCGTAGGCATCGGTATTCTGACGGATGGCAACGCGACAGGAACGGATTCGCAGGGGGATTACGACGATTTCGTGGTTCATCGCCGGGACAACCGGTTCTAGGCCCAATAAGATGGAGGAAGGGACATGCTTTCGCTACGCCGTGAGATCCGCCGGGTATGTTTCGTTGCCTCACTGGCGGTGGTCTCCATGCCGGCTTCCGGGAGTTACGCGCAGGAAACCTCACCCATTGAGACTTTGAAGCAAAGGGACTCTGCGTTGCGGGCCCTGGACGGGTCCACAACCGAAGCGGCGCGGGACAGCCTGGTGCGCCAGGCTGTCGTTTCGGGTTTCGACTTCGAACGACACAGCCGCATATCGCTCGGAAGGTACTGGCGTGAGAGAACTGCAGCGGAGCGGGATGAATTCGTGTCGGTTCTGCGTCAATGGACGGAAAACAGGGCGCTCGATAAACTGCGCAAGCACTCGGATAGAACAACGTACGACGGAGAAGAAACACGAGGCAGCCGGTCGCTGGTGAGAACCACGGTCTGGTACAAGGGCACCAAAACGCTCGTCGATTACAAGATGGAGTTGAAGCAGGGGAACTGGCTCATCTACGACATGGTGATAGACGGGGCGAGCGTCGCGCTGGCCAACCGGGACGCCTTCTACAAGAAGATCAGCAAGTCCTCTTATGCGGAGCTACTCAGCACTCTCCGCGCGAAAACCCTTGAATCCGATTGATATTAGATGTAAATTTCCAAGCCTATGAAATCGGTTGTCGCAGGCTAATAATCACATGTCCTATATTTTTAGGAGACAGCATGGCGACATCTCCGTTCAAGCGGTGTGTCTTTTTTCTGGTCGACGGCGCCCGTGCAGACGTCATGCAGGATTTGAACGAGGCGGGTGAACTACCGTCCCTGCAGCGGTATATACTGGACAGGGGGGATTATCGGAAGGCGGTAACGTCCTTTCCGTCCACGACCGGTCCGGCCCATGTGCCTTTCCTGACCGGCTGCACGCCCGGTTCGTGCAATCTTCCCGGTATTCGCTGGTTTGACCGGTACCAACCCCACAGATTCACCCATTTCCACCAGTCGCGCAGTTACGTGGGGCCGGGCGGGCTTAGTATGGACTCGGATCTTAAGGATGATATCCGTACCATCTTCGATTACTTCGAGCATCCGGCAGGGGTATTCAGTTTTCTGAACAAAGGACTGGGTATCCTGGAAAACCAGACGCTGTTGGCCAAAACCTGGTACTGGATCTTCGCCCATTACTCGGGTTACTGGCAGGCCGTGGACGCCGCCGCCTGGCGATACGTGGACCGGGCGATCGACCGGGAAGCGGATTTCCTTTCGGTCGTTTTTCCCGCGGTGGATGAATATTCACATTACACGGATCCCTTTTCGGATGAAACAATGGGTTCGTACCGGGCGTTCGACAAGGGACTCGGCAGATTGGCGGAACGGCTCCAACGGCAAAACAAACTGGATGATACGCTGTTCGTGATTTCAAGTGATCATGGTTTGACCGCCACCCATACGCACTTCGAACTCTGGTCTTTTCTCGACGAATTGGGTTTTAACACGCTCTACTATCCGAAAATTCTGCGTAACGGGTGTAATGCGGTTTCGATGGTTTCCGGCAATGGGATGGCGCACGTCTACCTCAAGAAGGGTGATTCCTGGGAGGAAAGACCTTCCTACGAAGAGATTCGTACCATGGGGGATGAGGATCCTATCCAAGCCCTGCTCTCGCAGGAAGCGATAGACCTTGTGGTGGCCAGGTCCGCTGGCGAAGGGGCCATCGTTTGCGGACGCCGGGGTGTGGCAGAGATTCGGGAGACGCGAAACGGCATATCCTACCGGGTACTCGAGGGTAAGGATCCATTCGGCTACGGGGACATGCCGGAAGAGGTGTCCCAGGAGCAAATGCTCTCCGCCACTTTCGATACGGACTATCCCGATGCGCCCTACCAGTTGCTGGGCATCTTCGGATCACCCCGTTCGGGCGATCTTATCGTCAGCGCCCGGAACGGATACGATCTGAGATACCGGCACGAGCATCCCGAACACAAGGCGACCCATGGCTCGCTCCACCGTGACCACATGCATGTCCCGTTATTCATGAACGCGGAGATTTCGGCAGACTATGTGCGCACGGTGGACCTGTTCCCCTCCATGTTGAGCCTTATGGGGCAAACGGTTGAAGGTGATATAGACGGCACCGATTTTGTCGCTGCCGCCTGAAGCGCGGCGACGAAGGAGTAGCAGTCCATGTCCGAACACATCCAGGTGGCTCCTACGGCGGAACTCGTAGCGCCGTCTCCTGCTCCGCCCATATTCCAGCCGGTCACCGACCATCTCGGTTACGACCAGGTGCTGTTGCGGCCCATGTCTGTCAGCAGGAAGCTCCGGGGCGTACTCAAATACCTCTGGGTGCGGTTGAAGGGCGGACCGATGGCGGTGAACATGGAGGTCACGTACCTGTGCAACGCCAGTTGCGATTTCTGTGATTACTGGAAGTCGAAACACTCGGGGAAGCTGGGCGATTACGACTACGTGGACGCGATCAGGAAACTGAACCCGCTGACAGTTACCCTTACCGGCGGGGAACCGACGATCAACAAGCAACTGCCCGAGGCGGTCAGGCGCATCAAGGCGTCCCTCGGCTTTGTGTATATCGGCATGGTCACCCACGGATCCCTCCTGACCGTGGAAAAGGCCACGGCACTCTGGGAAGCCGGCATGGACCATATCTCAATTTCGTTGAACTACATCGGCCGTGAACACGACGAGGAACGCGGTATCGAGGGCCTGTACGAGCATATCTCTACGCTCGTGCCCCAGTTGACGGCCCGGGGGATCAACGTAATCTTCAACACCGTGATCATGCGCGATAACCTGGACCACGTCATTCCCATCGCGCACCTCGCCCGGTCCATGGGCGCGAAGGTCTCCTACAGTTGCTACAGCGACTTCAAGAACGGGAACGAAACCCACCTGGTCGATTCCGGACACACCACCCAGTTGAATACGCTGATCAATGATTTGATCGACCTGAAGTCCAGGTTGGGAAATATTGTCAATTCCGCCTGGTACCTGCGCCGCATTCCAGCCTATTTCCGCGATACCCTGCCGCGGTCCTGCACGGCGGCCGGCAAGTGGCTGGTACAACTGACTCCCGAAGGCAATATAAAGCCCTGCGCTGAACTGCCCGAACTTTCCGGATACGCCGACTTCAAACCGGTTTCCAAAAAGATCGACTGCAACCGGTGCTGGTACAGTTGCCGGGGAGAAACGGAAGCCTCGCTGAGGCTTGAACGGGTGTGGGAGGTCCTGGGCCGCGCCTGGAGGAAAGGCGCTTAATTGCCCAGCGCGAGTTCCCGGGAGAGAATCTGGCCGGTGTGGGAGAAAAGGGACGCGGCGATATTCTCGGGAGTGCCCGCAGCGACCACGTGACCGCCCAGGTCACCGCCTTCCGGCCCGAGATCGACGATCCAGTCGGCTGTCTTGATGATGTCGAGGTTGTGCTCGATGACCAGCACCGTATTCCCCTTGTCCACCAGCCTGTTGAGGACGATCAGCAGCTTGCGGATATCGTCGAAGTGCAGCCCCGTGGTCGGTTCATCCAGCAGGTAGATGGTCTTGCCGGTACCCGGCCGGGAGAGTTCCTTCGAGAGCTTGACCCGCTGTGCCTCGCCGCCCGATAGCGTGACGGCCGACTGACCGAGCTGGATGTAGTCGAGTCCCACGTCGTACAGGGTCTGGAGCATGCGTCGGATTCGGGGTACGTTCTCGAAGTGCTTGAGCGCCTCGGCAACGGTCATCTCCAGCGTATCGGCGATGGACTTGTCCTTGTAGGTCACCTCCAGCGTCTCCTTCATGTAGCGATTCCCGTCGCAGATCTCGCAGGTCATCCACACGTCCGCCAGAAAGTGCATCTCGATTTTTCGGACTCCGAGTCCCTGGCAGGCCTCGCACCGTCCTGACGGCACGTTGAAGCTGAACCGCCGGGGTTCGTAGCCCCGCATCCGGGCCTCCACGGTCTGGGCGAAGAGCGAGCGGATCGGCGCGAACAACCCGACATACGTGGAAGGGTCCGACCGTGGGGAATGTCCGATCGGGGTCTGGTCGATGTTGATGACCTTGTCCACGAAACGCAGTCCCTTTATTTCGTCGTGAGGTCCGGGGTTTACCTGCGAACGATGCAGGCTGGAGGCCAGCACGGGATAGAGTATATCGTTGACGAGGGAACTCTTTCCCGATCCGGACACGCCTGTAACGCATATGAAGACACCGAGGGGCAGTGTCACGTCGATGTTCTTCAGGTTGTTCTGGCGGGCCCCTACGATTTGCAGCTTGTTCCGGCCCGGCTTGCGTCGGTCTCGCGGCACTTCGATACGAAGCCGGTTGCTGAGGTAGCCTCCGGTCAGCGAAGGCTGGAGTTCCTTAAGTGCGGCCGGCGAGCCTTCGCCTACGATTCGACCCCCGAACGTGCCGGCTCCCGGACCGAAATCGACCAGGTTGTCGGCATGCTCCAGCGTATCCCTGTCGTGTTCGATCATGATGAGGGTGTTGCCGAGATCACGCAGGTTTTCAAGGGCCTCGATCAGTCTGAGGTTGTCCCGCGGATGAAGCCCGATCGTGGGTTCGTCCAGTACGTAGAGTACGCCGGTAAGTCCCGAGCCGATCTGGCTGGCCAACCGGATCCGCTGCGCCTCACCGCCCGACAACGTAGGCGCCCGGCGGTCGAGGGTCAGGTATTCCAGCCCCACGTCCAGAAGAAAGCGCAAGCGGCTTCGTATCTCAGTCAACACCTCGCCCGCGACTTCCGTCTGGGCGTCAGACAGAACCAGTTTGTCGATAAAAGACATGGCCCGGTCGACGGGCATGGCGCAGAGACCGGCGATAGACACGCCGTCGATGAGCACGGAAAGACTTTCTGGCCGGAGTCGCCCGCCTTCGCAGGCCGAGCAGGGCGTCGGGTGCAGCAGGCGGGCCAGTTCGGGGAATCGATTCGCGTACCGGGCGACCAGTTCAACCGTCGGAAATATGCCCCGGAACTGGAAGGACAATCCGGGTACCCTGTGGTCGTCGATCCACCGTTCGCTTCCATAGAGAAACACCTGGAGTTGTTCCGGCGACAGTTTGTCAACGGGTGTTTCCAGGGAAAAGCCCTGGGCGGTCGCGACCTGTTCCAGCAGGTCGAGCATGGAACGATCGCCCACAGCGCCGTCACCCCATATCGACAGCGCGCTTTCGCGGATGGATAGCGAACGCTGGGGAATCAGCAGATCGAGGTCGATGCCGGGCTGCGTTCCCAGTCCCTCGCATTCGCGGCACATGCCGGCCCGGTGGTTGAACGAGAAGCTCTGGGGCGAAAGTTCTTCGTAGCTGACTCCGCAGGACGGGCACGAATAGAACCGGCTGAAATGGACATCGCGGGCGCCTTCGGAATCCGGTTCCTGCACCTCGGCGATCAGCAGTCCGCCCGAGAGCTCCAGGGCCGTCTCCACCGAGTCGGCCAGGCGTTGCTGCACATCCCCCTGGATGACGATCCGATCCACGACCACGCACAGTTCATGGCGACGCCGCCGGTCGATCTGTATATCCTCTTCGAGTCGCCGCAGGACGCCGTCGATGCGCACCCGGATGAACCCGTTGCGGCGGGCCCGGTCCAGAAGGGCATCATACCCCTCGGCGCCATCGGGATCCAGCGGTGCGTGCAGCGTAACGCGGGTCTGCTCAGTCAGGGTCTTGATCCGGTCCACGATCTGACTGGGCGTCTGCGCGCCGATGGGTACGCGGCAGGCCGGACAGTGGGGAACGCCGACCAGGGCGTAGAGCGCGCGCAGGTACTCGTATATTTCCGTAATGGTGCCCACCGTGGAACGCGGGTTCCGGCCCGGGGACTTCTGTTCGATGGATATGGCCGGGGAAAGGCCGACGATATAGTCCACCTTCGGTTTCTTCATCTGCTGAAGGAACTGGCGCGCGTAGGCGGAAAGGGATTCCACGTACCTTCTCTGGCCTTCCGCGTAGATTGTATCGAGGGCCAGGGATGTTTTGCCGGAGCCGGATACACCGGTGAATACGGTCATCCGGTCCCGGGGAATGGACACGGATAGATTGTTCAGGTTGTGTTCGCGGGCACCGCGCACGGTGATCTCCCGGATGTGTCCGTCCCCGGAAGTCGACTGCCTCACCGGTTTCGGAAGCTTCTGGGGAGTCGGAGGCAGCAACGCCTTTCCCAGGATTTGGCCCGTAGACGAACCGGCGACACCCGCCACGGTCTCCGGTGTCCCCTCCGCGATGACGCGTCCGCCTTCTTCTCCGCCCTCCGGACCCAGGTCGATGATCCAGTCCGCCGTCTTGATCACGTCGATGTTGTGCTCGATGACTACGACGGTGTTGCCCTTGTCCACGAAGGCGTTCAGTACAGCGAGAAGATGGGTGATGTCTTCGAAATGCAGGCCGGTCGTGGGTTCGTCCAGCACGTAGAGCGTCCGCCCCGTGCTGCGCTTGCACAGTTCCCGTCCCAGCTTGATGCGCTGCGCCTCGCCGCCCGACAGCGTAGGCGCGGGTTGACCCAGCTTGATATACCCCAGGCCTACATCGTAGAGGGTCCCGAGTACCCGGGCGATGGACGGAATGTGTTTAAACAGTTCCAGCGCCTCCTGCACGTCCAGGTCGAGCACGTCCGCGATGGAGTGTCCCTTGTACTTCACCTCCAGGGTTTCCCGGTCGAACCGTTTGCCCTCGCAAATGGGACAGGAGACCCACATATCCGCCAGGAAATCCATATCCACCCGCGTGGCCCCATTGCCTTCGCAGGCTTCGCACCGGCCGCCCTTCACGTTGAAGCTGAACCGGCCCGGCTTGTAGCCGCGCACCTTGGCCTCGGGGGTTTCGCCGAAGAGGGAGCGGATCGCGTCGAAGACCTTCGTATAGGTCGCCGGATTCGATCTCGGTGTGCGGCCGATGGGCGCCTGGTCAATGTTGATGACCTTGTCCAGGTGCCCTACGCCCTTGAGGCCGTCGTACTCTCCGGGGTCCGTGTTGGCTTTGTTCAGTGACCGGGCCAGCGCCGCGTACAGGATGTCGTTGATCAGCGAGCTTTTACCGGAACCGGACACGCCGGTGACGCAGGTGAATAGTCCCGCGGGGATACGGACGTCCAGGTTTTTGAGGTTGTTCTGCCGGGCGCCCAGGATCGAGATCCACTTGTCGTTCACCCCGCGCCGCGAGGACGGAACAGGGATCACTTTCTTCCCGCTCAGGTACTGTCCGGTTAGCGAAGCCTTGCTTGCGGCTACGACACCGGGGTTGCCTTCCGCTACGATTTCACCACCGTTTATGCCGGCGCCGGGACCGAAATCGACCAGGTGATCGGACGCCCACATGGTTTCTTCATCGTGTTCCACGATTATGACGGTATTGCCCTGGTCCCGCAACTGGCCCAGGGTATCCAGGAGCCGCCGGTTATCCCGGGGATGCAGGCCGATGCTCGGTTCGTCGAGCACGTACATCACGCCGACGAGACCGCGGCCGATCTGGCTTGCGAGCCGTATGCGCTGCGCCTCCCCGCCGGAAAGCGTCGGGGCCGTTCGGTCCAGCGCCAGGTAGTCGAGTCCCACGTTGAGGAGGAAGTCGAGACGGGCGACGATTTCCTTGAGTGCCTCGTCGCCGATCTGGCTCTCGGCGTTCGTCAGCGTCAGCGTCCGGAAGAACCCGCGGATATCCAGTATCGATTTCCGGCACAGCTCGGCGATGGAGAGTCCGCCCAGGGTGACGGACAGCGCTTCCGGCTTGAGGCGTTCGCCCTGGCAGCGGTCGCACTCTCCAATGGCCATGTATCGTTCGAGGTCGGCCTTGTGACGCTGAGACTTGAGCGTATGGTACCGCTTTTCCAGGTCGGTCACGACCCCGTTGAACCGATCCTTGTGCGTCCATTCACCACCCTTGCCATTGCGGAAGGTGAAGGGGATGCGCTTGTAGCCCAGGCCATACAGAACCACCCTCCGCGCTTCTTCGGCCAACTGCTCCCAGGGCGTGTCCAGCTTGAATCCCACGTGATGGGCGATACCTTCGAAAAAGTGCCGTTTCCAGAGGTTGGTGATCCGGCCAAGCGGCTCGATCGCTCCTTCGTTGATGGATTTCGCCGGGTCGGGTACGATGAGTCGCGGCTCGACCCGCATCATGGTGCCCAGCCCGTGGCAGTTCGGGCACATGCCCTGGGGACTGTTGAAGGAGAAAAGTTGCGGCATCGGCTCTTCGTAGCTCAGATCGCACTTGTTGCAGGCGTACCGAGTACTGAAGAGCAGGTCGGAAGTCTTCCTGTTCTCCTCCAGCAGGATCATCACCGTACCCTGGCTCAGATGCAACGCGCCCTCAACGGCTTCGACCAGCCGGGTGCGTATATCGTCCCGCAAGATGAGCCGGTCCGTCACCACTTCGATCGTGTGCCGCATGTTTCGGTCGAGATCGGGATCTTCGGAGAGGTTTACGACCTCGCCGTTTACACGGGCCCGTAGATAGCCCTGCCTGCGCAGGTCCTCAAACAGGTCCCGGTATTCGCCGCGCCGCTCCTGGATTATTGGCGCCAGGACGTGCAGCCGCGTTCCCGAAGGAAGCGCCAGGATACGCGCGACGATCTGTTCGAGGGTCTGCGCCCCGATCAATTCGCCGCATTTCGTGCAGTGGGGCGCCCCAACCCGGGCGTAGAGCACCCGCAGGAAGTCGTAAATCTCGGTGATCGTCCCAACGGTGGACCTGGGGTTCAGTCCGGAGGCTTTCTGTTCGATGGATATCGCGGGCGCCAGCCCCGTGATCCGGTCTACGTCGGGTTTCTGCATCTGGCCGAGGAACTGTCTCGCGTAGGCGGAGAGGGATTCGACGTAGCGGCGCTGACCCTCCGCGTAGAGGGTGTCGAAGGCCAGCGAGGACTTGCCGGAACCGGAAACCCCGGTAAAGCAGATCAACGCGTCCTTAGGCAGATCCAGGCTGACGTTCTTCAGGTTGTGAACGCGGGCCCCTCTGATCTGTATGATCGGTCTGGCCATAGGGAAACAGCTGGATTTCGCAGGTCGGCGGAATTGGGTGTTGTGCGCTGGCACAGCAACCGAAAGGTGCTATACGGGTGTTTAGAAATCAAGGTATTTTCACTGCGTGACGGTAATCGCGGAAAAGACGCTTGAAATACGCAGTTGCCGGCGTTAACGTGGAGGCGGTTGGCTTTGGATTTCGACCACGCATCCACCGATGCGGCAACGGTCGTTGGCGGGTACGGCATCCCCTGACACCGGCATACGGGCGACACGACGTCGCGACAGGCTCTGGCATTGCCGCCGGCGGCGTACGGGAGAATGGACGAACATCATGGCGAATGCCTGGTACATCGACTACTTCGGCGAAGACTACTACCATTTCGATCACCACGAGGATACGGACCTCGAAGTGGACGGCCTCGCACGCCTGATCGGGCATCCGAACGGGAACGGGATTCTGGACCTCGGTTGCGGATACGGCCGCGTCAGCACGCCGTTACGGAAGCGTGGCTACAGGGTCGTGGGATACGATCTGTCCCCCGCGCTACTAAAGCGTGCCCGTGAACAGGATCCCAGGGGAACCTGGGTAAGGGGCGATATGCGGGAGCTGCCTTTTGCCGGGGGGTTCGACGCGGTCATCAGCTTGTTCAACGCTATGGGGTATTTCGAGGGGGAAGACGAGAACTTCAGGGTTTTGAGGTCCGTCTCGGAGGCATTGCGCCCCGGCGGCCGTTTGGTGTGCCAGTTGGTCAACCGGGACTACCTGGTCCGCAGATTCGCCGCCCAGGAAGTCCATCGCCGGGAAGAGCGTATCGTACTCGAAGAGCGCAACTTCGACCCTATCGCTAACCGGGTTCATACCAGGACGACCGTACTCAACGGCGCCGAAAAACGAGAGTACACGTCTTCTATCCGGGTCTACACAGTCACCGAACTGGACCTGCTCCTGGCCGCCGCGGGCATGACGATCAGGGAGGTCCACGGCGGCCTCGATTTCAGGCCATATGACTGGGATACGAACCAGTTGGTCGTCGTCGCCGAACGGACGGTTCAGTAGGGGGTGCCAGGCGCGCCCGGTCCCCAATATGCTTGACAAACACCGGGTCCGAACATAGGATTCATTGTCGTTTCGTCACATCTGAGAACGGGTAAATCACAAAGGAAGAATCCATGGCATCCGACCTGTTGCGTGTGGGCGTTATCGGCCTGGGGTTCGGTCAATATCACGTCCGTGGCTACCAGGCCTGTCCCGACGTGGTGGTCGAGACGATTTGCAGCAGGACCACGGGAACCGCGCAGCGCGTGGCCAGGGACTTAGGGATTGCCGAAATCCAGACGGACTACCGTGCGGTACTGGATCGCAAGGACATAGATGCCGTCAGCATCTGCACGCCCGTTAACCTGCACAGGAAGATGGTCATCGAGGCTCTGGAAGCAGGAAAACACGTCCTGTGCGAGAAACCGCTGGGGTTGAACACCGAGGAAGCCAGGGACATGCTTGAAAACGCCCGTCGAAGCGGCAAGGTGCATATGACCAACTTCGGCTGGCGGTTCAATGGCGCGGCTTTTCGCATGAAATCCCTGCTCGACGAGGGATACATCGGCAGGATATACCATCTAAACGCCCGCTACATGATGGGTTACCGGGCGAGCCCCCGGAAGGAGCACAGCTGGCGCGAACGACGCATGGAGGCCGGACTCGGCGCTATGGGCGATCTCGGCGTTCACCTGATCGACATGACCCGCTGGTGGGTCGGTGCATTCGAGCGGGTTTGTTCGCTGATGCATACACTCATACCGGAACGCCCGGCGCCTGATTCTACCAGCATGCGGGAATCCGAGCTCGAAGATGCCTGTGCTTTCATTTCCCAGATGCAGGATGGCATACAGGCCGTATTCCACGTGAGCCGTTGCGCGCTGTGCACGGACCACATACACATCGATATCCACGGCAGTAACGGCGCCCTCCAGTTTCAGTTCGTTCGAGATACCATGCAGGCCAGTCTGAAGGGTGGCAAGGGGCTGCGAAGCAACCTGCAGACTCTGCCGCTGCCCGCCCAGAAAGGCACGCTGTCTCCGCAGAGACACTTCGTCGAAGCCATCCGTTCCGGCGGAGAAGCCAATCCCAGCTTCCACGAGGGGTACCGTGTGCAGCAGGTCGCCGACGCTATTACCGAATCCGAGGAAAAACAGAAATGGATATCCCTGGTTTGACATCGCGATTGTTTGTGCTACGTCATGCAGGCATGCTTCTGCTGGCTCCCTTAATCCTCGCCGGGATCCTCGGTTGCGCCAGTCCGGAACCTGATTCGGGTTCAGCGGACAACAGCCGGGACAAGGCCAGGATCATCGCGGAAAAGGTGATGGAGTCCATGGGGGGTCGGGAGAACTGGAATGCCACCCGGTACCTGAGATTCTCGTTTTTTGGATTTCGAACGCATTACTGGGACAAGGAAACGGGACGGCTCCGCTTGTCCTGGACCGATCGAGAAAGCGGACAGTCCCACGTTATCCTGATGAACCTGAACACCCGGGAAGGCAGAGTCTACACGGACGGGACGGAAGTTACCGACACCGAGACGCGCGACGGGTTCCTGGAACGCGCCAGGGGCGCGTGGGTCAACGACACGTACTGGTTGTTGATGCCCTACAAGCTGCAGGATCCGGGTGTTGACCTGACCTACGAGGGCGAGGAGGTTATCGATGACGCCGTCTACGACAAACTGCATCTGAGCTTTGACGACGTGGGACTTACACCGGGCGACGAGTACTGGGCATATATCAACCGGGATACCCGCATGATGGACAAATGGGTTTATCTCCTGCAATTACGGGAAGGCCAGGATGAACGAAGCCGGGGAGAATGGAAGTGGAACGCCTGGCGGAAGTACGGCGATATCATGCTGTCCGCGGAACGCGAAAGAATGGACGGCCAGAAACAATCCCACGAAAACGTGGCGGTATTCGAACACGTGGACGACGCGGTGTTTGCATCGCCGTCACCGGTCACTCCTGAAATGCTGCGCGAACGCGCCGATTCCGGTGCTTCCGGTCCGTCCGAAAGCTCCGAGAACATCTCAGCCTCCAGTCCCGCAACCTCCCAACCCGCTGAACAGTCTGAGTGACGGAGTCTTCATGACCACTGTCGCACCCGCGCCTGTGCACCTGGCTCTCGATCACCCTAAAAAAGGCGAACTGGCCGTCTTCTGGAGCGACGGCCGCGCTAGTAAGTACGCGCTGTCCGATCTTCGCAAGGCCTGCCCCTGCGCCACCTGCCGCGATCTGCGCGATCAACTGTCCTCTGCCGGAGGGTTGACCCTGCTTGCGAACGAATCCCTGGACCCGAGCGTCGAGGTGATCGACATGAGTACCGTCGGACGCTACGCCCTCCAGTTTACCTGGAAAGACGGTCACAATACCGGTATATACACTTACGAGTTTCTGTACGACGCCGGACAGGATCTCGAAGAGGCTGGTTAGCCTGGTGCGGTGGCATAAATCCGAATCCTTGATGAGAGTAACTGTGCGATGCTCTGCGGAAGGATGGATGACATGAAGGTAAAGGTCGGATTCCTGGGTGTTACCCATCCCCATTCCGTTCCCCATTTGCGCACCCTCGAGTTACTCGAAGAGGTATCTGCCGTAGTGGCCTGGGACGAGGACGACAGTGCGGTGAAACGGTTGAGCAGCGAGACGTATCCCAAACTGGAGACTACGCGGGCTTCATTCGAACAGATCATGGAACGGGAGGATGTGCCCGTGGTCGTATCGCTGGCGACAAACGACCGGAATCCCGATTGGGTGATCCGGGCGGCGAAGGCGGGCAAGCACGTCCTTACCGAGAAACCGGTAGCGGCGAGAAGCCGGGACATGGAGCCCTTACTCGAAGCGGTTCGCGGCGCCGGCGTCCACCTGGGCGTTTACTACACCTGGCGTTCCAATCCCATCGTCAATGACCTCCGCGCGATGATCGAAAAGGGGGTAATCGGCAAACTGCTGTCGGTGGAAGGCCGGATGGTCACGTCCCAGGTTCGTTTCCGGAATCCGTCGCACTGGCTTTTCAAGAAGGATGTCGCGGGCGGCGGAATCCTGAGTTGGCTGGCCTGCCACTGGATTGACGCAATCCGGTACATCACGCAGGACGAAGTAACAGCCGTTTCCGCCATGGTCGATACGTTGAATGAACAGGCCATCGACGTCGAAGATACGGCCGGGGTAATCATGCGCATGGGAAGCGGCGCGATCGCCACGCTGCACGCGGGGTACCTACTGCCCATCAGCCAGGCCGGGTACCTTTCGGGAAGCTACGACACCTACCTCAGTTTTCGCGGACTCGAAGGAAATGTCACCTGGTATCCCACGGAGGAAGACCGCCCCGTGGTCATCGAGAGTACCGCGGAGATCTGGAATACGACGCCCCGGCGCGAACTGAAGTATGTCGTCGCGGAAACCGACGCCTACGGTGGTCAGTACGGCCAGGATTTTGTCGGACGGTTCATCGAGTCGGCAATGCGGGGGGATCCCCCGGCGACGACGGGGAAAACGCCCTGCACGTTCTGCGGATCATAGAGGCCGCTTACCAGTCCAGCGAAACCGGGCGGATGGTTTCGTTAGGCCAGGATCGGCCACGGAGGATTTAGCGCTCATGGCTTCATTGAGCGGTAACGTAGTCGTGATTACCGGCGCATCGACCGGTATCGGGCAGGCCACGGCCGAGGCTTTTGCCCGCGAGGGCGCCACGGTCGTTCTCGCGGCCCGTTCCGAGGGACGTCTGGTGCGGATCGCCGCGGATATAGAGAATGTGGGCGGACGCGCGGTCCCCATGGCCGTGGACGTTACAGACCGGTCCGACGTGTTCAAAAAGATGAAAGAAGTCGCAGAAACCCAGGGGCGAATCGACGTGCTGGTGAATAATGCGGGAATAGGCCTGCTCAGCCCGGTGGAGAACATGGATCCCGCAGAATTGAAACGGGTCTTCGAGGTGAACTTCTTCGGCCTGATTTGGTGTACGCAGGCGGTGTTGCCCTACATGATCAAGCACAACCGCGGCAGGATCATCAACGTCTCATCCGTCGCCGGCAAAAGAGCGCTGCCCCACATCTCGGCTTACTGCGCCAGCAAGTTCGCCGTGCAGGCATTCTCGGACAGCCTGCGCATGGAAGTGGCCGAACATGGCGTCACCGTAACCGTCGTATGCCCGCCCCGGGTCGATACGACATTCCACGACACGCCCCTGATGAGACAGAAAGTGCAAAGGATGAAGGCACCCTCGATCTCCGCCGAAACCGTGGCGGCGGAGATCGTCCGCGCGACCCGCAAGGGCAGCCGGGAAGTCGTGATTTCCTTCTATGGAAAGTTCTTCGTCTTCTTCCAGCGGCTGTCCCCCCGCCTGCTGGACTGGATCATGAAACACCTGTGGTTGCGGCTCGCCGGCAATAAGTCCACCAAGACGGATACCGACGAGCCGACTTGACGTTACCCGTTTACCGATTTCGAGATCTCTCCAACAGCACCGAGCAGCTTGTCTACTTCGGCCGCCGTGACCATGATGTGCATCGAGGCGCGGTTGGAGTCCCAGTCGACCTCCATGTGCGTTACGTTCCGGATGTAGATATTGTAATCGT
Source organism: bacterium (assembly GCA_965225915.1). Taxonomy (GTDB): domain Bacteria; phylum JAAXHH01; class JAAXHH01; order JAAXHH01; family JAAXHH01; genus JAAXHH01. The sequence continues at coordinate 2,047,158 of OZ245326.1, forward strand.
CCCAGAGTTTCGTGTTCAGGTCGCGGGTGGGTACGGCCGTGATCCTGAAGGGGACGAGTCCTGCGTGGAGTCTCGGATCCTCAGAAGCGAATACCTCCACGCCGTCTATGTTGTGAAGTCCCGTGCGTAGTTTCCCGGCCAGGTATCGGATACGGGCCTCGATGCCTTCACGCGTCAGTTGGTTGTGAAAGTCGAGCGCGGCGTTGACCGATACCCACTTCGGATAGCTGCTGGACCCCCGGCTCGTGTATTTACTGGCCGAACCCATCCGTCGCACCCACCGTTCGTTGGTGGAGAGGTCTTCGCCGTACATGTTCTTCCCCCCGTACGGGGTGGAGGAAATGACGGGCTCAATACGTTCCTGCATGTCCTCGCGGACATAGAAAAAACCGGACTGCATGGAGGCCATCATCCACTTGTGGGATGGACCGGCGTACATGTCGCATCCCAGGTCGTGCATGTCCAGTTTGACCATGCCCGGCGGCTGGGCGCCGTCAACCAGCGTGATGACCCCCTTGGACCGCGCCATCTCGCAAATTTCCTTAACCGGCATGAACAGACCATCCGTGTAATTCGCGTGGCAGAAACTCAGCAGCTTGGTTCTCGGGGTGATGGCTGCTTCGAATTGCTTAAGGAGATCGTCGGGGGAATCGGGCGGATGCAGTTTCGGATCAGAAATGTCGATGACACCTACAGTCAGCTTGTCTCTCTTCGCCCGGTTCAGAACGGGATTGGTACCGCCACCGTGATCGTGATTGGTGTAGAGGATCTCGTCGCCGGGTTCAAGAACCGGCCCGAAAGTACCCGTGATCATCCCGTCCGTCGTGTTGTTCGCCAGGGCCAGTTCATTCGGTTTGCATCCCACGAAATTGGCGAACTTGGCCATGAAATCGGCACTGTATTCCATGGTGTAGTGATCTCTTCTGAAGCCGACGTAATCGGTATTGATACGGTTCAGCGCTTCGATCTGTGCCATGTGGACGCTGCGAGGAGACGGCCCGCGCGTACCCGTGTTCATATAGGCGAGATCCTTGCGGATCAGGAACTGCTTGGTCACCAGTTCCCAGAACCGTTCGTCATCGGGCGCAGCTGCCATGCCCATATCGTTCATGTCCTCCGCTGCGAATGCGGACTTTGCACTCAACGACAGCAAGGCGCTACCGGCCAGCGCACCACCGAGTACGCGGCCCAGGAATCCGCGGCGGTTGAGCGCCGCCAGTTCCGTGGGATCTTCAAATCGTGGATCGAAATTAAAACCTGGTGTACTGGAATGCATGGGAACACCTCCGGTAAGGCTGTCTGCCACCTGTACTTGTGAGAAGATGCCAGACCGATTGACTGCATCCGGTCGAAGTAGCTGAGATGCGATGGGGAAAGTGGTTATCTGTATATATGTGCAGGAAGCAGACGACAAGCAACCCCTTTTTACATATTCAGGTAAAGAAACAGCTTGACAAAAGACCGCTTTTCCGTATATTTGCCACGAAGGTGCATAACTCTTAAAACCTCCTCCCCGACAATCTGTGTGTTACCGCAACGATCAGCCCATGCTGTCGTTGTAGTTGTTTCATATACGAACACGTTTGAAGCGGTTGTCAGGGAAACCATTTCTTCCTGGAAGGTAGGAGTGTCGGTATGGAACGTGGCACGGTAAAGTGGTTTAACGAACGTAAGGGATTCGGTTTCATCGCGCGTGACGACGGGGACGACGTGTTCGTCCACTATTCAGCGATCGTCGCACAGGGGTTCAAGACGCTGAACGAAGGCGATGAAGTCACCTTTGAAATTACGGAAGGACCGAAGGGACTACAGGCGGCAAACGTAACCAAGGTGTCCGGTTAGAGACACCACGATAGCGCAGAACGTAACAAGATAGCCCGTGGGGACTGCTTAACACAGTTTCACGGGCTATTGTGTATAGGATTGAGTTGCCTGGAGGGTCGTCTGGTTCCCGCGGCAACCCGAAATCAAGCACGCCCTTGCAAGACGGGCGCAAAGGAGGTGCACCTGTGCCCGGCAGCGATGCATCCGTCCCGGTTACCGATTTCACTTCCCCCTTCCTCGATTTCGATTTTCCCCGCCTGAAAATAGGATTCGCCGAGTATTCTGATGGTCCCACGGGATGTACGGTCTTTCTGTTCGATCAGGGCGCCGTCACCGCCGTCGATATACGCGGCGGAATGCCCGGCGTGGTCGAATCCGAATACCAGTTTCACCATGCCATTTGTTTCGCCGGGGGTTCGCTGCACGGACTGGAGGCCGTATCCGGGGTGCGGGCAGTCCTGGCTGAAAATCAGGCACCAAGCAATCCTCCGCCGTTGCCCCTGGTCGCCGGCGCGATCATTTTCGACTGGATCAACCGACGTAATTTCGTCTACCCGGACAAAACGCTTGGCGAAGCGGCGAGAATACGAACACGTTTGAAGCGGTTGTCAGGGAAACCATTTCTTCCTGGAAGGTAGGAGTGTCGGTATGGACGTGGCACGGTAAAGTGGTTTAACGAACGTAAGGGATTCGGTTTCATCGGCCGCGAGAATCGGCGTCCACGGGTCGTTTCTTCTACGGCAAGCGCGGCGCAGGACGATTTGAACCAGATCGGAAAACAGGTTCACGCGTCCATGGCACGAGCGATCCAGCCCTTTCACACGATGCGGGACGGGGACGTGCTTTTTACCGCGACGACCGGTGAGGTGGAGAACAAGCGCCTGAAGAGTACCACCGATTTCGGGCTGATCGCCTCGGAACTGGCTTGGGACGCCGTGTTGAATAGCCATGGGGAATCAGAGTGGCTCGCTTCGACCCCCCGGGAATCCGAGATGCGGTTAACGGGCGAGACCCTCGTAGACCGCCCGGGCTTCGCGGAACTGGCCGAGCACGTGGTCCCTTTCCTCCTGGGAGCGCCAGCCCGGATGGTCGCCGGCCATCTCGATGAGCCGGTCGATCCAGCGGACGAAATAAGCAGCCGAAGCCCGGTTGCGGATCGGGTCGTCTCCGACATACACGCGGATGGCCTGCGTGGTGGCCAGCGGATAGCGGTCGTCGATGGGATGGGCGGGTGTGGAACTTTCCGCCTGAAGGGTATACCATCCGCTTTCGCCGGAAGCCAGTTCTTCATCCAGAACCGCCGTCTTCCCATCATCGGACAGGGGTATCTCTTTCACGACTTGGCCGTTGCGGTAGACCATCGCCCTGTCCAGGGGGACAATGCTTCGCACCTCTCCCTTCAGCTCGAGTGTACCGCCCTCTGCCGAAAGGCGGATGGCTTCGCCCGGGCCCGCCTCGTTGATCGTGAAGTCAAGGAGTGGTCCGTTGGTGGCAAACGTCCTCCCGGCTCTAAGTCCGGACAGCCAGGCTTCCCATGTCAGGGGTTCATCGCCCAGGTGGACGTAGGAACGTACCTGTCCCACGATGGCGGTCCGGTACAAGCTGCTGATCGAATCTTCTCCGCCGGTCAGGATGATATTGAAGTCGTTGTTGAGCAGGTGATGCCACACGTTGATCACGGCGTGCCCGGCGCCTGATATCTCCAGGGCCTCGACGGTACCAAGCGCGGCGTCCACTGGAAAGGCCTTCGCGCCCCCCAGTGTCGGATTCTCTCCACCCAGCGGATCTGCCTCTCCGCCAAAGGGATGGACGTACCCTCGGAAAGCACCCTGTTCCCCGGCCAGCCGAAGCATGTCCGTATTGGACGGGTAGAGACTGTATATCGCCGTTCCCTCGTATCCGGACGCGAAAGGCGACAGCAAGTGCTCTTTCAGGTCGATAAAGTAGACGTGGCCGTGAAACGCCGGACGGTATTCCTCGCCCACGTGCAGTATACGTTCCGGGGTAGATAGCGGGTCCATCTTTCCGGTATAGAACTGGTGGTCGAGCACGCGGTTGTCCTTGTTGGCCACCAGTTCGTTGACCACTGCCTGGTCTTCCGCGTCCGACATGTGCATCAGGTTCTCCAGCGTGTTGTGCAGATCCCCCGCGTAGTTCATATGCACGTGGGTGCTGCCGCTGTACCAGCCCTTTGCCGCCATGTCCTCCATGCGAGTCAGTGTGAGTGCAACCGCGGTGGTCTTTCCTTCCTCGACCTCTGCCGTCTTGCTGACAGGATGGTATTCGAAGCCCTTCATGGCTTCAATGGTAAAAGTACCGACCGGAACATCAATGGTAAAAGAGCCGGTCGAATGAAAGAAATGCTCGCGGAGACGTCCGACACGGTGGTATGCGCCTTCAGGCGCATAGGACTTGCCGTTGGAAGCGCGGGTGTATACCCGGGCCGCGGTCGGTTTGCCCGTATCCCCGTCGACGATGGTTACAGCCACCCGCCCGCGGGGGCCGCGCCAGCGTTTTTCCACGTTTTGGACATCGGTATTCCTCCCGCCCACCGTTTCCGTGACGCGCAGACCGGGCAAGCCGTATTGGTTGGTAATGTACGCGATTTTTGAACCGTCCGGCGACCAGCGGGGATAGAAATCGTCCCAGTCACCAAAGGTGATTTTGTACGGGTGGCCTCCGTCCGCGGGGAGAAGATAAAGTTTCGTGTACTGTCCGCCGCGGTGGGAGGCGTAGACGAAGCGCGACCCGTCCGGCGACCAGTGCGGACGCGTCCGGTACAGGGTCTGTTCTTCGTGTACGATCCTGGCACTGTCGATTCCGTTCGATTCGACCGGCATGCGCCATATCGCACCGGATCCGAGCGGTATGCCCCGGTTGCTGACGAACATCAGCTCCGATCCATCGGGTGACCAGTGCGGTTCAATGTGCAGATCGTATGCTCCGAAATAGAGCCGGCTCTTTCCGTAATCGTTGTCCCTAGTCAACTGTATGGGGCTGCCGGTGGCGCGGCCGTCCCGCATGTCCTGAACGAAGATGTTGAAATAGCCGTTGGGCTCGGTCGAAACGTACACCAGGCGTGTTCCGTCGGGCGACCAGGCCGGGTCCAGATACAGGTGGTCCCCGGTCGTCAGCGGCGTGGATTCTCCCGTCTCCAGGTCCAGGATCCATATATCGATCGTCCGGTTGTCGGTCTCGGCAGTATAGGCGATCCATTTGCCATCGGGCGACCACGCCGGCGAGGAGTCGTACGTGGGGTTGTCCGTGAGTTCGTAGGCCGTGTTTTCTCCCAGGCGCATACGCCAGATGGAACCCTGCATGGCAAAGGCCAATTCACTTCCGTCGGGTGACCAGGCCGGCCGGCGGGGCGTGGTCGTAGACGGCGGAGGCAGGTAGAAATTGTGCATGTAGTTGCCGCCCGACCTTGCAGCGGTGTAAGCCGAAGGGATCGGTTGTTGCGACGCGGCGGGTATGGCCGTCGCGAAGAAGCAGGCGACGAGCAGCAGGCGCAGGGAGCGAGGTAATCTCGTGATCATGTCGCACCACCAGTTGGATGGAAGGGATAAGCCTTCGTGTTTGGGCTAGAGCCAACGCGGCCCGGTTGTGTTCATCAATACGGCGCGCAGTTCAGCGGCCCGATAGTGTTTATCGTACGCCGTCCCTGGTTGGCGGCCGGTCTGTCTCATACCGCGGCACGGCCGTATTCCAGCGCCCTGCCCACTTCCGCCTCCCAGGTGCCTTCCACCCGAACGCCGTATTCCGCCACACCGCCTGTCGCGCGGGGTCCCGTGACGTAAGGCCGGTAATCGCGGCCCTCCTCGATGAGTTGTTTCGGCGCATAGTCCGAGCGGAGAAAATGGAAGGCGACGCCGGCGCGGGCCTTATCAGTCCTGTTGTGGCCGGTGCAGTGCGCGGTGCCGTAGCAGAAGAACAGCGCGCCGCCCGCCTTCAGTTCGATGGTATCCGCCTGTTCCTCTGGCGGATAGCACCGGATATGATGGTTGCTGTAGGGGTCACGGCTGTGCTCGTAGGCGGTCTTGTAGCTGTCGGGGATCACCTGCATGGTGCCGTTCTCGATGTTGGCGTCGTGAACGGCGATCCAGACGGCCGTTCCCTTCAGTGTATCACTGATCTTGAAATAGGCGTTGTCCTGGTGCCAGTGGGTGCCCATGCCGTCACCGGCCGGTTTGAGAAACACTTGGTCCAGGTGGAGAATGTATGGATCGCTGATCAGCTGGGAGATGGCCGTGACCACGTCGGGCTGGAAGGGAAGCGCGCGGAACAGGTCGCTGTGCCGGTACATCGGGCACAATTGCAGATTGCGCATCGTCGACGAGGAGGTCTCCCCGTCACCTTCCGTGGCAACGTTGCGCAGGGCGCCTTCTTCGATGAGCCGGTTTATCTCGGCCTGCAGCGCCAGGGTCTCGCGATCAGAGAAGAACCCGGGTTTGGCCACGTAGCCATGGGTCCTGAAATGAGTGACTTCGTCGCTTGTGAGTTCCATAATCCAGTTCCTTTTACGAGCGGTTCTGTCGGTCGCCAGGTTTTCCATCATCAAGGGAATGACGTGGATCAATAGGCATATCGGTTCGAGCGTGAGACCGACACCTGGCGTCGGGGGCCGGTCTCACTGTAATCGCACGGTGTCAGAAGCTCATGCGGCCTAGCAGGCCGATTCGGTGATCGGACTCGCCGCCGCGCCGGTCGACCCGCATGCCGGAAAGCTCCAGGGACATATTGCGCGAGTCGCGTTCCGCGGCGCCGAAGCGGGCACCGAGCCGCATCTGGCGGCGATCATCCCCGGCGAGGTACATTTCGCCGAATGGCGTCATCAGAAGTCCCCCGGACGGATAGGCGAGTCCGTAGCCTACCTCGGCCTTGAACGCGCGGGCGCCGCTGCCGCCGCGTATCGATGTGCCGGAGAGCGGCCGTTCGCGCCACATCATGCCGGAGTCGCCACTGGCGCCGAGGCGGGGCGCCACGGACATCGACAGGCCTTGACCGCCCGCGCCCGGTCTCAGGTAGACGACGAGGGAAACCCCGTTCTCACTGTATCCTTCGGCCGTATGTACCGCCAGGAACCGGCCCTGCGCGTTGATGCCGATCCGGCTGCCGGAAAGGCGCAGGCCGCCCGAGACCTCCAGGCCCTGACCCGTCTGTCCGTCGCCACCGTCATATCGCCCCGCCACCTGCGCGTAGGGCGTCACTGTAGTCCCGCCGCCGAGTTTGGATGACCGCGAACCCTCCAGGCCGATCCGCAATCGCCGTACATCGGCGGTCAGGTCGCCAAGGGAAGCGGATTCACTATCGGAGGTCGAAAGACGCAACAGACCGGCGTCTCCGACCACGTCGAAACCCAGACCCTGCGAAGTCGCCACCCGCGCGCGCATGCCTACCATGCCCATGCGCATGGAAAGTTCGGTCGCGTGTTCCTCCGACTCTACCTCGCCCGTCCCGAGTCCCAGGATCGACCACACTTCCGTGCAGCAACCCGCGCTGGTCCAGCGTACGTAGGGGAGCACACTGGTGAGACTTGTTTCCAGACCGCCGCTGGCCACGGTCACGTCATAGTCCGACTGGCCTAAGTTGCGGGACAGGACCAAACCTGCCATCCAACTCTGCCCCGTCGCCACGTCCACGCCCACGTACGCCGTCTTCAGGTTGCCGTCGTAACTGGAGTCGGTCTCGGGTTCACCCTGGAAGTTCTGCCAGTCGCCGGTGCCCCAGACGGTCCACCGCCGTCCGCCGTCCGCCATATGGTCCTCAAGCACGTAGGAGAACGAACTGCTCTGCATCAGGTAGCCGCTGTTCACGGTACGCCCGTGTTCGGTATCCTCTAGCAATGCAAGGTGTTTCGATCTCGCCTGACGCCGGTGACCCGTCAGTCCAGCCAGCGCCGATATGCCGGATGCAAGCCCGTCGATCCTGCGGCCTCCCACGGCGACACCACGTCCGCCATCGCCGGCGGAGAAGCGTCCGGCGATGGTGGTGGAGACGCTGGACAACATGCTCCGGCCCATGGCGGCCAGGATGTTCTGGTAGGCCATTCTCTCCGCAGCAACGGCAGTGACGGTCACTCCGACGGCCACGCTGGCGGTTTCCACCGCGTTGCTGGCCGTAACCGTAACGGTTGCCGTGCCCTTGCTCGCGCCTGTGACGGTCAGCGTGGCCGCCGACATGACGGCCGTGACCACACCGTTATCCGAGGAGGACGCGGAGTAACTCAGGCTGGTGCCGCTGAATAGCGAACCCGCGTTCAGCGACTCGGAGTCGCCTGCATCCAGCGTGACCGACGGTGGGCTGCCGACTGTCGCCGGGGCATCGTACGAATCGGTCACCGTAATCGTGGCAGAACCGAGGTCCGTTTCACGGTGGCTGGCGGTGACGACGATCGTCTCGTTATCGGATTCGTAGACCGTGTCGTCTGTGACCGAGAAGGTCAGGTCCGTCGAGCCCGTTGTGGCATCGGCGGGGATCTTGATCCGCAGTACCCCGTTTACGCTGTAATCGTCCTCTGTGGCCGTACCCGACAGCGAAAGCTGTATCACCGACGATATCGGTATAGGCGCGCTGGACTGCGTGGCCGTCAGTGTCACCGTCTGGGCCCCGCCGTCTTCGGATATGGTGGAAGGTTCCGCGGACAGGGTGATCTCCAGGACGTAATTGGTCAGATCCGGGTAGAAACCGGAACCAATGACCAGTTCCTGTCCGTTCACTGTCGCCGGTTCGGCATAACCCACCTTGGGGGAACCGAGTTCTTCATCTCCGACGACCGTCGGATCGTCGAAGTAGTACTCAACATAACCGCCCCCACCCCGGGCGGCCGCAATGAGTTCCCTCACGTACATGACTCCGTTGAGGTCGGTCAGATGGATCAGGTTCGCGCCTTCGAGCGAAGGATTGGCGGCGTGGAATAAGATGTCACCGTCCGTCTCGGTAATGTATAGGTAGATGTCCCCCTGCTTCCAGGTCCCGTCTTCAACCCGGAAGGACTCCACGATTTCCGAATGCCGGTCGTAACCGTACATGTCCACCGCACTGGTATAGGCCGTCACCGCGCCCTGCACGAAGGCCTTTAAGCTTTCCCTGTCCATCACCTCGGCTGCGGTTACATCGCCGGCGGGCAGCACGGGAGTAGAGACGTCGTTCACCATAATCGTGGCGGCAGCCAGATCCTGCTGGTCGTGGCTGGCCGTGACAATGATGGTCTCGCCCCCCGGTTCGTCCACCGTCTCTTCCGCCACCGTGAAGGTCAGTTCCGTGGTTCCGACCGTCTGTTCGGCAGGTATAGTGATGACCAGATCACCACTTACAGTGTAGTCGGTGTTCTCTACGGCCGTGCCCGAAAGCTCCAGGGGCAGGCGAACTGATACCGGCAACGCACCCTCACTGCGGGTCAGCGTGGCCGTCACGGTCACGGTCCGCGTACTGCCCTCGGTCAGCGTACCGGGTTCCGCCGACAACTCGATCGTCCCGACATGATCATCCAGGTCGAAGTACAACCCGGCACCGATGACGAGATCCACGCTAGTACCGCCGGGGGAAATACCGGATAGTGATTCCACGTAACCCAACTTCGGCGAACCGGTATCTTCGTCTCCCGGCAAATCCGGATCGTCGCAGTGGTATTGAACGAATCCCCCACCGGCCTTCGCCTCGGCGATGAGATCCTGGACGAAATAGACCCCGTTCACGTCTTTATCATCCCAAGCATCCGTGTTCTCCTTGCTGGCGTCGGCGCCGTGGAAGAACCAATTTCCCTCGGGGGTCAAGGCGAAAAGGTAGGCGTGTTGGTGCCTCCAGGGCCCGCCTTCTTCCCTGAAGATATCCAGATTCGCCGCCAGGGTGTCGAACCCGTACAACTCGAAGGCTGTCTCGTAGCTGACGATGGACCCCTCCACGAACTTCACAAGGGTTTCCCGGTCCACCACCTCGGCAGCAGTGACCTCCGGGGCGGGGATGGTGGATGGATCGATCGTGGGTGGAGAAGGGTCTGAGCTGGAAAGGTCCTGCCGAAATCCGCCGACCATGATCACCTTTTCACCGGTTATTCCAGAGATGTAACTTACGGCAAAGGCAGGCCTTGCAAACGAAAGAAGCCCGGCGAGTCCAAACATACCCCCTAAAACTAGAATCGATACGAGCAACCTATCAGAATCAAATATAGAGGATCTCATTATATGCATCTCCCTGCGGAAGGATGTGATCACGTCTGTGTATCGGGTGTTTTCGATTATTGTAAGATTGACAAGATCAATTTATGAAAAAGTTGAGTATCTTAAAGTCAAGCGAAAGGTGAAGTTGAATGTAAGTTTCGGTTTCTTTACTTGGCCAATGCAACGTTTTTAGAATCGTTCGGCGCCGCCAGGGACTTTCATGTATTACTCCCAGGATTCCAGGTATTCCTTCTGGTCCGAAGTCATCGCGTCGCACGACAAGCCCATGCTTTCGAGCTTCAGGCCCGCGATGTGCCGGTCAAACTCCTCGGGTAGCGTATGGATGCCAGGCGTCAACTCGTCCTGTCTTTTGACAAGAAACTCAGCGGCTAGTGCCTGGTTGGCGAAGGAAAGGTCCATCACGGCCGCCGGATGCCCCTCGGCCGCAACGAGATTGACCAGTCGTCCTTCTCCCAGGACGTATAGTTTCCGTTTATCCGGAAGCGTGTACTCTTCCACGTGTGGTCGCATGGGTCGTCGCGCGACCGCCAACTCGTCAAGCGCTTCCAGGTCGATTTCCACGTCGAAGTGTCCGGCGTTGGCCAGCACCGCTCCGTCTTTCATGACGGCCAGATGGTCACGATTCACTACACCGCGATTGCCGGTTACTGTGATGAACAAATCCCCCAAGCTGGCTGCTTCGCCCATCGGCATTACGCGGTATCCCTCCATCGCTGCTTCCAGCGCTGGAACGGGGTCCACTTCCGTAACGACAACATTTGCACCCAGGCCACGAGCCCGGGACGCCACGCCGCGGCCACACCAGCCGTATCCGCAAACCACCACGGTCTTTCCCGCAATCAGAAGGTTCGTCGCCCGTATGACACCGTCTAGGGCGCTCTGTCCAGTCCCGTACCGATTGTCGAACAGGTACTTGGTTTTCGATTCGTTGACCGCGATCACCGGGAAAGTCAGATCTCCATTGCGAACCATGCTCCGCAGGCGGTTTATGCCGGTGGTGGTCTCTTCCGTACCACCGATGATACACTCCAGATGACGTCGATGGTGGAGATGCGCCGTCGTTACGAGGTCCGCCCCGTCGTCGAGCAACACGTCCGGCTTTGCGTTCAGGACGGTGTGCATATGGCGCCTGAGCGTATCGGGATCTTCGCCCCTTATGGCGTACACGTGAATACCGTGGTGTCTGACCAGGCTGGCCGCTACGTCGTCCTGCGTGCTGAGGGGATTGGACGCGCATACGAACGGTACCGCTCCGCCCGCCTTGATCGTCGTTACCAGGTTCGCCGTCTTGGTCGAAATATGCAGGCACACGCCGACCCGCAACCCCTTGAACGGTCGTTCCCGGGAGAACCTTTCCCTGATTGAATTCAAGACCGGCATCTGCCGGGCGTCCCATTCAATGCGAACGGCTCCGGACTCAGCAAGGTCCGTGTTGCTAATTTCGTAGTCCATATACTGAATTCGATTTGAGAGTTGGGTCTTTACTGACGTTCTTCGCCGTTTACCTCTGGGACAGCAACGAAGTAACTTCTTTGCGACAGCCAAAGGTATATATGGCACCCTGTTTATTGTAAGTCAAAGACTAATACAGCACGCGTGCCCAATACCACACACAACATATGAACTTGACACGTCCCGTCTTTAACGAGTAACATGAGGAAATTTCGGTAAATAACGGATTTACCGGGTTTTACAACGATCAACCTCCGCCTTCTTCATGCACAAGTGAGCGCCCCGTGCTCGACCTCTCCAGACGACGCCTCAACCGCACCATACTGACCCTCGCCTGGCCGGCCATACTCGAAAACCTGATGCATACGTCCGTCTATGTCGTGGACAGTATTTTCATCGGGTCCCTGGGCACGCTGGCCTTCGCCGCCGTCGGCCAGAGTTCCATGATCCTCTTTACGACGGTGTTCGTCTTCTACGGTATCGGCGTGGCCACGGGTGCCATCGTGGCGAGGAACCTGGGTCGCGGCGACCGGAAATCAGCCAGTGAGGCCGCGGGACAGGGCATCATACTCGGTACGTCCATCGGCCTGATCGTTGCCTCGGTAGGTCTGATGTTTGGTGAAGACCTTATGGTTCTGCTGGGAACGGAGCCGGATGTGGTCGCCCTGGCCCAGGAGTACATGCCGATCGTATTCGCATTCAGCGTCATGCGGCTGTTCATCTATACCAGCAGCGGCGTACTGCGTGCGGCGGGCGACACGAAAACACCCATGTGGATCACGGGCATCATGAACGTGTTCAACATTTTTGCCGACTGGGTGCTGATCTTCGGCATCGGTCCGTTTCCGGAACTGGGTATCACCGGCGCGGCGCTGGCCACCGGTTCGGCTTATGTCCTGGGCGCTTCCATGCTCGTCTACAAGCTGTTCCGGCGCCACGCCAAATTCAGGCTGCACGGCAGTGACCTGCGCGGAATCAAACCGTACTACATGCGGACCATCGTACGAATCGCCCTGCCTAATGTCGGGGAACAGATGGTCATGCAGAGCGCTTATTTTTCATTCATGTGGATCGTGACCAGTCTCGGTACGACCGCGATGACCGCCCATTTCATGACCATAAGGGTGGAGATGGTTTCCTTCATGCCCGTGTTCGGGCTGTCGATGGCGGTGGCCACCATTGTCGGGCAGAGTCTCGGGGCTGAGCGTCCTGAAATCGCGGAACTCTGTGTAAAGAAGGCTGCCCGCATAGGACTGATCGCCATGAGCCTGCTGGGTGTCATCTTCGTCGCGGTGCCCGGTCCGCTCGTCGGCATCTACAGTCCAGCGCCGGAGGTATACAGTCTGGCCGTTGTCTGTGTTCGGATCGCCGCCCTCGAACTGCCCACCTCGGCGATCCTCATGATTTACACCGGCGCCATGCGGGGCGCCGGAGACACCCTGAGTCCCATGCTAATCAGTATCTTCGGTGCGATTTTCCTGCGGATCGGCATGATGTACCTGCTGGTCATCGGACTGGGATTGGGGTTGTACGGAATATGGTACGGGACCGCAATCGACTGGGGCGTTCGCCTGGTGATCGCCTATTTCCTGTTCCGGAGAGGACGCTGGAAGCGGGTGGCGCTCTAGAATTTGCAGTCTATTGCCAGGTTTGATAATGAGTAACGTGACGTCTACCATGCTTGCACGGAATCCCATGGACTTTTCTTGTTGTATCTGGGGTTGAACCTATGCGGGTCGTATTGCAACGCGTAACGAGTGCTTCAGTCAAGATCGACGGAACGGTAACCGGAGAAATCGGTACGGGGCTCGTCCTGCTCCTCGGCATTGCGAAGGACGATACCCCGCAGGACGTGGAATATGTCGTAGACAAGTGCGTGCAACTCCGGATTTTCGGTGACGAGAACGGAAAGATGAATCGGTCCCTGCTCGACGTAGCCGGTGAAGTACTGGTGATTTCCCAGTTCACCATTTTCGGCGATACCCGCAAGGGCCGCAGGCCCAGTTTCGAAGACGCCGCGCCGCCGGAACACGCCGAACCCCTGTACGAACTGGCGGTCGAACGCCTCAAAGAACATGGTGGCCAGGTCGCCACCGGGCGTTTCGGGGCCTTCATGGAAGTGGCGCTGGTCAATGACGGCCCCGTGACCCTTACCGTTGAGTCGCGCCGATGAAGAAAATCGTCCTGGCCTCAACATCCCCGCGAAGGTCCTACCTGCTCAGGCAGATCGGGTTATCCTTCGAGGTCGTGGCGCCGGACGTCGATGAGTCCAGGTATTCTTTTAACGAGGACCCGGCCGGTACGGTGGAACGGCTTGCGCTGGCCAAGGCGCGAAGCGCGGCAGGAAAGTTCGACACCCGCGGCCGCCTGGTACTCGGGGCCGACACGGTGGTCCTGTTCGAAGGCCGGGTACTCGGTAAACCTGTGGACGCTGAGGATGCATACTGCATGCTGCGAAGACTGACGGGTCACTCCCACCGGGTCCTCTCGGGGTTCGCCCTTCTGGACCCCGACACGGATCGCCTGGTGACGGGACACGAATGGACGACCGTTTTCATGCGGGATTGCACCGATGAGGAGATCAGGGCGTACGTGGATACGGGCGAACCCCTGGACAAGGCCGGATCTTATGGCGCCCACGCCTTGGGAAGCAGTCTCATCACGCGCGTGGAAGGATGCTTCTACAACGTGATCGGCCTTCCTCTCGCCCGTTTGATCATTACGCTTAAAACCTTTGACGCCGACGCAGTCGGGCGAGAATAGCCTATGGCCGATTTCCGTGGACATCTCTGGGGTGGTTTCGTTGCCACGATGATGGCCGGAACCCTCTGCGTCGCCGGTCTCTGGTGGACGGGAAGCCTTGAACCCTACCGGACCATCGACATATGGCCGAAGGTGTTGCTGTTGGTAGCCATCGGGATGCTGTCCGCCTGTTTCCCGGATACGGACATCGAAAGCAAATCGCAACGGTTGTTCTACCGTCTGTTGATTCTGCTGGACGCATGGTATATCTTGATTGGTGACTACAGAACCGCGGCGCTGCTGGGTCTCGGCGCGATGCTTCCGCTGCTTGGCAAGCACAGGGGGTGGACCCATACCTGGCTGGCCATGTTGCTGGTACCGGCCCTTTTTCTACTTGTCCCCATGTATTTGAAAAAAACCATCGAATCGTTCCCCATCGTCTGCTATGTTGTTTCGGTATCGGCCTATGCCAGCCACCTGGTCCTGGACGGTTACATCGAGGAAACTGCCAGGCGGTTCCGCCGCATACTCGGCGTGAAGTAGACGTTCCCAATGATCAAATCGGAGGTGTTATGAAAAGCGCACTGGAAATCGCCATGGAAAAAACCGCCGGCGCGGAACAGGGCGGCAGATTGACGGACGAGCAGCGATCAGCGATCGCCGACTTGGAAAAGGAATACCAGGCCAAGATCGCGGAACAGGAGATCATGGTCGAATCGAAGATAAAGCTGCTCGCGGCCCAGGCGACGGGACACGAGTTCCAGCAACAGGTACATGCCCTGCGCGAGCAACTGGCGCAGGAACGGGAACGCCTGGAAGAGGAGAGGAAAGCGAGAACACAGGCGGTCCGCGACCAGGCGTCGTAGGCTGGCACCCTCCAGGACGGTCCACAGGCTGGGTTTCCAGACCACAACGGAGTTCCTCAACATGGCCAGGAAGCGTTTGAAAATCGGTTTAATCGGTTGCGGCGGCAACATGCGAGGCGCCCACGTGCCGCGCATCCAGTCCGATGGCGCGGTGGATCTCGCCGCGGTCGCGGATACCTCGGAAGAAGCCGCGTCCGCACTGATGGAGCGCTGGGGCGGCCAGGTACCCTTCTACACCGATTACCGGGAAATGATCCAGAATCAAAGGCTCGACGCGGTGATGGTCAGTTCTCCCCATGCCATGCATTACGAGCAGGTGAACTACGCCCTCGATCACGATCTGCACGCACTCGTCGAGAAGCCGCTCACAATTTCATCCAGCCATACGCGTGAGCTGATCAGCAAGACGGAGGAAATCAACCGAATACTCCTGGTCAGCTACCAGCGTAATTTCATGGCCCCCCATGTCTATGCGCGGGAGTTGATTCGGAAAGGCGCTATCGGCGAAGTGCGTGGCGTGGTGGCCTACGTCACGCAGGACTGGGGCGGCGTACGGGGGTGGAGGCTCGATCCGGCCCTGTCGGGCGGCGGGATGTTTCTCGACACGGGCAGTCATCTCGTGGCCTCCACGCTGTGGATTACGGATCTGAAACCCCTCGAGGTGACCGCTTTCCTGGACCGGGTGGACAAGGACGTGGACATCAACATGGTGGTCGCCGTGCGGTTCGACGGCGGCGCGTACGGTACGCTGAACACCTTTGGAAACGCATCGCGGCATGACGAACGCATCGCGATCCATGGCAGCGAGGGAAGCCTGGTATTCCACCTTCACCAGTGGCAGGTCAAATCGGTCCTGTTGAATGACGAGCCGCTGAAGATCCCGGGAAGGATCCGGGAGGACACGCCGGATGCCGCGTTCTTTCGCATGATTCGCAACGGTGGGAAGGGTTACGAGCTCCCGCACTTCGCGCTCGCCGTATCCCAGGTCAGCGAAGCGGCATACCAGTCGGTGGCTGAAGGAAATCCCGTCCAGGTTGCCGGGTAGACCGCTTACTCAACAATTCCGGGAGTCATCCATGAGCATTCCGGGGCGTCTGGTGGAGAAGAGGGCGATCGTTACCGGGGCGGGCAGCGGCATCGGCCGGGCCATAGCACTGCGACTCGCACAGGAAGGCGCCCACGTCGCTGCCGTGGACATCGACCGGGAAAGCGCCGAAGCGACGGCAGGCCTGATCCGCGACATCGGGGGCACCGCCACGGCGTTGACGGTCGACCTGGTCCGGATCGACCTCATCGAACCCATGATCCAGGAGGCCGTAACCAGCCTGGGCAGGCTGGATATCCTGGTCAACAACGCGGGACGGGTGGAGATCAAGCCGTTTCTCGACCTCACCGAAACGGAATGGGACCAGACCATGGATCTCAATCTGAAGGGGACGTATTTCTGCATGCAGGCGGGGGCGCGCCAGATGATCGGACAGGGAGACGGCGGCCGGATCATCAACATGTCCTCCATCTCCGGTCGACACGGGAGGGCCGATTCGAGCGCCTATGCCGCCAGCAAGATGGCCATCATCAGCATCACGCAATCCGCGGCGCTGGCCCTCGCAAGTCACGGGATCCTGGTCAACGCGCTGTGCCCGGGTGTCGTGGCCACGCCTATGTGGGATCATATCGACGAGGACCGCGCACGCCTGTTCGGTTACGAAAGAGGAACGGCCCGCGCCAGGCTCATCGAGAAGATCCCGCTCAAACGCGTCGCTCAGACTGAAGAGATCGCCGCCGCGGCCGTCTTCATCGCCTCCGAAGAAAACACGCTGATCACCGGCCAGGCGATCAACGTCGACGGCGGCATGGAAATGAACTGAATACCCGTCGCCGAGGCGGTCAAGGGCACGTTCGAACCGACCGGGATTGACCTTGACAGGGTGCGAAGCCCGGCGTATACTCGATAGATTCCAAATTCGCATATTGATCAAGTACATTGCACATCGCAGGCATAGGAAAAACCCTCCAAATGGACGAAAGAAAACGTGAACGACTAAGCAAGCTGCTCTCCCTCATCCTCCGGCATAAACCCGATCAGTTTTCCATAGCCCTCGATGAACGGGGATACGCTCGAATCGACGATATCGTCGAAGCCGCCCGCGAAAAGTTCGACGACTTGACGCGGGATGAAATCCTGGAGATAACCAACGGTGCCGAGAAAAGAAGATTTGAGGTGGAAGAGGACCGAATTCGCGCACGTTACGGACACAGTTTTCCCATCGACCTGGGTCTTTCTCCCATAGATCCTCCCGAGTTTCTCTACTACGCGACAGTACCGGCCAGGGCGTCGGTCATCACCAGCGGTGGATTGAATCCGAGCGACCGGCAATACGTCCATTTGTCCCTGTCCGAAGATATCGCGGCGCAGGTAGCCAGGAACCAGACGGAGTTTCCTGTCGTGTTCCGGATCAAGGCCCAGGAGGCTACCGAATCAGGCATCGATTTTTACGATCGCTCCCCCGTAATCCTCACGACAGGCGTCCCTACTGAATTCATCGACGTGATGGAGGGATCCGCCGAGGCCCCCCCCGCCACGTTTGGCCGGCGAAAGCGAAAGGCCCCTTCGCGCAGGTAGCATGCGCCGCTTCGTCATTCCCCTCTTCGGCCTGCTGCTCGCCATCAGTCTGCTGCTGTTCGACCTGACCATACTGTGGTCCGGACGCACGGCGATTCGCCCGGTGATGCAGAAAGGGGTCGCCCTGGGTATACACAAAGCCTCGGAGGGGATGTCTTATTACCAGGCCTCCCTGGAAGAGATCGCGGCCTTGGGCGCTTCCCACCTTTCCGTGCCTGTTTTCTTCCTGCAGGATTCCGTTCATTCCATTACCCATTTTTCCCGCCCGACTGACGGCGCCTCACCGGAACAGCACGATCGCGTGGTCCGGGAAGTCATCGATTACGGCCACCGGCTTGGACTGAAAGTCCTGCTGACGCCCATCGTAAACATCGACCGACCCGGGAAGAAGGAGTGGCGCGGTACACTGGCCCCCGGCAACTGGGACGCATGGTTCGAAAGTTATCGCGGTTTTATCCGACATTACGCCCTGCTGGCCGCGGAAATGGACGTAGAGTATCTGAGCGTGGGAACCGAACTCGTGTCTGCCGAGGGGTTTACTGATCGTTGGCGCGAGATCATCGCCGAAGTGCGGGGAATCTATCCGGGACAACTCACCTATTCGGCGAACTGGGACCGGTATGATCGGGTCGCCTTCTGGGACGATCTCGACTACCTGGGTATTTCGGCGTACTTCGAGTTGGCGGAATCAGAGAAACCTGCCGTGGAAGAACTGGTCTCCGCCTGGAGACCGGTCAAGGATGGGCTCCTGCGGTGGCAGGCCCGGTGGGACAAACCCCTGTTATTCACGGAGATCGGCTACATGAGCCAGTCCGGTGTCGCCGGTCATCCCTGGAATTACGTGTCGAAGGAACCATTGGACCTGGAGGAGCAGCGGAGGTGCTACGAGGCATTGCGACTGGCATGGGAAGGCGAAGACCGGTTTGCCGGCCTGTATCTGTGGATCTGGGAACCGGACAAGCATGGCGTAGCCGACCGGGGTTATAATTTCGCGGGAAAGCCGGCGGAAGGGATCGTTCGCGACTGGTACCGCAGCCTGCCAGACAATGCAAATGTCCTCGATTACGCCGTCAACGGAATGGAACGGTTTCTTCGGACCCTGCGGCAGGGGCTGTGACGGCGTCACGAATCCCGAAACCTCTGCATGGTGATGTCATGTACCATGGGCGTTGTGGGGATTGTGGACAACACCCGAGGGATTGCCTGTCTTTTCCAACTTTCGCACGTCGTCATGGGTACCCATGACAATCAGGACATCCCCGGATTCCAAGGTCCGCTCACCACCCGGATTGAAAACAACCTTTCCGTTTTTCCCCTGCACGGCAATGACGATCACGTTGAATGCTGTGTTGATGGCGGAGTTCTTCACGGTAGAGCCTTCGAGCCCGGTCCGATCTCGATCTGCTCCAGTTCCAGGTCGAGCTTTTCAGCCATCGACGCCAGTTCCATGAAATCGGCCACGGCCGGTTTGAGCAGAATCTGTGCCATCTGCCGCGACCCTGTTATTACGGGTGAAACCACCTTGTCGGCACCGGCGCGGGTCAACCGGGGGATGACGGACTCCTCGTTGGCTCGTGCCACGATGTAGATATCAGGGTATAAATCACGCGCCGTCAGGGTGATGTACAGGTTTTCAGGGTCGGAAGACACGGCGCATACTATGCCCCTGGCCCGTTCGATCCCCGCCGTCTTCAACACTTCCTCGTTGGTGGCGTCGCCCTTCAGAAGGCGATATTCTACCGATTCTAGAGTTTCTCCCTTGTCTTCGGTCTCGATGAGCACGCATTCCAGATTGCGGGCGGCGATTTCCTGTCCGATCCTTCGACCGACGCGCCCCGCGCCACAGACGATGTAGTGGTCCTTCAGTTCTTGCAGTTCTTTCATGAGGCGTCGTTTTCCGAGCGAGTGAACAATTTCGAGCGACACGACCGACTGTACGGCGACGGAAAGCGCATAACCCAGCGTTCCGACACCCACTACGATCAGCAGCGTGCCAAAGTACCGGCCGTTTTCGGTCAGGCCTTCCGGTTCGGTGTATCCGATGGTCGTGATGGTGATCAGGGTGAAGTAGAAACTTTCAAACCAGGACCACTCCGTCAACAACTTGAAACCGAGGGTTCCGAATCCCAGGATAAGGACGATCGCTACGGAAGCCCCTATGAGTTTGTTTTTGGGTGTCATGTATCAGGACGGTTTAACCGGACACGGACGCCAGGTGACCACCGTAACCGAGGGCTTTCGCGTCCTGGTGCAGGCGATCGAGCACCCGGGACCTGACCTCTTCGAACATCTCACGGGTAAGAAAATGCACCCCGGGCAGGTCGCCCTTGGGCTGACCCACGAAGATGTCGGCCGGCATGTCGTACTCGGCCGCCGTGATGCCCTGTTTCTGCTCGAGGGAGAAGCCCAGTACATGGGCCCGGTAGGTGGCGTCCAGCACCCTTTCGCCAGTGAAGGGAACGCCGAAAACAGACTCTATACCCTCGCTAACCTGGTCCGGAAGCGCCATGGTGAACAGACATCCGCCGTGGAGGTCCTTGTTCACCATCTTCCAGCCTTCCTCGGTGATGTTGTGGACCCAGTAGTCGGCCGAATCGGGCTTGCAGTCCGGGTCCATCACGTACAGGAGGAAGGTACGCATGGACATGTGGCCGCCTGCCACGGCGAAGGGGTAGCCCGGATTGGTCTGTCCCAGATAGGCGGAGAACTCGACCCCTTTCGAGTGCATGGCGAAAGCCTGGCCGCCGATCTCTTCGGCGATCATGCGGACACCCCTGCCGTAGAGGGGTTCGCGGCCGTAGGCGATATCCTCCTTGAGACGGCGCGCGCCTTCCGCGTCTCCAAAGGTGACACCACCCGCGACGGTTCCGTTGCCCCGGGAGTTGTAATCCATCAGGAAGGAAAGCACCACGTTGACCGAAATGGTATCGAACCCCAGATCGTCGTCGAGCCGGGCGAGTTCCAGGTTGGCATGGGGATCGAGTATGCCGAGATTGGCGCCGGACAGTTCCATGGGTTCAAACTCGAACCGGCCGAGATATTCTCCATGGTTCTTCCGGGCCTGGCGCCAGTCGGGGTCCTTGCCGCCTTCCGGCACGTCGTAGAAGTCCTGGTGGCAGGTGATCTGGCAACCGAAGCAGTTCTTGTCGACGACGATGAAATCTTCCGATTCCCGCATGGTCTCCAGGTGCACGGGAACGGCCACGTTTTCACCCGGTGGCGCGAAATTCTGGAAGGGGAGCACCCCGAATCCGTCGAGGATCTTGCTGTTTTTTCCCGTGCCGCCCAATCCTTCGCGGTTGTGCGGATGACGATATCCACGGCTTTGTTCGCCCCGTCCGATCTCGTTGTTGATGGCCTTCAACCGGTCGTCGCCCTTTCTATAGTAGTCCTTCGGAGCCTCGGCGACGATGCCGATGATGTTCTTGGACCCGAGCACCGACCCCATGCCAAGCCGTCCGGCGAACCGCCACTTGTCCTCCCCGCTCATCAACTGCTCCTGCGTCGTGCCGACCACGCAGGCGTACCAGACCGTTTCCCAGTGCTCTCCTGCCGGACCGATCACGGCAAAATGAGCCGGGTACTTCTTGTTGGCGGCATCGTTGAAGCGATCGTTCAGGTAGACCATCTTCTCCCGGACCCGCGCGCCGACCAGGGGTGCAGGAGCATCGATCAGGGAAAGATCGGGGCCGTCATCGGTCTGTTTGATTACGAGGATACTTGGCCCGGCGGCACGTCCGGTAAGAATCAGATCGCCGATGCCGGTATAGGAGAACTTGCGGCCGAAACTGCCGCTCATGGCCGACCACACGGGCATGGGCATGCCCGACCTGGTGCGCTTTAACGGGGAATAGCCCGAGAAATACGCCCGCAATCCAGTCATGAACTGCGTGCCGGTGAAGCAGCCGGTATTGATGACCAGCGGGGCATCCGGCGCAAAGGGATCGCACACGTCATAGTCGGAGAGGATCTTGAACGACCGGCCGATGCCCCCCAGGAAGTCCATATCGTCGCGAACCTGGAGTTCTTCGTTGCTTGTCTCGCTTCCTTCGGACACGTCATATTCGATGCGGGTATAACGGAAATCGGTCACGCCTCCTGGCGTGACAGTCCCTGGCTTCAGCACGATATCCCCCTCGCTATTGGGCTCGTATCTTGTACATTGGTCATCGGTTTGGAGTTCGAACGGAACCGCGCATGGTTGCCTGTGCGGTTCCGTTTAATATACAGGTTTGCATGGATGAAAACAGCAATTATCCCGGTATGACAATGCGCAGTTGACAATTCCTCCGTGTTTCGTTAAGAATAACTCAAAATCACACCCGGAACCCTTTGCAGCCGAGGCCATCGATGATAGACCTTTCCCAGCAGACCGAACCCGCGATCGAGGTTCCCGCGATCGTGGATGATGAACAGATCCAGTTCTACGTGGACAACGGCTATCTCGTCGTTCCCGATCTGATGACCGCCGGGGAACTGCAGGAACTGAAGGACGACCTGGTCGCCGTGGCCCGCGGCAAGTACCCCTGCAGGGGACTCGATCCGCCAAAGCCCGATGACACCGACGAAGATGTGCTGCAACGTATCCTGTGTATCCATCAGCCCCACTTCGTCAGTTCGGTGATCGAGAAGTACGTGCGTCACCCCAGGATCTGCGGTGTGCTGAGCCAGATCACCGCGGCCCACCTGCCTCACTGGGACGGGAGCGTCAAGTGCATGCAGTCCATGTACTTCATCAAGCCGCCCCGGTTCCAGGGCCAAGCTTGGCACCAGGACGAGATCTTCATTCCCACGCGTGACCGGTCCCTGATCGGCGCGTGGATCGCCGTAGACGACGCCACGATCGAGAACGGATGCCTGTACGTTGTTCCCGGTTCCCATCGCAACGGCTATCTTTATCCCCAGCGGCAACATGAGAATCCCGACGAGTTCGACTTCGCCCCGGAGAGCTACGGATTCGACGAGTCCGTGGAAGTGCCGGTCGAAGTACGCGCCGGGGCCCTGGTATTCTTTAACGGCTACCTACTGCACCGATCCTTCCAGAACCGTAGCGGCCAGCCACGCCGCGTGCTGGTCAGCCATTACTGCAACGCGTGGAGCCTCCTGCCGTGGGGCATCGAAGAGGGAGAGCGTCCCGCCACGGCCGACCGGCGTACGATCGTTCCGGTCTCGGGCACCGACCCCTACGCCTGGAAAGGCTACGAACCTCCCCAGAAATCGATCTGGATTCGCAACTGCAAGGCCGCCGAAGAGATGAAGAAGGGCGGGCACTAGCCTGCTATCAACAACCGGTAGGGATTGGTATATTCAGCATTTTCAAGTGCAACCTGAAGAATACCACTCCGATTTGTACCGACATATCCAAGGATCAATCCGTTGTTGATCTTTCCTGTATACTCCCAGGTTCCAATATTCCCTGATACGTCCTTCCCGATGTAATTCTAAACTGTCATCCCTGAACTCAATTCGTTCTTTTGTAAAGGTAAGCGATTTAGTCGCACACCATTATTTGCGTAAAAAGAAAATACAAATGTAATTGTCATTGGCAACACTATGGATTGATGCATTAACACGACGTTAAGAAAACACTTCGAACTTTAGTAGGGAACTAGGTAGCCGCAAACCTACCCACTAAGTTTTAAAGCGTGGACGCACTGCTGTTTTTAGATCTTTAAACCAATTTGGAGAAACTTAGATTATGAAACCTCGTGTTTTTGTCCTGATGCCATTCGAAGAGGGATTCGATGGTATATACGACTTTCTGATACACGACCCCTTTTCAAATGCAGGTTACGATGTAATGAGGGCGGATGATATCCTCAATCAACGAAATATCTTGGAAGATATAATTCAGTCAATAATCAGTAGTGATCTTATCATTGCGGATCTTTCGACGAACAACCCCAATGTGTACTATGAGTTGGGACTGGCACATGCCTTTCAAAAAAATGTCATGTTACTTGCTCAGGACATAGCGGAAGTGCCATTCGATCTCCGCTCGTATCGCGTTATCACGTACAGCACTTACTTCACGAAAATGGACAACGCTCGTCAAGAGATTCAGAGCTACATAGCAAACCTGCGAACTGGAAGTGTACGATTTGGGAGTCCTGTGACTGATTTTGGCGTTTCGGCTTCTCCTATCGCCACAAAAGAACCTCGATCTTCTGAAGCGAAATCTGACGATCGGGATGAATGCGGATTACTTGATTATCAAGTTGAGTCTGAGGAAGGGATGGCGACGATAACGACGGTGGTCACTGAGGTGGGAGAGAACCTCAATACCCTCACACTTGACGTACAGAGTGCAGTTGAAAGGATTGTAGGACCGGATAAGGGAGCACCCAGAAAGCAGCGTAAAACCATGCGTTCATTGGCCACTAAGCTAACGGATTATACTTCATGGTTGCAACAAGGCAACAATCAATATCGAAAAGCTTTGGAAATCGTGGAACAAAGTTTGAACGCAATGTTAAGCGGTGAGTTCGAGATTGCTGATCAAGATAAAGCCAAGATTACCGAATTTGTAAACATCCTTGCCGAAACAGAAAAGAAAATACAGGAAGGGCGGAACGGTTTCTCCGAATTTGTATCAACTCTTGACGCTCTGCCCAAAATTGAAAGAGAGTTCAATCGCTCCAATCGATTGATGTCTGCCGAGTATAAAATTCTGATCGACAACATTGAACAGACTGAATCTATGATGGCAAGGGCACGAAATGCAGCAACAAGGCTTATTAAAAGTGATGTGTAGGTGTATACTAATGGCCAGCAGATGCAAAGTACGCCCCACCTGAGAACAACTGGGATGCCCAGAGGATTCTTGAGGAGGTTGTTTGTGAATCTTCGTTCATGGACTAAACAGCATTCCATTACAGTATTTCAATGGAGCCTTGGGGTTTTACTGATTGTTTTGTTGGGAATTTTCGTGTCTGTCATGTTGTCCAAAACCTGTGAGACTCATGTCTTAAGATACCTGGGTTTGGGAGTGAATGAAAAGCACGAGGCTCTCAAGTTTTTGGGAATTGCCAAAGGTGGAATTTTGTTAGTTCTACAGATCCTAATGTCCCACAGGCGATCAAAGGCTATGGAGGATACTGTACGGAAAACCGAGCAAGGCCAGCGGGAGGATCGCCTTAAAAACGCCATTGAACACTTGGGCACGGATCGGAATCAGTTCGTTTGGGCGGAGCCTACGAACTCTTTCATCTGGCGTATGATACCGAACAGTTACGCCAGACTACGCTAGACATACTGTGTTCTCATATCCGTAAGACGACGGGCGAAGGTGAGTATCGAGATAACCACAAACTGAAACCTACAGAGGAAATCCAAAGTCTGTTGACATTGCTGTTCGTACAGGAGCACGAGGGTCTATTCGGGGTTCCGTATAAACTTGCAGGGAAGCTGGCTGAACGGGGCTAATCTTGCTGAAGCACGATTAGCTAAGGCTTTAATGGCCAGAGCATATCTTCAAGGAGCCTGTTTAAACAACGCGCAGTTAGAAGAGGCTGATCTCACTGAGGCACAGCTTCAAAAAGCCAATCTTACTGGTGCACATCTGCACAAAACTATTCTTGTCGATTCTCACCTGCAAAAAGCGAATCTTACCAGTGCCAAGCTACGAGGATCCATCCTAAACAATGCACGTATGCACGGAGCTATTCTGATTGATGCCCACCTACAAGAGACAGGTCTAAACGGAACATATCTACAAGCAGCCAATCTTACTATGGCAAGAATGCAGGTGGCTAGCCTTGGCGGAGCCCAAATGCAAGGAGCTTATCTAGCAATGGCGCAGTTGCACGGAGCTATACTGCGCGATGCCCAAATGCAAGGGACATATCTTAGAGCAGCACAGTTACATGAGGCTAAATTCAGCTCATTACAGGGTTTACGAAATTACAACGAAACATCCAGGCAAGAAATCGATCCAGAACCTGCTCAACTACAAGGTGTCGATAGTTCAAATGACATCGCATCATCCTTCATTATCGATCAGATTAGAGATAGAAGTAACAAAGAAAGCGATCTATCCGGAGTAACGTTCGCAGGTGGATTGAGCCAGGATGGCGTAGATTCCATCGTAGAAGGGCTATCTGCCAAAACAGCAACAGAGTTGCGACGAAAACTGGAACTCCACGTCGGCAATCCGGTAAGTAATAGACTTCCAGATGATAGCGGTGCTACTATCGGAACTTACACTGAAGAAAATGCCGAAAAGTGAATCTTCGAATACAAAGATGCTGTGTCAGAATCCCTGCGAGACTTTAGCAAATGCCCACTTTGCACTGGCTGACACGAGACATCGATACACATGCAGTATCCCGCGTTCCTTATCGCCTGCTGGAAGAAGTCCCTGACCTATCAACCGGCAACTGCTTTTACCAGGTACATCATTTGCAGATACTTACTCATTGGTTTTTTACCTCAGGTCCTCATAATCTTATCGGTTTGATATCGCCAGAGAATTGGTTTATATCAAAGTAAACACCCCAACACCCGAGTAGGGTCTGGTAATCTCGTCGAGGTTAAGTTGTGAGTGCAAGGCGTTTGGATATAATCCTGAAACCTCAAGTATTGAAATGGGCCAGGGAA
Source organism: bacterium (assembly GCA_965225915.1). GTDB lineage: Bacteria > JAAXHH01 > JAAXHH01 > JAAXHH01 > JAAXHH01 > JAAXHH01. The sequence continues at coordinate 2,073,440 of OZ245326.1, forward strand.
CGCGCAGGACTTGGGGCCGACGAACTGGCAATCAAGATCAAGGTGAAACCGAAGCGAGTGGATGTTTGGGAACATTCTGGAAAGATAACTATAGTCCAGGCAGAAAAACTGGCTCACTGCACACATACCCCTTTAGGCTACCTCTTTCTCGCGGAACCACCCGAAGAAAGCCTGCCAATCCCAGATTTCAGGACTATCGGCGATCAACCGCCACGCCGCCCCAGTCCCGATCTCATTGAAACTCTGTATACCATGCAACGTCGCCAGGACTGGATGCGCGATGAAGTTATCGATAAAGGAATTGAACCTCTTGAATTCGTTGCTGGTTACAGCCAGGATACCGATCCTGAGATTGTCGCGAACGCTATTCGGAATACATTGGATTTGGAGCAAGATTGGGCTGTGCACCTATCCACATGGGATGACGCTCTTCGGGTTCTTCGAAAACGAATAGAAGATGCTGGGATCCTGTTGTTTCTAAACGGCGTTGTGGGTAACAACTCGTACCGGAAACTCGACTTGGAGGAATTCCGAGGGTTCGTTCTGGTAGATGACTATGTACCCCTCATATTCGTCAACAACAATGATTACAAAGCACCAAAAATGTTTACTCTAGCCCATGAACTGGCCCATTTGTTCGTGGGGGAGAGTGGCGTGTCCAACCTGGAGGAGTTCCCAGAACCACAGCATGTTACCGAACGATTCTGCAACGGGATCGCTGCCGAGTTTCTTGTCCCCGCCGCGCACCTAACCAGCATATGGAACCAGTACAGCGATGAGAACGAGGATTTTGACCAACTCGCGAGACGATACAAAGTAAGCAAATTGGTTGTTGCGCGTCGTGCCCTTGATCTGGGAATGATTAACCAACCAGCATTCTATAGATTCTACGAAATCACACAACAGGATGTATCGTATAAGCAGCAGGCAAGTACAAGCGGAGGCAATTTCTGGCGAACGCAAAACGTAAGAATTGGGCGGCGATTCGGAACTGAGGTGGTACGTGCACTTCGCGAGGGTAGGTTGCTATATCGACATGCGTATGAGCTTACCGGGCTCAGGGGTAAGACATTCGATAAATTCGTCGAACAAATGGAAGAGTCTGTATGACGGATTCTCAGACTGTTTCCTTCCTTCTCGACACCAACGTTTTTATTGAGGCTCACCACCGTTACTATGCATTTGACATACATCCAGGATTCTGGGATTGCCTACTCCACATGTTTCAAACTGATCAGGTCATAAGCCTTGATCATGTTCGAACGGAACTTCTTAGAGGGAATGACACACTATCTGAATGGATAAGTGACACACCCGAACCGTACTTTGCATCATCCAATGATCAGTCGGTCGTCATCTTGTATGCGACCGTGATAAACTGGATAAACAACGAAAACCAGTACACTGATCAAGCGAAGTACGACTTTGCTAATGGCGCGGATGGATGGCTAGTATCATACGCGCTTATGCATGGATTGAAACTTGTTACTGAAGAAGTCTACGATAAAAACATACGCAAGCGGGTTCCTTTACCGAACGTTTGTAAGCAATTCGGAGTCGAGACTTTAAACACCTTTTCTATGCTGAGAGGACTTGGAATCCAATTTAGTTGGGATTTCGAAGTCTGATCTGCTACTCACCTACGCAGAGCGATCTAAATAGCCTGCATGCCCATCCGGTTCACCCTTGCAAATCCGTTGACGTAACGGCCTCTTCCTCTTAACTTCCCCTTTATTTCTCAATCCTTTATTCCATTTCAAAGTACCCGGTCTGTTACCCAGCGGAGCCCCCGTGAACGTCATTTGTGTCTGCCTGGACACCTTTCGCGCCGACATCATCGGCCCGGGCAGGAAGTTCAGCCACGCGCACACGCCCAATCTCGACGCCTTTCACAGCAGCGGCATACGGTTCAACCGCGCCTTCGGTGAAGGACAGCCCACACTGCAGGTTCGGCGCGCGCTATTCACCGGGATGCGCAGCTTCCCGTGGCGGTACAACTTCGACCGGCGCGGACACTGGCACCATGCCCCCGGCTGGCACAAGATCCCCCCGGAGCAGGACACGATCGCGGAAGTGCTGCTGGAGCGAGGGTATTTGACGGCACTTATAGCCGACACGTATCACATGTTCAAGCCTACCATGAACTTCGCGCGGGGGTTTGCCCACCTGGATGTCGTGCGGGGACAGGAATCGGACAATTGGAAAAGCGGCGATCCCAGGCTGGTGGAGGCACAGCTCGCCCGGCACGTCCGGTCGCCGGTGGACTGGCCGGCACACGCGGGACTGGTTAACTACCTGCTCAACCAGCGACACCGGAAGGACAAGGACGACTACCAGTGCGCCCGGGTGTTCAATTCGGCCTGCGACTGGTTGCGGGACAACCATACGGCGGGGCCTTTCTTCCTGTGGGTCGACAGCTTCGATCCCCACGAGCCGTGGGATCCGCCAGCGGAATATGCCGACCGATACTGCGAGCATGACGGCCTCGATTTCATCCAGCCCGGTCCCGCGTACGCTGGTGACGGACCTTCGGAATCAGAACTCAGGCGCATCGAGGCGCTGTACCTCGGGGAGGTCACCCTCGTGGACGAGTACGTGGGCCGTTTGTTGAACGCGGTGGCGGATCTGAACCTTATGGACGATACCATGATCGTGATCCTGTCGGACCACGGCACGCAACTGCTTGACCAGGGGAAGTTCGGCAAAGGGCCCGATGAACTGCATCCCTTCAATACCCAGCTCAACCTCATGATGCGGGTGCCAGGCGGAAAGACGGACTTTGACGTGGATGCCTTCGTGCAGAACCACGACCTCATGCCCACCCTGCTTGGCCGGCTCGGGGTGCGGGCGGACTGGACGGACGGGGAGGATTTGTGGCCGCTGGTTACGGGTGAGAAGGCCGTCGTCCGCGACAGAATAGTAACCGGCTGGGCTTCGTTCGTCACTGGGAACGCCGTGGGCCGGGCCAGCGTTCGGGACGACCGGTGGAACTTCTGCACGGCAGTGGGCTATGAGGATGAGGCCGGCGATGAGTTGTTCGACCTGGAGACCGATCCGGAAGAGCGGCGCAACGTGGCCGGCCTGCATCCAGAGATCGTCTCGGAGCGCCGCGGCGACGTGGAAGCCGTCATTGGCCAGCCCCTCCCTGGACAGATGCTGGAGGTATGCGATGAGGCCCCGGGACCCATGTCGCACTGGCTGGGTAAACTGCTGCAAAGGCGACAGGGGTGAATCGCGAGCGAGTGGAACCAGTCGACCGGATGCGATCTGGAATACGGATCCGTTTAGAGTTGTACAATTGTACATCTTATGGAGTCGTCATGCGACAGGTAGAGCCATCGTGCGGTTAGCACACAGGGCTGCCATCGTGACGGGCGCCGGGGACGGAATCGGCCGCGGGATCGCGCTGGCCCTTGCCCGGGAAGGGGCTTCGGTGGCGGTGTGCGACATAAACGTCGACACCGTGGCTGAGACCGGCTGCCTGGTTTCGGAGGCGGGACAGCCCGTCCTGGTGGAGTCCCTGGACATTACAGATCACGGCCGGGTACGATCCTTTGTGGATGACGCGGCGTCCCGGTTCGGGAAGATCGACATCCTGGTCAATAATGCCGCCATCATGCCGGTAGGACCGATCGAAGACCAGGACGAAGCGACCATGTCACGCATCCTCTCCATCAACCTGCTGGCGCCGGTCGTCTTCAGCAAGTACTGCGTGCCGCATATGCGCGCGGCGGGCGGTGGATCGATCATACACATGGCGAGCGTAACGGGCCACAACGGCCATCCGGGCGTGGCGGTCTACGGGGCGACAAAGGGCGGCCTGATCGCGCTGGCGCGGGGCCAGGCCATGGAACTCGCCGTGGACAACATCAGGGTCAATACGGTATCGCCCGGCACGGTCGATTCACCCATGCTGCACAACTTCGTCAATGAACACGCCGATGACCCGGAAGCGGCGCTCAGGGCTTTCGACCGGTTGCATCCCATCGGCCGGATCGCCACCATAGAAGAGGTGGCCAACGTGTTCGTATTCCTGGCGAGCGACGAATCCAGTGACATCACGGCGACGGACATCCGGTGCGACGGCGGCTACGCGGTCCAGGGACGGCAGCCTAGGGAATAGCAGCAAGGAGATCATATGTCTGTAGGGGTTTGCGCGTATTCGTTCAACACGGGGCATGACGCCTTTCAACTCATGGATATGGCCGTCGAACACGGTTTGACCGGTGTCGAGTTTCCGCCGGACGACTGCCTGCCGGATCTGACACCGTCCTCGTTGGAGAAAGTCCGCGCCCGCACCGAAGAATGCGGGCTGTTCGTCGTGGCGGACGGCGGCCAGGTCGAACTCGAGATGCTTCGGCGTCTCATCCCCGCGGCTTCCCGCCTGGGTGCTCCCACGTTGCGCGTGGTCATGAGCGGGGTGCTCGGCGGTGACCGACGCCCGCTGTCGGGCCGGTGGAACGCCCATCTCGCGGCGTGCAGGGACGTCCTGCGCGAGGCTTTGCCCGTAGCGGAGAAACACGGGGTAACCATCGCGGTTGAGAACCACTCAGACGCCACGTCCCACGACATGCGCTGGCTATGCGAAGACTTGAACAGCGAGTACATCGGCATCACGCTCGACGTGGGCAACGTGCTGGCGGTCTGTGAAGAGCCCTTCGGATACACGGAACGGCTTTTACCATATCTGCGCCATATCCACCTAAAAGACTATACCCTGCATCCTTCCGGCGAGGGATACCGCATCGCACGGTGTCCGCTGGGCGGTGGCGTGGTGGACTACCGCAACCTGCTGCCCCTGATCGATGGATATTGTGGCCAGCATGGCCGGGTTGGCGAGATCACGAAAACCATCGAACTGGGCGCCATCTACGCCCGTCACGTGCGCATGCTCATGGACGATTACTGGGCGGAATACCCCGAGCGGGATATGAAAGACCTGCTGCCGTTTCTGCGGTTGTACTGGACCCACGTACGCCCCGGCGAGGAAGACTGGCGCACACCCCGGGAGAAGGACGAATCCATCGAGGTTTTGAGAGCATACGAGGCGCGGCAGTTCGAAGAAAGCGTCGCTTATCTGAAAGAAATCGGGGCCGTCCCGAATTCCTCCGGAACATCCTGATCCAGGCGGGTCGTCTGATGAGCTTGTCGATTCAGTCAAATAACTACCTTGAAAAGAAGGCCGTAGAAATGAAGATTGAACATCTGGACCAGTCCGACATGCACGGATCCATCGCCGCGATTCCCGACCAAGTGGAAGCGGCCTGGGCGGAAATGGCTGGACGCGCGTTCCCCGACTCGTTCCGAAACGTAAACCACGTCGTCGTGTCCGGGATGGGTGGCTCGGCCCTGGGCGCCCACCTGATCCAGGATGTCTTCCGCGACGAGTTGCGCGTGCCGGTGACCGTGGTTTCCGATTACGCGGCGCCTGCGTGGATCGACGAACGGACGCTCATCGTGTTGTCCAGCTATTCCGGGGGCACGGAAGAAGTGATGGCCATGGCGGAATACGGCACGTCCAGGGATATTCCCATGATTGCGCTGACCACCGGAGGCGAACTGGAATCGTTTGCCGAGAAACAGGGGTTGCCGGCCGTGGTGTTCAGCAGCGAGTTGAACACCTGCGGTCAGCCTCGGATCGGCTTGGGTTACGCGGTGACCTACCTTCTGGGGATATTCCGCCAACTGGGTTTCGTGGAGTTGGCGGGTACCGAGGTTTCCAGCGCCATCATGCTGCTTCGTGAAACGAACCTGGGTTACGCGGACCCGGGGGAGGAGAATCCTGCTTTCGAACTGGCCAGGGCGACTAAGGGGAAGTCAGTAATGATCATGGCCTCCGAGCATCTCACAGGCAACGCCCATATCATGGCCAACCAGTGGAACGAGAACGCCAAGAACATGGCCGCCTGGTTTGCCATTCCCGAACTGAATCACCACCTGCTCGAAGGAATGACCCACCCCCGGGAAAACCGGGACAGGCTTGCCGCCGTGCTGGTCCAGTCCGATCTGTACGATACGCGCAACCAGCGACGCCACGAGATTACCCGCACTCTGCTCGAGGAGCAGGGTATCGCGTGTCCGGTCATAGCGCCCAGGGGTGAAACGGCGCTCGAACAGGCCTTCGACCTGCTCTTGCTCGGCACCTATGCCAGTTTCTACCAGGCGGTCATGAACGACACCGATCCGTCGCCCATCCCATGGGTCGATCAGTTCAAACGACTCATGGCCATATGAAACACCACCCGCCGAGATGTCGGCCCCGTCACCGGGGTGCATCGAAAGACGGTACGGTATGAGTGAAATTGTCACTTACCTGCGGGGAAAGACGCTACTGATCACCGGTGCCACAGGATTCCTCGCGAAAGCGGTCGTGGAAAAGATCCTGCGGTGCGCGCCCGAAGTCGGCCGCATATACCTGGTCGTTCGGTCCCGCCGCAAGAAGGACGGCACCACCCTGTCAGCGCAGGACCGCGTAGAGGACGAGATACTCCAGTCCGCCGCGTTCGCCCGCCTGCGTGAAATCCACGGCGACCGCTTTGCGACGGTCATGAGTGAGAAGGTCCACGCGGTCGAGGGCGATCTGACCCACGATCATCTCGGGTTGGAACCGGAACTGTACCAGCAGCTCGCCGGGGAAGTAAGTGTCGTCCTGACCTGCGCCGCTTCCGTCACGTTCGACGAAGAAATCGACGCTGCCCTGCAGCTCAACACCCTGGGCGCCCGCCGCATGCTGGAATTCACCAGAACGTGCAGCGACGCCATACTCGTACACGTTTCGACAGCCTACGTCAACGGCCAGATCAAGGGGCGCATCCCTGAAGTCCCGCCCCGTCCGGACTGGTCCATGTCCCACGAAATGGGGCACAGCGACCCGCCCTTCGACCTGGAAAAAGAAACGCGGGATATCCTCACGAAGGCCGATGAAATACATGATGAATCCCGGTCTCCGTCCCGGCTGGAACAGTTCCGCAAGATGGCGCTTCAGCAGAACGCGCGTCCCACGCAGCGCTGGCTTGACGCCCAGATGGAGACCTTCCGCAAGCGATGGCTGAAGGAACGACTCATCGAAGAAGGCATGCGCCGCGGGCAACGGTGGGGATGGCACGACAGCTATACCCTGACGAAGGCCATGGGCGAGCAACTGATCGTCAAGCATCGCGGCGACCTGCCCACGACCATCATTCGGCCGTCCATCGTGGAAAGCGGGCTGGAAGAACCGGAGCCGGGATGGATAGAAGGGCTCAAGGTGGCCGATCCGCTTATCGACGCGCTGAGCAAGGGGCGATTGCCGGATTTCCCGGGCCAGATGGACATGATCGTGGATATCATCCCGGTCGACATCGTGGTAAACACCACCCTGGCGGCCATGGCGCGCACTGCCCGGGAAGGCGGAGTCAGCGTGTACCACGTTTCGACGGGTGACCGGAACCCGATCCTTTTCCACCAGGCATTCGAACTCTCCTATGACTACTTTCAGAAGAATCCCCGACGCAACCGGAACAACGAACCCATACCTATCCAGCGCTGGACCTATCCGTCTCTCGCCCAGTTCCGGCGCCGGTACAACCTGCGCTACATCTACCCCCTGAACGCCGCGCTCTGGGTATTCAACCGCTTCACCCGGATCACCCTGCTGAACAACTGGAAGCGCAGAATCACCGTGTTGAAATCGGCGATTTCCCGCATGCTGTACTACGCTTCGATTTACAGTCCCTATACGTCCCTGGAATGCACCTTCGAGACCGACCGGACGGTCAAGTTGCACGAGAGCCTCGATCCGGAAGACCGGCTGCTGTTCAACGGCGACGTCTCCAGGATCAACTGGAAGACGTATTTCCAGGATATCCATATTCCCGGTCTGAAACGCCACGTGTTGAAGACCGATGAGCCGAAGCCCACGACAACTGAAGAGGAGGAAGTCTGGGAGCGGTCCGGGTTCGCCCAGGCAGAGAAAGACGCCCTTCCCCATCTCGACACATTGACGGATATACTGGCGAAGAGCGCGGATATGTACGGGGACAAGACGGCGTTGCAGATGGTGCGCGGGGATGACTGGATCCGCTATTCCTACAAGGATGTGTTCGACCTGGCCGGTCACATCGGCTGGCAGTGGCGATCCAGCGGTCTGCATCAGGGTGACCGCGTGTTGCTCTTCTCGGAGAACAAGCCCGAATGGGGAATCGCCTGCTTCGCCGGGATCGTAGCCGGAGCGGTGCTCGTGCCCGTAGACCGGAGGTCGACGGCGCAGGAAGTGTGGCGCATTGCACGGTTTACCGGTTCGAGCGCGATCCTGTGTTCGGAAAGCGGTCACGAATTGCTCAAGGCTTCCGAGGCGCCAGGCCACGACGCAGTGTTCTGGAATATCGACAACTACGGCCTTCCATTCGAAGCCCCGCGCCTGCCGGCGTCATCCGTCACTTCCGAGGAGCCTCCCGCATGGGCGCCGGTAGAACCCGATACGCCGGCCGCCATCATGTTTACCCGGGGCATGGCGGCGGAATCCCACGGCGTAGTGCTGTCCCATCGGAATATCGTATCGAACCTGCTGTCCCTCGCCGAGATCCTGCGCGCCTACAGGACCGATCATTTCCTGTCCCTGCTGCCGATGAGCCAGGCCCTCGAGTTCACCGGCGGATTCCTCATGCCTTTCTACGCGGGAGCGACCATAACATTTACCACATCGGTAAGGCCTCGATCCCTGGTTGCCCTGATGGATGAATCCGAAGTCAACTGCCTGATCGCGGCGCCCCGCATATTCCGGTTGTTGCACCGATCATTGCGGCGCGCGGTAGAAGAGCTGGACCAGCGAGTCGTATCCCGCATGCGGCTACTGGTCAGTGGAGGCGGCACACTCGATTCAGATCTATACCTCGCCTACCGGGAGATTGGTCTCACGATACACGAAGGTTACGGACTCACGGAAGCGGCGCCGGTCGTGGCTGTAAACCCCATGGACCGAACCAAGCCGTCTTCCGTTGGCGTATCCCTCCCCGGGGTTGACGTGAAAATCGACGACCCCGATGAAGAAGGAAAAGGCGAGATCGTCGTGCGCGGGACGAACGTCATGCAGGGGTACTACAAGAACCCGGCGGCGACGGAGATAAGGCTCCGAGACGGGTGGCTCCACACGGGGGACATCGGGCATATCGACAGGGACGGCTACCTGTATATCGCGGACCGCATTCGCAGGTCCCCGTCGGCAGCATCGACCGAAAGCCTGGAGGAACGTACTGGGAACGGCCGGACCCAGACCGCCACCGCCTTCTTCGACGTGGACGGCACCATCATAGACGCCACCGTCGTACACTATTACGCCTATTACAGGACCTGGGGCTATTCCGGAATGAGACGCCGGCTTTGGGCGATGGGCTTTCTGCCGAAGATCCTCTATTACATCGTGCTGGACAAGATCAGCAGAAGCCGTTTTATCCGGGAGTTTTACCAACAGTACCGGGGTTTCGAGCGCGGTGACTGCGTGTCTCGGAGCGAACAGCTTTTCGATGAGGTAATGCGACCGCGTATGTACCCCGGGGCTGTCGAACGAATACGGGAGCATCAGCAAAGAGGCGAACGCGTGGTCTTGGTCACCGGATCCCTTGATTTTATCATGGAACCCCTCGCGGAGTACACCAAGGCGGACGATCTCATCGCCCTGACCATGAAGGAGAAAGATGGCCGGTTGACTGGAGAGACGGAAGGGCCGCCGATCGGCGACGAGGAGAAGGCGCGTATCGTCAGGGACTACGCCGAACGGCGTGGAATTGACCTGGACCGGAGTTATGCCTATGCCGACAGCAGTTCGGACCAGCCCATGCTGAGCGCGGTGGGACACGCCGTCGCGGTGAATCCGGGCGGGAAACTGAAAAAGGCCGCGAAGGCAGGCGGCTGGGAAGTCGTTCGCTGGACCCATGTATGAAAGCAATACAATACATAAAAAACGTACCCCGGTACCTGTTCGTCCGGGCTATCGGTCATCGCCGTCCTGCCTCGGCGACCGGCGCGATGTCGTGCATACGCATGACGGACCTCGAACCCCCGGCGCTTCCTACCCCCGAATGGGTGCGCATAAGGCCGCTTTTGAGCGGAATCTGCGGATCGGACCTTTCCACCATACAGGCCAAGGGCAGCCCCTATTTTTCTCCCCTGATATCAGCGCCTTTCGTCCTGGGACACGAAGTGGTGGGCGAGATTCTGGAGACCGGATCCGGTTCCGGGGCCTTCTCCCATGGAGACCGTGTGGTGATCGAACCCGGACTCTGCTGCCCCGTTCGGGGCATCCTCCCGCCGTGCCCGCCGTGCCGGGAGGGCGATTTCGGCCTGTGCGAGATGGTCATGCATGGTGACATTTCCCCTGGAATTCAGACGGGGTATTGCAGGGACACCGGCGGGGGATGGAGTTCATCGCTGGTAGCGCACCCCTTCCAGGTCCACAGGGTCCCCGGCCGGATTTCCGACGAGGAAGCGGTCCTGATCGAACCGTTCAGCTGTTGCCTGCACGCCGTGCTGAAATCCTTTCCCGCGGACGATGAAACGATACTCGTAATCGGTTGCGGCGCTATTGGACTGCTCACCATCGCGGCCATCCGGGCCCTGGGCGGGAAGTGCCGAATCCTGGCCGCCGCGCGTTATCTCCATCAGCAGACCTTGGCGGCCACCCTCGGCGCCAACCGGGTCATCGGCCGAGGCGAAGACCTCTACGATACAGTCAGCGAAGTTACGGGGGCTGAAATCCATCGGCCAGAGATCGGACGGCCCGTATTCATAGGCGGAACAGAACGGACCTTCGATTGCGTAGGTTCGTCGCGCACCATCGACGACGCCCTTCGATTGACCGGTTCCGGTGGTATCGTCACCGTGGTAGGCATGCCAGGCATACCTTCAGGCATCGACTGGACGGCCGTCTGGTACAAGGAGTTGAAAGTGCAGGGGGCCTATGCTTACGGGACGGAAAACCATGAAGGTCGATCCGTCCGGACTTTCGACCTGGCCATAAAGCTCCTGGAATCAGGCAAGGTCGACCTGAAACCCCTCGTGACGGACCTGTTCCCCCTGAAGGACTATCGAAAAGCGATCGGGCGGGCCATGGAAGCCGGCCGGCGCGGGGCCGTCAAGGTGGCCTTCGAACTGAGAAGCGAACCGGCGCCGTAGGCGTGATTGACTGAACCGCACGAATGGGAGTTCTCCCGTGTCCTACCTGAAGTTGTTGCACGCGGAAGGTCCGCAAGTGTATGTCCTGTCACGGGATGACACAATCCTGGGTCGTTCCGGCGAGGTTGATATTCCCGTACGCGGTGACCGCGGAGTCTCCAAGCTTCACGCGCGTATCGAAACGGAGGGGGCGGACTACGTGATTTCGGATCTGGGCAGCCGAAACGGGACTTACGTCAACAACCATCCGGTTGGCGGCGAACCCGCCCCTTTGTTGCCGGGAGACCACATCCGGATCGGCCAGACGATCCTGGTCTTCGAGGCGGGTGAACCCGAACGGGCGGAACCCGTAGCGAGCGCGAATGATCTCCAGGCACAGGCGTCCCTCTTCCGGGTGGATCAACTCCCCTACACGCTGGCCGGCGCCACTCCCGGTCGCCGGCGCGGTGACACAGACGGGCAACTGCTGAAGCTGACAGCATTGAGCAAGGCCGTCATGACGATGAGCAGCGCGGCCGAACTGGGAGACCTGGTGACCCGGCGTTTGCTGGAATGGCTGGAAGCGGACTGCTGCGCAATCATCCACCCCCGGGAAACCGAAGATGGATACGACCTGGAGATTCAAACGCTGGTATCCCGTCCGGGGTATGAAAACCGGGAGATCTCGATCAGTACGACGGCGGTGAACCAGGCCCTGGTAAACCGGATGGCCTCGATCACCACCGATGCCATGGACGATGAACGATTCAGGGACCAGAAAAGCGTCATCGTCCGCAGACTGGCGTCCATCCTGTGTGTGCCCCTGTGGCACGAGGACAAGGTATTCGGGTTGCTGTATCTCGATTCTTCGGACCGCACCCTGCAGTTTACCGTCGATCATCTCGGCCTGGTCAGCGCGGTGGCCAACTTGGCCGCCATCAAGATCGATAACCTGCGCCTGTTCGATGCTGCCGTGGCCAAGAGCGCGCTGGACAAGGAACTGGCCCTGGCCGGAGAGATTCAGGCGGGTCTGCTCCCCGGGGAACACTATACCTTTCAACGCCTCGTGTGCGCGGGCAAGCACCGATCTTTCGGGGAGATCGGCGGGGACTACTATGATTTCATTCCTTTTAACGAGGATGTCCTGACGGTGACCATCGCCGATGTGACCGGACATGGTCCGTCCAGCGCGCTGCTCATGGTCGCCTGCAAGACCATGCTGACCACGCTCGTCGATATCCGGGTACCCCTGATGGAACGCATGGAGCGGTTGAACGAATACATGATCCACCATTCCGCGGCGAACCAGTTCATCACCTTCTTCCACGGCGAAATCAACCTGAGCGACCGGACGCTGCGTTACTGCAACGCGGGCCACAACCCCCCCATGCTCCTGCCGCCGGAGGATGCTCCGCTGGAGAGGCTGGCTTCCGCGAGTCCGCCGCTGGGCATTGTTTCCTGTCCATTCGTGGCGGAGACCGTGACGTTTACGACCGGGACCAAACTGGTCATGTACACGGACGGTATCACCGAGGCGGTTAATCCAGACGGCGCGCTATACGAGGAAAACAGTCTGGAATCGCTGCTGACGAGGTGCCGCCGGCAGGACGCGGACAAATTGAACCATACCGTCATCGCGGAGATCCTGGCCTTCACGGCGGGACAGGACCAGGACGACGACGTCACCCTTGCCGTGGTGGAGTACACTTGATTCCCGGAATGCCCTGAAACCCACTGGGCGACAACCATTTATATCCAGCCATGATCGATATTGACCGGCGATCCTGATCGCTGGTGGGTCCAATGACCCCCGCTGGCGAGTGGCACTTCCCTGCCGGAAATGGCGGACTGCTCGGCGGCGAACACGATTTCCATGATGTGGCGTCCCCATTCTCCCGGCGTGGGCGGTTCGATATCATCGCGGATCGACTGGATGAATCCCGCCCATTCGTTGTACATGGGATGAGGCGGGTCGTCGAAAGGCACGTCTTCCCACTTGTTGTCCTTGCCGACCTTGACGTACTTCGCGCCGAATTCGCTGAAGCGCAGCGAGCCATTCGCACAGATCACCTGGCATTCATGGTTGGGTCCCCCATCGGCGTATCCAACGGCGACCGCCACGCCCGCCGTGCCGTTCTTGTACCGGATGAAGGCCGTGGCGGAGTCGTCCGCGGCCTGGTAGTGCGCCCGGTTGCCGATGGAAGCGGAGACGGAGACAGCCTGGGAGGCCATGACCCAGGAAAGACGGTCCACCACGTGCACCCCGTTGGTCATCCACATGCCGCCGCCGTGGAACCGGCTTCGGTACTGGGGACGACGGAATTCGTGCCCCCAGTTTTTGGACATGTAGCACACGGCCGTGATGACGGGTCCCAGGGCGCCGGAATCCAGGATTTCCTTGGCCTTGATGCTGGTGCCAGAGAAATGCTGCGTCAGGCCCACCATGAGCTTGACTCGGTTGGCCGCCGCGGCCACGATCATGTCGTCGCACTGGTCCAGGCTGATCGCCATGGGTTTCTCTACCAGGACATGCTTGCCGGCGTTGCAGGCGTCCACGGTCAGCCTGTGGTGAAGCTGGTGGCCGAGTACAACGGCCACGGCATCCACCTCCTCGTCCTTAAGCAGTTCCGTGTGGGTGGTGTATCCCCTGGGTATGTCGTACTTGTCCATGTATTCGCGGCGCTTCTCTTCCAGCAGATCCGCTACCGCGACGATCTCCACGCCGTCCAGGTTGGTGATGGCTTCGCAGTGGGGGCGGGCGATGCCGCCCAGTCCGATGATACCGACACGCAGGTTAGGCACGGGTAAGGCTCCTTTAAACGGTGTTCATATCGGGTCCGGCGGAGGTAGTCCAAGGCACGCCGTCGCGGGGGATCTTAGACCGTTTCCAGCCGCCCAAAGGCCGCAGTATACTTTACCTGTTATAAAAGATGCTGACGCGCCGATAGGCAATGCATTTCACAGCTCTGCAGTTTCTACATCGAAACTCAGCGAATGACGGGCAGGCATTTGTTTGCAGGGATGACCAGGCAAAACCCTGCCTGATATACGACGTTGAATGGCTTGCATAGATTGGGATACCCCCTCCAGGTTCGGCGCTCCAGTGTTTTGGAGGTCGCGATCCTTCCCCCGTTGAGCGAGTGCACTCGGTGGCGGTGGTATCGTCCACGAGAAAGCCGGAGATCAAGATGACCGGCTGGACTTCAGGTTCTGGGATCTGCTTTCTCCGTATACCAGGGCCAGTATGTACAGTCTCATCACAGGATCAGGTTCTTGTGTTCCGAATAACTGGTTTTAATTAGAATGTTTTGGATCGACGAAAGTCTTCTCAGTATATTACAGATCGCCAGCCAGCGCAGGCGCCATCTATGCCGTAGACGAGTGATCAGTGGTACACCCGCCAGGGTCCGTTCGTAGCATGAGTTTGATTCAACTACATCATCAATTCCGTCAGCAGCCTCTACGTCGTGTTCAACGGCCCCTTGCCGGGTTCAACCACAATTGCGCATGCAACGTAGGAGCCTGTTTCGCCAGAAATCACCCAGTTTACTCGGCAATGGCGCAGGAGTTCCTGATTGCTTCCCGGACTGTACTGTAATGGATTTCCGAAACCGGCCGGTTGGCTGGTCGACTCTATTGCACATGCGACAGGCGGCGATGGGGTATTTGTCAGAACATACAGTTTACGATGTTTCTGGCATGTCTGGTAGGAAACACGTGGATCAATTGAATAGAAAGGGCCCTTAGGATGACTGATCAGCTACATTCGTTTAAGAGTCAGTTGAGGCGGGCGATGTTTGTCAGTTTGGTCATGGCCTTGATCCTCATTCCCTATAGTTTCGCGCTTTCGGCACTCATATTCAACGGTCCACTTCAATCGTATACCTTGCCGGGAGCCGGCATGTTGATATTCGGCTCTATGGTCTCCTGCCTTTTGTTCTCCCTGGCCGGCAGCTACCGTGGTGTACTCGCCGGACCACACGAAATATCCGCTGCGGCGTTCGGAACGATGAGCGCCGCTGTCGCAGCGATTATGGTGAACGCACCTGTCGAAGCGACCTTCATGACCATGAGCGCTCTGGTGATAATCACAGGTGTAATGTCAGGTTTAGTCTTCTTTGGGATCGGTATCAGCCGGCTGTCCTACATGCTGCGTTTCATCCCCTTTCCGGTTGCCGCCGGGTGTTTCGCCGGTTTCGGCTGGATTCTCTGCGAGGCATCCCTATCAATGATGAGTTCGTTGTCGCTTGAGTGGCAAACACTCCCTCGCCTTTTTGACACCAATGTAATTTGGAATTGGGTACCTGGAATCGCCTTTGGAGTCATACTGTCGCTTGTCACGCGACGCGGAAACAGCTTTCCTATTCTGATTTGGAGTTTCCTGGTCCTTACCGGAGTTTTCTATCTGGTTCTATTCGTTTTCGGCATTTCCATTGAAACCGCCAAATCGGCCGATCTCCTGTGGTCCGGCGTCGGAGTTTCCGGCGGCCTGTGGCCCGCGTTCGGTCTGGATGACTTCAGTCTCGTGGATTGGAACGTGGTTTGGGGACAGATTCCAACGGTCATGGTCGTGGTATTGTTAATGGTGCTCTGTTTGCTTCTGAATTCGAATATCATGGAGGTGGCTACCGGCGAGGAAATCGATCTTGACAGGGAATTCCGCGTGGCAGGCGCGACAGGCATCATTGCCGGGGCGGGAGGCAGTCCCCCAGGAATTCATTTCCCGGTACTGTCATTGACATCACGGAAGCTGAACGCCGCCACTCCGTGGACAGGTATCCTGACTTCCCTGTGGTTATGTATGACCCTGATATTCGGCAGTGCGATCTTGGAACTGATTCCGATATCGCTAATTGGTGGGCTTTTATTCTTTATCGGTATCGATCTGCTGCACACCTGGTTGCTCAAAGTTCGCCGAAGGGTCAGTGGGATGGAATTCGGCATCATCATCTTAATGGCCGTGACAATCGTCGTCTTCGGATTTGTAGAAGGCGTAGCACTCGGGATGCTCGCCAGCCTCTGTCCTTTAGCGGTTCATCTCGTGCGGCTGGAACCGATTATGTCGGTCGAGACTGGTACGGACCATCGCAGCGCCAGAGTCCGGTCCGTACCCGACCGGGGCATTCTTCTGGTGCATGCAGAGCGGATCAAAATCGTCCGGCTATGCGGTTATATGTACTTCGTCATCAATTACCGGCTGATGAATCACCTAAAGAAACTTATGGGACAGTCGCCTACCCCGGTATTCATCGTGCTCGACTGCACGGTGGTCGAGTGGTTCGATGCATCTGCGATCAACGTTATTTGCATGTTTCTCCATACCACCAGATCCAGTGGAGTACGCATTGTGTTTGCCGCGCCTCCTGCTCAGCTTCAGTCAAGCCTCGCTCATGACCTTCCAGGCGTGCTGCAAAACAGGGTATGGTTTGAAAAAAGCTTGGATCACGCTCTGGAACGATGCGAAGACACCATCATTGCGTCTGAGATGCAAAAACTTGACGTTTCTTTGGATGACGATCGGACTGAGCTGCTGAATCGAGTGGGCGATGAACTGGAAGGCCATCTCGATCGACAGATTCGTTTTGAAAACCTGGTCGATCAACTCCAGCCCTGGTTGATAAAGTGCGAATACGATTCTGGGGACATGCTTGCTGGATCAAGCAATCTTCACGACGGGATGCAACTCGTCGTCAGTGGTCGGGTTTCGGTCTACGATGCATTGGGCATGCGCCTCTTCCAATACGGTCCCGGCAATGTTGTCGAACCCAGGGCCGCTTTCGAATTGCGGCGACCTTCTTCCAAAGCCGTTGCGGAAGAGCCCTGTGAAACGATGAAGCTTACACCCAAACAGAGAAGTGGCCTGGAATCTGAAATGCCCGATCTCAGTCGTGAGCTTTACAAGTACATGTTGACCGACTACGCTTAGACTGCGACTTTCCTTAAGTGTCTGGAGAAGAGTTTAACCGACCTGACATTGAAACAAATCATGCGTTGCTGCATGTACCATGCGGAAGGTAGCGTTAACTCCAGATCCCGGCGAAGTTGAGCTGACGGCTGAGACTTCCTCGCGTTGATGAAACACGCATAACTTCAAACGGATACATTTTGTGTATTGCCTGAACAGCATGGAAGATCTCAAACTATTACCCTGATGCTGCGGCGAATCAGATCTGGAGCAGTCCTGAACTCATCGACCTATAACATATATCCCGTGACCATACGAATCCGAACACCCAGGGAGAGCGCAATGAACCGTCTCAGCCGGTGCGGACGCACAAGCAAGCTGGCCTTCCGCCTGACCCTCGTCGTCCTCATCCATTTGACCACCATGACGGCCGCCGCCCAGTACACCGTGGTGGGCCCCGAGGACGTAGTCGACCTGTCGCCGGTCATTTCCGGCCGTCACTACCAGTACTGGCCGGGCGGCCAGGTGCACCATCAACCCCTCGTCGTACCGTATATCGTCCATGGCGACCGTCCCTGGGCATCGGACCTGTTAATCCTGGACGAAAACACGGCGACGCAAATGGATACCCCGGCACACATGATGCCGCCCCAGCACAGCGGTCTGCCAAACGCACATTACTGGGGCGAGCTGACGGTGGAAAAAGTCCCTGCGTGGCAACTGGTCGGCGAGGTATACAAGATCGACGGCCGATCCATGCTGGACGAGTCGCCTCCAGGGGTGAGTCCCCTGTTCACCATGGACCAGGTAAAGGCCGCCGAGGCAGCCTACAGGCCCATGGGACCGGGCGATGCCGTCCTGTACTGGAGCGGTTACGACGACCGGCACGACCGGCCGGCGCCAGACGACCGGCGACTGATCGTCGATCCTATCGCGGGTACGGCCCCGGCCTGGCCCGCGCCGGATTACGATGCGGCGGAATACGTGGGCAGCCGGGGTGTCTGGATCATGGGCATCGACAGTCCGAGCATGGGTGCGCTGGGTCCCGCCCACTACGCGGCGCCAGGTCCCGAGGGCATGTTCGAGAACCCCCTCGCCCTGGAGAGCCATCTCGGTCATTTCAAGTACGGCGCCGTGCATACGGAGGGATTGATCAACCTGGACAAGACCCCCAACGGCTCCCTGTACATTTCCCTGCCGGTCAAACACGAGAACTCCCCCACGGTCGAAACGCGGGCCGTCGCCATAACCAACCCCACCCTGGCTTCAAGCCTGCTCGAAGCCGTAAGAGCCCGGCGCGTGGTCGACCTGTCCGTCACGTTATCCATGCAGCATCCGGTCTGGTGGCCTGGGCGCGGCGTGGGACGCCACGTCTTTCCCTACCAGCGGGTGCAGCCGGTCAATTACTTCGACGGACCCTTCGGGCCGTACTGGGTAAACACGCACATCATGGACGCCCATACGGGAACGCACGTGGACCCGCCCGCGCACTACGGTCCGCCGCCCGGATTCGATGTCGCCGGATATGGGGAATCGACCCGCGAGGCGCTGCGGGACTTCGAAGCTGCTTACGGTCCGCTGAAGCGCACGGAGATGACGACGGACAAGATCCCGCTGCACCGGTTCATGGGGCCCGCCCGGGTCATTAACGTGCAGCACCGCGTGGGGACGACCTCACGGGACGACTGGCCGGCGTCGCCTGTCATAACGCTGGACGATGTCTGGAGGCACGAACGGCTATACGGGGAGATCGAGGGCGGTGAGGTCGTGCTGTTTCACACCGGTCATACGGACACCCATTTCCGGCGATTCGAGCGGGGCCGCGCGGACCAGTGCGTCAAGGCGCCTCTGGACGGGCTGTCCGAAGGCTGGCCGGCGCCGAGTGCGGAAGTCATTGGTTACCTGGCCGGTAAAGGCGTAAAGCATTTGGGGATCGATGCGCCCGACATGGGATCGGTGGATCCGGTTCAATCGATGAAGACGCATTGGGCGGCGGTGAACCTCGACATGATCTTTTCGGAGTATCTGCTGGGCGTCGGACAACTCCCTCCGGTCGGCGCTTTCTACGTTTTCCTGAGTCCCCGGCTCGAAAACAACCACGGCGGACCTGGAAGAGCTATCGCGATACTGCCGTAGTCCAGGATTGACCTATCGTCCGAGTGGAAGTCACTACGAATCTACCGCGTCCCGTCCGATTCCCAGGGCATCCGCGACGCGGTTGATGTAATTGAACCACGACGCGATCAGCGTGATCTGCAGGATGCCCACGTCGTCGAATCCCACGGCGCGCAACGCCCCGAGATCGGCCCTTGAAACCTCTGTCGCATCCCTGGTTAGCTTGATGGCGAAATCCAGCATGGCCCGGTCCTGCGGGCTCAGGGGCGCCTTTTCGTAATCAAACTTTAGCAATTCGACCAGTTCGCCGTCCAACGTGACCCGACGCAGAAACTCTGCGTGCGAGTCGATTCAGTAGACACATCGATTGACCGCGGAAACCACGGTCGAAATCATCTCGTGTTGCCTGCGGTTCAGCGGCAGGTCGGGGGACATCAGCACACCGAAGGTGGCAAAGGCATGATGGAGGGCGTCCGGTATCAGCGAGTGGGACGCTACGATGCCCGTTGTCCCGTCGTCGGTAGGATGGACCGGGCTGTCATACTCCCCCGGGTACAGGGATCGTTGCGCCTCGAGTGCGGCCAGCAGCCGGTCATCCGCCTCGGACGTGGGTACGGTCTTTATCCAGGCCATGATTATCTCCTGTAGATCATTACTTCGTTGACTGGTTTCGAAAAACCAGGTAGTACACCGGGATCCCCAGGGCGGTCACGCCGACGCCCAGCAAGGCTTGCAACGGACTGTTGCCGAAGAGCAGAATGAGCAGAACCGCGGCAAGCACCAGGAATACGACCGGGGTGACGGGGTAGAAGGGGGTCCGGTACGGCGGCATATCTGAACTTTTACGGCGTATCACGAACATGCCCGCCACGGTAAGGGCGATGAACAGCACGGCCACAAAAATAAAATAATCGAGGATCTGGCTGAAGGTTCCCAGCCAAACCAGCAGCGAAGCGAGACCGCCCTGGATGGCGATCGCGCGGTAGGGCGTCCCAAAGGCGGGATGGACGGCGCTGGCGAAGCGGAGGAAGACCCCGTCCCTGGCCATGGCGAAATACACCCTCGGTGCCATTAAAAGCAACCCGGTGAGGCTTCCGACGATCGACAGTATGACCACGCAGGAGAACAGGATGCCGCCGCTTCGACCGAAGAGCACCTCGCCGGCCTGCGCCGCGAAGGTTTCGTCACTGGTGACCTGGGAGACGGGTACGAGATACATGAACACGGCACTGGTCGAGACGTAGGTCAGGGCGACGACGCCCACCGCTAGCAACAGCGCCCTGGGCAGTGTTTTCGCCGGGTCTCTGATCTCGCCGGCCACCTTGTTCAGGTCCCACCACCCGGCGAAGGCGAAAAAGGCGCCCACGATACCACCCGCCAGGGCGCCGAACAACGGCCCGGAATCGGGTGTCCTTTCCACGAAGGGGGAAAAGTTCGACCAATCGCCGAGACCCAGTCCAAAACCCAGGATGGATATGACCGCGAGCACGCCGACCTTGAACACGGTCAGCAGGACGATGATCCAGGCGCCGATGCGCACGCCGTAGATGTTCACCCCTGTGAGGACGACCAGCACGGCGATGGCCAGCACCTTCATCGCGACCGGTTCCATCGGAAAGACGTGGCCAGCGTAACTCGCCAGACCGGTCGCGAGGGTTGCCGTGATACCGGGATCGAGCACCATCAGCGACATCCAGCCGTAGAGAAAAGCCGTCTGGGTGCCATACGCCTCGCGGAGATAGATGTAACCGCCGCCCGCTTGAGGATACCGGGAGGCCAGCTCACCGAAGCAAAGCGATCCGCACAGGGCCATGCCAGCCATTGTCAGCCATACGATGAGCAGGAGCAGGGGCGACCCCAGGGACTTGGCCATCCCGGCGGGCACCAGGAAAATACCCACGGCGATCATGCCGCTGATCACCATCGCCGTGGTCGGCCAGATACCCAGTTGACGACGCAGGTTATCTGAGTCCATGGAGTTCGTTCGCGAGGTAAGCCCGGTTTTCCCTACACCAGTTCGGGTTCGTTCTCGATCCGGGTCATCCAGTAATGATTGTCGAATTGATCGTCACCGGTCAGGAAACGCCAGAACCTGATGCGGTTCACATGCTCGATCCGGTCTTCGTTCCCATGCCACGGGTGGTTCGTGCCCAACAAGTCGCCGACTTTCGGGTCGTCGATATCATCCGTGTTCCACAGACGCAACTGTCTGACCGTGGGATTGAGTCGGAGCTTGAACATGTACCGGAGTTCGCTAGTCCGGTTGGGTTGCGCGCAGTGCCACATACCGTGGTGAAGCACGATCACCGTTCCCGCCTTGCACACCATCGGCACCTGGCCGACGAAGTTGTGGTACCGGGCGATGTCGGATTCGCTGATGCGGCGGTAATGGCTCCCCGGCAGGATCAGCGTGCCACCCATTTCCCGGGGCGTGTCGTGGGCGAAATACATGAACTGGATGTCGAAATGCAGCCGCGTGTCTATGATCGCATCGGCGTGCCAGTGCTGCCCGAGACCGTGCCCGGCCGGTACGGTGTGTACCGCGTGGTGATCGTAAATCGGATCCGGTCCGACGAGACTGTGGATGATTCCCTCCATTTCCGGAAGCCGGAATACCCGGCCTATGGCGGCGTCCTTCCATATATCGCCCAGGGGGGTACCCGCCTCTTTCCTCGGAATGGCCTGGTTGTCCATTTCCTCCTTCACGGCCTGATTCAGTTCACCGGGAATCAGTTCGTCGAACCGGAGATAACCTTCCGCGACAAACTGCGCCATCTGTTTCGTATTGAGTAGATGCGTCCTGTCAGCCATCGATTACCTCCATTTTTTCGAGAATGTACTCATACTTGAGATAGGACGTCTGGTATTCGGTACCGGGATAGGCCGGGTACTGATGGGGAAACTGGATGACGCGCCACCCGTCCCGCATGGCGTCGACGACAGAACCGTAGGGCGGCTCGGTGGCGTCCCCCGACGAATGACGATGGTCGCCCGACGAGGTTCCGTCGAATTCGGACCAGGCTACGACTCCGCTGTGCAATTCGGGTGTACGAAGGTAGAGCACCAGCAGTTTCTGACGCGATTCAGGCATCTTTTTCCTTTCCAAGCAAGGTCGAAATGGCGTCGGCCGGCCTGACCCCGGTCATACCGGGAACCGTACCGTCAGCCTGTTCCGGTTATCCGTTCTATGGTGCCGGTCGTGGAGATGCCCTCCAGAACGGTGACACGTTCCACCCGGCCGCCATACTCTTCCACCACTTCCCAGCCCACCACTTCCCCGTGACCATAGTGATCCCCCTTGACTAGGACATCCGGCCTGAGCAGGGTGAGCAAAGGTATGGGGGTCGGCTCTTCAAAAAGAACCACGTAATCCACGCAAGAAAGGGCGCCTAGCATATAAGCCCTTTCGGTTTCGCTGTATATCGGGCGTCCCCTGTCCTTGATCGCCCGGACGGATGCGTCGGTATTTATAGCCACGACCAGCAAATCACCGAATGACCGTGATGTCTGCAGCAGGTGAACGTGGCCGGGATGAAGCAGGTCGAAACAACCGTTCGTGAAAACCACCGCTCTTCCCTTCTCCCGCGCGCTTGCCACCACCTTTGCAAGTACATCGCGATCGACGAGTTTGCCGCAGTTCTGCCGTAGATGCATAACTGGCCAATGGTTATCAATTTCGGGAAAACGCAGGGAATTGTTCTGACTTAATACTGCACCCTTCGTGGCGTGTCAACAGAAATCAGCCTGCGGGAAGAGATCGAAATCGGCCAGATGGGAGAGGACCGAAGAGTCTGGTCAGGACCTTACGAACATCATGCCCGGCAACTGCCGCACGGCGCCCTTCAGCTCGAGCGCCAGCAGGATGCCGAGCGCCTGTGAGGAAGAAAGGGCAAGCGCGGACGCCAGTTGATCGATGTGTTGCGGGTCGGGTGACAGGCGGCCGTATATGGTTTCCTCTTCGGGAAGGAGGTCAACTGATGGGGTTGACAGCTTTCGTTCGACCTTGGCCGGGTCGAAATCCAGGTGTGGCGCCAGTTCTTCGAGCACGTCGTCGACCCGTTGGATCAGCTTGGCAGTACCGTCCTTGATCAGTCGATTGACCCCCTCGCTGCCGGGCGTATTCACCGGGCCCGGGACGGCAAAGACTTCGCGGCCTTGATCCAGGGCGTAGCGCGCGGTGATCAGCGCCCCGCTGCTCTTCCCGGCCTCCACCACGATCGTTCCCAGGGTCGAACCGCTGATGATCCGGTTTCGCTGGGGGAAATTGACGGCGTCCGGAGCGGTGCCGAAAGGTTGTTCCGTCATCACGGCACCGTGATGACGGATCGATGCCATCATTTTGCGGTTTTCGCTGGGGTACGGTTTGTCCAGACCCGATCCCAGTACGGCGACAGTACGGCCGTTCCGGCTCAGCGTTGTTCTATGGGCCAAAGTGTCCACGCCCCGCGCCATGCCGCTTACGATGGTGAATCCGTACGAACAAAGCGCTGCGCTGAACGACTCGGCCATGCTGCGTCCATAGGACGAGGCAACCCGTGTCCCCACGATGGCAACGGACTGCTCATCCACCGCCTCCCATCCGCCGGACACGTACAGCAGGGGCGGGGGATCGTAAATCTCCCGCAGGCGCGCGGGATAGTCCCTGTCACGGAAGGTGACGATACGGGCCCCGTGCTGTTCCGCCAGGCGCAACTGCCGGTCGACGAAAGCCTCGTCCCGGTGGGTGCGTATCGCCCGGGCAATCTGCGGGCCCAGCCCTTCCGCCCTGGTCAGTTCGTCCACGGAGGCGGACAGGACCGCGGAAGGCGATCCGAACCGGCGCAGTAACGCCTGGAACCGCGTCGCGCCTACGCCCGGCACGCGCGCCAGTGTCAGCCAGGATGCCAAATCCGACAAGGGCCAATCCTTACGGACCGAGATATCGGTTCAGGTTCAGTTTAGGGGGTTATCGTGTGTGCACACTTCTTTTCGACGTGAATTTAGTCGAGTTTGGCGGGTCCGATCTCGTAAAGAATCTGGCCGATTTCCCGGAGGAGTTCGGGGATTCCTTCGCCGGTGGCGGATGAGATTGCCAACCCGGGGTTGTTGCGCTGGCCTGCGTGTTTCGCTTGGTCGGGATCTACCGGGAAGTGTTTCAACGTGGAACGATCCACGATCAGGTCCAGTTTGGAGAAAACGACCAGGGCGGGGCGGGAGAGGAGTACGGAGTTGAACTGCCGGAGTTCGTTGACAAGCACTTCGTAGTCGTGAAGGGGGTCGGGCTGACTCGCGTCGAGCAGGAAAACGAGGATCCGGGTCCGTTCGATATGCCGGAGAAACTGGTGACCAAGCCCCTTTCCTTCATGGGCGCCTTCGATCAGACCGGGGATGTCCGCCATGACAAACCGGTCATAGTCCCCCAGCTTTACGATCCCCAGGTTGGGTTCGAGAGTGGTAAAGGGATAATCGGCGATCTTGGGTCTTACCGCCGACAAGCGCGACAGCAGGGTGGATTTGCCCGCGTTCGGGTGACCGACCAGCCCCACGTCGGCCATCAGTTTCAGTTCGAGTTCCAGCAGGCGTTCCTGGCCCGGTTGACCTTCTTCCCAACGCCGGGGCGCCCGGTTGGAGGACGTGGAGAAGGCCGAATTCCCGCGGCCTCCGCTTCCCCCGCGGGCGATGACCAGGGTTTGGTCTTCCGCCACCATATCGGAGATCACGGCCCCGGTCTCGCTGTCCTTGACGATGGTCCCGGGAGGGACGCCGATGACCAGGTCCGGGGCGTTCCGCCCGTGCATGTCCTTGCCCTGTCCGTGTGTACCGTTTTTGGCCCGGTACAGATGTTGGAACTGGAAGTCGAGCAGGGTGCGCTTGCTTGGCGCGACCTCTATGATGATATGGCCGCCGTCGCCTCCGTGGCCGCCGTCAGGGCCGCCGCGGGGCACGTTCTTCTCGCGGCGAAAGCTGCAGCATCCATTGCCGCCTCGGCCGGCCTTTACCTGGATTCTCGCGAAGTCGACGAACATGAGGGATATCCGCTTACCCAATCACCGGAAATTTGGACATGGACGCCCCTTGGGGTGCCTACATTCGGTCAATGATGGCAGTGCCGAATTCCGAGCACTTGACTTCCTTCGCGTTATCCATCAGGCGGGCGAAGTCATAGGTTACGATCCTGTCCGCAATCGCCTTCTCGATCCCTTTCACGATCAGATCGGCCGCTTCATCCCAGCCAAGATAGCGCAGCATCAATTCGCCGGAAAGAACGACGGAACCCGGGTTGACCTTGTCCTGATTCGCGTATTTCGGCGCCGTGCCGTGGGTCGCTTCGAACACGGCGTATCCTGTTCTGTAGTTGATATTGCCGCCCGGCGCTATGCCAATACCGCCCACCTGGGCAGCCAGCGCGTCGGAAATGTAATCGCCGTTCAGGTTCATTGTGGCGATGACGTCGAACTCGTCGGGCCGGGTCAGGATCTGCTGCAGGAAAATATCGGCGATGGCGTCCTTGACCAGGATCTTGCCCTCCGGAACGTTGCCCTGGCATTCGTCCCAACTGACAAGCTGGTCAGGATACTCCTCTTTCGCGAGTTCGTATCCCCATTTCTGAAAGGCGCCTTCCGTGAACTTCTGGATGTTGCCCTTGTGCACCAGGGTGACACTCTTTCTGTTCCGCGCCAGGGCATACTCGAACGCCGCACGGATCAACCTTTTGCTGCCGGTCTCACTGATCGGCTTGATGGCGATGCCCGAATCGGTTCGTATCTCCCACCCGAACCGATCCCGGCAGAACGCGATCAGTTCGCCGGCTTCGTCGCTGTAGGCCTCGTGTTCCTTGCCGGCGTAAACGTCCTCCGTGTTTTCACGAAAAATGACCATGTCCACTTTTTCTGGATGGCGCACGGGGCTGGGAACGCCGGTGAACCATCGAACCGGTCTAAGGCACACGTAGAGGTCGAGGATCTGGCGCAACGCCACGTTCAGGCTGCGGATGCCGCCCCCCACGGGCGTGGTCAGGGGCCCCTTGATCCCCACCAGGTACTCGCGGAAACTGTCTACCGTTTCATCCGGAAGCCAGCTGCCCGTTAGGTTAAAGGCCTTTTCTCCCGACAACACCTCGTGCCACATAAGGCGCCGGTCTCCGCCGTACGCCTTTTCTACGGCGGCGTCGAACACGCGCCGGGCTGTCCTCCAGATATCCGGCCCCGTGCCATCGCCTTCTATAAAGGGGATGACAGGGTGGTCGGGAACGTTCAGTACGCCTTGCGCATCGATGGTAATGCGCTGCCCACCAGCGGGTGGTTTTGTAGCCATGCCTGTTTCTTCCTCCTCGTCCATGAGGTGCAAAATTACTATATGCCCAATTCGTCCAGGCTCTCCTGGTACACCGACGCGGAAGCATGCAGCTCCGCGCGTTCGTCGTCCGACAGCTTCAGTTCGATAACCTCCTCGATGCCCTCGGTGCCCAGTTTCACGGGTACGCCCACACAGACGTCCCGCAGGCCATACTCGCCTTCCAGCATCACCGAAGCGGGCAGCACGCGATTCTTGCCCTTCAGGACGGATTCCACCATCTGTACAACGGACGCCGCCGGGGCGTAATAAGCGCTACCCGTCTTGAGGAAGTTGACGATCTCCGCACCGCCGTCGCGGGTTCGTTGCACGATACGGTCAATGGCGTCCTGGGACAGCAATTCGGTAATGGGTATACCGGAGACCGTCGTGTATCGAGGGATGGGGACCATGGTGTCGCCGTGTCCGCCGAGGATGATCGCCTGCGTGTCTTCCATGGATACATCCAGTTCCATGGCGACGAAGGACCGGTAGCGGGCGCAGTCAAGCACGCCGGCCTGTCCGTAGACGCGCTGCCGCCCGTAGCCCGATACCTTGAGGGCGACATAGGTCATGACGTCCAGTGGATTGCTGACCATAAGGATCTGGGCGTCCGGCGCGTACTTTACGATGTTCCCGGTTACCGAGGTGATTATATCCGCGTTTTTCTTAAGCAGGTCGAGCCGGTCCATACCCGGTTTGCGGGCCAGACCGGCGGTGACCACAACGAGGGCCGCGTCCTCCAGGGCCGCAAAATCGTTGGATCCTACTATCGCCGCATCATAACCCAGTACGGGACCGGCCTCCATCATGTCCAGCCCCTTGCCCTGCGGGATCCCGTCGACCACGTCGATGAGGGCGATATCACCCAGTTCCTTCTGGGCGGCATACAGCGCCACGGTCGCCCCCACGTTTCCCGCACCGACAATGCCAATCTTTACCATGTGATCCTCCAGGTATTAACGATGAATCGGACCTCGTCCGACCCGCGTATTATCATTAAAGACGAGAAACCTCTGGTTCCCAACCAGCCCTTCCGCTTCCAACCTTCCGTTCAAAACGACTGCAATCCCGGGTCATCGGCCCGGATCCATGCTGATCAGCAACGATTCGTCAATGGGTTGATAGCGGTCCGAGGCTTCCACCAGGTCCCGCGCCGTGTTGTGCGGGAAGGAAAACACCTCCACGCGCGGCCCCAGTTCCTTGAGCAACTGGATCAGCGACACGAAATCACCGTCTCCGCTGGCCAGGATGACGACGTCGACCTTGTCGGCCATTCTGATCATGTCGATGGCCATCTCCATGTCCCAGTCGCCTTTAGCCGAACCGTCGCTGCGTCTGCGGAGGTCTTTCCGTTTCACCTGGTAACTGAATTGTTCAAGCATGGTAACGAATCCGCTTTGGTCGACCTCGGGGGTCTGTATCACGTAAGCGTAGGCGCGTATCAGTCGCCTGTCGCCCACGGCGGCCTGCATGAGTTTATCAAAATCCAGCCGCGCCGATATCCCGTAGTGTTGCCGGGCGGCATACCACATGTTCTGCACGTCGATGAAGATGCCCACCCTTTCGCTGGCCGCGGGAGCCGGAACGTTGTACGTGTTCGGGGGCGAATCATGCCGCAGATTCCGCAGTTGATCCACCTCTTCCCGGACGGCTTCCATGGTTCTTTGAACTTCGGCGTAGCGCGTTGCTATGCGCTCCACGGTGTCCCGAATCGCCGTGTGCACTTTTTCCGCCGCTACGGAAGACGTGGCGCCGGCCTTTTCCTGGAACTGTTCGATTCGTCGCTGCATCTCCCTGACGCGGTCTTCCAGCACCCGATTCCTCTTATCCAGGTCCATGCCCTTCCGCCGGGCTTCGATCAACGCCAGGCCCAGGTTTTCGACCTGTCGCGCGTCCGTCCCCTCACCGTTCAGAGCCGGATCATCCTGAAAATACGGGGCAGCCATTTTTTCAGAGACGCCGGACCAGGTTGGATACACGTGGGTCCGGTTCAAGAGTTCGATGGCCGGGGCGTGTACGGCCTCCCTTTCATCCAGCAGCATGGCAACCGCAAGCCGCCCGCACTCCCGGGTGAAGGCGTTGGTCCGTTCAGCCAACAGGCCGTTGAGGCGTTCGGGGGAGGTCTGCCTGATCTGCTCGATCTCCCTAGCGCTCGTATGGGCAAGAGTCTTGATAACCTGAGTCGCCGTGACTTCACGCTCGAAGCAGTCCTCGGCAAGTTGCGCGGCGAGCGCATGCACCGCTGTGGATTCCAGGTCATGGCCGTTGTGGATCAGGCCGCAGATTTGGCACAGTTTGACGATCAGCTGACGATCAAGGGCCAGCTCCAGGATCCGGGAGAGCCCCCTTTCATCGACTGTTTTGAACAGATGCCGGAAGTCCGGCAACGCAGTGTCCCGATTCTCCATATGTCCACCGTGCGTTCCACAGGCACCCGCGGGTCCCGCGGTTACCTCTTCAACGCCGACAACCCTTCCTCAACCCGGTCCATACCTTTTTCGATGATGTCCAGGGTGGTGGCGTAGGAAAACCGCAAACACCCTTCCGTTCCGAAGGCGGCGCCCGGCGCGGAGATCACCTGGTACTCCTCCAGCAGGTACATGGCGAGGTCCAGCGATCCTTCGACGGGGCGCCCGTCGGGCCTTCTGCGGCCCCTATATGCCGACATGTCCGGGAACACGTAGAAAGCACCGCCGGGCCGGGCGCAGGCCACGCCATCCATGGTTTCCAGTCTATCCATGATGTAGTTCCGGCGGCGATCGAACGCCGCGATCATGGGCGGCAGAAAGTCTTCCGGACCGGTCAGTGCGGTAACGGCGGCATGCTGTGTGATCGCGCTCGGATGCATGACGGTCTGTCCCTGGAATTTCACGACCAGGTCCATCACTTCCTGGGGACCGGCGGCGTAACCCAGGCGCCATCCGGTCATGGCATACGCCTTAGACAGCCCATTGACCACCAGTGCGTGTTCCTTCATCTGTGGATGGAGCGCCGCTATGCTTACGTGGCGATGTCCATCATACAGGATCTTTTCGTACAACTCGTCGGTAATGACGTAAATACCTGTGTCCATGACCACTTCGGCGATGGCGGCGAGTTCTTCCCGCGTGTACACCATGCCCGTGGGGTTGGAAGGGGTGTTGAGCATCAGTGCCTTGGTCTTCGGCGTGATCGCGGAACGCACCTGGTCGGACGTCACCTTGAAGGAAGAATCCGGTCCCGCGTTCAGCACCACCGGAACGGCGCCCGCGAGTTTGACCATTTCCGGATAGCTGACCCAGTACGGCGCCGGCACGAGGACTTCGTCTCCCTCGTCGCAGATCACGTAGAGCAGGTTGTACAGCGCGTGCTTGCCCCCGGAGGTACTCGCAATCTGGTTCGGCGTGTATTCGAGTCCGTTGTCCCTCGCCAGCTTGTGGCAGATCGCTTCCTTGAGGTCCAGGATGCCGGTCGCGGGCGTGTACCGGGTTATGTTATTCCGGATCGCCTGCATACCGGCTTCCTTGATGTGGTCCGGCGTGGGGAAGTCCGGCTCGCCCACGGCGAAATTGAAAACTTCGACGCCGTCGCGTTTCATCGCGATGGCCCGTTCATTGAGCACGGTGGTCGCGGACGGTGCGATGCGATCCAGTTTTCGGGTAAGGGGAAGGGTAGCGGACATGGGAATGGGGAGGAGGGTGGTGTAGGGAAGTCCTTGGATAACCGGCGGTCAACGGATCGTGCTGCGCTTTTCCAACAGGGCCTTTAACACGGGAGGGGGGACGTGATGGCTTACATCGCCACCGAAACGGAATACCTCTTTGACGAGAGAAGAACTCACATAAATCGACGGTTCACCGGGGAAGAAAGATACCGTGGTCACCGATGGAGCCAGGCGGCGGTTCATCAGCGCCATCTGGGATTCAGTCTCGAGATCTCCGGCTGAACGAACGCCCCGGACTATGGCCCGGGCGTTTAGACTCGCGGCTAGATCGACCGTCAACCCGTCCGAGGACAACACCTCGACCTCCGTCCAGCCTTCCACGGCCTGCCGAAACATCTCCACCCGCTCCTCCACCGAAAACATCGGGTGCTTCCCTATGTTGGGCGCGACGGCAACCACGACCCGGTCGAACACGGTCACCGCCTGTTTCAATACGTCCAGATGTCCGTTGGTCACGGGATCGAATGTACCGGGATATACCGCAACTTTCATCGCCGGGTTCTCGATGCAGGAGGTGGAAGATCAATGGGCAGGACTTCCGTCCGAGTCACGGTTGTTTCCGTATCGGGCTGGAAGAACGATAACGCCGTTTCTCCGATGTCTCGTCTACGCACCAGGTCGAGTCCGTTGCCGGTTTCAGGCGGTTCGTCCCCCCGATGCTCTATGACGAGCAAGCCACCCGGCGCCAGTACCGCCCGCTCGCCAACGGTTCGGATGATATCCTGCACAACGGGGTCGCCATAAGGGGGATCGGCGAGGATAATATCCACCGGGCAGGAATGAGCAGCCAGGTGACCGAGACTCAGAACGGCATCTGTCAGCCAGATCCTGCTCTGTCCATGCCGGCCATTCGAACCATGCCGATCATTCTGACCAAGCTGACCAGGCCGGCCACCGAATCCACAGCGATCCAGGTTGTCCCTGATTGTTCGGACGGTGCGACGGTCGTTGTCGACAAAAAGGCAGCATCGAGCGCCCCGGCTCAGGGCTTCTATACCCAGGCTTCCACTGCCGGCACACAAGTCCAGCACCGTGCTGTCGACGATTCGGGTCGACAGGATGTCGAACAACGAACCGCGTACGCGGCTGCCGGTGGGACGAATCGCACCGGTTACGGACCGTAGCCGGCGTCCTTTGGCGATTCCTGTGCCGATTCGCAGCATAAACCCCCACTTCCGATCATTACCGTTCGAACCACACCGAAAATAGGATTGCAGGGGGTTGTTGTCAACAATAAATCCGGGCTGGGAACCCTTGTTTCCCGGCTGGCCGCGGGGGATACCACCCCGTGTAACAGGGGTTCGCGCCTGCCTTCTACCGCAGTTCCACGTAGGGGCGCATCCGGTCGAGTTTGGCGGGTCCTATCCCCTTCACCTCGAGCAGCTGTTCGACGGTCGCGAAGTTCCCTGACCGTTGCCGGAAGGCGATGATTCTCTCCGCTAACTTCGGACCGATGCCAGGCAGTTTCTGAAGTTCGTCCGCCGGGGCGGTGTTCACGGGTACGAGCAGGTTATCGAAGGATGAAGAGGACTTTGTTGAAAACCCGGTGTCCGGGTATCCCGGGTTAGTTCGCCGGGACACCGCGTGGGGCTCTGGGTTTTGGACGCTCGATCGATCGGCCGAGGACACGTTACGCATGGACATGGCATTTCCAGACGTCGCCATGAGGTCCGTGGGTATTTCCCCATTCTCCGGATCGCCCACCACAACCGGATGCAGGTCGGGCAGGAAATCCGAATCGTACTGTTTCACCAGCAGTACAAAGGCACCGACCAGCAGGCTGACCGTGACGAAAAGTACGGCCTGAATCTCCTCTTTTGTCATAGTCTAACCGTAAGCCGGTGCAGATTGGTGCGTTGAGACAGATTCTGCGGTCCCCTTCATCGGACGTCAGTTGAAAAGAAACTCGGTCCACAGCCCGCCGCCTCGACGAATCCGCTTCTGCTGGGTAATGACGTTCAGCGTATTTGTCAGTTCGACCGTGAAGCCGCCGCGAACGTACCTGCTGAAACGGTAATCCGTCGTGACTGAGAACCGGTTCTGGTTCTGTCCGTTGTTGGGTTGGAAACCACCGCTGTTGCGGGAAATCAGCATCCTGCTGGTATTCCGGGTGAATTGCAGCCGGGCGTTTATGTCCCCGCTCGTTCTCTTCCCGAAGATCCGGATCCCGGGCCTGAGCCTGTAGTCTATCGCGACCGAAAGCGACCTGTTTCGCTGTTTCTGGTCGGTCGCGTTCCGTCCGAACTGGGTCAATCCGTCTATCGTGGTGAAATTGCTTCGAACCACAAGTCCCGCGTTCAGATCGATAACGACGCCGATCAGCGGAGACAGGGTAGTCGTGGTCGTCCGGGTGATCCCGGCTTCATTGGGATCCGTGGTACCTGCAGCCGCGGTTTCCTGCGCGACCATAAGATCGGAAAGCTTGAGGTCGGTGGTCCGCCCCTTGCGTCTTGAAAACCCGCTGGCCACTTCGATCCGGCGGAATATCCGACCAAAGTCGCCCATGCTCCTGGGATTGGGATTCCAGCGCAGGGACATTTCGGGCCAGGTGGTGTTGTTCTGTTTCCGGTTCAGATTCGTGGACCGGTTATGGGCAGATACCCAGGTGGGCCTGACAGACAGGGTAGCTCCCAGGAACCTGAGACCCGTGCCCAGGTTGAAGGACGACCGGTTCGATTCCGTTTCCTGGTTCCGTTGTATGCCGGTAACCCCGCCGCCGGATGTCAGGGTG
The DNA here is from genome assembly GCA_965225915.1 of bacterium. Classification (GTDB taxonomy): domain Bacteria; phylum JAAXHH01; class JAAXHH01; order JAAXHH01; family JAAXHH01; genus JAAXHH01. The sequence goes on from OZ245326.1 coordinate 2,106,335, forward strand.
TCGAAAGGGACCGAGATATCATCCGACAGCCCTACGCGCTCTCTGAATGAAGGCCGTGAAATCGCGTTGAAGAAACTCTGGTTGCGACTGATGGTGTAATTCAGGGTGATCGGCGTGAACATCCTGAAGACCGAGGCGAACCGCTCTGCCACGTTTCGGCGAAACCATCCGGAATCATCCCCGTTCGATCTGCTGGACGATCCCCCGAAAACATTCGATACCATCCTGGCCATATTGACATTTGTGCGTATGCCCTGCTGGTTGCTGAACGCAATGGTTCGGGCCTCGGGCGAAGCGCCGGCAAGTTGCAACTGGGGATTCCGGTTTTCGGTGTAAGACGTGGTAAAGTTGTAGGATGGCCTGAACCAGGCCGTGATTTCGGGACGGTAATCGATGCCCAGGTTTTGGCGGTAGCTGATTTCCGGACCGAATTCCAGTTTGGCCAACGCTACCGTGGAGTCGGATTTCATGTCGTTGGAAACTGAAAGGTTGTAGTTCATTCTCACGGATTTGAAAGGTTCCATGATCGCCCCGACATTTCGATTCAGATACCGGGTGAACCTTTCTCCACGGTCCGTACTGGCCGATTCGTCTTCACCGGTTTCTTCGACCTCGACAGCCTGGGTCTGCCTGTTGAGATAGATCCGCTTGTTGCGGTTGATTTCAGAAAACAGCTCCAATCGCACCGGGAGTGGGTTAAAGGTCAGGTTTGAAATGAATTCCGGTAGGCCCGTCCACTTGAGAAACGGCCACTGGATCTTTGAACGCGGGGTCATATTGTAATGCAGACGTGCCCGGTAGGAACCCGATGTATCGATCCTCGAGACGGAGTGCCGGAAATTACTGTTCGACGTGAAATCCAGCCGGAAACGTTCCAGCGTCCAGGCGACGAAGGGATTCTTCGAAGCGATTCTCTTGGAGAAAGAAGCCGTAAACGAGTGGTCGGTGTTTTCCGTACGCTGTTCTTCACGTTTTTCCCTGTTCAGAAGTATGATATCGGAACCGACCTGCAGACGCGGCAGCCTCAGATCGTTCCTCCAGCGGAATCGCAAAGGTATGGACAAACCCCAGTCATCCGGCAACATGCTCCCCAGGTTCAGCAGGGTGGACAGGTTCATCACCGTGGACCTGCTTCCCGATTCTTGCCCGCCTATCCTTCGGAAGTGACTGCCCACGCTCCTGACGGTACCAAATAGGGAGAAGACGTCGGCAAGATCCGCGTCGATCTTTAAACGGCCGGCTAGGCCGCGGTCCCGCCTTACGTCACCCGCCCTCAACTCGTCCAGCCAGAGCTCACCGCCCGCAAGCGTTTCGTCGTAGGGGTTGTAGATCCCGACCGTGATATGGCGTATCCGGGCCAGGGCGGGTGCTCCGAGCACCCTGTACTGCCTGTTCCCTTCCAGCTCGACTATTGCCAATGCGAGCCCTTCTCGCTGCGGACCCTCCTTGAATCGCACGGGGAGTTCTTTTCCGTCGCTCAGCGTGACAGTGTAGGTGGTGTCCGTCGCCGTCGCCGTCCTTCGGGCCATTTCCGTCTCGCTCTTTAGAATCGTCAAGTCGTCGAAGACCACCCTGAGATGGTTCTCTTCGTTCCAACCTGGCAATACACGTGTCCGATACTCGTAATAGTCGAATTCTCCGCTTCCGAATCGAATGAAAAAATCGGGCGACCGGTCGACTTCAAAATCGTCCGATCCGTGTATGTACAGCCTCAGGGTGTTGTACAACGTGTAATCCTGGTCGGAAAACAACGTTCGGTAAGCCTGGGCGCTGTGATGCGGCTGCAGGTTGGTATAGGTGAAGATCAGCGATTGTTCTTTGTTCTGCAGACCGGTGACGCGATCGTACTCGACGATTGTGCCGGGGGGTGGCGTGTATTCACCGGGGTTGTCGTACGTATTCTTCACGGCGACATCGAAAGTCTCCCCGAAGGCGGATAAGGTGGAAGCCGATACCGGATTGCCGATGGAATCGGTGATGGCTCCTTGAAAGTCTTCCTGCCACTGGTTGCCTACTATATTGATGGAAGCGATGCGCATTTTAGTGGGCTCATCCACCTTCGTGATCCAGAGCCGGACCATTTCGATCCCGGCGAAACTCGGCATGCCCACCGCACCGTCGTATGCCCGGTTCACCGCCGGGGATCCGCCTGCATCTGCTTCGCCGCTCGCGCCGCCCGGTTGACCTCCGCTGTTCCCCGTAGGATTCCCGCCGGTTGGATCGGCCCCGAAGAGTTCGGTATCCAGCGGTATGCGGTACAAGCGCCAGCTGTTCGAGCTCCCCCAGTTGGTTCGCTCCTGGTCGCCTCCGGCCACGAGCACCGTGTCTTCGTGGTCCGGGCTCAGATTCACGACAAACTTGAAATAGTCATTCTGTCTTTCCAGGTATCCGGAGTTGTCGAGATCCTCGGTATCGGGCCGCCGGTTCTGGTCGGGATCGGCGGCATTTTCTTCCGGCCCGTTGATCCTGCTGTAGTCGATCTGGTCGACCGGCACGGTGCCCCCGATCGTGCCCTCGAAGGAGAAGTTGTCCCCATGCGGGTCGGGATTGTTCACCGGGTCGTAGCCGGTCTCGTCCTCGTCTCTCAGACCGTCCATGCCGATGTCTTCTTCCGGTTCGAGGAGATTGTTGCCGAATCCGTCGCTTTTGTCGTCTTCCGTGTCGAGCCTGCCGTCGTCGTTGATATCCTCGCTGATCATGCCGAGGTCGATATGCAGCTCACCCCGGTTTCCATTCACCCATACTTCGATGAACCTGCTGCGTGTCTGGTCCACGTTGCTCCCCGCCAGCGGATGCATCAAACCGGCCCACCGGTTCAGTGAGTCATCCGGATCGGTTTGCCGCCAGGGTGCGTTGAAGGTTGAATCCGCGGGGATTCCGCCCCAGCGCAGGTCGGGCTCCATGGGATCGAATTCCATGATCAGCACGTGTTGCAGCTGGTCCCGTCCCGTTACCTCACGGGTGGGATAGATCTGGCGGACATCGACCTGCTCCTGGGGATTGTACCAGATCATCCTACCCCGCTGGTCGTGCGTGTGCCGGTCGGGCGGACTGGCCGGCCGCCAACCACTGCGGCGCACGCCCAGGTCGGTTTCCTCTTTGCTTCCTTCGAAATCGTCGATGAAACCGTCGCCCAGTATGTTCGGGTTCGGCACGCTCTGGGCGAGTTCGGCTTCGATGTTCAACGAGGACTCGGCATCCCCCAGGTCGGCCGGGGAAATGAAATCCATGAAGGAGGTCAGGAATTCAGGTTCGAAAGCCAGGCGGGTATCGATCCCCCACATCAGGTAGCGGCCGGTTTCGCGGCCGATCCGGGATTTCTGCTCCAGGGACTTGTCGGACCGGTAGAGCACCGTGCCCTTCACCCAGGACTGTTCGTTGAACTGGTATTCCCCCTGCAGTCCCAGCAGTGTGTTCGACACGGGTTTGAAGAACGGGGCGAACTGGTATTGGACAGTCACTTCCGCGTCCGGACTGAGGGCCTCTTCGTTCGTAAAGCGGATCTGGCCGACCTCGTACAGGATGATGTAGTCCGATCCCCGCTGCAACTGTTGGCCGTTCAACCGTACGATTTCGCTTCCTTCGATGATATTGGACCGGCCCAGCGAATACTGGGACAACTGGTTCCGGTATTCCACTTCCAGATAGTACTTGTGCAATGTACTGAACTGACTGATGACCAGTTTGCTCGTGAGGTTGTAGAACTCGGGTGTTTCATCGGGAAGACCTTCGCCCTGCGTGTCCGGATAGGCAAGTTGACCCGTGGTCGTTTTCGTCAGGGTCGGTGCGAATGGATACTGATCGGGAAAGATCAGTTCACCCCGCTTGAAATCAATCAACGCGTAGTCTATATCGACGAGCCGGTCGGGTTCGGAGCCGGGATCCACCCCCCTGCGGTCGAGTCCCAGCAACTGAATGAAGGGCGTTCCGTTCCGGTCGACATCACTGTGCTCGCCTTCGGATTGCCGACGGAATATCTTCAGATCGAAATTATCCGGTTCGATGTCCGTCTGGCCGAGGAAGTATACGTTTCGCCACTCGTACTGCCAGGTGCCCCACTGGGAGGGATCGTCCGGCACATCGGGGATGAGTTCCTGTTGTCTCTTGAGCAGGCGCAGTTGCGGTACATCGCCTTCCAGTCGACCGTAAGTTTTGACTTCGCCGTCCTGGTTCACGGTCTCGTAGTAAACAGCCAGTATGTCGTCCTCCTGCAGCGGAGTGTTCAGTACGATATAGCCAAATCTTTCGTTCACGTAAAACTCGTCGGATTCCAGGTACTTGAACTTTCCTTCTACGAATTGGCTGGCCTCCGATCCCTGGATGATCTCTCCTGCCGAGTCGTATACCGGGGGATCGGGATAGGCGTTCGCATTGACCAGCTGTGCCTGGTTGGTCAGGGTGAACCGGCCTGATACGTAAACTTGTATCAACCGGACCGAGTCCTCGGCCGCGACACGGTATCCGTTCTCGTCCCTGAGTGAGAAATTCCGACGGTATCGTTCGTCGATGAAATAGTAGGTCCTGCGCCTGAAGTCGAGGTCCCTGATCACTCGCTGGGTCCCCCTCGTACCGGCCTGGAACGTGGCGGACTGACCTTCCCCCTTCTCCTGGCTGGCGATGGTGGTCAGGTGAAAGTTGCCGAGTTGGCTTATCATTTTGATACCGAAGAGCCCGGTGTGTTGTTGCGTGTAGCCCGTGAATTCCGTGTTCTTCAGTTCGAGGGATACGTTTCCCGCCTCGAAGCTTTTCAGTATGCCGTTTCCTTCCCGGCCGTCATCCGAGACGTCCTGGTAGCGTATGCTCAGGTTGTTGTCGAGGTCGGTGAACGCTTCGCTGTTCTGCTTAATGTTCACTTCCACCTTCTCGCCAATGTTCCCCGTAACGGTAAATTCCTGGGTCTGCTTCATGGCCACGTTGGGTACACGAGAAACCCGGCTCGTCGCCGTACTCGCGCTGCTTTCCTCCCATTCGCTGGCCATGTCCATCTCGATTCTCTGGTTTCCGAAAATCCGGATTACGGGCGTGCCTCCGCCAAGAAACGTAGGCAGATTCACGGGAAGATCAAGGGTCAGCAGTCCGTCCTGGTTCGTTTGTGTTTCGGTGTCGAATACGCGGGATAGAACCGATGTACGCCACAGCCTTTTGAACTGCGCGGAACTGCGAAGCTGGAAATACTGGTCAAAGGTAAGGACCAGCGGTACGCGCCGCCCGAGCCCTTGTTCTTTGTCGATGAACGCCAGGAGCTGGAGGTTGGGATAAACGACGGTCCGGCCGCCCAGAGGCCACGGCCGATCGGTGAGGGTACGCAGGGTAGGTCTGCTTTGCCCGCGGGCGATTTCGTCAACCTCTTCGAAAGTAACCAGGTGCGTTCGTGCGCTTTCGAGCCGGATCGTCGGTCCCGCCGCCTGTACGGCTACGGCCCACAAGGATACCAGCAAGTGGCTTACGATAATCGTGCAAATACGTTTCATAGGTAAACGAAAATAATCCGGTGTGGCGACACTCGCAACACCTGTTCATACGACGGAAGGTCGCCGGACGTTCCGCGATACATACCAGGCAGGGAAAAGACTTGACAGGGATGGGAGCCGGGATTAGGGTATGCGCGACTTCACGCAGACCCGATTCTGAAACAGAAACCGGGAGTTTGTTTCTCATGGAACAACAGGCCACCGAGTTATCCACGGGTGGATGGGTTTTTCTGATCATCGCGTGGACCGTCATTACGGGCCTGACCGCCACCTGCTTCTACCGGGTAAGAAAGCTGAAGTAGGTCCAGACCCGCGGACGGACTGCCGCGGAAGTTTCCCAACTCCGCGTATCACACCTTTGATCCCCACTGCCAAGCCCTCTCTAAGCGTTGCGAATACGGCTTTGCCATACCGCCCGGAATAGGACGTCCCGCTTGACAATCGGGCGTTTTCGTCATATCGTGTAGCGGTTTACGTGACTTCGCATGACGCCTGCAAAGGACAGCCATGCGGATCTGCAAAGGACAACCATGCGGATCATCGTGAAAAGTTTCGCCGGGTGTAAGGACGCGGTGGGTGCGACATCGGTTGCGGTGGAGGTCCCGGCGGGTACCACCGTGGGCGAGGCTTTTGCGAGATTGGTTGAAACGTATCCCGCCCTGGCAAACTATGACAAAAGCGTAATGCTGGCCGTAAACCGGGAATACGCCCATCGGCAGGTCGTGCTGGAAGATGGAGATGAACTGGCGTGCATACCGCCGGTGAGCGGTGGCGCCGATCCTTGATGAAGGGGCATGAACAAGCGCGTGTACAAGATCACTAACGAACGAATCAAGCCGGATGCCCTGTTCGAGTGGACCCTGAAACCCCACCATGGCGCAGTGGTCACCTTTGCCGGTACGGTGCGGGACAATACGGATGGTCGACGGACGCTTCGACTGGAGTACGAGGCATACGCCGAGATGGCCGAAGCCAAAATGCAAGAGGTGGGCGACGAAATCCGCGCTCGGTGGGGCATTGAAGACCTGGCCATGATCCATCGCGTCGGTACGCTTGATGTCGGGGAGATAAGCATCCTGATCGCCGTGGCGACCCCCCACCGCAAAAAAGCATTCGAGGCCTGTTCCTACGCGATCGACCGCGTGAAGCAGATTGTGCCCGTCTGGAAGAAGGAAATCTGGGCGGACGGCGAGCGGGAATGGGTGGAGCGCAGTTCCTGACGACCGGCCCTGTCATGATATACTTCGACCACAGCGCGGCGCCGCCGGTTGACCCCCGCGTCATCGACGAGATGGTGCCCTACCTCCGGGAACACTTCGGCAATCCGTCGAGCCTGCACCGGTTCGGCGTGGAAGCCCGCCATGCGCTGGACCTGGCGCGCGGCCGGGTCGCCGGACTGATCGGCGCCGATCCCGGTGAAATCGTATTCATTGCCAGTGGGACGGAAGCGGACAACCTGGCCGTCAAGGGGCTGGCGCAGGCGAGAACGAAACACGGGCGGCACATCATCGTATCCAGCATCGAGCATCATGCCGTGCTGTATGCCGCGAAAGCGCTGGAACGGCAGGGGTTCGCGGTCACCCAGGTTCCGGTTGACGGAAACGGGATCGTACATCCCGACGATGTGGCGCGGGCCATGCGGGACGACACCGTGCTCGTTTCCGTCATGCTGGCAAATGATGAGACCGGTACCATTCAGCCCGTACGTGATATCGCCGATATCGCCCGCCGGCACGGTGCGGCCATGCATACCGATGCCGTGGGCGCGGTGGGACGGCTGCCCGTAGACGTGCACGGCCTGAAAGTAGATGCCCTGTCGGTTTCCGCCAGACCCTTGAACGGTCCGCCCGGAGCCGGAGCGCTCTATCTGAAAGCGGGTACCAGGTTACGTCCCCAGGTGGAAGGGGGCGTTCAGGAAGAGGGCCGCCGCGGCGGACACGAGAACATCCCCGCCATCGTGGGATTCGGCAAGGCGGCGGAGTTGGCGGCAGCCGAACTGCCCGGCCGGTTGGACCGGCTGAAGCGGCTGGACGAATTGCTCTGGCGCGGTTTGAAGGACCGCCTGCCGGATGTATCTATCAATGGGCACCCTCATCTGCGCGTGCCGGGTAATCTGAACGTATGGTTACCCGAGACCGACGGGGAGTCCGTGGTCCTGATGCTCGATGCCCGGGGGATTGCCGTTTCCATTGGATCCTCGTGTTCGGCGCACGCGTCCAAGCCGTCCCACGTGCTCCTGGCCCTGGGCAGGACGCCGACGGAAGCCCGTTGCTCGCTGCTGGTATCCGTCGGCCCGGACACACGGGAATCCGAGATCGACGAGGTCCTGGACGCGCTGGTTGAAGTGGTGCGGAAATTGCGCACCATCGCCGGGGTGACGGTCTGACGCGACGGGCGTGACGGTTTGAGATGATAAGGGCATTTCAGCAGGGGAGGCTTTGACGAACCGTGATCCATTCGGCCATGACCCTCGACACCTACGGCCTGCTCTGTCCCGTGCCGATCATGAAGACCGCGGCAGCCATCAAGGAGATTTCCGTGGGTGAAGTACTGGAAGTGCTGGCCGACGATCCCCAGATCCTGGAAGATATGCCTGCCTGGTGCGCGAGTCATGGACACGCACTGCTCGATACCATCGAAGAGGATGAAGAGTTCAGGCTGTACGTGAGAAAGGTAAAATGATTGATCTGGCGTACTGCCGGATGTAAATTGCGCAACGAGATTGGCCCCATCGGTGATTTCGCGCCGTATCGCCGCCATTCAGGAGGGAAAGATGGCCCATGAAGTGACCATGCGGGACGTGGTGGACAGCCTGAAGCAAATCATGTACCCCGGATTCGACCGCGACATCGTCTCCTTCGGCCTGGTGAAGAACGTACAGGCCTCTGATGGTCACGTGTCGTTCAGCCTGGCGTTTTCCACGCAGGACGAATCCACACGGCGACAGATCACCATGACGGCCAGGGAAACGGTGGAACGCATGCCCGGGGTGCGGGACGTGCAGATCTCCGGACCTCCACCGGGCCAGTCGGCCACGGCACAGGGACCCGCGGCCGGTCAGCCTGGGCAGGCCGGGCAGACCGGCATGATCGAACTGCCCGGGGTCAAGACCATCGTGGCGGTGGCCAGCGGCAAGGGCGGCGTGGGCAAATCCACGGTCTCGGTGAACCTGTCCGTGGCCATGGCCGACGCCGGCCTGAGCGTGGGCTTGCTTGACGCCGATATATACGGACCCAGTATTCCGACGATGATGGGCGTCAAGGACCAGCCCGCCGTGGTGGGGCAGAAGATCCTTCCGATGATCGCCCACGACATAAAAATGATGTCCTTTGGATTCCTGATCCCGGAGGACCAGTCGGTCACCTGGCGTGGTCCCATGGTACACCAGGCCGTGCAGCAGTTGTTGCGCGACGTCCTGTGGGGGGAACTGGACTGCCTCGTCATCGACATGCCCCCGGGTACGGGGGACGCGCACCTTACGCTGACCCAATCCGTGCCGCTGACCGGTGGACTGGTGGTGACGACACCGCAGGACGTGGCCCTGATCGACGCGCGGCGCGGCGTGGCCATGTTCCAGCAGGTAAACGTGCCCATACTGGGCATCATCGAAAACATGAGTTATTTCAATTGTCCCCACTGCGGCGGCCGAACGGACATTTTTACGACAGGCGGCGGGAAACGGGCCAGCGAGGCGCTGGGCGTGCCCTTCGTCGGCGAATTACCCATTGATCCGGCGGTTTGCCTGGCGGGTGACCAGGGTACCCCGATCGTCCGGAAAGAGCCGGACTCGCAGCAGACAGAGTCCTTCCGCCGGGTGGCGGATTCGCTGCGGGAATCGATTGGGATATAAGGGAGGAAGCGACCATGTCCAAACCCGTGAAAGCGGTCGGTTTACTGTCCGGCGGACTGGACAGCACGATCGCGGCCGCCATGCTGATGCGGCAAGGCGTTGAAGTACAGGGACTGACTTTCTACACCGGTTTCTGCGTCGTGGAGCATAACCGAAGATCTAAAACGCGGAAGCGGATGAAACCGGTGCGCAACGAGGCCCTACAGGCCGGCGCAAAGCTGGACCTTCCCGTCGAGATGATCGACATCTCCGGTCCGGACTACCTCAAGGTGCTGACCGATCCGAAATATGGTTACGGCTCCGCCGTGAACCCGTGCATCGACTGCCGCATTTTCATGTTCAGGCGGGCCCGGCAGTATATGGATGAGATCGGCGCCCAGTTCATGTTCACCGGCGAGGTCCTCGGCCAGCGGCCCATGTCCCAACGCAGGCAGCCCATGAACGTCATCGATCGAGACGCGGAACTGGACGGTCTGCTGCTGCGGCCGCTTTCCGCCAAGAACCTGCCCCCCACAGTACCGGAACAAAAGGGGTGGGTGGACCGGGAGCAACTGGGCGACATCAAGGGCCGTTCCCGACAGAAGCAGATGGAAATGGCCACGGCCTACGGCATCGAGGACTATCCCTCTCCCGCGGGTGGCTGCTGCTTCTTGACCGACAAGAACTTCGGCCGTCGCATCCTCGACTTCTTCGAGTACGAGGGTAAGGAAAACCTGACGATGGACGACGTGATGCTGCTCAAGATCGGTCGCCATTTCCGCGTCAAGCCTGACGTCAAGGTGGTGATGGGACGTGAAGAGGGGGAGAACAAGTTCCTCGACCGCTACGCTCCGGGCCGGTGGAGACTGGAAACGAAGGATGCCACGGGACCGACCACGCTCGTCGAAGGCCAGCCAACGGACGACGACCTGCGGCGGATCGCGGGCATGACCGTGCGGTACGCTGGACCGAAGGCCGAACCCGACGCCCGGGTAGTCTGCCGCTACGAAGACACAGAGCGTATCCTCGAACCTGCCCAGGTCGAGGAAGCGGTGCTGGAGGAGTGGCGGATATAGGGGCGTTGGTGCCTGGTGCCCCGGTCAGGTCGTCAGCAGTCTCGCCGCGTTGTCTCGCATAATGGCCATGGCCGCGTCGTCCGGCAGATCGTTGAGTACCCGCGCCACGGCCGCCGTTGGCATGAACACCGGGGCATGGGATCCGAAGAGCAGCTTGCTCCCTAAACCCTCGTCTACCAGTATCTTTAAACTGTCCATTCCGTCTACTTGGGATGTATCGGCATAGAGACCGGGTGACTCGCGAAGCCGTGACGCGAGGTCCCTCACGGTTGCCGCGCTTGCCCCTCCGATGACCAGTTTCTGGTCGGGATGGCGCTCCGCCGCTTCCACTACGTCTATGGCAGGTACGTCAGGAACCATCGCCAGGGGATGGTGGCGACGGGGGTCGTCGATGCGCACCTGCACCATCACGACTAGGCCGGCACGTCGCGCCTCCTGCAACAGGCTATCCGTGGCGGCCAGGTCATACCCTCCGTAACTCGGGAGCAACTTGATCATGCGGATGGCGGAGTGTTCAGCCGCCTTCTCCAGTTCTTCCCGCCAGGTCGGCAGTGTCGGATCCAGGATGGGTACCGGGCTGATATCGTCGTACTCGTCGGACGCTGCATAAACCACCGGGTTGCAAAGATGGGGATTGGGATTCCACGCGGCCGCCAGGGGAGCCATGTGGATGTGCTCGACACCATAGGCCCTCAACGAGTTCCGTACCGAAGCGGCATCGTAAGGCACGTTGGCCAGTGCGGGCCAGGGACCGGTCCAGGCGTTTATGTCGATGAACACCGCTGATCTCCCGGTTAACCGTCCAACTTCAATATCCGCAATGCGTTGTCCCACAGAATCGCCCGCTTGTCGGATTCAGGAATAACGGCCCCCAGCACTTTGTTCATGGTAACGCCGAAGTGTCGAATAGGCGCGTCCGAACCGTAGACTACACGGTGCGCGCCCAGGCGGTGTACGGCCGTTTCGACCATGCCGCTTTCCGGATCGCCGCCCGAAGTATCCACTACGACGTTCGGTACGTCCACCAGCGCTTCAATACCCCGATATCCCGCGCCATTGAGATGGGCCATGATGATCCTCGCCCTGGGGTGGCGCCGGGCAAGATCGGCCACGTCAAAGGGCGTCGATTCACCGGGCAGGTTGCCGGTGGTCTTCAGCCAGGCGTGCTGCAGCACGGGGACGTCCTTCGCGACGGCCGCCTCCATGATCGGGTCGAGACCGGGGTCCGTTGCCCGCCGCGCCACCCAGAGTTTAACGCCGGCCATGGCGTGGCTGCCCACACAACGCTCGATTTCGGCGACGGCCTCGTCAGGAAAGGCCGGTGTCACGTAGCAGAACGGCAGGATCGCCTTCGGCTCCGTGTCGCGCATCCGCAGCACGTAGTCGTTGGCCCGCCTGCACTGATCGGGCGTGGGTTCATACGGCGTGGTCTCGTACAACGAAAACACGCACATCCTGGTAACTCCGGACCGCCGTGCGGTAGCGATCAGTTCCTCCGCGTCCGCCCGGGGCGAGGAAACCCGGTAGGACCCGAAACAGTTCAGGGGATGTACATGAATATCCAACGCCGGTCCGGCGGGCAGGAGTTTCTGACGCAGGGATGCGAGGGACATGGCACGAAGGTACTGTGATGACTACAGGAGGAAGTACAGGTATGGGCTACAGCCGGTAGAACGAGATAGCGTTGTCCCGAAACAGTTTTTCTCTCTCCGAATCAGTGAGCCCATTAGTGGCCCACGAAAGGGTCTCCACCCAACCTGGATACTCCGTGGCCTGGAAGGCGACCGGCCAGTCTCCGCCGTACATGACCCGGTCGATGCCGAAACACTGGATCACGTGATCGATGTACGGTTTCAGGTCTTCGGGTGTCCACCGTTCCATGTCCGCTTCGGTGACCAGTCCCGACACCTTGCAGGATACGTTGGGCATTTCCGCCAGGGTCTTGAGTTCGTCCTTCCATGGATCGAACACCTGGTTCTTTATATCAGGCTTGCCGATATGATCCAGGATGAAGGGCACTTCGGGACATTGCCGCACGAATTCGATGGTATTGGCCAGTTGTGGATGGAAGATGCAGATATCGAAGGAAAGTCCATGGGACGGCAACAGGCGTACACCCTCGATGAACCCGGGTTGCAGGCAGAAGTCCGCGTTCTCGGGCTGCAGCAGCCGTCGGATGCCCTTGACCAGCGGAATACGGGCCAGTGCCGCGAGATCGTCGTCGACTTCTTCCCCTAGTTCGAGCGGCGCGTTGGCCACGATCCCGCGAATCCGGCCGTCCTGCCGTGACAACCCGTAAACCCACTCCGCTTCCTGTACGTGCTGTCCGGCGTCGCATTCGCATTGCACGAAAACCATCTGCTCCACCTGCACATACCCGCAGGCCTGCCGGTATTCTTCCAGCAGGTACCGCCTGTTCAGCAGGGGTATGTCGTCCAGCCAGCTGTACCGCAGATGATCCGGGTCCCAGAGATGTACGTGGGTGTCGACAACGGGGAAGTCCACCATGGCGTATTCCTTAGCAGCGGCTTGTCGAGGCGATGTGAAGGCTCGGATGATCGAGAGACCATACTACGAAGGGGATCGTTTTCCGTCAATGGTATTCACATCTTTTGTGCTTGAACTATCCCTCCGCCCCGTGTACAATGCTGGATTGATCCGCAGTCGTTTCGCGAATCATTTTCATGTAATCATGGCATGCCCGATCTCGAACCGGTCCGTTGTTTCTGACCTGGATCGCCCCCACCACACAGAACCCACTTAATGTCCGCTGAAACCACAAACGAAGCTACCCGACCTCTCGGCCGCCTGGCGCCGCTGAAGATGGCCGCCATGCCTACCTTCGCCGGCATGTTGAAGTACATGGGCCCGGGCATCGTCTGGGCCGGACTGGCCCAGGGAAGCGGAGAGCTCATCTGGTGGCCCTACCTGACCGCCAAGTACGGCGCGGCCTTCATAGGCCTGCTCATACCGGCCGCCCTGATGCAGTACTGGGTGAACGTGGAGATCGCCCGTTATACCATCATGACGGGCGAGACGGCCCTGACCGGCTTCAGTCGTATTGGCAAGTGGTACGTGTCTTTGATCTGGGTGGGGGTCTTCCTCGAAAACATCTGGTTTGGCGCCTACGCGTCGGCGGGAGGCGGCGCGCTGGCGGAACTGACGGGATTCCCGGACGGATGGACGGCCCGGGGCCAGTCGCTGTTCTGGGCCTACCTGACCATCGGGATCTACCTGGTCGCCCTGTTCATGGGCCGGGTGGTCTACCTGATCGTGGAACGGCTCACCATGACGGTCGTCGTCATCACGATCGTGGGGATTGTCTTCGCCGTGTTCCAGCAGCCTGTGCTGGCCGTGGCGGGGGAGTTCTTCGGCGTCCTGCTCACTCCCGGCTTCCATAAGCCGGCCAACTGGGATCCCGCGGACCTTTCCACGGTTCTCACCGCCATCGTCTTCGCCGGCGCCGGCGGCTTCGGCCAGCTCTTCCTGTCCTACTGGATGCGGGACAAGGGCGTGGGGATGTCGGCCTATATCGGTCGCATAACCAGCCCCCTGCGCACGGCGCCGGAGGCCATTTCGGCGACGGGATACGCATTCGAAGACACCGAATCCAACCGGACGAACTACCGGAAGTTCATGCGGTACCTTCACATCGAATCCGGACTCGGCGTCACATTGAACCTGATCACGACCATCATCATGTGCTGGTTGGCCTGGGCCCTGCTGAAGCCGCAGGGCATCGTTCCCCAGGGCTGGGAAATCGCCGTGGTGCAGTCCGCATTCTTTGAGGTCAGCTGGGGCGCTATCGGCAAGATCATATTCCTGGTCATCGCCGCGGCTTTCCTCTGCGATGCCTGGCTACAGTCCACCGACGGTTTCGCACGCATGCAGGCCGACTACATTTACGCCAACGTAAAGCGAGCGCGGCGTTTTCATTTCCGTACGCTGTACTACGGTTTTGTGGTGGTTTTCACTGTTCTGACGACGATCACGCTGCCCCTTGCGCAGCCTGGGGATCTGCTCATCATTCGGGGCGTCATCGCCTTCATGGCCATGGGGCTGTTCTGTCCTGGGCTGATCTACCTGAACTACGTGCTCGTCCCCCGGGCATTCCCGTCGTGGACCAAACCCCATCCCCTCACCCGGGTCATCATGGTCGCCATAACCGCGACCTACATCTCCATTGGGCTGTGGTATGTATTCGTGCGGCTGACTTCCTGACGTGAGCGTACCCAGCGTCCCGGACGGACTGCCGTCCCGGGTGCTGTTACATCGTTACCTGCTTCCGATCCTACTTAAACTATCCCCTGTGCATCAACACATCACACCACTGCCGGCGCGACACGCGCGGTCCGTTCCTCCGCGATCCGCAGCCCGGCCTCGATGATTTCCATGGACTCGTCGATCTGCGCCTCTGTTATGGTGATCGGAGGCATAAACCGCAGAACATGGGAACCCGAGAGCTCCATGAAGCGGTGGCTCAGGGGGTCGTCTTTCTGCATCCTGGGCACGATGGGCAACCAGAGTCCGTTCTCATAGCAGTATTCCGTCACCATAGCAGAACCCTCGAAATTGGGTGTCCGGCTCTGCTTGTCCGTCACCAGTTCGAGTCCCAGGCATAGGCCAAGCCCCCGAGCTTCGCCTACGATTTCGAGTTCATCTTCCAATATCTTGAGTTTGTCCATGAAGTAGTTGCCCACGTCCCGGGCGTTATCGACCAGGTTGTCCCGGTCGACGATTTCGAGGTTGGCCAGGCCGGTCATGCAGAGCAACGGGTCCCCGGCATGGGACGAGAAGGGCATGAATCCCTTTTCCACCGCCGCGTCCGCGATCTCCGCGCTGGTCATGACCGCGCACAGGGGCACGCCGCCCCCGAGCCCCTTGGAGCAGGTCACGATGTCGGGAACGAAATCGAAGTGCTCAAAGGCAAACCACTTTCCGGTCCGCCCGAAGCATGTCAAAGCTTCGTCGGCCACCATCAGAATGTCCCTGGCGCGGCAGATTTCCACGATCCGCTGGATCCATTCCTTGGACGGCACGATCTGCCCCGCCGCGCTCATCATCGGTTCGAAGAAGAAGGCCGCGGGTCGTCCGGAAGTCGCCGAATCGATCACGTCCTCCGCCGCGTCCGCGCATCCGAGATTACAGCAGGTTTCATCCCGGCAGAACTGGCACCGGTATTCGTAGGGCGTCGGGATGAACGAGGCGCCCGTGGGCATGGGGCCGTACCCTTCGCGAAGCATGCCGCCCCGTCCGGTGATGGACGCGCTCCCGTAAGACTGGCCGTGGTAGCCGCGCATGAGAGCGATCACCTCGAAACGGTCCGTGTACTTCCGCACGAGACGCAGCGCCATTTCGTTTGATTCGGATCCCGTACAGGCGAAGAATGATTTCTGCAGTGGATCGGGCGCAATTTCGGCCATCTTCTTGGCCAACAGCACCTCGGAAGGCGCGATGAAGGTCGTTCCCACCTGGATGATCTTATGGGCCTGGTCGCAGAGGGCCTGCACGTATTCCGGGTGGGAATGGCCCAGGGTCACGCACAACTGTCCCGATTGAAAGTCGATGAAACGCCGGCCTTCCACGTCCCACATGTAGAGTCCCTCTCCGCGTTCGGGCACCAGCGGTGCTGTACGCATCGGATGACGCAGCAGATACTGGTTGCCGAGGTCAAGCCAACCCTGGTTCGTAGTGGGTAACGACGCCATGATCCGTCTCCTGTGGTAATTGAACTTTGGATACTGACCGTGTTATTAAGGGGGAAATCGGTAAGGGCATGCTATACCACCTCCCGAAGCGTGTCAATACAATTCCGCGAGGAAGACTGCCGGAGATTGTTTTTGCCATGCCTTCGGTCCGGTTCTATCTTCAACCGCACTGGAATGTGGCGATTCACCGTGCAACGAATCAGTGAAATCCAATCCATATCGGGGTACATCATGAAAACCTATCGCGTGGGAATCATCGGTCTCGGCCGCATGGG
Organism: bacterium; assembly: GCA_965225915.1. Taxonomy (GTDB): domain Bacteria; phylum JAAXHH01; class JAAXHH01; order JAAXHH01; family JAAXHH01; genus JAAXHH01. Next base: position 2,122,694 of record OZ245326.1, read on the forward strand.
CAGCACGATCGACGACGAGGGGCACACCCCCCTTCCTTACTCCATCGCCGCGGCCTGCCGGGCGAGCGAAAGACTGGAGATTGCCGCCGGATGCGACCTTCGTTCCGAACGTAGATCGGCTTTTGCCGAACGCTGGGGCGTCGACGCCCTTTACGAAGATTTCAGGAACATGGTACGAGAGGAACGGCCGGACATCGTTGCCGTCTGTACCACCGCGTCGGGGCTTCAGAAGCCCGCCCGGCAGGCTCCCGACGCTTCGTTCCGCGGAGATTCCCACGCAGAACTGGCCGTCGCGCTGGCGGAAATGGGCGTGCCCATGCTCTACGTCGAGAAGGCCATGGCCAGTTCCATGGCAGCCGCAGATGACATCCGCGATGCCGTGGTGAAGAACGGAACGATATTCAATACGGGGGTGCTGAGAAGGTTCGACAACCGGTACGAAGTGGTTCGGAACGCCGTGCTCCGCGGTGACATAGGCGAGCCCAGGGCGGCCGTCCACTACGCCCAATCCTCCCTGATGCATGGACACATTCATTCCATCGACACGCTGTCGTGGCTGATCGGCGATCCCGCCATTTCAGCCGTTCGCGGCGAGATCGTCCCCCGGGATTATGTCATCGAGAACGATCACATCTCCTACGACCCGATCGCGACGTACGAACTGGCCTTAGAAAACGGCGTCCGCGCCTGGTCGATTCCCGCGGCGGGATGGGAGTACGAGATCATCGGAACCGAAGGGACCATCCGGTCCCTCAACAACGGGGCAGGCGCATCGTTAAGACGGGTCCCTCAAGGGCATGGGGACGATCGAGGGGGCCGAAAGAACTGGGAAGAAGCGCCTTTCGAATTCGTTACGCCGAAGAGCACTGTCGTGTCCTGCCTCGAAGATCTCGTCGACGCCTACGAAACGGGCCGGAAGAGCCTGGGACACGTCGAAATCGCCCACCATATCACGGAAGCCTGTATTGCCGTCGCCGAAAGCCACCGGCGCGGCGGTGCGTGGGTGGACTTGGCACTGGCGGACCGAGATCTGTATATCTGGCATGTTTGACTATTGAATTTGTGAAAATAGTTGCTCCTTGTCCATCTAACCCTGATTTAATACTCACGGGGAAGGCTAGATTCAACCTGCTCCACCCGATCTTCCTCCACCACGTAGGCGCTCAGGTGCCTACCGTAGACACACCCCGTGTCCAACCCCACTACGTAGGGAGAGCCGTCGCCCCGGCGCTTGATGACGAGACCGCCGGGCGCGTCGTGACCGAAGATGACCAGCTTGCCCGCGGAATTGTACGCGTCATGCCAGCGCGGTCCCACGATGCCGTCCACAGGCGGCCAGGTGCGTATGGCGAGGAACTCGTCCACCGTAGTGCCATGCAGGCCCTTTTCCGGGTTGATGCCCGCATGGACCAGGAGAAAACCGGGCTCGTCGATCCACAGGGGCAGTGCTTCCAGCCAGTGTATCATGGATTCCGCGAACGGTCCGAGGGCTTCAAGGGTTTGCTGCTGGTCGGGCCACGGTGTGGGGACAGGGGCACCGGACACGTGCAGGCGGAGCCGGTCCGGCAACCTGTAGTCGTGATTGCCGAGGACCATCCTCGCATCGGTGTCCCGGATCAACCGCCACACACCGGCAGGGTCCGGACCCTTGGTAAACGCATCGCCGGTCAGGTAGAGGAGATCCCAGTCCCGCTGAAATTCCAGTTTGGAGAGCAGTTGTTCGAATTCACGGGCGCAGCCGTGTATGTCACCGATGATCAGGTTTCGCACGAGACCTCATTATACTTAAGTCGTCATTATGAGGATTCAAAGAATATGGAAGGATGATCTTTTCCCTTCGATCGAATTGGGCCGTTAAGCAGTGTCATAATCAGTGCAACACGATTGTCTTACATTATACCCGCGTTGTTCCGAAGCGGTCAAGGGATTGAACCAGGAGGGTTGAATTGCCTTGAGTCCATACCATTAGGCCCATATATTGACCAGATTATGGAAGTGAATCGAAACCGGGGATACTGTAAACGCATCGAGGTTTACTTTGCGTAGAATCGGCATTTTCGGCTGGGGTATCGTGGCTCCCCGCTCGCCCAACATGAAAGCCTTCGCCCGCAACCTGGAGCAATCGGAAAGCTGGCTGACGCCCTTCCACGGATTCGGCCCCAACAACTTCCTGGTCGGCGAACCCGATTTCGACTTCCAGGATTACAGGGAATGGATCGACGCCCGATTCCCTTCGAATCGATACACCCGCTTGGTCGAAAAGATGGACCCCACCACGCTTCATGCCATCGGGGCTTTCATCCAGGCGCTGGACCAGAATCCTGGACTGGAGCAGGAACTCCAGGCGCTGGGAACAGCGGTTCACGTGTACATCGGTACCGGCGTGGGCAATATCCCGACGATCAGCCGGATTAGCATGGAACTGTACCGGGCCCAGCGCGCATGGGACCGGTTCTGGGGTTCCGCCGAACGGAACGCCCGGCTTCGCGCGTACCTCACCAGACATGACGACGAGCTCGTTCCGAAAGACTTGCCCGCCCATCCGGAGACGGCGCCTTCTGCGTCGCGAGACCAGGCAGAGGAAGACTGGAACGCGTACTGGACAGCCGAATCGGAAGAACTAAGGGAATACCTGGAGACCCTCGCAGAAATCGAAGGGATGAGCGTGGAGGGGTCCGTAGAGTCGGGTAAGATTAAGCTGCTCCGGGAAAAGCAGCGGCGCAAGCAGCAGCTTCAGGATAAGTGGGGAGCCCCGATTCCACCATGGGACTGCGTCTCGGCCGATCTGGTGTGGAACATCCACAACACGCCTGCTTCGCAGGTCACCATGATGGGGAAGATACACGGTCTGTCCATGGCCCCGGTGGCCGCCTGTTCCACCTTCGGTGTATGCCTCAAACTCGGGATGGACGCCATTCGCCGCGGCGAGGCGAAAGCGGTCGTCGTCGGCGCCACGGACCCACCGCCCACGGCCCTCGTGGTGGGCGCCCTATACCGGGCCAGGGTGTCCTCCGCGGACGGCACGGTTTCCAAGCCTCTGACCGGCCTGCGCGGCACCCACGCCGCCGGCGGATCCGTTCTGTGGATCATCGGAGATTACGAATACATGACCGCAAAGGGATTCGAGCCGATGGGAATGGAACCCCTCTCGGTGGGCGTCAGCTCCGATGCCGACCACATCATCACGCCTTCGAAGGAAGGTCCGAAAATGGCCGTCGGCCAGGCCATCGAAGAAGCCGGCATATCCGCGGACGATATCGCGTCCTGGGACCTGCACGCCACGGCTACGCCCGGTGATTTCCTCGAGATGGACAACCTGCTCGAAATGGTGCCCGGTTCGGTTACGGTTACCGCCCGAAAAGGCACTTTCGGCCATGGCATGAGCGCCGCGGGCGGCTGGGAACTGACGGCACAGTATCTCGGCTACGAACGGGGCGCCCTGTATCCAACGCCACTGGGCAGGGACGAACTAAACCCGGAGATCGGCCGTCTGCATGACCGGTTCGTCTTCGACGCGTCGTGTCCGATCCCCAAGGGCGTTGCCGGGAAGTTATCCATGGGGATTGGCGGGATCAACGCCTGCGTCATCTCGAGGCCGCTGACGAAGGACTGAAGAGGCGTACCGACCGACCTTCGCGCTTATTTCCACTCTGTTCTTCACGTTTTCTTCAACATCGAGGCCAGTGCGTCCACCGTGGTAACGGGCTGGCGGCAAACGAACTGTTCGCAAACATATGCGGTGGCCGCGCCGTCTATGGGCGGCCGGTTGGCGAGGAGCGGTATAAGCTCCGGCGCCTGCCCGTCCCCCGAGGTGGGATCGTGCAGCGCCACGACCTTGTTCGGCAGGAAATTGCTGTCGATCAGATCCAGCATGGCCCGCGTCCCGGCGTCTTCCCTGGCGCCGATCAACGCGATCTCCACGGGCGTGTCGAGATACCAGGAAAGTCCGCACAGCAACTGGCTGAAGCCCCCGGGCGCCGCTCCCATATAGTCGGTGAAGAGGGAGAGGGTCTGTCCGGCCTTGTCCCGGTATACGGAATTGCCGGTAAACGCCGTCAGCCTCAGCAGGTTTTGAACGCTAACGGCGTTGCCCGAGGGGATCGCGTTGTCGTAAGGGTTCTTGGACCGGACGATGAGGGTCTCGTGATCGATGCTGGTGAAGAAGAACCCACCGCCCTCTGTATCCCAGAACCGGTCGATCGTCGTGTCCATGAGCGTCACGGCATGTTCGAACCAGGACAGGTCAAAGGTCGCTTCGTAAAGGTCGAGGAGGGCGGAAACCGTGAAGGCGTAGTCATCCAGGTAGCCGTTGAAGCGGGCGTGGCCGTCCTTGTACGCGTGTAACAGCCGTCCGTCTTCGTACAGCCCGTTCAGGATGAACCGCATGGAATCTGCCGCGGCAACGAGATAGGCCTGCTCGCCGAAAACGCGGCTGGCCCGGGCGAGGCTGCCGATCATCAGTCCGTTCCAGTCCGTCATGATCTTCTCGTCCCGTCCCGGGTGGACGCGCTTTTCGCGGTGATCGAAGAGTTTCCGGCGGCCGTCGGATACGATCGACCGTAACGCGTCCGGCGCCACCCTCAGGTGGGCGGCCAGCGGATCGAGGTCAACGTCCACGTGCAGGACATTGGTCCCGTGTTCGAAGTTTCCCCCTTCTTCCACGCCGTAGTAGCGGGAGAACAAGCGGCTCTTTTCTTCCCCCAGAACATCCTGGATTTCATCCGGTGTCCACACGAAGAAACGGCCTTCCTCGCCTTCGCTGTCGGCGTCCTGGGTCGCATAGAATCCACCGCCCGGCCGCAGCATCTCGCGGATGACGTAGGACGCCGTTTCCGTGACGGTCTTCCTGAACAGGGTGTCCCCTGTAGCCTGAAAGGCCTCGGTATACGTCCGCATAAGCAGGGCGTTGTCGTACAGCATCTTTTCGAAGTGGGGGACCAACCATTTCTCATCGACGGAATACCGGTGAAAACCTCCGCCGAGGTGATCGTAGATGCCGCCGTTACCCATCTTCGTCAGAGTATGGTTGACCATGTCGAGGGCCGTCTGCCGGCCGGTCCTGTGGTGATCGTGCAGGAGGAAGGACAGCGTCATGGACGGGGGAAACTTGGGCTGTGTACCGAACCCGCCATTGGTCCGGTCGTACGATGCGGCGATCCCGGTGAAAGCCTTGTCAAGGAGCTCCGTAGACAGGGATTCGTTGCTCGAAGTGAAATTGGCCAGTTCGAGCAGTCGATCTTTTAGCTTGTCGCCCTGTTCCTCGGCATCGGACCGGCGTTCCCGGTAGAACTGGGCTACCGCCTGCAGTATGTGGGGAAATCCGGGTCGCCCGTACCGGTCGTCCGGGGGGAAATAGGTGCCCCCGTAGAAGGGTTTGAGTCCGGGTGTGAGAAAAACGGTCATCGGCCAGCCGCCGCTGCCCGTCATGGCGGTGACGGCATTCATGTAGATCTCGTCCAGGTCGGGTCGTTCCTCCCGGTCTACCTTGACGTTTACGAAATGCCGGTTCATGATCTCCGCCGTTTCCCCGTTCTCGAAGGATTCGTGGGCCATGACATGGCACCAGTGGCACGCGGAATAGCCGATAGACAGCATCACGGGCATGTCCTGCGTCCTGGCTTTCTCCAGGGCCTCTTCGCCCCATGGATACCAGTCCACGGGATTATAGGCGTGCTGCCGGAGATAGGGACTGGTCTCGTGGACCAGTCGATTGGATTGCTGCTCAGCGTTCTGCTCAGCGTTCAACTCACACCATTCCTTCCCTGTCCATGCGTTCCAGGGGAAAATCGAGGACGTCGATGGGGAATTCAAGGGCGCACCGCCTGGCGGACGATTCAAAAATGCCCATGATGGTTTCCAGTGCCACGCGGGCGATCCTCGCTTCGGACCGGTGCGCTGCGCGGCCTTCCACGGCGGAGACCAGTTCCTCCAGTTCACCGCAGATCGTCGAATAGATCTCCTTTAATTTCGGCGCTTGCCACCCGTCGGACCGGTAACCGGACAGCACCTTCAATGGCGGTCCCGTGGGACTGTTCACTTCGATGACACCGTCGGAACCTATGATCCGGAAGGCGAAGGCCTGGTTTGCCCGTTCTCCCAGTTCGATGAATCCTACCACCCCGTTGCTGTACCCCACCCGTCCGATCGCCATGTCTTCGACCAACATGTCGGGATGGTTGCGCCGGCCGACGATCCGGCGATGACGGTCGATCTGTCCCATGACCCAAAGGGGTCCGCTGTCGTTGTTCAGGTAGTTGATCAGGTCGATGACATGGGTGCCGTTGTTCATCAGGTCGAGGGTGCAGTGCCCCCATATCATGGCGATCTCGCCGATATCTCCCGCCTGGATCCGTTCCCTCGCCTGGACGGCCTGGGGCGAAAAACGATGAGCGTGGCCGATCGCGAGGGCGACGCCGGCCCTTTCGCACGCCTCGATCATCCGGTCGGCTTCGTCCAGGGAGACGGCCATGGGTTTCTCGCACAAGATGCCTTTCACGCCACTTTCCGCCGCCGCGATGGTCGCTTCGCAATGTCCCCGGGGCCAAGTACATACGCTCACGAAGTCGAGGCCTTCCCTGTCCAGCATTTCGTGATGGTCCTTGTATATCCGGATGCCGTGTTCGCCGGCAAGATACCGCGCTTTCTCCCCGTCCGGGTTGATGTCCGATCCGGCGACCACTTCGATTTCGGCGTTCTCGACATGGAGGTAACCGTCCGAGTGGGCGGTGGCGATACCGCCGCAGCCGATGAGTCCTGCTCGATATCTTTTCATGAGTTGGTATCCAGTGTGATGTCTATCGCCCCGGTATCAATCGCTCGCCCGCCTTATTGTAAGTATCGTCATGCCCGGTGGACGGGACGCGTCAGGCAGGTCGGCCCGCCGCTTCCCGCGTAACAGATGTGATCGCCGGCGAACTCTTCGACCATGCAACCGGCCTCCCGCATGCGTTCCACGGTAACTGGATTGCCGCTTCGCACGGCGACCTGGCGGGGTTTTACGGCCAGCACGTTGCAACCGAGGCTGTCGTATTCATCCTTCGGCACCTGGACCAGTTCTATGCCTAGGGCGGCCAGCATGTCCCTGAAAGGAATGGGCAGGAGGCGCTCGTAGACGACCGCGAGGTCCGTGTCCAGCATGCTGATGATGGACATCAGGTGCAATACCGCGCCCGGCCCGTCCCAGTGGACCATGGGGACGGCCACGACGTCTATGCCATGGGTCTTCAGCAGTGCCTGGAACTGCCGGATCCCCTCTCCGTTCGTGCGGTATGTCAGTCCAATGACGACCAGGTTGTCCTTTAACCAGACCACGTCGCCGCCTTCAACCGTCCCGGGAGGTTCGATGCGTCCCGCAACGGGGATTCCCGCTTTTTTATACCAGTCCTCCTGTGCGTCCGGTTCCTGCATGCGGGTCTCCTTGCCCATGCGGCCCAGGATCACGCCCCGGTTGGTCACCGAGGCCACAGGATCCTGTGTAAAGAGGGAGTCCAGCCCCGTTCTGTCGTCCGTCGGCAGGCAAGACACCTCAGCGCCAGCCGCTTCGAGCAGGGAAGTGAATCCGCGGTGTTCCTCGACCGCGCATTTGAAATCCGGTCTGTTAAGATAGTCCAGGGCCCGCCACTGCGCGTCGATCCGGCCCTGGTTTTCGAAGGCCTCTTCAGGGCGCTTGACCAGTACCTTTTTAAGCGGGTGCACCATGGATTGGCTGCCGAATGGTGACATGTCGCTCCTAGGTGGAAAAAAGGGCCTCGAAATCCGCCTCGTTCAGTACCTCGACTTCGAGTGTCTGCGCCTTCTGGAGCTTGGAGCCCGCGTTTTCCCCGGCAACGAGGAAATCCGTTTTCCTGGTAACGCTGGATGTGACCCGCCCTCCAGCGGCCGTGATCCGGTCGGCCGCCTCGTCCCGGGTGTAGCCCGTCAGCGTGCCGGTGATGACGAAAACCTTGTCCGCCAGCGCCTGGGTAACCGCGCCGCTGTCCGGCAGGGCCAGTTCCATGCTGAGCCCCGCCGTCCTCAGTTTCCCGACGATCTCGAGGTTTCGTTCATTCCGGAAGAAAAACACGATGCTCTCGGCGATCTTCGGACCGATTTCCGGTATGGCGACCAGGTCTTCCTCCGAAGCCGCCATGATCCCGTCGATGGAGCGGAATCGATCGGCGATCTGCCGCGCCGCCCGCTCTCCCACGTGGGGTATGCCCAGGCTGAAGAGAAGGCGGTCCAGGGGCCGGTCCCTGCTGGTTTCGATGCCTCTAAGCAGGTTCTCGGCGGACTTCTCGCCCATACGGTCCAGCGTCCCGAGCTGCTCTCGGGTCAACCTGTAGATGTCCCCCACGTCGCCGATCAGGCTGCGTCCAAGGATCTGCTCGGTGACCGCCGGACCGAACCCTTCGATGTCCATGGCGTTCCGGGCGGTGAAATGGGTGACGCGGGCCTGCATCTGTGCAGGACACGCCGCGTTCTCGCAGCGTACCGCCACCTCGTCTCCCACCCGCACCAGTGGAGAATGGCAAACCGGGCAGTCCGTGGGCATCACGAAAGGAGATGCCCCTTCCTCCCGCCTGGTCATATCGACTGAGACGACCTTTGGAATGACGTCTCCGCCCTTTTCGATAAATACGGTATCACCGACGCGCAGGTCCTTGCGACGGATCTCTTCCTCGTTGTGCAGCGTGGCCCGGCTGATCGTCGAACCGGCCAGGAACATCGGTTCGAGTTCGGCGACCGGGGTCACCACGCCGGTACGGCCGACCTGAAACCGGATGTCCTTGAGACGGGTTACGGCCCGCTGCGCGGCGAATTTGCAGGCGATAGCCCAGCGGGGACTCTTAAGCGTGGCGCCGAGCTCACCGTGCAGTCCGATCGAATCGACCTTGATGACCATGCCGTCTATATCGTAAGGCAGGGACGAACGCCGGTCCTCCCATTCATGGCAGAAATCGATCACTTCGGTGATGGTATCGAATCTCCTGGCTTTCCTGTTGGTTGGAAACCCCTGTCCGGCCAGCCAAAGCAGCCTCTGGTAGTGGCTGTCCAGTTCGGGCCGCGCGGCGAGCGCGCCGCCTTCGTCCTCGAAACGCAATGTGTAGAGAAACACCCTGAGGGGTCTTTCGGCGACGACGCTGGGATCGCGGAGTTTCAACGAGCCCGCCGTAGCGTTACGCGGGTTCGCGAAAAGCGTTTCTTCCCGTTCCGCGCGCAGGGCGTTCAGTTCCTGAAAACCACTGAGGGGGAGATACACCTCGCCCCGAATCTCGATGTTGTTGAGCCGGGGCTGGTCCTCCGGAATGCGAAGTGGTATGGACCGGATGGTTCGCAGGTTCGCCGTGATATTGTCGCCCTGTTCGCCATCCCCTCGTGTGGCGCCCAGCGCCAGCATAGCATCTTCATACCGCAGGCTGACGGCCACGCCGTCGATCTTCAATTCGACCACGTAGGCGTATTCCCGCTCCTGGCCCAGCAGGTCGCGGATACGGCGGTCAAAGTCCCTGATCTCCTCATCGTTGTACGTGTTACCGATGGAGAGCATGGGAACCGGGTGCCGGACGACGGGAAAGGAAGAGGAAGGCGACCCTCCGACACGCTGTGTGGGTGAATAGGGGGTGATTAAATCGGGGTGGGCCGATTCCAGGTCCCGCAGTTCGTTCATCAGCATGTCGTAGTCGTAATCGCTGATGAACGGATCGGCGAGTACGAAATACCGATGATCGTGCGACCGGATTTCCCGGCGCAGGACTTCAATGCGTTCGGCAGGCGACATGGGATCTGCGGGTTACGCTAACCGGAGCTGGCGACTTTCGACCGCGATGATTTTCTTGCGCGTCGGATTTCTTCGCGCTTCTTCGATATCCAGTTCTGCCACCAGACCACGATGGGACTGGCAATGAAGATCGAAGAATAGGTTCCGGTTATGACGCCAAAGGTCAGCGCCAGGGCGAAACCCCAGTTGGTCGACGCGCTGCCGGCCAGCAGGAAGACCAGGACCAGCAGGACAGTGAGCGACGTCATCATGGTGCGGTTCAGGCATTCGTTGATACTGCGGTCCACCACGCTGGAGAAGCCTTCCGTACGGGTTCGGCCCAGGCTTTCCCGGATGCGGTCGTAGACCACGATGGTATCGTTGGTGGAATACCCCACGACGGTCAGCAGGGCCGCCACGACCGCCATGGTCAGTTCCTCGCCCACCAGGGTGAGCAGGGCCAGGACGATGAGGACGTCGTGGATCAACGCGACGATCGTCCCGATACCGAACCGGAAGCCGTTGACGTGCCGGAAGCGTATGGTAATGTAAAGGACGATGCCGATGATGGAAGCTCCAACGGCGCCCATGGCGTCGACCGTGAGTTCCTTTCCGATTTTAGGACTGACGTTGAATTCCTGCCGCAGCCAGTCCCGTTCGTCGCCCTTGAGGTTCTCGGGAAACCGTTCCAGTAGGGTCGTCTTCACGGCGCCTGCGACCTGCTGCTCGTTCCAATCGCTGGCCGCCGCCCGTATGAGGATGTTTCCTTCCTCGCCTATGACCTTGATCTCGCTCTGGCTCAGGTCCACGCCCTGGTTATCTATGTCGACGTTACCCAGCGCGCTTCGTATTTCCTGTACCTGTACCGGGGGATCGAAGCGCATCTCGATCAGCGACCCGCTCTGGAAATCCACGCCCCAGTTCACGCCGCCGCGTATGACGATGGTCGCCAACCCGACCGCGATCACGCACCAGGTGATGAGAAAGGCCACCTTGCCGAACCGCATGAATCCGAAGAAAAGGCGGCCAAAGGGATCGGTCCTGCCGATGCTGACCTGCACGAGCTGCCAACGGTCGATGAGCGCGTCGAACATGGATCGTGAGATGAAGATCGCCGTGAACATGCTGATCATGATGCCAAATCCCAGCGTCACGGCGAATCCCTTTATGGGACCGGTGCCGAACTCGTACAGGGCGAAAGCGGTAATAAGGGTGGTGATATTGGCGTCAACAATGGTACGGAGGGCGTTCCCATAACCGCTGTCCACGGCCTGCCGTATCGTCTTCTGCCCCGACTTGAGTTCTTCCTTGATTCGTTCGAATATGAGTATGTTGGCATCCACCGACATGCCCATGGTCAGAATGATACCCGCGATGCCGGGCAGCGTCAGCGTCGCCTGGAACGCTCCCAGGACGGCCAGGAGGAAGAGGAGGTTCAGGATCAGGGTGAAATTCGCGATCAAGCCTGCCGTGCGGTAGTACACGGCCATGAATACCATTACGGCGATCAGGCCCAGTATCGAGGCCCACTTTCCGGAATTAATGGCGTCTTCGCCCAGGGACGGACCTACGACGTACTTGCTGATGATCTCCATGGGAGCGGGCAAAGCGCCGGCGCGAAGGACGATAGCCAGGTCCTTGGCGTCTTCCAGGGAGTTGATCCCGGTGATTTCGCCCCTGCCATTGGGGATGCGTCCCTGGATTACCGGTGCGGAGAACACGCGGCCGTCCAGCACGATGGCCATGCGCCGTCCGATGTTGTTCCCCGTAACCCGGGAAAAGGTCCTGGCGCCGTCATCGGTGGTCGTGAAACCGACCGACGCCACGCCGAAGCTTCCGATATCGGCACCGGAGCCGGTCTGCGGATAGGCATCCTCCAGAACCGCGCCGGTCAGTTCCGGCTGGGCGTTCATATAGAAATAGGATCTTATGCGCTGTCCATTGGCGGCCGTGCGCAGTACCCCACCCCGGATTTCGGCGCCATCGGGAATGAAACTCTGCACCTGGGGCTGGGCCAGGATCTCTTCCACCCGGGCGATGTTGCTCGCCGGTACGATAATTTCGTTGTCCGAAATGTCGATTAGGCTCAGCAAGGGGTTGCGTTCCGCCGTGATGTCCGTTTCGGGGATCAAGGCATTCGTGTCCGCCACAGCGGAAGTGTTATCCCGGGCAGCCAGCAGGGCATCGATCCGCTCGACGACCGAGCGCAGTTCGCCGCCGTCGCGAAGTAACCTGAATTCCAGTTGTGCCGTCTGGTTGATCAGCGTCATCGCCCGGTCAATTTCCTTCAATCCCGGCAACTCGACGATGATGCGGTCTTCGCCTTCCTGCTGAATGATCGGTTCGGTAACGCCGAACTCGTTGACCCGGTTGGAGATGACCTGCATGGCCCGCTCCACCACGTCAATGGCCTCGTCTTCAGGCAGGTTGGACTTGTCCACTTCGAGCTTAATGTGCACGCCGCCCTGGAGGTCCAGGCCCAGGCGGATGGATTGGTCCTGAAACCGGTCGCGATCGACCTTAGTCAGGTTCATTTGCTTGAGCTGGGCCTTGCCTTCCCCGGTCAAGAGGGGATCCGAGTCGATTGCTTCGGTCTGTTCGGAGGTAAGGGCGTTCTGAACGGGAGAGTATTGCCAGTAGTCAGATGTTCTAACGGAAGGATAGACGTACCAAAGTGCGGTGAAGATTACAACCAGAATGAGAACGATGCGTATCTGTTTCCACTGCATGCAACCCGGCTCCTAAGCAGACGAAGGCGGGTTGCCTGACTGCCTGCGACCCGCCTTCGTATCTGCGTTACGTATAGATAAATCAAGTTTTAAATGGGAATCGAAGCGTTTAATCTCTCAGGGCCAAAAGTACGTTCTGGCCGGTAAAGTTATCCGGCGCGAGCAGTTCAATGGATACCCTCTCGCCCGAGGGATGGAATGCGACGACGTAGTCCTGGCCTTCCCTGAAGGTGCGCGGGAAAACGTCCACCTTCTTGATACGCTTTAACGACGGGAAAGCAGACCGTTCGATCGTAAGGACCGTGCCCTCGCGCAGATCCTGGGACTGCGAAAAACCCACACCGGAAAGCGACTCGACACGGGGTCCGCCAAAGAAGGGATCCTTGATGACCCGCGAATCCTTCCAGTGATCCATGGTGTTTACCGCGTAGAATATGGAGTTCAGCTTCATCTCGGCTTCAAGCTTGGCCTGTTCTTCCGTGTCCCTCTGCGCCAACGCATCGTCGCGTGCCTCGGACAGCATCGCGATCTGTCCATTGAGACGCTCTTCTTCGCTGCGCAGGAACACGATACGCTCTTCGAGCATATCCTTGACCTGGTTCAGCGAGTCGGCAATGAAGGCCGCCCTGGCCTGGGCCGCGTCGCGTTCGTCGCTCAACGTCGTGATCCTGCGATTGATGCGCGCCCTGGCGATGCGCTGCGCACGGCCAGGCGACATGTCGGCCGTACCCTGCGTCACGTACGTGCCGAGCATTCCATCCATGTACAGCAGCCAGACCTGGTTGCCCACGTTCAGGCTTTCGACCAGCGCGGTCTGCTCCACGGCGTCGCGGGCTTCGGCAGCCGACAGGCCATGATTTTCCATAAGGTACTCCAGTGCGACCTGGAGGTGCGAATCCCCACGCTGAACCGTGTATGGCGCCGGCAAGTCGTCCCTGAGGTCCTGCATCTCCTGCTGAAGTTCGGCGACTTCGCCCCGGGTGTCTATAATCTCCTGCACGAGCCCGCGGTACGAGACATCCGCCTCGGTGGCCAGCATTTCGTTCAACACGGCTTCATGATCGGGATTCAGCGCCATGTTGGTCAATGATTCCGCATCGACCTGGTTTTCGGGGTGCGTTTCGTTGTATTGGCTTATCGTAGTCTGGATCTCGTCCTGCCGAGCGCGGATTTCCTGCTCCGTCGCATCCAACCGTTCAACGAGTTCCTCGAAGGTCTCGATCTCGGTTGCGCATCCCATGATCAGTGCCATGGATAGCAGTACAAATATACCTCGCATTAGATTCCTCCGTTTAATTTGGTTTACCGTGGAATCCCATTGATTCACGGTAGATTTAGTTTTCAGACATTACACCATTATATATCAGAAGTCGATATTTGTCAAGAATACTTGGCGCATGTCTCAAACATCGTCGGGTTATCAATCCAATATACGTTTTAAGACTACATTCGTTCCATTACGACCGCCGGTTGACGGATTCGATTCAACCGCGCCTTTCAGCCTGGAAACCTCCGCCTCATCTCGGCAACCGCCGCGTGCACAAGCGCCTCCAGCACGTCCAAATCCACGTCGGCGAGTTTGTTGACGTACAGGCAGGACTTGCCGGTCTTATGCTTGCCCAGACCGGAGAGCAGGCCCTGGTATCCCTTGAAACCGGGCATGATATAGATCGACAGGTTCTTCCTGCGCGGCGAAAACCCGGCGATGGGCCAGTCGCCCGCCTGTCCGCTGGCGTACCGGTAGTGGTAACTTCCGAACCCCACGATGCTCGGTCCCCACATCACGGGCTCTTCGCCGGTCACCCGGCGCATGAGTTCCAGCAGGATACGCGCGTCTTCCCGTCTGCGCGCATGGTCCACGGCGTCAATGAACGCTTCCACGCTGGCGTCGTCATTTGGTCTGGTTTTCAGATCGGTCACGGTAGAAACTCCGAATTTGCACGGGCCGAGGGATGAGACTGGATATCGCGGATCAATCAGTCAGGCCGGCAACGCGGTACTCATGGCAAGGTATCTCGGTACGCCTATACGAAAGCAATGCTTAATAATACCAAATGGTTTTGGTAAATTACCAGCTCTGAGTTTCCGGCCTGCGAAAACGTGTATCACCCAGTTGCATTACAGCTTGACAGTGCCGCACTTTGGGCTACATTTCAATATACTACTCATAAAGCAAACATTTGCGCTTTGTGTCGTGGTGTCAGTGACCTCGATTCTGATCGAAGCCTACCGGAACCGAAGAGGCAAAACCGATATCCGGCAGTACGGATCAGCGCGCTCCTTCCGAATGTCGGCGTTGCCGTTACCAGATATCCCGCACAATGTCTCAGACGACCCTACAACATAAATCGGCGCAGTCGACGACGACCGGAGAAACCCCCGTCCGCCCGTATCCAGTAACCTACGTGTTCACGGGAGGCGGGACAGGCGGCCACGTCTATCCGGGCCTGGCCATCGCCGACGAGGTGCGATCCCGGAACCCGGAAGCCCGCATCGTGTACATCGGCGCCCGGGGAAGAATGGAAGCCACGCTCGTGCCGAAGCGGGGCTACCCTATTCACCTGGTCTTTGCAAGGGGCCTCCCTGCGGTGCGGCAGCCCTTCGCCCTCCTGCTCTTCGCGATCTCTACCGGTTTCGGCGTCCTACAGAGCCTGGTCCACCTGTTAAGGCACCGTCCGCGAATGATCGTTGCCACTGGAGGCTATGCCAGCAGTCCCGTCCTTCTGGCCCATGCGTTGTTGAAATTACTCGGCTTTTCGCGCGCCCACCGGTGTTTCGTCCATGAACAGAACGTCGTACCCGGAAAGGTAAACCGGCTGGCCGGCCGGATTGTGGACCGCATCGGCGTGTCCTTCGAGGCGTCGCTGCGTTATTTCCCGCCAGGGAAGGCGACGTGGGTGGGCTACCCGGTAAGGCGGGAGATCGGCGCCGTGTCCCGGGACGATGCGCGAGTTTCGCAGGACCTGCCGGCCGACGCGAAGGTCATATTCGCCTTTGGCGCTTCCTCGGGCGCCCGCTCCATCAACCGGGCCATGGTCGATGCGCTGCCGCGGCTTCTGGCCAGGCCGGATGTCCACGTCATCCACGTCATCGGACAGACGCGAAGCGCGGATTACCATGCCGAAATTGACACGCGGGATCGCCTGGAAAGTATCGACCTGACCGATGAGCAGCAGTCGAGATACCATCAGGCCGACTATTCCCACGAAATCGAGACGCTCTACGCCGCAAGCGACCTGGTCATCAGCCGGTCCAGCGCGGGGGTCATCACGGAAATCGGAATCTGCGGGATTCCGTCCATACTCGTACCGCTGCCCTACGCGCCAGGAGACCACCAGGCCATGAACGCCAGAACACTTGAATCGAGCGGCGCGGCCCGTGTACTGTACGAATCGGTTTCATGTGAAAAGAGCAATACCATCGGCGCGGTCGACGGCGAACGCCTGGCCGGCTTGATCCTCGGGATCCTCGACGACCCCGCCCGCCACGCGGCCATGTCCCTCCGGGCGCGGGAGACCTTCGACCGTGGCGGGCTGGACCGGATCGTCGATCAGCTGGATCACATGTTAACGGAAAGACCGGCGGACCGGGTTCTTTCAAACGGAAAACCCGATGAATCCGATCCCTCCAGGCAGGCCGCTCCGCCGGTTTCCACGCTGTCGCCTTTTACGCTTGTCCGTCGATTCAGCGAAGGTCGCGACCAGGCGTTCATCGACTCCGCAGGCGAAGACTACCTGAAGTACCGCGTTGACGGATTCCTGAAAGACACACGCTGGAAGATTCGAAACGAGGGGGTCAAACTGGTCGGACTACTTGGCTACAGGGACCGCCTGCCCTTCATCCTGTGGCTGCTTCGCGACAGAACGCCGGCACCCTGGCTGCAGCGGCTGTTCGGCGGAGACTTCCGACAGGTCGGCTTCATCCGCCGCAACGCCGTGACCACGATCAGCCAGCTCGGTGTCTACAATGAATCGGTACGCGCCGTGCTGCTGGACCTGTTGAACGATCCTTACTACGAGGTGCGTTCCGTGGCCGCCCGGACCGTCGCCGCGCTCGCCCCGGACACCGGGGACAAGGACATAGAGGCGCTGAACGGACTTCGCAGCCTGTTACGCGATTCCTCCTTCGAAATCAAATCGGCGGCCATACTCGCCATGGGGAAAATGGGCGATGGCGCCGTACTGGACGATCTCCGGCCTTTCTACCTGGATCCGAACTGGAAGGTGCGCCAGGCCGTCATCGACGCCCTGACCGTCCTGGTCAGAAGAAGGTTGATCGACGACCTGGCCGGTCTGCACGAAGAACTCGACGGGATCCTCGTCACCTGCAATCATTTCGATCCGGATTTCCCGATCAAACGCAACCTGAACCGGCTGATCGAAATCATCGACGGTCAGCGGGAAACCTCATAGGATACCCATGATTTACCACCTGGTCACCTATCTCTTCGACAATGTCGATACACTGTCGTTTCTGCGCCTGTTCCAGTACCTGAGTTTCCGCGCGATCTGCTCGGCGCTGACGGCCTTTGGCATCACGTTGCTCTTTGGCGAACGCATCATCCGCCTGCTTTACGTGTATCACGTGCGGGACAACCCCCGTACGCAGGGCGTGCTGTCCACCACTTCGAAAGCCGGCACGCCGCTCATGGGCGGCGTGCTGATCGTTACGGCCATCTTTTCCAGTGTGTTGCTGTGGAGCGACCTGTTCAACCGGTTTACCGCGATCTTCCTGTTCGCACTGGTCTGGTTTTCCCTGTTCGGCGCCCTTGACGATTACCGGAAGATCAAGTACCGGAACAGCGACCGCGGCCTGTCGCAGGGCACCAAGCTGCTTTCCCAGGCGGTATTCGGCTTCGCGTTCGGCTTTATCTTTCTGGTTCCCGCGCTATCGCCCGTGACAGCGGAAATCGCCTCGGAACTCTACATCCCGTTCGTCAAGGATCCCGTCCTCGACCTGGGTTGGTGGTACCTGCCCTTCATCGCATTCGTCGTGGTGGCCATCACCAACGCGGTAAATTTCGCCGATGGCCTGGATGGACTGTCGATCGTACCCGTTTCGTTTACCGTGGTCGTGTACGGGGTATTCGCCTACGTCATCGGAAACGCCATATACTCGGGATACCTGCAGTTCACCTATCTCCCGGGCAGCGGTGAGCTGACGGTGATCTGCGCGGGGGTATTCGGCGCCTGCTTGGGTTTTCTCTGGTATAACGCCTATCCCGCCCAGGTCTTCATGGGCGACGTGGGCGCCCTGCCGCTGGGCGGCATTGTCGGCACCCTCGCCGTACTGCTCAAGCAGGAGTTCCTCTTCGTCATTACCGGCGGGATCTTCGTGGCCATGGCCTTCTCGGTTCTGGTGCAGGAGAAGATCGGGATCAAGTGGCTCGGACGGCGCATCTTCTACATGGCGCCGCTCCACCACGCCTTCCAGTATCGTGGCCTGGCCGAAACCAAGGTCGTGATCCGCTTCTGGATCATCGCGGGCATCCTGGCGATCATCGGACTGTCGACCCTCAAGATCCGGTAGGCCGCGGCGGAAGGGCGGTGGTCGGAATGATCGAAATACAGTATACCAGGTGGATACCCCACGTCGACGATGCCGAAGACCGGCTCGAACAGCTTTTCGGCCTTCTGAGCCAGATTCTCATACACACCAGCGGCGACGTGGAAGAAGCCCTGAAGTGGATGCGCTACATCGATCAGCGCCAGGGCATCTTCGACGACCGGATCAGCTATGAATCCTTTGTCAAGGAGCTCGAGAAGCGGGGCTACGTCAAGCAGGACGACAACGTTTTCTCCCTGACCGAAAAAGGTGGCCGGCGAATCCGGGAAGACTCGCTGCGATTCGTCTACAGCAACCTCAAGAAAGGTCTGAGCGGCGGTCACGAGACGCCTTTCGAGGGAGAAGGCGTTGAAAGGCTCAGCGAAACCCGGCCCTACCGTTACGGCGATCAGGCGTCGAACGTTGATTTCACCTCCACCATCGGCAACGCGATCCGCCGGTCCGGATTCAATCTCGATTTGCACGAGGACGACTTCGAAGTCTACGAGGTCGAACACACCACTTCCTGCGCCACGGTCATGCTCCTGGACATCAGCCACAGCATGATCCTGTACGGCGAAGACCGCATTTCCCCGGCCAAGCGCGTGGCCATGGCCCTGGCGGAACTCATCCTGCGCAAGTACCCTAAGGACGAACTCCACCTTGTCCTGTTCGGCGACGACGCGAAACAGGTGAAGATCGAAGATCTGCCCTACGTTTCAGTCGGCCCCTACCACACGAATACCAAGGCCGGACTCCTCATGGCACGGAACATCCTCCGGCGGGCACGGAACGTCAACAAGCAGATCTTCATGATCACCGACGGCAAGCCCTCGGCCATCTACGACCGGAACGGCCGCCTGTATCTGAATTCCTTCGGCCTGGATCCCCGCATCGTGAACCGGACCCTCGACGAAGCCATGACCTGCCGCCGGGAGAAAATCACCATCAGCACCTTCATGGTTACCCAGGATCCCTACCTGGTCGGTTTCGTGGAGAAACTCACGGAGATGAATCAGGGCCGGGCCTATTACTCTTCCCTCGACAGCCTGGGTGAATACATCCTCGTGGATTACGTGAAAAACCGCCGCCGCCGGTTGAACTGAGGGCGGGGCGAACCAATGACTCCTATCGAGAACCAATGAAATGACGGTCCGGGCCCGGGAATCCAGGCCTCAAGGAAATGGCCATGACACCGGCCGGCTTTGTTGAAGCCCTTCAGAAACTTGAATTCGACCAAGCATTCAATCCGTATTCGGATCTCTGCCCGGTATACGACCTGGAAGACGCCCCCGAACAGCGATCGGAAATCCTTCTGTCCGTTCTCGAGGCGGCGCTAAGGCGACCCGTAGATTCGCTGTGGATCGGCCGTGATTTCGGTTATCGCGGCGGTCGCCGGACAGGTCTGGCCTTCACGGACGATGAACATCTCCCGGTGCACGGTAGAAGATGGGGACTGAAGGTTCAAAGTGCGACCCGTGGGGAGATGGTCGGCGAACGATCGGCCCGTGTAGTCTGGAAAGTGCTATCACGCATCGACGTGCCCGTGTTTCTCTGGAACGTTTTCCCCCTGCACCCCCACGATCCGGGTAACCCCTTCGGCAATCGAAAGCACAACGCCAGCGAACGCCGGTCCGGTCAAATCCTACTCGATCAACTGGTCCAACTCCTGAAGCCGTTGAGGATAATCGCCATTGGCAACGACGCGGAAAGGGCGGTCAGGAGACTTGGCAGCCCGGTGGAGGTCACGAAAATACGTCATCCCAGCTATGGAGGTCAGAACAAGTTTCTGGCCGGGATGAGCGCGTATTACGGCGACCAATGAATTGATTCAAATCAAGAGGCCTGTATTGCGACCGGTGGAGCGACCCGGTGCAGTACCCCTGTACCGGGAATCTCTGAAAACCCAATTGGTACACGGTATGCGGTCAAACAGTCTTGACGCACACGATTGGAGCATATAAGTTGTTGCGCGATCCACCCATCTTTTAATCTATCTATCGAAGCACTTTCTTACCGCTTCACCTGCTATCATCGGTGTTATTCGGGAGTTCACACCATGAGTGTATTCTACGACTACCTCGTGTCACACAGGCATCGCGGTATTTCGGTAATGAAACTGCTGGCCGTGCTGGCCGCGCTGGTCTGCGGCGCCGGAACCGCATACGCCATGGCTGAGCACGAAAGCGTCCTGGTCGAGTCCCCGGTCCAGTTCGTGTTCAACACCCTTTCGTTCCTGATCTGGGGCGCCCTGGTGATGTGGATGTGCGCGGGCTTCACCATGCTGGAATCCGGATCGGTGCGGACCAAGAACGCCTCCATGATCTGCCTGAAGAATATCGGTCTCTATTCCATCGCCGGTATCGCGTACTATTTAATCGGTTACAACCTCATGTACGTGGACGTGGGGAGCTACATCGGTTCCATATCTTTGCTATACGGGCCAACACCTGACGAGATCTCCCTGATCAACGGCGACGAGAGTGCCGCGGCGGCTGTGATCGCAAACGGATACTCCACCATGTCGGACTGGTTCTTCCAGATGGTCTTCGTGGCCACCGCCGCCTCCATCGTTTCAGGCGCACTGGCCGAACGAGTCAAACTCTGGTCGTTCTTTCTATTCATCCTGATCCTGACCGGGATCATCTATCCCATCGTCGGCGCGTGGACCTGGGGAGAGGGATGGCTCAGCCAGATGGGGTTCAAGGATTTCGCGGGCTCCACCATCGTGCATAGTACGGGCGGCTGGGCGGCCCTGGCCGGTCTGATCGTCGTGGGGCCGAGGCTGGGCAAGTACCGCAAAGACGGCTCGGTCAAGCCCACGCCACCCTCCAACGTGATCCTGGTTACCCTGGGCGTATTTATCCTGTGGCTGGGATGGTTCGGGTTCAACGGTGGTTCGCAGCTGGCCCTGGGAAGCCCGCTGGACGCGGTGGTCATGAGCCACGTACTGGTCAACACCAACCTGGCGGCCGCGGCCGGCGCGATCACGGCTTTGATTTGCGCTCGGCCAATCTTAGGTCGTATCGACCTGTTTGCCTGCCTGAACGGTGCCATCGCGGGACTGGTATCGATCACCGCGGGTCCTGACATGGTTCAGCATTTCTGGGCTATCATTATCGGGGCCATCGGCGGTGTCATCTGCACGATCGGGATGAAACTGCTGGAGTCGGTGAAGATCGACGACGTGGTCGGCGCCGTGCCCGCACACCTCTTCGCGGGTATCTGGGGCACGCTGGCGGTGTGTATCGTGAGCGGCGGCAACTTCGGCGTTCAGTTGATCGGCATACTCGCGATCGGCGCCTTCGTGTTTATCGTATCCTTTGTGCTCTGGCGCCTGATTGACCTGGTCATGCCCGTCCGGGTATCGGCCCAGGCCGAGAGAATGGGCCAGGACGTCGCCGAACTCGGAATCGAGGCATATCCCGAATTCGTGCTCATGCCCGAAGAACCGGACGACGACTGAGGTTGACGCAGGCCAACTGGCTGTCCGTCCAAAGGTCCAACCTGACGACTGGCTTTTTTGATAATGAAAATGGCGATAACCGGGACCGGTTATCGCCATTGCCGTATTCTATCAATTTGGACCGCAGGGTCGCGGGCCGACCTATATCAGTCGACTCGGCAACCCGGGTCGAAGGCGGTGCCCGTGTTCAGTCGGCCTCTACGTTTTCCGCCTGGTCTTCCTTCTTTTCTTCCGTCGTCTCGGTCGCCTGATCCTCCGCCTTGCCTTCCCGGTCGATCAGTTCGAGTATCGACATGTCTGCGGCGTCACCCTGCCTGTGCCCGACACGGACGATGCGGGTGTATCCACCGGGCCGGTCCGCGTACCGGTCGGCGAGCGGGCCGAACAGTTTAGCGACAACGGACTCGTTGTGGATCACCCGGAGAACCTGCCTCCGAGCGTGGAGATCGTTTCGTTTGCCAAAGGTAATGAGTCGCTCAACGAGACGCCGCACTTCCTTTGCCTTTGCAGTGGTGGTCTGCACGCGCTCCATGTCCAGCACCGAGGTGGCCAGGTTGCTCAGCATTGCCTTACGGTGGCTGGGAGAGCGGCTCAGACCGCGTCCCTGTTTTCGATGTCGCATTCCAGTACTCCTGTCCCGCTACAGTATGACCCGACTACACGGTCATACGATTACTGGTTTTCGGCTTCTATGTATACTTCGATGTCCATGCCGAATGAAAGATTCATTTCCAGGAGAATCTGGCTCAGTTCGGTCAGCGACTTGCGACCGAAGTTGCGGTACTTCAGCATCTCGGTCTCGCTCTTCTGAACCAGGTCCGCCAGCGTCTTGATGTCGGCTGCCCTCAGGCAATTGCTGGAACGTACGGACAATTCCAGTTCCTCCACATTCATCCGGAGCATTTTCCGGATCTCTTCGAATTTCTCGTCCACTTCGTCTTCTTCCTCAGAGACGAGATTGTCGTCGATGGAGATAAACAACTGGAGATGGTTGCGCAGTATCTGGGCCGCGGTCGACAGGGAGTCCTGCGGACTGACACTGGCATCGGTCCAGATCTCCAGCACGAGCCGGTCGTAATCCGTTCGCTGTCCGATACGCGTATTCTCAACCTGGAAGTTAACCCTCGTCACCGGAGAAAACATGGCATCCATGGGGATGACGCCGATGGGCTGGTCCGGCAACTTGTTCTGCTCGGCTATTACGTAACCCCGGCCGGTGTCGACGTGGATTTCCATTCTCAGCTGACCGCCCTCGTCCAGGGACGCGATATGAAGATTCGGATTGAGAATCTCCACGTCGATATCGGTCTGTATATCCAGGGCGGTAACGTCGCCCTTGCCTTCCGCTTCGAGCATCAGCGACTTTGGATCTTCGCTGTGCAGGAGGAGCCGCAGTCCCTTGAGGTTCAGGATGATCTCGGCCACGTCTTCCACCACGTTCGGCATGGTGGAGAACTCGTGGGCAACCCCGTCAATGCGGACACCGACCACGGCCGCTCCGGGCAGGGAAGAAAGCAGGACCCTCCGGATGGAATTGCCGATGGTCGTCCCGAATCCACGCTCCAGCGGCTCGACAACGAACTTGCTGTAGCTATCGGTTACCGATTTTTCTTCAATCGTTACGCCTTTCGGCATTTGGAAATTCTTTAATTTCATATAGTTCGTCGCCCCTCATCGCTCGTTTCGAGTGAACACAGGGATGGCAGAATGGCGGCCCTATTTCGAATACAACTCGATAATTAACTGTTCCTGTACAGGTGTCGGTATGTTTTCTCGAATGGGTGCTTCCAACAACCGTCCGGCAAGTGTCGTCTTGTCCAGGTCCAGCCAGTTCACCGCCGGGCGCTGGTTCGCGGCGCTCAAAGAGGCGTGAATGCAGTCGAGTTGACGGCTCTTCTCCTTGACCTGGATGACTTCACCCGTTCGGACGATGTACGAGGGGATATTGACAATACGGTCATTGACCAGGATATGGCGATGACGGACCAGCTGGCGGGCCGCCTTGCGCGACGGCGCGAAGCCGAGGCGGTAGACGACGTTGTCCAGCCGGGTTTCGAGCAACTGAAGGAGACGCTCTCCCGTGTTGCCCTTGGTGCGGGCCGCCTTCACGAAGTATGAACGAAACTGTCGTTCGGCAATACCGTAAGTCTTGCGCGTCTTTTGCTTTTCACGAAGACGAATACCGTATTCCGTGGGTTTCCTGCGACCGATGGACCCATGCTGACCCGGTGGAAAGGCACGGCGGTCCACCGCGCATTTCTCGGAAAAGCATCGATCGCCTTTCAAAAACAACTTAACGCCTTCACGTCGACATATGCGACAGTTGGCATCCGTATAACGAGACATATATGCTCCTAACACGCACGACCCGGGCAACAAACGCTGGCCAGCTTCCGCCCCCTGGCGTCCGCCCGGTGTTTCACGATCAGACGCGACGTCTTTTCGGAGGTCGGCATCCGTTGTGGGGAATAGGTGTAACGTCCTTGATAGCGGATATTTCGAGGCCCGCAGCCTGCAGCGCTCGTATGGCCGATTCGCGACCCGCGCCGGGACCCTTCACCCAGACCTCAACGCGTTTCAACCCCAGTTCTATGGCTTCCTTGGCCGCAGATTCCGCTGCGATCTGCGCAGCAAAAGGCGTACTTTTCCGAGAGTTCCGGAACGTGCCCCCCTTGCCGCCGCTTGACCAGCTGATCGTGTGCCCCTGCAGGTCGGCGAGGGTAACGATCGTATTGTTGAACGTCGCCTTGATATGGGCAACGCCGATGGAATCCACGTGCCGGTCGCGCCTGCGGGCGCGGCTTCGCGTAGCATTAGCCAACCTTCTACCTCCACGGAATAAAGTTAGGTACTAAACCTTCTTACGCTTCGCGCCAATCGAGCGGCGCGGTCCCTTTCGTATACGGGCATTGGTACGGGTCCGCTGCCCCCGAACCGGCAACCCTCGGCGATGCCGCAAGCCCCGGTAACACCCGATATCCATCAAACGGCGGATATTGAACGTGATATCGCTACGCAACGCGCCTTCAACCTGATAATCGTTTTCGATGCTCTGGCGAAGCTTCGTAATCTCCCGGTCGGTCAGGTCCCTTACGCGGGTTTCCGGATCGATACCGGTCGCTTCTAGCACCTTGCGGGCGGTTGTAAGTCCTATACCGAATATGTAGGTGATGCCGATCTCCACGCGTTTGTCGCGGGGCAGATCGATACCGGAAATACGTGCCACCATTCCCTCCTTGGCAACGAGTCGTTGCTATCCCTGCCGCTGTTTGTGGCGTGGGTTCCGACAAAGCACTCGCACGACGCCTCTGCGGCGGATGACTTTGCAGTGTTCACAGATTTTTTTAACCGAAGCGCGTACTTTCATCTTCTGATCCTCAGTTTCGGGCTGTTTCCAGTCTTACCCTGTTTCCGTTTACAACCGGATCCCGGATGCAGTCGATCCCAGGTTTACTTGTAACGATACGTAATCCTGCCACGCGTCAGATCGTAGGGCGACAACTCCACCGTCACCTTGTCGCCCGGCAGGATTTTTATGAAGTGCATACGCACCTTGCCGGATATATGTGCCAGGACCCTATGGCCGTTCTCCAGCTCAACGCGAAACGACGCATTGGGTAATGGCTCCACCACCGTACCTTCCACTTGTACCGGGGGCTCTTTCGGCATGCGAATTAACCTTTCACCATTCAGCCGCGCCTGGATACGACGACGACCGTGGTCGGCTGTCCGGCCCCGTTTAAGTCGTCCGAGCCAGACTCGTCAGAATACGTTGCGTTACTTCCTCCAGCGAACCATCACCGTCGATCCGCTTCAAAATGCCCGCCCTGTCATAGTAATCGACGAGCGGCGCCGTGACCTTCCTGTAGACTTTCAGTCTGTGCCGGATAGTCTCCGGCGTGTCGTCCTTTCGATTCCTGTAAGTCAGGCGGTCAATCACCATACTGTCGGGCACTTCGATGTTGAGCACCACGTCCACGGACGCTTTCATGCGCTGAAGGGCACCTTTTAAGAATTCGGCCTGGTTCAGGTTCCTGGGGAAGCCATCCAGTATGAACCCGGGCGCGCAATCGGCTTCCCGCACTCGATCTTCCAGTATGGCCTGGGTGATTTCATCCGAGACCAGTTCGCCCTTGTTCACAAATTCCGATATTCTGCGCCCGACCGGTGTTCCTTCCTCCATCTCCCGCCGCAACAGTTCACCCGTTGATATGTGCGGTATGTCAAACTTCTTCGACAGTCTCGTAGCCTGCTCGCCTTTACCTGCCCCCGGCGTTCCAAGAAGAATCAGTCGCATAACCCTACTCACCTGACGTCAAATCGCCGGTAGACGCCTGGAACGGACGTTCCGAAGCTTTATCCTGCACGTCCGCGTACGCGTCCACGTTTCATGAATCCCTCGTAGTGGCGGGACACGAGATGCGACTCGATTTGCTGTAGCGTATCCAGGGCGACGCCCACCACGATCAGCAGGGCGGTGCCGCCGAAGAACGAGGATGCGCTCAGAGAGACGTTCATGCTTCGGATGATGAGAAACGGCACGATGGCGATAATCGCCAGAAAAACCGAGCCGGGCAAAGTAATGCGTGTCAGTATGTGATCGAGATAGTCCGCCGTTCTCTTGCCGGGCCGAATCCCCGGGATGAACCCGCCGACACGTTTCATGTTGTCCGCCACGTCTACGGGGTTGAATATGATGGACGTATAGAAATATGTGAAGAACACGATCAACAGGCCATACAGGGCGTTGTATATGAACGCGCCGGGCTGAAACCATTCGACCATGGTTTGAAACACGGCCATGTTCGGAAAGAAGCTCGAAAACGTTCCCGGAACGAACATGATCGATTGTGCAAATATAATGGGCATCACGCCGGCGGCGTTCACGCGCAGCGGCAGATGTGTGCTCTGCCCGCCGTACACCTTGCGTCCGACCACGCGCCTTGGATACTGTACCGTGATCCTCCGTTGTCCCTGCGTGATAAGCACCACCGAAGCGATGATCAGGATCCACACGGCCACGATGAAGATCTCGACGAGACCGCTGCGCAGCCCGTTCATCACCGCGTCGAATTCGCTCATGGCCGCTATGGGGAACTGGGCGATAATGCCGACGAAGATGATCAGCGATATGCCGTTTCCGATGCCCCGTTCCTGGATCTGTTCTCCCAGCCACATCAGGAAGATGGTACCGGTGGTCATCGTCACGACTGTGACGAATATAAATCCCGCTCCCGGATCGACGACGGCGGAACGACCTACCTCGTCCCGGATGTCCTGGAGCCAGTAACTGATGCCGAGGGCCTGTACCATCGACAGCAACACGGTGCCGTAGCGCGTGTACTGGTTGATCTTCTTCTGCCCTTCCTGTCCCTCCTTCTGGAGTTTCTGCAGGTAAGGCCACATGGACCCCAGCAGCTGCAGAATAATGGACGCGCTGATATAGGGCATCACGCCGAGGGCGAATATGGTCGCACGCTCGAAGGCGCCGCCCACGAACATGTTGTACAGACCGAATATGGTCCCGCCCATCTGGCTGAAGAAGGCGCTCAGTACGTCGTGATCGATACCCGGCGTTGGAATCTGGCCGCCGATTCGGTAGACCGCGAGCAGGCTGAGGGTGAAAATGATGCGCCGCCGTAATTCCGGAATCCGGAATACATTCTGAAAACTTTCGATCATCCGGAGATCACCTCGACCGAACCTCCCACCGCCTCGATTTTCTGCCGCGCCGTTTCGCTAACCTTGTGGACGCTTACTTTCATGGGCCGGTCGACCTCGCCTTCGCCGAGTATCTTGACCGGGTCCGAGGATTTCCGGATCAGGTGCCGGTCCGCCAGCGAACCGGCGTCCACGAACGTCTCTTCGTCCCATCCTTCAAGGTCCCGCAGGTTGACGATCTGGTAGGTCTTGCGGAACAGGTTGGTGAATCCCCGCTTGGGCAGCCGGCGCATGAGGCGCATCTGCCCGCCTTCGAAGGAAGGATGGATCTTCTTGCCCGATCTGGAACGTTGACCCTTGTGCCCCCTTCCGGAGGTCTTGCCCGTGCCGGAACCGGGTCCGCGACCCAATCGCTTGACCTTGCGCACCGCGCCGGAGGCGTGTTTCAAACTGCCGACATTCATAACAGCCGTGTTCCTTTCTTCATGACACGCCGCCGACTATTCGTCAACCGTCGTGATCTCTTCCACTTCCACCAAATGGCCGACGCGGGCGATCATACCCTGAATCTGGGGCGTATCGTTATGAACGGCGCTATGATGCAACCGTCGAATGCCCAGCGCTTCCAGGGTCTGTTTCTGCCGCCGGTGTCTGCCTATAGCGCTCTTTCTCTGAGTAATACGCAGGCGCGTCGCCATAAAAGCTACCCTTTCAATGCTTTGATATCCACGTTGCGAACGTCGGCGAGCTCCGATGCCACCTTCAGGTCGAGCAGTCCCTGCAAAGTAGCCTTGGCCACGTTGTACGGATTCGAGGAACCGATCGACTTCGTAAGGATGTTGTGAATGCCAGCCGATTCCAGCACCGCTCGGGCGGCATCGCCGGCGATAACGCCTGTACCGGGCGACGCCGGTTTAAGGATCACCTTCGCCGCGCTGAACCTACCGAGGACGTCGTGCGGGATCGTGCCGTTAACCACCGGTATCCTGTGCAGGTGCTTCCGGGCTGTTTCCGTGGCCTTGCGAATCGCCTCGGATAGTTCCTTGGCCTTGCCCATGCCCAGGCCCACGTGACCGTTTCCGTCGCCCACCGCGATCAACGCGTTGAAGCTGAACGTGCGACCGCCCTTGACCACCTTGGCAACCCGGTTGATATCGACCAGACGTTCCGACGACAGATCGAATTCATCGGGATTGATTCTCGGCAATGTCGACTCCCTTCATCAGTAATGATACGCTGGACGCATCGACGCGCAGCGCGGTTTCAGAACTTCAGTCCGCTTTCGCGCACGCCGTCCGCAAGCTCCTTCACTCGGCCGTGATACCGGTACCCGCCACGGTCGAAGGTTACGGTCGACACGCCCTGCTCCTTCATCTTCTCTCCCAGCACCTGGCCCACGAGCCTGCTCTGCGCCTTCCGGTCCATGCCCGACTCCAGTTTCGCCCTGATCTCGGGTGTTTTGGTGGAGAGGGAAAGCAACGTGGTGCCCTCCGCGTCGTCGATGACCTGGGCGTAGATGTGCTTGAGACTCCGGAACACGTTTAACCGCGGCCGGGCCGCATCGCCCCGAATGGATTTTCTTACGCGGCGATGGCGAACCTGCCGCATTCTGGCTCTCTGTAGTGTTTTCTTGGACATGTAACTTAACCAGTCTCCCGTCAGGCACCGGTTTTGCCGGCTTTCCTGCGTACCTGTTCGTCGTCGTACCGTATGCCCTTGCCTTTGTAAGGTTCCGGTTTCTTGAACGACCGGATCACCGCGGCTACCTGGCCTACGAGTTGCTTGTCGATGCCCCTGACCGTAATCCGGTTACCGCCGGTGACCTCAAGGTCAACGTCCGGAGGTGTTTGGAAGATCACGGGGTGTGAATAACCCAGGCTGAGCGTCAGGTTCTTGCCTTTCAGTTCCGCCCGGTAGCCCACGCCGATGATTTCGAGCGTCCTGTCGAATCCGTTGACGACGCCTTCCACCATGTTGGCGATCAATGAACGGTTCAGGCCGTGCAGGGCGCGTGACTGCCTGGATTCATTTTGACGTCCCACCAGCAGGTGGCCGTCTTCCAGGACGGCGCTGATCTGGCCGGAAATCCGATGGGAAAGCTCGCCTTTCGGACCCTTCACCTTGATGGATCGGTCATTTATCGAGACTTGGACCCCGTCCGGGATCGCAATCGGAAGTTTACCTATTCGTGACACCCCGACTCCTTCGTGTATTCCGGACTACCAGACGTAACACAACACTTCGCCGCCCGTATTCAACTGACGCGCTTCGCGGTCCGTGACGATACCCTTGGGCGTGCTCAGTATGGCCATGCCGAGTCCGTTCAGTACCCTGGGCAGCCGATCCGCCTTGACGTACACCCGCCGGCCCGGCTTGCTGATGCGCTTGAACGTGGAAATGATCGATTCTCCCACAGGGCCGTACTTGAGGTATATCCGGATGATTCCCTGTTTTCCGTCTTCCACCTGGGTATAATGGCTGATGAACCTGTGGTTCAGCAGTATACGGGCGATCTCCGCCTTCACCTTTGAAGCCGGCATCTCGACCCTCGGATGCTTCGCCTGGCACGCATTGCGTACACGGGTCAACATGTCCGCGATCGGATCTGTCATTGACATCTTGCAGTTCTCCCTGAGAAACGGCCCCGTTTTACTACCAACTGGCCTTAGTCACTCCCGGAATCTCGCCCTGCAGGGCCAGCGTCCGGAAACAGATGCGACAGATCCCGAAGCGGCGCATGTAGGCGCGGGGACGTCCGCACTGCCTGCAGCGGCTGTACGCGCGCACCTTGTATTTCGGTTTTCTTTTCGCTTTCGCGATTAATGACTTCTTGGCCATTCGTCCCCCTCTCGATGTTTCCGATGTCCGACTCGAAACGGCCGGACCTTACACAGGCTGATCCCTGAACGGCATGCCGAGGTGCCTGAGCAACTCCGCACTTTCTTCGTCGGTACCCGCCGAGGTTACGATCGTGATATCCATGCCCCGGAACAGATCGACCCTGTCGTAGTCGATCTCCGGAAAGATGGTCTGTTCGGTCAACCCGAAGGTGTAGTTGCCCCGGCCGTCGAAAGAACGCGTCGACACGCCGCGAAAGTCGCGAATGCGGGGTATCGCCACGTTGATCAAACGATCGAGAAACTCGTACATGCGTGTTCCCCGGAGGGTTACCCGGCAACCGACGGGCATGCCTTCCCTGATCTTGAAGTTCGAAATGGCCTTCTTGGCACGGGTCACCACTGCTTTCTGGCCGGTGATCGCCGTCAATTCCGAAACCGCGCTGTCCAGCAGGCTGGCATTCTGAGATGCCTCGCCCACGCCCATGTTCAGGACCACTTTTTCAATACGCGGCACCTGCATGATATTGCCGTAGCCGAATTGCTGAACGAGGGCGGGTTTGATCTCGCTGTTGAATGTATCTTTCAATCTTGCCATGCTCGTATTCCTGTTATCCCTCGGCGATCACTTTAACGTTGGATGCATGCATGGGGGCCTCTTTTTCGAGACGGCCGCCCTGCGGATTGGTCTGCGTGGGTCGCGTATGGCGCGTAACGAAATTCAGGCCTTCCACGATCACCCTGTTCTTCTCAGGCAGAACCTTCAATACTCTTCCGGTCTTGCCCCGGGTAGCGCCGGTGAGAACCACCACGGTATCGCCCTTCTTTACGTGCATCCGACTACTCCTTCCCATTCGGCGGTTACGCGGACCTTAGAGGACCTCAGGCGCGAGTGAAACGATGCGGGTGTATTCCCGTTCGCGCAGTTCCCGGGCGACGGGACCGAATATGCGCGTACCCCGCGGTTCGCCCTGCACATCGATCAGAACGGCCGCGTTCTCGTCGAATCTGATATAGGATCCGTCGCGGCGTCGCACTTCCTTGCGCACACGCACGACCACGGCCTGTACTACTTCGCCCTTCTTTACCGAACCGCCGGGAGAGGCTTCCTTCACCGATGCCACGAATCGATCCCCCAAGCTGGCGTATCGCCGCCCGGTACCGCCCAGGACCTTGATGCAGCGGACCTGTCGGGCACCCGTGTTGTCGGCAACATTCAGCCAGGTGTATTCTTGAATCATCTTGGATTTATCCTGTTTGTCGCTTTCCAGTCTGCCGCTGGAAAACTAAACCTGTTCCGCGCGCTGGATGACTTCAGTCAGCCGCCAGCGCTTGTTCTTGCTCAAAGGACGCGTTTCAGTCACCCGGACCATGTCGCCGATCCGGCACGTCTGTTCTTCGTCGTGGACCGTCAGCTTGGTAGTGCGTCGCACGTACCTGCCGTAGAAGGGATGCTTCACCGTCCGCTCCACGGCGATGGTAATGGTCTTTTCCATCTTGTTGCTGAGCACGCGCCCCACGCGGTTCTTTCTGTGTCCCCGCTCCTTCATGCTTCTTCTCCCGGATCACCCTGTCCGTCGCCCCGGTTCTGATCGCTCGCTGCACGGATGGAACGAATACTGAGTTCATCCTCGTGCAGAAGCGTGAGAATCCGGGCGATTTCCCGGCGGGATGTCGATATGCGCTTCGCATCCGCCATCTGCCGTGTCGCCTTCTGAAAGTTCAGGTTGAATATTTCTTCCCTCAATTCGGTCACCCGATCATGCAGTTCCGTTTCGGTTAATTGCCGAAGCTCGTGCAGTTTCATCGCTTCCCTTCCTCGAGAACAGAGGCCTACATGAGATCTTCACGGACTACCAGACGGGTCTTGACCGACAGCTTCTGCTGGGCCAGCTGAATGGATTCCCTGGCCATCTCTGAGGCTACGCCCCTCAATTCGAAGAGGATACGTCCCGGCTTCACCACGGCGACCCAGTGTTCGGGATTGCCCTTTCCTTTGCCCATGCGCGTTTCTGCGGGTTTTTCCGTAAGTACTTTATCGGGAAAGATGCGGATCCACACCTTGCCGCCGCGCCGCATATGGTGGACCATCGCGATACGGGCCGCTTCGATCTGCCGGTTGGTGATCCAGCCGGGTTCAAGCGCTTGTATACCGTAATCGCCGAATTCCAGCGTAGCGCCACGCATCGCCTTGCCCCTCATGCGGCCGCGCTGTTGCTTACGGTATTTCAATCGCTTGGGCATTAACATCGCAATATCTCCTCAAAAAGTCCCCGTATCCTTGAAACCGACACGAATAACAAGACAGTCCTACAACGTTGATTCCCGTCCCGCGCCGGCTTCTTCGCCCTTGATGATCTCGCCCTTGCAGATCCACACCTTGATCCCGATGCACCCGTGGGTGGTATGGGCTGTGGACTGGGCGTAGTCTATGTCCGCCCGGAGTGTGTGCAGCGGAACCCGTCCGTCGTTAAAGGTTTCAGACCGGGATATTTCCGCACCACCGAGCCGGCCTCCGCAGGTGATCTTGATGCCTTCGGCGCCCATGCGCATGGCTGCGGTTATGGACTTCTTCATGGCTCTTCTGAAACTGATCCGCCCTTCGATCTGCCTCGCTATGCTGTCGCCGATAAGCTGGGCGTCGAGTTCCGGACGGCGGATTTCCTGTATGTTGATGTATACTTCTTTTTTTGTCAGGTGCTGGAGCTCGTCCCTGAGTTTATCCACCTCGGCGCCCTTGCGGCCGATCACGATGCCGGGCCGGGCCGTATGAATGGCAATAGTGGCTTTTTTCGGCGCCCGTTCGATTTCAACCTTGGAGATACCGGCCCGCGAGAGGCGGCTCTTGACGTAGCGACGGATCATCAGGTCTTCTTGGAGAAGTTCCGCCATGTTCTTGTCGGAATACCAGTTGGACTGCCAGGTCTTGATCACGCCAAGACGAAAACCGATCGGATGTGTTTTCTGACCCACGTCGTTAACTCCTGTTGACAGGTACCCCTTGATGTATGGCTAGTCCGCGACCACCACGGTAATATGGCTGGTGCGTTTCCGGATCGTGGACGCGCTGCCTCGTGGTCCGTAATGGATGCGCTTCATTACCGGTCCACCGTCGACAAAAACGGTCTTGATCTTCAGATCTTCGATATCCACTGTATGTTCGTCGTCCACGTTCATGGCGTTCGCCGCCGCGGAGCGTACGGTTTTTTCCACCGGCCTGGCACACGCCTTGGGTACGAATTGCAGTATGTTCAGGGCTTCCTGCACGGACCGGCCGCGGATCATGTCCGCCACCTGGCGTATCTTGCGTGCGGACCCTCGAACCTGCCGCGCCGTTGCACGGGCTTCCATCGCTATGCTCTCCCCTGTTCAAAAGTCTGACTACTTCAGCGAAGTAGACCGTTCCGTAACGCGGCCGCTGTGCCCCCGGTAAGTGCGCGTCGGCGCGAATTCACCCAGCTTGTGACCCACCATGTTCTCCGAGATATAGACCGGGATGAACTTGTTGCCGTTGTGAATAGCCAGGGTGTGGCCAACGAAATCCGGCGTGATCGTGCATGCACGGGCCCACGTGCGCACCACCCGTTTCTCGCCGGTTCGATTTAGTTCGTCAATCTTCTTCTTGACGTTGCTGTCTATGTACGGCCCTTTTTTTATTGAACGAGCCATCATCGCCTCCCGCGATAATCTGTCGCTTATTTACGCCGCTTGACGATAAGCGTGCTTGACTTCTTGTTCTTATTACGCGTACGCAAGCCCTTGGTTTTCTTTCCCCATGGCGACACGGGGTGCCGTCCCCCCGAACTCTTTCCTTCTCCTCCGCCCATGGGGTGATCCACGGGGTTCTTCGCCACACCGCGTGAATAGCCGCGCCGTCCCAGCCAGCGGGCGCGCCCGGCCTTGCCGAGCGTAATGTTTTCATGATCCGTGTTGCCCACCTGGCCGATCGTCGCGGAACACGCACTGTGCACCCGGCGGATCTCGCCGGAAGGCAGGCGCAACTGGGCAAAGCCGCCGTCCCGAGACATCAGCTGGGCGGATCCTCCGGCGGACCGCACGAGTTGGCCGCCGCGGCCGGGCGTAAGTTCGATGTTGTGCAGTGTGGTTCCCAGCGGAATGTCATCCAGCGGCATATGGTTGCCGCTCCGGATTTCCGACTTGCTGCCGGCCATCACCGTATGCCCCACCGACAGGCCGAGCGGCGCGAGAATATAGCGTTTCTCGCCATCCGCGTAATAAAGCAGCGCGATGCGCGCCGAACGATTAGGGTCGTATTCGATGGAATGGACCTTGGCCGGGATCCCGGTCTTGTCGCGCCGGAAGTCGATTACACGGTAACGCCGTTTGTGGCCGCCGCCGCGGTGGCGGGCGGTCATGCGTCCCAGGTTGTTCCGGCCGCCCGACTTCTTCAGGGGACGGATCAACGTGGATTCCGGCGTCTCCTTCGTGATTTCCTTGAAAGAGGACACGGTCTTGAACCGCTGCCCGGGTGTTTTGGGTCGAAATGTCCGAACTGCCATGCTTTTCTCTTCCTGACGTGAACGGGGTATCAGGTTCCCGTGTAGAGGTCTATGACATCGCCATCGACGAGTTTCACGATGGCCTTTTTCCAGTCGGGCCGGCGTCCTTCGAAACGGCCGAGGCGCTTCACCTTGCCCTTCACGCGTAGCGTGCGCACGGACTCGACCCGCACGTCGAAGATCTCCTCGATGGCATGCTTGATTTCCAGTTTGTTAACATCCCTGGCCACTTCGAACACGTACTTGTTCTCCGCTTCCTGAAGCACGTGGTTCTTCTCCGTTACCAAGGGGCGCGCAATGATGGCGCGTGGATCTTTCGTCATGATTTCAACGCCTCCTCAACCTGCTTCAACCCTTCTCGGGTAAAGATGAGGTAGTCGCTGCGCAGAATCTCATGCACGTGGGTATCCGTGGCTACGTTAATGTGCACATCGGCAATGTTCCGACAGGATTTGTACACGTCCTCGTCGCTGCGGTCCATAAGGACCAGGCACTTCCCGTCGCTCACATTCATGTTCGACAGCACGGAAACCATTCGCCGGGTCTTGGGCGCGTCGAACTCGAGCGCCTCTATGACGAGCACCGAACCGCTCTGCGCCCGGGTCGAAAGCACGGACTTCAGCGCGAGGCGCCGCACTTTCTTCGGAATTTCGTAACGGTAGCTGCGGGGCTTCGGTCCGTGTGCCCTCCCTCCCCCGATGCGAACCGGGGAACCTCGGGAACCCATGCGTGCGCGGCCCAGGCCCTTCTGCCGGTAGGACTTCTTTCCGGTGTAGGACACTTCCGAGCGAGTTTGTGCACTGGCCGTACCCTGTCGCTGGTTGGCTCGGTACATTTTCTCCGCTTCGTACATGGCGTGCGCATTGGCGGATATGCCAAAGACCGATTCTTCCAGATCGATCTGGCCCTGCTCCGTCCCGTCGCTGTTAAACAATCTTGCTACCGGCATGATTTCTCCCATCGCGCCTTCCAGGTCCCGCG
The DNA here is from genome assembly GCA_965225915.1 of bacterium. GTDB lineage: Bacteria > JAAXHH01 > JAAXHH01 > JAAXHH01 > JAAXHH01 > JAAXHH01. Next base: position 2,158,168 of record OZ245326.1, read on the forward strand.
CCGATCGTTATTCGGCCCGGTTGATCAGAACGTAACTATTCCTGTGGCCCGGAACCGCTCCCTTTACCAGGAGGATGTTCTTCTCGGCGTCGACGCCGACCACCTGTAGGTTCTTGACCGTCATGCGCTTGTTTCCCATCCGGCCGCCCATGCGGGTTCCCTTGAAAACCCGGGAGGGCGACGAGCTCTGTCCAATCGATCCAGGGTGGCGCACGCGGTCGCTCTGTCCCCGGGTCGTTTTACCGCCCCGGAAACCGTGGCGTTTCACGACGCCCTGGAATCCCCGTCCCTTGTGAAAACCCATCACGTCCACCAGTTCGCCGGTCTTGAATAGGTCGGCGCCGATTACCTGACCGAGTTCGCACGCCTCTATATCATCCACCTCGACTTCGCGAAGGATCCGTTGGGGATCGATGCCCGCCTTCTTGAAATGGCCCTGCAACGGCCTGGTGGTCTGCTTCTCCTTTTTCGGTGCAAACCCGATCTGTGCCGCCTGATAACCATCCCTGTCCAGCGTCTTCACCTGGGTGATATAACATGGTCCCGCTTCGAGCACCGTGACCGGTATCGCATCCCCGTTCTCGGCAAAGACCTGGCTCATCCCAATTTTCCTGCCTATAAGGCCATGCATCATCGAGACTCCTACACCCTGATTTCCACATCCACGCCAGCGGGCAGATCCAGCTTGAGGAGCGCGTCCACAGTCTGCTGGGACGTGTCATAGATATCGATCAGACGCTTGTGTACACGCGTTTCGAACTGTTCCCGCGATTTCTTGTCGATAAACGGAGAGCGCAGGACGGTATACACTGTTCGTTTCGTCGGCAGTGGTATCGGTCCCATGACTCTGGCACCGGCCCGCTGTGCCGCCTGGGTAATATCCCTGGCGGATTTGTCCAGCATTGCGTGATCGTAAGCCTTCAATCTGATCCTGATCTTCTGGTCCGTCTGATCGGCCATGACGGCCTCCTTCTCCCGTGTTACTCGATTATCTCAATGACGACGCCCGCGCCTACTGTGCGTCCGCCCTCTCTGATGGCGAACCTCAGTTCCTTGTCCATGGCGATGGGCTGCATGAGTTTGACTTCCATGTCGACGTTATCGCCGGGCATCACCATCTCTACGTCCGAAGGCAAGCTCACCGACCCAGTAACGTCCGTGGTGCGGAAGTAGAACTGGGGCCGGTAGTTGTTGAAGAAGGGAGTATGCCTTCCACCTTCTTCCTGCTTGAGGACGTATACCTGCGCCTTGAACCTGGTATGGGGCTTGATGGAGCCGGGCTTGGCGACCACCTGTCCGCGTTCGAGGGATTCCTTGTCGACGCCTCGCAACAGCAGTCCCACGTTGTCTCCCGCCCTGGCGTCGTCTAAGAACTTGCGGAACATCTCGATGTCGGTGACGACGGTCTTTCGGGTGTCCTTGATGCCGATGATCTCCACCTCGTCGTTCTTGTTGATGATGCCGCTTTCCACGCGTCCGGTGCCCACGGTCCCCCGCCCGGTAATGGAGAAGACGTCCTCCACGGGCATGAGGAAGGGCCGGTCCTCGTCGCGGACCGGTGTGGGGATGTAGTCGTCGACGGTATCCATGAGCTCGCCGATAGGCTTGTTGTCGCCGGAACCGGTCTCGGATTCCAGGGCCAGTAGAGCGCTGCCGCGCACCACGGGGATGTCGTCGCCGGGGAAGTCGTAAGAGGACAACAGCTCCCGGACCTCGAGCTCGACGAGTTCGAGGAGTTCCTCGTCGTCGACCTGGTCGCACTTGTTGAGGAAGACGACGATGGCGGGCACGTTGACCTGCCTGGCCAGGAGGATGTGCTCCCGGGTCTGGGGCATGGGCCCGTCTGCGGCGGAGACCACGAGGATGGCGCCGTCCATCTGGGCGGCCCCGGTGATCATGTTCTTGATGTAGTCGGCATGGCCGGGACAGTCCACGTGGGCGTAGTGCCGCTTCAAGGTCTCGTACTCGGCGTGGTGGACGTTGATGGTGACGCCGCGCTCCTTCTCCTCGGGCGCGTTGTCGATATCATCGTAATCACTGAACTTGGCCAGTCCCTTCTCGGCAAGGACCTTGGTGATGGCCGCCGTCAATGTCGTCTTGCCATGGTCCACGTGACCGATCGTGCCGATGTTCACGTGGGGCTTCGTACGCTCAAATCTCTCCTTCGACATGCTGCAGATCCCTCCAGATAATGAACCGTTAAGCTCCGCCGCGAATCTTTTCCAGGATTTCCTGTCTGACGCTATCGGGTACTTCCGCGTAGTGCGAGAACTGCATGGTGGACACGGCTCGTCCCTGTGTGGCGGAACGCAACGCTGTCGAGTAACCGAACATCTCACTCAGGGGAACGGTGACTGCCACCACTTGCGCGTCCGTCCGGGGAATGATCCCTCCGATGCGCCCCCTGCGCGAGTTCAGATCGCCGACCACGGCGCCAACATATTCGCTGGGGACCACCACTTCCACGGCCATGACCGGTTCCAGCAGCGCGGGATTGGCCTTGCGCATGCCGTCCTGAAACGCCATGGAAGCCGCCACCTTGAAGGCTATTTCGGACGAATCGACTTCGTGATAGGAACCGTCGTACAGGGTGACTTTTACGCCCTGCACCGTGTATCCGGCGAGTACGCCGTTGTGGGCGGCTTCCTTCACGCCGGCTTCGACGGAAGAGATGAATTCCCGTGGGATGACACCCCCGACAACGCCGTTTACAAATTCGACGCCGTCCCCTGCCTCCAGGGGTTCCATTTCAAGCCATACGTGTCCGAACTGTCCGCGTCCGCCCGACTGCCGCACGAAACGGCCTTCGCTTTTCACAGTCTTGCCTATGGTTTCCCGGTAAGCTACCTGGGGACGTCCCACGTTCGCTTCCACGCGGAATTCTCTCAGCATTCGATCTACCAGGATCTCAAGGTGCAATTCACCCATGCCTGAAATGATCAACTGGCTGGTTTCTTCGTCGGTATGTACGCGGAAGGTGGGATCTTCTTCGGAGAGTTTCTGGAGGGACTGGATTAGCTTTTCTTCGTCGGCCCGGGTCCTGGGTTCGACCGCTACGGACATCACCGGCTTGGGAAACTCCATCGCTTCGAGGGCGATGGGCCATTCCGGATCGCAGAGGGTATCACCCGTCACCACGTCCTTGACCCCCACCAGGGCCACGATGTCGCCTGCTTCGGCGACCTTGAGCGGCTCTCGCTTGTTGGCATGCATCTGAAGGATTCGGCTGATTCTTTCGCGCCGGTTGGTCCGGGTATTCAGCACGTAACAGCCTGCGGGCAGCGAGCCGGAATAGATCCGGTAGAACGCCAGCTTGCCGACGTGGGGGTCCGTCATGATCTTGAAGGCCACACCGGAAAGCGGCGCATCGGGCCGGCTTTCACGAGTCTCCAGTTCGCCGGTCAGCGTGTTCTTTCCCGTTACGGGCGGTACGTCCTGGGGCGAAGGCAGGTAATCGACCACCGCGTCGAGCAGCGCCTGTACGCCCTTGTTGCGGAACGACGAACCGACCAGGACGGGGATCAGGCTGACGGAAAGAGTGGCCCGGCGTATGGCGGCCTGCAGTTCCGAAACCGTTGGTTCCTCGCCGGACAGGTAGATTTCCATCAGTTCCTCGTCGACTTCGGCGAGGCTCTCGATCAATTTGTTTCGGTGCTCCACGGCGTACTTGGCCAGGTCATTCGGGATATCGTGCTCGTCGAAGGTGGCTCCCATGTTGTCTTCGTGGTAGCTGCGGGCCTTCATCGTGATCAGGTCGATGGATCCTGTAAACAGATCTCCGGTGCCGACGGGCAACTGGATCGGGATGGCGTTGGCTCCCAGCCGTTCGTGAATCATGGAGACGACCTGGTGGAAGTCCGCGCCCACGCGGTCGATCTTGTTCACGTAGGCTAAACGGGGGACGCCATACTTGTCGGCCTGCCGCCATACGGTCTCGGACTGCGGCTCGACGCCGCCCACGGCACAAAAAATCGCCACGGCGCCGTCAAGCACTCGCAGCGATCGTTCTACTTCAACAGTGAAATCAACGTGACCAGGCGTATCGATAATATTGATCCGGTGGTCACGCCAGAAGGAGGTCGTGGCCGCGGATGTGATTGTAATGCCCCGTTCGCGTTCCTGGTCCATCCAGTCCATGGTCGCGGCGCCGTCGTGGACCTCGCCCATTCTACGCACGCGTCCCGTATAGTAGAGAATACGTTCCGTCGTGGTCGTCTTCCCCGCGTCGATATGGGCCATGATCCCGATATTCCGGGTCTTTTCCAGGTTCGATTCGGAAGGATGCTTTTGGGATTCCGTGGTCATTTTCGCTTTCGTTCTGATCGTTGCTTCTGTCACTGCGCTATGCACCTCATAAAGTACGGATCATCGCGAGGGATGATCCGTTTTACTGTTTCGACACGTAATACCTAAACGCGCTTACCACCTGTAATGGGCGAAGGCCCGGTTCGCTTCCGCCATCCTGTAGGTTTCTTCCTTGCGGCGAACGGCGGCGCCTTCTCCCTTGGCAGCGGCGGTAAACTCACCGGCCAGACACTCGAACATGTTTTTTTCAGAACGGGCTCGTGCCGCGACGATGATCCAACGAATCGCCATAGCCCGTTGCTGGTCTGCCCGGACTTCCACGGGAATCTGGTAGGTCGAACCACCCACCCGGCGGGATTTGACATGAACGACGGGTCCGACAATCTTGATCGCCTTCTCGAACACGGGAAGAGGTTCCTGGCTAGTCCGTTCTTCAATCAGATCGAGGGCCTGGTAGAAAATGCGTTCCGCGATGCTCTTCTTCCCCTTGCGCATCAGCCCGTTGATGAACTTGGACACCAGTACGCTGTTGTACTTCCAGTCCGGTTCCGGTTCCCGTCTTACGACTTCTTTCCTTCTCGCCATCTCGTTCTCCCAGTCATCCCTCAAAGATTGTCTTCAGACTACTTGGGTTTCTTGGTTCCGTATTTCGACCGGCTGTTGCGCCTGTTGGGTACACCGCTGGCGTCTAGCGCCCCGCGGATGATGTGGTAGCGTACGCCGGGCAGATCCTTCACACGGCCGCCCCGAACCAGCACGATGTTGTGCTCCTGCAAGTTGTGGCTTTCACCCGGAATATAGCAGGTGGCCTCGATGCCGTTCATCAGGCGGACACGGGCGATTTTCCTTAACGCCGAATTCGGCTTCTTGGGCGTCTGCGTTTTCACCTGGAGGCAGTTCCCCCGCTTCTGGGGACTTCCGCGCAACGCGGGTGATTTCGTTTTCCTCTGCGCCTTTTTCCGACCGTGACGAATCAGTTGACTGATTGTTGGCATTTCAGCCTAACCTTCCCCTGGTGCACGGACCCGGCTCAGTCATTGCAGCGCGGGTCTTAAAAGGTCAAACAAAACGGCTTTTTCTCAAAAGCCACAGGTGGAACAATTTACATAGGTCCGTCTATCGTGTCAAGCTTTTTTCAAAATATCCGAGCGGCGCCGCGCTCCGGTTCTGACGACGCCCGATTACCGGATTCGTCCGCCGCCGTTAATCCGTTTTCACGGGCGGCGATTCGGCCTCGGCCACTTTCGGAAGCGATTCGGTCTTGGCATCCCCGTTCACCGATTCCGGGTCGAAGAAGGGTTTCACTTCCACGGTCGGCGCCTCGATCTCTTTGCCCTTTTCGTCGACAAGCCGCAACTGGCGGTACCTGTCGAGACCGGTGCCGGCGGGAATCAGGTGACCCATGATGACGTTTTCCTTCAGACCGAGCAGTAAATCTCTCTTGCCCTGTATGGCCGCTTCCGTCAGCACGCGGGTGGTCTCCTGGAAGGCCGCGGCGGAGACAAAGCTCTCGGTGCTGAGGGCCGCCTTGGCGATGCCTAGCAGCAACGGCTGGTTCGTCGCCGGGTCGCCACCCTCGCGAAGCACACGGTCGTTTTCCGACTGGAACCGGTTGCGGTCGACGGCTTCGCCCTTGAGAAACTCCGTGTCGCCCGGGTCGTCGACCGTGACCTTCTGAAGCATTTGGCGCACGATGACCTCCACGTGCTTGTCGTTGATGCTCACACCCTGCATGCGATACACTTCCTGGATCTGGTTGACCAGGTATTCCTGTACGGCGTTCACCCCCTGAATCTCGAGTATGTCGTGGGGGTCGATCGAACCTTCGGACAGGGGTTCGCCCGCATGCACCCGGTCGCCGTCACGGACGCTGAGATGCCGTCCCTGGGGGATCAGGTATTCCTGTTCCGACCCATCGTCGGCGCGCACGAGGAGGCGGTGAGAGCGCCGGACGATGCCGGCGACTTTCACGACGCCGTCCACCTTCGCCACCGTGGCGGGATCGCGGGGCCGGCGCGCTTCGAAGAGTTCTGCGACGCGCGGCAGGCCGCCCGTAATATCCCGGGTTCTACCGATGGAGCGCGGAATGCGCGCGAGGACCGCGCCGGGCTGCACCTGGGTCCGTTCGGTGTTTTTCAGGTCCGTGTACTCTGTTGCGTGCAGATGTGCGCCGGTAGGCAGGTTGTACTCGTCCCGCATCTTGCCGTCGGCATCCGTGATGTAGATGCGGGGATGGAGCGCCCGCGAACCCCGGTTTTCCGTGATCACTTTCTGCCGCATGCCGGTGGTGTCGTCCAGTTGTTCACGCAGCGTCTCGCCCGCCACGACGTCTTCCAATTGCACGAACCCGGCCTGTACGGCGATAATCGGAATGTTGTAGGGGTTCCATTCGAACAGGGCCTGGTTTTCCTCGACGACTGCACCGTCCGTCGTGAGTAAGGCTGCGCCGTATGGGATGAAGAAGTGGGCCCGCCGGTTGCCGTCGGCGTCCAGGATGGTGATCTCGCCGGCCCGGCCGATGACGACCTGTGAGCCGCTTTCCTCGGTGATGGTTTCGACCGCGGTGAAGACGACCTTTCCTGCCTGCTTCGTGTTGATCTTGTTCTGCGTGGCGTCACGGCTCGCGATCCCGCCGATATGGAAGGTGCGGAGCGTCAGTTGCGTGCCGGGTTCGCCGATGCTCTGTGCCGCCATGACTCCGACGGCTTCGCCCATTTCCACCATAAAGCCCGTAGCAAGGTTCCGGCCGTAGCACCGGGCGCATACGCCGCGCTTGACCTCGCAGGTCAGCACGGACCGGATATGCACGGTTTCGCTCATCTCCGCGTCCGGGTCAGATGCGTACTGCACGCCGCCGCGCTGCTCAATGATGTCGGCGACCTCCTCGATGATGTCGTCGCCGGCGGCCGTCAGCAGTTCCCGCGTGATGGGATCGTAGATGTCGTCCAGTACGACCCGGCCCAGCACCCGGTCGCCCAGCGGTTCCATGACGTTCTCGCCTTCCTTCAAGGCGCCGATTTCAATGCCGCGGATCGTACCGCAATCCACCTCGTTGATGATTACGTTCTGCGCTACATCCACCAGCCGCCGGGTCAGGTACCCGGCGTCGGCCGTCTTGAGGGCCGTGTCGGCAAGCCCCTTGCGGCCACCGTGGCTGGAAGTGAAGTACTCGAGCACGGTCAGCCCTTCCTTGAGGTTGGACAGGATGGGCGTTTCGATGTATTCGCCGATCTGGCCGACGACTTTCCGCTGCGGCTTGGCCATGAGGCCGCGCATGCCGCACAACTGCCCCACCTGGTCCAGTTTGCTCCGCGCGCCGGAAGCCATCATCATGTAGAAGGGATTGAATCCGTCGTCTGATTCGGCCAGCGTGGTTTCAACGATTTCATTGAGCTTTGTCCGCGTATGCTGCCAAACGTCGATCACCTTGTTGTACCGCTCGCCCTCGGTGATGGCGTGGCCCTCGTACTGGTCCTGGATGGACCGCACCTCGCCCTCGGCGTCCCGGATCATCTGCGCCTTTTCATTGGGGATGACGACGTCATCGATGCCCGAAGTAAGGCCTGAAATGGTCGCGTAGTGGAAGCCCAGCCGCTTGACTTCGTCGAGGAGCAGGCACGTGCGGTAGTTGCCCAACTGGCGGTAGACGTCTGACACCATGTTCCGTATGGCCTTGTTGTCGAACACCTCGTTCTGGAAGCCGATTTCCGGCGGCAGGATTTGGTTGAAGATGACCCGGCCTACGGTTGTTTCGATCATTTTCCCGTCGAGGCGCAGCCTGATGATGGCATGGAGGTCCACGAGGTCGTTGTCGAAGGCGAGCATCACCTCGGACGCGCTCGCGAAGGCCTTGCCTTCACCCCGGCAGTCCTTCAGTTCCTTGGTCATGTAGTAGCATCCCAGGACGATATCCTTGCTGGGCGCGCAGATCGGTTGTCCGTTCTTCGGGTCGAGAATGTTGTTCGATGAAAGCATCAGCACCCGCGCCTCGATCTGGGCCTCGAAGGACATGGGGACGTGCACCGGCATCTGATCGCCGTCGAAGTCCGCGTTGAAGGCTTCGCACACGAGCGGATGGATGCGGATGGCCTTGCCTTCCACCAGCACCGGCATGAAGGCCTGTATGCCCAGTCGATGAAGCGTGGGCGCCCGGTTCAACAGGACCGGGTGGTCCTTGATGATTTCTTCGAGGATGTCCCAGACTTCGGGTTCTTCCCGTTCCACTATTTTCTTGGCGCTCTTGACCGTCTGCACGAAACCCTTGTCTTCCAGCCGCTGAATGATAAACGGCTTGAAGAGCTCCAGGGCGATGTTCTTGGGCAGCCCGCACTGGTGAATCTTCAATTCGGGTTCCACTACGATCACGGAACGCCCCGAGTAGTCGACCCGCTTGCCGAGGAGATTCTGACGGAAGCGCCCCTGCTTGCCCTTGAGTAGGTCGGAGAGGGACTTGAGGGATCGATTCCCGTCGCCCCGCACCGCACGCGATCGCCTGCCGTTGTCGAGCAGCGCGTCTACGGCTTCCTGCAGCATCCGCTTCTCGTTGCGGAGGATGACATCCGGCGCGCGGATATCGAGCAGTTTTTTCAGCCGGTTGTTCCGGTTTATGACGCGCCGGTAGAGGTCGTTGAGGTCCGATGTGGCGAACCTTCCGCCTTCCAGGGGCACCAGCGGCCGCAGGTCGGGAGGGATGACCGGCAACACTTCCAGGATCATCCATTCGGGACGGTTTCCATCGGTGTCGGGTCCGTTGGAATTCCGGAAGGCCTCGACCACTTTCAACCGCTTCAAGGCGTCGTTCTTTCGTTGTACCGACGTCTCCATCTTCACCTGGGTCCGTAGTTCGACGGACAGGTTATCAATGTCGATCTCGGAAAGCAGGCGGCGGAGGGCGCCTGCGCCCATGTCCGCCTCGAACTCGTGTCCGGCCTCCTCGAGATCAAAGAAAGTATCCTGGTCGATGATTTCGCCTTTCTGGTAGTCAGTGTCACCCGGGTCCAGCATGACGTAGCATTCGTAGTAGATCACCTTTTCCAGGTTCCGTATGGACAGGTTCAGCAGGTTTCCGATACGGCTGGGCGGCGATTTGAAGTACCAGATATGGCATACCGGAACGGCCAGTTCGATGTGCCCGAGGCGTTCCCGCCGCACCTTGGCCTGCGTCACTTCCACGCCGCAGCGGTCGCAGATTACGCCTCGGTACCGGATGCGCTTGTACTTGCCGCAGTTGCACTCCCAGTCCTTCACTGGACCGAAGATGCGTTCGCAGAACAGTCCATCCCGTTCGGGTTTGAAGGTCCGGTAGTTTATGGTTTCCGGTTTCGTCACTTCCCCGTACGACCATCTGCGAATGGTCGCGGGCGAGGCCAGTTGAATCCGAATCGAACGGCGGTGCTTAGGCTGCGTGTTCATTAGATCGACCACTGGTGACACCTCCTGATCTCTGATTCCTTGTCAAGTCTCTGTCGACAACCGGAGCCTTCCTGCGGACTCCGTGGGCGAGGTGTAAACCGTTTCATTCTTCCAGTTGTACGTCCAGGGCCAGGCTCTGTAGTTCCTTGACCAGGACGTTGAAGGATTCGGGTATCCCCGGTTCCGGCGGATTGTCGCCTTTTACGATGGCCTCGTACAGTCGGGATCGTCCATTGACGTCGTCCGATTTCACGGTCAACATCTCCTGCAGCGTGTAGGAGGCGCCGTAAGCCTGCAGGGCCCAGACCTCCATTTCGCCGAAACGCTGACCGCCGAACTGCGCCTTGCCTCCCAGGGGCTGTTGCGTGACCAGCGAGTAGGGCCCGATCGACCGGGCATGTATCTTGTCTTCAACCAGGTGGTTCAATTTCATGACGTACATGTAACCGATCGTGACTTCCTTGTCGAACGAAAGGCCGGTCTTGCCGTCGAAAAGCGTACTCTTACCGGTATCGGGCAGGCCGGCCCCGACCAGCGCTTGCTTTATTTCCTTGATGGAGGCCCCGTCGAATACGGGCGTCGCGATATAGGTATTTTTCTCCCTCGCGACCCATCCGATGTGGATCTCCATGATCTGGCCAAGATTCATGCGGCCCGGCACGCCAAGGGGATTCAGGATGATGTCTATGGGACTTCCGTCCGGCAGGTAGGGCATGTCCTCTTCCGGGACGATCTTCGACACGACACCCTTGTTTCCATGCCGGCCGGCCATCTTGTCGCCCACGGACAGTTTCCGCTTCTTGGCGACGTACACTTTTACCAGTTGAATGACGCCGGGAGCCAGTTCGTCTCCTCGCCGGATCTTCTCCTGTTCGCGTTCCAGCTGGTTTTCGAGTTCCCGGATATTCTTGGACGAAGCCTGGATCACCTTCTTAACCTGTTCGTTCAGGTTGGCGTTGACCACCCACCGCTCGCTCTGGATGACGCGGTCGAAATCAAGGTCCTCCAGCCGGCTGTCCGTATACTTCCGCTTGGCCGGGACCACGACTTCGTCGGTTTCTCCGTCGCGCAGTTCGACGCACACCTTGCCACTGAGCAGTTCTTTCAGTTTCTCGTTGCGCGTCTCTTTGACCTGGTCGATTCGCTGCAGGTAATCGCGTTCGAGTTCGCGAAGGGTTTCCCTTTCCTTCTCACGGGCGATGCTGTCGCTGTCCTTGCGGCTGTAAAGACGGGTATCGATCACGATGCCCTGCATGCCCGGAGGCGCCTTCAGGGAAGCGTCCCGCACATCGCCCGCCTTCTCCCCGAAGATCGCGCGCAACAGGCGTTCCTCCGGTGACAACTCCCGTTCGCCTTTGGGCGTCACCTTCCCCACGAGAATATCACCGGGTCCCACTTCGGCCCCGATGCGGATGATACCCGACTCGTCGAGGTTGCGGACGGCGTCTTCGCTCACGTTGGGGATCTCACGGGTGAATTCCTCGGTGCCCACCTTCGTTTCCCGCGCCGGCAGTTCGAATTCGGTGATATGGATGGAAGAAAAGACATCCTGCTTGACCAGTCGCTCGCTGACGACGATGGCGTCCTCGAAGTTGTAGCCTTCCCAGGACATGAAGGCGGTCAGGACGTTGCGTCCCAGGGCGAGTTCGCCCCGGTCCGTAGCCGGTCCGTCTGCCAGTACCTGTCCCGCTTCCACGCGGGTGCCGGTCCGTACGATCGGTTTCTGGTTGATGCAGGTTTCCTGGTTGGACTTCTTGAACTTGGTGAGCGGGTACACGTCGGGAGGGGTGTCAAAAAGACCGGAATCTTCGGTGGCGTCGGGGGTCACCGCGATCATGTCGGCGGAGACCTGCGTCACCGTTCCGCTCTGCCTGGCGACCACCACCGCGCCGGAATCCACGGCGACTTTCCGTTCCATCCCGGTGCCTATCAGCGGCGCCTCGGTACGCAAAAGGGGTACCGCCTGCCGCTGCATGTTGGATCCCATGAGGGCCCGGTTGGCGTCGTCGTGTTCCAAGAAGGGAATCAGGGCTGCGGATACGCCCAGGAGCTGCTTGGGCGAAACATCCATGTAGGCGACCTCAGCGGGCTCGACCAGTTTGATATCTCCCTTGTTCCGTGTTGGAATACGTCCTATAATGCGCCCTTCATCGTCCAGCGAAATGGCGGCCTGGGCGATCATGTAATCCTCTTCCTGGTCGGCCGACAGATAGTCGATCGATTCGGTGATCTGTCCGTTTTCAACCTTGCGGTAAGGCGTCTCGATGAACCCGAACTGGTTGATCCTGCCGTAGGTGCCCATGTAAGCGATCAGGCCGATGTTCGGACCTTCCGGCGTCTCGATGGGGCAGATGCGGCCATAGTGCGTATGATGGACATCGCGGACTTCGAAGCTGGCGTGTGACCGGTCCAGGCCGCCGGGACCAAGTGAACTGAGTCGCCGCTTGTGGGTCAGTTCGGCCAGGGGGTTGGTCTGCTCCATGAACTGCGACAGTTGGCTGCTGCCGAAGAACGCGGCAATGACGGAAGAAACCGTCCGGGCGTTCACCAGGTCCTGGGGCGTGATCGAATCGGCGTCGTGGAGACTGATCCGGTCCCGTATGGTTCTTGCCATGCGGGTCAGCCCGGTGTTGTACTGGCCGGCGAGGAGTTCGCCCACGGATCGAGTTCGACGGTTGCCCAGATGGTCGATATCGTCGGTGACACCTTCGCCGCGCCGCAGCTTCAGCAGATAATTGATGATGGCGATAAAGTCTTCCGCCGTCAGGATGGTCGTATCGATCGGCACGTCCAGTTTCATGCGCTTGTTGATCCGGTGGCGCCCCACGGCCGCCAGGTTGTACCGCTTCGGGTTGAAGAACATGCGGTCCATCAAGGCCTGGGCCGTTTCGAGGTTGGGCGGATCACCCGGTCGCAACAGGCTGTACATTCGCGACAGTGCGTCTTCCGTCGATGAAGTCGTGTCTTTCTTGAACGTATTGGCCAGGACATCCGGTTCCCGGGTCGGGTCCATTCGGACCACCTTGATTTTGCCGGAATGGACGTTCCCTTCGGCCAGCCGGGCCACCAGCGCCTCCGTCAGCGGTTCGCCGCTTTCGGCGATGATCTCCCCGGTTTCCTTGTTGACGACCGGCGCGCCTATACTGCGGCCGACCAATTCACCGGCCTTGCTGGACCGGACGTTGTCGAATTTATAAAACAACTTGTAGATATTTTCATTGCTCTCGTAACCCAGCGCACGCAGTAGCAGCGTTACGGGCAGTTTGCGCTTCCGGTCGATATGGACGAAAAGCACGTCGTTCACGTCCAGGCTGAATTCGAGCCAGGTGCCGTGTTCAGGAATAATGCGGGCGGAGTAGAGCTGCTTCCCGTTGGGGTGGGTCTCTTCAGAGAAAAACACGCCGTAGGACCGCTGCAGCTGCGACACGATGACCCGCTCGGCGCCGTTGATGATGAACGTGCCCTTTTCCGTGATCAGGGGAAGTTCCCCGAGGAAGACGGTCTGTTCGATGATGTCCTTGACCTTCTTGTCGCCGGCGCCGTTTCCCTCCTCGCGAATGACCAGGCGAAGCCTCGCCTTCAAGGGAATCGCGTAGGTCATACCACGTTCCTGGCATTCCAGGACGGTGTACTTGGCTTCACCGAGAATGTACTCGATGAACTCGAGCGAGAAGTGCTCGTGGATGTCCGTGATGGGGAAGATATCGGTGAAAACGGCCTGAAGACCCTGTTTCTTGCGCTCTGAAACGGGTACGTCGGCCTGTAGAAACGCCTTGAAGGAATCTAACTGTATTGCCAGCAGATTAGGCATTTCGATGATAGAAGGCAGTTTGGAGAAATCTTGGCGTGTGATCTGAGTTTTATCCATCGGCTGACCACATCCTTTCGACAGGTAAGTTAAAAGAACCCGTGGACGAACCGTGCAACGACCCCGTGCTGCCACGGGATCGCCGCTCTCGCCACGCGGACCCAATCCAGTTTACTGCCTGCCTATTTGAGTTCGACTGTTCCGCCCGCTTCTTTGATTTGCTTCTGCAGGTCGTCTGCCTCTTCTTTCGTAACGTCTTCCTTCAGTGCGCCGGGAACGCCGTCAACCAGTGCCTTGGCCTCCTTCAGACCCAGGCCCGTGATTACACGGACGACTTTGATGACCTGGATCTTCTTGTCGCCGAAACCGGTCAGTACGACGTCGAAGGAAGTCTTCTCTTCCTCCTCAGGCGCGGCTGCGTCGACAGCACCAGGCGCAGCAATAGCCACTGTCGCCGCGGCTGAAACACCGAACTTGTCTTCGAGCGTCTTCACGAGATCATTCAGTTCCAGTACGGTAAGATGTTCGATCTGATCGACGATATCGGACACGGCCATAACGCATACCTCCATTATATATTAAGGAATACTACATTTGATTATTCCTAACAGTCACACACAAACGATTACTAGCAACCATACCGGCGAACCGGTACACATGGTATTCATTCGCTGCCTTCATTCGCCGCCTTCTGCTGCGATATGGCCGACACGGTGCGGACCAGGTTGCCCAGTACTCCGGACAACGTGAACACCAGGCCGGTAATGGGTGCGGCGATACCGCTGACCGCCCTGGCCAGCAGTTCATCCCTGCCAGGCAGTGCGGACAGTGTCTGGGCCTGCGAGGCATCGATGATCGCACCGGTCAGGAATCCGCCCTTGATTCGGGGGCGGTCATCGTGGCTTTTACCGAAATTGATGATTACTTTCGCCGGAGCTACGGGGTCGTTCGACATGACGAGCGCGGTCGGACCATCCAGGGTTTCACCCAGGTCGGGTAGGCCTGCTTTGGCGACGGCGAGGCGAGTAAGGGTATTCTTGATGACACGGCATTCTACGGATTCCGCCCGCAGCTGCCGGCGCAACTCCGTTACCTCTCCGACATCCAGGCCGGTAAGGTCCGTCAGGTATACGCTTTCGGTTTCCGTCAATCGCGTCGTCAGATCCTTGACGATCTGCTCTTTTACGGCACGCGGCTGGGGCATGGTGTCAAGACTCCTTTTCTACCAACGGCTCCTGGCCGTGGATGTATCTACGCCTCTACGGTCGCCGCCTGGCGATCGACCGACACACCGGGACCCATGGAAGATGAAATGGTAAGACGTTTTATGTATTGCCCTTTGGCGGATGCAGGCTTCGCCCGCATGACCGCGTCGATTAACGCCGAAGCATTTTCCGTCAACTGTTGCACGGAGAAGGACACCTTGCCCACGGGACCGTGCAGGTTTCCGTTGCGGTCTACGCGGTACTCGATTCGGCCCGATTTCACCTCGCGGACAGCTGGCCCGACGTCAAATGTGACGGTGCCGCTTTTCGGGTTGGGCATAAGGCCCCTCGGACCCAGTACGCGTCCCAGCTTGCCCACGTCCCGCATGATATCGGGCGTGGCGATCACGACGTCGAAATCGGTCCAGCCCTTCTCGATCTGCTCGATGTACTCGTCGGCACCGACGTAGTCCGCACCCGCTTCCTGGGCGTCCTTCTGCGCTTCGCCGCGCGTCAACACGAGTACCTTGGTATCCTTGCCGGTTCCGTGGGGTAGCGCTACCGCCCCCCTCACCATCTGATCCGCGTGCCGGGGATCCACGTTGAGCCGAATGACTATCTCGACGGTCTCGTCGAACTTCGTCTTCGATACGTCCTTGACGATCGATAAAGCGTCCTCGAGGGGGTAATATCTACCCTCCTCCGTTTTCTCCTTAGCAGCCAGATAGCGCCTGCCTCTTTTCATGGCCCGTCTCCTTGCGTCTTTCCGCGGTTATCCGTCGACCTCGATACCCATACTGCGGGCCGTGCCTTCGATCATCCGCATGGCCGACTCCGTATCAGATGCGTTCAGGTCCGGCTTCTTCAATTCAGCGATCTGTCTGACTTGGTCCCGGGTGACCCGGCCGACCTTGTCCCGGTTCGGTTCGCCCGATGCCTTGGCCAGACCCGCTTCGCGTTTGAGCAGCACGGCGGCCGGGGGCGTTTTCGTGATGAACGAAAAACTGCGGTCGGCGTAGACCGTGATCACGACCGGAATGATCAGCCCCATCTGATCCTGGGTCTTCGCGTTGAAGACCTTGCAGAACTCCATGGGATTGACGCCGTGCTGGCCGAGCGCCGATCCTACCGGGGGCGCTGGATTCGCCTGGCCGGCTGGAACCTGGAGCTTGACCACCGTAGTTATTTTCTTGGCCACAAGACCCTCCTAAGTAACGTGGGAGACCTGTAGAAAATCGAGTTCCACCGGTGTCGCACGTCCAAAAATACTTACCATGACCTTGAGTTTCTGCCGGTCGGCGTGTATCGCCTCCACAACACCCGTGAAATCGGTAAAGGGCCCATCCGTTACCTTGACCTGGTCGCCGGTCCGGTACGGGATATCTACGCCCTCGCCCTTTTCCTTGTTCGGTTCGTCCCGGTGCAGAATGCGGTTCAGTTCGGCTTCCCTCAGGGGCTGCGGCCTGGGTCCGCTTCCGACGAAATGGGTAACGCCCGGCGCGTTGGTCACCATGTGCCAGGAATCACGGTCCATCTCCATTTCCACGAGGACGTAACTGGGGAACAGCTTGCGTATGGTAGACGTTTTCTTCCCCTGCTTCATCTCTACGATTTCTTCGGTAGGGATGAGGATTTCACCTATTTTCTCTTCGAGTCCTTCTCTGACCTTCAGCTTCTCCAGGTGGGTTTTCACCTTGTTCTCATGACTTGAATAGGTATGTATCACATACCAGCGCTTTTCCATGACTCACCTCATCATCTCTTGCGACGCGTCAGGCCCCGAGCAAACGGCTGAGTATTATGGACAGTATGAAATCTATAACTCCCGTGAATGCGGCCAGGATGAGCGTGATTATGATAACCACGGTCGTCGAACCGATCAGTTCGTTCCGGCTCGGCCAACTCACCTTCGAGAGTTCCGTTCTTACTTCTCTAAGAAAATCAACCGTTCGTTCGTACATGTTTCCGTTTATCGCGCTGAAATGACCGTTTGTCTTCAGTATTTACGGATAGTCACGGTCAATTATAGGTTCATGGTTTCAGTGGGCCTGCGCACATGCGAGATAAGCATAAAAAGGCAGGCCGGAACTGTGTTTCCGCTCAGTTCGAGTCGCCGGCCTGCGATTTTCCGCATTTTCTATGTCAAAATCATCCGGACCAACCGGATGGATACCCTTCCGATACTTCCGCCCCCGCGTCTAAATGTCTATACCCGCCGTTACTCGATTATCTCAATGACGACGCCCGCGCCTACTGTGCGTCCGCCCTCTCTGATGGCGAACCTCAGTTCCTTGTCCATGGCGATGGGCTGCATGAGTTTGACTTCCATGTCGACGTTATCGCCGGGCATCACCATCTCTACGTCCGAAGGCAAGCTCACCGACCCAGTAACGTCCGTGGTGCGGAAGTAGAACTGGGGCCGGTAGTTGTTGAAGAAGGGAGTATGCCTTCCACCTTCTTCCTGCTTGAGGACGTATACCTGCGCCTTGAACCTGGTATGGGGCTTGATGGAGCCGGGCTTGGCGACCACCTGTCCGCGTTCGAGGGATTCCTTGTCGACGCCTCGCAACAGCAGTCCCACGTTGTCTCCCGCCCTGGCGTCGTCTAAGAACTTGCGGAACATCTCGATGTCGGTGACGACGGTCTTTCGGGTGTCCTTGATGCCGATGATCTCCACCTCGTCGTTCTTGTTGATGATGCCGCTTTCCACGCGTCCGGTGCCCACGGTCCCCCGCCCGGTAATGGAGAAGACGTCCTCCACGGGCATGAGGAAGGGCCGGTCCTCGTCGCGGACCGGTGTGGGGATGTAGTCGTCGACGGTATCCATGAGCTCGCCGATAGGCTTGTTGTCGCCGGAACCGGTCTCGGATTCCAGGGCCAGTAGAGCGCTGCCGCGCACCACGGGGATGTCGTCGCCGGGGAAGTCGTAAGAGGACAACAGCTCCCGGACCTCGAGCTCGACGAGTTCGAGGAGTTCCTCATCGTCGACCTGGTCGCACTTGTTGAGGAAGACGACGATGGCGGGCACGTTGACCTGCCTGGCCAGGAGGATGTGCTCCCGGGTCTGGGGCATGGGCCCGTCTGCGGCGGAGACCACGAGGATGGCGCCGTCCATCTGGGCGGCCCCGGTGATCATGTTCTTGATGTAGTCGGCATGGCCGGGACAGTCCACGTGGGCGTAGTGCCGCTTCAAGGTCTCGTACTCGGCGTGGTGGACGTTGATGGTGACGCCGCGCTCCTTCTCCTCGGGCGCGTTGTCGATATCATCGTAATCACTGAACTTGGCCAGTCCCTTCTCGGCAAGGACCTTGGTGATGGCCGCCGTCAATGTCGTCTTGCCATGGTCCACGTGACCGATCGTGCCGATGTTCACGTGGGGCTTCGTACGCTCAAATCTCTCCTTCGACATGAAGTCTTTCTCCTGAGCCAGATAGGTTAACGAAACAAAACACCCATATTGTCTGAGCCAAGCCCTCGGCCGGACTTGAACCGGCGACCCACACCTTACCATGGTGTTGCTCTACCAACTGAGCTACAAGGGCGCTTTGTTCAAGGTTCAGATAAACTTTTACATTTCAACGGCTGAAATCTTCAGTTTTCCGAACCCTGAACCTCAAGAGCGGGAAACGGGATTCGAACCCGCGACCCTCAGCTTGGAAGGCTGATGCTCTTGCCAACTGAGCTATTCCCGCCGGTCTTCATTCTGTTGCTGCTGACCAGCCCTCTTCAGATTCACATGGGGAGGGCAGGATTCGAACCTGCGAAGGCTGAGCCAACGGATTTACAGTCCGTCCCATTTGACCGCTCTGGAACCTCCCCTGGCTGCCATGAAGCCACCACTCGGATTCGAACCGAGAACCTACTGATTACAAATCAGCCGCTCTACCATTGGAGCTATGGTGGCCCATTATAATCAGTACAGATCCCCTATAGGAGCAGCTCAAGAACACAGAACAGTAAATATAACCAACATCAGGATTTTTGTCAAGTGTGATTAGAAATTAAATAGAAGGCAGGGATGGACTACCGTCGGAGGCGAATATGAAGTTCCCGAAGCTGTTTTTCGCTGACCTCTCCCGGCGCACCCATCAGCAGATCCTGGGCGTTCTGGTTCAAGGGAAAGGCGATCACTTCCCGGAGATTCGATTCGTCTGTGAGGAGCATGACGATACGGTCCACGCCGGGCGCGATGCCGCCGTGGGGCGGCGCGCCGTATTTCAGCGCGCTGATCATCCCGCCGAATTCCGCGTCGACTTCACTGGCGTTATAGCCGGCAATTTCAAAGGCCCGGTACATGATATCGGGTCGATGGTTCCGGATGGCGCCGCTGGACAGTTCCGTACCGTTGCAGACGATGTCGTACTGGTAGGCCAGAACCTCGAGGGGAGGGGTGTTTTCGAGGGCTTCCAAACCGCCCTGGGGCATGGAGAAGGGATTGTGCGAGAAGATCACTTTTCCCGTTTCCGCATCGTATTCGTACATGGGAAAATCAACGATCCAGCAGAAACGGTAGGCCTTCGATTCTCTCAATGACAGCAGGTCGGCGAAGTGCAGCCTGAGCTTTCCCGCCACGTCGCTAGCCCGGTCCTCCGTGTCGGCGACGAAGAACCACGAGGAGCCCGGTTCGGGTTCAATGGTGGATTTCAAACGCTCGAGGGTCTTCTCGTCCAACGCGCGGGCGATGGATCCCTTGACCCCGTCGTCGCTGAATGAAATGTAGGCCGCTCCCCTTCCCCGGAATTCCTCCTTCACGGTCCGGTCCAGGTTGTCGAAGAAACTGCGGGGCCGTGGGGCCACGCCAGGGACTGCCAGTACCCGGACCACGCCGCCTTTCTCCACGATCTGGCGAAAGGCATTGAATTCGGATTCCCTGAAGGCTTCGGTTGCGTCTTCGATCTCCAGGTCGAACCGTAGGTCGGGTTTGTCGGTTCCGTACCGGAGCATCGCGTGACGGTACGGGATGCGCGGGAAGGGCGGGGTTGTGACATTCCAGTCGCTGAATTCCGTGAATAGGCCGTAGAAGAGCGTTTCCAGCGCTTCGAAAACGTCATCCTGCTCGACAAAAGACATCTCCACGTCCAGCTGGTAGAACTCGCCCGGCGACCGGTCCGCCCGGGCGTCTTCATCCCGAAAGCACGGGGCAATCTGGAAGTACCGGTCGAATCCGGATATCATCAGCAGCTGCTTGAACTGCTGGGGTGCCTGGGGAAGGGCGTAGAACTTACCGGGATGTACACGGCTCGGGACCAGGTAGTCCCGGGCCCCTTCGGGCGAACTGCTTGTAAGGATGGGCGTATTGAATTCATTGAAACCCAGTTCCGTCATGCGGCGCCGAATGCTCGCCACGATACGCGACCGCATGATGATGTTGTTGTGCAGGCGATGGCGGCGGAGATCGAGCATGCGGTACGTCAACCGGGTGGCTTCCGGATATTCCCTATCGTCCGCGACGGACAAAGGCAGGGCGTCCGCCGCGCTGAGCACCGTCAGGGAATCGGCTTTTACTTCGATGTGTCCGGTTGGCAGGTTGGGGTTGATCGCTTCTTCCGACCGCAGGATCACCTCCCCGGTGAAGGTGGCGACGGTCTCCGAGCGCAGGTCGCCCGCCTCCTCGTGAAATCCGCTTTCCGGCGTGACGACGATCTGCGTGATCCCGTAATGATCTCT
Organism: bacterium; assembly: GCA_965225915.1. Classification (GTDB taxonomy): domain Bacteria; phylum JAAXHH01; class JAAXHH01; order JAAXHH01; family JAAXHH01; genus JAAXHH01. The sequence continues at coordinate 2,178,565 of OZ245326.1, forward strand.
CAGATCGATGAAGAGCAGACCGCCATGGTCCCGCTTCCGGTGTACCCAGCCGGCAAGCCTCACCGGCGTTCCCTCGTCGCTTTGCCTCAATTCACCGCAGGTGTGTGTTCTGTATGGGTGGTCTTTCATCGACGGATCCTTTCTCTCATGTCCTGTCGAACTTCTACGCGGGTCGATCTACGCCCAGTTCGGTCAAAAGGTCCAGCGTGTTCTTAATGCATATCCTGGAGGCCGCTTCCCCCGCCTCTGAAAATTGTTTTCCCCCGGGCCGGTCCAGCAGAGCCTGTTCAATCTGCTCCGGTCCGATGCGCCAGTGGGTCTCGAGGGACAGGCAACCTTCGTAGCCCTGCTCGACCAGGTCTGCGAACTGTCCGCGATAGTCGATGTCGCCTTCGCACATGGGCACGCAGACATCGCCCGCGGCCGTACCCCTGATCCCATCCTTGAAGTGCATATGGCACATGTCCGACCGGATATGATCGTACCCGTCTGGATATGGTTTCTGTCCGTCGTCGGCGAACAACTCGTTGCAGGGATCCCAGAGCGGCTTGACGACCGGCGTTGCCAGGGCGTCGACCATGCGGCGCGTCTCCGCGCCGGTTCCGACCATGGTGGACGCTTCGTTTTCCAGTCCCAGTACGACCCCCTCGCCCTCGGCGATCCGTACGGGTTCCCCGTACCTGGCGACAATCCGGTCCCAGTATTTCTGGAGGGGATCCTTTTTCCAGAAGGCGAAGACGCGGACCAGCCGTGTGTCCAGGCTTTGGGCGACCCGTATGCACCTGCGGAGGATATCGAGATGTTCGCGGCACGAGGCTTCGTCATCGATATCGCACTTGTAGAACGGCGGTGCCACGCCGACGACCGACAGTCCGGCCTCGCCGGTTCTGTCCTTGATCAGCGCGATCTCGTCGTCGTCGAGATCCTGGGGCGGCTTGTCCCAGATCGATCTGATCTCGATCCCATCCAGGTTGAAATCCCGTGCGAATGCAATGACCGCTTCCAGGTCCTGTGACACCTCGTCGGTGATAACGGCTATCGATAACATGGGACCGGTGATCTCCTTTACGCGTCGTGTTTGGCCAGGCGTTCGGCGAATCGAAAAACCGACGATTCCTGGTCAAACGTTTCCACCGATCCGGGACGGTTGGTGCGGATTTCCTCTATGGCGGCTTCCGGCGTAGATCCCCGCCATACGAGATATCCCGCCAGCACGGTACCGGTACGACCTATACCCGCCATGCAATGCACGGCCACGCCTCCCTGTTCGATTTGTTCATCTATATAAAGAACGGCCCGTCGTATCTGTTCCGGTGTGGGTGCGGTCATGTCCTCCACCGGAAGATGCAGGCTATGGAGCCCGCAACGCTCCAGCGTCTCCCCGTGCAGCGGATCGCGCGTCAGTGATACCACTGTATTCACGCCCAGTTGCTTCAAGCTCATCAGGTCACGCTTCAAGTCCTGGTCCCCCCCTCCACCGGCGTGCGGACGATAGGCGCTCGTGGGCAGGGCCATGCCGGCCAGCCGCCTGGGAATGACCCAGGTGAAGTTCCTCAGCATCCAGTACTCCCTGTGTCACTTTTCGGGGATGTCCTCGAACCGGCCTTCCACGATATTCTTCGGATCGATGGTCGTCTTAGGCGTCTTCGGCGTCTTCGGTTTCGGCTCGGAAGCCGGCCTGGGGGCACGGGTGATCATGGCGGCCAGGAAACGGAGGGCCTGTTGTATCAAGATCCCCGCCAGAAACCTTAAAACGAACCTCAATATGTAGTGCATGGCTTTACCTGCCGCTGTAGGGTTGCATCACTTCTTTCACCCGCTCGCGTATTTCGGTCTGCACTTCGTCGGGCGGGCGCGCACCATTAATGATCTCAATGCGTTCCAGGGTTTTTCTGCGGTGCGCCAGTTCCTGGTAATTCGTGCGGATGGCGCGGAGACTTTCCAGTTCTTCGAACAACTCCGTATTCGCCCGCGACCGGTGTATGCGTTCCATGCAGACTTCGGCGGGCACATCGATCAGCAGCGTCAGGTCCGGATGTATCGCCTTGGCGTTGATCGACTCAATCCAGTCCAGATCGCCGGGCATCTCCTGCCATTGATAGGCAAACGAGGAGAGATAGTAACGGTCGCACAGTACGGGGATTCCGCGTTGAATATTGGATTCGATTTCCGATTTGACGTGGTCGAACCGGTCGGCGGCGAATAAAAGCGCGTGGCAAACTCCGTCGAGTTCCACCCTGCGCTGAAGGGCTTCCTTCAACAGCCTGCCTATGGGGCGGTTCGTAGGTTCCCCGGTGGTATGAACGGAACATCCGTACCAAGCTTCCATCCACTGGTGAAGCTGTTTCAACTGGGTCGTCTTGCCCGCGCCGTCGATCCCTTCGATCACGATGAAAGGCGCGACGGTGTCCCCGGAATCGCCGCGGGCCTCCTTCCCCTTCATGAATACCCCCATGGACGTAGCAGGTCCCGCCATCCCCGTGCTTCTTCCAGGACATTCGTGTCCGTGAGATCATAGCGTTTCTGAATCTCCCTCAGACCGGTACTGAACAGCACGCCCGTGGCCCCGACGCCGAGAAAGATCATCCCGACTCCGCTGGCCAGGCTGAAGACCATGGTGAGGAAACCGGCCAGCAACAGCATGAAGGAATACCTCGCGTTGTCCATAACCAGGAATACGCCTGATCGAATGATCTGCTTTACGGGCGCCTGGCTTCGCTGCATCAGCGGAAAGGTGTAAACGCCCGTCAGACCCACGAAAACGATCAGCCACATCATCACGCCGCTCAGGATCGCGCCCGCCCAGGGCCAGTCTTCCATGATACGTACGTAGAAAACTACATTGGCCGCAAGGAGGAGCACAGCGCCGGCATACAACGCGCAAAGACGAAAACACCGGCTCAGGTCCCCACGGCTGTGGGAGAAGAAATCCCGTATGCCTGTTTCTTCGTAGGCCGCGATTCGTCCCGTGACCCGGAACAGTCCGGCGAAGGCAAGGGGAAGGGTGACCAGGGGGAGTACCAACAATACCCAGAGGATGTTAATCACGATCAGGGTTCCCAGGTAATCATAGGTATTCCAGAACCATTTTTTAAACAGCCCGGGTTCCTTGTCCTGCATAGACGGCGTACCTTTACATGCGGCTTGCAAAAATCCGTGTCCACCGGCCGACCTGGCCGGCTCAACAACGCCTGCATGGTACAGGCTGACCCTCTGGTTCGCAACAGTTTTCTTGGTGATAAAAACCTTGACTTCAACGGCGGAGCGCTCTATATTGGCCCCATTCTACAGTCATACCTGTCGAACAGGTCGTACATTTGAGTCTGGACTGAAATGACAGCCGTCAACTCCTCCCGGTCATCCCTATTCAGCTATTGGTGGAAGCAGAGCGATCTGTTTACCTGGTGGCCTTTTTATGGGAAGAGGCGGCATGTCATGCGAAGCGGCGCCTGACTGAAGTAAGTTCATCCTTCGTTGATTTGACCGGCCTCTACCCTCATAAGGTAGCGGCCTTTTTTGTTTTATATGGAAAACAACACGATGGGTCGCTCGAAGTAGAGGATATCGCAGGGGATTCGCACCACGTAAAGGTTCTGCAACCATGTACAGAACATCCTACGACACCTTTCTGGAGTACAACAGGCAACCTGATTTCCCGCTGGTTCCCATCTGGCACGAACGCGACCTGACGGATGAAACGCCCGAGGAGACATTCCACAGGATATGCGCGGGATACCGTTACGCGTTTTTGCTGGAGAGTATGGAAGGCGATCAGAAGACGGCCAGGTACTCCTTCGTGGGCGCGGATCCCTTCGAACGAATCGTCGGAACGAAACACGGGATCAACCGGATCAACGACCGGGGCGTCCTGACGCTGAAGGGCAACCCCATCAAGCTGATGCGGGAGATCATGAAGGAATACCGGACCCCCGTACTCGAAAATCTGCCCCGGTTTACGGGAGGCGCCGTGGGTTACTTCGGGTATGACATCGTGCGGCATTTCGAAGAGATCTCGGACGACAATCCCGATGACCTGATGATGCCCGACCTGCATTTCATCGTGGCGGGGAAGATCGTGGTTTTCGACCATGCGCGCAAGCGCATGTACGTGATCGTCAACATGCTGTCCAATACCACCGATCCAGCATCCGCCTATAAGCAGGGCATGACCCAGGTAGACGACATGCTGGAGCGGATGGACCGGCCGTTGCCAGTCACGCATTCTTTAGACGTAGGCGCATCCACGGATACAGATCGCGTCGTTTCTTCCAACATGTCCCGCGGCGACTTCGAGGACATCGTGCGTACGGCCAAGGAATACATCGCGGCGGGCGACATCTTCCAGGTGGTGCTGTCCCAGCGGTTCAGCATGGAAATCGACCAGGATCCCTTCGACGTATACCGGGTGCTGGCCAGGCTGAATCCGTCGCCCTACCTGTTCTACCTGCGGCTGGACGACGTGCATATCGTGGGCGCCTCGCCCGAGACGATGGTGCTCGCGGAAAACCGGAGGGTGACGGTGAGGCCTCTCGCCGGGACGTGCCGACGTGGAATCGACGAAGCCGAAGACCGGGTGTTGATCGAAGAGATGCTGAACGATCCAAAGGAGCGCGCGGAGCACGTGATGCTGGTGGACCTGGGCCGAAACGATATCGGCCGAATCTGCGAGTATGGTTCGGTGCGAACGACGGAATTGATGGGCATAGAGCGATATTCCCACGTGAGCCATATCGTATCGAACGTGGAGGGACGTCTCAGGGACGGCATAGATGGTTTCGACGTACTGGAAGCGACCTTTCCAGCAGGGACCCTTTCCGGCGCGCCGAAAATACGGGCCATGGAAATCATCGACGAACAGGAGTCCGCGCGGCGTGGCGTGTACGGCGGCGCATTGGGCTATATCGGTTTTTCCGACAATCTCGACCTGTGCATCACCATACGGACGATGGTCATAAAAGACGGTCAGGCCTACATCCAGGCGGGCGCCGGCATCGTCGCGGACTCGGATCCCCGGAAAGAGTACGACGAGTGCTGGAAGAAGGCCGAGGCGCTGCTCCGGGCCTTGAAGGAATCCGAGGTGGTATCATGATTCTGGTCATCGACAACTACGATTCGTTTACCTACAACCTGGTACAGTACCTTGGGGAACTGGGTCAGCAGGTTACCGTGCACCGCAACGACCGGATCTCCGTCACCGGTATCGGGGCACTCGCCCCGGATCACCTGGTAATTTCGCCGGGGCCGTGCACACCCGATGAGGCGGGGGTGTCCGTCGATGCGGTCCGGCACTTCTCAGGACGGCTGCCTATCCTGGGCGTCTGCCTGGGACACCAGTCCATCGCCCAGGCCTTCGGCGGGCGTATCGTCCGGGCCCCCCAGCCTGTGCACGGGAAGACCTCTTCGATCGCCCACGATGGCGAATCCATCTACGACCGTTTGCCGAATCCCTTTACGGCGACGCGTTATCATTCGTTGACCGTGGAAAAAGAGACGCTGCCCGAGAGCCTGGAAGTGACCGCCCATTCGGAGGACGGCTTGATCATGGGACTCAGGCACGTTTCCCTGCCTGTTTTCGGTGTGCAGTTTCATCCGGAGTCCATACTGACTGAAGTCGGAAAGCAACTACTGCGGAATTTCGTAGCGTTGAAAGGCATATGAAACAGCCCGATGTCATCCTGAAACGGGGTGCCGGTTCCTGTAACTCGACGTAGAAAGGATTCCATGATACAGCAAGCAATTTCAAAGGCTATAGAGGGGACCTCGCTGACCGAAGCGGAAGCCATGGATGTCATGGAAGGAATCATGTCGGGCGACGCGACACCGGCACAGATCGGCGCCTTCCTGGTCGCCTTTCGTCTCAAGGGCGAGACGATCGCGGAGGTTACCGGCTTCGCACGGGTCATGCGCGCCAAGGTCACAAAGATCAACTGCCGGGCGTACCCCATCGTGGATACCTGCGGTACGGGGGGCGACGGAAAGCATACGTTCAACATATCGACGGTTTCTGCCTTCGTGGCCGCGGCCGGGGGCGCCTTCATCGCCAAGCACGGCGGCCGCGCGGCATCCAGCCGGGCAGGAAGCGCCGACGTGCTGACGGCCCTGGGGGTCAATATCGAGACGCCGCCGGAAAGGGTCTCGGAGTGCATCGACGAAATCGGTATCGGCTTCATGTTCGCTCCGGCACTTCATTCCGCCATGCGTTTCGCCAGCGGGCCGCGCCGAGAGATCGGCGTGCGGACGGTGCTCAACCTGCTGGGACCGCTGACCAATCCGGCCGGTACCACGGCCCAGGTCATGGGCGTGTACGACGCCGGAGTCGTCCAGACCGCGGCCCACGTGCTGAACAACCTGGGAGCCGAACGGGCCTTCGTCGTGCACAGCGCCGACGGGCTGGACGAGATCACGACCACGGCGCCGACCCACGTGGCGGAAGTGCGGGGCGGCGGTGTCAGGACCTACGATATCGCGCCGGAAGACTTCGACCTGCCACAGGCTTCAATTGACGACTTGAAAGGCGGGGAGGCGGACGAGAACGCCGAGATCATCCTCTCCATATTGGCGGGAGAAAAGGGCCCCCGCAGGAACATCGTCCTGCTGAATTCCGCGGCGGCGCTCATTGCCGGTGGCCGGGCGGGTGATTTCAATGAAGGCATCGACACGGCGGCCCGGGCCATCGACTCCGGCGCGGCACGAGAGAAACTCGACGCGTTGATCAACATGACCAACGCGTGATAATCCCGCGGTTTGGCGTGGAAACCATGAATATCCTGGATCGAATCGTAGCCCACAAGATTGAAGAGATCGAAGACCGGAAACGACGCAAGCCACTGCCCCGGGGCGAGCCCGGACTTCGTTCGGATGTACGGCCTTTTGACCGCGCGTTGAAGCAGGGGGACGGCATCGGGGTGATCGCCGAATTCAAGAAAGCTTCGCCGTCGAAAGGCGCGATTCATCCCGGCGCCGTACCCACGGAGATCGGGCCTGTCTACGCGGCCCACGGGGCTACGGCCATATCGGTGTTGACGGACAGTCGATTTTTCCAGGGGTGTGACGAGGACCTGGTGACCCTTCGGAGAAGTGTACCGGTGCCTGTGTTGCGCAAGGAATTCATCGTCGACGAGTACCAGGTGCACGAGACCGCGGCCCTGGGCGCGGACGCCATGCTGCTGATCGCAGCGGTTCTGGACGATGACCTCCTTGTATCTCTACAGCATACGGCAGCGGTGTACGGCCTTCACTGCCTGGTGGAAGTGCACGACGAAAGGGCCCTCGAAAGGGCCCTGGAAGCCGGCAGCCGCATCATTGGCATCAACAACCGGGACCTGACGGACTTCACCGTAACGCTGGACACGTCGCTGAGACTGAGACCGCGCATTCCTGAAGGGGTCGTTACCGTCAGCGAGAGTGGTATTCTGACGCGCCAGGACGTCCTGCTGCTGCAGCAGGCGGGATTCGACGCCATACTCGTGGGCGAGTCCCTGATGCGCGCGAACGAGATCGGCGAACAGCTGGACGCCCTGCTGGGCCGGGCGTCCGTTCGCACCGAACAGGGGGTCTGATATGATCCCGATGTGGTTATGCCCATGATTACGGTCAGGATCAAGATATGCGGCATCACGAACGAAGCTGACGCCGCCGCGGCCGTCCACGCCGGAGCAGATGCGCTGGGTTTCATTTTCTATGAAGGCAGTCCCCGTTTCGTGGAGCCTGCCCGGGTCGCCGACATCGTGGCCGGCCTACCGCCATTCGTGGTCCCGGTGGGCGTGTTCGTGAACGCGCCGGTCGGTGTGGTGGGGGAAGTGTGCGGGACCACGGGGATCCACGTGGCGCAGCTGCACGGCGACGAATCACCCGGTTTTTGCAGGGAACTAGACCGGCCCGTCATCAAGGCCCTGCGCATCCGGGACGAATCATGGCGGTCCGATGCCGCGGGCTATCCCGTAAGCGCGGTGCTGCTCGACACCTTCGCCGAGAACCGGTACGGCGGTACGGGGAGGACGTTCGACTGGCAGCTGGTGGAAAGCAGTCCCCATCGCGTCATACTGAGCGGCGGTCTGAACCCTGACAACGTGGCCGAGGCCGTTCGGAGGGTGCATCCCTATGGCGTGGATACGGGAAGCGGGGTGGAACGGGAGCCGGGACGCAAGGATCACGCAAAAATCCAGGCCTTCGTGGAGGCGGCAAGACGATCATCATGACCCCTTCGAAAGAAACCCTGTCCACGGCGCCCGTCATATCCGGTTCGACCCGCGTGGTCGGGGTGTGTGGACAGGGCATCGGATACACGCTTTCGCCGGCCATGCATAATGCCGCTTTTCGGCATTGTGCCCTGGATTACGTGTACGTCACCTTTGAAATCGCGCCATCCGACGTACGGCAGGCGGTCGACGGGATACGGGGACTCGGACTGGCGGGCGTCAACGTGACCAAGCCGCTCAAGACGGATGTACTGCCTTACCTGGACGAGGTGTCGGACGAGGCCCGCAGGATCGGATCGGTCAATACCATCGTCAATCGCTCGGGCAGCCTCGCAGGCACGTCGACGGACGGTGCGGGACTACTGCGCGCGCTCCGGGAAAAGGAAGTCTCCGTCGCTGGTTCGAGGGTGCTGATCCTGGGCGCCGGAGGCGCGGCTCGGGCGGCCTGCGCCATGGCTGAAAAGGCGGGTGCCGCCTCGATCGTCGTAGCCGCGCGTAACACAGCGCGGGCCGAAGACACCGCGGCGGTAGGGAGCGCTACGGCGATCTCCCTGGCGCCGCGCGAACTGGGCGCCGCGCTCGGGAACGCCGACCTGGTCATCAACGCGATCCCCACGGACCTGCCCCTGGAGCGGGATTGGTTCACGGGCGGCAAGTTTGTCTACGACACGCGTTACGACCAGGAGGAAACGGGATTGATGCGATGCGCCCGGTCCCGGGGCGCGGGGGCGTCAAACGGCATCGACATGTTGCTGCTTCAAGGCGCCGAGTCCTTCGAACTGTGGACCGGCCGGCCGGCTCCAGTCGAGGTGATGAGAAGCGCGTTGGAGGATCAGCTGCGGCGTAGGGCGGTCCGGGACGGGGGTGGATAATGCATGACAGAAGACCAGGGCAAGTAACGCGAGAATGAAATGAATACCGTCTGCTTGGGAAACACCAGCCGGCGGCTTGGGAATGCGTGTATGCCCGGCCCTGCCGGGACCGGACGAAGAACCTCGAAATCTGGAGACGGCATGTTACGATACCTGACCGCAGGAGAATCTCACGGACCGGCGATATCGGCGATCCTCGAAGGGCTGCCCGCGGGGGTACCTGTCGAGGCGGAAGAGATCAACCGCGACCTGAAGCGGCGCCAGGGTGGATATGGACGGGGCCGGAGAATGCAGATCGAGACCGATACGATTGAAATCCGGGGCGGCGTGCGCCACGGAAAGACCATGGGCGGCCCGGTATCCCTGGTGGTTCAGAACAGGGACTGGAAGAACTGGACCGACGTGATGGCGATCGAGGAGGTCGATGGTCCGGTGAGGCGCCAGGTGACCAGGCCCCGCCCGGGCCATGCCGATCTCGCGGGCGGTTTGAAATACGATCGGCGCGATCTAAGGGATATACTGGAAAGGGCGAGCGCCCGGGAAACGACCATGCGGGTAGCGGTCGGCGCAGTCGCCAGGGCGCTCCTGGCGGAGTTCGGCATCCACGTACTCAGCCACGTGGTCCGGATTGGACAGGTGGACGCGGACGTGGCCGGCCTTTCGAACGAGGAAATACTGAAACGCGCCGAGAGGTCGCCGGTGCGCTGCGCCGACGAGGACGCGGAACCGAAGATGATCGGGGAAATCGATCGGGCGAAAGCGCTAAAGGATACGATCGGAGGCGTTTTCGAGGTCAAGGTGCTGCACGTGCCGCCCGGCCTGGGCAGCCACGTGCAGTGGGACCGCAAGCTCGACGGCCGCCTGGCCCAGGCGGTCATGAGCATCCAGGCCGTAAAGGGCGTCGAAATCGGATTGGGCTTCGGCGTAACCCGGGTGCTCGGTTCCGAGGTCCACGACGAGATCTTCTATGGTGACGGCCGGTTTTACCGGGAAACGAACCGGGCCGGCGGCATCGAGGGAGGCATGACCGAAGGCGAAGAGATCATCGTCCGCGGCGCCCTCAAGCCCATCGCGACCGTTATGCGCACCATCATGTCGGTGGATATCGAAACCAAGGAAGCCTTCGATTCAGCCAAGGAGCGATCGGACGTCTGCACCGTGCCCGCTGCCGGCGTGATCGGCGAAGCGGTGGTTGCCTTCGTTATCGCCGATGCCATGCAGGAGAAATTCGGTGGCGACAGCCTGGATGAAATGAAGCGCAACTACCTGGGCTATATGGAGCAGTTGGACCGTTACTAACCGATCAGGCGTCCACGCATAGATCGATCGGGACGCGTACGACAGGCAGGCAAAGCGTGGTGAAACCCGGAGAACAGAAGTCCGGCGGCGTAGTCCTGATCGGCTTCATGGGTACCGGGAAGACGGCGGTAGGCCGGCGGCTCGCGGGCGCGCTGGACGTGCCGTTTGTGGATACCGACACATTGATCGAGGAGAAGACCTCGACGAGTATCCCGACCCTTTTCAAGACGCGCGGCGAGCCCGGTTTCAGAGCGATCGAGAAGGAGGTCATCCGCAGCCTCGCGGACGGGGAGCGCAGGGTGATCGCCACTGGCGGAGGCACGGTGCTCGATCCGGATAACTTTGCCGTGCTCCAATCCCTCGGTTCGGTCATCCACCTGAGCGCGCCGGCATCGACGATCCTTGCTCGTACCGGGGGTGACGCCGGGGCAAGGCCTCTCCTGGCCGGGGACGACCCACTGGAGCGGATCCGGTCGCTTCAACGCGAACGCGCGCCGGTATACGGCCGGGCGGACCACGAAATCGACACGTCCAGGCATACGATAGACGAGACCGTGGAGATGGTAATGACCTGGACGCGTAACGGCGAGCACGTGATCCGGGTGGACCTGGAGTCTGACGGCTACGATATCGTCATCGGACCCTCCTGTCTCGACAGGCTGGGTCCCATGATGAGATCCTTCGACCTGACCGATCGTGCGCTGGTCGTTACCCACCCTGGCATCGCGAAGATGTATGGGGAACGGACAACGGATTCCCTGCGGTCGGCTGGATTCGAACCGGCCGTGATCGAGGTGCCGGACGGCGAGGAACAGAAGTCGCTGCAATGGGCCGAGAAGCTCTACGACGCCATGCTGTCCCACCGCATGGACCGCCGTTCACCCGTCGTTGCACTGGGCGGCGGGGTCGTCGGGGACCTGACCGGATTCGCCGCGGCTACTTTCCTGCGAGGCATCCCATTTATACAGGCGCCCACTTCCCTCCTGGCCCAGGTGGATGCCAGCGTCGGCGGCAAGGTCGCCGTGGACCACCGGCGCGGGAAAAACCTGATCGGCGCTTTCTACCAGCCCCTTCTCGTGCTGGTCAGCCTGGATACGCTCGACAGTCTTCCCCATCGGGAACTGCGCGCGGGAATGGCGGAAGTGATCAAGTATGGCGTCATTGCAGACGCGGATCTTTTCTCCTATATTGAGAGGCGCCTGGACGAGATCCTGAAGCGCGACCACGGCATGCTGGCCCATCTTGTAGCCCGATCCTGCGAAATCAAGGCCGAAATCGTCGCCGGAGACGAGCGGGAACTGGGGCGGCGGGCCATACTCAACTTCGGCCATACCATGGGGCATGCCATCGAGACGCAGACCGGCATGCTACACGGAGAAGCCGTGGCGATCGGCATGGTCTACGCAGCCCGGGTCGCTGAACGCATGGGCATGCTGGACGGCGGGAGCGTCCAACGATTGATCAATCTGGTGAGACGTGCGGGGTTGCCTCAACATTGCGACGGACTGGACGCCTCGGCGACGATTGAAACCATGAAGTTCGACAAGAAATCGGTCGGAGGCCGCCTGCGCTTCATATTGCCGAATCGAATCGGCGAGGTGGTCATCCGGGACGATGTTCCCGGTGATTATATAAGGGCGGTCCTGACTTCGGGGACCTGAACGGCGGCGCGTCCGCGCGAAAATGGGATGGAATCATGAACATTCTCGTGTTGCACGGTCCAAACCTGAACATGCTGGGTGTCCGGGAACCGGAGGTGTATGGAAGAGATACGCTGGAGGACATCAACCGGTCCCTTGAGTCGGCCGCGGCGGGCAGGGGGATCGAGATACGCGTCCGCCAATCCAACCACGAAGGGGTGTTGGTGGATGAGATCCAGCAGGCCCTCGAATGGGCGGACGGCATCCTGATCAATCCGGGAGCGTACACGCACACGAGCATCGCTCTGCGCGACGCGTTCGTGGCCGTGGGACTGCCTGTCGTGGAAGTCCACATGTCCAACATACACGCCCGGGAGCAGTTCCGACATCATTCCTATATCGCGCCCGTGGCTCTTGGACAGATCTGTGGGTTCGGGCGAAACAGCTACCTGCTGGGCCTGGAGGCCCTGATCGATCACATAGGGAACGGGAGCGAAGGGTGACAGGTATCGCACTACCCGACGAAAGAGGGCATTTCGGGGTCTTCGGCGGCCGCTACGTACCGGAGACGCTGATGACGGCCCTGGACGAACTCCTCGATGTGTATGAAACGGCAAAGCGGGATCCGGCCTTCGAAGAGGAATTCCGTTACTATCTGGGAGACTACGTCGGCCGGCCTTCACCGCTTTACTTTGCGGAACGCCTGACGGATACCCTCGGCGGCGCGCGGATTTATCTCAAGCGGGAAGATCTGAACCATACGGGCGCCCACAAGATCAACAATACCATCGGCCAGATCCTGCTGACCCGGCGCATGAAGAAGCCCCGGATCATCGCCGAGACCGGAGCCGGACAGCACGGCGTGGCCACGGCGACGGTGGCTGCCCGTTTCGGCCTGGAATGCGACGTTTATATGGGGACCGAGGACATGGACCGCCAGGCGCTGAACGTCTTTCGCATGCGCCTGATGGGGAGCCGGGTCATCGGCGTCAACGTGGGCAGCCGAACGTTGAAGGACGCGTTGAACGAAGCCCTGCGCGACTGGGCGACCAACGTGCGCCATACCCATTATATCATCGGTTCGGTCGCCGGACCCCATCCTTTCCCCATGATGGTGCGCGATTTCCAGTCGGTCATCGGCAGGGAAGCCCGCGAGCAGGTCATCGAAAAAGAAGGACGGTTGCCGGATGTGCTCGTCGCCTGCGTGGGAGGCGGCAGCAACGCCATCGGTCTCTTCCATCCTTTTCTCGACGACGGGGACGTTCGTCTGATCGGCGTGGAAGGCGCGGGGCACGGACTCGATACAGGAATGCACGCCGCGACGCTCGGCCTGGGCTCGCCGGGCGTGCTGCACGGCGCCATGAGCTATACGGGACAGGACAGGTACGGACAGATCCAGGTCGCCCATTCCATCTCCGCGGGACTGGACTATCCCGGTGTGGGGCCCGAGCACAGCTACCTGAAGGACTCCGGCCGCGCGGAATATGTAAGCGTGACCGATGATGAGGCGCTGGAGGCCTTCGAAATGCTGTCCAGGGTCGAAGGCATCATACCCGCCCTGGAAAGCGCTCACGCCATCGGCCACATCGCCCGGATCGCACCTGAAATGGACCGGGAACAGGTCATCATCGCCGGTCTTTCGGGCCGAGGCGACAAAGACGTCCAGCAGGTTTACGGATTCTTGGACCAGAGACGGACGGGGAGCTGAATGAACCGAATTGCCGAAACCTTCGCATCGTTGAAAGCCGCGGACCGCAAGGCGTTGATCCCGTACATCATGGCGGGAGACCCCGACCTTGAAACGACCGCCGCGCTGGTCCAGGAACTGGATCGCCGCGGCGCCGACCTGGTCGAACTGGGCGTTCCTTTCTCCGATCCCATCGCGGACGGACCCACCATTCAGCGCGCCGCGCTGCGGGCCCTGTCCCGGGGAACAAGCCTGCGGGACATTGTCGACACCGTCGCATCTATACGCGAGCGGTCCAGTATCCCGATAGTACTGATGACGTATTACAACCCGGTGCTCGCGTACGGGATCGAGGTCCTCTGCCGGGATGCCGCCGGTGCAGGCGTGGACGGCCTGATCGTTCCCGATCTGCCGCCGGAAGAAGGGGCCGAACTGTCCGACGCCTGTCAAAGGCAGGGGCTATCCGTCATATTCCTGGTGGCGCCCACGAGCACATCGACCCGGATCGAGCTGGTAAACCGTCATACCACCGGATTCGTCTATTGTGTCTCCCTGACCGGGGTCACGGGCGCCCGGGGGCAGCTAGCGGAAGGGGTAAACGAGTTCATGGCGGATGTGCGGTCCCGCACGGACAGGCCCCTTGGCCTGGGGTTCGGCATATCGTCGCCGGAACAGGCCTATGAAGCCTCGCGCCTGGCCGATGGCGTCATCGTGGGCAGCGCCATCATCAACGTGATGGAAGAACACGCCGGCGAGGCGGATATGACGCGGTCCGTGGGCGAATATGTCGCATCACTGCGGCAAGGTATCGATAAGAAGGTCGCGGTGAACGCTCCCGGGTAACAGCGGGCGGCCGTTGCAAGCGGTGCCTGGTTTTACAGGGGTTTCGAGCATGAATCTGGGTGAAGCCATTAAAGGAGAAGCGTGTGGGAGTCAAGGAGCCCGGCCGGGTCTTCGCGACTCCCACGTATTTCCACCTCCCGTTTCATGCTGTTGTCGGGTAAAACAAAGTAAGCACCATCCCAGGAGGGACCATGGTCCGAGGCGTTCGTGGTGCCATAACCGTTGAATCAAACACCGCCGAAGCCATTCGGGAAGCGTCGCGTCGACTGCTTTCAACGATCATCGACCACAACCGTATCGAATTGGGACAGATTATCAGCGTCATTTTTTCGGCTACGAAGGATCTCGACGCGGAGACACCCGCCTATGGCGCGCGCCTGATGGGGTGGACCTCGATTCCCCTGTTCTGCACGCAGGAGATGGAGGTCCCGGACGCGCTTGCCCGGTGCATACGGGTATTGGTTCATGTAAACTCGGAAAAATCACAGGATGAAATACGGCATGTGTACCTGGACGGTGCCGTCGTGCTCCGGCCGGACATTGCCGAAGGGGGTTGAAATGGTAGTCGTGATGAAACCACAGGCCTCGGAGGAACAGAAGGAACACATTCGAGATACCATCCGGGCCTTCGGATGCAAGCCGAGAGACATACAGGGTGACGTGATCACCATCATCTGCATCATCGGCGACACGCTTAGTCTTTCGACGGAACAGTTCGAAATCATGGAGGGAGTGGACCAGGTACAGCGCATACAGCGGCCGTACAAGCTCGTCAGCCGGGAAGTGCAGCCACACAAAACGACCTTTCGCGTGGGGGACGTGCAGATCGGCGGCGATGGCATCACCATCATCGCCGGCCCCTGTTCCATCGAATCCTACGACCAGTTCCTGGAAGCGGCGCAACATGCACGGGCAGCCGGCGCCCACATCATCCGCGGCGGAGCGTTCAAACCGAGAACTTCTCCCTACAGTTTCCAGGGTCTCGGCGAGGAAGGCCTGAAGATCATGGCGAGGGTGAGCGAGGAAACGGGGTTGCCGTCCATCTCCGAGGTGATGGAGCCGGAAATGGAGCCGTTGGTATCCCAGTACGTGGACATGCTGCAGGTCGGTGCCCGGAACATGCAGAACTATCCGCTGCTGAACGCCGTGGGGCACAGCTCCAAGCCCGTCATGCTCAAGCGGGGTCTTTCCGCCAAGATCGAAGAAATGCTGCTCGCGGCCGAATACATCCTTGCCGCGGGGAACCACAAAGTCGTCCTGTGCGAACGAGGCATACGGACTTTTGAAACGTGGACGCGGAATACGCTGGATATTTCAGCCGTGCCCGTGTTGCAGAAATATACTCATCTACCCGTGTTCATCGACCCGAGCCACGGAACCGGAAACGTGGATTACGTGGGGCCTGCATCGCGTGCGGCCGTGGCGGTCGGCGCGGACGGGCTCATGATCGAGATGCATCCCAGGCCGGAGCGCGCGCTGTCCGACGGGGACCAGTCTCTGACTCCGGAAGCGCTGACCGCTCTGATCCCGGAATTGCAGGCGGTCGCGACGGCCGTTAACCGTACCATCGGCTGAGTTCGGATATGCATATCACCATCATCGGCGTGGGTCTGCTGGGCGGTTCGTTCGGCATGGCTGTCCGCAGGACGGGAGCGGCGGAGCGCGTCGCCGGTGTCGACCTGGACCGGGCCACGCTGGACCGCGCCTTCGAGCGCGGTGCCATTGACGAGGGGTTCCTCGATCTGGCCGAGGGGGTGGCCGGGGCCGACGTGGTCGTCCTCGCCACGCCCGTGCGGTCCATACTGCAACTGCTGCCGGCGCTGGTGCCGCTGCTCGGCCGGGAAACAATCCTCTTCGACCTGGGCAGTACAAAGGAGGCCATCGTCTCCGCCGTCGCCGACCTGGCCGGTTTCACGCGGTACGTCGGAGGCCATCCCATGGCGGGCGCCGAGCACGCCGGCATCGAGCATGCCGATGACCGGTTGTTGCGCGATGCGACTTTCGCCCTGGTTCCACCACGTGGGGCAGATGAGGAGGCTGTCGATCGGCTCGAAGACCTGGTCCGCCGGCTCGGGGCCCGTCCCATCGTCATTTCCGCCGAACGCCACGACCGAATCGTTTCCATCACAAGCCATCTTCCATACCTGTTGTCCGTCGTGCTTTCTCTTGTCGCTGAAAAAACGGCGCGGGAGGAAGACCTTACGCGGGAGTTTACCGCATCGGGCTTTCGGGACACCACTCGACTGGCTGCGTCCAACGTACGCGTGATGGCCGATATCTGCCTTACCAACCGACAACCCATATTGCGCGGCATCGATGACGTCAAGCGGCTGTTGGATGACCTGGCGGTCCAGATAGAACAGGGGAATGAAACGGAACTGGTAAGGTCGCTGACGCAGGCGAAAGAGAGCCGGACCGCGATGTTCGGCGAAAGGAGAACCGATTGACGAAGTACAGGACCGGCTTTCAGGGCGAACTGGGAGCCTTCAGCGAGATGGCGGTGCTCGAGTATTTTGGTGCCGCGGCGGAACCGGTGCCCCACGGATGGTTCGACGACGTGTTCAGGGCCGTTGAACAGGGCCGCTGCGACTACGGGATGTTGCCTATCGAAAACACACTCGCGGGCAGCATCCACGTCAACTACGACCTGATGCTGGAGCACGATCTGCAAATCGTCGGCGAAATCATTCTGCGCATCGTCCATTACTTGATGGCGAAACCTGGCGTCCGCCGGGAAGAACTCCAGAGGATCCAGTCCCATCCCAAGGCGCTGGAACAGTGCGTGCGATTCTTCCGTGAGAACCCTGCGCTAAAACCCGAAACCGTTTACGATACCGGCGGCGCGGCCAAGATGCTCAGTGAAGGAGATGCCCGGGATATCGGCGTGATCGCGAGCACCCGGGCCGCCGAACGATACGGACTCGAGATCTTGGAGGGCGGGATCGAAGACAACACCCAGAACTATACGCGTTTTCTGGTCCTGTCCAGGGGGCCGGAACCATCGGATGCCAAACGCATAAAGACGACCATCGTCTTTTCCGTTCCCCACGAGCCCGGCATGCTGTTCAAGGCCATGAGCGTGTTTGCGCTGCGGGACATCTCCATCAACAAGATCGAATCTCGGCCCCAGATCGGGTCGCCCTGGGAGTACCTGTTCTATCTCGATTTCGGTGGGCATGCGGACAGTCTCCTCTGCAGCCGCGCGCTCAACCACCTCCGGGAGATCACGACCATCTTCAAGCTGCTGGGATCGTACCCGGAAGGAAATATCGTTGATCGGGGTTGAATGCGGCAGACAGCTTGGCCCGCTTGGATATCCTGGACAGTTTGGCCCGCTTGGACAGCTTGAACAGCTTGAACAGCTTGAACAGCCTGGTTCGCTTTGACAGCTCGACCCGCCCGGTCTCTCCTCGCTGTCACCGGTTCAACCGTCGTCCGTCGCGTCCGAAGGAACGGCCTGGCTGAGTTCAAGCTTCGGTTCGACGAAGAGCGTCTTTTCACGGGTGAATATGACCTGCCCCGGTCCGCCGTTCTTCATCTTCCGGACATAGCGGCGCTCGGTGTAGTCCACCGGAACGGTGGTGGAGCCCCGGCCCTTGCTGTAGTAAGCCGTCAGGCAAGCCGCTTCGTACAGGGTCTTCTTGCTCGGCATCTGGGTCTTGTCCACGCGCCGCAGAATCACGTGGGAACCGCCCAGAGCCCTCGCATGGAGCCAGATGTCGTCCGGCGCCGCCGATTTCGTGAGCACTTCATTTTCCCGGCTGTTGCGGCCCACGAGCAGCAGGTGCCCACTGGTGGTCAGATACCTCCTCGGGTGAATGTCCCCTTTTGCCCGGTTCCGGTTTGAAGCATCCGTCTTAGTGGGCGCCTTGACCAGTTTCAACCTGGCACACGCCCGGTAGGCGCCTTCCAGCATGATCTCGTCCGGCTCGTTCCCCAGCTTCCCGCGGATTTCCTCTACCTCCTCCAAATGCTTCCGGGTCTGGGCGATCCGATGCTCCACCGCCCTTCGGCCGTCCCTGGCCTTTCGGGCCTGACGAAAATACCTTCGCGCGTTTTCGGCCGGCGACAGATCCGGTTTCAGGGGTATGACGATTTCCTCCTGGTCTCCGCTATAGTAGTCTTCGACCCGGGCTTCCGTCATCCCGGTCTTCAACTGACTCAGGTGGGACGTAATCAAGTCGCCGTACCTGCGGTATTCCGCTTCTCGCTGCACGTGTTCCAGGTCGAGCTCCAGGTTTCCTGACAAGCGTTCCAGCCGCTGGATTTCATCCTGCAGGGCGCGCTGAACCGTCATCGTCCGCTGTTTGGTCTCCTCTTCGGCGATCCGTTCTTCGTAGAACCGATCCACGGCACCGCTGATGGACTCGTGGTATTCGATCTGCTCCTCGGGAAGGGAGTGGATCGGCACCGCCGAAAGAATGCGGGGCCGTCCGTCCGTGGTTCGTCCCAGGCAGGGTGTCCACTCCCTGGACTGAACGCGCAGGACCAGGTCCCGCAGGCTGCTCCATATCCGGACTTCGTGGGTGTCCACGTCCGTATCAGCAAGAGTTTTCTCATCAGCCAGTCCCGCGTGGGCAACGATCTCCATGGCCATTTCCCTGGAAAGTCCCGCGAACACGCCGGTCAAATCCCTCGCCAGGGCTTCCGGGGTCGTCCAGGTGCCCGACCCATCCAGCAGTTCGCGCGTGGCATCGGCAAGGGGAGTTTTCACCATCGGGGGCGGAAACGCGTAGGTTTCGCCGGGGACCAGCGATCTGGCCGGCCCGCGGATTCGCCTAAGGGTCTCCAGAATCATATGGTCCGGTTCGGTCATGAACACCAGGACACCCCTGTTTCCGATGAGTTCTGCGATCAGCCGGTAGCGGCGGGATCCCAGCGAAGTGCGTCCAACACAGCGAATATCCACTACCCTTTCGAATGGGACGGCCTCGATCTCTTCCATGATCCCGGGAAGGAGATGATCACGCAGCACGGTCAAAACAGCCGACGTAGCGGCGCTCTTCATCGAAGGATCCGCGAGATGAACCCGCGCGAAACGCGGATGCACGGAAAGGAACAATACCCGCCGGCCCGACTTGCCCTTCAGAACGAGGCCGAGTTCCGTAGGCCCGTACTGATCGACAGCCACGATCCGGGAACCATTGAGGTCCTTGCACTCGTCTATCACGGCCTGCAGGGTCAGGGCGTCCATGGAGCGAAAATCCTGTGTGCGTTACTGGGTTGATCCGGCTACAAACCCGATTTTAGGTTGTTTCGATTTCTGCGTTCGGTCCTGTCTCATAATATAACCGGCTCGGTGCGTTACGGGTCGTTTATCTTCATTTCGGCGCATTGAAAAGCACGCGAACGACCCCCGGCCGGGTGCCAATATGTTATTGACAAATCGCTGTTTAGCGTGTATTTTCATGTTTCTTGGACATTGACCTAAAACGGGGATTCAGGGGCATCGGATGATTTGCAGCATGACCGGCTACGGCGCCGGAGAATCGGACCTCGCCGGCGTCCGCACCACCGTCGAACTGCGATCCGTTAACGGTCGATTCTGCGACATAACGGTGAGGTTGCCCAAACCTCTAGGGTCGTTGGAGGCGCGGGTACGCGCGCTTGTACAGGACCACGTGACCCGGGGAAACGTTTCCATATCGATAAGATACGATGAAGCCGACACGGGCGCACCTGCCATGCGGGTCGACGTGGAAGCCGGGAGAAAGTACTGCGAATCGTTGCGGCTGCTCAAGGAGCGCCTTGGGGTTTCGGGTGACGTAACGCTCGAGATGGTAGCTTCCTATCCGAGTCTGGTGACGCCTGAAAACCAAGAGGTCGACCCCGACGAGAGCTGGAACGGCATCGAAGCAGCCCTGGCGAAAGCGCTCATCGCTTTCAAGGACATGAAGAGAAGCGAGGGGAAGGCCCTTGAAACAGACCTGCGCAACCGGATCGAAAGCATACTCGCGATCCTGGGCAGTATCGAGGACCGGGCGCCGGACCGGGTGTCCGAGGTCCGGGAACGGCTGAACGACCGCCTCGCAGATCTGCTGGACCAGGGACAGGTCGATCCGCAGCGGGTGGCCATGGAAATCACCCTGTTCGCGGAGCGCAGCGACGTGACCGAGGAATGCGTCCGCCTGAGAGCCCACTGCGACGCGTTTCTGGAAGCGCTGAAGGCCGATGGGAGTCCGGGAAGGCGTCTCAACTTCCTCATACAGGAGATGAACCGGGAGATAAACACCATAGGATCGAAAGGGAACGACACGGAAATCAGTCATTCCGTCATCGAGGCCAAGGAAGAACTCGAGAAAGTACGCGAGCAGGTGCAGAACATTGAGTGATTCCGTTCCATACGGCCCATCGGCTTCGAAGGGGTTCTGCCTGGTCCTGTCCGCGCCGTCGGGCACAGGGAAAACCACTGTCGGTCAACTGCTTACCGCCGGGGATGCGTCCATCGTACGGTCGATATCCATGACAACCCGCCCGAAGCGGTCGAACGAGAAAGACGGGGAGGATTACCACTTTACCACCCCGGACGATTTCAAGACGAAGATCCGCCAGGGCGCGTTTCTCGAATGGGCCGAAGTTTACGACGGCGTGCTGTACGGCACCCCCCGGGAGGGCGTACAGCGGATCATTAGTTCCGGGGACGTTGCCCTGCTGGTCATAGACGTGCAGGGCGGGCGGGCCGTCAAGGCCATATTCCCCGAGGCCGTCCTCGTCTTCCTCATACCGCCTTCCCTCGATAGCCTGTCGAGCAGGTTGCGACAGCGGGGCCTTGAAACGGAAGACCAGATACGGAACCGGTTGAAAAAGGCGAAGGCCGAAATGAGGTACCTGCCCGCGTATGACTACGGGGTAGACAATGACGATGGAAAGCAGCAGGAAACCGTCGACGCCATTGGTGGGATCATAGCCTCCGAGCGGCGTCGCATCAACCGATGGGAGGAGTAATGAGTGCCAAGAAGTCCACGCAGTACGTATCCCAGGAACGCATGAGGGAAATCGCCGAAAATACCTACGAGGCCGTCATAGTAACCGCCCTGGAGGCCCGGCGAATCAATCTCCACAACAAGATGCTGGGTACGCAGGAAGACCGCGCGGAAAAGGTAACGACCATCGCGCTGGACCGGTTGCTCGGCGACAAGTTGCGTTACAACTACCAGGAGACTGGAAACGACGAGACCGAGTAGATACAGGGGTTCCTGATGTCACGGTTGAAAGGTCGCCGTATTGTTCTGGGAGTGACGGGCAGCATATCGGCCTACAAGGCGGCGGAAGTGGTCCGCGGGCTTGTTCAGGAGGAAGCGGACGTCCGCGTGGTCATGACGCGCGAGGCTGTCGCCTTCGTGGGCGCTGTAACGTTCAGCGCGTTGACCGCTCATCCCGTGGCCATCGAGCAGTTTCCCGGTACCGGCCAGGCCGGTGAAGAGCACATCGATCTCGCCGTCTGGGCCGACGCGGTGGCCATTGTGCCTGCCACGGCCAATATTATCGGCAAGATGGCGAACGGCTTGGGCGACGATCTGCTTTCCACCGTGATGCTGGCCTGTGAAGCGCCCTGCAGCCTGGCGCCGGCCATGAATTTCCGCATGTGGAGAAACGTGGCCGTCCAGGCGAATCTCGACCGGCTCAGAAGCCGGGGGATCCACGTCATCGAACCGGAATACGGCATGCTGGCCAACGGTGAAACGGGAGAAGGCAGATTGGCGGCGCCGGACCGGATCGTGGAGGCGATCGCCATCCTGGCCGATCCCGAACAGGACCTGGCCGGACGCAAGGTGCTGGTAAGCGCCGGTCCCACGGAAGAGGATATCGATCCCGTTCGGTGCATAACCAACCGTTCGAGCGGGAAGATGGGTTTTGCCGTCGCGCGGTCGGCTGTGCGGCGCGGCGCGGCGGTCACGCTCGTGACGGGACCGACAGGGCTCGACGATCCGTACGGGATCACCGTGGAACGCGTTCGCTCCGCCAGGGAAATGCACGAGGCCGTCCTGCGGTGCCGCGAAGGACAGGACGCCGTGATCATGGCGGCGGCTGTGGCGGATTACCGCCCCGGAGTCCAGACTGGGCGGAAGATCAAGAAGGAGGCGGCAAGCCTCACGCTGGAAATGACGCGGACCACCGATATCCTGAAGGAAGTAGCCGCCGACAGGCCGCCCGTACTGATCGGCTTTGCCGCCGAAACCCATGACGGCCTGGACTTCGCGCGCAGAAAACTTGGGGAGAAGGACCTGGACCTGGTGGTATACAATGATATCACCGTCGAAGGCGCCGGGTTCGGTACGGATACGAATATCGTCACCCTGATACACCGCGACGGTCGAGAGGAATTCCTGCCCCGGCAGTCCAAGTCCGGCGTGGCGGATCGTATCATGGACGAGGTCGCCAGCCTGCTGAGAAACTGGGAAGGCGTTCCTTCATGAGTCGAGAGAAACTGCTGACTGAATTGATAGGCCAGACCGTCGAGGTTGTGAAACAGGAGGAGGAGCAGGGATTGGAATCATTCTTCCTGCCGGGGGGGTTGGATGCGGTGCTCCCGTTGCCGGAACGGAGGCGACACCCGGATCCGGATGTACGGATTGACTCGCTTGAAGCCTTGTATGGCAGGTACCATCGCTGTACGGCCTGCGCGCTCGGTCACAAGAGAAAACACTTCGTATTCGGCGCCGGCAACGAAAACGCCGACGTGATGTTCGTGGGCGAAGCGCCTGGAGCCCATGAAGACGAACTGGGGCAACCATTCGTGGGCGTGGCGGGCAAACTGCTGACCCGTATATTGAACGCCATCGATTTCTCCCGGGACGAGGTGTACATCACCAACATCCTGAAATGCCGTCCACCGAACAACCGGGATCCGCTACCAGGAGAGATCGACGCCTGCGACGCCATTCTGAAGGAACAGATACGTCTCGTCCAGCCCCGCCTGATCTGCGCCCTTGGACGCGTGGCCGCCCAGGCGCTGCTGAAGACGAACAGCTCTATTCGTACCCTGCGAGGCAGGTTCCACGACTACCACGGCGTGAAGCTCCTGGTGACGTACCACCCGTCCGGCCTGCTGCGCAACCCGGCTTACAAGCGGCCGACCTGGGAAGATGTGCAGATGTTGCGAAAGGAATACGATCGCATCGTAACATCGGATACGAATACGAACTAGGAGCGCGAGTCCATGAATAGTCAAAGCGACGGGGTGGAACGACTGCCGCCACAGGCCGTGGAAGCGGAAGCGGCTGTTCTGGGCGCCATGCTGCTGGAAAAGGACGCCATATCGATCGTAATCGAGATCCTCGACGATACGGCGTTCTACCGAGAAGCCAACCGCAAGATATACAACGCCATTATCGTCCTGTACGACCGAAACGAACCCACCGACCTGATCACGCTGAGCGAAGAACTGGACAAGCGGCAGGAACTGGCCACCGTGGGGGGATCGTTCTACCTGGCCGGGCTGGTGGACAGCGTGTCCACGGCGGCCAACGTGGAGTACCACGCCCAGATAGTCCACGAAAAATCCCAGGGCCGCAAGCTGATCAACGTGGCCACCCAGATCGCCTCCCGGGCTTATGAATCCAAGGAAAACACCGCGGATCTGCTGGATGAGGCTGAGCAGATGGTGTTTGCCCTTTCCCAGCGCGACGCCCGCCGCGGATTCACCCAGCTCAATCCGATCCTGCACGATACCTTCGAGAACATCGAAAAGCTACATGAACAGGACAGTACCGTCACCGGTGTTCCCACGGGGTTTACCAAGCTGGATGAATTGACCGCCGGGTTTCAGCGCGGGGACCTGGTCATTATCGCGGCCCGGCCGGCCATGGGCAAGACGGCCCTCTGCCTGAATATAATCCGCCACATCGCGGTGGAAAAACAGACCGGTGTCGGGTTATTCAGTCTCGAAATGACCAGCCACCAACTGGCCCAGCGGATGCTCTGCAGCGAAGCGCGGGTGGATTCTCACCTGATGCGGACCGGCCGTCTTCCCGGCGACGCCTGGTCGAACCTGAGCATCGCGGTGGGGGCCCTTGCAACCGCACCCGTATTCATCGACGAAACCCCGGCGTTATCGGTCACCGAAATGCGTTCCCGGGCGCGGAGACTCATGTCCGAGCGAAACGACATCGGCCTGCTTGCCGTCGATTACATGCAGTTGATGCGGGGCCCGAAAGACGCCGAGAACAGGCAGCAGGAGATATCCGCCATCTCCCGGAACCTGAAGGCCCTCGCGAAGGAGCTGAACGTCCCCATCGTCGCCCTCTCGCAGCTTTCCCGGGCCGTGGAAACCCGCGGCGGCGACGGCAGGCCGCAACTGTCCGATCTCAGGGAATCGGGCGCGATTGAACAGGATGCCGACGTCGTTCTGTTCATCTACCGGCCCGCCCGTTACGGAGACGGAGAGGAACACGAGCAGAACCACGCGGAAATCATCATCGGCAAACAGCGCAACGGTCCCATCGGCACAGTGGACCTGGTTTTCGTGGACCGCTTCGCCCGGTTTGAAAACCCGGATCTGTACCACGAAGTTCCGGGTTCCCCCTCCTACTGATCATCCTTGCGCAGGAAGCCCGCTACCAGCCCATGATCGAAATCATCCACTTAAAAAAAGCCTTCGGGAAATCGGTGTTGAAGGACGTCAACCTGACCATCGAATCCGGGGAAACCATGGTCATTATCGGTCGCAGCGGATGTGGCAAGAGCGTGCTGCTCAAGCACATCACGGGACTGTTGCACCCCGATGGCGGAACCCTCCTGGTGGATGACAGGGACGTGACCCGGTTGAATGGACACGATCTGAACGAGATCAGGAAACGGTTCGGTTTCCTGTTCCAGGGCGGCGCCCTGTTCGATTCCATGACCGTGGGAGAGAACGTGGGAATCGGCCTGAAAGTTCACACCGACCGGACGGAGATCGAGGTCGACGAACGGGTGCGGACCTGCTTGCAGATGGTCGGCCTCTCCGGCGTGGAGGAGCAGAAACCCGCTGAACTGTCGGGAGGCATGCGGAAAAGGGTGGGGCTCGCTCGCGCAATCGCCATGAATCCGGAGTACATTCTATACGACGAACCCACCACGGGTCTGGATCCGATCATGGCGGACATCATAAACGACCTGATCCTGGACATGAATCAGAGACTGTCAGTGACGGCGATCGCGGTGACCCATGACATGATCAGCGCGTACAAGATCGCGGATCGTATCGCCTTGCTCCATGACGGGGTGATTCACATAGTGGGGACGCCGGATGAAATCAGAAACAGCGACGACCCGCTGGTTCAACAGTTCATACTGGGCCGCGGCGAAGGGCCCATCAAATCGCTGGAATAGTCATGAATAACAAGGCAAAAGGGCTACGGGTCTCCCGGTATGGCGTCGCTGGACTTTAACCTGGTCGCCGTGGACCCGGCTTCCAACGCGCGGGCTGGGCGCATGAAGACGCCCCACGGCGTGATCCGCACGCCGGTGTTCATGCCCGTGGGAACCCAGGCAACGGTGAAGACGCTGACCCCGGAGGACCTTGAAGCCGCCGGCGCGCAGATCATACTCAGCAACACGTACCATCTGTTTCTCCGTCCCGGGCACGATCTAATCAGGGAGATGGGGGGGCTCCACGGCTTCATGAACTGGCGGCGCCCCATATTCACGGACAGCGGGGGTTACCAGGTATTCAGCCTGTCGGACCTCAGGTCCATCCAGGAAGAGGGGGTGACGTTTCAATCGCACATCGACGGCTCGCGGCACCTGTTCACGCCCGAGTCCGTCATGGAAATCGAGACGGCGCTCGGAGCTGATATCATCGCACCTCTCGACGAGTGCCCGCCGTACCCGTGCGACTACCGGTACGCGAAGGATTCCGCCGCAATGACGTTTCGCTGGGCGGCCCGTTCCCGGAAACGCTTCGAAGAACTGGAAGAGGTACGGGCGAGCCCCCAGGCGCTGCTCGGCATCGTGCAGGGAAGCGTGTACGAAGACCTCCGGGTCGACTGTGCGCGATCACTGGTCGACCAGGGATTCGACGCCTATGCCATCGGCGGCATGTCGATTGGAGAGCCGAAGTCGACCATGGGCGATCTGATCGATGCCACCGTCGAGTGCCTGCCGAAGGACCGGCCCCGATACCTGATGGGCGCGGGGACTCCGGAAGATCTCGTCGACGCGGTGGGGCGGGGAATCGATATGTTCGATTGTGTGATTCCCACACGCGAAGGTCGTAACGGCGCGCTTTATACCCGTTTCGGTCGCATCAATATCTACAACGCCCGATTCAGGGAGGACGCGGGTCCCATCGATGAATCCTGTTCCTGTTACGCCTGCCGGACCTTCAGCAGATCGTACATCCGGCACCTGTTCCGAGCGGGAGAGATCCTCGGTCCGAGGATGGGGACCCTGCACAACATCCACTTCTACGTTGGCCTGGCCACCGAGATGGGAGAAGCCATCCGGGAGGAACGGTTCGCCGCGTGGAGCAGATCGTTTCTGACCACGTATCGCAAGGAAAAAGAACGAAAGGAGTGTCCTAAGTGATTCAAGATGCCTATGCCATGGGTCCGTCCACGGGCGGAGGGGATGCCGGCGGTCCGGGATTCCTGATATCCATGATCCCCATACTGTTGATGTTCGCCATCATTTACCTGCTGTTGATCCGGCCGCAACAGAAGAAACAGCGGGAACACCAGACCATGCTGGAAAGTCTGCAGAACGGAGACAAGGTGGTTACTCAGGGAGGGATCATCGGCGTCATCACCGGGCTCAAGGCGGACACCGTCACGGTGCGGATTGCCGATGCCGTCCGCGTCGATCTGCAGCGCAGCGCCATATCTCGCCTGGTCAGCGGCAAGAAGGGAAACTAGGAAGAGTAGGAAGGCAGCATGGCGGTCAGACCCATACGCATATACGGCGACCCGGTCCTTCGGGAGAAAGCGCGTCCGGTCGGGGAAACGACGAAAGATCTTCGCCGGCTCGCGGAGGACATGATCGACACCATGATCGAGGCTGAGGGCATCGGTCTCGCCGCTCCGCAGGTCGGTGAGACCATCCGCATGTACGTCGTGAATCTCGGGGCGATCAGCCCGGAACTCCTTCTGGACCGCAATGGTCCGTTTCTGGAGGGAAGCCCGAAACACCTCGTGCTGGTGAATCCGCGCGTCGTCAAGCAAGAAGGCGAGCAGACGGGCGAGGAAGGCTGCCTGAGTTTTCCGGAAATGTTCGACAAGGTGACCCGGCCTGAAATCGTGCGCATCGAGGCCACGGACCTGGACGGCCGAACCCTGGAAATCGAGGGCTGCGGACTGCTGGCCCGGGTCCTGGTGCATGAATACGACCACCTGGAAGGTGTGCTGTTTATCGATCACCTGAGCAAGTTCCGCCTCCAGTTCCTCCGCAGCCGATTGAAGAAACTCAAAGCGAGTAACCAGGCTGACTGACATGCGTGTGGTCTACATGGGTACACCGGATTTCGCGGTGCCGAGTCTCGAAGCGCTGATCGGGCGGCCGGGACGGTCGGGACACGAAGTGGCCGGAATCGTCACCGGACCCGACCGGCGGAAGGGCCGCGGGTTAAGGACTGTTTCATCGCCGGTTAAGCAAGCGGCCCTGCGGCACGGCATTCCCCTCTGGCAACCAGAACGGCTGCGAGATCCGGATTTCCTGAACGCTCTGCGGGCCCTGGAGGCCGATCTTTTCGTGGTAGTGGCCTTTCGAATTCTTCCAGCCGAACTACTGAAGATTCCGCCTGCCGGCACGGTCAACCTCCATCCGTCCCTGCTCCCCAGGTACCGTGGCGCGGCGCCCATACAGTGGGCGGTCATGAACGGAGACCAGGAGACGGGCGTCACAACGTTCCTGATCGAAAGGAAGGTGGACGCGGGAGACATACTCTGCCAGGAGACGGTGCCAATCGAACCGGAAGAAACCGCCGGGGAGCTGAACGAACGCCTGTCGCGTATCGGTGCGGAACTCCTCCTGCGTACCATGCACCTGATGGCGGATGAAGGCATCCGGCCACGGCCCCAGACGGGCGACGCGACACCGGCGCCCAGGATATCCAGGGAGGACGGCCGCATCGACTGGAGTCAACCGGCCCCGGTCATCCACAACAAGGTGCGGGGCCTGAATCCCGTCCCCATGGCCTTTACCTCGTGGCGGAACAAAAACATCAGGATCGTATCCAGTCAGCCGGTTTACCATGGAGGGGAAAGCGGATTCGCACCGGGCAGGATCATCACCGCCGACGAACGGCTGGGTATTACGGTACAGACCGGAGAAGGCGGGTTGAAACTGGTCATGGTACAGCCCGAGGGACGAAACCGGATCCACGGAACAGCGTTCCTGCGGGGCTACCGGCCCTCGATAGGCGACCGATTCGGCATGAATGACGCGGAGTCCCTATGATGCGGAGGCCGTATGCCGGGTCGGAGGCCGGGTGACGGTCTGTAACGGTCTACGGACAGATTGAAGCGGCCGCGAAGATCCGATACGGGATGCGGGACCATGGTTCAATTACACGGAGGAACGTCGACCATTTCGGACAGGAACCCGCCCATTATTCGCGAGGTCGCGCTAAAGGCGCTGCATCGAGCGGAAACCCGGGGCGTCATGCCGCGTGACGCCCTCAACACCTTCTTTCAGCGGTACGTCTACAGTGATCGGGACAAGGCCTTCGCGACCGAGGTGGTATACGGCACCATCCGTTGGCAGCGCCGCCTGGACTGGATGCTCGGTCAACTGATGCGGGGAAACCCGGAATCGTTGACGCCGTGGATACGTCAGATTCTTCGGATGGGCCTGTACCAGCTGATGATGATGGACAAGGTTCCCGATGCCGCCGCCACCCATGAGTCCGTGGAGCTTGCCCGGCGGTACGGACACCAGGGAACCGTTCGTCTGACCAACGCCATCCTGAGGACGGCCATTCGAAAGCGGGGTCAGCTTGAGCGGCCGGAATACAGGGAAGATCCCGTCAAGGAACTCGGGGTCACGCATTCCTACCCGGCATGGTTGACGAAGCGATGGACCGAGCGTTACGGAATGGAGGTCGCCGCCGGCCTGATGGAGGCAGGAAACCGAACGCCGCCCCTGACTATCCGGGTGAACACGTCGCGCACCATCCCCCGGGACCTGGCCGAGACGTTGAATCGTCATGATATCCACGTGGAACCGGGTCGCTGGCTCGGGGATTTCCTGGCGATTCGGCACACGGGCGACCTGCGTCGTCTGCCCTGCCACGAAGAGGGCCTGTTCCAGGTCCAGGACGAAAGCGCGGGCCTCGCGGTGAGGCTTCTCGACCCGAAGAAGGGTGAGACCATTGTCGATTTATGTTGCGCACCGGGCGGAAAAACTACATATATTGCGCAATTTGTTTGCGCGGGCGGACGGGTGATTGCCTGCGATACGTCGCTGCATCGACTCCGCCGGGTTGAGGAACTCAGGCGGCGAATGGGGTTGGGGCAGGTACGTCTCGTCGTTATGGATGGCAGGTGGCCGGGACTGGATTTCGAGGCCGACCGCGTCCTGATCGACGCCCCCTGTTCGGGGCTTGGCACCATCGCGCGCAGACCCGATCTGCGCTGGCGGCGCAGGGTGGAGGATATCGGCAGGCTCCACGACCTGCAACTGGCGCTGCTGGATAGAGGCGCCGGACTGGTGAAGAAGGGCGGCGTCCTGGTGTACAGTACGTGCACCATCGAGCCGGAAGAAAATGAAGATGTCGTGGCCACGTTTTGTAAGAAGCATCCCGGATTTCACGTGGAGAAACCCGGGGACTGGCCGGAGGAACTGGCCGGGGTTATGGATGACGAGGGCAGGATCGGCACGCTGCCTTCCGCACACGGCGTAGATGGCAGCTTTGCGGCAAGGCTGAGAAGAGACGGCTGACCGCATCGGAGGGAATCGTGTTTGAAGAACTGTCCGGTCGCATGGAGGGGATCGTCAGAAAGCTCCGCGGCCAGGGTAAACTGACGGAAAAGAACATCGACGACAGTCTCCGCCAGGTGCGTCGCGCCCTGCTGGAAGCCGATGTGAATTTCAAGGTAGCCCGCATGTTCATCGACACGGTCAAGGAAAAGGCGCTGGGGCAGGGCGTGATGAAAAACCTGTCACCGGGACAGCAGATGGTGGGGATCGTCCACCAAGAACTGGTGTCCCTGATGGGGGAGGAAGCCGTCGAAGTCGCCTTCGCGGAATCGTCACCGACCATTGTCATGATGGTCGGCCTGCAGGGATCCGGAAAAACGACAGCCACGGGAAAACTGGCCCATTACTGTCTCAAGGAAGGCCGTCGCCCCATGCTGGCCGCGGCGGACGTTTACCGGCCGGCGGCGGTAAAGCAGCTGCAGGTGCTGGGCGAACAACTGAACGTGCCTGTCGTATCCCTCAAGGACAGCCGGTCGCCCGAGGCGATATGCAGGGTTGCCGTGGATCGCGCCGGGCAGCAGGACTGCGACGTGGTCATTCTGGATACAGCCGGACGCCTGCACGTCGACGACGAGATGATGGGCGAACTGCGAAGCATACGCGGGACGGTCCATCCTCACGAGATCCTGCTCGTAGTGGACGGGATGACGGGCCAGGACGCGGTCAACGTGGCGGAGGCCTTCGATCAAAGCCTCGATATCGACGGTTGCATCCTGACAAAAATGGACGGAGACGCCCGGGGCGGCGCGGCGCTGTCCATACGGCAAATCACCCGCAAGCCCATCAAGTTCGTGGGGGTAGGCGAGAAACTGGAGGCCATGGAGGTATTCCATCCCGAACGGATGGCGTCCCGGATCCTGGGGATGGGCGACGTGGTGTCCCTGGTCGAACGCGCGCAGGCCGTGATAGACGTAGAGGAAGCGCGGAAGCTGGAAGCCAGGTTACGCAAGCAGACATTCGACCTCGAGGATTTCCGCTCGCAACTCCAGCAACTGGGAAAAATGGGCTCCATGCAGGAACTGGTTGAGATGATGCCCGGCGTCAACAAGAAGGCGTTGAAGGGTATGGACATGGATGAAAAAGCGCTCGTTCGCATGGACGCCATTCTGAGCTCCATGACCAGACACGAAAGGGTGCGCCCCGTGGTCATCAACGGCAGCAGACGCCGCCGTATTGCCCGGGGAAGCGGAACGAGCGTTCAGGAGGTGAATCAGCTACTCAAACAATTCAACATGATGCAGAAAATGATGAAACAGTTGAACCGGCCGGGCGCCCTCGAGCGACTCGGTCAGAAGATGGTGCCATTCAGATAGCAGAGGAGCGAATTATGGCAGTGGCCATTCGGCTTCGTCGGTCTGGAGCCAAGAAAAGACCCTTTTACCGTATCGTCGTAGCGGACGCCAGAACCCGTCTGGGCGGGAAGTACATCGATAGCCTGGGATACTACAACCCCATATCGCCGGAACAACTGGAGATGGACGTAGAAAAGGCTGTTGACTGGCTCAATCGCGGCGCCCGGCCGAGCGACACGGTACGGTCGCTTTTAGTGAAAAGCGGCGCGATGGCGAAGTGGCGCGGCGAAGATCAGGCGACAGCCGAACCGACCGAGTGAAACCAGGTCGATCGGTCGCCGCTGCGCCGGGGCAGAGTGCATTGAGCGCAGACTGGATCAATATCGGATTCATCCGCAAACCCCACGGTCTCAAGGGCTACGTCCGGGTGGAAGGGTTGTCGGACGCCCCGGACCGATTTGAGGACCTGGACCGGATCGCCGTGGAACTGAGGGACGGACGCCGGGAGTCGCTGGAGATCGAGGACTGCAGGCAGAACGGAAACAGCTGGTTAATGAAGTTCCTCGGAATCGACACGACGGAAAACGCGGAGCATCTGCGCAGCGCTTACATCCAGGTGCCTGAAGAAGCCGTCGCCGCTTTGCCCGAGGACGCATACTATGTTTTTGAAGTAGAGGGATGTACGGTCGTTTCAGAGGATGGAGCAGAGATCGGAATCGTAAGGGAAGTGTTGTCCTTGCCGGCGAACGACGTGTTCGTCGTGGATACGCCGGCAGGAGAAGTGATGATCCCTGTGGTCCGGGACATCGTGGTGGAACTCAGTCCCGAGGATTCGAAAATCATCATTAGACCGATTCCGGGGTTGATCGCGTAACGGTATAGACCATGCGTATCGATATTCTGACCGCGTTTCCGGGCGTATTCGCGGGTCCGTTCGGCGAGAGCATCGTGGGCCGGGCGTGCAAGCGGGACATGGTGGACATTTTCATCCATGACCTGCGGGCGTTTACGACGGACCGCCACAAGACCATTGATGATTACGCCTACGGCGGGAGCCCGGGCATGGTGCTCAAACCGGAACCCATATTCCGGGGCGTAAGCCATATTCGCCGGCAGGCGGACCAGGAGAGCCGGTCCCTTACCTTGTTGCTGTCGGCCCGCGGCAGGCCGTTTCTGCATGAGACCGCCAAGTCCTTCGTGGAACTGGACCAGCTGGTTCTTATTTGCGGGCATTACAAGGGCGTTGACGAGCGTGTGGCTACGGGTCTTGACGCCGAGGAATACTCCGTGGGCGATTTTGTCGTCACCGGCGGTGAGATACCGGCCATGATGATCACGGACGCCGTGATCCGACTCATTCCCGGGGCCCTGGGTGAAATGGCATCCGCGGTGACGGATTCGCACTACGATGGACTGCTGGGCAACGCGGTGTACACGCGTCCGGAGAACTTCCAGGAGCGGCGCGTGCCGGAAGTGCTGCTATCCGGGCATCACGAGCGCATCGAAAGATGGCAAAGGCAGGATGCCCTGAGGAAAACCTTCCAGCATCGACCCGATCTGCTGGAAACAGTCGAATTGACCGGAGAGGATGTTAACTTTCTGAAGACCCTTCAACGGAACGAGGACGGGTAGAATACGACCCGCGGTCGTTCGAAAGGACGGAAACGAAATCATGAACGTACTTGACACGATATCCCAGGACCAGTTGCGGACCGACCATCCCGAATTCCGCGCCGGAGATACCATCCGGGTGGAGGTCAAGGTTCGCGAAGGAGACAAGGAACGCGTACAACTCTACCAGGGCGTGGTGATCCAGCGATCCGGCCACGGCATCGGCGAAACGATCACCGTGCGCAAGATATCACAGGGTATAGGCGTCGAGCGCATTTTTCCGCTCCATTCGCCGTCGATCGGCAATATCCAGGTATTGCGCCGGGGCAAGGTACGGCAATCGCGGATCTACTACCTGAGAAAGCTGAGGGGCAAGGCCGCGCGGATCGCCGAGCGACGCAATTGAGCAAGGCCCCGGACGATGCGGAGCGGGCTAGACTCCGTTCCATGGCGGTACTGGAACGATCCCTCCGTGAAAGGGGCGTGCGGTACGCGGCCGGTGTCGACGAGGCCGGCAGGGGCGCCCTGGCCGGTCCCGTGGTCGCGGCCGCCGTTATACTACCGGATGACGCCGTGATTCCAGGCCTGGACGATTCGAAACGCCTGGCGCCCACGAAACGCGAAGCGCTTTACGATATAATCACGGAAATTGCTACGGCATTGGGTGTGGGCAGTTCCGATGCGGCCGTTATCGACACCATGAACATACGCCGAGCGAATCTCCTGGCCATGAAGGAAGCCGTCGAAGCCCTTTCGCCATCCCCTGGTCATCTGCTCATCGACGGGATCGAGACCATAGACTGGCAGGGTCCCCAAACCCCCGTGGTAGGGGGCGATGCGAGAAGTCTCTCCATCGCCGCCGCATCCATCATTGCGAAGGTAACCCGTGACCGTATCATGATCGCCTGCGACCCGGACTATCCGGAGTATGGATTCGCCCGGCACAAGGGTTATGGAACCGCCGTGCACCTGGCCGCACTCGACACCCACGGTCCGTCTACCATGCATCGCCGTTCCTTCCTGCGGAAAAGACTCCACGTCAACACGGTCTGAAATCGATCAAGGCAGTATACTGTTTATCGGGCGACCAACCCGTCCTTAACCTGGGGGCGCCATGGGGGAATCGACTCATTCCCGGGGTTCACGCGGTGAATCCATTGCGGAAGCGTTTCTGCTGCGGAAGGGTCATGTCATTCTCGCCAGGAACTTTCGGGATTCCCTATCCCGGTGTGAAATCGACATCATATCTAGGGACGGGGACGAACTCGTCTTCGTGGAAGTAAAGGCCGGCACGGGTCGGCGGTTCGGAGAGCCTCATACCTGGGTGCACGGGCGGAAACAGCAACATATCGCCCGGGCCGCCCGTCGTTTCCTGCAGGAACGCAACTGGCACGAGGTTCCGTGTCGTTTCGATGTCATCGGAATCGACCTGTCGCGGAATCCACCCCAGGTAACCCACATAGAGCGCGCTTTCTGGAGTACGGTGTGATACGGCGTGTTCCTCCCGGCGATCTCTTTGTGACGAAGATACCCATGGAGGCGCACAGGCCGGTATAGGCCTGGCGGTATACCATGCTAAAAGCGCGGAACACGTTGAAAATTATAGCGGCGATCTGCGTCCTGCTCTGGGTCGTCGATGGTTTCCTGCTCATCCGGTCCGAATCGCCCCGGCCCGCGCCGTCCCCCGGCCCGAACCTCCCGGTACGTTACACCGGCGCCATCCATGTCCATTCCACCTATTCCGACGGTGGCGGTACGGTCGCGGATATCGTCCAGGCCGGACGGGATGCGGGATTGGATTTCGTGGTCCTGACCGACCACAGCACGCTGCAGCCCCGGGTCGACGACCACCAGGGATATCATGGCGGCCTGTTGCTGCTCGTTGGCGAGGAGGTCAATACCAGTTCGGGCCACCTGCTATCGCTCGGTACGGACAGCCACGTGGAACAGCAGGGACCCCTGGGACTGCCGGCGCTGCTCGGAGAAATATCGGACGCGGGTGGACTGTCCATCGCGGCCCATCCCACAGGCCGGCGACCCTGGACCGACTGGACCGTGGAAAAGATGGACGGTCTGGAACTGCTCAACGCGGACAGCGCCTGGCGCGACGATAACGTGGCGGAACTGGCAAGAGCCCTTGTCTTCCTGCCCTTCATGCCGGACGGAGTCTTCAACAGCCTGATCGACCGTCCCGACGAAGCCATCCGGCTCTGGATGCATCGCGTGCAACGACAGCAGGTGACCGTTATCGGCAGCGTGGACGCCCATGAGCGCGTACCGCTCTGGGGCGAACGCTACCTGGCCTTCCCGTCCTATGAGCGCCTGTTCGGGCTGATCCGGACCTACGTGATCACCGGCACCGAAGTAACGGGCGACGCGGACGTCGATGAAGCGATCCTGCTGAACGCGATCCGTCGCGGAAGATGTTATGTGGTGCTGGAAGGTTACGAGCCAGCGCCCGGTTTTTCTTTCGAGCTTACCATGGGGGCAGACACACTAGCCATGGGGTCGCGGATCGAGTTCCATAGCAACAGCCGGTTGCACGTGGCCGCGCCTTCATCGGGTCCGGTTCGAATCAGGTTGTATAGAAACGGGGTGCCGCTGGTCGAAACGGAAGGCCACGACCTGTTCGTGGATGTGCCCGGTCCGGGCGTCTATCACACCGAGGTCTACCAGTTGCGCACCCGGTATCTACGCGCTGATAAGCCGAGAATCTGGATTATCTCGAACGCGATCCGGGTGGAGTAAACCGCTCCTTCGCACCGGCAACCATTCGATCTACCCCGTCTCCGTCACCTTCCAGTCCAGTTCCCTGCCTGGATACATGGGGATGACGTCGCCGTATCGGACGGGTATGACCGTGCCGGTTTTCTCGAATACCACGGTTTTATCCGGCGGGGTGACGCTGTAGATCCGCCTCGCATTGTCGGAGACGAAAGCCTGCAACCGGTCCAGCGCGCCGTGTTCTTCGAAGAGTCCGACAAGCATCTGCAGGGCGATGGGCGCGGTAAAGACCCCCGCGGCGCAACCGGTGCACTCTTTCATGTCAACGGGGTGGGGTGCGGAATCGCTGCCGAAGACCAGCTTGGGATGGGCTTCGAGGGCGAGTGCGAGGAGCGCGTCGCGGTCTTCCGGCCGCTTGGCGATCGGTTTGCAGAACAGGTGGGGGTTGAACAGGCCGCCCGCCACGTCGTCCAGGGTGATCATCAGGTGTTGCAGGGTGACGGTCGCGTACAGGTTATCGTAGCGGTCCAGCAGCGCGGCGGCCTCCCGGGTCGTGATGTGTTCCATTACGATGTCCAGCCGGGGAAAGCGCGCTGCCAGCGTTTCGTAGACCGGGAGGAACGCGTG
The DNA here is from genome assembly GCA_965225915.1 of bacterium. Taxonomy (GTDB): domain Bacteria; phylum JAAXHH01; class JAAXHH01; order JAAXHH01; family JAAXHH01; genus JAAXHH01. The sequence goes on from OZ245326.1 coordinate 2,215,255, forward strand.
CTCACGGTCCATCACGAAATCCGTCGTTTCGCCGTGGACCATCAGCCGGATGTCCATGTCCTGCATCAGTTCCAGCGTGTTTTCGACATCGCGGATGTCGCCGATCCCTTGGTCGCTGTGGGTGGTGACGCCCTCCGGGTACAGCTTGACGCCGATAATACGGTGCTTCATCGAAGCCAGTTCTTTTTCGTTGTAGGGCCGCATGAACAGTGTCATGAAGGGCTCGAAGGCGCAGTCTCCCACGGCTTCCCTCACCTCCTGTTCGTACCGGTCCAGCCGATCAAGGTTGTCCACGGGGGACACCAGGTTGGGCATGATCACGCCGCCGGCGAAGGTCTCGGCGCTCAGCGGCGCCACCCGCCTCAGCATATCGCCTTCGCGGAAGTGTATATGCATGTCCAGGGGAGCGTGCAGGGAGAAGGACGTACTCGACATGAGATGAAGGGTTCCGTAAAGGCGGTTACCGTTATTGGCCCAGATCGTGGAATGGCAGGTCGACGATTTTGGCGTCGACAAGGCCGCCGTTCACCATAACACCCACCGGTCCTCCCGACTGCTTAAATCTGCGCCGGACGAATCCCAGCGCGATGATGCCTTCTATCACTCGACCATACACGGCCGTGGTGATCCATCCCGCGTCCCTGCCATCCTTCTGGATCATCGCATTTCGCTCCGGCAGTGTTTCCCCGTCAATGACCAGGCCAGTGAGCAGCCGGTTGGGACGACCTCTGTGCTCCATCATCACGACAGGTTCCTGTCCGATATAGCACCCCTTTGTAAAACTGACGGCCCGGTCCTTCACCGCTTCATTGGGAATGACCCGGTCGCCCAGTTCCGCCGTGCAGCGGGGGATGCCCGCTTCCACGCGAAGCACCTCGAGGGTCTCGAAACCGATGGGAACGCAGGGAGTGTCTCCTCCTTCGCCGTGTAACTCCTTCCATACCGCGGCCGCGCTTTCGGCGTGGACATAGACGTCGTAATCCGTTCCACCCGTTCGGTGGGACCGCGCAACGGTCAGGGGCAGACCGTTCCATTCGATCTCGACATGTCCGCTGGGCGGCAACGGGTCCAGGGAACCGGCCAGGCCCTTGAGACACGCTTCCGCACGCCTGCCGTGCACGCCGATCAGTCCGTACTGCGCGGTGACATCCTCTATTTCGACGTCGTCGATGAGGGCATACCGGTCGAGGGTCTCCCGCAGGATAGTCGCCATCCCCGGTTCCACGTCGATGAGTAGGTCCTCCTCACGGGCGTAGACCGTCATGTCCGAGATGATCTTCCCCTGGGGCGTCAACATGCAGGCATAGACGCCCTCCCCGCAACGCAACTGCTCCACGTCGTTGGTAACAACGCGGTGCAGGAAGTGCTGCCGGTCCGCGCCGGTCATGCGCAGTTTGCCGCGATGGGACAGGTCGCACATTCCGACGGCGGTTCTGACGGCCTGGTATTCGGCGGCGGCGTCCCCGTAATGAAGCACGACCGGCCGTCCCTGGAAGTCGCCGGCGACCGCTCCGTAATCTGCGTGGTTTATGTGAAATTCGCTCATCGGTTCATCGGGTTCGGACAAAGATTCATGGCGGAGATTTAACACCGAAAACGCTATGTATCAATGCGTGCGGCCCCCGCTCCTGTCAATCTATATTTTCGATACGGCAAGGGCCTTTTGGGTTGACACTGCATGGGGTTATCGTTATGCTGAACGAGTTATTCGCGGCACGCTTAGATGGTCGCGCCACCCGTCATCTCCCCTTCAGTTCAAACGGAAAGGACCGCAGTGCCCGCTGTCTCCCTGGAACAACTGGTCTCGCTCTGCAAACGTCGCGGAATCATCTACCCGGGCTCCGAAATCTACGGCGGGTTGCAGGGACTGTACGACTACGGGCCGGTGGGCGTTGAGTTGAAGAACAACATCGTGGATTCCTGGTGGCGGAGGAACGTCTATGAACGCGATGACATGGAAGGACTCGACAGCGCCATCCTCATGAATCCGCTGACCTGGAGATATTCGGGTCACGAGGAAACCTTCGTCGACCCCCTGGTGGACTGCCGGGAATGCCAGGGACGCTGGCGCGCCGACCAGGTCGGGGGAGCATGCCCCTCGTGCGGTTCCACGAACCTGACCGAACCGAGGCCCTTCAACCTGATGTTCAAGACCCAGGTGGGTCCGGTCTCGGAAGAGAACGCCTACGCGTACCTGCGACCGGAAACCGCCCAGGGCATATTCGTGAATTTCAACAACGTGCTGACCACCACGGCGCGCAAACTGCCCTTCGGCATCGCTCAGGTCGGCAAGGGATTCCGCAACGAGATCAATCCCCGCAACTTCCTGTTTCGCGTGCGCGAATTCGACATGCTGGAAATCGAGTTCTTCGTCCATCCCGGCACGGAGGACGAATGGCAGGACAAATGGCTGGAAGACCGGCTGTCCTGGTGGGAACATATCGGCGTAAGCCGAAGCGCCATCCGGATCCATGACGTGCCGCGGGAGGATCTCGCCCACTATTCCAAGAAGACCTATGACCTGATGTACGGCTATCCCACCCTCGGCTACGAAGAGCTGGAAGGTATTGCCAGCCGGACGGATTTCGACCTGGGTTCCCACACACGTTACCAGGAACAGTACGACCTGACGGCGAAGGTGGCGGACAACCAGTCAAGTACGACGCGGCTATCCTATTTCGATCCCCGGACAAACCGGCACGTGATCCCCTTCGTGGTCGAGCCGTCGGCAGGTGTTGGGCGCTGCCTGCTGGCCGTCCTGTCGGAAGCCTTTGACGAACCGATGGTCAAGGCCCCGCCGGAGGACAAACTGGCCACAGTCAAAGATGGGCTGGACGCTTTCAACGCATCAGTTTCAAAGAACAACAAACTGCCGGACGAGGCGCGGGAGTCCATGTATTCCTTCGGGGAGTCCATTTCCCGCGAGCTGCCCGAAAGCATGCCGCGCATAGACGCGCTGCTGGCCATGCCGGGGGCAGAGCGGATCAAGGAGGGCAAGACGCTTCGGAACCTGTCGCAGAAGGTCATCGGCGACCATTACCGGACCGTGTTGCGGCTCAAACCCCACCTGGCTCCGGTAAAAGTGGCGGTGTTTCCCCTCAAGCGAACCGACGACCGGCTCGCGGCCACGGCAAGGGACATTCGCAAATCGCTGCAATCGGGTGGCAGGATACGCACGGTATACGACGACACGGGCGCCATTGGCAAGCTCTACCGGCGCCAGGATGAAATCGGCACGCCGCTCTGCGTCACGGTCGATTTTCAGACTATCGACGACCATACGGTGACGGTCCGCGACCGTGACACCATGGCGCAGGATCGGGTGGCCATGAACGAACTCAAGGATTACGTAGCGGAAAAACTGGCCTCATGACGGGATCGCCCCCGAGGCGAACGGGATCGAAAGGAGCGATACATGGCACGCAACGTTAACGTGGGTCTGGTGGGATATTCGTTCATGGGAAAGGCGCACAGCCACGCCTACAAGGACATGTCCTTCTTCTTTCCGGATGCCGACGGCGTACCGGTCATGAAAGCCATATGCGGCCGTAACGAGGAGAATGTAAAAGGCGCGGCCGCCGAGTTCGGCTGGGAAGGATACGAGACCGACTGGAAGACGCTGATAGCCCGCGACGACATCGATCTCATCGATGTTTCGACACCGGGCGACAGCCACGCGGAGATCGCCATCGCAGCTGCGGAAGCGGGCAAGCATGTATTCTGCGAGAAACCGCTGGCCAACAATCTCGCGGAAGCCCGCGCCATGGCCGCAGCCGTCAACAGGGCGGGGGTGAAGAGCATGGTCGCCTACAACTACCGCCGGGTGCCCGCCGTCGCGCTGGCAAAGAGGCTCATCGAGGAAGGGCGCATCGGCCAGGTTTACCACTGGCGCGCCGTCTACCTCCAGGACTGGATCATGGACCCCGACTTTCCCCTGGTCTGGCGTCTGCAGAAGGAAAAGGCCGGCTCGGGTCCCCACGGCGACCTCAACGCCCACATCATCGATCTGGCCCGGTATCTCATCGGCGAGATCACCGAAGTTACCGGCATGCAGGAGACCTTCATCAAGGAGCGTCCCATCGTCGACGAGATCGACTCGGCCCTGGGCGCCAGCGCCGGCGCTTCCACCCGGACGGGCCCGGTGACCGTCGACGACACGACCCTGGCCCTTGCCCGTTTTGAGAACGGCGCGGTCGGTTCCTTCGAAGCAACCCGTTTTGCAGGTGGACGCAGGAATGGAAACCGCTTCGAGATCAACGGCAGCAAGGGCTCCATCGCCTTCAACCTGGAAAGAATGAACGAGCTGCAGTACTACAACCGGGAAGACGAAGGCCATGTCCAGGGGTTCCGCGACATCATCGTGACCGAAGGCGACCATCCCTACATGGACCGCTGGTGGCCGCCGGGGCACATCATCGGCTGGGAACACACCTTCATCCACGAGATATACGATCTCATGCAGGCCATAGCCGGCGCCGCCGACCACCTCCATCCGGATTTCGAAGAGGGGGTCAGGGACCAGGCCGTGCTGGAAGCCGTATCGGTATCGGCGGAGAACGGCACCTGGGTCAGGATCGCCGACCTGTAAACACGATCCGGGCACGGGGAGGATACGCGTATCCCGCGCCGTCCATGAACAGAAAGGAGCAACCATGTCTCGTCCCGTAACGCTTTTTACCGGCCAGTGGGCGGACCTCACGCTGGATACGCTCGCCGAGAAAGCGGCAAGCTGGGGATTTGACGGTCTGGAGCTGGCCTGCTGGGGTGATCATTTCGACGTTCGACAGGGCACCGAAAGCAAGGCGTACTGCGAAGACCGCAGGGCGTTGCTGGACAAGCACGGCCTGCAGATATTCTCCATCAGCAACCATCTCGCCGGACAGGCGGTCTGCGACCTGATCGATTCCCGCCACGAAGCGATCCTGCCGCCTCACGTATGGGGAGATGGGGATCCGGAAGGCGTGCGTAGGCGCGCCGCCGAAGAGATGAAGCAGACCGCCAGGGCGGCCGCCAACATGGGCCTCGGTGTGGTCAACGGGTTCACCGGTTCGTCCATCTGGCACCTGGTCTACTCATTCCCGCCCGTGGACCCCGCTTCGATCGACGCGGGATACGAGGATTTCGCGGCGCGCTGGAATCCCATCCTGGATGTATTCGACGAAGTCGGCGTGAAGTACGGGCTGGAAGTGCATCCCACGGAAATCGCCTTCGACATTTCCTCCGCGCAGCGGACGCTGGACGCCCTGGGTAACCGCGAGGCCTTCGGCTTCAACTACGACCCCAGTCACTTTGGCTACCAGGGCGTGGACTACGTGGAATTCATCAGGACCTTCCGCGATCGCATCTACCACGTGCATATGAAAGACGTATGGTGGTCCGAACGACCGACAAAAGCGGGCGTCTTCGGTGGACACGTCGCCTTCGGCGATTCCGATCGTTTCTGGGACTTCCGGTCCCTCGGCCGCGGCAGTATCGATTTCGAGGAAATTATCCGCGCGCTGAACGAGATCGGATACGGCGGACCGCTTTCCATCGAGTGGGAAGACAGCGGCATGGACCGTGAACACGGCGCGGAAGAGGCGTGCGCGTTCACGAAGGGCGTCGACTTCCCACCTTCCGACGTAGCCTTCGACGCCGCGTTTGCCGAAGAGTAGTCGTCCCGGACTGAAGGAACAGCGGTGGACACGGGGGATCGATGCGACAGTGGACACGATCCATTCTCTGCGTTATGGCGCTTACGGCGGCGGCTTGCGGATCGCCCGTCGAAAGACCCGCGACCGGACCGCAGACATCGCGCGTCAACACCGTGGGCAGGGAACTTCCGCCCGACGCCGCCCCGCTGAACGAACAGTATATCCGCCTGAGCATGCTGGAGCCGTCCACCCTGGACGTGGGCATCGCCCTGTTCGATGCCCAGTTCAACGCGTTCCTGTTCGAATCCCTGCTGGTCTTCGACGACAACATGGAGGTGAAGCCGGCGGCGGCCGAATCCTGGTCCGTGGGGGATGACCACAGGAGGTGGACGTTCAAGATCCGGTCGGGTGCTACGTGGAGTGACGGGCGTCCGCTGACCGCCCACGATTTCGAGTGGTCGTTCCGCCGCCTGGTCAATCCGGACGCGGGCAACATATTCGCCTACTTCTACTATCCGATCAAAGGCGCCCGGGCCTTCAACACGGGACAGACCGACGACGCCTCGGTCGTCGGCGTCAGGGCGGTGGACGACCGCACGCTGGTGATCGAAACCGAAGAACCCTGTTCGTACTTTCCCTATATACTCACCTTTTTCACTTCCGTGCCGGCTCCGCGGTGGCAGGTGGAGAAGTACGGCATTCGGTGGTCCGAACCGGAGCACCTGGTGTCCAATTCCACCTGGCGGCTTGCGTCGTGGGATAGAAACGTCGGTATGACCTATGCGCTGAATCCCCATTACAACGGTCCGTGGAAAGGGTACCTCGAACGCCTCGAATTCACCTTCATTCTACCGGGATGGCGGGGTTTGCCGGCTTACGAAAACAACGAATTCGACCGGATGGGCGTAACCGGTCCAGGCTACCATCACGCGCGCCAGGATCCCGCGCTGAGCAGCGAACTGATCACCTATCCCAACTTCGGCACCTACTATACCATCTTCCGGACGAACGAGCCGCCGTTCAACAACGTCCGCCTGCGCCAGGCGCTCGCCCATGCGATCGACCGGGAATCCATCTGCAGGATCGTGCTCGGTGATGCCGCCACGCCGGCGTACGGCATGCTGCCCAAGGGGTTTCCCGGCTACCAGGTCGACCGGATCCGGAAACACCAGGTTTTCGATCCGGAACTCGCCCGGAGGAGACTTGCGGAAGCGGGGTACCCCGGTGGAAAGGGATTGCCCGCACTGGAACTCTGGGTGCGGGGCCAGCCGCCGACACCCGACGAATGGAACGTGGTGGTCGCCATGCAGCAGATGTTCCAGGAGCATCTGGACATCAAGGTGAATCTCCGGCAGCAGTCCACCAACGCCTTCAACGCTTTCATGCGCAACCACGAGATCCCGTGGGGTTTTCTCTGGTTCAACATGGACTACCCGGACCCCAGCGACATGATCGCCGTACCCTGGCGTTCGCAACCCGCCGGTTCAGGTCGTCAGGACTGGAAGCACGAGGGTTTCGACCGCCTGGTCGATGACGCGGCGCGGGAGTTCGACAACGAAAAACGCATGGCCATGTACCAGGCCGCCGAGGAGATCCTGGCGGAAGAGGCGGCAGGGGTGTTTCTATACAATATGGTGAACGCGACCCTCAACAAACCGTGGGTCCGGGGCATTGACGTGAACAAGTACGGCGACCGACGGTGGAACGGGTTCGCGCCGTCCTTTGCCTCCCTCTACATCGGTGATCCTGGAGAAGGGGAGACCAGACGGTAGGATCAGGAGAACGGATCCCGGTCGAAACCGGTTTCCGGCAGGATCGTTTCCGCGCCTTCCGGCCAGTCGACGGGCCAGGTCCACCCGGGAATCTCCAGGCTGGCGGCCCGGACCCGGTGCGCGGCGGCCCTTCGATGCACTCCCGTTGAAGCCCTGCTGACCTCCGAGCTGTGGAGCATGGTAGGGTAGTAGAACGTGACGCTCCCTTCGCCCGCCGTGCAGTCGATGGCATCCCCTTCGTGCCGGGCGACGTATTCCTCCAGGCCGCCGGACAGTTCAAGAGGTCCTTCGAGATAGGAACCGGGGATGACCTTCATGGCCCCGTTCTCGATGGTCTGCGGATCCACGTTGATCCGGACAATGATGGTTCTTTGGAAATAGTCTTCCTTCCAGTCGATATCGGCCGACCGGACGTGCACGTGGCCGAACTGCTGCCAGTATCCGGTGAGATCGACCTCTTCGTCGGCCGGGGGGTCGACGATGAAGAAGGTGTCCTGGTGCCAGCTGATCGCCGCGTCCCCACCGGCCACCTTGTCGAACATCGTACCGATACTCGCGTGCTTGACCGGTTCGCCCAGCGCGCGCTCCAGCACGCTTACGATCGCGGGATGCCTCGAAAACCGGAGTCCGCCTTCACACACGGCATAGAGTTCCCACAGCAGCCAGACCGTATCCCTGGACTTTCCAAGAAGCTTGTCGGTCGGCCGTCCCATGTACTCTTCGACGCGGTCCGCCTCTGCGATGGTCTGGTCCAGGAGGGCCCGGAAACAATTCATCTCTTCTGGCGAAAAGACCCCTTCCACGGTAACGATGCCCTGGGTTTTCAGGACATCCACCGCATCCTGCAACGTGATGCCGGAAGTCTTGCTGTACATGGCGCCGCTCCTTTTGCGCGCTGTCGGGCTTAAGGGTTCAGTTTGAGTGCTACGTCTTCCGTCTCCCATCCCGAACGTACCTCCACGGTATCGGGATGGACCATCGATCGTTCGGCGGGCATGAACGGCATCGCGGTACCGAAATCATACCGGCCATTGCCGTTTGCGTCGCGATAGGCTTGCAGGATATACCGGCCCGGCAGGACGCTATCAAATCGAAAATCACCGGGGCCGTCCAGCTTAAGTTCCGATACCGCGTCCGTTTCCCGATCACGGAACAGGGATATACCCACCGGTCCCGCCTTCGCCGCGTCTTCGTCTTCGAACCGACCGGACAGCGAACCGTAGTCTGCCGGATCGATGGTCGAGAAGGAATAACCAAGCGTATCGGAACGGTCGTCCGCGGTCTGCAGGGACTGGCCGGACCCGTTGTTCACCTGGCCGGCGAGGATCATGATCCCGTATTCGGCACTCGGCCAGAGCAGGGTGTCGGGACGTATTGCGGCGACCGTGGGAGAGATCCATCGAAGGTCACCGCCCACCTCCTGGCCGGTGGAGTCTCGCAGGGCCAACGCGTGCTCCCCCAGGGACACGGGTTCGCTGAAGGCAAACATGATTTCGGTGGACTGCGCGATATCCTGCGAACGGTCGCCTGGTCGGACCTCTAAAATCCGCGGTGGTGACGAGTCTTCAAAGGATGAACCGGTGAATTCAGCCGAGTTCTGCGTCGAATCGACCGGTTCCGTCCAGTTGTCTTCCAGCCCGGTCACGGTCAGACGGTAGACCTTGTCCCGTGTCTGGGGAGCCGTGATAAGCACGATGGACGTCGAGTCCGACGGGTCCGGATAGGCGGACGTGACCTCGAGGCTATCCCCGTCTTCCACGCCGCGAATGGCGTAGGAACCGGTGTCCATGACCAGTTCCTGGCGGGGCGCCTCGCTCAAAAGGACATTGAGCTCACGCTTGTTGGGTGGCCGGGCGGAAACCAAGTGCATGGAGGCGGTATCGTTGACGGCCAACCGAAACCACATCGGGCCGTCCCCCATTTCTTCTTCCGACAGGATTACGTCCCGCGTAGGGACCCCGATGGGATCCATGCCGGCATCGTAGAGACGGTCTCTGCCCTGGTCCATGAAGGCGAAGAAACGGTAACGACCGGTGGAGAGATGGGTAAACCCGAAGGTCCCGTCCGTACCGGCCTGGGTCAGGTAGTCCGGAGGCGTTCCGGCCGGATCTGGAGCGGGCTTCCCGGAGAGGCTGTAGGCCCAGATGTAGGCCCCCCTGGCGGGCCTGTCGTTGTAGACCGCCATGCCGTTGACCTCCCCCTGGTCTATGTTCGAACCCGTGGATAGGGCGTACACATAGGTGGAGTCCATGCGGTTGCCGCGCAGGTCCCTGACGCCGGTGCCCACCGTGATAATATAGGTTCTCTCGCCGTCAATGGCCTCTACGAACCGGATCCTGACCTGGTTGCCGCTCCAGTTAATTTCGGTGTCGAATTCGACAATGGGCGCGATGAACAGGTTGCCCTCGATGGACCGGGGTTCGATGCGTTCGTTGAAGATCAGCGTCGGGGAAACGTCGACCGGGACATTGGTCGAACCTGGGGGCGGATCGCTTTCGACCACGTAGGGCGGAAAGGTGTCCCGCGGGCCGCCTGGCGGCAAGCCTTCACGGGCGCAGGCCATGACGGCCATGCCGACCGAGAGCATCAGTGCGAAAATGACCAGCGTCCCGTTCATATATCAGGCGCGGGGATGAGCTTCTTCGTACATTTTTTTCAGACGGTCGAGGGCGACGTGGGTATAGATCTGCGTGGTCGAAAGCCGTTCGTGGCCGAGCAGTTCCTTGACGGCCAGCAAGTCCGCTCCGGCGTCGAGCAGGTGCGTGGCGGCCGTGTGCCGGAGTACATGGGGCGTCAGCCCCTGCTGGCTTATCCTCAGGCCGTATCTGACCAGGATGTATTGGACCCCGCGACCCGTCAGTCTCCGGCCGTGTTGATTCAGCAGCAGCGCGGCCGTATCGTCGTCCCGTCCCGCTTTCAGCAAAAGGGGCCGCACGTCAAGATAGGATACGAGTACGGACAGGGCGTGCCGCCCCAGGGGAACGATCCGTTCCTTGTCCCCCTTACCGATCACCCGGATTCGCTCTTCCGTCAGATCAATCGCTCCCGTGTCCAGGCCGACGAGTTCCGATAGCCGCATGCCGGAGCCGTACAGCAATTCCAGGATGACCGCGTCCCGCAGTCCGAGAACCTGGCTCCGGTCCGGCTGGCGGAGCAGCGCCTCCACCTGGTTCCGGTCCAGAAACCGGGGCAGGCGGTGGTCCCATTTCGGCGTGGTCAGATAGATGCAGGGGTTGGCGGAAACGATCCCTTCCCGGCAGAGGTAATGGAAGAAGGACCGCACGGCCGCGAAACGGCGCGCGATGGTCCGTTTGCTGAACCCTTCCTGGTGCAGGTGGTGGAGGAATGCCCTCACCGCGGACTTGTCGATCGAGTCGGGTGCTACCGTGTCGGCGGAGCGGTATTCGGAGATGAAGGACAGGAACTGATGCAGGTCTCCGGCATAGGCCGACCGGGTATGCCGGGAGTAATTCCTTTCTATCTCAAGATGTTCAAGGAACTCGCTGACCTGCTTTTCCATAATCGGTCATGCCTCCTGGTCCGCATGGTCCGAACCGGCGGGCACCGGTTCGACAGACCGGATTCGGTGCTTGCATCCCGGACACTGCATCGCCGAGTTGCCCGACCTGTCCTGTTTCTCGACCATAATGGGATAGTCGCAGGAAGGACAGCGGCGATCGACGGGGGTATCCCACACCACGAACCGGCATTTGGGGTAGTTGCTGCAACCGAAGAAGTTTCGGCCCCGCTGCGACCGGCGCGCCGTCAGGGATCCCCCGCAACCCTCTTCGGGGCAGGTGATGCCCAGGTTGACCGGACGCGTCTGCTGGCAGCGCGGGTATCCGCTGCACGCCAGGAACGGGCCGTACCGTCCAGTTTTCACGACCATTTTCTCACCGCACTTGTCGCAGACCTCGTCGGAGGTCATTCCGGTTGTCTCACTTCCGTCTAACGGCCTGGTATTCTTGCACGCGGGAAATCCCCCGCAGGCCATGAAACGACCGTTCCGACCCCACCTGATGACCATCGGTTTGCCGCATTTCTCGCAAGTCTCGTCCGTTTCTTCCGTAAGGGTGCTCTTCAATTTCGATCTCTGGGCGTTAACGGACTGAAGCCGTTCGTTGAAGGGGTGATAGAAATCCTTCAGGGTGCCCGTCCAGTCCAGTTCACCCGCTTCAATCCGGTCCAGGGCGTCTTCCATCTTGGCGGTGAAAGCCACGTCGAAAAGGTCCGGGAAAGCCATGACCAGTATTCGGTTCACGGCCTTTCCGAGATCGGAGGGCGAGAACCGGCCCTGTTTCATCGCCACGTACTTGCGCATGCGCAATGTGCTGATGATCTGGGCGTACGTGCTGGGCCGGCCGATCTGCCTCACCTCGAGTTCCTTGACCAGGCTCGCTTCCGTGTACCTGGGCGGTGGCTGGGTGAAGTGCTGCCTGGGTTCGAGTTTCTCAAGCGCGAGTTTTTCGTCCTCCCGCAGCTTGGGCAGCGATTTTTCTTCTTCCTTTTGTTCGGCATCTTCATCGACAGGCTCTTCGTACACCTTCAGGTAACCCGCGAAAGTGGGTACCGAACCCGTGGCGCGGAAAAGGTACTGCCCGGCCCGTACGTCCACGGTCGTCACGTCGAAACGGGCCGGCCGCGTCTGGGAGGCGACAAAGCGCAGCCAGATCAGTTCGTACATCTTGAACTGGTCGGACGTCAGGAAAGACTTCACCTTCTCGGGGGTGCGGTCCAACGCCGTGGGCCGGATCGCTTCGTGGGCGTCCTGTGCCCCCGGTTTGGTCTTGTACTTCGTGGGCTTGGCAGGCACGAACTCCGCACCGTAGACTTCGCCGATCAGACCGCGTACGGCCTGAACCGCTTCGTCCACGATACGGGTGGAATCCGTCCGCATGTAGGTGATCAGCCCGATGGTTCCCTCGTCACCCAGGTCGATGCCTTCGTAGAGCTGCTGGGCGATCATCATGGTCTTCTGCGTGGTAAACCGGAGGCGCCTGGCCGCGTCCTGCTGCAGGGTGCTCGTGATGAAGGGGGGATAAGGATTGCGCTGCGTGTGTTTCTTGGTGATACCCTCGATTTCGAATGCCTTCGCGCCCATGTCGTCGATCAGGCCCCGTGCCGATTTTTCGTCCGGTATATGAACCTTATCCTCGCCCGTTCGAATCAGTTTTACCGGGAAAACGGCATCCTGCTCGGTCCGGAGATGGGCCGTTATGGACCAGTACTCTTCGACCTTGAACTTTTCGATTTCGTCTTCCCGATCGCAAATCAACCGAAGGGCCACAGACTGCACCCGACCCGCGCTCAACCCACCGGTGATCGTTTTCCATAGTAAAGGGCTGACCTGGTATCCGACGAGCCGGTCCATGACGCGGCGCGCCTGCTGGGCATTAACTTTCTGCATGTCGATGGGAACGGGCTTGTCGATCGCCGTGCGGACAGCCTGGGGGGTGATTTCGTGGAAGAGAACCCTTCCCACCTCTTTGTTGTTTCCCAACTGGCTGGCCACGTGCCAGGCTATGGCCTCGCCTTCTCGGTCCGGGTCCGTCGCGAGGAAGATCCGGTCGGCCGATTTCGCCGCGCTGCGCAGGTCCTTCACGACCTTTTCCTTCCCCTGTATCGTGACGTATTCGGGTTTGAAATTGTTGTTTACGTCGACGCCCAGGCTCTTTGGCGGAAGATCCCTGACATGGCCCACGGACGCCATGATATCGAAATCCTTGCCCAGGTATTTCTTGATCGTACGGGCCTTGGCCGGTGACTCTACAATGACTAGGGATTTGGGCATGTCTGTGCGTTGACGGGTTGGAGAATGAGATGAAAGAGGGACGGCCTCAGTTCCCGATAATGCCTTCTTCGAGGTCGTCGGGCAACCAGATCATGGCCTGGCCGGAATCCGTTTCAAGCAGAATCGGGGCGGCGATGGTCTTGATGTCTTCCCGGGTGACGGAACGGGCGCCTGTCAGCATGGCCCGTTCAATGATCAGTTCGGTCTGCATATCGTTGATCAGGCCCAGTTCCCGGAGTTCCAGGAGGTAGCCGTACGCGTCCGGCTGGATCATCAATTGTTCTACGGCGTGCAGAATGCGGTTGGGTTTGGGCTGAAGGGGGAAGGTCGGATCGACCACGACTTCCGCTTGTGCCTGTAGGCGGTCGAATAACCAGGCAAAAGCCGTGTTGACCTCCTGCTGGGTATAGCCGTGTCCGACCAGGGTCTGAGAGACATCGGCGATGTCATTGAAGCGGCCTTTTTCATCCTGCATGTGCTTCATCAGGAAAACGATGATTTCCATCACTTTTTCCATGATTCTCTCCTGAATGAATGAGAAGATGGAATCAGGACCGGGCCGAAGAACGACCGTTGGCTGCTCACGGTACTTCCGGTTTTACGATTGCAAATCTAATCTTCGAAAGAGGTAATTGCAAGTGCTTTTTCCCGTTGCGGGATGCTTTGGCTAAGCTTCGAATACCTTGCCGATTTCATCCCTGTCGAACGCCGGAAGATCGTGAAGCGTTCCCTTACGACGTATTCGAATACCGAAATCGGGAGGCTGTACGCAACCGATGACGACGGCTGGGATTCCGGCTTCCGAAAGGCGATTAACGACAGGCACCGCGTGGCCCGGATCCACCACGATCAGGAGGGCGCCGGAGGCGATCGTCCCCAGCGGATCAAGTCCGTAGAACGTGCATAGAGCCTGCGATTCGGGCAGCAAAGGCAGCCGATCGTCCTCGATCAGCATGCCGACCCCGGACGCGGCGGCGATTTCCCGCAAACCCGAAGCGAGACCACCCTCCGTCGGATCGTGCATGGCTTGGACTCCGCCGGTTGCCATCGCGATGCGGGCTTCTTTAACCACGCTGAGACCGGGTTCCTTGAGGTACCGTCGGCACGTCTCGAGGAAACCGTCGGAGAAACGGGCTCTGACCTCGTCGCTTTTTTCCATGGCGATCAGCGCCGTCGCCTCGATGGCAATGCCCTTGGTCAACAGTATCCGGTCGCCCACTCTGGCGCCGGATCCGGAAACGTAGCCGTCGGGAGTCGTTTCACCCAGCATCTGGCCGATCAGCAGCGGCCGGTCCAGGCCATGGGTAATTTCGGTATGTCCGCCGCAAAGGGTGATGTCGAGTTCCGCGCAGGCGTCGGAGAGCCCTGAGAAAATGCGATCCACCAGTTCGGGACTCGTTTTTGCTTCCGGGAGCAGTATGGTCGTCAGAAACCACCTGGGCACGGCGCCCATGGCGGCGACGTCGTTGGCGTTAACGTGAACGGCGTACCATCCGATTTCTTCGGTGGCGAAGGTGATGGGATCCGTTTTCGTTACGAGTACGCGGGAGCCGAAGGAGATGACCGCCGCGTCCTGTCCGATACCCGGGCCCACGAGCAGTCTCGGGTCGGTACCGGAAGCGTACCGTCGCAGAATGCGGTCCAGGTCTTCCGCGGGCAGTTTTCCGACCGGGTAGTAGGGAGGCATGTTCGCTGATAGGAGTGGAGACGTCGAATCTTGCGCTGCGTGCGGTTCGGGTGATCTGCGGCCGTGTTACTCCTGCCGCTTTCTCTGGGCCCGCAATGCTTCCTTGAGTATTTTGCCGGGTTTGAACTTGGCCTTCCGCCGGGCCGGGACCTCGATGGTATACCCTGTCCGCGGATTGCGGGCCGCGGGTTTGGGCCGGGTGTTCTTGATTTCCAGCGCGCCGAACCCCCGGATTTCGATCCGGTTGCCTTCGACCAGGTTTTCCCGCATGATTTCGAAGAGCGCGTCGATCACGGGATATATCTGGGTCTTCTTCAGTCCCAGCGTTTCGCTGATTTCATTGACCAGTTCTCTGCGCGTCGTTGTCATGGTACTTCCTCGGTCGGAATCATTCATTCATGACCGGCCATACAGTTGGACCAACTTGCCCACATTCTCATCATCTATGGTGTTTACCCGGCCAAGCAGACGAGCTACGAGGGCAATCTGCGCAATATGCTCCACGGTTTCCATCTTGTGATACGCCGTGATTATGTCTGGACCCAATGTCAGCGCGCCATGGTTTTCCAGTAAGATTGCATCATGATCACATACGTATTTCCTGAGCGATTCGACCAACTCCATGGTTCCCGGTGTACCGTATGGGGCAGTGGGAATGGAACCCAGGGAGACGATCACTTCGGGCAACAGGTTTTCGGGCAGATTAATACCGGCCACGGAAAACCCTGTCGCCGTAGGAGGGTGGGCGTGGGCCACGGCGTGCACATCCGGACGCTCACGATACACCATCAGGTGCATCTTCATTTCGGACGACGGCTCGTGATCGCCGGAGACCACCCTTCCGTCATAGTCGACGACGATTAACTGTTCCGGGGTCAGGTATCCCTTGCTGACGCCGGTCATCGTAATCAGAAGGCGGTTTTCGGACAATCGAACGCTGATGTTTCCATCGTTCGAGGCTACGTAACCCCGGTCATACATCCGCTTGCCAACCTGGATTACGTCGGTTATGGCTTGCTCAAGATGCAAGATAAAACATTTCCATGTAATTGTTTACGGATTGAGAAGCACGGCTTCGAATATATCCGGCACGATGATCCTGCACAAGTTTTTTAATTCCATAAGTTATAAGTCCGCCTCAACGATCCTGGCCACGTCCGGGATCCGGCATTTCTCCACGCCGAGCATATCGATCAGGAGCCGATCTGGGCCGTAATCGACGAGCAAGGACGGGGTCCCGCGCGCCCAGCGGACAGCCTTGCCGACCAGGTCTTCGGACCGCGCGCCTTCCGGATGGACCGATACCGCGAAGCTGGCCATGCTGTCGCGGGGGAGCTGGTACGGCGTCAGGTACGCAGGTCGTTCGACTACCGCGCATGACGCCCGGAAGCGGCCGTTATTCGACAGTCGATCGACGAGTGCCCGGGCGCGTGTACCTACCTCATCCCGCGACGCGGTGAGCATGTGGACCGCCGGATGGCTATCGAGGTCGCATGGGCTGTCTGACAGTTCCGTCAGCCTTGCTTCGAGTCCCGCCCGGACGTGCCTGGATGCCTGCATCGCGGGCCACTGTCCGTGCCCGCGTATTCGCGCCAGCACATGGCGCCTTCCAACCAGAAGACCGCAGGGAGGCCCGCCGATCAGACCGCCGCCGGCAAGGATAATCAACGGCGTGCCGAATCGAAGGGCCTCGGCGACGGAGCACGCAGGCCGGTAAGCCGCGGAAGCGACCGGGCGCAACGTCGTATCACCGGCCAGGTAGAGGACCGTGGTGCCGGTTTCCTCCCCGGTCCGTACGATCTCTTCCAATCCGGCTTGTTCCGTAAAGCCCTGGAGGGTGTAGGTGGACGGCCGAATACAGGTGATCAGCGCGGTCTGGTTACTCACCGCGGATCGGTAGTCGGACAAGCGGGTCTTGTTGGTGGCGCCGGTCTCGACCACCCTGGCGCCGGCAAGCTCGCAAAACGACACCGGATCGACGGGCCTGTCATCGTATGGCGCGTCGATCAACCCCAGGTGACTCCGGTTTATGACGACTTCCTCCCCTTTCGCGATGGATTGAACCGCCAGCAGGAACGCTGCCGGGACGGAGCGGGCGACCAGGGCGTCTTCCGCGCCGGTCAGTTCACGCAACAGCCGGGCGATGCGGCCTTTTTCCTCGTATGCCGCGAATATAAGCGCCAGCTCGGAAGCCCTCCGCGCGGTCGCCCCGACATAGCGATTCCGCGTCCCGGGATGGAAAAGGATACCGGAGGCATTGATCAGAACGCCGTCCAGGGAACCGCTTTCGCTTTCCAGGTGTGCAACGACCCGCTCGGCCAGGTCCTGCGGGTGCAACCGCGTTTTTTCCGCCGCGTGGGGCTGGTACCGGATCCTGTTCCTCGCCTCGCGCAGTACCTTACCGATCACGGCGTCGATTCGCCGGTCCTCGTATCGCCCGCGCAGTTCCCGAATACCGGGTTGGCACTGCAGGACATGCACCGAAGGCAGGCGGGCGAGCAGAGGCCTTAGGTCTTCCCGGCCGGGTCTCATGTCGGATTCCTTCCCCGTGTCAATTCATCCAGTATGGATTCCGTGTGCCGTCCGGTTACGCGGTCACCGTCTGCGCGCAGCAATCGTATTTCGCGGGAAACCCTTTCAAGGTCGGCGGGACGGTCCACATCGTACCAAGGTGGGAGTTCATGGCAGAAAAGGCCGCATTTACGGATCGCCATCCGAGTCTGCCGCAGTACGCGGCCGGTGCCCCAGTCGATGGACTCGAACAGGCTCGCGTAATGTTCGACGGACTTCCGCCCGTGTCCCAGTCCGATCAGGTAGTAGCCCCCGTCGGTGGCGGGTCCCAGCACGACATCGTGTCGGTCCAGCGATCGAAAGGCCTCTTCGACGTATGCGATCGGGAGAAGGGGGCTGTCTCCACCGAGAACAACCGTTTTGACCGATTTTTTTATCAAAAACATCGTGAAGGCGTTCGACAGCCGTTCCCCGAGATGGGCGCCGCGCTGGTCGAACCAGTTCACTTCGGGGTTGCCCAGGGCGGCCTGGATTTCCGCCAGTCCGTCATCGGGCGTCCAGGCCACGTACAGGGACGCGCCGGCAACCCGCCGTGCAAGATGAAGCGTGTCCTGTATGAAGGCACGATAGAGTTCCGCCGCCTCGGCGTTCGAAACCTGTGAGGTCAACCGGGTCTTCACTGTCCCCGGCCTCGGCGCTTTCATGAACAGGACGAGTGCGTTCGTCATGCCATCGCTCCGACAGAAGGGGTATTTCGGGGCGGAAAACCGGATCCGCCGCGGTGGAATGACCAGGCGCGGAAACCGATGCAATCCCGCATACTACCCACCTGGCCCTGTCGTGTCAAATAAAACCTTATTTATCAACCATTTAACCAATTTGAAACTCGCTCTGGATCAACAATAAACCTTGACATGGAGGGGGTTTGAACGGTATATTCGGCGCCTCTAACCGTATGCCGCGTCCCCGTTCCACCGGAACGGAGTACGGAATAAAGAGTTACGACGAAATACAAGGTCCGATCTATGGGATATGACCATGTGGGATGAAGTAAAGGCGGTCATCGAATCGAATCAGTCCTTCGTGATCTCGAGTCACGTCAATCCCGACGGTGACTCGGTCGGGTCGGCCCTGGGGATCTACGAATTTCTGAAGGCGCTGGGGAAGAACGTCGTCGTAGCCATGAACGACACCATACCCGATGCCTATACCTGGCTGGATCCCGATGGGGATATCCTGGCTCCCGCCACGGAGGCGGATATCGAGCGTCTGGGTTCTGTGGACGTGGTCGTCATCGTGGACGCCAACAGCTGGGACCGGGTGGGACGGCTACGGAAGTCGCTGGAGGAATCCCCTGCGGTGAAAATCGTGATCGACCACCATCCCTACAACGAACTGATCACGCCGTTTTCGGTGATCGAGACGAAGGCATCGTCCACGGCCGAACTCGTTTACGATCTTATCGACTCGATAGGCGCGCCGCTTACGGCACGGGCCGCGGACGCGCTGTACACGGGCATCCTGACCGACACCGTATCCTTCCGCTTCGCCAGGAGCGCACCGTGCGCCCACGTTATCGCGGCCAAGCTCCTGTCCACGGGTGTTGATCCCTCCCGGGTCTATGACCAGGTATATAACCATAACACGGGCGCCCGCACCCGTCTCATGGGACGTGCGCTTTCCAATATTCGAATCACCGGCTGCGGCCGCATCGCCTGGCTGACCGTGACGCGGGCCATGATTGAAGAAACGGGTGCGTTGTCATCGGACACGAGCGGGTTCGTGGACGTGACCATGACCATCGCCGGGATTGAAATCGGGATCATTTTCGTGGAAGCCAAAGACGGCGCGATCCAGATCAGTTTACGGTCCCGTCGTGAAACAGACGTCAATCAGATCGCCGTCGGCCTGGGCGGTGGTGGCCACAGGAACGCTGCCGGCGTAGTGTATAACGGTACGCTCGAACAAGCTGTCAAGACTGTCACGGAAGCGGCAGTCACCGCGCTGTAGCCCGGCAGGTCTTACCCTCAGAGACCCCCACCGGCCGTTGACCGGCCGAACCTTTCGAACGCATGATGCTTCTGACTCGAAAAACCCGATTCTCGGCAGCGCACCTGTGCCGTAACCCGGACTGGTCGGATGCCAGAAACAGGCAGGTTTACGGGACCTGCGCCGCCGGTAGCGGCCATGGCCACGACTACGTCGGCGAGTTCACCTTCGGGGGGCCTGTCGATCCCCGGACCGGCGTCGTCCTCAACCTGACCGAAGTCAAGGAACTGCTGGCCGCCGTAATCGAACCGCTGGACCTGAGCCATCTGAACCATGACCACGCGGCCCTGGAAGGACCGGCTCCTACCAGTGAAAGACTGGCCCGGTTTCTCTGGCAATCGCTGGAAAGCGTAACCGCGCCGTGCAGGCTGATGGGAATCCGGCTGCATGAAAGCCGCGCGAGACATATCGAATACACCGGAGACTACAGCATGGTTTACGTCACGAGAAGTGTCGAGTTCAACGCCGCACACCGTCTTCACAGTATAAGGTTGAGCGACGAAGAAAACTTGCGTATATTCGGAAAGTGCAACAATCCTCACGGTCATGGCCACAATTACGAACTGGCGGTGACTGTATGCGGCCCCGTGGACGAAACGACCGGGATGGTTATCGACATGGGGCATTTCGATGACATCCTCCGGAAGGAAGTCGTGGACCGTTATGATCACCGGCACCTGAACCACGACCTGGACGAATTCAGGACGGTCAATCCGACTTCGGAGGAACTTCTGAAAGTGATCTGGAAGCGGCTGGCCCCGTTTTTCGAAAAGCCGTTGCTCTACAGGATTCGCCTGGTGGAGACTTCCAAAAACGCTTTCGAGTACTTTGGACAAGAGGAGCGGTAACCACGATGGATCCGATCGAGGGATTGACGAGGTCGCTGCTCACGGAAATCGGCGAGAATCCGGACCGGGACGGCCTTAAGCGGACCCCCCAACGCGTGGCCCAGTCCCTGCGTTTTCTTACCCAGGGATACGAAATAAGCATTGAAACCGTCATAAATAACGCTATTTATGAAGAAGACTACGATGAGATGGTGCTGGTGAAGGACATCGAGTTCTTTTCGCTGTGCGAGCATCATCTTCTGCCGTTTTTCGGCCAGTGCCATATCGCTTACATTCCTAACGGCAAGATCATCGGACTCGGCAAGATCCCCCGCATCGTGGATGTTTTCTCCCGGCGTCTCCAGTTGCAGGAACGCCTGACCTGTCAAATCGCCCAGACCCTTCAGAACTTTCTCAATCCCCTGGGGGTGGCCGTTGTCATGGAAGCGGGCCATCTCTGCATGATGATGCGCGGCGTGGAAAAACAGCACTCCAAGGCGACGACGAGCGCCATGCTCGGCGTGTTCCGGGATGATCGCAGCACCCGGATGGAATTCCTTGGATTGACCAAATCGAAGGACAGTGGGTAGCGCCGCGTCAGGCACGGCGGCTATTTTTAGAGGAACTGCCGGGGACGCCCTGATGAACAAAGATCAACTTATTGAAAAACTGGTGGCCGTTCTGGGCCGGGAAAACGTCATAGACGCACCGGATCAGTTGATCGTCTACGAATGCGATGGGCTGACCATCGACCGGAACACCCCCCATGCCGTGGTTCTCCCCACGACGACCGAGGACGTGGCGGCCGTGGTCCGGATTCTCCATGAAGCGCGGATTCCCTTCGTGGCGCGGGGAGCGGGCACCGGGTTGAGCGGCGGGAGTCTGCCGCCGGACGGCGGCGTCATGATCGCGCTCACCAAGATGAACCGCATCGTGGAGGTCGACATCCGAAACCAGCGGGCGCTGGTAGAAGCCGGGGTGGTCAACCTGCATCTGTCGAAGGAAGTCGGACGGCAGGGCTATCATTTCGTGCCGGATCCCTCGAGTCAGTACGCCTGTACCATCGGCGGGAACATCGCAGAAAACTCAGGCGGCCCGCACACCTTGAAATACGGGGTCACGACCAACCACACCCTGGGCGTGGAGGTCGTCATGCCGGACGGGCAGATCACGTGGTTCGGCGGCAAGTCGGACGACGCCGTCGGATACGATCTGCGCGGTCTCCTCATCGGCTCCGAGGGTATGCTGGGTATCGTTACGCGGGCCTGGGTCAAATTGACCCGCCTTCCCCAGGCCTGGCGGACCTTTCTCATGGTTTTCGACGCGGTGGAGGACGCGTCCCGCGCCGTCGCCGGCGTCATTGCCCGCGGGATCGTCCCGTCGGCCCTGGAGATGCTGGACAAGGTGGTCATAGGCGCTATCGAGGAAGCGTACCATTTCGGTTTTCCCCTGGACGCGGAAGCGGTGCTGATCATCGAGCTTGAAGGACACGAGGCCGGCCTGGGCACCCAGGCCGAAGCCGTGATCGCGGTGTGCAGGGAGAACGGGGCGTGCGACGTCCGAACCGCCGGAGACGAGAAGGAACGGGCCCTGCTTTGGATGAGCCGCAAACGGGCCTTCGGCGCCATGGGCCGCCTGAGTCCGAGTTATTACGTGCAGGACGGGGTCGTTCCCCGAACGAAAATCCCGGACATCATGCGGGTCATCCAGACGACGGGGAAGAAGTACGAACTCCTGATCGGCAACGTGTTCCACGCCGGCGACGGCAACATCCATCCCTGCATTGCCTATGACGACAGGGACGAGGACCAGTCGCGGAGGACCGTGGAAGCCAGCAACGAGATTCTCCGGGCCTGTGTCGACCTGGGCGGATCCATAACCGGGGAACACGGGATAGGGTACGAAAAGGTCGACCTGATGCCCCTGATTTTCGACGAACCGGATATACAGGCCATGGAAACCGTCAAAGAGGTTTTCGACGAGAACAACCTCAGCAATCCCGGCAAGATGTTTCCCACGAATCGTTCCTGCATAGGATGCGGAACGGTGGAACTGAAATACACCAATCGGCAGGCAGCGCTGCTTTAGATTCATGCTATATATTCAATGGAGCACAGGTTCGCCCATGCCCGATGAGGTGCTGCACAGCAGGCTCGAATCCCTCGTGGACGGTTATGAACCCGCGAGCGGGGAAGCGCTTGTGTCCCATGCCGTGGACGGGATCGTTCCCGTGGCCGTCGTAGCTCCGGACAGTATAGAATCCCTCTCGGCCACCGTTAAAATGGCCTCGGAACAGGGATACGCGGTTATTCCGCGAGGCGGCGGCACCAAGATGGACTTCGGCCTTCCGCCATCCCGCGCGGATATCGTGGTGTCCCTGGAGCGACTGAACCGGATCGTCTCCCACGAGCCGGCGGACCAGACGGCCACGGCGGAGGCGGGCATCCCCATGGCCGGCCTGCAGTCCAGCCTGGGGGAACGGGGCCAGTATCTACCCCTGGATCCGCCCCACGGCGACGCCGGCACCTTGGGCGGCGTACTCGCCACCAATACCTCCGGCGTATTGAGGACTTCCTACGGTACGGCCAGGGACATGGTTATCGGGCTCCGGGTTGTCCAGGCGGACGGCACGATCGTTAAATCAGGGGGAAAGGTCGTCAAGAACGTGGCGGGATATGACTTGAACAAGATGTACATCGGATCCCTCGGCACGCTCGGCATACTGGCGGAGGTGACCCTGAAGCTCCAGCCCCTGCCTGCGGCGGGAAAGATGGTCATTGGAAGGATGCCGCTCATAGGGACGGCAACCGACTGCGCTTTCCGGATCATGGATTCCGATATCATGCCTTCCTTCCTGGAACTGGCGAACCCCGCAAGCTTCTCCTTGCTGACACGGCCGGCAGGCGGGGGAAGAGACGACGATACCCGGGGCGACGCGGGCTTTGCGCTCATAGCGGGCATGATCGGTCCGGAAGAGACGATTGACTGGCAGGTTGCGGAATGCGAACGGATCTTTCACGACATGGGAGCGGTCGAGGTCATCCACCTGACCGGGGACGGGTACCGCCAGGGGCTTGAATCATTGCGGGCGTTTCCCTCGGGCCGGCTCGTGCCCCCGGGCGCGCGTCCTGGCGTGACCTGTCGGGCCAGCGTAACCCCGGACGGGGTCGGAGACCTGTATCAACTGGCCGAGGACCGCTGTCAGCGCATGACCTTCGGCTGCGGCATGCTCTCGCATTTCACCAGTGGCCATGTCGCCTTCGTCTTCTACAGGGACAGACCTTTTCAGGAGGCGGATTTCGACGCGATGGCGAGCCTGTTTGCGGATTTGCGAAACGCTTCGGAACAGCACGGCGCCTTCGTCGTGGAACATGCCCCGGCGGCTCTGAAGAAAAAAGTCAGTGTCTGGGGCTCATCCCGCGGAAACCAGCACATCATGGAGATGCTCAAGTACCGTTTTGATCCAAAAGGCACGTTGAATCCCGGTCGGTTTGTCGACGGAATCTGACGGTATCAGTCGCGAAACCGGGAGTGGATACACCGCACATCGCCTGGTAAAATGGGGGAACCTGCATGAAACTGCCTGAATTTACGGAGATACGTCAGCGGTTCGACGCACCCGTCGTCGAGGACCTGGCCGGGACAACCGGAAGGGAAGTCTCGCGCATGATCGAGGAAACGGGTATGCGTCCCGGTTCGACGGTTGCCGTAGCGACCGGAAGCCGGGGCATCGGCAACATCGCGACCATCGTAGGGAACGTCGTTTCCGCGCTCGGGACAGCGGGTATGAAACCCTTTGTCGTGCCGGCCATGGGCAGTCACGGTGGAGCGACTTCCGAAGGACAGCGCCGGGTCCTGGAAAACTACGGCATCAGCGAATCGACGATCGGTTGTCCCATTCGCTCCGAAATCGAGCCGGCGAGTCTCGGTGAGACCGCGGACGGACTACCGGTATTCCTGGACCGCAACGCCCTCGGCGCGGATCATATCGTGGTGGTAAACCGCGTGAAACCCCATACGGACTTCAAGGGATCGGTTGGAAGCGGCTTGATGAAGATGCTGGCCATCGGACTGGGCAAGCAGAAAGGCGCCAGCTTTTACCACGGCGCGGTCTTCGAGTATGGGTTCGAACACATGATCACGACCGTGTCACAACATGTCATGCAACACGCGCCCGTGGCCTTCGGACTGGCCATCATAGAAAACGCCTACGATCAGACCGCCCACATCGTCGGTGTTCCGGCGAACGTCCTGGAGACGGAAGAACGCCGGCTCTTCCAGGAGGCGCAACGCCTGATGCCCCGTCTTCCGTCCGATGACATCGACATTTTAATCGTCGACGAGATGGGTAAGAATATCAGTGGGACCGGAATGGACACGAATATCATCGGTCGGCGCATGCAGAATTTCGAGACTGAGCCCCAGATCCCGCGGATCCTGCGTATAATCGTCCGTGACCTGACCAAGGAGAGCGAGGGCAACGCGGTGGGCATTGGGCTGGCCGATTTTACTACCCGACGCCTGGTGGACAAGATCAATCACCGATATACCTACGTGAATTCCATCACGGGTATGAGCCCGCAGAAATCCCGCATACCCGTGTTTTTAGACACGGACCGCGAAGTCATCGAAGCCGCTTTTTCCACCATCGGCATGAAACTGCCCAAGGACGGACGAGCCGTTCGCATCAAGAACACATTGTCGCTCGGACGCGTCGCGGTTTCCAATGCGCTGGTGGAAGAAATGGCCGACCGGGAAGACATTGAAATCGCCGGCAGCCACGGCCCACTCGTGTTTGACGGACAAGGCACCCTGTCTTCCCTGCCAGGGTGACGCGCCTCACGCTGTCTATTTTTTGTTGACAAAACGCCCGGTATATGTATATTAGCTAACTTGCTGGTTTTCGGCTAGGTATGCCGGAAAGCCGAAATCGGCAGGAGAGCTTTGGTAAAGGGGGCCGAAACAGCCCCGATGTCAAACTGTTAACCCGGGAGTTGTCGCAGAGCGTGAGTACCTTATCCAAAACCCATTCGGCGGCGTCAGAAGACCGTTCCCTCGATCTTTACCTGCAGGAAATCGGCAATGTACCACTGTTGATGGCCGAAGAAGAAACCGAACTGGCTCGGTCCGTCCGGGCCGGTGACCAGAAGGCGCTGGAAAAGCTTGCGGCGTCCAATCTCCGTTTCGTGGTCAGCGTGGCCAAGCAGTACCAGAACCAGGGTCTCTCCCTGTCCGATCTTATCAATGAAGGCAATATCGGACTGATCAAGGCGGCCAAGCGATTCGACGAAACCAAGGGCTTCAAGTTCATTTCCTACGCGGTGTGGTGGATCCGCCAGTCCATACTCCAGGCATTGGCCGAGCAGTCCCGAATTGTCCGGCTGCCCCTGAGCCGCGTGGGTACGCTGCACAAAATCGGCAGGTTGTCCAGCAAATTCGAGCAGGAAAACGGTCGCGAACCCAGCACCGAGGAAATCGCGCGTGAACTGGATATGAATCCCGGCGACGTGAAAGACACGATGCGCATCGCGAGCCGATACGTGTCGCTGGACGCGCCACTCAAGGCGGGGGAAGACCATCGGTTGCTGGATCTCATCGAGGATGATGACCAGGATTCACCCGACGAAGCCCTCATGGTGGATTCACTGAAGGAAGAGATTTTCAGGGCGCTCGGTTCCCTTACAAAAAGGGAAGCGGCCGTGATTGCGCTGTATTACGGCATCAACATGGAAAAATCCTACACCCTGGAGGAGATCGGATCGCATTTCAGTCTCACACGGGAACGCGTTCGCCAGATCAAGGAAAAGGCGCTTCGCAGACTGCGCCATGTCTCCAGGAGCCAGAGGCTTCGGGCCTATCTGAACTGATCGATCCCCTTTCCGAGTCACAGCGAGATCCTCACCGGCAACCCGCCGTGAATCGTCCTTCGACGTGGACGCACCGGCCGCCGGGCCGCGGAGTCGGGTAAGCCATTGCGCAGATTCGTTTCACTTATACATCTACCGGGTAGTTCACACAACGATCCCAGGGAATTCGGCATCTGGTCGATCCTGTTCGGTATCACCATGCTGGTACTCCTGTTGCTGACGGGATGGCACTTCGGCGCACCGTATCTTGTTTCCCTGCTGGACAATGGAGCTCTGGCCGAAAGGGAAAGGGAAAACGCCCGGTTGAGCGAGCAGATGCGGACCCTTAATCAACTGGACGGTACCCTCGAAACGCAGATCGGGACATTGACGAAACGGGCGGAGAACATAAGTACGATCGTCCATGGAACCAATGCTCCCGGTCCTGTTGGAGGATCGACCGTTTCTACTTCGTCCATGTCGACCATCGAAGCGATCGGATCGCCCGTTGCGGCTATTCGCGAGATAGGCGGAAAGATCGACCTGATGCTCATCGAAGCACGTGCCGAACTGGCCAGCCTGCAGTCCATCGAAGCACAATCCAGGGAGAACGAGCAATACTGGCGCGACATCCCCGTCGTGTCGCCGGTCAGCGGTCCCGTTTCGAGATCCTTCGGATCGTCGCGAAACCTGCTGAGCGACGAGGAACGCGTGCACGGCGGCCTGGACCTCGCCGCGCCCAGGGACGAGCCGGTTCGTGCGACAGCCGCCGGCGTCGTTTCACGAACCGGCGTGAATGCGAGTCTCGGCCGGTACGTGGACATAGCGCATCAGAAAGGATACACGACGCGATACGGACATCTTTCTAAAGTGCTGGCCGAAAGAAGGAAACAGGTGAAACGGGGAGAGATCATCGGACTGGTTGGCAAGACCGGCAAGACCAATGGATACCACATCCACTACGAGATCCACCACGAGGGACGTATTCTCGATCCGTCGATCTGGTTTTTCCCGGATCAGGGACCGTAAGTTGCTGGCCGGCTGATTAAAACGCAAAAAACAGGTTGACACGTACACCGTAACTGTACATTTTGAACTTGATATTTTTGCGATAACTGGTTTATACGCAATGACAAAAGTAGATTTGTAACCCGTATTTAGGAACGGTTGTATTGAGAAAAATCCGACTACCTACCTGGCTCTTGATCTTGCATTTTGGGGATTGGACGATTCGCATACCCAGTTTGATGATTCCGGTTATGCTGGGCGTGCTGGTGATGGCAACCGGTGTCGTGTACTCGGGCGCGAGGTCGTTGTACACTGAGTACAAGCATAGCAGTTTTTCCGAAGAAATCAGGATCCTGGAACAGTCCAGCCGGTCGAACAAGGCCAGGTTGGACACGCTTGTTTCTTCCGAAGAATCCGCCCGCCTCATATCGGGCCTGCCCATGATTCACCCGGATGTGCGCCAGGTGGGTGTGGGTGGACGGGCCGAAATTCCAAACGTGGAGTTCAATCTCGATTCTCCCTATTACCGGGCCTCCAAACTGCACTCAGAGATGGAAACCACGAAGCGCATGTCGAGGCTTTCGCTCAGGAGCATGGAGGATATAGAGCAACAGATCCGGGAGATCGACGACCGCTGGCAATTCGTACCCTCGATCACCCCGGTGACCGGCGTTATTACCAGCCGGTACGGACTGCGGAACGATCCCTTTACCGGTCTCTACACCATGCACAACGGGATCGATATCGCCGCGGCCCCGGGCACGCCTGTCAGGTCCCCCGCCAACGGTGTCGTGATCAAAACCGGAGTGGACGCCCGGTACGGCCTGCATATAGACGTGGACCACCAGAACGGTATCAAGACCCGCTTCGGCCATCTTTCCGCCATCATGGTGAAGAAAGGCATGGATCTGAAGCGCGGCGATGTCATCGGCCAAGTAGGCATGACGGGAAGAGCCAATGGATTCCACCTGCATTACGAAATACAGAAGGACCGGCGACGGGAAAATCCCATGAAGTACATCCGGTCGGAAAACGACTGCTGATCCGTACCGATCGCGAAGCATGAGTAAAAGGCAGGGGGTGTTGTTTCCTCCCTGCCTTTTCCATTTTCAGAAGGTATGCTGAATGCCTCGTATCGTAGTCGTCGGCAGTTCGAATACGGACATGGTCATTTCGATGCCGCGGATTCCTGTTCCCGGAGAGACGATCCGCTTCGCCACGCGTTGCGCCGCAGTCTCCGTGACCCGGCGGGGCGCCCAGCCTTCCCTGCCGGCCCGGGAAGAGGTGGAGGACTAGGTCTATGTTCCGCCAGGACTACATCATGAGAACCATCCGTGTTTTCATAGATGCCATGATCCTTTTGATCCGATCCCGCCGCGACCAGGACTATCACCGCGCCCGCTCGATCATCGCCCAGACCTGGGAAGACATCTTCGGTCTGTCGACGGAGTCTGTAATGGCGCTTTCCGAGCGTACCCTGCTGTCCATGCTGATGAACCGGAGCGCCGGGGCCGTCGACACGGCCCTCATGGCCGCCCGCCTGTTCAAGGAAGACGGCGTGCTGGCCATGGCGGACGGACAGGAAGATGACGGACGGCGGCTCTTCCTGAAGGCCCTCAATTGTTACCTGGAAATCTCCGTGGAGCCGTCCATCGGCGCGGATGACTTTCGCTGGATCAACGAAGAGATCGATTCCTCAGGTCTCGTTACGGATCCCCACGAAGCGATCGGGGAACTGCTGGATCTTATTGCGGCCGAAGACCTACCCATGTCAACCACGATGCTGCTGTTCAGGTACTACGAACGATTCGGCCACTTTGGCAAGGCCGAAGACATCCTCTTCCACGTGCTGGACGACAACCCGGCCGAACCTGAAATCGCCAGGCTTGGCCTGGGGTTTTACGAACGGCTCGAATCCATGGCGGACGACCGCCTGGAAAGGGGCTTGCTGCCCCGCGGGGAAGTGCTCGAAGGCCTGAAGCATTTGAGGTCTCGGATACGCCGGTACGGGTATGTTTTTGATTGACGATGCCTCGCCGGTCCTATAGATTACCGGAACCTGAAAACACGCAAAAAGACAGGATATCATGGTTACGGACAGGACATTTCTGGAACCGCCAACGGCTTCTCCCGCGATACAAACACGTTCCCTGTACATGGAGACCTACGGCTGCCAGATGAACAAGGCGGATTCCGAGTTGATCGTCGGTTTGCTCACCCGCGAGGGATACCAGGTGACCGACCGGGTCGACCGCGCCGACGTGATCCTGGTGAACACCTGCGCCATCCGCGAAAACGCGGAGCAGCGCGTACTCGGGCGCATGTCCGAGTTGAACCGGTTCAAGACAGTCAATCCCGACCTGATCCTGGGGCTCTGCGGATGCATGTCCCAGCACCTCGGTGACCGGATCATCGAGAAGGCCCCCTATATCGACCTGGTCGCCGGTCCCGACAGCTACCGCCGCTTGCCGGCCATGCTTCGGGCCCTGGACACCGAAAATGAACCGGCGTTGAACCTGACCTGGGACCGGGCAGAGCATTACCTCGATATCGATCCCGTGAGGGAACCGGGAGTGAACGGCTGGGTTACGATCATGCGCGGTTGCGACAAGATGTGCTCGTTCTGCATCGTGCCCTTCGTTCGCGGCAGGGAGCGCAGTACGCCCCACGAAGAAGTCATTCGGCAGATCGAGCACCTCGCGGTGGAAGGATACCGGGAAGTGACGTTGCTCGGCCAGACGGTGAACAAGTACCAGGATGGCGAAGTCGATTTTGCGGACTTGCTTTCCCGCGCGGCGGAAGTGGACGGTATCGAGCGTATCCGCTTTACCTCTCCTCACCCGGCGCATTTCCCCGATCGGCTCATCGAGGTCATGGCGGCCTCCATGAAGATATGCCCCCATACGCACCTTCCGCTGCAGTCGGGTGCGGCGACGACCCTTTCACGCATGCGCCGCGATTACACCCCGGAAGTGTTCCTCGACGTCGTCCGCCGGCTTCGGGAGAACATCCCCCATATCGCCCTGACGACGGACATCATCGTGGGGTTCTGCGGCGAGACGGAAGAGGAGTTCGAAGCTACCCGTGAGATGATGCGGACCGTACAGTTCGACAGCGCCTTCATGTTCAAGTACTCGCCGAGGCCCGGTACCGCTTCCCATAAACGACTTGCCGACGACGTGCCCGAAGAAGTGAAGGCCCGGCGATTGACGGCCATCATCGACATGCAGAAATCGATCTCCGATATCAGAAACCGGGCATTCAAGGGGCGAACCGTGAACGTGCTCGTCGAGGGCCAGTCCAAGCGCGACGCCCATAAGCTTTTCGGCAAGGCGGACATCTTCAAGACCGTGGTGTTTCCAAGGCGGCCTGGCATTGAATCCAACATGATCGTTCCCGTACGCATTAACGGTTCTACGCCCTTCACCCTGTTCGGAGATATCGCGCTGCCGGATTAGTGCCGACCGGCCGCGGGTGATCCAAAGGAAATCCCAATAGCATGAAACCAACAGAACACGAAGCCGATTCGCCGGAACACGAAGTAGGTTCCCGTTCCGAAGTCAGCAGGGACGGCTCCGGCCTGTCCCGCCGAGGTTTTCTGGGTCGCATTGCAGGCGGCGCCCTGGCCGGTACCGCGATTCTCAATAGTTGTGTGCGTTCATCCCCAAAGGAGAGTACCATGTCTTTCACGCTGCCCGATCTGCCCTATGCCCACGACGCGCTCGAACCCCATATCGACACGCGCACGATGGAAATCCATCACGGCAAGCATCACAATGCCTACATTACCAACCTGAACAACGCCCTGGCGGACCACGGTGACCTGGCCGGCAAGAGCCTGGACGAACTGCTCGCGGACAACTGCGCCATCGTTCCCGACGCCATCAAGACGGCGGTCCGGAACAACGGTGGTGGACATGCCAACCACTCGCAGTTCTGGACGATCATGAGCGGCAGCGGCGGTGGAAGCCCGACGGGCAACCTGGCCGCTGCGATCGACGGCGCCTTCGGCGGTTTCGACGCCTTGAAAGAGCAGTTCGCTGCCGCGGGCGCGACGCGCTTCGGTTCCGGCTGGGCCTGGCTCGCCAGGGACGGCGCGGGGAACCTGGAGGTCTATTCCACGGCAAACCAGGACAGCCCGATCATGGAAGGCAAGACGGCCATCATCGGACTGGACGTGTGGGAACACGCCTACTACCTGAATTACCAGAACCTTCGTCCCAACTATATCGCGGCCTGGTGGAACATCGTGGACTGGGCAGAGGCGGAAAGACGCTTCAACGGCTGATTGAAACCGCCGCTTTTGAAAGAGCGGCAGGAACGAATCCTGGAGGCACGATGGCGCGAACGGGAAAAGCGGCGATCCTGGACAAGGAACGGGGAACTTTTACCGTCGGCGAGGCGGTGGTCCCGGACCCGGGGCCGGGCGAGATACTCGTCCGACAGTCCATGTGCGGCGTATGCGGCACGGACGTTCATGTCTACCACGGTCACATGCGCCGCAAGGCATTCCCCCTTGTTCTGGGTCACGAGATCGTCGGCGTCATCGAAAAGATGGGATCCGGTGTCGATTCGGACGCGATGAACAAGCCGGTAAAAGAAGGCGATCTCATCGCCATCATTCCGGGGCAGCAGTGCGGAACCTGCTATTTCTGCGCGGTGGTACGGGAGCCCGGACTCTGCCCTAACGTGCTGGCCTACGGATTCCGGCCCTACGGCGACATCAAGCCCCATTTCCAGGGCGGGTATGCGGAATACGTTCTGCTGAACATACCCCGCACCAAGTTCCTCAAGGTGCAAAGCCCGCCTGAAATCGCCGTGCTGCTCGAACCGTTCACCGTCGGGCTTCATTTCGCCGAAAAAGCCCAGATGAAACTCGGGTCCACGGCGGTGATACAGGGCGCCGGCGCCATAGGGCTGTTCAGCCTGGCGGCGGCCCGCGAGGCCGGCGCGCACCGCACCATCGTCGTGGGGGCGCCCGCCTCGCGGCTGGAACTCGCCAAGGCCTTCGGCGCCGACGTGACCATCAATATCGAGGAAGTGGCGGACGCTCAGGAGCGCATTGAACTGGTCAGGGCGGAAACGCCCGGTGGTTACGGCGCCGATGTGGTATTCGAATGCACGGGCGTGCCGCTGGCCATCCCGGAAGGCGTGGAAATGCTGCGGAGGGGCGGCACGTACGTGGAAGGCGGTCATTTCACAGACACGGGTGACGTCTCCATGAATCCCTTCAATCACTTCGTGTTCCGCCACATCACCCTGGTCGGCGTCTGGGCAAGCACCATAACGCACTTCGTCCGCGGCCTGCCCATCCTGGAATCGGGCCGCTATCCCTTCGAGGAAATGGTCTCCCACACCCTGCCGCTCGGCCGGGTCGGCGAAGCCATCGACGCCCTTTCGACCAATTACCGCCTCGACGGTGAAGAGGTACGGAAGATCGCGATATCCGGTGAGATGGCCGGGTAAAGGGGCCCCATTGGGATTCAAACTGGGATACAGCGGACTGCGGTGGAGGACCCCCGACCTGGACCTCATTCTGGCGCAACTGAAGGAAACCGGTTGGGACGGATGGGAAATCCGGCAGTCGCTGGACTGGCTCGGATCGGCATCCCGGGTCAAATCCATCTCGGACCGTGCCGGTGTGCCTGTCGCCGTGGTGTGCAGTACCGGAATCAGCCTCGACGGCGATCACGAGATGCTGGAGCGGAACAAGCGCCGTATCGATTTCGCCGCCGACGTGGAAGCCGACACCTACATGTTCATGGGCGCTGGCCGTCCCTACGGTCGGACATCGACCACGGACGAGATCCAGGCCCTGGCGGACCTGTCGGACGAGCTCGCCGACTACGCGTCGCAGTACGACCTGGACGTGTGTTACCACATCCACACGAGCACCACGGTAGATTCCCGCGAAGAATGGGAACTACTCATGCGCCTGATGAAACGGGCGCAACTCTGTATCGACGTGTCCCATTCGGCCTTCTGGCACTACGATCCT
Source organism: bacterium (assembly GCA_965225915.1). Lineage (GTDB taxonomy): Bacteria > JAAXHH01 > JAAXHH01 > JAAXHH01 > JAAXHH01 > JAAXHH01. The sequence continues at coordinate 2,248,377 of OZ245326.1, forward strand.
GCGCAGTCGATCCGGGATTTCAGGGACCGGTTGGTGTACGTGCACCTGCAGGACTACAAGGATTATCGCTTCGTAGAACTCGGCGAAGGCGGGCTGCTTGACTTCGGTGCCGCCATGAAAGCGCTGGAGGAGATCGGTTATGACCGGTGGGTGACCGTGTGCCCCGGCCAGTCGGACATTCCCGACGAAGAAAAGATGCGGCGGGACCGCGCCTATCTACGAAAACTGGGGTATTGAACTTCCGCTATTTGCCCCGGGATCTTTCCAACACGGCCAGTGCGATATCCGTGACCCGCTCCGGGTCGCTTGCGATGACCCGGATCATGGGTTCCTTCCCCTCGTCGCCCAGATCGTAGACGATATCCGGTACGAAGCCCTGTTCCTCGATGACCCGTTCCGTTCCCCATTCCAGGGACGAGCCTTCCCGCGTTTTCGACTCGAGGGGTTCCTCGTGCCGGTCGAAGGAGGCGATCGAGAGACCCAGGCTTCGGCAGGCGCCCAGGATCGATTCCTCGTAACGGATATTCATCACGGATCGCTTGTCCGGATCCCGCCGCATGGCGGTGAGTATGATCCGGGCAACGTGCGAAGACGCACCGAATTCCGGCGGCGCCACGGAACGGATATCGCGGCGCAGGCGGATGAGCCGGCCGGGGAAGGCCGCCACGTCGCCAGTGGACCGCGCGTCGGCCAGCCCCATGCCCAGGTTGCACTGTACTTCCGGCACGAGATTCCCGGCGTGGGCGCGCTCGAGGCGCCGCGCCGCGGCCGACAACTGGTCGAGAACCGCGATGCGGTCGACTTCGCGGTAGAGGCTGTGAAAGTGATGGACCGGACCGTGTCCCCGGCCCATGGGCACGGCGTGACGCAGGGCGCCCGTGAGGTAGGACTTGGCGTCATTCACGGCGGCAGCTACACCGGCGCCCTTTGCCAGGCCGGCGGCAATGGCCGAAGCAAAGGTGCATCCGGTACCGTGGGTATTCCTTGTATCGACGCGTTCGGCCTCGAAAGAGTGGAAATCCGTACCGTCGTAAAGCACGTCCACGGCCGGCCCTTCAAGATGTCCGCCCTTGACGACCACGTGACGGGGGCCCATTTCAAAAAGCTTGCGTGCGATGGTCTTCATTCCTTCCACGTCCGACGCTTCGATACCCGTCAACTCCCGCGCCTCGTCCAGGTTCGGCGTAATGACGGCGGCCAGGGGAAACAGCCGTTCGATCAGCGTGGACACGGCGGCGGATTCCAGCAGCACGTCGCCGCTCTTGGCGGTCATCACCGGGTCTACGACGAGCGGAATGTCCCGATACCCTCGCAGCGCATCAGCCACGGCAGTAATGATCTCCGCGTTGCCGAGCATGCCCGTCTTGATTGCCTGGGCGCCTATGTCCGATAGGACGGATTCGATTTGCGCCGCCACGGCTTCGGGCGGCAGGTTGTGCACGGCGTACACTCCGACGGTGTTCTGAGCCGTGACCGAAGTGACGGCGGACATGCCGTACACGCCGTTGGCCGAAAAGGTCTTCAGGTCTGCCTGGATGCCGGCTCCGCCGCCGGAGTCCGATCCTGCGATGGTGAGCGCTGCGGGGATCATGTTATGTGATACGCAATACTGGACATCAGGTGGTCCGGGTCTGGTTTTCGTAGAACTTCTTGATCAGGCTGTCGAGGTATTCTCCAGGATTCCGGATTGCCTCTTCGGTTATCTTGAGCTCCCTGGCCTGGATCAGTTTCAGGCCGTGGACGTAATCCTTGAACAGCTCCATCCCCATGTCTTCGGTAGTCTTTCCGTGCTTCTCCGCCATCTCCGCCAGGACCGCGGCGGCGGCCTGGTTCAGCGTGAGCGTTATGCCGTGTTCTTCGAAGAACAGGTGCTCGAAGCTCTGCACCGGCGCATCGGCGAGAATCCGTTCCAGTTCTCTCTCCGGGTGTTCCACCACCGCCGCCGTCACTTCAAACTGTTTAACGGTGCTGGACGGCAGTTTCTTCTCGAACTTGATCAGGATCCGTTCCATCGCGCCGATGAGACCCCGTGCACCCGTACCCGACTGGTGGGCTCTTTCCGCGATCAGGCGTAGTGACGCCTCGTCAAAATCGATGTCGATGCCGTAAGCCTTGAAATCCAGTTTCTTGGAAATAATGACTGGACCGTTCGGGTTGAGGAGGATCTGGAACAGGTCGTCGACACTGAGTTTGTGGAGTACGGCGATTACCGGAAGGCGCCCGATAAATTCCGACTCGAAGCCATACTCGATCAGGTCCTCCGCCGTGACGTGCGGCAACCATTCACCGTCATCCGGTGTGTCCACGTCCCCGCCCTGCTCGAAACCCATCGACTGCACGCTCATGCGTTTCATGATGATCTCTTCCAGGCTGGCGAAGGCTCCGCTGACGATGAACAGGATGTTGCGTGTATTGATGCGCTTTCTTTCCACCTTGCCCGTTTTCTGGAATTGGAGGGCGTTTTCCATCTGGGACGCGAGATCGTGGGGCGCCTGCAAGTCCACGTCCGTCTCCTCCATAAGCTTCAGGAGGGTACGCTGGACGCCGGTTCGCGATACGTCGGGTCCGACAACGCTTCCGGACGAGGCGATCTTGTCGATTTCATCGATGTAGATGATGCCGTATTCCGCCAGCTTGATGTTGCCATCGGCCTCGTGCACAAGCGAGCGGACCAGTTCGTCTACGTCTCCGCCGACATAGCCCGTTTCGCTGAATCTCGTGGCGTCGCCCTTGACGAAGGGCACGCCGATCCGGCTGGCGATGAGCTTGATGAGGTAGGTTTTCCCCACGCCGGTCGGACCGATCAGGATGATGTTGTTCTTGATGTTGCCGACCGGTTCCTGCTCCTCCTGGAGCCGGATGCGGTTGAAATGGGTGCAGATCTTGGTGGCCAGGACTTCTTTTGCCTCGTCCTGGCGGATGACGTACTCGCTAAGGAAGGCTTCCAGTTCCTCCGGCTTCATGTCGAACTGGATCTCCGGCAGCGGGGCTTCTTCGGCCGGCGGGTCGGTAGGAGTGCCTTCACGTTCGGGTTGGGCGAACTGCACCTGCGCGCCATACTTGTGCGAGAAGAACTCTTTCAGATCCTTCTGCAAATCACCCAGGTCGGGAGACTTGGCCATATCGGGACATTCCTTTCGGGTGGTGTATTCTATCCGGGTTGTGTTAAAGCGGTTTGCCGGTGAAAATGCCGCCGGCGCGTCACGCTTCCCCGCTTTACAGATAGCGGTACAGCCCGGTAATATAGTCCATATACGGCATCCGGGCAATCGTAATTGACAGGAATCACGGATGCGGATTGATTAAGTGGATCAACTCGCCAACCGAATGAATGATATTTCCTGTGGTTTTCGCGGCCCGATCGGCCCGCTCGGCGTGCTCACCATTGAAGACAACGGCCAGTGGTATCGCTAAGCGGGATTTCATACGGAGACAGACTGGACCCGACGATTATGTATTCATCAGTATTCCGGTACTTCCTCAACGAGACGTTTGTCAAGTTCGCCCTCACGGGTCTGTCCGGAGTGTTCGTAAACCTGGGTTCGTTTCAACTGCTCATTCTACTTGACGTGCATCGCCTGCTGGCCTCGCCCGTAGCGATCGAAATATCCATTTTGTCGAACTTCCTGATCAACAACTACTGGACGTTTCGCGATCGCACCATGGAGGGCAGGAAACGGATACGAGGAATGAAATACCACCTCGTTTCGCTCGGTACGCTGGCGCTGAGTTACGGAACGTTCCTCGTACTGGACCGGCTTTGGCCGGCGGTGCCGCCCGTGTACCTGCAGGGTTGCGCTATCGTCCCGGCAGTCCTGTTCAATTACTTCATCAATTCAGTGTGGACTTTTCGCGCGTATTCGAAAAAAGGCAAGCCCCGCACCTGAAATGGCGCGGAGTATGTGGAGGCCGGCATTGAAGAAACCTTCGTCATCTTCAAAAAAGGAGAGTAAAACGCGCGGTGTGCGCACCGCCCCATCGGGAAACAGAAAACCTCCTTTGCTACGACTGTTCCGTGGCAGGGACGCGATCTACATGCTGGCGCTCTGCCTGGCGGTGATCGTTCCTTACTTTCCCGCGTCGCAGGCCGGTTTCGTCTGGGATGACCGGATATTCCTGGAGGCAGAGGCGGTCCGCGACGTATCCGGAATCTGGCAAATATGGTTCTCCCCGAGCGTTATCGAGAACGAAAGTCATTACTGGCCCTTCGTGTATACCACGTTTTGGCTCGAGCACAAGCTGTGGGGTTTCGAGCCTCTTGGGTTTCACGTGGTCAACATCGCCCTGCACCTGGCCAATACGCTCCTGGTATGGCGTCTGATGTTGCGGCTGGCCGTACCCGGCGCGTGGCTCATAGCCGCCGTATTCGCGGTGCACCCGCTCCACGTCGAATCGGTCGCCTGGGTCATGGAACGCAAGGATCTGCTGTCCACCCTCTTCTACCTGGTCGCCTTCTGGACCTACATCAACTTCTCGAAAACCCGTAGGTCGGGTATCTACCTCGCCTCCCTTGCGCTCTTCGGGGCGGGCATGCTCTGCAAATCGATCGTGGTCACCCTGCCCGCGGTGCTGTTGCTGTGGCACTGGTGGAGTAGCGGCCGGGTGACCCGCAGGGACTTACTGCGACTGTTGCCGTTCTTCCTGGTTGCGTTTGGCATCGCCGCGGCTGACGTGGCGTTTTCCAGGATCCGGGAACCGATATCCTTCGACTATTCACTCGTGGAGCGCGCGCTCATTGCCTCCCACGCCCTGTGGTTCTACATGGTCAAATTGTTCTGGCCGCTCGACCTGGCGATTATCTATCCACACTGGAAGGTTGACGCAGCTGACCCGGCGGCCTGGCAGTACCTGGCCGGCGCCGCGGCTGTGCCGTTGTTGCTGTGGGGTATTCGAGGTCGCGTGGGCAGGGGGCCGTTGGCGTGTGTTTTATTCTTCGCGGTAACGCTGTCTCCCGTACTTGGATTTGTAGACTACGGGTACATGCAGTATTCCTTTGTTGCCGAGCGGTACCAGTACCTGGCCGGACTTGCAATCATCATCCTCGTGGTGGCCATGGCGACGCGGAGTGCGGGGAAGTGGAAGGGCGCCGGACGATGGGCCACCCTGGGTCTTGTCGGTTTCCTCCTGGTGTTGATGGGCACGCTGACCTGGAGGCAGGCCAACATCTACCGGGACGTCATTACCTTCAACAGCCACATCCTGGCCCTGAATCCCGCGGCGCGGTTCGCCCACGTGAATCTCGCCAAGGGACTATTCGATCTGGGCCGCCTTGACGAGGCCCTCGCCGCCGCACAAATAGCAGTAGATAAGGGGGCCGTTCCCGCAGAGGCGCATACCGCGTTAGGCGCGACCCTTGCCGAAATGAAGCGATTCGAAGAGGCCGAGCATCATCTGCGGCGCGCCGTGGAACTCAAGCCGGGCTTCAAGACGCCCCTGCACAACTTGATCGAGATGTACAGGCGACAGGGCCGTTACGAGGACGGGCTGGAGACTGCCCTGATCGTCCTTGAACAGGATCCGGATTCTTTCGTGGGGCAGTCGAGTAGTGGCCTGATGCTGCTGCAACTGAACCGGCTTGAAGAGGCGGAGGTCTACCTTCGTCGCGCCGTGGAGCTCAACCCAAGAAACGGGACCAACCTCCAGAATCTCGCGGAGGCACTCAGGAAACAGCAGCGCTACGAGGAAGCGATCGGATGGTACGGCAAGGTCATCGAAGTCGATCCAGGTCTCGTTCAGGCCTATGCCGCGATAGCCGACACCTTCATTCGATCGAAGCAGTTCGACGAGGCCGTTTTGGTGTTGAAAAGTGGCCTGGATCGGTTCACGGATTCCACTTGGCGGGCGTCACTGCACAATCTAATGGGGATGGCTGAAGAAGGCCGGGAACAATTCGATACCGCGGCGGATCAGTACCTGCTTGCCTATCAATCGAACCCTGATCTTGAAGAAGCGGTCACACGCCTGGCCGCGGTGCATTTCAGCAGGGAGCGTTACGAGGACGCGCTGAAGTACTTCAGAGAAGCGACAGGGATCAATCCAGACAATGCCCAGACCTGGTCAAACATCGGCGCCGTGCTGCACCGCATGGGCCGTGACGACGAGGCGGTCGCCAGTTTCGAACATGCCCTCTCCGTGGACCCGGACCATGCACAGGCGCGGGGTTTTCTGCAACAGGTGCGGCGGGGGATGCGGTAGGGTTAATACGGTTTTCGATGTTTTTTCAACCCGCAGCCCCGGCCGGCTTTTTACTCCTGGGACCCCTCGACGATCCACGCGATGACCTGGCGCATATCCGCGGGAATGTATTGTACCCTGAGCCGGTGTATGGCGTCGGCCGCGCGGTACGCCGCTTCCATGTCTTCGGCCTGGAACGCCGTACCGGTGTTGTGCAGATACAACTCGGAGGGCGTCGCGAGCGCCGCCGCCGCGTCAAGCCCCCCCAGCCGCCGCAGCACGGGTATGTACAGCTTCTCCTCGTACTCCCTGTCGCTATCGGTATCGAAATGGTCGACGTCAATCACGGCCCGAACGATCTGGGGGCAGAGCCCGCAGGCCAGCAGGCACCACGACCCGGCCGCGCCAATGCCAACGAGGGAAACTGAGGGGCATCCGCTCGAACGTCTGAGCCAGGTCACGGCCGTGACGATGTCCTGAACGCGGTTAGCGGTTACGGTGCGGTTATAGGTGGTGTGGTAGGCGTGTTCCCCGGTGTCCATTTCACCGTCCGCCGTACCCGTGAGGAAAACGTCCGCCACAAGAACCGACTGACCCTTACCCAAAAGCTGCTGAATCAGTGGGACTGGATCCCGTCCGCTTTCCTGGGTCAGTTCTGACACCCCCCCAGGATGGACGACAAGGACGGCGCCCCGGGGGGAACCGTGCGGTCGAAACTCGGTGACAGGTACCCTGTCACCGGTGTTCTTCCACCCTATGAACAGCGAGTGTATGGTACAGGCATCGGACTGGTGCATTCCCTGGCGGATCACGACGAGGTCGTCATCGGACGCGTTGGATGATCCGATGGCCGACCGGAAACCGGTTGACATGACCTGACGGTACCTGCGCAGCGACTTGGCGTCCACAGGCTTCATTTTATTGAGCTGTTTCCGAGCCCGCGCAATCCAGCCGCTCGTCAGTCCTTCCTCATCGACCCAAATATCCGGTTTATCGTCAGGCGTAACCGCGAGCATCGACTCCGGGGGTTCCACCTCAACGGGTTTATCTGAAAACCGATCACCGAGGTCCTTACCCAGCACCCACTTGCCGAACCATGCGTACACAGCCTCCCGGCTCGCTGAATTGTAATTGTGTCCCGCGTCAATCTGCACTTCCGCCAGACAGTCCTCGGCATCGTAAAGCGAATAAACGGCCCTGATGGCCGGATACTCCAGCACAGGCGTGTTGACCGTCCAATCCCCCGTAGCCGATACCAGCAGTAAGGGGCGCGGCGCGGCCAGGGCGGCGATTTCCATGTTATTCGTCTCGACGCGCAGATTAGGACCGTTTTCACAGATGCATCCGCCCTGCATGTGGCCGGAAACCATGTTGACGGGCGCGGCGGCCATTACCCGGTCGTCCACTGCGGTCAGCATGAAAGTCTGCGTACCCCCGCCGGAGGCCCCGGTGCAGGCGATGCGTCCTGAGTCCACGTCGGGCAGCGATACCAGAAAGTCGACGGAACGGATGCTGTTCCAGAGCTGCAATCCCATAAGGCTGAGTCCCCAGAGCGATTTCCGTTTATCGCCGAAAGTCCGGTGTGCCAACTGCGTACTGTCGTTATAGCCGGCCATGGACCAGGCGAATGCCACGTATCCCTGCCGGGCGAAATGGATGCAACGGGCCGGCACCGACCCGGCGAGCTCGTGGTTCAGCCGTCCCTCCTTCCAGTGACCGTGGGGATTCAGCATGGCGGGGCAGGGCGACGTCGCTCCGGTGGGACGGTACAGGTTTCCGGTCACATAGAATCCGGGCAGGCTCTGGAACCGGACGTTTTCAATGCTGTAGCCCTCTCGCTCGATCCGGTGGGTAATCTCCGCGTTCAACGGACTTTTGACGGGGTTCGGCCAGAGTCCCATGCTGACCAGGATATGCTCCCGGAGCGCGCGGGCCCGTTTTTCCCAGGTTTCCTTCGTGGCCGGGGCGACGAATTCACAGGGAAGGTTCAGGTGGCGGATTTTCGTCCTGCGACGATCGACGGGTGGCAGGGGGTCGTAACTGAACATGGAACGCTCCACTGGTAAAACGCAAGTTATTGGAATATCACATCTTGCAGTATAGACACAGATCGATACGGCGTAGATGAGACGAGCACATTACCGGCTCGACGGACACGGGGGAAGTCAGGACACGTCCCAAGGTGCGGACGGCCGCTGGTAGTCCGCGCCCGCGGGCGGCAGGAACTGCCGGAGGTGTCGGCCGCCGAGGGCGAAACCGGCCAGGCCGGGCATGCCCCGGTCTTCGTTCTCGACGCAGAGGACATAGTCGTAGCCGGATTCTACCAGGGCGCCGATGACGGTTCCCCAGTTCAGCTGTCCCCGTCCCGGCACGCGGTACTGCCACCACCAGTTACCTATGATCCCCTGGCGGAACAGCATCGCCTTGCTTACCTCCGCGTCCTTCACGTCCGCATATACCCATTTTCCCGTGAACATGCGGATGGCGTCCTCGGCGGGGAGGATCATCATCCACAGCCAGTGGGACGGATCGCACGAGAGCCCGAGATGATCGGAAGGGACGGCGTCAAGTACCCGCTCCCACATCTCCGGGTTGCAGGCGATGTTGCCCATGCGCACGGCGCCGTCCAGGGCGATGGTGACGCCACGGTCTTCGGCCAGCCTCACGATGGGTTCGTACCGCTCCCGGAAGCGCTCCACCAGTTCCACGGAACGGTCACCAGAGTTGCCCGGCTGCGAGGAATACTGGCCGTAGAACCGGGATCCCACTGGACTCCCGGCGTGGGTGACGACCACGGGTGTGCCGAGCAGGGAAGCGGCCTCGATGGCTTTGCGGAGCCGGTCCGCGGCGGCTTCCGCTTCCTGCGCGTTGTCGTCCAGCAGGTTGTTGTGGGCCGAAAGCGCCGCGAGATATACGCCATGATCTTCCAGCACACGCTGGATTTCACCAGGACCTTCCGCGAGTATCCGGTCCGGGTCGACAGCGCCGCTCGCCGAAAGCCGCACGGCCTCGAACCCGTTTTCCTTCGCCCAACCAGCACATTCTTCCAGAGACCAGGCATCCCCTCCGGCGCTAGTAAAAAAACTGATGTCCATGGATTTTCCGGTTACTTTTGTTACCGCGATCGGTTAATGAGCGGAGACAGTGCGTGAGACGAGCGATGCGCTCTAATGTCGGCCTCTATCGGTCCGCACTACTGTTGCGCCGCGCCGTATCGGTCGGTCGGCGTCTTGACCAGTTGCAGAAAAGGGATATAGCCTTCCTTTTCGACGTAGTAGTGCGCGGTCTCATGGCACCCGGGCGGTTTCGTTCCGTCGAAAACGTTGATGGTAAAGTCATCGCTGTTCGGACCGTCGCTGCCGTGCTCGTACCCGGCGGGAATCATCCAGACGTCGCCTGCTTCCAGGACGAAGTCCTCCCGGCTTCCGTCGTGGTCAACCCAGTAGGAGGTGCCTCTGCCGGAAAGGATCAGCCATGTCTCGTCGTGGTCATGGAAGTGCTTCTCGCAGGTTGGCAGGGCGAAACCACCCTTCATCAAGCCATTGTGATAGGCCATGCCGATGGTCCTTTCCGATGGAGTTCGTTGCGGACAAGTGCACTGATCGGGGCTAGCCGTATGCGGGTATCTGACTGTCCATTGTACGAAGGTATTATACGACCGATGGACCGGTTCATCAAGGAGCATTGAAGCCAGGCTGGGTCTGTGAGTTATTGGGTTGAAGAAAGGGACCGTATGCGGTATACTTTCAGGATTGGACTCTGTTTCCATCGGCCACACGTCGTTACTGATCCACATGGCGAAGCACGAAGGTAGTCCTTGGGGCTTCAACCTCATTGCCCGGGATTTCCACGATCTGGTGCGGCAAATCAGAGTCTGAGTGGCATGGCAATCAGAAATTCAGAAACCAACGAGCAGGACATCACGTGAGACCAACTGGGATAGCAAAACAACTAGGGAATAAGATCCATAAGGAGAATCCAATGACGATCTCACGGAAAGTACGAATCGGTTGCGTTCAGACGCCGGCCCTGGCGACCTTCGACGAGGCAATCGAGGCCGCCTGTCGCCTGGCCGGCGAGGCGGTGGCTGCGGGCGCCGAACTGGTTTGCCTGCCCGAATATTGTGGCGGCCTCAGGAGCGACAACGGCGTGTTCAGGCCCCCGGCGGCTCCCGAGTCAGCCCACCCCGTGCTGGAGGCCCTGCGCAGTTTTACCCGCGATGCCGGCGTGTGGATGCTCGTCGGCTCCGTGGCGGTGGACGGCCCCGGGGACCGGCTCATCAACCGCGGCTTACTGGTGGACAACGATGGAGAAATCCGCGCTCGTTACGACAAGATCCATCTGTTCGACGTGAACCTGTCCGCTACCGAGCGCTACCGTGAATCGACCGTGGTCAACCCGGGCGAACAGGCCGTGGTTGCGGACACCCCCTGGGGTCGTCTCGGCATGACCACCTGTTACGACCTGCGCTTTCCCCACCTCTACCGTTCACTCGCCCAGTCCGGCGCGGAGATCCTGGCGGTTCCGGCGGCGTTCACGCAGAAGACAGGTGAAGCCCACTGGCACGTGCTGAACCGCGCCCGGGCCATCGAGAACGGCGCCGTGGTGGTGGCCCCCTGCGCTGCGGGTCCGGTGCCCGGCGGCGGTGCGGTCTACGGCCATTCGCTCATCGTATCGCCCTGGGGTGAGGTCCTGGCCGATGGCGGCGAAGGGGAGGGCAGCATCGTGGTCACCGTGGACCTGGAGACGGTCGCCAGCGTCCGCAGACGCGTACCGAGCCTGAGTCACGACCGGTCTTTCAACCGTCCGGTCCAGTTGGAACCAGCCGATGTCCGGTAGGTAGACTGAAGTATCGGCTGGAGTGATTTCCTGCCCAATGGGAGTGTTTCCACTTGAAAGAGTTGATTATCGTGCGGCACGCCAAGTCGAGTTGGAACGATCCCAACCTGTACGATCACGAAAGACCGCTCAACAAGCGGGGCAAGCGGGATGCGCCAGAAATGGGATCTCGCCTGGTACGGCGCGGGTGCAGGCCGGATCTGATGGTCTCGAGTTCCGCAGTGCGGGCACTGGAGACCGCGACGGTCATAGCAGCAAAACTAGATTACAATCCGGAAAACATTGTGGTGGAAGAGCGAATCTACGGCGCGGGTGTCGCCGATCTGATTCACGTGATTCGCAATACGGATGAATCAGTGACTAAACTGATGCTGTTCGGACACAACCCCGGACTGACCGAGTTTGCCAATCACCTGGGACCGCGGCAGATATTCAACATGCCCACCTGCAGTGTGGTGCACCTTCGGTTCGAACTCGACACCTGGTCTGTCGTGGGGAATGCACCCGGTGAAGAGGTGTTCTACGATTACCCCAAGCTTGGATGATTCGGAGCGGCTGGCTTCGTTGTTCCTTCGATTGCGCGGTCTGGCATGAGGACAAGTTCAGGTAACATGCAGGGAGACCAAATGTCCGTTGAACCGAAAGAGTTGAAATTCGTCGCGACCCCGGAAAAGGGGGAGGTGTCCGCGCTGTTTGCGCGACCGGACGGAGCTAAGGCTTTGCTGGTGCTGGGCCACGGTTCAGGTACGAACATGCGGCATCGATTCATGGAGGAACTGAGCGTCGCGCTGAACGATGCAGGGATCGCTACGTTTCGCTTCAACTATCCCTATTCCGAGAAGGGGGGTGGCGGCATGGACGGCGAGAAAGTTAGGCTCGCAACGGTTCGCGCGGCTATAGAGACGGCCAAGGAAGAGGCCCGGGATTTACCGGTCTTTGCCGGGGGGCATTCGATGAGCGGGCGAATGTTTTCGATGGCCTCTGCCCAGGAGCCCGTTGACGGGCTGAATGGGATCGTGTTTTTTGCGTTTCCCCTGCATTCGGGCAAGCCGGACACGTCGCGCGCCGAGCACCTGAAGGAAGTAAGTGTACCCATGTTGTTCCTGTCGGGCCAGCGGGACAAGATGGCGGATCCCGGGTTGTTGGGTCCTGTGGTGGACGGATTGGATAACGCAAACCTCCACGTGGTGGACACCGCGGATCACGGGTTCAAGGTATTGAAGCGGCGGAACACGGACGAACCCGTGATGGAAGAACTGGCCAGGATCGCAAGCGCGTGGATGTCGGAGGTCGCGAAGGCTTGATCACCCTGTTCGTAACTCAAATGCACGTCGCAAAACTCCAGAATTCTCACTACAGTAGTTCGCATCAGAAAGGGGGCACCTCCCATGGCAGACTATCAACCCCTTGATCTGTCGACATTGTGTAACGCAGGACTCGACGTGCTGGGCGAGAACGCGAAAGTCCCCCTGGGCGAACAGTCCTTCCGCGGTCTTCCTTTCCTAGTCGGCGCAGACGCGTCGAAGTGTTTCATCGCCCCGGATGACGATTCGGGCAGCGTACACATTCCCATACATGAGCCCGCCGTCGGAGTGGTCATGGCGCACCGCCTGCTGGATTCCGACCTGATGGAGGGCGGGGTGCTGGGAAAACCCGTGGCGGACTACGTGTTCCGCCTGGCGGGAGGGGAAGAGGTTCGCGTCCCCATCCGCGAACGGTTTGAAATCGCCCATGTTTCCAGCGGCGGTGCACCATTTCGCGCACTCCCGGACCGAAACGACCAGGTGATGCCGCGCTACGAAGGGAAGTGGGAGGACATGGGCCGGCGCCAGACCGAAGTGCAGCGCGCCAAGCCCCGTGGATATTATCTATGGGCCTGGCGGAATCCCCATCCGGACCGCGAGATCGAGTCGCTGGAGGTTGTGCCGTTCGGTCCGCGTTTCATCATTGCCGGCATCACGCTTTCGCACGCCAACGAGCATCCCTTCGTCCGGCACGGCAAGCGGGAGGTGCGCCTCGTGCTGACCGACCCGGAGGACGCCGAAAAACCCTTCGACCTGGACGTGGAAGTGGACCGGGGAATCGCTTCCTACGCCCATCCGCTGCCCGAGGCGTCCGCAGATGAGTTCGTGGAGGATGATTTCGCCGGCTGGGGCGAGGCGCAGAACCCGAAGTCGAGTCCGGCCTATGTCGAGGTGGCGGCCATCCCGTCGGCCACGGTGAAGGTGAAACAGGGTGAAGAGAAGGTAAGTGAGGTCAGGTGGGGGGACGTTGAGGAGAAGAAGGTGGTCGAAACGCCGCGCGTGCGCTTCGAACTCATGGACCGCGGTCGGAACTGGGTGCACGTCAACGTCCTCGACGACGACACGGGCAAGCCGGTCCCGTGCCGCGTCCACTTCCGATCGCCCGAAGGCATCCCCTATCAACCCTATGGACATCACAACCAGGTAAACTCCAACCTCGACACGTGGCATATCGATATCGGGGGTGATCTGAGGATGGGACAGATCACCTACGCGTACATCGACGGCCGTTGCCAGGGATGGCTGCCGCGCGGCGAGGTCATCGTGGACATCGCCCGGGGATTCGAGTACGAGCCGTTGCGGACCAGGGTGCGGATCGAGCCGGGGCAGCGAGAACTCAACCTGCGGCTGAAACGGTGGATTCACATGAACGCGCAAGGGTGGTACAGCGGTGACTCGCACGTGCATTTCCTCTCGACCCAGGGGAGTCACACAGAATCGCAGGGCGAGGACCTCAACGTCGTGAACCTGCTTCCGTCGCAGTGGGGCAATCTGTTCACGAACACGGAGGACTTCACCGGGCGGCCGAGCATCTCGCAGGACGGCAACAACATCGTCTACGTCGGTCAGGAGAACCGCCAGCATTTCCTGGGGCACCTGACCCTCTGGGGCCTCAAGGAACCCGTGATGCCGTGGTGCAGCGACGGGCCCGGCGAGTCCGAACTGGGCGGAACGCTGGAAATTACCATGAGCGACTGGGCCGACCAGTGCCATGCACAGGGAGGCTCGGTCATCATCCCGCACCTGCCGACCCCGAATGGCGAACCCGCGGCGCTGATCGCAACCGGACGGGTCGACGGTGTGGAGATGCTGCGTCACGCGCCATTCAACCACCTCGAATACTATCGCTACCTCAACTGCGGGTACCGCCTGCCGCTGGTTGGCGGTACGGACAAGATGAGCAGTGACGTGCCCGTCGGTCTCTACCGCACCTACGCCTACCTGCCCGACGAGGAGTTCACCTACGAAAACTGGTGCCGCGCCGTGTCACAAGGTCGCACATTTCACAGCGGTGGCCCCCTCATTCACCTCACCGTGGACGGCCACGATATCGGCGATACGATGCAATTGTCGGGGGCTGGAACAGTGGAGGTCCATGCGTGGGCCGAAAGTATCTTCCCGATCCATACCCTCGAGATCGTCCAGGCCGGAAACGTCGTGGCCTCGACGGAAGACCGAGGAGGCACGCGGCGGCTCGAGTTGAAGGCTAAGGTTCGGGTGGACGGACACACCTGGATCGCGGCCCGGTGCGGCGGTCCAGATTACACCAGCATTCCACATCACGACGGCTGGGGACGGGGGATCTTCGCCCACACCTCGCCGGTTTACGTCGCCTGCGGCGGTGAATGGTGGATGTTCGACCGGGACGCAGCCCAGTATATGCTCACGCTCATCGACGGCAACCTGACCTACATCCGCCATACCGCGGCCAAACACGAGCCGGGCACGGCGACGCACCATCACGGCGAAGACGATCACCTCGCCTACCTGGAGCGCCCCTTCGTCGAGGCCCGCGAGGCGATTCACCGAAGGATGCACCGGTTGGGGATCGCGCACTAGGGCCGCCTGAAACGGGCTTATGCTTGCGGCCTTCCCCCCAAAAACGATGGAGCGTGAAGTGGAGCGCTTTACGATTTAAAGTTACATTTAAAACGGTTAAGAAATCAACAAATCGAGGTACCCTGAATGGACTCAACTGCGATTATCCTGGGCATCGTGATTATTGTCGTCGCGGCCCTTGCACTCGTCCTACTTTTCCGGTTCCTGACATCCAATTCCCGTCTCAACGCGTTGAGCAGCGAGAAGGCCGTCATGGAAAGCGAATTGGGTGTCGTCCGCCAGGAACTGGTCGAAGCACAGCGACGGCTCGAGGAAGCCAGGGCGTTTGAAATCGAACGGGCCAGGCTGCTCCAGAAACTCTCAAACGCGGAGGAACGTCTCGGCGAGCGCGACGAGGTGGAAAAGCGATTCAAGGACACGTTCAAGGCCCTGTCGTCGGAAGTCCTGAAGTCTCAACAGGAATCATTCAAGACCAACGCCGAGGATTCGTTGAAGTCGCGCCAGGAGGCCGTGGAGAAACTGGTCAAGCCCCTGTCTGAGAAAATCGAAACACTGGACAAGGCGCGGGCTAAAAACGCGGGCGAATTCCAAACGCAGATATCGAACCTCATGCGGACCAACAAGGAACTTGCCGGCGAAGCGCAGGCGCTGTCGAACGCGTTGAAGCGACCCGACGTTCGCGGACGGTGGGGGGAGACTCAACTCGAACGCGTGCTGGAACTGTCCGGTCTCAGGAAGGACATCGATTTCACGGTACAGGATTCGTTCGAAGTGGAGACCGGACGGCACCGGACCGACGTGATCGTCCGGCTACCGCACGAACGGACGGTGATACTCGATTCCAAGGTGTCGCTGGCTGCCCTCATGGACGCCTTCGAGGCGCAGGACGAAGATACCAAGTCGGCGGCCTTCGACCGGCACGTAACCCAGGTCAAGACCCACATCGACTCGCTCGCCAAGAAGGAATACTGGAACGTGCTGTCCTCGACACCGGACATGGTGGTGATGGTTATGCCCGAATTTGCTTTCCTGCCCGCAGTCGAGCGCGAGCCTGGTCTGACCGAACGGGCGCTGGAGAAGAATGTGATCATCGTCACGCCACCGGCCCTGCTGGCGCTGCTCAAGGCCGTGGAGATGTCATGGCAGCAGATACGGGTCGCCGAGACCGCGAGGGAGATTAGCGACCTGGGTAAGGAGATGTATGAGCGATTGGCCATATTCGCGGGGCACTACATCGGTGTGGGCAAGGCGTTAGGGCAGGCTATCGAGCGCTACAACCAGGGCGTTGGTTCGTGGGATTCACGAGTTGCGACGTCCGCCATGCGATTCCCCGAACTAAACGTCCCCGTCACACGGGAACTACCGGAAGTAACCCCTGTGGATGACATCCCCCGTTCGATCCAGAAACTGAAGGATGGACACGGCCGGGACGAAGTCGCCGAAGACGAAGTCGTGAATGAGGATGAAGATGATCCACAACGTTGAGCAAGGATTGTAATCCTCCTTAGGGCGTAAAAATGGTTATATATGTACTAAATTTACGCCAAAATGAGGCTTTATATGAAGAAACCCTCGTCATTTTATTTCAAGTAACGAATAACCAGCGAAAACCTGGATGCCGGGGTGCATTTTCTACCTGACTTTACGCCCTCCCTCACCACGTCCTCTCCTTCAGCATTTCCTGGATCGCCTCCTTCGGGACCGGTAGTTCTTCCATTCGGTCCTCCAGCCACTCGGAGAAATCCGCCTCCATCTCGTCCGTCCACCGGTCGTCGATCTGTCCGGGTGTGTACCTGCCTTCCCGTAGTCGCTGCTTGCCGAACAGGTCCCTGAGCTGGACCAGTTCAGAGGTTTTCACCACGGTCTCCGCGAGGTGGGGCGGAATGAACACGACCCCTTCCCGCTTGCCCAGTACCACGTCGCCGGGCATGACGGTGGCCTGTCCGATGCGCACCGCAGTATTGACTCCGAGGAGCATGATTGTGGGTGAGGCGAAGGAGGGGTGCCAACCCCGGACGAAACAGGCGAAGTCGGCCAACTCCTCGATGCCCTCCAGGTCGCGCACCGATCCGTCGAATACGACCCCGTTGCCGGAGTTGGCGTAGATCGCCGTCGCCAGGTTGTCTCCGATGATGGGTCCTTCATCCACCTTACCGTATGTGTCCGCCACGTACACGTCGCCCGGGACCAGCATGTCGATGGGCCAGGAGATCTGGTCTCCGATGCAGCCGTGAGCGGCCCCTTTTGCCTCCATCACCGTGCGCATGGCGGGGCGACGGGGCATGTACATAGCCGTTACCGCCCGTCCCACGAGCGTCTTTCCGGGATGGGTGTGTTGCCAGCCGCCCTCGTACTGGTGCTCGTAGCCCGCGCCTCGAACCACGCCCCAGGCCTGGGTGATGGATACGTTCTTCATTCGTTCCATGATTGGATCAGGCACCTTCGGGCGGCCATCGGGAAACCGTGCGCCGTCCCAGTCCGGCGTGTAATCGATGAGTTCCCCGGGCGTCAGGTTCAAGGGGCAGAATTTGTCGGACATGGTAGCTCCTTGTTCAATCGCAACGATCGTGGTCCCATTGCCAGCATGTGAGGCGGAGGTCTTGCCCTTCCACGGCGAAGGCCCCGATGTATTCCGGTCCGGGATCGATCGAAACCATGGACCAGCGCTGTGCGTCCGACGCGTCCCATCGCGTGGCAAGCAGTCCGGCCGGCTCATCGGGATCCACGGTGACGTCGAACTGGTCGAGGGGGCAGGTCAATCCCTGTCCTATCGCCTTGACGAAGGCTTCTTTCCGTGTCCAGCACGCCAAGAACGCGCCGTTGCGCCGGTCCCGCGGCAACGCCTCCAGTGCCACGTATTCCATCGAGGAAAACAGGCGGTGGGCGATCTTCATACGGTCCATGATCGAGCGGCGGTGCAGGTATTCCACGTCGACCCCGACCGATCGGTTTGTGGTCAGGGCGTACACGGCCAGGTCGTGGGAATGAGAAACGTTGAACCGGATGGATGTCGCGGGATGGGCGAGATCGGGTTTGCCGTGCTCGGCGTAGCGGAATCGCAGGTCGGACGGCGGTTCGGACACGTATCGCGACAGGAGGTTGCGCAGTACGGCCCGCGCGGTGATGTATCGATCCCGCACGCCATTCACGACAAAACGCTCCGCCCGTGCGCGCTCGTCCGGGGATAGATATCGCACCAGCGCGTGGGTCCGCTCCGCCGGTAGATCAAGGGACGCCCGCCAGAGGTGCACCGCATCATCTGGTATCTGCACTTCCGGTTTGGTCGGCGTCTTCCAGATCGGATCGCCCCTGAGGCCGTTAACGCTCATAAACGACTGTACCGCCGACTACCGTGAGGTCGACTTTCGCTTCCCGGATCTCCTCGGGCGGCATGGTGGTCAGGTCCCGGTCCAGGATCACGAAGTCCGCGAGTTTCCCGGGCTCCAGTGTCCCCTTGATGTCTTCCTCGAAGGACGCGTACGCGGCGTCGACGGTATAGCCGCGCAGGGCTTCCTCGACGGTGATTTTCTGTTCGGGTACCCAGCCGTCGGGATTCATGTCGTCCAGCGTGCGGCGCGTCACCGCCGCGTAGATGCCTTCGATCGGAGTCGCGGGTGCCACCGACCAGTCGCTGCCCAGGGCCAGCCGGACGCCGGTGTCAAGCAGGGACCGGAAGGCGTAAGTCGTCTTGATGCGTTCGGGACCGATGACCTTCTCGGCCCACCGGCCATCGTCGATGGCATGGTAGGGTTGCATGCTTGGAATGATGTCCAGGGCACCGAATCGGGGCAGGTCGGCGAGGGCGATGTGCTGGGCGTGTTCGATGCGGAAACGCCGGTCCCGGGGACCGTTTTCCGCCGCCACACGTTCGAAGATGTCCAGTTGAAGGTCGATGGCACGGTCGCCGATGGCATGGACCATCACGTGCAGACCGGCCTTGTCGGCGCCGGAGGTCCACGTGTAAAGGTTTTCCTCGGTAGTAATGAGCAGTCCCGTATCGTCAGGCGCGTCGGTAAAGGGATCCATAAAGGCGGCCGTGTGAGATCCCAGTGAGCCGTCCACGAAGCCCTTGAGTCCACCCAGGCGAACCCACTCGTCTCCGGGTCCGTCGGAGGCGATATGATCTTCGAGCCGCTCCCATTCATATAGGGGAACGGCGGCGTACAGGCGGGTCTTCAACCGGCCGGCGGACCGGGCCCGTTCGAAGACTGCCACGTCGTCCCATGTGCCCATGTTGTGGACTGTCGTGACACCCTGGGCGGCCACGTAGTCCATGGCCGCGTCCAACGCACGCTCCTTCATCTCCTCCGGCTGGTTGGGAACGACCTGGTCGACGAGGTACATCGCGTTGTCCTTGAAGATGCCGGCCGGTTCGCCGTCATCATATCTTTCGATGGTACCGCCCGAAATTTCCTCCGTCGCCCGCGTCACCCCAGCGGCCTCGATAGCGGCCGTATTCGCCAGGGCCATGTGTCCGTCGAGCCGGTTGACCCAGACCGGGTTGTCCGTCGTGACCGAATCGATCCAATCCCGGCGGGGCAGTTCTCCACCCCACTGCTCGTGATCCCAGTCGCCCCCGGTGATCCATACGCCCGGCTCCAAATCCCTGGCGAATTCGGCGAGGCGGTCGATGAACACCTGCGGTGTCGGAGCGTCCCGAAGCTGAACGGACGCGAGATTGAAACCGCCCGAAATGAAATGAACGTGGGCGTCGATGAATCCGGGGGTAACGAGACGGCCGCCACCTTCGATGACCCTCGTTTCACCGGTGACCATCCCGCCGATTTCTTCGTTACTGCCGACCGCCAGGATACTGTCTCCGGAAACTGCCAGGGCCTCTGCCCAGGGACTGGATGGCTGCCCGGTCCACACGCGGGCGTCCCGGACGACCAGCGAAGCTGTTTCCGCGGGACTCGAACAACTCACCAGCGCCGCGAGGACTGACAGACTAAACAGCGCTGCGATCAATGATCTGAACATGCCGGTTCCCTTTGCTGTTTTTGCGGTCGATATAAGTATACTCCCAGTCCCTGTTTTAAAACTTTCTACCAATACGCTATGCTTCTTCAAGTCCTGGGCAGTCTTGAATATACAGGTTACCAGTCCGCGACACTGCCGTCCGCCTCGTGGTAGTGCTCGCCGCCCAGCTCTTCCCGGTAACTTACCCGCCTGGACACTTCCGCTTCGTCTATTTCAAAACCCAGTCCCGGTTTATCGGGCAGTTCGATATGTCCGTCGACGACCTGCCAACTCTCCGTCAGGATACCCGCGCCCAGCGCCTGGTCGACCTGTTCTTGGGCGAGAAAGTTGGGAATCACGGCGTCCACGTGCATGCAGGAAGTAAAGGCCACGGGACCAATCGCGCAGTGGGGGAGGACGTGGATGTAGTATACCTCGGCCATGTTGGCGATTTTCTTCAGTTCCGTGATGCCGCCGGCATGCGAACCGTCCGGTTGTATGTAGGCCGCGGCCTGTTTTTCGAAGATCTCGCGGAACTCCCATCGGCTCAGCAGCCGCTCGCCCGTGGCGATGGGAAAGGTTACGTGGTCCGATACGAGCTTCAGAGCGTCGACGTTTTCCTGGGGTACCGGCTCTTCCACGAACATGGGCCGCATGTCCTTGATCTCGTGGCATGTCTCGATAGCCAGGGCAGGGGTCATCTTTCCGTGGAAATCGAAGGCCAGTTCCACGTCCGGCCCCACCCACTCCCGCATGAGAAACGCACATTCGACGAACTCATCGATGACGGCCGGCGGCTCATGGCCCCGCCACTTGCCACCGGGTCCGGACTTGAAGGCGGTATAACCGCTCTTCTGCAACATGTCCAGCCGTTCCCTGGCGACGGACTGGCTCTCATCGGATAGATCGTTGATACCCCAGTGGGCGTAGACGCGGATGCGGTCGCGCACCGCGCCTCCTAGGAGCTTGTAGACGGGAACGCCGTAGTGTTTCCCGGCGATATCCCATAAAGCCTGGTCCACGCCGGATATGGCGGTCATGAGGATGGTGCCGCCGCGGAAGAACGCCGACCGGTACATGTGCTGCCAGTGGTGCTCGATACGCAGGGGGTCCTTGCCGACCAGGTAGTCCGCGAGTTCCCTGACCGCGCCTTCCACGCTTTCGGGCTTTCCCTCGAGGGTGGTTTCCCCCCAGCCAGAAAGGCCGGTGTCCGTGGTGATCTTGACGAGCCGGGTACGATGAAGGGGAAAGAACTGTTCGACGGTCGCGATTTTCATAGCAACTCCGGATGCCGGGATGCTCCCCGGTTCAATGGATTGCCCGTGGAATCGGACCGAGCGTGGTTCCAGCCAGTGACCCGGATGACCGGCTTTGCAGGATGGTTCGAATCATCTGCCGAAAAGCCGTCTCGTATCGAGGGATTCGATGGCGTATCCAGCCGGGACGGCGAATATGGATGGGTCGACGTCTTGTCGATTTACCTCGGTTACGGTCATGGACATGGTCATGGGTGTGCCGGGGAACGACGTAATGATTTTAAGTGGAAAACCGGATAGTCCCTCGGTCCAGAAGGGCATGCTATCCTTCAATGCACCGCCAAATGACGTGTCCAGGTCCATTTGAATCGCGTCGGTGACCCACATGTACTGTATCATCGCACCGGACGGATTGTTTCTTATGATCTTATACTTTTTGCATTCGTAACCGGCAATGACGATCGTTTCTTTTTCGTCTACGATGACCGGCGCCGCGCGTTCTTTCAGGTTCGGATCCGCGTAGATCTCGTAGGCGGTGTCATTCATGTGGCTGATGACGTATCCCCTGCCCGTCGACCCGTCGATCACGACCTCGCCCATCATCATCCCGATCATGCCGCCCCGCATGTGGACTTTAGTCTGGTTGCCCTTTATAAAGAGTCTGTAGGATTCCGGAACCATCATGGCCACCTGGGCCCGGTCCTGCAAATCGCCTCCCGTAAAGCTCACGTTGAATCGGAGACTGCCTTCGAAGCTGTTTTCAGGTGGAAGGGCCGAGGCGAAGGGCGCCAGAAAGAAGGACAGAAGCACATAGATCGACGCGTATCTTGTCATAGCTCATTGACCGGGTAGTTTTGCCGGTGGTGGTGGAGGGTATGGATCCCAGGGTCGTTGGTGGCGAAGTATCCGGGCCCTTCACAGGTGGTGGCGGAGCGTGCAGACTCTGTGCCGCTCTGTCGAGTCCGCTTACTACTCTTCGGAAATGATCGCGAGTTCACCGGCGTGACAGGTGTAACAGGTAACGGGCTGCAGGTTTTCCTTGCTCATGACGTTCGTGTTGATGGCCGCAACCTGCTCGTTGATCTGCACGACGAGTTTGATGAACTCCCGGCCGATCAGTTTCGTTTCCTTTTCGTCGCTGGAATAGTCTTTCAGATTATGACAGTAGACACACTTCTCTCCGATGCCGCTGCTCACCGTTTTCATAAAGTCACGAATCTCCCTTGTAGAACGATCTGTCAAGACCTGGACGTTCTTAGGCTCGCGCTGGGCGTCTACGCTCGCGTCAACCAAGACCGTCAGCACGAAGCACGCGGCAATGATCGGTATGATCCGTTTCATCGCGATTCCTTTCGTCATGGGAGTTACGGGGGTTCTAAACACGTGGCCGGATTCGTTTCTATCCCGAAAGGCGGTTCGGGAAACTTAGATATGCCACGTGGTTCTGTCAAGACCTTTCAGCGTAGTTTGCCACGATCCGTATACCACTTTAGGCCGCCTGGGTCAAAGTCCGGGTAAGAGTGGTTTGCCTGCCTGACGACCGTCCCGGACCAGGCCGACCGGCGGCCTTATTTGTATTGACAGAACCGTACCTTTAGCGTTTCAATAACGCATGACTGGTCTGTTACCGCATCCGTCCGGTCGAGGTCTTTTCTAAGACTGTCAAACCTGATGGCCCGCCATTTCCCGGTTATATAGAAATCCCACCTGGTATCCGCCGTGATGGATTCTTTTCTTCGAACGCTCGGTTTGATCGGAGCGTCTGAGCACCTGGCTTTTAGATCCCCTTCCCCATATTGGACTATCATCCTTCTTGCCGTGGTCGTGGCCGGGCTCGTGATCCTGTTCTACCGCCGTATGCCCGTGGCGACCTCTCCGGGGATGAAGGCCGTGTTTACCGTGTTGAAGATCCTGCCATTGCTGCTGATCGTATTCTGTCTCCTGGAACCCGTCGTCATAACGTCCGAGGTCACGGCCCGACAGGGGTTCCTTCTTCTGATGTTCGACGATTCGAAGAGCATGGGCATACAGGACGGCGCCCGGGCCCTGCCCCGCGTGGAAGCGGTCAAACGCCGGTTCCAGGATGATGGACTGCTGGAAGGCCTGGGCAGCAGGTTCAGGGTAAGGACATACCGTTTCGCGGAACGTACGGACCGGGTTGCCGATATCGCAAAACTCGACGCATCCGGAAGCGCAACGGATATTGCCGGCGCCCTGAGTCAGGCCGCCGGCGAATTCAGGGATCTGCCCGTGGCCGCCATCGTGCTCGTAACGGACGGCGCGGACAACATGAATGCGGGAACGGACAAGCTGGCGAATGCGACGGCATACCTCGAATCTCAGAACATGCCGGTCTATACCGTGGGGGTAGGCGAGGAGCGGATCGCGCAGGATGTCGAGATACTCAAGGTGGCCGCGTCCGACAAGGTGACGGAAGGGACGATAACCGACCTTTTCGTCACCCTGCGAAGTTACGGTTACGCGGGCAGATCGATCGACCTGAACATCAAGGAAGGGGGACGCGTCGTCCAGACGGTGCCGGTTCGTCTGGGCCGGGACGGGGACATACAGCGCGTCCGTTTGTTTCTGTCGCCCGAATCGCCGGGCATACTCGAGTACACGGCGGAAGTCGCCCCGCAAAGCTCGGAGACGATAGCGGAGAACAACGCGCGGCCCTTCCTGCTGGATAACCGATCGAGAACGGGACGGGTCCTGTACGTGGAAGGATACCCTCGCAGGGAGTTCAAGTTCATCAGGCGGGCGCTGGACGAAGACCCGCGGATTGACATGATCTCTATAGTCAGAATATCGCCCGACGGGAGGATCTACCGGCAGGGAATCCGGGATCCGAAGCAGGAGCTGACCGGTGGATATCCCCGAAGCAGGGAGGAGTTGTTTACATACGATGCCATTGTTTTCGGCGATATAGAGGCGGCCTGGTTTACGCCCGATCAGCTTCAGCTTACCGAGGCCTTTGTAAGCGAGCGCGGCGGTGGATTCCTGATGATCGGCGGTCTGAACTCCTTTAGGGAAGGCGGATACGCGGGTACGCCGGTTGAGGATATACTGCCTGTTCACCTCACCGGCGACAACTGGGCCATGGGTATTGTCGACCATGCCTTTCGCCTGGCTCCGGCCGAAGAAGGCATCCATCATCCCCTGCTTCGTTTCGGGTCGAATCCCGAGGAAAACCGGGCAAACTGGGATCGCCTGCCGGAATTGATCGGATACAACCGGGTCGGGGCTGTCAAGCCCGGCGCCGCGGTGCTCGCGGTCGACCCCACGACAGATGTTCTGGAAGGGTCCAATGTGCTCCTGGCCGTACAGCGTTACGGAAGGGGGCGATCAATGGCCTTCACCGGCTTCAGCACGTGGCGCTGGCAGATGCATCTGCCGTCGGAAGATCAGTCGCACGAACGATTCTGGCGACAGATGGTCCGGTGGACCGCACTGTATGCCCCCGGACGGGTTTCCGTCACTACGGACAAGACGAATTACGGCGGACATGAAACGGTCACCATCGAAAGCCGTCTGTTCGACCGGAACTACGAGCCGGTCGACGGAACGAATGTATGGGCACACGTAACCGGGCCTACCGGCCAGTCGAAGGCCGTTCAACTCGAATGGTCCCTTGGGAACGAAGGACTCTACCGCGCCGAATACCGGCCCGAGCTGGGCGGCGTGCACAAGGTGGAAGTGTCCATCCGGTCCGAGGAGGACGCGTTGCTTCGCGACCAGACCGGGTTTACCGTGGCCCCGTCGGCCACCGAATTCACGAATGCGGGTCTCCACGTGGAGGATCTTGAAAGGCTCTCTGAATCCACGGGCGGCGCATATCTACCTCTATCGGAGGCGGGACGGTTGCCGGATATGATCAGGCCCGTTGAGCAGACGGCCACTTCGACCCGCGAAAGAGACTTGCGCGATACGCCTTTCCTGTTCGCGGCCATTCTGCTTTTCCTGAGCACCGAGTGGTTTCTGAGGCGCCAGAAAGGACTGTCGTGATGCGCCTAGTCGCCGGAATCTTCGCGGGGCTGTTGTTAAGCTGCCTTTTATCTTTGGAGGCCTTCTCGCTGCCGCCGGTAACCAGGCCACAGGATTCGGCTAACCTTCCTTCCATTGGGGAACAGAGATCGTCTCCCGGCGTGCAGTACGGATTGATCATCGCGGGGCTTGGTGGAGAAAAGAAGTACGTCGACCAGAACCTGGCCTGGGCCATCGGCCTCTACGACGTATTGAAAACCGATCATGGGTTTGCGGAAGACCGGTTGACTCTCCTCGTTGAGGATCCGGCCGCCACGGGCGAGACCCCTGCGCGGAAGTCCACCCTCGAGGAGATACACGGGGCACTGTCCGACCTGTCCCATCGGCTTCGCCCCACGGACGACCTGTTTGTCCTGCTGATCGGACACGGCAGCGCCGCGGGTACGGGCGCCAGGTTGAACATCCCGGGTCCCGATTTGACGGCAGACTCGCTCCGCGAAGCGCTTGGTGACATCAACGGGCGATACACGGTCGTGGTGAACGGCGCGAGTTCGAGCGCCCCTTTTATCGCAGCGCTCAGCGGTCCCGGCCGCGTGATCGTAACGGCGACGAAGAGCGGCGGAGAACGCCTGTCCACGGTTTTTCCCGAACACCTTCTCGCGTCGTTAAATGGGACGGAAGGCGACCTGGACAAGAATGGGCGGGTCTCCGTCCTGGAGTCCTTTATCTACGCCAGGAACAAGACAGCCGAATGGTACGACGGACAGGGCCTCCTGGCCACCGAACATCCCCTGCTGGACGATGACGGCGACGGAAGAGGCGCCCGGAATCCGGGAGATGACGCCACGGGTGGGGCGCTGGCCGGCAGGGTGTACTTCGGCCGCGTATCTATACCGGCGGTGGCTACCAGTTCGCCCAGGGCACGGTCTTTGTGGGAGAGGATGGAAGAACTGCGGACGATGATCGATGAACTCAAGGGTGAGAAGAACCGGCGGGATCCGACGGAATTCTCAGAGCAGATGGAGGACCTTTTGATCGAACTGGCGCGGGTCAGCAAGCAACTCAGAACACTGGAAGAGAATCCGCCCTGACGCCTTCCGTCTTGTCCTTGACGCATGGACCAAAGCCTGTAACATATAGAGCGATTGACCTGGTAGGAGTCACCTATGTATGAAGCAGGGAGCAGCTGAATATACCTTGAACCGCAACACAGGGATGTGCCCGAATGACCGAAATCGTTTCGATTCATGGTCGTGAAGTACTGGATTCAAGAGGAAACCCCACGGTCGAGGCCGAGGTGCGGCTGTCCTGTGGCGCTTTCGGGCGGGCGATCGTTCCCTCGGGCGCATCGACGGGCGCCCACGAAGCGCACGAACGCCGCGACGGAGACGGTTCGCGCTACCTTGGAAAGGGCGTGCTGCAGGCCGTCGCCAGCGTCGACGGCGAAATAGCCGAAGCTTTGCGCGGGCGGGACGTGGCCGACCAGGCCGGTGTAGACCGCGCCATGATCGAACTCGACGGATCGGCCAACAAGGACGCCGTGGGAGCCAACGCCATACTGGGCGTTTCCCTGGCCGTGGCCCACGCGGCGGCGGTGGCGGTGGACCAGCCGCTGTACCGTTACCTGGGTGGAGACGGGGCCTGCGTACTCCCCGTACCCATGATGAACATCCTGAACGGGGGATCCCACGCCGATAACAACGTCGATCTGCAGGAATTCATGATCATGCCCGTCGGCGCGTCCACCTTCTCCCAGGCCTTGCGCATGGGCGCCGAGGTTTTCCACAGTTTGAAAACGGTGCTCCGAAAACACGGTTATGTGACCTCCGTGGGCGACGAAGGCGGTTTCGCACCGGATCTCTCATCGAACGCAGAGGCCATAGAGATGCTCGTGTCCGGCATCGCCGATGCCGGGTATGATCCGGGTACCGACGTCATGATCGCCCTCGATGCCGCGGCCTCCGAATTCCACGATCGGCACGTGGAGGGCATCTACAGGTTGGAAGCGGAAGCCACTCCCGAAAAAACCGCGCCGGAGCTGGTCGACTTCTACGCGGACATGGTCGGCAAGTATCCCGTGGTTTCCATCGAGGACGGGTTGGCGGAGGACGACTGGACCGGCTGGAAGATGCTGACGGACCGGCTCGGCGATGACGTTCAGCTCGTCGGCGACGATCTCTTCGTGACCAACACCGACCGGCTTTCCCGTGGTATCCATAGCGGCGTCGCCAACAGCATCCTGATCAAGATCAACCAGATCGGCACGCTGACGGAGACCTTCGAAGCCATCGATATGGCACAGTCGTCGGGATACACCACGGTGATTTCCCATCGATCAGGGGAAACGGAAGATACGACGATCGCGGATATCGCGGTCGCGAAATCGGCCGGCCAGATCAAGACCGGATCCCTTTGCCGGTCCGAGCGGACCGCGAAATACAACCAACTGCTGCGGATAGAAGAATCTCTGGGTGAACGGGCCCGGTACGCGGGCCGGTCCATCCTGCGCCGGGCCTCGTAGCCGGAGCGGTATCCCATGGCCGATTTCAAGCCCGACAAATCCTCAGCCGGGACCGGGTCCGAAGCCAGGCGGCGCAGGCGAATCCGAAAGAGAAACCGGCTGAGATGGATGATCCTCGGCGTGATCGCCATTGTATTCGGTTACCTCTATATCAGCGGCAGCTACGGTTGGTACAACATGTGGAAGCTCATGAAGCAGAAAACCCAGCTGCAGTCTGAACTGAAGGAACTGGAATCCCGGAAGCGGGATCTGACCGGCGAACTGGAACTGCTGGAGGGCGATTCCGAGACGGATGAACGGACTCGCTTCGAGCTGGAAAGGCTGGCCCGGGAGGAACACGGCATGGCCCGGGAAGACGAGTTGATTTACAGGTTCCCGGCGGAAAAAGAAGATACGACCGAAGTCAAAGCGTCGGATCTCGACCCCTGAAGCGCAGTACTCCTTAGGACCACTGGGCCTGCCCCATGGCCATACAATCCTCGGAAGCCATCGTCCTCAACAGAATCCCGCTGGGGGATACCAGTCTCCTGGTCACGGTGTACGCCCGTGACTTCGGAAAGATTAAACTCGTGGCCCGCGGCGCACGGCGGCCGAAGAGCAGAATGGCGTCCTTCCTGCAACCGTTTTGCGTAATCAACGTAATGTTCAACCATCGGCAAAACAGGGAGTTGCAGACCCTGTCGAAGGTCGAGGCTGGTCCGTTCTTCAGACACATCGGCGAGGATCTTACGAGGGTGAGTTACGCCAGCGCCGTTTGTGAACTGGTCAACAGGCTGGTCCTCGGTGAAGAACCCGGAGATTCGCTCTTCGGACTGATCATCCGTACGCTGCAGGCGATCGACCAGCTACCGGCCGAAGCGTGCGAAGTGCTGTTCTGGCGGTTTCAACTCGAATTCGCCGATATTTACGGTACGGGACCGGAGTTTTCCACCTGCGTGGGCTGCGGAAGGAATCCGGAGGAAGCGTCGGTCCGTTTCAGTCCGGCCCTGGGCGGCATCCTTTGCCGGGACTGCCAGGTCCAGGATAGTGATGCGATGCAACTCTCTCTGGGAACCACGCGGCTCCTCACCCGTGTGCGCCAGATGCCGCTGGAGCATCTGCCCAGGTTGAAACCCGTCAGGACGTCCAGGCAGGAGATTCAACGCGCCATCAGGGCCTTCTACCTGTACCAGTTGGACGACGGCCGCGAGTTGAAATCGCTGAAGTTCCTGGAGTCGATCGAGGCGGACGGTATGGAGAACCGGCGATGACATACGATAGGACCAGGTACGACGTCGTGACCTGGGGCGAGGGCTTCCTGCGCCTTTCTCCGAGGGGGCGGGAACGATTCGAGCAGGCCGGCGGATTCGATGTCGACGTGGCCGGCGGAGCCCTTGAAACGGCGGTAGGGCTCGCAAGACTGGGCCTCCGTACGGCATGGCTGTCCGTGGTCGGAGGCACGCCCCTGGGCATGAAGGTGGTCAACAAGGTTCGAGAGCACGGGGTTGACACCGGACACGTGGAACGGGTACCCGACGGACGCACCGGTCTGTGTTACACCGAGGCAGGCAGCGCGCCCAGGTCGACCCATTCGTGGTACGACATGAATGATACGGTTTTTCGTACAACTTCCCCCGGCAGGATGGACTGGTCCTCTGCCCGCGAGACGGCAATCTTTCACCTGGACCTCACGGCGCCCATGGTCGATCCCGTAAACGCCAGCTGGCTGGAAGCCGCCCTCGCTGCTGCCCAGGCTGCGCATGACCAGGTCAGTATCCTGCTGGACGTACCGGACGAACGGCGTCTCGACGCCGAGGTCAGTAAACGGGTGCTCGATCTCGTGGAAACCGCGGGAATCTTCATGGTGACGCTTCGGGCCCTGGAGACGATCTGGGATTTTGATGGCCCTTTATCATCGGCGCCCGAAATGGTGCGGACTAGGTTCAGCACGAAGAATACGGCAATCGTGGAGCACCGCTTCTCCGCTAGCGGAACAGGTGCCTGGAATGGAATCGCGGGCACCCCATCCGGCGAGATGTTCGAGGACAGTCCTGGCGAGATCAAGGTGATCGATTCCGACGGGGCGCTCGGCGCTTTTGCAGCGGGTTATCTCTTCGGTTGCCTGCAGGATTGCACCCGTTCCGCCCTGCGGTACGGTAACGCCGCCGCTGCCCTGGCCTGTTCCGTTCCCGGTCCTTTGAACTGGTTCACCAGGCAGGATCTGGAGTCGCAGATCGAGGGAACCGGGTCGGGCCTGCAGCGTTAGATATGTCTGAATATGGATTTTTTGGTCTCGAATCGAAGAAAAAGTGCATCCGGATTGTAGGTATTTAGATAGCGTCCTTATACCCGCGGGACCCTCTTTGCAATTCGCCATGGACGATTTGTACTTTGCGGTCCTTTGTTACCAGTGTCCACCCCGGCATAAAACACACCAAAGGAGGCATGAAAATGGCATCCGACTACCATGCAACGTGGTCCGTCACCGGCCCTAAGACCTTCGTCTCTGACGAAGGCACGCCGATCCCGTCTCCGGAGTGTTGTTGGCGCAACCCCTGAATCCAAGAGGTGAACAAGGGGTACTAACGCACGTCCTCCGGAGCCGCGAGACCCACGTCACGCGGCTTTTTTCTGTCTTTGAACGCATCGAAACCGGAGGTAAAGTCAGGTCATGTATAATCCTGAATTCTGGGAAATCCAATTGGACCAGGTTGATTTGGAACGGTTTCCCAACGAAGCGAATATCTGGTACGAAACAGGGGAGGACCGGGTGCATCGGTACCAGCGCGAGGATCATGTGGACGAACTGGCCGACGCGGTTTACGATTTCCTCTCCCAGTATCTGACCCAGAAGCAGTGCGAGGTCGTGGTGCTTTATTTCATCTATCAAAAGACCCAGCAGGAAGTCGCGGAGATCATCGGCATCTCGCGCCGGGTCGTGAGTCAGCACCTGTTCGGAATCTGCCGGGAGGGTAAGCATATCGGCGGCGCGGTCAACAAGTTGCGCAAACTGTGCGCCCGGCACGGAATTGATTTTCAACCGGTCGAACCGTTGTTCGGCGCACAGGAATACCGTGACCTTCGCGCCATATCCGCCTGAAACGCAGCCCCGTACTGCCATTTGCCACTGAGAATAAGCCGTCGGAAACGCCATCCGGCGGCTTATTCTAAATGAAAGCGATGAGCTCGATGGACCATGAAAGATTCGTGGACGCGATAGAACGCATCGACGCCGCCAACGGCGCGGACCCGGAAACGGAAGAATTCGAAGGACGTTCCTGGCCGAAGGCGCTGTTGTACGGCCAGCGGATGTTCGCCTGCCTGGAAGAACAGTCTTCCGACGCGTCGGAAGCCTTGCGGCTCGCCGTGCGATGTCAGCATATTCAACGGTGGAAGATACCCCGTGGCGATTTCCCCGTCGGCCGGCTGGGCTACAGGCAGTGGCGGACGGAACTGGCCAGGTACCACGTTCAGACCGCGGGCGATATCCTGCGGGACGTCGGTTATGACGAAGCCCTCGTAGACCGGGTGCAGTCCCTCGTAAGAAAAGAGCGATCCAAGGCCGATCCGGAAGCGCAGATCCTCGAGGACGTCGCCTGCCTTGTGTTTCTCTGTTACTACCTGCCCGCTTTTGCGAAAAAACAAAGTGAGGGAAAGCTGGTCGATATCCTGGCCAGGACCTGGAAGAAGATGTCGGAAGCGGGCCAGGCCGCCGCCCAGACCATAGATCTTTCACCTGCGTTGAAGCCGTTGTTGGACCGGGCAATCCGGCGCGGATAGCGAGTCATGTAAACTTGGCCGAGCAACATTCCCCCAACATCGTATTCGTTTTCGGCGATCAGCACCGATGGTGCAGTACCGGTTTCGGCGGTAGCCGCCAGGTACGCACGCCTTATATGGACCAGATGGCCGGTGAAGGTGTCGTTTTCGACCTGGCTGTCGCCAACATACCGGTCTGCACACCCTGGCGGGCGGCCTTTCTGACCGGGCAGTACCCGTTGACGACCGGCATGTTCATGAATGACGTGCGGTTGCCGGTGGACCGGCCGACGCTGGGCACGGTCCTGCGCTCGGCGGGCTATGACACGGCATACATCGGCAAATGGCATCTCGATGGTCCGTCCCGGGGCGGATTCACCCCGCCCGGACCTCGGCGACAGGGATTAGATTTCTGGGCCGTGGGAAACTGCACGCACGATTACATGCACTCCCTGTACTACCGGGATTCGGAAGATCCGCTGTACTGGACGGGTTATGACGCGGAGGCCCAGACTTCGCTGGCCATCGATTTCATACAGTCCAGGAAACGAGATAATCCCTTCGCGCTGGTACTTTCGTGGGGACCGCCGCACAATCCCTACGACGCTGTCCCCGGGAAGTATATCGACCTGTATCCGCCGGATGAAATCGAAGTGCGCCCCAATTGTCCCGATCCGAGCCGCACCGACCTGGCGGGTTACCATGCCCATGTTACGGCCCTCGACGACCAGTTGGCGCGCCTCGGCATGGTCCTCGATGACCAGGGACTGATGGAGAATACGGTCTTCGTCTATACTTCGGATCACGGTGACATGCTCGGATCGCACGGCCGGCAGCGCAAACAGCACCCCTGGGACGAGTCCATCCGCGTCCCGTTCGTGATGCGGTGCCCGGGACAGGCGGTAAGGGGACTTCGTATCGGCACTCCCTTAAACGTGGTGGATATCATGCCTACCCTGCTCGGCCTGGCCGGAATTCCCGTCCCCGAAACCTGCGAGGGCCGCGACCACGCTCCGGCGGTTCGTGGCGAGGCCTTTACGGGGAACGAAGCCGCCTATATCATGAGCATCGCGCCCTTTTCGGAATACCGGGGACAGCCCTGGAGAGGAATCAGGACCCGAAGGCATACTTACGTACGCAATCTCGAAGGCCCCTGGCTGCTGTTCGACAACCAGGAAGATCCCTACCAGATGCGGAACATGGCCGGCAGGGCGGAACAGGCCGATCTGCAGCGCCAGTTGGACGATCAGCTGAAGAATGAGATGGCCCGCCGGGGCGACGCTTTGCTTCCCGCACGCCACTACCTGGATCTTTACGGCTACGAAGTGGGTGAATCGGGGGCGGTGCCCTATGAGCCATCTGTCAAACCGTCCGGTCGACGCTAGTCGCCGGAAGCGGAGCAGGAATCGCGGGAGACAAAGGGGAGATAAAGGTGGCGGAAGAAAGTAATCTACGTCTGATCGACCCTGTGCGGGATGACGCCGCAATCGCCGAAATGTGGAATGAAAGCGACCTCGAATGGCCCGGGTCGTGGAACGGCGGCGTGCCCATGACCGCGCGGGATATACGGGACTGGCACGAGCGGGAGAAATACCTTGCTGTCTACGTGTGGAATGAAGGAGAAAAGATAGGCGGTTACTGCTCCCTGATACACGATCAGGATGACGACGAGACCGTGTACCTTCCCCTGCTCAATGTTTCACCGCGTTTTCAGGGCAGGAGCATCGGGCGGCGGATGCTCGTCCGGTCCGTTGAGAAGACGATCGAGGAGAAGAAAAACCGTCTTGATCTGGATACCTGGCCCGGTAATGTAAAGGCGATGGCACCTTACAAACGGACGGGTTTCTTCTGGGATGCCGGACCCTATCCGCTGATGCGCAACTACGTACCCGCCATTCGCCAGATGCCCTGTACAAAGTACTTCTTCGACCGGCACGATTGGTACGGAACCCTGCAAAGATCGGTCGAGCAGGTGCCCGATGAAGAAAAGTGGGAGGGGATGCGGGTTTTCACATACCGTTTTGCGGCACACGGGGACCAGCCGTCGTCCGACGGCGGTGGGTCAACCGACGGCAAGAACGTCCTGACCGTCCGGGTGGACCGCGAGGCGCGGCACGTCGCCGCGGTGGAGACCGCGGAGTTGTCCGCGGCGGCAACCGTGGACGACATCGAGCCGGTGCGGGGCGGGCAGACCACCCTTCGGTGGAAACTTCACAACCGTAAAGACAAGCCGGTTACCCTCGCGTTGACGGCAAAGGAGTCCGGAGACCTGATCATAGACTATCACGCACGGCAACAGATCCGGCCCGGCGAGACGATATCCCTCGAGGCACCGGTTGCCGTATCCGGGGAGGCCGCGGCCGTCGGCCGGGACAAGACCGCGCCGAGAGTATACACACACATCCGCTGGGATGACCTGCCTGTCGTACTCGCCACGGGTATACGCCCGCGGGTCGAGATGGCTCTTTCCATCGACCCGGACGAGATAACCCTGGTACCAGGAACGCCGCAGAACGTGCAGTTAAACCTGCGCAGCCATCTGCCAGCTGGCGTCGTAGCGCAGGTTCGCATCACCGTTTCAGACGGCCTGTCGGAGGACAGGCGGGAACACACCGTCAGGGTGCCAGCCGGAGGATACGGCGGATTCGAAACGGTCCTCGAGGCTGACCGCCCGGGCGTTTTCGAATTGACGCTTACCGGACGCCTGGAATGCGATGGTAGAACGGTGAACTTGTCCAATGCCAAACATGCCGTCTTTGCACTGGAGCCGGGTGGACTGTTGTACCACCAGGACGGTGCGATCCGTGTCGAGAACGAAATCTACAGGGCGACCCTGGAGACCAGGGGCGGTCAGCTGAAGATCAGAGACCGGGCAACGGGGAAGGACCTGGGAACGGAAGGCGCACGCCCCATCCCGCCTAAATGGCCCAGCGAATTCAGCCGGTCGGACTTCAAGTTGAGGGCGAAACGGGAGGGCCACGACCTGGTCCTCGTGGCTTCCTATGCGGCCAAGAAGACCCCCGGCCTGGTCTTCAGCCGGATCATCCGGCTGAACGCCGGACCGATCGTATCGGTGGAACACACTGTGGAAAACACCGGTTTCGACCCCTTTACCTTTCGCCTGTACCAGTTTGTGACGAACGGGGGCTCGGAGCATTCTACGCTGACGCTGCCGCTCAAGGAAGGGATGCTGAGAGCGCGTTGCAGCGACCGTCCCGCGCCGGACGACCACGACTTCAAGCGAGGTGGTTCATTCGCGGAGACGTTGGGAGTCTTTGAAATGCCCCATGGGACGATCGGGGTCCTCCGGCCCGCCGACCTGGACGAGATCGAATGGGGCGGCTACGAATTCCAGTCGGTGACCCGGGAGACGACCTGCGCGCCGCAGTCGCGAAATATCCCATGGCGCCCTCCGTCTGTACGTCGGCGACGGCGGCTGGCACGGCGCGCGCCGCATATGGCGCCGCACGAAGGGGCAACAGGTGAAAGAGGGCGAACCGGCGCCGCCGGTCCTGGGCGAATTCGAGGTGTCGACCGATCCGCCGGTGGCCGTGGTCACCCGGGAAGAGACCGACATCCGGTTCCGCATAGCGCAGTGGAAGTCCCGGAAGGCCAGCGGGACCGTTACCTTCGTCATGCCCGACGGCTGGCTTTGCGACCCCATGTGGTTTTCTTTCTCGGAGATCGACTGGCAACATCCCTTCAGCGGTTCGGTGCGAATGACCACATCCCAACCACCGGGCGTCTACTCCGGCCGCATGGTACTCGAAGGCGGGGAGCGTGACGTCTAGGCCGAAATGCCACTTGTCCGGTTGGGAG
Organism: bacterium; assembly: GCA_965225915.1. Taxonomy (GTDB): domain Bacteria; phylum JAAXHH01; class JAAXHH01; order JAAXHH01; family JAAXHH01; genus JAAXHH01. The sequence goes on from OZ245326.1 coordinate 2,283,530, forward strand.
AAGGATCGGCCGTAGAGGTGGAAGATGGCGATACCGCGGGGCACAGGGTGTACACCATTCGAAACCAGCGGCTCGAAATCGACGTGGTCCCCTCCTTCCTGGGCTCCGTGAGCGCAATCCGGGACGCGGGGGGCGAATGCAACCACTTGGCATCGGCCTTTCCGGAACCCAGGGCTTTTGGATGGAGTTGCCCCTGGTACGGCGGTCTGCAGCCGGAAATTGATGTGGACCGGCTTTCCTGGACGGCCTCTCTGGAAGGGGAGGTTTTCACCGCGGAAACCGTTTCCTGCAGGGACGCCCGTGGCGTGGAATGGACCGGCGTGCGCCAGCGGGCGGCGCTGTCTCTCGAAGAGACCCGCGGCCTGACCCTGGAACTCGATACGCTGACCCTTGGGGGCAGCCCGGTGATCAAGCAGGTATGGAGGCTTGTGAACGGTAGCGACGCGTTACGTCATCTGAGCGGAGGGTGGAATTACTTTCTGCAGCCCGATGGCGAGATGCACGACACCGTCCTGTTCTCGGCGGACTACGAACGAAAGCGAAGCAACTGGGATTACCGTCACCATGGCGGTCACTGGACCGCGGCCGCCAATCCGCGAACCGCCCGGACTTTCGTACTCGTATCTCCCCAGAAGGAAGCCAGGCTGGACAGCTGGGGTACCGAAGGAGGGCACCTGAAACTCAAGACGAAACTCGAGGTCCCCGCCCACGGCGTGAAGGAGATGACCGCTTACCTGGTCCTGACCGACACCAGGGAAGAAGCGCGACGGTACGCGGTTTTGCAGGATCTGCGATGATCCCTGCCGGGCCGACAGGGATACCTGATACAAAACACACTGTGGTTCATGCCAGACCGACAGATTCCGCTAACCCCAGAGATTGGGGTTTTCCGTCAATATCTCGGGGCCGTCGGACAGGATGGCGATGGTGTGTTCGAAATGGGCGGACAGGCGGCCATCGGCGGTAGAGGTCGTCCATTCGTCGTCGAGGATCTGGATCCGGTGCGCACCCGCGCACACCATAGGTTCAATGGCGATGACCATGCCCGGCTTAAGACGGATGCCGCGCCGCGGACTGCCGTAATTGGGGACCTGCGGTTCCTCCCAGAGGCTGCGGCCTATACCGTGTCCACACAGGTCCCGCACCACCGAGTAGCCATGGGATTCCGCGTGTTTCTGCACCGCGTGGCCGATGTCGCCGATGCGGTTTCCCGGTTTTGCTTTCTCGATTCCCTTGTATACCGAAGTTCGGGTGACGTCCAGCATCCTCTGCGCCTCGGGTGAAATACGGCCGACTGGGAAGGTAAAGGCCGTGTCGCCATGGTATCCGTCGATAATCATGGCGAAATCAAGACTGAGAATGTCCCCCTCCACAACCGTCCGCCGCGGGCTGGGGATGCCGTGTACGATCTCATCGTTGATGGATGCGCAGATCGTGGCGGGAAAGGGTGGATGGAAGGCGGGCTTGTATCCCAGGAAAGAGGAGGTGCCCCCGAAGTCCTGGATCATCTCGCGGGCGATCTTGTCGAGATCAGAGGTTGCGACGCCCGGTTTTACGGCTTCGCCCATGCACTGCAGCGTCGCCGTGGCCGCCTGGCCGCTGCGGCGAATGGTTTCGATCTGTTTTTCGGTTTTGAGAATGATACCCATAGTGGGGAAACCCTCGGACTCCTGGTATTGAAACGGAACGGGCAGACCTCGCTGCCGTGATCCGATGACGATATCCGAAACGCACCATGCATGATACAGGGGAAGGGGATTTAGTCAAGGCCAATAAATGGGGTTCTTCCAACCGTCTATCAGGGCCGTCCAGCGAGGTCTAAATTCCCCTGAAGGCGGGTTGCGGCCGGCTTTGCGGCGTAGTGCCGCGGACCGTGCCGTGGACCGCGGCGCGACGCCTTAAAATGCCTTGTCCCGCTCCCCCTCGTCGTGTAAGTTCAGTCCGGGGCGGCGCCCTATTTTCGTTGCCGTTAAGGCGATTGAAGTTTATTCACCAGAAACCAGGAGTGATGTCGAAAAGATCATGGACCAATCAGCTCTCAATGAAGTGCCCACACGCAAGTGGCTGACCTACCGGCCGGAGATCAAGCTCATCGATTGTACCATACGGGACGGCGGCCTGATGAATGACCATCGTTTCGAAGCCGATACCGTCAAGGCGGTATACCAGGCCTGCGTCGCCGGCGGGATCGATTACATGGAAATCGGTTACATCAACTCGCGGCAGATCTTTTCCCCAGATGAATACGGGCCTTGGAAATTCTGCTCGGAAGAGGACATCCGCGGCATCGTGGGCGTCAACGACACGCCACTCAAGCTCGCGGCGATGGCCGACGCGGAGAAATCCGATTACGAGACCGACATTCTGCCGGCCGGCGACAGCGTGCTGGATATGATTCGGATCGCCACCTACATCCACCAGATCCCACTGGCATTGGATATGATCCAGGACGCGCACGAAAAGGGTTATGAGACCACACTGAATCTCATGGCGGCTTCGACGGTGCCCGAGAGCGAAATAGACGAGGCCCTGTCCCTGCTCGTAGAATCCCCTGTCGACGCCATCTACGTGGTGGACAGTTTCGGTGCACTGTACAGCGAACAGATAGAAGCGCTCGTCGACAAGTTCCTGAACGCCCTGCAATCCACCGACAAGCATGTAGGCATCCACGCCCACAATAACCAGCAACTGGCTTTCGCCAATACGATCCAGGCGCTGATCCGCGGAGCGAATTACCTGGACGCCAGTCTGGCCGGCCTCGGCCGCGGCGCCGGCAACTGTCCCATGGAACTGATCGTCGGTTTCCTCCACAACCCGAAGTTCCGCCTGCGCCCGCTCCTGGAGTGTATTCAATACGAAATCGAGCCGATGCGGGCCGAATTGATGTGGGGATTCGACATCCCTTATATGATCACGGGCCTGATGAACCAGCACCCTCGGTCGGGCATGCGGTTCAACGCGGCTGCGGTACGGGGCGAAATGGCAAGATTCTACGACGAGATGGAGGACGCCGGGTAATCCGGCGCAATCAAGGTCTCGTATCCACGAACAACGCAAAGGCACTGGACAACCACGTCACCCGTGAGCCCATGATCACCCCGCACGAACAGCGTATCGTGGAACAGGTAGACGTCCTCCGCGAAGACATGGTATCGTTTTTGCAGGAGCTGATACGCATTCCCTCCGTAAATCCGCCGGGAGACGAATACCTGCCATGCGCCCGGCTGGTGGGCGACCGGTTGAAGACGCTGGGTTTCGAAACCCGCTACGTGACTGCCGAAGACCATCCGGACCATTCCGCGGAACGTCCACGGGTGAACGTTGTGGGCCGTCTCCCCGGTGTCTCGCCGATGCCGACACTTCACTTCAACGGCCATACCGACGTGGTGCCGGCGGGAGAAAACTGGACGGTCGACCCCTTTGGCGCGCTCGTGAAGGACGGCAGGATCTATGGGCGCGGCGCTTGTGACATGAAGGGCGGTATCGCGGCGGCGCTCTATGCGGCGGCCGCGTTGCGAGAGGCGGGGGTCTCCTTGCGCGGGAGCCTCGAATTCAGCGCGACGGTTGACGAAGAAACCGGCGGTTTCGCCGGCATGGCCCATCTCGCCCGCGAGGGTCTGATTTCTCCGGACCGGACGTCGTACGTGATCATCCCGGAGCCTTTCGGTCCCGGCCGCATCTGCTTGGGCCACCGCGGGGTCTACTGGTTCCGGATCGACACCTTCGGCCGCACCGCCCATGGCAGCATGCCCTTTCTGGGCGTCAGCGCCATCAGCCAGATGGAGCGGGTCCTGCGCCGGATCGAATCCGTCCTTGTTCCAACGCTCCGCTCGCGCACCACGGACATGCCCATAGACCCCCCAGAGGCCCGCCACGCCACGATCAACGTGAACGGGATATCCGGTGGGCAGACGGACGGGGGTGTCGGTTCACCGTGCGTCGCCGATCGGTGCTCCGCCATCTTTGACCGAAGGTACCTGAAAGAAGAGTCCTTCGCCGAGGTACGAAGTGAAATCGAAACCATGGTAGCCGACCTGTCCGCGGGTGATCCTGATTTCAATGCCGAGCTGACCGAGCTGATGGTCGTTCACCCGGTCGAAACGGACCGAAACTGTGAACTGGTGGAGACAGCCGCGCGTACGATCGAGGATCTCCTGGGCGCGCCGCTTGAATACGTGGCCAGTCCGGGCACCTATGACCACAAGCACGTATACAACACGGGACGGGTGAAGCAATGCATCGCCTATGGCCCAGGACTGCTGTACCTCGCCCACCAGCCCGATGAATACTGCGAGATCGATCATCTCGCGCAGAGCTGCAAGGTCATGGCGCTCACCGCGGTCCGGCTGCTTGGCGTAAACTGAAAAGGGAGAACCGATGGATTTCGCACTGAGCAGCGATCAGATCATGATGCGGGACACGGCCCGCCGGATCGCCGAGGAGAAACTGAAACCCCATGCCCGGGAAATCGACGAACGCGAAGCCGTGCACTACGAAACGATCCGGGAACTCGGTGAGATGGGTTTCATGGCCATGATGGTCCCCGAGGAGTACGGCGGCGCGGGACTGGATACGATCAGCTACGTGCTGGCCGTGGAGGAATTCTCCAGGGTTTGCGCGTCAACCGGGGTGTGCGTCTCGGTCAACAATTCCCTTTTCGCCGACGGCGTCTACGCCTTCGGAACGGAAGAGCAGCGGAACACCTGCCTGCCGCCGCTGGGTTGCGGCGAGGCGCAGGCCTGTCTCGCGCTGACCGAACCGGGCGCGGGGACGGACGTAGGCTCGACGACCACGTCGGCGTTGAAGGACGGCACGGATTACGTCATCAACGGCAAGAAGCATTTCGTTACCAACGGCGGCTTCGCGGACTACCTGCTCGTCTTGGTGACCACCTCGCCCGGTACCGGTCACCGCGGCCTCAGCATGCTCCTCGTGGAAAAAGGCACGCCGGGGTTTACCGTCGGCCGCCAGGAACAGAAGCTCGGAATACGGGGTTCGGATACCAGCGAACTCCTGTTCGAGGAATGTCGCGTGCCGCAGACTAGTCTGTTGGGCGGGGAAGGACGGGGCCTGAACATCGCGCTGTCCATACTGAACGGCGGCCGCATCGGAATCGCGGCGCAGGCCCTGGGCATCGCGCAGGGGGCTTACGACGCTTCCGTGCGTTACGCGAAAGAACGGACGCAGTTCGGCAAGCCCATCGGAGAGTTCCAGGCGATCGCCTTCAAGCTCGCCGAAATGGCCACCGAACTCGAGGCGGCCCGCCTCATGACCTACAGGGCTGCGTGGCTCAAAGACGCCGGACAGGACTACATCACGGCGTCGTCCATGGCCAAGCTATACGCGTCGGAGGCCTCGATACGGATCACGAACGAAGCCATACAGATCCACGGCGGTTACGGGTACATCCGGGACTTCGTCGTGGAGCGCTTCTACCGGGACGCGCGAATCACCACTCTCTACGAAGGCACCTCCGAAGCCCAGAAGATCGTCATCTCGCGAAACATCCTGAAGTCGGACGGCGCCGGGTCGTAGGCCAGGACAGACGCCACCGCCCGGTCTGCACGGTCCGCCCGATCCGCCCAAACCCTGCTTTCGGGCATCGTTTTATCTTGACAACATACCAAACAAACGTAGGGTATATTGACACGAATGTACGATGGCTATATATTGTGCTGAATTCATAGCTTGACACGACATGTTCTAATGCCACTCTTGACACGACATGTTCTAATGCCACTATGGTATGGAAGATGTCCACCGTCAAAATCAATCGCTACTGAGGTATGACCGATGGCGACCCAAAACGGATCGGGCAACGGCAAGGACCGCCGCGCCCAACTCGACCTGCTTGCGCGGTCTGACGATTCGTCGGACAGCGGTTCTCGCAACGGGAACTCTGCGCGCGGCGCCAAACCGGTTGAAGGCAACGGTTCACGGGCCTCCGCGGAAACGGCCGTCTACGACGAAAGCAAGGTCAAGACCCTCTCCTCCCTGGAACATATCCGGCTTCGGACCGGCATGTATATCGGCCGGCTCGGGAACGGCACCGACCCGGAAGACGGCATCTATGTCCTTTTGAAGGAAGTAATCGACAACGCCGTGGACGAATTCATAATGGGTTACGGCCGGAAGATCGACGTGAACATTGAAGACAACCGGGTCCGTGTCCGCGACTTCGGCCGCGGGATTCCACTCGGCAAGGTCGTGGAATGCACTTCGATCATCAATACGGGCGCCAAGTACAACGACGAGGTCTTTCAGTTCAGCGTGGGCCTGAACGGCGTGGGCGCCAAGGCCGTCAACGCTCTTTCCGGCGATTTCCGGGTCGTGGCCTACCGGGACGGACGGTTCGCTGAGGCGGTATACGAGCGGGGACAGCTCCTGGGGCAGAACGAGGGCGTCACGGAAGAACCGGACGGTACCTATGTCGAATTCCTGCCCGACGAGAAGATCTTCGGGGAATACGCCTTCCTGCCTGACTATGTGGAACGGCGCATGTGGAACTACGCCTGCCTGAACAGCGGCCTCCGCATGATCTACAACAGCAAGCGCTTCGTTTCCCGGTATGGACTGCTGGATTTCCTGAAGGCCGAGGTGGGGGAAAATATCCTCTATGAGCCCTCCTACTACAAGGGCCAGTACATCGAATTCTCCTTCACCCACACCACCAACTACGGCGAGACTCTGTTCTCCTTCGTCAACGGCCAGCACACCGCCGACGGCGGGTCCCACCAGAGCGCCTTCCGCGAAGGCATACTCAAAGGGGTCAACGAGTACTTCAAGAAGAGCTACGGCGGCGTGGACGTCCGGGAGTCCATTGCCGGCGCCCTCGCCATCAAGCTGAAGGACCCGGTTTTCGAATCCCAGACCAAGAACAAGCTGGGCAACACCGATATCAGGGGATGGCTCGTTTCCGAGATCCGCGGCGCCGTGGTGGACTTTCTCCACAAGAACCAGGAGTCCGCCCAGCTAATCCAGGAAAAGATCACCCAGAACGAGCGCCTCCGGAAAGAACTGAACGCGGTCAAGAAAGAAGCCCGGGAGGCGGCCCGCCGCATCGCCATCAAGATCCCACACTTCAAGGACTGCAAGTACCACTACGATCACGACAAGTACGGGGATGATTCCTCCATCTTCATCACCGAGGGACCGTCGGCCGCCGGTTCGATGGTATCGGCGCGGGACCCGCTGACCCAGGCGATTTTCGGGTTGAAGGGCGTGCCGCTGAACGTCTTTTCCCGTTCGCGGGCGGCCATCTACAAAAACGAGGAACTCTACAATCTCATGATGGCCCTCGGCATAGAGGAGGGGATGTCGAATCTCCGGTTCAACAAGGTTATCATTGCGACTGACGCCGACTACGACGGCTACCACATACGGAACCTCCTGATGACCTTCTTCCTTAGCTTTTTCGAAGACATGGTGCTCGCGGGGCACGTCCATATCCTGGAAACGCCGCTCTTCCGGGTGCGCAATACGAAGGAAACCGTGTACTGCTACAGCGAGAAAGAACGCAACGCCGCGCTCGACCGGATCAGGGGAGCCGAGGTGACCCGGTTCAAGGGGCTCGGCGAGATCTCCCCCGGGGAATTCGGCCAGTTCATCGGTCCCGACATGCGGCTCGTAAAGGTCAACGTCCGGTCCATCCACAGCATTCTGGATACCCTCACGTTCTACATGGGCAAGAACACGCCCGAGCGCAGGGACTACATCGTGGAAAACCTGCTGGACGAAGTATAGGATTCCCCATGGCCTACGCCGATACCCTGTTCGACGACTACTACCTGAAGTACGCCTCGTATTTCATCAAGGACCGGGCGATCCCGGAAATCGACGACGGCCTCAAGCCCGTACAGCGGCGCATCCTGCATACCCTGTTCGAGATGGATGACGGGAAGTTCCACAAGGTCGCCAACGTGGTCGGCCAGACCATGCGGTACCATCCCCACGGCGACCAGTCGATCTTCGGATCGCTGGTCAACCTCGCCAACAAGGACATGTTCATCGAAAAGCAGGGCAACTTCGGTTCGATCCTGACTGGAGACCCCGCTTCCGCGGCCCGGTATATTGAGTGCCGTCTGACACCGCTGGCCAAGGAGGTGCTGCACGATCCGGAAATCACCGATTACGTGGACTCCTACGACGGCCGCAACAGGGAGCCGCTGGCGTTTCCTGCGAAAATCCCCGTGCTGCTCGCATTGGGCGCCGAGGGTATCGCGTCAAGCATGGCGACCCGGATCATGCCCCACAATCTCATCGAGCTCATGGAGGCCCAGACGGCCTGCCTGAGGGACGAGCCCTTCGAGGTCCTGCCCGATTTCCCTACGGGCGGACTGGTGGACGTTTCGGAATACAACGACGGCAATGGAAAGGTGATCGTCCGCGCCCACCTGGACGTTACGGACGCCAAACGCATCGTCATCCGCCAGATCCCCTACGGTTCGACGACCGAGAGCCTGATCGCGTCCATCGAGGCGGCGGCGAAGAAAAACAAGCTGAAAATCGCCGGCATCTCCGACTTCACGGCGGAGGCGGTGGAAATCGAAATCCGGCTGGCGCGGGGCGTGCATTCCGAGGAAACCGTGGACGCCCTTTTCGCCTTCACAGATTGCGAGTCTTCCATATCCACCAACATGCTGGTCATCCGGGCGGGCCATCCGTGCATCCTGCCCGTATCCGACGTCCTCAGGCACAATACGCAGCGACTTCTCGATGTGCTCGACGCGGAATTGAAAATCGAGCGTAAACAGCTGCACAATAAACTGCGCGCGAAGACGCTGGAGCAGCTCTTCATCAAGGAAAGGATATACAAGGGCATCGAGGAAATCCGGGAGCAGGAACGGATCCACGAGGCGATCAGGGCGGGATTCGAACCCTTTGAATCCAAAGTGAAAGACCTGACTTCCGAAGACATCGATACCCTGCTCAAGGTACCCATCCGCCGGATTTCCCTGTACGACATCAACCGCGCCAACGAGGAGATGAAAGGCATACGGAAGCGCCTGGGCGAGATCAGGGACCACTTGGGCAATCTTTCCACCTATGCGATCACGCTCCTGGAAGGACTCATCGAGCGGTACCGGGCGGCCTTTCCCCGGCGGACGACCATCACCTCCTTCAAGCGGGTCGATGCCCGGGAGGCGGCGCAGCGCAATCTCGCGCTCAAGTACGACCGGAATACCGGGTACCTGGGGTACGAATTGAGCAGCGGCGACACCCTTTTCAACGTGTCGCCCTACGACCGCGTACTCGTGATCCGCAAGACGGGTGCCTATGCCCTGCACGACGATATCGAAAGGCTATTCGTGGACAAGGGCATGCTGTTCTGCGGGTTCGTCGATCCCGACCTGGTCTTCACCGTTATCTACCGGGACGACAAAGGCCACCCCTGTATCAAACGCTGCAAACTGGACAAGTTCATATTGAACCGGGGCTACGAACTCGTACCGGAAGGATGTCGAATCTTTCAGTTGACTACCGACGACCATGTCCTGGCAACCATCACCTATAAGCCAACGCCCCGCATGCGCGTGCTGGAGGATGTCTTCGACGTTTCCCTGTTTCCGATAAGGGGGAACCGGGCCAGGGGCATCCGGCTGGCGCCTAAGGCGGTTAAAGGCGTGAAGTTGACCAGTAAGCCGGAGGTCAATGGAAATGCCGTCGATCCCGATTGAACCGGGTACCTACGGGATCACGGCTTTCAAAGGAAAAGGGAACGGACTGACATGACCCTGGAAATGCGCATCGGCCTCGGACAGTTCAACGTGCTCACCGACGAAAAACTGGCCTACATCAAGCAGCTCGGCGCCGACGATTTTCTCATGAACACCCCCCGCCTGCCCGGCGAAGAGCGATGGGAACTCGAGGATCTGGTCGACCTGAAACAGCGGTCGGACCGCGCCGAACTGCGGTTGATGTCCCTGGAGAACGTGCCGGTTTCCTTCTACGACAAGGCCATGCTGGGCCTGCCGGGGCGCGACGAGCAGATCGAAAACATGAAATACACCATCCGGAACATGGGAAAGGCCGGCATCCCGATCCTGGGATACCACTGGATACCGAGTTCCGTTTGGCGCACGCCGGATCCCGCCGTGCTGCGTGGCGGGGCGACGGCAACGCGTTTCGATTTCGAAGCCCACAGGGACGTGGAACCGACCCACGGCAGGATATTTACGGCCGACGAAATGTGGGATAACTACGAGTACTACCTGTCGAGGATCCTGCCGGTCGCCGAGGACAGCAACGTCAAACTCGCCCTGCATCCCGACGACCCTCCCGTGCCCATGCTGGGCGGTGTCGCCCGAATCTTCAGTAGCTTCGAGGGCTTCAAGCGCGCCATGGATACCTTTGACAGCCCGTACCACGGCCTCGATTTCTGCATGGGATGCTGGTCGGAGATGGGGGGGCACGATTACGTGATCAACGCCGTGCGGCATTTCGGCGGCCGGGACAAGATCATCTACGTGCACTTCCGGGACGTTCAAGGGAATGTGCCCTGTTTCAACGAGTGCTTCATCAACGAGGGGAACGTAGATCCCTACGAGGTCATGCGGACGCTGAAGGAGGTCGGGTTCACCGGGTTCATGATCACCGACCACGTCCCCCACTTCGTTGACGACACCGAATGGAACCACCGCGGTCGCGCCTACGCCATCGGGTACATGACGGCCTTGCTGGAAATGGTGAACAAGCTGCAACCCGCCCCGGCCTAGGTGGGAACTCCTATCCGCCTAGAGCGAAAACCAGTAGTTGAATTTCAGCAGGAAGATGTTCGAAGGATAGGTGTCGAACAGGTCGCCCAGGTCCCGGTTGACGGAGAAATCCCCACGGTCTCCCGATCCGCTGCGCTGCTGGGACCACACGAGGAACAGAGTCGAGCCCGGCGTATATTCCCACCGCAGCACCAGGTTTGACCGGAACTGCAGTAAATTGAAGTTGGGATCGTCAAAGGAATAGTCGGTCTGTCCGTCCTGGTTCTCGTCCACCCGATATGCCCCCTCCGATTCGTCGTGGTCCAGCACGCCCTCGCCGAGCATTACGAAACGATCCTCGTACCCGCCGGCCCTTGGATCCGTGATACGCTTGAAATTGGAATAGCGCCCGGCCGAAACAAACGGCTGACCGTAGTACTGGATGGACATGTTGTTGGTGATGCTGTAGTTGAACCGGATGCTGATCCCCAGCGTTTTCTGGGCTACCCGACCGAGCACGTACCGCTCATCCCCTTCATATGACCTGTCGGCCACGTACTGAAGCTCGTTCCAGCTGTTGTTGAAAAACGGGCCTATGCGAATGCGCATGGCGTTGTTCGGCCGGTACCGCATGGAAACGTTCACGAAGTTCGAACTTGCCGACTTTTCAAAAGACCGGGCGATATTTCCGCCAAAACCGAAACTGACCGGTTTTCTACCGTCGGTATCCACGTCGATATTGAGTCCCACTTCTCCCGGTGTTTTAAGCGATGGTCCGCCGCGCAGCGCCGTGCTGGAAAGGCCATTGGCTCCGAACTCCAGGTTCATCCATGCGTCCCAGTAGTTTGTGAACTCGCCTCCCACGTTTAAAGCGCCTCCCAGGAATTCGCGTTCGCGGCCGAAGTTCAACCCCTGCCATTGATTCAAGTTAACGTTGTATACACGGAAGATTCCCTGTGGACGATCTGATTTGTACCCTATCCAACTGTTCTGCATGAAAACGTCAGCCCGGCGCAGGAACCCCGCGTCGTTCAGCTCGAGGCCGGGAGAGCGCCAGGTCCCGGCGACGCCCATTTCCCATGGACTGTTGCCCGAACGGCCGATGCCCACAGAGCCGCCATGGCCGCCCAGTGCGGTAAGGGTGGAATCGAGCCGAACGTAGGAGGCGTCGGGACGCTGGTAGTACCTGGCGGAGCTGCGCTGCACGCGCGTAATAGCTTCCTGGTCGCCCCTGATATGGCTGAACGAGAGGCTGGCGTTGAGCGAGTAGGTCCGGTCGTTCCACCGGTGGTTGAAATCGATCCCGCCTGTGTAGGCCGCCCGGTTGAGAAAGTCGAAGTGCCTCTCGTTGTTGTTTCGATTTGTCGCCGTGAACATTAATCCCAGCGAGGAGGCTCCCTCATTGAAATCCTGTTGCACGCGCGCGACGAGGTAGTTGGTCAGCGGTTCCACCGACTCGTCGCTCCGTGCGCCTTCCGTATCGATCCTCGCGGCGGTCTCCGCGGTCACCGCGTTCACGATGCCGATCGACAGACCGCCGGGCGTCTTGCCGGTAACTTTGGCCGCGGCGATGATGGGCGTGTTCCTGGGCCTGTCCATGGTCTGGCCGTCCGATAGATCCGGGCTGCGCTGGGGAGACCGGCCGATACGCCGGGAGTAGAATAGCTGGTCGTTCCAGAAGGGGCCACCACCGCCGACGTGGAACTGGGTGATGTTTTTCCCTTCTACGAACAACGGCCGCCGTTCTTCGAAGAACAATTCGTAAGCAGAGAGATTGACCCGCGAGGGATCGGCTTCAACCTGGCCGAAATCGGGGTTCACGGCCAGGTCGAGGGTGAGATTCCCGGCGAGGCCGACCTTGCCGTCCAACCCGATGCGACCGTCGGTAGTCTGGCCGTCGCGGAACGGGTTTCGCGCTTCGGACTGGTATCTGTTGAGGTCGCCTACGATGTAGGGCAGTACCTCGATCCGGTGGGACGACTCGATCCCATCGAGGCCGTGCAGCTCCCCGAACTGGCTGACCCAGCCCGGAGCATTCCTGTGGATATGCTGCCAGCCGGATCGTTCGTCTAAACGGTAGAGCCGTCGATGCACCTGGATTCCCCAGACCTGTGCCTTTCCACCGGAGAAACGCAACTGGCTGAGTGGAATACGCATTTCAGCCAACCATCCCAGGTCGTCTATCGTAGTCGCCCCGAACCACACCGGGTCCCAACTGTCGTCCCAGTCGTTACCGTCGTTGGATATGGCCTCGTCACCGCGTCCGCCGGCCGCGGTCAAGCCGAAAGAAAAGGCCGTACGTCTGTCGAAGTAGCTGTCTATGTTAATCTCGACCCAATCGCTGTTGAAGTCGTCCCGGCGGGTGACGCGCCGCGTGATCTTGTCCGGTTCCGTATCATAGGCGCGGATCAACACGTAGAGATTGTGGTCGTCGAACAGGATCTTGAAGGCAGTCTCTTGTGTGGGTTCGCCGCCGTCGATCGGCTCAACCTGGGTGAAATCACGGGTCCACTCCACTTTACTCCACGCCGAATCGTTTCCCAGACCGTCGACATTCGGCGGTTCCGACTGGACGTGCCGCGTGTTGTATACCCGCTTTTCCGATGCCGGCTGTCGCGCTTCCGATTCTACGGAAACCAGCAAGGATACGATGGATAGGGTTATGGTCCACCGATGTAGTCTGTAGTGATGCAACGTCTTGCCTCCACCCTTTTTTCAACCTTCACTTACCTTGGTACAGATATTTCACCGAGCACTACATCTACGACGAGATAACGAGAATAAAGGTTTCAATAATATCGTCCCGAATATAGTCCCGGCCACTAACACGTTTATGGCTTCTTCAAAGCCTTTCTTCATACATTTAGTTGGACGTCCGTATTCACAAAAACCTGTCCCTTAATCCTCACGATGGATGCACCTGTACACCTCAATCTTCAGATGCTGGGCTCTTCAATTGGCAATATGTTTTTGCTTAACGGGCAATGCGGCTGCATATTACATTTGGTAGTACGGATATGCAAATCGTGCAGCCCGCGATAAAACATCGTCCCGCACGTTTGCCCTGCGCAGTGCGCCGAGATCCCAAATGCCCGGTGATCGACCGAACGTACTCTTCATCATGACCGACCAGATGCGGGCGGATTGCATGTCCTGCACCGGCCACCCCGTTGTCCGAACCCCCCACCTCGACGAACTCGCATCCGGCGGAGTCCTGTTCCGGCGGGCCTACGTGCAATCGGCCGTCTGCGGTCCCAGCCGCATGTGCTTCTACACGGGCAGGTATCCCCATGCCAACCGGTCTCCCTGGAACGAGGTGCCGCTTCCGGCGGACGAGAAAACCATGGGGCATTACTTCGGTGACGCGGACTATCGGGCGGCCCTGTGCGGGAAGACGCACTACACTCCCGACCCGCTGGACGACCCGACGGCCCAGCCTTCCGAAGGCATCCGCCGAACAACCCTGGCCGGGCTGGAATCCTGGGAATTCAACGACAACCGGGGAGAGGGATGGCTTGCCCATCTCAGAAGCAGGGGGTATCCGGACGAAGTCGTGAACGACCCGTTCTCCGTGGACATGCCCGCGGATGCCGGCCGGGATCACTCTGCCTATCCCACGCGCTTCAGCAGGGAAGACAGCGATACCGCGTTCATGACGGACCGCGCCATGGCCTTCATGAAGAATGCCGGCGTCGCACCCTGGTTTCTCCACCTCTCCTATTTCAAGCCCCATCTGCCCATCGTGGCGCCATACCCGTACAACCAGCTCTACGATCCCGCCGAATCCCCCGCGCCGAACCGGTCATCGGAAGAACTGCGGAATCCCCATCCCTTTCATGTCCCGTTCCGGATAGAACGCGGGGGCGTGGATTACGACGACGAGGCGGTATGGCGCCAGCGAAGGGCCACTTACTATGGACTGATCACGGAGATCGACGATCACCTGGGCAGGTTGTTTCGCTTCATGAAGGATCGCGGGCTGTGGGAGAACACGCTGATTGTCTTCACGTCCGACCACGGCGAATACGTGGGTGATCACTGGATGTTCGAAAAGGAACTCTTTTACGACGAGGCGTACAACGTCCCTTTTATCGTTCGCGATCCAAGGTCGTGCGCCGATGGGACGCGCGGCCGGGTGATGGACGATTTCGTCGAATCTCTCGATGTCCTTCCGACCTGCATGGAAGCGTGCGGGCTGGACGCGCCGGCGGTCCTCCAGGGCCGGTCCCTCATCCCCCTCCTGCGGGGGGAACGGCCGGTCGACTGGCGTACCGAGGTCTACGCGGATTGGGATTTCCGGTTCTACTGGACGCCGAAAGAGCTCGGCATCCCGCCGGACCGGTGCCGGGGCTGGATGGTACGGGACGACCGGTTCAAGTACTGGCATTTCAATGGCATGCCCGACGTGCTGTTCGATCTGGAAGCGGATCCCGGGGAACTTCGAAACGTAGTCGCCGATTCCCGATACGACGGCGTGATTCAGGATCTTCGCGTGAGACTCATGGACTGGCGGATGTCCAACGAAGACGCGAGCCGGGTCGCGTGGACCTATGCGCGTCGCCCCGGATTCGGGCGTAATCCTTTCATAGCGTAACCGATCCGCCGTACGATGTTTCGGAGTCGATATGAGCCGGTTTTTTTTCCTCGCCAGGAGATTTGTCGCCGGGGAATACCTAGAGGCCGCTGTCGATGTCGTCCGGCAATTGAACGAATCGGGACTCGACGTGACGTTGAACATGCTCGGCGAAGGAACCCGGGAGCGGGACAAAGCCGAACACGCCGTCCATCAGTATCTCGTCATGCTGGATCTGATCCGCGAAGGGTCGCTTGCGGCCAATATCTCCGTCAAACTCAGCCACCTGGGACTGGATATCGACGAAGAGTACTGCGTGGGCAACTTGTGCCGGATCCTGGAGGCCGCGAGGGAGAGGGACATCTTCATCCGGCTGGACATGGAAGGGTCGCAGTATACGCAGCAGACCCTCGACATCTTCTACTCCCTGTTCCATGGACACAGGAATTCCGGCATGGTGATCCAGGCCATGCTGATGCGTAGTCCCCACGACATCTTTGTGCTCAACAGGATCGGAGCCCGCGTAAGGCTGTGCAAGGGATCCTACAGGGAACCTTCCGACCTGGCCCTGCAGAAAATGCCCAATATCCGAAGCGCGTATCTTTCCATGGCGGAACAACTGTTGCGGGATGGCCATTTCCCCGCTTTCGCTACCCATGACGACTTTCTGATCGATGGTGTAACGAGGTACGCCGAGCGAATGGAGGTTCCACGGGACCGGTTCGAGTTCCAGATGCTGTTCGGATTGCGGCCCGGATTCCAGCGGGAGATGCGCGGCAGAGGCTACCGCATGCGGATCTACGTGCCCTTCGGAACGGAGTGGATGCCCTACTTCTACCGAAGGCTCAGAGAACGCAAGGAAAACGTATGGTTTCTCCTGCGAAACCTGGTCCGAAGTTGAACCGGAACCGGAACCCGACTAGCTATGACGGATATTACCAAGCCTATTTAGACGCTGTATAATCTATTGACAGTGGATGCGTTCGCACATCATAATCTGGAAACCGAACGCAGCACATTTGCATTTGTTTCACCGAGTTAACCCCCGTGACGGGAGGTGCATTCGTGATGGACTTGACTTTCCCGTTGTGTCAGAAATGCAAGGTGGGCGTGCTGATTCCGCTCTCCGACTACGGTCGGGACGGCGCGACGATCGAGTACAAGGCCTGGGCGTGCACCAATCCGGATTGCGGTTTCAACAATCGCATAGACAACGGCGATATCAGTTACGGTAGGCCCACGACGCAGTCTCACAAATGAGCTGATGGGGGTGCCGTGTTCATCCTCGGAATCGATACTTCCTGTGACGAAACCGCTGCCGCCGTACTGCGCGATGAAACGACCGTGCTTTCCAATGTCATTTCCTCGCAGGGCATACACCAGGCATACGGCGGCGTTGTACCGGAACTGGCCTCCAGGGCGCATTTGACCCTGCTCCTGCCCGCCATAGAATATGCCCTGCAACAGGCTTCGTGCGATCTGGACGACCTGGACGCCCTCGCGGTGACCTACGGCCCCGGTCTGGCGGGATGTCTGCTGATCGGTCTTTCCATGGTCAAATCCATCGCGCTGGCGCTCGACAAACCGCTGGTCGGCGTAAATCACATCGAAGGACACGTGTTCGCCGGACGCCTGGCCGACCCCGGCCTGAATCCCCCGTTCATCGCGCTCATCGTTTCCGGCGGCCACACCCAGTTGGTGCACGTCGAGCGCTGGGGCAGGTACCGTATTCTGGGCAATTCCCGCGACGACGCGGCCGGCGAGGCATTCGACAAGGTTGCCAGGCTGATGAGGATCGGATATCCCGGCGGTCCGGTCATTGATCGACTGTCGCGGAACGGCGATCCCGGGTTCGTGGACTTTCCCCGGACCTATCTGGACCCCGACGGGTTCGAGTTCAGTTTCAGCGGCCTCAAGACAGCGGTGCGCACGTACCTGTCGAAGCGATCGGAGGACGAGATCGACCGGGACCTGGCGCATATCGCCGCCTCCTTCCAGGAAGCCGTGGTCGACGTACTGGTGAAGAAAACCATCGCCGCCGCCGTCGCCGCAGGCGCGGAGGTCATATTGATCACGGGCGGAGTGGCCTGTAACGGCCGGCTGCGCGAACGCATGACCGAACAGGGTGCGGAGAAAGGCCTGGATGTAGTCTATCCTCCACCCATCCTGTGTACGGACAACGGCGCCATGATCGCGGCGGCCGGTGCTTATCATTTCGGAAAGGGACATCGGGACGGGTTTTCGCTTTCCGTCCATCCCCGGGCGCGCCTGTCCGGTTCCAACGGGGCCGGCTGAACTGGATGCCAGGGGACAGATCGCAGTCATAACCATTTCGAAACTTCAGTCATTTCCTGGATCGTGAGAATAGCCCATGAACTGGATCGCGTCCTACTTCAGGTTTGACGAACTGAATACGAACTGGCGTACCGAAGTGACCGGTGGTCTGACGACCTTCATGACGATGGCCTACATCGTGGTGGTAAACCCGGGTATACTCTCGGAAGCAATGGGCCAGGCGTTGTTCGGGGAACTGTTGTTCGCCACGTGCGCGTCCGCGGCGATCGGGACGTTGCTGATGGCGCTGTTGGCGAACTACCCCTTTGCCCTGGCGCCCGGTATGGGCCTCAATGCCTTCTTTACCTACACAATCGTGCTGGGCATGGGCGTGGACTGGCGTATCGCCCTCGCCGTGGTGCTGGCCTCGGGACTCCTGTTCCTGTTGCTGACGATACTGCGGGTACGTGAAGCGATCATCACGGCGGTTCCGGAACCGCTCAAACGGGCGACGGCGGCGGGTATCGGACTGTTCATCGCGTTTATTGGACTGAAGAACGCGGGCATCATCGTGGACAATCCGGCCACGCTGGTCAGCCTGGGCGACGTAAGGTCATGGTCGGTCGGACTGACGCTCGTCGGACTGTTTGGTATCGGCGTGATGCTTGCGCGAGGAATGCGCGGGGCGATCCTGCTGGGCGTAGCCGGTGTCGCCTTCCTGGCCATGATCATCGGGGTGGCGCCTTGGCCTGCCGGCGTGGTCAGCATGCCCGCGTGGCCCGCAAGTCTGTTCGGGGAGGCCGTCGTCAACCTGCCGCTCACCCTGGACTCGGCGTTGATACCTCTCGTATTCGCCTTTCTGTTCGTCGATCTGTTCGATACCATGGGAACGCTGGTCGGGCTTTCGGAACGTTCCGGATTCCTGGACGCCCAGGGCCGACTGCCCCGGGCCAACCGCGCTCTTCTCGCGGATTCTGTCGGGACGGTTCTCGGCAGCGTATTGGGATCATCGACCGTGACGACCTACATCGAGAGCGCGACCGGCATATCCTCCGGGGCTCGGTCGGGATTCGCCAGCCTGGTCGTCGCCATCCTGTTTCTCGGAGCCCTGTTCCTGACTCCCCTGGTAGAGGCAATTCCGGCTTTCGCCACCGCGCCCGCACTGGTCGTCACGGGCGTGTTGATGATGGCGTCGGCCGCGCGGGTTAACTGGAGCGACGCCTCGGAAGCGGTCCCCGTGTTCCTGACGTTGATAGCGATCCCGTTGACATTCAGCATCGCCGACGGCCTGGCCGTCGGTTTCGTCGCCTATCCGATCATCAAGAGACTAAGCGGCAGGGGTGGTGAAGTGCATCCGCTCGTCGACGTGCTGGCCCTTGTTTTTATCGCACGTTACGTCTTCTTGCAGTAAGAAGCCGTCGAAATCCATCCGAATTCCGGGGTGCTGCTACATCCCCGGGTTTTAAAACACCTATCGCCCGGCAGGAAGGTTCATCATGCGACTGACATATATTCTACTACTCGCGGTGTTCTGTGCATGGCCCTCGGCGGCCCAGGAAAACGGCGGCCTGGCGGGCAGGGTGGCAACCGAAGGCGGAACGGCGTTATTCGGTGCCAATATCGTCGTTAAGGGAACCGCAATCGAAGAATTGCGGGGAACGACGAGCGATGGAGAAGGAATGTATCGAATCGATGGCCTGCCGCCGGGCGACTACGAGGTCACCGTGTCCTTTCTTGGCTATGAATCGGTCACCACGTCCAACGTTGGGATCAGGAGCGGCGAAACCATGCGGCTCGACATCGGTCTGGCCGCCACGACGCTGATCGGTCAGCAGATCGTGGTATCGGCTTCCCGCAAGCAGGAAAAGCTGCTGGACGCACCGGCTTCCATGGCCGTGGTGGAACTGGCCGAAATCATGAGCCGGCCTTCCCTGTCGGTGACCGACTACATCAACGATCTGGGCGGCGTAGACCAGGCTAAGGTCGGTGTCTTACAGAGCAGCACGGTGATCCGTGGATTCAATCGCACGTTTACCGGCTCCCTCCTGATGATGGTGGACAACCGCATCGCGCGGATCGCCTCGCTCCGGCTTAACCAATCCAGTTCCATACCCGTCACGAACGAGGACATCCAACGCATCGAGGTCGTTCGCGGTCCGGGATCGGCCCTTTACGGCCCCAACAGCGCCAACGGGGTCATGCACATCGTGACCCGCTCCCCCTTCGGTTCGGAGGGTAATTCGTTCGCCGTCTACGGCGGCGAACGCAGTCTCCGCAAGGCGACCTTCCGGCACGCCAGCAGCGTAAACGACAAGATCGGTTTCAAGGTATCGGGCGAGTATATAGAGGCCCGCGAATGGGAATACGACGACCCTGCGGAAGTAGTCCCCCGGGATAACGACAACGATCGCCTCATAGGGGAAATACGGGTTGACTTCCGGCCCGCGGACGACCTGTCCGTGATCACATCAGCCGGATATTCACGGATCCATGGCATTCAGTTGACCGGGCAGGGCGCGGCCCAGGCCGACGAGTGGTCCACCCAGTTCTTTCAGGCCCGGACCCAGTACAAGGGCTGGTTCGCGCAGATCTTTCACAACCGGAACGACGCGGGCAAAACCAAGCTGCTCCGGACCAACCAGCCTATCGTGGATACGTCCGCATTGACCGTCATGCAGCTTCAGCACAACTTCGAGCTGGGCGCGAGGCAACAGTTCGCCTATGGGGTCGACGTGTTGCTGACCCGTCCGAAAACCGGGGGCACGACCCACGGCATCAACGAAGAGATCGACAACCTCAATGAATACGGGTTCTACGTGCAAAGCGAAACGAACCTGAACGATCAGGTCAGTTTGATGCTGGCCGGCCGGATCGATGAACACAGCAATATCGAAGATCCGGTAATTTCGCCCCGGGCGGCCCTGGTCTTCAAGCCCTCGACCGAGAGTACGATCAGGTTAACCTATAACCGGGCATTCAGCACGCCCAGTTCTCTGAATTTCTTCCTGGACCTCAAGGCAAGCTCCGATCCATTCGGTTTGGGCATGAATTTCGGCGCGCTGGGCCTGGGTCCGGACCGCACCATCGACCTGCGCACGCAGGGTGTCGCCTCCCAGTTCACGTTCCGGCGGGGCGACGGCGGCCTGCCCATGTACCGTTCGCCCTTCGCCCCTGTCGCGGGACTGCCCCAGGAAACTTTCCTTCCCATGAACGATCCACAAAGCACCAATCTCCTCTGGGGCGTGGCCCGGGGGGCTGTGCTGGCACAGCTTACACCGCAACTGCAGGCGCTGGCGACCGGAGCCATAAAACAGCAATTGATCGCGCTGGGGCTTCCCGACGAAGCAGCGGCACTGCGGGCCGCGCAGAAGGCTGCACAACTGGCCGCCGCGTTCCCGGGCATCATCCCGGCCGCACTACCGGGATTGACTAATTCGCTGGGCATGTTGGACACGGGCACGGGTTCCTTCAACCCGGTCGATCCGGCGTCGGTCACGGATATCGACAAGATCAGGTCGTCCATTACGGAGACCTTCGAAGTGGGGTACAAGGGTGTTGTCGGCAACCGGTTGGTGCTGACCGCGGACTTCTACCGGAACAAAATCCACGATTTCATCAGTTCCATACGCATCGTGACCCCCAACGTGTTCCTTGATCCCGGCCCGTTGAGCACGGCCCTTGGAACGGGCATCGCGCAACAGCTAGCGGACCCGGCAAACGCGGAACTCGCCGCGGCCGCCACCGCGATCGATAATCCGGCCGCGGGCGTCGGGGGAAACGGGGACGGATCGCCGGTGGATGAACTGACCCGGATATTCGTGAGTACCGCGGCGACGATTCCCTTCGGCACGGTGACCCCGGAAGAGGCTTCGGACCCCAACGCCGTAATGTTGACCTATCGGAACTTCGGTAACGTTACGTACTACGGCACGGACCTCGGGTTTACCTTTTATCCCAACAATCTGTGGAACGTGTCGGGCAGCTATTCCTACATCAGCGAAAATCTCTTCGAAAACGTGGACGGCATTGACGACATCCCACTGAACGCGCCGCGGCACAAGCTATCTGCGGCGATCGGGTTCAAGCCGCCCAATACTTCGCTCACTCTCGGAACCCGTCTCCGTTACCGGGGTTCTTTCAAGATGGCCGACGGGGTGTACGCCGGCGACGTGGAGTCTCATACCATCTTGGACGTGAATGCCTCCTACGAGTATTCGAAGATCACCTTGAGTGTGGAGGCCGGCAACCTGCTCAACAGCAAGTACCAGGCCTTCGTGGGAGCGCCGATGATCGGACGCATGGTCATGGCGGGTCTCGCAGTTCGGTTTTGACGGACGGCTTGACAAAGTCTCTGGTTTGATTAACCTTCAACATACCGTTAAATAGAACGAAATAGCCGGTTCGAGTGGATACCGCACGCCGAATCGAGTCCGGAGCTGCTCAAACCGGTACGGCCACATGCCTCATTCCAGTGGGAAGGAGGTCCTGACTTGCGACTGACGCCCTTTTTGCTGGCCCTGATGTTCAGCGTCCTCCCCGTAGCGGCGCAGGATGCGGGCAGCCTGACAGGAAAGGTGGTATCCGAGGTCGGTGGAGTCCTGTTCGATGCCAATATCGTGGTCAAGGGACCGGCGATCGAAGGGCCGCGGGGCGCGACGAGCGATGACCGGGGAATGTACCGCGTAGATGGCCTTCCAACCGGCGAATACGAAGTCACCGTGTCTTTTCTGGGTTACGAGACGGGCACCACGAAGGATGTGACGATACGGGGCGGACAGACCACGGTAAGGGAATTCCGTCTCGCCGCCACGGTTCTCCTGGGCCAGCAGGTCGTGGTGTCCGCCTCCCGCAAGCAGGAAAAGGCGCTGGACGCCCCGGCATCCGTTGAAGTGATCGAAATGAAGGAAATCAGGGACTCCCAGGCGCTGGCCGTCAACGAACACATCAAGGACCTCAGCGGCGTCGACTACGCAAAGACGGGCATCGTACAGGCCAGCACCGTGATCCGCGGTTTCAACAAGGCTTTGTCGGGCCTCCTGCTCACCATGGTGGACAACCGGATCGCACGGATTCCGTCGCTGCGTATCAACTCCTTCCACATCATACCCATCACCAGCGAGGACATCGAACGCATCGAGATCGTCCGCGGTCCCGGTTCGGCGCTCTATGGCCCCAACAGCTCCAACGGCGTGATGCACATCATATCCCGGTCCCCCTTCGGATCGGAAGGCAACTTCGTGTCCCTCTCCGGGGGGGAACGCAGCTTGCGCAAGGCGTCGTTCCGGCATGCGAGCAGCGTCAACGACAAGATAGGACTCAAGATCTCGGGCAAGTACCTGAAGGCCCGGGACTGGGAATACCACGAGCCCGAGGAGATCGTGCCGCGCAATCTCAACATCGACGGCCAGTACGGGGAAATCAGGCTCGACGTGCGTCCTTCGGAAGAACTTACGTTCATCACCTCGGCGGGATATTCGAAAAGCAGCAGTATCCAGATGACGGGACAGGGTTCTGCCCAGGGCAAAGACTGGGTGTACAGTTACCTCCAGAGCCGAGTGCTGTACAAAGGTTGGTTCGGCCAGTTTTTCTACAACAAGAGCGACGCTGGAGCTACCAGGCTGCTGCGCACTGACGAGAGTATTGTGGACAAGTCGTCGTTGACCGTTATGCAGTTGCAGCACACCTCGGAAATTGACGATCGTCAGCAGTTCATCTACGGCGTGGACCTGATGCTCACCCGTCCGCGGACCGAAGGGACCATCCACGGGGTTAACGAGGACGATGACGAAACCAATGAATACGGGGTCTACCTGCAGAGCGAGACCAAGTTCACCGATCAGGTTAGCCTGATGCTGGCCGGGCGCCTGGACGAGCACAACAGGCTGGAAAACCCGCAGTTCTCGCCCCGGGCGGCGCTGGTGTTGAAGCCCAATCCGGAAAGCACCTTCAGAATCACCTATAACCGGGGGTTCAACACACCCACGGTTACAACGTTTTCGCTGGACCTCAAGGCGGTTTCCGACGCCTTCGGTTTCGGCGGCCTATTCGGTGGGCTGGGGCTGGGACCGGAGAATACCATCGATATCCGGTCCTATGGCGCCCGCAATCCGTTTACCTTCCGACGTGACGAAGCCGGCCTGCCCATGTACCGGTCACCCTTCGCCACCGTGACCGGGCTCTCCAGGGATACCTATCTCCGCCTCGACGATCCGATTGCAACCAACCTGCTGTGGGGGGCGGCAAGGGGGCTGGTGGTCTCCGAGATGGTCAATCAACTGGGTGAAAATAGCATGGGCCTGGTAACACCCGAACTGGCTGCCCAGTTCACTGGCGTGATTCCCGCTCAGCTTTCCGGGTTGAGGAATACCCTGGGACTGCTCAACCCTGAAACGCAGGGTTTCGATCCGTACGACGTCTCGGCGGTCCAGAACATTGACAAGATACGGCCGACCATCACACAGACTCTCGAGGCCGGGTACAAGGGCATCATCAAGAACAAACTGGTCCTGGCAGCCGATTTCTATCGCACACAGATGAACGACTACACTTTGCCGCTATGGATCTTCACCCCCTCCGTGTTTCTCGACGCCGGTTCCCTGCGAAGCGCTTTAAGCCAGGGCATCGCCGACTACCTGGCGGACCCCGCGAACGCACAACTGGCCGGTCTGATCACATTGCTCGACCAACAGGCTTTTGGCGGCAACGGGAACGGCGACCACATGGATGAAGTCAACGGGTACATTGATCAGATCGCGGAAGGCGCCGCGATGATTCCCTTCGGCACCGTGACTCCCGAGCAGGTTACCGACCCAACCGCGGTCGCGCTGACTTACCGGAATTTCGGCGACGTTACGGTCTACGGCACCGACATGGGGGTTTCCTATTTCCCCAACCGGTCGTGGAGCATCACCGGCAGTTACTCCTACATCCACACGAACCTGTTTGAAAACGTGGAGAACCTAGGCGACGTCCCCCTGAATTCCCCGAAGCACAAGTTCAGCGGGGGTGTTACGTTCCGCCCGACCAACAAGTCGTTTACCCTGGGAGGGAAGGTCAGTTATCGCGGCCCCTTCCCCATGCAGGACGGCGTGTACGCCGGTCCCGTGGATTCCTACACCCTGATGGACGCAAACGCCGCCTACGAGTTTTCACATATCACCGTCAGCGTGGAAGCCAGCAACCTGCTGAACAATAGGTACCGATCCTTCGTCGGCGCCCCGGAAATTGGTCGTCTCCTTTCCGCCGGCGTAGCCGTGCGGTTCTGAGTCTTCCAGCCGCGAACGGGTCCGGACTCATACGTATAAAAAACCGTGGACCGTCTGAACAACGGGCTTCCTTCTGGCCCGTTGTTTTTTTTGCTGCTTTCCAACCTATCGGGAATGATTCCGCTCCTATCGCGGTCTAAACTTGGGGCGGTTGCGCATTCGGCCTCGAGACCCTCGAATCGGCCCTGAACCGCAGATCGCAACTTTATGGTCGGAATTTCGTGAAATCCATTATAAGTACAGCCCGAATAACTGCTGTACTGACCCTGACCCGGACGGGTGCTGACGGCCCATAATTGGCTTGACACGGGGAGAGCCGGCTCGTAAGATGAGTCCATCCTCAAGGAGACTGAAAATGCCACATCTGTTGCGGTATTTATTGGCGGTTATGTGTCTGCTGGCCACGTCGACGGATATACTTGCGCAAGGGGACTACTTCGGGCGGAACAAGGTCCAGTACCGCGACTTCAAGTGGGAAATCATCACCACGCCCCACTTCGAGATCTACTACTACCAGGGAGAAGACGAGGCCGCTTACGACGCCGCGAGGATGGCGGAGAGATCGTATAACCGGCTGAGCCGCATTCTCCAGCACCGGTTCAGCGACAAGGTCCCGATCATCCTGTACGCCTCCCACACCGACTTCCAGCAGACCAATGTCCTGCCTGGCTTCATAGGCGAGGGCACCGGCGGCGTGACGGAGTTCAACAAGAACCGCATACTGCTTCCTTTTACGGGATCGTATGCGGAGTTGGAACACGTGCTCACCCACGAACTCGTTCACGCCTTCCAGGGTGACGTGTTGTACGGTGCAGGCCCAGGGGTTTCCATTCTGAATCCCATGGCCTTCATCGCGCCCCTGTGGTTCATGGAAGGGATGGCCGAGTACCTGTCCCTGGGACGGATCGACGCGTATACCCACATGTGGCTTCGTGACGCCGCGCTGCAGGGTTACCTTCCAGCATCCATACCGGCCATGGACTACAGTTTTGGCGTATACCGGTTCGGGCAGGCGCTGTTCGCCTACATCGGCGACCGTTACGGAGATCGGAAAATCGGCGAAATACTCCGCAAGGCAGGGCGCATGCGAAACGTGGACGAAGCCATTCGTTCCGCCATAGGCAAGGATATCGAGAAGCTTTCCGACGAATGGAACGAGCATGTACGCAAGACCTACCTGCCACAGATCAAGGATTTCGACAAGCCCCAGTCCTTTGCCCGGCAACTGACCGACGTCCGGGAATCCCGGGCGGGATTTCACCTCGCCCCGGCCATTTCGCCACGCGGCGACAAGCTGGTTTTCATCTCCAACAATAGTTTGTACAACGACATTTATCTCGCCTCCGCCATCAACGGCGAAATCATCTCCAAGCTCGTCGAAGGCGAACGCTCGGCCGATTTCGAGTCCTTGCGGTTTTTTTCCACGTCAATTTCATGGTCGCCCGATGAACAGTACATCGCCTTTCCGGCCAAGATAGGAGCCAGGGACGCCCTGTACATCATGGATGTCAGGCGGAAGAAGGTGATCAGACGCATCAAGATCGACCTGGACGGCGCCACCTCGCCAAGCTGGTCGCCCGAAGGCGACAAGCTGGTGTTCGTAGGTCTCCAGGGCGGACAGTCTGACCTGTACGTGGTAGACGCCTCGGGGGGGAATCTAAAGGCCCTGACCCAGGACCGTTACACGGACCGCGATCCCGTGTGGTCCCCGGATGGCAAAAAGATCGCCTTTTCCACGGACCGGGGCGAAGTGACCAATTTCCGAACGCTCACCTTCGGGTACCAGCAATTGGCGATGTACGACCTGGCCACGGGAAAGGTTGAAAAGATCCCCGATCAGTACGGCAAAAGCATTTCGCCACAATGGTCCGCCGACGGCGAGAAGATCGCCTTTATTTCAGATCGCACCGGCGTCTCCAACATCTTTATCTGGGACAGAAAGTCCGGCGAGACCTATCAGATCACCAATATCCTGACCGGCGTGACCAACGTTACGGCCGCCGGACCGGCCATAAGCTGGGCGCAGAAGAACGACCGACTGGTCTTTTCCGCCCTGTCCTGGGGAGGATTCGACCTGTTTGCCATCAGCAATCCGGCGGGGTTGATGAAGGAGCCCTACGATCACGACCCGGCGGCGGCGCCCGGAGCCGCGCCGACGGCACAGCAATTGGCCCCGCCTTTGAGAACCGAACCACCGGACGAACCCCTGGTTGCCGATGACGGCGATACCACCGCGCCGGACATTGAGGCGACAGTGGTTGAGCCCATATCGACGTCGCCGGACACCACTTCTCTGGTGGAGCAGTCTCTTTCGAAGCCCACGCAGGAAGCGGTAACCCCGTTCCAGACGATAGTGACGGCGCTTCCAGACACCTCATCCGCTACGGTGGAAACGGAGCAGGCCGACCCGTCCGCGGAAACGGAGCAGGACGACAATTCCGAAGATTCAGAACTACCGTCGCGCGTTCCGGACCCTCTGAGACCGTTCCAGCCGTTCTTGGACGGCATCGGTCCGGGAGGCGAGTTGCCCGATACGACCGCGTGGTCGGACGGCACGTTCAAGAAGAAAAAGTACTCCCCGCGCTTCGGCCTGGATTTCATCGGCGGCAACGCGGGTTACGCCACGAACATCGGCCTTGTGGGTAGTTCCATTCTAGCCTTCAGCGACATCCTGAACAATCACAACATTCTCATCGGCGCCAACGTATTCGGGTCGCTGACCGACGCGAACCTGCTGGTTCAATACACCAACCTTACGCGTCGAATAAACTGGAGCGTAGCGGCCTTTCAATACCGTTACGACATGTTCTACGACCCGCGCAGTCCGGTCCTGACCCAGGTAACGACGCAAATAAACCGGGGGATACAGTTTCACATCAGCCGCCCATTCAGCAAGTTCAACCGGTTCGAACTGGGAATCCAAGGCATCAACCGGTCCCGCGAACTGGTGGACATCAGCTTCAACTACTTCGGGATCCGGAGAACAAGGCGCGGCAGCCTGGCCAGTGTGAATTTCATTCAACCCACCGCGGCGCTGATCACGGATAACACGCTGTACGGAATCACCGGCCCGATCGCCGGCGGCCGGGGACGCCTCGAAGTGACGCCGACTTTCGGCGAACTGCAGTTCACCCGCGTCGTCGTCGATTACCGGAAGTATTTCAATGTCCTGCAACGCTACGCTTTCGCTTTTCGATTTTACGGATTGGCCAGCGAGGGTCGCGACCAGGAACTCTTTCCATTTGGCGGTCCTTATGATTTTCGCGGGGTGGATTACTGGTCCGTCTGGGGCAGCAAGGTCGCCATGGTCAACGCGGAATTCCGATTTCCGATGATTGAAATACTGGCCATGGGCTGGCCGCTTCCTCTAGCCTTCCAGCAAATCCGCGGCTCGCTGTTCGTGGACGTGGGAAGAGTGTGGGACCAGAAAACCAGTCAAGAGCAGGCCAACCAGTACGCCGGTTACCCGAACGTGGGCGAGTTCGTCGACGGGAGGCTGGACCGGGGCAATGGACTGGGGCCGGGGACGATCGAGGAAATAGCAGGAGGTCCGGTTGCCGTGGCCTATGGTATCGGCATGAGGGCGCGTATCGGGTTTCTGATCCTGAAGTTCGACGTCGCCCATCAACTGGATCTTGGAAGGAGGCCCGGCTGGTTTAACAACGAGAACCTTCCCAATGTACCCAGGGGACTCGAATCTGAGTTTCCCGGTACCCGGTCATATCGTCTGAGAAACGCGTTGGATGATACCCAGTTCTTCTTTACAATTGGCGCCGATTTCTAGGTAATCTCTTCAGCAACCGGCCTGGAATCGGCATGCCGTTCGATGATTATCCATCGGCGATTCCCGGGAGACGCGACAGGTATACATGCACACAACAGAAGAAATCAAAGCCTTGAGGGAGCAGCATTACAACGCCACGCTCACTGAAATCCACGAACTAAACCTCGAACTGTGGATCATTCGGGTGAAACCGGACAAAGAGCTCCCGCCGTACAAGCCGGGACAGTACACCACCCTGGGGCTGGGCGACTGGGAACCCACCAACGATCCAGCCAACAACGAGGATGCCAACGAGAACCTCAAGTCGAAACTGGTCCGCCGCGCTTACTCCATGTCCTTCCCCATGTTCGAGAACGACCCCGGACAATTGCTGGTGCCGGAGAACATGGATTACTACGAGTTTTATATTACACTCGTGGGGCGCGACGGCGAACCGGGCCAGGATCCGTCCCTGACACCCAGACTGTGGTTGCTGAAGGAAGGCGACCGGCTATGGATGGGGCCGAAGGTAACCGGTCACTACACGCTGGATTACATGGGCCAGGACGACCAGGTCATCTTTGCCGCTACGGGCACAGGAGAAGCCCCGCACAACTGCATGATCGCGGAACTGCTCCGGAACAATCACAAGCTCGATATCATATCCGTGGTCTGTGTACGGTATGCCCGGGACCTGGGCTACCAATTGACCAATGAGCAGTTGGAGCGTCTCCATGCGAACTACCATTACATCACCCTGACCACCCGGGAGGCGCACAATCTCGACCGCAAGGTGTATATACAGGATCTGGTCGGAACCGGGGAGTTGGAAGAAAGGACGGGTATCACCCTGGACCCGGAAAGGACCCACGTTTACATCTGCGGAAACCCCGACATGATCGGCGTTCCCAACTACACCAGGGAAGGCGACAAGTCCTACCCCTCGCCCACCGGTATAGTCGAACTGCTCGAATCGCGCGGATTCAAGGCGGATCATCGCAGGGACAAGGGCAATATCCACTTCGAAGAGTACTGGTAGCCGGAGGCCCGGGTAAGTTTACAGAAGGATGAGCATGCGACCCGCTTTTCGGGGTATCCCAATCACCCCTGAAACGGCAGCCGGAACCGGGGTCGCATCCGGTGCAACGAAGAGGCCGCCATGCAGATATTGACGCAGGATACGGATGGTAACCCCACGGTTTCCAGCGGCCCCGTACCCTCCTGCGGCGATACGGAGGTGTTGATCAAGGTACGGTCGTGTGCTTTGTCGCGCCGGGGGACCACAACCTCCGACACCCCGGTTTCTGTAGCCAACGGCCGGCGCGTACCGTTTAGCCGGAGTCTCACCGGGATCATCGAATCCACCGGAAAGAACGTGGAAACGCTCGCACCCGGTGACCGGGTCATTGCCTGCCATACCGACGGTGGATTCTCCGAATTCCACAGCGTACCCGCATACCACGTCGTCGCGCTGCCGATGGGCATCAGCTTTGAAGAAGGCGCCATCGCACCCCGCATGCCGACGGTGCTGAACGGTCTGGAACGGGCACAGGTAAAGGCCAGGTCGGTTTTCATCAGCGGTGCGGGGGCTACGGGCCTTTTGAGCACACAGATCGCACGTATATCGGGCGCCACGACCGTTATCGCGGCAGACCTGCACGTAAAGCGCCTGCGACGCGCGCGGGACACGGGAGCGGATACCGTTATCAACGTCTCGACGGAGGATGCCCATCGGCGCGTCATGGATCAGACCGGCGGCCAGGGCGTGGATGTATGTCTCGAGTGCGCCGGCAACGAGGCGTCTTTTGCGCAATGCGCGGCGAATCTTCGTCCGGGCGGAGTGCTTGTCGTCCTGAAAGCCATGCCGCATCCCATATCCATCGATATACAGGCATGGTCGGAACGATCGCTCCAACTCGTCATGGGCCGGGAACAGCCGTTTGAAACCCCCTACTTGGTAGAGCGGGGGTTGAAACTGGTCGGCATCGGCGCGGTCAGGCTGCGTCCCCTCCTGACCCACGTATTTCCCGTCCATCGCATAACCGAAGCCCTCGACCTGGTCGACGGTCATCCGAACCTGGCCGTTGAAGTCGCATTGGTACGGACATAGAGATCGAGCGATACTATATTTCTTGACACGCCTGCTTTGGGATTCTTACTTTCAAGCCGCCCTGAAGACAAACGAGATCAATCTAACAGGAAAAGAAAGCGCCTTGTCATCTGAAATCAGTATCCTGAATCTGATCCTGGATTCAGGCACCGTCGCCAAGACCGTCATCATCGTCCTCCTGATCTTTTCGATCGTATCATGGGCGATCATGGCGGAGCGTTGGCGTTACTTCCGCCGCGCCAAGACGGAGTCCCGGCGTTTCCTCGCATTCTTTCAGACCCAGACCGATTTCGACCAGGTATATCCCGTCACCTCGAAGTGGCCCCACAGTCCCGCCGCCGTTGTTTTTCGAGAGGTATACGAGAAGCACCGGTCGATCCTCTCACGCACATCCAGGAACGAAGACCGGCCGGCGCCAATTGGCCAGGAATTGCTGGAGGCCGTCTACCGCGACCTGAGGCTGGCCGCTCATCGTGAACTGGCCAGGTTTGAACAACGATTGTCCGTGCTGGCCACCGCGGGAAGCGTGTGTCCGTTTCTCGGCTTGTTCGGGACGGTGTGGGGCGTCATGACTGCTTTTCTGGAAATCAGTTCCAAGGGCTCAACCAACATCGTGGTCGTCGCGCCCGGCATCGCGGAAGCCTTGATCACCACGATCGCGGGACTGGCCGTTGCCATCCCGGCCATGGTGGCGTACAACTACTTCGTGCAGCGGTCGCGAATACTGGGACTGGAACTCGAAGACATGGCCACCGCGGTGTTGAACATCCTCCAGCTGCGAGGACGTCATGAACTTGTTTGATTTCAATGGCTCGGGTTCGCCCCGCGTGCTTTCGGATATCAACGTAACGGCGCTGGTCGACGTCATGACCGTTTTGCTGATCATCTTCATGATCACCACACCGATGATCCAGAGCGGCGTCCAGGTGGATCTGCCCAGTGCGAACGCCGCCGCCCCGGACCTTAACGAGGGCCTGATAATCACGGTTACAAGCGATGGTTCGCTGTACCTGGAAGACCGGCTGCTTTCAATCGGCCAGTTCGACGGGGTGTTCAAGGCGGTATTCGAGGAACAGCAAGACAAACCTGTTTTTATACGTGGAGACGAACGGGTGCCCTACGGCGCCGTCATTGCCGTGCTCGACAAACTCAAGGAGCACGGCGTAACCCAGATAGGACTGGCGACCAGTCTGAAACCGTCACGATAATGGCACGCATGATCTGGGCTTCTGGAATCCTGCATTTTGCAGTGATCTTTGGACTTATCGGTTCGAATGCCTGGTGGTCGGCCTCGGCTACGTCCCAGAGCCAGCAGGTCTACCGGGTCGATCTCGTTACGCTGTCCGAAAGCGCATCGATTCGACGTCCCCCCATGATCGACGAGGCGTACGAAGTCGTTTCGAAGAAGGAAGCCGCCACGCCGCTGGAGGAAGCGTCCCTGGCGCTGGAACGGGCCCCGCATCTGGTTTCCGAAGAACCGGATCCGGGACCGGAAACGCCCGAGTCCTTTGAGTCGGACTCCTCGGGTATCCGGCTGGACGAGCGGACATTCGAGTTTCCGTACTACCTGGGTATCATGCAGCGGAAGATACAACAGCATTTCGTAGTGCCCAGGATGCTTGGCGTAACGCAGCTCGAGACCGTCATCTACTTCCGCGTACGGCGTTCGGGGCGGATTTCCAACGTCGTCGTGGAGCGGTCGTCCTCCAACCCGGTCTTCGACCTGGCGGCGCAGCGGGCGTTGAACGAGGCCGATCCATTGCCGCCACTTCCGGAAGGTTACACGAAGTCTTACCTGGGCGTGCATTTTGCCTTCCAGTACTCGTTATGATTCAAGTGCACGTATATTATAACCAACCGGTATACCATGATCCCTATTTCGCAAAGAAAGCCTGAAATGAAAAGACCAGGGTGCTTACCGGCCGGAACATGGCCGTTGCGGTTTCTGTTGCTGGCAATCGTTCTGCCCCTGGTCGGCGTGAAGACCGTGCAGGGCCAGGACGAAGTCAATCTCACCGTGCAGGCCCGTGTTTCACCCCGCATACCGCTCGCCTTCAAGCCCTTTATCGCCCAGGACGACACCGGCTTCAACGCCGCCTTCCAGGACACCATCAACCGGGTGCTCATGAGGGACCTGGCGTTCTCCGGCGTCTTCGCTGTCCGGGACCTTTCCATACCGGCCCGGATCGGAGACGACGGCGATTCCTCCGTGCTGACAGACGGGTCCGGTGACACCACCTACGTGTTCCTGGACGATGCCGGCGAAGTGGATCTCGAGTTGCTTCGCAAGTTGTCCGTGCAGATCATGGTAACGGGGACGTACGAAGTTTCAGGCTCGCAGGTGGAAATGTCCGTGCGCCTCATCGACGTGGGGACACGGCGAACGATCGTGGAAAAGGGCTACGCCGCCTTCGATCTGACACTCAGGCGGATCATACATCTCATGGCCGATGACATCGTGCTGCAGTTG
The DNA here is from genome assembly GCA_965225915.1 of bacterium. Lineage (GTDB taxonomy): Bacteria > JAAXHH01 > JAAXHH01 > JAAXHH01 > JAAXHH01 > JAAXHH01. The sequence goes on from OZ245326.1 coordinate 2,316,679, forward strand.
ACCGGAGACAGGGGAATCGCGCAGACCAGGGTCGCCTATGTTTCCCAGCTAAGCGGTGCCCCTGAAGTGTACGTATCGGACTACGACGGATTCAACGCACGCCGGTTAACCCGGGACGGATCCCGGAAATACTCGCCGAACTGGTCGCCGGACGGCACCAGGATCGCCTACACCTCTTACCGGGACGGTCCCCACGAATTGTATGTCCTCGATCTGCGGACCGGGGAAACCGGCAAGATCCCCTTCAAGGGGAGAACGGTCCTGTCGCCGCGCTGGTCGCCGGACGGCCGCCACCTGATCGTGGGCCTGATCACGGAAGGGATTTCCAAGCTCTTTATCAGCACGCTGGACGGAAGCCGGCTGATTCCGCTGGCGACCGGTTACGGGATCAACATTTCGCCGTCCTGGTCACCGCGGGGCGACCAGGTGGTATACATGTCGGACCGATTGACACAGAAGCACCTGTACGTTATAAATATAGATGGTTCGAACGACCACCGGATCACCCACGAAGGCGGTTACAACGGATCGCCCGCATGGTCGCCGCGGGGAGACCGCATTGCCTTCGTGGGCGGTGATCTGGTACCGCGGAGACAGGGGAGAGCCGAACGAGTCTTCAACATCTACACCTGCGACGTCAACGGAAGGAATCTCGTGAAACTGACCGGTGTCCGTGGACGGGAAGGTGACAATGTGAACCCGACCTGGTCCCCGGACGGTCTGCATATTCTTTTCGGTTCCGACCGGAGCCGCAAGGGCGAGTTTCATATCTACCGGATGTATTGGAACGGAGGGGACCTCCATCCCGTCATCACGGACGGCAACAACCGCCAACCCACCTGGGGTCCGAGACCCGGCGACTTCGAAATGGATTGAGATGATATGAAAAAACAGATCGCAAAATGCCGCGGGCCGGGCGCCTTGCTCCTTGTCTGCGTTCTGATCGTTACCGGCGGATGCGGCGTGCAGTCCGACTTGACCAACGTGAAGAACGATACCACTCATGTCAGGGCCCAACTGCAGGTATTGCGGGAGGAGGTCGCCCTCCAGGAAGACATTGACACGCTCACGGTCCACATAGAGCGCCTGGAAGCCCTTGTGCGGGAACAGATGAACGAGTTCTGGAAAATGCGGGCCGACATGGGACAGCGTGTCAGCGGCCTTGAGAGCCAGCTGCAGATACTGGATACGCGCATCACGGAAAGCGACCGGCAGTTTTCGACCCTGGTGCGCAGGTTGGAGGGAATACAGGCCCTGTTGAGCGCATCGGAGAGACCGGATACTTCCATGGCACAGACCCAGTCCGTCGTTCCGGGAGACCTGTACGACCTTGCACTTGGGGACTATCAGCGGGGCAGTTATGACGTGGCCATCCGGCAGTTTACCCAGTATCTCGAGTATTTCCCCGACTCGGCCCTGGCCGACGACGCGCAGTACTACATCGGCGACTGCTACTATACACAGAGCCTGTACACCCAGGCTCTCGACGCCTACGAGATGCTGTTGAACAAGTACCCTGATGGAAACAAGGTACCGACCACGTTGCTGAAGATCTCTTTCATCAAGCTGGCCAGGAAGAAACAGGCCGAGGCGCGGACCTACCTGGAACGCGTCATCCGGGAATATCCCAATTCCGAAGAGGCCCAACTGGCCAGGATGAGGCTGGATTTGATGTCGGACGAGTGATTTTTCTTTACTTTAGTTACTAAATCAGTGATTTTACTTGAACTAGCTAAAGTTATATTCATTGTCAAAAAATTGTTGTAAGAAAGGGACTGTTTACATATACTTGCATCACGGAATGAAACAAATGTTAAGTGGTAAGTGTCCAGGCAACATGGATAAGAATAATATAGGTGCTCACCCACACCAAAGGAGTTCTTCATGAAACGATGGAGCAATACGGCTTCGGTTCTGGCGCTTTGCGTAATGATCGCAGCGCCCGTGTGGATGGGGGCCTGTTGCGCCGTAACCAGGGGACCGTCCGCGGAAGAGCTGGCGGCCATGGAATCGGAGCGGCAGCAGGCCATAGAAGATTCCCTCAGGACGGTACGCGCTGAAGAGGAAGCCCGCCTAGCGGCCGAGGAAGAGGTCCGGCGGATGGCCGAGGAAGAGGCCCAGCGGATGGCGGCCGAGGAAGAAGCCCGGCGGATGGCCGAAGAGGAAGCCCGAAAGGCCGCCGAGGCGGAGGCCCTGCGCCAGGAGATGATGTCCCTGTCGACCATCTACTTTGACTACGACAAGTCCAATGTTAGGGAAAACCAGCGTTCGTCCATGGACGAAAATGCCCGCAAACTGCGAGATTACCAACCCGAGGACATGGTGGTTGTAGGAGGGCACTGCGATGAACGCGGTACCATCGAATACAACCTGGCGCTGGGCGAGCGGCGTGCCCAGGCGGTCAAGATGTACCTCGTGGATGCCGGCGTGACGGACGGCCGCGTCGAAACCGTCAGTTACGGCGAAGAAAATCCTTCAGTAATGGGCAGTGACGAAAGCGCCTGGTCGATGAACCGGCGTGTGGAGCTCATGCGCAAGTAAGCCGGACCGGTCATCTCCAGTACGGTTTCACAAGGGCGGCCGCCACGGCCGCCCTTTTTTTATCCCTCCTGTAGAAACGGTTTCCAGTTCTCATATATCATGTTGTGTATGGCCTCATCCGGGAACGCGGGCAGGGACGAGTTCCGGACGACGTCGTTCACCTTCCATTGCCCCGCGATGACCTGCGCCGGCGTGGCGGAAGGGAAATCGGAGCCGAAGATCAACTTATGCTCCACGCCGTACTCCAGGGCCGACATGAACGCCATGTAATGCCGCAGCGGACGGTAGTGCAGGGCCGATATGTCCGCGTAGAGATTCGGATGCTTCCGGATCAGGACCACGCATTCGTCCTCCCACGGATGCCCCATGTGGGCGATCATCATACGAAGGTCCGGGCACGCCACCGCGATGTCCTCGAGTTGAATCGGATTGGCCCATTTGAGCGGACCCGGTCGTACGAACGAGGTGCCCTGGTGCCATATGACGGGGATATCCAGCGCTTCCGCTTTCTTGAACAGGGGAAGATGCGCCGGGTCCTGCGGGTCGAAGTGCTGGTAGATCGGCGCGACCTTCAGTCCACGCAGGCCAAGTTCGTTGACATTATACTCGAGTTGTTCGACGGCGTCCCCGTCGTTGGGATCGACGGAACACCAACCGATGAATCGGTCGGTGTGTTTCGCCACGAAATCGCTGACGAGTTCCTGGGGCACGTCCACTCCGCAGTAGGGCGCCCTAAGTCCGAACACTACCACCTTGTCGCAGTCTTCCGTCGCCTTCAGCAGCGTTTCGGGCGTAGCGTCGAAAGCGTTCTTGTACTGATGCTCGTGTCCGGCGTAGTAAACGTCTTTGGACAGCCGCATCTTGACCTTCTTGGCCGCGTACGCGAATTCCACGAACTCATCGGACATGTGATCCGGGTACCACATCAGGTTGGTATGGATGTCGACTAGCATGAACGGCGATCCCTGGGGTTGGAGTGATCGTTCCCGCTTGCTACGCACGCTTGGATCATGTCAGCCGCATCTTCCAGGTGGAAACAGCCGGTATCTACGGGAACCCCGGCATTGTAAATGGCGGTCAACAGGTTGCAAAGACCGGGCCGGACCGGCGACCACACGTCCTCGCCGTCATCCATGGCAAAAAGACGACCGGGCCTGGCATCCGCCGTTATTCTGCCGTTTTCCATGACCAGGATCCGACTCGCAAGGCGGGAGATCAGATCCATGTCATGGGTGATCAGAAAAAGGGTCGCCCCCGTTTCGTTAAAACATTTGAAAATAGCCTCCACCTGTCGAGCACTTTGCGGATCGAGACCGGACGTGGGCTCGTCCAGCGCCAGGACGGACGGTTCCATGACCAGGATCCCCGCGATCGCGGCACGACGTTTTTCACCGCCGCTCAGCGACAGGGGATTCCGCCGTGAGAAGCGGGAAGGATCGAGGCCGACGCGCTCCAGGGCCCTGTTTACCATGCCGGGGATTTCCGATTCTTCCACCCCCATCTGCCTGGGACCGAAGCCCACGTCGTCGAACACGGTTTCCTCGAACAGCTGGGCCTCGGGGAACTGGAATACCAGTCCCACCCTCTGACGCAGCTTCCACAGGTCTGCCTTTGATGCAGATACATCCACACCCTCGACACGAATCGTGCCCGAATCCGCTTTCAGCAAGCGGTTGAGGTGCTGAATCATCGTGGATTTGCCGGATCCGTTCGGACCGGTAAGTGCGACGCATTCGCCCGGAAACACCCGCGCGGTCACGTCGCGCAGCGCGGAGATCTCCAGGGAAGTCCCGGGGGAGTAGGTATGACTCACCTGGTCGAATTCGATGATGGGCAGCCTGGCCGGCGAGACGTTGGACGGCGGTCTGGTCCGTGTTTCGAGGGAGGGCGTTACGCGGGCAGGCGAATTGGTTTCGTCCGGCAAATTGGTTTTGTCCGGCGGAATGCTCTCCCGCGCCGGGTCCCTCGGCGACACCGGTTTTTGTTCTGACAGCCATTGTACCAGGGATTCCGGATGGACGGTACCGGCTGGCACCTGGACGCCGCGCGCACGCAGGGCATCCGACAGCCGCTTGGCCAGGGGCGCTTCGAGTCCGTGCTCCGCGAGCCCCTTCGAATCCAGATAAACCGATTCCGGCGAACCCGAAGCGACGACTTCCCCATCCGCTACCAGGACGATACGGTCCATCCGGGCGGCTTCCTCTGGAGACTGCGTGATGAATACCACACTCATTCGGTATTCATCCACGATCGACATGAGCAGGCCGAGGATGTCCCGCCGGTCGCCGGGGTCCAGCGAGGAGGTGGGCTCGTCGCATATGAGGTACCGTGGACGCATCGCCGTAACAGAAGCGATGGCCAGTCTCTGCTTTTCGCCGCCGGACAACCTGTGGGGAGGGTAATAGCGGTATTTCGCCATGTGAAACCGGTCGAGGGCCCACGCGACCCGTTCGTGAATCTCCGGTGTGGGCAGGCCGATGTTCTCGAGACCAAAAGCCACTTCCCGTTCCACCGTGGTAGAGACCAACTGATTGTCCGGATTCTGAAAAATCATCCCGACCCGTTGATGGATCTGCCACTTGTTCCCTGGATCGGCCGTATCCAGTCCGTCAACCAGGATTCTTCCCGATTGGGGCACAATCAACCCGTTTAGACAGCGTGCCAGGGTGCTTTTCCCAGAGCCATTGGGTCCGATCACGGCCACGCTTTCGGATTCGCTGATCTCCAGGGACAGCCCGTTCAACGTGGGGACATCGTTTCCGGACTGGAGATGATAACGGAAGGTTACGTTTTCGGCGACGATCACGGCAGATTGTCCAGGTCCATGCGACCGGCGGCCTCGTGGACGGCCGCGTACACGTCGGCGAGCGGGATTCCGGTCCTACGAGCGGCCTGTCGGCAATCTTCGAATTCGGGAGTATAACGGCGGGAATCCCCGAGCGGCACGACCTTGATCCGGACCGCGCCATAGGGGGTTTCGACCGTGGTTTCGCGGCGGGGCAGGACGCGTCTGGAGGCGGGATAGCTTCTGAGTCCGATGGTTGTCGTTTCCATTAAGATCAGTTCGGACAACCGGCTGGCCAGCGCAGGCGGGGACAGCACGGTGAGCAGCACGCCCGGCCGGCTTTTTTTCATGATCACGGGCGTAAGAAACGCGTCCAGCGCGCCGGATTCGAGCAGCAGGTCCACGACGTGGCCGTAGAACTGCGGGTTCATATCGTCAATCTCCGTTTCCAGGATCTGTACGGACTCGTTATCATCGACCGGCCGCGCGATTTCACCGGTGCACAGGCGCACCAGTTCACCTAGCTCACGGTCTGTACCATGCCCCCCATAGCCCACTTTTCGCAACGTAATGTCCGGCACGTTCTTCGTACCTGCCGAAAGCGCGGTCAATACGGCGCATCCCGCCAGGTCGGCGGGGGCGCGGTCAACGGGACGGATGGCGACGCCCCGCATCAGGGCGGCGTGGAGAGGTGGCGTGGGGTCGATTCCCGCGGCGAAGGGCAGCGCTTCGTGGTAAAGGACGTCTATGCCGTGAAGATGCAGGGCGTTGCAAAGAGCGAGGATCCCCACGGCCGCCTGACGGCCGCCCACCTCATCATCCGAAGGCACCTGTTCCCGCGTCCCCCAAAGGTCGTTGACGTTCTTCTCGAGGTGCGCGGTCACCTTACGGATAAGCACACCAGCCGGGGTGTCCTCCGCTTCCGGTATGGCCCGGAATGACTCCGGTACGGATGCCCCGCCGGCCGACAGGGAGGCGTAGGCGACCCGCGTCCGGTCGACCTGTCCTGCTTCCACGCTGATCTCGCAGTCCACGCCATGGTGCCGTTTCAAGGCCGCTTCGATCTCCTTCCGGACCGCCTGGCCTGCCCGGTCCGCGCCCGCGTCTATCAGCGCGCCGAGCAGCATGTCCGCGGTAAACCCGGTAACCTGGTCGAAGTAAGCCGCCACAGCCATATGGACTCGCCGTCCCTATTCGTTCTTCCGGTTGATGAGGCCCGCCGCGTATCCGGCGCTGAAACCGCCGTCTATGTTCACCACCGTGACGCCGGAAGCACAACTGTTCAGCATGGCCAGAAGCGCCGCCAGGCCGTTAAAACTGGCGCCGTACCCTACGCTCGTCGGAACGGCGACCACCGGCCTGGAGACCATTCCCCCAACCACGCTGGCCAGGGCCCCCTCCATGCCCGCTACGACAATGAGCACCGACGCGCTCATGATGGTTTCGTGATGGGAAAGGAGACGGTGGATGCCAGCCACGCCTACGTCGAAAAGGCGTTCCACGCGGTTGCCCATGGTCCTGGCGGTCACCGCGGCTTCTTCGGCCACCGGGATGTCGCTCGTGCCAGCCGAGACTACCAGCACCTCACCGATGCCCAGGTCCTGCCAGGTTTCCTGTGCCACGATCGCACGCGCCGCCTCGTGGTACTCCGCCGAGGGACACCGTGCGGCCACGGCTTCGTACATGGCCGGGGTCGCCCGCGTGGCGAGCATGTCACTGCCCGACGCGACGATGCTTTCCGCTATCGCGGCCACCTGTTCTTCGGTTTTCCCCGTACAGTAGATCACCTCGGGGAACCCGCATCGCAGCGCCCGGTGGTGGTCCACCTGCGCGAATCCGAGGTCTTCGAAGGGCATGGACCGCAGCCTGCTGGACGCCTCGTCCACCGACAGGGCGCCCGATCGGACCTCTTCGAGCAGTTGCCTGATCTGGGTTTGATTCATAGATCTCTAATCAGTCGAGGGAGGTAGCCTCCGCATCCGGAATTTCAGTGATAGGCGCGGTTACTCCCCGTCCCGTGGTCCCATTGTCGCCGCGGTTATTCCCCGTCCGCCACTTCGATGCGGGCGCCCGAGGGATTGCGCTCCTGTTGCAGCCGGGCGGCCACATCCTCCGCGTTGCGCATCACGCGCAACACGTTGCGGCCAAGTATTTTCAGGATATCCTCGTCCGTGTATCCCCGGCGGATCAGTTCGGCCGTCAGCATGGGGTACCTGGAAACGTCCTCCAACCCCTCCGGCACCGTGGAAATGCCGTCGAAATCTCCGCCGATACCGATGTGATCGATTCCGGCCACCTGCCGGATGTGGTCGATATGATCGGCCACCTGGGAGAGCGTGGCGGGCGGCGTGGGATTGGCCTCGTTCCAGGCGGCCATGGCGGATTCCATCGATTCATCCGTACTTTCGGGCAGCGCCTGGAGCCGGTCTCGCTCCTCGCTGCGCTTCACGCCGTGCAGGCGCGTTTCTTCCGAAATGTACGCGGGGACGAAGGTGACCATGATCACCCCGCCGTTTTCCGCCAGGCGTTCCAGGACGTCGTCGGGAGCGTTACGCACGTGGTTGCATACGGCGAGCGACGAGGAATGGCTGAAGATGACCGGGGCTTCCGACACCTCGAGCGCATCGCGCATGGTCGCCGGGGAGACGTGGGACAGGTCCACCAGCATGCCCAGCCGGTTCATCTCCCGCACCACGTCTTCCCCGAATGTCGTCAGGCCATCGGCAGCCACGGTATCGGTGGCCGAATCGGCCCAGGGAACGTTGCGGCTGTGGGTCAGCGTCATGTATCCGACACCGAGCCGATGAAACATGCGGAGCGCGCCCAGGGAGGAATCGATGGAATGACCCCCTTCCATGCCCATCATGGATGCGATCCTCCCGGCAGCGAAGGCCGCTTCCACCTCGTCGGCCGTAGTGGCCAGTTGAAACGTGTCCGGGTACCGCGCGATCATCTGGTACACGATATCGATTTCCTCGAGGGTCGCGCGCACCGCCCCCTTCCCTTGCATGGAAGCGGGTACGTAAACAGACCAGAACTGGGCGCCCAGCATGCCTTCGCGCAAGCGGGGAATGTCGGTGTGCAGTTCCGGTTGCGATTCGTTGATATCCATGGCCCACACGTCCCGGTTCGCCTTGTTGCGATACTGCCAGGGCAGGTCGTTGTGCCCGTCGATCAGCGGAACTTTGGCGTGCAATGCCCTGGCGCGTTCGACGGGGTCTTCCGGCAAAGGCTCTTCCGGCAAAGGCTCTTCCGCCGGCGCGCACGCGGCGGTCAGCAAGGCGAAGCAAAGACTGGTCAGTAAAAGTGCGAATGGGTGCATGGATACCTCCGGGATGGTACAAAGGGTTTCATCTCGATGAACATAAACCAAGCTTCATCTATTCTACTTACCTACAACTGCCTACCTGCTCGGGGAAGCTTAAAAAAACCTATGATTTACGTTTCTTGAATAGGGAGAATAGCCCACGTTTTTGAGTGAACTGGACAAGGAGGTTGTTGATCTTCGTTAGTTTTTCGTCAGAAGCTTCCAATAAGGATGTGGTATTCCCGATGAATTCTTTAGTGATCGTATGTAGCTTCTTTACTTCCGTATCGATATCTTCCTGTCCTGCGTTTATTAGATCCATCGCATTAGTACTGTATTTGGCTGCTTCCTGTGTAGAAGTTCTAAGTTCATCTACATTCTTCTCAGTTTTCATTATCACCTTGGATGTATCCTCAGCATGTTTCTGAGTAAAATCACCTAATTGCTTAACCTGGGATTCCAATTCGGACAATCGTTGATTAATGTTTAATGAGGACAGATTTGATACAACTTCCTTGAATGTCGCAATAAGATTCTGAACTTCGTTGACTACCGTCTCCGCTGAGGTAAGTACGATTTCGTTTTGTTTTTGAGTATTTTCCAGCAGGGTTGCTGCATTCTTCAATCGAGCCAATTCTGCTGCGATTTTTTGGATACTTGCTTCAGCCTCAAGAATCTTATCGATTTCATCGGGCATCTTTGGGCTCCATGATCAGCGTATGGTAAAAGCCGGAATGTTCAACAGTCTCGAGTGCATTTGCTGCCAGTAGCACGAGTGCATGATGTCGGATTATTGGGACTGAGGCAATCTTTTCGCTAGCCAGTAGATCCCTGGCTAGCGAGGTATCTCCATATCGGCGCAGTATGGAATCAGAGATCGGTACAGTTAATTCATTCCGAAAGGCGTGAACTTCCTCCACTAGAGAAACCAATAGTCTGCAAGTATCGTCGAAATCAATACGGTGTTGGATTACGTGCCTGACAAAGGAGGTAGCTTCGTCAACAATATTGTTATCACTCTCTTTGTTATTTCGAATCCGAGAACAGACAGACAGAAAATGGAGAGCGATATTATCTGGAGCTGCGTCTAGCATTCTGCGCGAAGTTCCAATCAAACGTTTAATCTGTTCCAGGTTTTCTACTTCATTTAAAAGCTGTTTAATTGTTTCAAGACCTATTTCGTCAAATGGACGATTGAGCCATGTACGAAGTATTTCCGAGTATTCTGATTCCTGAAGATAAGAGAGTATAGCATCTCGAAATTCTTCATCGTTTTTAAACTCACGGCACATCTCACCCATAGTGCGAATTGCATGCTTTCTTTTAATTACTATTTCACTATAAACAAATTTAATAACTAATTCTATAGCGTACTTTAGAGTGCTGGTTACAGAGTCGACCGGCATGCCCGTTACTACCGATTCTGCATTTCCTTCAAATTGATACTTCATACGATATTGAATTAAATGTTTCTCTATATCCCTAGATGTTACACTGTTAACACTTACTTTGAACTGGATTGCGTAATCATCAACTACACCAAGCAACACAAGCTATAGATACTGCGTTCAATTTCCTGATGGTTGTTCGTTTCCGTGAATTTGATCAAAACGTATCAGTTGAACCAGCGGGTAACTTGTCCGTCGGATCCTCCCATAGTTGAAATGTCAGTGATCTAGACCCTTATATGAGGTTGTAAGAACCGTGGTTATCTCTACTGATTAGCTTTAGTTTCTCCATGTGCTTTCTTATGATCCGACTCATCGAAGATCTCTAACGCAGCATTCCAATTGGTACAGGATTGCGCAGCGGGCATAGTCCTGTTTTCCATTTCGACCCGCGCGACCGGCTTCCTGATAAAATGCTTCCACGGACTCAGGCATTGTATGATGAATTGTGTAACGAATATTGGGTTTATCTATTCCCATCCCAAAAGATTTGGTCGTAACCAATTCCTGTACACGATTGGTAATGAATCTTGCTTGTACAGATTTCTTGTGTTCATTCCAGTCACCAACATAACTCTTAGGTTGTTTCCCAGCGTAGATATTGTCATGACCAAGTTCTTTCGCTACGCTCGAAACACCAAGGTCGCCGTCTACATGACGACAAAAAACGAGACCGCCATTCGTATCTCTTCCACGTAACTGATTGAAATTCTGTGGATTTACGTTTAAATCGCGTGGCAGAAACTGGTTCCTATATCGCTTCAAAGCCGATGTTTTTTCTTTTCGTGGGACCGTCTCAACATGAAATCTTAGTTCAGGTCGATCGAAAGATTTGGGAAGTATTATCGCTTCCTCGTTGTTTATGTCCATCTCTGCTTGGATATCAGCTAGCACGGCAAAAGATGCCGTTCCTGTTAATCCTACTACAGTTGGTGCTTCTTGTTTATGGTTTGAGCAATTCCTACGCAGGTTAAACGGTAAGTGTAGATAAGATGGACGAAAGTCGTGTCCCCACTCTGAAATGCAATGCGCTTCATCCACTACTGCAAGCGAAATGGCAAAAATACCGGATCTTGTTCGGAGACTATCGCGGAATCTTTCACTCTGGAGTCGTTCAGGGGCAACAAAAACGAATGCTAAACTCCCCTCACTCATATCCTTAATAATAGAGATTCTATCTCTTGCCATCTGTGTACTCGAGACTTCGCCAAGTAAATCAATTCCAGTCTTTTTTAAATTAGCGATTTGATCAGCCATCAACGATATGATTGGGTCGATAACGATAGTCATTCCTGGGAGCAACATTCCACACAACTGATAGATCAGTGACTTACCACCACCAGTAGGCAATAATACCACTGTATCCATCCTATGTAGTAACCTGGAAATGGCGAGTAGTTGACCGTCACGGTAGTCTCTTTTTCGAAACATCAATTGCAACATAAATCGCAGTGCGTATCGCTGTCTTTCCGATACATCAGATACGACAGCTTCAGAATCGTTACCATTTAAGGAGTTAACTAACCGGGAAAGTTGTATGCTAACGCGTAGTTTACGGTCAGTACGTAAGCCGACCCCGTTTCTAATCCGAACAATCCAGAGGGAAATTGTAGAAATGTTGGCGTTCAATAGGTCAGACAAAATCAGGTCATATTTACCAAGCGGTGATATTACGTGTATGGGCATATTTCTGGTAGGACATTGTCACCAATTACATCCAATTTGATGACAGGTGGGGTCTTGGGAGATAGGATGTGGATACGATCAGCATTCGCATTGCTTCTCAGTAACGGAATACCTCCAGTACAAGTATACGCTGTTCCTGGTCAGTGCGGAGTCGGTCATGAAAATAGAGCTTCGTTAGGATCGATGTACTGCAAGTGGAATGAGTATGGTAAAAAACGCGGCATTGTGCATAATGGATGTTTGGATGATCTGAAACGTAGTTTGGAGAAAGAATCTGACGGCAATCGTTACCAGCACTAGCACAGTTGTGCGAACTGTTGATGTCTTATACATGGTTCCAGCCAGCATCGAAGGATTTGATCACGCTTATCTTTTGCATCTGTGTTGTGAACCATCCACCTCAAAAAATTTGACACGACCTGTATTTCAACGCGGTTCTCTTTTAAATCAGGCATCTCGAGTGGAAGTTAGATCTTCGATACCTGTCTGTGTATTTGATGTAGTCCCAGTGGCTCCAAAGCCGCACAGAGCTTATCGTAGAATAGATCTTCATCGTCGCTTGTTAACTCTATATAATCTAGTGGGAGTGGCTGCTTTGAATAACTGTCTTCGCTTCTGTATGGCAGATTCAGTAAATCATTGACAGCATTCAACAATTCATTGCTGCTCTTGGGTAACAGCGAGTGTTTAAATCGATAACCTATATCTGAACTGTGCTCAGATTCTACACACTTAAAAAAGTCTTTTACTGGACCAGAGATTAGGGCATGTTCGAAGTCGGCATCTACGAGAGTCGGATTTCCTCTCATTATGATTTTATCACAAACGGCAGTAATGGAAGCTACATTTGGATCATCACTGCCGTTAAAATCCCGTCCTTCGGATTCGAGTACTGCATTGGAATGAGCAACTAGGATCTGATGTAAAGATCCCAGGAACTTATCCACAGATCCTGGTAAAGTGTCCCATAGACTAAGACGGCCTGATGCTGAGTATCTTATACTGAACATCAAAATTTAAATACGTTCTTAATGTATTAACGTTACTGTCGCGGGTCGTCAAGGACGGTACAACATTTGAGTACTACTTCAGTCTGAATTTCGATTTTAGACGGAAATCTACGATCTAGTCACTTCTTGCATTTCTGTACTATGTAGAATCCATTCGTTAAAATCACTCGATACCCCCATCCGAAGGAGTCTGCATGGCTCGATTCACCATTCTCGCGCCCGGTGATCCCGATCATCCGGGTAACAATCAATACATCCGGGACGAACTGAAAACCATTGGCGCCGATCTGAAGATCCGGCCGTATCAAACGATCGAGGAGATGCTGGATGTCGCTCGGGACGTGGACGGATTCACCCAGGGCGGTCTGACGTATCCCCGTGAAGTCGTGGAGCAGTTGCCTGAGCGCATACGCGTCGTGGGTGCGGGCGGGATCGGCGTGGATTTCATCGACGTGGCGGCGGCCACGGAACGGGGCATCATCGTCTACAACATTCAGGGGATCTTTGAGCGGGAAGTCGCGCAGCACGCGATGGTGCTGCTGCTCGCGCTGGCCCGCCAGTTGATGCCGATCAATCGGTCCATGGTCGAGGGAACTCCCGTTAATCGGGCCGGAATTCAGCACCTTTACGGACAGACGATCGGCCTGGTTTCCTTCGGGAATATCGGCCGGGCCATGGCGAAGATCGCCGCCGGGTTCGATCTCAGAATCATCGCCTGCGACCCCTTTGTCAGTCAGGCTGCCGCCGATCCCTGGGGCGTGACCATGGTGGACCAGGAAACGCTCTTCAAGGAATCCGATTTCGTCTCCTGCCACGTGCCCCTCACGCCGGGTACCCACCACATTATCGGGGAGCAGGATTTCCGGAACATGAAGCCCTCCGCCCACTTCATCAATACGGGCCGCGGCAAGGTCGTGGACGAAAAGGCTCTGATCAAGGCCCTCCAGGAGGGATGGATCGCCGGCGCGGGGCTGGACGTCCTGGAGCAGGAACCGGCGGATAGGGACAACCCGTTGTTGAAGATGGAACAGGTGGTCCTCACGCCCCACTACGCTTCCGCGTCAGAAAGGGGCGGTGTAGAGCGCTTTAAAAAGGCCGGTAAACAGCTCGTCACCATTCTCAGCGGGAGCTGGCCCGACGACGGCCTCGTAAATCCTGCCGTTAAAAAACTCGCCACCGAAAAATGGGGCATGCCCGCGGAGTGACCGAAGGGCGGTACGGATCCACCATGTTCTACGATACCGTGATCTTCGACGCGGCGGGTACGCTCATCGGTCGGGAATCCCCCGATTTCTTCGAGGAGTTCTTCGTCGTAGCGGCCGGGGAACTCGGAACCGCGATCACGCTGGACCAGGCAAAAGCGGCGCTGTCTAAGGCCATGGAGGAGCCCCGGTTCCGGCTTCGCGAAGGACGCATGAGCACCCCGGACCAGACGAGGCAGTACTTTCTGGATCTCTACGCCCAGGTTTTAAGCGCGGCGGGCGTCGAGGGCGACCTTTTGCCTGGACTGCGGAAGTACTACGACCGGTTTCAGGACGGCAGGTACCTCGACGTGTACAGCGACGTCCGTCCCACGCTGGAAATGCTGAAGGGGCGCGGCGTGCGACTCGGCGTGCTATCGAACTGGTCAGAGCACCTGTCCCTCGTCCTGGAGCGGTTCGACCTGGACCGGTACTTCTCCTTCCTCGTCGTTTCCGCGGAAGTCGGTTGCGAAAAGCCCGACGAGAAGATCTTCCGCATGGCTATACGTCGCGCGGAAACCCCGATCGACCGCATCCTGTACGTCGGGGACTATCCCGATGAGGACATCCTGCCCGCGGAACGAATCGGCCTGGACGCCCTCCTCATTGACCGATACGACAAGTTCGGACGCTATCGTCTTCCCTCCATCCGGCGGCTGACGGATATTCCCGGCTTAATGGGCCTCTCGTAAAGGAAACTCCATGAAGGACAAACCGATCCGTGTCGGCGTGGTGGGCGTGGGTCGCGGAAAGAGTTTTGCAGAAAGCGCGTCCGGCGCAGTGGGCATGAAACTCGTCGCGCTGTGCGACATCTGGGAGGAGCGGCTGCATCGGTTGGCCGGCGACCTCTCCGTCGCCGCGTACACCGACTACGACGAATTCCTCACCCACGACATGGACGCCGTCGTCCTGGCCAACTACTTCAACGAACACGCGCCTTTCGCCATAAAGGCCCTTCGTGCGGGCAGGCACGTCATGAGCGAGACGGCCTCGAACGCCACCCTGGCCGAAGGGGTCGCGCTTTGCCGCGCCGTGGAGGAAACCGGCCTGATCTACATGCTGGCCGAGAACTACCCCTACACGGTCTTCAACCAGGAAATGCACCGGCTATACCACGAGGGAGAGATCGGCGAAGTTACCTATGCCGAAGGCGAGTACAACCATCCCATGTCCCGGGAGGACAGCCTGCGGATTTCGCCGGGTTTTGACCATTGGAGGGCCTGGACGCCGTCCACCTATTACTGCACCCACGCCCTGGCCCCGCTGGTGTACATCACCGATACGCGGCCGGTCAGCGTCAACGCCCTGTCCATCGCCCGCCCGCCGCGCACGCTCACCCTGCGGAGGGGAGATCCCGGTTCCGTCATCCTCTGCCGCATGGATAACGGCGCGGTCTTCCGGCTCTTCGGGCTCAGCCTTCCCGGTCACAGCAACTGGTACCGCATGCACGGTGAACGCGGGGCCATGGAGATCACCCGTGGACCAGGCTACTTTGGCCCGGGAGAGGTGCGGGTGTGGCATGAGCCGTGGCACGTGGAACCCGGCGAGGAAGCGGAACGGGTCTATCAGCCCGACTGGCCCGAGCACGGAGATCTCGCCCGCCAGGCCGGTCACGGCGGCGGCGACTTCTGGACCAGCTTTCATTTCGCCCGGGCCATCCGTTCGGGCGAGCAGCCCTTCCTGGACGTGTACCGCGGCGTGGCCATGTCCTCGGTGGGTATACTGGCCTGGAAGAGCGCGCTGGAAGACGGGCGCCCCTTCGAAGTACCCGATTTCAGGGACGAGACCACCCGAAAACCATGGGCGAACGATCACTGGTCGCCCTGGCCCAGGCATGCCGGACCGGGACAGCCTCCGCCCAGCATTCTCGGCCATCGCGACCCGGACCCGGAGCACGTCCCGTACGCCCTGAGTGTATGGAAGGACATGGGTTACGAAGGGTAAAAAAGGCTTGCGCTACGAGGTGCCGTCGCCTATTTTATGACGGCTTTGGAGGAACGCGACCCTATCGTCTAGCCTGGCCAAGGACACCGCCCTTTCACGGCGGCAACACGGGTTCAAATCCCGTTGGGGTCATACCAGACAAGCATACCAGGCAGAGGGGGTTGCATTCGCGGCCCCCTTTTCGCTGTCCAGTCGCGTCGCCAGGCTCAATGGGCGAACGGGACGACCCGGATTACTTCGATCGATCCGGCCTCGGTAAACTGCCAGACGGCCACGAATCCGGCGGCGAGGTCGCCGTTCTCGTCCCAGTCCAGGGGCATGGCCGCGCCTTCGTAGTTGATCTCGCCGCCATTGGCCAGGATTCTTAAACCATTCGCGATGCTGCCCGCCTCGGCGATGACGAGTTCACCGGGCGGCCTGCCGATGCTGCGCAGCTTGTCGCGGATGGCGGTCCCTTCCACGCTGCCCGCCGCCTGGGCGGCGAGGGCCAGCGCCACGGTCGCGTCGTAAGCCTGTTTCACATAGGGGTATGGCGGGGGATTTCCATAGGCGCTCTTGTAGGCATTCTCCCAGGCCAGCGCGGACGGAGTGTCCTGCGCAGCGCCGGGCGAGGTGCCTCGCATTCCCGCCAGGTGCTCCGTACCGATCGACCGGAGCAGATCCAGGCTGCGGCCGGTGGGTCCGAAGATGAAATACTTGTAAAGGCGTTTATCTATAGCCTCGCGTACAATGTTTTCCTGCTGGGGTTGAAAGGCGAGGACGACCAGCGCTTGCGCGTCTTGCCGGACGCTTTCCTGTAATTCATCCACAAAAGTGGTCTGGGCGGGATCGACGGCGACCCTTACGAGTTTACCCTCCCATTCGTTCTCGAAGGCATCCGCCAGGCCCCGGCCCCATACGTCGTCGCGGTAGATGAGGCCCACGTTGCCGAACCCCTGTTCGAGGGTAATCTTGGCAAGAACGGGTCCCTGGTCATGGTCGGACAGGGTGGTGCGGAACAGGAAATCGTTGTCCATCGCGTCCGTGAGCATGGGGGAAGACGAGGCAGGCGAGATGGTGGGAATGCCTGCCTCGGCCGTCACGTTTTCCACGATGGCCAGCGTCGAAGAACTGGCCCAGGCCCCCACGATCGCGTGGACACTATCAGTCTCCACCAGGCCCCTCGCCTTCGAGACGGCCTTTTCGGCATCCAGTCCCGTATCGGCCACGAGACTCATCACCGGTTTTCCCAGCACACCCTCCTCGTTGATGTGCTTGATCGCCATTTCGAATCCCCGTCGCATGGGAATCCCGTGTTCCGAACCTCCCCCGGTCAGATCGATCAACAGGCCGATCTTCAGCGCGGGTGTTTCGGGCGGATCAGGCGGATCGGGTGATACCGGGTCCTTCTTGCCGCACGACATCAGGACGGTCAGAACCAGGGCAACTGCCAGCCAGGGTCCGGTTGAAAAGAACGCTACTCGCATCCCACGCATCTTCATGCCTCCTGCGCTATGAGTGCATCTTGTTTCGAGAGTCCGTTTTCGGGTTGCATACCCGTATCAGGATACATATACGGTATACTGTTTATCCTGTCATCTGTTTTCTTATCTACCACGAACACAACAACTTGGGAGGGTCCGCCCTTGCGCTTAATTGCCTTGCCGCTTCGTTCCGGCGGGCATACATTGAACGCCATGCCCGACCATACCGCCGTTTCCCCGAAACCGGCCGACGAGGTCCCACCTTCCCAGGTCCTCCGTCACGTCTGGGCTATTGCCTGGCCCGTCGTCGTCGCTTCGCTGATCGACGCCACTGAAGGTCTTGTAGACATCTACCTGGTGGGACTCCTGGGTCCCGCGGCGATCTCCGCCATCGGCATGAGCCGGCAGATCGTGTTTATCGTCATGGTCATGGCCATTTCGATCACCGGCGGCACGCGAACGCTGGTGGCCCAGTACCACGGGGCCGGAAGACACGGGGACGTCAGCCGGACCGGCCAGCAGGCGCTCCTGATGGGCACTTGCCTGGCCCTGGGCCTGTCGGGCGTCAGTATCGTGCTTACCAGGCCCGCGTTGATCCTCCTCGGCGCCCCGGAAGAAGTGCTGACCCACGGCATCCTCTTCTTGAGACTTTACTTCGCCGGCATGGTCTTCATGATCCTGAACTACGTGATGAGCGCCATCTTCGGAGGCGTCGGCGATACCCGCACACCGCTGAAAATCTCCGTTATCATCATTATCGTGAAATGCGTGATCTCGTACGGGTTCATCTTCGGCGCTTGGGGACTACCCGAACTGGGCGTGGCTGGCGCGGCCGTTGGCATGATCATCTCCCGGCTGGCGGGATGCGTCATCGGTTTGTCGATCCTGGTCCGGGGCCGCGGGCAGGTGCGCCTCTCGCGGAACTGGCGCGTAAAACCTGACTGGAGCATCATGTCCCGCATGCTCGACATCGGCCTGCCCTCAGGCGCCTCCGGCTTCTTCCGAAACGGCGCCCGCGTGCTCATCTACCGCGTGGTAGCAGGTGTCAACCAGCCCACGGCCGCCATAGCGGCCCTGACCATGGGGTTTCAGATCCGCCTGTTCGCGATTATGCCCGCCCTGGCGTTCTCGGTCGCGGCGACCTCCCTGGTCGGGCAGAAACTCGGCGGGCGGCAGATCCGGTCGGCCGAACAGTACGGTGGACAGACGATCCTGCTCTGCATGATCCTGATTGCGGCCGGATCGACGTTGATCTGGTTGTTCGCCAACGCGATCGCGGCCGTATTCACGACGGACGAAACGGTCCTTGGAATCAGCTCCGTCATGTTGCGTTTCTTCGCTATAGCCCAAGTGTTTTCCGCGCTGTCCATCGTGGCGAGCGGCGTGCTGGCCGGAGGCGGCGATACCCGGCCATCGCTCTACTACACCCTGATCTCCCAGTGGGGCATCATGCTCGTGTTCGCCTACATCCTGGCCTTTCCCCTCGGGCTGGATGTGGAAGGCATCTGGATCGCCTGGCTTGCCGCGAGCGTACTGCAGGGCCTGCTCACCCTTAAACGCTACTACAAGGGAACATGGAAAAGGGCAGTGGTCTGACGGGATAGAGCACGGTTGCCGTTACGAGATGGGGAATACCCGGGCGGGCTACGATGTCACATGCCCTCGCGCAGCGCACCGGACCCGGAACGTGAGGCGTCGCGCATACGTCAGGCGCCGTCACGCAGTATTCGTATGCCTTCTGCGACGCCGTCCGGATGCTTGAATACGGCTGTGGCGGCCACCAGGACGTTCACGCCTGCCGACACGACGGCCGGCGCGGTATCGGCGTTTACGCCGCCGTCCACCTCAAGATCGCAGGAAATCCCCCGGTCTGCAATGGTCTTGCGGACCTGCCGGATCTTCGGCAGCACGGTTTCGATGAACCGCTGTCCCGAGAACCCCGGGTTGACGGACATGACCAGAACCAGGTCGAGTTCTTCGATGACGTCGTCGAGGACGTGGGCGGGTGTGGCCGGATTCAGGGCGACCCCGGCCTGTTTCCCCTTCTCCTTGACGGACTGCACCACGCGGTGGAGGTGGGGCGTATTTTCCTGGTGCACGATAATAACGTCCGCTCCGGCGTCCATGAAGACATCGATGTACCGGTCCGGATCCTCGATCATCAGGTGGGCTTCCAGCGGCAGGTCCGTGAGAGAGTCGATGGCCTCGACGATGAAGGGTCCCATAGATATGTTGGGTACGAACCGGCCATCCATTACATCGACATGAATCCGGTCCGCGCCGGCTCGTTCCACGGCCCGGACTTCATCGGCCAGGCGGGTGAAGTCCGCGGATAGGATGGATGGAGCGATCTGGATCATGGTTCTCCCCCGGTTTTCTTCTGTTCCACGTGACCGCCGAACTGGTGGCGCAGGGCCGAAAGCACCCGCGCAGCGTAGGAATTATCCTGCCGCGACTGGAACCGTGTAAAGAGCGAAGCCGTGAGCACGTGGGCGGGCACGTCTTCCTCGATGGCCGTCTGTACCGTCCACCTGCCCTCGCCCGAGTCCTGCACGTATCCGGAATAGGCCGAAAGGCTCCGGTCCTCCCTCAGCGCGATTTCAAGCAGGTCCAGCAGCCAGGAACTGACCACGCTTCCATGTCGCCACACCTCGGCTATGTCGTGCATGTCCAGGTCGTATCGATGGCGCGGGTCCACGCGGTCGGACGCCGCTTCGCGCAGGATTTCCAGTCCCTCGGCAAAGGCTTGCATCATGCCGTATTCGATCCCGTTGTGGATCATCTTGACGAAGTGCCCGGCGCCTGCCGGTCCCACGTGCACGTATCCGCTCCGGGCCCTCGATCCTGGGATGTCGTCCGAGCTTGGAGCGTCGTCCAGACCGGGACCTGGAGCGCCGTCCGAGCCTGGAGCGTCGTCCAGACCGGGAACGGGAGCCAGCGCCCTGAACAGCGGGTCCAGGTGTTCGACGATCTCCGCCGGGCCCCCTATGGTCATGCAATAGCCCCGTTCGAGTCCCCACACGCCGCCGCTGGTACCCACGTCGATGTAATGCATTTTCCTGGCGGACAACTTATCCGCGCGGGCGACATCGTCCTTGAAATAGGTATTTCCGCCGTCGATGACGGTATCGCCCGGAGACAGAAGATCGACCAGTTCGTCGATGGCCTTTTCGGTGGCGTCACCGGCCGGCACCATGACCCAGACCGTACGGGGCGTGTGGAGACCGGCTACAAGGTCGTGCAGCGTCAAGGCGCCCGTGGCGCCTTCTTTTTCCATCTGGCGGACCGCTTCGATGCTGCGGTCGTACACGACGACTTCGTGGCCGCCACGCAACAACCGCCGCGTCATGTTGCCGCCCATCCGACCGAGTCCGACCATGCCCAGTTGCATGCATTCCTCCCGGGCACCGGCGAACCCGTGGCTCGCCCAGGGCGTCTCCGGTTTCCAATGCCTCGATTTCAGCCGTTGACTAGGCCGGCTGCAACCGTTTCCGTTCTATGGCGTCGATCAGTTTAACGAAGGGGTCCACAAATTTCTTCACCCCTTCTTCGACGAGTTGGTCCGCGACCCCGTTCATCGAAATGCCGGCTTTCTCGACGTTGACCATGATCGACGCGGCTTCGTCGACATCCGCTTCCAGCGTATCGGACAGGCGCCCGTGATCGCGGAAGGAGTTCAGCGTTTCATCGGGCAGGGTATTGATGGTGTCCCTTCCGATCAGTTCTTCGACGTACAGTACGTCCCGGTATTCGGGGTTCTTGGTACTCGTACTGGCCCAGAGGAGCCGCTGGGTCCTGGCGCCCTTTTCAGCCAATGCGCTCCAGCGCGTTGTCGCGTATAGCGCCTTGTAGCGCTGGTAGGTCATTTTTCCGTTGGCGATGGCGATCCTGCCGATCAATTCCCGTACCATAGCGTGTTCCGCCGGGTCGGTACATCGATCCAAGTGTTCGGCCAGCAAGGCGTCGACTAGCGTATCGATCCGGCTGATGAAGAAACTGGCCACGCTTGCGATACCGCTTATCTGCCCGCCAGCGGCAAGACGGTCCTCCAACCCGCTGACATAGGCCTCGGCCACCGCCTCGTACACGTCCCTGGAAAACATCAGCGTCATGTTGATGTTCAACCCCTCGCCGATCAGCTGCCTCATGGCCGGTATGCCCGCCTTCGTCGCCGGCACCTTGATCATGACGTTCCGACGGTCCACGGTTTTCCAGAGACGACGGGCTTCTTCGATCGTACCCGCCGTGTCATCGGCCAGTTCAGGGGAAACCTCAAGGCTCACGTAGCCGTCGCCGCCATCGGTCGCGTCATATACGGCGGCCAAATGGTCTGCAGCCAACCGGATATCCGAAATGGCCAGGGCCTCGTAGATTTCCATGGCGGTCCTGTCCTGCCCCGCCAGTCGCTCGATGTCGTCATCGTAGTCCGTACTGCCGGCGATAGCCTTCTCGAAGATGGCCGGGTTCGAGGTCATGCCTTTCAGCCTATCTTCCTCGATCAGTTTCCTCAACCGGCCGGAATAGATCAGTTCGCGGCTGATGTTGTCCAGCCAGAAGCTCTGGCCATGTCGTTCGAGTTGAATGAGAGGATTTGCCATGGCGGATTCCTTTGTGCGCCGGTTCGCGGCGTGAACGCACGGTTCGTGCCGCGGACTCAGGGTATCAGGACGATTTTTCCATAAGCGCCGGCTTCCATGACGGCGACATGGGCCCGTGCAGCGTCTGCCAGTGGAAACTCCGTTCCCACCACCGGGTTGAGCGTGTCGTTTTCCAGTCCGGCGTACAACCCGGCGTGGATGGCGGCCAGGTCTTCCGGCGAGGCCAGCAGCAGGACCATGCCCAGGATGCTGGCGTCCCGCGCCATCGCGTCCCGCGGATTGATCTCGATGACGCCCCTGTTGCCGATGATGACGACCCGTCCGCCATAGGCCAGCAAATTCAGGTCTTTGTCCAGGTTGACGTTGGCCAGCATTTCCATGATAACGTCCACACCCAGGCCGCCCGTGAGATCCATGATCTGTTCCGTGTAGTCGGCGTCATGATGGTTGACCACGTGATGAGCGCCCTGTTCCGCCACGAGTTCCTCGCCCCGCTCCGAACCGGCGGTGCCGATGATCGACATGCCCGCGGCCCGGGCAAGCTGTACGGCCGCGATGCCCACGCCGCCGCTGGCGCCGTGCACCAGCACGGTCTCGCCCGCCCGGCCTTCCGCCCGCTGAAAGAGGCCTCGCCAGGCCGTCGCATACGGGATGTAAATCCCCGCACCTTGCGCGAAGGAAACGTTATCGGGCAGCGGATACACCTGGCTGGCTGAGCACAGGGCCTGGGACGCATAGGAACCGGTAAGCGTACCGGCCAGGTACACCCGGTCGCCTACGGAGACATGGGCCGTGTCGTCGCCGACCGCGGCTACCGTTCCCGCGCCGTCCATGCCCGGCGTGAAGGGCAGATCGGGTTTCATGGCATAGGTGCCCGCGCGGATATAGGTGTCCACAGGGTTTATGCCGGCGGCCTGTATGTCGACCAGTATCTGCCCGCCACCCACCTGGAAATCCGCGCAGGTTTCCAGTTTCATTACACCCGGATCGCCGAATTCGTAAATGCGAATCGCTTCCATAGATGTCTCCTGTATCCTTTATCAGCCACATAGTTTTTCAATTACATCGTAAAGAATCCTCGGACCCCGTTCCATGTTCTCCACGGAGATGCGTTCGTCGTTGCCGTGGATGCGGCGAAGGTCGTCGTCGATCAACAGAAAGGGCATGAAGCCGTAGCAATGAATCCCCAGATCGCGGAAGTAGTGACTGTCCGTAAACCCGGAAAGTATGTTCGGCACGACGTCCACTTGGGCATGGTACCGGGACACGACCTCGCGGACCGAGTCTACCAGGGGGGAATCGAAGGGCGATGACGAATTGCCGAAGTTCAATATGGTTTCCATCTCGATCCCGTTGTCGCCCACCACCCGTTTCAACTCGCGAACGAAGTTTGCGGGTTCTTCCCCCGGCAGCAGCCTGCAGTCCAATTCTGCTGTCGCCGTCTGAGGTATGATATTGATTTTATCGCTTCCCTGCAACATGGTTATCGAGATAGTGTTGCGGAGAATCGCCGCATGGTGCTGGTTTCGAATCAGGTCCGCCAGGAACCTGCTGTCCCGGACGGACTCGCGGATACGGGTGAAACGCTGGCGATAGCCGTCTTTCTGCAGGTGCGCTATACCTTCGAAGTAGCGCTCGGCCGCGTCCGTCATCCTGATCGGCGGCTTGTATTCCATGATGGCGTTCAGGGCGCGGATGAGCCGGTTCACGGCGGAATGGGGCTTGGGACGGGAACCATGCCCGGGTTCTCCGCGGGCGACCAGGCGTACCCAGCAGGGCGATTTCTCGGTAATATCGATGGAATAGATGGCCTTGCCATTCTCCAGGCGTCCTTTTCCGCTCTCGTTGATCAGGAATTCCGCGTCCGCCACGAGGTCCGGACGGTTTCGGGTGATCCAGCGGGCGCCGGCCGATCCTCCCGCTTCCTCGTCGGCGGTCACGAGAAAAATGACGTCCCGTTTCAGTGGAAAACGATTTCGGTGCAGCGCGAGGAACACCACCAATTCCGTGATGCCCAGATTCTTCATGTCCAACGCGCCTCGCCCCCAGATATAGCCGTCCCTGACCAGGCCGCCGAAAGGATCGACAGACCAGTAGGCACGGTCCGCGGGAACCACGTCGCTGTGACTCAGCAGAACCACGGGCCGCTTCGAACCGTCTCCTTTCAACCTCGCGTAGAGGTTGGACCGGCCAGGGGCGGATTCATGCACCTGGCAATCAATGTCTTCTTCGGACAGGATACGGCTGAGGAAGGCTGTCGCGCGGTCTTCATTGCCGGGCGGATTCGTCGTGTCGATCCGGAGATACTCGCTGAGCAACTGTACGGCTTCCCGCCCCATCGCGTTCCAGTCCAATGCCCTATACTCTCCCTTCGAACTGCAACGCCTGCCTGATCACGGCAATGGCGGCAAGATCGCCCACGGTGTCTCCGAGTCCGGCGGGCACGACCCGCACGGTGTCGTACACCCGGGACCAGGTTTCGCTCCGCAGGTAGCTTCGAATGGGTTCCAGCAGAAGATCCCTGGCCTTGACCAGTATGGTGCCTATGACGATGATTTCCGGATTCAGGATATTTACGATGTTCCCCAGTCCGACGGCCATGTACCGGGCCGTGTCGTCCACGATTTCCCGTGCTGCAGGATCGTTTTTGCGGGCCGCTTCCATTACGGTTTCCGCCGTGATGCGTTCCAGGGCGCCATCCGCCAGTTCAACCATGAGCGTACCGGGTGTCGTCCGCGCCTTCTCCCGGGCCCTCCTGGCGATCGAAGGTCCCGAACACAACGACTCCAGGCAGCCGCGCTTGCCGCAACCGCAGGACGGTCCGTCCTCGACGATGGTCATGTGTCCCACTTCGCCGGCCGTGTCATTCGGGCCGCGGTACAGCCTGCCGTCGAGTATGATGCCGCCGCCGATACCGGTGCTCATTGTCATGTACACCATGTGGCGAAAGCCGCGACCGGCCCCAAAAGACCACTCCGCCAAGGCGCCGGCGTTGGCGTCGTTTTCAACAAACGCCGGCAGCGACAGTTCTCTTTCGAGCCACGCTTTCAGCGGTACCTCGTCCCAGCCCGGCAGATTGGGTGGCGCGTAGACCACACCCGTTTCCGTGTCCAGTGGACCGCCGCAACTTACGCCTACGCCGGCCACGTCCGCGGGGTTGACGGAAGTACGCGCCATGGCTTCGCGGGACATGTCCACCAGGGTCGCCACCACGGCTTCCGGACCCCGTTCCGCTTCGGTCGGTCGCCGGATCTTGTGCAGTATGTTCCCGTCCCAATCGGCAATGACCACGGCCAGCTTGGTGCCGCCGATATCTTGACCGACAAGGTAATGGGCGTTTCGGCCGGACTGTCGCATGACCGCCAATCGAATCCCTGTTTCGTCGTGATTCGGGCACCTCGCGAATACCCGGACAGCATGCAGCTATTATAGCCGGAAGAAGGGTTCTGTCAACTGCTTTCACCGGACTTCAGGAGGGTCCTGGCGGGCTAAAAAGTGATTGACAACGACGTTGGACCACGGTCATTTTGTGGGTGTTCTGAGTGCATCCTTTAGAAACCTTCGGCCATGGACTGGAGCGCGTGGTTTAGCAGTGGGAACCCGGTCCGCGCAAGTACGGGAGGAAGACGGCACATGATGCTAGATACAAAACTTTTGTGGATGTGGCTGCATGTCCTGGGTGTTGTACTGTGGGCAGGAGGTTTCTTCTACGTCCTGATCGCACTTACACCGGTACTCCGGTCAGGCAGGGCCTCGGAGGAACGCGTGGAAATCATGCGTAAGACCGGCGCTATATTCCGGCGCATTTCCTGGATGGCTATCATCATCCTTGTCGTGAGCGGTTCATTCAGTCTGTATAACCGAATCATCGAGGCACTGGCCGCGCGCGCGATGTCGACCCAGCCGGAGCTTTACCCACTGCTTCCTCCGGGTTACGAAGCCATCATGACCGTCAAGCTCCTGATCGTAATAGCGCTTATCGTTCACCACGCGGTCAGGCTACTGGAACCCCGCGTCCTGGAAGACGGCAGTATCGGATTCAAATCCCGGGCTTCGGGCATCGTGGGAGTCGTGCTTTTTGCCGCGGCGGTGCTCCTGGGCCTGGTCCTGCTCACCTTGAACGTATCGGTCTGATCCTGCTGACCAGGTTGGTCTTCCGGTTAAGCTGCGAAACAGGGATCGGCCCGGCACGGTAACCATATCCGGCTCGCTTCCACGCGAAAACGCTCTTGCGGCAGGTCGTCAGGCCCAGGGGGCCACTGTCCATGAAGGATTTCATCGCGTTAACCAAGCCCGGCCTGGTCGTCATGCTGGTGCTTACCACCTGTGTCGGGTTCTACTTGGGGACCGACGGACCGGTGGACTGGCTGCAGTTGCTGCATACACTGGCTGGAACCACCCTGGCGGCCGGAGGCACGCTCGCCCTCAACCAGTTCATGGAACGAGACCGGGACGCCTTGATGCAACGGACCCGGAAACGTCCGCTCCCCGCCGGCAAGTTGCGACCCGTCCAGGCGCTCTGGTTCGGCGTGGGCATCACGGCGGTGGGACTGCTCTACCTGGCACTGGTAGTCAACGTGCTGAGCAGCGTGGTCACCGCGGCGATCACCGCCACCTACCTATTTCTCTACACCCCGCTCAAGCACCGAACTACGCTGTCGACCGTATTCGGCGCCGTACCTGGAGCGTTGCCTCCGGTGACCGGTTGGGCGGCGGCCCGAAACGAACTGGGGTTGGAAGCAGGCGTTTTATTCGCCATCCTATTTCTATGGCAGATGCCCCACGCCCTCGCGCTGGCCTGGCTATTCCGCGAAGACTATGCCCGCGGCGGATTTCAACTGTTGCCCACCGTGGATCCAGACGGCCGTTTCACGAGTGTGCAGATCCTGATCAACTGCCTGGCTTTGACCGCCTTCAGTCTTGTCCCGAC
This sequence comes from bacterium, assembly GCA_965225915.1. Classification (GTDB taxonomy): domain Bacteria; phylum JAAXHH01; class JAAXHH01; order JAAXHH01; family JAAXHH01; genus JAAXHH01. Next base: position 2,343,632 of record OZ245326.1, read on the forward strand.
CATTCTCGGCATCGCCGGGGTCCTGTATTTCTACGCGGCCTTGGCGGCCGGACTGGGACTGCTCGCTTTCGCCATCCACCTGACCGTGACCCGGACCCAGGCGTCGGCGCGGAACCTGTTTTTTGCGTCCCTGGTGTTTCTGGTGGTTCAGTTTTCGGCGATGGCCTACGACAAGGTTTGAGTCCATGATGGAATTGCACCGGGACTTGAGGTCGCTTCGACGTGCGGTAACTACTGCCTATGTGGACGCGGAACCGTTCGGGAGGAGAACCCGCTGACATGTTGGAGATCTCCGATCTGCCCCTGGTGAACGCCTGCCTGAACACGACCAGTGCAATGTTCCTGGTTGCGGGTTATTTAAACATCAGGAAACGCAGGATTGCCGCGCACAGGATCTGCATGTTAGGTGCGGTCGCGGCGTCGACCCTGTTCCTGGCGAGCTACCTGGTTTACCACTACAACCACGGCAGCACGCCCTTCACCGGTGAGGGTTGGACGCGCTACGTCTATTTCACCATTCTCATCAGCCATACGATCCTGGCGACGGCTATCGTACCGATGGTCGTGCTGACTCTGCGCCACGCGCTGAAAGGTCAGTTCGAGCGCCACGCGCCCCTGGCCAGGTGGACCCTTCCGATCTGGCTGTACGTGTCCGTTACCGGTGTGCTGGTGTACCTGATGCTGTACCACTGGCAGGGACAGGTTACCCTATGGCTTCCGTGACCGTTCGGAACATTACGTTGACTGCACTTGCCATTGCGTTGACAACCCTGGCGACGCTGATCATCCGGATTCCCATTCCGGCCACGCAGGGGTACATCAATCTCGGGGACGCGATGCTGTTCACCATCGCCCTTGTCTTCGGCGGGCGCATCGGCGGCCTGGCCGGCGGTGTGGGTTCCGCCCTGGCCGACGCGCTGGGCGGTTACTTTCTATGGTCGCCCTGGACTTTACTCATCAAGGGGATCGAGGGGATTTTGGTGGGACGGATCGCGGCATGGGGAGGACACGACGGTACCAGGTTGCATAAGGTCACGGCGGTCGCTGCCGTCATAGCGGGTGGCGCATGGATGGTAACCGGGTACTACCTGGCCGGAACGGTCATTTTTGGTGGTGTCGCCGCGCTGGCGGAGATCCCGGGCAATCTGATACAGGCCGGTGTGGCGGTGGTGGTGGCCCTGCCCCTGTCTGCCATTTTGAGAAACGCCCTGCAACGGAGCGATTATGGACCTCACGCACATTGATAAAAAGGGACGCGTCCGCATGGTTGACGTCACGGATAAACCGGTTACGGAAAGGCGGGCCGTGGCCTACGGAGAAGTGAAGGCCGCCTCCGAAACGATCCGGAAGATCTCCGCGGACGAGATGGGCAAGGGCGACGTGCTGACCACGGCAAAGATCGCGGGCATCACGGCGGCCAAGCGAACGGGCGACCTCATCCCCATGTGCCATCCCATCCCGTTGACCCACGTGGAAATCGACCTCACCCTGAACGAGGACGAGGGCAGGATCGGCATCCTGGCCGCAGCCGTCGCATCCGGAAAGACCGGCGTGGAAATGGAGGCCTTGACGGCAGTTTCCGTGGCCGCCCTGACGATTTACGACATGTGCAAGGCCGTGGACCGGTCCATGGAAATAGCCTCCATCCTGCTGGTGGAAAAGCAAGGCGGCAAGTCCGGCACGTTCAAGAGACCGGGGTGGGCGTTTCCGGGGTAGTGGTTGATTCTTCCCGTTACCAGGACACCAGTCGATTTCTACACCTCGTGTTGCCTTAGTTCCCGTGTTTCGAAGCCCGCGCCTATGACAGCTTTAATTCCGGGAAATAGGTGGTGTAGAAACCACGATCTCGAGTTAGAAAGGCGTCAGCTGAAACCATTGCGTGGGAACCGATCAGGAAGTCGGTGATGATCCGATTCCTGGGTCCTCCCGCCTGACGGTACAGCGACCAGCGCGACCCCGCTTCGTAAGCGATAGCGGTGTCGACCCGAGAAATCCTCGCGCTGATCTCATTCAAGGCGTCATCGAGAGCATCTCGGTCATCAAAACCCGGTACGAGTTCCGCGTACACCACCTCGCATACAATAATGGCTCCCCGATTATATGCTTCTCGAAGAGCCTCCAAAGACCGGGGGCCGTGACGGTCGTCAGGTAGGAAAACGTCCAGCATGAAACTCGTGTCAACGGCAGTTATCATCTTCCCCGTATCTCTTCGATGTACTGATCGGTGTTTCCTTCACCGCCCAGAATGCCGTAGACTCGATCGACCGGGTGTTGAGCCATTGCCCTTTTCTGAATCAGCAGACCATTCTCCGTTGGCGTGATCTCAACTTCGACATCACGATGCATGCCGAAGCGGTCTCTCAATCGCTTGGGAATAGTGATCTGACCTCTTTCAGAAATTTTCATATCTTCTCCATATGAAATACATATTTAAAATCTCATACTTAATAAATACCCTTACTTAAATACCCTTACTGTGGTTTAGTCAAGAAAACCGTGAATTTCTACTATGGGACCACATTACTGCTAATGCAGTCACCCGCTCAATCTTTCCTAAGATTTGTCCTTCCGCCCTACACTTCTTCGCCTCGAGTTATGCCCAACTACTATCGATTTTTAGCACACATGTGCATAATATTGTATATACAAATCGGGCATATGCTAATCCCTCGACAAGTGCTCGCAATGTGTTGATCTCAACTGCATGTTTCCGCTTGTTTGCCGTCGAAAACGCCGTATACTGGCAACCTACAATGCTCAAGCGGTGTTGAACGGTGGTCGTTTAGCAGTACGCTAAACATGTTACCGATATTGCAGCTGCCTTATTTATGTATATACATAACAACCTTCGACTCTTCCGCTTGAATGCCGATGCCCAGATGTCCGTGATGGGCACGTAATCTTACACATTGTCATCAGACGGTAAAAGCGGGAGAGCTACATGCGTTTTTTACCAATCTACTTCGCCCTGTTGTTTTCATTTTCGTGTATCAGTTCGCAACCAACCGCTCCAGTTTTAGAGGTCGAACCGGAACCGGTCATCAGGATCACAGGAGCGGATGCGAACTACCAGGAGGGCGAAGCCTGCGCGTACCATTTGGCCCTGCTACGCGACAGCCTGTACGTACCGACCGACAGCAGTAGCAACGAGATCATCTACGAAGGTACCATCAAGAATGTGTCCCAACTGGCGATCAAGGGTGCATCGGTCGTGGTCAAGGCCTATGAAGACGGTGTTGCGATTGGTGACGGGGAGGACAGGCTGGGAATTGGGAGTGCAGGCTCCAATATTCTGCCAGTCGGTTACGAAGACCCGTTTTTTGTAACTGTTCAAGCCTATCAAATTCCAACTCGATACGACAGCATATCGGTGGTGTTCTACGTACCCACCGAAGGGCTCGATGAGATCCCCTTCACCGAAGAAGTGCCGGACAGCACGGTGCAGGATACCGTTGCGGTCCATACAGTTCTCGGTGTCCGGATAACGCCGGAAGTGCGTCACTCCGACTACGATCGGGATGACTACTCCTATCCAGCAAGCATAGAACAACGCATCGTAGACCAGCAGGGCGGCATTTTTTCACCATATTCCTTGGCTTGCTTTGACAGTACGGGTGCCACGGACATTGAGCACATCGTGGCTACTTCCGAAGCGCACGAAAGCGGTATGAGCTTGCGGACGGTCGAGGAACGCACGCAGTATGCGAGAGATCTCGATAACCTTACTTTGGCTTCGCCTAGCCTGAACCGGCATCAGAAGTCGAACAAGGATCCAGCGGAGTGGATGCCGGAGAACAACCGGTGCTGGTACGCAGGGAAGTACGTGGAGATCAAGAAGAAGTATGATCTATCCATGGACCAGGCCGAAGCCGACTCCCTGCTCAATGTATACGAGTCTTGCACTTCGTACGAAATGACGATACCGGGTTGCGCCGCCCAGCAAACATCCTGACTGGCAAGTCAGATTACTTTTTTCTTGACGCGACGTGATAAGTCGCTATATTGCGATGCGGTAGATGGAATAATAATTCTTATAAATTGATATTTATTCATACATATTCAACACCATGAATGCCAAGCACCAGCGCCAGGGAAGGATACGATCACTCATCGAAAGAAGGCATTTCCATACCCACAAGGAGGTCATCGCGGCCCTGCACACGGAAGGCATTGCCGTCAACCAGGGAACGCTGTCCAAGGACTTCAAGGAACTGCACGTGATCAAGACGCGTCTGGCCGACGGCCGTTACAAGTACGTGATGCCGCGGTACTATTCCTTGGAAACGCAGGACGAACTGGTCGAGCGCGAGATCCGGGATTTCGTCGTCAGTGCGGACGACGCGATGCACCAGGTCATCCTGAAGACCTCCGCGGGACACGCGTCCGGTGTGTGCGAGGCGATTGACCAGGCGGAATGGCCGGAGATCGTGGGCAGCGTTGCCGGCGAGAATGCAATCCTTCTGATCACCAAGTCTACGACCCAGGCCAGGAAAACACTGAAACGCGTCAAGCATATCATGGAGGAAAAGAGGAAAGCAGATGATTAAACTGGGTATTATCGGTGCGACGGGATACACCGGCATGGAACTGTACCGGCTGGCGTCGCGCCATCCCGGAATCGAAATCGTTTTCGCTACATCGGAACAGTACACCGGTCAGAGCCTCGGCGAGGTGTTTCCCCGGATAGATCCCGACAGGGACATCACCTTGAGATCCCTGGATGATATCGCCGAAGTGCTGGCCGACTTGGTCTGCTTCTGTACGCCGGACGGCGTAGCCATGGACCGGGTCGGCGCCTTCTTGGATCGAGGCGTACGTGTCGTGGACGTGAGTTCCGATTTCCGGTTCGACGATCCCGATGTGTATACGTCGTGGTACAAGCGTCCGCACACGGCGCCGGCGCTGCTCGACTCCGCGGTGTATGGCATCCCTGAATTGAACAGGGATCGCATTCGGACGGCCGATCTCGTGGGCAATCCGGGCTGTTATCCCACAGGAGTGATTCTCGGACTGGCCCCGCTGCTCGAGGAGGGCGCGATAGACGCCGGACAGATCATCGTCGACGCCAAGTCGGGCGTCAGCGGCGCCGGCCGGGGTCTGAAGCTGCGCAATCTCTACGTGGAGGTGAACGACAGCATCACGCCGTACAACATCGGCCACACCCACCGCCACGTGGGTGAAATCGAACAGGAACTGTCCAGGATGTCCGACGAGCATCCCTACGTCGTCTTTTCACCCCATTTGACCCCCATGAGCCGGGGTATTCTGGCGACCACGTACGTACGGGTGAAGAACGGCGCGACCAATGGCGACCTGGCTGCCCTGTACGAGCAGCGTTACGTTGGCGAACCCTTCATCCGGTTGCCCCGATCGGGATATCCCGAGACGCGTTTCGTGACCTGGACGAACTACTGCGACCTGCGTGTCGACCGGGTCGACGGATCGGACCTTGCCATCGTAACCTCCGCGATTGACAACCTGGTCAAGGGCGCCGCCGGACAGGCGTTGCAGAATGTAAACGTCATGTGCGGCTGGGACGAAACGACGGGACTGCTTTAGGGAAGGCATAGAGGACGGTTGTGCATGGAACGAAGCATCGTGGTAAAACTGGGCGGCGCGACCATTGAACAGGACGGCGTTATCGAAGAACTGGCCGCCGACCTGCGGGACATGCCGTCCGTGTTCCCCATCATTGTCCATGGCGGCGGTTCGGAGATCGGCCGTTACCTGGAGTTGCTCGGAAAGGAATACACCTTCGTGAATGGCCTCCGGGTCACGGACGCCGACATGGTCGAGGTGGTGGAAATGGTCCTGTCGGGCAAAATCAATAAGGAACTGGTCTCCCGTTTCCAGCGGTGCGGCGTGAACGCCCTGGGTGTGAGCGGCAAGGACATGAGGATGCTGCGGGCTGAACGGTACAGCAAGGACGGCGTGGACATCGGTTTCGTCGGCGAGATCGTCGAGGTGAATACCGCACTTTTCGATATCTGTGCCTCGAACCGGGTCATACCGGTGGTGTCTCCCATTTCCGGGGGCGCCAACGGGGAAACCTACAATGTCAACGCGGATCACGCCGCGTTGGACATCGCCCGGGCAGTAGCCTGCGACGACGTTGTTTTCATCTCCGACGTGGCCGGCATCTACCGGTCAGATGGCCGACCCGTTCGCCGGCTCACACCGGAACTGGCCGACGCGCTGGTCGAAGCGGGCGAGATCACGGGCGGGATGATTCCCAAGGTCCGCTCCGCCCTCGAATGCCTGTCGTACGGTGTCCGCCGTGCCCGCATCATCGCGTGGCAGGGACCGGGGACGCTGCTAAGGGAACTGTCGTCTGAAGACAGTATACATGGTACCGTGGTAACCACTGGATGAAAGGACATAGCATGACTACCGAAGAGATCATTGCCCTGGAGGAAGAGTATATTGCGCCGACTTACGTGCGTCCGCCCGTCGTATTTGACCGGGGCAGCGGCGTCTACGTCTACGACCTCGAGGGCAAGCGGTATCTCGACTTCCTGGGCGGCATCGCGGTGAATTCCCTGGGTCACGGGGTGCCCGAGATTATCGGCGCCGTGGCGCAGCAGACCTCGAAACTGATGCACATATCCAACCTGTACCACACGGAACCTCACGTGAAACTCGCGAAGCTGCTGGTGGAAAACGCCTTCCCGGCCAGGGTTTTCTTCTGCAACAGCGGGTCGGAGTCCATCGAGGCGGCCCTGAAGTTCACCCGCCGGTGGGCGTTTGATGTGGGCGGGGAATCCAAGCACGAAATCGTGACGTTCGAGAACGCCTTTCACGGCCGTACCTACGGCGCCGTCAGCGCCACGGCCCAGCCCAAGTACCACGAAGGTTTCAAACCCATGCTCCCCGGCATGGTCTATCTGCCGCTCAACGAGATCGAACCCCTGGAGGAGGCGATATCTGAGGAGCGGACCGCGGCCGTAATGGTCGAACCCGTCCAGGGCGAAGGAGGCGTCAATCCCTCCCAGTTCGAATTCCTGACGCACCTGCGCAAGATATGCGATGAACGACGCGTCGCCCTGATCTTCGACGAAATCCAGTGCGGACTGTGCCGTACGGGCAAACTCTTCGCCTACCAGCACCACGGCATCGAACCGGACGTCATGACCCTGGCCAAACCGCTGGCCGGCGGCCTGCCCATCGGCGCCGTGATGATGAAGCCCCACATAGCCGAGGTCCTCAAGCCGGGCATGCACGGTTCCACCTTCGGGGCGAATCCGGTGGCCTGCCACGTGGCCTACGCAGTCGTCCGCAAGATGATCGACGAAGGTCTGGACCAGCGAGCTCTCGAAATGGGCGGGAAACTTACGGAGGGCCTGAAAGCGCTGGGGCAAAGGCATGACGACCTTAAGGATGTCCGCGGCGCCGGATTGCTGATCGGCGTGGAATTCGAAGACAAGGTGGACGGCATCGTGTCCGCCTGCCGGGATTCGGGCCTGATCGTGGGAACGGCCGGGGAAAAGGTGCTCCGCTGCGCGCCGCCCCTGGTGTTAGAGCAGCAGCACGTGGACGAAGCCCTTGGAATCATAGGCGGTGTGCTGGACGCAAGGTAAATCAGCAGAGACGAGGAAGCGACATGCCCGACAGCCGGGACGAGGAATTAAAGCGATTGATGGATGATTTCCATGCGTCGATCGATGTGGATCGTCGTCTTTTCCGCGTGGACATCCGGGGCAGTATCGCCTACGTCCGGGGTCTGGTCCGCATCGGTGTACTCACCCTGGAGGAGGGCCGAACGATCGAAGAAGCGCTGGGTGAGATTGAAGGGGAGATCGAAAGCGGCGCCTATGAACTGACCCGGGACCTGGAAGACATCCACATGGCGGTGGAGAAGCGCCTGATTGAAAAAGCGGGTCCAGTGGGGGGTAAACTTCACACGGGAAGAAGCCGCAACGACCAGATCGCCACGGACGAGCGTTTGTATCTCCGCGAGGTGGTGGATGATCTCAATAACCGGATACAGGGCTGCCAGGAAGCCCTCTTGGGCCTGGCCGAACGCACCGTGGACGTCATCTTCCCTGGGTACACCCACCTGCAACAGGCGCAGCCTATCCGTTTCGCCCATTACGCCCTTTCCCTGTTCTTCGGGCTGGAGCGGGACAAGGAGCGGCTGGCGGACTGCAGGAAGCGCATCAATGTCCTGCCTCTCGGCGCCGGGGCGATGGCGGGCAGCGCCTTTCCCATCGACCGTGCGTTTCTGGCAAGGGAACTCGGCTTCGACGGCCTGTCGCCCAACAGTATCGACGCGGTCAGCGACCGGGATTTCATCGTCGAGTTTCTGGCCGCCTGCACGATCCTGATGATCCACATCAGCCGGGCCAGCGAAGACCTCGTCGTCTGGTCGTCCACGGAATTCGGGTACATCACGCAGCATCCGCGGCTGGCGACGGGAAGCAGCATCATGCCGCAGAAGAAGAACCCGGATGCCGCTGAACTGCTCAGGGGAAAGACCGGACGCGTCGTGGGCGCCCTAGTCGCCCTGGTCACCATGCTCAAGGGTCTGCCCCACGCGTACAACAAGGATATGCAGGAAGACAAGGAACCGTTGTTCGACGCCATCGACACCGTGACGGTCGCCCTGACCGTTTTTACCGCGATCTGGGAGACACTGGAAATAAGAGGGGACCGGGTGCACGAAAGCATGGACGACGCGATGTTGTCGACGGACCTGGCGGATTACCTGACCCGGTGCGGAGTGCCTTTTCGTGAGGGACACGGCATCGTCGCCGCGCTTGTGGACGAAGCCATAGGCCGGGACTGTAGTCTACGGGACCTGTCGCTCGATATGTACCGCCAGTATTCGGAGCATTTCGACGAGGAAACGTTACGGCAGCTCGAGTTCGACGACAGCGCGGACAAACGCGGCTTGCCCGGCGGTACGGGCCGGGATTCCATTCTGCGGCAACTGGCTCAGGCCCGCGATATCATCGCGTGCGGGACGTAAGGGAGGAGGACGACCATGGGTGGTGAAAGTATACCCACGAAAACGGACACGACGGGTACTGAAACCATGATCCGCGAAGCGGTGATACAAGACGTACCCGAAATCATGGAGATCCTCCAGCCCTATATCGACGAAGACATCCTTCTGCCGGTCTCGGTATACCGCTTGTTCGAACACATCCGTTACTTCGTTGTCGCCGAGCGGGACGGACAGGTAATCGGTTGCGGATCCCTGGTGATCGTGTGGCACGACCTGGCGGAAGTACGTTCGCTCGCCATTCGCAGGGGATGCCGGGGTGGTGGTATCGGGGGGCGCATTGTCGATAAACTGATTGAAGAGGCGGAGGAGCTGGGCGTCGCCAGGGTCTTCGCCCTGACCTACGAAACCAACTTCTTCGGCCGTCACGGATTCGAAGTGGTCGACCGGGAGACGCTTCCACACAAGGTTTGGAAGGATTGCACCTTCTGCGCCCGTTTCACCCACTGCGACGAGATCGCAATGGCCAGAACGCTGATCCCCGAAGACCAGCGCGCCCCGGAACCGACACTGCCGGCCATGAAGCAGGACCCTACCCTGATCATGCCTTCTCCCGCTCCGCAGTGATATCCTTTTAATCGGCTTTACTACGTCGAACCTGGACGGCCTCCCATGTCGAACCACGTGATCGAGGCGGCGGATCAACTTAGATGGTGGCTGCGGCTTCCCCCGACCAACTTGATCGCTCGTGGCGACCATGTCCGCTTCCGCCATGCCCTCTACCTGATGATTCACCAGATCGCCACCGTACTCTACGGGATAAACGGTCTGCCGGAAATCATGTACTATCCTTCGCGTCTCTCAGGGGCGCGGGACCAGTTGAACGGATTGCCAAGGGCGCCGGTCAATGCGGGTACTTCCCTGTGGGCAATGGCGACGGAACGGGAACCTGTAAAGGCCTGGGAGACCGCGGCCGATCTTATGCGGGAAACACTTGTATTGCTGGACGAGGGTCTCGAAGCCGCAGTCTCCCGGGATCATGCCACCTGGCCCGGAAATATCGACGAGGGTACATTCAAGCCGGATGCAATCTGCTCCCCGGATGAGTTGTACCCCTTAGCCGCTGCGTCAGCTGAAAGACTACAATTCCTCGAAGGCGTGAACGCCGTGGCGCTGGGAGGATCTCTGGCCCGGGGCACAGCCGATGGCCAGTCGGATATCGATCTGCTCGCATTCGGTCCGGGCATACCAGGCGAAACCGAGCGCAGGCGGCTTATCTCGGAGTGGCCCGGCGTCCAATTCGGTCCGTTGATTGAACCGGCGTGCGACAGCGTACTGCTCGGCGGCGCGATGGTCCATGTTCGCTACTGGACCAGGGAAACCGTGAACGAAATGCTCGCCTCCTTCCCCTCGTCTCCCGCTCAGCGCATCCTCATGGAGGAGCTGCAGAGTTGCCATGGGCTGATTGATCCGGACGGTCAACTGAACCAGTGGAAACGAGTGCTTGGACAACTACCCCCGACGCTGATCACCGGTGTGATCGAACAAGCACGGAATCGGCTGCCTTCTTTTCGTAGACATTGGAAAAAGGCACTCGCGACCGACGACCGGATCCACCTGTACTGCCTGGCCAACCAGGCGGTGAACGACTACCTGGTGGCGCTTTACATCCGGAATGATCGGTTTTTGAGTACGCCCCGGTGGACGCACCGGGAACTTCCAACGTTTAAAATCGCTCCGCCAGACCTGGGAACGAAGTTGCCCCAACTGGTAGATGGGATCACGCGAATGGACGAAGCGGCCGCGAGTTGGGGTGTTCTGGAGTCTTTATGGGAGGAAACGGTGGTTTAGCAATAACCCCAAGGGATGTTCGTGGAAGATCGTCCGCCCTTCTCAGGTTGAAAGAGCGAACAGTCCTACAACAACTGCTTCCTTTCATCGCCTTCCCACAAATAAAGCTCTGCCAGTACGCTGGTCGGTATATTGACGTCCACACCCGGTTCGGCGCCAGCGGATTGCTTTATACCGATATTGACAACAATCGAACTGGCTGAGCCCTGGCTTAATTCAACCACGAGCCTGTTGCCTGCCGATGGAAGCACCTCAGCCATGCCATCGGGAAGATCAGCTGTTTCCACTGCAATGGTAAGCCGCTCCTCCTCCATCGCCGACACCACGCCGGTCATTTCCTGAATCTGCCACCCGACCTGTTCGCCGGATGCGTCGGACAGGTTTACGAATAGTGCTGTATTCAGTAAAACAGTAACCCTGTCGCCCGGCGCTATGCCTTCCAGGGCTGTATTGACTTCGGCACTCCGGTCACCACATCCGGCTACAGCCATAACTCCCGCCAGTACGACCAAACACAGACTTTTCCTGTTCATTGTCCTGCTCCTCCCGCGAGTCATGCCTTTTCGATAAACGCCTCCACGTCCACGCATGCACCATCCTGCCGCGTCGACGCCCATCCTGCCAATATGGGAGCCAGCGACCGCAGGCCGTCGTGGTAATCGCTTTGCAGTAGTTCGGGTCGGTTCGACCGGACTGCCTCGACGAAGGTCCGGTCCTGTTCCAGCCAGGGATCGAAAGGATCCGCCACGTACACGACCTCGTCGTTCACCTCGATGCGTTCGTAGCCGAAGACGGCGAGCCGCCCGCCCTCGAAGTAGATTTTGAAATAAGGTTCTTCTCCCGGTCCGGTCGGATCGGCCTCGATGAACGTAAGTGTCGTGGTGGCGCCTTCCGACAGGTGGTAGTGAAACGACGACGAGAGGGGCGTGTAGTATCCTTCGGGATGGCACAGGAAGGCCTGGGCCCTGAGGACGTGCTGCCCGGTCATAAAACGGGTGTAATCCGTGGCGTGAACCCCCCAATCGAAGAAACGGACGCCGCCCTTGTCCATTTGGCTTCCCCACGCGGCGCGCTCGGTCAAACCCAGTTCCCGGTAAGGCGCAATCTGTTGAAATCGGACGTGTACCACGCGCTTGTCCCGGAGAATCCGCCTCGCCTCCTGGAAGATCGGGCGGTACCGTTCCCTGAAGCCCACCGTGCTGATGACTCCGCCTCTCTGTACCGCAGCGTCGATCCGCTTTGCCAACCCCATGTCCATCGCCTGGGGCTTCTCGCTGAAGAGGTGAATGCCTCGTTCCGCGGCCGTGATTTCCACGTCGGTCCGTGCGAAGGCCGGCACGATGGACCAGAGCGCGTCGGGTTTTTCAACGGCGAGCATCTCGTGGGCGTCCCAGTACGCGCGTGCGATCCCGAACTGCAAAGCCGCTTCTTGCAGTGCATTCCTGTTTATATCGCACAATGCCACGATTTCGACGCCGTCGATCTTCAGAAGGTTGGGAATATGCGTGGCGCGGGCAAACGTTCCGGTTCCGTAAACGGCCACGCGAACGGGTTTGGCGGGCATGAGGTCTCCTAGAGCGCAGGCATTTCCACGCCCAGTTCATCGGCGCTTTCCGCGATGGTTTCCCAGGTCTTTTCGGGTATATAGATGTCCTCGGCGAGGCGTTTCCGCCGGACGTCTTCTTCGATTTCGCCGGGGGCGTATACCTTCTCGAATCCCGGCAGCGGCCTGGCCGAGCCCACGTAGGCCACGTGGGCCTCGATCTCTTCCTTGTAGGCGTCCAGGTCCATGAAGGCGCCGATGTCCAAAGCGGCAATCAGTATCCCGCCTCCACCTTTGCCGCCCGTACACCCGGCATTTGACAGCGGACCGATGATCATCTCGATCATCATGGCCAGTCCGTGTCCCTTGTGGCCGAACTGCAGGCCCCCCAGGGGCAGCACGGCCACCTGGTCCGGTTCGGCGTGGTACCGGCTCCCGTCGTTCACGTAGCGGCCCTGCTGATCTATCAGCCAACCATCCGGCATGGGCTCGCCGCGTTCGATCTTCTGTTCCACTTTGCCCCCCGCGACCACGCTCAGCGTCATGTCGAGCATGAGTGGCGGACCCTTTCCGCGGGGCACCGAGAAGGCGATGGGTTCGGGTCTCAGCCGGCGGTCCGCGCTGCCGTAGGGCGCCATGAACTCGCCGCCGCCGTTCAGTCCGACCATGCCGATCATGCCGTGTTCGGCGATCCTCGGGGGATAATCGCCCAGCCGACCGATATGGGAGACGTTCCACAGGGCGACCATGCCGATTGTGGAGTTCCGCGCCTTCTCCACCGCCAGGGAAAGGGCCTTCGTCACCGCCACGATGCCGTTGGCGCCGTTTCCGTCAATCTGCGTAAAGCCGGGTCGATCCGCGATCACGGTATGATCTTCCCAGGGTCTGTAGTCCGACCGCAGGGACGGGACGTAACGAGGCATGAACCAAACGCCGTGGGAATCATGTCCCAGCAGGTTGCTATTCGTCAGGTGATCGGCAAGGATATTCGCGTCTTCTTCGGGGATGCCGGTCGACGAGAAAATGGCGCGGCTCAGACTATTGAGCTTTTCGTAGGATACAACCGGCATGAATCAACTCCTGTAATCTTTGTGATCTGAATTGTACCGATAATGGGGACCGAGGCGGTTCAAAAAAGTAAAATACCAGATCGCGGGGTAATGACAAACAGAATTGCAATTGGCCTTGACAAGTCATATCGGCATGATTAAATTGGCACAATGAATCATTATGACAAGGCCATTATGGCACCATGGTGGATATTTAGTTGGCTGACTTCATCCCGGAGTTCCAGTGGCTACGGTAGCGCATATCTCTTTCATATGTAATAACACAAATAATACCAGGATGTTATGTAGTTGCCTGAACAACCAGGCGTAGAAGCATCGCTATAGTGGCATGGAAATTGCACAACTATAAGCGGATTCAAATAACCGTGCTGATTGCAGATCAGCGTACTTATCACTTGTGAAAGGAGCATGCAGCAATGAATGTACAACCTTTAGGCGACCGAGTACTGGTCAAGCGCCTCGAGGAAGATGAGGTACAGCGGGGCGGTATCATCATTCCCGATACGGCCAAGGAAAAGCCGCAGCAGGGCGAAGTCGTAGCGGCCGGTCCGGGTCGTGTTGGCGACAGCGGCGAACGCGTGGCCCTCGAAGTCAAGGTCGGCGACAAGATCCTCTTTGGCAAATACTCCGGCACGGAAGTCAAGCTGGATGACGACGAGTACCTCATGATGCGGGAAGAGGACATTCTGGGCATCGTGTCGTAGAAAACCACTGAGATTAACCGTAACTGCGACACGGTTGCGGTTGATTTGGAACGTATTCAAGGAGGTATGATTTCGTGGCGAAGCAGTTAATCTACAGGGATGAAGCGCGACGGGCCGTTCTAAGGGGCGTAGAGACCCTCGCCAAGGCTGTGAAGGTCACCCTTGGTCCCAAGGGCCGGAACGTGGTGCTCGACAAGAAATTCGGTTCGCCGACGGTCACGAAGGACGGCGTGTCGGTAGCCAAGGAAATCGAATTGAAGGACCCCTACGAAAACATGGGGGCCCAGATGGTCAAGGAAGTGGCTTCGAAGACCAGCGACATCGCGGGCGACGGAACGACGACAGCCACGGTACTGGCCGAGGCTATTTACCGCGAAGGACTGAAGAACGTGACCGCCGGTCACAATCCCATGGCCCTCAAGCGGGGTATCGAGAAAGCCGTGGCTGCGGTGGTCGATGAGATCCAGGGCCTTAGCCAGCCGACGGCCGGCAAGACCGAAATCGCCCAGGTCGCGACGATTTCCGCCAACAACGACGCCGAGATCGGCGACCTGATCGCCAATGCCATGGAGAAGGTGGGCAAGGACGGGGTCATTACGGTCGAAGAAGCCAAGAGCATGGATACCATGCTTGACGTGGTCGAAGGCATGCAGTTCGACAAGGGCTATATTTCTCCGTATTTCGTCACCGATTCCGAACGCATGGAATGCAGTCTGGACGATCCTTATATCCTTATCCACGAGAAGAAGATCAGCGCGATGAAGGACCTCCTGCCCATTCTCGAGAAAGTCGTACAGCAGGGCAAGTCCATGCTGATCATCGCCGAGGACGTGGAAGGCGAGGCCCTGGCTACGCTGGTGGTGAACAAGCTGCGGGGAACTATGCGCATCTCGGCCGTCAAGGCGCCGGGATTCGGCGACCGCCGCAAGTCCATGCTGGAGGACATCGCGATTCTGACCGGTGGCCGGGTGATTACCGAGGACATCGGCATCAAGCTGGAGAACGTGACCTTCGAAGACCTCGGACAGGCCAAGCGCGTGGTCATCGACAAGGATGAGACGACAGTCATCGAAGGCGCAGGAGTGCAGTCTGAGATCGAAGGCCGCATTTCCCAGATCCGCCGTCAGATCGATGAAACGACATCCGATTACGATGGCGAGAAACTGCAGGAACGCCTGGCCAAACTGGCAGGCGGCGTGGCCGTAATCAATGTCGGCGCGGCGACAGAGACGGAGATGAAGGAAAAGAAGGCCCGCGTGGAAGACGCACTTCACGCGACCCGTGCTGCCGTGGAGGAAGGCATCGTTCCCGGCGGCGGCGTCGTGTACCTGCGTGCGACCCGTGCGCTGGACGCGCTGCAGGTCAACGGCGACGAGGCCACCGGGGTCGGCATCGTGCGACGCGCCCTGGAGGAGCCACTGCGTCATATCGCGTCTAATTCCGGCGCGGAAGGCTCGGTCATCATCGAGCACGTCAAGCAGCACGAAGGCAGTGTGGGGTACAACGCCAATACGGGCGCCTACGAAGATCTCATGACGGTCGGCGTGATCGACCCGGCGAAGGTCACCCGCATCGCGCTGCAGAACGCATCCAGCATCGCGGCCCTTCTGCTGACGACCGAAGCGCTGGTCACCGACATTCCCGAGAAGGGGCCTCCACCTGCTCCAGGTGGTTACGGTGGCGGCGGTGGCGGCATGGGCGGCATGGGCGGCATGGGCGGCATGATGTAAGCTCCCTGGCCGGGCAGTTCAAATGCGTGAAAACCGGCGTCGGCTTTCCCAGTCGACGCCGGTTTTGTTAGGAAGGAATACATGCCTACCTACCAGTACCGTTGCAACGAATGCAGCCACGAGTTTTCCGAGTTTCAGTCGATCACGGCGGATCCCCTTTCGACGTGCCCGGAATGCGGCGGCGCGGTGCAACGCCTCATCAGCGGCGGCGCGGGTTTCCTGTTCAAGGGCGATGGATTCTATGTCACCGACTACCGCAGCGAGAACTACAAGAAAGCCGAAAAAGCCGACAGGGAATCCTCTTCGTCCAAGACCGACGGGTCCAAGTCCGATGGCGCCGGGTCCTCCGACGCGTCCGGGTCCGGGAACAAGTCGAAATCCGACTCCTCTTCGAAGGTCGATCCGTCCTCCGGCACAGGCACGTCCAACTGAAGGATCGACATGACCACGGAAAACGCGAAATCGCCGGATGACATTAAGGTCATCCACGACCGCATATACGGGCAGAGTGTCTTCGTCGACCGGCTGACTTCGGAAATCGGCAAAGTGATCGTCGGTCAACAGTACATGATCGAGCGTCTCCTGATCGGCCTGTTGACCAATGGGCACATACTCCTCGAAGGCGTGCCGGGGCTGGCCAAGACCCTGGCCGTTCGAACCCTGGCGTCGACGGTCGCGGCGCGGTTCCAGCGCATCCAGTTCACGCCGGACCTGCTTCCCGCCGATCTCACGGGGACCATGATCTACCATGCGGATAGCGGTGAGTTCATCGCCAAGAAGGGCCCGATATTCGCCCACCTCATCCTGGCGGATGAAATCAACCGGGCGCCCGCGAAAGTGCAAAGCGCCCTCCTGGAAGCCATGCAGGAGCACCAGGTCACCATCGGCAGCGAGACCTTCCCGCTGGAAGACCCGTTCCTCGTGCTCGCCACGCAGAATCCCATCGAGCAGGAGGGAACCTACCCCCTGCCGGAAGCACAGGTCGACCGGTTCATGCTCAAGTTGACGACGACCTATCCCCGCAAGGAAGAAGAGCTCGAAATCCTGAACCGCATGACGACCGGCCAACCGGTGGAGGTGGAACAGGTCGTGTCGCTGGAGGATATCGTCCAGGCGAGATCGACTATCAACCAGGTCTACATGGACGAGAAGATCAAGCAGTACATCGTCGACCTGGTCTTCGCGACCCGGAACCCGGAGGACTACCGCGAA
This sequence comes from bacterium, assembly GCA_965225915.1. GTDB lineage: Bacteria > JAAXHH01 > JAAXHH01 > JAAXHH01 > JAAXHH01 > JAAXHH01. Next base: position 2,360,686 of record OZ245326.1, read on the forward strand.
CTCGGCGACATCCGCGACCTTATCGAATACGGCGCCTCGCCCCGCGCGACGATCTATCTCGCGACGGCCGCCCGCGCCCACGCTTTCCTGCGCCGCCGGGGCTACGTGACTCCCGAGGACGTCAAGTCCATCGGCATGGATGTACTGCGTCACCGAGTTATCATCACTTACGAGGCGGAGGCGGAGGATATGACCGCGGAGCAGATCCTTCAGCGCATCTTCGACTGTGTAGAGATTCCTTGATACCCAAGCAGGTTCTCCAGAAAATCCGGCAGATCGAGATCCGGACCAAGCATCTCGTGAACGACGTGTTCAGCGGTGAGTACCACAGCGTCTTCAAGGGACGGGGCATGGAATTCGCCGAGGTGCGTGAGTACGAGCCGGGCGACGAGATCCGGTCGATCGACTGGAACGTCACGGCCCGCCTGGGACGTCCCTTTGTCAAGCGCTACACCGAGGAACGGGAACTGACCGTCATTCTCATGACCGACGTGAGCGCATCGGGTGATTTCGGGACGGCAAACCAGATGAAAGGCGAGATCACCGCGGAAATCTGCGCCCTGCTCGCCTACGCGGCGATCCAGAACAACGACCGCGTCGGACTCCTCATGTTCACGGACCAGATCGAAAAGTTCATCCCGCCAAAAAAGGGTCGCACCCATATTCTCCGGGTGATACGAGAAGTGCTCTACACCCGACCCGAACATACCGGTACCGACATCGCCCAGGCGCTGGACTACTTGAACAGGCTGCTGAAGCGCAGGTGTATCGTCTTCATCATATCGGATTTTCTGACCTCGGACTACATCAAGCAGCTGCGGGTGGCCAGTAAGCGGCACGACGTGGTAGCCGTTACGATTACGGATCCGAGAGAACTCGACCTGCCGGGCATCGGTCTGATCGAACTGGAAGACGCCGAGTCGGGAGAGGAAGTGCTGGTCGACACCAGCGACGAAGCATGGCGCAGACATTACGCGGAATACAACGCGGCCATAAGAAACGACCGAGACCAGCAGTTCAGGATCACCGGCGTGGATGCCATACATATCCGTACGGACCGGCCCTATATTGATCCGCTGCTGCAGTTCTTCAAACTGCGCGAACGCAAATTTGCACGGTGAATCGAAACCGGCGCTTCAGACGCCGTAAGGATTGGATCGGATGGGCAACAAAGGCTTGCGTTTCTTCGCATCCCGCGATAAATTAAGTTACTTTGAAAATCGCCGACCGTTTAGCGCGAAACCTGCAGGCAAAGGCACGGGGAGCCAGTTGTGATAGAAGTCAAGGATCTGACAAAAAAGTACGGTAACTTCACCGCCGTCCGGGATGTGAGTTTCGAGGTGGAGAAGGGCGAGATTCTCGGATTCCTCGGGCCGAACGCGGCCGGCAAGACCACCACCATGCGCGTATTGACGTGTTTCATGCCCGCGTCCGCAGGCACCGCCCGCGTGGCGGGTTACGACACGTTCAGCCAGTCCCTGGAAGTGCGCCGCAGGGTGGGATACCTGCCGGAAAACGTACCGCTCTACCTGGATATGCGTGTCCGCCACTACCTGGATTTTATCGCCAAGATAAAGGACATACCTTCCCGCGACCGCAAAAAGGCCTTAAACCGCGTGATCGAGTTGACTGCACTGGAAGAGGTGGAAAACCGGATCATCGGGCATTGCTCCAAGGGGTTTCGGCAGCGGGTTGGATTGGCGCAGGCGCTGATACATGATCCCGAGGTCCTGATCCTGGACGAGCCGACCAACGGCCTGGATCCCAAGCAGATCAATGAGGTCCGGAAGGTCATCAAGGGCCTGGCCGGGGACCACACCATCATTCTGAGCAGTCATATTCTTCCTGAAGTGAGCAAGACCTGCGAGCGGGTGCTGATCATCAACCAGGGCCGCATCGTGGCCGGGGACACGCCAGCCAACCTGGACGCGCGGCTGCGGGGTTCGCGGTCCATATCGGCGCAGATCCGCGGTCCGGTCAAGGACGTGATGGACATGCTGAAAAAGAAGGATGGCGTCGTCGACGTGAAAACGCGGTCTTCCCTTGGCGATGGCCTGTGGCAGTACGACATCGACGTTAAGCCCGGGCAGGACCTGCGTCCGGCAGTGGCTTCTTCGGTGGTCGAGAACAGCTGGGATCTCGTGGAACTTAGCACCCTTGGCATGAGCCTGGAAGAGATATTCCTGGAACTGACGACCCAGGAAGAGGAGGTCGCCTGACGATGCAGGGATTACTGGCCATATGGGGCCGTGAACTTAGGACCTATTTTATATCACCCATCTTCTACGCCCTGTCGACTGTTTTCATATTCATCGTAAGCTTCATTTTTTTTCAGCTCTTACTGGACTACACCCAGTATTTCATGCAGGCTGCCCAGTACCCGACGATGATGGAGCGGATCAACATCAACGAGATGATCATGCGGCCGCTGTTCAATACCATGAGCTTCGTGGCGGTGCTGACGCTCATGCCCATGCTCACCATGCGGGTGTTCTCCGAAGAGAAGAAATCCGGGACGATCGAACTGCTGTTGACATCTCCCGTCCGGGACTGGCACGTGATACTGGGCAAGTTCCTCGCGGCCTTTACCCTGTACTCGGCCATGATCGGATTGACGATGATCTATCCGCTGGTGCTCCAGGTGTACGGCGACCCGGACTGGAGTCCCATCTGGGCTGGCTATCTCGGACTCCTGCTCCTGGGCGGCGGCATCATCACCATCGGGCTGTTCGCATCGTCGCTCACGGAGAACCAGATCGTGGCCGCCGTGATCTGCTTCGGTGCCGCGCTCATACTCTGGATGCTGGACTTTGCGACCGATTCCATGACCGGCACCTTTGGCGAGATTCTCGGGTACCTGTCCGTTCTGAAGCACTACAATACATTCGAGAAGGGCATCATAGACTCGACGGACTGCATCTTTTTCCTGAGTTTCATTTACTTGGGCCTGTTCATAACGGTACGGTCGGTGGAATCGACCCGCTGGCGCGGTTAAGCGGTTAAACTGTTTTTCTACGCCATGAGCGTGTAGCGTTATCATTCGGTAATGGAGAGAATCTGTACATGAAAAGTCTCGTTTCGTCCGCCGGATACCTGGGTTGCATTCTGATCCTGGTCAGCGGGTACCTTTACGCCTCGGATGCGACTACCCAGCGCACGGCGTTGATCGTCCTGCTGGTTGGACTTGCCCTGGTGGCCACCTGGCTGGTCCTCGAATGGGAGACAGTGAGAAACCTGCTGGGCCGGCGTGCGACGCGTTACGGCGCAAACACCGCGGTGATGGTCCTGCTGCTCGTGGGCATCCTGGGATTCGTAAACCTGATCGGTTCGCGGTACTCCCACCGGGTCGATACGACGGCGAACAAGCGGTTCAGCCTCGCGGACCTGACTGTCAGCGTGCTGGAGGAACTGGACCAGGACGTACATATCATCGGATTCCTTAGATCCAGCGGTTCTGAGGCCAGGGTGCGATATGAACTCGACGACATGCTGAATCAGTTTACGTACCACTCCGACCATATTACTTACGAATTCGTCGATCCGGACACAGAGCCGAACATCGCTCGCCAATACAACATCACGGCCTACGGCACGGTCGTATTCGAGAGCGAAGGCAAGACCGAACATATTAACCGTTATCTCGAAGGAAGCGTCACCAACGCGCTGGTCAAGGTCACTCGCGAAGGCCAGAAGACCATTTATTTCCTGGAAGGCCACGGGGAACACAACGTCAACCTGACGGACCAGGCCGGCTACAACAAGATTCAGCAGATGCTCGAGAACCAGAGCTACGTCGTCAGGAGTTTTTCCCTGCTCAGCGAAGTGGAAGTCCCGTCGGACTGTAACGTCCTCGTGGTGGCCGGTCCCAGGACCAACCTGGTGGGCAACGAACAGGAAGCCATTCGCGGCTACCTGGACCGCGGTGGTCGCGCCTTCTTCCTTGTCAATCCCGATTTTCCCGGGGGAAGCGCCGATTTGTCGTCGCTGCTCGCCGACTGGAAAGTGAAGGTCGGCGATAACGTGGTGATAGACCGCAGCGCCGTGGGCCGACTGCCGGGCATGAACGAGTACATGCCGGCCGTCATGCAGTATCCGGCCCATCCCATCACGCGCTCCCTTCAAAATACCGTGAGTTATTTTCCCCTGGTCCGGTCCATCGATCCGGCATCGGCGTCCGACGACACGGTGGAGATTCAGACCATCGCCATGACCAGTAATCGGAGCTGGGCGGAAACCACTCTGCCTGGTACACCGGAAGAAGCCATGGAGTATACGCCGGAGCTGGATTCGAACGGGGACGAACCCGGTCCCGTTTCCATCGCCGTCGCCATAATTGCCGTCCCGAGGGCCCTGCCGCGCAGGGACATGAACACGCTGACGCCGCAGGAACTGGCCATGCGTCCCGAGGAGCACGAAATAAAAACGCGTATAGTGGTTGTCGGCAATTCGTCCTTTGCTTCCAACGCCTATATCTTGCTACCGGGCAACGGGGACCTGGCCCTGAATATCTTCAACTGGCTCGCCGAGGAGGAGGACCTGCTCGCGATCAGGCCCAAATCCAGCGACACCAGGCTGGTCCAGATTTCGCTGAGCCAGATGCAGGATATCTTTATCATCACCGGCATCCTCTCGCCCATCGGTATATTGATCGCAGGCATTATGGTGTGGTGGAGAAGGAAATAGGAGACGAAGCTCCGTGAGCGGTGGCCGTTACACGATCATCCTGGCAGTCATACTGGGAGTCCTGGCTTCCTTTTTCTTTCTTTTCGTGTTTGAAGAGGAACAAATCGTAGAAGCCGAGCGCTTGTTCGAGGTCGATATGGCTGAGATCGTACTGATCAAAGTTACCGCGGACGGCGCTACGACGACGGTAGAGAAGGCCCCGATGACGGGCTGGGAGATAACCGCCCCGTTCAGGTATCCGGCGGATCCGAACATCGTGGGTACGCTGCTACGCGAGTTTTCCTCGCTGTCCCCCGTCCGTACCGTGGCCGATTCGGCTGAATCCCTGTCGGAATACGGCCTGGAGTTTCCTTCGGCGTCCGTCGAGGTCAGCCCTGGTCTCGACAAGCCCCTGGTATTGCTGCTCGGAGACGTAAATCCTACGGGTGCGGCCTACTATGCCGTGGAACAAGGTGCCCGGCGCGTCTTTCTGGTCACTTCGCAGATCAACGAGAATCTGCGCAGGCCGCCCGATGCGCTGCGTGACCGGAGCCTGATGCGGGTGGATCGGGACAAGGTGGACGAAGTTGTCCTTGAAAAGGGCGACCGTAAAGTCGTCATGAAACTGGACCCGTACGGGACCTGGCGCGTGGAAGAACCTTATCGCCTGCCAGCAGAACGCGATGAAGTGATCAACGCATTGAACACTATCACCGGGGTCTCGGCCATAACCTTCGTTGACGAGGCGCCGCCTTCCCTTGAAAGATACGGTTTGACGAATCCGGTGATGACAGCGACCATTAAATCAGGGGACGGCAGTATTCATCATACCCTTTCGCTGGGTCCCGGCGAAATGGGCCTCGTCTACGCCATGACCAGCGAAAGACGCAACGTGTACTCGGTTTCGATGTCGGTCCTGCAGCAGCTGGACCGGGATCCCGATTTTTACAGGCGGCCCACCGCCTTCGATTTTCAATCCTACAGGGTTCCCACGTTTTCGATGAAGTTGGGTGACGACTCCGTGACGCTGGTCAAGCGCGACTTCGAGGATTGGCGCATGACCTCTCCCTACGAGATAAGAGCCAACGACCGTCTCATAACGGCCATGCTGGACAGTCTTGAGATTGCGCGCATACAGGAGCACATCCCGGTGACGGCCGCCAATAAAGCGCGATTCGGATTCGAGAACCCGGTCGCCAGCCTTTCCCTGACGATCGAGGACCGGGTGAAACCCCAGGACATTCTGGTGGGAATGGCTTCCGAGGACGGGAGGTACATGTATATAATGGATCCGGGGGAGGAGTGGATTTACGCGGTGAATGCGTCCAGCCTGCAAAGGTTGCCGTCCGCCGTGATCGAACTCCGCGACAACAAGATTCTCCGGTTCAAGGGCTACCAGGTGCACATGTTCGAGGTAGTGACGCCCGAAGACCGCGTTCGGGTGCGGCGTGATCAGAAGCAAAGAGTCGTCTGGAAGCTGGAAGAGCCCGCGACAGGCGACGCGGACGCGATATCGGTAGGCAGGGCGTTCAGCGAACTGGATTCGCTGTATTCCGAAGCGTTCATAACGGCGGATCCCGATGTGGACCTGGGGTCTTACGGGCTGGACAGACCTTATATGGAACTGACGCTGCAGATCGGCGGTCGGGACGATGTACCGGAAGAACGTATATCACTCCTTGTGGGCAAGTCATTTCCCGGGGACAGTAACCTGGTCTACGTCAAGCAGAGAAACAGCTCCGTCGTGTCCCTGGCCAAGGCAGGGTTCGTAGCCCGGTTCGAGGATATGATCGCCCAGACACCGAAATCGTGACATGAGGCGGCGTGCGGTGAGGTGTTCCTGTTTACTCGCCACCATCCTGGTGGTCGTCTCAACGAATCCGGTCGGTGCCATAGCCGTCTCCGTACCGCAAGAAGGAGATATCGGGTTATCGATCGTCGCCTCGGTAGATCGCGACCAGATCACCGTGGGCGATCCCTTCCTGTACCGGATCACCGTGAAAAGTCCCGGGAGCGCCGCGGTCGAGTGGCCGGAATCCGGGCGTCCCCCGGAAGGTTTCGATCTGGTATCGTTCGAGCACGCAGGACCCATATCCGGGCCTGACGGCACGAACATCGATTCTCTCCGCTACGAACTCACCCTGTACCGGACGGGCGAGCATGCCATCCCGCCCTTTTCCCTTTCGGGAATCCTGTCGGACGGCACCGAACTCTACGCCGTATCGGATTCCATCCCCATCACCGTTATCAGTGTGTTGGACGATGACGCGGCGGATATACGCGATCTGAAGAGTCCGGTGGAAATCCTTGACGAGATACCCTGGTACTGGTGGATGATCGGCGGACTGGTGCTGCTCGCCGTCGCCGCGGGGGTCATCCTGTATATCAGGCGACGCAAAGCCCGGGGTGCTCCGATCGGTACGGACGCGGCAGTCAATCGTTCGCCGGAGGAAATCGCCCTGGAGGAACTGGACCACCTGGTCCGCAAGGAGTGGCTGGCAAAGGAACGCGTAAAAGCTCATTACTCCGCACTGTCGGAGATCCTGCGCCGGTACCTGTCGGCCCGTTACCAGATAGCGGCCATGGAATACACAACCACCGAATTGATGGCGTCTTTGAATTTGCTCGAACTCGGTCACGAAGAAATCCGGGCCGTCCGGGTATTGTTCGAGGAATGCGACATGGTAAAATTCGCCAAGTTTACGCCCGAATCCCATCGGCAATCTCTTTCCGTTCAGGAAGGCAGGGAGATCGTCGAGCGTACGCGACCTCCCGTGGTGGAGGAGACTTCCGCTGCAGACGAGTCGCCTGCTGAAGACATGTCTACCGTCACTGGATAATCTCCCGATTCCGAAAATTCTCCCGACGCTGGATAATCTCCCGATGCCGATTCAGGTTCGGTGAAACCCCCGGTAAAGGACTTATGTCGCCATGTTCTTTTCCACACCCCTTTTTCTTGCTCTGCTGGCACTCCTCCCCGTCCTGGTGTGGTGGTATCGCCGTCAGCGCAAGGGACGCCGGGGCGGACTCCGGTTTTCCGACACCACCGTCGTACACCGGATTAGACCCGCGTCGATCCTGAAGTACCGCCATGTCCCCAGCGTGTTTCGCGTCGTGGCAATAGGCCTGGCGATACTCGCCCTGGCACGTCCCCAAACGGGTACCGAAGGCGCGGAAGTGATGACCGAAGGAATCGACATCGTACTGGCGCTCGACATTTCCGGCAGCATGGGGGCCGAGGACTACAAACCCAGAAACCGGCTCTATGTCGCCAAGACCGTGATATCCGATTTTATCAGGGAACGGAGAAACGACCGTATCGGCATGGTGGTCTTCGCGGGGCGAAGTTTCACGCAGTGTCCGCTGACGCTGGACTACAAGGTGCTGCTCGGTCTACTCGACCAGGTGGAGATCGGGTTGACCGAAGACGGTACGGCCATCGGTATGGGAATTGCCAATTCCGTCAACCGGCTCCGGCAGAGCAGTGCCGAAAGCAAGGTGGTCATCCTGCTGACCGATGGCGTAAACAACACGGGCGCGATCGATCCGATTACCGCGGCTAAAGCGGCTAAGGCGCTCGGGATCAAGATCTATTCCATCGGAATAGGAAAAGAGGGAGGCGCGCCCATTCCTGTCGACGACCCCGTACTGGGCCGCACGTACGCGCGAAATCGCGACGGCAGCCTCGCCCTGACGGAGATCGACGAGGAGACCCTGAAGCAGGTCGCGCGCATCACCGGCGGGTTCTATTTCAAGGCGACGGACGGGGAGATGCTGTCCCATATCTACCAACGTATCGACGCGCTGGAACGCACGGAAATGAAAGTCATCGCCTATTCAAGGTACACCGAGTTGTTCGGCTATTTCCTGTTGCCGGCCATGTTCCTGGTACTGGCGGAAACCCTGTTGACGCACACCCGGTTCAGGAAACTGCCTTAGGCCAGGTGGTCGATCTTCAAGGTTCTGGAGTAAACATGCGCTTTGCTCAACCCGAGTTTCTGTATCTGCTGGCGGTCGCGCCCGTGCTGATCCTGTTCTATGTCGTTCGGTTCCGGCGCAGGCGCGAAGCGCTCAGACAGTTGGGAGAAGCGGAACTGATGGACAGACTTTCGCGTTCAACCGTCGCGGGCAGGCAGTCCGTCAAGGCGGCGCTGGCGCTGCTGACGCTGGTCTGTTTTGCCTTGGCCCTTGCCCGGCCGCAGTTCGGAACCCGGTCTGAAACGGTCAGTCAAACCGGCTTTTCGGTGATGGTCGCACTGGATGTTTCCAACAGCATGCTAGCCGAGGACGTCCGGCCCAATCGGCTCATCCGGGCCAAGTATGCCGTCCGGTCCCTGGTACGGAAGCTTCGGAACGACCGGATCGGACTGGTGGTTTTCGCCGGGTCGGCGTTTCTCCAGTGTCCGTTGACTGCCGATTACAGCATCGTGGAACTCTTTCTGGACGGAGTAGATACCCAGACGGTGGGAACACAGGGAACGGCCATCGCCGAGGCGCTGCAGATCGCGGGCCGTTCATTTCAACAGGATCACAATGGGTACAAGGCCGTTGTGCTGATTACCGACGGCGAAGACCACCAGGACGACCCCGTCGCCGCCGCCAGGGAACTGGCGGCCCAGGACGTTCGCGTGTACGTGGTGGGCATCGGCACGCCTCTGGGCGTTCCCATACCGGTCAAAGGCGATGATGGTCTGGTCACCGGTCACTTGCGTGATCGTTCCGGTGAAGTGGTTATGAGCCGGTTGGACGAGTCTACGCTGCGGCAGATCGCCGAGACTACCGGAGGCGCCTATCACGAGGCTTTGCCGGTCGGGGAGGAGATGGACCTGATATACGATACCATCGCCTCGCTGGAAAAGGCCGAATTCGAAAGCAGAGAATTTACACAGTACGTGGAGCGTTACCAGTATATATTGTTGTTCGGATTGCTGTTCTTGGTGGCGGATACCGTGATCCGAGACCGCAGGTTGCTCGTCGAATAGTAGGAGTCGGGACTCTAAATCATGGGCGTGATTCTGGTCATCATACTGTTTCTCGGTTGGCAGCCGGGCGCTAAAAACGCGCGTGCCAACGAGCTGTATCACCAGGAAAAATACGATGAGGCGCTGGCGGCCTATAACGAAGCGCTGGCGGATGACGGGGAAAACCCAGCCCTTCACTACAACCGGGGCAATGCGCTCTATCGAAAAGAGCAGTATCCCACGGCCGTACAGGCGTACTCGAACGCGCTGGACGGCGATCCGCCGCTTAAGGGACAGGCCTATTACAACATGGGCAACAGCCTGTATCGCCTTGGCCGGTTGGAGGAATCCATTGACGCCTACAAGGAGGGCCTGCGGATCAAGTCGGACGATATGGACTTGAAGTACAACCTGGAATTTGTCACACGACAGCTTCAGGAACAGCAGGATCGGCAGAACGCGAAGAATAAACAGGACGGACAGGACAGCCAGGAAGACCAGGAAAACCAGGAAGACCAGGAAAACCAGGAAGACCAGGATCAGGACGCGCAGGATAACCAGCAGGAACCGGATGAAGAAGAGCCTGAACAGCAACAGCCGACGCAAGAGGGAGAACTGAGCAGGGAAGAAGCGGAACGGCTCCTGAACGCTTTGAACCGGGACGAGCAGGATATACAGAAACGACTGCGCAGACAGCAGGCTACGCAGGTCAATCCGGAGAAAGACTGGTAAGCGGATCGACGAAACCCAACGGTACCATCTATGTTAGTCATGAAATTCGGCGGGACTTCCATAGGCAGCGTGGAGGCCATCCGAAAGGTCGTTGAAATCGTTGGAATTCACCGCGAGCGCGGATTGCTGGTGGTTTTATCGGCCATGAGCAAGGTGACCGACGCCCTGCGGGCGATGGCGGCTGAGGCCTGCGCGGGAAGGGAGCCGAAGGCCTCCCTAGATGCCTTGCTGAAACGCCACGAGGATACGGTGTGCGCCCTGACTGACGGGGTTGAACGGCAACAGGCTCTGGAAGAATGCGCCAGGTTGATCGGTGAACTTTCAGGCATTCTGCACGGTATTACGTTGCTCAGGGAACTCACGCCGCGCTCGGTCGACCTGGTCAGTTCATTCGGCGAACGGTTGTCTGTGATCGTCGTCTCCGCGGCGCTCAGATCGGCAGGTTTGCCGTCCGTGCCCGTCGACGCGCGCGAATACGTGATAACCAACGAGCGCTACACCGAGGCGGAGGTGAATTTTGCGGAAACGGACCGCCGGCTGTCGGAGGGGCTGGTACCCATGGTTTCCAGCGGCCGAATTCCGATCTTCACGGGGTTCCTGGGGTCGACGGATGAAGGCGTCACCACGACTCTGGGTCGGGGGGCTTCGGACTATACCGCCTCCCTGGTCGGCGGCGCGTTACAGGCCGGGGGAATATGGATCTGGACAGACGTGGACGGCGCCATGACTGCCGATCCGAGAATCGTCGCGGATGCCCGTGTTCTCGATGAGATTACGTATCTCGAAGCCGCCGAGATGTCCTATTTCGGCGCCAAGGTACTCCATCCCATGACCATGCTCCCGGCGGTGAAGCAAGAGATCCCCATCCGTATCCGGAACACTTTCAGGCCTGATATCAGCGGCACGCTCATCTCGTCCCGCACCGGTGTAGCGCCCCTGGGTGTGAAGGCGGTGACGAGTATCGACCGGCTGTGCCTGATCATGGTCGAAGGCACCAGTCTGAGCAGAACCACTGATACCCATGCGCGCCTCTTCAAGACCACGGCGGAACACAAGACGCAGGTCATCATGATTACGCAGGCTTCTTCCGAACACGACATCTGCCTTTTGATCAACGAACGGGACAGCGAGGGGACCGTTCAGGCGCTGAAAGAGGAACTCCGCCACGAAATCGCAGAAGGCAGCCTGGAAGAAATCGGCGTTCAGACCAACTTGGCCGTGGTGGCGGTGGTCGGCGCCGGCATGAAGGGGACGCCCGGTATCGCCGCGCGTACTTTCCGTATTCTCGGTGAACACGGGATCAACATCATTGCGATCGCCCAGGGTTCATCTGAGTTGAACATATCGTTCGTCGTTGAGCGGAACGACCTGCAGAAAACTGTTCAGCTGGTGCACGCATCCTTTGAACTGGGAGGGGACGGAGGAATTGAGAACAATTAGCCTGTTTCAGTTTGGAAAGGGCAATATAGGCGGCGCGTTGATCCGGCAGGTTTCCGAACGGTCCGGCGCCCTTGCGGAAGCCACCGGCCTGTCCTTTGAATACGTGGGCATATGCGGCCAGAGCCGGATGGTCTACGGTCCCCGCAGTCTCAACGCGTCCGTTCAGGCCACCGGAAGCCTGGACCGGCTGCTTCGCGAGCCGGACACGGGGGAGGACTACCCTGGCGCGCCGGCCATGATCGATCGTTTGCTGCATGATCATCCGCAGGATCTGTGTGTGATCGATACGACGTCCGCTGAATTGACAGAAGTGCACCTGGCCTGCCTACGCCGGGGCATCCCGGTCGTGACGGCCAACAAGAAGCCCATAACCGATCAGGGCGACGCTTACGACGAGATCCAGCGGCTCGGCCGCGGGAACCGGATGCGTTACTGGTACGAGACGACCGCGGGGGCGGGTCTGCCCGTCGTCAGCACGGTCAGGGAACTGGTGGACACCGGTGACGAAGTGATTGAAATCATTGGTTGCCTGAGCGGTACGCTGGGTTATATCTGTTCCCAACTGGACCATGGGCGCGTTTTCTCGGAGATCGTCCGCGAAGCGAAGGAACTCGGTTACACGGAACCCGATCCGCGCGACGACCTGAACGGCATGGACGTGGCCAGGAAGGCGCTGATCCTGGCCCGGGAGATCGGATACCGCCTCGAACTCGAAGATCTGGAGGTCAAGGGCATGGTGTCCGAAGCGCTGCTCGACGCGCCGTCGGTGGAACAGTTCATGGAATTGTTGCCCCGGGAGGACGCGGACTACGCGCACCGGATCGAATCCGGGCGTCAGCGCGGCCAGGTGCTGCGATACATCGCCACCGTGGGTGGCAGTACTTGCCAGGTAGGGCGCGAAAGCGTGGACCGGGACAGTCCGGTGGGCAGTTTGACTGGACCGGACAATATCGTCGTATGCACGACGAAGAGATACCGAGATAACCCGCTGGTCGTGCGGGGACCGGGCGCGGGACCGGAAGTGACGGCGGGCGGTCTGTTCGGCGACCTGATCAAGGCGGCGAGGGCAATGCCCGAAGGTGAACCGCGATGAACACTGTTTTTCAAATGGGAGCTTGAAGTGTCGACGAATGAAATCAAAGTGGGCGTATTGGGCGCCACAGGGGCGGTCGGACAGCGGTTTGTCCAACTGCTCGAACACCACCCATGGTTCCGCGTAACCGCCCTCGCGGCCTCGGAACGTTCGGCCGGCAAACCCTATGCCGAAGCCGTGACCTGGCGGCTGAATACGCCGATACCCGAGGCCGTGCGAGAGATCCCGGTGGCGCTCTGCGAACCGGGGCTGGACTGCGATCTCGTGTTCTCCGGCCTGGATTCCTCGGTGGCCGGACCGATCGAGGCGACCTTTGCTGCTGCCGACTACGGCGTCGTAAGCAATTCAAAGAACCACCGCATGGACGACGATGTGCCGCTGCTCATTCCCGAGGTCAACGCGGACCATTGCGGGATCATCGACTACCAGCGGAAACGGCGGGGATACAATCGCGGGTTCATCGCAACCAATCCGAACTGTTCCACCATCGGTCTGACGATGGCGCTGAAACCGATCGCCGACCATTTCGGAATCCGCAAGGTCGCGGTCACCACCATGCAGGCCCTGTCCGGTGCTGGTTACCCAGGTGTCCCCTCCCTTGAAATTCTGGATAACGTACTTCCTTTCATCAAGGAAGAAGAAGACAAAATGGAGCGGGAAACCCTGAAGCTGCTGGGCAGGTACCGGGATAACCGGATAAAAAACGCCCAGACCGTCGTCAGCGCCCAGTGCAACCGCGTCCACGTCCAGGACGGCCACCTGGAATGCGTTTCCGTTGAGATGGAGACGAAGACCGGCACGGCAGGTCTGGCCGAAGCGCTGCGCACCCATACGGGCCTGCCTCAAAAACTCGGCCTGCCATTCGCACCCAAACACCCGGTTATCGTACGGGATGAACCGGACCGACCGCAGCCGAGAATTGATCGTGACGCCGAAAACGGCATGGCAGTGACGGTGGGCCGCATCCGGCCCTGCCCGGTACTGGACATGAAATTCGTGGTGCTATCCCACAACACCATCCGCGGGGCCGCGGGTACCGCCATCATGAACGCGGAACTGTTACGAACCCAGGGATATCTGGATTAAGAAAATGGGACGACGGATGCACAGAAGCCTTTGCGTGGTTCTTCTTTTCTGGTCACTATCCGTATCGGGACAGGAAATCTCCGTCACGGCGGAGGTGAATCGTAACCGGATAACCGTTGACGAATCGCTGATACTGACGATTTCGGTTTCGGGATCCGGCCTGAACGATGTGCCGAAACCGGTGTTGCCGGACATGCAGGCATTCATCGTCGTCGGCAGCACGTCCTCCTCCTCCTCCAGCTTTAATTTAGTGAACAGCAAACTGTCCTCTTCCAAATCCGTCCGGTTCATCTACCAGTTGAAACCCCGGGAGACGGGGACCTTCGTCATCGGTTCGGCCGAACTGACCTACGACGGAGTCATCCGCGAGACGACGCCGATCACGATTGAGGTTTTACAGGGCGCCGTGGGCGCCGCGCCACCGGGCAGCCCCCGCACCGCGCCACCGGGCAGCCCCCGCACCGCGCTACCGGGCAGTCCCCGCACCGCGCCGCAAGGCAGTCCCCGCACCGCGCCATCCCGTCCTTCGCCGGGCGGCTCGGGTCAACCGGGCCTGGAGGACGCCGTGTACATCCGGACCTCCATCGACAAGAACCGGGTCTACGTCGGAGAGCAGGTAACGGTGGCCTATACGCTGTACACGCGTCTGGGACTGACCAATGCGCGTTACGAAGATGTCCCCTCTTATACAGGTTTCTGGATGGAGGAGCTTTTTTCCGCGAGTCACCTGGATTTCATGGAAGAGATCATCGGGGGCAAGCGTTACGCTGTCTCGAAATTGCGGCAGATCGCGTTGTTTCCCACCGTTACGGGTAAACTGAAGATCGAGCCCCTTTCCATGATCTGCGACGTACAGGGCGAACGATCCCGAAGAGGCCTCTTCGACAGTTTCCTGAACGATCCCTTCGATACGTTTTTCTCGACTTCGCGACAGATCAAGGTGGCGTCAGGCGAACAGGCCGTCATGGTTTTGCCTCTTCCGGTCGAGGGACGCCCCGCCGGTTTCAACAACGCGGTGGGCAGTTTCTCCCTGAAGGCGACGGTCGATCAGGCTACCACGGAGGTCAACCAGCCCGTGACGCTGACAGTCGAACTGTCCGGCGAGGGCAACTTGAAGACCGTGGAAGATCCCGTTCTTCCGCCACTCGACTATTTAAAGGAATACCAGTCCGGAAACAGGGCGGAATATGAGTCGGGGGGACAGCGTATCTCGGGAACGAAAACCTGGGACCACGTGCTCATACCCACGCTGCCAGGCGACCATACGATCGCGTCGCTGTCCTTTCCCTACTTCAATCCCGATACGGATGCCTACAGGGTCGCGACAACCGAACCGGTTACCATAACGGTCCTGCCGGCAAGCGGGGAACAGACGGCGGCCGTCGGTTCCCCACGGAAGACCGTCGTCAGGCAATTGCGGCAGGATATACAGTACATCAAGTCCGAAACTGTTTTTCTCGGCGATCAAGGCGAGGCCCTGTTTCGGTCGTTCTGGTATCTCCTGCTACATGCCCTGCCCATCGCGGCGATCCTGGCCACGGTCTTTTACCGTTCCCATGCCCACCGTTTGCGATCCGATGCCGGTTACGCCCGGTGGCGCCGGGCGAGAAGCAACGCCCTGAACGAACTTCAGCGGTCGAAAAGGAATCTGGAGCAAGGGGTGCTTGATCAGGCCTTTACAGGTATATCCAACGCCCTCTACGGTTACATCGCCGACAAGTGCAATCTGCCGACGGCCGGTCTCACGTCCCCCCGCGTTGCCGAGCTCCTCAAGGAACGAGGTGTGGACGACGACACGGTGGGTCTGTTGAAAGACTGCCTGGACGCCTGCGACACGGCCCGGTTCGCTCCGACGGCGCTCACGGCGGAACACACGGAAGACGTGCTTGACAGGGCCCGGAAGGGAATCGAATCCATCGAACCGCAGATCACGAAAGAACGTTGAAAAACGCTCCATCCACATATTGCGCCCGCTGGGTTTATCAAGGGCTGCTTCGAAGCAGGCAGGTGCCGCTTCGAACACGAAGGGCAATCCGGTAACCGGGGGCCGTCGCCACCAGGTTCCATGGCCGATCCTGGTCGTGCTGATCATCGGCTGCTTGACCGCCGGTTGCGCCGAAGAACCCGTCGATACGCAAACCGTGGAATTGTACCGCCAGGCCAATTTGCTGTACGAAGGCGGAAAGTACGCGGAGTCGAGCCGGACATACGAGCGCATCATTGATCGTGGAATACGAAACGGTTTCGTGTACTACAATCTGGGTAACGCGTATTACAAGCAGGATCAGATCGGACGGGCCATCCTGGCCTACGAGAGGGCTTCCCGTCTGATCCCCCGGGACGGGGACTTGAGAAACAACATGGACCTGGCCAACGAAAGGACGGTTGACCAGATTACCAGCGACGTGCCGTGGTTCGGCCGACAGGCGCTGGATGGGGTGACCATGAATGAAGCCACGGTCGCCGCGACTATCACCGGGTTCATCGCGACCCTGGCGCTGATGATCTACCTGCTCGCGAAACAGACGAGCGCAAGAGTCCGGGCTGGTTACCTTCTCCTCGTCACCTGCCTCGTTTTTCTTCTGGCCATCGGGTTTACGGGTGTGAAGATTTACGATCAACTCGCGAACGAGGAAGGGATCATCCTGAGTGCGACGGCCGTGGTCAGAACGAGCCCCGACGATGCGTCTGACCCGGTTTTCACGCTGCACGAAGGCACCAAGGTCCGACTGATCGAATACCGCGAAGACTGGATGAGAATCCAGCTTCCGGATGGCAAGAACGGATGGCTCGCCCAAGACGAACTCGAAGGCATCTAACCCCAGACACAGGATACCAGGTTACACCCATGCTTACATCCATCTCCGAACCGCAATCCCAGCGTATCGATCCCCGGGATCGTGCTTACTGGTCCCAGGTCCGCGCCCAATTCATGCTTGAACCGGGTCACGCCTATCTCAACAACGCCGCCCTGGGGATGCCGCCCAAGCCGGTTCGGGACGCCGTTGCCGAGGGATTTCGCCTGATGTCTGAAAACCCGTCGAAGGCCAAGAAGGTATTCCACTACTACATCGAAGACGAACTCAGGCCTGCCATGGCGGCCTTTCTGGATGCCGAAACTGGTGAAATCGCCCTGGCGCGCAACGCGACCGAGGGCCTCTATCATATTATCAACGGACTGGACCTGGCTCCCGGCGACCGGGTCCTCGTAACCTCGCAGGAGCATCCCAGCGCGATGCGGCCCTGGAAGGTACGGGCGGAACGGGACGGGATCGAGATCAAGGAGATCCATATACCCAGCCCGCTGATGGGAGAGGATGACATCGTGGAGCGCATATCCGGGGCGATCGACGAGCGTACCAGGGTGCTCTTCTTCTGTCACGTCACCCGGGGTGGATACCTGTACCCGATCAAGCGACTCTGCACGCTGGCCAGGGAGCGGGGACTGATCTCGGCCATCGACGGCGCCCAGGCGGTGGGGATGCTGGCGGTCGACCTGGCCGCCATCGGATGCGACCTGTATACCAACAGTCTGCACAAGTGGTTTCTCGGTCCCGCCGGTACAGGGTTTCTGTATGTCAATCGCAGCATGCAGCCATCGTTCAGCACGCTGTACTCGCCGACGGACGAGCCCGGGGAGGATGCCCGCCGTTACGAGATCCAGGGGACCTACGATCTTCCCGTGCGGGCCGCCCTCGGCACCTCGCTCGACTTCCTGAATCGCATCGGCATATCCAATATCGAAAACCGGCTAAGGACGCTTTCGGACTACCTGCGGCAGCGCCTCCAGGATGTACCCCGGTTGCGACTACTCACCAACCCGTCCCACGACATCTCTTCGCCAGGATCCACCATCTTTGAATTCGAAGGGATCAATGCGGCCAGGTGGCCCGGCCCCATGCAACAGGAAGCGAACCTCCACGTCGACGACCATAACCGGGACGGACACCAGGGCATGCGTATCTCCACCCACTACTACAATACAACGGAAGAAATCGACCGGTGTGTGGATCTCCTGAGGGAAATGGTACGGCGGGAGGGGTAGGGTAGGCCCTGCCGTGTTGCCCGTGAAAAGACTGGCCTCGGCCGTCTAGCGTGGAGACGTTCTATAGTTTTGCGGGGTGTATTCCATACCCCGTCAGACTTCGTATCCCGTTTCTTCGAGCGCATCCCGTAGCAAGTCCAGGTGGAGGTCGCCTTCAGCCTTCCTCCATCGGCCCACCGCTTCGGGCCGCACGACGACACGGCTCAGGGGAATGCCGAGATAGGCTTCCAGCCGGCGAAGCGTCTGTTCCTGGTCCAACACGAAGTCTTCAAAGCGCACGGTCTGCAGATTAGCCGGCTGGGGTGTCGCCTTCATGAGCTGGTACTGGTACAGCCATGATATAGCACGCTGCCTTCTGAGATCTCCCGTTTCCGGATAGGCGATTCCGAATGCGCCGAGATCGTCCGTCCGGTGGGGCGCGAGCACGCAGTCCCGGGGATCACGGATCCAATGAATGTACCGGATATCTGGAAACATGCGGAGGATCCACGGATAGATCAGCGTCGTTTCCGGTAGTTTCCAACCCCTATACGGAGCCGTATCGGCCAGCACATCGGCGAGGTAGGTCTCCACCTTCTCCACGAATTCCGGATCGAGATCCATTTCCATCACCCGTGAGAAATCCCAGGTGAGCCCGCCTGTCCACCTGACGTACTTAGCGAAGATGCGACAGGCTTCATACAGGTCGTGCGGCGGCACCTTGTCACCCGAAGTATTGATGGTCCGGCCCATGTACACACCGCTGGTATAGAGCGTGTGGGACATGGCCCGCGTTCCGGAGTGGCCCCGGCCTATGATGGTGATGATGGGAATTGCCGAGCCTTCCTTTACTGTGAGTAATTCAAGTTCGTATTAAAGTGCTGTATATGAGATTCAGATTCCAGTATTCATGCACATCGTACTGTTTTTTATGGCGGATTTACTTTTGTAAATTACATGCCATTACAATAGACTAACCATTTATAAGCAGCACTTACAAGAAGAACCGGAATGCCATCTTAAATGCCCGTGTTCAAGCCCCTGTTGTTGGAACCAGGATAGGCTCATCTGTTTTGATCAACTACCCTCATTCTCCTGCAAAGCTATTCGCCACAGTCACAGTAATCCTGTTTCTGTGGGTTGGTTGCATTTACAGCCCAACCGCATCGAATGATCAGATCCTGACATCAATTTACGTTTCCTCATCGCAACTTTATCTTGGAATCGGTGAAACGATGGTGATTAAAGCCAAGGTGCTGGATCAGACCCGATTGCCAATTTTGGATGCGGCATTGAGTTGGTCAAGCAGCGACCCCAAGGTCATTAGTGTAAACAACCGAGGGGAGCTTACTGCCCTTTCATTCGGAAGGGCAGAAATTACCGTGAAATCAGGTACAAAGTCGGCAGTAATCCAGGTTATCGTCAGCAAAGACCGGGCTGTGCTTGTCGCATTCTATAGGGCTTTGAACGGTGCGTATTGGGCGAACCAGACAAATTGGTTAAGTATCCGGCCTTTGGGTGAATGGTATGGAGTCACAGTCGATTCGAGCGGCCGTGTTGAACAGTTGAATCTTGAAGATAATGGTCTACGTGGTGAATTGCCATCGGCGCTGGGAGACCTTGACGATCTCAGAAACTTGTCGCTGGATGGTAATTCGATTAGGGGATTTACCGCGGATTTGGGTCGTCTTACAAAGCTGGAGACGTTATCACTTTCGAGAAACCCGCTAAAAAGTATCTCAAAGGAATTGGGTGAACTTCAAAACTTAAGGTATTTGGAGCTAAATGAAAGCCAGTTGCGTGGTGAGATCCCCTCATTTATAGCTAACCTTGGCAAACTTGAGGAATTGAATCTAATTCGAAATCATCTCAGCGGTGAGATTCCACAATCTTTGGGTAACCTCGGCAATCTTAAACATATGCGTCTTATTGGCAATCAGCTAAATGGAGAAATACCCGCTTCGTTGGGGAAACTCACCAGTCTCGTTAGCTTGAATATTGGGAACAACAAATTGAGTGGAAACCTACCCCCAGAACTGGGAAATCTATCCAGTCTCGAGACACTGTATCTTTACAACAATTCTATAACCGGCGAGATTCCGTCAGCACTGGGCAACCTTGGCAATCTTGAGACATTGATTCTAGAGCGAAATGAACTCAGCGGTGAGATTCCACAATCTATGGGTAACCTCGGCAATCTTAAACGCATTCAGCTCAACAACAATCAGCTCAAAGGAGAGATCCCGTTATCACTGGGTAACCTCGGCAATCTTGAACATATGCGTCTTAATGACAATCAGCTAAGTGGAGAAATACCCGCTTCGTTGGGGCGACTTACCAGTCTCGTTAACTTATCTATTTGGAACAACCAATTAAGTGGAAATCTTCCCCCAGAACTGGGGAACCTTTCTAGTCTTGAGTTTTTAAATCTTAACAACAACCAACTCGGTGGTGAGATTCCCCCTTCTTTAGGTAACCTCGGCAATCTTAGAAACATGGACCTCTCCTCCAATATGCTTACTGGTTCGATTCCACCGGAATTAGGCAGAGCGACTAGTCTCGTTTTGCTGTATCTCAACTACAATAGCCAAATGAAGGGCCCCTTGCCCGTGGAACTCACCAATCTCACCAAACTCAGGAACCTAAACTTGCACAGGACCAACCTGTGCGTACCACCCAATCCCAGTTTTCTGGACTGGTTACGAGAAGTAGGTTTCCTCTTTGAAACTAATTTACCGGAGGATATTCCGCTGTGTGCTGGTAACTAGGTAATATCATTCTACTATGCAGAATTTCAAAGATGGTGATCCTATCCGTGGTTTCCGATTATTATGGGTTGGCTGTATTTTCAGCCCAACCGCATCGAATGATCAGATCCTGACATCAATTTTGGAACAATGTTTCGAACAATGAAGGAATGTGTATTTTGATCAACTGCGTTTATCGTCCCTTCACGATAGCCGCTGCATGCGCGTTATTACTTACAATAACTACCTGCGGTGATAAAGGTCCAACAGGCTCAGACTCCCGGATTCCAACGGAAATCTCTGTTTCCACCTCGCTACTGTATCTTAAAATCGGTGAAACGGCGGTGGTCTCAGTCGAGGTGCTGGATCAGAACCGGGAGCCGATATCGGAAGCGGTATTGAGCTGGTCGAGCAGCGACATCGAAGTGGCAAGTATCAGTAATGATGGTGTAATTGCAGCGCATTCGTTCGGAAAGGCTGAGATTACAGTCAGATCAGGCTTAAAGTTTTCAGTTATTCAGGTGTTTGTCAGCAATGACCTTGAAGCTCTTGTTGCTTTTTATACAGCATTGAACGGACCATTCTGGAGGAACAATTCGAATTGGTTAAGTACTCGGCCTTTGGGTGAATGGTACGGCCTCACGATCAACTCGAGAGGCCGTGTAGAGCAATTGGATCTTGAAGACAATGCTTTAAGAGGTGAATTGCCCGCGGAGCTGGGAGACCTTAACGATCTCACAATCCTGCTTCTGCACAACAACAACATACGGGGTGAAATACCAGGAGAGTTGGGTCGTCTATCCGGGCTTCGGATTTTGTCGCTGAATGGCAACAATATCAGCGGAAGTATTCCAAGTTCATTCGGCGATCTTCGAAACCTTCAGAGTCTTTCGATTGCCGAGAATGAAATGAGCGGCAAAATCCCCTCATCGTTGGGAAATCTCTTAAATCTTTGGTATTTGATTCTTAATGGGAATAGAATTAGCGGTGAAATCCCGTCATCCCTGGGAAATCTGGGTAACCTTAGATCTTTGACCTTCCGAAACAATGAACTCAGTGGTGAGATACCAGCATCTTTGAGTCGACTTGTCAGGCTCGTTCGCCTGGATCTTTCGAACAACCATTTAACGGGAAATATCCCCTCGGAGTTGGCAAACCTATCAAGTCTAAAATCCCTGAATCTCTCCTCCAACGGTTTGAGCGGAGAGATCCCACCACAGTATGGTGATTTCAGTGTGCTCGAAAGAATCTTCCTCTCGAACAATCGACTAACCGGGTCGGTTCCACCTGAACTGGGCAGGCTGAACAGTCTCTGGCAACTGGACCTAAGCAACAACAGTCAACTGGTGGGCCCGTTGCCCCTGGAACTCACCAATCTTACCAACCTCAGTTCGCTATGGTTATCCGGTACCGGACTGTGTGCGCCACCCGACCCCGATTTGCTAGTATGGTTAGAAGAAATAGACAAAACGTCGGGACTACAGGGCGTTGTCGTATGTCAAAGGAACTAGGGAGAGATACCTCGTATCTTAAATGGTCAGGCCTTGGTCAAACCCCGATCTTCGACAGAGAAACGTGCCCATTGAAGCAATGATCGATGTCGCTGCCGGGTTTTCGCTGTCGTTCGTGGTAGATACCGGTATACAGGTAGCCGTTCCCTGTTCGCGAGAACGTGTTTACGTAAGGGCTCGTGTCCACGGCGGCCTGTTTCGTTTCCAGGCGCGTCCTGGTGTGTTCCGGATGGGGCAGGTTCACGTTGAGGAAATATCCGGAATCAAGGGGTTCGTGCAGCAGGCCTTCCAGCACCGGTCGAAGACGTTCGGCGCCCAGCGACCAGTCGATCGGCCGTCCTTCCGCCACATAGTGGGACAGCGCCAGGGCCCTTCGACCCTGGATAGCGGCCTCCCTGGCCGCAGCCACGGTGCCGGATTCATAGACGTCAACCCCGAGATTGGCGCCGTGATTGATGCCTGAAAGCACCCAGTCCGCGTCGCATGCCAGGCTTTCAAGCGCCAGGCGTGTGCAGTCCGCAGGCGTGCCCCATATTCGGAAGTGTGCTTCGGACAGTTTATCCACGCGGATAGGCCGGTCGGTGGTCAACTGGTGTCCTACGCCGGACTGGGGTTCCGCCGGCGCGACTACGACGACCTCGCCCCACTGCGACGCCAGGCCGGCCAGGATGAGCAATCCCTGCGCCTCAATGCCGTCGTCGTTGGTAACGATCAGTTTCACCGCGGCCTACTTGCCCTGGGAAATTGTTTTACGGGATGGTTGGTACCGCGACCGGGATGGAGAAGAAGCCGTACGCAAGTCTCGCGGTTCCTGTTTCCACATGCCTTTTAACCGCAGCCAGCAGGGATAGATCAATCCGAATACAGGATAGATAACGATTATGGCGAGCACACCGCTTATCCACTGTATGGTGCGTGCGAGAAGCAGATTGTTCTTTCTTTTCATATCTCTGGTCGTTCATTTGGAAATAGAAAAACGACGGTCCCCGGTGGTGACTGATCGCGGAATACGCTAGTGGTATGCATGCCGATTGTCAAGTCCATTCGAGGAGTTTGAGCCGGAACCGGAGGTCGTCTGGGTCGTGGCAGGGGACACACGCTAAGAGTCGTTTTGGGGGCTTTCGGGACGTCCTACAGGCATGACAAAAGCCATGAAGAGATAGAGCAGGGTAACGGTTCCCACGGAAAACAGAAAGGCCAAGAAAAAACCGATGCGTACCAGGGTCGGGTCCAGGTCGAAAGAATCCGCGAGACCGACGCACACGCCGAAGATCTTTTTGCCTTCCCTCAATCGGTACAGTCGTCGATGTCTGAAGAAATCCATGATCTGCCCTCTGTAATTAAACAGGATAAAAACCGCGACGGCAATTACCGCGACGGGTACCAGCGGCAATAGGAAGGAGAAGTGCGCAGGTCCTGAAGAGTATGAATAGGTCAGCACCACCACGGCCAGCAGGATCAGCAGGATACCCCAGACCATGCTGTTGTTCTCGGTTTTGACCTGGCCCGCCTGGCCTACCTGGCCTACCTGGCCTGCCTGATCTGAATCCCCTGTACCCGACGTCTCATTGGTTTCATTCGCACGCGTCTGGTCCGGATTCCGGGGCACGATGAAAACGCACACCAGGTAAGCGAGGAAGACAAAGGGGCCGAAAACGGGGAGGGTAATGACCGTGAAGGCGACCAGTGCGATCCGAAGCACGGAGGGATCCAGGTTGAAGTACTCGCCCAGGCCGCCGCAGACGCCGCTGATCATCTTATTGGATGAGGACTTGTAGAGCGTTTTTCTTGGCATATGTACCCTACACCCCGTCTTTCTTTGTCGTTGTGTTTTCTTCGACACCTGTAGTGTTTTCAGTTAAGGCCGGCTTTAGGCTTTCCTGCTCTTTTTTTCTGCGGTGCAGCAACCTGGAGCGAACAATGAGGCCGATTCCCACGAACAGGAGTGCGAAGCCGAAGTACTCCACGTCGCTCGCGATGACCGTGGCCAGGCCGATGCCGACCAGGAAGATCACGGCCAGGGAGGGTATGCCGGACTCATGTCTCCTGGCTTCGACATAGATGCCATTCTCAATCATCGCCAGGCGTTCCTGGTGCATTATTTCCCTGCCCCTTTTCAGATACCCCAGCAACGCGCAGACGATTCCCAGAGCGAAGGATACGATCAATACCTCATCGATCTGTTCCTCGATATCCAGGTATGCGAGGACTACGACCATGACACAGACACTTAGAAACAACACCGACCAGGCTTTCCAGTTCTCCATACCGGCCTCCGAATCGAGCCTGCAATTGGTCTTTCCATCAAATTGCATATGCCGCACAAGATTTCGACACGGAAAATGATTAAATTGTTTCAGAATCTGCAAATTTAATCGTTATACCGCGGAATACCCACATGAAAAGCATGTCCATGTCATGAAACATTTGTAGATTCGTGGTCGTCTTACCAATAAGATGGGATACCGACCGGGTTTCCTTAAAAGGGTCGAATTTGTCCGGTGGAACGGCCCTGCACGCGGCTGAGACACGCTTGAGACTGGATGAGGCGACCCATGGATGTTAGCGATGAGGAACTTGTCGCACTGGCCCGAAATGGCGACAGGCCGGCATTCGCTTCCCTCGTCAACCGCCATCACGTTTCCGTATTCAACCTGACCCTGCGGATCATCGGGAACAGGGAAGACGCTGAAGAGGCGGCGCAGGATGTATTTGTACGGGCTTGCAAGAACCTTGACAGATTCAGGGGAGACGCCAAGTTTGTTACGTGGCTTTACCGTATCGCCGTCAACGTCAGCCTGAGTTCCGTCCGGCGCTCGCGGCGAGACCTGCCCACCGCTTCCCTTTCGAAAGATGAAGAAGACGGATTGCCGTTGCAGATACCGGATACATCGGCGAATCCCGCTGAACTGTTCGAGCAAAGAGAGTTCAGGGAAATGGTTAGAGACCTGGTGGCGTCGCTGCCACCGATATACAGCGTGGTGATCACGATGTATCACATTCGGCATCTATCGTATGACGAGATCGCCGAGGCGCTGGAACTGCCCATAGGCACAGTCAAGGCCCGACTCTTTCGTGCCCGCGCCGCGCTGAGGAACCTGGTGGTCCGCGCCGCGGAATGCGACTCGCTGGATTGACTGCCGCGGGCAGAGATGCCGGAGTCACGAGACCATGAATTGCGATGCCGTCCTGAGACTGATCTATGAAACCGCCGACCGGGCGCTCACTCCCGACGAGCGCCGTTCAATGGATGTCCATCTACCCGGATGCGAACGATGCAGGTCGGAACTGGCGGTGCTGAACGCCTTGATCGAGACGGTCGAAACCACGCCCGAGGAGCGACCCTCCGAAGCTTTCGTGCTCAATGTGATGGACAGGCTGCCCGCGACGGTGCGTTCCCACGGATTCATGCCCGGCCTGGTCTTTCGGCGCATCGCGCTCGCCTGCGGTATGGCGGCCGCTACGTTGTTCTGGCTGTATCTCGCTCCGATTGGCGAATTCGCAGGACGATTCTTGCCTGTTCAGGATATACTTGATCCCGTTTCGACCGCAATTCGCGACCTCAAGTCCGGTCTGCAGTCAATGGCCGGTTCGATGGTTTCACGCCTGCCCGATCCCGTATCGGCCTCGGTCGACTGGGGCTCCCTGCTGGCGATTGCCGCCACGCTGGTGGTCGGTTACGTACTGGTGCGTACGGCCGAAGCCTTCGAAGTAGGTGGTTCGAAACTTCAAGAGGGAAAACGGTCCTGAGTTTCAGCCTCGTTCATCTTGGAACGACACAGCCCGCTGAACCATAGTTACCCACCGGTTTCCGCCCCTGGAACGGAACGCCGGCAACCCGCATACCTGTTGACTTTACCCCCGTTTCTCGTTTTATTTCACCCTGTTGCATTCGATTTGCAATAAAGTGGTTTTCCCAGTTTCCTGGATGACAACACGGGATTTTCATGTCTACGGAACATATACGAAACTTCTCCATCATCGCGCATATCGACCACGGCAAATCGACGCTGGCGGACCGTTTGCTGGAAATAACCGGCACGATTTCCCCCTTTAAAATGCGTGCCCAGATGCTCGATAACCTCGACTTGGAAAGGGAGCGGGGGATCACGATCAAGGCCCACGCGATTCGCATGTCGTACGAATCGCCGGAGGGACAGGCCTACACCCTCAACCTGATCGATACCCCCGGTCACGTCGATTTTTCCTACGAGGTCTCCCGCAGCCTCGCCGCCTGCGAGGGGGCGCTGTTGATCGTCGACGCGGTCCAGGGCATCGAGGCGCAGACGATCAGCAACCTGTACCTGGCCGTGGAGAACGATCTGACCATTATCCCGATCATCAACAAGATTGATCTGCCCAACGCCCGTGTCGACGTCGTCACAGGACAGATCGTGGATCTCCTGGGCGTCGAACCCGATGACGTCATCCTGACCAGCGCGCGGGACGGGACCGGCATCGAACAGGTGCTCCAGGCCATTCTGGACCGTATCCCGCCTCCGGAGCCGGACGACGGTCCGTTGCGCGCCCTCATCTTCGATTCGATTTTCGATCAATACCGCGGTGCGGTGCCCTATGTGCGCGTCATGAGCGGCGTAATACGTCCGGGCATGACCATCATGATGTGTTCCAACAGCAAGCGATTCGAGGTCGCGGAGACTGGCATTCTTCGTTTTGACAAGGCTCCCGTGGCCGCGCTCACGGCTGGGGAAGTCGGTTATCTAATCGGGAATATCCGAAACGTGGCGGACGCCAGTGTGGGGGACACGATCACCGATGCCTCGCGTCCCTGCGACAATCCTCTTCCCGGATATCGCGAAGTCAAGTCCATGGTGTTCAGCGGGCTCTACCCAGTTGCTTCGGAAGACTACGAACCGCTCAAGGATGCCCTGGAAAAATACCAGTTGAACGACGCCGCCCTGGTATACGAACCCGAAACCTCGATAGCGCTGGGATTTGGTTTTCGCTGCGGGTTTCTGGGGCTCCTGCACATGGAAGTCGTACAGGAACGCCTCGAGCGGGAATACGGACTTACGATTCTGGCCACCATGCCCAGCGTCGAGTACCGGATCACGACCGCCGGGGGCGAAGTGCTCATGGTGGACAATCCGGCCGACATGCCCGACGCCTCGCTCATCGCCTTCGTGGAAGAGCCGTTCATCCAGGCGCAGATCGTGGTGCCGACAGACTACATCGGAAACATCATGAAACTGACCCGGGATCGCCGGGGGGTCTACAAGGCCATGGAATACATCGACGCGAACCGTGTCACCCTGCGGTATGAACTGCCGCTGTCGGAGATCGTCTTCGATTTCTACGACCGGTTGAAATCGATCAGCCGCGGATACGCTTCTTTCGATTATGACTTCCTGGAATACCGCGCCTCGCCCCTGGTCAGGTTGAACTTGCTCCTCAACGGCGACCTGGTGGACGCTCTTTCGATCATCATTCACAAGGACAAGGCCTATGAATGGGGCCGCGAACTTTGCCAGCGACTGCGCAAGATCATACCGCGGCAGATGTTCGAGGTCGCCGTTCAAGCCGCCATCGGTGGAAGGGTCATCGCGAGGGAGTCGATCCGTCCCCTGCGCAAGAACGTCACGGCCAAGTGTTACGGCGGCGATATCACCCGGAAGCGCAAACTCCTGGAAAAGCAGAAGGAAGGCAAGCGGCGCATGAAGCAGGTCGGTAACGTCGAACTGCCGCAGGAGGCCTTTCTTGCCGTGCTCGATATCCGGAACGAGGGAGCGGCCGTCGGCGGTTAGCAAGCCTGAAACTGACCAGCATGGATGCGTCCTGCGAAACCAGAGAGGAAACGAAGTCTTGGCTAAGGGAAAATCCGTTCTTCGAGAATACACGGAAATCGTTTTATTCACCGTGATTCTCTTTCTCTTCATCAGGGCGGAGGTCGTGCAGGCCTTCCGTATTCCGTCGGAATCCATGGAAGCCACCCTCCAGGTGGGTGATTTCCTGCTGGTCAACAAGTTCATCTTCGGCCCCGGCGTCCCTTTTACCGATATACGCCTTCCCGCCTGGCGCGAACCGGAACCCGGCGATATCCTGGTGTTTCCGTATCCCCGGAATCCGGCGCAGATGTTTATCAAGCGGTGTATCGCCGTCGCCGGCCAAAAGGTGGAGATCCGGGACAAGGAAGTATACGTGGACGATGTGCTGTTGGATAACCCGCCGCACGTCAAGTTCGATGACCCTTCGGTCAGGGCGGCGACCCGAAGCACGCGGGACAACTGGGGACCCAAGATCGTTCCGACGGGCACCCTGTTCGTCATGGGCGACAACCGGGACTACAGCTCCGACAGCAGGTACTGGGGGTTCGTGGATACGGAGAACGTCGTGGGCAACGCCTTCATCATCTACTGGTCCTGGGCACGTCACCGCGACGATCCCGAACTGGTGTGGCAATCATCCAGGCCCCTCGAAAGCGTGGCCGCTCTGGCCTACGTGCTGGGTTACAACATCGTGCATGTTCCCTGGCGCGTGCGTTGGAACCGCATCGGAAGATTGGTCATGTAGATCGTTGGACCGTACATGCCCGGCCAGGGGCGGCTGTACAGGAGCAGTCTGGTCCTGCTCCGGGGCACGCGAGTCACCAAGAATCCTTGATACCGTACGGTTTCCCTGGCGTATCCGCCGGGCGCGCATCGGGACGCAAACACATTGACCGGTCTCTACATTCATATTCCCTTTTGTACCCACGCCTGTCCGTACTGCGATTTTTCCTTTGAACTGCTTAAAGACGGTCGGGTGGACCGGTTGTTGACGGCCCTCGAGAGAGAGGCGGAACGTCGAAGCCGGGAATCACCGTGGCACGATAGCAACGTAAACACGATTTTCCTGGGAGGCGGCACCCCCACCTGCCTCACGGACCGTCAGTTGGACCGCGTCTTCGGGCTGGTCCATGATTATTTCCGAGTCGACCACGACGCTGAAATCACGGTAGAAGCCAACCCCGAAACCGTTAGAGCCACCAAATTGCAGCGGCTCCGCAGTCTGGGGGTCAACCGGCTCAGCATCGGCGTCCAGTCGTTTTCTGATGAAATCCTGCATCATCTCGGGCGGCGTCATACGGCGGATCAGGCCGTACAGGCGGCCAGCCTAACGCGGGACGCGGGCTTCGAAAACATCAACCTCGATCTCATGTTTGGTGTACCTGGCCAGGCCGCGCTGGACTGGGCGAACACGCTGGACCGCGCGGTTTCCCTGGATCCGGAGCACGTGTCGATTTACGGTTTGACGGTCGAACCGGGTACGGCCTTCGCCCGGATGGAGGAGGAGGGCCTGCTTGACCTGCCGGATGTAGACCGCCACGTTGGATACTACTATCAGGCTCTTGACCGGTTAACCGCCGCGGGTTACCGGCACTACGAGGTTTCCAACCTTTCGAAGCCCGGCGTTGAATGCAGGCACAATGTATCCAGTTGGAACGGGGGCGAATACCTGGGACTGGGGCCATCGGCCCACTCCCACACGGGAGGGCGGAGACAGGCCAACACCCGCAGCCTCGCCGATTACCTGTCGGCCATGGAAAAGCGTGGCCAGGCCGTTGAACTGGACGAAACGCTCACGGAAGACGAACGTATTCACGAGTACATCCTGTTGAGCCTGAGGTCTATCGAGGGCCTGGACATCCGGACCTTCCGTGACCGGTACGGATCCGAGGCCATGGGGAAACGAGACCCGGCGATCCACACCCTGACCGAGGAGGGATTGCTGGCGAGACACGGTTCGCGGCTTTGCCTGACTCGAAACGGGCTGGCCCTGGCGGATAGTGTTTGCGAGTACCTCATGTAGCATGGCCGCCTGGTCGATACAAAAACCGAAAGAGACGGAATCATGAAGAAAATCAGGGTAGGGATCCTGTGCGGGGGCAGGTCGGCGGAACACCAGGTCTCGCTCCAGTCGGCCAGGAATATCATCGACGCTATCGACCGGTCCCGGTACGAGGTAGTCCTGATCGGCGTCGATCGCACGGGACAGTGGCACCTGGGGGACTCGGCGGAATTCCTGCTCAACCCTCACGACCCGAAGCTGATCGCCCTGAACCGTATGAGTGAAACCGTTGCCCTCGCTCCGGGGGCGGCCAGTGACCAGGTGACGACCAGGAAAACGCACCGGCCGGCAGGAAACATCGATGTCATTTTTCCCGTTCTCCATGGACCCTTCGGCGAGGACGGCACGGTGCAAGGCCTGTTGAAGCTTGCCAACCTGCCCTTCGTGGGATCCGGTGTGCTGGGTTCGGCGGTATCCATGGACAAGGACGTAATGAAGCGTCTGTTGCGGGATGCCGGCATCGCCATCCCCGATTTCATGACGATCGCGTCCGCCGACAGGGACCAGGTCGATTTCAACGCCGTCCGCGGCCGCCTGGGCATGCCGTGCTTCATAAAACCCGCCAACCTGGGTTCTTCCGTTGGCATTACCAAGGCCCATGATGCCGACGAATTCGCAGCGGGGATCCGGGAGGCATTTCGGTACGACCGGAAGATCCTGGTAGAGGCATTCGTGAACGGCCGCGAGATCGAATGTGCGGTGCTGGGGAATGCCCGGCCCGAGGCGTCCGGCCTGGGCGAAATCCGGCCCACCCACGAGTTCTATTCCTACGAGGCCAAGTACATCGACGAGGACGGCGCAGTGCTGGAGATTCCGGCCGCACTGCCGGCCGAACTCACGGAAAGAATCCGTGCGACCGCCGTGGAAGTCCACCGGGTGCTGGCCTGCGAGGGCATGTCACGGGTTGATTTTTTCCTGAGAGAGGACGGTGAAGTCCTGGTAAACGAACTCAATACCATACCCGGTTTCACCCGGATCAGCATGTTTCCCAAGCTGTGGGAAGTCGCGGGAGTCTCTTACGGTGACCTGATCGACAAGTTGATCCAGCTCGCGCTGGAACGATTCGAGGAAGAGAAGTCGCTCGAAACGTAATCCATGGTTGCCGACTGCCTGGCGGGGAAAGCGGGGCGCGGGCCGTTCCGTATTTGGCTTGACACGGTGGCGAAACCCGGTTAGAATACGGTGAACAGCGACCATCCCGGTCCTGTTTTTCCCGCGGGAATAGCTCAGTCGGCAGAGCATCAGCTTCCCAAGCTGAGGGTCGCGGGTTCGAGCCCCGTTTCCCGCCTGACTACCCTGTGGTTTACCGATCCGCAGGGCGTTTTCTTATAAGGGGGATTCCGTGCGCTGGTCGGTGGTCTGCCTGGGAGTGGTCATCTCGGCGTTGCTGTTCGTCCGATGCGGTTCCAAGACCATGCAGTTCCCGGATTCGCTCAATACACCCGAGGCCGAGTACGCGAGGGCGCTGAGTCTACTGGAATCAGGCGCGCTTGACGAAGCGGAAGCGGCATTGCGCAGAACGATGCAACTCGATGGAGGTTACGCGCCGGCCTACGTTGGGATGAGTCGACTGTTCTTCGAACGGGGTGATGTGAAGGAGGCGATCCGTTACATTCACATGGCCAGGATACGGGATGTGGATTACGTGCCCTGCTGGCTGATGGCCGCTCGCCTGTACGAAGCCTCCGGGCAGTACCAGGCGGCGGTGAACGAGTTCCGGGAGGCGATCTCCAGGGATAAAGATCAATTGTGGGCCGTGGAAAGCTACTTCGATCTGGGCCGTACCCTGGAAAAGCTGGATGAACTGGAAGATGCCCACGACGCTTACATGGAGGCGATCTCCCTGGACCCCCTTCATCTCGAGGCTCGTGCCGGTGTCACGCGTATCTTGAAGACCCTTGGCTCGGAATTCCTGATGCGGCTGCGATACGAGAACCGGGACATCATCCTGCCGTAACGGATATCGACCGCCCGGAAGGTCGCGCCATCGATGGCGCGGTGACAAACCGGACGGCCCGTTCAGGAAATATCACCGATAACACCCTGGATATACTTTACGGAGCGTTCCAGGGCCTTGCGCCTCTCCTCCCCGTTTTCACCCGTAATACCGCATTCATAGGCCAGGTACCCGTCGTACCCGATATCACTGAGGGCGGACAGCCCGGCCTTCCAATCGATGTCGCCGGTGCCCGGCTCCTGGCGCGTGTTGTCGGCCATGTGCACGTGACCGACGTATCGACGTCCAGCCCTGCGCAAAGCGGCAGGTGTGTCCGTCTCCTCGATATGCATGTGAAAGAAATCGCACAGCAGGCTGGCCGATGGCGGGTCGCCGGCCCTCTTGATGATTTCGATACCCCGGTCCTGCTGTCTCAGCAGGTGCTCCTCGTATCGGTTCAACGGTTCCAGCAATACCTTCGTGTCCTGCTCCGCGGCGAATTCCGCCAGGTCCCGGACAATCTCGGTCAACAACTGCATTTCCAGGGTGATGGCGTCGGCCAGCGGCGTGAGATCCGGAATGCGCGGCGGCCCGAAAATGGGTGGCAGGATCAGGCCGACGGCCCCGAAATGCCCGCACACCTCCAGGTTTTCCTTTGCCTCGGCGATGCTGTGGTTCCTCTTCTCGGTATCAGGATCAAGAAAGTCGAATGTCGACTGCCCGCATAACGATACCAGTCGTATATCGCGATTCCGGAGCGCGGTTTCCAGTTCTTCGATCCGCCCGGCCGGCCCCCGTCCGGAGATTTCGAGGCCCTCGACCTTCAAGGCTTCGGCATAATCCAGTTTTTCGTTTAAGCTGTCCCCGGGGAGCAGGGCCTCCTGCAGAGCGATTTTCATTTCGTCTCCTTACGGATCTTTGTCGATGAATATCGAGTTGGACCAGCCCGTCGAAGTATCGGGTACATCCGCGTTTCGGTAGGTGGGAATGAAAGACCAGCGTTCCTGGCCGGACCGGTTCGGATAGGAACTGTGCAGCAGCCTGTCATGAAACACCAGTACGTCTCCGCATTTCATCTCCACGTCCAACACTTCCTCGCCCTTCAGGTCATCGTCCGAAACGCGGTTGGAGAATCCCCTGGCGTCCTTGACTGACGCATGATCGTGCGTCCGACGGTGGGAGCCGGGTATGACCCGCAGGCAGCCGTTTTCCGGCGTCGCATCTTCCAGGGCGATCCAGGCGGAGTATTTGGTCGAACCGCCCCAGTACGCCTGGTCCTGGTGCCAGGGTGAAGCGAAATGGACCCTGGGAGATTTGAAGACGGGTTTTGCGCTGAGAAACTCGATGCGGGGACCGACCACCGGCCGCAGGATCGACACCATCCGCGGATCGCAGGAAATGGCAGAGAACAACGGGGGGATAGCGTCGCACATCCACACGAACACACCCGAAGGCCCGGTTTTGCTTTCCACGAGCTCCTTCGCCGCGGTCTTACACGCCGCCATCTCGTCCACGGAGAATACGGACCTGGCGAAGAGGTAACCAGTTTCAGCGAACGATGAAACGGCTTCGTCCGACGCTTTCAGCATGAAAGCCTCCTCGTATGCTAGTGGGAATCCCTAGCGACCGGAGCCCCGCTGCCGCCGATCAGGAAATCGAAATCCACGCCCCGGTCAGCCTGGAGCACGTGGTCTACGTACAAACGGCAGTATCCCCGGTCCATCGCCGGTTCGGGCGGGGTCCAGAGCTCGCGTCTACGCGCCAGTTCGTCTTCGGGCACGTCGAGGGTCAGGCGGCGCGCTCCAACGTTCAGTTCGATCATGTCGCCATCTGCAACGAGCGCGAGCGTGCCGCCCGTCGCGGCCTCCGGTGCCACGTGGAGCACGACCGTGCCGTAGGCCGTGCCGCTCATCCGGGCATCGGATATACGGACCATGTCCGTCACGCCCTGCTGGAGCAGTTTCGGCGGAAGGGGCATGTTCCCCACCTCCGCCATCCCCGGATAGCCCTTCGGTCCACAGTTCTTCAGAACCATGACACTGTCCGCGTCCACGTCCAGGTCAGGATCGTCGATGCGGGTATGGAGATCTTCGATGTTTTCGAATACCACGGCGCGGCCGCGGTGTCGCATCAGTCCAGGCGAAGCAGCGGATGGTTTGATGATGGCTCCATCGGGACACAGGTTGCCCTGGAGCACGGCCAGGCCGCCGGCTTCGTTCAACGGGGCGTCGAGGGTGCGGATCACGTCCCGGTTGTAGCAAGGCGCTTCCGCCGTGTTCTCCCCGATGGTCCTGCCGTTTACGGTCATTGCGTCGCGGTGGATCAAGTCGCCCATTTCGCGGATCACCGCCGGCAGGCCGCCCGCGTAGAAGAAGTCCTCCATCAGGTATTCTCCCGACGGCATCAGGTTCACGAGACAGGGGATGTCGCAGCCGAGGCGGTCCCAGTCCTCCAGGGAGAGATCAACCCCGAGCCGACCGGCCAGCGCCAGCAGGTGCACGACCGAGTTGGTGGAACCGCCGATGGCGCCCACCACCCGGATGGCGTTTTCGAGGGCCTTGCGCGTGACGATCGCGGACATGCGCAGGTCCTCGCGAACCATCTGTACTGCCCGTCTGCCCGCCTCGTGGGCCAGCGTTAGCCGTCGTGAATCCGCCGCGGGAATGGCCGCGTTGGCCGGCATGCCCATGCCCAGCGCCTCTACGACACTGGCCATGGTCGATGCCGTTCCCATGGTCATGCAGTGGCCGGCGGACCGGTTCATGCAGGATTCCGCCTCCAGGAACTCCTCCACGCTCATGGTGCCGCCGCGCACCTCTTCGCTGAATTTGTAGACGTCAGTGCCCGATCCGATATTCCGTCCCCTGAACTTGCCGTTGAGCATGGGACCGCCGGATATTGCCAGGGTGGGTAGATCGCAGCTTGCCGCGCCCATGAGCAGGGCTGGAGTCGTTTTGTCACATCCGGCAAGCAATACGACGCCGTCGAGCGGATTAGCGCGAATGGTCTCTTCCACGTCCATGCTGACCAGGTTGCGGAATAGCATGGTGGTCGGCCGCATGAGGGACTCGCCCAGGGACATGACGGGGAATTCCACCGGGAAACCGCCCGCCTCGTATACGCCGCGGCGCACGCGCTCCGCGATAGTCCGAAAATGGGCGTTGCACGGCGTCAGTTCCGACCAGGTGTTGCAGATGCCGATAACGGGCCGGCCGTCGAAGACATGATCCGGAAGTCCCTGGTTCTTCATCCAGCTTCGATGTATGAATCCCACTTTGTCCCTGGGACCGAACCAGCGGGTGCTGCGAAGGGGTGATGTCATGTATGCTCCTGGAAACGAAGGATGGTCTCGGTTTATTCCTGCCGCCTGGACGCGGCCCAGGCCGCGCGAAGCGTGGAAGGAGAAAGGACGAACCGGGCGGCGGGTAAGAGCAGGGTTACGGGAACGATGCGGATCACGCCCCGGCTGTCTAATTCGAATACGGCTTCGTTGAATTCGGGTTCGACGAGAATCCGGACACGCTCCGCGCCGTGCAGGAAGCCGGTAAAGGCGCAGATGTTTCCCCAGAGGCGGCCCGTGTCATAGGGATTGTCCAACCCGAAGCGCCCGGCGACGTGCAACGACACGAGACGCGCGCACCCCGCCACGTTGCGCAGGAGTCTCAGCACACCCCTCATGAATCCTTTGCTCTTCAGCAACTTCATGAAGCGTTTCGCAGTAACGCCCGATGTTTCAGGCGGGGTTTCGCCAGGATCAGCCGGCGCTTTGCTGGTCCGGCGCCTCCTGTTCGAATCACTGCTTACTGCGAGAGAGGGGGTGAATCGGAGCAGACCGAACAACCACCCGATCGTGATCCTGCCTGTGAATGCTTCCCGTCGAACGATCGAGAAGGAGATCGTCACGGGTATGACGAGTAGCAAAAGGACGAAGAGCAGAATAGCGGCGGAAATGAGAAGTACCGGTTCTAAGGTCAGGGACACGGCTTATTTTTCTTCGCTTTCCTTGGGTTTCAGCCACCGGTCCAGCACTGATTTCATGAGCTCCACCACCGTGTTCGTGGCTGATGATAAACCGGACTGGCCCGACATGCGTTCCAGGCGCACGTCTCCGTCCTTGACAACCAGGACGGCAACCGGCTGCACACCGCCGCCACCGCCGGTGCCGCTTCTTCCGCCGTTTTTGTCTTCCGCCCCGCCCCCGCCAAAGCCGAAACCGAGTTTAACCAGGGGAATGACTGTCGTTTTTCCGACCTCCACGGGATCGCCGACGACGGACTGCGCCTTGGCAATTTCCCTGAGTTCGCCCAGGGTGGTTTTGACCAGATTCTCCAAATCAGCCATGCGTGATCTCCCATCTTTACTTGATGTCCCGGATTTCTGCGGGACCGGGATACGATTGCCCAATGTCGCGCCGGCGCCGATGGTGGTTCTTTCCGGCTTCGGCTGCGTACAGCCGGCGATGAACCTACTGGCTGCCCCACAAATCTTCAAGGCGACGGTCCCGGCCGCAGTTGTACCGGTAGAACTTGTACCGCAACGGGTTCTTAAGGTAGTAATCCTGATGGTACTCTTCCGCCTTGTAGAACACCGAAGCCGGGCTGATCTCGGTCACCACGCGGTCGAAACGACCGGAATCGATCCATTTCTGTTTCGATGCCTCGGCCAGCGCTTTCTGTTTGTCGTCGAGGTAGAAAATAGCCGCGCGGTACTGGCTGCCCCTGTCGCAGAACTGGCGGTCATTCACCGTCGGATCGATGTTTACCCAGAATACATCCAGCAGTTCCTGGTACGTGATCTTCGATGGATCATAACGGATTTCCATGGCTTCCGTGTGTCCGGTATTGCCAGCGGATACCTCGCCGTAACTGGGATTATGCAAGTGACCGCCGGAATATCCCACGATGGTGGAAATGACGCCGTCCAGTTTGTCATACGGCGGTTCCATGCACCAGAAACAGCCACCGGCGAGGGTCGCTAGAGCGTACTCTCCCGCTTCGCCGGACTGAGACGCCGGTTCGGCCGCCGGTTTGGCCAGGGTGTACACGGTAAACGCGAGCAATCCGGCGATCAGCACGGTCGGGAGGGTGTATTTTTTGTTGAACATGATGTCTCCTTTCTCATTGAACGTTTCCGGCCGGTTCCCACCAGGGACCGGTCCTATCCGAACAGGCCCAACTGGTTCGACAGCCGTGGTTTCGCCTTTTTCCGCCGGCGTTTGTCCGGTCTATGCGGTCCGTCGTATTGCTTCAACTGTTCTTCTATGTCGGCCAGGAAGGGTGACGGGCGGGATGAACGCACCTCGCCGAACAGCATTCGTTTTTTTGACCGCACCAGGTAAAGCCTTTCCCTGGCACGGGTCATGCCCACGTAAAACAGACGGCGTTCTTCCTCCTCGTCGGACTCCATTCCGGCGTGGCGCAGGGGCACCAGGCCGTCTTCACAGCCCACGACAAAGACGACCGGAAATTCCAGTCCCTTGGCCGCGTGCAGAGTCATGAGGTTCACACGCTCCGATATTACACCGTAGGCGTCGTATTCCTGGCTGAGCAGCAGCTTGTCGAGCAGCACCGGCAGTTCCGTCTCGATTCGGGCGCACCGGGTCAACTCCCGCAGGCTGTCCTCCGCCCTGGGATAGCGCCATTTCAGTTTATCCCAGACGGAAGTGTGGGTAAGGCGTTGCAATACGTCGGCCGCCGCGTGTTTCTCCAGGTCGAAGTTTATTGTATTCAAGTCGTCCAGCAGGCCCTCCACTCCGATCTTGGATCGCTTCATGAGCAGTCTCGGCTGGTCCATCAGATCCCGCAGGTGGTCGGTCGTGATCTGCGTGCGCTGTTTCCATAGATCTTCGATAAGTTCCACGGTCCGGTCCCCCAGCCCGTCAATCGTTGACGACAGACACCGAAGCGCGGAAACGGTGGTGACGGTCCTCCCGTCGCCCAGTTGAAGCAGGGTTACCATCTCCTGTACGCCCGGTCGGTTGATGAGGGACGTGTCGCCGGCGACCTGGTAGGGGATTCCGCTGCGATCGAAGGCTTCCATCAAGGCGGTATTCTGGCTGTTCATCCGGTACAGTATCGCGATGTCTCCGAAGGATCGTTCCTCGCCCGGATCTGTTCCGTCTTCCAGGCGGCCTGAATCCTGGGAGAACAGGCTGGTTCCGCCCACCAGACGTTCGATCTGGTGAACGACGTACTCAGCTTCGGCCTTGTCCGACCGGGTTTCTCTTATGACCAGGCGTCCCTGGACGTAGAGGGCGGCGACCAGGGGCGGCGCCGCGGAGGCGCGTGATGCGCTCATGACCTGAGACGAGGCGTCAATCAGGGAAGCCGCGGAACGGTAGTTCTCCTTCAGGAAATGAACCCTGGCACCGGGAAAGTCGTCCGCAAAGGAATGGAAGTACCGGATATCGGCTCCGCGAAAGCCATAGATGGCCTGGTTGGGGTCGCCTATGGCGGTAATCCGGGCTCCGCCTTCCACCAGGCTCTTCAACAGGGCGTGCTGGGCCGGGTTGATGTCCTGGTACTCGTCCACGAAGACGTAACGGAATCGCTCGTGCACGCTCTGCCTGAAACGGTCGGCCGATCGAAGCAGCTTGGTGGTCTCGAGAATGACATCGTCGAAGTCCAGAAGTCCATGTCTGCGCAGGAGGCGCGTATAGGCCGAGACCGCTTCCGGTATTTCACCGCCGCGCCCCGACGCCTTCCATCGCGAGACCTCCTCCAACCGCCGCCGCCGCTGAACGGTGTTGTCCAGCGGCCACTGAAGGCGGGCCAGCCGTTCCTGGTCGTCGGGCGTCGCCACGCTTAAGCTGTATGGGACACTCGTATTGCGGGACCACTGTCGCATCAGTGCGAGGCAGATTCCGTGGAACGTGCCAACCATGACATCTTTTGCCTGGCCGTCCAACAGGTTTTCCAATCGCGACTTCATTTCCCCGGCGGCCTTATTGGTGAAGGTCACGGCCAGCATCTGGTCCATCGTGGTTTCATGCCGCGCCAGGAAAGCCATGCGGTGGGTCAGGGTGTGGGTCTTACCGGTGCCGGGTCCCGCCACGATGAGCAGGTGACCCTCCCGGTGCCTTACGGCCTTAAGTTGATCTTCATTCAACGGTGTGTCGTTAGTTGACGCAGCGGCCGCCGGATCGGGCGTTTCGAGTACGGCCACGTCTTGTGCGGTTTCGTGAGACAGCGAGGAAGGAACCGTGGCGGTTGTGTCCGCCGATCCTGGTATATCCGATAAGGCAGGCAGCGGATCGATGGTCCCGGTCGTCCCGTTAAGGCGTTGAGTGATTTCTTCCTCCATCACCGGTGCACCGTCGTTTTCGGGATACCCCCGAGACGGAACGTGCATATCGCGGGGGAGCGCTTCGAGCAGGGCGATCTGCGTGTCGCCTCCCAGGCGTTCCGCCTGGTTGAACAGCTTGATGACCCCGTAATCTCCATCGTAACCGGGTAGGATATCCACCTCCCCGACCCGCATGCGGCGAATGCCCTCGGCGATCAACGAACCGGCGACTTGCGCGATGTCTTCTTCGGGTATTTCAAGGAGAATGTCGAGTTCGCTGCCCAGGCGCGCAACCATGGCCTGGTAAATCGTATCTACGGTTTTTGTTCCAGGTCCGACTTGTTTCGCCTCGCCGATGATCTCGGGGAGGGGGATCACGCTGTAGAAATGGCGCCAACGGGCGGGTTTTTTCCCCTCGGCCCGGTCGGCGAGCTCGTCCACACGGGCCAAGACGCCGACGGTTACCGGTTTGCCGCAATCCGGACATTTTCCGTTTTGAGTGATGGTCTCACTGGGGTGCATCCTTCTCCGGCACTTCCTGTGGCCGTCATAATGGTATTTGCCCTCTTCGGGATAGAACTCCACCGTCCCCGCCAGCCCGTCGTCGTCCGGGTCGGAAAGCGCGCTGTATATCGCGGGATAGTTGCAGGCCGTATCGAACACGGTGGTCTCCCGGCCCAGCTTGCCGGGTGAATGGGCGTCGGAGTTCGATACGAGCACATAGGCATCGAGTTGTTCCAGGCGCCAGTTCATCAGCGGGTCGGAGGAAAGCCCGGTTTCGACGGCGAAAATGTGGTCCGTAAGATCGCCGTAACAGTCCGCCAACCGGTCGAATCCTCCCTTGGATCCCAGGGCGGAAAACCAGGGCGTCCAGACGTGGGCCGGGATGAGGCAGGCCATCGGGTCGGTCTCGAGGGTGATCTCCAGGAGGTCCCGGGAGTCCAGCCCCAGGATGGGCCGCCCGTCCGACCGGATGTTGCCGATAGCGTCCAGCCTGGCCTGTATGCCCTTGGCGGCTTCGAATCCGGGAGCCAGGAGGATGTTGTGGACTTTTCGTACGCGGCCGAGCCGTTTGTATATGTTCGAAATCTCGACCGTCAACATGAAGCGAACCGGCGCCCGGCAGGCTGCAGGTACCTGGTCCTGCATCGCCCTTTCGTGTTCGGGTTTCAGCCGGAACAATCCCTCTTCGGCCGGCTGCAGTTTCTCCTCAAGTTCATCCATCCATCCCGGATGAACGAAATCCCCGGTACCGACCACCCGGATTCCCTTCAACTGGGCCCACTTGTACAGATGTTCCAGGTTCAGGTTCTTGCTGGTTGCCCGGGAGTAATGGGAGTGGAGATGCAGATCGGCATGAAAAGGCACGGCGGCCCCCTGGTCGTTGACCCGTCGCGGTATTCGTCAACCGGGAGAATACTCGATTCGGGTCCGGTCCGGCGCTACCGCATCTGTTTGAAAGATGGCAGAATATGCGGGTACTGGCAAGGAGTTTGTAAGGGTCGGGGTCGCGGTCAGGAAGCCGGTGTCTCGACCGCTTCGCCGGATTCCAGGACCTGCCCTTTCACCCTACTTTTGATGCGGGCAAGGACAGCGAGTCCGTCTTCGAGGATGTAATAGCTGATGGGAACCAGGATCAACGTGATGGCCGTGGCGAAAAGCACGCCGAAACCCAGGGATATGGCCATGGGAATGAGGAATTGAGCCTGGAGACTTTTTTCCAGCAGTATGGGGGTGAGTCCCGCGAACGTCGTGAGCGAGGTCAGCAAAACGGGCCGGAAACGAGCGACGCCCGCGTTGCGTATGACCTCGTGCAGGTCCGCGTCCGGTCCCGAGCGTTCGCGACCGCGGTTGATGAAGTCCACCAGCACGAGGCTGTCGTTCACGACGACACCGGACAAGGCGACGATACCGAACAGGGACAGGAGCGAGATCGCGAATCCCATGATCAGGTGCCCCATAACCGCCCCAACGATGCCGAAGGGAATGACGCTCATGATGATCATGGGCTGGATGTATGACTTGAAGGGAATGGCCAGCAGTCCGTAGATCACGAGCAGGGCGACCAGGAATCCGTAGCTCAGGCTTTCTATGGATTCCTGCTGATTTCGTTGTTCTCCTTCGAGTGAATAAGTGAGGTTGGGGTACCTGGCCATCAGGCTCGGCATGTAAGATGCCGTAAGATCGCCCAGGATGTCGTTGGCACTGGCGACGGCGTCGTTGACGTCGGCGGTGACCGTAATAACCCGCATGCGGTCCTTCCTCCGGATATTGGAGTAACCTCGGTCCATCTCCGCCATAGCGGCGAGGGAAAAGGGCACCTCGATTCCGGTCGGTGTACGGATGCGCATGTTTTCCATGTCGCCCAGGGACCGTCGTTCCGTTTCGGGATACCGCACCATCACTCGGACATCGTCGCGTCCCCGCTGGATCCGTTGCGCTTCCTCGCCGTAGAAAGCCTGCCGTACCTGTCGAGACAGCCCCGCCATGCTTATGCCGAGGGCCTCGCCTTCGGGCGTGACGGTCAACCTGATTTCCCGCTTGCCGGGCCGGAAATCGTCGGCGACGTCCAGAACGCCGTTGTAGTTGGCCAGCGTTCGCTTCAATTCAGCCGTCGCCTCAAGCAGGTCCTCGTGATCCGGACTCGCCAGTTCCATGTTGATCGCCTCTCCCACGTTGAATAGCGAGGAGGTAAAGCTGAGTTCCACGACGTCGGGGATCGAGCCGATGAGTTCCCGCCAGCGGTTAACGATTTCCTCGCTGCCGATACTTCGGGTCTCCGATGATGACAGGCCCAGCGCCACTTCACCGATATGCGACGCCGAGGCGGACCCGATGACGGAGCCTGCGTTCTGTTGCGCCCGCGCCGCGTACGGCTGTTCGCCAATGGCCGCCATGATGTGACGAACCACGTGGGGGTCGTCTTCGGGATAATCCTGGGATATCTCGTCGTTCAGTTGCCGCTGCAACCGCACGGCGCTGTCTTCGATGCGCGAGATGACCTGGCTGGTTACCTCGGAGGCCGTGCCCTGGGGCATAGTGAGGTGTGCCGCCACGTATTCGTTTTCAATCGACGGGAAAAACACGAACCTCATGATTCCGCCGGCGACGAGCCCCACGGTGAGGACAATCGCACCGACGCCGATGGAGAGCGTGACGTACCGCCAGGCCAGGGCTTTTTTCAAAAGCGGTACGTAGATGCCTTCCACGAATCGCTTGAGATAACGGGCTACGGTATCCTGGAAGTCGTGCAACCACTTGTCCAGGTAAAACAGCGCCAGGTAGAACGGCCTGACGAGTAGGAGCGTGTTCTGCAGCGGCTGGTCCCTGCGCGCCGGCTGGCCGTGGCGCAGGTGGGTCGGCAATATGAGGAGGGACTCTACCAGTGAGAACAGCAGCATGAGGACGATCACGATGGGGAAGATTTCGAAGAACTTGCCCATGAGGCCTTCCACGAAGAACATGGGTGAGAAGGCCACGATGGTCGTCAGTACAGCGAAAATGATCGGTTTGGCAATTTCCTGGACACCGATCCGCGCGGCGGTAGCGGGTTCCACGCCCCTTTCCTGGTGCGCATAGATGTTTTCACCGGCTATGATCGCGTCA
This sequence comes from bacterium, assembly GCA_965225915.1. GTDB lineage: Bacteria > JAAXHH01 > JAAXHH01 > JAAXHH01 > JAAXHH01 > JAAXHH01. The sequence goes on from OZ245326.1 coordinate 2,403,616, forward strand.
TCCACCACGATACCGAGCACCATGATGAATGCGAAGAGTGACAGCATGTTGATCGAAGCATCCAGCAGCGGCATCATCCAGAAGGTGCCCAGGAAGCAGATGACGATGCCCATCGCGACCCAGAACGCCAGGCGGATGCGCAGGAACACCGCCAGGCAGAGGAAGACAAGCAGGAAGCCCAGTTGACCGTTGTTGATCATCAGGTCCAGGCGGCTTTCCAGGAGTTCTGACTGGTCCTGCCAGGTGGTCAGTTCGACGCCGTCCGGCAGAGTCGCCTGCTTTTCGTCCACGTAGCGATGCACGGCGCCGGAAACGTCCAGAATGTTCTCATTCCCGACGCGGAATACCTTGACCAGGGCGGTCGGTTTTCCATCGAAACGAGAGCTGACGTCCGTCTCGGCGAAACCGTCTACCACGCGGGCCACATGGCTGAGCAGGAGGCGGGTGCCGTCGGGCCTTGACCGTAGCACGATCTGGTCGAAATCAGGGCCGACCAGGGCTTGCCCCTTCGCGCGGAGAAGAATCTCGCCGGCCGGAGTCTTCACCGAGCCGCCCGGAAGGTCGAGCGAAGAACTCCGAACGGCATTGACTACCTCGGTGAACGTCAGTCCGTAGCGGCGCAGGGCGGTTTCCGATACCTCGATGGAGATTTCATAGGGCCGTACGCTCGCCAGTTGCACCTGGCTGATTTCCGGCTGGGCGAGGAGGTCTTCCCGAATCTCTTCGCCGAGTCGTTTCAGATAGGTCTCGTCAAGGTTTCCAGCCACGGTGATGTCGATAACCTGCCGCCGAAAGAGGATCTCCTGGACCACCGGTTTTTCCGTCTCTTCCGGAAGGGTATCTATGGCGTCCACCCGGGACTTCAGTTCATGCAGCAGCGTGCGGGCATCGGCGTCGGGGTCCACTTCGATTTGAATCGTTCCGACACCTTCGGCGGCGGTGGAACTCAGCCGTTTGATGCCGTCCAGGTCCTGAATGGCTTCCTCGACCCGGACGCACACGGCTTCTTCCACTTCTGCCGGGGCCGCCCCCAGGTAGGGGACGGTTATGATTATGATATCGGTCTCGAATTCAGGGAAGATCTCGACCTTGATCACCGGGATCATCAGCAATCCGCCGACGATGATCGTCATCATGAGCAGATTGGCCGCCACGTTATTCCGGGCGAACCAGGCCAGCAAGTAGTTCATTTACCCGTGCCTTCCTCTTCCTGGACGGTAGGTCCGGATGGGTTTCCGTTCAGAACTCGGACCTCCATGCCGTCTACCTGGGTTACGAGCGCGGATAGGCAGACGAGTTCGCCCTCTTCGATCCCGCTCCTGATGAGAACGTGGTTGGATTCCATCCTCAGGACATCGACCATGCGGAACCTGAGCCGGTTTTCACCATCTATGATGGCAACCCGATTTTCGCCGTGCATGGCAGTCCGGGGCAGGACCACGACCCCGGGATAGCGGTTTCCACGGATTTCCGCCTCGATGAACATCCCGATGCTCAGGGGCGGTCGGCCGGGATTCGAACCGCGTCCGTACGGGTTCTGCACCCGGGCTACCGCGTAAACCATCCGGCTCAGTGGATCGATTTCGCCTTCCATGCGGACGATCCTTCCGTTCCACTGGTGCTCTCGGCCGGCGAATTCAGTGCTGATCACGACTTCCGGTCCCCCGTCGATAGCCGTCTCACCCCGGTATTGCATGGGTATGTCAACGAACGCGAGTTGGTCGTCGGGGATGGGCAACCGCACTTCGGCATAGTTGGTCGCGTAAATGGTTGCCAGCGGCTCCCCGCGCCGCAGGAACTGTCCCACGTCCACGTTTTTCTGGCGTATTCTTCCCGCGTAAGGCGCCCGTATCTCCGTTCTGTCCAGGTTGAGCTGCGCCTGCTGCAGCGCCGCGACGGCCGCCTGGAGATTGGCCTGGGCCTGGGCTAACTGGGGTTCTCTACGGACCAGGGGCATCGGTGCGCCCGATCCCAACTGGCGCCATTCGTCCAGAGCCAGGCTGGCTTCCTCTTCTTCGATCTGCAGTGCTGTGGCGAACCGCGCCGTATCCGCCGCGGCCCGCGTCACCGCCAGTTCGGTGTCTCGCGGGTCGAGGCGTAACAGCAACTCGTCCTGTTCAAAGAATCCACCGGAAACAAAGGACGGGGACACGTAGATGATCAGACCGTCCGTCTCCGCCGAAAGAGCACTTTCAGTCCGCGGAACCACAGCGCCCTGGGACCGTACCGTGAGCTGGACCGTGTCCAGTTTCGCCGTTGCGACGCGGACCAGGGGTGGTGGTACGACCGGTGGTTTGCTTTCCACTTCGGGCCTGCTCCGGACCATGAAGACCACGACCAGCAGCGATCCGAGGACAATGGCCACCGGCAAGGCTGTTTTTACCCACTTGTTCATCCCGTTACTCCTGTGTTTCCGGTCCAGTCCGTTCAGTCCGTTCAAATCCGCCGCCCAGCGCCAGGTAGAGGTCTACCCGGGCATCCAGCCTTTGCCGCCGCACAGCCAGGTACTGCCCTTCGGACTCGAACGCACGCCGCTGGGCGTCCAGCATGGTGATCACGTCGTTCAGTCCGCTGTGGTACCGCGACTCCGCCAGTTCACGGGCGGCCGCGGCCTGAGTAGAAGCTTCCAACAACGCGGCTTCCCGCTGTTTGAGCAGCGAGTCAGCCACCAGGGCGGATTCCACCTCGCCGTATGCGCGCAGGGCCTGGCCTGTGAAATTCGCCATGACCTGGTCCCGGTTGGCTTCGGCCAGCGCCACGCCTGCTTTAAGCCGTCCACCCTGGAAGAGGGGTTGAAGCAGGCTGGAAGCGAGGCTCCAAACGATGAAATCGCCGTCGAGCAGGTCGGTCAAAGCGGCTGATGAAGTTCCACCCGAACCGGTCAAACGTATCGCAGGATACCTCGCTTTCCTGGCGACACCGATCCGTGCGCCGGCCGCCGCGAGTTGCCGTTCGGCAAGCATCAGGTCCGGCCGCCTCGCGACGAGATCGGCGGGCAGTCCCGCCGGCACGGCGACGGGGACCGGGGGAAGGTCGGCGGCGATCGCCAGTTCCGCCGACGGATACTTGCCCAGGAGGATCTCCAATTGCCGGACGACGCCGTCGAACTGCTGCATCCTCTGAAGGACAACCGCCTCCGCCACGGCCACGTTGGAAAGCGAAAGTCGCAGGTCCAGGGAGGGTCTCAGACCCCTTTGATACCGGTTGGCGATACGTTCGTTCACCACCTGAAAATTGTCTCTGGTCGCCCGGGAGAGTTCGAGCTGGCGATGGGCTTCAATGGCGGCGAACCACGCCTTGGCGGTTTGGCCGGCGACAGACGACCGTACCCCGTACAGGTCGGCCTGCGTGCCCTGTAAATCGGCCAGCGCGGCCGCCTTGTCGTCGCTCAGCCGGCCCCACAGGTCGATTTCCCAGTTTACGTTGGCAGACACCCCGTAATTCGTCGAGGTCGTCTTCAAACCACCGCCGTTGCCGCCCGGTATGGGAAACCCGATAAAGTTCCGTCGCTGTCTCGATTGGTTGAAATCCAGGTTGACCTGGGGGAAGAGGGGTGCGCCGACGATGCGCGCCTGTGCCCGCGCAGCCTGCATTCGGTCGGCGGCGGCCTTCAGATCGTAGTTGCGCGACAGGGCTTCGTCAATGAGCGAATCAAGCCGTGCGTCGCCGAAATCGGCCCACCATTGCAAACCGATACGACCCTTGTCCGCCTGGGCGGCGGTCCACTGAGAGGGAATACCGTCCTGGAGTGATAGATGCTGCAGTTTCGGGGCCGAAGCGCAACTTAATACCAGCGCCACGGACGCGAACATGGCACAAACCGATCGCAAGAAAACCCCCTGCCTGGCTGTGAAAACAATCCTTTGTACGTGGCGATTCGGACGAACGACGACCACCTATATTCCTCTTTGACAATCGATAGTTGCGGTATCCTGCGCTCGTATACCAGTTATGCATCCCGATAAACTCGCACAGTGCTATGATTTCTGTGAAAAACTAGGGAAATTCAGGGTACAGTCAAGGCATTTCACGGATGGCACATACGTCAGACTCATACGTCATCACACATACGTATGCGGACCATCAGGATTCGAACGAAGCATATATCTGTTGCAATTCGTTAGCAGTTCCCTAATATGGTATGCGCTGAAACAGGGCATGCGCAGACTATGGTCCGAAATGGGAAATGCAAGAGTAGAAGCATGGCTGACAAACCGCGCGAGGCGCAAAGGCCATTCGTCCTCTGGTTCACCGGGTTGTCCGGATCGGGCAAGAGCACCATCGCGGATCGAGTCTATGGAACGTTGCTCGACAGGAAGATAAAAGTGGAGCGGCTCGATGGCGACGAAATCCGGCTGGTTTTCCCCGACACGGGATTCGACAAAGCGGGGCGCATGGCTCATATCGCTCGCGTGGGTTATCTCGCATCGGTTCTCGAGCGCAACGGAATCTGCACGATCGTCTCACTCATCTCGCCCTACAGGGAAGCGCGGGACAGGGTAAGAGGCCTTTGCGGCCGATTCATCGAAGTGTATGTCTCCACCCCCCTGTCGGTATGCGAGGAGCGCGATATCAAGGGGCTGTACGCGAAATCCCGGCGAGGGGAAATCAAGGGGTTTACGGGTGTAGACGATCCCTACGAAGAACCGGAAAGACCCGACCTGGTAATCGACGCCTCGCGGCAAACCGTTTTAGAATCCGTAGCGGCGACGATGAGTCATGTAGAACCTTATATATGAATGTTATTTACTGATCAGCACTATATGAATAGCGTACCAGCAGGTTCCGAAGTGGACGGGGTGTGACCGACAGGTCCAGTTTCAGGCCTATCCAATCCAGCCTCGTTAACCAATGCTGAAACCACCTATGCCCCAGTATTCCATATCCCACCTGATGCAACTCGAAGCCGAGAGCATACACGTCATGCGCGAAGTCGTCGCGGAATTTGAACGGCCCGTGATGCTGTATTCGGTCGGCAAGGATTCTTCGGTCATGCTGCACCTTGCGCGCAAGGCCTTATATCCACAGAAACTGCCCTTCCCGCTCTTGCACGTAGACACGGGGTACAAGTTCGAAGAGATGTATGCCTTTCGAAAGCGCATGGCCGAGGAATACGAGGCGGATCTGATCGTCTATCGCAACGAGGAAGCCATAGCCGAAGGCGCCAATCCATACGACCTCGGCACGCAACGATGCTGCGGACTGCTGAAGACGCAGGCCTTGCTCGATGGGCTCAAATCGGGGCGCTTCGACGCCGCCCTGGGCGGGGCACGCCGCGAGGAAGAGAAATCGCGGGCCAAGGAACGGTTTTTCTCCTTCCGGGACCGCTTCGGCCAGTGGGATCCGAAGAACCAGCGACCCGAATTGTGGAACCTGTACAACTGCCGCATCGGCCAGGAAGAATCCATCCGGGTGTTTCCGCTCTCCAATTGGACCGAACTGGATATCTGGATGTATATTCACCGGGAAAATATACCGGTCGTGCCCCTGTATTTTGCCCGGGAGCGCCCGATCGTGGTCAGGGGGGAACAACTGATTCCCGTGGAGGGACAGGCTCGCATCCTGCCCGGTGAAACCCCCCGCTTAATGGTCTGCCGGTTCCGCACGCTGGGCTGTTCTCCATGCACCGGCGCCGTTCGATCCACCGCGACTTCCGTCGAAGAGATCATCGGGGAATTAATGGTGGAACGCATATCGGAGCGTTCCACCCGCATCATCGATCACGACCAGGAAGGATCGATGGAAATGAAGAAGCGGGAAGGCTACTTCTAAAGGCGATTAAACCGGCCGCGTATGGCCAACGCACCGTGCAATGACCGACATACAGACCTTTCTCGCCCAGAACGAAGAAAAAGAACTGTTGCGTTTCAGTACGGCGGGCAGCGTGGACGACGGCAAATCCACGTTGATCGGCCGGCTCCTGGCCGACTCGAAGAATATCTACGAGGACCATCTCGCCTCGCTCAAGCAGCTGGCTCGAAAGGACGAAGCCCCCGACCTGGCCCTGTTGCTGGACGGCCTCAAGGCCGAACGCGAACAGGGTATCACCATTGACGTGGCCTACCGGTATTTCTCGACGCCCAAACGGAAGTTCATCATCGCCGACACGCCGGGCCATGAACAGTACACCCGGAACATGGCGACCGGCGCGTCCGGCGCAAACCTCGCGATCGTGCTGGTCGACGCGCGTAACGGCGTGCTTACGCAGACTCGGCGCCATGCCTTCATCACTTCCCTGCTCGGTATTCAGCATCTCGTGGTGGCCGTGAACAAGATGGACACGGTGGATTACAGCGAAGAAGTGTTCGCCGCTATCCGCCAGGAGTTTCTGGACTACGCCGCCAAGCTGAACGTCAGCGACATACGTCTCGTGCCCGTCAGTGCCCTGCTCGGCGACAATGTGGTGGAGAAGAGCGGCCGCATGCCCTGGTACCACGGCCAGACCGTGCTGGATATCCTGGAGGACGTACAGTTCCTGACCGATCGCAACCTGGTCGATCTGAGGTTTCCCGTGCAATACGTCATCCGCCCCAACCAGGATGAGCGGTACTACGCGGGGCCGGTGCTTTCCGGCGTGGTCCGACCCGGAGACGAAGTACTGATTCTGCCCGGTCAGAACCGTACCCGGGTGAAGTCCGTCTCCAGTTTCGACGGCGACCACGAAGCGGCGTATCCGCCCATGTCCATTTCGCTGCAACTCGAGGACGAGGTGGACGTCAGCCGGGGAGACATGATCGTTCATCCGAAGAACCTGCCCCACGTGGAGCGTCGGTTCGAGGCCATGATGGTCTGGATGAATGAAATCCCCATGGATCCTTCCCGCCATTACCTGATCAAACAGACCACGCAGACCGCCCGGGCAAGCATCGATCACGTGGACTACCGGATCGACGTCGATACCCTGCACAAGGTCAACGTGCCTCATCTTACCCTCAATGAAATCGGCCGGGTGGCCCTGACCTCGAACCGTCCGCTCTACTACGATGCGTACCAGGCAAACCGGCTGACCGGGAGTTTTATCCTGGTGGATTATCTCTCCAACAATACGGTCGCCGCGGGAATGATCATCGACAGGCTGCCGGGAGAACGCGTGCCCATGGACGTGGACGCCGATTCCGAACCCAGGGCATCCACATCCCCAAAGTACAGTCTTGTGAACCTGGACCGGCGGATCACGCGGTATGGCCAGAAGCCCTGCACGATCTGGATCACCGGACTGGTGGGATCGGGGAAATCGACCGTTACCTACGGACTTGAAAAAGCGCTGTACGAGGAGGGGTATTCGGTCGTGGTGCTGGACAGTTCGGTCGTTCGCAGCGGCCTCAGCCGCGATCTGGGCTTTTCGGCGGCGGACCAGGCCGAAAACCTGAGGCGCGTGGCCGAATGCGCGGCCATGCTCAACGAATCGGGGCTTATCGTCATCGCTTCCTTCGTCTCACCTGGCGAAGACACCCGTCGCCAGGTGGCTGAACGGATCGGAACCGACCGTTACGTGGAGGTGTTCGTCGAAGCGTCGATAGCGTGGTGCCGTAAGCACGATACCACGGGTTGTTACGGGATGTCGGACCGTGGGCTGCTGCGCAACCTCGCCGGCGTGGACTACCCCTATGAAAAACCCCGTGATCCGGCGTTGACCGTTTCGGCGGAGACCGACCCGGTCGACCTGTCCGTTACACGCATCGTCGAACTGATGAAAGAAAAAGGCTACCTGCTTCCGAGGCAGTAGATCGATGCCGCCGAAGCTGGTGGACATCCCCTGCCAGGTTTGAAATCCGTGCTTCCCACTATCACCATCCCGCAATGCCCATGATCCAGTAGGCGGTCTGGGCGACGATGAACAGCAGGATGAAGGCGATGACCAGGGGCATGAGACCGCTTACGACGGTCCATTTAACGCTCCTGGTTTCCTGGTAGACCGTCCACATGGTCGTGGAACACGGGTTGTGCAGCAGGGAAAACAGCATAAGGCAGACGGCGGTGAGCAGGGTCCACCCCTGCTGGTCGACCAACAGATGCTGCAGTTCCGCCATCGTGTCCAGTTCGATCATCATGCCGGCGCCCGTGTAGGCCATGATGATGGTCGGGACCACGATTTCGTTGGCGGGAATGGCGATGATGTAGGCCAGCAGGATTACCCCGTCAAGACCAATGGCCCGGCCGACCGGTTCGAGCCACTGTGAAACCCATACCGTCAGGCTCTGACCACCGGCGGTGATGTTGCTCAGCATCCAGATCACCCCACCTGCCGGCGCGGCCATGACCACCGCTCGCCATAATACGAAGATCGTTCGGTCGATCAGCGAGGTGTACAGCACGCGCAGGATGCTCGGTCGCCTGTAGGGCGGGAGTTCCAGGGTGAAACTGCTGGCTTCGCCCCGCAGGAAGGACCGGGACAGTATGGCCGATACCAGCAGGGTCGTCACGGCGCCGATCAGCACGATGAAGACCAGGGATCCGGCCGCGGCCATGGCCGCGAAAGCCGGTGGGAAGGCAGCCGCCACGAACAGGGTCGCCAATATGATCAGCGTTGGCCATCTGCCGTTGCAGGGCATGAAATTGTTGGTCAGGATGGCGATCAGCCTCTCCCGCGGCGAATCGATGACCCTGCAGGCCACGACCCCCGCTGCGTTGCAGCCCAGACCCATGCTCATGGTCAGCGCCTGTTTGCCGTGCGCGCCGGCCTTCTTGAACAGCGCGTCGACATTGAACGCCACGCGGGGCAGGTATCCCAGGTCTTCCAGGATGGTAAAAATGGGGAAAAATATCGCCATGGGCGGAAGCATGACGGCTACCACCCAGGCCAGCCCCCTGTAGACACCGTGCCAGATGAAACCGGTGATCCACCAGGGGATGCCCATACCATCGAAAAGATCGACGCCGCGCGCGCCCAGCCAGAAGAGCCCTTCGGCCAGCATGGCGGAGGGGACGTTCGCCCCCGATATTGTAATCCAGAAGACTACGCCCAGGAGCAGGGCCATGAAGGGGAGACCCCAGATCTTAGAGGTTACGATACGATCCAGTTTCTGGTCCCAGGGATATGAAGCCGTTTCGTCGGTGCGGACTACCTTGCGTGTGATGGCTTCGGCGTCGTGGTAGATGGCCTCCACGATTTCGTCGCGGTATGACCCTTCCAGGCCCCGTTGCATTTCTTCGACCCTGCCGAGGATCTCCTCGCCGGTGTATGATTGCGCCCGTGTGTTGCTCATATTCCTTCTTCCCGCCCGTAGATTTCCGTATTGACGCCCATGCGGCTGAATTCTCCAAGTTCCAGGGCCTGCCGTACCCGGTAGTCTCCATCAAGCAATCGAAAGGCGATCCAACGGGGATTCGGCAGATCCGGATAGGATTCGCGAAGCATGCCCGTGAGCGTATCCACGGTTCGATCGAGTTCGCCGTCGCCGGTTATGCGTCGCGGCGCGTTCCGGATCGTTCCCTGTATCACATCGGCAACCGTGCGCATCAACAGGCCCAGACCTTCCTTCTTCCTGGCCGATACCGGAACTACCGGCACGCCCAGTTCGCGCGAGAGGGCGCGATGATCCACGGAGATACCCTTACGAACCGCCTCGTCCATCAGGTTCAGACAGACTACTGCTTTTTCCGTGATCTCCAGCACCTGAAGCACCAGGTTGAGGTTGCGCTCGAGCATGGTGGCATCAACGACGATCATAGTGCAGTCGGGGCGCCCGAAGAGGATAAAGTCCCTTGCGATCTCCTCGTCGATGGACGCCGAAAGCAGGGAATACGTGCCCGGCAGATCGATCATCTTGAACCTTTTGCCGTTAAACTCGAAGCCCCCTTCGGCGCGGCTCACCGTTTTACCCGGCCAGTTTCCCGTATGCTGCTTCAAACCGGTCAACGCGTTGAAGACCGTACTCTTTCCCACGTTGGGATTCCCTGCCAGGGCGATGACATAGTCCCACCTGTCCAGTGAAATGCCCATCTGTACCAGGTTTTCCTGCAGCGCGCACGACCCGCAGTCGTGACCGGGCGGACCGGGCGGTCCAGGCGGTCCGGGTGGATCGTGTGAAGCGGTATCCGTACTCATATCTCAGTCTCCCCTTCGTTCTGTTTTCCTCGCTCAATCCTGATCATGTTGGACTGTTCGCGGCGCAAGGCGATCAGGGTATTACGCACCCGGTAGGCCGTCGGATCGTTGAAGGCGCTTTGCATGACCCGCTCGATGCGGGCGCCGGGCGTGAGACCCAGGTCTTGAAACCGCCGCCGCGTCAACCCTTGGCAGGCCGGGATCAAACCGACGACGCGACCCTCCTCGCCGTGTTCCAATTTCGTGAGCGGGACGCCCTCCGGCTCCACCTTGTATGCGGGCGCTTCCCGCACGGAAATGTTCGCCGCGACCACCGGGGCCAGTACGTATTCCGCGTCTGGGGTGCCGATGACCACCCGTACGGGCGACATGTCCACGATCGTTATAACCATTCCGGGATGGAGTTCCTCGGCGATAATCTGTGCATATACTTCAGGGGGTTCGTCTTCGATATGCACAATCTGCGCTGGTACGCCAAAAGGCCAGTCTACGAGTTTCCGGCTTGCGATTTCCTTCATGGCCCCGGCCGAGTTCGGTATCGGATCTCCCTGGGGATCGAAGGTGGGATGGCCCATGTCGGCATCCATCTTGTCGACCTGCGTTTCGGTCACCGTGTGTTCCAACTGGTGGGCGTGGGCGTGGATCTTTTCCGGTGGCACCGAGGTCTCATCGGCGAGATACCGCTCGAACAGACGATGGGCCCGTATGATCTGAAGGGCCCATCGGTGGCCTGCCGGAGTGAGCCGCATGCCGTGGCCGGTCATGACGACCAGGTCCTGTTGTGCCATGCGGTTGACCAGGACCAGCGTGTGCTTCGTCGACGTACCGAGGGTATTGGTCAGGGATTCCACCGACGCCGGTCGACCGTCGTGCTGGAACTGGTGCAGGTGAGCAAGGGCGTCCTCGATGGCCTGGCGGGAGTGCAGCCACCGTCTGCGCCGGATACGCCAATACAATCCGTATTGCGGCATGAAAAGAACACCGACTATTAAAAGCGCTATGATACCGGTCATGATTCCGCCTGTTGACCTTTCTCCGTATCGTCGACTGCCACGCATTCCACCAGGACGCTGCTGGCGACCTGGTGCCCCACGTGGTGTTCCTCTCCTCCCACCTGCAGGAGCATCGGGCCTTCGAAGGGTTCTTTCTTCACGACGTCCACCCGGTTTTCCGGCCGGAGACCAAGTTTATCCAGGTACCGTAGAAGGGTAGGTTCCGTGTCCGTCACCCGGCGAATGACCACGGTGTGTCCGGGATCTATGTCGGACAACCGGTCGTGGTTCGTGGGGGCGATGGAGCCGTCCTTCCCCGGTATGGGCGAACCGTGGGGGTCCGTCGTCGGGTATCCCAGCATGGCATCGATTTTGTCCTCGAACTCTTCCGAGATCACGTGTTCGAGCCGTTCCGCCTCCGCATCCACCTGGTCCCAGGTAAACCCGAGCGCTTCCGCCATGTAAACCTCCAGCAACCGGTGGTGACGGATGATTTCGAGGGCGATCTTGCTACCCGCGTCGGTAAGGGTGATCGCCTGGTAGGGCCGGTGTTCGACCAGGCCCGTTTCCGACAGCCTCTTCATCATGTTGGTGACCGAAGCGGCCGATACCCCCATCCGATCCGCAATGGCATTGGTCGACGCGGCTTCCGCGTTTTCCTGCAACTTGTAGACGGCTTTCAGGTAATCTTCGATGGCGGGCGTGGGCATGGGGCTCTTCCGTAAGTCGGTTCACGTAATGCATTGTAAAGGAACGCAAAAGATTTTAGACTGTATTAAAAATAAAGTTATTCTCGGTATATGTCAAGAATTAATGGTAATAAAATCCGAAACTGATTTGGAATCTTAATGCGCGAAATCCAAATTGGGACCTTGTCGCGGCTCATAACAATACCCTTGTTTCACGCTGAACGCTGCCTGTATATTCGATTGCCGCCGCGTCGTCAACCCCTGGTCGCGGTAGCCGGTACTGTCGCCCATTGTCTATTGAGCGAGTGAACCGCGTATAATCATAGACAGCGACTGGAAGCCGGCCTGGTTCCGAACTGAATGCGCACCCGGCCGCTATGACCCTGGAGCCGTAATGACCGACAATACCGTGCTCGTTGTAGTGGATGATCTGTTTTTCTCTTCGAAAATCGGAGAGACCATACGGCAACTGGGCGGCACCCCGCTTTTCGTGGCGGAGACCGGCGAGGTGCCGGAAGATTTCGACCGGTGTCCGCCCGCCGCGATCATAGTGGATCTGGACCTGACGCGGATGGACGCCATACACGTTATTTCTCATCTCCGGAACGCCGGAACGACCCTGGACGTGCCAATGATGGCCTACGGTAGGCATACGCGGCCCGAAGCCTTCGTGCGAGCCCGGGAAGCGGGTTGTGAACGGGCAGTACCCAGGTCGGAATTTGTGAAACGATTGCCGGAATTCGTCGAAGCCTGTATGCAGAGGACTGGAACGTAACGTTGAATTGACGCCGGGACGATATCGAAACATGACCAACAAACAGATCGGCAAGATACTCAGTCAGATTGGATCGCTGCTGATTATGCAGGGCGAGAACACCTTCAAGACTCGAGCCTACGCGAATGCCACGCGAAGGGTGGAAACCCTCTCCGAACCGGTAGAGGACATGGTGCATGAAGACCGTCTGAGTGATGTGCCCGGCCTGGGCGCGTCCATGGTCCGCCACATCACCGAACTGGTCAGGGACGGACAGTCGAGTTATCACCAGTCCCTCGTTCAGACGATACCGGCGGGATTTCAGGAGATGCTCACCATATCCGGACTCGGCGCCAGGAAAATCCGTACGATCTATGATCATCTGGGAATCGATACCGTCGGAGAACTGGAATACGCCTGTCGCGAAAACCGGCTCGTCAAGCTGGACGGATTCGGTGCGAAGACCCAGGAGCGTGTGCTCAAGGGCATCGACCTGATCAAGCGTTCACGCGGGTTCCACCTTCTGGACCGCGCATTAAACGAAGCGAGATCTCTGGTGGAGGACCTGCTGCGACACCCGGACGTGTGGCGCGTCGAAATCGCCGGAGACGTGAGGCGCAGGATGGAAGTGATCCGCGAAATCGACATCGTCGTGGGCCACCCCAGCTCCGACCGGATCATGCCGGCTCTGCACCGTTTTGGCCAGGTACAGGAGGACGACGGCCATGAAGTGACGGTCACCGGTCCGTCCGGACTGCCCGTGCGCGTTCACTGCGTTCCGGACGAGACCTTTGCCGTGACGCTTTATCACTGGACGGGCAGCGATGCCCACCGGACCGGTATCGCGCGGCACGCCGACGACCGGGGGATCACCATCACGGATCGGCACGTAATACACAACCGCGCCGTCGTTCCCTGTCCCGACGAATCCGTGATCTATGACATACTCGGCCTTCAGTACATTCCCCCTGAACTCAGGGAGGGCGGCGGGGAGGTAGCGCGGGCCGCTGTAAATCGCCTGCCGGACCTGCCGGTTCGAGACGATATCCAGGGCGTGATACACAACCATACGTCGTATAGCGACGGCATGCACAGTCTCCGTGAAATGGCCGAGGGCGCCCGGGCCAGGGGGTTCCGTTACATCGCGGTCTGCGATCACAGCAGGACCGCGGTCTATGCCCATGGATTGAATATCGAACGGGTGCTTCAGCAGCAGGAAGAAATCGATGCCCTGAACGCCCAGTATGATGATTTCCGCATACTCAAGGGCATCGAGTCCGACATCCTGCCCGATGGCAGCCTGGACTACCCGGACGAGGTCCTGGCTACCTTCGACCTGGTCGTGGCTTCCGTACACTCCATGTTCAACATGTCCGAAGCCGACATGACCGAACGCATGGTCCGGGCGGTCAGGAATCCGCATACGACGATTCTCGGCCATCCCACGGGCCGTCTGCTACTTGCCCGGGACGGTTATCCCGTGGACGTGGGTCGCCTCATCGACGAAGCGGTCGCGCACGACGTCGCCATCGAAGTCAACGCCAATCCCCACCGTCTCGACCTGGACTGGCGGCATCTGGATTACGGGATGTCCCAGGGCGCCCAGTTCAGCATCGGACCCGACGCGCATCACGTGGACGAGCTGGACTACCTGGACTATGGATTGTCCATGGTCCGCAAGGGAGGGGTCACGGCTGACCGCCTCCTGAACCACCTGACGGCGGAAGAGTTGATCCGGCGGAAGATCGGTAAACCGCGAACGTCAGCGAGTTGACCGGTTGGCAGTCGGATCGGACCCGGCTCGATCCGGTCCCGCGAGGAGAGCCTGAAGCATGCCGAGCAGGAAAGCGCAGCGGGAACGGATGAGCGAGGTACTGGACCGCCTGAAGAAAACCTACCCGGACGTGGACTCGGCGCTGAACTACTCCAACCCCCTGCAACTGTTGATTGCGACCATCCTGTCGGCGCAGTGCACGGACCACCGGGTAAACATCGTCACCGAATCCCTCTTCGACAAGTATCGGTCCCCTCAACATTACCTGGATGTATCCCTTGAGGAGTTGGAAGCGGATGTATTCACCACCGGCTTCTATCGCAACAAGGCCGCGAACATCCAGAAATGCTGCCGGTCGTTGATCGACCTCCACTGCGGCGAGGTACCGGCGAGCATGGAGGATCTCACGAAATTGGCCGGTGTGGGCAGGAAGACCGCCAACGTCGTGCTCGGCAACGCTTTCGGCATTCCGGGCATAGCCGTGGACACCCACGTAAAACGATTGTCCGGCCTCCTCGGTTTTACCAAACGGACCGGCCCCGACAGGATAGAGTCCGACCTGATGAAGATCGTGCCGGAATCGGACTGGACCCGTCTTGGGCATCTGTTTGCGACCCACGGCAGAAAGACCTGCATCGCTCGTCGTCCGAAATGCGACGAATGCGTGCTGAGCGACCTTTGTCCATCCGCGAAGTAGGCGCCACCGCCGAAACGGCGGTTGTTTTGTGTTTTCAACAGGCCCGATTCCAGATATATTGACCATACCTCATGGCTTTACACAAAGGATAGCTGCAGTCATGACGCCATGCGCCGTACACGACCTGGAAGTAGGTGACGGGGAATGGAAATGCGACAGACGATACTGGTCGTAGACGACGAACCGGATATCCTGGAAATCATACAGTACAACCTGGAGAAGTCGGGTTTCAATGTAATCGTGGCGGACGACGGCCCCGTTGCCCTGGAAAAAGCCCGTGATGAATCGCCAGACCTCATTGTCCTCGACCTGATGCTTCCGGGACTTGAAGGTACCGACGTCTGCCGGATTCTGAAGCAGGACGAACGCACGCGTTCCATTCCCATCCTGATGCTGACTGCGAAAAGCGAGGAAATCGACCGGATCATCGGCCTCGAACTGGGCGCCGACGACTACGTGGTCAAACCCTTCAGTCCCCGGGAAATCGCACTGCGTATCAGGAACATATTGCGCCGACGTACCGCCCCCGAAACCTCGACGCCCGCCCGGGTGGGGCCCTTGATCATCGACGTGGAAGGCCACCACGTGTCCGTTTCGGGTCGTACCGTGTCCCTGACGGCTACCGAATTCAAACTGCTGGTCATTCTCTTTCAACGCCGCGGCCGGGTACAGACGAGGGACGAACTGCTCGACGTGGTTTGGGGATATGACTACATGGGATACGGCCGTACCGTGGACGCCCACATCAAGCGCCTTAGGGAGAAACTCGGCGAAGCCAGCGTCTTGGTGGAAACGGTGCGCGGAGTGGGATACCGTTTCACCAAGTAGGCCATGTCATGCGACTGACGCTACAAACCAAGATCCTTGTCGGCTATGTCGCCTTCACCCTGGTGGCGGCGGGCGCGGTGTACATCTACCTGAACACGTCCCTGCGCCAGGATGTCAGCGACCACACCCGCCAGCAGTTGCTAAACGACGCACGCCTCATCAAGTCCTTCCTGGAAAACGCTCCACTCTCATCACTATCCCACGCGATTATCGATCCGATCGTAGACAGGCTGGGTGAGCAGTGCGGCGCCCGTGTAACCGTGGTGGCGGAGAACGGCGTCGTGGCCGGAGATTCCTCCATCCCCCTTTCCGGTGTTCCGCTCATGGAAAACCACGGCGACCGACCCGAAATCGTCGAGGCCGTTGCGTCGGGAATCGGAAACAGCATACGCTACAGCAATACCCTGGAAACCGACATGGCCTACGTGGCGGTTCCCTTTCGAACAGAGGGGGCAAGGGGAGTGGTACGAGTCGCGCTGCCGCTGCAGCAGTTCCAATGGATAGAGTCCTACATTTGGAAAATCGTGCTCGCAGCCCTGTGCATCGGGCTTGGCTTGAGCGTCGTGCTGAGCTGGGCCACGGAGAGGCTGGTATCCGGCCCGATCGAACGCATGACGGATGTCGCGAGGCGCCAGGCCTCCGGCGATCTTACGGTCTCGGCCTCTGCTCCGACAAACACCGAATTATACGATCTTGCCACCGCCCTGAACGAGATGGCCGATCAGTCAAAGGAACGCCTGTCGCAGATCCGGGAGGAAAACGCCCAACTGGAAGCCGTTCTTTCCGGCATGGCGGAAGGCGTCATGGTGACCTCCGCGGATGGCCGTATCCTGATGGTCAACCCGGCTTTCAAACGAATGATGGACGTGGACGCCTGGTGTCTGAACAAGCGGCCGATCGAGGTGGTGCGAAACCACGAACTGCAAAGCGCGGTGGACGCCGCCGTCGACACGGCGCCCTCCCTGCACGAGGACGCCGTGTTCGACCTTACGCTGGAGTGGAGCCAGCGCTTCTTCCAGGTACACCTGACACCCATACGCATCGGCGAACAGCTTCACGGCGTCGTCTCCGTGTTTCACGACATAACGAAACTGCGTCGCCTGGAGCAGGTGCGGAAGGACTTCGTGGCCAACGTGTCCCATGAGTTGAGGACGCCCCTGACCTCCATCAAGGGCTATGTCGAAACGCTCCTGGACGGTGCTATGGAAGATACCACCACGTTACGCCGGTTCATCAATTCCATATTGCACCACACCGATCGATTGCAGGCGCTGGTCGAGGATCTTCTACAACTCTCCCGGATAGAGTCCGGGCAGTACGAGGTCGATTTTGCGGCCTGTCATCTCAATCGGGTATCCGAACGGGTCGCCGAGGCATTCGCGGAACAGATCGACCGCAAAAACCTGAAAATCACGCTCAGGTTCGAAACGGACAGTCCGGCTCACGGTAATCCGGGCCTGATGGAAAGGGCGCTTTCGAACCTGGTGGATAACGCCATCAAGTATACCCAGGAAGGCGGATCGATCACTATAAACTCCCTGGAAAGGGGCGACGAGGTCGTCCTGTCGGTTTCCGACACGGGACCTGGAATACCCTCCGATGCCCTGCCTCGGATATTCGAACGATTCTTCCGGGTGGACCGGGCACGCTCAAGGGCGCTGGGCGGAACGGGACTGGGCCTTGCGATCGTCCGTCATACCATGGAAATGCTGAATGGAAGGGCCTGGGTCGAGAGCCGGGTCGGCGAAGGCGCGACCTTCTACCTTTCGCTGCCCGTATGGACGGAGACGGCCGACGAATCGGATCGCCTGCCGCGCGCAGCCCTGGATGAAATATCCAGAACGCCAACGGGCGGAACCACTTAAGGTGTTCTGTCTTCCTCAGTTTCATCGCAATACACATGCGGGAACAACCTGCCATATCCTGCTTGCTTCGACCGAAATCCTGGTCGGAATTTGGGGTTTTAGGGGGTAAAACTAACAATTGCCCTTGACAGTCCTTCCCAGCCGGTATTTATTGGGTACATACATACCAAAACCGTAATAGAACCGTCGGGAAATAGGCCCGATACCGCAGGATTCCGACTAGGCTTCTGAAGGCAGTCGATGGCGCACTAACGCGCGCGTTTGACATTGCCGGTTTCGAAAAGTTCGTGACAGGCTCGTCTCGCCGTATTTTCCCGTCACGGGTGCGCTTTGGCACAATTCGTGACAAAACTATTCTCCTCTAGGAGGTAGCAATGGCAACCAGAGCAATTGTGGGATTGATCGCCTTACTGGCGATTGTTCAGGGTTTATTGGGCGACATGATGCAAGATGGTGGTATCATGATGCTCGTGATTGTCATCCTGGGCATCATATACGGCTTCATGGGGATCGACGCTGAGAACGCGACGGATTTCCTTGTCGTAACCATTGCGGTTGGAGCTGCGGCGGGTGCGGACGTTTTGAGCAATATACCTCAAATCGGCATGTACTTGGATGCCATGCTCGATCCGGCTAGTTCGGCACTGTACGCCAGCGTGGTTTCCATCCTGATCGTACGTACGGTAAACCGACTCAAGGGTTGACGGATTCAAATCGGCGGATCTACGGCTTACGGCCGCCTGGTCCCACCTCTATGAATTTCCCCAACCTGAGTCGTCATTATGCTGTAGGAGGTTACATTTATGGCAACACGCATAGTCGTTGGACTCGCGGCCCTTCTTTCGATATTGCATGGACTGGCGCCTGACGCACTGATCTCGACGTCGATGTTAATGCTGGCCTTGGTCATCCTTGGCCTGCTCCATGCGCATATGACGGTCGACGCGGAAGACGCGACTGGCTACCTGGCGGTGGCGATCGCGGTCGGCGCAACTGCGGGCATGGACGTGCTGGGCAACATCCCGGCCATCGGCGGTACTCTGGATGCTATCTTGGATCCAATAAGCACGGTCCTGTACTCCGGTGTCGTGATCATACTCGTCAAGAGGGCGAAAGCCCGTATCGGGTGTTAGGATACGAAAGATCTAACGTAAAATAGATACTGGCGGATCGGGGAAGCGATGACCTTCCTGGTCCGCCTGTTTCGATTCCCGCCTCTACAAACGGCCGGTCCAGCACCCTCAGGATCTTCTGGACCCGGTACGTTTTACGCCGGAGTTGACCCTCACCGTTTCACAGGCCTGTTCGAACAATTCCTTCTGCGAACGTGTACGCCTTCCGTTGTTTTTCGCGTACCTGTACGTCCCATCCTGCTGCAACATGCGTGCCTTCACGTTATCCTTCTGTTGAATCTTCAGATACGCCCACAGTTCCGCCTGGAGCGCCCGGTCGATGACCGGAAAGGAAATCTCCACCCGCCTGTTGAGGTTTCGGTCCATCCAGTCCGCGCTGGATAGAAGGTATTCCGGGTCCCCGTCGTTGTAAAAATAGAAAAGCCGAACGTGCTCGAGAAACCGGTCGACGATGCTGATGACGCTGATGTTCTCGCTTAACCCCGGAACACCCGGTTTCAGGCAGCATATGCCACGAATGATCAGTTGAATCTGCACGCCGGCCTGGGAAGCCTGGTACAGTTCCACGATCATGTCCGGGTCGACAAGGGAATTGATCTTGGCGATTACGAGGGCCGGGTGCCCGTTCCGTGCCCGTTCGCTTTCCCGTCTTAGCCGCTTCACCATGTCCTCCCGCATCGACGTCGGAGAGAGTATGAGGTGGTGAAAGCCCGTGGGCAGCGCGTAACCGGTCAGCAGGTTGAACAGCTGCGTCACGTCCTCGCCGAATTCCTCCCTGGCCGTGAAGAGCCCGAAATCGGTGTATATCCTCGCCGTCTTGTCGTTGTAGTTTCCCGTTCCCAGGTGACAATAGCGGAGGATACCCTCTCCCTCTCTGCGGACCACCAGGCAGGACTTGCAATGGGTCTTCAGACCCGGAATCCCGTAGATGACGTGGGCCCCCGCCTCTTCCAGTTGTCTCGCCCACTGGATATTGGCCGCCTCGTCAAACCTGGCCTTCAATTCCAGCAGCACCGATACTTCCTTGCCGTTTTCCGCCGCCCGCGTCAGCGCCCGCGTGATGGGTGAATTGGCGCTGACCCGGTACAGGGTCATCTTGATGGCGAGCACATGGGGATCTTCCGCCGCCTCCGAGACGAAACGGACCACCGCGTTGAATTGATGGTATGGATGGTGCAGGAGTATGTCTTCCTTCTTTATCGCGTCCCATATGGACGGGGATCCTTCGAGTGTCGTCACGGGCTGGGGTGGAAAGGGCTCGTCCCTGAGATCCGGCCGGTCGATGGAATCGTAGAACTCTATGAGGTCGGAAAAAGCGGTGAAGCCCTCCGTCGGATAAAGATCTTCCGATTCCAGCTCCAGTTCTTCCACCAGGATGTCCAGCACGCGTGTTGAAAGCCCCGGATCGTACTGCAGCCGGACGGCGGCCCCGTTGCGACGATTTCTTATTCCCTCCTCGATGACCTTCAGCAGGTCTTCCGCGCCTTCCTCCTCGTAGTCCACGTCCGCGTCCCGCGTAACACGAATAGAAGCACAGTTCAACACCTCGTAGCCGTTGTAGAACATATCGAGGTTCATGAGTATGACGTCCTCAAGCATGAAGAACGCCTGCCGGCCGTTTTCGGACGGGAGTTCCAGGAACCGCGGCATGACCGAGGTGGGCAGGTGGATGACAGAGAGGTTCGTATGGGGGAATATGGACCGATGGATCTTCCGGATTTCGGCTACCAGACAGAGGGTGCCGTTTGCCAGGTAGGGAAAAGGGTGACCCGGGTCCACCGCCAGCGGGGTTACCACCGGCAGGATCGTCTTGCGAAAATAGTCGTCGATATAGGCCCGCTGCGAATCACTGAGTTGATCGGGTTCGAGTATGTCGATGCCTTGCCCGGCGAGTTGCGGCAAGATCTCGTTGATGAACAGCCCGTGCTGCTTGTTGACCAGATCGTGCATTCTGGCCGACAGGCCGGTCATCACGTCCCTGGGACTCATACCGTCGGCCGTCCGGGTCGACTGAATCCGCGCGTCGATCTGTCTTTTGACGCCGGCGACGCGGATCATGAAGAACTCGTCCAGGTTGTTGCTGAAAATGGCCAGGAATTTCACGCGTTCCAGCAGCGGCACCGATGGATCGAGCGCTTCCTCCAACACCCGCGCGTTGAATTCCATCCAGCTCAATTCGCGGTTGAAGAAATGCTCCGGCCGCCAGTATTTCGTCACCAGTGGCGCCACGGGAGGCCGGGGCTTGCGGGTCGATCGGCGACCGGCTCGCCTGGAAGCGATGGTCCGGACGGAGGTTGACCTGGAGTTGTTCCCGTTTGATGCAGGCATATCAGGTTATCCCAATGTCGCACAGCCAGTGTACGTAACTCGATAGACGAGCGTACTGCGGTACACAAATTGTGCACCTAGATATTTGATCAAGAAGTTTACGAGCAGGACGGGTCAGTTCGATACCCGTCGGTCCGAGTTACCATAAAACAGGAACAACGACGTTTTTGTCAAGCCGTCTTTCCCGTATCGACCTTCAGGAATAAAAAACAACATTAATCATATTGTCATGTCGCCGTCATGGTTTTGTCATCCGGCATCGTTATTATACGTCGCAAATAAGAACGGATACGCCGTAGAGTCGTGGAGAAATCATGAACAAGTGCGAAGTGGTTGAAGTACTCAGACGAAGCCTGGCCGAAGTGGACGGCATGAAGTTCCTGTTGGACTACGAGGATCTCATCTGGCGCATGTCGCCGAACGCCCAGTCTGTCCAGGCATTGCTGGAAGACATGGTAGATGCGGAGCAACGACTCTGGTCGGCCCTGCTGCCAGGATGCCTGGAATCCGGACAGCGCCGCATATTCCAAGATCACCTTCATGAACAGCAGAGATACTGGAAAAACCGCCACCGGATTCACCGCACATCCAGGCGCATTCGAGATGCCGTCGAACCGTAACTTCTTCGTCATGGACTTGAGCGCTGTTCGTAACAGAACTGTCAAATAACCCCGATAGATAACAAACGATCCGGAACAGCTTTCGTTAAAGAGGAACATCGATCATCACTCTTATTCATTCATATACTGCACAGACTGCTGAAGCATCGGCCTGCCGGATCAGCACCTGCAGGCGGGTGCGTCAGATATCGGTAAAGGAAGAGTCCGAATGACCCAGTTCTGCCAATCTACCCAATCATGCTTATCCCAGTTTCGAACCCGGTGGTTGGCCGGTCCCCTGATGGCCGCGGTGATGGTTTTTGCTTGCATCGCGGGTATGGCCGTTGATGTCCACGCTCAGCAGCCCGTCGGCCGAATTTCCGGTACGATCGTCGACGCGAACACCGGCGATCCCCTGATCGGCGCCACGGTGATAGTGGTAGATCTTGGGCTGGGCGCGATGGCCGACCTCGAAGGCGGCTACCTCATCCTAAACGTCCCGGTCGGGCAGCACACGGTCATGGTTTCCATGATAGGGTACGCGCAGCAGCGGGTAACCGAGGTCCAGGTCACCTCCGGCCAGGTAACGAAAATCGACCTTGCCGTCGAGGAAGAACTACTGGTCGCCGACGTGATCGAAGTTACGGCCAGAGCCGTCGAGAACACCGAAGCCGCCCTGCTGAAGCAGCGTCAGAACGCCCTGTCCATCAGCGACGCCATCAGCGCGGAGGATATCTCCCGGGGCGCACAGGGCGATGTGGCTTCGGCCATGACCCGTGTCACCGGCGCATCGGTGGTGGACGGCAAGTACATCTATATACGTGGATTGGGAGAACGATACAGTACCGCGCAGTTGAACGGTACCACCCTGCCGAACACCGATCCCAACAGCAAGTCGGTCCAGATGGACATCTTCGCCACGAACCTGCTGGACAATATTACCACGGTAAAAACCTTCACGCCGGACAAGCCCGGCAACTTCACCGGCGGCAGCGTCAACGTGAAAACCAAGTCCCTGCCCGAATCGTTCACCATGTCCTTCTCCACGTCCACGAAGTACAACACCCAGTCCTCCTTCAAGGACATGCTGAGCTACGACGGCGGGGAATACGATTTTCTCGGTGTGGATGACGGAACGAGGAACATCCCCGTGGCTCTGCTGGATCCCGATGTGGAAATACCCAGCATTACCAGTGCGCAGCGGGATCCGCAAGCCGCGCAGATGCTGGATCTATACTCCAAGTCGTTCAGTGACAAGACGATGACACCGACCACGAAGGAAGGCGGCCTGGGCCAAAGCTATTCCTTTTCGATCGGCAACCAGACGACGGTCCTCGACCGCCCGTTCGGGATGTCGGGCAGTGTGAGTTTCAGTCGTAACATCTCGGCATATGACAATGGCGCCACTGGGATATGGAAGCGCGTGTCCCGGGAGTCGGAAGGCCTGAACAGGGAGCGGTTCGCGACGGACATGAGCGGTTCCGAGGAGGTTCTGTGGGGTGGACTGGTGAACGCCACCTACCGTCCGAGCATCACCAACGAAATCGGAGCCAACGTGCTCTACAATCGTAGCGGTGAAAAGATGTCGAGGTACCAGACCGGGGCCTGGCCTTCATCCCTCCCCGGCGACAACGTGCGGTACGAAACCCGGGTATTGTCCTTCATCGAGCGCGAAATGCGTTCCCTGCAGTTCCGCGGGAAACACGTCCTTCCCTCCGTGTCCAACATGGAAATCGAATGGACCGGCGCCTTTATCCGATCCAACCAGGACGAGCCGGACCTGCGTTACTTTACCAACGAATACCAGACGGTCGATGCGGCCGGCGAGGGCGCATCGAATGTCGAAAGCTATACCATCTCGCTCTCCAATTACTCGGCGCCGACCCGATACTTCAGAAACCTGGTAGAATCAAACCGGGATTTCAAACTGGATGTCACGCTGCCGTTCTCGCAGTGGTCCGGGTTGACGGCCCACCTAAAGTTCGGTGGCGCTTACCTGGATAAGGATCACACCTTCAGGGAGAGACGTTTCTCCTTCCGTCAGGACAACCTGCAGTATCGCAACGATCCGGTTGTCTTCTTCTCCTCCGAGCGTACCGGTATCCTGCCCGATCAGTTCCAGGACTCGCCAGGATTTACCCGGTTCGGAAATTTCGTATCTGAAAACTCCGACCTGAAGAACAACTACGACGGCGGCCAGCAGGTCCGGGCCGGATACGTGATGCTGGACCTGCCGCTTGGAAGGCGCCTCAAGGTGATCGGCGGCGCCCGGTACGAGTCCACCTTGCTGGATGTGGCCAGCCACGACGCTACACTTTCGCCGGGCAAACTCGACGAAAAAGACTGGTTGCCCTCGGTTAACGCGGTGTACCAGGTCATGGAGAACATGAACGTCCGCGGAGTCTTCAGCCGGACCCTGGCGAGACCTTCCTTCCGCGAACTCGCGCCATTCGCCTCTTTTCTCTTTGTCGGCGACTACATATTCGTCGGCAATAGCGAGTTGAAGCGAATCTTGATCGAAAACTACGATTTCCGTTGGGAGTTGTTCACCCGTCCCGGCGAGATATACGCGCTCAGCTACTTCTTCAAGCAGTTCGAAAATCCGATCGAACGTGTGATCGTGACCACGAACGGCGAAATCCAGTTTCAGAACGTCGACAGGGCGTTTGTTACCGGGGTGGAAATGGAGTTCCGGAAGCGGCTTGACCAACTCCATACGTCCCTGAGCAACTTCCAGATCGGAGGTAACCTGTCCCTGGTCAAATCCCAGGTGGATATCGCCCCGTCGGAACTCGTCATCATCCGGGCGCTTGATCCTGATGCGGCGGATACCCGCAAGCTGCAAGGACAGTCACCCTACGTAGTCAACATCGATGCCATGTACGACAATCCGGATACCGGGACCCTGGTCAGCCTGCATTACAACGTGTTCGGCGAAAGGCTTTCAGAGGTGAGTACGGGTGGAACGCCCAACGCCTTCGAGCAGCCCGCGGGCATGTTCGATATTACGGGATCGCAGCGCCTTTGGGACAGGGTGACCCTGAAGTTCTCCGCCAAGAACCTGTTGGATCCCGATATCAAGAAGATTCATTCGTTCAACGACTCGGAGTTCATCCGCGCTCTTTACAAGCGAGGTCGGACGTTTTCCATTGGTTTCTCGTACGGGATTTAATGCGGTCTGCCTGTGAGGATCATCCTCAACTCATTCACCACAACTGTAGGCCCTTAAAAGGAGGGGGTATGTTTCGGTGGGTTTCCGCCGCTGTACTTGCCCTAACGTTGTCTGTTCCAGTCCTCGCAAAAGCACAATCAGTCACCAACCCTGTAGTGACGATTACCGACGCCGATATCGTCGGGAACGTCACGTTCTCCGCGGATTCCGTATACATTCTTTCAGGCCTGGTCTTCGTGGAGGACGGCGAAACGCTGACCATAGAACCAGGGACAGTCATCAAGGGCCGGCCATCCAGTACGAGTAGCGATGATTCGGCGCTCATCGTAGCGCGTGGCGGGAGGATTTTCGCGGACGGTACAGCCAGGGATCCGATCATCTTAACGGCCGAAGCCGACGACGTGAACGATCCGAACGACATCCTGCTGTCGTCTCCGACGGCTTCGCGAGGGTTGTGGGGCGGTGTGATCATCCTTGGGCGGGCTTCCATCAACACGGCCACGGGTGAAAGCAACATCGAGGGCATCGATGCCAGTACGGAACCGCGAGGCATCTATGGCGGAGGCCCTAACCCCAATGACGACGATAACTCGGGCGTGTTCCGCTTCGTGTCGATCCGCCACGGCGGTACCGATATCGGTGCGAACAACGAGATCAACGGCCTGACCATGGGCGGTGTGGGCCGCGGCACGACCATCGAGCACGTGGAGGTGTTCTTCAACCAGGACGACGGGTTCGAGTGGTTCGGCGGCACCGTCAACACCCGTTACCTGATCTCTGCCTTCGCGGGCGATGACAGCTTCGATTACGACGAGGGTTTTCGTGGCGAGCACCAGTTCTGGTTCTCGATCCAGGATCCGTCCCTGGGCGACCATGCCGGCGAGCACGACGGCGGCACGGACCCCGAGGACGGCACGCCCTATGCCAGCCCGACAATCATTAACGCGACGTACATCGGACGCGGCGCGAGCGCCGCGGGCGACAAGTCGAACAATGGCATCATCTTCCGGGACAACGCGGGCGGGATGTATTTCAACAGCATCTTCACCGAGTTCAAGGGCCTCATGCTCTCGATCGAGGATCTGGATCCGTCTAAGAGCGCGCAGGACAGCAAGGCCCGCCTGGACGCCGGCGACCTGCAGTTCCAGTACAACATCCTTGGTGCCTTCGGTGCTGGCAATACGGCGGTAGATCTTGGGGGAGAAGTTCATTCCGCGGAACTGGTGGCCGATGCGGCGAACGTGAACCGGATTGTCGATCCCATGTTGCAGGGCATCAGCTGGAATCGAAACCAGGGTCTGGATCCGCGGCCAGGAAGCAACAGTCCGGCCTGGGATGCGGATAAATTGAAAGAGGTACCTCGCAGCAGCGGTTTCTTCGAGGACGTCGACTACACCGGCGCCTTCGGAAGGAATAACTGGGCGATGAACTGGTCGGCACTTGCGGATATGGGGTACTTCGGCACCGCGCCGCCACCTGTACCACCGGAGCCCGTGGATCCAGGCGAAGAGGTGCCCGACGCATTCAGTCTGTCGCAGAACAGCCCGAATCCCTTTGATGTGACCACGAATATCGATTACGCGGTATCGTCGGCCAGTCACATAAAGATCGAGGTTTACAATCTGCTGGGACAGCGGGTGGCGACGGTCGTAAACGAAATCAGGCTTCCCGGATACTACTCGGATACGTGGGATGCGCAGCATCTGTCGAGTGGTGTGTATTTCTACCGCTTCGAAGCGACGGCGGATGGCCGCACCGCCCAGGTCTTCAACAGGAAAATGACCCTATTGAAATAACCCGTCCAGATGGTGGATGAGCGGGACTCGTCCTGTCAAATGCACGGTCGCTGGCAGCATCAAGGGCCCTGTAGTTGTGTTCTGCAGGGCCCTTCGGTGTTTCGGATCCAGTTACCGGGTTGACGCAGCCCTGGGTCCTTTCTATTTTCCCCTCGGTACCTTGTTGAATCAACTACCGGACTCCAGGATTCCCCGATGTCCCTCTTCAGGCAGCGACGCAGGGTTGACCGGCGTCGCCTGCTCGACTCGCTGTTCCGTCGACTCGCCGCGATTGGCGGAATCGTCCTTATACTGATCATTCTGTCCGTGTTCGCCGTGTTACTCTGGGTAATCTACCCCATTTTCAAGATGCCGACCGTTCGTTTCGATGGACAGGTTGCCGAGGTTATCAGCCCGTTGGCCGTGGATGTGTCGCCAAACCGTGGTATCACCTGCATCGTCACTGAAAGCGGTATATACATCCTGAAACAAACAACCGGAGGCGAGCCGGTTCTGTCATTTTCAGGTCTGCCGGATGGTGCGGATGTGATAGGCGTATCGAAGGCAGAGGGGAACCGTTTTCTCCTGGCGCTTTCGAACGGACGTCTGTATTCCGCAGACTGGTCTGGAATCGCTACGAATGAAGACGGTGACGACCTGGCCACCTCCGGATTGCAGATCGTTCACGCAGCCGACCTGCCGGTTGACCTGTCTTCCGGTTCGGCAAACCTGTTGCTCGCCTACGCGCCGATGGAGGCCGGTTTTCGTGTGGCTGTGGCCAGTCGGAATGAACTGCTGCTGATCGAGCAGTCCGTTTCTTCCGAATTTCCGGAACAGGATGCCCGCTCGGCGATCATAGATCGACCCATGCGCCTTCCGGTCGACAGTCGTGTCACGGCCCTGGCGCTGGATGAACGTGGGGAAACTGTATTTGCAGGTTCGGCCGATGGCCGTCTCGTCACGGTTTTGTGGGATGAAGCGGACGGTCGGCAGATCACGGATTCGGTCACCGTGGTGACAGAAGGCGTAGCCGTATCAACGCTGGGCTTTCTAAAGGACAGCCGCACGCTCGTTAGTGGAGATGTCTCGGGAGCAGTCTTCTCATGGCGGTCGATCCCTGAAACCGGTGGAACGAAACAGTTGCAGCGTATCTACACATACCCCTCCCATGCCGCCCCGGTCGTCGCCTTCTCACCTTCGCGCCACGACAGGGGATTCGTTACTGCGGACGCCGCAGGCAGGATCCACCTGTCTTACGGAACGACCGGGCAAACGCTCCGCACCCTGGATACCGGTTCGCCCGACATTCAAGCGCTGGCCATGACTCCGGCCGCCGATGGTATCCTTGTCGTGGACAAAGCCGGCAGGGTGTCCTCCTGGCGAGTGGATAATCCACACCCCGGGATCACGTGGCGCGGTCTGCTGGGCGCCGTATGGTACGAGGACGCGCATCAGGGAGCATACCGCTGGCATGCTTCTGAAATCTCGGAAGGAACTGAACCGAAATACAGCCTTTTACCTATGGTTTTCGGAACCTTGAAGGGAGCGCTGTACACCCTGCTCTTCGCGGTACCCCTGTCGGTGCTCGCCGCGCTTTACGCGTCGCAGTTCATGCCTCGCGTACTGAAGGAGAGCCTGAAACCGCTGGTGGAAATCATGGCCGCGGTTCCAAGCGTCGTGCTCGGCTTTATCGGTGGCATCTGGCTTGCGCCGTTCCTGGCGTCCCATGTATTCGCCCTCTTCCTGGCGCCGGTCTTCATTACCGGCGTGGCGGTGGCCGCTCTTGTGTTAAGACACCATGCCCCGGCCCGATTCCACGCTTTCTTTCGTCCAGGCATGGAAATCTGGGTGCTGCTGGCCGCTGTCCTGGCCGGCGGGTGGCTGGCGCTTGAGTGCGGGGCCGTGCTGGAGGCCCGCTACCTTCAGGACGGCTACGGCTCCTGGTTTAAAGAGTCCCTGGGACTGACCTATGCCCAGCGCAATACGATCGTTGTGGGCATGGTCATGGGCCTGGCCGTGACTCCGATCATATTCACGATTTCGGAGGACGCGCTGTCCGCCGTCCCCCCGTCATTTGCGGCAGGCTCCATGTCCCTGGGGGCCACACGCTGGCAGACGGCTGCTCGCATCGTCCTGCCCGCAGCGGGCGCAGGTATCCTTTCGGCTGTTCTGCTGGGATTCAGCAGGGCGGTCGGTGAGACCATGATCATCCTGTTCGTTTCGGGCAATGTCCCGGCCATGGACTGGTCCGTCTTCTCTGGATTCCGGGCCCTGTCGGCCAGCGTTGCCCTCGAGCTGCCGAACGCTATCCGGGGAGACAGTATATACCGGGTACTGTTTTTCGCCGCGTTTCTCCTGCTCATCACGACATTTACGGTAAACACCGTGGCGGAATTGATTCGACGAAGGCTGAGATGACTGTATCCGTAGCAGTCATCTGCCCCTTCCCACGTTTGAGGAGATTCGATGCGTTCAAGGTGGTCCAAGGATGACGCCCTGATCTGGCTGTCCGGCGGTACCCTGGTCGCAGGCTTCCTGATGGTCGCCGGACTGATGCTGATGATTGCCGTGCATGGCCTCGGTTTTTTCTGGCCCCAGGACCTGACCCGCTATGCTCTGCGCGACGGAAGGATAATCCTGGGTCAGGAAACATCCCGTGAAATCGTCCGAACCACAGGCCCGACAGGTGAACGAACCGCGGCATTTCGAATCCAGGTCAGGCCGGGGAACAGGGACCTGTACCCGGACGAATATATCTGGCTCGAAGAAGACCAGGTCATCGAACGGGATGCGCCTCGAGAAGCCGTGGTCGTGGAACGGGTCCAGGGCGGATATTTCTACGGCTTCCTGGAATCGTTCGTGGACGATGGCAGGGCCGTCGCCGAAGGGCATGAAGCCGTGTGGGGGGTATACCAGGAGCGGTTCTCGGAACTTGAACGTCTACGCAGGCAGAGGGCGCCGTCCATCGTATTGTCTTCGGCGGACGGACGACTGTACACGCTGTCTCTTTCGGACGTCCTGCGTATATACGTTCCCAATGCAATGACTACCTGGGCCAGGTTCCGCCATTACACAACCGATGCGTGGATGTACCTATGGTCGCCTCCGCGTGATGGAAACAGGCAGGGCGGAGTCTATCCGGCCATCTTCGGCACCGCGGTGATGGTCATCATCATGTCCGTCGTCGTCATGCCGTTCGGTGTTCTCGCGGCGTTCTACCTCAGGGAATATGGCACACCGGGCCCGTTCCAGGGTGTTGTGCGTATCGCCGTCAACAGCCTGGCCGGCGTGCCTTCCATCGTATTCGGGGTTTTCGGTCTTGGTTTTTTCGTGTATTATCTGGGTGGAACCCTGGACCGGGTGTTCTTCCCGGTGGATTTTCTGGAACCGACCTTCGGCCAGGGCGGCATCCTGTGGTGCTCGCTGACCCTCGCGTTGCTCACGTTACCAGTGGTCATCGTGGCCGTGGAAGAAGGCCTGGCCGCCGTGCCCGTGGAACTCCGGGAAGCGTCCCACGCCATGGGCGCCACGCGATTCGAGACATCATGGCGGGTAATCCTCCCGGTGGTGCTGCCGTCCATACTCACGGGACTGATTCTCTCCGTGGCCCGGGCGGCCGGTACCGTGGCGCCGTTGATGATTACAGGGGTCGTCGCCTTCGCACCCGCGCTACCCGTGGATGGCGTCTGGCCCTTCGTGCACCTGGAACGCGAGTTCATGCATCTGGGTTATCATATCTTCGACACCGGTTTTCGCCCGGACGGTGGGGAAGCTTCCCTGCCGATGGCATACACGTCCACCCTGTTGCTCCTGATTATCGTGGTTGCCTTAAACGCGGCGGCGATAGGTCTTCGCTCCCGGCTGAGAAGATGGTATTCTCTCGCCGCGACCTAGGAGCGCCTGGCACGTGTCCGCGAGACGCGTCCAGAGGGAATTCAGCGCATGACGATGGAAATAGCGCCATCCACGCCGAAAAACGAGCGTGAACGACCGTTCATCGCGATTGAGGACGTATCGTTCTGGTACGGAGACCATCCCGCGCTGCAACACGTCACCATGTCCATCGATCGCCACGGCATCACGGCATATATCGGCCCTTCGGGTTGCGGAAAGACGACGTTGCTTCGGCTGATGAACCGAATGAACGACCTGATACCTCATACCCGGATGACAGGAACGATCAGGATGAACGGAGAGGACATCTACGGTCCGAACGTCGACGTGACGCGGCTGCGCCGGTGCGTGGGCATGGTGTTCCAGCAGCCGAACCCTTTCCCCAAGTCGATCTACGAAAACGTAGCCTATGGTCCCCGTATCCATGGCGTGAAGTCCGGGGGTTTTCTCGATGAGATAGTGGAACGGTGTCTGCGCAGAGCCGTACTTTGGGACGAAGTCCAGGATCAGCTTGAGAAAAGCGCCCTCAGACTCTCTGCCGGACAGCAACAACGGCTCTGCATCGCACGGGCGATCGCGGTCGAACCGGAAGTCCTTCTTATGGATGAACCGTGTTCATCGCTGGACCCGGTCGCCACGACCAGGATTGAGGAATTAATGCTTGATCTGAAGGACGATTATACCATTGTTATCGTGACACACAATATGCAACAGGCGGCGCGTGTATCGGATTACACTGGATTCATGCTCACGGGCGAACTGGTGGAAACGGGCGTGACCAACGTGCTGTTCACCACGCCCCGAGACCGGCGTACGGAAGACTACATCACGGGCCGTGCGGGATAGCGCCACCGGGTAACTCCTAAAAAGTGCGATCATGGAAACTCACCTTCAACAACAACTGGAAAACCTGAAATCCGTCCTGCTGAGCATGGCCGCGCTCGTCGAGGAACAAATCGCCAGGGCGATCACGGCGCTGATGGAGCGCGATGTCGAGTTGTGCGACCAGGTCATCCTCGGCGATCAGCCCATCAATGCCATGGAACTCGAGATCGACGAACAGTGTATTCGGTTACTGGCCCTTCAGCATCCCATCGCACGGGATCTCCGCTTCGTTTCGTCCAGCATGAAGATCACCATCGACCTGGAACGCATGGGGGATATCGCGGTCAACATCGCCAAGAAAACGAAACGACTCGTTGGAATGCCGCTTCTGAAGCCGCTCATTGACATTCCGCGAATGGCCGATTTGTCCCAGTCCATGATAAAGGACAGCCTGAACGCCTTCGTACGAGGCGACGATCAACTGGCCATGCGGGTATGCGAGAGGGACGACGAAGTCGATCAACTTCAGGACCAGATACTCAGGGAACTGCTGACCTACATGATGGAGGATTCAAGGTCGGTACCCCAGGCCCTGCAACTGATCTTCATATCCCGCCATATCGAACGGCTCGCCGATCACGCGACGAACATCGCCGAAGGTGTCGTGTATTTTTCAGAAGGACGGGTGATCAAGCATCATGCGAATGACGATCCGAATCAGCTACCCACTCGTCGAGAATCCGATGGGCCTGCGTGACGGTGTCCACCTGAACAAGGCCGGTTCTCAGGTGGGACGCGTTGGGAAAGCCCTTGAAGTAGGAAGCGAAGAACTTGCGCATTTCCATCACGCCGACCTTCTCCCCCTTGTACTCCACCATCATGCCCAGATGATCCCGGGCAAGCTTGACCCGTTCTGAAAACGACGGCATCAGATCGCCGGAGAATATGTAGGGATTGTCGCGCGCGGCCCGGGCGATCATCACGCCGGCGCAGCCGGTCTCCTTAACCATGCGAACCGCGTCCTGGAAGGTGAATACGTCCCCGTTTCCGAAGATCGGCACGGGGGAAACCTCCACGGCCCGGGCGATCCATGACCAGTCGGCGGTCCCGTTGAACTTCTGGGCCACGGTACGTGCATGTACCGCCACGGCGTGGGCGCCTGAATCCGCGGCGCGTTTGACCACCTCCAGGATGCTGATGTTGTTGTGGTCCCAGCCCAGCCGCGTCTTGATGATGACGGGAATCGACACCGCGTCGGCCACGCTGCGCACTGCGTTCATCATCCGGTTGATGTCCTTGAGAAAGGCGGCCCCGGAATCGGAACGCAGGATCTTGGGCACGGAACACCCGAAGTTTATGTCCATGATCTGCGCCCCCCGATCCTCCAGGACCCGCGCGCCTTCCACCATGCGGTCGATGTCGTTTCCGTAGATCTGGGCCGCGAGGAGGGACATGCCGGTATCGCGGTATATATCGGCGTCGCAGAAATCCATCATCTGCAGCGTCTTCGGATTCTCGTGGAGAATGGCGTTGCAGTTGATGAACTCCACCCCGACCATGCGCGCGCCCATTTTCGCACAGATCAGCCGGAAAGGCCAGTTGCTGATGCCGGCCATGGGCGCCAGCGTAAGGATCGGCATGCCCGGTCGAAGTGAAGTGATGCGATGGGGACCCACGGCGATTTCGTGCATCATGATGTCGAGGTGGCTCCGCGTGTTTCCTTTGACGTTGACAACCGCAAAATGTATGGATAGATTTTCGTCCTGACTGTTTGCCCGCGTTGAAGTTAAGCCGTAATCCAGCTTAATCGCAAGGCATTTGTCTTCCTCCCAGGGATATGCAACCCCGGTACGCAGGGTTCTGCGACCCTCGTACACAGGATTTGGCGAACCCGCAGGATACCTGCATAACATAGGAGCGTGCCATCATGCCGGTGACGTTCGTACCGGATCAAAAGCGGTTTTCGGAAGAAAAGTTCCAGAAGGTCAATCTCTTCGATACGGAACGCATGTTCTGCGATATCTACTGTTTCGAACCGGGACAGGAACAGAAGGCCCACAGTCACGCCGAAAACGACAAGATCTACTATGTGCTGGAAGGCGCCGGTGATTTCACGGTCGGTGACGAGTCCATAGGAGGCGTTCCGGGTACGGCGGTACTGTGTCCACCCGGGGTGGACCACGGCGTGCTCAACACGGGCGACGACCGGCTGGTGGTGCTGGTTTTCATGGCGCCCCATCCGTAAAGTGGCGGACACCGGCTGGTGGTACCGTGTAGAAATGGAGTCCGAACCGGTCGGCAAGCGAGCACGGAACGAGCAAGGAAACGCACGAGGGAGCAGTAGGCATGGAACGAACTTTTAAAGTCGTTGTCATGATCGCGTCGATGCTATCGTCAATGAGTCTGACCGGTACCGCGGCGGCCCAGGAAACGACCGGGCAACCAGAAAAGAAGTCCCTTCCTGATTACATTGAAATCGGCGGGCTCGTGGAATTGTCGGCATCGCACAAACGGTCGTCCGAAGGTGAGCGTTCCACGTCCACCGCGGCCGAGCAACTGGAGCTCGGAATCGGGATCGAGCCCCATGACTAGTTCGGCACCGAGTTGAGATGGCTTCACGAACATGAAGCGGAAGACGAAGAAGAAAACGGGGGGCACGACCTGGGCATCGGCATGGCCACCATCGTCGTGGGACCGCCCGGGGGATCCTGGTGGCTGAAGGGCGGTATCCAGTTCCTGCCCTTTACTCTGTTTGAACTGGCAGAGGTCCACGTGGTGCACGAAACGAGCATCGGACCGTTCGAGACCGGCGCGACCGCCGATCCGCTGTCCTTCGAGTACGGCTCGAAACGGGAGAAATCGCTGTTGTTGGGTAGTTCCCTCGGTCCGTTTCTGGGCAATGTCTACGGCTACTATGGAGAAGACGAGCGCTCGCACGATCCGCGGACCGGATTCGGTGCCGCTTTGGGCTACAAGAAGAACCTGGACGAAGACAGAGAATTGGCTTTCAACCTGTCTTTTATCGATGACCTGGGCACACTCGACATCTTCCAGGAGGGATTGTACGAACAACACGAATCGGCGGCCGAGGCGGGTCACGGATCGCCCGCCGTCGTTGGGGGAAAAGAGGTGCCGGGTTGGGCGATTGCCACTCAACTGGGTCTTGGTAACGTATCGGTTACCGGAGAGTACTTGATCGCACAGGACCGATTCGCGCGGGACCTGTTGGCATTCAACGGCCAGGGAGCCCGTCCATCCGCGTGGACGTTCGAGGCCAGCTATGGTTTCGCAATGGCCGAAAGGTCAGGGGATGTCATGCGGGGTTACCAGGGAACGGCTGAAGCTGTGGGCCTCGAGTTACCCGCTTCAAGATTCTTGGTGGTGCTCAGTGTCGACCTGTGGAACGAGATGCTCTTCGGTACCTTTGAGTGGGGACACGACAGAGATGACGGTACCGCCGATGACGGTACCGGTAAGCGCATGAACACCTATACCCTGCAACTGGGTTTTGAGTTCTGAAGGGTACAGCCGGATGGACTGCGGCAGAGTGGAACTGGATTAACGTCCAACGGCACCGTCACCGAATGGCGTAGTCGGTATATGCCGTTCGGTGAGGGCAAGACCCAGGCGGGAGAGTCCTTCGGGGTCTCCCCAGGCCAGGACGGATTTGCCCGCGCGCGTTTCATCAAGCACTCGGCTGATGCAACGGTTGAAGAACGGCTTGGCCGGAAACATCACGGTTACCCGGTCCGTTTCCCCCCGGCTCCACTTGAACACCCTGTTGCCTTCGAATCCGCGGTAAATCAATACCATGTTCTACCCCTTTCCGAAAGCATCTCCGAATCACTAAACATAAGATAAGCATAAACCGGCGATATGTCAACTCTATGTCGGTTTTTTTATGTTATGAGATTCGGTAAATCGCCGCGTTTCGTGCGTGGATTCCGTCCAACGCAAGCTGAATCCGTGCGTCCAAATGAAAAATCCGATGAAACGCGAAACCTCGACGCTGTTCATCATAACAGTCAGAAAAGGGAAGAAAAACCCGAAGAAAATGAACGGTTCCGATACAACGAGGCCCCGGGGTCACCCTCCTTTTGGTTTCGGCATGACGGCGCCGCAGAGCTTGCATGTGCGATGTTCTTCGTTTCCGAAAAACCGGTTCATGACGGGGGGCAACTGGCTGACGATGTCTTCCAGCTCGATTCGCTCGTCGTATAACTTTTCCCCACAGCTTTCGCAATACCACATGAAGCCGTCGATTTCCCCGCTTCTACGCTTGGTTTCCATGACCAGGCCCACGGTGTCGGCCGGTCTCTGGGGCGAGTGGGGCACACGGGGCGGCAGCAGGAAGATCTCGCCTTCGCGTATTGGGATGTCTACCGGTTTCCCTTCGTCGATGATCTTCAGGACGATATCTCCCTCCACCTGGTAGAAGAACTCCTCGCCCTCGTTGTAATGGTAATCCTTGCGGGCGTTCGGTCCCCCGACGACCATGACGATGAAGTCCTCCGCTTCCGTGTATACGCATTGGTTGCCGACCGGCGGTTTGAGCAGGTGTCTGTGTTCGTCAATCCAGGCTTTGAAATTGAATGGAGCCGTAACCGGCATGATCGAACCTCCTTGTTCAGATGGTGGCGATACATTTCAGTTCAATGGCGATTTTAGTGGGTAGCCGCGAAACGCCGACGGTGGTGCGGCAAGGCTGGTTGTCCCTGAAATACTCGCGGTAGATGCGGTTGAACACCGCGAAGTCCTTATCCATATCGGTGAGGTACACGGTGATGTCCACGAGGTTCTCCCAGCTACTGCCCGCATCTTCGAGAATGTACCGAACGTTCCGGAAGACCGAGTGACACTGTTCCTCGATGTCATAGGACACGATTTCGTCGTCCGGACCCAGGGTAACTCCCGGAATAGACTGCTGGCACCTGCTGCGGGGTCCGATGCCCGAGAGAAACAGCAGGTTACCCACGCGGCGGGCATGAGGATAGGGCCCCACCGGTAAGGGGGCGCGTTCGGAATGATGATCCTGGCTCACGAACGGTCTCCGTGTTCTATATTTTTATACATACGTTCTTGGGTTCCGTGAAGAAGCGCAGGGCCTCAAAACCGCCTTCACGTCCCACCCCCGACTGTTTCATGCCGCCGAAGGGTGTGCGCAGGTCCCGCAGCATCCAGCAGTTGATCCAGATAATGCCAGCGTGCAGGCGCTCGGCGACGCGATGGGCCCGTCCCAGGTTGTCGGTCCACAGCATGGCGGCTAGGCCGTAGGAAGTACCGTTGGCCTGGGCGACAACCTCCTCCTCGGTATCGAAGGGCAGGAGAGACACGACGGGACCGAAGATCTCTTCCTGGTTGGTCCGGCAGTCCGGCGGCAGGCCTTCGACAATGGTAGGCGCTACGAACCATCCGTCCCGGCACCGCCCGTCTTCCCGCACCCGGTGACCACCGCAGAGGATCCGCCCGCCTTCGTCCCTGGCCAGTGCGATGTAGGACAGGATCTTGTCCATATGCGCCTCGGACACCACGGCGCCGAGACGGTTGCCGGCGGACCTTGGGTCGCCGACGGTCAGTTGCCGGGTCCGCTCGACGAAATCGTCTCGAAAGGTCTCGTACAGGGGCCGTTCGACGAATATCCTCGGACCGCACAGACAAATCTCGCCCTGGTTGGAGAATGAAGACAGCAGGGCGGTCTGCAGCGTATCCTCGTAGGGGCAGTCCGCAAAGACTATATTGGGATTTTTGCCGCCCATTTCGAGGGATACACGCTTGAAGCGCGGCGCGGCCGCGGCCGCGATTTTCCTGCCCGTGTCCGTTCCACCGGTGAAGGAAATGACCGGGATCCGGGGATGTTCCGCCACGGCCGCCCCGGCCTTTTGACCGTAACCGTGCACGATGTTCAACACACCGGAGGGCAGTCCGGCTTCCTCGCAGATCATGGACAGCAGGAACGCGGTGGTGGGCGTGAGTTCCGACGGCTTACCGATCACGCAGTTGCCGGCGGCCAGTGCCGGTGCGATCTTCCACGTCAGCAGGTACAGCGGCAGGTTCCAGGGTGATATGCATCCGGCTATTCCGATCGGCGTGCGCAGGGTGTAGTTGAACGCGGTGGAGCCCATGGCATGGGATTCGCTGGAGAAGTGCTCGATGGCCGTCGCGTAGAACCGGAAATTGCTCGCGGCGCGGGGAATGTCCACCGTTTCGGCCAGCGTGACCGGTTTACCCGTGTCGTCTGATTCCGCTATAGCCAGTTCTTCCCGTCTTTCTTCGATCAGGTCGGCGACGCGGAGCAGATAACCGGATCGCTCCTGGACGGACAGGGACGACCACGCGGGGAAGGCTTTTTCTGCCGCTTTCACCGCCTCGTCAACGTCCCGCTCGTCGGAATCGGGTATCCTGCCCAGCACGGTGGCTGTGGCGGGATCGAGATTGTCCAGGTAATCGCCGCCGGTCGGTTCGCGCAGATCGCCGTCGATGTAATTCAGTACATGCATGAAGCAACGAGGACCGGGGGAGATGTCGTAGTGGAAGCGTGTGGCCTGAAGCGCCGTGTAAGGTTATAGATAATGTAGACTTAACCGCAAAGCCTGTCAAGCCAGCGGAAGGACGGCTGTTCTGGCAGGCCATCCCGTGTTACGGACAACTTCCGGTCAGCAGGTACCAAGCCGCTCCCTCACCAGGCGGTCGGCCCTGGTCCAGTCGACCTGGTCCTCGGAGGAAACGGACGCGCACAGTTCCCGGAGGATTTCATCCTGGATTTCACCCCGTTGCAGGGCCTCGGTGTAGGGCACCCGGTGGAACGACACCATGGAGTACCGCGGGATGAATACGTCGGGAAACCGCCTCTCCAGCAGGAATCCCACCTTATGCTTGAGCTGAAAGGCGGGATCGTTCACCAGGTCGCGCATCTCCACGTAATTGGCCAGAGCCATGTCGGCGATGGCATCCGTGTTTTCTTTTCTGCGTCGCTCGAACGATTCGAAAATACGCGCCCAGTCGGGCCAGTAGGCTTCGGTACACTCGTCCAGGATGGTACAGTCTTCGAAGGCGCAATTCATGCCCTGCCCGAAGAAGGGCACGATGGCGTGGGCGGCGTCGCCGAGCAACAGCACCCTGTCGTCGTAATGCCAGGGAAAGCACTTCAGCGTGACCAGCGATCCCGTGGGATTGTTGCGGAACAACGTGGTAAGATCGGGCATCAACGCCGTGGCGTCCGGAAACTTTTTCGAGAAGAAATCCCGTACCTTTTGCGGGGATACGAGGGTGTCGAAACTGTATTCGCCTACATGGGGGAGGAACAGGGTACATGTAAAGCTGCCGTCCAGGTTGGGCAGGGCGATGAGCATGTACAGCCCCCGGGGCCAGATATGCAATGCGTTGGGCGGCATCCGGAACGATCCGTTCGGTCCGGCCGGAATGGTCAGTTCCTTGTAGCCGTGGGTCAGGTACTGCTGGGAGAGGTCGAACCGTCCGGCATTCATCATGGCGGTTCGGATGGCCGACGCTGAGCCATCGACGCCAATGATCCTTTTAGGTCGAAGGGAGTGCACGTGATTGGTCGCGTCGTCCCGGATGTACAGCACGCCGGTATGGAATTCCAACCCGGTACACCGGGCGTTGAAATGAAACCTAACACCATCCTCTCGCTCCGCGGCGTTCATCAGGGTCCGGTTCAATTCTCCGCGGGAGACGGAATGGATGACCTCGTCTTCTGTCTGCCCGTAGGGCTGCAGGCCAGGGTCGCCTTCCAAGGGATGGATCAGCCGTCCCGCCATCGGAATAGCCATATGGAGGACTTCATCCCTCAGGCCGACCTGGTCCAGGGCGTGGAGACCCCGGACGGACAGGGCCAGGTTGATCGACCTGCCCGCGCCTGTTGATTCTCGCCGGATATCGGGCCGCTTTTCGTACACTTCGACCCTGAATCCCCGCCTGGCGAGAAAGATCGCCAGTAGCGAACCGGCCAGGCCCGCTCCCACCAGGGTGATGGTTTCTTTGAAGCCGCCCATGTGTATATTCACGGGGTATGGGACAGTCGGACGGTCAACCGGCCGAATCCATCCCTTCCTCCATGACCTCCACGAAGCGATGGATATCCGTAAACGTATTGTACAGCGGTACGGGCGCAACGCGTATCACGTCGGGCTCCCGCCAGTCGCATTGAATGCCGTTCTCCGTAAGGTGCCTGTATACGCTGCGCCCTTCCGGTCCCGTCCTGAGCGATAGCTGGCATCCCCGCTGCTCCGGATCCGCGGGCGAGATGATGGACAACTCATCGGAAAAGCGGGTCCTGAGCAGACTTACCAGGTACCCGGTCAAACGTTTGCTTTTCGCACGCAGCCGGTCAATGCCCGCCTCGTCAAACAGTTCCAGCGACGCCCGCAGGGCCGCCAGCGGAAGTATGGGTGGATTGCTGAGCTGCCATCCTTCCGCGCCCGGGATCGCCTCGAAACCGGACGGCATCCGGAACCGGGTGGACTTGTCGTGTCCCCACCATCCCGCAAAACGGGGCAGGTCGTCTCTTCGGCCATGCCTTTCGTGGACGAAGCACCCACCGACGCAACCGGGTCCGCCGTTCAGGTACTTGTAGGAACACCAGACGGCGAAGTCGACGTTCCAGTCGTGCAGACGAAGGACCAGGTTTCCCATGGCGTGGGCGAGGTCGAATCCCACGACGCACCCCCTCCGATGGCCCGCCCTGGTGATCCGTTCCATGTCGAAAGCCTGCCCGGTCAGGTAGTTCACCCCGCCCAGGAAAACCAGGGCAATGGTTTCGCCCTCCTGTTCGAGCAGATCCTCGATGTCCTCGGTACGGATGGTGTCTTCCCTTTCCCGGGGCCGTAGTTCGATCACGCTTTCGCCGGGATCATAGCCGTGCCAGGCCACCTGGGATGCAACGGCATATTGGTCGGAAGGGAAGGCCGAGCCTTCGATTAGGATCCGGTTTCTCTCCGGCGTGGGACGGTAGAACGAGACCATCATCAGGTGCAGGTTCACCGTGAGTGCGTTCATGGCCACGACTTCGACGGGCAGGGCGCCCGCGAGACGGGCCAACGGGTCCGTCAACGCTTCGTGGTAGGACATCCACGGGGTATCGCCTTCGAAATGGCCTTCGACTCCCAGCGTACGCCAGTCATCGAGTTCACGGTCCATGTAGTCCCGTGCGGACCTGGGCTGAAGACCCAGCGAATGGCCGACGAGGTAAACGGTTTCTTCTCCGCTGTCGCTCAAGGGTATGTGAAAGCGGTTTCGATAGGCCGAAAATTCGTCTTCGGCGTCCATCTCGGCGGCGTTCAATCGCAGATCGGGTCGAGTGTCCATGGTGCGAAACGGTCCCGTATCCTGTGGCGGCTTAACATTCAGCGGAATTGCTTCCCGCGTCTGATTTGACGCTTTCGTCCGGCGTCGCGTCGCCGGTCCCTTCGAAAAACATGTCTTCTGCCAGGTCCAGCCAATCGAGGGCGGAGCGGTACAGCAACCGGGACTTGACGTCCATGCCCAGGTGGCTCATGGATTCGATCATCCTGCCGGGCACCGCTTCGCCCAGGGGAAAGGGGTAGTCCGATCCCAGAGCGATGTGGTCCGCGCCGATCAGGTGGATGAGGTAGTCCAGTATGCGGCTGTCGTGGACAAGGGAATCCAGGTAAAATCTACCCAGGTAGGCGCTGGGCCGCACGTCGTTGTCCACCGCGCACAGGTCGGGACGGGTCTCGAAGCCATAGTCGATTCGCCCGATGGTCGCCGGAAAGGAACCTCCGCCGTGGGCAAAGGCCACGCGCAGCGACGGCAGGCGCTCGAAAACACCCCCGAAGATCATCGAACAGATCGCCCGGGAGGTCTCGGCGGGCATGCCCACCAGCCAGGGCAGCCAGTACTTTTCCATGGTCTCCTGCCCCATGATGTCCCAGGGATGAATAAAGACTGCCGCGCCCAGTTCCGCCGCCGCTTCGAACACCGGAAACAGGTGGGGTTCGCTCAGGTTGTTCCCGTTGATGTGGGTCCCGATTTCAATGCCTGCCAGGCCCAGGTCTCGGACGCACCGCTCCATTTCCCGGATAGCCAGGTCGGGGGCCTGCATCGGTACGGTTCCCAGGCCGATGAACCGCCGGGGCCAGGCGCGGGTCACTTCGGCGATGTGGTCGTTGAGCATGCGGGACAGGTCCAGCGCATCCGCCGGCTGCGCCCAGTAGCTGAACATCACTGGGACGGTGGACAGGACCTGGACGCGCACGCCGCCGGCGTCACATTCCCCGAGACGGGTTGGCGGGTCCCAGGAGTTGGCCTGGATCTCGCGAAACTGCCTGCCGTCGATCATCATTCGCGCGCATCCCGGCCTGTAATGATCCAGTTCGACGAATCCGCCGTACCCGTACCTCCTGTGCAGATCGGGCCAGTTCTCCGGAAGGATATGGGTATGGATGTCGATCTTGGGAATCGGATTGGGTCCGGTGTAATCGCACATGGTATATGGAGGGGTTTAAGGATCGCGGGACGTCGAGACCGCCTTCCCGGTGTGCTCGAGACGGCGCGTTTTCGAAACCAGAAAGGATCGGTTTATGCAGAATCAGGATAACGGATCATGCGAGTTTTTGTCAAGATTATTGCAGGGCCATTCTTGACGCTGAAGACGCGTGCTTTAAGGCGCACATGACCAAACCGCCAGGCGTGTCAACACCTCGCAAAACCATGCACTGTGTCGAAGATCAGTACACCTTGTCGCGGTATGCGGCCAGATCGATCCCGGGAAAAGCGTGGGAGAGCAGGTCCAGGGTCTGTTCCGTGTAGTACCGGTGTCCGGGCTCGGGCCAGCCGAAGAGGGACCGGACGCGCGGTGTCGATTGCGTTATGAAGGGCAGCATGTATTCCCTCTCGCCGTAAATGAAGGGATTCGAGAACCGGGTCCACCGGTCCGAGTCGCTCCGGCACATGGAGAGGGTCCAGAACGCGCGTTGCTTTTTTGTGTTTTGAAAGGGCTGCGCCGAATGGAGCAGGTAGGAAGAATAAAACAGCGCGCTTCCGCGGGGACCCACAGCCGGTATCGGATCTTTCAGGCCCGCTTTGCGGATATCCCGGACTTGGCTGACGCCGGCCATGTTGTCCGTTGAGTACCCCTCGGCAAATACATCGGCAGCCTGCGTGTGCGAACCGGGAACGAGCAGCATGGGGGCGCCTTCCTCGGTCACGTCATGAAGATACACGCCGGAGTTGACATAGGAAAACCGGTCCGAGTCCGAGGAAGGCGGGAGGACGCAGTTGGTGTTGTGATCGATGTGATAGCCGCTCCAGGACTGGTCT
Organism: bacterium; assembly: GCA_965225915.1. Taxonomy (GTDB): domain Bacteria; phylum JAAXHH01; class JAAXHH01; order JAAXHH01; family JAAXHH01; genus JAAXHH01. The sequence goes on from OZ245326.1 coordinate 2,446,287, forward strand.
GGATATCGCTTGTCCACCGGTCCAGTCCGCATGAAGAGATGGGCGTTGCAGTAACTGGCCCGGTCGCCCAGAAAACTTTCGAAGAGATCGAGATATTTGTCGTTTTCGATGAGCCGGTCGAGGGCCGGGTCGCAGACGGGAAACTGGGATCGACCAACCACCTCGTCCTGCTTGGTGGTGAATCCATCGCCCACGGAACCGATCTTGCCTTCGTTGAAGTCGTGGAGCCATGACGCGTAGGGTTTTCCGTAGAAAACGCGTTCCATGGCTGCCAGCGCGGCGTCCATTTCTTCTGCGCCGAAGACGTCGGGAACAAGGATGTATCCGTCACGTTGAAACTGTTCCAGCATGGCTCCTCCGGGGTCGGTTTGGTTTACCGACATCAGACGTTGCGTATCAGGTCGTCCCAAGGCGGCGCGATACCGTCGCGCCTGCGCCGGGATATGTTAAGGGCGGGTCCGTCGGGCCGGACGCCGTGACGTATGATCACGTCGAAATAGGGTTCCCGCGCGGTTTCCAACAGCCCGAGCAGGCGGGTCTGCATATCCGCGGCCATGACCGCGTTCGAGTGCGACAGGTCGTTCAGTTCGTAAGGATCCTCCCACAGGTCGAAGAGCAGTTCTTGGCCGGTCTCGTAGAAGGCGTACTTCCACCGGTCCGTGACGAGTCCGCGCCAGTCGGTATAGTCGAAATGAAACCGCGGGCTGCCCACCATCTCGAGCAGGACTTCCAGGGGTCCGTCGAAGACCTCTTCCCGGCAGGCCGGCGAGAAATCGATACCCTGCATGTGCGCCGGCACGGGCACGCCCGCCAGGCCCAGCGTCGTGGGCGCCATGTCGACCAGGCTGAACAGGTCCATCCGCGTGGCCTGGGCCTGGAGGATCCCGGGACCGTGAAAGATCGCGGGTACCCTTGCGGACTCTTCGTGGGGATGCCCCTTGTCCTCGATCTGGTTGTGGCTCCCCATGAAGTCGCCGTGGTCCGAAAAGTAGACCGTAACCGTGTTGTCCCGAAATCCTTCGGCATCCCCGATCACACTGAGCAATCTGCCGATGTTCCAGTCCAGGTTTTCGAGCATGGCATAGTACCCTGCCAGCCTCTCTCGAAGGTGAGGCTTGTCGCCGAAATTGGGCCGCGTCTTCAGGGATGCCGGATCGAACCGCATGTATGCATCCGGCGCTTCGATGGGCCAATGGGGCGGCTCCACGCTGAGGACGAGAAAGAGCGGCCGATCCCCGTCGTAGCCCTGCAGGTAGTCGATAGCCAGGTCGGTCAACGCATCGGTCTGGTAGCCCCGCATCCGGGTCGGATCGATGTCGTTTCCATGGTAGTAAAAGCCCTTGAACGGGGCGTTATTCATCTCGAACCCGAACCAGTCCTGGAAACCGGCCCGGTGGAACTCCGGCGTGCGCGGCGCCGCCTCCAGGTCGTAGTATCCCGGGTCGCGCAGCACCTCAGGGGGAATCTGGTCTCGGACCGTCCCGCAGTGCCACTTGCCGAAATAAGCGGTATGGTAGCCGGCTTCGCGCAGCACGGTGGCGGTGCTTGGCGCCGCGGGCTTGTACACGTCGTGAAACCCCTGCACAGGACCGGCGTGGGCATGGCGGCCCGAGAATATGATGCCCCGGGAAGGCGTGCATACGGGACAGTTGGCGTACGCGCGCGCGAAGCCGACTCCCTCAACGGCCATGCGGTCCATGTTAGGCGTGCGCACATTGGGATCGCCGGCGTGGCTCATGGCCGTCCCAGCGTGCTCGTCGGACAGGATGTAGATGATGTTCGGTTGAGTCATGGCCTGTCTTTTTCTTCCGTCAGACTGGCAGTCGCCTGTTGTCTTTTCCAGTAGAAGTAGAAGGGCAGTCCCACGGCCAGGATCAGGAGTCCTAGCAGGGGTCGCGTGTAGTCGGTGATGAAGGCATTGACCAGGACACCGCCGGAAATGAGGAGGAACAGCACGGGCGTCACGGGGTATCCCCATGCGCGGTACGGACGGGGTAGATCCGGTTCCTTCATGCGTAGTATGATGAGGCCGATCACGGCCAGGGTGAGAAATACGTAGGTGTAGAACATTGCAAAACTGACAATCTGGACGAAGGTTCCGGTCAACGCGAAAACCGACGCCCAGATCCCCTGCAGCACAATGGAAACAACGGGTGTGCGGAAGCGGGGATGTACGTACTGGCACGCCCTGAAGAAGATGCCGTGGTTGGCCATGGCGTGGTAGACCCTGGGCGCTACCATCAACTGGGCATTGACCGTGCCGAAGGTTGTCAGCATGATCGCCGCCGAAATGACCATCGCGCCGGTAGGTCCGACCAGGACCTGTAGGGTATCGGCGGCCACGCGGCGAGAGGTCTGGAGTTCCTCGAAGGACAGGACCGTCAGGTATACGATGTTGGCCAGGATGTAGACCGTGGCCACGATGGCGAGTCCGGTGAGTATGGACCGGGGAATACTCCGTTCCGGGTTTTTAATCTCGCTTGCTACAAAGGTGACAAAAAACCATCCATTGTAGGCGAACAGGACACCCAGTATGGCCAGGCTCAGACCTCCCATCAGGGAAGTTCCCGTCTTTTCCTGCACCAACGGCGTCCACGAGACATCCGCTCCCGATCCGAGGGTGAACCCCAGCACGATAACGCCAAGGACGGCTCCGACCTTGATGAAGGCGAAGACGTTCTGCAGCCCTCCGCCAACCTTAACACCCAGGCAGTTGACCCCGGTCAGGAAGAGGATGCAAGCCACGGCCAACCAACGTTCGGTCCACGGGTCTTCGATCGCGAAGAGTCCGCCAGCGTACCGGGCGAAGACGGTAGCAACCGCTCCCATGGCACCGGTGATGATGATAAAGAGAAAGGCCCAGCCGAAGAGAAAGGCGATCAGGTCCGTGTTGTAAGCCCGTCTCAGGAAGGCGTAGGTGCCCCCGCTCCGCGGTATGGCTGCGCCGAGTTCGGCGTAACATAGTGCTCCAGCAAGCGTGAGGATACCACCCAAGATCCACACCAGGAGACTGAGGGATGGAGAACCGACCTGGGACGCCACCGAACTGGGCACCATGAAGATGCCCGATCCGATGATCGCCCCTATGATCAGCGCCGTACCGGTATTTTCGCTTAGCGCCCGAAGCAGTTTCGGCTGCCCGGGTGGTGACTCAAAATCATCGAACCTGGTTTCCGGGTTTAGTGACATGTCGACTCCTGTACGTATGTAGTCTGGATATACATCACGGGGTGAGCGTTGTTCACGACGGGCCGGTTGAAACAACGCATGCGATGCGATTTCGGAACGCTACACTTCGATTTACGCTGAGGGATACCTACTTGAAAGTACAGCGTAACCATCGTTCGTCAACGGGTATCCTGACCAGTACTCGAAGTTGGACTCAAGACGGGTGGTTCCAGGTTTCTTCACGTGTCCATGACCTACCTACTCGGGCGCTACGACCGGCGCGGCGGCCAGTGGCGAGGGGACGGGATCGACGCCTTGGAACAGGGTGCCGTTTTCGAACCAGGACCGGGGGGCGGCCTGTCCCCAAAGGGTCTGCCGCCGGGTGTCCTTCAGGTCCCATTTCCGCGTGGGATGGTCCGGGTCGACGGTAACGTAATCTCCCGTAAACAACTCGATCCGGTGGCCGTCCCGGTCGAGCAGGTACAGGAAGAAGGCGTTTGAAATGCCGTGGCGTCCCGGTCCCCGTTCAAAGGCGTCGCGGTGCTCCGAACTGGCCAGGCGGTCGCAGAAGTGGATGATATCCATGGCCGTGGGAACATAAACGCCGATGTGGTGCAGGCGCGGTCCAAGGCCGTTCGTAAAGGCGATATCATGGACGCCGCCCCGGCGGTGCAGCCAGGTGGCCCACAGGTCCGAATCCTCGTCCTCGATGTCGGCCACGGTCACTTCCGTCGGCCGGAATCCCAGGGATTCGACGTAGAAAGCCGTCATCCCGTTGACGTCGTTTGAGAACAGGTTGAAATGGTCGATGCGCTGGATGTGAGCGCCCCGGTACCGGTGGTACTGCTGCAGCAACAGGTCACGGCGTTCCATCTCGTGGTAGAACTCCAGGGGGATGCCGAAGGGATCTTCCACGTGCAGCGTACGGCCCTGGGCGTGTCTATCGACGAAGGCAGTCCGGCATCCGGTCGAATCGTAGAATGCCGCGGCCCGGTCCAGGTCGGAATTGCCTGCGACCTTGAAAGCGATGCGGTACACGACCGGTTCGTCGGCCCGGGTAAGGATCAGTGAATGATGGTTACGTTCTTCCATCCCACGGAGGTAGATCGTGTCGCCGAAATCATCCTCGCAAACGTACCCCAGCAGGTTTACATAGAAGTCCCTGGCGTAGTCCAGGTCCGTCACGCCCCACTCCGCGTGGCTGCTGCGGATGATGTTGAACGGCGGGGAAGGGTTCGCTACCGGAACGGGCACGGGTTCGTCCTCTCATTTACCCAGTTTTGGCACAGGGTGATGTTCAAGGGCGATGTCGATGTTTTTTGTTTCCATGTAGAAATCAAAGCTGTAGTCGCCCCCATCCCGGCCGATACCGCTCGACTTCATACCGCCGAAGGGCGTGGGAAGATGGCGCACGTTCTCGGAGTTCACCCAGATCATGCCGGCTTCGAGCCGCTGGGCAAAGGCGTGGGCGCGGGTGACGTCGCTCGTCCACAGGTAAGCGGCCAGGCCGTAATCGACTTCGTTGGCGACGTCCAGCGCTTCTTCTTCCGTGTCGAAGGGAATGGCGGTCAGAAAAGGACCGAACACCTCTTCCCGGGCGATGCGCATGGACCGGTCGGCGTCGCCGAAAAGCGTGGCCTCGAAGTAGTTCCCGGTCCGGGCCCCCTCCGGGCACCCGCCGCCGGCCACCAGTGTGGCGCCTTCCTCCCGCCCCGCGGACACGTAGCCCAGGACCTTCTCGAGATGCCGGGGGTGTATCATGGGGCCCAGTTCCGTAGCCGGATCGAAGGGGTTGCCCAGGCGGATACGCTTCACTCGTTCGGCGAGCCGGCCCATAAAGGATTCGTATATACCCCGTTCCACCAGCAGGCGGCTGCTCGACGTGCACCGCTCTCCGTTGAGGCTGTAGATCATGAACACCGTGGCGTCCAGGGCCCGGTCCAGGTCCGCGTCGGCGAAGACGACGACCGGGTTCTTTCCGCCGAGTTCGAAGTGCACCCGCTTGAGCGTTTCCGCGCCCTGTCGCATGATGGCGCGGCCGGTCCGCGAATCTCCCACGAAGCCGATGGCCTTGATGTCCGGGTGTTCGGTGAGGGCCCGCCCCGTGGTTTCGCCGATGCCGTTGACCACGTTGACCACGCCCGGCGGCACGCCCGCTTCGTGTACCAGTTCGGCCAAACGCATGGCCGTGACCGGGCTCCATTCCGCGGGCTTGTGCACCACTGTGCAGCCGGCCGCCAGCGCGGGCGCCATTTTCCAGGTGCTGAGCATGAAGGGGGTGTTCCAGGGCGTGATGATGCCCACCGGACCGATGGGTTGCCGAAGGGTGTAGTTCAGGTGTCCGGCTGTCGGCAGCGCAAGGCCGTCACGGGCGCATTCTGCGCGGTCCGCGAAGAACCGGAAGTTTTCAGCGGCCCGTACCGCTGCCTTGGACATGAAACGGATGGGCTGGCCCGTATCGTAGGTCTCCAGCAGGGCGATCTCCTCGCCGTTTTCCTCAATCAGGTCGGCAACCCGGTGCAGCTGCCGCTTTCTCTCGGCTCCACCAGTATCCCGCCAGTCTTCGAAAGCGGCCACCGCCGCACTGGCCGCCGCTTCGATCTCTTCCGTTCCGCCGTTCGCGACGGTGCAAAGCACGGAATTGTCGATGGGGGTGGCATTCTCGAAGGTGTCGCCACTGGCGGAAGAGACGGACGAACCGCCGATGAGATGGCCGATGCCCTGTTCACGGAACCGGGCGATGTGGCGCTCCGCCCGCGCCTGGTTCGGATGTTCCTGGATGGTTATGATACATGCTCCTTGAGATTGGATACCACGTCGTTTTCCAGTGCGCCCAGCCCGTCCACTTCCAGCCGGAGCCGGTCTCCCGCATGGATGTGGGAAATACCCTCGGGCGTGCCCGACCAGATCATGTCCCCGGTGTTCAGGGTCATGTAGGCGGTAATGTACTCGATGAGTTCGGCGATGCTGTGGCGCAGGTCGCCGGACCAGCCCTCCTGGCGGAGCTCCCCGTTGACATACGTGCGCAGGTGCACGTCCGCAGGATCGATTTCGTCCGCCGTGGTCAGGAAGGGGCCGAGGGGCCCGAAGGTATCGAATCCCTTCGCCTTGATCGGCGGCCGGAAATAGTTGCTCACGAAGTCACGGATCGTCAGGTCGTTGCCTATGGTGTAGCCCCCCACGTAGTCCAGGGCGTGCTCGGCCTTGACCTTGCGCACCGGCCGGCCGATCACGGCGACCAGTTCGCATTCGTAGTGCAGGTAATCGAATTCCGGGGGAACGATGATCTTCGCCCCGTGTCCGATAAAGGTCTGGGGCATCTTGTTGAACAGGATGGGTTCTTCGGGCAGATCCAGGTTGAGCTCTTTCGCGTGCTCCGTGTACCCCAGCGCGACCCCGATGGCCTTGCTGGTATGAGCCACCGGAGGCAGGAACATGACGTCCTCCGGATCGTAGGCGACCGTTCCCACCATGAGTTGTCCGTTTTCGTAGACGGCCTCGAGGACCTGGCCGTTGCATGCGAACCGCGCTGTTTTCATAGAATCTCTCCGTTACACTTCATACCACCGATCAACGCTACGTTCCAGTTCCCCGGGACGGGAATAACGATCCTCCATACTCCCGATCGCGGCTTCCACTTCCGTTGCGGATGGAACAAGATCTCTTTGCCCGGCGGAAAGGTCGTAGACCGACCGGCCTTCCGTGGAAAGGGGAATGTCCAGGTCAATTCGGCCCGAGGGCCTGCGCTTGAGCAGGACGGAATAGGTGTCGCAATACAGGTCGGGGTCGTATTCGCACGTCTTGCCTTCCATTTCCTCCCCGTCGATCAGCCCGAATCGCAGGGCCACCGCGCACAGGTCCTCCCACAACGCGTACATGATGCCGGGCTGGGCGTCCCCCTTCTCCCGCTCGTGCAGGGGGCTGCGGCTTCGCTCTTTTCGCTGTGCTTCGATGAACTGCCTTACCTGCCGCGACGGCGTGGGGATGCCAAAGAAAGTCGATGCCGCGTTCACGAGCAGGGCTTCAACCGGGTCCGCCTCCACCCGCACCAGTTCGACCAGGCGGTTGCCTATGAGCGGGGTTTCACCGATTAGGATATCCCGGTCGCCGCGGTGCCTCTCCGCCCAGTTTCCGACCGCGACCCTGGCCCACATGCCGACCGCCTTACGAACGCCGACATGGGTTATCCCGTCCTTTTCGTGATATTGTTCCATCACGCGGCCATTTGTCAAGAACGGCAACCGGCAGACATCCCACTGGAGGAGGTGCGGCGTCCTGCCAATGCTGTGGGCCAGGATGGCCAGTTGTTGCAGCAGCAGGCTCTTCCCGGTACCCGGCAGTCCGGCGAGGAACACCATCTTCCTGGTGTCCACCAGGCGCCGGAGCGTCTGGAACAGTCCGCTGTCTTCGGGAATCAGAAACATGTCAATTCCGGCCTGGACTGGCGTGCGCTACTTGTCCCGGCCCGTTCCTCTCACCCTGGAACCTCTCTTGAACCGGTCCGCGCCCGGCATCTCTCCTACGGGGATCTCCACCAGGGTCGGACCGACTTCGGCGAACCCCTCGCGAATTGCCTCTCGCAGTTCGTCGGGCGTGTGCGCCCGCAGCCCCCTGGCGCCGAAGGATTCGGCCATTTTGACGAAATCGGGGTTCTGCAGATCGGAAGCAATGACCCGGTTGCCGTAAAGGGTCTTCTGCATCCGTTTGACGTTGCCGAAGGCATTGTCGTTGAACAGGAGCGTAACCAGGCCGATGCGGTGCTGCGCCGCGGTAGCCAGTTCCTGCACGCCGAACATGAACCCGCCGTCGCCGGCGATCGAGATGACCGCCTTGTCCGGGTGGGCCACCTTGACGCCCAGCGCTGTTGGGAAGCCCCAGCCCAGGGTGCCCTGGTAACCTGTGGAAATGAACGTATACGGTTTGTACACCGGCATCACCTGCCGGCTGGCATAGCCGACCTGGGTCAGTTCTTCCACGAAGATTCCGTCCTCACCCAATTCTTCTCGGATGACCCGGAGGAAGGAGGCCTGGGGTTCAAGAAACACGAGTATGGCCGCCGTTTCTTCTTTCAGCGCCAGCATTTCGGATTTTCTGGACATTCGGCGTCGGTTGTGTTTCTCGACCAGGGGGACCAGGAGGGGCATGGCGTCTTCGGTCCGAGCCGTAATGGCCAGGTCCGGCATGGCGATCCGGTCGTGGGCGGCCTGGTCCACGTCGATGCGGATGATCGTCAGGTTCTCGTCCACGCCCCAGTTGAGCTGGGGTATCTCGAGTCGGGAGCCCACGGCCAGCGCGACGTCCACCTTCGGCCACAGCTTATGGCCCGTCGGGTTGGTGTGGCTGAGGTAATGTCGGCTGTCCAGCACGCCCCGGCCCGTTCGGTAGCCGATGACCGGCGCCTGGAGCAATTCGGCGAGCTGGCGGACCTCTTCTGAAACGTTCATGGCCCCGCGGCCGACGAATATCATGGGATTCTCGGCTTCACCGAGGAGACGCGCGGCTTCTTCCAGCGCCTCCGGATCCACCGGTGTAGGGGATATGGGCAGTGGTCCGGGAATACGATCCACGACCCCTTCCGTAGCCAGCACGTCCCAGGGGCATTCCAGGCCCACGGGGCGGGGCCTGCCGGAATTCAGCCGCCGAATCGCCTCGGCCGTCCTGGCGGGCGCTTCGGAAGGCCCCGTGATGCGGGCGGACCACTTGGTCAGGGAACGAAGCACCCCCAGCTGGTCGTTTATTTCGTGCAACTGGCCGATTCCCCGGCCGATGAACTTCGAGGGTATCTCGCCGGTCAGGCAAAGGACCTTCGCGTTGGTGGCGTAGGCTGTGCACAGGGCGGCGGTGCTATTGAGAAAACCCGGACCGGGGACCACGTTGTAGACACCGACACGGTCCGTCGAGAGGGCATAACCGAGGGCCATGTAGGCCGCGCCCTGTTCGTGGCGGGTATGGATGACCCGGATGCGGTCGCGGTTGTCGTAAAACGCGTTGTACAGCGCGTCGTTCTGTACGCCCGGCAGGCCAAAAACCGTATCTACACCGTGAGAAACCAGGGTCTGGACGATCGCTTCGGCGGTGGTCAGTTTATCCATGGAAGGCGAGGAGACGGGAGAGGCCGCATGGATGGTCACAGGTCGATCCGGTACAGGGGCTCCTGGCCCCGGGCGACCCGGTCGGTGTTCGCCGCGGCCGCGGCGGCCCGGCGCCGGGCGGTACCGTCCGTCACGCCGGCAATGTGCGGCGTGGTCACCACGTTGGGCAACTGGTAGACGGGAAGCGATGGATCCGTAGGCTCCTGGGCGAACACGTCGAGACCGGCGCCGCCGATCTTCCCCGCGTCAAGCGCTTCGTAAAGGGCCGCCTCGTCCACGAGGGCGCCCCGCGCCACGTTGATGATACTCGCCGTCGGTTTCATGAGTCCGAGCCGCCGGGTATCGATGACATGGCGGGTTTCGTCGTTCAGATGCAGGTGCAGGGAAAGGAAGTCGCTCTCCGCCACGACCCGGTCGAGGTCGTCCGGCGTGCCCATAAAGTCCGGCTTTATGTCGTCGAGCACAGCGGACTCTATCGCGCGGACGTCGATGCCCATGATCCGCATGCCGAAGGGCTTCGCCCGTCGCGCCAGCGCCTGGCCGCTCGCGCCGAACCCGGCGATGCCCAGCGTTTGGTTTTCCAGCTCGTATCCGAGGGGGCCGTAGAGCCGCCCTTCGCGGAAGTATTCCACCGCCTCCTGATACCTTCTGGACAGCATGATGATGAACATCATGGCCGTTTCGGCCAGGGCGACGTCGCTGAAGAGCCCGGGCGTATTGGCAGTCGGGATGCCCTTCGTCTTGATATAGGCCAGGTCGAAGTGTTCAAAGCCCGTGCCCACGATCTGCCACAGCCTGCAGTCGGTCGCGGCGTCCATCATTTCCCGTGTGCCCCGACTGCCGCCCTGGTCGATCACCACGTCCATGCCGGCGAACTGCGGCGCCAGGGGCTGGCCGTCATCGAGTTCCTTCAGGACGTGCCGGTCGCCGATAGCCGCCTTTATGTTCTCGCACCAGGGGGTGTACATGTGGCGTAGTGGCAACAGGATAACGTTTAATTTCTTCATGTGACTACCTCTTAGATTCCTCCTGGTTGATTTCCCTGGAGATCATCCACGGGTGTCGTGTCCTGCACGTCGGTCCGGAACACCCAGGTTCCTTCCTTGACGTAGTGTACCGCGAAGGCCAGGCGGGATCGGGTACGGGACCGGTTTGCGTAGGAACCGTGCACCGTCCTGCTGGTGAAGAATACGCCGCTGCCGCGAGGTACCGTCAGCCGGACGAGGTCCTCTTCCCCGATGCCCAGCACGTCGAAGGAGTAGAGTTTCTCGGTCCATTCGCGGCCGTCCGGCGAGCGCATGCCATATTCACTCTCCCAGCTTACGTGCTCAGGGTTGGTGTTCAAAATCGTTTCCCGCAGGGCTTCCTGGTGGCTGCCCGGCGCCACGCACAGACCGCCGTTTTCCGGATCGGTATCGTTCAGGGCGATCCAACAGGCCATCAGCGTATCGGGCTCGTTGGGCAGGTAGTGGGAGTCCTGGTGAAGCGAGATGCCGGCGTCACCCTTTTCCTCGCCCGGGCTGGCCGGTTGCTTGGCCATGTACATGGTCTGCACGATGCAGGGCCGCCCGCCCAGGATCTGGCCGGCGACTCCGGCGACGTTGGGATGGGTGGCGAGTTGGCGCCAGTAAGGATCCGACAGGTGGGTGCGCAGCCCCTGCCTCAGGGACGCCGATTCGGGATCGGCTTCGTGTCTCAGAAACGCGTCCACCTCTTCCGACGTCAGCAGGTCCGGGACTACGAGGAAACCATCCACGTGAAACTGCCCGATCTGCGCATCGGTAAGCTGTACGGGTGACGATTTCTGCGGCATGTTCGGCGACCCTCGCTGGATTTGCCCGCAAGAAGTGGACTCGGGAAACAACCTTCCTATGAGTTCGAAAACAACCATCCTATGAAAATGGACAAGGGAAGTCCGGTCAAGGAGTTTGTCCGTGATGGCCTGCGTTGAAGACCCGGCTTTAAAACTGGTTGAGCAACATCAATTCGCCGGGAAAGGGATGGAGGTAGGTCTGGTCTTTCAAATAGGTGATGTCGAACTCCCGGACGTAGTGCCGAAGCATGACGACGGGGACGATCAGGGGCAGGAGTTCCTCACGGTACTTCTGGACCATGCGGGTCAGTTCCCGTCGGGTGCTGCGGTCGAGCCGGTCGGAAACGCAGCCCGACATGTGTTGCAGCACTTTGGTGTGGTTCCTTCGGGAGGGGGACCGCTTCATGACCCGGGTGAATTCGTCCAGGTAGGCGTCCGCCAGTTCGTGGGTGGTGGCGTAACGCTCCGGTTTGGCCAGCAGCCGGCCGAGCCGGCGCGTGCCTTCCTGGCTATGGGCCATGAGAAGGTACTTGTAGGCCCTGTTGTAGCTCATCAGCGATTCCCTCGTCAAGCCCGTCGAAACCAGCTGCAGCCAGCGGTAGCAGGCGAAAACACGGCTGATGAAGTTCACCCGAATCCTGGGACTGTGAAGCCGCCGTTCTTCCTCTACCGGTAGATGGGGCAGGGCTTCCATCAACCTCCGGGCGAATACGCCGCGCCCGTTCCTGAGGGCGGCGCCCTCGACCTGGACGACCGGTACGCGCTTCATGCCGCACGAGGGGGAACGGCTTTTCAAAATGTAACCGCTGAGCTTCGCCTGCTCCAGCGCCTGGACGCGATGGTGTGCGTAGCAGTCCATGACGTCGGTGTGATCGACGCCTTCTTTCGTCAACATCCGGATATCGCCGTCGACCTGTGTCAATTGCACGGTCTCCCTCGGCATACCCATGCCCGCTTCAACCTCCGGGCAAACCGGGACCCACTCGACGTATCGGCCGACCACGTCCACCAGGTAGTCGTCCCGCTTATGCCCGCCGTCGTAGCGGACTCTTTCGCCGAGCAGGCAGGAAGAGATACCGATGCGTACGGGAAATTCGGCCCGGTGAATGTCCATCATAGAAGCCTCGCTACCATCGGTCGATGGCTCCGAGCAGCAGTTTCTGTTCTTTCGTCCCTTTTTCCCGCAGGGCGGTTACACGGGGGCCGTCGAAGGTTTCCCGGGATTTCATCCAGGCGTTCTGATAGCACATCAGGCAGACCCTGCGGTTCCGCTCCGACTGGTTGGCAGCCCCGCGGTGAAAGAGCCAGCCGTCGAACATGACGGCCTGTCCCGGCCTGGCCAGCACCTGCTTTTCGTCCGGAAACCGGGCATGGGTCTCCGGGGGTTTGAAGGGAGCCCGGTGGCTGCCCGGCACGATGACGATGGGACCGTTCTCCATGGTCAACTGGTCGAGGTAATATCCGCAGTTGATCTGGCCCGGCTCGTTACCATAGGGCGGCGGTTCCGGATCCTTTGGCCAGGGTATGTCCCGGTGCCAGTTTTGGTCCGGTTCTCCGGGTTTGGTCACCCGCGCCGTCGCGCTGTGCAACTGGACGCAATTGCCCAGGATGGCTTTCATGCGGTCCAGCACGGGCGGGTTGTCGAGCAGGAAGGCGAAACGGTCGTCTTCCTCCAGAACTTGGTGCGTGAACGACTCGCCGCGCCGGTCAAAAGTCACATCGAGGGCGTCCCGGAGCTGTTCGATCTGATCGGTCGTTAATGCGTTTTCCACGACGAGGTAGCCCCATTTCCGGAAGAAGGCGGCCTCGCGTTCCAGTTCGGGGGTCAGGTCCGGGTTCATCCGCGGACCGACGATTTCAGCGTCATATCCCATTGGATGTCCTGTGGTCGCCCATACCTTGCGCGCGTAAATTTTTTCGAAATCGCGACTTACGTTGTAGCTACATTGTAGATACGTAATTCAATTGACCAACTGTATTGCCGGTCATTCAAACGCATGCTCAGAAAAACCCCAGGTCCTCCCGGGTAACGCGCCGGGCCGTCTCTTCGTCCAACGCAACGCCCAGGCCGGGTTTCGTGGGCAGGTCGATGTACCCGTTCTGGATCAGGTCTCTTTCCACCGTCAGCGAATTCCACACCTCGTTGTCCAGGTGATGAAACTCCAGCACCTGGAAATTGGGCACCGCCGCGCACAGGTGGCACACGGCCACCGTGCCGATGGGTCCGCAGATGTTGTGCGGCGAGAGGGGAATGTAGTACATGTCGGCAAGGTCGGCGATCTTCCGGCCTTCGAGCAGTCCGCCCGCCTTAGCGTGGTCGGGCGAGATGATGTCCGCCGCCTGCGCTTCGATGAGGTCCCGGAATCCGTGGCGCGTATAGAAGTTCTCCCCGGTGCAGATGGGGACGCGCGTGGCCTGGGTGACTTTCGCCATGGCCTCGATGTTTTCAGGCGGCACCGGGTCCTCCAGCCACATAAGGTTGAGATCTTCGCAGGCGTAGGCCACTTTGAGAATGTCCACCGGGGCATAGTTCCAGTGGGCGTCTATGAGCAGATCGGTGTTGGGGTCCAGGGACTCCCGAAGGGCGGTAATGACGTCGATGAAGTAGGCCACGTCGTCGTTGCTGATGGTCCGGTTGTACCGGTCCCGTCGGGAGGGCCTGGGATCGATGTCGAACTTGATGGCGTCGAATCCCCGGGCTTCCACGGCCCGGGCCTTATCCGCGTACGCTTCCGGCGTCCCGTCGTCGCCGGCGTGACAGTCGTTGTAAATACGGATGCGGTCCCTGAACTTGCCGCCGAGCAGTTGCCAGATGGGTACGCCGCAGGCCTGTCCCGTGATGTCCCACAGCGCCATTTCGATCCCGCTGATGGCGCTCATGACCGCGCCCTGGTAGAAACCGGACGCCGACATGGAATACATCATGTCGTGGAAGAGCTTGTCCACGTTCCGAGGATCCTTGCCGATGAGCGCCCGTTCGACCAGCCTGGGGTCGGTGGCGATCTGGTGGACCCCGGCGCCGTGGTAGGCTTCGCCGATACCGACCAGTCCTTCATCGGTCGTCACTTTCACCAGCACCCAGGGAAAGGGCTCAAGCAGTGCAGCCCCCACGTGAGTGATTTTCATTCAGGCTCCTCGAATCGATTTCCGTGCCTTAGCGCATCCTGGTCAGCGTGTCCCTGACATTCAGATAGGAAACGGATCGTTCCAGGAAAGTTTCCAGCAGTTGGCCGGGGGTGAGGTCGGACGTGTCTATGGCGAACCTGCGCTTTATCCAGGACTGCGCGACCTCCTCTTCAAACCGTTCCAGGACGATTGGGACGTCTTCCGGCGGAACCAGTTGGCGTGGGTGTGGATCCGTTTGCATGCGCCTCCTGATGACCTCCGGGCCGGCATGGAGATGGACCAGGATCGCGTCGTCGGGCATGTCCGGCTCGTACTCGCGCACCGCGATGTTTATACCGGGATAGTAGTACCGGGGTCCGTACACCATTTCCTCGATATGAAACCCGCCGAGCAGGAGGTGATCGAACTTGTGCATCAAGCGGACATGGTATACGATCTGGAACCGTTGAAATCGTTCCTTGATGGCCGGCAGCATATCGATGAAGCCCTGCTGCTCCTCCTCGTCCAGGTGATAGGCGTCCGGTATGGTGAAGTGGTCGTCGAGGTGGTGGTGGACGCCCCGCTCATTGCCCCAGGCGTAGAGGCCGTCGATAAGTGTCGTGACGCCCGAGTATTCGCAACCCACGGCGATTAACCGCATGAACGCTCCTTTCGCGGTGCTGCGGTGCTAAGGGATATTTCAGTTCAGTTCCTCGTAGCGCTGCGTGTAGCGTTGCAGCGCTTCGTAATCGAGGTCGCATCCGAGGCCCGGCTTCATGGGCGTGGGAACGAAGCCGTTATCGAAGCGGATGGGCTCGACGATCAGGTCGTCCTCCCGGGTCCACCCCCCGACGAAATCGGATGCCATGGTGCAGTTCGGCGCCGCGGCCGCCGCGTGAACGAAGGACGTGTCGGCGATGCCCAGGTCGTTGCCGGAACCGTGCCAGCATGGAAGACCGGCCGCCGCCGCCGTGGCCGCGCTACGCTGAAAGCCGAACATGCTGCCGCCCAGGTTCACGCAGTCGACCACGCCTCTACCCCCGTCCGCCTGCAGGGCCCTGACCACGCCGGGGCCGTCCCCCAGGTGCATGGCCAGCGGGAAGGGGATGGCCCGGTGGATCTTTTCATAGCCCTCGATATCCGTTTTCGGTATGGGATCTTCGAATACTTCCACGTTGCCCAGGGGTTCCAGGCGTTCGGCGAGTTCGATGGTCTGCGCCGCGGTGTGGAACCGTTCGTTGGGGTCGACGGTAACCTTGAATTCAGAACCGCCGACGTCGTGCATGGCCTTCAGACGCTCGTACATGGGCTCCTCGATTCGGCACTTGATCTTGACGCCCGTGAACCCGTGGCGCAACGCTCTTTCCACGGCCTTCCGTCCGTCCTCGGGCGTCTGGTGGCCCATCCAGTAGTCGGCCCGTACACGGGCACGGACGGCGCCTCCCAGGAACTCGTGCACGGGTAGATCCCGCACTCGGCCTACCAGGTCCAGCACGGCCATTTCGTAGGTATCATACGCCGGACCTTCGCCCGCCTCGATGGCGTCGTCGGACCGGTCCCGACGCGCGGTGAAGAGGTCCTGGAGCGTCAGTGCTTCCGGGTCCCGCCCGATCAACCGCTCCGCGCCTTCTCTGATGTGCTCGATGGATACGCCGCGCCAACTCTCCCCGATGCCGGAATACTCGGTATCCGTATCGATCCGGATGATGTGTTTAGGCACCTCGTCCCAACCGGTTTTCGCGGCGTATTCCGGACTGTGCACCCGGCCCGGAATGGTGGGAACGACGACCGTCCACACGGCTACGGATGTGATCTTCATCCTGGTCTCTCCTAATCGTGTGCCCTGCCGGCCGCGTCGGTTCCCTGCCGGCCGCGTCGGTTCCCTGCCGGGCGACGTCAGTTCCGCCGCCATTCCGCCATGAATGTATCCATGCCCACGTCGGCAGGCATGTCTTCGAAGTAGTACTGCATGGGACCCGATTGGAATCCCGGAACGTACTGCAAGGCATCGGATTGCATGTTTTCGTCCAGCGAGGCGAATCGCCGCCAGAGAGTGTCCAGTTCACCGTCGGTAAACCGCGGTTTCAGGTCCTCGTCATGGGTGATGTCGCCGCCGTAGGACACCCGGTCGGGATGGGTGGAGAATTTCATTTTGTAAACGATCTTGGACAGGAGCACGACGCAAACGATACGGCCGGTATCGCCCGGATGCAGCGCGGCGACGCCTTCGTGGAAAGCGTCCTCGTCCCGGTCGATGGCGGCGCGGAAGATGGATTCGATCAGGTCGGACTCGCCGTCATATCGCCTCTTGATATCCCGAAAAACTGCCTGGGTATCGGAAGGCAGGCATTCGATAAAGTCAAGGTTCCTGTGGGTCCTGTTGACATAGGGGAAGATCGGTCCGCCGTACGACCGGTAGCCCAGGTGTATGGTACGGCGCAGCCGGGCGTTGTAATCGCTCCCCCAGTGGAGGATCGTGTTGGTATAGACCACCCCGTCGCCCGCGTTCAATTCGACCTGTACACCGCCAGGAAGCGGTTCGCGGGGATTGCGTTCCAGGTGGCGGTTCTCCTCGTCGGTATTGCCCCTGCGGTGACTCTTCGGCACGACCCAGAGCACGCGGTCATCGTAAAGGGGAATGTTCCACTGGAGGTAACCGGGGGCGTTGTTCAGCAAGTCCGTCTGCAGGCCGCGAAGCGGGGCCTGGTCGATGGGGTGTATATCCCTGTGCCACGCCGCCGGTCCACGGTCTTCCACCGGGTTGCACATGAACATGAATCCCGTGTTTCCCGCGGCTTCCGCGCCCATGATGCGGCGGCTGGCGCCCATGGTGTTCTCGTGGAGACAGAAGGCCATCGTGTTGGCGGTCGCTTCGTCCACAAGGGTCTCGAATTGCAGCCTGGGCTGATTGCTGACCGCCCACTGTCCCCCGGGCGGTTCACCCGGTTTTCTGTCCCTGGCGCAGAGGTCCTTTTGCCGCTCCACCATGTGCTCGAAGCTGTCCCGCAGGGGTCCGAGCCAGTCAGGGGGTACTACCCCCCGAAGCACGATGAAGCCGTCTTCGATCAGTTGCCGAGGTTCAAAATTCATGTAAGGTTTACCATAAAAGACTCGACGCGGAACGATGTCCGCGCCGTATATCAGGGTATCCCTTAAATCTACAACGCCATATGGGAATGTCAAGGGTGTGTAGACACAAGTTTCACCATTGTTTTTTTAACCAAAGCCGCCGGCCGGTGCCGCGCCTGAAAGGGATTTCACCTTGCCCCCGGCTCGCCAGGTTTTTAGATTACAGCCCGCATTTCACAAAATAACAATATAACAATCTGTTCGAACCGTGTTCGTGAGCATCATTCCGCCTTCCGACGAAGGAGTTCCCATGGCCGACCCGAATGACTGGCGCCGGTTCGTGCTGCTGCTCATTGATGTCCAGCGGGATTTCTTGCCCGAAGAAACGGCGAAGGCCTTTCCTTGTTTTACGTCGAACGTTGCGAAGCTGCTGGGTTTCTGCCGTGCATCGGGCCTCGACATCGTGCACGTGCGCGCGGAATTCGAGCCGTCCGGAACGGACTGGATGGCGCCTTACCGGGTCAAGGGGGAAACCCCGTGTATCCGGGGAACGCCTGGCGCCGACGTGCTGCACTGCGCCACCGAACGGACCGGCGAGCCCGTCATGCGCAAGCGGTCCTTCGACGCCTTCCTGCAGAAGGACCTATTAACCCATTTACAGCGGGCGCGTAAATCCTTTATACTGGTTGCGGGGCTGGAAACCTCCGTCTGCGTGCTTTTCACCGCGGCTTCGGCGGTACAGCGCGGGTTCCTGGCCGCGGTCGTCGAAGACTGTTGCGCCGACAATCCTTCCAAACACGAGGCGACGATGACCGGGTATCCCTTTGTTTTCGACCGGACGTCCCTCGACACACTGGAATCCGATCACGACCGTTGGATGGACATGCTGAACTCCTTGCATCGATCCGGAGCCTGACCGTGAATCATCTGAACGTTGGCATTGTCGGTCTCGGCTGGGTAGCCGGGGCGCACATCGACGCTTTCAAGGCCGTCGCGGGGGCCGACGTCACCGCCGTCTGCTCCCGTCGAATCCATGACGACACGGCCCTGTCGGCACAGTTCGGGACACCGCTGAAGTCCCATGTCGACTATGAACAGATGCTTTCCGATCCCGACATTCATGTGGTTGACATCTGCACCCCTCATCCTTATCACGCCGACCAGGCGGTGGCCGCCGCGGAGGCCGGCAAGCACCTCATCATCGAAAAACCGATCGCCCTCACCCCCGCCGACGCTGCGCGCATACAGTCCGCCGTGGACCGAACCGGCGTGTCGGTCTGCGTCTGTTTCGAATGCCGCTACAGCGCCCACTTCACCCTCATCCGGTCCGTCATCGATCAGGGGTTGCTCGGCGACCTGCACTACGCCGAAGTCGACTACTACCATGGCATCGGACCGTGGTATGGCCAATTCGATTGGAACGTAAAGAAGGATTTCGGCGGTACCAGCCTGCTGACGGCCGGATGCCATGCCCTGGACGCCATGCTATTTTTCATGGACGGCAAGGTGGAGGAAGTCACCAGCTACAACACGAAGTCTTCGAGCCGCCATTTCGGAGCGTACGAGTACGCCACTACCAGCGTTTCCATCCTGAGGTTCGAGGGTGGGAACCGGATCGCCAAGGTGACCTCCTGCATCGACTGCCTGCAGCCCTACTACTTTCACGTGCACCTGGTGGGCAGCGAAGGCAGCCTGCTGGACAACCGTTTCTATTCGGAAAAAATCAAGGGGATGGACCGAAGCCGCTGGAGTACGCTCGAAACGTCGCTGATCGATTCGGGCGACGTTCAGGATCATCCCTACGAACCCCAGTTCCAGTCCTTCGTGAACAGTATCCACGGGGGCGGCCCCATGCCCCTCACCGATATGAAAACCGCCTACGAGTCTCACCGCGTCGTCTTCGCCGCCGACCGGTCCGCGGCGGAAGGCCGGCCCGTGCGGCTGGACGAAATGGAGCACTAGGGCATGCGGAAGGACGACGTCGTTCTACACTACCGCATCGAAGGAAGTCTCGGACGGGGAGGCATGGGCGAGGTATACATGGCCGAGGACACCCGTCTGAAACGGCGGGTCGCCCTTAAGGTGCTGCCGGAGGACCTGGCCCGCGACCCTGTGCTGCTCCAGCGGTTCCGGATCGAAGCCGAGGCGGCCGCCAAGCTCAACCATCCGAATATCGCGCAGGTCTTCGCCATCGAGGAAGCGCGCCTGGATGACGCCGGAAGCGATGGTCCCGGAACGGTATACTTCATCACCATGGAATACGTGCCCGGCCGTCCGCTCCACGAGCACCTGTCCGGCACACCCCTCCCGTTGGAATCTTTCTACGACTGGTTCGTGCCCATCGTGGACGCCCTGGACCACGCCCACGAACGGGGCGTCGTTCACCGGGACCTGAAACCCGCGAATGTCATGATATCGGACGACGGTATACCGAAGGTCCTGGACTTCGGACTGGCCCGGATCGCCACCGAAAGTACGGATGATACCGATGGCGGCGCCCCCACGGTGAGCCTTACGCAGGCCGGCGCCGTGATGGGGACCCCCGCGTACATGTCACCGGAACAGGCGACCGGCAACCGGGGCGATCACCGAAGCGACATTTTCAGCCTGGGCGTCATGATGTACGAGGCGCTTGCGGGCAGTCGGCCCTTTACCGGCGATCATTACGTATCGATCATCAGCAGCACGCTGAAGGATGAACCGGACTCGGTGGGGGATCACAACAGGGAAGTTCCTCCCACGCTGAACCGCGTCGTCCGGCGCTGCCTGGGCAAGGATCCCAGGTCTCGATATCAATCCATCCTCGATGTGGGCCATGACCTGGTCGACAGCCGGGAAGAATATGAGGACGGTGAGCAGGCGGGTAATAACGTGGGTGGCGCGAAGCCGGGACCGACCCGATCTATTCTTCGACGGGTGGACGTGCTCGCGGCCTGCGTACTGGGACTCGTTGCCTGCGCCCTGGGCCTTGCGGCTATTTTGGGATGGTTCCAGGAAGCAGCGCCGGAACCTGTCCGCAAGTTCCAGGTTACCCTGGACAACCTGGGGCGGGACAATGTCTCCATCTCGCCGGACGGTTCGCGCCTCGCCTATGTCTACGAAAAGCGCCTGTGGGTGCGGTCGCTGGACCAGGCCGAAGGACGGGAGATACCCGGTACGGATGATGTCACCGCAGTGTTCTGGTCCCCCGACAGCCGGTATATCGGCTACTTGGTCAGGCGAACGATCTGGAAGGTCATGGCAGATGGTGGCGGGCAGGTACAGATTTGTGATTTGCCGGACCTGCGGTTGTGGGGCATATCATGGGGCGGCGACGGACAGATCCTCTTCAGCATGGCGGGACGGTCATCCGGCGGTGGCCTGTATTCGGTGACCGAGTACGGTGGCGATCCCGTTCTTCAGGTGGAACCGGCCATCGAACGATCCGAATGGGGATACATAACGCCCGTAAGCCTGTCCGATTACAATCTGCGGCTGTACGCGGTGCTCCGGTCATCCGACGATACGGAAGAGATCGCCGGTTTGAGTGAAAAGTACCGGGGAAATCCGGATCTGAACCGGTTCATATCCGCTGCACGCATCGTTTCGTCCCGTATCGTCGTGGAAACTCCGGGTGGCGGACAGCGTACGCTGCCCCTGGAAGGCGAGTTTCTTACCGTCGCGGGATATGCGTCCGGCTACCTGTTGTTCTACAGGGACACGGTGCTAGCCGAGGGCGACCTGTGGGCCGTGCCCTTTTCGCCCCGGATCGGGGAACTGACGGGCGAAGCTTTTCCGATCGTACGACACGTCAACACGGTCAGCCTGTCCGATGACGGAGTCATGGTATACCGACAGGCATTCCGGTCTCCGCAGCAATTGACCGTGGTCGACCGCAGCGGTCGAATCGACCGGGTCATCGGCAACCCACAGGACTGGATCGGCCAGCCGGTCTTGTCATCCAACGAAGAGCGGGTTGTAGTGGAAGGTATGACAGACGGCCAGGGGGCACTGTGGCAATACGACCTCACGAGCGGCGCCGAAAGCCGGCTTACCTTCGCCGACTGGGATTACAGCAAGGCGACCTTCACACCCGATGGAAAATCGGTTATATTCGCGGTTTCGCCGCGCCTGAATCAGGGCCGTTTCCGACGTAAAGGACTCCTTATGCGGATGGATCTCGAGGTCATGGACGGAATGGCGCCTTTCGCCGCCGATTCCTTGAACGGATGGTCGCCGATTCTGTCCATGGACGGAAAATACCTGGTTTACTTCAACGGGATGAGGATACAGTACGTTACGACGGAACCGGGTGCCGAACCGGAGGTATTTAAGGAGGATCACAAACGGGTATTGCAGGCGGCCCTTTCACCGGACAGCCGTTACCTGGCCCATGTATCGGACCAGGGAGGCAGTCCGGAAGTGTACGTGACCCGGTTCCCCTCCGGCACGGGGAAATGGCAGGTGTCGGTCAACGGCGGCTGGACCCCCCAGTGGAGTCCGACGGGCAAAGAACTGTTCTACGTGGAAAACAACCGTATGATGGCGGTTCCCCTCATGGAGGGCTCCGGGTTTCGGTTCGGCCAGCCTGAGGCGCTCTTCGACGGGATCCGGGCCGGTGCCGAGAACCTGCGATTCGCCGGTTACGACGTAACCCCTGATGGGGAGAAGTTCATCCTCGTAACCAACGCCGAAGAAGCACGGCCCGTCCTGACCATCGTGCAGAACTGGACGCGGGAATTCGACCGTTGAGCGCGGAAGGCGCACCCAACCGGATGCCGTCCCTGCCCGGTTCGAAATGCTCAACGTACTACGGCCGCAGGACCCGGCGATACCGTTAGAACCGTTCCCGACTGGCCGTCGCCAGAAACGAGGTGATTCTTGGAAGCGCTCAAGCAGAAGATACGCAGCGTACCGGACTTTCCCATTCCCGGTATCAACTTCAGAGATGTGACCACGCTGTTGAAGGACGCAGTTGCTTTTCGAACGGCCGTGGACCGTTTCGTCGAGGAATACACGGACCGGCCCATCGATCTTGTCGCCGGTATCGAGGCGCGGGGGTTCCTTCTGGCGCCATTGACGGCCTATCACCTGAATACCGGGTTCGTTCCCCTGCGCAAAGCCGGCAAATTGCCTTCAGAAACACACCGGGTCGAATTCGAGCTGGAATACGGCGCCGATACCCTTGAAATGCATGTAGACGCCGTCCGTCAGGGCGATCGGGTTCTCATCGTGGACGACCTGCTGGCCACGGGGGGGACTGCGTCCGCGGCCTGTCAGTTGGTGGAGGATGCCGGCGGGGTCGTGGCCGGCGTGGGATTCCTGATCGAACTTTCTTACCTGAACGGCCGCAACAGGCTGGACGGCCATCCCGTGTTTTCTTTGCTGGACTACGAAGAAGAGGACGCAGTCTGACCCTGCGTGATGGGGTCTCCGCCCCATCTGGCGCTTCACCCGGTCCTGCCGGACCAGGTATTGCGTTTACTTCGATATCCGGCGTTCCGCCTCGTCGATGACGCGCTGTGCCGGGAGATCCTCCATGCACGCGTGGGTGCCGAACCGGCATGCACGGTCCCCGTGGAGGCTGCAGGGGCTGCACGGGAGGTCGAGCGATAGGGCGGTGTCTTCCAGTCCAAGGGGAGCGAACCCCAGGCGGGGATGGGTCGCCCCGAAGATGCCGACAACCGGGGTGCCTACGGCCGACGCCACGTGCATGGGACCGGAATCGTTGCTGACCAGGACCCGGCATCGCTGCACGGCCGCGGGCAGCAGCGAGAGATCCGTCGCCCCGGACCAGTTCACGGCCGGTCTTTTCATGGCGTCGGCCACCTCCGCGACCACCGAACGGTCCCCTTCGCCTCCCAACAACAGGATCCCCATCCCGTGGACCTCCGCCAGGCGGTCGGCAACCAGGGCGAATCGGTCCGGTGGCCAGCGCTTGGGAGCGTGCGAGGCGCCGGGCGCCATACCGAGCACCGGGACCTCCGGTCCGATACCCTTTTCGGCCATTCGATCCATCACCTCCGCCGTCGCCGAGGCGTCGACGATCAGTTGCGGGATTCTATCCTCCGCTGTCCGGCTCGCCCCGCCGCGGGGAGACGCTCCGTCAGCATCGAGCGTGCCGACAGCATCGAGCGTGTCGAGTACCTCCAGGTATCGGTCGACCGTATGGGGAACGGACGTGGAACGCCCGGGCATGGCAACCATGGCCATGCGGGCGAACCGGCGTTTGTCGTAACGGGCGAACCGACGCGCGTTGCCCGCCAGTACCACGAGCCTGCTGCGCATATTCCCGTGCAGGTCGATCACCAGGTCGTAGCGTCTTCGGCGTAAGCGGGAGACGAGCGGCCAAAGCCCTTTTTCGGGTTCAAAGCACACCACCTGGCTTACGCCGGGAAGCGACCGGGCCAGGGGGGCGTATTCGGTCCGTGTGAGAAAGTCGATTTCCGCGCCGGGGCAGATCCTGCTTAACCGCCGGGTAACCGGCGAGGTCAGCACGATATCGCCCATCGAGCTGAACCTGACGATCAGGATGCGGGATGGCGCTTCGGACACGGTCATGGCTTCGGACGACGTCATGGAAGGGTTTTCCGGTCAGGACCGGCTGGTTGTGCCTGTTATTCCAGTTGTTCCCCCACGGCCTCCCGGACCATGTCTACCGTGATGCCGGACAGATCGCAGAGGGGGCCGCGTTCACAGGTCGGACACTGCCCGTTGGGAGGCAGCAGGAACCGGTCCCGGCCGCCCAGGGGCCGCCAGCGCTGCGGCGACCGGGCGGGAAGTGGACAGAAGATCGATACCGTGGGGACGCCCAGCGCCCCTGCCAGGTGCATGGGTCCCGTACTGCTGCTCACAAGGAGATCCATTTCGCCGATCACCGCGATAAGTTCGCCCAGCGAAAGTTTCCCGGCCAGCGAAAGGGAGGGGCCATCCAGTCTGGACACGATCGAGTCGGCGAGATTCCCTTCCTCCACGCTTCCCGTAACGACGATCTTCGCGCCGTGTCGTTGCTGCAACGGCCTCGCCAGTGCGCCGTATCGATCAGCGGTCCAGTTCGGGGCGTTTCGGCCGTTGCCGGGATGTATGCCGATGACCGGTATTCCATCCGGCCGCTTCAATATCTCACGGGCCCGCATCCGCTCCGATTCCCGCACTTCGATCAGGGGCCGCCCGCCGGGATCCCGGGCGTCGATGACTCGCGCCAGGTCCAGGCAGTAATCCGATTCGTGCCGCAGCGGTACATAGCCGTCTCGGCTGATGGGCCTGGTCAGGGTAAGGGCCTGGTAGATCGTGTGGCCTACACCGAAGCGGCGTGGTATGCCGGCCAGGAAGAGCATCCAGGCGTGACGCACGGTCGGCATGAGCATCAGGGCCGTATCGAAGCGGTGGGTTTTCAGATTCCGTACTTGTCCGAGGAAACCCGCCAGGCCGCGATGACCTGCTTCCGGGTCGTCTTCGACAATGGCGTCGAGACAGGGGTTTCTTGCAGGCACGTCCCGGGTATAGGGGCGTACCATCATGGCGAGATAGGCTTCAGGCCAGCGGCTTCTAAGGGCGTTCAGTACAGGCAGGGACAGCACCACGTCGCCGATGCGGTCGGGCCTGACCACGAGGATCCGGGGAGACGTTGTGCGATCCATGGGGAATACTCCATCCCGCCGCAGGCTCCGACGCCGGTCAACGAGCCTGCCCGTGGCCCCTGGTCCGTCAACTGCCTACCCGCGATTCCACAAGGCGCAACTGTCCGCAGGCGGCCTGTATGTCCCGCCCCCGCTCACGGCGGATGGTCAGCTGAAGGCCGCCGGCGCGCAGTGCCTCTACGAAGACCGCCCTTCGGTATTCATCGGGCGTTTCGTAAGGCAGGCCCTTCACCGGGTTGTATGGAATGAGATTCAGCTTGCATTTATCTTTTTTCAGCAACTTGACCAGGTTTTCCGCGTCCTTGAACCGATCGTTCACGCCCTTGAGCAGCACGTATTCGTAGGTGATGATGCGATCGGTTGCTTCGACGTACTGCCGGCAGGCCTGCATGAGCATTTTCAGCGGATAGCGCTTGTTGATCGGGACGATCAGGGACCGGGTCGTGTCGTCTGCGGCGTGCAGAGACACGGAAAGTTCGAACTGGATGTTCTCCCGGGCCAGCTGATAGATCTTTGGAACCAGCCCGCTGGTGGAAAGGGTAATTCTGCGAGCGCCGATGTCGAGTCCCCATTCCGCGTTGATGATACGCACGGCCTTCAGTACCTGTCGGTAGTTGGCCAGGGGTTCGCCCATGCCCATGACGACGATGTTGTTGATGGGATGGCTTTCGCCGGCCAGCCTCCTGACCTGGATGACCTGATCGACGATCTCGGCCGCCGTCATGTTGCGCACCAGTCCCTCCAGTCCACTCGCGCAGAAACGGCAGCCTATCGCGCAACCCACCTGTGTGGAGATACAGAGCGTATTGCGCCGCGACCCCCCGATCAGCACGGTCTCTACTTTCTGCCCGTCCCGCAAGGCGAAGAGATATTTCGTCGTGGGACCATGACGGGATGCCTCGTGGCGGACGGGGATCAACGGGTTCAGGTCTGTTCGTTCAGCGAGTCCGGTGCGAAAAGTCTTGGAGAGATTGGTCATCTCGTCGAAAGTGCCCGCGGCCTTCTTATAGACCCACGAGGCGATCTGCCCTGCGCGGTAGGCCGGTTCATCCATTTCATCGACGATCCTCGCGATCTCGGGCAGCATCAGGCCCTGCAAGTCGGGCTTGCCCTGGCTGGGCAGCTGTATGGCTTGTCCTCTGGATTTCCGTTCCCTAATGGCCATCGCGTATCGTCTCCGGTCCTCGTAAGCAGGTCGCTGGCATAATACGGCAAGTATACCCTGTTGTCTATGGAAAAGCGCAACCGGCCGTCTTCGGAAGAGCATACGAAAAGCCTCGGAACCCTGAAGCTCCGGGGCTTGGTCCACGATGTGGACGACCTGCACGAACCCGACCAGGAAAAGTCGGGTGAACACCGCTCTAGAGGGTGAAACTGTACCTGGCGTACCAGAACGCGAAACCGAAGCCGAAGGGGATGAACGCACTGTACTTGTTCCCGCTCTTCTCCCTGGCTTTCAGATGTTCATTGGGATACGTATTATGGACGTTCTGCCCGCCGATGGTTATCGCGGACCGGTTATTCATTGAACGAGACGGTGCTCTCGAGATCAACCAGCACCTTGCCACCGAAAGTCTGAACATCTTGAGAATCGAACCAGGAACCGAAATAGCTTAACGCGCCCCAGGGCGGACCAACTATACGTCAGGGCTTGAAGCAGGGCGAGGTTGCCGCGTTGCTTGGGAAGATTCTCCTGCAATTCCTTCAGGTAAACCATTCATAATACTGTGCTGCATTATCAGGTAAACCATTCATAATACTGCACTGCTTTATGTTGCATTTGTTAAAGAGAATCGTTAGATTGGGCGTGTCGAGAGGTCCATCAACCCGTATGCAATCGTGACGAATCAGGCTGAAACAACTCGTTTGGGAGGACATTAAAATGGCAAAGGACAGAAGCTTCGCGGCCAAGATGTCGAAAGCCGACAAGGACCAGGAAGAGCAAATACAGACCGCCCTGGTGATCAAACCCGTAAAGTCCGAGTCCGGCCACTACAAGTTCAAACGCAAGCTGGCCAAGCTGACCCCCGAAAACAAGAAGGCCCTGGGCGTCTGACGCGAGACCGGTCCTCGAAACGGCATCACCATTAAAACAGCGCGCTGACGAGCACGTCCCTTTCTTCCGTCATCTGCAGCGTGCCGAGCAAGTTGTTTACCCCGTGGATGGCGAGGGGAACATAGAGGGATCCGCTGCGCTCCCGTGCGATCCCGAGCAGGATCCCGATCAGGGCGATCAGCGTGAGGAAATACAGGTCGTACTGGGCGACGTGCAGCAGCGTCCAGAGCAGCGTCGTGACGACAATCGTACCCCCGGCTCCCATCCTTGTCCGGCGCAGTCCCTCGAACAGAAATCCCCTGAACAAAACCTCTTCGAAAACCGGTGCGGCGATCACGAGCGCGAACCAGAGAAGCGTGGTGTATCGTGTCGTTTCGATCATCGTTTCCATGATCGGCGGCACGGATGAACGTCCGAGTTCGACCGTGACCAGGTCGGCGAGTTGCAACAGCGCGAAGGCGAACGCCACCCAGCCGAGCAGGGTCGTGGTACGGACCGGCAGGAGCGCAAGCCAGGATCGCGGTTCAATGCCCCGCTTGCGGCTGAGGATGAGCAGCACGAGGGCTGTACACGGAATGGCGGAGGCGGTTACGCCCAGGGCGACCAGGTCGCCCATGCGTTCAGAGGGATCCAGGTCCAGCACAATCACCGAAAGGAACGTCGCGGCGACCTGCAGAACGAGATAGGCGCCCAGGATCAACGCGCCGGAAACAAGGGTGAACCTGAGACGCGCCGGTGGAGGGGATTCCCCGGGTTCAACCGCGTTCACGGACGTATCGCTCATATCGGTCGCCTGAAGTTCGTCTGGGTCCGGACCGGCAGGAGGCTATCCGGTGTGAAATCAGAAAAGGAACCTGAACAGGTAGAAGAAGACGATCGCAAGCAGGGCGCCGATGGGAACGGTCACGATCCAGGATGCCGCGATTCTGCCCAGGATGCTGAAGTCGAGGGCCTTCACCCCCTGCGCCAGGCCCACGCCCATAACGCCGCCGACCAGAGTCTGGGTCGTCGAGATGGGCAGGCCGAGCCGGCTGGCAACGACGATGGTCAGGGCCGTGGCGAACTCGGCCGAGTATCCCCGGGCGGGCGTCAGTTCGGTGATCCTGGTACCAATGGTAGCCATGACGCGGTATCCCATGGTCGACAGCCCGATGACGATGCCGATGCCCCCAATCAGCAGGAGCCAGGTGGGAACAGGCGACTCGGGGTCGACCACGCCGGACTGGCTGATATGTACCACGGCGGCGAGCGGCCCGATGGCGTTCGCCACGTCGTTGGAACCGTGGGCGAAGGCCACGGCGCAAGCGCTCATGATCTGAAGCATGCCGAACATTTTCTCGACGATGGCCACCTGGGAATCACCGGACGATGCGTCAGTGGAATTGGATTCCGCCCGGTTGCCGATCATGCCGAGCAGAAAGTGACCGGCGATCACCGCGACGATGCCCAGGATGCCGGACCAGAGCAGGGATTCGGCCAGGGTTAGATCCAGGTTGATGTTCTTGAGCCCCTTGAACAAAGTGACCAGGGAAATGACGACGACGACGCAGAATATGTACAGAGGCGCCCATTTCCGGGTCTTCCGTACGGGATCGGGATGGCGAAGGATCGTCCAACGTATCGCGGTGAAAATCAGGTAGGCCAGGGCGGCCGACAGCAGGGGCGATACGACCCAGGAAGCGACGATCTGCACCAGTTGTTCCCACTGCACGGCGCTGACGCCAAAGGCGACCATGCCGAACCCCGCGATGGCCCCCACGATCGAGTGGGTGGTCGATACGGGCCAGCCGAGCCTGGAAGCGACCACGAGCCACGTTCCGGCCGCCATGAGGGAAGCGAGCATGCCGTAAACGATGAGATCCGGCGCGGCCGCGGAGATCTGCGGGTCCAGTATTCCTCCCCGGACGGTCTTGGTGACATGTCCCCCTACCAGGACGGCGCCCAGGAATTCGAGCACCGCGGCGATGAGGATGGCCTGTTTGATGGTCAAGGCCTTGGAACCCACGGATGTTCCCATGGCGTTCGCCACGTCGTTTGCGCCTATGGAAAAGGCCATGTAAAGTCCGAGTACCACGGCCAGTACGAGCGTGAATTCGTCACTCATGGTTCCTTTTACTCCCCTTGCGTATTGTTGATGTCTGGATTGTGTGCGGTCGTGTAGTGCCTGAATCCGCCAAGCGGGTTTCAATATAAGGAACGGACGTGCGCTCGCCACGGATATCTTGGGTACATGGCGAACAACTCCGGCATGCCTGAATCACCGGAAAAGCCGGATGGGTTCGACCTCGAAACTCAGTACTTCAATCCGGTATAGAGTCCTTCGTCCACGAGGGCGACCAGGACCCGTGCCTCGCGGCGCCGCACCCAGCGCTCTACGGCGTCGCGGGTTTCTTCCAGGGTACCCACGGTCTCGGCGGCG
Source organism: bacterium (assembly GCA_965225915.1). Lineage (GTDB taxonomy): Bacteria > JAAXHH01 > JAAXHH01 > JAAXHH01 > JAAXHH01 > JAAXHH01. The sequence goes on from OZ245326.1 coordinate 2,475,628, forward strand.
ATCCCGAATCCCTCGGCGACCTTCACCCAGTCCACCGGAACGAAGTCGACCCCCATCGTGGGCAGTCCGCGGGACTGCTGGGCGATCTTGATGACGGCCAGCGAAGCGTCGTACAGGACGATGACCAGGGGCGCGATACCGGTCCGGTTGATGGTTTCTAGTTCCTGCACCATCATGGCGAAGGCGCCGTCGCCCGTCACCGCGGCGACCGGCCGGTCGGGACAGACCGTCGCGGCGCCCATGGCCGCGCCCACGCCGTACCCCATGGAAGAAAGGCCGTTGGACATGAGGAAGGTGTGCGGTGCAGGCGCCCTCCAACGCTGTCCCATGACGTTCTTGTGGGCGCCCACGTCTGAGGAGACAATGGTGTCTTCCGGGAGCGCTTCGCGCAAGGCGCCGACCAGGTGATAGGGCGACATGCCGCCTGGTCCCGAAGAGGCCGGCGGATGGTAGACCGCATCGACCCGTTCCCTTAAATCCAGGATTTCATTGTCTGTCCACGCGTTTCGGCCTGTGTAACTTCCGGCGATCCGGTCGAGCAGGCCGGACACGTCACCCACGCAGGAAGCGGGCGGACTGTAGGCGCCGAATCCCACGGGGGCGTTGGCGACGACTTGCAGCGGCGCGTCGAAGTGCCAGAGACGGGAGATCTCCACCGGATCGAAGCCGATGCCAAGGACACAGTCGCTTCGCTCCAGCCATTCGATGATCCGGTCTTCACCGGCGGCCGGAGCGATCGTTCCCAGGTATCCTCCGCCGCGCTCGTCGGCGATCCCCTTCGCCTGGACTGTCGTGGTGTAGGGTATGCCGGTGTCCCTCAGGAAACGCCGCACGGCCGGGGCTTCCCTTGCGGCGTCCATGGCGATACCGACCACGGCGATCGGTCTTTCGGCCCCGTTCAGACTGGCAAGGATGCGCGGGAGATCGGAATCGTCCGCAGGGGTCGGAGGAGGGGGATGTGAGGATTTGACGTCGACATCATGAGTCGTGGACTTGCCGTCGAGCGCAGGCCTCCCCGCCACGTCGGACGGCACGGAAAGGTACACCGGTCCCCGCGGCGGACCGGCCGCGATGGACAGGGCGCTTTTTATGGTATCTTCGACCGCGGCGCCTTCGAGGTCGACAGACCACCGGGATATGGGTGTGAACAGATCGACCAGCGGCAGGTTCTGCTTATTGCTTCTGTGGTGCCGCTGCGTTGACGTCCGCGCGGAAATGGCCAGGATCGGATCGCGATCCAGGAAGGCGGTCCCGACGCCGAGGACCAGGTTGCAGGCGCCCGGACCCAGGGTCGCGACGCACACCCCGGGGATCCCGGTAAGGCGTCCCACTGCAGCCGCCATGAACGCCGCCGTGGATTCGTGGCCGGTCAGGACGAACCGGATGCCCGCGCGTTCCAGCGCGTCGATCAGTTCCAGCACCTCGCCGCCGGGATGGCCGAAGGCGAAGCGGACGCCGGCGTCATGCAGGGTGCGCGCCATGACCGCCGCGCAGGTGTGGTCTTGGGCCAATCGGACATCCTCGTTGGCGGTTCGTAGAACCGTTTTTACGGTCCGGATAAGGGGAAAGAACACGCTGGCGTGCCCGTAATCGAACCGGTGAAACCGGCCGCTTCGGCACTCAGCGGGAGGTGACCAGGTCTCCGCGGCGCAGATGGATCCGATCGAAGCTGTCCGCCGAGATTACGTAGTACCACTGGGCGAAACGGGTGTTCAGGTCTGCGGAGGTCCTGCGCCCGGTCTCGACGTTCCTTTTCCAGTCTTCGTGTTTTTCGTGCAGGTCTGCGTTGGTCCGGTCGGCGGTCGTCCACAGCGAATCCGCCCGGGCCTGAAAACCCGTATCGGCGGGTTTTCGCGGCTCCGGAAAAACACCGGCGTCGAATCTGGTGGTGATGAACAGGTACCGGTTTTCACCCGGTCCGCTCGGTCCGTTCGGTCCGCCGTCCCCCGACATCTCCGTCCCGGCCGTGACCGCCTCGCCCGCACCATAGACGATCTCCCCGAAGCGGAGCGTGTAGACTACGCCGTCCTTCGAGCGGACCTGGGCCTCTCCCTCGTTGGAAACCAGCTGGCCGTCCCGGGTGAAGTAGTAGCCTTTTTCCTGCAGGGACACCAGGCCCTCGCGGTTCAAGCTGATGCCTTCGTCGTTGTCTTCCAGGCTTCTGGACAGGCCGGCGGGCTTGGGACGAACGCCCACTATGGTCAGTTCGTCGAGGGCCTTGAGCAGGTCTTCCATCTTCACTCCGTCGACTTTCTGCCCGCTCCTCATGCGGTTGGCCGTCCAGTCGGGGTCGCCCCGGGTCAGGACGATCGTGTCGCGCTGGTCCAGGATACGGGTGCTTTCGTCGATGGAGTAGTCTTTCAGGGTCACCTGCTCGATACGGTCCAGGTCCAACTCCAGCAGGTCCTTCTCGATCCAGTCTCCGAACCGGGAGGAGACATCCACGTCGAAGCGCGCGGCGTAGGTCCGCTTCTGGCCCGGTACCCGCAGATACCGGAACCTGCCCTCCCGTCCGGGCACGTTCTTGCCGATGATGAGGTCGGCGAGCAGGTTCTCGTTCCCGTCCTTGACCGTAACACGCTTGCCGCGACCGGCCAGGGAAGCGACGGATTCGTCCAACGGGTCCACCACGCCCAGGGACTCGTGGTCCGCGGCGACCTCGGCGACCACGTCGTCCTTGCGGACGTCGATGAGCCCGGCGGCCGTTCGGGCCAGTCGGTCCTTGTCATCCGCGGCGTAGTTGTGGTGGGAAGGGATGCGCCATCGCGTGCCCTTGAACACCACGTTGAAAGCGTCGATACGCCCGGTTTCCTCGTCGAAATCGATGACTTCCAGCGAGGCCGCGTCGTTCGGATCGGAGAAATCCGGAAAGAACACCTCTCCACGGTCCGAGAACGCCTCCGGTGTCGGATCACCCGGCGCCGCGAGAAAAGCGGCGATGGTCACCAGCGCCGCCGCGGCGACGAAGGCCAGGGTCTTGCGCGTTTCGTCCATGGTCAACTCCTCAACCGCCGGGCGGCGGCGGCCGCCTCGTTCTCACGCCGCCTGCGCCGGACGAAAATGAATATGCCGAGGAGGAAGACCGGCACGGGCGGAAGCAGGGCGGCCAGGTTCTTGATGGTGTTCTGAATCAGTCGGATCTGGGTTTCCATCATCTCCTTGCTGTCCTGGATCCTGGCTTCCTTTTCGGCCTCGATGTTAGTCTTCAGCGTCTCGAACCGCCGGTTTTCCACTTCCTCCAGGTTGCGGACCATGATCCGCCGGGTCTGTTCGTCCAGGTCGGTCCGCTGCCGGACCTCGTCCACGCGGGCCGTGAGGCGGCGCCGCGCCTGGTCCAGGGCCGCCTGCGCTTCCTGTTCGGCTTCGTCCTCGTCCTTGACGCGTTGCTGCGTGTAGGCCAGGATCCGCCTTTCGACGGTCTCGAGCGTCCGGTACCGCACCCGCTTGCTGCGCAGGGCGATGAAGGACTCGTCCCCGACCAGTACGTCCATGACGTTCAGGAAGAAGGTGACGTTGTCGAAGTTGAACCCCCCGGAACCCAGACGGCGGATTTCAAAGAATTGCTGCGACGCGAAATCCACGTCGGCCACGACGACCAGGTTGACCCGCGCGTTTTCATCATCGCTCGCCGAAGTGTCTGCGTATCCGGTGACATGGGCCGCCATGGTGTATGCGTTCTGGCTCGCCCGCCTCGGGACATTGGAAAGGACCAGTTGGGACCCGCCGAAGAAGTTACGCTGAACGAGCTGGGAATAGGCGGTAATTCCCGACGCCTCCCCGCTCTGCACCAGGGACGCAAAGATGAAGTCTCCTACTCCGGAAGGTTGCAACCGGCCGGGAAAAAGGAAAACGAGTTCCTGCAGCGAAGCCGTGCCGACGGCTTCCTGGTTGAATGTTTCCGGATTTTCGTTTCCCGGAGAGGCGAAGACAACCTCCGGCGGGAGATGGGCCATGGCGGGATGGGGATTGTAGCGGTCCCACACGATCAGCCCGGAATTCCATTCCACGCCGAATTTCCGCAGCATGCCCTGTATATCGCCCTTTGGCGTGGGAGGCGGCGGCTGGTTTCCAGCGAAGGGATTGGCGCTGGCGCCCTCCTTCTCGGAGGGGGAAAGGGTCAGGTTGAAGGACGGCAGGGGGTCCGCCAGGATCAGCGTGGGATGCCCCGTCGCAATGTAATCCGAAAGCCGGCTCATTTCCGGCTGGGTCAACGTGTTGGGCAGGGCGACCATGAGCGCGTCGAGGTCCTCGGGATAGTCCTCCTGGGGCTGGACCTGCACCACGTCGTACTGCTTGCGCAGTTCCTCGGTCATGGCCCAGGGCTGCCGGCTCTGCATGGTGTTGAAATCGAATCCCCCGAAAAGCCGCGCCTCAGTGGTCAGTATACCGAGTTTTCCGCGGTCCGCGCGGGCGACCACCCGGAGGCTGCGCACCAGTTCGTACTCGACGGGAAGCCCCATATCCAGGAATCCGATGACCTGTTCCTCTGGGCCGCAGGTGACGGCGATCCCGGCGAAAACGTTCGTAAATCCCGATCGGGCGCTCCTGAGGTCCGGTAGCTCCCGGGGCGAAATGCCGAACCGCTCCCGGGCTTCCCGGGCCTCTGGAGAGTACATTTCCGTGTCCTCGATCCTCACCTGGACACGGGCGCCGCCCATGGCGTCCAGTTCCTTGAGCACGTCCACCAGGTTAGAACGGGTCTGCACGTAGGACTCCGGCACCTCGGGACTCACGTACGCCTGGATGAACACGGGCCGCTCCGGGTCCAGTTCCTCCAGCATCCGCACGGTCTCGCCGGAAAGCGAATGGAGTCCTTCGGCGGTTACGTCGAGGCGGAAGCCCGCCCGGCCCATGATGACGTTCAGCCCGATGACCGCCGCGACGAGCGCCGCGGCGCGTACCCCGTGATGTATCCCCATCCCGTATCCCCCGGCTTTCGCGGGCCAGTGGCGGCGGCTGATCAGCACCACGTTGAGATACAGCATCAGGCATGTGACTGAGACGAAATGAACCAGGCCGGAGAAACTGACGACGCCGCGGGCGAAGTCGTCGAAGGCGTTGAACAGGCCCAGGGGCGAGAGCAGGTCCCGCAACCCTTCACTGATGCCGCCCGCAATGAGGCCGATGAGCACGAAGGCCCCGCAGAAGAGTGCGCCCAGGATGAAGGCGATGGTCGCGTGGGAGGTCAACAGGGACGCCAGCATGCCGACGGAGACGAGGGCGGCGCCGGCCAGCCAGTAACCCAGGTAGTTGCCGGCCATGAGTCCTGGATCGGGGCTTCCAAGCCACATCAATACGAGCACGTGAGTAAGGGAGAGAAGCAGCGAGGCCGTGAAGACGCCGAGCACGGCGAGGTACTTGCCCAGTACGATTTCCAGGTCTGTCGCCGGAAGCGTAAGCAGCAGTTCATCCGTTCCCTGCCGGGCTTCCTCGGCCCACACGCTCATGGTCAACGCGGGTATGAAGAAGAGCAGCAGGTAGGGGAACAAGGCGTTCAGCTGGTCGAGATTCGCCAGGTTGTTCAGAAAGAACTGGACCTGCCAGAAAGCGGCAGCCGCGCTGAGGAAGATGAACAGGGTGACGAAGACGTATCCCGTGGGATTGCTGAACGCCATGCGCATGTCCCGCCGGACGATGGCCGCCACCACCTTGCCGTTGAACCGGCTTGCCGGGCCGAGGTTCATTCGCCCGCCTCCGCGCCGTACGCCGTCCTTTTTCCCGTTTCCCCGTTTCCTGCCTCCGCCGTCGCTCGGCCATGCCCGGTCAACGCGTAGAATGATTCCTCCAGCGTGCCGTCCCTGCGAAGGGTCTCGGGTGTGCCGTCGAAGACCAGCCTGCCTTCGTTGATCAGGAGCACGCGGTCCGCGATGACGTCCACTTCCTGGAGGATGTGGGTGGAGAGGAGCACGGTCTTGGTCTGCCCGAGCAACCTGATGTCCTGCCGGAAATCACGGATCTGGTTGGGATCGAGACCGGCGGTCGGCTCGTCCATGATGAGCACGTCGGGATCGTGGAGCAGGGCCTGCGCCAGGCCGACCCGCTGCTTGTTTCCCCGGGACAGTTTGTCGATGGGTTTTTCCAGGGCCTGGTCCAGGCTGCACCGGTCGATGACATAGTCCAGGCGATTCGCCAGCCGTGCGGGATCCAATCCACGGGCCTCGCCGAAGAACCTCAGGAGTTCCAGCGGTGTCATACTCTGGTACAGCGGGCCGTTTTCGGGTAGATAACCCAGGTGTCTCGACATGGCGAGACGGTCGCGCCTGACGTCCAGCCCGGCGATGGCCGCGCTGCCCGCGCTAGCCCCCAGGTAGCCGCTCAGGATCTTCATGGTCGTGGACTTTCCCGCTCCGTTTGGACCCAGGAACGCCACGATTTGACAGTCGGGTATGGTGAATGAGATGTCTTGCACGGCAATAAAGGAACCGTAGTACTTGCTGAGCCCCTTTGCCTCGATCATTACTTTTTCGGACACCCTGTTTCCACTCCTGTTCTTGCTTGAAATACCAGATGTCCGCGTCTAAAGTACACGTCATAAATAAAGTACTTTGGTCTGTTTTCGCAGCGTCGAATGATAAACAAGGCGTAAGATCGTGTCAAGCGCAGAATGGTCGGCGTTTCGAAATCAATTGATATCCGGCTCGAGATTACTTATCATAAAATCACTGATTAATCAATTGGTAACAAAGTACGGTAATGAATCCATGGCGAGCCTCCGGATTAAGCGTTTCGCATGAAATTCCTCTCGCTGTCCTGCATTCTTGTCTACGCCCTGCTCTTCGCCAGCCCGCCGCTCCACTGCCATGGGCTCGAGGCGAGTACCGGACATGAAGACCACTGCCAGGGATGCCAGTATACCTTCGCATCCTCAGCGGTTTTAGACAAATCGACCGTGCAGGTACCGTCCTGCGACGCATTCGGTCCCGAAGTCGACGGAACCGGGCTGTGCTTTTCACAGTCGCACACCGGCATCCTCGGTAGCCGCGCTCCTCCCGTACAGTCCTGATACAATAGCTTGCGTGTGCCGGTCACCCAACCCGTTCAACAAAAACTGGACCTCCCCGCGACCTTTCAGCATCCCGCCGGTCCGATCCGTACCGTTAAATTTGATTCGACCGTGGTGACGGTATTTTCGAACGACTGGTTCGAGGACGTCGCATCAGTGAAATCAGCATCGTGAACGAAAAGGAGCCGCGAACATGTTTAATCAACGCTTTTCCATACTCGCAGCTTTACTGTGCTTCGCCGCCGCGCTCGCTGTCGCCTGCGCCGACGACGAGACCAGCCCAACGGGTCCGACCGATCCCACCGATCCGACCGGTCCGACCGGTCCCGCGGGACCGGGTGAGGAAGAACTCATCACGACCATCGCGATCACCCTGACACCGGTCGGTGGCGGAACACCGGTCAGCGCCCGGTTCCAGGACCTGGACGGCGAGGGCGGCAACCCGCCGGACGTCGACGATCTCACGGTGTCCAAGAATACGACCTACGACGGAAGGGTGCAGGTCCTCGACGAGTCGGTATCACCGGCGGCGGACATCACCGAAGAGGTGAAGGAAGAAGCGGAGAACCACCAGTTCTTCTACGAACCCGATGGAGGCATCTCAGACGCCGTCGTGACCTACACGGATCATGAATCCGATTACGGTGATAACTTCGGCGTAGACCATCCCGTCGGGGTGACTTTCCGCATCGCGATACTACAACCCGCACCTGCCGGCAAGCTCAGGGTAACCCTCAGTCATTTCGACGAGAGGCCGAAAGACGGTCAGACACCGAGCGACGAAACGGATATAGACGTTACGTTCGACGTGATCGTAGAATAGGCGCCGGTCCGAGTTACATCGATTGATCCGCGCCACCGAGGTTTCAGGAAGTTTCGAGGCCGGGTGTCCCGTCAAGGAGAGATAAACATGAACAAAGCCCTGACCGGGGCTTTATCGGTCCTGGCGCTTCTGCTGATCTTCGCGGGACCGGCTCATGGAGCAACGCTAACCGGTACGGCACTGGACGACAAGGGCGAACCGCTGCCGGCAGTGACCGTAGTCCTTCCCGACCTGGAGTTGGGCGCGTTCGCCGACGAGGAAGGCCGGTTTCGCCTGGACAACGTACCGCCGGGCAGACACAGGATCGAATTCAGTATCGTGGGTTACAAGACGATAAAGACAGAGGTCATCGTTTCCGAACACCGGCCGACCGCGCTCGAGGTAAGAATGGAACCGGAGACCCTCGTCGGTGAAGAAGTTGTGGTGACCGGCGACCGGGACCTGGCCGGCGAGCTCACCGGCTCGAGCCAGTCCGTCCTGGTCCTGCCTCCGTCCGCCCTGGAGGAGAGACGGGGCCAGACGCTGGGCGAGACGCTGGAGTCCCTGCCCGGCGTGTCCGCGCTGACCACGGGACCGGCCGTTTCGAAACCCGTGCTGCGCGGGGTCCACAGTGCGCGCGTGCTGATACTCAACGCCGGTGTTACGCAGGAAGGCCAGCAGTGGGGCGGCGACCACGCCCCGGAGATCGACCCCTTCTCACCGGCTCGCATCGAGGTGCTCAAGGGCGCCGCGAGCGTACAGTACGGCGCGGGCGCCATGGGTGGCGTGATACGCATCGAACCGCCGGAACTGCCCGTGAACCCCGGTATCGGGGGCAGGATAAACACGAATGTGTTTACCAATAACCGGCAGGGCGCCGGTTCCGTCCTCGTACAGGGCGCGCTGCGCCGGCTCTGGGGACTCAAATGGCGCGCGCAGGGCAGTCTCAGGCGCGCGGGAGACGCCCGGGCGCCGGCCCACGTCATCGGTAACTCCGGTTTCGACGAGCGGGACTATTCCGTCGCCCTTGGCCTGACGACGGACCGGGTGGACACCGAGGCTTACTTCAGCCACTTCGGGACGTGGATCGGAATCTATAAGGGCTCCCATATCGGCAACACCACCGACCTGGAACGAATGATCGCGCGAGGCGACCCGGCCATTGCGGGAACCTTCAGCTACGACATCGACAATCCGCGGCAACGGGTGGATCACGACCTGCTCTCCCTCCGTTCCCTGGTGCGGTTCGAGGGCAAGGGAAACCTCGAATTGCGATACGGACAGCAGTACAACCGGCGGGAGGAATGGGACGCCCACGCCCGGGGAGGCGGCATGCCCACGAAACCCGGTTTCGCCCAGGGACTGCAGACCCACAGCGGCGACGTGATCTACCAGCACCGCAACATCGGGGGATTGTTCGGCAAGGCAGGCGTCAGTGGAAACCGCCAGCACAACAAACGTTTCAGCACGGGGTTCCTGATCCCGGATTTCCGCGTATACAGTTTCGGCGTTTTCGCCCTGGAATCCTGGACGAACGGCCGGATTACGCTGGAAACGGGCCTGCGTTACGATTACCGCTGGATGAAGATATACCCAAACGAAAGCAACCGTGCCTCCGAGCGGGTCGTGGGCAGAACCCATACCTACAGCAACGTTACAGGCGTGCTGGGCCTGATCTACCAGTTATCGCCAAACCTTGCCGTCGCCGCGAACGCGGGCCGGGCCTGGCGGGCGCCGGGGGCGAACGAGCTTTACAGCCACGGCGTGCACCACGGCACGGCGCAGTTCGAGGTGGGCGATACGGAACTGGAGACCGAATCGAGCATAAACACGGATCTTACCCTGCGTTACCAGGGCGAGCGCGGCCGCGGTGAAATCGGACTCTTTCGTTCGCGCTACAGCAACTACATCACGCTGTTGCCGTCAAACGATCTGGTCTTGACAATCCGCGGCGCTTTCCCTAGATTCAACCACGTCCAGACCAACGGCGTCATACAAGGACTGGACGGGTACCTCGAATACGACCTGGCCCGGTACCTCGATGGGTATTTTTCCATGTCGCTCGTCAAGGGCCGGGACACGATGGAAGACCGGCCCCTGTACCAGATGCCGTCTACCCGGTTCATCGCCGGACTGGACTTCCACCTTCCCACCGCCGGACGCCTGCTTGAAGCGGGTGTCGGCTTCGAAGGCCGTTTCGTCATGCGGCAGAACAGTTTTCCCAGCGACATCGACTACGTGGATCCTCCGGCCGGTTACAGTCTCTTCGACGTACATATGCACGGCGAGTTCGCCGTGGCCGATCATCCCGTCCGGATACAGTTCGGGGTGCACAACCTGTTCAATACCCGTTACCGGGACTACCTGAGCCGGTTCCGGTATTTCATAGACAATCCAGGCCGGAATATCACGTTCAGGCTGTCCGTTCCTTTCGGACAGCCCATGGAGGAATAACCATATGTACGGGTGTTGCGGTCTCTTGCGCGTAATTACCGTTCTCTGTTTCGCCACGATGCTGGCCGGCGGCAAAGCGTCGGCGCAGGAGCGGGAGTTAGTCCCCCTGCGCATCCTGGAATCGCTGCACATGGACGGGGTACTGGACGAGGATACCTGGCAGAACGCCTTGGCGGCCAGCGGTTTCACGCAGCAGCGTCCCGACGAGGGACGTCCCGCGTCCGAAAGAACCGAGGTACGGTTTCTCTACGACGAGGAAACCCTGTACATCGGCGTTTGGGCCTACGACTCCGACCCTTCCCAGATCATCGCCACGCAGATGCAGCGCGACGGCGATCTCGCCGACGACGATTACTTCCAGATCATCCTGGATACGTTTCTGGACCGTCAGAACGGCATTCTCTTCGGCACCAACCCCGACGGCGCCCGGTACGACGCGCAGGTGCGCAACGAGGGTCGTTCGGAGGGCCGCTTCAATACCAACGTTCTGACGGACTGGAACGGGGTGTGGGACGTGTACACCTCGCGGAACGAAGAGGGTTGGTACGCCGAGATATCCATACCCTGGAGCACCCTGCGTTTCGAATCCGGCGAGGACGTGTCTTTCGGGGTGAACCTGGAACGACAGATCCGCCGGCGCAACGAGCAGGCCTTCTGGGCGCCGGTCATCCGTCCATTTGACATTTCCCAGGTTTCGGTGGCGGGTACCCTTACGGGCCTGGACCTTACGAAACACGGCCGCCGGTACCTCCAGATCACGCCCTATTCGCTGGGCGGGGCCACGTGGACCTACCAGCCGGGAACGACTACGCGGGACGACGATTTCGACGGCGGAGTGGACGTCAAGTACGGCCTGTCACAAAGCCTTTCCATGGACCTGACCTACAATACGGACTTCTCACAGGTGGAGGTGGACGATGCGCAGGTCAACCTCACGCAGTTCAACCTGTTCTACCCGGAAAAACGCGCCTTTTTCCTCGAGAACGGCGGACTGTTCCGCTTCGGCGTAGCCCGGGCGACGGAGCTGTTCTACAGCCGCAATATCGGCCTGTCGCGCGATTTAACCGGTACGTTGAGACAGGTGCCGATTACCGGCGGCGGCCGGCTGACGGGCAAGGCCGGGCGGACGAACCTCGGCGTGCTGCTCATGCGGACAGGCGATCAGCGATTCGGCGACTTCAAGATCGAAGACAATATCTATGCCGTGGCGCGGGTCAGCCGGGACGTGGGAGAGAAATCGAACATCGGCCTCATCATTACCAACCAGCGGATCGGCGGCGGGGATAGCAACCTGGCGGGTGGCGCCGACTTCAACCTGGCGGTCGGTCCCAAGCTGGCCGTGAGCGGTTTCCTGGCCGGGACCAGTTACGAGGAAGGCGAGAACAGCGAATCGGGTTTCGTGGGCCGGCTGTGGTCGCGCTGGAACGGCCCGCTGTGGCAGCTCGAGGGGCTTTACATGGGCGTGTCCGAGTTTTTCAATCCCGGCATGGGGTTCTTCAGCCGCCAGAGCCTGGCACGGAATTTTGGCGGGTTCCACGAGGTTTCCGGCCGAATTTTCTACACGCCCGAACCCGAGAACAGCATCGTCCGCCGCTACTTTCCTCACGTCGTGGCGGGGGCTACCTTCGGGGAAGACGGCACGCAACTGACCCGAAGGGAGCACTACCATTTCGAACTCTTCTTCACCGGGGGTGAACAAGCAGGGATCACCCTGGACCGCGCCTTCCGCCGAATCAGCGAGGACACGCGGCCCATCCTGGGCGTCAAGCTTCCCGCAGGCAACTACACGGACGCGTCCTCGCGCATGCACTTCACGTCGAACCTGAGCAAACCGCTGTCAATCGACACGGAAGTCTTCCTGGGCCAGTACATAAACGGCGACCGGCGTACACTGAGTCTCGGGGGCGTTCTGCGCACCGGTTCGAAGTTCACGATCGGTCCCCGGTACGAGTTGAACGACGTGACGCTCACCGACGTCGAACAGATGAAGCGGGAGGTAACCGCCCACATCTTCGGGGTCAGGAGCAGCTATTCCTTTTCGCCGGACCTTTCGTTCAACGCGCTGGTGCAGTGGGACACCCAGCAGGACCGGTTCGTGTCGAACTTCCGGTTCAACTACATTATCAACCCCGGCAGCAACCTCTACGTCGTGTACAACGAACGGCGGGACAACGGGGAAATGTCAGACACCTTGCTGGGCGATCCGCTGGATCGTACCCTGGTGGTCAAGCTGGCCTACCTGTTTAACCTGTAAAAGACCTATGAACGTACTCGGCGGACCACTCACGGACTGTTCGACAGATCCTCTTACCGGGTTCTACCGCGACGGCGCGTGCAATACCGGATCAGGTGACGCCGGCGTCCATGCAGTCTGCGCGGTGATGACCGAGGAATTTTTTGTCTTTTCCAGGGCGGCGGGAAACGATCTCAGTACACCCGTGCCGGCTTTCGGCTTCGCCGGACTGAAACCCGGCGACCGCTGGTGTGTCTGCGTGAACCGCTGGAAAGAGGCTTACGACGCGGGGGTGGCGCCGCCGGTAGTGCTGAGTGCGACCCATCTCATGGCCCTGGAATTCGTGTCGCTGGACGAACTGAAGGCCTGCGCCCTGGAAGAGGCGTAGGACCGGCGGTCTGGACATTGTGGCCGGTACCTCGGCGGGGTTCGCGGTTTGAACTCGGTTGTAAACGGTTGTATTCGGTTGTATGCGGATAAATCAGCAAAAACCTCTTGATTTTCCCATACGCGCTTATTAGATTTCATCGTTTTATTGGTGAAACCGGCATTCTGAAGATTCGTTCGTCGAGGAGTACAGCATGGCCAAGGGCAAAAACCGTGACCTGGTGAAACTGAAGAGCACGGAAAGCGCGCATTGCTACTACACGAAGAAAAACCGGCGTAATACGACCGTCCGTATAGAAATCAAGAAGTACGATCCCACGCTGCGGCGGCACGTCATGTACCGGGAGACGCGGTAGCGGCGTTCCTGGAGGGTTACCCCATGTCGAGAACATGCAAGTTGACCGGAAAGAAACCCCTGGTCGGCAATAACGTTTCCCACGCCAATAACAAGACCAAGCGGCGCCAGTATCCCAATCTCCAGATGAAGCGTATCTACGTGCCCGAACTGGGCCGCACGTTGCGCATCAAGATGTCCGTCAGCGCCCTGCGAACGGTCACGAAGATCGGGCTGATGCCTTTCCTGAAGAAACAGGGACTGCGGCTGCAGGACGTGCTGTAGAATCCGGTCTCATGTCATCGAAGAGCGCATCATTTCACAAATCCCGAGCCGCCGAGCGCGGGCCCGTGGGAGTCGCCGTCGTTACGGTGAGCGATTCCCGGACGCCGGAAACGGACGTCAACGGAGAATACCTCCGGGCGCGCATTGAAGAAGCGGGCCACCGGGTCGCCGACTACCGGCTGATCCGGGACGAACCGGACCAGGTCGAGACCGCTCTCGAAAGTTGCACCGGCGAAGACATCCAGATCGTCATATTCAACGGGGGTACCGGTATCTCCAGGCGGGATCGGACCTTCGACGTGCTGAACCGCAGGCTGGAGAAGCCCCTGCCCGGCTTCGGCGAAATCTTTCGCATGCTCAGCTACGAGCAGGTCGGCGCCGCGGCCATGATGTCCCGCGCCACCGCCGGCGTGTACCGAAACACGGTGGTCATATCCACGCCCGGCTCCCCGGCCGCGGTGAAACTCGCGTGGGAGAAACTGATCGCGACCGAAATCTCCCACATGGGCTGGGAACTGACCCGATAATAATCACCATCCACGGAGGTCTTCATGCTGTCCCCGTACCGAGGTTGCCTACCCGGGGTCGCGTACCGCGTGATCCTGTGCTTTTCCCTGTGCTTTACGTTGGCGGTTACACTGGCGATTCCCGTCGAAGTCCGCGCCCAGTCCGACGACGAGAAAACCGTCGCGGCCATCTTCGATGAACGGCTGACTTCCGGAGAGATGTACCACCTGCTGGGCGATCTGTGCAAGAACATCGGTCCACGCCTGAGCGGTTCGGAAGGCGCTGAAAAGGCCGTAGAATGGGCCCGCGAGGTGATGGAAGACTACGGTTTCGACCGGGTGTACCTGCAGGAGGTGATGGTACCTCACTGGGAGCGGGGTGACGCCGAGCAGGCGCGGATCGTCGATGTCGAGGAAGGCATGATCGAATTGCGGGCCCTGGCCCTCGGGGGATCGGTACCTACCGCGCCGGCGGGGATCACCGCGGAAGTGGTGGTGGTCCATTCCCTGGAAGAGGTGGAAGATCTCGGCCGCGATGCCATTGAAGGCAAGATCGTATTCTACAACCGGCCCTTCGACCAGACGGTGATCGGAACGGGCCCCGGCTATGGCGGCGCGGTGGGCCAGCGTTCCGCCGGACCCTCCCAGGCCGCGAAACACGGCGCCGTGGGCGTCGTGATCCGGTCGGTCACATCGGGCTTCGACGACGAACCCCACACCGGCGGACTGCGCTATCTCGACGGCACGGAGCGCATCCCCGCGGCAGCCCTGGGCTTCCAGTCCGCCGACCGGTTGATACAGGTCCTGGAGGAACAGCCCGGAGCCCGGCTCTACATGCGCCTGTCCACCCGCTGGCATCCCGATGCCCTGTCCTATAACGTGATCGGTGAAATCCGGGGCTCCGAGCGGCCGGACGAGATCATCCTGGTCGGAGGCCACCTCGATTCGTGGGACGTGGCCGAGGGCGCCCATGACGACGGCGCGGGCAGCGTCCACGCCATCGGTGTGCTGCGGACCTTCGCGAAGCTGGGGATCCGGCCAAGGCACACCATCCGGGCCGTCCTGTTCATGAACGAGGAAAACGGCCTCCGCGGCGGCAACAAGTATGCCGAGGTGGCAAAGGAAACGGGCGAGAAACACCTGATCGCCCTTGAAAGCGACGCGGGCGGATTCAGCCCGAGGGGATTCGGCGTGACCGCCGATGATGACGTCATCGAACGGTTCCGGTCGTGGCTGCCCCTGTTCCCCCAAAACACAATCTCCTACATCAACAAGGGCGGCGGCGGCGCCGACATCGGTCCCCTGCGCCGGGAGACGGACACCCCGACCATCGGGTTCATCCCCGATTCGCAGCGGATGTTCGATCTGCACCACGCGCCGACCGACGTCTTCGAAGCGGTCAACCGCCGGGAACTGGAACTGGGAGGCGCGTCTATCGCCTCGTTGATCTACCTGATCGACAAGTACGGTCTCAAGGACGAGTTGAGGCAGTAGGAAGAGGGCGATGACAACGCTCAGAATCTTACTCTGCCTGCTGGTCATCCCCGCATTCGAACCGGCCTCGGCGCAGGCCCACGTGTTCTACGTGAGCATCACGCGGGTCAAGTGGGACGCGGACGTATCGCGCCTCGACGTGTCCGTGCGGATCTTCACGGATGACCTGGAGGAGGCCATCGTGGCGGCGGGCGGCCCCCGGTTGCGCCTATGGACCGACCATGCCCGCGAAGACCGCGACCGCCACGTAGCGGACTACCTGGCGTCCCGGCTGGCCTTCCGGATCAACGGAGAGGAGCGGGAACTGGCTTACGCCGGCATGGAGGACGCCCTTGACGCCACGGCCTGTCTGGTGCAGATTATGAACGTGGACCGCGTGGAAACGATCGAGGTCGAGAACCGGATCCTGATCGATCTATACGACACGCAGGCCAACGTGATGCGGTTTGAAGTCGGTGGCGAGAAGAAGTACGTCAACCTGAGCAAGGGAACCGTCAAGGGGATGGTTCGTTTCGGTTCCTGACGCCTGGGCCGGATCGTGGCGGGAACATGTCCGAATTCCAGATCTATCTGCAAATCGGTTTCGATCATATTTCGGACCTTAACGCCTACGATCACATCGTTTTCATCGTCGCCCTCTGTGCCGCCTACCCGTTGAACAGGTGGCGTTCTGTGCTTTTGCTCGTAACGGCCTTCACGGTCGGGCATTCGATTACCCTGGCGCTGGCCACGCTCCGCATCGTGCTGGTTCCTTCGGACCTGGTTGAGACGCTCATCCCCGTGACAATTCTGGCGACCTGCCTGATGAACGTGTTCAGGCCTTTCGAGGGGAGAATCGGCAGGAAGACGAGTTACGCGCTGGCCCTGTTCTTCGGGCTGATCCACGGCCTGGGTTTCTCGTACTACCTGAGGGCGCTGCTCGGTATGGAAGAAACGATCATCGTGCCGCTCCTGTCCTTCAACATCGGACTGGAACTGGGGCAGTTGATGATCGTGGCGCTGTACACATGTGCGGCTTTCGTGTTTCTTCGTTTACTGGGAACGCCGCACCGCCCGTGGAACCTTTTCCTATCAGGCGCCGCCGCCGGGGTATCGGCCATGCTGTTGATGGGGGCGAACTGAGATGGCGAAAAGGAACGCCAGGGTCCTGGCGAACCGGGGGCGAACCGACCGAACGGTTGGATTATCAAGGAGGACGCGCTATCGTGACGCTTGACACGACGATAGAAGAAGTGCTGGAAGACTTCGAATACCTGGAAGACTGGGAGGAGCGCTACCAGGAGATCATCGACCTGGGCAGGAAGCTGCCGCCCCTGGACGAGTCCTACAAGACGGAAGCGTACAAGGTCAAGGGATGCGTGAGCCAGGTCTGGCTCGTTCCCCACGTCGCCGAGACCCTTCCGCTGACCATCACCTTCGACGCCGACAGCGACGCCCACATCGTGCGCGGCCTGGTGGCCATCCTGCTCATGGTATATTCCGGAAAAACGCCGCGGCAGATCCTGGATGCCGACATCCAGGGGATCTTCGACCAGTTGGACCTGGCTGCCCATCTCAGCCCGAGCAGAAGCAACGGTTTCCGTTCGATGGTCAAGAAGATCCGCTCGACCGCCAGCGGCGCGCTGTCCAATTAATACCCTTCGACGGCCAGCGGCGCGCAGGCCGCCGCCCCTGACTAACCACTCAGATCGGCCACGATCTCGTCGATCAGCAGACGGTGCTCGTCGGAAAGCGACCAACCGACCGCCTCGATGTTCTGCTCAACATGGGCCGGTCGGGTTGCGCCGCACAGGACGGACGTGATCCCCGGCTGACGGGCTGTCCAGTGGATTACAAGCTGGGCGATGGACTTGCCGTACTCATCGGCGATCGGCTTCAGCCGGTCGAGTGTATCGAGCGTGCGATCCAGCTCTTCCCCCTTGAACCGACTGTCGTCGTTGCGGGAATCGCCTTCCGGAAACCGGTGGCCGCGTCCGTACTTCCCGGTCAGCAGTCCCTTGTACAGCGGCCAGTAGGAAATCACGCCGATGCGGTGGTGCAGGCAGTGAGGGAGGATTTCCGCTTCGATGTCGCGTATGAGCAGGTTGTACGGCGGCTGGTCCGAGTGCAGCGGCGCGTGACGGGCGAAACTTTTCATCTGCGCCACGTCGTAATTGCTGACGCCGATCGCCCGGATCTTGCCCTGCTCTTTCAGTTCGGCGAGGGTGGCGGCCGTTTCCTCGAAGGGGGTATTCTCGTCGGGCGCGTGCACCTGGTACAGGTCGATGTAGTCGGTATTCAACCGGCGAAGGCTTTCCTCGACCTGCTCGAGAATGCGGTTCCTTGAGCTGTCGCGGAGCAGCGTCGCGCCATCCCAGTACAGGCCGCATTTCGTCGCCAGGACGATCTGGTCCCGCCTGCCTGCGATCGCCCTTCCCACCAGCCGTTCCGATTCGCCGTTCCGCCCGTACATGTACGCGGTGTCGATAAGGGTGATACCCCCGTCCATGGCCGTCTCCAGCGCCGCCAGGGACTCGTTGTCGTCGATTCCGGTCCAGCCGACGCCAGCCATGGGCCAGCAACCCATGCCGACGACCGATACCTTCAGACCCGATTCACCGAGTGCTCTGTATTCCATTTTTTGCATCCTTTGACGGAAGATCCGGGTAAGACCAGGCTCCGGAAAAGGCCGGAAGGCTACCCGTGATCGATTCAAATTCCGATTGACGAGGCGGACAGGGAAAACATATATTGAATGTATCGGGATGTTTCCGGTACAGTTAGGTTATAATACCGCTTACCTTTTTCGCGTCCAAACGATATTGACCAGGGTAATGGAAACGATCGGCTGTCGACTTCGTTTTTGAATCAACAGGCCCTGATTCCCCGGCCAGAAAACCGAGGCTCCTTTAAACGCAATACAGGAGGTGGATATGTTGAAAACCGGTTTCTCTCTCATGGTCGCGATGATCCTCGCGGCGTCCCCGGCGATAGCCGGTTCCCCGTCGTTTACCGGCGATTACGTGGAAGTGCGGTCCAACCACATTCTGGGCGGCGGCTGCACGTACTCGGCCGAGGCGGGCGGCGACGCAAACCAGGCCGTGGTGGCCTGGCGGATCCGCGATGGCGCGCTGGCTGATCTGTCCGTCGTCGCCGTCATTCTAGGGGAAGGCAACCTGCAACTCGGTCATCACGCCCGGGAAACCGTGCTGTTGATCGACAGTAAGGCGACGCCGACCCAGCGCCAGGCCTTGAAAAACACCTTCACGGCCCGGTACGGCGATCTCTTCGGTACGGTAATGACGGTGAAGCCCACCGATATTTCCTTCCGCCACGAAGGCGGGGATGCCTACACCGTCGCGGTGGATGGCCAGGTTCGCGTGTCCACCCGGACCATGCTGTCGACCGACCACGAGCCCAACTGCGACCGCATGGTATGGTACGATCCCTTCACGGGGGACGCGTCGGCCACGCTGGTCCAGACCGCCGCCCACGCGTACAGCGGTTCGGACCTGATCGCGACGTGGAGCATACCGAACAAGCGCAGCGCGTACGTAGGGACGTTCGCCTTTACGCCCTGACCAAGCGCGACCTTCCGCTTTCGCGTAGCGGCTGGAGCCGGGCGGCGTCCGTTTTCGCCCGGCGGCCGGTAACCTACGGACGGAGAGCACACCACGGCGCTCGGATTCCTCCTGCTGATCACGGCGACGGTCGTGACGTCGTGCTTCGGCTTGATTCTGAAATCCGCCCACCACAACGGGCGTAATCCCGTAGCGGTGGGCAGCCTGAATTATGCCGTCGGCGCCCTGTTTTCCGGAGTGCTGATGCTCACCGATTCGGGTTGGGTCTGGCACGGCACTACCGTGTTGATCGGCGGGGCCAGCGGGGTCTTCTACTTCGTCGCCTTCTACTTTCTGATCCAGGCGCTCCTGCAGAGCGGTGTCGCCGTTACCCTGGCGATCGTCCGTCTCTCCGTCCTGATACCCATCCTCTGTTCGATCTTCATCTGGCACGAGATCCCTAACTCCCTCCAGATCGCGGGGATCGTCACCGTCTGCGTCGCCCTGCCCTTCCTGAGTCTCGGCGTGGGAAGACAGGCCGCGCTTTCGATGCGCGGCGTCGCATGGCTCGTCGGCGCCCTCTTCATCACGACGGGATTCTGCCATCTATCCCCCAAGGTCTTCAGCGAACTCGCGCCCCAAAGCCAGATATCGCTCTACCTGTTCTCGCTCTTCGCCGTATCCGGGGTAATGGGGCTGTGTTACGTCTGGTTCAAGCCGATCCGCGCGAGTCTTCACGACATGCGGTGGAGCGTCATGCTGGGCGCGTGCAACGTCGCGGGAACCTGGCTACTCGTCCTCACGCTCAAGTTCCTTCCCGGTACCATCGTCTTTCCCTTCGTCAGCGCAGTCGGCCTTGTCATCACCACCGTCGTGGCTATATTGTACTGGAAAGAGCAGGTGCGCAGGCTAGCCTACGTCGGCATCGGACTGACACTGATCGCGGTCGTCCTGGTCAACAGCGGTTAAGTACCTGGCCGTATCCAGGTGTTACTGCGGTCCAATAACCGTTTACGGCGGCGCGGCGCACGAACGTGGCCGCCATGCGAACGAAATGGGAGCAGTGTTTCGTGTTCGAGAGCATTGACCGGACCCGCAGGGTCGTGGGCGTAGGCAGCAACGTGGTGGACGTGATCTATCGCGTGAACCGGATCGCGGGGCCGGATGAAAAGACCTACATCGTGCCCGATGAAGGGGGCGCGATTGTCAGCGAAGTGGTGGGCGGAGTGACCCTTAATCACCTGGCGTGGTCGGCCCTCCTGGGCGTCCCGGCCGGTCTCTTCGGCTTCCAGGGTGACGACCGGTACGGCGCGATGATCCGAGACGAGATGGATCGCCGCGGCATCGACCGCTCGGCCATCCGAGTCCGCGAGGGCCGCCCTTCCTCCTTCTCGATCGTAAACGTGGCCGACGACGCGGACCGTGCGATCTACATGGCTCGCGCGCTGACGGCGGAGACCACGGCGGCGGACGTGGAGACTCATTTCGCCGATTACATTCGTTCCGCCGCCATGGTTACGACGGAGATCTCCCAGCTTCCGATGGACGCCGTCATCGCCGTAATGCGTATCGCCCGCGAGGCCGGCATTCCCACCGTGCTGGACGTGGACGTCCCCCCGGATTTCGCCATCGAAGTGGCAAGACTCGGTTCCGCGGCCGAATTCGAGGAGGCCCTTCGCCTCGCCGACGTCGTGAAACCTGCCAAGGCCGCCGCGCTCCAGATGGTGGATGCCGACGGATCAGAAGAACGGGCCGAACGTATTCTAGACCGGTACGGCGCCCGGCTGGTGGCCATCACCGAAGGCGCGCAGGGCGCGGTCATCAGCGACGGGAACCAGACGATACGGGCGCACGTTAAACCCGTGGATGCCCGGGACACGACGGGCGCCGGGGATGCCTTCCTGGGCGGACTGATCGCTGGCCTTTACCACGGGTTGACGTTGCGGGACACGGCGGATCTCGCCCTCGCCTGCGGCGCCGTATGTTGCCGCATTCCAGGGGCTTTCCCGCAACTCGATGAGAGCGGCGATGACGTGTTTACGCTATATGAAGGTGCGCCGATCCCTGCTCTTCACCTACCGGAATCGGTTGCCGGGAGAGTGTTGGCGTCCGAGGAACCGGCATGGGACGGTTCCACGCAGGCGTCCCCCGGAGCGGCCGGTCTGAACGCCGTACGGCGGACTGCCGACGCGCTTGTTAAATTACACGAAGGCATGTCCGGCACGTACTTCGACGAAGCCGTCGCGATCATTCGCAAGGCGGAAGCCTCGGGTGGTCGCGTCCATGTCACCGGCGTGGGCAAGTCCCGCCATATCGGCCGCAAGCTGGCGGCCACGCTGCAGAGTACCGGAACGAGGGCGTATTTTCTGGATCCGGCCGACTGCAACCACGGGGACAGCGGTCAGGTGGAGGAAGGTGACGTGGTCGTAGCCCTTTCCCACAGCGGGCAAACCGCCGAATTGATGGCGGCCGTGCACACCCTGTCGACGAACGGCGCGACCTTGATCGCGATCACCGGGAACCGTTCATCCGAACTGGCCCGTTCGAGCGCGACGATCCTGCATGTACCCGTGGAAGGCGAGGCCGGACCCCTGGGACTCGCGCCGACCGCGAGCACTTCCTGTCAACTGGCCGTGGCAGACGGACTCGCCATGGCCCTGAAGGCCGACCGCGGGTTTACCCGGGAAGATTTCGCCCGGTATCACCCCGGCGGAAGTCTTGGAAAGCAACTGAAGGATCGGGAAGGAACGACATGACATCCGAAACACCGCACATCAAAAACGGGACACCGCAAATCAAATTGATCGCCTTCGACCAGGACGACACGGCCCTGTTGCCTGATGGAAAACCGTCTTCCGAGGGGCTGAGCGCCATCGAAGCCGCCCTCGCCCGGGGGTTGATCGTGAGTTCCGTGAGCGGACGGAACATCGACCGCAGCAGCGAACCCTTTCGCGACGCCCGGTCCATGTTCGACCGACTCTACCTGATCGCCAACAACGGGGGCATCATACTCGGTCCGGTCCACCAGGGGCAAAGGCCCTTGCTTTTCGAGCAGCGTATGCCCCGGGACACGTTCCTGGACCTGCTCGACTTCATCGAAGAAAACGACTTCAATTTCGTGTACAGCTGGTTGCGCATGACGGAGAACGGTCCCCTGGACAGCGTGATCACCAACGAGTATACCCCGTCCGTGGCATCTATAGAGGAACAGAGCCGCGCAGCCGTCGACCGGGACGACAACCTCCTGGCACGGCTGAGGCAGGGCGACTACCCGTCGCCGCCCAAGATGCTGATCCTTCCCGGCATGGCGCGACGCGAGGCGGTTCTGGCGGAACTGAAGGCCCGTTTCAATTTCCGCCTCTATCTCGTCAAAACGAACCCGGACCGGATCGAAGCCATGCATGCCGACGTCAACAAGAAGGTCGCCGTCGAGTACATCGCGCGCGAGCACGGGATTTCCATGGATAACGTGATGGCCGTCGGGGACGGCGACAACGATCTGCCCATGCTTTTCAACGCCGGTCTGGGCGTAATCATGGACAACGCCCAGAACGAGGTCAAGGAGGCGGGCAGGTCCCGCGGCCTGGTCATCGCCCCGGCGAACCACGAGAACGGCTTTGCCTGGGCGGTTCGCCGATTCGCGCTGAACGACGGCCGATGACTGGATCGCTGTGCATAACACTGAGCGGTGGTTACAGGGCCACGGCCACTGAGCGGTGTACTCCGATTTCCGGTGAATGAACGGATCCCTTCCCATGAACACATCCCTACTCGATCATCTCCATTCTTCCCTGCTGGTGGCGGACGGAGGCTGCGGTTCGATGTTGTACGCAAGGGGCGTGCCGATGGAGGTCAGCTTCGACGAGATCAATCAGAGCCGGCCCGACCTGATCCGGCGAATCCACGAGGAATACGTGGACGCGGGAGCCAGGTTGATTGAAACCAACACCTTTGGCGCCAACGCCCTGTCCCTGTCCAAGTACAACCTGGAGCGCCAGGCGGAAACGTTGAACGCCCGGGGCGTCGAGATCGCCCGGAAGGCGGCGGGGTCACGGGCCTACGTGGCCGGTGCCGTCGGGCCTGCCAGCGGACTGCCACACCAGGAATTTACCGAAGCGGATCACAGGCGGGTCTACAGGGAACAGATCTCAGCCATTGCAGAGGGCGGAGCGGACGCGGTTATCCTGGAGACATTTCTCCGGCTCGATGAACTCCAGGGAGCGCTGGCGACCTGCCGGGACGTCTGCGACCTGCCGGTGATCTGCCAGCTCGCAGTGGACCAGTACGGGCAAACCGACGACGGGTTCGGGGTGGTGGAAGCCTTCGATCAACTGCGCGCAGCCGGCGCCGACGTGGTGGGTGTAAATTGCCGCAGCGGTCCCAAGGGCCTGCTGGACGCCCTCGCACTGGTGCCCCTTGTAGAAAACCTGGTACTTTCCGCCTTTCCCAACGCCGGTTCCCCCGTCTACGTGGACGGGCGTTTCTTCTACGAGGCGACCCCCGAATACTTCGCGTCGAGCGCACTTCGACTGCGCGACCAGGGTGTCCGGCTGATCGGCGGATGCTGCGGTACCATGCCCGAGCACGTCCGGGCCATGGCCCAGGCGCTCGAGGGAAGGGGAATCGTCACCCGAAAGAAGGTCGCCCCGGTGGATGTCCAATCCGCCCCGCGCACGGCCCGCCCAGTCCAGACACCCCCGGCGGCCGAGCCTACGATCGTGGAACTGGTCCGGAAGCGGGTGGCCGTAATCGTCGAGCTCGACCCGCCCCGTGACCTGAATCACGAACCCATCGTTCGGGGGGCCAGGACCCTGAAGGCAGCGGGCGCGGACGCGCTCACCATGGCCGACAATTCCCTGGCCGTTACACGGATCAGCAACATGGCCGTGGGACAGATCGTGAAGGAGGAGGCCGGCATCCGTCCGCTGTTGCACATCACCTGCCGGGATCGTAACCTGGCCAGCCTGCAGTCCCATGTGCTCGGCCTGCACGCCCTGGGCATTGACCATGTCCTTGCCGTCACGGGCGATCCCGTGAAGTTCGGCGATCAACCGGGGGCGAGTAACGTGTACGACGTTTCCTCATTTGAACTGATTCGGCTGATCAAACGGATGAACGAGGGCGTGGGTTTTTCAGGTCGTCCCTTAAACGGAAAAACCGGGTTTACCGTGGCGGCGGCCTTCGACCCCAACGGTCCCAACCTTGACAGGAGGATCAGGAGACTGGAACGGAAGATCGAGGCCGGCGCCGACATGATCATGACGCAGCCCCTCTTCGACCGTCACCAGGCCCGCGCACTGCACGAGGCGACCCAAAACACCGGCGTTCCCATCCTGCCGGGCGTCATGCCGCTGGTCAGCGATGGCAACACAGAGTTCCTCCACAACGAAGTGCCCGGATTCGTGGTGCCCGAAGAAATTCGTGCGCGCATGGCCCGGGCAGGCCGAGGCAGAAAAGCCCGGCGAGAGGGTATCGCGATCGCGCGGGAAATCATCGAATCTGTCTTAACCTACTTCAACGGCCTCTACCTGATCACGCCGTTTAACCGTTATCCCATGACGGTGGAGCTGACGAAGTTCGCCCTGCAGACTACTCCACGTATCGATACCCAATAAGCTGCGGATGCGGCTCTTCCACAAGATGCCCGACGCTCACCCTGCATAAATCAAGCTCGCGATAATCGAACCGGCGATGATGATCATTGCAATCATGAGCCTGTTGGCGGCCATCATGACCCTGGCTTCCAACTTTGAGTCACTCGCCGAGATTCGTTCATCCGTGGCAAGAAACCGGTGGTGAATCGTGTCTTCCAGGGCGGTGAGCCGCGTGTCGATCTTTTCATCTATGGCGGTGAGCCGCGTGTCGATCTTCTCGTCCATCACCGCGAACCGGTTTTCCAACCTCTCTTCCATGGCGTCGAGCCGGTTGTCCACGGCCGCAAGTCTCGTTTCCAGGCGTTCTTCCATGACCGTGAAGCGGTTTTCGATCTTCTCGTCCATGACCGTGAAGCGGTTTTCGATCTTCTCGTCCATGACCGTGAAGCGGTTGCTGATTTTCTCGTCCATGACCGTGAACCGGTCGCCTATTTCGTTTTTTAAGCCACGCAGGGCGATATGCAGGTCCGATACGGTCACTTCAGCATCATCGGGCTTGCCCTTCAACGTGTTTTCCGACATAGTGGCCTCCCTGCCAGATGTGGGAACTACGAGTGTACGTGCGGCCATTGATGTAGGTGGTTCCTCCATGTTTGCGATCGTCCGCGAAATGATCTGCAAAAAGGGCTGGTCTAATTAGCCTTACTCTGTTCAAGCATGATGTTTTCAATCCTGGCCACGCGCGCGTCCAATCTATCTATCCTGGTTTCCATCTTATCCAGGCCTTTCATCATCCTCGATTCCATGTTCCTCATATCTTCGCGGAGGTGGGACTCCATCCTCTGCACGTCTTCTTTCAGTTCATTTCGGCCGAGCTTTGCTTCGCGCCAGAAGAAGATAAAGGCGGTCAACAGGACAAAGGGTTGCAGCCAGATTTGCAGTGCATCCACAAGAACCCCCTCTTTCCTTTGACGGATTCCTTTCCTTCTATTTCATGTAATACGTGACCGGCCTGCATTCTGGCTTCGAATTACCTTCAAACCGGAAAACATCGCTACCTCACGACTCCGTTTTGGTTAAGGTAGTTTCTTGCCCATGCCGAAAACCCGAAACCGCAAACCGGTACACCTACACCAGTCGGAGTATTCCGCAAAATCTCGAATCCGATGTTGTTATGGAAGATAAAAACCGGCGAGGTCAGGAAGCTGGCCGGTTCCTGTAATAAAGGTAGGATACGGCTATGAGGATGACGCTCAGCCCCAGGAAGGCGAAGATCCGGTAAAGCGTGTCCAGGAACATGAGGTCGCTGATGAATACCTTCAGGACGGTGCAGCCTAAGTAGACGATTGCCGCGGCGCGCAGTGCCCGAATATCGAGCCACCTTCCCATGATCATGACCAGTGTCGCGCCGATCAACCAGACCCCAGAAACGGCCAGCTGCCGCAGGTTTTCCAACTGTTCCGGCGTACCGCCTTCCGTGGTGGAGATCAGGTGATCGAAGTATTCCCGGGTTTCCAACGTGCCCCAGATCAGGAGAAGCGCCGTCCATGCGACATGGAAGACCATCCAAAGCCTGCGGTCCGCCGTCGATTCCAGCCGGCCCCGCATCATGCCGGTGCAGGCGAGCAACGCACCGGCCAGGACCCAGTACGCGGCTGTACGCACATCACCCATCCATTGGTTATCCATAATAACCCCGATCACTTGCCGTTCGGTCACCACGTATAGTCCCACAATGGACAGGAGGAAAAGGGCCGAACCGGTGTGCCGAACTATCGGTCGCTGGAAACGCACTCCGAACCAGAACAGCGCGAAGGCTTCGATGCCCCATGCGATCATGATCGCGTATCGTTCGAAGTACAATACCGGTGCGAGGACCGCCAGGACCACCGCCGTCGCGGCATAGAACGCTACCGATTGGGAGTCTTCAGTTCGCCGCGCAATCACGGTAGCCAGGGCGAAATACGCAAGGGACAGGATCACCGTAGCGGCGACCACCGAATAGTTCCAGGCGTATCCCGAGACACTGAACAAAATGCCAAAATAAGACCAACCCTCTTCCGCGTGACGGAATAGGCTTACGAGCATCATAAAGTAGCCAATGATGTTGATTGCTCCGGCCGTCCACCGCCACCTGCGGTTTCCCGGATCCTCCGTGAATGAACGGTAAAGATCCATGCCGACGAAAAGCGCCCACCACAGGGTCAGGAAAACCAGGGCGATCACAAAGCCCTCCGGCAGGTCCGCCCGGAAAGACCAGGTCAGGTACGTCCCGTAGGTGGCCGCGATGCCCAGCGGTTCCAGCAGTCTCCAGCGGCGCCGATTCAACAGGATGACGATCAGGCCGGTGTCGAGCAGCGTGATGTACACGAAGAGGCCGAAGGTGTTCAGTTCGGCGGTGACGAGCAGAAAAGGAGTCAGGAACCCGCCGGCCCATCCCAGCAGCGCAATGGCCCGGCCATTATAACGCAGTGAAAGCAGCAAAGCCGCCACCGTCACCAGGGCCATCAGGAAAAAGGCGGCGGGATGTGGGATGAGATGGTAGAAGTCGTAGGCGGCGTATATCGAAAGGTAGAGAATCGCCACGCCCGCGCCGGTCAGGCCCTGGGAAAAAACGGCCAGATTTCTGAGATGGAAACGGTGGCCGACGGCGATCAGCGCCAGGCCGGCCGCTCCGCCCATGAGGGCGCGCGCCAGTTCATTCAACCAGTCGTTGTCGAAGGCGTATTTCAGGAAGAAGCCCACGCCGAGTATGAGGGCGAGAGCGCCCACGCGGTTCAACAGCTTGCCGCCGATCAGGGTTTCCCACTCTTCGCGACTGCGGGGCTGAAGTAATCTGGAAACAGGGTTCGTTCCAGATACGCGTTCCTCCTGGACGGGGACAGCGGGAAGCGGAGTTGGAGTCGATGAAGTGGTCGCGGGTTCTACTTCCAGGAAGCCCTCCGACTCCACTTCCGGGTAGTCCTCTGGTTCTACTTGGTGGGCTTCATTGACCAGCGGTTTTCCGGTTGCGGATATCCCGTCCGCCGGGTCCTTCATTTCCCGGAACTGCCGCCTGATGGCCTTCTCGAGGTGCTTTACACGTCCCGAGAGCGACAGGTACGTCCCGATGAGTAAAAGGAGCAGCAATATGTTGAGGACGATGAGCAGTTCCATGGTATCGCATACTAAGCCACGCAGGGAGGTCGTGTCAAGTTAGTCCGCCGGGTTCGTTTCAGGAGCTGCGGCTTCGTTGTGGCTACATTGCGGCTTCGATGTGGCTACATTGCGGCTTCGTTGTGGCTTTGCTACGCCGGGTTCGTTCCCTGTGCCGCACCCAGGCTCGGAGACGGCATGCAAGGCCCCGTTGGGATCATTGACACGCCCCTGGCCGCCATCTATATTCCGTTATTCTATCGTTACATCCTAGCCCGAATCCTAGTCCGTTTTCAGGGAGGAGTACTTGATGTCCACGGTCTATCGTGTCGGCATTATCGGGTGCGGAAGCATCTCGCACCTGCACATGAAGGGATACCTGGGAGAAGTACGTTTCCGCGTGGTCGCACTCGCGGATCCGATCGCCGATGCCCGGCGGAATTTCGGCGATCGGTACGGTATCGATGGCCGCTACGCCGACGCCCGGGAGATGATGGACGAAGAGGACCTGGACGTTGTCAGCATCTGCACGTGGCACAAGCTCCACGCCCCTATGACCATCGCGGCATGTGTGCGCCGACCGAAGGCCATCCTGTGCGAGAAGCCCATGGCCGTCAACATGGGCGAATGCGACGAGATGATGATCGCCGTCAGGCGGAACGACGTCAAGCTCGCCATCGCCCACCAGCGGCGTTTCAACCCGGTGTGGACCGACGCCCGCAACCTGATCGCCGAAGGGGCGATCGGCGCGGTCCGGCAGGTGACGTGCAGCGGCGGGCAGGGCCTGCTCAACGACTGCTCCCACATGTTTGATTTCATGCGCTACGTCCTGGGCGACCCGGCGCCCGAGTGGGTGATCGGGAACATCGAGCGCAAGACCGACCGGTACGAGCGCGACATCCGGATCGAAGACCGCAGCGCGGGTATCGTGGGTTTCGACAACGGCGCCGTAGGCATGCTGCTGCAGGAACTGCATCCCGAGCGTCGCCAGGGCGGATATATCTACGGCACGGACGGCATGATGGACGTGAACGAGCAGCGCGTCCTTCTCATCAATTCGAAAACCGGCGGCTGGGAAGAGCGGCCGTCGACGGGAGAGGATCCGAGCGTGGGGCAGGCCGTGGAACTGGCGGACTGGATCGAAGGAAAATCAGGGCACCGCGGCGAGGCTTCCAACGGCCGGTCCGCCGTGGAAATCATCATGGGCATCTACGAATCGGCCCGCCTTCACGAGGTGGTCCAGATGCCCGTACGAACCCACGCTTCGCCCATCGAAGTGATGATCGATAGCGGAGACCTGCCCGTGGAGCGCCCCGGCCGGTACGATATCCGGGCCTTCCTGCTGCGTGGAGAATCCATGCAGGGCGAGGCAGATGAAGAAGAATGACCGGGCGGAAATCGGCCGTACGGGACTGAAGGTCAACAGGCTGGGACTCGGCGGCGCGCCCCTGGCCGGTCTGTACCAGGGCGTTTCCGACGAACACGCTCATGAAGTCGTGAACACCTACCTCGATCACGGCCCGGGATTCTTCGACTCGGCCCCGCTTTACGGCAGCGGCGTGAGCGAAACCCGTCTGGGCGCCGTGCTGTCAAAGCGCGACCGCGACGCCTTCGTGCTCGCCACCAAGGTGGGCCGCCTCCTCGTACCCGATCCGGCGCGGGACAAGGACGTCTGGTCCGACGACCTCCCGCCCGTCGGCCCGGTCTTCGACTACAGCTACGACGGTACGATGCGGTCTCTCGAGGAGAGCCTCGAACGTCTCGGACTGGACCGGGTAGACATCCTCCACATCCACGATCCCGACAACCATTACGACGAGGCGATGAAGGGCAGTTACCGGGCCCTGGTAAAGCTCCGGGAAGAAGGCGTCATCCGGGCCGTCGGCGCCGGCATGAACCAGGCGAAGATGCTCGCCCGCTTCGCCCGTGAGGGCGACTTCGATTGCTTCCTCTGTGCGGGCCGCTATACCCTGGTGGACCAAACAGCGTTGAAAAGGCTGCTTCCCCTCTGCGCGGAACGCAACATCAGCATCATCATCGGCGGACCCTACAACAGCGGCATCCTGGCCCAGGGCGCAGTGGAAGGAGCGAAATTCGACTACCGGAAGGCGCCGCCACAGATCGTGGAAAGGGTAAGGCGCGTCGAAACGCTATGCGGCCGCCACGGCACGCCCCTGATGGCCGCTGCGCTGCAATTCCCCCTGGCCCATCCCGCAGTGGCCGCCGTCATACCGGGCGCCCGTTC
Source organism: bacterium (assembly GCA_965225915.1). Classification (GTDB taxonomy): domain Bacteria; phylum JAAXHH01; class JAAXHH01; order JAAXHH01; family JAAXHH01; genus JAAXHH01. The sequence continues at coordinate 2,505,639 of OZ245326.1, forward strand.
CCCGGAGGAAGTGAACGAAAACGTGAAGATGGCGGAGTTCGACATTCCTGCGGATTTCTGGGCCGAACTGCGAGAAGAAGGACTGATCCCCGACGATGCGCCGACGCCCTGAAGGAGACACCAATGACCGCACCCCAACGCTACGGCATGGTTCTGAAGATCAGGCCGGATCGGATTGACGAGTACAAGGAGTACCATGCCGAGATCTGGTCCGGCGTGGCGAAGATGATTACCGAATGCAATATCACCAATTACTCCATCTACCTTAAGGACGATTACCTCTTCTCCTATTTTGAATACGTGGGCGACGACTTCGAGGCGGACATGGCGAAAATGGCCGCCGACCCGGTCACGCAGCAGTGGTGGGACGTGATGATGCCGATGCAGGACCCGCTCCCGACCCGTAAGGAAGGCGAGTGGTGGGCGGAGATGGAGGAAGTCTTTCACCAGGATTAGGCTTGGAACACGATTAGAGTCACTTTACCTACCGTCTTGACCTGAACTGCGAGCATGCATTTGACGTCTTTACTGATTTCTCAACCGGAGCCACGATCATGACCAACGTATCCTGTTCCCTCATACCAGCCGCACTATGCCTGTGGGTCTATCTTGTGGCCGGCTGCAACCGGGAATCGCCCACCGTACCGATCCCGCCCGAACCGATTCCAGCCCGTATTGCAATAACCCCTGCTTCGCTCACCTTCGATTCTATAGGTTTGACCCAGAGGCTGGCCGCCGAGGTTTTCGATATGGACGACAAAATCATATCCTACGCCGTGGTGTCCTGGTCAAGCAGCGACCCGGCCGTGGTCGCGGTGTCTCCACAGGGAGACGTGGTTGCAAGGGGGCTTGGCACCGTGCAAATCACGGCGAGATACCGGGACGTTTCCGCGACTGCGGACGTCACGGCGTCCCAGGACACCGGCACGATCGAGATTAGTCGAAGTCCTCGTATGCTTCCTCCAGGATCTTCTACTGGTTTCCGGGCGACCGTTTACGATCGGAATCACAACGTTATTCCGAACGTGGAAGTGATGTGGACGTTTAGCGATCCTTCCGTCGCCACCTTGGAGTTCCTCCCAGACGGCACTGCGTGGGTGACCGCAGTGAAAACCGGTACCACGCAGATTATCGTCACTTTCGGAAACCTGTCCGCTACAGCGTCGCTCACGGTACAGTAGGAGGTCCCTTTCTTTGCGTTACGCCGCCCTCGCCCTGGCCGCTTGCCTGACCCTGGTCTTCCTTGCCACGTGCGGCAAGGACAGTCCGACCAAGCCCAAACCGCCCCAGCCGCCTCCAACGCCGCCTCCGGCGCCGGTCGAGACGCGGATTGCCGTCACGCCCTCGCCGCTTGCCTTCGCTTCCCTGGGACAGATACAACAGTTGACGGCCGTCGTGTACGATCAGAACAGCAGCGTCATAACGGGTGCCGTTGTGACCTGGTCGAGCGGTGATACAAACGTAGTCACCGTAACCGGACAGGGTTCGGTGCGGGCCGTGGGCATCGGAAGTACGCAGATCACGGCGCGGTCGGGAGGCGCGTCCGCGACCGTACCCGTCAAGGTAGCCCAGGAAGCCGCCAGCATACGGATTACCCCTGAAATGGTGGGGTTCGGTGCGGTTGGCCGGCAACAACAGCTTACCGCGGCCATATTGGACGGTAATCGCAATGAGATTCCCGGCGCGTCCGTGACCTGGTCTTCAAGCCGTCCATCGGTGGCGACCGTGACAGCCGACGGACTGGTAACGGCTGTGTCGAACGGCACGGCGCAAATCACCGCCACGTCAGGCAGGGTCTCCGCGACTGCTACGGTTACGGTTTCCCAGTTGGCTGAAAGTGTGACTATTCAGCCGATGTTCGCGCGGCTTGTATCGATCGGAGAGGTGATTCAGTTGACCGCCACGGTGGAAGACGGGGAGGGCAATGAGATAGAGGATTCCTCCGTGTCGTGGTCAAGCGGGGATCCTTCAGTGGCGTCCGTGGACAACGATGGCCTTGTCACCGCCATCGGCGGAGGAATGACCGACGTGACCGCAGCGTCGGGTGCAGCATCCGCCGCGATTCCCGTCGCGGTCATGCAGGTAGTCGCCGCCCTCGAAGTGTCGCCTGCCACCGCCGCCCTGGTGGTGGGGGATACCCTGCAAATCACGACGCGCGCAACGGACGCGCTGGGTGTTGAAGTTGCCGAAGCGAAGATTGACTGGTCGTCTTCCGACGAGGACGCGGCGACTGTGGATGCCGCTGGCGTGGTTATTGCGGTCGGGGCGGGTCCGGCGACCATTACCGCGGCATTGGGAGACGTGGCCGCGGAATCGTACCTGGAAATCGCGCCTCGCATACCCATGATGATCGAGGTAATGCCGGAATCGGTGTATCTTTCCGCTATCGGAGCGACGGCCATGCTGTCGGCGGTCGTCTATGATCAACGGGGCCGGTTGCTGGCGGACTTTCCGCATTCCTGGGAGAGCGCCGATCCCGTAGTGGCGGAAGTGGACGAGGTAGGACGGGTCGTTTCCGTCAGCGAAGGTTCAACTGAAATCACCGTCCGGGCGGAAGACGTGTCGGCGACGGTCCCCGCCGTCGTGAAACAAGTGGTCAGTGCGTTGACCATTTCCCGAATATCGGCCGAAATGGTGCTGGGGGATACGCTGCGGATCCGCGCCCAGGCCAGGGATGCCCTGAACGTGCCGGTAGCCAGCGCCATCATTGAATGGACCTCATCGGACGAGTCGGTGGCCGTGGTGGACTCGGAAGGCCTGGTTCGAGCGGTTGGCGAAGGTATAGCGGATATCACGGCCTCGGCAGGCGACGTGCACATCGCGGCGCGCATCACGGTTACGCATCCGGACAGACCGCTGCTCACCATGCTGTACAACGCGTGGAACGGCACGAACTGGAATACGCAAACGAACTGGCTCAGCAACGAACCGCTGGACGAATGGCACGGGGTGACGATCGGCGATGACAACCGGGTGTCGTCACTGAATCTCTCGAACAACAACCTCTCAGGATCCCTTCCACCCGTACTCGGCCAATTGTCAAGCCTCCAGGGGCTGGCGCTCAACGGCAATCGCCTGACAGGTCCTATACCGCCCGAGCTAGGCCTGGTTAGCGGCCTCACCCATCTTTATCTGTACGAAAACCAGCTATCGGGGGATATCCCGCCGGAATTGGGTCAACTGACCAACCTGGTTCACCTGTGTCTCGACAGAAACCGGCTGACGGGCGCACTCCCCGAGGAACTGGGCAATTTAGCGAACCTCGTCTGGCTGCACCTGTACCATAACTTCGACCTTGCAGGTCCCCTGCCCGCGTCGTTCACCGACCTTCGTCTCGACGCCCTGCTCCTGCAGGGGACGCAACTGTGCATACCGGACGAACCCGCGATGCAGGCGTGGCTGGCCGATATAGAGGATGCCCGTGTTGCGGAGTGCGGGAGGTTGGACCCGGACCGCGATGCCCTGGTGGCGCTGTACCACGCGACCAATGGGGCGGACTGGATAGACAACACCAACTGGCTCAGCGAAATGCCGTTGAACACCTGGCACGGAGTCAATACCGACACAAACGCCAGGGTGACGCATCTGAGGCTTGGCAGCAACAACCTTAACGGTACGCTTCCGGGAGAACTGGGGCAGCTTACCTTTCTCAGGATACTGCACTTGGCGAGCAATGGATTGACAGGAAGGATCCCTTCCGAAATCGGCTATCTCGCTGACCTCGAAGAGATCTGGATCGATAAGAACTCGCTCATCGGTTCCATACCGCCCGAGCTGGGCCAGCTGGAATCTCTCACCAATTTTAATGCATACGATAACCTGCTGTCAGGCGCAATACCATCCGAAATGGGACAGCTTTCGAATCTCCAGTTTCTGAGTTTGAATAACAATAAATTGACCGGTTCCATTCCGCCGGAACTTGGACGGAACGTCTCGCTGAGTTGGCTGAGATTGAACCGCAACGCATTGACCGGCGAGATACCCCCGGAACTGGGAAGGCTGGCCTTACTCAGGGGTCTGTTTCTGAGTTCCAACCAGTTAACCGGCGAGATCCCAACGGAACTCGGAAACCTTACCGGCCTTCAGTACCTTGAACTGGGTTTCAACGGGCTTACCGGAACCATTCCGCCCCAATTGGGTGGGTTGCGAAAGCTATTGAATCTGCACCTGACCAGGAACCATCTGTCCGGCGTCCTCCCTCCCGAACTGGGTCAACTGACCAACCTCAATAGCATGAATATGGGTAGAAATCGTTTGACCGGTCCCATTCCATACTCTTACGGGCAGATATCCAATCTACGGATCCTGAGTCTATACGACAATCCGGGCCTGATCGGTCGCTTATCCCGCGAGTTTCTCCATCTTGAGAACTTGGAGAGCATCGAGTTCAGCGGTACACAGGTGTGCGCACCAAATGACGCGGACTTTAGCGCGTGGCTTGCAGGCTTACGGAACAGAACCATCGACCGATGCGGCACGCTGATTGTGGATCGTGGCATCCTGACCGTCCTGTATCACGCGACAGGCGGCCCGGACTGGGAGGTAGATACAAACTGGCAAAGCAATCTACCCCTGGATCAGTGGTACGGCGTGACAATCGACGAACAAGGCCGGGTTACCGCGTTGGACCTCTCCGATAATAACCTGGTTGGCACGATACCCAGCGAGTTGGCGAGACTGCCGTCCCTCCGCAGCCTGCATCTCGAAAACAACATGGGTCTTACGGGACCTCTACCGGTAGAGATAACCGGAATGCGGCTTGAAAGCCTCCAGCTTGCCGGTACGGGTCTGTGTGCATTCACCGACGATGTGTTTCAGCAGTGGCTTCTTTCCGTTCCGGACAGACAGGTATCATCGTGCGCAGCGCCGGAAGAACGCGACGCGCTCGTCGCCCTGTACAAAAGTCTGGGCGGCGCACGGTGGCGAAACAACAACCAATGGCTCAGTGATCGTCCCCTGTCACAGTGGTATGGCATTACGACCAACGAAGCGGGCCGCATCGTTGGATTGGATTTAGACGGCAACAATCTGGTGGGGACTGTCCATCCGTTCGCTGGAAGTTTCGCCCATCTCGAGGTATTGAGTCTGGCAGGCAACTCGATCACCGGTGCTATACCGTCCAGCCTGGGTGATCTCTCAAATCTGAAAACGCTGATTCTCTCGGGAAACCGATTCGAGGGCGGTATCCCGCCGGCGCTGGGTGGCCTGGCTAGTCTCGAGTCGCTGGATCTCAGTGCCAATCGCCTTAGAGGCGGTATTCCCGCCGAACTTGGCGGACTTCCCAGCCTCAAACAGTTGATCCTGCACGGGAACGAACTCTCAGGCGGCATGCCGCCTTCTCTCGGCGGACTGTCCGGTCTTCGGCAGATGCTACTGAGTGAAAACGCATTGAGCGGCGAGATACCCCCGTCGTTGGGTGATCTTTCCACCCTTGAAAGCCTGAACCTGGCTGGCAACAGGTTGACGGGGAAAATCCCGCGGACATTCGGGAACCTCACCGCACTCAGAGAGCTTGATTTAACCGGTAACAGCGGCATGGCCGGCGCCTTGCCGAGTGGGGTCATCCGGCTCGACCTGAACAAGTTTCATTTGCAGGATACGAGTATCTGCGTACCTCTGGATGATCAGTTCCAGTCCTGGTTCCAGGGCATTCCGGATCGAAACGGCGCCAGCTGCCCGTCCGAGTTCCGGGCATTGGCCTCCCTTACCCAGGTGACCCAGACGCTGCAGGACCCCGTACCGCTCGTGGCCGGCCGGCCCGCGTTGCTGCGTGTGTTTCTCACTACCGATGGCGTCGTCGCCAACATGCCGCCGGTCCGGGTCACGTTCTTCGGGGAGGGTGCGGAGATACACAAGGTTGAGATACCCGCGAGGGGCGACAACGTACCCGTGCGGATCGACGAGAACTCGCTCGGGAATTCGGCCAATGCGCTTGTGCCGGGGGAAGTGATCGTACCCGGGCTGGAACTGGTGGTCGAGGTCGATCCCGATGGAACGCTCGCCCCGGGAATCGACGTAGGCGGCCGTTACCCTGAAACTGGACGTACCAGCGTGGATGTTCGAGAGATACCGAACCTGGACCTGACCCTGGTACCCCTTCTCTGGAGCGAAGATCCGGACTACGCTGTCATATTGGAAACCACCGGACTGACCAGGGACGATGAACTGTTTCGAATGACGCGCGACCTCCTGCCGATGGGGGATTTTGATTTCACGGTGCGTGAGCCGTTGTGGACTTCGGTGGACCCGGTCGCCAAGCGGTCCGAAGCGAACGTGCTATTCCGTGAACTGGGCGCCGCCCGTACCATGGACGGTTCCAGCAGGCATTACATGGGTGTCCTGCACCGGGTTTCCGGTCCCACTCACTTTTCAGGTATTGCGGAACAACCCGGCTACCTGAGTCTTATCCGGGTCCATGACCGTGTCATTGCACATGCCCTCGGCCACAACATGAACCTCGGGCACGCCGATTGCGGACACGGATATCCCGTCAGAAACGACTATCCCCACGAGGACGGGGCCATCGGTTCCTGGGGCTACGATTTGCGCTCAAACCGTCTGATACCTCCCGATACGCCAGATCTGATGACGAACTGCTGGCCTTCGTGGATCGGCGATTTCCAATTCAGAAAAGCGATACGATATCGCTTGAGCGATGAAGAGTTGCCTGTCACGATTTCCCCAAACACCGCAGATACCGGCCACTCTCTGCTGCTATGGGGCGGCCTGGACAGCGCGGGGGAACTCGTACTCGAGCCTGCTTTCGCCGTGGACGCTCCTTCAACGGTCCCGGGATCCAGCGGGCCGTACAAGATCTCCGGGGAAGACGCTTACGGAAACGTGCTGTTCACCCTGCGCTTCGATATGCCCGATGTTGCCGACGGCGACGGAGGCGCCTTCGCGTTTGTGGTGCCCGTCCGTTCTGAATGGGCCGATCGCCTGTCGCACATAACGCTTTCAGGTCCTGAAGGCTTTGTTGAAATAGAAAGAGAAGGCAACAGTGCAGTCGCGCTGATTCTGGACAATGCCTCCGGCAGGATCCGGGGATTTGTGAGAGATCCCGCCGATCCGGGCTTATCCAATCGGGTTTCCAGGCGCGCTTCGCCCGACCTTAATGTGGACATAGTGATCAGCCGAGGGGTGCCGGACGGCGCGGCGTGGAATCGGTGAATCGTTGGGCGACTAGAGATTCCGAGGAACTGAAATACCTGGCGCTGGTTTTCTTGTGTGCTCCTTTCTTCGACAGTTGCCAATGAACGAAAAGTCGATTATGTTTTCCGAAACACCCCGTCAGAAATCAAATATCACATAGAGATCTCGAAAGATTGCCAAGGAGAACGCTCATGGCCCTGACCGACGCGCAACAGGATGAGTTTCAAGACCGCGGAGTGCTCGTCGTCGAGGACGTGCTGACCGATGCCGACCTGGATCCCGTGATTGACACCATGTCCGAATTCATTGACTGGAAAGCGCGGGACCTGCAGGCGGAGGGCAAGATCACCGACCTTTACGAGGACGAGCCCTTCATTACGCGTTACGCCCGGCTGTTCGCCCAGAGCACGGAGATCGGCCGCGGCATGGACATCTACGACCTGAGGGCGAAGCCGGTTTTCGATTTCCTGCGAAACGACAACCTGCTCGACGCCGTGGAATCGTTCCTCGGCCCCGAAATCACCTGTTCGCCCATCCAACACCTGCGGGGCAAGCCGCCGTCCCGCCTGGACGCCAGTCCTTCTTACAACGTACCCTGGCACCAGGATTCGGGCGTGAGCTGGGCGGAAACGGACCGCACCCTGGCGCTTACCTGCTGGCTTCCCCTGGTGGACGCCACGGTGGAACGGGGATGCCTGGAGGTGATCCCGGATGTGATTAAAACGGGCCATCTCTCCCACGTGTCGGACGGCGGCACTCGAATCAGGACGGACCTCATGCCCGAGACCGACGCGGAACCGGCGGAAGTACGCAAGGGCGGGGTGGTTTTCCTGAGCCAATACACCCCCCACCGTTCCACGCCGAACCTGACGGAGTGGGATGTCCGCTGGAGCCTGGACCTGCGGTACGTAGCCTACGGCGAGCCTACGGGAAGACCCTTCTTCCCCGACTTCTGCGTGCGCAGCCGGTCAAACCCCGAGAGGGTACTTATCGATCACGAGGCCTGGGCCGAAAGTTGGGTCGCGGCCCTGAAGGAGCAGAACCGGAATCCCAAGCAGGCCCACAGGGTTACGGCACAAGGGTAAGGGCCGTGCGTTTCGCGCGTGCCCGTTTGGAGACAATCATGCTTTGAGGAATGATTTCAGGCGCCAGGTTTGGCGCTTTCCTAGGCAGTCTGATCATTCCCGGTCTGGGCCAGATGTACCAGGGCCGCAGGACGCATGCGATCGTGCACTTCGTCCTCGCCGTCGTGCTGTGGTCGTTCGGCTACGGCTGGGTCGTGCACATCGTGTCGGCGGTGGAAGCCGCCGCACAGCATCGGGGCGGTCAGAGTTGCGACACCGGGAACTGAAGACGGGCCGCGCTGTACAAAAGAGTCAGATAATCACAACCTGAAGAGGGAGAGGTGCGCTTATGAGTTTCGGCAGCAATGGCGTACACATACGAAGTCCATGAAGACTGGTGGACAGCTGCCCGAGGGTTGGTCCTTCGGATGGATCACCGGCGTGGCATGCGATTCACAGGACCAGGTGTACGTCTATTCCAGGAGCGAACATCCCCTGATCGTCTTCGACCGGGACGGCCGGTTCGTCAAAACGATCGGGGACGGCATATTGAAGGACGCCCACGGTATCTACATAGACGACGAGGACAACATCTTCCTGACCGACTGGCTGGATCACTGCGTCCGCAAGTTTGACTCGGACGGCAACCTGGTGCTGACCATCGGCACGCCCGGGGAGCCCTCAGCCCGGGACGGAGACGCCTTCCGAAAGCCCACGGATGCGGCCGTCGCAGGTAACGGTGACATCTATGTTTCCGATGGGTATGAAAATGCCCGGGTACATCGATACGACGCCGAGGGCAACCACATTCATTCCTGGGGCGGATGGGGGTCGGGTCCGAGCGAGTTCGAACTAAGCCACTGCGTGCGCATCGACCGCTACGACCGGCTGTGGGTGTGCGACCGAACCAACGAGCGGATCCAACTCTTCGACATTGAAGGCAACTATCTCGAGGAACGCTCCGTGCCCGCCAAGCCCGACACGACCCACTTCGATCCGGTGGAAGACGTGGTCTACGTGGCCGAACTCGACCAGCAGGTCGGTATCTACACCCTGGAAGGCGAGCTTCTCAGCCGCTGGGGCGGCGGACAGCGCAGCGACCGACCCGGCGAGTTTGCCGGGTGTCCCCATGGCATCTGGATGGACTCACACGGCGATCTTTATGTAGGGGAAGTGCAGGCCGACGCCCGGCTGCAGAAGTTTGTGCGGAGGGGCTGAGTCGGTCTACTCCATAGTGCTCAAGGCACTGGCCTTATCAACTCTTCTGTCATCCCGAGATAACCTTCGATACGTGCCAGGCGAGTGTTTATGTCCTTCAATTCCGTTCGGATGGAAGTGAATCCTTCTCTCATTTCTGTTCGGACGGACGTGTATTCATCCTTCATCTCCTTCCTGGTGGATACAAGCTCATCCTTCATCTCCTTCCTGATGGCAATGAACTCATCCTTCATTACCGACCGAGTCAAAGCGAATCCTTCCCTCATTTCCTCGCGAAGATCATCGGTGGACTGACCGAAATAGGTTAACAGGCCAATCACGAGGATACCGAAAGCCGATACAGCCTGAAGCCCCAGGATCAGGTTTTGTCTTTCCATACCAATGACTCCTCACTTTCTCCTTGATTAAATCCTCTGTCGATTCAACTTATTGCAATTCAATTTCGATGTTGGATATGACAGCACATATAAGCTCTTAGTTCAGGGCGGTAAGCACACTTGCGCATCATCGATCCCCACACCCACATCTGGATCAACGATCCTGCTTTCCCTTGGCCGACCGAGAAAGAGAACCCGGCCTTAGAGAATCGGACCGCCGAGATGCTGCTCGACCTGATGGACCGGCACGGCGTGGACAAGACGGTCCTGGTGCAATACATAGGCTACCTTTGGGACAACACCTACGTTTCCTACGTCCTGCGCAAATACTCGGACCGGTTCGCGGGTGTCTGCCGCGTCAACCCCGAAGATCCGGCCGCGCCTGATCACCTCCGTTATTGGGTCGGGGAGCACGGGTTCCAAGGGGTGCGGCTCAGCCCCTCCGAAGGACCGGAGGGCGACTGGTTCCGAGGTCCATTCATGCCGCCGATCTTCCGGTGCGCCGAGGAGCTGAATGTAGCGCTTCTCATGCTCACGCGGTCCGGACGCCTGCCGGACCTCGCCAGGTTGCTCGACCGGTTCCCGGATCTCGACGTGGTCGTGGACCACATGGCGGACGCACGGCCCGATCGTCCGGAAGAGATCCAGGCCGTGTTGGACCTGGCTCGATATCCAAGAGTATACGTGAAGATCAGCCATACCCATTCCATTTCTAAGCAAGGCTATCCCTGGCGGGATACCCACGATATGGTCAAAGCGGTTTACCAGGCCTTCGGTGGTGACCGCATCATGTGGGCCACCGACTGGCCCGTCTGCCTATCGAGCGCAGAATACGGCCAAACCCTCTCGGTGGTCCGCGACGAGATGCCGTTTATCGCTCCCGAAGACATGGCCCGCGTGCTGGGAGGCACGGCCCTGGCTCTGTGGACCTTCGAAGATACGAAGGCCTGAAGTGGTCAAGTCGGTCAGGACAGCACCACCAGGACGCACGCGGGAAGGTCGCCGTGGTGACCTTGCATATATTTGTCGGTAAAACAGTGAGAATCTCGCACGTAGTTTTAATAAAGGTAGTTGTTAAAACGGTAAAGGAGCACCCATGGACATCCTGATCACCGGCGCTGCGAGCCGACTGGGCCAGGCCGTGGCCGAAGCTGTGGAAGGCCACCGGCTCCGCCTCATGGATGAATCGCCCGTCGAAGCACCCAATGCACCCGAAGACGGCGATGCCTTCGAGGGCAGCCTGCTGGACCAGGACGCCGTGTGGCGGGCGGTCCGTGGTATGGACGCCATCATCCACACCGGCGAGCCGCCGCAGAACATGCCGGATTCCGAGGTAGCCCGCGAACAGCACCTTCTTGAACTGGCCACAAGGGGCACCCACCAGCTCTTCAAGGCCGGTGTGGAAGCCGGCGTGAAGCGCTTCGTCTACGGCGGGACCCTCGATCTATTCCGGTCCTATCCCGACGACGTCTACATCAGCGAGTTGTGGAAGCCGCTTCCCGAGCCCGACATGCCCGAAATGTCCCGTTACCTGGGAGAACACACCGCCCGGGAATTCGCCCGGGACTACATGGTGACGATCACGGGTCTGCGGCTGGGCAAGCTGGTCAGCGAAGAGGAAGTAACCGAGCAGGCGCCAGACCTGCTGTGGCTGGACTACCGCGACGCTGCCCAGGCATTCCGGCTGGCCCTGGAGCGCGACGCCTCGGACCAGGTCTGGTGGACGAGCCGCTGGGCCATGCACCACGTCTGCGCCGACCTGGAGAATCCCAAGTACCTCATCAACCAGGCCCGCGGGCTGGGCTACGCGCCGGTCCACAACTTCGCCGCGAACTGGCAGGACTGAGGAGTGGTCGTGGAATCTGTACTGTTGCTCGGCGCGTCCGGGCTCATCGCGCCCCACATCATCCCCGCGCTGGAGAAGGATTACGACCTGAGGCTGGCCGACATCAAGGACCATCCCGACGGCAAGCCGGTCCAAACCGTCGACGTCCGCGACTACGTCCAGGTCCGCGAGGCCATGGAGGGCGTAGATGCCGTGATGAACTTCACAGTCCTCCGTCACGACGCCGTGCTCAGCTTCCAGGTCAATACCATCGGGGCCTGGAATATCATGAAGGCGGTGGCCGACGCCGGTATCAAGAAGGTGATCCACACGGGTCCGGGCCAGACGCTGGATTGGTACACCCACGACATGGACATCCCGGTCGAAGCGCCTGACGTGCCGTCCTCCGATTACTACCTCTTGACCAAGCACCTGTCCAACGAGATCGTCAGGAGTTTTGCACGTCGGTACGAGATTCATACGGTCTGCTACCTGTTCCAGGGTCTCAGGCCGCGTCCCACGGAGCCCGTCCTGCGTGAATCCGTCAAGGGGTTCGACATCATCTACGACGACCTCGCCGTGGCCTGCCGCCAGGGCCTCGAACTCCCCTCGGTGCCCGGATTCTACCAGGCCTTCAACCTGCACAGCCACTGCGGACCGGGTCAGTACAGCCTGGAAAAGGCCGAACGCATCCTGGGGTACGCCCCCCAGGAGGATTGGGGAACGTGGCGGCGGCGGATGGTGGAGTAACAGTGACTGATGGAGTAACGGCGGTCGGCGGAATAACGGCAGTCGTCGGAACAACGGAGCCAGTCGGGGCAGCGCGGGCTGCCGAGCCTAAGGCCGCTGTCAGGGTTGACGATGGATAAACGACTGCCCTGGTGTGTCAGATTCCTGGGGTGGGAGTAGTAGCGGAAGATGAATCTGAAGTTGTATTTGTTAGTATCGGATGCTTCCAACTGAACCATGCCTGGTCTCGATAACCGCTGGCCAGCTTGACGTTGATCTCGAGGCCCAGGGTAACAACCTGTTCGTCATGTAACAATTCCATCAGTGTATTCTTAAGATGCTCAGCGACATCCTGGTTGAGCACCCTGCCTTTTTTCTCTGACATGCCGATCTCCTTCGATCACTTCAACAGCAGTGTGACTGTACTGGTGATCATGAGGCCGATAATGGCGAGAAATCCGGTTAACATAAGGTTTCTCGTCCACCTGGAATCGCGCTCCATGTTTTTCAATCGTTCCGCGTTGTACTCTATCAGCGCTCGCATGTTATCGTCCGACCGTTCAAGCCAGGTCAGTCGACCCTTGACACTACGGTCCTTGAAGTAGACCTCTTCCATCAACTCTTCGGTATCTCTCACCAGTCTGTCATCGTTCATTTCCTGATCCTGCCGGCATAGAAATGTACAACCGTAAGCAACTGGCAATCAATATGCATTACCAACCAGTCTTTTTTATATAGTCGGGAATACACGGAAAAACTATGGACAAAGAAATCAGATGTACGATAATGGTAATCGATGTGAAAGCAGATCACAACCGCATTTGCACGAGGTGAATACCTTCCCCAAAGCTACAATTTCATTATCCGTCTATACTCCCACAATCGATTTCGACACACATTTATAGATTACCCACACTGAAGGAGTAAGATAAATGTCACAGACCGCCATGACCGTACGCGTATTCGTCGGCACCTACACCCAGACCACCAGCAAGGGTATTTACGTCTACGACGTCGACACCGACACCGGTGTCATGGAATACGTCAGCCACGTGGGCGGCATCACGAACCCGTCCTTCCTGGCCCTGACGCCCGACGCCCGCTTCCTGTACGCCGTCGGCGAGACGGGCGATCCCCACGGCGGCGTCTTCGCCTATGCCGTGGACGCGTCCGGTACGCTCACTCCGCTGAACAGCCGGTCGACCCACGGCAGCGGACCCTGCTCCATCGACGTGCACCGCAGCGGCAGGGCCGTCCTCGTGGCCAACTACGGCGGCGGGTCCGTCTCCTCCTATCCCGTGAACGACAACGGCTCCCTGGGCGAGGCGGCCTCGGTGATCCAGCATACCGGCTCTAGCGTCAACCAGAGCCGCCAGCAGGAGCCCCACGCTCACATGATCCGCCACGACCTGGACTACAACTTCGTCTTCTCGCCGGACCTCGGCACCGACAAGGTGATGATCTACGCCCTCGACCCGGAAACCGCGGTGCTGAGCCCCCACGGAGAGGCGTCCGTACCGCCCGGATCCGGCCCCCGGCACATCGAGTTCCACCCCAACCGGAAGTTCGCCTACGTCATCAACGAAATGGGCAACACGATCACCGCCTTCGACTACGACGCCGAGGCCGGCACGCTCGCCGAGATCGAGACCGTGCCGACGCTGCCTGATGACTACGACGAGGTCAGCCACACGGCGGACATCCACATCACCGACGACGGCAGGTACCTTTACGGTTCCAACCGCGGCCACGACAGCCTCGCCATGTACGCCGTGGACGGGGACACGGGCCGCCTGTCCCTCCTCGGCATCGTGCCCACCGGCGGCGAGAACCCGCGCAATTTCGGCATCGACCCGACGAACAGCTTCGTGCTCGTCGGCAACCAGAGCTCGGATACGGTCACGTACCATCGCCTCGATCCCGAAACGGGCCACCTTCATCTCTCGGGCGTCGTGGCCGACATTCCCATGGCCGTGTGCCTGAAGATGATCCTGGTGGACTGAGTGCGGGAGACGGATCCATGACATCCAGCCAGGGACGCGAAGGATCCGGCCCCGCGCAGCGCGAAGACCTGAGCGTGACGCAGAAAGGCGCCGGTCACGCTCAAGCCGATTCCGCTCAAGCCGATTCCGCTCAAGCCGATCCCGTGCAAGCTGATCCTGCGCAACAGGATCGTGCCTGGCGTACGTTCGTCGATCGGACCCGCCGCGAGTCCTTGCCCTTCGAGTCCCACCTGGAGGCATACCACCGTATCTTCGACGGACGCCGGCCCGAGGACGGTCCTCCCCCCACCTGGACGCCCGACGAGGAGATCGTCCGCCGATCGAACCTGAAGGCCAGCATGGATGCCGAGGGAATCGACCGTTACGAGGATTTCCACGCCTGGTCAGTCCGGGACCGCCCCGCCTTCTGGACCCATACCCTCGAGCGACTCGGCGTGGTATTCACACGTCCGCCGGACACGATCCTGGACCTGGCCGGCGGCGTGCGCCAGCCCCGGTGGCTGCCCGGCACGGAAATGAACATCGTCGACAGCTGTTTTACCGACGACCCCAACCGCCCGGCGGTTATCACGCCCACGAAGGACATCTGCACGCTCTCAGATACCAATCCGGATCTGGACACCAACACTGCCCCGGGTCCGGGCTCCAAGGCCATTTCGGTCATCACCTACGGCGAACTGGAGCGCCTCGTTAACCGATTTGCCAACGGTCTCGTCGACCGGGGTCTGGCGCCCGACCGGGCCATTGCCCTCTACATGCCCTTGTCCCTGGAGTGCGTGACCGCCTACCTGGCCATCATCCGGGCGGGATCCAGGGTGGTGTCCATCGCCGACAGCTTCCCGGCGGCCGAGGTGCGCAGCCGCATGGCCATTGCCGGCGCGGACTGCGTCGTCACCATGGACCACATAGTCCGCGGCGGCAAGACCATCCCTCTGTACGACACGGTGGTTGAGGCCGGCGCCTCCACGGTGATCGTCGTGCCCACCGGCGACCATACATTCCTCCAGGACGACCAGGCATCTCCCCAGGATGAACAGTCATCCGGATGGGGTGAAAACGAACCCCGGCTTCGCGACGGAGATATCTCCTGGCCCGACCTCTTCTCCAGCGACGACACCTTCGAATCCGTCACGGGCGACCCCTACCGGACAACCAATGTCCTGTTCTCCTCCGGTACCACCGGCGACCCGAAGGCCATACCGTGGACCCACCTGACGCCCCTGAAAGGCGCCATGGACGGCTACTACCACCAGGACATCCGTTCCGGAGACGTGACGGCCTGGCCGACCAACATCGGGTGGATGATGGGGCCGTGGCTCATCTACGCCACCCTGGTCAACGGCGCAGCCATGGCCCTGTACCCCGATACGACCAGCGAAGGCGGCTACCCCCGATTCATCCAGCGCGCCGGCGTCACCATGCTGGGCGTCATTCCTTCCCTGGTACGGAACTGGAGGCACAGCGGCGCGACCGACGGCGTCGACTGGTCTTCGATCCGTGTCTTCAGTTCAACGGGCGAACCCGCCAGCCGTACCGATTACCTGTGGCTCATGAGCCGCGCCGGGTACCGCGCGCCGGTGATCGAATACTTGGGCGGCACGGAGATCGGCGGCGGCCACCTGGCCTGCACGGTCCTCCAACCCTGCTCGCCCGCGACCTTCACCACGGCGAACCTGGGGGTGGATTTCATCATCCTGGACAAAGAAGGGCGGGAGGTCGAGGAAGGCGGAACCGGGGAACTCTATCTCAGCCCCCCGGCCCTGGGCATGTCGCAACAACTGCTCAACGGGGATCACGAAGAAGTCTACTACGCCGGCTGTCCGCCTGGTACCCGCGGCGAGGTCCTGCGCCGCCACGGAGACCACGCACAGCGCCTGCACCGGGGGTACTTTCGAGCCCAGGGACGGGCGGACGACGGAATGAACCTGGGCGGTATCCTGGTCAGCCCCTTGGAACTGGAGCGGATCGTGGACGGCCATCCCGAGGTCTACGAAAGCGCGGCCGTGGCCCTGCAGCCCGAGGGGGAGGGCGCCGAACGGATGGTCATCTTCATTGTTCCCGAACCCGGTAGCGTCTATGCCGTCGCAATCTCTGACCCCGTCCCAATCTCCGACCTCGACTCAATCTCTGACCTCGATCCAGCAGCGGATCTCAATACCGAAGCTTTGAAAGAGGAACTCCAGGCCAAAATCTCTGCCGGGCTGAATCCGCTCTTCAAGATCTACGATGTGAAGATCGCGGTGGAACTACCCCATACCGCTTCTGGAAAGTTGATCCGCCGTACGCTGCGAGGTCAGTTGAAGCAGGCAGAATAAACCAGGACGACGCTTCCTGTAGGGGAGAGGCCAGGCAGCAAACCGATGAAGATGTCCATGCATTCACTCCCGTTCCTGTGTCAAAATCCTAAGCTGTCCCTCGACGCGTCCCAGCCTACCGTTTAAGTCGTGGATATCATTCCTGATCGCCTCATGTTCTCTCTTCATCTCGGCCCGGATAGCCTGGAATCCCTCCCGCATTTCAGCGCGTAATTCGTTTGTAGACTCGTTGTGCCAGGTGACTGCCGCTACAACGAGCATGCCGACAAAAGTCGCGGCCTGAATGACGATCGCCAGTTTCCTGTACATGATGTTCCCTGGTTTGTGTTCACAATCCGAATCCGGTACCGAACTGGGTTCTTCTTACTTCAGTCGTAATTTATCGAGAGATCTCGCATGTAAGTGATTTAAAAATCGCAGTGGTGATCCTTCAGGTTTGCGATATCCCCTCCAACCATCGTCATGCATCCGCAGTCGAATATATTGAGGACTGTGTCGTTCGAGCACGACCGGCTACCAACCGGGCGATCATAGCGGACCGATTAACGGGCAGGATGGAGTTGCCTGGTAGGCTTGCATAATGGATGTGCTTGACAGACATCCATACCAAACGTATGCATAAATAACCGGATACTCAGTCAGCGATGAAAAAACAGGTCTTGACTTATGCCACGGGTACTCAACACTATTTAGTAAACATATCTTGACTTATTATATATTTAGTAATTCCATTTATATACCCTGAAATACAGCACAGTGCGGCACGACCGTCGCATCGCAAGAGACCTGAGTGCGGCAAGACCAGTCGCATTACAAGAGACCAAAGACATGAGCCGAAAGCGCGTCGCCATCGTCGCCGGCGGACGCACGCCTTTTGTAAAATCGAACCGGTCCTTCGCGGATCTGGATTCCCTGGCCATGGCCGTCCACGCCGTCCGGGGCACGCTCGACCGGAGCGGGATCGATCCGAAGTTGATCGAGTCCGTGGCTTTCGGTACCATGACGCCGGACCCGCTCAAACCCAACTTGGCCCGGGAGTTGGTCTTCGAGGCCGGGCTGCCGATCGGCGCCGAGGCTTATACCGTGGCATCCTACTGCATCACCGGGCTGCGGGCCGTCACCGTAATCGCCGACGCCATTGCCGGAGGCCGCATCGAGGCCGGGCTGGCCGGTGGGGTGGATTCACTGACCCGGGCATCGCTGGATCTCTTCCGCGAGCCGTCCACGGGACTGACCATGGGCGAGCACATGGAACTGACCGTCAAGGAATGGGACATTCCCCGCGAGCGCCAGGACGAGGTGGCCCTGGCCAGTCACCAGAACGCCGTGGCCGCAAGGGAGAAGCTGGCCGGGGAGATCCACCCCCTCGCCGGGGAGACGTTCGACTCCGGTCCCCGGGCCGACACGTCGCTGGAGGCCCTGTCTTCGCTGAAGCCGATCTTCGATCCTGAAAACGGCACGCTCACCGCGGGCAATTCGTCGCCAGTGACGGACGGTGCTGCGGCGGTGGTGCTGATGAGCGAGGAGAAGGCCGCCGAATGCGGACACGAGCCCCTGGCCTTCATAGGGGGCATGGCCTACGCCGCCCTCGATCCGGCCGAAGGCCTGCTCATGGCCCCGGCCATATCCGTGCCGCGGCTCCTGGAGGAACGCAACCTGACGATGGACGACATGGACCTCATCGAGATCCACGAGGCCTTCGCGGCCCAGGCCCTGGCCAGCGCGGCTGCGTGGGAACGGGGCTGGAAGGGAGCGCCCACGGGAGAGGTAGACTGGGACCGGGTCAACGTCGACGGCAGTTCCATCGCCGTGGGCCATCCCTGGGCGGCGACGGGAACCCGTATCCTGACGACCCTTGCGAACGAGATGGCGCGGCGCGACGCCCGCTACGGCCTAGTCAGCATCTGCGCCGCCGGCGCCATGGCCGGGGCGTTCCTGCTGGAACGATAGGGATACATTTACGAAAATTAATACTTGATTTAAGAATGGGGAGCGAGTAGACTGTTCCATGATCTATCCAACACACGTCACAACACACGGCAAAAATACAAAAAAGTTATTGACTTTGGCGCATTTACGGGATAATTTACTTGATTTTGTAGTACGGCCAATATATACTAAGTCTTGTTTTCCGAAGGGGTTTCGATTACGGAAAGCAGCATTAACACACGGTGAAGAAAGCGGTACCCTTGCACCTCTTGGTAAAGTTGCAGGATAACGGGTAGCGGTTTTCGCATGTTTACAGGTTCAGGCATGGCCTTAGATCATTTCGGTAGGAGCGGTTCTCATTCGACTGCAAGCACGCCTATCAAGGAGAATCAATTTATGTGTGTAAGTTCGTTGCGGCTTGAAACAGGACTTCGTTCTCACGTTGCATTCTCCCGACGGGAATCCCGGTCTGATCATGCCGGCATTTCCGCAAGCGTCAAGCGTATAGATAAGTGTGATCATCCATCCTTTATATTAAGGTTTAAGGAGAATTTACATATGCGGTATATTTCCAGGTTCAAGAATTCTATACGTGCTTCAAGCGTTTACAGCTTGGCGTTCATGCTGACGTTTGCCCTGGCTGGTAGTTTGATCAGCGTCGAAGAAGCCGCGGCGCAGCGAGAGATCACGCTGACGGTGAGTCCGGAATCGATCGGTGAGGATGCATCGGATAACACGACCATCACCGTAACAGCGACCAGGCCGTTGGCCCCCCCGGTGGCGCCTGCAACAGAAGGAACGGCGCCAGATTTTGTCGATGTCATTACCATTTCAGTACCCAATGACGAAGAAGACAATTTCACATTGTCTAATCCTCAAGGGACTACTTGGAATGCCGGTGATGAAGACAGAACGTTAGAACTCACCATAAATATTGCGTCAATAACAGGCACCGTCACGTTTGCAATAACCACCGAAGACGACCAGATCTTCGAGGCGTTCAAGAAGCTCACGATTTCTGGTGAGCATACGAACGCGTTCGTCGTTTCTACCGCCCTCGAGATTCAAGACGACGATCACGAGCTTTCTATCTCGGCGGCGCCTAATGCTATCGATGAGGATGGCGGTGCGAAGCGGATCACCGTGACGGCCTTGGTGACCACGTCGCCTGTCAAAGACATTACGATTCCGGTGACGATTGTCCAGGGATCCGGTTACTCTCTGAACAGGTCTTCCCTCGGTATCGATATTGATGCCGGAGAATCCAGCGGGACGGCCGCCTTTGAAGTCACCCCTGTCGATGACAATGTCTTCGGTGGTGATATCAAGGTCGAGATTGCAGTTGGATCTGGAACCGATCTTGTGAACCGCGGACCGACCAGCGTCACGATCAAGGACGACGAGAAACTGCCCGGCCTCAAACTTGCGGTATCTCCTGAAGAGATTGGTGAGGGTCAGGGTACTCGCAGGATTACCGTGACAGCCTCTCTGGACGATGGCGTCCTGTTGCCTACCGCGACTCGGGTTTCAGTCTCTGTGTCCCAGAACGGCGACCAGTACAGCACCACTGCCAGTGCTCTTTCGATTACGATTCCTGCGAATAGTAGTTCAGGCCAGACTCGTGTGAGTATTACGCCTGTTGCGGATAGCGTATTCGAAGCAGACGCTACTGAAATCGAGTTCACAGCTACCGCGATACTCGTGGCGGGCGACGATGACAGCGACCGCTCGGCATCAGCGAAGGTTTCGATCATTGATGACGACCACGAAGTCGCTGTTACGGTTTCCGTTGCGTCTATCAAGGGTGATGTGACCACGGAAGTGGCCGTGTCGGCGAATCTGGTGCGACCTGCCAACCGGAACCTGTCGGTACTGGTAATGGTGCCGGCCACCACCACCAGGACCGGATACACACTGACGTCTCTAGCACTTCAGGGTGACATTCTTACGATTCCAGTCAATGCGAATGAATCGAAGGGTACGGTCACTTTGACGGTTGATCCAGAGGGTACTTTCGATGATGAAACCTATAGTTCATCTGTTGATATTCCGCTGATGGTGGATCCGTCCAGCACCTTGACTGGAGTAGGAACCAAGATAACACTGGTGGATACTAAGATTCTGCCTGGATTGAAGCTGTCTGTCGACAATGATAACATTGGCGAGAGTGACGTGGGTAGTGATCTTGAAATAGTAATTACTGCGGAACTGGATCTTATGGGCGGCAAAGCTGGCCTGGTGGCTACTCCTCCGACGGTAACAGTTGTAGTACCTCAGGATATTACTCAGTATGTACCGACCCAGGGTCAGCTGAATGAAGACGGCGACTATGTTATTACGATTAACATCGGCGCTAACGGTATGGGAACTGGAAACCTGACGATTACCCCCGTGCAGAATGAGATTTTCGAATCACATCAGAAGATTACGCTTGCGGCTTCGACGCAGTTGATCGCAGACGATGACGGTAGCAAGCGATCGGCATCTGCTGATATTACGCTGGAAGACGATGATCACGAGATCAAGTTGACCGCGACGCCGACTTCCGTGAATGAGGAAGACGGTACCAAGAAGATTACTGTCACGGCTACACTGACGGATGCACGCAGGACCGATATTTCGGTACCAGTGACCATTTCCGAGAATTCGGCTTTCTACGGCTTGAGCGCAAGCGTGCTGATGATTGACATCGATGCGGAAGAGTTCAAAGGTACGGATAGTTTCGAAATCACTCCGGTCGATAACGACATGTATCACGGTAATCAGAAGGTCACGATCGACGTCGACAGTGACCGAAGCAACCTGGTACTCCGTGACATGGCCTCCGTGACGGTGGTGGACGACGAGGAGCTTCCTGCTCTTGCTCTTTCCGTTGATCCTGAAAACGTTGCAGAGGGTGACGGCGGACAGCGCGTGACGGTAACCGCTAAGTTGATGGATGGTGTGTTGCTTCCGACGAGCACGACAGTGAACGTAACGGTGTCGGAAGATGATGACCAGTACAGCCTTAGTGGAACGGAGCTCGCTATCTCGATTCCTGCCGGTCGTGAATCAGGTACGGGTAGTGTAACTATTACCCCGGTATCCGATAATGTCTTCGAAGCCACCGCCACAAAGGTAACTTTTACCGGCAAGGCGACACTGGTCGAAGGCATGGACGACAGCAAGCGCGAGGACAGCGCTTCGGTTACGATCGTTGATGACGATCACCAGGTATCGTTGTCTGCTACACCGTCAACGGTTGAGATGGGTATGGCGACCGAAGTGACCGTGAAGGCGACGCTGGTGAGGCCGGCTGTACGTGACGTTATGGTCTCGGTAATGGTGCCTGAACCACCGACTGGTATTGAAGGTTACGAGTTGGATTCCGAAAATCTAAATGACACTACCGATATCCTGAGCATCATGATCGCAGCGGGCGATACGGAAGGAACGGTCACGTTGACGGTTACACCGGGATCGAATTTTGGCCCTACTGACGAATTCTACGATGCCTCATTGGATATTCCGCTCAACGTGGATGACAGTAGTGTAGTAGCTGGGCTTGGCACCAAGGTCACTATCGTAGATTCAAGGGTTCTGCCCGGTCTGAAGTTGACGGTTGAACCTGAGTCTTTCGTAGAAGAAGATGACCAGGGTAATGCAAACGCCACCAACATTTCCGTAACGGCGGAATTAGATCTCATGGATGGCAAGTCTGGTGAGTTGCGTAACGCGGTGACTGTTACGGTTGAGGTTCCGGAAGACGATAATTTTTATACAGTGAACGAAACCGAACTAAGCATCACGATCCCATCCGGAGACTCAGAAAGCGCAGCCAATACCCAATTAACAATTACTCCCGATGCGGATGAGATCTTCGAAGAGCACAAGAAGATCACGCTGAAGGCAACCGCCACGCTGATCGAACGTGAAGACAGCACCGAGCGGGAAGCCTCTGCTGACGTGACGCTCATGGATAACGACCATGAGATCACGTTGACGGCGTCTCCGAAATCCGTAAAGGAAGAAGACGGTAAGAAGAAGATTACTGTAACCGCTATGCTTACGGACGCTCGTCGGACGGATATCACGGTTCCCGTGGCTATATCCGAAAACTCGGCGTTCTACAGTCTTAGTGAGAGCGACATCGAGATTGATATCGATGCGAACAAGACTGAAGGTACGGCCAGCTTCGATATCACACCGATGGACAACGATACCTGGAACGGCAATCAGAAGGTCACGGTGTCTCTCGGTAGCGGAAGCGATCTGGTTCTTCGCGATACCGCCACGATTACGGTTGTGGACGACGAGAAGTTGCCGAAACTGGTACTGTCCACAGATCCGGAATCAGTGATGGAAGACGGCGGTGGCCAGCGGGTTACGGTGACGGCGACGCTTGAAGAAGGCGTAACCTTAGGCACGAACACGGCCGTTTCGGTAACGGTATCGGAAAACGACGAACAGTACGCCCTCAGCGGTACTGAAATCGCAATATCGATACCTTCCGGGGGAACATCGGGTGAAGGCAGCGTGACCATCACGCCTATCGATGACGCCATTTTCGAGGCCGGTGGTACCGACGTAACTTTTACGGCCAAGGCGCAACTTGTAGACGGCGTAGATGACAGCAAACGCGAAGAGTCTGCCAAGGTTAACATTGCCGACGACGATCACCAGGTATCGCTTTCGGTCTCACATTCCACTGTTGAACGCGAAGCAGATGGTGCGGGAACCGATGTAGCCGTCAAGGCAACTCTAGTAAGACCGACACCGCGCCAGGTCATAGTTATGGTGTCAGTACCTGCTTCGACGGATGGATATACGTTGACAGGCGATGCCGCAGTTTTTAGTAACGACTTATTGAGTATTACGATCAAAGCAGGTGATTCGGAAGGTATGTCTACGATTACGGTGACACCCGATGCTGAGTTCGGCCCCGATGACACAAACTACAATGCTTCAGTGAATATCCCACTTGAAATTGCCAGTACTAGCGTTGTAGCAGGTCTCGGTACAAAGATCACCGTTGTAGATGCCAAGATTCTGCCAGGCCTGAAGTTGACCGTCAGCCCTGAGTCGATAGATGAAGATGATGCTCAAGGTCAAGCTACGGCTCAGACCATTACCGTAACAGCAACCCTTGATCTGATGGACGATAAGTCTGGTAGGCTTACCACTCCCACGACAGTTACAGTGGAAGTACCATCGGATGATGATTTTTACGAGTTAACGTCTGGGGTTACCGATGGCGAGTTGACAATAACTATCGACGCCAATGATGATGAGGAG
Source organism: bacterium (assembly GCA_965225915.1). Classification (GTDB taxonomy): domain Bacteria; phylum JAAXHH01; class JAAXHH01; order JAAXHH01; family JAAXHH01; genus JAAXHH01. The sequence continues at coordinate 2,529,525 of OZ245326.1, forward strand.
TTCACCTCTTTCACGATAACTCCTGGCGGCGATACGATCTTCGAAGAACATAAGAAGATCACATTGAAAGCTTCAGCGCAATTAATTGCAGACGTCGACGGCAGCAAGCGTGAAGCTTCAGCGGATCTTACGATCAAGGACAATGACCACGAGCTTTCGCTGACAGCAACGCCTTCTACCGTGAAAGAAGAAGATGGTAAGAAGACCATTACCGTGACTGCGACGCTTACAGACGATCGAAGAGCCGACATCACGGTTCCGGTAACGATATCCACAAACTCGACGTACTACAGTCTCAGCGAGACCGCGCTCGAAATCGATATCGATGCGGGTGACATGGATGGACGGGCCACTTTCGACATCACTCCGGTAGACAACAGTACCTGGAACGGCGACCAGAAGATTACGATTACCCTCGATAGTGGTAGTGATCTGGTACTTCGTGACGACGCTACTGTTACACTGGTCGATGACGAGAAACTGCCGAATCTGGTTCTGTCTACTGATCCTGAGAAGGTGACTGAGGGTGGTGGTGGACAACGCGTGACGGTGACGGCGACACTAGAGGAAGGTGTATTGTTGCCGACGAACACGGCGGTCACGGTGGAAATAAAGGAAAACGACGATCAGTACAGTCTGAGTGGTACTGAGATCGCAATTTCGATACGCGCCGGCCAGGATTCAGGTTCGGGCAACGTGACCATCACGCCGGTCTCTGATAATATATTTGAGGCCAGTGCTACCACGATTGACTTCACGGCAAAGGCTCAGCTTGTCGCAGATGTAGACGGCAGCAAGCGCGACGCAACCGCTTCAGTATCCATCGTCGACGACGATCATGAAGTAACGTTGTCGGCATCTCCGGGTACGTTGAAGGGAGATGTCACCAAAGATGTTACTGTCACGGCTAGACTCGTTCGTCCAGCGGTACAGGATGTAATGATTTCAGTATCGGTTCCTGCAACTGTTGATCGAGGAAATGATTATGAACTGAGTGTTGATGGTACCGCGCTGGACGCTGAGTCCTTTAGTATTCCGATCAGTGCAGGAGATTCAAATGGATCGACTGTATTGAACGTGAATACTGGTCAAGTATTCGGCGATGCGAATTATAGCGCTGCCGTGGAGATTCCCTTGGGCATAGCGTCGAGTAACACTCTGGCTGGACTTGGAACCAAGATCACGATCGTGGATTCCAAGACCCTTCCTGGGCTGAAACTTGCTGCGAGTCCTATGATGTTCGAAGAAGGGGATAATCCTGAAATGCCCACCGTACAAGCCATCACAGTCACAGCAACACTGGATCTTGGAAGTGATGGTGGTAGGTTTGCCGCAGACGTAACGGTAACGGTTGCAGTACCCGAAGATGAAGATTTCTATACGCTGGGTGGTTTGACCGATGATGGAACAATGACGGTTACCATTCAAGCCAATGAAACTGAAGGTGTGAATAGTAACACGTTAACGATCACCCCCGAAGCCGATACGATCTTCGAAGAACACAAGAAGATCACGCTGAAGGCTACCGCGACGCTGGTAGACGGTGTCGACAGTAGCAAGCGTGAAGCCACGGCCGATGTCACGCTACGGGACGATGATCACGAGGTTACCCTTGCTGTCGATCCTACTTCTGTGAAGGAGGAAGGTGGCACAAAAGAGATCAAGGTGACGGCATCCCTGACCGACTCAAGGCGATCCGACATCACGATCCCGGTAACCATATCCACCTCATCGTACTACGGCCTGAGCGAGACCTCGCTGGAGATCGATATCGATGCTGGTGATCTGACTGGTGATGAGACCTTTGAGATCACCCCGGTCGACAATGCTACCTATGATGGCAACCAGAAGATTACGGTGTCGTTGGGTGGAGGAAGCGACCTGGTGCTCCGCGATGACGCTACGCTTACCTTGAATGACGACGAGAATCTGCCGACGCTGGTACTGTCGGTTGACCCGGATGAAGTCACGGAAGGTGGCGGCGCGCAGCGGGTAACGGTAAGCGCGATGCTGGAAGACGGCGTAATGCTTTCTTCGACTACGGAGGTTTCGGTGGAAGTAGGCGAAGATGATGATCAGTACAATTTAAGTGGTAACAAACTGACGATCATGATTCCGGCCAATGGCAACATGGGCCAGGGCAGCATTACTGTAACGCCCATCGATGACATCATCTTCGAAGATCACATCGCGATATCGTTCAAGGCGAACGCCCAGCTTGTTGCCGGTGATGACGACAGCAAGGTGGAAGCCAGTGCTTCCGTATCATTGCGGGATAACGATCACGAAGTCTCGCTCTCGGTTGCACCTGCGGTCATTTCTGAGGTTGGAGGCGAGAAAGATGTGACCGTAACAGCCACACTGATTAGACCCGCTCCTCAGGATGTAACTATTGCGGTGAGCTTGCCGGCTGTAGAGGATCGAGCTGGCAAGTACGGACTGATGAGCGGAACGGAAATGAATACTGAATTGACCGAACTGAACATCATGATTGAGGCTGGAGATACCAGTGGCAAGGTGACGCTGACGGTAACTCCCACTCCAAACCAGGATTACACCGGCAACATCACGATTTCGTTGACGGGTCGCGCTGTGCGGGGTGCGGATATCACGATCACAGATGCTCAGCAGGTCACGGTCATGCTGGCGGCGGCGCCTGCCACGGTATCTGAATCCGGTGGTTCGGAGGATATCGAGGTTACGGCCACGCTGACTGGCCGATTGGTGAATGATCTTGAAATCGCTTTGGCGTTGGGTGGTGAGGCGACCGAGGGCGTGGATTACGACGCATCCGGTCTGCTTGAAATCACAGTACCTTCCGGTTCCAAGTCGGCCTCGGCAACGATCACGATTTCCGCGGCGGATGATCTGGAATATGAAGGTAATGAAACGATTACTATTTCCGGTTCAACTGCAGGTGGTAACGCTGTGTCGTCAGCCACGGTCACCGTGCTGGACAACCACGAGGTGCCATTGGCTTCGGTCATGGTCGATGTAGACGAAATTAACGAGGGTGATGGCCCGACGGATGTAACCATTACGGCAACGCTCGCTGGTACGAGCGGCGAGGATATTGAGATCGCTCTGTCGAAACCGGGTACGGCTACAATCGGCGAGGACTTCACGGTATCGTCCGAGCAGGTTGACTTCGTTATTCCAGCAGGAAGTTCTTCTGCCACAAAGATGGTCACGATCACACCTGAAGATGACGCACTGTACGAAGGTGATGAAGTGATCAACGTGACAGTTAGAGCCACATTGTTCGGCAATAATATCGGTGAACGGCTTACTACCGATATCACTTTGGTCGATAACGATCCGGTACCGATGATTGCCCTTTCGGTCGATGTGGATACTATCAACGAGGGTGACGGAGCGACGGACGTTGCAATCACGGCCACCGCTTCCGGCGCCAGTGCTGTCGATATTCCGATCACGTTGTCCAAACCGGGTTCGGCCGTAATCGGTGAAGACTTCAACGTATCGTCCGAGGAGGAAGATTTCATCTTAGCCGCAGGTGATCTGACGGCAATGAAAGTTGTGACGATCACTCCGGTCGATGATGAAATCTATGAAGGTGACGAGCACTTCATGGTCAATGGTACCGTGCCTGGTCTCGAAGGTGATGAAGAGGTCAGCGGTACGATGATAACTCTGACGGACAACGATGCTGTTCCGACGGTTACACTGGCCGTAGCACCCGATATGATCGCTGAAGGTAGCGAAGTCGAGTTCACGATAACGGCTACGCCGTCTCACATGAGCGCCATGCCGATTACGATCGAACTGGACAAATCGGCTGGCACGGCTACGCCTGGTGATGACTTCACGGTAGCGGCGCCCGAAGGTGCCTTCATGATCGAGGCGCTCGGAGAGTCCGCCACGAAGATGGTTACACTGACTGCTTTGGCCGACATGCTCTACGAGCAGGATGAGATCATCGTAGTGGGTGGAACGTCCAGCACGGGTGGCTCGGAAGCCATGGCTGTTGTGACTGACGAGATCACGCTGACCGACGGCGATATGATGCCGATGGTCGCCCTGTCGGCTAACGTATCCGAGATCACGGAGAACGGCGAGGCCGTGAGTGTGACGGTAACGGCCACGCTGGTCCGGTCTGAGTTCCATGCCCATTACGGTTGAACTTGCCAAGTCCGGTTCGGCAGTGAAGGGTGAAGACTACAGTGTGACCGGTGAAGGGACGATAACGGTCGACGCTGGCGAAGAAGCTGGTGCGACGGTCTTGATGATCGCCCCGGTAGACGATCAAGTCTATGAAGGCAACGAGATGATCGTTATCGGCGGTATGGCCGGCGAAGAAGTTGCCGACGCCGCGACGATCACCTTGGTGGACGACGAATCCGTACCGACGGTTACTCTGTCGATTGATCCAGGTATGATGGACGAGGGTGAAGAGCAGGAATTCACCATAACGGCGACCACCGAGCCCATGAGTTCCATGCCGATTACGATTGAACTGGACAAATCGGCTGGTACGGCTCAGCCTGGTGCTGATTTCGAATTGACGGGTGCTACCGAAGGTCCGTTCATGATCGCAGCGCTGACAGAGTCTTCCACTAAGATGGTAACGCTGATGGCGATTGACGATGATCTCTACGAAGGCGAAGAGGAAATCGCTGTCGGTGGATCGGCAAGCGTGGGCGATGATGCAGTCGCCGCAGGATTTGTGGCTACGTCGATCACGTTGAACGACGCCCAAACCATGCCGACCTTCACGCTGGTGGCGGATCCGGCGGCGGTTAACGAAAATGCCGGTCCTACGCCTGTGTTAGTAACGGCGACCGCTTCGGGTCGTAGCTCGATGCCATTGACCCTGGCGATCGTTCCGGTACTGGAACAAAGTACCATTACTATTGGTGAAGACGCGGCCGTGACGGGTGATCTGTCCATCACGGTTGCCGCAGGATCGCTGGAAGGTAGCACGACAATAACGGCAGTGGTTATTGATGATGATATCTACGAGGGCGACGAATATGCAGTGATCGTCGGCCGGATCGGAGATATGGTCACTCCACCCATCACGCTGACCATCATCGACGACGAAGTGCAGCCGACGGTCACGCTGTCACTGGATCCCGAATCTGTTGAAGAGGGTGGCGGAGCGCAGCCGTTCACCGTATCGGGTGAAGCTTCCGGCCGTAGTTCCATGGACCTGACGGTAATGCTCGCTCCGTTGCCAACGAGTACGGTAACGCTGGGCGAGGACGGCGGCGTCCAGGGTACCATGTCGTTCGTCATCTCCGCGCTTGAAACCGAAGGCAGCACGACGCTGACGGCCCTGCCTGTGGACGACGATCTTTATGAGACCACGGAATACCTGGTCATCGCCGGTAGTGTCAACGGTGATCCTACTGCCAACACAGTGACGCTGGCTGTCCTGGACAACGACGCGCCGGACGTAGCGGTGAGCACGAGTCCGACTGCCATTCGTGAGGACGGTGGTTCTCAGACGGTCACGGTGGATGTGGTGATGTCCGGTATCACGGTACCCGTACCGACGGATATCTCGCTGGCCCTTTCTGGAACGGCCGGTAGTGCCGACTACACCATGTCCGGTACACCGGAACTTCAGATCGCCGCCGGTGAAACGACAGCGTCGACGCAATTGACTTTCGCAGTCGTTGCCGACGATGTCTACGAGCCGAGCAACGAGACTATCGTGCTGAACGCCAGTTGGAACGGTACGGCGATCGGTACGGCTACGATTACCGTAGTCGACGATTACGAACCGCCTACGGTAGTCAGCGCGCTTCCCGCGGTAACAATGGAAGCGGGTAACTCAATGGAGATGGACGTGGCTGGGTCTTTCAGGGGCCGGGTCCTTACGTTCTCGGCATCCTCGTCCGACGCCAATATAGCCACTGCGGTGGTTTCTGGTTCGTCCTTGACGATAGAAGGTGTTCGCAAGGGTGCGGCGCGGGTCACGGTAATGGCGACCAATGACGCGTCGAGCGCCAGTTACGAAATCGCGGTGACGGTAACGGCGATAGCCGCCGAGCAGATGGTCTACACCGACATCCTCGCTGCCATGGGCCGGAACATCCTGTCGAGCGTGTCCAACACGATCGGCGGAAGGTTCTCCGTAGGCGCCGCCGAACGGCAGATGGCACTCGCCAACCGGCGTGTCGATGGCATGGCGGCCGGTATGGAAGCGTTGATCGGACTGTCCGGTACGCAGGCAACTACGAAGTATGGTATCACAGACGATACCCAGGAACGTAATCGCCGTCAGGCCGTATCGACCCGTGAATTGATGCGCGGTACCTCCTTCTACTACGCCCTCGACGATGCACCGCAGGGTGGAATGAACGGTGGACTGAGCTGGACGATCTGGGGCGCCGGTGACTGGAATGCCTTCGAAGGCTCACCTTCGGCGACATCCAGTTACAATGGAACCCTGATGTCCGGTTACGTCGGTATCGACGTGTCGAAGAACGCCAGTTGGATCGCCGGTGTGGCCGTTGGCCGCACGATGGGAGAGGCCGACTACGATGTGACCGTCACGGACGGTACACTCGAAGCGACCCTGAACAGTGTGTATCCTTACGTACACTGGACAGGCCCCGGTTGCTGCGTCGAAATCTGGGGTATCGGCGGGTTCGGTACCGGTGACGTCGAAGTGGCAGACGGCATGAGCGATCTGTCCATGAGTCTTGGATTGATCGGTGTACGCGCCCAGTTGGTAGGCGCTGCTACCGGCGGTCTGGATCTCGACTTGATCGGTGATGCCGGTATCGCCAAGCTGTCCACCGCGGAAAGCGCTTCTGCTTCCCTGGCCGATCTGGAAGCCAGTGTACAGCGGGTCCGCGTCGGTCTCGAAGGTTCCGTAACGTCCCAGATGGGCAACGGAATGCTGGTAACGCCTTTCGCCCAGGTGTCCGGTCGTTATGACGGCGGTGACGGTCAGACCGGTAACGGTCTCGAAGTTGCCGGTGGTCTCCGCGTTGCTGGAAACAGGGCCGGTCTCGAAGCCCGCGGTCGCTACCTGGCCATGCATACGGGCGAAGAGGTCAAGGAACACGGCGTATCGGTCGTGGCTTACCTGAGACCGATGGGCAGCGGAATGGGTCTGTCGATGTCGCTCGCCCCCCGCCTTGGTGCGGATACGGATATGTCGGGTGACATGTGGCGCGAAGAGCCGCTCAACGACGTAACGCGATCGTCTCGCAATGGTGTCGGTATGAAAGCCGAGATCGGTTACGGCCTCGTACATCCCGCGATCAGCAGCATCCTGGTAACGCCTTTCGGTCAGATGGACATGGCCGGAGAAGACCAGCGACGGATGCGCTTGGGTGCCCGCTTCGGTTCGATTGGCGACACGACCAGCTTAATCAGTTTCGAGCTGGCCGGCGAGCGGATCGAGAGAAACGCGGGTCAGGCTGACCACCGTATCGGCCTCCTCGGAAGGATGAGCTTCTAAGACCGAGGAAAAGAATAACCTGATCGAGGCCGTCCTGAGATGGGCGGCCTCGATGGGCGTTTCCAAAACGCCTGGTAATCGGGAGGGCGTTTGCAGGGTCCGGTGAAACACGAACCGGCAGTTGCAGACGCCCTTTTTCTTTGTATATTGAACGATATAGGAGGATGCCATGCTGAAAAACCTCGTCCTGATCGGCGGGACAGTGGTATTTGCAGTTGGATGCGGGGAAATATCTCAGGATACGCCGCCGTCGCGTTCTAACGAACCGGTCTACCTGACGTCGGAAACCACGGCGAGCATGAACCTGCCTTTTTCAGACGCTGTCCGCGTGGGCCATCTACTCTATCTCTCCGGACAAATTGGCAACGTGTCCGGAACGACGGAACTGGTCCCCGGCGGAATCCAGGCGGAGGCTAAGCAGGCCATGGAAAAAATCAAAACCATCCTGGAGGCCAATGGATCTTCCATGGACCGGGTGGTCAAGGCGACGGTCATGCTGGCGGACATCTCCGAATGGCCCGCATTCAACGAAGTCTACGTGACCTACTTTCCCGGCAATAAGCCGGCACGAAGCGCATTCGCGGGCAGTGGTCTGGCCTTCGGGGCGCGTTGCGAGGTCGAGGTGATTGCGACGGTGGGGGAGTAGGTAGGTTGGATCTGGACTGATCGAACTTCTATCATCGCTTTTAACTATGGCAAAAGATGCCATTCAAGCTGGAAAGGCGGCGTATGATATGACAAAGCCGAAAGAGAGTCCCACAACGAGCGATTCAGAAATTGATCGGGAATACAGGTCACTGATGACCGATCATAAGTCACTGATGACCGATCATAAGAGGGTGCTGAGCAAGATCGAACGGATCGTCGACGAACAGGCTAAGAAGCACGGCATTTCGTTCAAAACTGACCGATAGCGAGATTGTTGTCTATTGGTGGTTATGGCGTTGGTTCACTGTGGGAGAGGATTTGGCATGGCTACGGGCAAGTACTGGCATGACGGGCTTAAGTTTTCCTGCCACGGGTGCGGGCACTGCTGTACCTTCCCCGGCGGCTTCGTGTACGGCAGCGAGAAGGAATTCCGGCGCATCGCCGAATTCCTGGACCTGCCTTTCGAGACCTTCCTGGAGCGTTACACGGAGGAGATCGACGGGAAGGTCTCCCTGGTGTCGCCGGACAACGGTCCATGCGTCTTCTACGACAAGGGCTGTTCGATCTATCCAGTGCGGCCGTCCCAATGCAGCAGCTATCCCTTCTGGCAGGACATCCTGAAGTCTCAGTGGCGGTGGGAGCTGGAGGCCGAGACGTGCGGCGGGATGAACCAGGGCAAGCGGCGGACGCGGAAGGAGATCGAGGCCCAGGTGGAATCACGGACGACGAAACTCATGGAAGCGAAAAAGTAAATACTCGAACACCACCACCCTGCGCAATACGAAACGGGGTAAGGAGACTGTCATGGCCGACCATATTTCGGAAGAGCATGTTACCGATGAAGAAGGAAGCAAGTCACCCGTGCTGAATCGTCGATCCTTTCTGACGATTGGCGCTATCGCCGGGGCAGCGGGTATCGCTGCGTCCGGTTGCAACGGTATGGGTGGGATGTCGGGCGATTCGGGCAGCGGACCGGCGGATCCGGAATCCGTGGCCGCGGACCTGAGGGACAATGTCTTCACCCGGTTGCTTGGCGTGCGGCCTCATATCGGCACCCATGGGCACCTGTCGAGTATGGGGGGTTCCCGCATGCCGCCCGAGGTCATGGAAGCAATGACCGAGGCCAATCGCTTCTTCGTGGATATGAGCGACCTGCACGTGGCGGCCGGGCGCCGCATTGCCGACGTCATGGGCGCGGAAGACGCCCTCGTCACGTCCGGCGGTTTCGCCGCGCTGGTCCTCGGTGCGGCGGCGGCTCTGGCCGGTACCGACGAAGACCGCAGGGACGCGCTGCCGAAACCGACCTGGCCGAAGGTCGAGTGTCTGTTTCAGACCCCTCATCGCTTCTTCTACGACAATGCCTTTCACCAGGCGGGCATGGAGATTGTGGAAGCCGATTCGAAGGCGGATTTCGAGGCGGCCATTACCGATCGGACCGCGTTGATCGTCGGGTTGGCCGTAATCGAGAGGCAGAGCACGCCCATGCCGCCCTTCCCGGCGCGGCACCGCACGGAGACGCCCCCGGAGACGCTCATGCCCGATGAGATCATTGAAATCGGAAACCGGAAGGGCGTGCCGGTCATGATCGACATGGCTTCTGAACTCCCCCCCACCAGGAATCTCACGCGCTTCAGCGAAGCCGGGGCCGACCTGGTAGTGGTCAGCGGCGGCAAGGGTATCCATGGTCCCAATTCGACGGGCATACTGGCGGGCCGCCGGGACCTGATCGAAGCGGCGCGTATGCAGAATTCGCCGAACAATGGCATCGGAAGGGGTTTCAAGGTCGGCAAGGAGGAGGTCATCGGCCTCATCGCGGCGCTGGAGTGGTATATCGGCCTCGATGAAGATGAACTGATCTCCGGGTGGAATCAGAAGGCTGAGTGGCTGGCCGAACAGCTTCAGGACATTCCCGGACTGGAGGCGCGATACGAGTTGAACACCTCCGGCTATGGCGACGTGGAGCTGGTCTGGGACGAGGAAATCATACCGCTGTCGCGGGAAGACGTGGGGAACGCGCTCAAGGAAGGCGATCCGAGCATCATCTATTACGGCGTCACGATTCGTACGGGCCAGCTGGAAAACGGCGAGGAAGTCCTCGTCGCCAACAGGCTGCGGGAACTCTTCACCACGGGAAGCTGACGAGGCGCTGGTCGGTGGTGGTAACGAATCGAACAGGCGCAGCGGGAGGATGACATGAACGAGGAAATCCGGAACGAGAAAACCGAAGCAGCCGCAGGGGACGGGACTTCGCTAGCGGCCGCAGGTGACGGGACTTCGTTAGCAGCCGCAGGTGGCGGGACTTCGCGGAAATTGGATCGGCGGACTTTCATCACGGTGACTGCGGTTGCGGGCGCCGCGGGTCTGGCGGTATCTAGCTGTAACGGGATCGGTGGCGGGAACGGCGCAACGGGTGGCGGAGGCGGAGGTGTATACCCGGGTAGCGGCGCAGGTGGTGAATCGGCGGACGCCGACGCCCTGGCGGCCGACCTGAAGGATAACGTCTACACCCGCCTGTTCGGGGTTCGGCCCCATATCGGTGCCCACGAGCACCTGTCAAGCACAGGGGGTTCGCGCATGCCGCCCGAGGTCTTAGAGGCCATGGCCGAGGCCAACCGCTATTTCGTGGACATGGGGGAATTGCACGTGGCGGCGGGACGGCGCATAGCCGATATCATGGGCGCGGAGGATGCCCTGGTCTCGTCCGGCGCCTTTGCGTCGATGCTCGTCGGTGCGGCAGCGGCGCTCACGGGATTGGACCAGGACCGCATGAAGGAGCTGCCCAACCCGACGTGGCCTAAAGTCGAGTGCCTGTTCCAGACGCCCCACCGGTTCTTCTACGACAGTGTCTTCACGTTTGCTGGCATGAAGCTCGTGGAGGCCGGAACGCGGGCCGAATACGAGGCAGCCATCACGGACAATACGGCCCTGCTCGTGGGCCTGGCCTATATCGAAGGGCAGACGCGGGGCGTCCCGCCCTTTCCCGTGCGGCACCGCTTGGAGCACGATCCCGAGACCCTCATGCCGATGGACATCATCGAGATCGGCAATCGGCGGGGCGTGCCGGTCATGATAGACTTTGCGTCCAGCCTGCCCCCCAGGGCCAACCTGACGCGCTTCCTGGAAGCCGGGGCAGACCTGGTTGTGGTCAGCGGCGGCAAAGGCATCCGTGGCCCGAACTCCACGGGGATCCTGGCAGGCAGGAAGGACTTGATCGAGGCGGCCCGGATGCAGAACGCCCCCAACAACGCGATCGGCCGGGGACTCAAGGTCGGCAAAGAGGAGATCGTCGGCGTGGTGACCGCCCTGGAGCGGTACATAGCCCTGGACGAGGGCGAGTTGATCGCAGAATGGAACCGGAAGGCGCAGTGGCTGGCCGATGAACTGCAGGACATCCCCGGGCTAGAAGCCCGTTCCGAGCTCAACACCCACGGCTACCACGACGTGGAGCTGATCTGGGACGAGGAGGTCATCCCCCTGTCCCGCGAAGACGTCGGCCGCCGGTTGAGCGAAGGAGATCCGAGGATCCGCATCGAAGGCAACTTGGCGCGCACGCCCCAGATCGAGGAAGGCGAGCTCATCCTCGTGGCCCGCAGGCTGCGGGAACTGTTCACCACGGGTAGTTGAGACTGAGTTATGCACGGTAAGGGGCTGACGGTGGCTGACGGTGGCTGACGGTGGCTGACGGTGGCTGACGGTGGCTGACGGTGGCTGACGGTCGGTAGATAGAGGATCGAACGACCGGCGCCTGCCAGATGACGTAGTGACCGAGGAGCAAATGACCCAGGACCGACTTACTTACGAAGATTCAGGCGTCGACTACGACCGGATCGATCCCCTGAAGGTCCTCGCTCAGCGGGCGGCGCGAACCACGGGCGTCAACCTGGAAGGCGCCGGTGTCACGGAGGTGCCTGCAAGTCGGGGAGAGTCGGCCTACGTAGTGGACATCGGCGACGCTTATCTCGCCTCCATCACGGAATGTCTGGGCACCAAGGCCTTGGTTGCCGACGCCATGCGGGGCGTCTCGGACCGTACCTGGTATGGCCACATCGCGCAGGATACCATTGCCACGGCCGTCAACGACCTTGTCACCGTGGGCGCCCGGCCCCTGAGCATTCACGCCTACTGGGCCGCCGGATCGTCGGACTGGTTCGACGACGTGGCGCGCATGAACGACCTGGTATCGGGGTGGAAGGCGGCCTGCGACGTCCTGGGCGTGGCCTGGGGCGGCGGTGAGACGCCGTGTCTGACGGGCGTGGTAGAGGCAGGCGCCATCGACCTGGCTGCCTCGTGCGTAGGGATCATCCGACCGAAATCGCGCCTCACCCTGGGAGAAGACCTGGCGGCCGGGGACGCGATCATTCTCCTGGAAAGCAGCGGCATCCATGCCAATGGACTCACGCTGGCACGTAAGCTGGCCGATCGGCTGCCGGTCGGATACGCCACGGCCATGGCCGGCGGGCGGACCTATGGCGAGGCGCTGCTCGACCCGACTGTGCTCTATCCCCCCATAACCGAAGCCGCCTTTGAGGCCGGCCTCGACCTGCGTTACATCGCCAACATCACCGGCCACGGCTGGCGTAAGCTCATGCGCCATCCCGGCGAATTCACCTACCGCATCACCGAAGTGCCTCCCGTACCTGAGGTCTTGCGTTTTATCGTCGATGAGACGCGTGAGACACCGGAAGAAGCCTACGGCAGCCTGAACATGGGTGCTGGCTTCGCCCTCTTTGTCCCTCCCGAGAATGCTGAGAAAGCCGTGGCGTGTTCAGAGAAGTGCGGTGTCCGCGCCTGGGTAGCGGGCGTGGTGGAAGATGGCCCTCGCCAGGTGGTCATCGAACCGCTGGACGTGACACTTGCAGGTGATAGCCTCGCCCTGCGGGGCTGATACCGGAACTTCTCCCTGTCAACTCATCGCTTCCTATCATTTAAATCCATCTTCTAAAAAGCCGCGAGATTTACAAGGCGATCTCCGACTATTGAGATGTACCTATCCGGTTCCCTTCCGAGAGAACCCTGAAGGATAGAAACCTGTAGAGCGGACGAGAGACTGTCTTAGGAGGCTGGAAAATGATAGATCCGAAAATCCTGGGGCCGACGGACCACGCGTTTCATGAACGCCTGGTCAAGGTGGAGGACCGCCTGGTCAAGGTGGAGGACCGCCTGGTCAAGGTGGAGGACCGCCTGGTCAAGGTGGAGGATCGTCTGGTCAAGGTGGAGGATCGCCTGGTCAAGGTGGAGGACCGCCTGGACAAGGTGGAGGACCGCCTGGTCAAGGTGGAGGACCGCCTGGTCAAGGTGGAGGACCGCCTGGACAAGGTTGACAGGAAGCTTGAAATGATTTTATCGGTGCTTCAGGAACACACCGAGCTGTTGAAGAGGCTGTCGGTCAATTGAGAGTATGGTTGTTTCACAGTACCTGTATAGGTATGATGCACGGAGGGCATTGAAACCACGTGTAGTGCTGTTCGATTGGGTACATCAGAGAGAACCAGACTATGGAAATCGCACAACTGGTGGTATCGCCGGCGGTCCTGCTGGCAGCTTTCATCGTTCTTTTGGAGAGAAACCAAAGCCGGAAGGTTGGAATTGGAAACGCGGTTAGTATCACGCATGGACCGCATGGAAGACAAGTTGGAAACCGGGATTGCCCGGTTGGAAGACCGGCTGGACACGCGAATCGCTCGGTTGGAACAGAACCTGATCAAGCAGCACGAGGCCGGATGAATTCTCGTATCGGTCCACTATTCCTCGGATCGGACCACCATCGTTCGGGCGATCAGGTCGTGGAAAGCCTGCCTGTGCTGCGTAAATACGGCGGCGAGGTAGCCCGGCCAGAGAAAGGGCAGGCACTCAGAGAAAGGGCAGGCACTTGGGGATCGCCCGGAGGGCGGCGCGGCCGAAGGTAGGCGGGTGTCCGTCCACGTTCACTACCCGGATGCCCAGGACCATTTTGCCAATCGTGGCGCCTTTGGCCGAACCCTCCATGGCCGCATAGTAGAACCACGGCATGAGCAGTTGGAAGGCGCCTAACAGCGGGCCGGTTACCGGGTCGTCTTCGCCACGGAGATAGGTGCCGGCCCACGCGAGGATGGCCGAAGCTACGGTGATGATCACCAGGTCGATGGCGAAGGCGCCGATCCGCTGAGGATGGCTGGCGTAGTCATCGGAGAGGGAGTATCCGGAGATGAAGGTCACGGCCTGGCGGGTCCCCCGTCGGGGGTCCGAGCCTGGGTCCAGGTGATGATCTCGTCCTCGCAGGGATACTTTGCCGCCAGCTTCTCGTCCACGTCGATGCCCAGGCCGGGCAGGTCGTTGGGATACATGTACCCGCCGCGGACCTCGGGCGTGCCGGGGAAGATCTCGTACATCTCCTCACCGAAGCGGCACCACTCCTGGATACCGAAGTTCGGGGCCCAGAGGTCCAGGTGCAGGTTGGCGGCGTGACCCACCGGCGAGACGTCCCCCGGGCCGTGCCACGCCGTGCGGATGCCGTACATGGCGGCCATGGCCGCGACGTTGCGGGCCGGGGTGATGCCGCCCATCTGGCTGATGTGCATGCGCAGGAAATCGATGAGCCGTCCCTCGATCAGGGGCAGCCATTCCGCAGGATTGTTGAAGAGTTCTCCCATGGCCAGGGGTGTGGTGCAGGTCTGCCGGATGCGGCGGAACCATTCGTTGTCCTCGGGCGCGAGGGCGTCTTCGAGGAAGAACAGGTTGAAGGGTTCGAGCCGTTTCGCAAAGGACACGGCGTCGGCGGGATTGAGCCGTTCGTGGACGTCGTGGAGCAGTTCCACGTCGTCGCCCACGGCGGAACGCACGTGCTCGAACATTTTCAGTGTATGGCGCATGTAATCACGGGGGTCGAAATAGGAACCTGGTTTCGCGCCGTCGGGCCGGGGTATGCGCGGAGTACTGCCTCCATATCCCCCGATCTGGCAACGGATATGCCGGTAGCCCTGCTCCATGTGCCTGCGCACGTTCTCCGCCACTTCTTCCGGGGATGTGCCGTCCGCGTGGGTATAGGTGGCCGCCGCTTCCCGGCACTTGCCGCCGAGCAACTGGTACACGGGCATGCCGGCCTGCTTGCCCTTGATGTCCCACAGCGCCTGGTCCATGCCCGAAACCGCGTTGTTCAGTACGGGGCCGTTGCGCCAGTAGCCGTTCACCATGGCCATCTGCCACAGGTCCTCGATGGCGTCCACTTCCTTTCCGATGAGAAAGGGACGGAGGTGATGCTCGATGGCCGCGTAGACGGCATGGAACCGCTGGGTGAAAGTCGCGCATCCCAGGCCGTAGAGGCCGGGTTCGGAGGTGATGATCTTCACGACGATCAGGCGGGAACCGGCAGGTTGTGTCAGGATGGTCTTCACGTCGGTGATGGTCACGGGCATGGTTTCTCTTTCCTTTTAGATTACGCCTGGAACGTACATGGAACGCGCCTAGAACGCGCCGCCGAAGAAGACGGCGTTCAGGAACAGGCCGTTCGTGCCGTACCAGAAGGCCCGGAAATTGGGGTTGTCGGCGAATAGGATGACGGCGCCGTCGCCCAGCCGGCGGGCGATGAGCGCGGGGGTGTCATCCAGTTCGGCGTGCCGTTCCGGAGAAATGTATCCGCTGAGCAGGGAAGAGGCTGTGTACCGGGCGACCGTGGCTCCCGGCGTCTCGGACGGCTCGAAGAAAGTCTCGTGGTTCCGGAATAAGGGTGTCACGCTTCCGTAACCGAAAGCCAGCGGATGAGTCGTATCCAACGCTGCGGCAAAGATCGCGCCGCCGATGCGCTGCGCACCACGCGTGGTCGAGACGAGTTCGTATGGAATGAAAGCCGAATCTGGCATTGTGGCCACCAGTTCTTCGTCGACGATTTCATCATCGATAAGCCGTTCGTCGATCAGTTCCTTGTCAACGACCCACCTCGCTGCGCTCTTCCAGGCGATGAGTACGCCGCCCTCCCGCACCCACCACTTGAGACGGTTCACGTCTTCCGTGTCCAGGCCGTAGCTGCCCGTAGCCATTACCAGGGTCGTGTAGCGGTCCAGATCCAGGTCCGCGAACCCGTCTGCGTCGACGAGGGACACGGGCATGCCGAAGCGCTCGTTGAGCAGGTGCCAGGTCTCGCCGACCTCATAGGCCCCCGTGCCGGGGCCGGAGAGGATGGCCACCCTGGGCTTGACGAGAACGGGCGAGGTCGGTCCGCCCAGGTCACCGCCGACGGGCGTGAGTCCCGTTTCCGCGCCGTGGATGATCACGTGGTCCTCCGCAACGACGCGGTTGATCAACGCGCGCACCTCTTCGGGCGTCACCGTGGAAGCGGCGTCGCGTTGCGCGACTGGGATGATGATCGTGCCCCGGTCGAAAGTCCTTTCCGATCCGCCCGTGGATAGCGTAAAGGGTTTCCTGGCCAATCGTGGCCGGATGCCCGCGTCCTGCAGCCGGTAGAGGGCCCGCGGCGCGAAGTAGCGGTCCCATTCCATCAGGTAGGCATAGGACCCGTGCCCACCGATGAGCTGTCCGCCGTCATAGCCGGCTTCCGTGATTTCCGCTCCGGCGAGGTCGTCGTCGTTCCGCCGCAGTTCACCGCTTTCGACCCCCATGGCCAGGGGCAGGGTCCAGGCCGAAACGTCGTAGAAGAGCGAATCCTCGAAGGTGGTGACCCGTTCCATGGCGGACTTGATCAGCCGCGCCTGGGGCTGGTCCACGGGGACGATGATCGCTTCGCCGGGACGGAAGGTGCGCCCGTCCGCTTCTACCGCTCTCGCGAGTTCATAAACGCGGATGCGGTGCCGGAGCAGCATCTGCACGAGGGCCTGCGTCCGCGTCCGAGACGCGCCGAGATCGACGACGTAAGCCTTGACCGGGTTGTTCCTGGCCGCTTCCGGCGCCGTGCGGTAAAACTCGTGCTGGTGGCCGAGCAGTTCCGTGCGAAGGGCAAGGCAGCCGGCCAGCGTGGACATGGAACTGGTGAACTGGTTGCGAATCGTAAAGGGGAGGGTCAGGACCCCGTCATTCGTTTCGCGTTCCAGCGACCGTGCCGAGGCCTGTTCGAAGAGGATGCCGATGGCGCCGTTCACGTCCGGGTACGTGGATCCTTTGCCGTAGAAGAAGTCGTCGAAGGTCTCCTCCGAGTAGTAGAACGTGCCCTGGCGGTCGTGCCACTCGGCGTGATGAGCCGCCAGCGCCGCCGTGAGCTCGAAGGCGCGGTCCGGCGTGTTCGGGTTGTTCCGGCTCGGGATCCCCGGCTGGAAGAAATAGGTCGCGTCGCTGCCCATCTCGTGGAAGTCGGTCAGCACCTGGGCGCGCCAGTGGTGGAACAACCCCAGCCGCCCCTGTGATTCGGGGTGCTGCGCCACGAGCCAGTCGCGGTTCAGATCGAACCAGTAGTGGTTGGTCCGGCCGCCCGGCCACGGCTCGACGTGCTCCCGGTCCTGGCCGTCCCGCGTGGCCACGCGGCCCCGGTTGGCGTTGGCCCAGTTGACGAAGCGGTCCCTTCCGTCCGGATTGTAGTTGGGATCCAGGATGATCACGGCTCGGTCCAGCAGGTCGTCCACGGCCGGTCCGCTGCCCGCGGCCAGGTGGTAGAGCACCAGCATGGCGGCCTCGGAACTGCTGGCTTCATTGCCGTGTACGCCGTAGCCCATATGTACGACGACGGGCATGGCTTCGATCATGGCGTCCGTCACCTCCCCGGGCGCGTCCGACAGCCGGTGGTTGGACCGCCGGATTTCCTCCAGCCGACCGTGGTTCGCCGTTGACGTCACCACGGCGTGGACCAGATGTCGCCCCTCGTAGGTGGCGCCGTGGCGGTTCACGACGACGCGGTCCGACGCCTCGGCAACGGCCCGGTAGTAGGCAGCCACCAGGTGGGAACGCGTATGCGTCGTGCCCACCACGTGGCCGATGACCGATTCGGGACGGGGGATGACCGGATCGTAGGCGTTAACGCCGGGCACGCGGACATCCATGACGAAGGGCAGTTCCTGTCCCCGGACGGTGCCGGGTGCGAGGACGAGGACGAATACCAGTAGGGGCAGCATGCGGGCTCGGTTCATGACCTGTTCCTGACTTGGATATAGACCTGGATGGAGCGGGTGTTTGAAGGAAAATATAAGCGCCAAGATACAGGTCCCGAATACCTGGATCAAGAGTTATCCGGCGTGGTAAACCCTCCCGGGGTCCGGGACCGGCGAACCGATACTTTCCCGCGGCATCTCTGGTAGATTGACCTTGACGCGGTCCCCCCTGTCTGCGCAAATTACGAGTCCGGCTTACGGTTGAAAACTACCATACATTCATTTAATAGAGGTTTGATCCATACGGAGGTACCCGTGCGTATTCTGGTGATCGGCAGCGGCCTGATGGGGCCCGCGGCGGCATACAACGCCATGTTGGATGAAGCGGTGGAGCGGGTTACCGTCTGTGATCTCAGCGACAATCAGCTCGAGGCCTGCCGCGATAGACTAAGGGGCATGCCGGGGGTGGACAAAGTCGATTACCGAAAGCTGGACATGAACGACCGGGCCGAGTCGATCGCCGTGATGAAGGACCACGGCGCGGGTGTGGCGGCCCTGCCCCGCGCGGCGAGCATGATCGCCCTGCCGCTCGCCCTGGAAGCAGGCATGCCGGTCATGGACCTTACCCGGGTACCCAACGAGACCCTCGCCGGCTGGACGTCCCGCTATGCCAATTCGGAAGGCTTCGTCATTCTGGGTTGCGGCCTGGAGCCGGGACTCACCGAGATCATGGCGCGCCACCTGGCCGAACAGCTCGACCGGACCGACGAACTGCACATCCAATGCGGGGGCATCCCGGAGCATCCGTCGCCGCCCCTGGGGTACAAGATCGTTTTCGGGGGCCGTCGCCTGCCCCTTCGCGAATCCACGGCTCGGGCCGTGGTCGACGGGCGTCTCGTGGACGTCCCCCGCTACTCGGATCCGGAACCGGCGGTTTTCGAGGGCGTGGGGGAATGCGAGGCCTGGCACGAGGGCTTCATGCCGTGGCTCCTGGAGGTGGATGCCCTGAAGGGACTGCGTGCCGGGACGCAGAAGACCGTGCGCTGGCCGGGATACTCCGCGAAGGTCACCGTGTTGCGGGAACTCGGACTGCTCAGCGAGGAACCCATGGACGTGGATGGCGTCAGCGTAATCCCGAAACACGTGGTGGACGCCGTACTCTACCCCAGCGTGAAAATGGCGCCCGGGGACCGGGACATCACGGCTTACCGCGTTACGGTGATCGGCGAGAAGGACGGCCGAGTCGCCACGAGAACGGCCGAGATGGTCGACCGGTACGATGTAAAGACGGGTTTCACCTCCATGGCACGGACCACGGCCTTCACCGCGGCCATCGCCGCGCGCATGGCGGCCCGGGGCGACCTCCCCCATCCCGGCGGCCCCTTTGTTACCCCCGAGCAGGCGATTTACGGAGATGCATACCATACTTTAGTTAATGAACTCGACCGGATGAACGTCCGATTCAGGATGAGTGATTAATAGTGAGCGGTTCAGGATGGCAGCTTCCGGCCGAACCGGGACTGAGAGGATGTCCTTGTGAAGAAGAAAAAGAAGAAACAGGGTAAACACGAGCATGCACCCGGCAAGGTGGAACGCAGTTTCTACGAATCGGAACTGGCCAGGATGCAGATCGAACTATCCAAGCTCCAGGAATGGGTAATTGACCAGGGCAAGAAGGTGGTGGTCATCTTCGAGGGGCGCGACGCGGCCGGCAAGGGCGGCACCATCTCCCGCATTACGGCCAGGCTCAATCCCCGCGTCTGCCGGGTCGTCGCCCTCGCAAAACCGACGAACCGCGAGCAGACGCAGTGGTTTTTTCAGCGGTACGTGAGCCATCTGCCCGCGGCGGGCGAGATCGTCCTCTTCGACCGGAGCTGGTACAACCGGGCCGGAGTCGAACGGGTGATGGGATTCTGCACGGAGGAGGAGTACCGGGAGTTCCTGCGTTCGTGCCCGGAGTTCGAGCGCATGCTCGCGCGCTCCGATATCAATCTGATCAAGTACTGGTTCTCGGTGGGTGCCGAGGAACAGGCGCGTCGGTTCAAGAACCGGATCAACGATCCCGTTAAAAGCTGGAAGTTCAGCGATATGGACCTGCAGTCCTATATGAAATGGGAAGAATACTCCCACGCCAAGGATGAGATGATGGCGGTCACGGACATCAAGCAGGCGCCATGGTACGTCGTGCCGTCGGACAGCAAGCGGCGGGCGCGGCTGAACTGCATTGCCCACCTCCTCAGCCTCTTTCCCTACGACCAGGAACCGCCCACGGTCGACGTCGATCTACCGGATAGAATGACCGAAACCGGGTACGTCCGCCCGCCCATGGACGACCAGCGTTTCATACCCGACGCCTACTGATCACCTGATGATCTCACCCAGTATGCGGCCGTCGCGGTCTACTTGATAATCTCACCCAGTATACGGCCGTCGCGGTTCGACGGCAGGGTAATCTCGAGCAGGTTGCATATCGTCGGCGTGATGTCCGCCGAGTCCACGCGATTGCGGTAATGGCCGGCCTCGATCCACGGTCCGTGGAAGAGGATCGGCACGTGCGTATCGTAATCGTGCGGCCATCCGTGGGAGGTGCCCACCGTGGCCGAACCGTACTCGCCCAGCAGCAGGTAGAAGGGCGTTGAGATGAGCATGACGTCGCCGCTGTTATCGGGATGAAAGCTGTGGTAGACGGCTGTCGAGATGTTCGATTCGGGGAGTTGCCGGCGTTCGATTCGGTGGCGGGTGTAGGCTCTCCAGACCGCCGGATGCGTAACGAGCGCGGCGGCCGCCGTCTCCTCGACTTTCGCCTGATCCAGGCCGCGGCGTTCGATGGCGTCGTAGTTCAGGTAGAGGCCGGATTCCGCTACGTGCAGCACCCAGTCGTCCTCGCCGTGCAGTCCGTCCAGGGCTTCCTCCACCAGCGCCGTCAGGGGTTCGGGTCCGGCCCGGCCGGCCTGCAGACCCTCGAGGCGCAGCTGTTCCGGAAGGGCCAGGGCGCCGTGGTCGGCCGTCACGACGAGGAGGGTCTGATCCTGTCCCACCCGCTCGTCCAGGAACCCGAAAAAATCCGCCAGTTGCCGGTCCGTGCGCAGGGTAGCGTCCATGGCTTCCTGGCTGAAGGGACCGAAATCGTGGCCGATATAGTCATTGGCCGAAAGACAGATGATCAGGACATCCGGGATATCGTCCTGGCCCAGGTCCTCCTCGATGATCGCCTGCCGGGCGAATTCCAGTTGGTAATCGGTGGCCCATGGCGTGTGTTTGAAGGCGTTGTAGTACCGTGGTCCGGGGGCATCCAGTCCGCCCCTGGTCACGTGGGGGAAGGTGATCCCGCTGTCCCGGTTGTCCTCCTCGCCCTCCCGGACGTCCTTTCCCGCCCGTTCGAGGTAGAGTTTCTCGGGCAGAAGGCGTTCCCATTTGCGGCCGAATGACTGGTCCGGCAGTTTCCTGGCGTTGAAGCGTTTGATCCAGTCCGGAATATCGTCCATGAAGTAGCTGCTCGACGTGATCCGTCCCAGGGACGCCTCGTACCAGTAAGGCGCGCCCAGCTTGCCGGCGGAGATCATGGCGCTGTAGTCCTTGAGGGATATGGATATGGCCTTGCCGCGATAGCGCGTGGCCATGCGCAGTTCGTCGGCCAGCGAGGATCCCTCGAGGTCCCGGGTGGAAGCGCGGCCGTTGGCCGTGGGTTCCTTGCCGAGTATGTGGCTTTCCGGGTCCGCCAGCGATGGCTGAAAAACACCCCTGGACCGGTTATACCACCAGTTGTTGACCATCCCCGTCTTGTGAGCGTAGGTACCCGACGTGACCACACTGTGCCCCGGCGAGGTGGAGGCGTGCACGTGGCTGAACCGGGCGTCCTGCAACCACGCGCCGCGGTCCATGAGCCGCCGGAATCCGTCATCCACGAAGAGGTCGTCGAATCGCTGCAGGTAGTCGTGGCGGAACTGGTCGATGATGATCAGCACCGCGAGCCGGGGCGGTGCGGCCGGTCCAGTCACGGATGCTGCCTGTGCGCCTTCCTGGGGGCCGGGATCGTCAGGGGTACGGCCTTCGGCAGTGGACGGCGCGGACAGGAAAAGCGATAAAAACAGTCCTGTCTTGATGAAACGAGCGATGGACATGACCGGTCCTTTCTTGTGTCGAATTAACTGAATCAGTTTTCGAATACGAGATATTACAGGGTTTTCCGACTATCTCTTTAACACGCAACGAACGGCGCGTATGGCCGTTGCGTGGTCGGCGAGCGCTGCCTGGGCCGACACGGTGATCGGGGCTGAAGGCAACTCGTTGACTTAAGATAGCGCCGTACCGAAAGTTGTCAACGACTGCGTGGTGACATTCTAATGACGGTGCGGTGACATTGCAACGTTGGTAGAAAGGCACTGAAACGATGCCGGATTAGCATGGATTATGATGCGACGATGACTCTGTGAGGAGGCCGTAGAAGCCAATGACGGATTACATGGTGGCGACCGCCCAGGCGATCAGTGCGTCCGGGATCCTTGTCCTCGCGGCGCTGACCTTTACGGGACGTTTCACGAAGAACCTTCGCGAGGAGATGCGTGCGGACCAGATGTCCCTGTCAGGCAAGATTGAAACGCTTCGTGAAGAGATGCGTGGGGACCGGCAGGCCCTTCGCGAGGAGATGCGTACTGACCGGGCGGCCATCTTCGGTGAAGTAAAGGCCCTTCGCGAGGAGATGCGCGGGGATCGGGATACATTACGCGAGGAGATGCGCGCTGACCGGGCGGCCATCTTCGGTGAAATAAAAGAACTACGTCTGGAGATGCACGATATGAACGGCCGCCTTGGCCGAGTAGAAGGCGGCCTCGGCCGGGTAGAAGGCCATCTGGGCATCTCCGCTTCGAACAGTTACAGGGAGACTGAATGATCGAGCTCATGGCTGTATTGTCAACGATTCAGATGGCAGGCATATGGCTTTTGGTTTATTTCGCATGGACCGGGTGGGAATTCAGGGAACTCTGTGAGGAAATGCGTGCGGATCGTGAATCCTTTCGCGAGGAAATGCGCGCGGAAGGAGCCGCGAGACATGAGATGATTTGCGAGGAGCGCGCCGCAGGAAGGCTGGCTAGGTGATTGCATCGGTCAGGAAGTTGATGCTCTCTGCCTGATCCGGTGAAGCAATGCAATGAGGTGGTCCCGAAAAACGCTACCGGCATCGGGTTCGAAGGGGAGATGGCGGCAGATGCGCGGGGCGAACACCGCTGCGTACCATCCGAATCCTTCCTGGTCGAAATCCCGGGGCCGTGCCAGATATCCGACGGTCTCGTTTGCGTATCCGACGATCATGGTGTGCAGATAGGGCGAAGTCGCCTTGACCTGGTTACCGTAAGTCAGGAAGAGTTCCAGCGGATGGGCAAGCAGCACGGCATCGTTGATGCGCATCCACGATACACGGAATTCCAGTCGTTGCGGATGGGGCCCGTCAAGCAGTACGAGGCGCAGCGTTCGCCAATCCACTTCAAAGCGCAGTTTCCGGTATGCCTCCGTATTCGTATCTCCGTCCCATGCATCAAGACAATCTTGGTAATCGGCAAGTTCGGCTTCCAGTGTCCCCCTGTCCGGGACGTCCGCGGGAAGGGCCATCTCGTAGGTGTCGCCGTCCATAACCACATCGGGAACCGTCTCGATCTTGTCCAGGGCCGGCAGGACATGGTCGCGGAGGAGCGAACCGTTTGCCCTCATCATTTCCATGC
The DNA here is from genome assembly GCA_965225915.1 of bacterium. GTDB lineage: Bacteria > JAAXHH01 > JAAXHH01 > JAAXHH01 > JAAXHH01 > JAAXHH01. The sequence goes on from OZ245326.1 coordinate 2,553,338, forward strand.
CATCGCCGAATCCCCGGCAGTTGAGGTCGCCGCAACTACCCTGGAAGAAGAGCGCTCGCAGTCCATTCCGTTCGCCTTCCATCTTCTCTATGGCATCGGAGGGATAGTCGCCGCAGATCACTGTCTCGGCTCCCAGCGTAACGGGGTGCGCGCCGAAGTTGATCGTTGCTGCGCGCATCCTGCCACGGGCGTCGTCTATGCGCATCAGCAGCGCTTCCGCGTCAGCCTCGCCCCCCTCGTCGACCCGGTTGACGGATAGGCCCGGTACAGGCGCCCGGCCGAATCCGACGCGTCCGGGTTCCAGGTTTGTTACGGCTTGCCCGATGGCGTCGGCGAACCGCTCCGGCAGTCCCGCCGTGTACTCCTCGTCCCATTTGCCCCAGGCCACGGTTTTCATGGTCGCAGGACCGGAATGGGTATGGGTGTTGGTGATCACCACGCGGGCCGGATCGAGGCCGTATCGATCCCGGACGATGCGGTGGGTTTCGTCGACCAGGGAGCGGTCGGTCCAGACCAGGTCGTTAGATACCCAGACAAAAACACTATTGCCGTCCGACAGCGCCAGGGCCGTGGAGTGGAGGTCCTGGTGTACCGTCGTGGATCTGCGCTCGATATAGGGGCCGTAGCCGCATAGTTCGACCCCGGTTGGCGGGGTGATGACGGTGCGGCCGGTGCCGAATTGCATCTGGGGCATAATTGATTCTGTATTAATCCGCGAACCTGATCGTTTTTCCCGTCCGAACCGATTCGGCCTCCCCGTGGCAGATGCGAAGGGCGTCGCGGCCCGCCTCGGCTGAAACCAGGGCCGGTTCCGTATCGTTCTCGAGGGCCGAAACGGCGTATCCCAGCTGGGCCTCGAAGGCCTCGGGGAAATCGATTTCGGGTTCCGATCTCCCGCCGCCGGGGGTGTAAAGCGTGACCGGTCTTTCCGACAGTACGTTGTACCAGAGGGTTCCTTCTTCGAAGTAAGCGTCGTAGCCGTGTTCGAAGGCGGCGGAACTGATCGCGCCGCATTGTGCCGTGACGGTGATGTCCCGGTTTTCGTACCCGTACTGCGTGCCCAGGTAGAGCACGTATCCGTTCGGGCTGGTCATGCCGGAGGAGTGAACGCTGTGGGGCATGCCGAAGAGATAGCGCAGGTAGTCGGTGTCGTGAATATGCAGATCGATGCCCGCCGCCCCCGTGCGCTCGTAGTCCCCGAACCAGTTGTCCTCGCCCCATAGGGGCTTGGAGATGACCCGCTTGAGGTGCAGTCCCAGGAGGCGCCCGTAGCGCCCGTCGTCGATGGCCTGCTTCAGGAAGGCGAACTCGGGGAAGAACTTCAACACGTGGGCGACCATCAGTGTCTTGCCGGCCTCCCCGGCCTTGCGGATCATGCTGTCCGCTTCGTCCAGGCCGAGGGCGATGGGTTTCTCGACGAGGACGTGCTTGCCGGCATCCAGCGCCCGTATGACGACGTCGTGGTGCAGGGCCGTGGGCAGACACACGTCGACCAGGTCGATGTCCGGGTCGCCCAGCACCTCGTCGATATCGGTGCAGGTACGGATGCCGGTCAGGTCCTGCACACCGCCGCCGCCGCCGAAGTTGCCCTGTATGTGACGCCAGTCGCCGCTCAGCTTCCGCTGATCCCGGGTGCATACGGCGACCACTTCCGCGTTGGACAGGTTCTTGATCGCCATGAAATGGGTCGTGCCCATGAAACCGATGCCCAGGATGCCGATGCGTATCAATTCATTTCCTCCTTCGCGCCGTGCGGACTCCTCCTTCGCGCCGTGCGTGTGCCTTAGTATCCTGCCGACGCCTCAGTCCCGTGCCGACGGCGTAAACAACTGCTGTCCGTGTTTCTGGTAACCGCCTATGAGGGCCTGGGCCCCCGGCGAGGTCACGTAATCGATGAGCGCCCGCGCGTGCCTGTACTTGACATGTGGCCACCGCTCAGGGTTTACGGCGATGATGCTGTAAGGGTTGTGCAGCGGAGGATCGTACTCCACCAGGACCCGAAGGTTCACCGTTTCCCTCAAGGCCAGGTAGGTTCCCCGGTCGATCAGCACGTAACCCCGTTTTTCATCCGCCATGCGCAGCGTGGCCGCCATGCCCTGTCCGACTTCCACGTACCAGTCTCCGGTCGGATTGATTCCGGCTATATCCCAGATCGCCCGTTCCTTCAGGTGGGTTCCGGACAAATCGCCCCGGGAGAAGAACAGCACCCCTTTTCGCGATATGGTGTCGAAGGCATCGGCGACTTTGTCCGTTCCACCGATCCCGGCCTGGTCGTCGGACGGACCGACGACGACGAAGTCGTTGTACATCACGCCGCGCCGGTCCACCCCGTATCCGGCGGCAACGAAGGCCTCCTCCAGCTTCGGAGCGTGTACGAGGACCGCGTCCACGTCGCCGTTTTCAGCCAGCTTCAGGGCCTTGCCCGTTCCCACGGCGATGACGTCCACACGGATATCACCAGCCTTTATTTCTTCGAAAGGAGGGAGGAGTATGTCGAGCAGGCCCGAATCGTAGGTGCTCGTGGTCGTCGCCAGTTTAAGACGGGGCTGCGCCTCCGCGGCGGTTGCGAAGATCGCGACGAAAAGCAGGAGCGAAACGTGGCGAATACGCATGCTATGGACCGTTCCGGGATTTGGCCGTCAGTTCAACCGAAAGTTGAACATCACGCGGAGCCGCGTGCGCCAGGCGTTATTGGTCACAGGAGAGATGAGCGTTTCAGGAGAGTCGTACTTGCGGGTATACAGCGCGATGTCGACGGTCAGCTTTTCGATAAGATGGTGGCCGAACAGAAGGCCGGCGCCTTTCGTATTGGTCTGGGAGTAATCGATGTTGCTGAAGGGGGCGAGCGTGGCGTCCTGCTCCGTGAGGAAGACGTGCACCCCGCCCCGGGTGTCTCCGACTTTCCCCGTGCTGCCGTACGTCACCATGCCCGTGATACCCTGGCGCATGTCGTCGGCGCCCGCGTTGAACACATAATCTGCGTTGAGCGTCAGCGGCCGGCCGTTAACGGTCTGGGTATACTGGGCGCTCAGGTTGATCATCCGGAATTCGGACAGGTATCCCGTGCGATAGGCGTTCGCCCGGTTGGAATTCGGTGCGACGATGAGCGGCGGCGACTTCAGGTTCTGGACGGCGAAGAGGGAGTCCGCACCGGAAACCGTATAGATGGCGGCGGCCAGGGTCTGCGACCTTCCCGGCTGGGTAAATCGGGCTACGAACTGTCCGCCCAGGAAATACGTGCGGTCGAGGTCCCTCACCGGCGAGGCCACCTGGTTGATCATGAACTGTCCGAAGTTCATGCCGAAGGACGCCGATTCGTCATCGTTATTTATCAGGATTTGCTGGGCGAAGCCTTCCGGCGAGAGATCACTGTCCAGGACCACCTGCGTTGGCCGGAAGAAGGGCAGGGGGAACTTGCCCGCAATCAGGGTGAGCGAAGGATTCGGACGTATGCGCGCGTACATCCAGGACACATAGGGGGTTTCGCGAACCAGCAGGTCGCCGTAACTCATCCAGTCGGCGGTCACGATAGCCTTTGGATTTCCCGTCATGAGACGGCCCGTCACGTCGATCCGGTCGCTTACGCGCAACGTCCCGTTCAGGAAGAACCCGTACATGAATCGGTTCTGCGCCCGGCTGCCATCCTGGTAGTCGCCCTGCAGCCGCGTTCTGATCATGCCGTTCCAGGAGAAACGGTCGTCTTCCTGCCCGGCGGCGGGAGAGCTGTTTGAAAGCACGGCGAGTGTACAGGCGCACATCAGAATGTATCTGATCCGCATGGGCTCCGGTCCTCCGGTGTACTTGTTCCATCCGGCTCCCTGCAGTGCGGGCCGGATTCGCCGAATCGCGCCAGTAAACCATGTTGATTCTTGAACAAAGCATTGTATGGTTCCAGGCATATCGTGTCAAGAAATATCGATACGGAAGAAGGGCGACTCCATGTATCAAATGCGCCGCTGCCAGCCTGTATTGACCGATTTGGACGCATTATGGGCTTCTTCTTCCGCGGCATTATGTTAGAAGGAAGTCACCGGGCTGGATGTATGAAAATAATACAGGTCAACCTGCCCGGTACGGTATCCCCTTTCCCGTGACATTAAGGGGTTGTCAAGGTGCCGCGGTTCTGGTATATTCGACATCGTTATCGAAACGGACCGTTACTCGAATACGGGCGGGACGTTATCGAACGCGGTTGCCGGTCGTTTGCGGCCGCATACATTTATCTTCAGGGAGATTATTCATGTTGAACCATTTAAAAGAAGCGGTCGATTCCGGCCTTTCCCGCCGTCGTTTTATCACGAGCACGCTGGCGGCCGGCGCAGCGCTGACACTGGCCGATCGCCTTGCCCTGGCCCAGAACATGGCGACGACCGGTCTGACCGCCAAGGATATACACGGAATCGGCGTCGAACCGGGCCTCGTCCGCATGGCCCTTAACGAGAACCCGATCGGACCGTCCCCCCGGGCGCTGCAGGCCATCGCCGAGAACATGTTCAAGATAAACCGCTATTCATTCGGCGGCGGGGATATTACCGGCGCGCTGGCCGAGTTCGACGGCATCGAACTGCCAGAGCCTCCCCAGGCGCCACCCGGTATGAGAGGCATGGGTGGTGGATTCCGATTCCGTCGTCAGACCCCCTTCTTTATTACCGCCGGTTCCGGCGCGCTGCTCAGCCAGATCTCACTGGCATACCTGAGCAAGGGCGGCACCGAGGTCATCGAGGCGGACATGGGTTACGGCGACGTGGCGGGCGAAGCCGAGGACTACAAGGAAATGGGCCTCGACGTCAGCGTCAATCGCGTACCCGTTAAGGACTACAAGCACGACCTGGACGCCATGCTGGCGGCGATCACGCCGAAGACTTCGGTGGTGGTCATCACCAACCCGAACAACCCGACCGGCACGCTGCTGTCCTACGACGAGCAGGAAAAGTTCGTCGCCGCCGTTCCCTCGAACGTGCTCGTGGTCATCGACGAGGCCTACATCCACTTCGTAAAGGACCCGGACTATAAGACCGCGTCGTCGCTGCCCGCCAAGTACGACAACGTGATCGTCACGCGTACCTTTTCCAAGGTCTTCGGCATGCCCGCCATGCGGCTCGGATACGGGATCTGCAGCCAGGCCATCCAGGAGAAGCTCCGGTTCTACAGCACCGGACGCGCCAACGCGCTGGCCTTGGCCGCGGGCGAAGCGTCGCTCAAGGACAGGAACCACTACAACCGTTCCAGGGCAGTGGTGCTGCACTTCCGGGAAAGACTTGAAGAGGAATTCACGAAGATGGGGCTGGAGTACATCCCGTCCGAAAGCAATTTCATGATGGTCGACCTGGGCAAACCCTCCATGAATATCTTGCGGGAGATGTTCCGGAAGGGCGTCATGGTGACGAACCGGCGCAGGCAGCAGATGCCCACCTGGATCCGGGTTTCTTCCGGCGATGAGCGCGAGACGGAAGTTTTCCTCAACGTGCTGAAAGAAGTCCTGGGTAAGACCAGCTAGCAGCACGGTGCCGCCAATGACGCTAATCCGCCTGCCCCTGATCGTTACGTGGGGCCTGGTCTTCCTGTGGTTCCTGCTGGACGTCACGGGCCTCATGGCCGGCGGGCCATTCAACATCGGCTGGACCATACCTGCCGCCGTAGCATGGCTTTCTGTCCTCAGTCTCCGGGCGGGAAGAGGCTACGGCGGTTTTCTTTCCGCGGTGCTGCTATATACCGTGGGCGTCCGACTGCTGATCGTGTTTCTGGCGATCCTGGGCAAGACGACCGGGCTCGAAGGCGAGTACTTCACCTGGGGACGCAACGCCCTCTTCGGCCTGGTCATCCCCCATGTCGTGCTCTGGCCCGTCGTCACCTTCATAGCGGGCACGTTGCTTTGGCCGGTGCTGGCCCTGTTTCTACGCCGGGGACAGGTTTCCTATCGAGGCGCCGCCATGGGCGTTGTGGTCATTCTTCTCCTCGTCTTCATCGTTCTTCCCTACTTCATATCGACCCTGTACACCGGCAGCGTGGGACCCCGGCGCCAGGCGCGGCAGACCCCGGCGGACTACGGGCTTGCCTTCGAAGACGTGACCCTGACCACATCGGACGGCTTGAACCTGACCGCCTGGTACCTCCCGAACGAAGCCGGCCGCGGTACCGTGATTTACTGCCACGGCCATCTCAATCACCGGGGCCAGATGCTGGACCAGGCCGCCTTTCTGCACGAACAGGGTTTCCGCGGGCTCCTTATCGACTTCCGCCGCCACGGATCCAGCGAGGGCGAACTCACGACCTTCGGTTACTTCGAATCGCGCGACGTGCAGGCGGCCCTGAGATACGCTATCGACGAACAGGGGGAGGAGGGCCCGGTCATCCTCTGGGGCATTTCCATGGGTGCGGCGACCGCGTTGCTGGCGGCGGCCCAGGAGCCCGATGTCGACGCCGTTATCGCCGAGAGCAGTTTCTACGCGGCCTCCGAAACGCTGCGCAGCGACCTGAGCCGGATGTTCGGCCTGCCCAGGGTGCCCTTTGGCTTCCTGACCGGGACCATAACGGAACTTCGCGTAGGTATCGATATCGACTCTCTCGACATCGGCCGGGCGGTGTCCGACATGCGGCACGCGTCCGTGCTGCTGGTGGGCGGTACGAAGGACCGTCGCATGCCGCTGTCCAACAACGAACGGATTTTCGATCATATACCGGGCGCGAACAAGGAAATCTACACGGTGGAAGGCGGCACCCACGGCGACATCTGGGAAATGGCGCGGGATGAATACGGGGAAAGGGTCGTGGCATTCCTTAAAAAGTCGGGGGTTCTCGATGACCAGGAACCTCAGGTTGGAGATGAAACCACCATGGACAAAGGGGAATAGGCGTGAAAGAACCCGTTTTCCAACCCCTGTCGACCTACCATGAATACCCGGCTGACGAGATGGAACGGCGAGCCGGACAGTTTTACCGGGACCTGGGAAGGCGCCGTACGGTCCGCGATTTCTCCGAAAGGCCCGTGCCGAAATCGATCATAGACCACTGCCTGCTCGCGGCGGGCACGGCGCCCAGCGGCGCCAACATGCAGCCGTGGCACTTCGCCGCGGTGTCCGACCCGGAAATCAAGGCGAAGATCCGCGTCGCCGCCGAGGCCGAGGAACGACAATTCTACCAGGAAAAGGCGCCGCAGGAGTGGCTCGACGCCCTGGCGCCCCTGGGCACCGACGAACGGAAGCCCTTCCTGGAGACGGCGCCCTGGCTGATCGCGATCTTCGTGCAGCGGCACGGCATATTGCCTGACGGCCGTAGTGTCAAGCACTACTACGCCACGGAATCGGTGGGCATCGCCACCGGCATGTTGATCTCCGCGGTGCACCATGCCGGGCTGGCGTCTCTCACCCACACGCCGAGTCCCATGAACTTCCTGAACCGGCTCCTGGGCAGGCCGGCCAACGAGCGGCCCTTTCTGCTCCTGGTCGTCGGCTACCCGGCTGAGGACGCGGAAGTGCCGGTGATCACGAAGAAGCCCCTGGAGGACATCGCCTCGTTTGTTTGACCGGCCCACCGGTCAGGTGCCGAATGGCGATGTTATAGCGGCGTGGTGAGGCTTTAGCGGAATGGCGAGGTTATAGCGTCGAATTGAACCTGTTTTTGGTTTGAAACCACCTATGTAATGAGTATTCAAGGAGAGTCTATGCGCGGGTCGATCGTACCGGTGGTTACCCCCTTCAAGAATGGATCGCTTGACCTGGACGGCCTTGCCAGCCTGGTTGAATGGCAGATACAGAGCGGTTCCCACGGCGTATCGGTGCAGGGAACGACGGGTGAACCGGGGTCGATGTCCCTCGAAGAGCGCAAGGAAGTGATCCGTGCCGCGGCCGGGGCGGTGGACGGAAGAGTTCCGTTCGTACCGGGCAGCGCATCCGCCAATCACGACGAGTCGATCGAACTCTCCCGCTTCGCCCAGTCCGTGGGCGCCGACGCGTTGCTTTTCATCGCGCCCTACTACAGCCGGCCGGGCCAGGAAGGCATATTCCGCCACTTCGACGCCCTGGCCAAAAGCGTCGACCTGCCGGTGATCCTGTACAACATCCCCGGACGCACGGCCGTCAATATCGAAATCGACACCGTGGCCCGGTTGAAAGAGGCCAACGACAATCTCATCGGCGTCAAGGAATCGAACAAGGATTTCGAGCACGTCAACCGCCTTCTGCACCGCATGGGACGGGACTTCCTGGTATACTCGGGAATTGAACTGCTCTGCTATCCCATACTCGCCATCGGCGGCGCGGGTTTCGTGAGCGCCACGGGTAACCTGATGCCGGTGGAAGTGGCGCGGCTTTACGACCTGGTCCAAGAGGGAAAGTGGCTTGAAGCGCGGGAACTCCACTACCACATGATGACCCTCAATGACGCCGTGTTCATGGAGATCAACCCCGTGCCGGTCAAGACGGCCCTGGGCATGATGGGAAAGATCAGTCCGGAGGTCAGGCTGCCCCTCGCCCCGCTGTCGGACCAGAACCGTGAGAAACTGCGCAGTATCCTGGCCGACTACGGGCTGATCAAGTAACCGTCCGCGGTTGCGGCCGGGGGCCGGGTCGCGAGATGTTCATTCACGGGACGTTCATTCACGGAATGCTCATGTCGAATACACTTTACCGCCTCCACTACAACGAGAATCCCCTCGGACCCTCTCCCGAAGTGCTGGGCAGAATACGGGAGCACATGGCGGGACTCAGCCTGTACCCGACCCGTGACGACGAAGCGCTGCGAAACCGTCTCGCTACGTTCTATGGCAGGGGACTGACGGCGGGCCACGTCTTTTCGACCTATAGCGGTTCCGAGGCCCTGGACATCATCGCCCGGGCATTCCTGAAACCGGGCGACGAGGTCATCGTCTGCGGTCCGACCTTCCACGTATACGCCCGGACGGCTGAATGGCAGGGCGCGAAGGTCATCGACGTGCCCCTGGATACCGAGGATTTCAGCCTCAGGGTTGACGCGATCATGCGGGCCGTGACGGTCAGGACGCGCCTTGTGTACCTGGGCAATCCCAACAATCCAACGGGATCCATCGTTACCAGGGACGACATGGAACTGCTCCACATCGGCCTGCCCCAGGGCGTGGCCGTGGTATCCGACGAGGTGTATCACCACTTCGTGACGCATCCGGACTACCCGGATTCGTTGGCCGACGTCGCTGCAGGAAGGAACCTGATCGTCCTGCACTCCTTCTCGAAGGTCTACGGACTGGCCGGACTCCGCGTGGGTGTGGCCATCTCCCGTCCCGACGTCATCGAACGGCTGGCGAAGCTGCGCAGGACCTTTCACCTGGGTTCGCTGGAGATGGAGGCGGCCATCGCCGCCATAGAGGACCAGGACCACGTGGAGAAGTCGGTTGCGCTGGCGGCCCGGGGCAAGAAGAGGCTCTACGCCGCCTTCGACCGGCTGAGGCTCACGTACTGGCAGAGCGAAGGCAACTTCATACTTTTCCGCACGCCGGTGCTTGCCGACGACCTCGCCGCGCGCATGGCCGACCGCGGCATTCTCGTGGGATCGGGCAGCCGGTTCGCCCTGACGCACAGCATCCGGGTCAGCATCGGCCACCCGGAAGCGAACCAGGCCTTCGTATCCGCGCTGGAAAGTATCCTGATCGACACCTGGTAGACAATCAGGTTCATGGCAGGAAGGGAAACACATGTCACAGACCGCATTGCTGGAAAGGGCGGAAAGGGTTTTAGTCGGCGGGTCGAACGGCGAATTTCGCCTGCCGCCGGAAGCCAACCTGGTCGTGTCTCACGGAGAGGGCGTCACCATCTATGACACATCGGGCAGGTCGTACATCGACTTTCTCCTGGGTTCCGGACCGATGATCCTCGGCCACGGCCATCCGGAAGTCGTGGACGCTGTGACCCGCCAGGTCGCCCGGGGGACGACCTTCATGGCCCTCAACGAGCCGGCTATCCAGTTGGCCGAACGGGTGGTCTTTGCCTCCCCCTGCGGAGAGAAGGTCCGGTTGGTAGTCACCGGATCCGAATCGATCCAGTTCGCCCTGCGGGCCGCCCGGGCTTTCACGGGGCGGGACCGGTACCTCCGTTTCGAGGGGGGTTGGCACGGCGTGAGCGATGCGGCGCTGCACGGGGCCAGGACGCTGAAGCCCGGGACGTACCCGGCCACGTCGCCGGACGGCGGCGGCATTCCTCGAAGCTGGTCGGCGGACGTGCTGGCCACGCCTTTCAACGACGTGGAACGGGCGGTGGAGGTTGTGGAAAGATACCACGGTGAGATCGCCGCGATGCTCATCGAACCCCTCCAGCGCTGCATCCTGCCCCGACCTGGATTCTTCGAGGCGATGCGCGATCTGGCGAAGACATACGGCATCATCCTCATCTTCGACGAGATCGTCACGGGTTTCCGCTTGGCCTGGGGAGGCGCCCAGGAACGCTACGGCGTGACGCCCGACCTGGCGGTCTTCGGCAAGACGATCAGCGGCGGCTATCCCATGGCCGCCATCTGCGGCAGGGCGGACGTGATGGACGTCATGAACGGTTGGCGTCCGGCGGACGATCCCAAGCGGATTATCGTATCGGGCACCTTCAACGGCTATCCCGTGGGCGCGGCGGCCGGCCTGGCTACCCTCGACGTGCTGGAACGGCCCGGAACCTACGAGCGGCTCTTCGCCATGGGCGATCGCATAACCCGGGAGATCACGGCCATGGGCGAGCGCCTGTCGATCCCCCTCCTCGTCGGCGGCGAAGGGCCCGTGCTCCAGGTGCTCTTCACCGGCGAATCCGAAATCGTCGACTACGGGTCCATGTTCCGCGCCGACAAGCACAAGGCCTTCGTCTTCGGCGTCGAGTTGATCAAACGGGGACTCTTCGTCAGTCCCTACGAGAAAATATACCTGTCCCTGGCACACACGGACGACGACATCGACCGTCTCCTGGAGGCGGCGGAAGACGTGCTGCGGGACGTGATCGCCAAAATGGAGTGAAGCCATGAAAAACGTCCTCCTACTGGGCGCGTCCGGCAATATCGCGCCCCACATCATCCCCGGACTGGAACGGCACTACAACCTTCGTCTTGCCGACATCCGCCCCCATCCCGGCGGCAAGCCCACGATGCACGTGGACATGGGCGATTACGGGCAGGTACTGGAAGCAGCCCGGGGCATGGACGCGATCATGAACTGGACCGTCGTCCGCAAGGATCCGGTGGCGAGTTTCACCGTGTCGGTCCGGGGCGCCTGGCACGTGATGAAAGCGGCGGCGGAACTGGGCATCACAAAGATCCTCCACACGGGTCCTGAGATCATCATCCCCGGTTATGTCCACGACCACGACATCGGCGACGTGCCCCAGGCGCCGGGCACAGGCTACTACATGCTGACCAAGCACCTGGCCATGGAAATCTGCAGGATCTACGCGCGCAGATACCGGATCCACACCGTGTGCTACCAGTTCAACGGACTGGGATCGATGCCGGAAGAGGCCGTGAGGAACGCCGATCACCCGCCCTTCACCATCATCTACGACGACCTGGTGGAAGCCTGCCGCCTGGCCCTGGAAATCGAGGAAGTACCGGACTATTTCCAGGCTTTCAACATGGGCAGCTACCTGCAACAGGGTAAGTATTCCATAGACAAGGCCCGGCGTATCCTGGGCTACGCACCCGGGACCAACCCGCAGCGGTTCTACAAGCGTCCGGTGGCCGGCTGAAGGCGCCCGAAGACTACGCAATGCACGCCAGGGAGCGGGTGGCGGAGGGGTACACCGCGTTGAAGTGCACGCCCTTCCCCGAATCGCTGGTTTTCAAGGACGGCTTCGTCGAACTGCCGGCCGGGCCTGGCCTGGACATCGAGATATCGGAAGAAGGGCTAGAGGCCAACACGGCAACTGACTGGCGGCTGCGGAACATGTGTCGCGACCCGGACGATCATTCCTATATCTGAACCGGGGACAGGTTCATCATGCCTGGCAAAAACTACTTCATTGTTTTGTTGGTCTTATGCGGAGCCGTGCTGCTCGCCTGCACGGCGGAACCGGATCCATCGGCGTCGACTGAAGAGCCCGTAGCCCGGATGAAGGATAACCTGGCTGCAGCGCCAGGCAATACGGCCTCGACCGCCGCTGACACATCCTGGTCGCCGCCGCGGCCCCGTTCGGTCCACGAGCGGCGGGAAGAAAGGGAAAGTATGGTCGCGGAGATTGAGCGGAAATCCCCGATGGTTACGGATGGGGCCGTGCTTCGGGCCATGAGGACCGTTCCCCGGCACGTGTTCGTCCACGAGCAGACGCGGCGCATCGCCTATGACGACACGCCCCTGCCCATCGGGCTTGGGCAGACCATCTCCCAGCCCTACATCGTCGCGTACATGTCCGAACTGCTGGAACTGGACGCCGAGTCCAGGGTTCTGGAGATCGGTACGGGTTCGGGCTACCAGGCCGCCGTGCTCGCCCACCTGACGCCACACGTATACACCGTGGAGATCATCGAACCCCTGCTGGAACGGGCCCGGGGCCTGCTGGACGAAGAGGGTTACGACACGGTGCAGGCCCGCCAGGGCGACGGCTACTTCGGCTGGCCTGATGCGGGACCCTTCGACGCCATCATCGTCACCTGCGCGGCCGGCCATCTTCCGCCGCTTCTGTGGTCCCAGCTCAAGCCGGGCGGTCGAATCGTCATTCCCATCGGCGAGGTGACGGGCGTGCAGCGGCTCGTCGTCGTGGAGAAGACCGCGGACGGTCAGCGAACCTCCCGCACCGTCATGCCTGTGCGCTTCGTGCCCATGACCGGCCGAGTGGAACAGTGACTTCGCGGTCTGGAAACGCAGATTCTCCTGCAGGCCTGTCGTCGTGTTACCTCGTACGTGCCGCCGGCCTGGTGTCCTGCGGCCTTATCGGCTTCGAGATCGGGCTGATGCGGGTGCTGCAGTACGCGAGCTGGTATCATTTCGCCTTTCTCGTCATCACCATCGCCCTCCTCGGCTTCGGGATGAGCGGCACGATCCTGTCGCTGTGGCGCGGCTTCCTATTGCGCCACCGTCACACGGCCATTCCTCTCCTGGCCCTGCTCACGGCGCTCTCCATTCCATCCATGCTGGCAATGGCCCAACTGCTCCCCGTTTCCGGCCGTTTTGTACCCGGCCTGGCCGTCGTTCAACTGGCCTGGTGGGCGGGTTACTGGGTCCTGCTGACCGTCCCCTTCGCACTGGGCGCCACGGCCATCGGGCTCCTGCTGATGTCTGCCGGCGAGCGGCTGTCCGCGGTATACGCGTCGAACCTCATCGGAAGCGCTACCGGCGCGGTCGGTGTAACGATCGTCATGTACTACGTGGAACCCGCCTGGCTGGGCTTCGCTACCGGCGCGGTCGTCCTGGCTGCGGTCGTCCGTCCTGAGCGTCCGGGTATGAGCGCGGGCCTGGTATCCGCGGGTCTCCTGGCCGGCGTGCTGATGGTGTTGCTCGGCTCACCTTCCATCCGCATCGATAACGACAAGTACCTCGCCTACGTAACCCGGCTCGTGGAAGGCGGGCAGGCCGAGCGGTTGGCCGGCGCCCGGGGACCGTCCGGGGTCGTGGAGGTTTTCCGCAGCGATACCTTTCACGACATGGCCTTCATCACCGACGAAAGCGTACCCCCTTCCATGGCGTCCATCGTCGTCGACGGCCATCGTGCCGGTTCCCTGCTGAGGATCGATGACGCTGACCAGGCAGAAGCCCTGGACGGAACGCTGATGGCCCTGCCATACGCGCTGGTCCCGTCCGCCCCCCGGGTGCTGCTGCTGGACGAGGCCGGCGGCGGTAACATCTGGCTGGCCCGCCGCAAAGGTGCGGCCTCGGTGGACGTTGCCCAGTCGAACCGGGTGCTGCTGGACCTGCTGGCGGGTCCGCTGCACGAAGAGGGAGGGGTGGTCTTCAAACTGCCGGGCGTCTCGCTCCATCCCGTGGAGTCCAGGGCATTCGCCGAAGGAACGCGGGACGCCTTCGAACTCATACAGCTTTCGGGCATGGAATCGTGGTCGGCGGCCGCGGGCGGACTGGAAGGGTTGAACCAGGACCATCTCATGACGGTGGAAGGCATGGCGGCCAGCTTGCGCCGGCTGTCCCCGGATGGGATCCTGCACGTCTCCCGCGGCATTCAGCTTCCGCCCAGGGACAACGCGAAAATCGCAGCGACGATGATCGCGGCACTGGAACAGGCGGGTGTCTCGCGGCCCGCTGATCACATAGCCATGATCCGCGACTTCCTGGGCGTCTGCACCATGGTCCGGCCCCGGCCCTGGAAGGATGATGAGATCCGCCAACTACGGGACCAGTTCGCGGCGCGTAACCTGACCCCGGTGTATTTCGATGGAATAACGGCGGGCGAACTGAACCGCCCCGACGAACTGCCGGGTCCCCCGGGAGAGGAGGGCGATTACCTGTACCACGCCGTGCTTGCGTTGTTGTCGCAGGACCCTGGAGAAACCGGCCGGTTTTTTGACTCGTGGCCCTTCGACGTTCGGCCGGCCACCGACGACCGCCCCTTCTTCGGAAATTTCGGCAAGCTGAACGCCCTGCCCGAATTTCGAAGGGTTTATGGAGCGGGCTGGCTGTTAAGATCGGAACTGGCCTTTCTCTTCGTCCTGGCCGCCGCGTCCATCGTGGCAGTGACGGGTGGGGCGCTGATCCTCTTGCCGTTCGCTTTTCGGTCCGACATCCGAAGGGCATCGGGCCGGTCAGCCGCCGCGGCGTACTTTTTTGCCATCGGGTTGGCCTACCTGGTGTTGGAAATCGCCTTTCTATCCGGTTTCCAGCGCCTACTGGGCGATCCCGTGATCGGCGGGGCGGCCACCGTGGGGGGCTTTCTGCTCTTTTCGGGCCTGGGAAGCCTCTCGGCAAACCGCATCGCCTCCTTGCCCGGCGTCTCCCTGGCCAGACTGGCGCTGGTGCCGGCGGTCCTGGCCATTCCGGTGTTCACGGTCCTGATCCTCCTCACCCTGTACGGCGGCGCGTGGCCGATGCCGATTCGTCTTTCAGCAGTACTGGTTCTCATCGCGCCCCTGGCATTCACCATGGGTCTGCCCTTTCCCCTCGGACTGCAGTGGTTTGGAAAACGTTCCGAAGCTCTGGTCCCCTGGGCTTGGGGCGTGAACGGTTGCGCCTCCGTCCTGGCTTCGCCGCTGGCGATGATCATCGCCATGCAATGGGGGTTTATCCTGACGGTGGCGGCTGCTGCTGCCTGCTACGTGTTGGCGGGGTGGGCGGCGATGAAAGGCGATCTTTCAAATCTATCAGAGTAACATACGAACTTTTAATGCCGGTCCACCCGCGTTTCGATGGGAAGCTCGCGGAACTCCTGGATCAGCCCGGCCAGTTCCTCCGAAGCGGCGCGGTAGAGCTGCTCGCCCTTCTCCACCGTGGCGACCGTGGCGTCGCCGATGACGCCGGACTCGGTGATCCGGGACCACTGGTCCATCATGCGCAGGGGCGAGGCGCCCTTGCCGCGTATCCAGCCGCGCCAGTAGTATTTCGACACGGGGATCTTCACCTCCCGCACCGCCTTGTCCATCTGGATGGCGTCGTCGTTGAGGTAACGGTAGACCGAGGTCTCGATCTCGTCGGCGTGGGACTGCAGTTCGGAGTCTCCGATCTCCCAGAGCTTGGACTGGGCCACGCTCCACCAGTTGAGCGTCCCGCAGTGGGCGTCCGTTTCGATGACCGTACGCCGCGAGGCGGTTTCCAAGATGGTGGCGTTGGAACCGTGGCCGTTGACGATCAGGATTTTCTGGAAGCCGTGGTGGGCGACGCTGCGGGTGATGTCCACGACGAAGTCCTGGAGGTGGTCGTCCCGCACGGTGATCGTGCCGGGGAAGTCCATGTGGTGGTCTTCGAAACCGTAGGGCAGGGCCGGCAGGATCAGCACCTCGTCCGGGATGAGTTTTGCGGCGCCCTCGCACACGCTGCTCACCAGGAAGGTGTCCACGTCCATGGGCATGTGGTAACCGTGGTCTTCCGTGGAACCGACGGGCAAGATGACGGCGGGCTGATCCTTAACCTTGTCCCGCAGTTCAACCCAGGTATAATGATCGTAGCGGTAGGGCAGACGCGGCCCCTTCATGGCTTCTCCTCTGGCAGTCCGCTCAGGCATTCATCGCCGGCATGACTTCGTGGACGAAGAGGTCCATGCTGTGGAGCCAGGTTTCCTTGTCATCCCAGTCGTATCCCATCAGGACCAACGTGCCGAAATCCCCGGTCTCGTCCCGCATCACGTTCAACCGGCGCACCACCTCCTCCACGTCGCCGTGGATGATCTGTTCCTGCATCAGGTAGTCCAGGTTGCATTCCGAATCCGGCATGTCCTGATCCCGTTTCAGCATCTTCCTGCCCAGTCCCTGGTCGAACAGGCCTCCGAGGTATTCGAAGCCTCGGCCCAGGGAATTGGTGCGTACTTTCTTCGCCGCTTCTTCCTTGCTGTCGGCGAGGAATATGCTGCGGCAAATGCGCCAGTCGTCCCGGTCGGGCGTGCGGCCTGCATCCAGTGCTGCCTGTTCATATACCCGCCAGTTGTCGGCTACGACGTTGACCGGGGATATGTTCGCGCTGATGGGAGACCAGCCTTTCTCGCCGGCAGACTTCATCGTGGATGAATTCATGCTCATCCCCGGGGCGCAGATGGGTGGATGGGGTTTCTGCAGAGGCTTGTGGATATAGCCGATCAGCGTTTCATGGTCCACGTTTTCTTCGAGGTCGATCTGCCAGAAACGGCCGTTCAGATGATAGGGAGGATCCTGGCTCCAGATCTGCAGGATCATCTCCGCCGATTCGACGGCCATGGCGCTGTTGAGTTTCGGATCGATCTTGTAGAGTTCCAGGTCGGCGGTCACGCTGCCGGGACCGAAGCAGAGATTGAGCCGGCCGTGAGAAAGCTGGTCCATGAAGGCCAGCCGGCTGGCGACGTGGGCCGGATGGTGATAGGGCAGGCAGGTAGGAGCCGTGCCCAGCCGAATGGTGTCGGTCATGGCCAGGGCCTTGCCGATGAAGGCTTCGGGCAGTACGATGTTCTCATACTTCATGGTGTGGTGTTCGCCGACCCAGAACTCGGTAAATCCCAGTTCTTCGCAGCGCACGATCAGTTCCAGGTCCTCGTCGTGGCATTGCGCCGCCGGTTTGACCGGATCGTGGAACGGCATGATGAACATTCCGTAGTTCATATATGACTCTCCAGTGTTTTAACGCCTCTCGTTATCTCTTCTCCAGTGCTTTAACGCCTCTCCTTCCGGCTGTGTTCTTAATGTGGCTGGTCATGCGTTCATCGCCGGCATGACTTCGTTGACAAAAAGCTCCGTGCTACGCAGCCAGGCGGCCTTGTCTTCCGCGTCGTTCCAGTCGAACGCCATGAGTATCAACGTGCCGAAGTCCCCCGTCTCGTCCCGCAGTTCGTTGAGGCGGCGGACCACCTCGTCCACGTCGCCATGGATGATCTGTTCGCTCAGAAAGTAGTCCCTGTCGCACGCCTCGTCGGCCATGTCCGGATCGCGCTTGAAGAACTTCTTACGGCCGGGTTGCTGTCCCTTGTCCAGGACCCCGCCGAGGAAATCGAAAAATCGGCCGAGGTAACTCGACCACGCGCGTCTCCTTGCCTCGTCCCGGTCGTCGGCCACGAATATGCTGCGGCAGATGCGCCAGTCGCTCCGGTCGGGCGTGCGGCCCGCCTCGAGGGCGGCTTTTTCGTACACATTCCAGTTGTCAGCCACGACGTTGCCCGCGATGATGTTGCTGCTGATGGGTGCCCACCCCTTCCGCCCGGCGGTCTTCATGGTCGACGAGTTCATGCTCATGGCCGGCGCGCAGATGGGCGGGTATGGCCGCTGCAGGGGTTTCTGGATGATGCCGAGATGGGACTCCCGGTCCACCCACTTCTCCAGGCCGATACGCCAGAACTGTCCGTCGTACCGGTAGGGCGGGTCCTGTTGCCACAGCTGAAGGATGATCTCCGCGGCCTCTTCCACCATGGCGCTGTTTACGCTGGGGTCGATTCCGAAAAGCTCCATGTCCGGTAAGATGCTGCCCGCGCCGAAGCACAGGTTGAGGCGGCCGTGGGACAGGTGGTCCAGGAAGGCCAGGCGCGTGGCCACGTGGGCCGGGTGATGGTAGGGCAGGCACGTGGGCGCCGTACCCAGCCGGATGGCGTCGGTCATGGCCAGGGCCTTGCCGATGAAGGCCTCGGGCAGGGCGATGTTCTCCCACTGGTGGGTGTGATGTTCGCCGATCCAGAATTCGGAAAAGCCCATCTCCTCCGCCAGCACCACCAGTTCCAGGTCCTCGTCATAGCACTGGGCCGGCGGCTTTGCAGGATCGTGGAACGGCATGATGAACATACCGTGTTTCATTAACGATTTCTCCACTTTTTTATTGGTTATCATTAATTCCCGGATATCGTATCGAGTTTCCGGTAAATCTTGCCCTGATATCGAGTGAACACGTGCCGAGTGCGGGCCGCGGCGCTACGCATACCCCAGCGACTTGTTGAGCGCCGGCATGACTTCTTTGGCAAACAGTTCGAGGCAATTGATCCAGGCCTCTTTGTCGTCCCAGTCGTGGGCGGTCATGATGAGCGTGCCGAACTCTCCCGTCTCCTCCATCATGCGGTGCAGCTGCCGCACGCATTCATCAGGGTCGCCGGCGATGACCTGCTCGTCCATCATGTAGTCCAGGTTGATATCGGAATTCGGCGTGTCGAGGTCCCGCTTCCAGAGTACCCTTCCGGGTCCGAGATCGGACATTCTCATGATATAGTCGAGACACTTGCCCAGCGACAGGTTTCGGGCCTTGTCCCGGGCCTCCGCCGTCGTATCCGCCACGAAGATGTTGCGGGAAATCTTCCATTTCCTCCGGTCCGGCTCCGCGCCCTGGGAACGGGCGCCGCCGGAGTAGGTTTCCCAGTGGTTCACGAGGACGTTGGCCGCGACCATGTGATGGCTGAAGGGAAAGTAGCCTTTCTGCCCCGCGATCCGAGTTCCCGCCGAATCCCGCATGACCACCGGTACGGAAAGCGGGGGATGGGGTTTCTGCAACGGTTTCAGATAAACGCCGATCCCCATGTCTTCCCGCACCTCACGGCTCACGTGCAATTGCCAGAACCGGCCGTTCATTTCGTACGGAGGATCGGTGGTCCATAGGGTCATGATCATCTGAATGGCTTCACCCACCATGGCGCCGGAATCCTGGGGCTGGATGCCGTACATCTCCATGTCGGACGGAATGGCGCCCGGTCCGAAACAGATGTTCAGGCGGCCGTGGGACAGGTGGTCTAGGAAGGCCAGGCGGCCGGCCACGTGGGCGGGGTGATGGTAAGGCAGACACACGGGCGCCGCCCCCAGCCGCATGCGGTCGGTCATGCCCAGGGCCTTGCCGATGAAGATCTCGGGCATGACGATGTTCTCGTAGCTCGAGGAGTGGTGTTCGCCCACCCAGAATTCGCTGAACCCGAGTTCCTCCGAACGCACCAGCAGTTCCATGTCTTCGTCGTAGCATTGTCCCGGCGGTTTGGCCGGATCGTGTACTGGCATCAGGAACATGCCATAGTCGATCATGTCACTCTCCTTTACAGAACGTCTTCAGATCACTATCAAATCGCTTTCCTGCCAAATCCTTTCCCGCGAATCCGTCTACAACAATCCCTTGCGGCGCTTTGCCGCGACGACTTCCTCCGCGAATCCGGGTCCGCACGATTCGTCGAATCCCCCGCCCGGAAACCGGGTCGCCCACTCGTAGACGCTCCTGAGCCTTTGTTCATCCTTTCCAAACACGGAAGGCTCGGCGCGGACCACGTCCAACTGCTCGATCACGGTGCCGGCGATGCGGTCGTACAGCCGCTCCGTCCAGGTGCCTGGCGATCCTTCTGCCCTCCGGGCCTCCTGGTACCAGGCCATGGCGTTGAACTGGACCTTTCTCGTGCGGGGATAAAACGAGCACATCAGGTTCCAGTCGTCGCCCTCCCTTTCCTGGTCTCCCGATGCCCGGAAGTCGGACCTGAGGAGGACGGCGGGGATGTCGAGCATTTTGGCCATCATGAATTCCACCACCGTGCCCGAGTCCAGATCCGTCCCGTCGAAGTTGAAGAGGCCGAGGTCGCAGGCCATCACCTGCCTGAGATCCTGGTTCCGGATGTCGACCATCCGGCCCGAAGCCTGTTCAAGATCCTGGGGAAGCACGCAGGCGTACCGGCCGCCGGACCGGCGATCGATGACCCCGGCAAGGAGTTCGTTTCCGGCGAGATGCTTGTGATCGAAGAGGTCCCCCGCGAAATACACGCTGTAGGTCGTCATGACGAATCGCGTTCCGCATCGCGCCCGGTATGGCGCTTCCCGATCTCGACGGCCTCCCTGGGCCCGCTGGCCACCATCACGCCTTCGTCGAGCATGTCGGTCACGTTATCCGGCTGGACGCCATTAAGGAAGGCCACGCCGTGGTCCTTGCAGGCCTTCAGTATCGCGGCCCGCGCCGCCAGCATCTCCGGAGGATAGGGCGGGTCGTGGCCGTCGGGATACCCGAAGGACATCCCCATGTCGCCCGGGCCCCATTCGGCGAAGGCGATGCCGGGCACCCGGAGACTTTCGTCGACGTTTGACAGCGCTCTGCGGTTCTCGATCTTGAGACCGAGCATCAGTTCGCCGTCCGGGTTCAGGGGCCAGACGTCGGCCTTTCTCAGGTATTCGGTTCCGGTAAGTCCCCACGCTTCGGCCGCGAAGCCCTGTCCCCCCGCACCGCGCTGTCCCGTTCCCAACCCGTCCTCGACGCCATGATTATGAAAAGGGAAGCGGGCCGATTCCACGAAGGCCCGAACGGCGCCGGGGGTTTCCGCGTGGCACAGCACGATCCCGTGGACGCCCAGGGCCAGCAACTGCTTGACCATCCACGCGTTTGCCTGCATGACCGCTTCGCTGGTGCCGCTCGTGGGCAGCGTGACGACGACGCACGGCGTCAGGTGTCCGGTGGGCGTGGGACCGGCCTCGACCAGCCCGGTCATGAAGGCCTTGAGGCGGGACAGGTCGAAGAGGCCGTGCTCCATTTCGACGATCAGATAGTCCACCCACGTCGTGGAGGCCTCGCCGCCGCCGTCATAACTCAGTTCGGGGGCGCCGCCGTAATAAATCGGTTGTCCGCGTTCGAGCAGTTCGATGGCGCGGTTAATCCTGGGCATTTCAGTCTCCTTAAAAACAGGCCGTCCGCATCAGAAACGAAGGCCGGCCGCGTCTTGCCACGAGGACCGTCCGCTTCGATAAAACCGGTGGGACGCGTCACGGACGTTCGAAAGGCAGCCGTTCCACCAAACCCGTATCTTCGGCGAGTCCCGCGAGGTTCTCCGCCGCCATCCGCGTGAGCGGGACGCCTTCGCGGCGGGAAACGGCCTCGCAATCGTATTCCATTTCACCGGGGACCAGTGTGCGGTCCACACCGGGCGCCGTGGGCGCTTCCCGCATGCGGCGGATGAGTTCGTCGATGCGTTCGTAGTAGCTGTCCAGCGGCATCATGGCGCCCACGTCGATGGCCATGAAACTGTGCCCTTCATCGCACGTGTCGTCCGAGACCTTCGCCCAGGAAAGGATGTCCGTGGTGAACGCCGCCCCCGCGAGCACCCCGGCCAGGGATTCCACCAGCAACGCCAGGCCATAGCCCTTGTGGGCGCTGAAAGGCGTCAGTGCGCCGGTGACGGTGAACACGCCCGGATCCGTCGTGGGCCGGCCTTCGCCGTCGGTGAGCCAGCCTTCCGGTATGGGTTCTCCCCGGTCCCGGTACGAGGCCACCTTGCCCCCCGCCACGGTGCTCATTGCGATGTCCAGGACGATCGGCGGCTGGGAACGCGCCGGCACGGCGTAGGACAGCGGATTGTTGCCGATGGCCGCGCCACGGCCTCCCGGGATGTTCATGACGACGTCGGTATTGCTCATGGCGATGCCGATCATGGTCCGTTCCAGGGCCATCAGCGTATAGGCCGACGCGGCGCCGAAGTGGTTGCTCCGGCGTACCGTGGCCATGCCGATCCCGCAATTCGCGGCCTTGCCGATTGCCACCGACATGCCGTAGTGAGAAGCCACCATCCCCACGGCCCGGCGTGCGTCGATTCGCGCCCAGGCCGGACCCTGGTCCGTGATCGCGGGTACCGCGCCTGCGTCGATGCCGCCATCCCGCATCAACTGTACGTAGCGCCTCAGGGCGACCGTGCCATGGGTATAGATCCCCCGCATATCGGTGCGGATCAACACGTCCGCCGTCAGCTTCGAGTCCCGGAGAGAAAGCCCCGCCTCGACCATCGCCGCGGTGCAGAAATCCGCCAGCGGTTCGACCGGCGTTCTCAGTACATAGAGTTGTTGCGTCGAGTATGCCTGGTTGGAGTCGGTGCCCAGCGTAAGAGCCTTTCTAGCCGCCGCGTATCCCGGCGGAAACGCGGTCGAAACCGCGGATCATGTAGCTGTAGTCGCAATCGACCTGGATCCAGTCGACGCCCCGCTTGCTCCAGCGTCTGCCGAAGTCGTAGTCCGAACCCATTCCCATCCCGATGGAGAGGCCCGCTTCGTGTCCCACGTCGATGATGCGTTCCATGGCCGCGGATACATCGCCGTGGTCGAGCCGACCGAGGACGCCCATCGAACTGCTCAGGTCCACGGGGCCGATGACCAGGCTGTCCAGCCCCGGGATCGCCGCGATGGCATCCAGTTCCCGGTAGGCTTCCACGTGCTCGATCTGGACCGAGACGAACAGGTCCCGGTTCATGTCTTCCACGAAAGCGTCGAAATCCGAAAACGCCCGACCGTAGTTCGACGGGCGATGGGGCCCGAAGCCCCGGTCCCCCAAGGGCGGATAACGGCAGGCGTCGACCACGCGCCGCACCTCGGCGGCGGAGCGGACCTGTGGGACGATGATCCCCGGGGCGCCCGCGTCCAGGACGGGTTTGACGTTGCCGATGGCGCTCGAAGGCACCCGGACCAGCGCGGAGGTGCCGCCTGCCCGGGCGGCCATCAGGTGACCCGTGACCGACTCGAGGTTCATCGCCGTGTGCTCGGTGTCGATCCAGATGAAATCCGCCGAATCGCAAAGGGCCTCGGTCACGGCCGCATCCGTTAATGTCACGCTGGGGCCCAGGCATAGTTCACCGGTGGCGAGCCGTTCCCGGAACGCCCTTATTTCTCTTGAAAACATGTGATGCTCCACGGGCTGGTGAATAATACAAAAAGGCGCATTTCAATTTGAGGCTTCGCTTGCATCCCTGGACGGCGTCTGATCCGGGATTCTCGTCCGCATCCCTAGACGGCGCCCTCCCGCCACGGTCCCCAGATGGCGTAGGTCATTCCGGGGCGCTGCATGTTGACGAACAGGGTCTCGCCGTCCGGGCTGAAGGTCGCCCCGGCGAATTCTCCCCGGTACGCGATGCCGGCCACGTCCCTGGCCAGGTCGAATATCCGTCCGTCCTTCGTCAGACCGCGGATGTGCTGTATACCTTCCCGGTTGTCTTCGCAGACGATCAGGCCGCCGCGGGGACTCACGCAGACGTTGTCGGGCGCGGACATGAGAGATGGGTCCGGCGATTCGAACAGGAGCGTCAGGACGCCTTTATCGGCGCCTTCGGGGCGGTACTCCCACACCTGTCCCAGGCGTTCGTCGCCCCCGCGGGTCGCCGTGAAGAAGATGCGGCCGTTGCCGTACCAGCACCCTTCCAGGCGGTCGAAGGCGGCGCCGCCCTTTTCTGCGCCTTCCTTGTGTACGAGGTTCCGGTCCAGGCCCGCCCCCTCTGGATCGGGATCTTCGATCTCCACCCAGGTTACGGGCAGGGACGTGCCCATGGTCTGTCCCGTGCGCGTGTCGTACCCCGGCCGGTCCTTGACCGCGAGCATGCGCAGGCGTCCCCCCCGGGCGAGCTGGCCGGGATGATCGGGTATGTACTGGTAGAATCCGCTCGGATTCTGGTCTTCGGTTTCGTACACGATTCCGGAGGCCGGATCGACGGCCACGGCTTCGTGGACGAAGCGCCCCATCCGGCTCAGGGGTTCGGCCGGCACGCTCCCCTCGGCATCGGCGGGCACCTCGAAGCAGTATCCGTGGTTTCTGTCGTATCCGCCCAGGTACTGAAGCCAGCGCGAACTGAAGAACCGGTCCGTGCCCATCGTGGTCTCCTCGCACGTGATCCAGGAGCCCCAGGGCGTGGGTCCGCCGGCACAGTTGTGGAGGGTTCCGCCGACGCTCACGAAATCGCGGACCAGTTCACGGGTACGGGGGTCGACGATCAGCGTCGTAACCCCGCCGGGCGCCGTGGGATCGTAGGCCGAGGCACGGTCCCCTATGGCTTCGAAAGGGCGGCCAGGGTTTATTTCATGGTTGCGCATGAGCCGCACCATCCCGTCGGCGGGAAAGGCGGCCATGCCGTCGTGGGCGGGTGGCGTGGGATGGCCGTCCGACATGAGGCCGCCCTTCTTCCCGAACACGGTATAGGCGAATTTCGGCGGCAATTCGAGCAGGGTTTCCCCGGTGTTCTGAGCGGGCACGGGAGAAAGTGGTCCGTATCCGCCCTCCCCGCGGTGAGCCAGCAGATGGGCGTAGCCGTCGGCCATGGCGCGCGCGCGGCGGGCGATCAAACCCTGGAGCGCCACGGCGCCGACGGTCATGGCGCCAAAGGTTACGGCGGTATGTCGGATGAAGGAACGGCGGCTCAATCGGGACACGTTCGCGGATCTCCTTTGCCCGTTACCATGCGGCAGTAACGGAGCGTGAGGCGTGCGGAATCACCATGGTTATCGAATAAAGCAATGTACTTCTGCCGGGTTTGAAAATCAAGACGCGTATACCGGGTAATTCAACCGAATTTGATGAAGACAAGGCCGGCGACGATCATCAGTACGGAACCTACCTTCAGCGGGGTGATACGCTCCTTCAGAAAGACGAATCCCAACACGGCGCCAAGGACCACGGCGAACTCACGCAGCGCGACGATGTAGCCTACCTGGCCCTGGGTCATGGCGAAGAGGATCATCAGGTAGGCGGCGGTGGATCCGACGCCGATCAGTAAAGCGGAACGCCAGGTCTCCGCCAGCTTGCGCCACAGGCGTCCCCGGTCGCGGACGGCGACGACCGGCGTGGCCAGTACGGCGCTCAACAGGAACATGCCGAAGATGTACACGACGGGATGAACGATGCTCACGCCCACCTTGTCCACGAGGGAGTAACTCACGATCGTGGCGCCCACCCCCAGGGCGGATACGAATCCTTGCCTCGCGCCTCTCGCGCGGCGAAGGACCGAAACGCCGAGGGACAGTATGCCCACGCAGATCAGGCCGATGCCCGCAACCCCGACCGCCGTCAGCGATTCCCCGAGCAGCAGCCATCCGAGGAAACCCGTGAGGCCGATGCCAGAGCCGCGGGCGATGGGGTAGACCAGGGATATCTCTCCCTGTTCGTAGGCCCTGCCCAGCAGAAGGAAATAAAAGGTGTGGATGATCCCCGTGGTCAGGACGTAGAACCAGCCGGCCTCCAACATGGCCAGGAATCCCGGAATGCCCTGCATGGAGGCCACGCCCGCCACCAGGGGCAGGAGCACGAGGCAACTGATCCAGAGGGACCACCAGAACACGGTGAGATTGCCGGCGGCGCGCCGGGCTACGAAATTCCAGGTGGCATGGAGGAAAGCGGAAAGGAGGACAAAGAAGAAGAGTTCAGTGGACATGGAAGGGATCGTCGGTGAGGATCGGCCTCGAATCCTCCGCGGTTTCGCGTGGAGGGTGAAACCCTAAGGTGAAACCGGAGATCAACCTGTCAACGGTTTTATGGCGCCTTGACATGCATGCGAGGCCCAGGTACCTTTTTGATCCGTGTAAGGTCTGGTCTTTATTAGCCTATGAGCAATTGCCAATAACCAGGCGCACGGCCAATACCCGCATCTCTATCGACTGCTGAAAGGACCCAGTACATGCCCCTGAAATTCGCATACCTGGGACTATGGCACAGCCACTCCGGATTGCACGTTCGCGACGCGGCGAGTCGTCCCGACGAATTCCAGCTCGTGGGTGTGTATGAGCCTGATCCCGCGATCCGGGAGGCGAAACTGGGCGGGTGGTCGGGCGATCTCCCTTATATCCCCGTTTTCGATTCCGTCGAGGAAGCACTGGACAGCGACGCGGAAGCGATCATCTGCGAGGGACGCGTCTCGGAGAACCTCGATTACGCCGAACGGGCCCTGGAGGCGGACAAACATGTGCTGCTCGAGAAGCCGGCGGGCGTGAACATGGCCCAGCTCCAGCGGCTGCACGCCATGGCACGGCGGAAGGGGCTGCATCTCCAGATGGCGTACATGTGGCGCTACAACCCGGCGATCGCGGAAATGATCCGGCTGAGCAGGGCCGGCGCGCTGGGCGATCTGTTCTACTTCAGGGGCCATATTCCGAAGGCCATGTCGTACCACGACCGGCTGGTGGAGGAACTCGACCGGTACAAGGGTTCCCTCTATTTCGAGATGGCCGGTCACCTGGTGGATATCATGGTGACGCTCATGGGCAGGCCGCGGCAGGTGAATTCGACCCTCGCCCGGCACTACGGCGAACGGAAGCACGTGGACAACGCGGTGGTCGTCCACGTATTCGACGACGACGGCCTGGGCACGATCGACACCGCGTCCATGCACGTGGAAGGCGGCCTGACCCGGCGCATCGAGGTGTACGGTACCGCGGGGACGGCCATCCATACCCCGATCGGTTCGAACAACCTGGCGCTGTCCCTTGAACAACCCTTTGAGCAATATGCCGCGGGATGGCAGGAGTCGACCGTCCCCGCGCCACCGGGACCGCTCTCGTTGTTGACTGAACTTGCGGCCTGTATATCCGGCGCGAAGGAACCGGACTATACCCTGGAACACGATATGGCGGTGCATCGCACCCTCTTCGCAGGGTGCGGCATCACGGACGGTTCGGCGATGACGGCCGCGCCTCATTCGGCAAAAAGCATTTGACAAGTGACGCATGATTTGTATATCTTGGGGATAGACGACGCGGGGTGGAGCAGTCTGGTAGCTCGTTGGGCTCATAACCCAAAGGTCGGAGGTTCAAATCCTCCCCCCGCTACTTCGATCGATCAGGGGCGGTTCTCGGACCGCCCCTGATTCTGTTTATGCCCTTCCTCCGTTTGGATTTCAAGAAATACGAATCGTATTAGTACTTTAATAAAGGAACGGCCGATGCCTGAAATGACCGGTTACCGGTATATTGCGGAAATGCTGTACGGCTACGGAGTTTCGGCCGTCTTTCACGTACCCTATGTGCTGGACGGCGCCCTCGTGGAGATGGAGAAACTGGGCATCCGGCGGGTCCGGTGCCATTCAGAAAAGGCCGCGGCGTACATGGCGGACGGCTACGCGCGGGTTTCCCGCGGTCCCGGTATCGCCATGGCGCAGTCCGTCGGCGCGGCCAATCTCGCCGCCGGACTCCAGGACGCTTGGCTCGCGGGTTCGCCGGTCATCGCGATCACCGGCCGCTGGATGCCCCATTATCTCTACCGACAGGCCTACCAGGAGATCGATCACCGGCCACTCTACGATCCGGTCACGAAGTTCAATGCCTACGTCGACGACGTGGAGCAATTGCCCTTCCTGCTGCGCCAGGCTTTCCGCGAGGCCACCTCGGGCGCGCCGCGCCCGGTTCACCTGGACTTCATGGGACTGGCCGGCGATCTCGCGGCTGGGTCGAAACTCGATGCCGAGGTGACGATCGAAGCTTCCTTCCGGCGGTACCCGGCCTTCCGTCCCGAACCGGAACCCGGCCGCGTAGCGGAGGCGGCACGACGAATCGCGCGGGCGAAACGGCCGGTACTGGTCGCCGGGGGCGGGGTTACGGCGTCTGGCGCCCAGGCCGAGGTGGTCCGTCTGGCGGAGAAGCTCTCGGTTCCGGTGGCGACCTCGCTCAACGCCAAGGGAACGATTCCCGAGAACCACCCGCTGTCGGCAGGCGTGGTGGGCACCTATTCCCGCAAATGCACCAACGAGATCGTGGCCGAGGCAGATCTGGTCGTATTCGCGGGCAGCCACACGGGTGGCCAGGTCACTCATTTCTGGCAGATCCCCCGGCCGGGGACGCCGACCATACAGATTGACGTGGACCCATCCCAGATCGGTCGTAATTACCCCGCCGAAGTCGCCATTCAGGGCGACGCGAAGGTGACGCTGGAACGCCTTTTCGAGGCCGTGGATCCCGTGCCGGAGAGGCCGGTATGGACGGCGAGGGTACGGGAGTTGGTCGAAGGCTGGCGGGCCGAATTCGACGGGCTGCTCCGGTCCGGTGCCGTGCCTATCCGGCCCGAGCGCCTGTGCCGCGAAATCACCGGCTTCCTCCCATCCGACGCCATCATCGTCTCGGACACGGGCCACGCCGGTATATGGACGGGCACCATGATCGAAATCACGGAGCCGGGGCAGACCTATCTCCGGTGCGCAGGTTCACTGGGTTGGGCCTTCCCAGCGGCCATGGGCGCCAAGTGCGCGGCACCGGAAAGACCCGTCATCTCCTTCACGGGCGACGGCGGATTCTGGTACCATCTGGGGGAACTGGAGACGGCCGCCCGGTTCGGGATCAACACCGTGACGGTGATCAACAATAACCGGTCTTTCAACCAGTGCCGGGGCGGGTACGAAGGAGCGCACGGCGGCCGGGACCAGAGTTCGGACGACCTCTGGGTATTCGAGGACGTGAACTTCGCCGAAGTAGCGAAGTCCATGGGCTGCACGGGGATACGCGTGGAAGATCCGAAAGAAATACGGCCCGCGCTGGAACGGGCCGTCGCGGCGGAAGGGCCCGTCGTGGTCGACGTGGCAAGTGACATCGACGCCATGGCCCCGACGGCGTATGTGCCGAAGTAATGGCGGTCTCGGGAAGTTAATCAGGTTAAACTAAAACCGGACGCTGTCGCTGTCCGGCAGTATCCCGCCTTCATCCCTGGGCAATACCGACAGGGGCAGCGCCACCGAGGAGCCCGCGTCGACCGGGAGTGTGACCCCCGTGATCCAGCGGGATTCTTCACTGGCCAGGAAGACGGCGGCGAGGGCCACGTCCCATGCCGTGCCCTCGGTGCCCAGCGCCGTGGAGCGTCGCCTGAGTTCGCGGTGGGCGTTCGAAAGACCGGCGGTAAAGGACGCGTGCAGGTGTCCCGGGGCGATGCAATTCACGCGGACCCCGTCTCTCCCATGCTGTATTGCCATGTTGATGGTAAGGGCGACTACTCCGCCTTTGGAGGTTTCGTAGGCGACATTGTAAGACCAGCCGCTTCGGAAACCGTCCACGGAAGCCACGTTGATGATGGATCCGCCCCCGGCCTCCATCATCGCCGGTATGGCATACCTGCTCGCGAGCATCATGGACTTGAGGTTCACGGCCATGATCTCGTCCCAGTGCTCCTCGCGCACGTCCACCACCGTACCGGGATAGCTGAGACCCACGTTGTTGAAGAGGATGTGAAGCCCGCCGTAACGACTTACCGCGGTTTCGGTCATGGCCCGGCAGTCGGCCGACAGGGTCGCGTCGCCGGTGAAGACCGACGCCGTACCCCCTTCGTGCTCGATTGCGGCCAGCGTCTTATCGGCGTTCTCCTCGTTGCGGTCCGCCAGCAGCACCTTCGCGCCTTCCCGAGCGAGGAGCACGGCGGTCGCCTGTCCCGTGCCCGCCACCGCGTTCTGCGTCCCCGCGCCCGTCACAATGGCTACCTTGCCGTCCAGCCGTGGCTTGCGAGATGTCATTGAAGTTCCTTGATTTCCATCACTGTCCACAGAGGCCGTCGTCACCAGGCGGGAGGTCGGCCGATACCAGCCTCTTCAGAAGATCTCGGCGCCACCCGCGACCACCAGGTCTACGGCCGTCAGGTAATCCGATTCCGAAGAGGCCAGAAACGCGACCGTCTGGGCCACGTCATCGCCCCGTGCCACCCTGCCAAGGGGCGAGGCTTCGATCTTGTCACGAATGAACTGCTCGTGGGCTTCGCTGTCCTTCCAGGATTCCCCGAGGATGGCCCCGGACGACACGGCCTCGGCGATGTAACCTACCCGTTCCGTATCGACGGCGGTGGGCGACACGGAGTTCACGTTGATTCCGTGGGGGCCGAGTTCCTGCGCCAGGGCCTGGGTGAACCTGATGATGGCGGCCTTTGAGGCGCAATATGCGGAGAACCTGGGCCGGCCGATCTTGCCCGACGTGGAGGCGATGCTTATGATCTTGCCGCCCTTACCCCGCTCGATCATATGGCGGGCCACGGCCCGGCACATGAGGAACACGCCCCGGGCGTTGACGCTCATCTCCTTGTCCCAGGCTTCCTCCTCCATGTCGACGACGAGTACCCGGTCCTTGCCGGGCAGGGATCCGGCGGCATTCACCAGGATGTCGACGTGCCCGAATCGGTCGATTCCCCTTCCCACGAGGTTTTCCACCTGGTCCGCTTTGGAGACGTCGGCCAGGATGGCCTCGGCTTTTCCACCCGCCGCCTCGATTTCCCGGACCACGGAGGGCAATCCTTTCCACTCCGTGGAGTCGCCGGGATAGGGGTTTTCTACTAGGTCGCTGATGATTACGTCGGCGCCTTCCCGGGCCAGCCGCGTGGCCACGGCTCTTCCGATGCCCCGTTCACCACCCGCTCCTGTCACCAGGGCAGTCTTGCCGTGGAGATTGTACATCGCTCGACCCTTCTGTGCTGCCCGATCTTACATGATCCGGTTAAATCGTTAATCTCAATTGCAGTCCTAAAGCGCGTACAATTCGAATCACAGTGGAGAACGCGGGATTGCCCTCCTCCGATAAGGCTTTGTACAGGCCTTCCCGGCTCATTCCTATCTCCCGGGCCAGCCAGCTCATGTTACCCGATCGGGCAATATCGTTTAGAGCTGCTCGAATCAGGCTTCCATCACCCGGGTCCTCTTTCGCACATGCTTCCAGGTAGAGGCGCGCGTCTTCCGGGCTATGCAGGTGCTCCGTAACGTCCCATTTAGTGAAAGACTCGCTCATGTCAGACTCCATTCCTTCGCCAGCCTACCAGCGCGTTCAATGTCTCGCCTTTGGCTGTTCTTGCTGCCCCCGCAAAGCAAAACAAGTATTAAACCCTCGCGAAGGACATAAACTCGGTAACCGGGTCCGTGGTGTACGCGTATCTCGAACAGCCCGCGTCCCAGCGGTCTTATATCCCCGATATTGCCTAAGGATATTCTACGCAACCGCGCGTTGATACTTGCAACCGCGCTTCGATCAGGCAGGCTGCGTATCCACCGCTTGAACGTAGCACTTTCAATTACTTCAATCATTCGTAAATGTAAACTGTGGTTCACATATGTCAACCGGAATTCCGATTGTCAAAGTGAGGTCATAACTGAAAGACAGCTGCCTTTCAGCAGAATTACATTTACGGATTTAGTGTGATTTCGCAGTCCGTTCTTGCCCTTTTAAACCTACTCGCCCTCTCTCCGGGGCCTCACCACGGTTTCGCCGTCGTCCTCCACGAGGGGGTGATGATAGATGTAGGGCGGCTCCAGCACGGCCCGCTGCGCCTCGGTCAGTTCCAAGACCCAATCGGGTAGCGTGGCTTCGTAGATTCCCCCGGCGTAGTGGAGATACTTGGGCGTGTACCGGTAGAGGGCTATCCTCCGCTCATTCTTTCCGTGCCAGGGCAGGGTGCCGTGGGCGGTGGCCTCGTTGAAGATCACCAGGTCGCCCGCCTTCTGAGAGATGTGATGGACCAGGTCCTGGTTGGCCTCCCAGGTCAGGATATCTTCCGGGGATTCGAAGTTGGCCTTGTGGCTGCCCGGGATGACGCACAGTCCACCCGCGCCGGGGTCCACGTCCGCCAGGGCGTACTGGCAAACGATCAGGCCGGAACGCATCCGCCCGTTGTGATAGTGGTAGTAACGCGACCCGTTGAAGGTTACGTTGCCCGATCCGTGAAGCTTGAGTCCCTCGCAGCCCTCCGTCGCGATCAGCACGTCTACGCCGTGGTCGAGTTTCCAGCCTCGGCCGAAGAGGGTGTTGAGATAGGGTATGATCCTGGGATGGGCCAGGAGATCGCGGAAGGGCCGGCACCACGGCTGCGGCCAGGTGAGCATGCCCTCATAATGCCGAAAAGGAGCGTGGCGGCCTTCGAAGGGCCTGCCCCGCCAGTCTCCGCTGAGGGCGTTGGGGCCGTCGTAGGACCCCAGGCGGTCGGGATTGGCATCGAGGGCCTCGTTCAGCGACCGTACTTCCTCCTCGGTCAGAATGCCACGGATGACGAGAAAACCCTGGAGATCGTACAGGTACTGCTCCTCGTCGCTCATGGTCGAAAAGATCGACGCATCGGCCACGGAGATCTCCTTCCGGGAAGTTATGATTTTCTGTTCGTTCGTGGGTGTATATGCTCCACAAGATAGCCTTCCGGGTTCTACGCGCAACGATAAAAACGACCGTCTTTAGACCCCTCCGGCGAACGCCACGAAATCCCTTGACAGTCCTGTC
The DNA here is from genome assembly GCA_965225915.1 of bacterium. Lineage (GTDB taxonomy): Bacteria > JAAXHH01 > JAAXHH01 > JAAXHH01 > JAAXHH01 > JAAXHH01. The sequence goes on from OZ245326.1 coordinate 2,585,783, forward strand.
CGCCCCGGTTAACGTTTCGGTGTCCTTTCCCCGCTTTGAACTCCGAATCGGCACCGGGAACGGACGTCGAATCATCCCCCTGATCACTACGCAAAACTACGGGATACCGTGTCCGAAGAAGCCGAAGTACCCGAGCAGATCGAAGCACAACATCTTGACCGACCGTCCGTTCCCGAACTGGATGAGATCCTCGGCGTTCCCTTCTACGTGCTCGACGACGGGTTCATCCGGGTCGTGGACTACATGGGCAGCGATCCTTCCATCGTGCAGGCCGCCCGTGTTTCCTACGGAGTCGGAACGCGGCAGGTCCACCAGGACCGTGGACTGATCCGCTATCTCATGCGGCATCAGCACACCACCCCCTTCGAGATGTGCGACATCAAGCTCCATCTCAGGTTGCCCATGGACTGCTGGCGTCAGTGGATCCGTCACCGGACGGCCTCGGTCAACGAGTACAGCACCCGATATTCGCTTGCGATCGACGCGGCACAGTCCACGCCGCCCGAGGCGTGGCGGCTCCAGGCACAGGGCAACCGCCAGGGCAGCAGCGGTTTCGTCGACGAAGAACATGGCGCGCGTTTCACGGAGAAGGAGCGGGAACTGCAAAAGGCCTCCCGGGCCCGCTACGAAGAGCGTATCGAAGCCGGCATCGCCCGGGAACAGGCCCGCAAGGACCTGCCGTTGTCCACGTACACGGAAGCCTACTGGAAGGTGAACCTCCTGAACCTGCTTCGGTTTCTGCTCCTTCGCATGGACGATCACGCCCAGTGGGAGATCCGGCAGTACGCCCAGGTGATCGGACACCGTATCGTATCCACCTGGTGTCCCGTCGCTTGGCAGGCCTTTCTCGATTACAGCGTCAATGCCATGCAGCTGACCCACCTGGACTGGGAAATCATCCGGGCGATCCAGGGAGGAGACAGTCAGAAGGTCTCGGAACTGGCGTTGAAGTACCGTTTCATTTCAAAGACCGGGGTCCTGCGCCGCAGCCGGGAGCGTGATGAACTCGAAGCCAAGCTGCAGAAACTGAACATTCCGATCCCCTGGCGATCCGGCGACGGTGCCGGATAGCCGCCCAGGCCGTCCAGCTCCTCCGGGGTGCGCGGCGGGACGGCACTCGACCGGCGACCGGATGCAACCCGAGTTTCAGCGACCCATGACCCGAGTCAAACCGGAGCCCGTATCCCGCAGGTACGCCGTCACCGACCCCCGCGACCGGCTTCGGATTCGCGAGGCGCTGGAACATCTCGGCCCGTCGGAGCGCACGACCGAAGCCTGGTGCGATTGGGCATTCGTTTTCGAGGACGAAGGGGAACGGCTGGTCCTCAAGCAGTACCAGAAAGGGACGCTGATGATCCAGGGCAGGGCGGGGCACCTGCTCCAGGTAATCCTCCACGTTCTTTCACCCTTTCTGGATGATTCCGTGGAAGCTTCCGGGGACGGTTCAGGCGGCGCGAAGACCCGGAATCTGTCCCTGCCCCACATCGGTACGGACGAGTCCGGCAAAGGCGACTATTTCGGTCCGCTGGTGGTCGGCGGTGTCGTGGTCGAGACCGGGTCCTGGGAAAAACTCTCGGGTCTTGGCATCAGGGATTCCAAGAAACTGGCCGATGCGCGCTGCCGTAAACTGGCGATCGAGATCCGCCAGGTGTGCGTCGAGCGTTACTGCGAGGTGATCATTCCGCCTGCGCGGTACAACACGCTGTACGAGGAATTCCGGCGGGAAGGCAGGAATCTCAACCATCTCCTTGCCTGGGCCCACGCCCGCGCCATCGAGAGCCTGCTGGATCGCGCCCCCTGTCCGCTGGCCGTGGCGGACCAGTTCGGAAACGAGTACTACATTCGCTCGCGCCTCATGAACAAGGGCCGGGGGATCAAGCTGATTCAGGAACACAAGGGAGAGCGGTACCTGGCCGTGGCAGCGGCGTCCGTTCTCGCGCGGGACCGTTTCCTGGAATACATGGACAGGTTGTCGGCCGAGGCCGGCCTGCCGCTTCCCAAGGGCGCCGGCGCGCCGGTAGTCGCCGCCGCCCGGAGATACGTCGAACGCCACGGGACGGAGCGGCTGGCCGATGTGGCCAAGTTGCATCACAAAACCACGGCCCGGGTTGTGTAGACCGGTTAAAAAACGTACATATAATAACAGGTGGATTTGCCAACGAGTTACCAGGGGAGTTCGGCCTGAATGCGACAGACGACCCTTTACGCCCATACACGGTTTCAAATCGCGCCCGTCGACCCGAGAATCTTCGGAGGATTCCTGGAACATATCGGCAGGGCCGTCTACGAGGGCGTGTACGAACCGGACAGCTCCCATGCTGACGAGGACGGACTCCGGAAGGACGTGCTGGACGCGCTGGAACGTCAATCCATGACCGTCATGCGGTATCCCGGCGGAAACTTCGCGTCCGGCTACCACTGGATGGACGGCGTGGGCCCGCAGAAGCTGCGACCCACCGTGCGCGAACTCGCCTGGCAGAGCGTCGAGCCAAACGCTTTCGGTACCGACGAATTCATTCGTCTTTGCCGCAAAATGAACTGGCAGCCCATGCTCACGGTCAACCTCGGCACGGGTTCGCCCGAGGAAGCCCGGAACTGGGTCGAGTACTGCAACTGTCCCGCGGGCACGAGTTACGCCGATATTCGGGTGGGCAACGGGGCGGATATGCCCTACGACGTCGACCTGTGGTGCCTGGGCAACGAGATGGACGGCCACTGGCAGCTTGGCCACGTACCGGCGGACCAGTACGCGATACGGGCCCAACAGGCCGCGAAAATGATGAAGGACGTCGATCGCAGGATCGAACTGGTCGCCTGTGGTTCCTGCTCCGTGGACATGTTCGACACCTACATGGAATGGGACCGCCAGGTCCTCGACTACCTGGGCGATTACGCCGACTACATCAGCCTGCACCGTTACGTGGGCAACCCGCAGGACAATACACCGGATTACCTGGCGGTCACGAACTCCATCGATCGGCAGATCGAGGAGATGGACGCGGTTTGTCGATTCATCCAGGCCAGGCGAAGAAGCCCCAAACGCGCGTACCTGTGTTTCGACGAATGGAATGTCTGGTACAAGAACCACGAAACGGACGGAGAGGGCAAATTCGCGCCGCACCTGGTGGAAGAGATCTACAATCTCGAAGACGCCCTCGTCGTCGCCGGGTTCCTGAACAGTTTCGTACGCCACGCCGATTCGGTCCGGATCGCGAACATCGCCCAGATCGTCAACGTCATCGCCCCGCTCATCACCAGGGGCGACGATCTGCTCGTGCAGTCCATATTCCACCCCTTCACGATGTACGCGCAGCGCCGCGAAGGCACGGCACTCCGCACCTACGTGGATGGCGCGAGCTACAAAAGCGAGCACTACGGACGGGTGAACTACATCGACGCCGCCATGATACAGAACGACTTTAAACTGCACGTATTTGTCACGAACCGCAGCACGGACACCGCCGTACCTCTACGCATCGTGCTCGAGGACCGGCCGATCCAGTCCCTGGCCAGCGCCGAGATCCTCACCGGGGCCGAAGATCCAAAGGCCGCAAACACGTTCGAGCAGCCCGACCTGGTCAACAAGCGGCCCTACGACCAGATCAAGGTCGCTGGAGGCAGGGTACAGTGCTTCCTACCCCCGCTCGCCTTCGTGGCGATGACCTTCGAACTCGAGAAATGGTAGGCCGCGGCGAAGCGTGTCGTGGCCCTTTGGCAACACGTCCGGACTGACAGGCGTAACGACGTCGCATACTTCCCATGCCAAATACTCCAGACCCCCAAAAGCTGTCCCGCCGGGACGCCCTGAAAATCGGCGGCGGCGCCCTGCTTGGCGCGGCCGTACTCGGTTGCGGCGGCAATCGCGACGATCGGACGCCCCTGCGATTCATGACGGCCCTGACCCGGGAGAAGCACCGTTCCCTGGAACCGCTGATCGCCGAGTTTTCCGAGATCCATCCCGGCATCCGCATCGAGCACGTCAAGGTACCCTGGGACCAGGCTCATTCGAAGTATATCACCGCCATTCTGGGGGGCGATCCACCCGACGTCATGTCGATTTCCAGCTGGTGGATGGCCGAGTTCCGCGCCATGGGCGCCCTCGAGGATCTGAGGCCCTGGGCCAGCGACTGGCCGCATCTCCAGGGCTACACGGAAAACGTGCGGCGCTTCACCCGGTCGACCATGGCGTTCGACGGCGACCAGGTCTTCGGCCTGCCCGCGGAAGTGGCCGTCCGTTCCATGTTCTATCGCACCGAATGGCTCGATGAACACGGACTGGCGCCCGCCGAAACACGCGAGGAGTGGCGCACGCTGCTCGAGAAGATCACGGACCCGGGCCGGCAGCGTTACGGATACGCCTTTCGGGGGGCCCGGGGCGGGTTCTACAGCTGGTGGGCCATCGCCCAGGAATACGCCGGGTCCAACGCGTGGTTCGACCAGGATCAACGGTGTATCATCAATGGTCCGGATCACGTGGCGGGGATGTCGTACTGGAACGACCTGTACCAGGACGGTCTCGTGCCGCCCGATTCGCTGAACTGGGGTTTCAACGAACTGGTGCAGGGATTCTGGTCGGATCTCTGCGGGACGATGGAACAGGACCCGGAGGTGGTCCGCACCTGCCTGGAACACGGGTTGAACGAGGATACGCTCGCCATCACCGTCATGCCCACCGGACCGAAGGCCCGCGTGGCCCTGGCCGACGGCGGATACGCGTCCATGTCTTCGGGTTCCCGCCACAAGGACGAAGCATGGACGTTTCTGAGCTGGTTGATGGCGCCGGAACAGCGGCTCCGGTACTGCAAGGACGTCAACATGATCCCGCCCTTCGCCGATGCCGTGGAGGACCCCGCCTTCGGGCAGGGCCTCTACCGTTCATTCATGGAAATGGTCACCGACCCATCCATACTTCAGAACTGGTATCCCAACTACCTGCCGGAAATGGGCGAATTTCTCGAGGTGCGCGTTACCGAAGAGCACCAGAAGATGCTGCTGAAGAGACAGTCGCCGCAGGAGACCCTCGACCGTCTGGCCGATTTCATGACGCGGGCACAGAAGAAGTACGTGGACCGGCACGGTCCGGACACGCCGCAGCCGCCGGTGTAGCGTTACAGGTCAGCGAAACAGGTTCGATACTATGCGTCATCACGAACAATCTGAAAACCTTACCCGTCGCGACGTGCTGCGGCTCGGGGGCACAGCCCTTGCGGGCGCGGCCATGCTCGGTTGCGGCCGCGGGGACGACCGCCGGACCGTCACGCTCTTCAGCCCGATGGGCGAGGTGAAGAACCGTGCCCTTGCCGACCTTGCCGACCGCTTCATGGCCCTGCGGGACGACATCCGCGTGGAACTGATTCCCGTTCCGTGGGACCAGGGCCACGCCAAGCTGGTGACCACGATCGCCGGCGGCAATCCGCCCGACCTGATCACGGCGACGGGACAGTGGATGGCCGAATTCCGGGCCATGGGCGCCATCGAGGACCTGACGTCCTGGTACCGGTCGTGGCCCCATCGCGACGCTTTTACGAGGATGGGACTGCTCCGGTGCGAGAGCAGCACGGCCATAGAGAACGGCCGGGTCTACGGACTGCCGCTGGAACTGTCGACGCGGGTCATGTTCTACCGCAAACGATGGCTGGATGAGCACGGGCTGGAACCCGCTGCGACACGGGCCGACTGGCGCGCGTTGCTGGAACGGTTCACCGACCGGGACAGGAACCGGTACGGCTACGCCCTGCGCGGCGCCCGGGGCGGTTTCTGGACGTGGTGGCCCATGCTGGAGGAGTTCTCCGGCACGAACGAATGGTTCGACGGGGACAACAACTGCATTATCAACAGCCCGGATCACGTGGAAGGGCTGGCCTTTTGGAACGACATATACCGGGACGGCCTGGCGCCAGCGGACTCGGTGAACTGGGGGTACAACGAACTGGTGCAGGGTTTCTGGTCCGGAATCTGCGGGTGCATTGAACAGGATCCCGAAGTGGTGCGCACCTGTCTGGAACACGGCATGGACGAATCGACCCTGGTCACGGCCGTCATGCCCGCCGGTCCCCGTGCCCACGTGGCTTCCAACGACATCTGGATCCTTTCCGTCTCGGCCGGCGCCCGGAACCCGGACGGGGCCCTGGCTTTTTACGAGTGGATGATGTCGCCGGAACAGCTCATCGCCTACAGCAAGGCTGCAAGCGTGCTGCCGTCGGTGAAACAGGGCATGGACGACCCCTATTTCGGCCAGGGATTTCTCAGGCCGTTCATGGACATGGTCACCGACGAGAAACTCCTGCAGAACTGGTATCCGAGCTACCTGCCGGAAATGGGCGAATTCATTGAGGTGCTGGTCACCGAAGAACAGCAGAAAACGCTCCTCGGCAGGCAATCGCCGCAGGAAATGCTCGACCGGCTGGCCGACTTCCTGGATCGAGCCCAGAAGAAGTACGTGGACCGGCACGGTCCGGACACGCCCCGGCCGCCGAGAACCTCGTAATCCATCAGCGACATGAAAAAAGCCGAACCCTACCTGCTCCTGATGCCCGCCTACCTGCTCATCGGGGGATTCCTGTTCTACCCCATGGCCACGGTTTTCCTGCTTTCGCTGCGGGAATACCAGCTCATGGATCCGCTCAACACCCCCTTCGTCGGGTTGAAGCATTACGGCACCATGTTGGGGGACGAGTACTTCTGGCGGAGTCTCTGGCATTCGATAGTCTGGGTGGTCGCGTCGCTTTTCTTCCAGTTCCTGCTCGGATTCTGCCTGGCGCTGCTGCTCAACAGTACGCGGTTCTGGGGCAAGGGGATTTTCCAGGCCATCGTTTTCGCGCCGTGGGCGGTATCGGGCTTCCTGATCGCTATCATATGGGCATGGCTGCTCAACGGTGAATTCGGACTGGTCAACGACCTGCTCATCCGGTTCGGGTTGCTGGACCAGAAGGTCGGGTTCCTGTCGCGCGGGGAAACGGCCCTCCTCTCCTGCGTGCTGGCCAATATCTGGTTCGGCGTTACCTTTTTCGCCATCATGCTATTCGCCGCGCTGCAGGCCATCCCGCCGAGCCTGTACGAAGCGGCCGACATGGACGGCGCCACGGCCTGGCAGTCTTTCTGGCGCGTCACGGCGCCCATGGTAAAACCGGCCATCGTCATCACCATTCTCCTCCGAGCGATCTGGATATTCAACTGGGCGGACCTGATTTGGGTCATGACGGGGGGCGGACCGGCCGGGTCGTCCCGCACCCTGGCCCTCTACGTTTTCCAGAAGGCCTTCCTAGGGCTGGACTTCGGATATTCAGCGGCCCTGGGGGTGGCGCTGACGGCGGTATCCCTGGTCTTCACCGCCGTGTTCCTGCGCGCTACGAGGTTCTACGGCGACCAGGCCGCGATATGAGGAAGGGAAGATGATCCGACCGGAACCATGGCGCCGCGTGCTTCACGCCGCCGGGCTGTGCGCGTTTTTTCTCTTCGCGGTCTTCCCCGTGTACTGGATGGTGGTCACTTCCCTGACGCCCGAAAAGGACCTCTTCGTCTGGCCCCTGCGGTATTTCCCGTCGGCGCCCACGCTGGAACACTACGCCGCGGCCTTTCTGCGCACCGATATCCCCCGGTTCTTTACCAACAGCCTCATGGTCGCCAGTCTGGCCTCCGCCTGCACGCTGACCGTGTCCGTCCTGGCCGGCTATGCCCTCGCGCGCTACCGGTTCCGGGGACGCCAGGTCACGCTGCTGGTGTTCCTGGCGACCCAGATGATGCCCGTGGTAGTGCTCATCGTCCCGCTCTTCATCATTTTCAGGATGCTCGGCCTGCTGAACACGCTCTACAGCCTGATGATCGTGTATACCGTACTGAACATCCCTTTCTGCACGCTCATGATGCAGGGTTTCTTCGCAGGCGTCCCTTCGGAACTGGAGGAAGCCGCGATGGTGGACGGATGCAATCGGATGGGGGCGATCCTGCGCGTGGCCGTGCCGTTGACCCGTCCCGGTCTGATCGCGACCTTCCTGTTCGCCTTCATCGGCGCGTGGAACGAACTGCTTTTCGCGGTGATGTTCCTGAACTCGGAGTCCACCTTTACCCTGCCCGTCGGCCTGTACAACTTCATCAGCAAGTACGACATCCACTGGGGACGCATGATGGCCGGCGCAACCCTGGCCCTGCTTCCGGCCCTCGCCGTGTTCGCCATCGTACAGCGTTACATGGTGCGCGGACTCGCATTAGGCGCGGTGAAAGGGTGATCGTGGATCATCAGCGGGGTTTGCGTGATCAGGGCAGGAGGAGCGGTCGGGCCCAGACGAGGTAACCCTGGTCGCCGGACCGTATCGCCTGGTGTTTGGACAGCAGCAGGTAGGCTTCGCGGGCGGATGGTCCGGAAAGCGTCTGGTATCCACGGGGGCGTTTCCCCTTCACCTCTGCCAGGTCTATCGAATCCAGCGGCCATTCCACGGCTTCGTCGGACTGGTCCGCCATGTACCTGGGCAGCTTCTGCACGGCGATCTCGACGCGGTCGGGGACGAATGGCGCGACGTCGGGATGGGTGAACTCGGCCAGGAAGTTGTTGAACTTGTAAAAGGCGTTCCAGGCCGGCGCGATGAGACTGTTGCCGGAACGGGCCTTGAGCATCTCGGTCGAGTAGGTATGCAGGCTCGCAGGGGTGTGCAGCCCGATCCATATGGTCACCTTGTTATTGTTTTCCCGATAGGGTTCTTCTATACTCCTGGCGTGGGACAATTCGTTATTGAGCCATACATTCGTAAGACTCGACAGCCCGAAGCTGCTCTGCATTTTCAGATACAGCTTGATCAGGTCCTCGCCGTCCAGCTGGACCTGGAGGTAGCCCTTTTCGAAATCGTCATCCCGGAACACGACAAGGCCTTCTTCGTAGATCACGATCTGCGGCGTTCGGGAAAGAAACCCCTCTTGGACGGTGGTCGATGCCCGGACCAGTTTGCGCCAGATGGCCGGGTTGTTCTCGGCCCCATAGACCGCGGCGGCCGGACAGAGGCCCGCCAGTATGATCAGTATCAGGAAGGTAAGGTTCCTGAGAGCGTTGTGGCTTCTTTTCATTTTGCTGTCATCTCTTTTCGATATGTATGCGATGCAACCGTTGTAACCGATCCATGAACGAGGGAAAGCGGAGTTTTCACAAGCAGCGCAAGTGGCGATGCCCCGCCTGTGGACGCATTCGGTTTCAGCAGAACAGGCCCAGGTACCGGTACGCTAAACGCCGCCGCGGGGTTTGAATGGCCGAATCTCCGCCCGATCGGGTCACCCGCCCGATCTCTTCGCGTAGTCCTCGTAGGTCGACCGGTGCGCGGGATCTATTTCCATGAGTATGTCGTAGACATCCGTGGATGATACCGTGCTGAAGACGTCCGCCAGTTGCAGGTAATAGGCGTTCAGGAAATCCTGAAGACGCTTGTCCCGCGGATTCTTTTCGTACTGTTCGGCCATGATGTCCACGGCCTGGCGGCAGAGCGCCATGGACTCGACCAGCTTGTTTTCCCGATGTGCCGCCATTCCCCGGAAATACCGGTTCCTGATCAGGCGGTGGGGTTTGTAATCTTCGGCCAGAATGCCGTCGATCAGGTCCAGCCGCTCGTCCCACCCCCGCTGAAACTCCCGGCTGAACCGGCCGTCCAGGGCGATGGCGTTGGCGCGCTGGAAGTGGCGGTCTCCGCCGAATTCTGTATACTTGTCCAGCTCGTGCCCGATCATGATTTGAACGTAGTAATCGATCAGCCAGGTCAGGGCGTGAAACTGCTGATCGTCGTGCTGGAGCAAATCCTCCCGCTCGTATTCGAATAACCACCAACGGTCCAGGTACTTCAGGTCGGTACCGTTGTAAACGGTCAGGCGCGAACCGTACTGGGTCTTGACCGCGCTGCCCAGAAAGGCCAGTATCGCTTCAAAAACCAAGTGTACCGGCTCGGGCAGGTCTTCCTGCAGCCAGTCCCACTCCTCGATGTAATCGGTGAGCACGAAGTCGAAGTCGGCCATCTGCTCACGGTGCAGGATGGGCAGCGCTTCCAGGTGAACCATGATTTCGGCTTTCACCTGCTGCCCGGAGACGTCCAGCGAGGAAAACATCAACAGGCAGAGAGACAGCACGGCTGCCGATTTCCACGTCACTTTCCGCGTTTTCCCGCAAAGATACGGATCCATGACACCTTCTCCCAAGGGACCGGGTCCCTTCCGTCCGGGTCGTCTTCCGTCGGGAAACTAATTGCGGGAGCGCGGGATGTCAAGCCCATCCGGCGCGGCCGGAACCACGGGGATCTCGTCGGTGCGAGCCTTGACACCCGCCTCGTCGGGCTGTATTTTCCCCCTCCATAGTGTCTGACGGCACGTTTGAGTAACCCGTAGTGCGTGCGGTGAGCAGATTTCCGCACGGTGGACAGGTACATGTTCGCACAATCTATCGCGCAGACCCTCGCCCGCGAACGCGGGACCCTATACAAGAAGACCGGTGGGAAGGCCGTCCGGATCGCCCTGGTGTATCCCAATACCTACTACCTGGGCATGTCCAACCTGGGGTTTCAGACCATCTACCGGCATCTGAACGAACGGGACGACGTCGTTTGCGAACGGGCTTTTCTCCCGGATCCTTCCGACCTGGAAGACCTGGCCAGGTCCCGTAAGCCCCTGGTCACCCTGGAATCCGGCAGGCCCCTCAACAAGTGCGACATCGTGGCCTTTTCCATTTCTTTCGAGAACGACTACCCGAACCTGATCCGCATCCTGGAGCTCGCCCGCATTCCCGTTTTAGCCGAAGACCGGACGCACTTCGACCCGATCGTGCTGATCGGAGGCGCGATCACCTATATCAACCCGGAACCGCTGGCGGATTTCGCCGACGTGATAGTCATCGGAGACGGCGAAGAGGCCGTCTACGCGTATCTCGACCGCTACATCGAGGACCAGGGGCTGGAACGGGAGCGGCACCTTGCCCAGACCATGGCGCTGGAAGGCATGTACGTGCCGTCCCTGCAGTCGACTTCCACCGGGGATCGCGCCGCGGCGCCGTCCGGGCCGGGCGGACCGTCCGGACCGTCCGATCAAATCTCCAAGCAGCAGGTGACTTCCTTCGAGGACTATCCCGCCCATTCCGCCGTCCTTACCCCCGACACGGAATTCGGCGACATGCTGCTGATCGAGATTTCCCGCGGGTGTCCCAGACGGTGCCGATTCTGCGCCGTGAGCTACGTCTATCCCAAGTTCCGTGCCCTGAAGCCCGGTACCATACTCGACGTGATCCGGACGAAGAACGAGTCCCTGTCGCGCGAGGGCGCGGAGGGACTGAAGGCGGTCGGCCTGGTGAGTTCGGCCATGTGCGACTATCCCTACCTGGACGAACTCTGCGCGGGCCTCGAAGAAACAGGGCTTCGCGTGGGCGTTTCATCGGTACGGGTCGACCTGATACCGGACAGCCTGTTGCGCCTGATGCTGAAGACGGGGCTGCGCACCATGACGATCGCGCCGGAAGCCGGATCGGAGCGGCTTCGCAAGGCGATCAACAAGCCGATTTCCTCGGAAGAGATCCTGACCGGGGCCCGAAGGATACTCGAAAAAGGCATCAAGCATCTCAAGGTGTACTACATGGTCGGGCTGCCGACGGAAACCGACGCGGATATAGAGGAACTGATCGAGATGACGCGCCATCTTGCCCAACTGCAGCGGGAGTGCGGGGAACCGGGCGGGCGGCTGAGGCTGAGCATAAACCCCTTCGTGCCGAAGGCGCTGACGCCCTTTCAGTGGAGTCCCATGGCGTCCCCGCGTGAGGTCAAGCGCAAGCTGAACCGGATCAAGAAGGTCCTGCGCGGCACCCCCGGGGTCGACGTCAAGCACGAGAGCCTGAAGTCGGCGTACTTCGAGGGCATTCTCTCCCGGGGCGGCCGGGAGTTGAGCGCCTTTCTGATGGAAACCGTCCGGCAGGACGGCGACTGGAAACGCGCCGCGGCGGAAACGGGGATGGATACCTCGCTTTATCTCGGGGACATGGCGGACCGGCAATCGCTGCCCTGGGATTTCATATCCACCGAAAAGGAACACCACCGACTCCAGTGGGAGTACCGGAAAACGCACAACCTGCCTCACCGAAAACGGCAGGACGCGTCCTGTGAAAACCATGCGGATGCATTGCATTCCGCGGTCTGAATCCAGGACGTTCAGTCTGGATCCAAACCATCAATCCCAGTTAGTGGGAGGTACAAGATGTGGAAACCGGGTCTACTGACGGCCGCTATTTCCCTGTTGTTTTTAGCCGTGTCCTGCGGCGAATCTTCCGAACAACCCCAAAACAGTGGAGAACCAGCAAACATGATGATTATCGAAACCAGCCTGGGCACCATTACCTGCGAACTGTTTCCAGACAAGGCGCCCATGACCGTGGACATCATCTCCGGTCTGGCCTTAGGCACACGGGAGTGGACCCATCCGGAAACCGGTCAAACAATGACCGGCACGCCCTACTATGACGGAGTGGTATTTCACCGGGTTATTCCCAATTTCATGATACAGACCGGCGATCCTACTGGAACCGGCGGCGGCGGACCGGGATTCCAGTTCGACGACGAATTCCACGAAGAGCTCCTATTCGACCAGCCCGGCAGGCTGGCCATGGCTCACCGCGGTCCGAACACCAACGGCGGTCAGATATTCATCACGGTGGCGCCCACGCCCCATCTCAACATGCTTCATACCATCTTTGGCCAGGTCGTTTTGGGTCAGGAAGTGGCCGACGCCATATCCGAGGTTCCCGCGAACCAGTCCAAGCCCCGTGAAGAGGTCAGCATCACCAGGGTGACCGTGGTCAGAGGGGAGGGCGAGTAAATTGATCGAGTTGATTCGCAACACCGGTATGGGCGTCATGCTGGCGGTCCTGGTTGCCGGATCCGCGTTCGTCAACGCGCATCCGGCCGTCCATTCGACCGAAGACGCGCAGTCGGAGTCCGGCGAACCGGCCGCCCAGTCCCTGGGTCCGGGCACGTACGCCGTGTTCAAGACCAACATGGGAGTCATCATCTGCAAGCTCTTCGACAATCTGGCGCCCGCCACCATCGACAATTTCATTGGACTCGCGGAAGGGACCAAGACTTTCAAGGATCCCGTTACCGGGCAGGAAACCAGGCGCCCTTACTACGACGGGACCACATTTCACCGGGTCATTCCGAATTTCATGATACAGGGGGGCGACCCGACGGGATCCGGCCGCGGTGGACCGGGTTACAACATCAAGGGTGAAATCAGGGGCTCGCTGAAATTCGACCGGCCGGGACGACTTGCCATGGCCAACTCAGGGTCTCCGGATACCGGGGGAAGCCAGTTCTTCATTACCCATGGTCCGAAGTCCTACCTGGACGGGGGATATACCATTTTCGGCCAGGTCATGAAGGGACAGGAAGTCGTAAACGCCATCGGTCGGGTGCAGACACGAAGCGACAAGCCGATCTTCGACATCATTCTTGAAAAGCTGACCATCGAACGGGTGAAGTGATTCCGTTACGCAATCTGTTGTCCGCCAAGCGGAATGCGGCGGGCGAAGTAATACCAGGCGCAGACGATCAGTATGCCCGCGGCACCCGCCAATAAGGCTACGAGGCGAGGCGCAATGGCGTCCAGCAGCAGGCCCGTCCCCAGGGCCGAAAGGGAGAAGGCCAGGGTAAACAGGCCCTGGTCCGCGGCAAACACCCGGCCGCGGTAGCCTTCGTCCACCACGAGCTGGAGCCCAAGAGAAGAATAGACCCACATCACCATGCTGCCCGCGGCGGCCAGGATGATGCATGTCGCGGCCAGCCAGATGGATGGGGCCTGCGAAAACAAGATGAAGCAGGCTCCGTAGCTGACCAGTCCGATCAGGATGCCCGTCCTCAGCTGGTCCAGGCGAATAGTGTCGAACAGCTTGATGAACACGGCGCCCATAAGCGTTCCCAGGCCCCTGGCCGTGTACAGGATGGCGATACCCGTGTCGCCCGCGCGGTAGACCTGCCCGCCGAATACGGCGTACAGCAGCACGGCGCCGCCGCCGGCGAGTCCCCAGGTCGCCTTGCCCGGCAGATAGACCCGCGTGGACCGGTCGCGCCCTATGTACTTCAGTCCCTCGATAAAGTCCGACAGGAACCGGACCGGCTGTCCCGCGCCCGCCGCGGCGGGGATGGCGATCCGGGCCACGAACAGCGCGGCAACCACGAAACTGAGCGCGTTCAACTGGAATGCGACGGACCGTCCCAGGTGGTCCGCGACCAGCCCGCCCAGGGCGGATCCGACCGTGAGCATGGCGGCCCAGGTCGTGCTGGTCAGCGCGTTGGCCGCGAGCAGCGACTTTCCCTGGACGATGCTCGGCAGCGAAGCCGTGCGCGTGACGTCGAAAAAGGGACCCAACCCGGAAAGAATCGCCATGAAGAGGTACAGCATCCAGACCTCGTCTGCGGAGTCTACCAGGAGGAAGCCGAGGGCAGCGCCCGCGCGCAGGATATCCGTGACGATCATAACCCGCTTGCGGTTGTAACGTTCGGCGACGACGCCGGCCAGCGGGGCCGTCAGGAAGGGAGGCAGCATCTGGCAGATGGTGACGATGCTGAGGGCGAGACCGGAGCCCGTGAGGGCCAGGGTTAGGCCCAGTACCGCGATGGTGCTGAACCAGTCACCCGCGTTGGAGATCACCTGGGACAACCACAGGATCCGAAAGGTCCGGTTTTCCCTGAGCAGCCGGGTGTACGAGAGAGCCGATCCGGTGCTTTTCGCCACGTGGTCATACCTTGGGGGTGAAGGGAAGCGGAACCGTTTACGGCCTCTTAATTTTGGGGTGGGCCGGACGGATGTCAAGGAGGACGGTAGGAGCGGACAGCCGGATCGTCCGGGGATTCACGAAGGTGGCGGAAAGTAGTGCGACGCTCCCGTCCGCGCACTTGACAAGGACAGGCGACGAGGTTAACCTTTGTTCATAAGGGTCTCGCCTCACTATGCGGTTGTAATCGTTACAGGAGACACGGGATGAGCAAGCTGAAGTCGATCATGCACAACCGGACACACGGTCACCTGGGGGAACAGCGGCGCAGTTGCTCCGACTGCGTCCACGTCATGCCCGGCATGAGGGGAGACGAAGTGACCTGTGAGATATACACCTTCAAGTACGAGGCCTACAAGGTCCCGAAGCGAAGTGCCCTCTCTCCCGCCTTTGCGAACGACTGTGGATTCTACCAGGCCATGACCCCGGTGCAGAAGGCGGAATCGGAGCGGAAGTTCAGGGAATTCTACAAGCGGCTCAAGTAAGTCGGGGATCGTGCGGACCGTATGTGCGCTATTCGTTCATGGACTTGAGGAAATCCATGTTCGTCTTGGTCCGTGACAGGCGTTCGGTCATCAGTTCCATGGCTTCGACCGGTCCGAGACCGTCCAGGAATTTCCGCAGGATCTTCACCTTGCCCAGGATTTCCGGTTCCAGCAGCAGTTCCGCCTTGCGGGTGGAGGACGCGCTCAGGTCGATTGCCGGGAATATCCACCGGTTCGCCAGCTTGCGGCTGAGTTCCAGTTCCATATTGCCCGTACCCTTGAATTCCTCGAAGATGCCCTCGTCCATGCGGCTGCCCGTCTCGATCAGCGCCGTGGCCACGATCGTCAGGCTCCCGCCTTCCTCGATGTTGCGCGCCGCACCGAAAAAGCGCCGGGGTTTCTGAAGCGCGTTGGCGTCGATACCGCCGGACAGGATCTTGCCGCTGTGGGGCGTCACCGCGTTGTGGGCCCGCGCCAGGCGGGTGATGCTGTCGAGGAGGATGACGACGTCCTTACCGTGTTCCACCAGCCGCTTGGCCTTTTCCAGGACCATGTCCGACACCGCCACGTGGCGTTCCGGCGGTTCGTCGAAGGTCGAACTGATCACCTCGCCCTTTACCGACCGTTCCATGTCGGTCACTTCCTCCGGACGTTCATCGATGAGCAGGACCATGAGCACCACCTCGGGGTGATTGTCCGTGATGGCGTTGGCGATCTCCTGCAGCAGCATGGTTTTGCCGGCCTTCGGCGGCGAGACGAGCAGCCCGCGCTGCCCCTTCCCTATGGGAGTCAGCAGGTCCATGACCCGCGTCGGCAGCTTATCTTTCTGATACTCGAGCTGGAACCTCTCCAGCGGGTAGATCGGCGTCAGGTTGTCGAAGAGGGTCCGTTCCTTGGACGCCTCCGGATTATCGAAATTGACCGAATCCACTCTCAGGAGCGCGAAGAAACGTTCCCCGTCCTTGGGTGGCCGGATCTGTCCCGATATGGTGTCCCCGGTCCGCAGGTCGAAGCGTTTGACCTGAGAGGGCGCTACGTAGATGTCGTCGGGGCCGTGCAGGTAGCTGTAGTCCGGCGAACGGAGAAATCCGCAGCGGTTGTCCGGAAGCACTTCGAGGACGCCCTCTCCGAAGATGACTCCTTCTTTCTCCGTCTGCGCCTGGAGAATGCTGAAGATCAATTCCTGTTTTCGCAGCCCCGTGTAGCTCTGCAGTTCGAGCTCATGGGCTATGGAGTACAGGTCGGGCAGGGTCTTGGTCTTTAGTTCTAGGATGTGCATGCGTCCTTCCCTTTTGAAAGGTATGGTTGACTCCCGCCTGACGGGCGTTCCGGCGGCGCCGATTCCCGGGGCGAGTCGTGGGGAGTGTGTTTTTTTTCCGACTGGGTTGTGAACATTGTGTGCGGCGGAAACGACGAAATACGGACGGTCGTTCCCGTTAAGCGGGCCTGGCGTGCCGCGTCTGGAGTCGCGCGGTTCTTTGTGCTGGTTATGCCATCAGGGATTCGGGCAAACGATGCTTACCTTGATGATGGAGTAATCCCGTTGAATTCGGTACCGGCCGTCATGAATCTATTCTAAGGAAGATTCGACTTTCCATTGAGGAATCAATCAGGGGAACTTGCAAGGTATCGGGCCTGTCACCGATTCGACGACATGGCTTAATATACGGGTTTCGATCGCCGTGTCAAGGCCCGTCGTCACTTTTTTTACGGGATCCCTTTGCCTTCCGGCCGTTCGTGCGGCGCTTTACTGGTTCATCTTGGGGTCGAGGGCGTCGCGCAGGCCGTCGCCCATCAACTGGAATCCGAGCATGGTGAAAGCTATCATGATGGCGGGAAAAGTCGCCAGGTGCCAGTACGACCGGATGTAGTTGGCGTTCTCCCCGACCATCTGCCCCCAGCTCGGTGTCGGCGGGCTGATGCCGATGCCGATGAAACTCAGTCCGGCCTCGGCGAAGATGGCGGAAGGAATACCCAGGGCAAGGGCGATGATCAGCGGCGTCAGGCTGTTCGGCAGGATGTGGGTGACGACGATTCGGAAGTGACTGCCTCCCATTGCCTTGGCCGCCCGGACGAATTCCTTTTCCTTCAATGACAGGATCTGTCCCCGGAGGAGCCGGCAGACCCCTACCCAGCCTGTCACGCCAATGGCCACGAAAATGTTGAACAGTCCGGCCCCCAGCCACGACATGATCAGGATGATGAAGAGCAGGCCCGGAAAGGCCGACATGATGTCGACCCCCCGCATGATGAAGCTGTCCACGCGTCCCCCCGCGTACCCTGCCAGGGAGCCCAGGGGGACGCCGATGGCGAAGATGATGGTCTGTACGAGGACCCCCACCGTCATGGAAATCTCGGCGCCGTAAATGACCCGGCTGAAGAGGTCGCGACCCAGGCCGTCCGTGCCGAAGGGATATTGCCAGGACGGTTCCTGCCAGGCGACCAGGAAGTTCTGCTTGGTATAGTGCAGAGGCGCGATCCAGGGCGCGAGCAGCGCCGTGTTGCTCAGTAGCAGGACAAGGAAGAGCCCCACCAGGGAAAGTTTGTTGTGGGAAAACCGCCGGGTGGCGTCCGCCCAGAGGCCACTGTCGTGTTTCTTGAAATAGCGGTAGGCCCTTGGCCAGAGCAGTGTGAACTCCGTGGCCAGCGTGACGCGGAAGATCAGTCCCGCCCAGGAGAAGAAGGGCTCGAGGCCTTGCCAGCTCAAGGATTCCGACAGGCTTTCGGGGATGTCTTCCGTTCCGTAGGGATACAGATCCATCCATGGACCGAGCAGCCACCACACCGCCAGCACGGCGCCTGCGCCCACGGCGGCGAAGAGCGGTTTTTGCTGTACCGCCCTGTAGCAGAACGACGCCCATCTGCCCGTTTCGTTCTTGCGTCCCAGGCGATACATCCGGGGCAGGCAGAGCAGCAGCTGAATCGCCAGCGCGATCCGCCCCATATCGAGGATCATGGTATCCCAGCTCCACCCCAGGATCGCCCCAAGGACCCAGACGAGGTCCACTTCGCCGGATGTGCCGATCGGTTCCATGCTAGTCCTTCCGATATCGTATGCGGGGGTCGACCAGGGCGTACATGAGATCCGTGATCACATAGATCACCACGATGAGCGACGACCAGAGCAGCGCCGTGGACATGATCATGGGATAATCCCGGGCGAATACGCTCGTTGTAAAGTATCGCCCCAGACCGGGTATCCGGAAGATCGTCTCGATGAAGAAGGATCCGGTGATCAGGTTGGCCATCATCGGTCCCGCTATGGTCAGCAAGGGGATCAGGGCATTCTTGAAAACGTGCACCACGACGACCGATAACTCGGTCAGTCCCTTGGCCCGGGCGGTGCGCACGTAGTCGGCCCGGATAGCCTCGATCATGTTCGAACGGGTGTATCTCGCCACGACGGCCATATCGCCGAGCGATAAGGCGATCACCGGCATGACCCAGTCCTTGGGAGAATTCCATCCCCCCGTTTCGAATAGGTGCAGCCAAAGGGAAAACACGACGGTCAGTCCCACGGCTACGACGAAACTGGGCGTTACGATGCTGAACACCGCCGTGAGCGAGGCGACATAGTCTATCCACGTATTCTGGTACACCGCCGCGAGAATGCCCAGCAGCAGTCCCCCCGTGAGGGCCACGAGCAGGGCCATGCTGCCGAGGTGGACGGATACCGGCCAAGCCTGGGCGATGAGTTCCTGGCAGGTCTTGCTCTGGTGCTGGAAGGAGTATCCGAAGTCGCCCCTTATGACGTTGCTGACCCAGGAGATGTACTGTACGTACATCGGCTGGTCGAGATTGTACTTCCGCATCAGGTTGGCCCGCACTTCGGGAGTCAGCGGTATGCCGCCGGTTTCGCCGCCGGCGTCGAAGGGGCCGCCGGGTACGGCGTGCATGATGGAAAAGGTGATGACCGAGACGGCGAAGAGTACGGGGAAGATCCAGAGTATGCGGCGGATCAGGTACCGGAAACCCAGGTTCAGTCCGAGGAGGAAAATGCTGGTGACCGCAAGCATGATCAGCGTGCGGATCAGCATGACGTTCAGGGAGTCGGTTCCCCACAGCGCCACGCCCACGGCCGCCAAGGCGATGGCTCGCGCGGCCAGGTTCGGCACGCGGAGACGGTGCATCAGGATGGAAGCGGCGAGAAAGAGGAGGAGCCACAACACCGCGAGCGCGGTTTTGAAAACCCCGAGTTGCGGCGCCGCAACGGCTAGGGCGACGAGGGTGATCAGCGTCTGGACGCCCTTGACAAACGTCGCGTCAAACTTGCGCCGGCCACCCCAGTAACCGGTGGCCAGGACGAGCAACAGCCACAGGACGCCAATGATCCCTATTGCGGGCATCCGATCGTCGAATCCTTTGCTGGAATTTGATGATTACATGCGAAACCACGGTCCGAAGGATGAGGAAACTGCCTGAAGGGGCGAACCCGTCCGCAAATCGCGGCGCCAACGGAGCATGGACCCGTTGACCGCCAGACAACCTATAGCCCCGCATTGATTCTGTCAACGTCTTTCGGCGCGTCCGTCGGGGCAAAAACCTGTTGATTCAGCGGGTGGTTTTGTTGTTTCATAGGGAATATGGACTACCTGTTCAGTGGATTTCAGGAAGCGGTCCGTTTGCTGTTGACGGGTGAAGCCGGCGTGTACACCATCGTCGGCGTTTCCGTTTTCGTCGCGCTGACTGCGACCCTGCTGGCTTCTCTTATGGGTTTGCCCGCCGGCTACCTGCTCGCGACCCACCGGTTTCCCGGACAGCGGCTGGTTACGACGGTGCTCAACACGCTGCTGGCCATGCCGACCGTGGTGATCGGCCTGTTCGTGTACGCCCAGGTGTCCCGGCGCGGTCCCCTGGGCTTTCTCGAACTGCTGTACACGCCGAAGGCGATGATCATCGGCGAGACCATCCTCGCGCTGCCCATCGTGGCCGCCTTCACCCTATCGGCATTCCGCGCCGTGGATTCTCGGATCGCGGAGACCGCCCTTACGCTGGGCGCCACGAAAATCCAGACGGCCCGAACGCTCATATCGGAAGCCCGCTTCGGGATCATGGCCGCGGTGGTCGCCGCCTTCGGCCGGGTGATCGCGGAGGTGGGCGCGGCCATGATGCTGGGCGGCAACATCAAGGGCAGCACGCGGACCATGACGACGGCGATCGCCCTGGAAAGCAACAAAGGGGAGTTCGGCCTGGCCATCGCGCTCGGCTTGATCCTTCTGCTCACGGCCTTTGGCGCGAACATCCTTTTTCACTGGCTGCAGGGGTTCGACGACTGATGGCCGATCCGATCATCGTGGGCGAGCACCTGGCGCACCGTTACGGTTCCGGGTTTCATTTGCGGGTCGATCACCTCGCCCTGTCCACCGGAAGGACCTATGCCGTATACGGCACCAACGGATCGGGCAAGACGACGCTCCTGAACATCCTCGCCCTGCTGACCATGCCGCAGGAAGGACGGATTCTGCTCGAAGGCCGGCCCGTGAACGGGGCGGATCCCGCCCGGTGTCGCCGGTACCGCCGCCGCGTCACGCTGCTCATGCAGCACGTCTACCTGTTCCGCTCCACCGTGTTCGAAAACGTGGCCTCCGGCCTGCGGTTCCGCGGAGTGGCGAAGCAGGCCATCGAAGAGCGCGTGACGCGCATGCTGAAAAAGGTGGGTTTGGAGGAGTTCGCCCACCGGCCCGCCCACAGCCTCTCGGGTGGCGAAGCCCAGCGCGCCGGACTGGCCCGGGCCCTGGTCACGGAACCCGACGTGCTGCTCCTGGACGAACCCACGGCCAGTGTGGACGCGGTGTACGGCAGGCAGATCGAGGTGATCCTCAGGGAGACGTGCGAACAGCGACGCATGACCGTGGTGCTCTCGACGCACCAGTACGACCAGGCCTATCGCATCGCCGATGAAGTGCTGATCATGCGCGATGGGTGCATGCTCAAAGCCGGCCCGGAAAACGTATTCAGCGGCCGTATAGAGGATTCCGCACACGGTCCGGTCGTCACGCTGGACGGCGGCATGACGTTGCACACGGATACGACCGTGCGCGGACAGGCCCACGTCGCCATATCGCCGCACGAAATACTGTTGTCCCGGACACCCCGGTCACCGGGCGCCGCTAACACGCTAGAAGGCGTCGTGTCGGCGGCGGCGGTAGACGGAGACCGCATTCGCCTGGACGTGGACGCCGGGTTGCGGTTGACCGTCCACGTCGCGCGGGAGTCATTCGCCGGGATGAACCTGAACGTCGGCGATAGGGTTCACGCCGCCATCGAGCCCTCGGCCGTTCGGGTGCCGTGAGGCGCATGGCACGGAGTTGTCGCTCGTTTCGACCGCATGGCTCGGTGACTGACGGGTTTTTTAATGAACCTTGAACAGACCTCGTAAAGCAGTAAATTGACTTTAATGGCAGGTTTAATGGCAGGTTAAATAGCAGGAGGAATCCATGGCCACGCAGACATCGAGAAACCTGATCATGGGCAAGGACGAAATGGAATTGGGCGGCAGGTACCTGTCCACGCTCCGGGAAGCCAACGAATTGCTGGACGATACCGATGCGTTGGGGGCGCGCATGGCAGAAGACGGCTACCTGTTCATCCGAGGCCTGCAGGACCGGGACCGGGTCGGGAAAGCCCGCAGGGTCGTACTGGAGAATCTCGAGGCCAACAGCCAGATCGATCCGGACTATCCGCTGGACCTGGGCGTCGCGGCCGCCGGAAAGCGGGGTAGCTTCTTTGGTGGCGCCAAGCAGGTTACCCATACACCCGAATTCCTCTCGGTAGTCAATTCGCCTGAAATCATGGGATTCTTCGAACGGTTCCTGGACGGCCCCATTCTCACTTTCGACTACAAGTGGCTGCGGGCCGTGGGTCCGGGTGACAACACGGGCGCCCACTACGACATGGTCTACATGGGCCGGGGCACCACGAACCTGTACACGGTATGGACGCCCCTGGACGATGTCACCTACGACATGGGTCCCCTGGTCATCCTGGCCGGTTCCCATCAGTTCGACGCGGTGAAGGAGACGTACGGCAAGATGGACGTGGACCGCGATCACGTGACGGGTCACTTCACCAACGAACCCATCGAAATGGTCGATCAATACGGGGGCCAGTGGCAGACGAGCGAGTTCTCCATGGGCGACGTGATCATCCTCGGCATGCACACCATGCACGGGTCCATCAACAACACGTCGAACCGGTTCCGCATCAGTACCGACACGCGCTACCAGCTGGCCACCGATCCCGTCGATCACCGGTGGGTCGGCGAGAATCCCGTCGCCCACTACGCGTGGACCGAGGGGAAGACCGTTTCCATGGAGGAGATGCGACGCAAATGGAAGGTCTAGCGTGGGTTGGGTGTATTGCCTGGATCACTGCCGCGGCGAAACCGGCTGGATACGGGGTCCGATCAAAAGTCCGGCCGGGTCATGCCTTCGATACCATATGGATACAACGTGATCGCTAAACGATCTATTCCCAGCCTCCTGGCGTGCCTGGCGCTGCTCTTCGGAATGTCCGCCTGCCAGACGACGGGGGTCAGAGAGCGCGTGGAGGTCCTCGCCGAACCGATCGGCGATGGACAGGTGGCCGCCGTGGTAGACTCCGCAAGGATCCGGAAGACCATCACGGACCTGGTGTCCTTCGGTTCGCGCGTGGCCGGCTATCCGGGCGCCACCGAAGCGGCGTACTACCTGGCCGACCGCATGAGGGAGATCGGACTCGAGGACGTGGAGATGGAGGAATTCGTTTCTTCCGTTCCCCTGGACGAGGGCGGCGAACTGGTTATCCTCGACTCCACGACCCTGGAATCCCGGTCGATACCCCTCTACGCCGTGTGGCCAAACCTGGTCCGGACTTCCACGACGCCGTCGGGAGGCATCACGGGGAAGCTCCACTACATCGGCAACGGCGAATGGGAGGACTTCAACGACATCGATCCGACCGGCGCAGTCTTCATGATGGATTTCAATTCCGGCGTCAACTGGCAGCGGGCCGCCCTGCTCGGCGCCCATGCAGTGATCTTCGCGGAACCCGACCACACTACGCGGATCGACGGCGAGGAGAAGCACCTCCAGGTCCCCATCGACTTCCCCCGATTCTGGATGGAAAAGGAGCAGGCCGGACCCCTGGTAGAATATCTTAACGTCAACGGCCCCATAAATATACGAGCGATGGGCCGCATGACATGGAAGCGCCTTCCGGCCTACAACATCTTCGGAAAAATCACGGGAACGCACCCAATACTGAAGGAAGAGGTCATCGTCCTGGAATCCTACTACGATTCCATGTCCCCCGTACCGGCCGTGTCCCCCGGGGCGAACCAGGCGTCGGGCACGGCCGCGCTCCTCGAGATAGCCCGTTACTTCGCCGCCCACCCCCCTGCGCGCACGGTGTTGATCCTGGCGACATCGGGGCATTTCCTGTCGCTCAGCGGAGTGAACGACTTCATGTACCGCCATGCGCGCAAGAGCAGTTATTTCGCGAAGCAGATCAGCGAACCCATCAACATCAAGCTCTTCGCCGGCATCGACCTTTCCAGTGCCCGGGACCAGATCGGGGTTATTTACTCCGGGGTCCTGTTCGCGGGGGACACCTTCGAAAAACAGCGGTTCTTCACCCCCTTCGGGCGCACCTTCATGGGCTACGCGCAGGAGACGATTCAGCGGGGCGCCTTCCAGCCCGGCGCGCTGGTGAACGTGATATCTCCATCCCAGGGCCACCGGACCGCGGGTTTCTTTCCCGCCGGCAACATCGCCCTGGACGCCGAACTCGCCTTCTGGACAGGATTCCCGGCCTTGTCTTTCGCCACGGTGTTCGACATCCGTGAATTCGTGGACACCCCCATCGACGACATCGACCGGGTCAACTTCCGCAACGTGTATACACAGGCCGTCCTGTTGGCAGAGCTCTTCGGCCGCGGCGTCAACGATCCCGAGCTATTCCCGGATTTCAAGATGCAGCTGGAAGACCGCTTCGTTAGGGGTCGGATCCGGGTGGTGGAATTCGATCCGCGCGAGGATTATATCCCGAGCAAGCCCAAGCCTGGCGCCGTCGTCCGGTTCCGCCGCTACAACAAGACCATCAGCGGGGTGAAGAACGAGATCTTCGTGGTGGCCGACAGCGCCGGCGTAGCCGAAAGCACCGCACTGGAGGCGGGCCGCACCTATCCGGCCGAGGGCTACGTGATGGATCCCGACACGGGAGAAATCATCTACGCGCCGGACCGGGGACCGTACGGGGCAGGCGCCTATCCCCTCGAAATCACGATGGACTGGGTGGACAAGGAAAAACCCACGGTGGTCTTCCGGTCCGAGGCGACCAACATCTACGACCTGGTGGACCCGCGGTTCCTGACCCGGCTCAACGAGGCGGCGCTGCTGGACGAATCCGGCAATCCTCCCATTGAATGGGGCATGACCTTCCAGGAAGGCGGGTTTACGACGGGCGCTACCTACGAAGAGGACACGGCCGTCCTCTTCATGCCTCCTGAAAGCCGGTTCAAGGTCACCATGTCTACCGGTCTGTTCGGCCGCCGCCTGATCCTGACCAACGCGGATGAAAGCAACCCCGAGGGCATCGGGTTCGATTCGGGGATCGGCGCCATTCCACTGACTTCCTACCAGGTGGCGCGGGACATGTGGCATCTGGACGAGGCTCGGATCGGCGCCCTCAGGTCCGTCGGCGTCAGCAATACCCGGCTGGATGACTTCCACCAGGAGGCGGGACGCCTGCTGGACCTGGCCGAAGCGGCCCGGCAGGCGCTGCAATGGGACCGCTTCATCAAGTACGCCCGGGCCGCGTGGGGATACGAGTCCAGGGCCTATCCCGACGCGACGGGAACGGCCAACGACGTCGTGAAAGGGGTACTGTTCTACATGGTGCTGGTGATACCCTTCGCCTACGCCCTGGAACGGCTGCTTTTAGGATTCGCCAACGTCTACAAGCGCATCGGCGCCACCTTCGGCATCTTCCTGGCCGCCTACGGCGTGCTGCGTTTACCCATCCCGCCTTCCAGATCACTACGGCGCCCGATATCGTGCTTCTCGCATTCACGACCTTCGTCCTGGCCGCCGTGGTCATCTGGCTCATTTCGGTAAGATTCAGCGAGACCATGCGCGAGGTCCGGCAGAACACCCGCACCGTGCAGGCCACCGACGTGCGGCGCTCGAGCGCCCTGGCCACGGCCTTCGCACTCGGCATTGGAAACATGCGCAAACGCAAGGCCCGGACACTATTGACGTGCACTACCCTCGTACTTCTCGTGTTTACCGTGCTGTCCTTCACGTCCGTACAGACCTTCCTCCGGTTGCAGAAGTTGAGCAAGGACTCGAAGGCCGAATACACGGGGTTTCTCGTCCGCAACCCCAACTGGGCACCGTTGCAGAAGCAGACGCACGAGTACGTGCTCTCCGAGTTTGGATCGTCGGAGTCCGAAGACCGGGACATCACCATCGTACCGAGGTCGTGGTACTCCGAAGCCGGGCTCGGCGCCATGACCTACGTGAAGGTCGATCACACGAGCATGGACGCACCGACCAGGACCACCTTCGCATCGGCCATCCTGGGTGTGTTACCGGAGGAACGGGAGGTGAGCCATCTCGACCGCGCGCTGACGACGGGGCGGTGGTTCGCCGGGGACGAAAAGGACGTATGCATCATCCCGTTGGAAATGGCGGAACTCCTGGGCATGACAGAAGACGACGTCGGGCGGTCGGAGGTCCTGATTTTCGGAAAGCCCTTCAAGGTAATCGGCATGTTCGACGCGGCGGTCCTGGATAGGATCACCGATCTCGACGGCGAGCCGCTGACACCCGTCGATTACACGGCGACGGGTCACGATCTGCTTACCGAGCTCCTCCTAATGGACTACGAAGAGGAACTGGTTGAAATGGTCCGGTTCGAACATATTCCGGCCGCGAATCTCATCCTGGCGCCGCAGGCCTTCGTAAACGACCTCGGCGGAACCCTCCGGTCCGTCGCCGTCCGGTTCCCCACGGACGAGTCCGCCCGGAACCGCATCGAACGCTTCATGCAGCGGCTGGGGATTCCCGTGGTGGCTTCCGTTGACGGTGAGGTCGCCGTGTACAGCGCCATGGCCCTGAGTTCGCTGTCGGGACTGGGAAACCTGTTCATTCCCATGGTTGTCGCCGCCCTCATCATCCTGAACACCATGATGAACGCCGTCTACGAACGGTTCAGCGAAATCGGCGTGTACAGCGCCGTGGGACTGGCGCCGGCCCATATCGGCGCCCTCTTCATGGCGGAGGCGGCCATGTACGCCGTCATCGGCGGCATGTCGGGATATCTGATCGGCCAGACCGTGGCGCTGGGCATAACCGAATACCAGTTGCTGGCGGGACTGACGCTGAACTATTCCTCCCTATCCGCCGTGGCCTCCACGGCCATGGTCATGGCGGTGGTCATGCTTTCGACGATCTACCCGGCCCGCAAGGCTTCCCAGATGGCCGTGCCGGATGTCAACAGGCAGTGGTCCATTCCCGAACCCGATGGCGACGACTGGAGTTTCGAGTTTCCCTTCACCATCAGCCGCACGGAGACGCTGGGTCTCTGCGCCTACCTGACGCGATTCTTCGAATCCTACGGCGAAAGCACACTCGGAAGTTTCATGACCGACGAGGTGGCCTTGACAGGCGTCGTTGGTGGCGGGGTGGATGGAGATGATCCGGGCGACGGCGGTGACCCGGTAGTCAATGCCGGCGCGGCCGCGTACGAAATCAGCATGAAGACCTGGCTGGCCCCGTACGACACGGGCGTCAGCCAGCGCGTCACCTTGCACGCGTCGCTCGCGGAGGAGGAACACGGTCTGTATGCGGTGTGGGTGCATATCTTCCGCCTGAGCGGCGACGTGGATTCATGGCAGCGCCTGAACCGGCGGTTTTTGAACGTGCTGCGCAAGCAGTTCCTCGTCTGGCGAACCGTGGACCTGGAGGTCAAGAAGGTCTATGCCGACGACGGCCGTGAAATGATCGGTATAAGCCCCCTTTAAGCGATCGCGCGGGACACGACGGAAGCTTGAGCGCCCGAAATGGCCGAGCAGGAAGTAGTAGCGGTTTGACCACTGTTCGGTACTGCCAGGTTGGCGGAGAGATTCCATGGAAGGCGAAGGCAACGGAGGCCATTGGCTCCACACGCTGATGGGCCAGAATGTGCGGGTAAAGACGCCTGGGTCTGCCACGGAGGACCGCGTGACGGTCATAGAGGCCGTCGAACCACCCCACAGTCCGCCGCCCGTATTCACCCGCCACGCCTTCATCGAGATGTTCCTGGTCGTCAAGGGCGCCCTGACCTTCCAGTTTCTCCACGAAAGCGACTTTGTGCTCCAAGCCGGCCAGATGGTGACCGTGCCCGGTTACAAGCCCCATTCCTTCTGGAACGACGGGGACGATCCTGCGCTGATCATGCTGATCTGCACGCCCGCGGGACTGGACCGGTTCTTCGAAGCCTCCGACCGGCTGCTGAGGCGCATGCCGCAGGACTCTGCCGACCCTGGTGAGTTGGAATCGGAAATGAACCGCCTGCGGGAGGAGTTCGGCCTGGAACACGTGGCGCCGCCGCCCCGATAAAACATCGTTGGTCTCCTGGCGACTTCGCAGACGTTCAGTGTAGAATGACTACTCTCTAGGACCATTACAGGACTGAAAGCATTTCGCAAAAGCAACCGATTGAAGGGTTTAACGGATCGTTGAAACATGAGTTGACCCAATTTAGTGTGCATGTATCTTCTTCTGCTGCAAGGAGTGTATGACACACGGACATAAAATACTGATCTGTCGGCATTTCAGTGGTGCCGTTGTTTTCTACTTCGCACCGGGTAAACACGGCCGTGCGCACGGTAGGATCGTGGCTGACTGGAGTGCATCAAGCGCATGAAGATCGTGGAGTTGGCGTGATGGCGAGAATCAGAAAGTCAAAGGCTATCGAGCGATTGCAGAAGCTAGTAGATGAGGCTACAGAACTGGATATGGAAGATGGTCGCTCTCAACACACCTTAAAATGGACCCAGGACGTATATAGTGCCGTTTCTTACATTTTTGGTGAGGATAGTCGTCAGTTATCGCTACTACCTAAAAGTCGCAAATTAACCCCAGAAGGATTTCGCGAATACTTGAATGCCATGTCCGCCTCCGTCGCATCAGGTCTCGATGATGTCAGGTATTTTTGGGAGGAAATTGAAGAATCGACGACGCACACTATAAATCAGAGTGGATTATCAGCGCTTGACATGGACCGAAACGACAAGAGATCGGCAAGCAAAAAATCTTCGTCGTCCACGGCCACAACGAGGGCGCTCGGGAATCGGTTGCGAGATTCTTGGAAAAGCTGGAACTCGAACCGATTATCCTGCACGAACAGGCAAATCGAGGCCGCACGATTATCGAGAAATTCGAGGACCATGCGGATGCGGGTTTCGCCCTGGTTCTGCTGACGCCCGACGACTTGGGTGCGGTCGCCAAGGATAAGGACAATCTTAAACCCCGCGCTCGTCAGAACGTGATTTTAGAACTTGGATTCTTTATTGGGAAGCTGGGCCGCGATAGGGTTTGTGCTTTGAAGAAACCTGGAGTTGAAACCCCATCGGACTTCGATGGTGTTGTCTATACCAAACTTGACGAGCGAGGCGCGTGGCAGTTGGAACTCGGTAGGGAATTGAAGGACGCCGGCTTCGACATCGACGCAAACCGGACATTGAAGCAATGAACGCACAGTTATCAATTCCAAAGACCGATCTCGCAGCGTTTTGCCAATCTCATGGTATCCGGTGGTTTGCAGTTTTCGGTTCCGCACTGAGGACAGATTTTGGTCCGGAGAGCGATATCGATGTGCTGGTGGAGTTCGTGCCTGGTCACATACCCGGGCTGCTGGGTATGGCCGGAATGGAGATCGAGCTGTCCGAGCTGTTCGGCGGCCATAAGGTGGATCTGCGAACTAAGGAGGATTTAAGTCGTTATTTCCGCCAGGAGGTCCTCGATACGGCGGAGGTTCAGTATGCGCAAGGATGATGAAATCCGTTTCCGGCACATGTTGGACGCCGCGCACGAGGTAGTTTACTTCGCTCGTGGTCGGACGCGCGATGACTTGGACAACGATCGCCAGCTTGTCCTCGCGCTGGTCAAGGATATCGAGATTGTCGGTGAGGCGGCGACCCAGATTACGGAATCCACACGCCTCCGTCTGTCGGAGATACCTTGGCAGCGGATCATTGGAATGCGCAATCGGCTCGTCCATGCCAATTTCGATATGAACCTTGATATCGTCTGGAAAACGGTGCAGGAGGACATGCCAGGGCTGATTTCTTTGCTTGATTCGGCAATCTCACCTGAATCGGGTCCGTCACCGGAGACCAGGTAGTTACCGTGCTGCTACGCATTTTACTACGGACTCAGTTGCATTTCCCCGCAGGCCAGACTACCAGATCACCCGCGAATAGAAATTGAGGATGATGGCGTCCGATGTCACGAGCGGGCAGTTGTGCAACTTGGCCGTGGCAACGATCGTACGGTCGGCGGGATCCCGGTGATCCCAGTCCAGTTCGAGATTCCCGATCCAGATCCGCACGTCGACGGGAAGCACTTCCACACGATCAATACGTTCCAGGTTTTCGGCGAAGTCCCGAATGGACAAAGGCAGCACGAGCTTGTCTTTTCTAACCTTGATGCCTATCTCCCAGATCGAGATCGAACTGAGGCAGACGCGGTCGGCATTCGTGATCGCCTGCTCTGCGGTTTGC
Source organism: bacterium (assembly GCA_965225915.1). Classification (GTDB taxonomy): domain Bacteria; phylum JAAXHH01; class JAAXHH01; order JAAXHH01; family JAAXHH01; genus JAAXHH01. The sequence continues at coordinate 2,615,787 of OZ245326.1, forward strand.
GTTAGACGTTCAGGATCCAGCGTCCAGAAAACCAGCGTCGACGTATCCAGTAAGACCATCAGACTTCATCCCATTCTTCGCCGGTCGGCGTGTTGATGTCCTCAAGGTAGACGACCTTCCCCTGTACACCTTCAAAAACCTCGTTTACCGTTTTCCTGGGCTTGATGGACTGCACGCGGAGCACGGGACGCCTGTTGTGCGTGACGATCAATTCCTCGCCCGTTTCCTCGATTTCTCGAAATACCCGAAGCATGTTGGCTTTCAGCTTGCTCTTCGATATGACCGGCATGTGGACTCCAGTCTGTTTAGTAAATGACTATAGTAATGACCATGGTTATATTTTGCAGGATATCCTGTAAACAGTCAACCGGTTTATTCATCCTCGTCAACATAGAAGTCGAATTCCGTCCGATTATCCCGACGATAAGTATAGATACGATGTTCGGATTCGATGTGAAATATGGGTTGACAATAGACGTCCCGACGTCTAATATAAAACTATGGCTACTAACACCGAAAGATATGCTCCCGGTCGAGTACGAGATGCGATAATTCGGGTGATGAAACTAACGACAGAAGGTTTGTCTGCCAAACAGATCGCAGCGAGAGTAGCAAAGATAGAGGGCCACATGCCTGAGTCCTCGATCAGGTCATATCTTCGTCTGAACACTCCGGAGACATTTGTGCGTGAAAGGAGAGGGGTATACCGCCTTAAGGTAGATCATGACAGCAGTCTGCAACGAACGATGTTCAGGAGTCCAACTTGGCAGAAACCCTTCAAGTTTGGATCGGCCACATTGTTTCACAGTGAATGTTTGGATTGGCTGGATGCAAGGGATGACCAATCAATCCACGCCGTAGTTACCGATCCGCCTTACGGTCTGCAGGAATACACACCGAAAGAGCAGACGAAACTCCGTAACCGGAAGGGAGGGGTCTGGAGGATTCCTCCTGCATTCGATGGCCACGTTCGTTCGCCGTTACCAAGATTCACTACTTTAACCGATGAACAAAAACTTTATCTTCGGGAGTTTTTCTACATCTGGTCTCGTCTCCTGATCCCTAAGTTGGTTCCGGGCGCCAACGTGGTCGTTGCCTCCAATCCATTACTCTCCCACATTGTCGCCGGCGCTATAGCGGATGCGGGGCTTGAAAGGCGCGGCGACATCGTCAGGCTTGTTATGACCATGCGGGGCGGTGATCGGCCAAAAGCGGCACATGATGAATTCGAGGACGTCAGTGTGCTCCCCAGATCGATGTGGGAGCCATGGTTGCTATTCCGAAGGCCTGTGGAGGGAAGAGTACAGGACAACCTCAGAAAATGGAAAACGGGAGGGTTTCGGCGGCCGACTGGTCTCAAGCCATTCGGAGATGTTATTCAATCTTCCCCGACCAGGAAGAATGAGAAGACGATTGCACCTCATCCCAGCCTTAAGCCACAGTCGTTCTTGCGGCGTCTGGTGAGGGGCGTTCTTCCACTTGGCGAGGGTATAGTCGTCGATACCTTCGCCGGTGCCGGTTCTACGCTTGCGGCTGCCGAAGCAGTGGGGTACGAGTCGATTGGAATAGAAAATGATTCTCATTACTTCAACATGGCCAAGGAAGCGCTGCAGCCACTCGCCGAGCTTAAAGTATAGAAGCCGAAGAAGTCCTTCGTTACCTTTCCAGGTAAACCCAGTTTTCGCGAAGTTTACTCACGCCAAGGCGGTCGAGCGTGGCAGTCCGTGTGCCGAGTTCTCCTCTCGGATTGCGTCTGAAGTCTCCTACGGTTACCCTAGATAGGTAGACTTCCCTGGACGTCATTGGGAGTCTTGATGAAGAGGGTTCGGTGTTGTTATCGACTTCGTATACAAAAACACACATCCACTGGTCGCGCGCGCCATGTGTATCGACCGCACCGCCTCTTTTTCTCGTGGTTTTGATTTCAAGCCCCTGATCTCCGGACTTAATGGAGTTTTCTGCGTAAACTCCCTGAACGACAAGGTCAGGATGGCCATTGAAGTAGTTGTTTTCAGTAAGCACCCGTGAATGTTTAGCCAGACTGGCCGTCAGCATGTCCGATAGCACACCAGACATGATAGCGGGTCTCAACATATCGTCCAGACGTTCCAGTCCACGGTCTACCAGATGAGAATTGACATCGTGGAAGAAATCATAAACGTCCTGCATTGCCGACTCGAAATCCATAATGCGGAGTTGATAAGGTAAAGTCGAGTCAGGATTGAACGATTCTCTTACTACAACGTTTCTGGACTGATTGATCGGTTCATCTCCTTGACGTTATCTGCATTCAAGTTTTAACATAATGTGATTTACTGTGTATTTGTAAACCACTACCTAAAATATCAAGATATCGAATCACATTACTACAAACCTATACATCCACGGGCCTCAGATCCAGGGCGAGATCGCGGAATCCCTTTACCCGGTGGAGGGTGACCAGGTTGGTGTCGTGCTGGTTCTTACCGCCGCGGGCGGTCCGGGCGACGACAAGAAGGTCGTCCCCGGAGATCGCCTGCGAGGCGTAGCTGTAGGATTCCATCATGCTCTTGCTCATGGCCACGCATCCGGCCTGGAACCAGTTCAGGGCGTCCACGCTGTACATGAGCATCAGGATGCGCCGTTCGTTGCCGGGGGGGCCACTGAAACCGATGGCCCGAAGGGATTCGCGGTCCTGCCACGGGTTCGTGGACAGGGTTACGGTGGTCCAGTACAGGCCGCCCACCTCGTCGTGGACGATCTGAAACTTGCACTGGGCGCCGGGCATGGGGTGGTACTGAAGGAACCGGTAGTCCAGGTTTCTGCCATCGTCCTCGACCCGCCCGATGGAAGCCAGGCTCGATGTCGAGTGACCGTCGACGATCGTGCGCATGATCATCCTGATTTCGCCGTCCACCAGCACGATATTGCCTTCCAGGAAGCTGTCGGCGGGCACTTTGTCTTCCAGGCTTTCCGGGTACATCCGTCGTGACAGCACGTCGGGAATGCCCGGGAAACGGACGTGATTCGACATACGCCAGGCCGCCGGGTCCAGTAGGTCGCGGGACAGGTCGCCGGCAACCACCAGCGAATTCCAGTCGCTTCGGCTGGGCGCGTCGCAGGTCTCGAAGGCGCGGTACGCATATCCGTTGTGGATCAGCACCGGCGTAGGCGCGCAGTGGTGCTTGCCCTCGAAGAGCGTGACCGGCCCGTCCCAGGTACAGCCGCCGTCCCGGGACCGGCCGATGATGATATCCCGGCTCTTTCTCCTGTTACCGATGAGATAGGCATGGTCCTCGTGGGACCATATGGTCGCCCAGATGAAGTCCTGGCAGGACGCCAGGGTCCAGGAGGCCCCGTCGTCATCGCTGACCAGCACCTCGGTAGCATTCGGCACGGCTTCCTTGAGGGGCTTGGGACGAAACCACTCGTAACTTGCCAGTAGACGTCCCGAGCGCATCCGTGCGATCGAGGGCGACCCGGCATACACGTTCTCCGGGTCGGGCGATGACGCCAGAACAAGGTAGTCTTCGGATAGCATCCGATGCATGAATCCAACCTCCGGCTTTTGGAATGAACAAACGATTCTACCCGAAGGGCATGTGATTGTCAACCGGAAGGTTCGGCGTGCCGGATCCCTGAAACTCCCGCCGATTCTTTCCCCAAATCACCATTAGCACTTGATCTGAATCGCTCCCTCCCTGTATCATAGCACTAATCACCTGAAAACCGAGCCGTACGAATTGAACCGGGTCCGCCAGGAGGATAAAAAATGGCTGGGAAACCTAACCTGTCCCGCCGGGACGTACTGATAAAGGGTGGGATCGCGGCGGCCGGCATGACGCTGCTGCCTTCTCACGTACTGGCCCAGTTGACCCAGTTGGCGCGGGACGAAACGCCCGTGGACTGGATCGATGAATTCGGGCCACCACAAAGCCCCGATTTCGTCCTGCTGGACTGGAACGGGCTGGAGTCATGGATAACGCCCGTGGACCAGTTCTTCTCGGCGGGCCACTATCCCGAACCGACCGTAGATGCGGCGAACTACAGCCTGGAGGTCTCGGGCGCCGTGAAGCAGAAGCTCTCCCTCGGCCTGGACGAAATCAGGTCGATGCCGAGCAAAGACGTTATCTTTACCCTCGAATGCTCAGGCAATCGGGGCGTCCCCGTTTTCCGTGGCGGCGTATACAATGCCCGTTGGACCGGCACGCCGCTGGCGCCGATCCTGGAGCGGGCAGGGGTGTGGGGCAACGGCATCGAGGTGGTTTTCTTCGGACACGACGAAGGGATAGAGAACATCACGCCGATTCGAAGCGAACCGCTGGCGATGAAGCAGAATTTCGCCCGGTCGCTGACCATGCAACAGGCGATGGACCCGGACATCCTGCTGGCCTACGACGTAAACGGCCAGACGCTGCCGCCGAAACACGGATATCCCCTGCGTCTCATCGTGCCCGGCTGGTACGGCATTACCCAGGTGAAATGGCTGAAACGCATCGAGGTGCGGACGACCCGGTACATGGGCAGATTCATATCGCGAGACTACGTAACAGTACGCGAAGAGACCCACAACGGTGAGACCGTCTGGCGGCAGGAATCCGTGGGCCGGGGACGCATCAACTCGGTCACGGCCCGGGTCACCCGGGTCGGTCCCCTGCACCGTATCTACGGCGCGGCATGGGGCGAACCGCTCAGTGCGGTCCAGGTACGGATCGACGACGGTCCCTGGCAGACAGCCGAGATCATCGAGGGGCAGGACGCCGAGCACGCCTGGAAGTTCTGGCGGCTGGACTGGGACCGGCCTTCCGCGGGCGAGCATACGATCACGTCGCGGGGCGTAACAACGGGCGGCACGGTACAGCCTGCGCCGGACGATCCTTACCTGGCGGGCAAAAAGACCTACTGGGAAAGCAACGGTCAGGTGACCCGGACCGTGCGGACCCTTGAAAGCTAGGGGCGTTATTTCCGATTCATGATCATCGACGCCCACGCGTACTGTTTCCCGCCGGGAGACGCGAAAGCCGGGTACGGAGCACCTCGTGAGCACCTGCGGTGGATGCAGGCGGAACACGCGGCCCATCACCAGCCGGCATGGCGCGTGCGGGACCGTGCACCCGCCTCGTCCGACGAGATCGGGCCGAAGGCGCCAGGCGACTGGTCCACGTTGCCCGACGTGGATTTCCGGGTCGACCGTTCGCGCGGACGGGTGGTGTGGACGATCGACGGTGAAGACTACACCAAGCAGTTCTACCCGCCCCACCTGCACAACCTTGAATACACGCCCGACAGCCTGATCGCCGAGATGGACTACGCCGGCGTAGACGTCGCCCTGTTGCATACCAATCCCATGCTGGGCCGCGACAGCGCTTTCCAGGCCGAGTGCGTCGCCGCCTGGCCCGACCGCCTGTACTCCATGGCGCCCGTCGACGAGTGGCGTATCGCCGAAGAAACAGACGGGGCGATCGAAGCGCTCGACCGGGCCGTGCGAACCCACGGGTTGCACGCCGTAAAATTCAACGCCACGCTGGCTTACCGCGGCAGCGGCGAACGATGGAGTGGCGACGCCTATCGCCCGTTCTGGGAGTCTGTGGACGCCCTGAAGGTCCCGGTTTTCTTCACGTTAGGCGCCGGGCCCGTACTCGGCTATCATTCCGATCTCGTGCAGGGCTACCTGGACGAGTTGCGGGTGCTCATGGAATGGATGGACCGGCACCCCGATACCATCTGCAGCATCACGCACGGTTTCCCCTGGCGCATGTTCGTCGACGGCGGCCGCCTTGTGCTGCCCGACGTCCTGTGGAGACCCTTCGAGAACCCCAACCTCAGCCTGGAAGTATGCTTTCCCGTGCGTATCGGCGACCTGTACGACTATCCCTACCGCGAGGTCTGGCCGGCACTGGAAGAGATGGTGGACCGGATCGGCGCCGGCCGGCTCCTCTGGGGCACGGACATGCCCTTTCAGAATCGGTTCTGCACCTATCGGCAGTCCCGGGACTGGATCGAAAAGTACGCCGGTTTTCTCGACGGCGATGACCTGGCCCTCCTCCTGGGCGGCACTGCCCGTCGAATACTGGGTATAGCATGATGAGAAGGTCCGCCGGATGGCTGAATCCGGCGTTCGGGCCCCCCCGTGTAAGCATCTGACATTATTCGAGTAGTAACATGAACCGCAGGTTTACATAAACCGGAGGATCCCATGCACGTCGGTACCCAGCAGTTCAGTACGGCTGGCGAAGATCTGGAATATCTCGCCCGTCACGGCGTTTTCAACAAGAACGAGAACAACATCGCCTTTCACCGGGAATATGGGTGGGACGTAGAGGAGCTTGCACAGAAGAAGGAGATTTGCGCGGGTTTCGGGATCAACATGGAGATGGTCGCCATACCCGTGGCGCAACTCAACGTGAACGGCGGCCAGGTGCCCAATTACATGCTGGGCAACTACGAAGAAGGCGACAGGGAAATCGAACTCGTATGCAACATGATCCGCCAGGCTTCGGAAGCCGGCATTCCCGCGGTGAAGTACTACCTGTGCGAGATGGAGAACCAGCGGACCGAGAGCGTGCCCCCTGGCCGCGGCGGTTCGATCTACAGCACCTGGGACCTGGAAAAGGCGAAGGACATGCCGCCGAGGTACGACGAACCCGTGACCGCCGAAACGAACTGGGCCCGCATCACTTACTACCTGGAGCGGGTGGTACCCGTGGCGACCGAGTGCAAGGTCCGTATGGCCTGTCATCCGTGCGACCCGTGGCTGCCGCCCGGCTTTCGCTGCGTGGATCGCGTGCTCGGTGGTTTCGAGGGGTTCAAGCGCTTCATCGAGATCTGCCCCAGCCCCTACCACGGCGTCAACCTCTGCCTCGGCTGCATGGCGGAGAGTTCCCTGGATCCCCTCAACGACGTGCCGGAGATCATCCGCTATCTGGGCTCGCGCGACAAAATCTTCCTCTGTCATTTCCGCAACATCGTCGGCGGGCGCAATAAGTTCCAGGAGGTGTGGCCGGACGAAGGCGTGATGAACATGCACCGCAACATGCAGGCCCTCAAGGAGGTCGGCTACGATCACATGTGCGTGCCGGACCACGCGCCGGGGCACAAGGACCCGGACAGCTCCCGGCAGGCTTTCGCCTACGAGTTCGGCTACATCCAGGCGATGATCCAGGCCGTTATGGACGAGGGGTAACGCGTCGACGCCATCTTACTTGTACTTCGGTTTCGCACAAGCGATACCAGACAACGAATCACTATCCAACACAGATGGTCAGAATGAAGCGGTCAATCATCCAGGACAGATGGTCAGAATGAAGCGGTCAATCATCCAGGATGTTTGCGTCGGCTATCGGATCCATGTCTCCAGTTCAACGCGCGAGTCCGTGCGTTCGTCGCGGTACTTGACGATGACGGGCGTCGCGAGTGAAAGGCCCCAGGCGGGCCCGGCGCCTCTCGTGACCGCTCGCGCGCCGGGGACGACAACCGCATCCTCCGGTACTACGGTCGGCTCACCCGCCACAGGCCTGATGATGCGACCCCGTGGCAGATCGTAGATCGGAGTGGACCCGGTCAGTACGGTCCCGGCCGCAATGACCGCCCGGCGTTTGACGACCGCGCCTTCGAAGAGGCCTGTATTGCCGCCGATAAGCGCGTCGGACTCGACGATCACGGGGAGGGCGCCTACCGGTTCAAGCACCCCTCCGATCTGCGCCCCGGCGCTGACATGGACGCCACTTCCAATCTGCGCGCAGGATCCGACAAGCACGTTCGAGTCGATCATGCTACCGTCTCCAATATAGGCGCCGATGTTGATGTACATCGGCGGCATGCAGATCACGCCGCGGCCGAGGTAGGCGCCGTCGCGCACTGACGATCCGCCCGGTACGAGCCGGACGTTCGACGCGGTAGAAAGGGGGAGGAGCGGTAGGGTATCCTTATCGAGCCAGGGCGAATCGGCGCCGGGCGAGTCGAAGGCTACCACGTCGCCAAAACGAAACCCTACCAGGATGCCCTGTTTGACCCAGGAATTGACTCGCCAGCCAGTCGGGGACGACGTGTCCGGTTCGGCCGCGCGCACCAGGCCCTGCGCGAGTTCGGTTCGAAGTGCTGCAAAGGCGGTGCGGGCTTCATCCCGATCGGCATCGGCCGCCTGGGTATAGAGTTTACGAATCTGTTCGGCGAGTTCCATATTGGTTTTAACTCCTGGAAATTGATCAGGTCTATTAGATGCTCACATGTCCGGCCGTACAGACGACACGCATCGTTCGAGACCCTCCGGATCATGGCTTTTTCTAAGGATTCCCTGCGCGTGCGCCACAAGGTAATACTGCTTCACGGCATTCTGTCAAGCATCAATCCTTTGCACCTCGAAGTTGCTGAACAGGCCTGTCTGAACCGACAGCGTGTTCCTATTCAACGTTTATTGAATGTAAACCGTTTCATAGTGCGTCCCGGCGTTGATCTTTTTGCGCAAACCCTTGACAGCACCAGTCCTGGCCGGTTGCTTTTCAGGAAAACCTCGACTTTTCGTGGGGGAATCTCGAAATGGACGTCAATCAAGGGTATCGGGTAGCATCGTAGCCAAAAACATCCGTTGGAGGACAAAAAGGTGATTTCTACACGCATACTTCCAGGAGAGTGCCTCGACGACACCCAGATGGAAAAAACGCTGGAAGTGTTTCACCGGGACGGGTTGGCCCTGATACCGGGGGTACTGACCCGGGATGAAATCGATGCCCTCCGGGAGGTCACGGACCGGTGTTTCAACGACCCCGTGCTGGCCGGCACCGATTACACGAGCGGGCGGGGGGACGGTTTCGTGCTGCGCAACACGCTGGAGCTGGATTCCGTGTTCGTGGACATGCTGATCCGGGAACCCATACTGAGCCTGGCGGAGGCGATCGTGGGGACGGACTGCAAGTTCTGCGGCCAGAACGTGATCCGCAACGCGCCGGGCCAAGCCATATCGCGGTGGCACGTGGACGACCGGGTGGAATTTCCGCTGCCGGACGACGTGCCCCGCCACGATCCCCGCGTCCGCATGCCGGTGCAGTGGTTCACCATCCAGATGGCCCTGACCGATATCGACACGGAAGAGGACGGACCGACGCAGTTCGTCCCGGGAAGCCACTATTCGGGGCGCGAACCAAACAGCCAGGAACACCCCGAGTTCGAGGGCAGGGGACCGGTTTCAGCCCTTTGCAAGGCGGGGGACGTCTACCTGCAGAACAACCAGTGCTGGCACCGCGGGGGGCCCGTCACGTCGGACCGGACGCGCTACGTGTTTCAATCCCAGTACGCGGCCCACTGGGCTTACAGGCGGTTCTCGGAGTATAACCACGTGCCCGTGCCGCCCACGGTATTGAACCAGGCCTCCGACAGGTTGCGCGGGGTGCTGGGCGTGTGACCAACCGTGTTTCCGCCCGACCCCTGCAAGTCCCAGGCGTACCGTAGTGTCTCAATGTACGATGGTCTCGAACCGCGCCGGAAGGGCCACTTCGAGGAGCTCGAGGTCGCCTGAGCGGTCGGTGAGGGATGTCTTCGTATGGGGCGGAATGACGTAGGCGTCTCCCGCTTCCAGCCGGTGCGCGCCCTGGCTATCCCCGTTCAGCGTCACCTCTCCTTCCATGACGAAGGTGAAGAGGATGTCGCCCGTGTGACTCGTGGGCTGCTCGGACGCGCCGCCGTTCGCACGGGCAACCTGCACCGAGGCCACGCCGCCCGTCGCCTCGCCTATGCCCGTTTCCCGGGCCTCGAACCCCGCAATTCTCCAGGGTTGCCAGACCGCGTCCTTCACCTCGTGGCGGCAGAACTTCTGTCCACCGAAGATGCGATCGGGGTTCAACACGGGCGTGGGCAGTTCAACCTCGTGGTCGATGGTGGTCACGTGGTCCGCCGGCACGCCGATCTCGATCACCTGCAGGTTTTCGGACGACTCAAGCACCCGGTGCCGGATTTCAGGGGGTTGGATCACGCAGTCCCCCGCCTTCAACAGGAAGGGCGGCCCCTGGTCCTCGTAGACGAGTTGGACCCAGCCCCGGTAGGCGAAAATCAACTGAAATCCCACCGTGTGGTAGTGAACCACGTCCGGCACCGGACCGGCGTCGGGTATCCGGATGTGTGAGGCGATGATGCTCCCGCCGAGGCGGCCTGGAACCAGGTCGCGGTAGTGCATGCCGGCGCGGCCGATCACCCAGGGCGTGTTGTCCTTGAGGCGCCGGACGAGGAAGGCATGCTCCGTCCGGGGAATTTCGAGCGGCGGATCGGCCTGCGCGATCTCGACGCGGACGCCGTTAGGCGCGGTGAGCTCGGTTTGCCCACCGGCCAGGGCCGCCGGGTCGCGGCACAGGATACGGAGCGTGCCGGGCGGTTCGGACGCGTCCTGTTCCAGGCGTATGGTGAGTCCGTGACCTGAAAGTACCGAAACCGTCGGATAGTCGGCCGGGTAGATCTTGTCCATGCGGAACCCAAGGGTTTTCATGAAAAACGCCAGGTCCGCGTTGAGGTCCGACGTCGGCAGCCTGATTTCAGCGTGCTGTATATTGTCGGTGAGATTGGTCCGCTTGTTGTCGTGAAGTTGCATTTTGAATGGCCTCCTATCCAATGAAACGGTGTTTCTCCACGACGTCCATCACCAGTTCCGTCCCCAGCCCCGGTTTATCTGGAAGTCGGAAATACCCGCTGTCCACGACTGGCGGGTCGGTGAGCAGGTCGTTGCGCCAGGGCGCGTCCTGTTCGTCGTCCACGTATTCCAGCACCAGGGCATTCGGGATGTTGGCCATGACGTGCAGGCTCGCGAGCGTGGATACGGCGTTGTTCGGGTTGTGGGGTGAAACCTGCATGTAGTAGCTTTCGGCCATGGCGGCGATCTTCTTGGTCTCCAGGATGCCGCCCGTGCGCACCACGTCGGGCATGATCATGTCCACCGCCTGTGCGGCGATCAGGTCCCTGAAGCCGAAGCGCGTGTACCGCCGCTCGCCGACGCATACGGGCACGTTGACTGACGCGGTCACCCGGGCCAGGGCGTCTATGTTCTCCGGGTGGACCGGCTCCTCGTAGAACAGGAGGCCGATTTCCTCCAGCCGGTTGCCCAGGCGGATCGCGGCGCTCGTGGTGTATCGGCAACCCACGTCGGTCGCGATGTCCACGGCGTCGCCCACGGCCTCGCGGCAACGGCGCATGTGATCCAGCGCTGATTTCTCTTCCTGTAGCGTAATGGAACGCGGCGAGTCGATGCGTTCCCCGGTATCCGGTCTGTCCGACGGGAAGTACGCCTTGATGGCGGTAACGCCCTTTCCGGCCAGCCGGGCGCATTCATCCGGGGAGGCGGCGTGGCTGTAGAACCGGATGCGCTCACGGCACGGTCCGCCGATGAGGTTGTAGATGGGTTGACCGGTGACCTTGCCCACGATGTCCCAGAGGGCGATCTCGATGCCGCTGATGGCCGCGATGACCGCGCCGGTTTGTCCGATCTGCTGCAGGGCATGGTACATGCGGTGGTACAGGTACTCGATGTGGAAAGGGTCCTCACCGATGACGAGCTTGCCCAGTTCCTCCACGGCCTGGCCTATGATCGTGCCCCCAGGCCAGTTCGTCGCGTCTCCCAGGCCCACGACACCCTCGTCGGTATAGACCTGCACGAAAATCCACGGCGAGGCGATGTCCGCCGTTTTCCGCCAGGACTCCACCAGGTGTACTTGGACATCGGTTACTTTCATGAACCACCTCCGCACCCTTCATCCAGGCTGACGTCAGTCCCGCTGCAGATGGCTGAATTCCGGTCTGGGGCCGCCCTTTTCCCGGTCCCACTGCCACAGTTCCGTGTAGGGAGACTGGACCTGGAAACCGAATATGACCGGTCCGTCTTCGCCCGCCCGTTCGAGCACGTCGGGTCGGACCACGCGGGCCATTTCGTATTCGCACCTGGTCCATCGGCGACGCCACGGACTCAATACCGCGTAGCGCGGCCCTTCGGTCTGGTTCTTCGTCGTGCCGTGCCAGGTGTTGACGTCGAAGAGCACCAGCGAGCCTACAGGTGCGACGGCGGTCCGGGCGTTGTCATAGGCCGTTTCGGGGACGTCCAGATACTCGTACCGGTGGCTGCCGGGGACGAACTCGGTAGCGCCGTTGATCTCGGTGAAGGGACTCAGGCAGAAGATCACGTTGAAGGCGATAGGATGGCTCGTGATCCGCCGGCTCTCGTCCGCTTCGGCCATGGAAGCTTCCCGGTTGTGACCGGTGATGCCGCTGTCGGAATGCAGCCCGCGCCCGCCCTCACCGGGCATCACCACCGATCCGTACACGGCGCTCAGAAGCGCGTCGGGGCCGAGAAAGTGTCGGACCAGGCGCAGCAGGTCGGGAAGCTGGTAGAACCGTTCAAAAACCCTCGCCTTGTTGAACAGCCATTCGAAGCCGCCCCGCTCCCTCTCGGGATAACGGGCCTCGAGTTCTCTGCGCGCCTCGGCGCATTCGTCCGGCGTCAACTGGCTGGACAGGATGGTAAATCCCTCGACCTTCAGGTCCAGCACATGGCCCTCGAATTCTTCCTTTGTCATGGTATGGATCGTCTTCCCATATGTTGTCGCGTGGCCTATCGTCCCGACAGGTCCTCGCCCAGGTCCGTCGCGTCCACCTTGCCCTTTTCCAGGCTCACGCCCACGACAAAAAGCTCCAGGTCCTCGTCCGTGTGGTTGAAGATCCCGTGAGCCCCGCCGAGCGGGTTGGGGATGGCGTCCCCGCGGACCACTGCCTCGGTCTCGTCGTTTACTGTCATCCTGCCCCGGCCGTTCATGATCATGTAGGCTTCCTCCACGAGATCGTGCCGATGGTAGCCCACGGAAGTGCCGGGCGGCAGCAGGATGTGACAGAGATACTCGAAATTGGTTTGGAAATCCCGGCTTCCCCATACCTCCCGGAACAGCACTTCACCCCGGCCCTCATGGAGCCGGAGCGGCCTCAGCAGGGATCGGTCGAAACGTCCCACGGGCAGCCGGTCCGTGGACTCCAGGGCGACGTTTCTGCGCGGGTCGTTGAAATCCTCGTGCTTAGGTTCGCGGACTGTATCCACACAGTGGAAATTGAAGAACCAGGTATCCTGGTCCGTGTGGTTGTAGATGCCGTGGGACTCGCCTGATCGCAGGGGTACCGCGGCGCCGCCCGTGACCTCGGCCGTGCGTCCGTTGTGGGTGAACTGCATGGCGTTGTCGATGCTGACGAAGATCTCTTCCGCGTAGGTGTGGCTGTGTTCACCGATGCCGCTGCCGGGCGGGAAGATCACGGAATGGATGAACCCCCAGGGAGACTTGAATGCCGTGGCGTCGAACCCGGGGTTGAAATAGCTCGCCGCGGCGCCGCCGTGGCTGACACCCAGGTGCATTTCTTCCCGTCTGGTATGGGATATCAACATGTGGTCCGCTCCCGACACCCGGAAGATAGCATCATCCAGGGCGCGTATTTCGGATCACTACAGGGTGACTTCCTCAACGGCTTGCGTACCGGTCTCGTAAGCAGGCCGCCACCGGTCGTGGGCCATGGATTCTTCCTCGGTCAGACCGCACAGCCAGTTCCAGGTGTGTATACGTCGCCTCGTGTCCCGGTAGGATTCAACCCCGCTCGTGTAGGGAGCGGACGGGCGATCCCGGTACTCGGGGATTGCTTCCGAATCGATCAGCCAATCGCGCCGCGGCGGAGTGTTCCGGAAGTAGGAGAATTTGATCATGCTACGGGGCTTGTGATTGAGCTTCGGACCGGCCCTGTGCCAGATGCCGTAGCGTGTAATGGCCACGGTGCCGGCCTTCACGACCAGCGAAAGCTGGCCCGTGAGATCGCCGTAGTGGGCCAGGGCGTCGCGGTTGACCGCCCGGCAGTGGGAACCGGGCAGGATCATGGTCGGGCCATCCTCGATCCCCACGTCCTGCGGATAGTAGTAGCACTGGAGTTCGTTGATCTCGTAACCATGGCCGGATATACCGTCCGAATGCCAGTCCTGTCCCGAGACCGGCTCGTTCATGAGGTGGTGATGACCCCCCGTCGGCATCAGGAAATTGGGACCGAGCAGCGATCGTATCACGCCCGCCAACCGGGGATGGAGCAGGACTTCGCGGACGAAATCGGGAGAACCGACCAGTTCCTTCGCGGGGCCTACCTTGACGTTGCAGCACCGCTCGTTGAAATCGGGATCCACCATGGCTACGAGCACCGCGTATCCCTTGGCCACGAAATCCATCACGTCGTCATCGGTCATCGTCGGTCTGATCTCCGCCATCGCATCGCCTCCTCAGTTCCACTTCTCGAGTATGAAATCGAAACCCACGTAGTCGTTTTCAAGGTCCTTGTATTCGTAAAGCTTGGGGATAGGGTACTGCACCACGCGCCATCCGTCGGCAACAGCCTCCAGCACGGAGTCGTAAGGCGGCTCGTCGCCCGGCAGCCTGAGTTCCGGCCACTCGCCTGGGACGAACACCGCCCAACCGACGATCCCGGATCGCATGCTGGTCGACCGTGCCGTCAGGTACATGGTCTTCGGCCGGGGCGGGTTTTCCACCAGGGCTTCCAGTCGATCGAGGTCCCGCGCATCCAGTGACCCATCTTCAAGTTTCTTACGGCTTACGGCTAGCCATTGACTGATCTCCGATTGCATGTCACAAGCCCTTGTGTATCAGTATATAGTCCGATAATTAAAAGTGTGAATGGTGTGTGGAATTCGGTATGCCTGACCGGGATTGTACAGGCGAAAAGGACACGTTGTCAAGCATGATCGAAGTTTGCCCGCTACCGGAATCCGGCATCCGCGGCAGGCTTGACAGCAGCGCCGCGGCCCCATATGTTCCATGGACCTGAAACCCGGATTCCAGGATAGCCCAATGTCCGATTTGAAACCCTTGAACACCCAGCAGATCAACCAATTCAAGTTGAACGGCTACCTGGTTCTGGAGAACGTGTTCGACGAAGAGACCGTCGAGGCCTGGCGCCGGCAAATCTGGCGGAAACTGAACAGTTCGCTGGAGGAACCTGAAACCTGGCCCAGGGAAACGAGCGGTCTGGACGGGTATGAATATGATCCGCCCGATTCGGCCCTCGTGCACCATCCGTACATGATGGCGATCATGGACCAGTTCAGCGGCGGGACCTTCGTTGCCGGGGACGGCATTCCCATCATTCGCTGGCCGGAGCTGGAACGTACATGGCAAATGCCGAAAACAGGGCATATCGACGCCTACGGGGGACGCTGGCTGCCCTTCATGATCGGCGCGACAACCTACCTGTACGACGTGGAACCCGGCGGCGGCGCTCTCATCTACTGGCCGGGAAGCCACTTTGCGGCCCACCGGTATTTTCTGGAACATCCTTCGCAGGTGGACGGCAATTTTCTGGAGATCGAAGGTTTCTCGTGGGACGTATTCTGCGACAACCCGGCCACCGGCGGCCGGGAGTTTGCCGCGAAGGCCGGCGACTTGGTGCTGTGGCATTCCTACCTGACCCACAACGGTTCGGAAAACACGGGTACTATGCCGCGCATCGCCCTATTCGCCCGATGGAACCACGAAAGACACCTGGAGAAAGCCTTTCGCTACGAGATCCCCGATGATCTGTGGAAATACTGGGCGGTGTGACCCGTTGGATAACCTAACAATGTTGGCTATGTTTAAGAAAAACGCGGAGTTGGAGCTATGGAAATAAGAAAACTCATTTTAAGGGATGTTCGATGTTTTGCCGGTCGACAGGAGTTCGTTATCTGCCCACTTACATTTTTGGTGGGAGAAAACAGTACTGGTAAAACTACGGTTCTAGGTTGCTTGCAAGCAGTTTATGATTTCATGTGTAGGAAAGGTTATAGTCTAAACTTCAATGTAGATCCTTACCCAATGGGAGCATTTTCAAATTTAGTTAGGAGATCTAATCCGACAATAAAACAGTTCCTGGTTGGGTTAGAACTACAGGCCTCAAAGAAAAAGGAACCGGTTGAATATACATTGATTCTGGTTGCGAGAGAGGAAGGTTCAGAACCCGTAATAAAGGAACAAAAGATAGTTACTAAGCAAGGAGAGGCGTTTTTCTTCAGGGATGACAGGGAAGCAGATACAACGAAATCTATTCAAAACGATGATTCATCTATCATGAACTTAGGATTCGAAATTGTTGACTGTTCTGAAGAAAGCGGATACACGAAATTTACTTTAAAAGAAGCAACGGAGCTGAGATTGGATCTCTCACTGTTAGGTTTATTTAGATCTGAGAGTGCGAGGACTTTTGGATCTATAAGAGGCGACAGAATCAATTCAGTACCCAAGAACTTTAGAGTTTTTGAGAAATTCAGAAATGCTATTTCGAATTTACTCGATATAAAACCTAGTTCCTTGTTCTTCAGCAATAGTAGGTTTGACCAACCTGATATAGTCAGTTTTGCTCCGGTGCGCTCTAAACCTCAACGCACCTACAATCCGTTTAAAGAGGAAGAGAACCCAGAAGGAATCGACATCCCGATGTTGATTATGAATATGTCAAGAGCGAATAAGGATAGATGGGGTGAACTAAGAGACAGTTTAATTAAGTTTGGAAAATCATCTGGCTTGTTTACCGATGTAAATGTCAGAAGACTGGGGAAGTCAATTGGCGATCCATATCAACTACAGATTAAGGTAAAAGGACCTAAAGTAAATTTCACTGATGTGGGATACGGAGTGAGTCAAATTCTTCCGATCCTTGTCCGAATCTACAACGCATACTCTAAGACGGTTTTCTTAATGCAGCAGCCAGAGGTACATTTACATCCCAAAGGCCAAGCTGAACTGTCTTCAATGTTGATTGAAACCATTAAAAGCAAGAAGCACAGATATGTGATTGAGACTCATAGTGATGCTATGGTAAATAGAGCACGAATTGAAATCATGAATGGTGTAATCGCACCACAGGATGTCTCACTTATATACTTAGAACCTGTTGGCAACCGAGTGAGAGTTCACAATATAAGTTTCGACAAACAAGGCAATCTTATAGGTGCTCCACCTGGCTATAGAAACTTTTTCATAAATGAATCGGATAGGTTACTAGGTTTTACAAATTGAAAGTACATTTATGTGTCTTATTTTAGATACCAACAAATTTAGTGAGTATGTAAATCCTGAAAACCAAGATATGGAACTCGTAAGAAAATGGATGAGCAAAAATGGTAAGATGGTGTACTCACCGACATTAAAATTGAAACAAGAATTGGAAAAACACGACAAGATGAGAAAGCAGTTTGATCAATTCAGAGAAAATGGAAAACTGAAACAATATCCAGCAAGAGAAGTTGAACAGGATAAAAGATCATTACCTCAACTGAAATCTGACGACCCTGATATAATCGCCTTGGCCAGGATAGCCAAGGTTAAGCTGTTAGTCTCGGGCGACACCAATCTGCATACTGACTTTAAATCTGTTGTTAACGGGAGTGTTTACCAAACCACGAAACACAAAAAACTGTTGAGACAAGACACCTGCCCTTAAGTTTTGTACCCGCATTTTTTAATTCTAAAATGTTTATTAGCGTTCCATGAACGAGACCCCCCGTTACCTGTCCGGCGAACAACTGGATCAATTCTGGTCCGACGGCTACCTGGTGCTGAAGGGCACCCTGAACGCCGCTACCGTGGAAACCGCCCGCAACGCCATTCTTGACCTGATCCCCCGCGACCTTTCCCTGCCGGACCACTATATCGCGTACTGCGGCAGAATCAAGCCCATGCACACTGACGGAAACCACAGTTTCTACAGTCCGGCGCTGCTTCCCCTGCTTCAAAATGAAGGGCTCTACCGGGCCGCGGCCGATATCCTCGAAACCGACTGCATCCGGGTGGGAGACGGCTCCGTGGGGATTACCCTGCGTGATTCGGGGCGCGAAGGGCGCATTCAGAACCTGCACCTGGACGCGCGGCCGGGCGGACCGGAGGATCTGAACCGTCCATTCCTGCGCCACGGGATCGGCATCGGCGGATGCTACTACCTGTCTCCCGTCGAAGAAAACGGCGGCGGCATCCACGTTATTCCCGGCGCGCCGAACAGGGTGAGGGACGTCATGCTCAACGAACCGGAAGGACTGTCGCGCAACGACACCTGGACCCACGTCGTCGATTTTCCGCCGTCGGTGGAGGTCAAAGGGGACGCCGGCGACTTCGTGCTCATGCACCACCTGATGCCCCACGCCGCCAGCGCCAACCACCGTAGTGTGCCCAGGGTCGCCCATTTCACCCGCCTGTATCCCCTGGAGGGCGAAGAGGCCCGTCTCGCCCCGGGACCCGACCGATCCATGAGTTCCGAAGCACTGGCCATGCTGACGCCACTGGGCCGCAAGTTGTTCCGTATGGATCCCTGGATCGAGTAACATAATGTGCCGCAACATGAACGGAGGTATTCCATTTCCCCGGAACCACCTCGAAACCGCGGATCAACGGCCGTAACCCTGCGGGCCGGGATCATCGGTCTAGGGCTTTCCGCCGTGGTGGCCGTCTGGGGACAGTTCGCCGCCGACCACGCCGGGTACAACTACGTCACCTACGCCCATCTGCCCTCGGCGCTGCTTATCCCCTTCCTCGTGCTGATCCTGGGACCCCACGTCCTGCTGAAGATCCTGGCGCCCAGGCACACCCTGACGACCCCCGAACTGGTCGTGGTTTTCGCCATGGGACTGATCGGTTCGATGGTACCCGACTGGGGCATGACGCGGTACCTGGTCTCCATCATCACCGGACCCTTCTATCACGCCAGTCCCGAAATCCGCTGGGCGGAAACCTTCTTCGACACGCTGCCCGCGTGGCTGGTGATCAGCGACAAAACCGACGCGGTACGGATTTTCTACGAGGGGGCCGGCCCCGGGTACGACATCCCGTGGATGGCCTGGATCTCGCCCCTGCTGTGGTGGATGTCGTGTTTTGCCGCCCTCATGTGGACCGGCGCGTGCATCGTGGTCATCCTGAGGAAGCAGTGGGTCAGCCACGAAAGGCTGCGTTTCCCCCTGGGCGAGGTGGCGCTCAACCTGATGGGTCTGCAAAAGGACGAAGACAGGCCGCCCATGGTCCGCACGAACGCCTTCCGGATCGGCGTCGTCCTGTCGCTGACCGTCGTTCTTTGGAATATCGTTTCCTACTGGGGCTTTGTTTCACCGATTCCCATCATGGGACCGGACCTGGTGTACGTGAAGGTGCACCCGTCGATCCCCGATCTTCCCATCAGGCTGAATGTCTTCGTGCTCTGTTTCGCCTTTTTTGTCAATGCCGAGATCCTGTTCAGCCTTTGCTTCTTCCTCCTGCTCACGACGCTGCAACGCGGCGTACTGAACATGCTCGGGGTTACGGCGGCGACGACGATGTCGCCCACCGGACTGGTGGGCACGCAGTCCATCGGCGCCCTGATCGCCCTGGTGGTTTGGGGACTCTGGATGGCCCGGCGTCACCTGGCCGCCGTGGGCAGGCGGGCGTTCCGGAAGGATACGGCAGTGGATGACCGGGAGGAGTTCTTCTCCTACCGAACAGCGGTGTTCGGAATGATCTTCGGATTGATCTACCTGCTGGGTTGGCTCTACAGCATCGGCATGTCGCTGCCGGTCAGCCTGGCCCTGCTCGCCGTCCTCTTCATCGTATACCTCGGCATGGCCAGGATCGTCGCCGAGGCGGGCCTCGTCGCCATGGACCTGCCGGTGAACGCCAACGTCTTTACCGCGGGCATCATCGGCGCCGACAACCTCAACTCTTCCACCATCACCGCCCTGGGCATGACGAACGCCTTTGCGCGGAACTGGCGGACTTTCACGATGATCGGGCTGTCCCACACCGCGTATCTCCAGCGCTGGATGCAGCCGGCCACCCGGCACCTCTTCCTGTGGATCTGCCTGTCCTTCGCCGTGAGCGTCGTCGCTTCGCTGTATTATTACATCAGCGCGGGTTACGCCGTGGGCGCCGACAACCTGCTATCCAAGCCCGGCGATCTCGTGCCGTTCTTCTACAATACCATCATGCAGTGGAACAGCAGCGCGAGTAGTGTTTCGGGACTTGAACTGGTATTTTTCGGCAACGGCGTCGCCCTGTACATGCTGATGATCCTGGGGCGCTTCCTCTTTCTCTGGTGGCCGCTGCATCCCATCGGACTCGTCGCCGTGGCCGCGGACACCGTCCGGTTCATGTTCCTGCCGTTCCTGCTGGCCTGGCTCATCCAGGTGATCCTGCTGCGCCTGGGCGGGGGAGCGCTGTACCGCAAGGCGCAACCCCTCTTCCTCGGCATCCTGGTGGGCTACGTCGTGGGCATGGCGCTATCGTTCCTGGTGGACAGCCTCTGGTTTCCGGCGACGCCCCACCAATTCGAATCCTTCATCAACTGAAACCTGCCCGAGAACATGGAAGAACGATCGGGATAACCCGAAACACATGCGAGGCTAAACCATGACAGGTACCAAACGCCCCAACCTGTTGTTCATCATGGATGACCAGCACCGCCACGACTACCTGTCCGCGGCAGGCGCATCATTTCTAAATACGCCGAACCTGGACCGGCTCTCGCAACGCGGGATCCGCTTCACGCAATGCATCACCAACGCCCCGGTGTGCGCGCCCGCGCGCATTGGCCTGGCCAGCGGATACCAGCCGGCGCGGCTGGGTTGCCTGGACAACAATTGCTACCTTCCCCGGCACATCACGCCCTATTACGCCCGCCTGCGGGATGCGGGGTACCGCGTAGGCTGCGTGGGTAAACTCGATCTCGCCAAGCCGGATCCCTACAACGGCCTTCACGGCGATCGTCCCCGGGTTTTCGGATGGGGATTTACCCATCCCGTGGAGTGCGAGGGCAAGATGCACGCCGGCATGGCGGACGAACCCCGGGGACCGTACGGATTCTGGCTGCGGAATCAGGATCTCTTCGAAGGCTTCAGGGCGGACTACGCGGCGCGGGGAGCGAAGGGATGGATCGAAGGCGCGTCCCACGACTCGGTCCTGCCCCTCGAGGCCTTCGAGGACATTTACATCGGACGTCGCGCCGTCGATTGGATCGAAGCCGTGCCGGACGACTACCCCTGGCACCTGTTTGTGAGTTTCGTAGGTCCCCACGACCCCTTCGATCCACCCGCGGCTTACGCCGACCGTTACCGGGACGCGGAGGTGCCGCCTGCCGTGCGCAGCGCGAGAGAAGGGAAACCGGACTGGGTCAACGCGCGGCGTCGCGACCTGTCCGACGATGAGGTCGCGGTCACCCGTCGCCAGTACTGCGCCGCCATTGAACTCATCGACGACCAGGTGGGCCGGATCATCGAGGCTGTCGAGCGGCGGGGCATGGGAGAGGACACCTATATTGTTTTTGCCAGCGACCACGGGGAGATGCTGGGCGATCACGGCATGTACACCAAGTCCCTGCCCTACGAGGCGGCCCTGCGTGTGCCCCTGATCGCCGCCGGACCGGGCATACCGGGCGGGCGGACCTCCGACGCTCTCGTGGAACTGATCGACGCCAACCCCACCCTGTGCGCCCTGGCTGAACTGCCGGCCCAGGACGGCCTCGACGCGATAGACTTCGGCGCCGTGCTCACCGGGGAACGGTCTACCCACCGGGAGGAAGGAGCCAGCGCGCTGCGTCAGTTCAGGCTGGTCCGTACGGCGGAATACAAGCTGGTCTCACACGAGACGGGCGAGACGGAACTATACGATCTGCAGAATGATCCCGAAGAAAGGGATAACGTGGCGGCGGACCGTTTGGATTCGGTAAGGGAGCTCAGGAGGCGGCTGCGCCGCCGGTTTCACTTCCCGCCCTGACCGCTTGCAGCACCGCTGTAAGGCGCCCCGGAAGGCGCGGCGTGTTGGGGAGAGACGATCTTCCTGCGATCGGGCGTCAGGCGGTCCAGCAATTCGGGTGACGGCTGGTACCCGTGGCGGAAGTTGCCCCAGGACGGTCCGTACCGGTAGACCACGATACGCCGCGTTCCCGCGTTTCGGCGGGTGGCCGAACCGTGGGAAATGCCATCCACGAACAGCAGGGCGTCGCCGGCTTCCATGAACAATTCGACGGAAGCGGTGATGCCTTCCACGGAGGCCCCCTTCGGCTTCATGGCGTGGCGGGCGTATTCGGGATGGATGAAGTTGGACTTGTGGCTACCGGGAATGACCATGGTGGCGCCGTCCCCCGGACCGATGTCGGTCAGGGCGATCAGCACGTTGATCTGTCCGCACATGAACCGGCCGCCATCGTAGCGGAATCCATTGCGCATGATCCGCGGGAATCCCCCGGAATGCAGTCCGATCGCCTCGCCCGGTTCCCGGAAATTGGCGAGGTTTTCGTCGATGAACAGCGGTCCGTGGCTGTAGTCGAACGTCCCTTCCCCGCCCACGAAGTGCTTTAGCTTATCGATCCAGGATGGATGATCGATCAGGGCTTCAAAGGGGGCGCCCGCCTCGTAAATCTGTTGCAGGTTCAGTCCGTCCACGGTGCCATAGGTATGGGCATGAACGCAACCGTGCCATTCGCCGGGCGACAGGGGCGGGATTTCGTCCAGGCAGGCGTTCAGTTCAGTCACCTCTGCCCCGGTCAGGGCCTGCTTCATGTGGATGAAGCCCTGCAGGTCGAAGAGGTAGATATCCAGGTCGTCGGGTTTGCTCATGGGGAAGCACCGGTTGCCGATGGGAAATCCAGTTGATTTGTGGTTGGTGATTCGTTACTCTCTTGACCGGCAATATAGTACGCCACCCGGCGATACACAACCCAATTACCCCGGCCATATGGCCAGGCGCCGGCCGGGTCCATTCCAGACCGATGCACCCCGTGGAAACAGGACGAGGTAACCTGGATGAAGGCCGTTTCAACGCCCAATATTCTGATCGTGCTGAGTGACCAGCTGCGTCGCCAGGCCCTGTCCACCTACGGCGATCCCAACATCGTTACGCCCCACGTAGACGCCCTGGCCGACCGGGGCGTGCGCTTCGAAAACGCCAGTTCGACCTGCCCCATCTGCGTCCCCTTCCGCTTTTCCTTCATGACGGGCCTGTACGCCCATGACCGGAAGGTCCCGGGGATCGAGTACAGGATGTCTCCTGCTGAGCGGACCCTTGCGGACGAATTCAACGAGGCGGGGTACGAGACGATATACACGGGGAAATGGCACCTGGACGGCGGTCACGGCCGCATGGGGTCGGCCCGCCAGTGCGGGCGGACGCCCGTAAAGAAAGCCTACCGGGGCCGCTGGGAGAAATGGCTGGGTTTCGAGCTCAGGAACGGTCCCTTCGATACGTTTTATTTCGAGGACGACGACCCGACGCCTCGACCGATCGAAGGGTACCAGACCGACGGTCTTTTCGATCTGGCCATGGACAACCTGGAACACCGGGACCCGTCCCGGCCCTTCTGCATGGTGATCTCCGTCGAGCCGCCCCACGATCCCTTCGAAGCGCCGGAAGCCCTGCAACGCACCTGGGAGGCGATGGACATCGTACTGCCTCCCAACGTCGAGGCGGCCGCCTCCGAAGACTTGGAACGGATCATGCTCAACCGGAAGCGTTACTACGCCATGGTGGAGAACCTGGACTGGAACATGGGGCGACTTGGCGCTTTTCTGTTACGGACCGGACTCCAGGATGACACCGTTGTCCTGTTTCTTTCTGATCACGGCGAACTCGGCGGTGCCCACGGACTACGGGGAAAGCAGTGGCCTTACGAGGAGTCGACGGGCATTCCCCTGATCGTGGTGGACCCCAGGTGGCCGGAGCGGGCGGGCGACACGATCCAGGATCCGGTCTGCACCGAGGATCTGTTCCCCACCATCCTGGGTTTGGCTGGAGTGAAGTCGAAAGACGACCTACCGGGTACCGACCTCACCCCGCTGATCCACGGCGACGTCGATCATTTGAAAAGGGAAGGCGTGATGCTCGAATTCGTGGCGGAGTTGAGGCAGGGCATGGCCTTCTACGAATGGGTATGGCGCGGATTCCGGACCGCCCGGTACAAGTACACCGTTCGCGGGGACAACCACGGCGGCGGCCCGTGGCAGTTTTTCGACCTGGCGAATGATCCCTGGGAACAGCGGAATCTCCTGGACGATCCCGCGTACCGGGAAGAAATCATACGGCACCATGACCTCCTTTTGCACAGGATGAAGGAAACGGAAGACCACTTCGTACTCCTTCCGGCATTCGGCCGGAAAGGGTTGAACACCTGGGATTAGACCGCGCGGCATTCGAGCGGCAATGAACCGGATCCGTACTCTGCAACGACGGAACGCCATAGGAAATCGAAGTTTCCATGTCCCTTTCCAGCACGACATCCGCGCAGACCGGTAGAGATGAAAGCGGAGGATCCGGGGCGACCCTCACGTCGGGTATGACAAAAAAGGCGCTGTTTATCGGCGTCGTCATGTCCGTCCTCCTGAATATCTGGACGCTCCATGCAGCGTATGTCACCGGGTCGTCCTATATCAGCCTGACCCATCTGCCCGTCGCCGCGTTGTTCCCCTTCATGCTGGTCCTGCTGGTCTTCAATCCCCTGATGAAGTTCTTCTGGCCGGCCTGGGTCCTGAACCGGTATGAACTCATTGTCGTTTTCTTCCTGGTCTTCACGGCTTCGACCATTCCCGCCTGGCCCTTCAGTTCCTACTGGATTTCGGCCATCACCGCGCCCCACTACTATGCCACGACGGAGAACCAGTGGGCGGAACTGTTCTTCCAGTACCTGCCTTCATGGCTCATCGTTTCCAACGAGCAGCAGGCCATATCCTGGTTTTTCGAGGGCGTGCCGGAAAGCAGACCCTCTATCCTTGGGCTGTTACGCAACACCTGGTCGATACCGCTCTTCTGGTGGATCACTTTTTTTCTGGCGATCTTCGTCGTCGGCGCGTCGGCCATGGTCATGCTTCGGAAACAATGGGTGGAACACGAAAGGCTGACCTTTCCGCTGGCGCAGATCCCGTTGATCCTGATCGAGGAAGGGACGGGCCGCCGGGCCCTGCCCGCCGTGATGCAGTCGAAACTGTTCTGGTACGCCTTCGGCCTAACGCTGTTCATTTTCCTTTGGAATATCGTGGGATTCTTCAACTGGGTCAGTTCGATCCCCATCGGTCCCCTGCACAACTTCACCCTGGTCCTGGCCCGGTCTTTTCCGGCCATACCCATCCGGTTCAATTTCCTGGTGGCCGGGGTCGGGTACTTCACCAACCTCAACGTCCTGTTCAGCATATGGGTCTTCTTCGTTATCATGATCATACAGCAGGGCATCATGATCCGTCTCGGCGTACCCAAGGCTTTCGCGGTCGTCAAGTCGCAGCATTCCGGGGGGTTTCTCATCTTCTCCCTTTTCGCCCTCTGGACCGCGCGGCGGCATCTGAAGGACGTGTTTATGAAGGCGATTGGAAGAGCCCCCCATGTGGACGATTCGAAGGAGTTCTTCTCCTATCGCATGGCCATGCTGGGCGTGCTTGGGGGCGTAACGTATATCGTCTGCTGGCTGTACGCTTCGGGAATGTCCCTGGGCATCATCGTCTTCATGATGGGGTCGTTGTTGATCATGTTCGTTGGTGTGACCCGCATCGTGGCGGAAACGGGCATCGTTTTCCTGGATCTGCCCTTCGAGACCCATGATTTCACCGTCGCCGTCATCGGGTCCGGCAGCATTGGTACGCGGGACCTGACCAACCTGGCCATCGGCAACGCCTACGCACGCAATTGGCGGACCCTCGGCATGTGTTCCATGGGACACATCGCCAAGGTGGACGATGAAATGGGGGGAACGGGAAAAGGGGCGTTCCGTGCGATCACCGGGGTGCTCGCCCTTAGCATCATCGTGGCGGTGGCGTACACCGTGTACCTGGGATATACCCACAGCGGGGCGTCGAACTTTCTTGAGCCCGCCTTCAACACGGGAAGCAAGCTGCCCTACGACAATCTCGTGAGATGGATCAGCAACGAACAGGCGATCACGGGAATGGAATTCTGGTTCATGGCTTTCGGTGGTGTGGTTACCGCGCTGTTGATCCAGGCCCACCATCGATTCACCTGGTGGTCGCTCCATCCCATCGGGTTCGCTGTGGTCATGACGCCGGGCATGGTCAGTTCCGTGTTTTCAATCTTCGTGGTCTGGTTCGTAAAAGCCCTGTTGCTCAGGGTGGGGGGCATCCAGCTGTACCGGAATGGCATACCCGCCGTCCTGGGTATGCTGGTCGCCTTCGTGCTCGGCGTATTCCTGTCTTACGTGGCGGACTGGATCTGGTTTCCGCAGGCCGGCCATCCAGTACAGACCTGGTGATCGGGAACTGCGTTCGATTCACTTTGTAAAGGCGTGGGAGGTTTCTGGTGTCGGAAGAACAGGATCCCCAGGAAGTACTGGACCGCATCATGGAAAGCGACGGCCGCTTTCCACGGCGGGCCTACCTTTTCGTCATGGAAGCCGTTTCGTATACGGTGTCGAAACTGTCCGCCCGAAGGCACATCACCGGCAAGGAACTCTCCCTGGGCATCAGGGACTTCGCCATCGAGCGGTTCGGCATCGCGGCGAGACTGGTATTTGAAGAGTGGAACATTACGAAAACCCGCCACTTCGGCGATATCGTCTTCAATCTCGTCAACGAGGGATTACTTCGGAAAACCGAAGAGGACGCCATCGAGGATTTCGACGATGTATTCGATTTCACCACGGCGTTCGAGACCGAATTCCAGATCGAAGTGGAAACGAAGCGCCGCTGAACGACGAACCTGTTCAACACCAAGTCCCCGGGCACGCGGCCGGTGGTCCTAAGACCTTCGGACCTTTCGCTGCCTTCTTCCGTAGGAGGGCTTGCTGACCTCTGCTACCGGCCCGGAACCGTCGTTGGTATTCGAATCCTCCTTGCGGGCATCCGTAATCCTTGCGGGGCCGTCCGACGGCGTGGCCACGGCATCGGGTACTTCCCGTGCTGCTGGAGCGGTTTTCGGTTGGACTTTGCGATTATTCCTATTCCTGGCCGACGGCGTTTTAGTCACGGCATCGGGTACTTCCCGTGCTGCTGGAGCCGTTTCCGGTTGGACGGGGGCCGGGTCTGCCTGCTCAGGCAACCTGTCCTGTCGCGCGGCCTTCTCTTTGTCGTTGCCGTTCCTGCCTGTCTTGTTCTCGTGACCTTTACCGTTCGTGGTGACCCGGCTGTCATTTACGTCGCCGTTCTCCTTGGCTGACTCTTCCAGGTTGCTGTCGTCGCGCGCAGGGTCCGCGGCGCCGTTCGACCGCTGGCGCGTGCCTCGCCGGCTCCCGGTCTGCCGGGACCTGCCCGATGAGCGCTGCGATCGGCTCGAGCCGGATTTTCGGGATGACCGGGATGCGGGTTGTTCCGCTTCGGCCGCCACTGTCTCGCCGCCGGTGTCGCCGTTGGCCGCGGGGGGCAGGGAACGATAATTTAGCCGACCGGTAGCGGTGGGTTGCGATTTAATCTTGCTGATCAACCGCTTGGGAAACACCATGCGCGCGGTGATGAGCGGGTTCCCCCACTGGCTGACGTGGAGTCCGCCGCCAAGGCTGACCAGCGCGTAGGCCGTATCGTAATCCAGGGCCTTGTCGTGTGAGATCCATTTCACCATCTCGGTTATCGCCAAGCGCGCCGCCTGGTCGACCGTGGACGCGGACGTGATGGTGATCCATTCGCCCTTCGATTCGACCCGGGGCCAGGAAAACCGGCCACCGGGCAACGTGTCCAACCTCAGGGTGACCTCCGCCTCGACTTCCACGCCCGATCCGGCAATCTGGCCGTCGCCCACGCAGGCCTTGACATCGCCCAGCGACAGCAGGGCGCCGTTGACCTGAACGGGCAGGAAGATCTTGGATCCGGTCGTGATTTCCAGGGTGTCCATGTTTCCGCCGTGCCTGCCCGGGTAAACGGTATCGATCTCCCCATGCTTCGCGGCCACGCCCATGATCCCTATCACCGGGTGCACCGGTAGATTCAGCCGGTCGTCCAGCTGGACCTGTTTGTCGTTAACTTCCAGTATCCGCACCTTCGTGTCCTGGATCTCCTGCCCGGGGATGCCCGTTTCCGGCCGCACGGCGAACACGCCGGTACCCGCCGGTTTGA
Organism: bacterium; assembly: GCA_965225915.1. Taxonomy (GTDB): domain Bacteria; phylum JAAXHH01; class JAAXHH01; order JAAXHH01; family JAAXHH01; genus JAAXHH01. The sequence continues at coordinate 2,643,793 of OZ245326.1, forward strand.
TCTGCTTCACCTGAATGGACAGGACATCGCCGATGTGGGCTTCATCCACGTAAATGGGACCTGTTACCGGTATTCCGCCGGATTGTTCGACGTTACGATGCGTTTCGGGTTCTGCCGTGAGAAGGCCCCGGTAGCAGTCCTGCGTTTCCACGACGATGGTCTCGCCGCGGCTGACGGTGATGGCCGGAGAGACGTTCGGGCTGAATACCTGGTGAACCCGGTCCTTGGATATCCGTCTTGTCGGCCCTTCGCTTTCTTTCTTGTCGCTTTCTTTCTTGGATGATCTGCGTAACAAAATATGCGTTACCTCTCTTGGATGCGTTGGAAAATCCAACAGGAGCGGCTCAGCCGAAGAGCTCGTCTCCGTAGGCGAAAATGGCGGGCGTTCCTCCCGTATGCAGGAAGACGACGGCGTCGTCAGTCTGGAATCGCCCTTCCCTGATGTGGCCGACCAGGCCGTCCATGGCCTTGGCCGTGTATACCGGGTCGAGTACGATGCCCTCGGTCTGCGCTACCAGGCGCATGGTTTCGAGGCTGGTCCGCGACGGTTCGCCGAAATCCGGTTTGGCGTACTGGCACGTAACATCGAAATCGTCCGGCGTGAAAGTGTGTTTCAGTCCAATGACCGAGGCGCATTCGTTGGCCACGGGCGCGAGGCGTTCCTGCATTTCCCGGTCGTCCCCCACCCAGTAATTGAGCCCGACTGCCTTGAAACAGGCGGAGACGGCGCGCAGTCCGACCACCAGCCCGACGATGGTATAGGTCATGGAACTTGTATAAATGGCCCTGGGCGCGATACCCCGCTGCGCAAGCTGTTCGCACAGTTCCAGGGTGGCGTCCACGTAGGCCACGGCGCGAAGGATCGCCCCGTCCCGGCTCGTGTCGTAAGGCTTTGATCCTTTTGCTTTTAATCCATTGATCTGCTTTTCCACTTCATCATTCACGGTCAGCGGGAAGACGTATTTGATCTGGTCCGCCATGAGATGGTTGAGCAGCAGGTTGCCGGAAACAGGATAAGATCGATGGTCCCGCGGGATGACCACGACGGACTTCATTCCCAGCCGGGCGGCGGCAGCGGCGGTCTGCGGAGATTGGTTGGACTGGGAATCCGAGCCGTGGACCAGGTAATCGCACCCGTTTTCCAGGGCGGGTCCCAGGGAGTAGGTGAACTGGCGGGCCTTGTTTCCACCCATGGCCAGCCCAGTCATGTCGTCGCGCTTGATGAGAATCCGAGGGCCTTCGAGGGCTTCCTTCAGGCGAGGACAGTCCTGTAGCGGTGTGGGTAGATGGGCCACCGGGGCCCGGGTGAATCTACCCAGCAGGTGACGCAATTCCTGCGCGGCGTCACGGTCGTACAACTTCAAAATGCTTACTCCAGCAGGCGAAACACGGGATTTTCTCTTGGGAAGATCCCGTGGGTTCACCTAGTGACCGAATGCAGCGCCCTCGATCCGGGGGTCCGGCGCCCCCAGGCGGTAGCCGGTGTCGGGGTCCACCATGATACTGTGGCCATCTCCCTGGCGGTAGGAACCGCCCCCGAAACCCCGGCTGCTCAGCTCATGACCCTTGGCCTGCAAAGTTTCCGCAGTCTCGCGTCCCACTCCGTTCTCGGCTCGGAGACGGTCCGGGAACCACTGGTGGTGGATTCGCGGTGCGTCGACTGCTTCCTGGATATTCATGCCATGGTCGATGACGTTCAGGATCAACTGCATTGTCGTATTGATGATCGTGCGTCCCCCGGGACTGCCCACCACCAGGTACAGGTCGCCGTTCCGCGTGACGATGGTCGGGGACATAGAACTCAACATGCGTTTGTTCGGTTCGATGAGATTCGGCTCCGTTCCAATCTGTCCGGTGGATCTTGTTATTCCCGGCTGCGGATTGAAGTCGCCCATCTCGTTGTTGGTGATCATGCCCGTTCCCGCGATGACTATATGGGACCCGTATCCACCTTCCAGCGTGTAGGTGTTTGAAACGGCGTTGCCCCACTGGTCGGCGACGGAGTAATGGGTGGTCTGAACACTTTCCGCGGGCAAGGTCAATTCCGGTCCCACCTCTTCGCTCGGCGTGGCGAAGAAGGGATCGATAGTGGACCGTAGCTTGGCCGCGTATTCCTTCGTCGTGAGATGTTCCGGAATCTCGACGAAGTCCGCGTCGCCAAGGTGCCGGGCCCGGTCGGCGTAGGCTCGGCGCATTGCCTCGGTCATGACGTGAAGGGTGTTGGATGAATTATGCCCCATCCGGCCCAGGTCGTAGCCTTCGAGTATGTTGACCATCAACGACATGGTAATGCCGCCCGAACTCGGCGGCGGCATGGATATGATCTCGTATTCATCTCTGTACGTAGTGCGGACGGGTTCCCGGATGATCGCCTGGTAGTTCGCAAGGTCGGTGCGGTCGATCATCCCGCCCCCGGCCTTCATGTCCTTTTCGATCAATTCGGCGGTTCTGCCCTTGTAGAACCCGTCGTGGCCGTCCCTGGCGATAAGCTTCAGGGTTTCCGCCAGGTCTTTCTGTATCCAACGATCGCCTGCCTGCCAATCCTCTCCGTCCGCCCGCAGCATGGCCTTCTTGCTCGCGGGAATCTGGTTGAAGATGGCTGTGCGGCTGTTTAATCCCCGGGCGATGCGCTCTGTCAGTATAATGCCCTGTTCCGCGAGATTGATGGCGGGCTGGATGACTTCCGCCATGGACATGGTGCCGTATTTCTCCAGGGCCAGGGCGAATCCGGCCACGGTCCCCGGCACGCCGATAGCCAGGTGATGAATGCGGTTGGTAGGGGGGTGGTAGGTTGAACCGTTGCCTCGGGTGAGGGTGATGTTCGGGTTCACGGCGCGGTTGCCGTCATCATCCAGGTACATCCCGGCATGCGCTTTTCCCGGCGCTTTTTCCCGATAGTCAACTGCCACGGCCGTGCCGTCGGCCATGCGAATAACCATGAAGCCGCCACCGCCGATATTCCCGGCGGAGGGATGGGTAACCGCCAGGGCCAATCCCAGCGCCACGGCGGCGTCGACGGCGTTTCCGCCGTTCTTAAGAATGTCCGCGGCGATTTTCGTGGCCATGGGTTCCACGGCCACCGCCATGCCCTTTTTGCCGACTACAGGTTTGCGGGACGCCGCAACCGCATCGTGGACAGCTATAGACGACAGAATCAGGCCGCACACCGCGACAAGAATTTTCAATCGATGCATCATTTACCGTATCCTTGTTCCGACGATGACAACGCCGTGATGCTCATGGGTCGAATGGGGACTAAGGGCACATCCCTCGTTAAACCAGCGGATTCCAAGTCTGTGCGTTGGAACCGGCACTGGCAATAAAGGCGAGGTTTAAAGGCAAGTCAAGGCCTATATGCGCCATGCATCCGAAGAATTACCACTTAGATAGATACGCCCGCGGGCCGCCGTGTCTTCAGTTTTTCTCTGTTGATCCAGCCGCATGGTCTCCGTATATTCGAACGATGTTCCAAGCGAGCAAAACAACGGTTCCGACTCACGTGCAATACCCATTTTCAGGTGCCCTCCATGCGTAAACACTATCGATTGATGATACCCGGTCCAGTCGAAATCAGTCCCGACGTACTGGCCCATATGAGCGATCCCCTCACCGCCCATTACGGGGACCGCTGGGTGGAAATCTGGCGGAAGACCGTTTCCAATCTGCAGCGTGTGATCGGAACGGAAGGAGAGGTTTTTATACTCGTGGGATCGGGACACACGGCCAACGACGTGGCCATGAACAGTCTGTTCAATCCCGGTGACCGGATCCTGACGCTCGACAACGGCCTGTTCGGCCAACGCCTGGACGATCTCGCCCTGGCTTTCGGTCTCGATTCGGTGGTGTCGAAGAAACCCTGGGGGATTCCCTTCGAAGCGTCGGATATCCACGCGGCGGCGGCGGACAACCCCGGACTGAAGGCGGTCTTCATGGTGCACGGGGAGACATCGACTGGTGTGGCCAACCCGGTGAGGGAACTGGCTGCAGCCGCCCGGGAACACGGGATGCTCGTACTGGTGGATTCCATAGCGTCCCTGGGCGGTGAGCAGTACCTGATGGATGCCTGGGACATCGACATCACGACATGCGCCTCCCAGAAGGCCCTGGGCGCGCCGCCGGGCCTGGCCCTCGTAGCCGTGGGCGACCGGGCCTGGGACGCCATGAAAGACCGGAAAGAGCCCCGTGGATTCATGGCCGATCTACAGAATCTGCGGCACTTCGCCGAAACGCAGGCCCATGTCCATCCCCATCCCGGCACCATGCCCGTCAACAACTTCGTCGCCCTGGAGAAAAGCACGGCTTTCATCCTGGAAGAAGAAGGGCTCGAGGCCACCTGGTCCCGCCACAGACGGGTAGCCCGCGTAGTGCGTGAAGGGGTCCGTGCCATGGGACTGAAGGTCATGGCCGAGGAGCGGGCCGCCTGCGTCAATATGACGGTCATCCTGTCGGAAGACCGGTTCAAACCCGTCGCCTTTTCCGATTTCATGAAAGCCGAGTACGGCATGCATGTCGGCCTGGGCTTGGGAGACTACGTGAACCGAACGATTCGCGTGGGCCACATGGGGCAGAACGCCGCCCTCGAGGCCGTCACGCCGTTCCTCGTTGGCCTTGAACAATACCTGCGCCGGCAGGGGCACGCCGTGGAACGGGGTGCGTCCCTTGCCGGACTGGACTGAAACACTGCCTGACTAAACTGACATATTGCTGACCCGGACTGATAAAAAGAAAGCCGGACTGACCTGGAGGAGGCATTCTCATGATCTATGAAGAACGTATCTACAAAATCATGCCCGGCCGCGTGCCGGATATCCTGAACCGGTTCACCCATCACGCCGTACCGCTCTTCGAGAAACACGGCATGAAGCTGGTCGGTTTCTGGCAGACCGTGGTGGGACCGAGCAACCATGAACTTACCTACCTGCTGGCCTTCGATGACACGGCGCACCGAGACCGCGCCTGGGCGGCGTTCATGAGCGATCCAGCCTGGATCGAGGCCAAGGCCGCCAGCGAAACAAACGGACCGCTGGTTGCGGACGTGGCAAACCGTATCCTCGCGCCGGTTCCCTTTTCTCCCCTGCAATAGTACGAAAGACGATTTCGGCGCCTGTGAACCGAGGTGCCGGGCCTTTAGGGCACGTAGGGCGATCCCGTTCGACGCAGTTCCTTCGTTACCGCCAGTTGACAGGTGACGTAGGCATTCCCGTCCACGTTGCCGCGCCGGTTCATCAGGCCGGCGGCGTAGCCCGGACGGGCGTCGGCGATGGTGCCGACGATAAGGTTGGCGTATTCCACGGTGGTGTCGTAACGGTCCGCGATGAGGGCGTTCATTTCGCTCCAGGCGATCTTCACGGCCTCTTCCCAGTTGTAACCCTGGCCGCTGGTCAGGTATTCTTCCTGGGACTCCACGATCCGGGTCTTCTCCACGACCGGACTGCTGCAGGGGAAACCCGGTGAGCGATCCACCCGCATGGTGATCGTGGAATCGATTTCGACTCCAGTACCCGTCAGCTCGCCGTCTCCCATGCGCGCGTGTACATCTCCCAGCGAGAGCAGCCCCCCGGGTTTCTGCGCACGGATGTGCACCGTGCTTCCCGGTTGAATCCCGTTAAAGTCCATGTTGCCGCCGGTATCGATCTGGTGGAGAGCCACGGACTCCAGCTGCACGACGCCGATCATGGGGCGAACAGGTACAACGAAATCGGGTGGAAAATGTACGAGGCCGTCCCTTACCGGTGCTATGAGCCGGAGGCTACCCCAGTGGGGGCCGCCGTTTCGGTAGAATCCATAGGCGCCGACTTCCATGTCGAGGATCTCCACGGACACCCAGTCTCCGGCCTCGATCCCCTCGATGCAGAAGGGACCGCACGGGCGTGAAAACCGGTAGGGATCCACGTCCATGACCGCCCCGGCCCGCAGGTCTTTCTTGGCAAGGTAATCCTGGTCATGCCCACCAAATGTTTCGACCTGGACCGTTTCACCGGGTTCGAGTACACCGCGGGTTTCACGGAATGTCGGATCGTCCGGTCCGGAGAGATAGGGCGTGCGGGTAAACCGTCGCATGATTCGCTCCTTCCGTTGGATAAAACTCCGGATACGGGTTCCGGTTTTTATTTGCTTTATATGGATTCTACGGGACTATATTATTGATGTCAGATACTCCCAAACAAATCATTACGTGGCAAAATATCAAGCAGGCTGGTCCAATTAGACGGAGACGCTCCGATGAAACTGACCAAACAGCAACTGGCGTTCATGGACACCTTCGGCTTCCTGGGTTTTCCCGGGTTATTGAAGGACCGAATCGACGGGATCATCGACGCCTTCGAGACAGTCTGGATCGAACGCGGCGGCGGTCATCACGGCAGCGATCACGACGGAAAGGCCCGGTCCTGCATCGTGCCGTTTATTGACCAGCACCCGTTTCTCTCGGCCCTGCTGGACGATCCCACGGTCAACGGTATTTTCAGCAGTCTGCTCGGAGATGATTTCGTCTACCTGGGGAGTGACGGCAATTTCTACGTCGCCGATACGGGATGGCATTCCGATACGGACTGGTCCGGCAAGATGCGCGGCAAGCCGCCGCGTATCTACTTCAAAATGGCCCTTTACCTGGATCCATTGACGCGGGAAACAGGGGCGCTGCGGGTGATCCCGGGCAGTCACCGGTACGGGGACGCCTACGCGGAGTCCCTTGAATCCTCGATCAGGAAATCACCTGAGAACTGGGGTATAGAAGGCTGGGAGGTGCCGGCCGTGGCCCTGGAGACACAGCCCGGGGACATCGCCGTGTTCAACCAGAACACCAAGCACAGCGCATGGGGCGGTAGCGACCGCCGCCGGATGTTCACGATCAACTGCACGGCGCGTTTCGCCGACCGCGACATGCAGATCCTGAAGAACGAGATCGCTGCAAGCGCCCGTTTCTGGCTGGATAACGTCTACGGAGAGGCCATGCTGAAGACGGCCGGGCCGGGTCGCATGAAGCACCTGGAACAACCCCTGGCGCACCAGTCCCACCTCGAGGAGGAAGTGCGCAAGGCCAAGGCGCGCATGTCGGAACCGTCGAGGGGATAGGCCGCGCTCAAAGGCCCACCGACCAGCTACTAACGGCCGGGCTTCATGGTTTGGCCTTACCGCCACTGCTGCCGGGTTCGTACCTCCGACAGGAAACGCCTGGCGTTACCGGAGAAGTGATCCTCGATCTCCTGCGAAGTCAGTCCCAGCATCTCCGCCACCTGTTTCTCCTGCCGCAACTGCTCGTAGATAACCAGCGTCGCCCGCGGATCGCAGTGGGGCGTGGTTTCTGTCGTCCCCTCGTAATAGGTCCACGCGCGGCCATAGGTGACATACTTCCCGCGGGCGCATCCTGCTACGATATTGTCCGAGCCGAACATGACCCGGGATCGGTCCTCGTGTTTCATCAGCAGGTAATGGGAGTAGAGGTCGTTCACGGCCGACGTGTCGTACCAGATGTTGGGCAGGCCGGTGAGGAAGTGAATGGCCCGTTCCATCATGAAGGCGTTGAACGCCCGCGCACAGTGAGCGAGGATCCACTGTGCGCGTGGATACCTTTTCGTGTAATACGCCAGGTCCCTCTGGTTGTCCGCGTCCGCGGGTCCATCCGGCTTGGACATGTGCATGGTGATGGCGAGACCCAGGTCGTCGGCCACCTCGATGAAGGATTCCGGTAGGAATTCGCAAATTCTGCAGTGGGTGGGGTCCGGCGCGAAGGTCCGGTACGGCTTCAGGCCCAGGAAACCGTGTCTTTTTACCTGCGCGGCCACGTAATCGGGCGTCATGTCGGGCGTCACCATCATGTTGATCCCCGATTCGGGATCCTGCTTCATTTCCCGGGCCATCCAATCGTTGTGCCCCTCCGTGTCGATCCCGCCCACGATGGGCGTGCCGAGAACCAGGTAGTGCATTTCGCGGCCGGGATACATCTTTGCCGCCCAGTCCAGGTGGTCCTGGTAGTCGATCTCCAGACGCAAGCCCGTGGATTCCGTGGTCAATCGTCCCTTGTGCCGCTCCGACCACATGTGGACGTGCATGTCGTAGACCGTATCCGGCACGAAACCGGCCAGCTCGTCTTCCCATATATCCCGGTCGAATTCCTGGTAGTCCAGCGTGTACATGGTTGCTCCTCGTTGTATGATCGGATCCTGTGGTGATTCGCGATGGCTTTGCGTCCAGAACACGTATGAACGCTCCGGGAGACTATCCACATGCAGAAAACTTATTGTACCCTTTAAATGTCACCTGTTCAAGACCAAAAGAACCTTTGACAATACCCCTCCTCGACCGCTTATTCCCTGCGAGGTCAATCCCCAAAAAACTGCCATCGAAGATGGAGGTCATCATGGCTGGAATACTCGAAATGGACCGTCGGAATTTCCTGCGTAACACCGTCCTGGGTGGCGCGGGTGTTTCTCTGATCGGCACACCGGTATGGGAAGCGGCGGCCCAGATGGTTAACGAACCCCAGATGCAACCGGTAAACGGCGTGGGTCTCGATGATCCGCTGCTGGTGCAACTCAGCATCAACGAGAATCCCCTGGGCGCGTCCCGCAGGGCTATCGAGGCGGTGGCCCAAAAAATGTTCGGCATGAACCGGTATACCATGCATAACGAACTCGAAGAGGCCCTGGCCGCGCATCATGGCGTCGATCCGGAATACGTGGTCCTGGGCGTCGGATCTTCCGAAATCCTTCTGACGGCGACGCTGGCGGCTTTCTGGAATCAGCCGGGGAACACGGTTACGGCCTTTCCTTCCTATCGTTCCATACCGAGGACGACAGAAGAACTCGGACAGGTCGTCAAGAAGGTGCCGTTGACCGGAGACTGGCAGATGGATCTGGCGGCCCTGGCCGCGGCGGTCGACGACCAGACGCGGATCGTCAGCATCTGCAATCCCAACAATCCCACGGGGCAGATCCTCGACTCGGGTGAACTGGAACGGACGATTCGGGCCATGCCCGGACACGTCATCGTCTGCGTGGACGAAGCCTATATCCAGTTCGTGGACGACCCGGACTACCCGTCCATGGTCTCCCTGACAAAGGACGTCGAAAACCTGCTGATCTCCCGTACCTTCTCGAAGGCCTACGGCCTGGGCGGCATGCGGGTCGGTTACGGCGTCGCCCACCCTTCGCTCCTGGAACGCATGCAGCGGTTCAGTATCGGTATGCTCAACAAGAACACCCTCTCGACCGTCGCGGCCATAGCGGCCCTAGGGGACCAGGAACACGTGCGGCGTTCGGCGGAACTCACGCGGGAAGGGAAAGCATTTCTCTACGAAGAACTGGAAGCCATGGGGTACAGCCCGATGCGCACGCAGACTATCTTTGTCACCGTCGAAGTCGGCCCCAACGTGCAGACCCTCATAGATCGCCTGTGGGAAAAGAAGGTCCACGTCCGCCAGGCCTTCGACATGGAAGGCTTCATGCGGATTTCCGTCGGCCTGCCTCAGGAGAACGAGGCCTTCATTTCCGCCTTCAAGCGCGAAAGAAGCGCTTTGTAGGCGGATAGCCAACCACCGGCAGCATGCTATAGAAGGGCAACCAAACCAGATGAAGTATCCCAATCCGTTAAAGCAGCGCATCCGTGGCGGCGCCCTGCTGCTGGGCACGGTGCTGCCCGCGCCTACCTCGTTCACCGCCGCGGCCGTCTCCGGTGCCGATATCGATTTCATGTGGATCGATACCGAACATTCCTCCTTCGGCATAGAAGACCTCGACATGGTTCCGGTGATCGCCCGACAGCGGGGCGTCGCGCCCATGATACGCGTCGCCTCGAACGATCCCGCGCTGATCAAGAAGGCCTACGACATCGGGGCCGTGGCGGTCATGGTCCCCCAGGTCAATACGGTCGAAGAGGCGGAAAGGGCCGTCCGGTATGCCCGTTACGCTCCCGAGGGACAGCGGGGCATTTCTCCCTACTGGGCGATGCTGGCGGACCTGGATTTCAACGAGGTAATCCGAACGGCCAACGAAGAGACCGTGCTCGTGCTCCAGATCGAGAGCAAGGAAGCCTACGACAACCTCGACGATATCGCGCGGGTCGAAGGTATCGACGTGCTCTTCGTCGGTCCCACGGATCTTTCCGCCACGCTGGGCGTGATAACGCAGAACGATTCCCCCGAGGTGCAATCCGTCCTCCGCGACGTGCCGAAGCGCCTGGAAGGCACCGGGATCATGGCGGGGACGACGCTGGACGACGTAAAGGATATACAGGAGAAAATCGAGTGGGGTTACCGCTACATCAACGTCGGTACGCCCATGGGCTACGGCTTGCGCGTCCTGCAGCAAAACCTGAATACACTGCGGAGTGGATGACAGGATGATCAGCGAAGACCAGGTCAGGCATTTCCACGACCGGGGATGGGTGGTGGTAGAGGCCGTCTACCGTCCCGAAGAATCCGACGAGGTGGCCCGGCTCGCCCTGGAAACCGGCGAAAACATCACCGAGCATGAAACCATGGCGGGGTACTCACTGGACGTCTCCGAATCGGGTGAATCCGCGCCGCGAAAGATCGACAATCCATACCGGCGGGATCCGTTGTTCCGCAACTTTGCCCTGGATGGACGGCTTCGAGATATTCTCCGACGGATTACCGGTGAAGAACCTCTGCTCAAAAGCGACCAACTCTTCATGAAACCGCCGCGGTTCGGGTCGGAGAAACCCTACCACCAGGACAACTTCTACTTCCGCTGCGCGCCGGGTGACCAAGTGGTCACGGCGTGGATCGCCCTCGACGATGTGGACGAGGAGAACGGTTGCCTTCGGTACATTTCCGGGTCCCACAAGAAGGGGGTACTGGACCACGTGGAAGTGCCCGGACAACCCTACAACCTGGCGCCTCCCGACGACCTCATCGACTGGAAGCAGGAAGCCGCCGCGCCGGTGCGCAAGGGCGGCGTGGTCCTGCATCATTCCGAAACCCTGCATACGTCACGCCGGAATACCTCGAACCGCTGGCGGCGCGGATACGCGACGCACTGGGTTACCGCCGAAGTGACCACCGAGACAGACAACCTGGACTACGCCTACTTTCGAAGCGACGACTACGCGGCTCACGTACGGGCTGCGGACCAGAAGACTGTGACCGTATGACCATTATGGCCGCCGACACACAAATCACCGAACTCATGTGGTCGCGGACGGCGTCCATTTACGACGCGATCCTGGCCCATCCCTTCATTACGGGACTGACCTCGGGCGACCTGGACCGCGCGGCCTTCGAATTCTATACCGTCCAGGACGCGCTTTACCTCAAGGAATATGCCCGGGCGCTGAGCCTCGCCGCGGTCAAGGCGCCGGATGAAGAGACCATCATCCTCTTCAACGAACACGCCAAGGGATGTCTCGTGGAAGAACGGGCCATGCAGGAGAACTTCTTCGACGTCTTCGGGCTGTCGGCGGAACAGGTGTGGGCGACTCCCAAGGCGCCGGTCTGCCAGGCCTATACGAGTTACCTGCTTTCGGTGGCCTACGCCCGGCCCTTTCACGAAGTCGTGGCCGTCGTGCTACCCTGCTACTGGATCTACTGGGAAGTGGGCAAGGCGCTGGCGGAACGGGGATCTCCGGATCCAATGTATCAACAATGGATAGACACCTACGCCGGCGATCAGTTCGCCGAGTGCGTCGTGGCCGTCCTCGAGATTACGAACCGAATCGCCCGGGACCTCCCCCCTGAAGACCGGGAAGCCATGCTGCAACACTACGTCACAACCAGCCGGTACGAATGGATGTTCTGGGATATGGGGTTCCGCAATGAGGCGTGGCCTGTGTGAGGGCTCCAGGTAGCAGACCTTCATGCGGCAGAGTTCTCGGCGACCAGTTTTTGCAGGATGTTCGCCATTAACTTACCCGGCGTCTTCTCCGCGTATCCCGCCCGTTCGAATCGTCGATGGCCCTTTCGCCGCACCAGGATCTCGCTCCAGAAGAAAAATCCCTCTTTCAGCCTGACTTCCTCCAGCTCGCCGATGTCGTATGACGCCGAGACGTTGTTGTTGACCAGGCGGTTCGACCGGGTGATGGCCATACCTTCTTCGCCGGAACCGTCGATATCGTAGAAAACCAGCAGGTCGTTCACCGTCGAGGCCACGCCTTCGAAGAGGGCATTGCGCTGCAGCGATACGATGAAGTTCGCGGCGCGGTCTGCGTCGATATCGGGGTAGATGTACAAGCCTGCACCGCCATCGGTCCTCGTTCCACGTGTGGCCCTACGTATACGCTCGGCGGCCGGGTCGGCGGAGGCGCCCGATCCCGACTGTTTGGAGGCGCCGGTCCTTGCCTGGCCAGGGCGGGCCCTACTCGCACGGCCCTCTGACGATCCCTGCGCCGAGCGATAGCGGGGTGGCGACTGCCGGGTGGAAGATGAACCGAAGGTGGAGGACCCCTTCAGTCGTTCCGGGTTCCGAACGAGCCACTGGTACGCCTCGTTGATCTCCGTGAACTTGGTCGTCGCCCGGTCTTTCACCTGGGTGGGGACCTTGTCCGGATGCCAGATCAGCGCCAGTTCCCGGTACGATTTCTTCACATCTTCGACGGACGCGCCCGGTGCGAGGTCGAGCGTCGAAAGCGCCTTTATCGTTTTGTCTTCCATGTAGGAGTATTTAACCGATGCAAAGGGTTGTCTCAAGCGTTTTGTGCCGCTATATTTACCGTCGCGATCATCTGACAGGCCATCCATCACAGACCGTACCTTCGACCGGGGTCACTAAATGCCCATTACCGACGCTTTGCCGGAGATGAAAAGGGAACTGCGGTTTTTTCCGGTGCAGAACGACAGTCCAAAAACGATGACGCCCGAACAGATCACCTTTTTCAACGAAAACGGGTATCTGTGCCCCCTGGACGTTTTCACGCCGCAGGAGGCGGAGACGAACCGCCTGTACTTTGAAGACATGATGGCCCGGGCCGAGAAAGAGGGATACAACAGCTACTCGATCAATGGCTGGCAGAGACATTGCCGGGGCATTTACGACCTGGCCAAAACGCCCAGGATCCTGGACTACGCGGAAGACCTGGTAGGCGAGACGCTGATCTGCGAAATGACCCATTACTTCTGCAAGATGCCCGGGGACGTTAAAAAGGTAAGCTGGCACCAGGATGCTTCGTACTGGCCGCTCACCCCGAGCAAGGTGGTGACGATCTGGCTGGCCATCGACGACGTGGACGAGGAGAACGGTCCCATGACGGTGATCCCGGGCTCTCACCGGCACGGTCAGATCCCGTTCGAAAACAGCACGAAGGCGGAGCGAAACGTGCTGGGGCAGACCGTCCTTGATCCGGACAGGTGGGGCGGGGACCCCGTACCCTTTGTCATGAAGGCCGGCCAGATTTCCATGCACACCGACCTTCTGCTGCACGGATCCGAACCTAACGTATCCGACCGTCGACGCTGCGGTTTGACGATACGATATTTACCGCCCGACGTTCGCGACCGCGAACCGGAATACCACCAGGCCCTCGTCTGTCGGGGCAGCGATCCCTCGGGTTACTGGAGACCCCTGCCCCGGCCCGAAGGAGATCGGATTCCGCCGCGTAATCGGTAGGTATATACAATGTATCTTCGCCATCGGCGATTCTGGACAAACGCTGGATGTGGTTCAGAAACTATGTGGCGAGCGGTCGGCAGTGCTTGCACGGACGGCAGCCGTTTGCCGCCGCCTCATCGGCACTGGTGAATTCCATGCGATGCCGATCCTGGATGCGGCGGGCGTCGCGGCAGGTCGGATAACAGTAAATACCAGTCGTCCGGCTGCCGACGAAGCGTACACCCCGTTGTTTCCAGTTTGCCAGATCCTTTCTTTCAATCCCCTCCCGTTCCAACAGCGTCCATTTCATCTCCGGGCCGTAATAGTAGTTTCCCACGCCGCCAACCGAGGGAACCAGCCGGTGGCAGGGCATCAGAAAGGGCACGGGATTCCGCGCCATGACCGTGCCAACGGCCCGGATCGCCTTCGGCCTGCCCACCTCCCGGGCCAGCCAGGCGTAGGGGCGAACCTCGCCGAGTGGTATTTTCGCCAAGTGCTCCAGGACGGTCTGTTCGAATCCGGTCAAACCCTCAAGGGTGATCGGTGGCGGGATGTTCTTCTCACCCTTGATCGCTTTCCTGACCGCATGTGCGTACTTTCCGGGCAAGCTGCCTCGTGCCACCTTCCTCCCCAGTCTGTCTTCATAGTAGGATTCGAAGACGCCATCCTCCTCAACATCGAGCTTTACCGCAGATATGCCCCTTGGCGTGAATCCCACGTGCGCAGGTCCGAACTCCGTTTCGATGACATCGTATCGGTCAATGATCATCCCTGTTACTCCTTCCATTATACCGTTTGGGGCGGTCAGTTTAAGTGGCTTTATACCATCTGCCATGTGCGCGAGGGATGCGGCCTCATCGCGGCATGCAGGACAGGATTCAAGGTGTTCCGCCACGGCCCGTCGCACTTCGGCGTCAACCTCTCCCGTCCTCACTGCATCCAGGTACTGCCTTGCTTCGTTACAGTCCATGGGGTGTATCCTCCATGATCTTGCGCAGTTTTCTTAAGGCTCGGAATACTTTACCGCGCAGGGCCGATTCCGACGATCCGGTTATCGACGCGATTTCGGCATAGCTGGACTGCTCGATGAATCGCAGGATGATTAGTTCCCTGCTTTCTCCACCCAGGCCGGCCAGGGCAAGCCGCAGTGCCCGTGTCTGGTCATCGGAAGGCTCGCGAGCCGAGTTGCTGACTGTCAACTCGACCGCCATTCGATCCTGCGCAGCCGCCCTCCGTTTTCGCGCCCGCAACCTGTTGAACGCCAGGTTCCGGACGATGCGAAACAGCCAGGGACGAATCTCGAGGGTCCGGCACCGCTCCTCGTCGTACTTGCCGGTGAGCGTGGTATAGGCCCGGACGAAGGCGTCCTGCGTGATGTCATTGGCGTCATCCGTCCCGCCGAGCATGTGATATGCGTAATTAAACAGGATGTCCTCGTAGGTTGCCACCAGGTCCGCCACCGCGTCGCGGTTTCCACGGTGGATTTCGAGGGCGATGTTTCGCCCCTCTTCTTCGAGGGCGATGTTTCGCCCCTCTTCATTGGTCATGCGTACGTCCTTTACCCATCGACTCGATGTCGGTTTCAATAGTACAACACCGCAACGCGGAGTTTAGTTCGGGGATGAGTAAAAAGGATCGGAAAGGTGGTTTGATCAAGCGGGAGACTAAGTTTGCACTGTCACTTTTCAAGTTTAACCGGAAAGGCGTACTTTACTGATCACGCGCGAGTCCATCGTTATATCCAGCCAGCCCCTCTAATCGCTCCCACCGAATACCCTCTCCCAGAATCCCGTAGGCCCGGTGTCTTGCTCCCCGTCTTCGGCGATATAGATCGTAAAGGCCGTGTTCCCGATCTGTTCACCCCGCCACGCCCTGAAGCCCCGCAGGTTCGGTTCGAGGGCCTCTCCCCGGATGTCCGATTTCCATATCTGGTTCATCGTCGGGTACCACACGAAGAGGCCGCCCACTTCCTCCACCAGGATCCGTTCGGCCCGTCGGTAGACGTCCATGCGCGCCTGGTTGTCGCCGACGATGCCGCCGGCCTGTACCACCAACTGGTTGAACCGGTCATTCTTCCAGGCGTGGCGGCCCGAGGAAAGCCAGAGGTTCATGAGGCTGCTGGGATCGATGAAGTCGGCGCCGAAACGGACGAGTCCCAGGGGAAGCTGATGGCTGTTGATCGCGTCCATGAAGACCTTGACCTCGATATTGCGCACGGAAAGGTCGATCCCGAGGTTCTGCTTGATCATGGCATGGATCGCCTCGCCCGCTTCGTGCACCGGCTGTACGTCGCGACGGATCCACATCTCCACCCGGGGGAACCCCTTGCCGTTCGGATATCCCGCTTCGGCCAGCAGCTTACGTCCCAGTTCGGGATCGTAACGCTGGACGGGCCTTAACACTTCGGTCGCTTCCGCCGGGAACCCGGGCGGAAGCATCGAGTTGGCGGGGATCGCAAAACCCTGCAGGGCGGAACCGCACACGGCCTGGCGGTCGATGGCGTGGCTGAAGGCCTGGCGGACTTTAAGGTTGTCGAAGGGCGGGTTGTACGTGTCCATCGTGAGATAGTAGGTCGCGAAGTCGGTGTAGGAATGCAATTCCCGGCTCAACTTCGGATCGGTCTTGATCCGGGCGAGTTCGGCGTGGTTGGTAACGAGGGCGAAGTCCACCTCGTCCGCCTCGTAGGAGGCGAGCAGGGGCGGCGGCGTCGACGCGTTGTGCAGCTTGGCGATGATCGTTTCCAGGTAAGGCCGCGCGGCGCCGTGGTACCTTGGATTGGCCTTGAGCACGACCCGGTCGGCCTTGGTCCACTCCTTCAGGTAGAACGGCCCGCTGGCGATGGAGGTTTCCGGGCTGGTGGACCAGGCGTCGCCGTGCTTCTCCACCGCCTGTTGGGGAGACACCCAGCTGTCGACCATGAGGTCCGGCATGTAGGCACAGGGTTCGTCCGTCTCGACCAGTAGGGTGTAGTCGTCGACCGCATGCACGCCCAGCGAGTCGAGGGGTAGTCTGCCTCCCACGACCTCGCTCCAGTTCTTGATCGGCCGGTAGTACCACTCCACGTCGTAGGCATTGTCCGGATCGGCCCCGCGTCGCAGTGTGAACACGAAATCGTGGGCGGTCAGCGGCTTGCCGTCGGAGAACTCCAGGTCGTCGCGAAGGTAGAAGTACCATCCAAGCCCGTCGTCGGTGGGCTCCCAGGAGTTCGCGGCGGCCGGGATCAGGTTGAAGTCCTTGTCGAACCGGATCAGCGGTTCCGCGATGATCCGGTGACCGTAGGTGCCCTTGTAGATCGTTCGGAACCACTCCATGTAGGTGTTGTCCAGTTGGAACAGGCGGACGTACTGTTCCGAAGGCGGCGCCGCGTCGGGGGGCAGGGTGACGCCCGCTGAGTTGACGTAGGGCGTGGACGGACCGTCGCTGGCCAGGACATGCAGGATCCCGGCAGCGGCCGCGCCAAGTATTGCGAGGAGTGATAACACGCGAACCGGCGTCAACATGGAGGGACCATCCGTTCGTCACGGGTGGGAAAGGTTATGATGAACGTTACCCCGATCGGGTCTTACGTCAAGGGGAAGGACGGGTTTCGGCTTGACCGGTTGAGGATGACCCTTATTTTGCACGTGGTCGCCACTCACCCGGGATGAAATCACCATGGATTCCTTCCTGCTATCGCAAGTGCTCGCCGCGGTCGCCTTCTTGTGCGGTGTCATTTCCTTCCAGCTCAAAAAGCGGCGCAATGTCCTGCTTTGGCTTTGCGCCTCGGCACTGTCCAACGCAGCCCACTTCTTCGTTCTCGGCCGAGCAGGAGCCGGGACGCTCTACGGCGTCATGGGCATCCGCGTTTTCACGGCGGCGTTTACCATCGACCGGCGCTTTATGTACCTATTCATGGCACTGATCCTGGTCGGTTTCTACCTATCCTACGAACGCCCCCTGGACATCCTGGCCCTCTTCGGGGCCATGCTGGCGACATACGGGAATTTTCAGGCGTCCGACCGGAAGGTGCGGCTCTACTACATGGCTTGCGCGGTGACCTGGATGGTACACAATTTCATCGCCGGAAGCCCGGTCGCGGTGCTCATGGAAACCACGTTCCTGGTCAGCAACCTGATTGGTTACCGCCGGATTTACCGGACCACGCTGAAAGCCTGAGCGGGTAGGCTCCGTGGTCTGCTCTACCCGTACATCCGGATCGCTGTCGGTTCGGTCGGACGGTTCTTGCGGGGCGGTCGCTGCGTCGTGACCTTCAGCGCCTCCTCCCAGCCGCGTCGCCAGGTTTCGTAGTTCGTAAGCACGAATTCGGGATGGCGGCGGCTCCGGGTGATAAAGTTCGGGTAAAACGAACGACCTGTGGGCAGACCGGTCTGTTGATACCGCAGATCGAGGCTCCATCGTATCGTGCCGGAACGGTTGGGGATGGACCGGTGCGGGATCAGCTTGTGCATAAGCAGCACGTCGCCCTTCTTCATCGGCAGAGACAGGACCCCGCCTTCCGGCAACTGGCCGTCTTCGATGCCGAACCCTTCGCTCCAGTACACGGTCCGCCTGTGGTGAACCCGGGGTATGATCTGCAGGCATCCGTTCTCTTCGTCGGTGTCGCACAGCGGCATCCAGACAGTAAGAATGAATACCGGGTCCGCGTCTTCGTGGTGTACCTGCGCGTCCTGGTGCCAGGGCGCCACGTTCTCCTTGATGCGGGCGTTCAGGGGGTCTTCTTCCCCGTTTCCCGCATATGCCAGGTTATCGGGCAACTTGGCCCGCAAATGCTGAATGGGACTGCACGTGATTTCGGGTCCCACGAGAGACTCCACCAGGTCCAGCATCCGGTTGTTGCCGAGAAAGTGAAACAACGCTTCGGCCCGCATGTGCATGATGTCGATTTCGTCGTAGATCGAGGTGTTTTCCTGAGTGATCAGGGCGAGCCGCCGCTCGAAGGGTTCGCCCGCGTGCAGTTCCGAGATCAGTCCTTCCTGCTTAAGATCACGGGCCCGTTCATCGACGAACGCTTCGATTCCGGCGATGACGGGATCCAGGTCGGCGTCGGCAAGCGCGCCTTCGACGATGACGTAGCCTTCTTCTGCGAAATGCTGGAACTGATCTTCCGTTATAGCCATGTTTTTGTACCCCGTTGAATCTCGCGGTTTCAGGCCGCTTTAGGAATGTGTGAAATTAGATTCTGCAGGTGCAGTAGTCGTTCGGGCGTCGCCGTGGAAAGCAAGGGGCCGTCTTTGTTGCCGAAGACCTCACGCGTGGTGTAGCCGTGTTGCCGAATAATCTCTCTGAAGGCATCCAGGGAAGGGCCGTCCGTGTGATGCCCCGTGTACACAAGCGTGAACATGCGCCGCTTTTGCCCACCGCCCCAGGCGCTGTGCTTGGTGGAATGGTTGAATACGACCAGGTCCCCGGGCCGGGTCTCGACGGCCACCGCCGGCACGTCGCTGCCGTGAAGCCCGCCCCAGCATCCTTTTTTGCCCGTAAGGTGCGCATGAACCGTTTCCGCGTAGCCTTCTCCGAACCGGTGGCTGCCCGGTATGACCCGAAGCGCGCCCGTTTCCTTCGTCATCGGATCCAGGTAGATGGCCATCTTGTAAAACCGGATGGGTTCCGGCCACTGGGTGTCGGAGTGCCACCTCGTGTCTCCGACGTAGTAGTTCCCGTCGCTGTTCCAGTACTGGTACCGCTCGCCGAGAAAACCGGCGGCGATACCGTGGATGCGGGGATCGTCCAATAGCGTGCACAGGTACGGGTCATGGTTGATGAAAGGCACTATGGCCAGTCGCTCGACGCCTTCGTGGTCGTCGCCCCCGTGCTTTTTCAGTAACGCATCGAAGGCCTGATCGATCTCACAGATCTTTTCGTTGAGCAATCCGGGAAAACTCAGGTACCCGAAAGTGTCCATGAAATCCAGATGATGTGATTCAAGTTGAAACATCGATGTTCCCCAATGGTTTGTATATTCGCAACCGGCCGACAAGCTCCGTTGCCTCGAAATCCGTCAGTGCTCTTCCAGCACAGATCCTTCTATGCCTCGCGTGCCGTCTTCGTAGGTGTAGTAATACACGACCAGCACCCTACCGTCCATCAATTCAACCGACCAGGGATACCCGCAGTCCGATTCGGCGGAATCGTCGCGCACGACGAGACTCGGCGCGGTATCCAGGTCACGGGCCTCGGGGTCCAGGACCCGCGCCATGCAACCCATCTGTCCTTCCCACCGGGTGCCCACCGTGGCCAGGATGCGGCCGTCTCTCAGGCCCAGCAGGTGTCCGGGACATCCCCTCACGGTCGTCGAACGCCACGTCGACCAGGTCTCGCCGCCGTCGTCCGAGTGCACTTCCACGAGGTGAACGTCCTGTCCAGGTGGCTGGTTCGGATGACAACGGAAGAGTACCAGGATTCTTCCGGATGGCGTCATGCAAATCGCCGGTTCGCTGAAATGGGCGACGTCGTCCGCGGCTATGCGTCCGGCGAATGACCAGGTCTGCCCGTTGTCTTGCGACGCCTGCATCATTCCGAAAAATGGCGGCTTGCCCTCCGGGTGATCGGTCGCCTTACCAGGAAGCAGTAGCCGTCCGTCCGGCGTCTCCAGCAATCCGCTGCGGCAGATACCGGTATGCGAAGCGGGATGACCGTTTACGGCATCGGGTAGCTGCGGAAACCGTTCGGGGTGTGACCAGATGGTTCCCTTGTTCCTGGACCGCACGTGAAAACCCTCACCTGGACGGGAGACCCACGCATGTTTGGAATCCTCTGGATCATCGGCGGGTACCAGATCCACCGTGCTCCCATGAAGGAATATCTCGCCATTGGAAAGCGTATGGGTCCCGAAATCCAGCACGCCTCCGTAAGGGTAGGACGTGACTAGTTCCGGCCGTCCCCATGATAGCCCTTCATCGCTGGAGCGGCAGGCCCGCACGTCGAAGAGGGGATGGCTGTGATGACTGAATCCGGTGGCGGGAGACCGGTGAAACAGCGTCAGCAGGTCACCAACTGCCGTCCGGACGATGTTCGGATGGGCCCCGTACCAACCCTTTTCGCGGTAGATCGTGAAATGATCTGCAACGCGCCAGCCCATACGGACACCGCCCATTCGAATTATGGTCCCATCATTTGTGCAGGCTTCAAATACTACGAGATTAATACAGGATCAACAATATACCTCTGCGCAAAGTTTGTGGTAAATGGAAAATGGCACTGCGTTTCAGCTTTACGGCGTGGCCGTTCAGTTCTACGTGGACATGGCTGCGGCAGGTTTTCTTTTTTGAGCCAGGTATCCCTGCGTCGGCGCCACACGACTTCGGCAGGACAGCGTACACCCACGAAATAAACGTCCAGTCCTTCCAGGCGACCAGCGCAATCATTTACCCGGTTTCGTTGTGGATTATCCGGAATATATGATTTATCTTTTGTGAGACAAATCGGTATTTTCCCTCTCCCAGGCCGATGTTTTAATCCTGCATGAACGCCAGGTCTCAACCGATGATCACTCGGCGCATCACGGGTAACTACGAACTCAACGCAAGGATTACGGGTGCCGAATCGACATCGGTGGCTAGCATCAGGTTTTCCGGTGACGGCAATGCTTTAAGCGTGTTTCTGAACATCGACATACAAGGCTTCCGCGTGGTCCGGCAGGTCGGGGGAAAGAGTTCGGTTTTGAAGGAATATCCGGGCGGGGGACCGCCACCCTGGGAGGTCCGCGTGCTGAAGAAGGGTAACTTCTTCCGGCTCCTCGTCAACGGAAACGCGGGCTGGATCCGCGGTCCGTCGGGCGAATGGGACGAAATGTACGACCCTTGGGAAAATACGCTGGGCCTGGATGGATCCATGGGGTGCGTCTTTGAATCCTGCACGGTCACGACGCTGCCCTGGTTGAGCCAGATGACGGAACCGGTCATTCCACTGGGCCCGGCGGGCAGCCACTACGAGAAACAGATCATCCCGGGCTCGATCGTTGAAGTCGGCGGGCGCTACTACATGTACTGCATGGCGGGTATGGTGGGCGACCAGGAGGGGTCCTCCCGGCGTACCATCGCCGTGGCCGTAAGTGACGATCTGCTGTCGTGGGATGTGCGCCCGGCGCCGGTTCTCTCGTACAAGGATGTGCCAGGCGACAATATCTACGTGAACGGAACCGTCGTTACCCCCGGCGGCCGGGTCGCCATCATGTACTCAGTACAGCAGTATCCGTCCTGGCTCGGTTTCATGATCGCGACGGCCGATGATCCGCTGGGTCCTTTCATACCATTCTCCGGGAATCCCGTCTACAGGCACTTCAATGATGCCGCCCACGAATTCGACCTGCAACGCGTGGACCATCCGGATTACCGCTACATCATGTTTTATGCGGGGTACACCCCTCGACCGTCCGGAGGCTGGTCCGGCGGTGACCGGGGTTACCTGCTCTACAGCGACAATCTCGTGGACTGGCGCGAAGACGAAGGCAATCCCGTATTCGGTCCGGAGACTCGGGACAACTGGGACGCCGTACACGTGCGGCCGCGGTCCCTGAACCGCATCGGCGATACCTGGTATCTCTGGTACGAAGGCTGCAACGAATGGACGCCGCCGGGTGCCAGGGGCCAGCAACAGTGGTGCGACACGGTGGGTCTCGCCCGTTCACATGACCTGAGAAACTGGACCTACTATCCCCATAATCCGGCCCTCCCGGCGCTGGGCATAGGCAGCGAGCGTTTTGACCATACGTGGACCGGCTGGCCCCGCATGATCGTGAGGGGCGACCTGGGATATGTTTTTTATACAGGGAACGCCCAGGTCGGTCTTAGAACGATTCCGGTCCGCCTGTTGACGGACTGGGATTCCGAGGGAGGGGAGACGTTCCGGGTTATCTAGGCGGTTTTCCCCTCCTCTCCGGCCGAGTCTGGAGAGCACGATGGGAAGGGCCAGGGTCAGGCCAATCAGGAAAAGATGTGGTGTGCCAAAGGTCTGGAGGAAATCGGATGGCGTCATGATGTAAATTGGTTTATGATGACCGAAGCAAAGAAAACAACCCGTGCGGACGCCGCTTCTGAAGGTCCATGTGGAAGGGCCTGTCCCTACCGTCTATGCCCGACTTCCTTATAGAATAAGGTGCTTCTTTCATGATTACACTCACAAAAAATGGACAGCCTTCGGCGCAAATCGCGCTGTCCCCTGCAGCCGGACCGGCGGAACGACGGGCGGCCCGAGAGTTCCAACGCATCGTGAAGCACATGGGCGGTGTTGAGTTGCCCATCCTTCAGGAAACATGCGAGCCATCGGAGAACGGTGTCGAGAGATCCCTTGGCCGTCTTGATGGCGCAACGTGCCGGGTTTATATCGGATGTGCTCCCTCGGAGCTTGCCGTCAATCTCTCCGAATCCACTCTGGGCTTCGATGGCTACGTCATCCTGTGTACCGGGAACTGCCTGGTGCTTGCGGGCCGCCAGCCTTATTCGGCCCTCTATGCCGTGTACCGGTTTTTCGAAGAACATCTCGGCTGCGGATTCTTCGAAGAGGGTGAACAGATTCCGAAAAGGGATACCGTCACGATAGGCGAATTCGAGGACTGCCGCATACCCCGTTTCAAGTGGCGGATGTACTTCGCCAACATGCAGGACGCCTACAGCGGCATGCGCTGGTGGACGTGGGAGGAATTCAAACCCTGGGTTGACTACCTGGTCAAGAAACGGTTCAACATCCTGGAAAGCGGTAACATTGCGGATTGCTGCGGCATCGGCGCGCTGGCGGCCAACCGTCTGGGCGTACCCGTTAAACTCACCGACTGGCAAAAGGAGCGTATCGCGCTTTTGCGCCGCGTGTTCGACTACGCCAGGGAAGCGGGCATACGCATCCGGTACCGCATGCAGCTTCACGTGGGCACACCTGCGGTAAGCCCTGGTTTTTCGCCCTACGCCGACGGCCGCCAGCTCCAGGAATTCGTGGACGGGTACCAGGCCATGACCGGTACGAAGATCAGGGTCGCGCCGCTGGAGTGGTGCGGTGAATCCGAAATAGTACTCGATCCGAGGGACCCGGTTACCCGCCGGTTTACTACCGCCGTGGTGGAATCCTACGGGGAGGCGCTGGGTACGGATCACCTGTACAGTCTGTGGCTGCCTACGGAGGAGACCTGGGTCGAAGAAGACCCGGAAAGGGTCGCGGAACTCACCCACGCGTCGGTAGACGGGATGATCCAGGCCGTCCGGGATGGTGATCAGGACGCGGTGCTGTTCAGCCCCCGGGTGTGCACGGACAATCCTACGGCGGCCGCCCAGGCGCAGGCCGTTCGGGACGCCGGCCTGCCCGTGATCGGCAACATGTTTCTCAATCATGGCGGACGCATGTACGACTTCCTGCGATGCGATTACTACTGGGACCTTCCGTGGTCCACGGGCATGTGCGGTCAGTGCGGCAGGGAGACCAACCCCAACGGAGACATCGAAACGGCGATCAACAACGCTCGTTCGCTTGCGGATAATCCGCGTGCGGCCAATCTCCAGGGTTTCATGGTGTCTTCGGAAACCAACCACCGGAACGTGATGACGATGGATCTCTACGCTGAACTGTCTTGGAATCCCGCTGACGTGGATCCGGCCGATTACGTCGAGCGGTGGAACCGCAGGCGGTACGGTCCGGCCGCGGAAGGCACCCGCCCGGCCGTCCGGATATTCGCCGAAACGATCATGGCCTACTTCGATCCGTGCACCCACAACGGCCCCCTGTACCGGAACTGGGACGGTACTTTGCTGCCCGGCCTGACCTCCGGGTCCGTCAAACGGCTCATCGGGTTTCTTCCGGCGCTCCACGACATGCTCGAGATCCTCCTCTCCCGGTACGATGCCCTCGATGATTCCCCCATGTACCGCTTCGACCTGGTCGACATCGGGCGGACCTACCTGGCAGGCCTGTTCAACCATCGCCTGGCCCACACGCGGAAGGCCTTTCGGGCCGGGGACAGGGAACGATTTGAACGGATGGCCCATGAGACGGAGCAGGTGATGTTCGCCATGGCCCGGTATTGCAGCGCCCATGAGCAGTTCAGGCTCAAGACCCACGACGATTGGGCGGCCAGGTGGCCCGAGATCGTTCCGGGACACGCCAACAGCGAAAGCAACTGGATCACCTTTACCGCCCTGATCTCCCTGGAGAACTGGCGGGTGCTGCTGGACTATCTGCCGGAGGATTTCGCCGAGATGATCGTCCACTACTTCCTCCCTCGCGTGGGGCTATACATCGAGCGGATGCGTGTGCTCATGGAGAAGGGAGAGGATATATCGGAACGGCTGGTCGACCGGGATTCCGACGTCGATCTGCCATCCCGCGTGGCGAACTGGGCGACCCCCCAGGGCAACACACCCTGGTCGCCCTTCGGGGACACCTGCGAACCCGAACTGACGGAAGAGGACGAGGCGCTCGCCCTCCGGCTGATCAAGGCCGGATCCGTGAGTGGCAGGTACGATTTTTACGAGGGCTCATTGGCCTCCCTGGTCCGCGAGATGCTGGACGAGTTCCCGCCTCCGGAGGACATCGAGGAGATCCTCGCGGAGGAAGACTACGCGGCGCCGAGCAACCGGCTGGTATTACATGGAGTACCCGGTGAAACGATAGAGGGGTTTAACGTGCCCGGCTTCGTGGAAAGGGTCGTAGTGCCCCGGGACCTGCACGATGTCATTACGGTGCGCGAGGTCCGGAGAGAATACAACATCGCCCGTGGCCAGATCACCTTGTACCAGGTGACCGTGCTGCCGGAGGTTATTTTAACCCGCCACGATGACGAACCCGCCCCCTCGGACGGCCATAACGTCGCGGTTTTTTCCTTCAATGTCAGCGATGCGGAGTACAGGGTGTGGTTCGACAGCGGGACGGATCTGGACGTGGCATCCTTTGAAGTGAAAAGATTGTAAAACCCTTCGTTGGTGTTTTCTTTTGACAGTCTGCAACCGGGTTGTTTTTCATCGCACCTGATCCTCTACTACACACGGCAGATCAGTCTGGAGTAAGGAGCCATGAAGTCCGCGCTCGAGGATTACGACCTCGACCTGAAGGTGGCGGAACTCAAGATCAACGGGTTCACGACCTTCGAAGGCCTCATCCCCCCGGAGAAAATCGACCGCATCAGGGAGGCTTTTCTGTGGAGGCTGAACCGGCTCAAGGCCCGCGAAGAGGGTGAGGTCAATCCAGAGGAAAGGGGCGAGGTCCGCACGGGCAAGGGACGCCTGCAGTTCGTCAACCGGTATACCCTGCACGTGCCGTGGGAGCCGCCCTTCTCCGATCCGGATGTCTACGAAAACCCGGTGCTGCTGGCTTTTCTGGAACGTTACTGGGGCGCCGACGATTTCCACATCACCTGCTATCACTCCAATAATCCATACCCGGGCAGCGAATTCCAGGCCGTGGTACGGTACGTCGACAATTGAAATGTCGCAGGAAGAATACGAAAGGCTGTCGGAACGGGGCAGGGAACTGCTGACCCGCAGCCGGATTACGACGTCCTGACATTCATCTGATCACCCGCTTGCGATGAGAGGAACGCCCCATGTTGTCCAGGATCCAGATAACCCATTTCCACACCTTCGGATTCCTGGTCATTCGTCAGGCCTTTACCAGGGACGAGGTAAAGGTGTTGATCCGGGAGGCCGACGCGGCGTGCGCGAAGAAACTGGACCGCGATATCGGAGAGACGGAGTCGATGTGGCAGGTCGAGTTCATCGAGGAACGCCCGGCCCTTATGAAGCTGGTGGAAGACGACCGGATCTTCCTGCCCATGAAGGACCTCCTGGGCGAGGATCTCATCTGGATCGGATCTGAGGGCATGTGGGGGATCGATCCGAAGCTGGCCGACCACAGTTGGCATTTCGACGGAGACAGGACGTCGCAATATCCCGATTACCTGCGAACCAAGGTCATGCTGTACCTCGATCCGCAGCGGAAGGATACCGGCGCGCTGAGGGTCATTCCCGGTTCACACAGGGACCCTTTTCACCAGGCACTCATGCCCCTGCAGGAAGCCCATCAAAGAGCGGATTCCGATTGCTTCGGCGTCGAGGGACCCCAGATACCCGCGTGCGCCGTCGAAACCGAACCTGGCGACATCGTCCTATTCAACCAGTGGCTGTATCACGCGGTGTACGGCAAGGTGGGGAAACGGCGGGTCATCGTCTTAAAGTTTGGCCCCCGTCCGCACACGGAAGAACACCTGGCCATGCTGCGAGACGGAGCTCCTTACGTATTCCGGCCCCACGCGTCCTTCCGGGGCAGCGAAAGACCACGGATTCGGCACCTGATCGATGGGCTCGCCGAACTCGGAAAGAAAGCGGAAAAGATGGCTTAGGTTTCGCCGGGGTCGTCCAGCGGCGCTCGTTGTCAGTTGACAATCAGGAAGCAGTAAATGGACGGCCGTCAGGCGGGACGCCGGATCCTGGCCACAATGCCCCGCCACCAGATCCTGAGGTCTTCAAAGGCGCTGTAGACCAGGGGAAGCGCGATCATGGCGCCGATGGTGGAGAAGATCAGGCCGCCCATCACGGATCGGCCCATGGGATAGTAGGGCAGGTCGCCCAGGGAGGCGTTGCCGATGGCCATGGGCAGCAGGCCGAGCATGGTCGTAAGCGCCGTCATCAGGATCGGGCGAAGGCGGTCGCGTCCCGCCTGGATGATCAACTCCCGGCCCTTCAATCGACCCTCCCGCTCCAGGTGCTTGATGTGGTCGATGAACACGATGGCGTTGTTGACCACCACCCCGATCAGGATCACCACGCCGATGAGCGCGAGCACCGACATGTCCGTTCCGGTGGCCCACAGCATCCAGTAGCATCCGAAGAACGCGAAGGGAATGGATACGAGGATGATGATGAGGGGGTCGATGTAGGACTCGAACAGGGACCCCAGGAGCAGCAATACCGCAACCAGTGCCAGCATGATGGCAGTCACCATTGCGGCCGTGTCTTCATCCAGCTGTTCCCAGCGTTCCCCCAACCGCCAGGAATAACCCCTGGGCAGCGCCAGGTCCGCCAGGCTGCTACCTATTTTGTCACCAAGTGTCTCTATACCCTCGGTCGTGGTGTTGGCACGGACCATCAGGATGGTCTCGCTGTCCCGCCGGAAGATGGTCCTGAACGCGGGAGTCTGGGTGAAACTCGCCATGGCGGCCAGCGGCAGTTGCGTGCCATCGTCCAGGTAGACCGCCTGGTCCCGAAGCTGGTGGACGGTTTCCCGGTCCTCCTCCATCGTCTGCATCCTGACCCGGATCTCCCTGTCCTCCGTCTTCAACCGCTTCAGCTCGTTCCCCCGGATGCCCGACAGCGCCATGTCGGCGATACGACGAGGTGTCAGGCCGAATTTGCCGGACATCTCGCGGTCCACCGTTACCCGAACCTCGTCCTGCGTCTCTTCGTTGTCGAGGTCGGTGGTGATCGCCGTGATTTCGGGCAGTTGGCTCAAGCGCGCGCTCACGTCCTCCGCGATTTGTTCGAGACGCCTGGGATCTTCGCCGCTCAGCGCGATACTGACCCTTGGATCTTCCTCACCGCCCTCGCCCCATCTCCACTTAACGACCAGCCCCGGTATCTCGGGAATGGTCTTTCGGATGATCTTGGCCACGTCTTCCGACGACCGGTAGGTTTCCGCCCCTCCCTGGGTGCCTAGAATCACCAGTATGGCCGCGTACAACGCAGTAAGCACAGCAAGGGCCTGAAAAGCGTAAGGCTTTCTCCTGAATAGGAAAAGCAGGCAGGCGCATACCGCAAGCGAGACCCATATCCATGGTTGCTTTGCCCTTTGAAGCAGTCCCTCCCAGACCGAGTCGTCCTGTCCGCTTTTGAGAAAAACCTCGAACCATATCCGGCTGGACCGGAAGTCCGATCGTACGGCCTTGATGTTCAACGAGTCCGCCGCGGCGAGCCACTGGTTTTCCAGGTCAACCGCAAATCGCTCGGTTTCCGCCATGTCGGCGAACTGACCGGGTTCGATATACATCCAGACCCGCCGCTGGTCCGCTGGCTTGTTGTCCATCGTGACCCTGCTCATCGGCAAGATAAAGGTGAGTGCGACGAATCCCGCCATGATGAGCGCCACGTCGAAACGATGGTTCAATACCCATCCGATCACCGCGGCGTATCGACGCTCCAACGCTTCCAGTAAACCGATGTTCGGCGGAGCTCCGTCTTTCAGCAACCGGGATGCCAGCAGCGGAATGAAGGTGAGCGACATCACCAGGGACGAGATCAGCGACACGGTGATGACCAGCCCCAACTCCTTCATCTGCGTCTGGGCACCACCGCCTCCGATAAAAAGCAGGGGCAGGAACACGATGGCCGTCGTCAGCGTGGCGGCGCTGACAGCCACCGATACCTCGCGTGCGCCCTGTATAGCCGCCTTTACGGGTTCCAAGCCCTGACGGCGCAGTCTGACGATGTTTTCCAGTACCACCACGGCATTGTCCACCAGCATGCCTATTCCGAGCATCAGTCCCATGAGCGATATAAGGTTGAGGGACAGGATCTGGTAACGGGCATTGACGAAGTACATGACCGTAAACGTCACCAGGATGGAAGCGGGAATGGACGAGGCTATGATGAAGGTCGTCCGGTACCTTCTCAGAAAGAAAAACAGGACGCCCAGGGCGAAAAGGCCTCCCCACATGCCGGCGGTTCCAAGCGCATTGAGGGAACTCAAAATCCAGGAGGCCTGCTCGAAGTAGACGTAATAGGTCAGACCGGGCCACCGGGGATCCCTGGTCAGGTCGTCGAGTGTGGCCTTCACGGCCGCAGAGACTTCCACGGTGTTGGCGTTGGATTCCTTACTGATGACCATGCCGACGGCGTCTTGGCCGTTGAGGCGGAACCTCCGGCGGACCGTGGGCTTCCGGTAGGACACCTGGGCGACGTCGCTGAGCCGGAGTCCCCGATCATTGATGGGGAATCCCTGGATGTCTTCCACAGATTCGAAGGCCCCCGTAAGCCTGACGATATAACGAAAACCGCCGTCTTCCACGTAACCGCCCGGTGAATCCATGTTGGCCTGCTCCATGGCGTTTACGAACTGCTCCGCGTTCACCCGGTACGCCTTGAGCAGGTCTTCATCCAGATCGATGATAACCTGCCGCGACTGCGATCCCCATGTGTCGATACCCGCTATGCCGTCGATCCGTTCCATACGGGGACGGAGCTGTTCGTCGACGACCTGGTACAAGGCTTCCTGATCGCCGTGCCAGGACAGCGAGAGGAACATGACGGGGATATCGGTGCTGGAGAACTTCCGGACCCAGATTCGATCGATATCGTCCGGCAGCGAAGGCCGCACCCGTTCCACGCGGTCCCGGACCTCCACGTAGGCCAGCTTCATGTCGGTGTCGGGATCGAAAACAAGGTTGACGTTAACCCCGCTGGTCCTCGCGTTTGATTCCACGCGTCGCAGGCCCCGCAGGGTTTTCAACTCACCCTCCAGCGGCCTGGCGATGAGATGCACGTTGTCCTCGGGCGTGGAATTGGGATAGGGGACCCAGACGTTCATCCACGTCGAATCCTGCGCCGGTATAAATTCCAACGGAAGAAGGCGGAAGGATATCGCCCCGAACAGGATCGCGCTGACCAGGACCATGAACACGGTTACGGGCCGGCGGAAGGCGAAGGCGGTCCAGTTGTCAGGTGTTAGAAATCTGAACATGAGTAACTCGCCATGGGTGACCGCGGATCGAAGTGATCGAGGGTCGAGCCCGCATGGCCCCTTTTATTTTCGGTCCAAAATCGTATAGATCGTGGGAATCACAATGAGGGTCAGAAAGGTTGATGCGATCAGCCCGGCGATGACCGTGATGGCGAGAGGCGTGCGTATTTCGGCGCCTTCGCCTATGCCAAGCGCCAGGGGCAGCAGCCCCAGTATCGTCGTGGCCGTGGTCATGAGAATCGGACGAAGCCTGACCCGACCGGCCATGATAACGGCCTCTATCTTGCCTACGCCGCGCCGCCGCAACTGGTTGATGTAGTCAACAAGCACGATCGCGTTATTGACCACGATTCCCGCCAGCATGATAATGCCGATCAGGACGATGACGCTGATCGCGATGTCCAGAATATACAGGGTAAGCAGTACGCCCGACAGGGCAAGCAGAAACGATATCATGATGATGAAGGGGTGCAAGAGCGACTCGAATTGCGACGCCATGACCAGGTAGACCAGGAACATGGCCATGGCGATGGCAAGCAACATGCTGCGCGACGCGTTGGCCATTTCCCGGTACTGGCCGCCCAGGTCGATACGAAAGTCTTCAGGAAGACGCATCCGGTCCAGTCTTTCCTGCATTTCCTCCGCCACGCTTCCCAGGTCGATCCCGGTCAGATTGGCCGTCACGAGGGCCACGCGCTGCTGGTCGATCCGGCGGATTTCACTCGGTCCCTCGTCGAGGTGGACCCGTGCCACGGCGTTGAGCAACACGGGACTGCGTACCGCCGTGCGGGGGGACGACGAGACATTCGAAGATTCCGGATCCTCCGACGAGGGATTCCGCTGTGTTCTCCCGTTCATGCCGGAGTTTCCACGATCGCCCGTATTGACGGCCAGGGCCTTCAGCTGGGCGATCTGCTTTCGGTCTTCCTCCCGGGCCCTGACCAGGATATCTATTTTCCGTTCCCCCGCCGAAAACCTGGTTGCTACGCTGCCGCGAACCTTGTTCCGGATCGCGGCCGCCGCCTGTCCGATATCCACGCCGAGGGCCGCCATGCGGTCGCGGTCGAACACGACCACGACCTCGGGATGACCCGCTTCCATCAGGGATCGAACATCCCTCAGGCCTTCCACGCCGTCGAGGGCACTGACCACCTGGCCGCTGACACTGCGAAGGTCCTTCAGGTTGTAACCCCGTATCTCGACCTCCAGCGGCGTTTTGAAACTGAACAGGGCCGGCCGGCCGAATTCGACCCTGGCGTCCGGAATGTCCACCAGACGGGACCGCAGCCGGTCCATGACGGCGTCGCTGCCGCCCTCTCTGATTGCTTCCAGGTCGAGCATGACCGACACACGCGCCACGTTCTCGCGCTCTTCTTCCACGAGCGTGCCGCTGGTCTCCATCGCGCCCACCACGACATATACCTGTTCCACATCCGGATCTTCACGGATCACGGATTCGATCATCGTCGCAATCGCGTCGGTCGCCGCCAGTGGCGTACCGGTGGGCAGTATGAGGTCCACCACGAATTCGCCCTGCTCCATTTCGGGGATCAGTTCCGTGCCCAGGCGCGGAATGAGAACCGCGGAGGTCCCGACGATCGCCGCCGCCGCAAGAAGCGTCGCCGCCCTGTGATTGAGCGCGCGGGTGAGCACGGACACGTACAGTGTCTGGCATCCTCCGAGTCCCCGGTTAAACAGGTACAGCACCGGATTAAATACGTTGCCCAGTACCCAGGCCAGTCCCCTCAGGATAAACCATACGGGAACGAGCACTGTCAACAGCAGGTTCGGTATGATCGTGAACAGGACCTTCAACGCGCTGCCGACCAGGAAGCGGACAAGCCGGTAGAAGGGCAATACCAATCGGAAGAGGAAGACGAAGATCCAGCGTGGAATCACCGCAACCACACGCAGCCACCGGTTCTCGGCGTCCCTGCCCGGCGTCGTCCCACCTTGTCGCACGCTTTCCCACAGCCAGTGGCCGGACAGCGCGAAGAACCTGCCTGCCAGGTACAGGGGGTAGAATCCGATCCAGTCTGCTATGGAAGGGGTGGCGTCCCCTCGACGCGCGCGGTATTCCACGGCGGTTTCCCGGAACCATTGGAGGCCTGGAAAGGTTTTCATGAACCAGCGTCCCGCGTCGACCCGGAACCTCCGGGCGAACCACTTTATCGTGCCGCGGCGTTCTTCCGAGGGGGACTGTCTGAAATCACTGAAAGCCGACTGTATCCAAAGGCCCTGGCCCGCCGCGCCGCCCAACCTGCCTTCCCGCGAAGCCATCATGGGAATGAACGTCAACGCCACCGCCAGGGATGCCAGCAGGGCGAAAGTGACGGTCAAAGCCTGGTCGGTGAAGATCTGGCCGGCGATGCCTTCAATGAAGACAATGGGTAAAAACACGGCGATTGTGGTGAGGGTCGACGCGGTCACGGCCATCCCCACTTCAGACGCCCCGCGTCGGGCCGCCTCGACGATACTGTCTCCTTCCTCCCGGCAGCGGAATATGCTTTCGAGCACCACGATGGCGTTGTCCACCAGCATGCCGACACCGAGCGCCAGGCCGCCAAGGGACATGATATTGAGCGTGGTCTGGCTGAAGAACATCAGGATGAAGGTGATCAGTATCGATACCGGTATGGCCACGGCGACGATGAGCGTGGTTCTGATGCTGCGCAGAAACAGGAACAGGACCAGGATTGCCAGGGCGCCACCCCACTGCGCCGTTCGAATGACCTCGTTGATAGCGTTTTCGATGAAACGGGACTGGTCCGATACGAGGTACAGCGAGACACCCTCGGGCAGGGTCGCAACGATCGTGCGGTTTCCATCAGCGGTTAAGTTGCTCCCAGAATCGGCGGTGGATTCCGCCGCTTCCCCGGTGGTTGCGTCTTCCTTTTCAGCAGGGACCTCCTCCTTCATTTCGCCGGTCGAGACATCGCCGAGCCTTTCCCTGATCGCGCGGGCCACGGTAACCGTATTAGCGTCCGCTTCCTTGAAAAGGGAGACTTCCACGCTTTCCCGGCCGTTTATTCTCGTGAGGGTCTTGCGTTCCTTG
This sequence comes from bacterium, assembly GCA_965225915.1. Classification (GTDB taxonomy): domain Bacteria; phylum JAAXHH01; class JAAXHH01; order JAAXHH01; family JAAXHH01; genus JAAXHH01. The sequence goes on from OZ245326.1 coordinate 2,677,036, forward strand.
AAATGACGGCGGACGGTGGCTACGTCGTGCAGGCGGACCGGAACTTCTCCGCGGCTTGAAATGATGATCTCACCGATTTCCTCGACGGTCTGGAACTCGTTGACCGCGCGTACGATCAACTCTTCGTCGCCTTCCCGCAGCTGTCCACCCGCCTGGTTGATGTTTTCCTCGGCGAGACGCCGATTGATCTGCTCGAACGTGAGGCCCAACCGCGTCAATTGCGCCTCGTCGATTTCAACCTGGATTTCTTCGACCAGTCCGCCCTTCATGCGCACCGAGGCCACGCCGGGTATCGTCTCCAATTGCCTTCGGATTTCCCAGTCCGCCAGGTTTCGAAGCTGGATCAGATCCTCCCCGGACAGGCCCAGTCGCATGATGGGGTCGAGTTCGGGATTATAACGAAGCAGGAGCGGTCTTTCGGCATCCTCGGGAAGAAAAACGCGGTCCACCCGTTCGCGCACGTCCATGATCGCCAGATTCATGTCCGTATCCCAGTCGAACTCGAGCACCACGTCGGACATGCCGGCCCGGGAGATGGAACTGATTTCAACCAGTCCGGTAATGACCCCCACGGCTTCTTCGACTCGCCGGGAAACGAGGTTTTCGATCTCCTGGGGAGCGGCGCCTTCGTACTCCGTACGTACGGTCAGCGAAGGATAGGAGATGTCCGGCAGGAGGTTGACCGCCAAGCGCTGGAAGGACACGTATCCGAAGATCAGCGCCGCCAGCACCAGCATCGTGATGGTGACGGGCTTGCGAATAGCGAAGTCAACGATGTTCATGGGATGGATTCCCGCGCGTCAGGGAGATACGATCTTGACCCGCGTACTGTCTTTCATGCTTCGGTGACCGGCGATCACGATCAGGTCTCCCGGACTGAGCCCTTCTCGTATCTCGGTGAAATCGGCGTCCTGCAGTCCCAGGGTGAGCGCGATGCGGGTAGCCAGGCTGTCCTGCACGGTGAAGACTTCGTTGTCTTCCAGCAACGCGATTTTTGGGATCAGCAGCACATCCTTGCGCTGGTCGGCGAGGATTTTCACCCGGACGAACATGCCGGGTTTCAAACGCCAGCCAGGGTCGTCGATCTTTATCGTTGCTTTGAAGGTACCGTTCTGGGGGTTTATGATTGGGCTTACGCGGAGTATTGCGCCGTCGAACGAGCCGTCCGGCAGCGTTTCAGTCTCCAGGATGACCTGTTGGCCGGCCGCCACGTGGGACCACTCCATTTCCGGCAGATGGGTGTAGATGAGCAACGTATTCAGGTCGACCAGGGTGAACAGGGCATCGCCCGGCCTCGCCATGTTGCCGACGTTCTGGTGGCGTTCCGTGATGGTGCCGCTGAAGGGCGCCCGGATGGTCGTCTTGTCGAAGGCGACCTTGGCGGATTCCCAGTCCGCCCTGGCCATAATGAACTCCCGCTCCTTGGCCTCGTGGTCCACTTCGCTGATGAACTGGCCGTTCAGCAGGGCCATGGAACGGTCAAACTCCTGCTTCCGGGCTTCCCTGATGGCTTCCGCCCTGGCCAGTGCGACTTCTTCTTCGTCGTTTTCCAGCACGGCAAGAACATCGCCCTGGTTCACGAAGGCGCCTTCCTCGACCCGCATTTCCTCGATCATGCCAGTGGTTCGGGGGAAGATCTGCGCGTCGCGGTCCGCCTCCACGGTAGCGGTCGTCAGGATGAGGTCGGAAATGGTGCCCAGGGAAGCGGGTATCACGCTCACGGGGACTGGAGGCGGTGCGGTGGAATCGGCTTCAGCCTTGCCGTCCTCGCCTGTTTTCGTCTTGTCGGCCGTATCGGAACTTGCGTCGCCGCAACCCGCAGCCATGAATGCCGCGAAGATCGCAGTGAAGATGGACCAGTAAATTTGTTTTCCCAGTTGAAGATCTCTTAAACGCCCCATGATTGCTCCAGGCTACATGCCGGGTGAGTCAGGCCGACGATTACGTCCATCTATGAATATACATTAATTCAATACCCATTATTCATGGGAAGTTCCCGCTCACCTGTTCGTTAGACGACGAAGAAGGGGAATTGGTTACCTTAAATTGACGTTCGACGATGGAAAGTACAGGTCGGGAAGTCGTTAGATCAGGCAGGAACATCAACTTCAGCACTCATCCAGCGGATGCCAGCAGCCGCTCCATGTTGCCGCCGAGTATGAGATCCATGTCCTGCTCGGCGATGAAGGTACAGTGGGTACGGACGGCTTCCAGCGATTGCCGGTAGGTGCTCGCAAGGATGACCGGAGGATAGTTGGACGCCCAGCATAGCCGTTCCGGACCGTAGTATTCGTAGAGTTTGCGGACGATCCAGAGGCTGTCCGAATAGGGGTATTCCCACGCGACTGCCGATGAGTATTGAAACCCGGAAAGCTTGAGGTGGATATTGGGTACGTCCGCCGATTCGAGAACTTCGCTCAGCATCGGGCGGGGCGGCGGTTCGCCCACACTTAAACTGGCCATGTGATGGCACAGAAAAGGCACGGTTGGGAACCGCCGCGCGAGTTTTCTCAGGGCGGGCATCCATACTGGACCCAGGGCCAGCGACACGATCTGGTTGAGTTCCGCGGCCTTCTCGAAGAACGCCAGGCCTTCCCTGGATTCGAACCAGTCAAAATCGTCCCGTAGATAATGGGTAAAGCCCTTTAACCGGTACTTTCCGACGGCCTCGGCCAACCTGTCCGCGCTGCCTGGTTCGTGGTATGTGTCGGTCCAGGCGCAATCCACATCGGCGAACTGAATGAGACGATCCGGATACCGATCCACACACTCGGCCGCGTAGTCGTTGTTGCCGGGATTGTGATCGATACGGGCGCAGACCAGCACCGCCTTGTCCACGCCAACATCATCCATTTCGTGCAGCAGCATCTCCGCCCGGCCCCGGTTTTCCGGGTCGGGGGGCACCGGTTCGTAGGGCCAGTAATCCCATGCGTGGGAATGACAGTCGATGATCATTGCTCGATTCTCCTTCGCTTAGTACCGAATTCCTGGTCGTCAATACCGGTTGACCACCCATAGTCCGGCCGCCAGCAGCACCAGTCCGCCGGCGAGATACGTCGTTACCTGGTCTCCAAGGATCAGCCAACTCAGTATGACGCCGAATAGCGGTGTCGTAAAGAAAAAAGAGCTGATCTGGGTGGCGCTGTGCCGCTGTAGCAGCCGTATCCATACGAGAAAGCAGAATCCGGCCACGATGGCGCCCTGGTACAATACCGCCGCCACGATGGCCAGGTCGATCGAGACGGGCAGTTGCCATTCGTTCAACAACCAGAGGACGGTGAAAACGGGCAGCACGACCACCTGTTGCCAGAAAATCAGCGACACGGGGGAAATGCGTCTGACCAGGACCTTGTTGATCATGATCTGGATGGCCAGGCATATGGAACTGAAAAGGACGAGCACGTCGCCCAGGGGCGTCGACGGCCCACCTGCTTCGTCGTAAATGGTCATCATCATACCGGCCCCGGCCAGGCCCAGACCGACGATCTTCACCAGCCTGAGGCGGTCGCCCGGAATGATGTAGTGTGCGATGGCGGCGACGAAAAACGGGTAGGTCTGCATGAACAGAACGGCATGGCTTCCGGAGGTTTGTTCGGCGCCGATATTCAGAAACAGGATTTGCGCGGCCATTACCAGGCCGGGAACGACTATGATCAGGCGATCGCCCCGCGGGACGTGCAGGGAGACGCCGGCCAGGCGCGTCCAGGTATAGACGCACACCAGGGCGACGCCGAAACGAATTACCGCGAGGAGGATCGGCGGAATCCCGTCCAGGCCCACCTTTACCGATACGACCAGGCCACCCCAGAGCGTGCACAGCATCAGTACGAGCAGGACGGGTCTCGTCGTCAGCGGTTGGTTTTCATCGATGTAGCTCACCCTGACCGCCCTTTTCGCAGCCTGCGCCCCGATGGGATTCGACTTTCGGGTTGGGCATACGTCCGTTGGAATTTAAGCGCCACGTTGACCAGGCCGATCATGACCGGCACTTCGACGAGGGGACCGATGACTGCCGCGAAGGCCACGCCGGATTCAATGCCGAAGACCGCCACGGCAACCGCGATGGCAAGTTCGAAATTATTGCTCGCGGCGGTGAAGGAAAGCGTGACGTTCTTGGAATAGTCCGCGCCGATCTTCCGCCCCATCCAGAAGGTGATCAGGAACATGAGGACGAAGTAGGCCAGGAGGGGCAGGGCGATCCTGACCACGTCCAGGGGGATGGCTACGATCGTGTCACCCTTCAGGCTGAACATGACCAGTATGGTGAACAGCAACGCGGCCAGGGTAATGGGACTGATTCGGGGAATGAAGGACGACTCGTACCACTGCCGGCCCTTGAGCCGCACCAGTACCAGGCGGGTCGCCATGCCGCCGAAAAAGGGGATGCCCAGGTAGATGAACACGCTTTCCGCGATTTGCGCGATCGTGATCGGTACGATGCTTCCTTCCAGTCCGAATACGGGCGGCAGCACCGTGATGAAGACATAGGCGTAAACACTGTAGAAGAATACCTGGAACAGGCTGTTGAACGCCACGAGACCGGCGGCGTACTCGGTGTTTCCCTTCGCGAGTTCGTTCCACACGATGACCATGGCGATACACCGGGCCAGGCCGATCAGGATCAGCCCGGTCATGTACTCGGGATGTCCCGACAGGAAAAGAGCGGCGAGTCCGAACATCAGGATGGGACCAACGACCCAGTTCAGGAATAGGGACGCACCGAGCACGCGCACATTTCGAAACACGTCCCCCAGCTCTTCATACTTCACCTTGGCAAGCGGAGGGTACATCATCAGGATGAGCCCAATGGCGATGGGCAGATTGGTCGTGCCCACCTGCCCGAGCTGGATCAAGACCGGAATGCCCGGCGCCCAGACACCGAGCGAGACCCCCAGGCCCATGGCCAGGAATATCCAGAGGGTCAGGTACCGGTCGCGGGCCGAGAGTTGTTTAGTCGTAGAATTCATAGGCTCTCTCAGGCGGCGGCAGCCGCGTTTGGCTTCTTGGGTCTAGTTTGATAACGTCCACGCGAAAATCCAGCACATCTCCCGGCAGATTTGCCTGCAGCGCGCGTCGTACTGCGCGGTTTCCTGCTCCGTGCCGTCGTAGTGTTTCGGGTCATCGTAGGCTATGAGAACCCGTTCATCGGCAGTGGAAATGACGGGACAGTCCCGGTCCGCGCTCGAACACGTCAGGACCGCGCAGAACCCGCGCTGTGGGTTTAAGGGATTGAGATAGGTCTTGGAGTATGCGCGCACCGGGGGAAGTTCATTTCCGGTGTGAACCTGGTAGACCGGGTTTTCACCGGTTGCGGTTCGCTCCACCTGGAAGCCTGCCCGTGACAGTGCCGCGACCGCCCTCGGGTTGACCGCCGTAGCTTCCGTGCCTCCCGAGAAGGCGGACACCCCCGGTACGCCGTAGAACTGTGCCGCGGTCTGTGCCCAGATCTGGGCCATCTGGCTCCTGCGTGAATTGTGCGTGCAGATAAACGTCAGCCGGGCTGGATTCCTCTTGGTTAATATATCCTTTACATAGGTGGAAACACGCTCCAATGCTTGCCGGCGTTCCGCCGGGATCATGGTGGACTCTGCCTCGCATGCCTTCAGGTATTGTTCAAGGCCGGGGTAGAAGGGCGTATCAGCATCTGGCAGGTTCACTTTCCTCCCGTTGCTTCCACAGGTATCCCGGATTCGGCAGGCGCATCGTCGTCATCGATCTGGAGCAGGGCCATGGACGGCTGGGGCACGCAGATCTTGCCCTGGCTGACCAGTCCGCGCAACCTGTCCAGGTCCGCCAGCACCCGGTCGTGTACCTGACGCGCCGAGTACAGGTACACCTTCACGTGTCTCAGCGCGATCGAGGAATCTTTGGCCAGCGCGTAGTAAATCCATACGCCGTCACGGTGGTCCGTCAGCAGCCCGAATTGTTTCATAACGGCCAGGTGTCGGGAGACCTTGCCCTGCGGCAGGTCCAGGACCGCCATGATTTCGCACACGCACAGTTCCCGCTCGGTAAGCAGGAACAGGATGCGCAGGCGTGTGGCGTCCGAACAGGCCTTGAAAACGTCCAGGTCCTTTTCCATATCGGGTTCTCCGTTGTCAGAAGAAGGTTCATATATCCTAATAATCGAATATAAAGATATATTGGAATCCCGTCAACTATAAAACCATGATCGAGCCGCAACGGTAGTCGTGGACACCAGGGATTGCGAACTGTATATTGGGAAGGGTCTTACCACGCTCTATACGTGAATGCATACGCACTGATGGACACGTTACCCGGGGGAAACATGCCGTCCCGACCACACGTCCTCCTCGTCTGTACCGATCACTGGCCCGGTACGCTGTTCGGCCATGCGGGACACCCGGTGATCCAGACGCCGACCCTGGACACGCTCGCCCGCAGCGGCGTTCGCTTTAACCGGTCCTACAGTGAATGCCCGGTGTGCATTCCTGCGCGCAGGACGCTGATGACCGGCACGACCACGGCCACCCACGGCGACAGGGTGTTCATGGTCGACAACCCCATGCCTCCCGTCCGCACCATGGCGCAGACCTTCCGGGACAGCGGCTATCAGGCCTATGCCGTCGGCAAGTTGCACGTATTCCCGCAACGGGACAGGATAGGGTTCGATGACGTGATCCTCGCAGAAGAAGGACGTCCGCACCTGGGTGCCGTGGACGATTACGAGGCGTTTCTCGGCGAGAACGGCTATGCCGGTGAAGGATTCACCCACGGCATGAGCAACAATGACTACGGACAGCGTCCATGGCATCTGCCGGAGGCGATGCACGTGACCAACTGGACTACGCGCCAGATGGCCCGGATGATACGAAGGCGCGACCCCACGCGGCCGGGGTTCTGGTACTTATCCTATTGCCATCCCCATCCCCCACTGACCCCGCTCCAGTGCTACCTGGACCTGTACCGCGACGAGGATCCCGGCGAGCCGTATCTCGGCAGCTGGGCCGAGGATCCGGACAGCCTGCCCTATGCGCTGAAGGAGGTCCGCGGACGATTCGGCGGGATGAACGACAGCCAGATCGCCTGGGCGAGACGGGCATTCTACGCCCTATGCACCCATATCGACCACCAGTTGCGCGTGGTGATCGGCACGCTGCGGGAGGAAGGCCTGATCGACAACACGATCGTGCTGTTTACGGCCGATCACGGCGACATGCTGGGCGTTCACGGACTCTGGGCGAAGAGGCTGTACTACGAGCAGTCGGCCAACGTGCCCATGATACTCGTCGGGCGGGCCGGTGACAAACGGGTAGGCCACAACCGCACCGACAACAGACTCGTGGGCTGGCAGGACGTGATGCCCACACTGCTGGACCTTACGGGGATCGGCGTTCCCGATACGGTCGACGGTATCTCCATGTTGGGAGGCGAGAAACGGGAATACCTGTACGGCGAATGCGGCGAAGACGCCCAGGCCACGCGTATGATGCACGATGGCCGATACAAGCTGATCTACTACCCGGTGGGCAACAGGTCGCAGTTGTTCGACCTGGAAGAAGATCCGGATGAATGCCGCGATTTATCGGGGTCGGAGCGCCACGCCGCGATCATGCGACGACTAACGGAGCGACTGGTGGAACAGGTGCGCGACCGGGACGGGCATTGGCTACAAAACGGAGTGCTGACCGGGCTGCCGGGCCGCGACTACGCGTTGTCGCCCAACCGGGGTCTGTCCGGCCAGCGCGGGCTGCACTGGCCGCCGCCGCCAATAGACCCGGACACTTCCTATGTACCCTGAAAAGAATACTGGAGAGCTGCTTATGCGCGCCGGAAGAATCCTGATCGCGTTGGTCCTGTTGGTACTCTGGTCGGCACCTGCGATGGCGTGGGGCCCGAACGGCCACCGCGTCGTGGGCCAGATCGCTGAAGACCACCTGACGGATGCGGCCCGCAAGGGGGTGGCGGCGCTCGTCGGGCGTACGTCGCTGGCGCAAATCAGCACCTGGGCCGACGAGATCAAGTCCGACCCGTCGTGGCGCCACGCTTCGTCCTGGCACTACATCAACGTTTCGCCCGGCCAGACCCTGACTACGGCGCCGAGGAACGGGCGCGGAGACGTGATCGAGGCCATTCAACGATTCGAAGGCATCCTACGGGACCCTGGAGCGGGTCGGAAGGAAAAGGTGGACGCGCTGAGATTCCTGGTGCACCTGGTGGGCGACATCCATCAGCCGCTTCACGCGGGATACGGCAGTGACCGCGGCGGCAACGACATCAGGGTCCGCTGGTTCGGCGAAAGCACCAACCTCCACACGGTCTGGGACGAACATCTCGTCGAGCATCAGCAGCTGAGCTTTACGGAATTCGTCCGGTTCTTCGGTCATGCGGAACCCGGCGAGATCGATGCATGGCGGCGTTCTACCGTGTGGGACTGGGCGCGGGAGTCGCGGGGCATGCTGCCCGCCGTATACGATTATGGCGTTTCCCGTTCCGCCAAAACGCCGTACCTGGGCTATGCCTACGTCTTCAAGCACATCGATGGCGTCAAGTTGCGATTGCTGCAGGCCGGCATCCGGCTCAGCGGTTTGCTGAACGACGTGTTCGCTGCACCCTGATCCCTATCCCCCGGCCAGCATGGCCGCGCCAGCCGCCAGCACGAGCCCCATAATGGTGATCTGCAGGTAACGCTCGGGGATTTTCCGGGACATGCGTACCCCGATGGGTACACCCACCAGCGACCCGACCGCCATGGTCACCGATATCGTGAGATCCAACTGGCTGCTGCCGGCGTATATGATCGAATTTGTGAAGGTAAGCACCAGCGCGATGAAGATCGATGATCCGACCGTATCCACGGCGGTGAGGCCGAAAATGATGATCATCAGCGGTACGATCAGTATGCCGCTTCCCACCGAGGTGGACGCGATCAGTCCGCCGATAGCGGCGCCGAGCAGCGCAACGAGGACCACCTTCGCGCCCGTGACGGGAACCCCTTTATCCGCCGCTGCCCGGGACCCCGGCTTCATGAACATGTGCCACAGGATCAGCAGGCCCGAAAGAATAACGACGGCTGCGATGAACTTCCGAAGGTTCGCCTGGAGTTCAAGCCAGGCCGGGTCTTCCTGGTCAATGCCGCCGGCATATCCGGTGATCCAGAGCGCTACGGCCACGGTCGCCGGCACGGCTCCCACGAGAAAGTACGCCGACGTGCGGAATCGGATGGTGCCTTGTCTGAAATGGAAGAATACGGCGGGAAGCTTGCAAAGGAAGGAATAGAGATGGGCGGTGCCCACTGCCACCGTGGAAGGCAGGCCGAACCACAGGGTCAGAACGGGCAGGATGAGTACACCGCCACCGATGCCGGTCATGCCTATGCAGGCACCGATAAACGCGCCGGCGAGGATTTGCACGACGGTCGTCAGGACATCCACGTCCATAGATTGCGAACTGGCTCCCAATACCTGGACGAAAACCGAATTCTACCCGGAACCTACCCGATGGGTTCCGCCCATTTTTCTCTTGCCACGCCCTTCAAAACCATGCAAACATGACCTTGATATGATTCCGACCAAACCATACGCGGCCACGGACCTGGGGATCTTCAGGTTCCTCGATGGCAGGTTGCTGGTCTACCTGGTCGAGTTGAAGATCGAACCGTTCGTGGGCCGGTTTTCACTACCCGGAACGCTGGTTCTTGAAACGGAAGACCTGGAGTCGGCGGTCCGTCGCGCCTATCGCGAGGCAACAGATCAGATCAGCGCCTATTTCGAGCAGGTTTATACCTTCTCCGCTATCGACCGCGACCCGAGAAGACGTACTATTTCGACTGCTTACATGGGGTTTCCCGACAGCCCCGGCGATCCCTTCAGACCCGTGGACAAGTACCGCAGGGGGGAGTGGTTTTACGTCAACGATACCCCCTCGCTGGCTTACGATCACAATGAGATTCTGAAGGTATGCACGGAAAGAATCGCAGCCAAACTGAATTACACCAATATTGCCCTGTTGCTGCTTCCCAACGAGTTTTCTCTGGCGGAACTGCAGAGTGTGTACGAACAGGGTCTTGGCGAAGAGCTGGAAACACGGAGTTTCAGGAACAAGGTCCTGTCGCTGAACATGATTGAGCCCACCGGCGGGGAACGCGGGGAAGAAAGCGCCTCGCCGATCCCCCTCTACCGCGCCGTGCACCGGGAATTGCAGGAAAGCCCCTTCATCTGAAAAGGCGATTTTACGCGTTCTACATCATCCGCTTGATGATCCGGCCTGCCCGCTCCTGGCTGATTCCCAGTTCACGCCGCGCCAGCGCGCCGCCTTCGTCCAGCACCGGTTCCTGGTCGCCCAGCGTGGGCGTGTCCGTTTTCTGAAAGAACAGGCCGGTGTAGATTTCATCTCCCCAGACCAGGGCTTTTTCACAGGCCGTTTTCCAGTCGCTCGGGTCGTGGTCTTCCAGCTTCTTGACCCGCTGTTTGAAGAACGGGTAGTCGTTGTCCTTGTTGAAGGTGACGCAGGGGCTGAATACGTCGATCAATGAAAAGCCCCTGTGCCGAACGGCCTGCTCGATGAGCTGGGTCAGCTGCCGCGCGTCGCCGCTGAATCCCCGAGCCACGAAGGTGGCGCCATTCATGATCGCCGCCGTGATGGGATTGATCGGCATTTCCACGCTGCCGAATGGCGTGCTCTTGGTCCGCATGTCGATACTGCTGGTCGGGGATACCTGACCCGTGGTCAACCCGTAGATCTGGTTGTCCATGACGATGTAGGTCAGGTCGACATTGCGCCGCGCCGTGTGGGTGAAATGATTTCCGCCGATCCCGTATCCGTCGCCGTCGCCGCCCGTGACGAAAACGGTGAGTTCATGGTTCGCCATTTGCGCGCCCGTGGCCACCGCCAGCGAACGACCGTGGAGGGTATGCATTCCATAAGAATTAAAGTATCCGGGAAAATTCGACGAACACCCGATCCCGCTGATCGTGAGAATCTCGTGGGGTCTCAGGCCCATGTTTACGCAGGCCCGCTGCAAGCTGCTCAATACACCGAAATCACCGCAACCGGGACACCAGTCCGGTTCGACCTTTCCCTTGAAATCCTTCGCTTTCAATGGGACTGCCGGTGTTTCTTCCACTTCGTCACGTGTTAAAGTTTCCACTGACATGTTTGGGACTCCTTAGACGATGACTTCTTGATAGGGCACGTAGCAGTTCGTTGTGCCGGCCAGCAGTTCCTTGACGCCATCCACGATATGATGGGGCATAAACGGCTCGCCATCGTACTTCCTGATATGGCCGTCCGCGGTCAATCCCGTTTCGCTGCGCAGATAACGGTGGAATTGACCGGAATGGTTGTTCTCCACGATAACCGTCCGCTTCGCCTTGTCGAACACTTCCTGAATGGCGTCCGCGTGGAGCGGGACGATCCATTTGATCGGGAGGTGGTTGACGGCGATGCCTTCCCGGTTGAGGGCTTCCACCGCCTCACTGATCACGCCGTAGGTGGAACCCCAGCCGATGAGCGTGATCTCGGCGTCGTCAGAGCCTGAGAGACCGGGCGGAGCGATCCGGCTCGAGATGTCCTTGAATTTTCGAGCGCGTTTTTCCACCATCTTGCGGCGTTTGTGGGGATTGGTGTATTCGTCGCTTACCAGGACGCCGTCCTCGTCGTGTTCGTCCGTGGCCACGACATGGGCGTATCCCTCCACGCCGGGCAGGGCCCGTGGCGAAACACCGCTTTCGGTGTTTTCATACCGTAGGTAACCGTTGCTCGGAGCCCCGACAAGTCCGTGTCCGTTGGCCTCCTGCGAACCCGTTGGGATATCGCTCACCCCATTGGCCGGCTCGGTAATCAACGCGCCCCGCTCTATATTCGGTTGCATATCGATGGCATCCGGGTCGACGCTGAACGTGCCTTCGGAGATCAGCAGATCCGATATGACGATGCCCGGGCACTGGCAACTGTCCACCAGGTTGAATAGTTCGGGCATGGTGTTGAAGGCGTCCAGGGCATCCGTCGGCGCCACGATGAACCGTTCGAAATCCCCCTGGCTCGCGCCGAGTACCTGCCAGAGGTCACCCTGCTCTGTCTTGGTGGGCACGCCCGTGGATGGTCCTGCGCGCTGGACGTCTATGAAGACGACGGGTATTTCCATCATGGCCGCGCTGCCGACCGCCTCGGTCATCAGGGCGAAACCACCGCCCGAGGTCGCGCACATCGACCTGCACCCCACGTGCGCGGCGCCGATCGCCATGTTGGCCACGCCGATCTCGTCTTCGACCTGCCGCACCATGATACCCAACTCCCGCGCGTTTTGCGCCATCCAGTGGAGTACGCCCGTGGATGGACTCATAGGATAGGCGCAGTAGAACTTGACGCCCGCCGCCGCGCCGCCCATGGCCAGCGCGTCGTTGCCAGTCCATACAGCCATCGGCTTTTCGCCGGTGGGTACCTTCAGTGAAAAGGGCTCGAAGTGTGCAGCGGCATAGTCGTATCCCGCACGTGCCACGCTGACGTTCTCGTCGACCACGTCCTGGCCCTTGCGCTGGAACTGCATGGTGAGGATGTCTTCCAGAATCTGGAAATCCATGTCGAGAAGATTGAGGATCGTTCCGAGAGACACGGTGTTCTGCACGAGCTTGTTACGGTTGTTGTCGGTCAGTTCGGAGATGGGAAGAGGACAACTGTACACACCGTCTACCGGGATCCCGGGCGTGATCGTATCGCCGTTATAGATGACCCGCGTACCGGGCCCCATGAGCCCCAGGTGCCGATCCATCGTATCCTGGTTCAGACAGACCAGCAAGTCGAGTTTGTCGCCATGGGTTTTAACCTGTTGATCGCTGATTCTCACCGTGAGGAATATATGGCCACCCCGGATGATCGACTGGTAGGCATTGTAGGCGTTGAGATGCAGTCCCCGACGGATGAAAATCCGGGCGAGGACATTGCCCGGAGTGGCGATTCCCTGGCCCGCCGCGCCGCCTATGGCAATGGCAAAGTCGAATCTGTCTGAACTCATCGGTTTCTCCTGTCTGTATATCACGGACAAGCTTATCTGCGGACTTGTGTACGAGTTATTGTCGGGTGGTGCAAAGAATATCGGGAACCACCAAGATACATGTTCCCCGGTTGAGTGTCAACCATTCCTTTATTTTAAAGGTACGGTCCCAACCACCGTTAGCCGAGTTGGATTTCGTCCCGGAATCCGATGGCGAAACAGGTGGATTTCCGGATTGCCTGGCAAACGTGGGTAACTGTTTCCCGTCGGCTCCGATACCGGATCTCCCTTGACAGATTTGCGCGAAAAGCACTATTTTCCCGGTTGCGAAGACCTACCTGAAACTGTGGCCGTCAATCGAATCATGCGGGAGGACGCATGGCCGGATCTATCGAAAGATGGGTGAACCGCGCCGAATCGAATATCGCGGATGGCGTGGGTGTATCGCGAGAAGACCTGGAAGAGTTGAAGGCGATGACGCGAGAACCCCAGCAGCACCTGCTCTACATCTGGGCGAACGCGGATCACATCCCGGCCGGCGTGATCTCCTGGAACTATTTCGGTCCCTTCGACGCCGAGCACCAGTTCGATCCTCGCCACGAATGTCCCTATAGGAACGTCAAGGAGGCCATGGCGGACGGCTGGCGTGTCGTCTCGTTTCCCGCGATCGAGTATCCCCTCGAGAACACCCATAACCAGTTGGGGCACGAGTTCATTCTGGAGCGGTACTACCCTCCAGGCGAAGGCCTGCCGCATACCCCACACGGCGCACGGAAGACGCACCCGCGGCAAGGAGATGAAGGTGCCCGATGAATACAAAGCGTTGAAAAAACAGTTTGTAGACACGGGCTACGTCCTGCTCGAAGGCTGGTTCGACGCGGACCTCGCCGAACAGGTCAGCGAGGACAGCCTGGTTTACAAGGGCATATCCTTATTCGAACGGCAGAGTGTCGGGGACCTGCTCGCCCATCCCCGGATCGTGGAGTTCGCGGCCTTCCTGCTCGAATCGCCCGATATCGCCATCAGTCCCTTCCGGTTCTGGAACCACCTGACGCCGGGCGGAGTGAGCGACGGAGGAGGCTGGCACGTGGACGACACCTGGATGGCGGACCGATCCCTGACGGAGATCCTCTGCATGTACTACCCTCAGGACGTTGCCGAAGACATGGGGCCGACGATGTTGCTGCCCGGTAGCCACCGGAGGCTGTATACACCTACGCAGACCACCAAGCTGGGCTGGATTCGTGGACAGGAGAAGCTCACGGTCAAGGCGGGTTCACTGGCCATAACCTATCCTTCCATTCTCCACGCCAAAGCGGCGCATTTTTCCGAACGGCCGAGATCCATGATCAAGTATGGCTATGAAATTGCGGATCCCAGGTACGGCTACTACGTCACGCGGGAAACCTACGACAATCTGGGCCGCTCAGAGATCGGGCGCGGACTCATCCGGTTCGCGGAGGTCAAGGACAAGAAAGACACGGTCTGGAACAGCTACTGGGATTTTCACCAAAGCTTTACGTTTCAGGATTTCAAGCACCAGATCGGTGTCGTGGGCCGCGCCCTGCGCAAACACCTCGAACACGAACAGTAGGATTTGACCCTGATGAACGGTGCCGATATCGTACGGCGATATGAAGAAGACGGTTATGTCGTCCTGCCCGAGGTCATCGACAAGGATCTGACCGAGGAGGCACAGGGGCATATCGTATGGATGGGAGGGAAGTACCCCGACGTCCGGCCGGAACAATACCACCACAACCTGATCGTGGACGATCCGTTCTGGATCCGTCTATGTACCGAATCCCGCTTGATCGACGTCATAGAACCCTTTCTCGGTCCGGATATCGCGCTCTTCGCGGCGCATTACATCAGCAAGCCTCCCCGCGACGGGCAGCCGGTATTGTGGCACCAGGATGGGAACTACTGGCCGCTTGAACCCATGGAGGTCATTACGATCTGGCTGGCCGTCGACGATTCGACCCCGGAGAACGGATGCATGCGTGTTGTCCCGGGGAGCCACGTGGATCAGAAGCTGTTCAGGCACCGCTCATCGGAAGGGGAGAACGTTTTGCGTTCGGAACTGGATTTGAAGGTGGACGAATCCAGGGCGGTTGACGTCGTCGTGCCGGCGGGCGGCGTATCCCTGCACGATCCCTACCTGATTCACGGCTCGAAGGCCAACCTGTCCGACAGGCGCCGGTGCGGGCTGACGCTACGGTATATTCCCACGACCACGCGCATCAAGCGCGAGAACTTCCCCGCCTACCTGTGCCGCGGCAAGGTCATGGACGGCATCAATTACTACCCCCTGCTTCCCCGTTTCCGCTCCGGCGTTCATTACCCCTTCGAAGGGTGTGACCGGCCACCGTGGAACTGAAACGGCGATCGTTCAAAGTATCCCCATATACTTCAATTCCTGCCGGACCGCGTACATGGCGCCTTCGGTTGCCAGGACACACAGCCGGTCGCCTGGGGTGAGACGGCGCATGATATCGTGGAATACGTCGCTGACGTCCGCGGCCGAAGCCATCTCTTCCGCGTCCATCTGCTCGTCCATCAAGGCAAGGTGCGCTCCGCCTGCTCCGGCCACGTGCACGGACCTGGACCGGTCCACCACGCCCTCCAGGTCGCCGTCCGTAATCCACGGCCCTTTGTTTCCGTCTTGTACCGCCTCGTCGAGGAGAAACAGGTAGTGACCGCGCCTGCGGTCCAGCAGGCATGTTCTGATCGCTTCATGCAGCGAGGTCCTGTTCTTGATCGTCATCAGGCGCGCTTCTCTTTCATGGATGACCACCCGTTCGTCCCGCCCGCCTGTCGACGTTACCGCTTCGAGACCCTTGCGTATCGTCACGGGACTCAGGCCGAGCGTTACGGCCGCTGCTGCCGCCGCCACCGCGTTGTACACGTTGTGCAGTCCCGATAACTGGAGACGCACATCCAGTGGACCTCGCGGCGTAATGAGCCGGAAACAGGAATCTTCCGTTCCCAGTTCCACATCGATCGCGTACACGGTAGGCAACGGTCTTTCCCACCCGCAGCTTTCGCAGGCGTAGTCGCCGAGATGGGCCAGGCAGTTGATTCGGTAGGAGAGGGGGGCGCGACACCTGTGGCACGGAACTTCCGGTGTGGATGCATGCTTCAGGTGCAGGCGTTCATCTTCCACGCCGAAGTAGGTCAACCGCGGCGGAACACCGCGTGTGAATCCGCCGCAGAGGACCGGATCGTCCGCGTTTACGAGAATGTTGTGGCCGGCTGCCATGGCGCCGAACCAATTGCTCCATTCCCCGACCAGTGTACCGGGATCGATCCCCTGGTTCAATTCGTCTTCGTAGAGGTTGTTCAGCACCATCGTGTGTGGACTGCACACCTTGATCGCCCTGCCCAGCATTCCGGTTTCAAAACCGAATACGCCGTAATCTGCCTGAATCATGCCGCGACGGTTCGTGGCCTGGACTAGCGTGGAGACGACTTCGTCAATGGAAGGGGCGATATCTTCGGGGTAAAGCGTGCGGGCGTCGGACTGCCGGAGGATCGCAGCCAGAATCCGGCAGGTAGTGTGCTTGCCGTTCGTACCCGTTACACCGGCGACGCCCTGCTTGAACTGTCGGACCAGGGACCGGACCAGGCCGGGCCACGCGGCGGCGGTGAGGGTGCCGGGCGGGAGACGTCCGCGGGAGAAATCGAATAAATCAGCCGCTCTCGCGACGGACTTATCAATCGAAAGCGCGGCCGATCGGAGTATACGCATAGGAGGTTGATCGGAACCGGGGAATCAACCCTTGTTCATATCTTTACGCCGCGCCATTCGTCCCTGTCACCGGAAATGTCGACAATATTGCCATCGGGATCGATGGCCTTGAAAGCAATCTCCGGTGGGGTTTCGGAAGAGATGGCGTCACGGCCCTTCACGGTCTTCGGCGCTTCCGCTCCCCAGTCCCTCACCCTGTGCCAGGCGGCCTCGAGGTCATCCACCAGTACGCCGAAATGGATGTACTCCTCGCCTTCCTCGAGCGTCGGCCGGACCTGTTCTCCGTGAGGCAGCAGGGTGATGTTGGCGGTTCCGTCGCTGAGATCGACCGCTTCGCCGTTTCCGCGGCGTCCGATAAAGGTGAAACCGATCACTTCCTCGTAGAAACGCCGTGACACCGCGACATCACGACAACGTAGCGCCATATGACGAAGAAAGGCCATGGCACATTCCCCCGAATTCTATCTCGAAAAACCAGTAAATACAGACGTTTTATGCTGTACTACAGTCTCTTTTCCTTGGCGATTTCCTCGATGGCGTCAATGAGATTATCGGTCTGGGCGTCAGTAACCATGACGTGCATCGATGCCCGGTTGGCGTCCCAGTTGATCTCCGGATGGTTGACGTTCCGGATGTAGATGCGATGCCGTTCCCACAACATGTTGTTCAGATCAGACGTGCCCACGCCCGTGACCTTGAAAGATACGAGCGCCGCGCTCATGCGGGGGTCGGGCGAACTGTACACATCCACGCCGTCCATGTTCCGCAGAGCGTTCGCCAGGCGCACGGCCTGGTAGCGGTTCCGGCTTTCAATCGCCGCGGGGCCGATCATGTTGTGGAAATCCAGCGCGGCGTCAACGGCGACCCGCGCCGGGGCATTGGACGAGCCACGCAGTTCGAACTTGGCGGCGCCGGCCAGGTACTCGGCATAGTACACCTTCGCGAGACCCGTGGGTTCCTGTCCATACATGGTCAGCCCGTCTACCGGACCGGCATAGAGGGTGGGCCAGACGCGGTCCACGATGTTTTCGTTGACGTAAAAGAAGCCGGTGTACATGGACGCCATCATCCACTTATGACATGGACCCGCGTACATGTCGCAACCGAGATCGTGCATATTGAGATCGAGCATGCCCGGAGGCTGCGCACCGTCGACCAGGGTGAGAATGCCCTTCGAACGGGCCATGTCGCAGATATCCTTCACTGGCAGGAGGAGCCCGTCGCCGTAGTTGACATGGCAGAAGCTGATCAGTTTAGTCCGCGGCGTGATGGCGGCCTCGAAGGCCTTGAGTAACGCGTCGGGACTGTCGGGTGGATGAAATTTCGGCGACGACAGATCGATCATGACGGTTTTCGTCTTCTGCCGGGCCGCCCTGAGGTTGATGGGCTGTACTCCGCTGGAATGATCGTGATTCGTCGTCACGATTTCGTCGCCCGGCTCCATGTCGATACCGAAGGTGCCGAAGACCATGCCCTCGGTCGTATTGTTGGTGAAGGCGACCTCATTGGACTTGCAGCCGACAAACTTCGCCATCTTGTCCCGCATTTTGGAACGGAAGTCACTGTTGTATACATATTGGGAGTAACTCTTGTAATCGGAGTTGGCGCCTTGGAGCGCGTCGATCTGCGCCCGGTGTACAGGGCCGGGTGAAGGTCCCCGGGTCCCGGTATTCATGTAGGAGACGCCATCGCGGACGATAAACTGGTCTGCTACCCAGTTCCAGTACGAGACATCAGAGGGTTCCGGCAAATGACCTTCCGGTAACGGCGGGTTCGCCCGGGCTTTTCCTGCCATGGAAAGGAGGGCTGTTCCAGCGGCGAGACCGCCCGCGATCCGCCCGATGAACCCACGCCGGGAAAGCGCTTTCAACTTCTCCGTATCCTCGTAACGCGGGTCGAAATTCAAACCGGTCTCTTCTGTATACATGTTCTATCTCCTAGGGAATATCTCCCGGCACACTCCGGCATCAATTGACCGGCGGGAATCACCGTGGCGCAGCGTACCAAGGGTTCTGACAGAATCGCATAGCTAATGAAGTGTCTGTAAAGAGAGTATACAGGGCATCATAGGGGGTCTTCAAGCAAAAAAACTACAATTAAAGAAATTTGCGGACGACGTTTTTGATTTCTGGTTGCGGGGCGGTAAAAACTCCGCTTACTTGACAATTGTCCATCCGCTTACAGTTCCCGGGCGACTATCAGACACCTTCCGCCAAGGTTCCACCGTGGCTCCGAGAAAGGCATCAAAGTGAAAATTGAAGATATCGCCTCCTACTACATCGGTGGTGGATATGTCATCCGTATCCGTACCGACAGCGGAATCACCGGAGTGGGCCAGACCGCCTGCTGGGGATATCCGGAGGCCGTGCACCAGATCGTGGAGCGGTTCAAAGACTACCTGATCGGTCAGAACCCGTTCCGCATCGAGCATCACTGGCAGTATCTCTACCGCATGTCGCCCTTCCGCGGAAGCGCCTTGTCCGGCGCGGTCAGCGCCGTCGATATCGCCCTGTGGGATATCAAAGGAAAACACTTCGGCGTACCGGTCTGGGAGTTGCTCGGCGGAAACTGCAGGGACAAGGTCAGGCTTCACCTGCTGGGAGGTGGAGACACACCGGAGACCATGTACGAGTCCGCGCGAAACGCGATGTCGGATGGCTTCACGGCGCTTAAGTTCGACCCCTTGCCGGGCGGATATCAGGATATGGCCCTGGACCGGATGATACGTACCGCACGGGATCTTGTCGCGGCGGCGCGCGACGGCGGCGGTCCCGACATGGACCTCATCGTGGAGGTTCACCGCAAGCTTACGCCGCTCACCGCCATGCCCCTGGCCAACGCGCTGACCGAATTCAATCTCCTTTTCATCGAAGATCCTATCCAGATCGACAGCATCATGGCCCAGGGCGAAATCACCCGGCGGATAGGCATACCCGTCGGGAACGGGGAACGGCTCAACACCATATGGGAATTCCAGGAACTCCTGGCCCAGGGAGGACCGCAATACGTGCGGCCGGACGTGGCTCTCGCCGGCGGCCTGACGCACTGCAAGAAGATCGCAGCCATTGCCGAGGCCCATCACTGCGCCGTCGTAACGCATAACTTCCTCACCCCGCTCATCACCGCCGCTTCCGTCCACCTGGACACCAGCATCCCCAATTTCGTTACGCAGGAGTACAGCAAGGGCGACGAATCGGAAGCCAATGCGGTATACCGAACCGACGTCCGGCGCGAAGGCGGCTACATTCCGATACCGCAGAGCCCTGGTCTGGGCGTGGAACTGGATGACGAACTGCTGGCGGGAGCGACCTTTACACCGATGAACACCGCGAATACGCTGTTGCGGGCGGACGGTTCTGTGGCCAATTCGGTCTAGGACGTCGTGCCGCGGAGGCAGGTGGGTAGCTTCATGCGTCGATACAGTTTACTGCATCCACTCTGGATGGCCTTCTACGAAGGGGCGATCTACGAGGATGTCGCCCGGAACTGGCGAAACCGCACCTTTCTTTACCTCCTCCTCCTGCTGGCCCTTTCCTGGATACCTTTCACCATTCAGACACAGAATCAGGTGGATGAATGGATAAGCCGGGAAGCCCCTTTTTATATTGACCAGATCCCGGACGTGACCCTGTCCGATGGAGAATTGTCCACTTCCTCTTTCACTCCGACGCTCCTGCGGGACCGGGACGGGATGGTGCTGGTGGTCATCGATCCAACTGGTCAGTACACGAGCCTGGACGACACCGAAGCGCCTATACTGGTGACCCGGACCCAGATATTCGTTCGGGGTGAGGGTGACCAGTTCGAGATACAGTCCCTGCCGGATGGGGCGCCGGAGACGCTTACGCGGGAAGATCTGTACATTATCGCCGACTGGACCCGGTCGCTGGTCAACATGCTACTCTTTCCTGTCCTGCTCGTGCTGTCTTACGTGTACCGAACGCTGCAATCGCTGCTCTATGCCTACGTAGCTTCCTTTTTCACGGCGACCGCGGGAAGGACTCTTCCGTATCGCACGCTCTTGAACCTGGCGATCATCGCCATCACACCGGCCGTAGTGCTGGACACCGTGCACATGCTCATGGAATCGCCACTGCCTGACTGGTTCTGGTGGCCGTCATGCGTATTGCTGTCCCTGGGCTACCTTCGGTTCGGCATCAGGGTTTCGATGGCAACCGATACCCAAGTCCCGGGCTGAAAGTGACGGTCTGGACGCGGCGACTCGAATAAGGAAACGACGAACGCAGTAATGGCCATCATACCATTCACCCCGATATGAAGGAACCACCGTGAAACGCATACTGCTATTAATCAACGAACACAGGCCGCCGTTCAGCCAGTTTGCCGGGATGTTCGGCCGGGTTTTGGAAAGCGCCTCGCAGTTTACGCTGGACGTGACCGATGACCGGAACGCGCTGTGCGATCCTTCGGACTACGATGCCGTGGCGCTCTACATCGCGTCGGGAGAACTGAGCCGGGAGCAGGAGAAGGGGATCACCGGTTACGTGCGGGACGGGGGCGGATTGCTGGCCGTGCACACCGCGAACGCGGGACTGGCGCAATATGTCGACTATATCGAGATGATCGGCACCGAATTCATCGGCCACGATCCCCTGGGCGACTTCGACGTGGAGGTCGATCCGGCCTTCGACGACATCCTGCCGCGTATGAGCGGGAGTTTCCGGGTAGAAGACGAATGCTACAACATGGACATCAAGACGGAGGCGCCGCTCCGGTGGTTCCAGCACGGGCTGTGGAAGCTGGACCGAAAGCCCCTGGGCTACGTGCGGGACTATGGACGGGGAAAGTTATTCTATACGGCGTTGGGCCACGACAACCGGACCTTCGTGCATCCCGACTTCCAGGACCAGTTGATCAAGGGACTTCGTTACGTTTGCGGGATGGCCGACGGATCGCCGATCCGAATCGGGCTGGTGGGATACGGACCGCTGTTCGGCATGGGAAATCATCACAGCGAACAGATCGCCGCGACCCTTGGATTCGAGTTGGCAGCCATATGCGACAGGGATCCCGCCCGGCTCGAAGCCGCGCGGGAGGAACAAGGCGATCACGTACCCATGTTCCTGGATTCGGCGGATATGGTCGAGGCCGGGTTAATCGACCTGGCGATTGTGATCGTACCCCACGCCTACCACGCCCCTGTGGCGAAACCGCTGCTCGAAGCCGGTCTGCACGTCATCACCGAGAAGCCCTTTACGGTGCACGTCTCCGAAGCGGACGAACTGATCGCCCTGGCCAAACAGAATGGCGTAATGGTCTCGGTGTACCACAACCGGCACTGGGACCCGGACGTCATGTCCTTGAAGGAGATCATCGACCGCGGCGACATCGGCGATCCGTACTCCCTGGAGTGCAACATGGTCGGATACGGATTGCCGGGCCAGGCCTGGCGTTCCGACAAGGCGATTTCCGGGGGAATGTTGTACGACTGGGGCGCCCACCAGTTCGAAAAGATCCTGCAACTGGTACCCAGGTACGACGGCCAGGGAAACCGGATCAACAAGCGTGCGACCCTGTACGGCAATTACTTCAAGCGCGTCTGGCACAGCAGTACCAACGAGGATTTTTGCCGCACCTATGCCAGGTTTGACTCGGGCGTCGAGGCTCAGTTCCTGGCCTCGTCCATACACGCTTCGCCGAGGCCGTTGTGGACCATCCAGGGAACAGGCGGTTCCATCGTCATGGAAGGCATGGACGGTGCGGCGACGGTGACTGTTGCCAGCGCGGACGGCCGCCACAGGACCATGGATGTCAAACCCTATACCCGGGGGCATAATTGGAGGGGTTACTACACGAATGTGGCCGACCATCTTCTCGCCGGCCTTCCCTTGACGATCACAGGAGAATGGGCCAAGGGTCCCATACAGTGTATTGAAGGGTGTGAAACAGCTTCGAAAGAGAACAAATTGATAGAAATAGAATTTGATTTCTAATATTCAATTATCTTAATATAGGCGCCATGATATGACAACTAAAGAGAAATTTGAGGCGGGATTCACCATCCTCGCCATACTGGCTCTCTGGCCGGTTATCCTGGGATGGGAAAACCCGGTTTACCAGGTCATACTGGGCGTATTCCTGGTCGTTTTCATCGTGCTTGTCGTCCAGAAGTTCCGCCGCATACGAGCCATGTACAACGAATCCAGGGTGGACGCGAAGAAGCGCACACCGCAGGCCGGGAACACAGACGATCCCTTCCGTCGTTGATCCGGATAGATTCCGATATCCTTCCGCCTTTTCAGGCGTATTTGCCAGGGAGAACCGGGGCGGAAACCTCATCGAGGAGAACGCGGTCTTCCGGTTCGAGGGACCATCCCACGGCCCCGAGCGATTCCTCTACCTGTTCTGGAAAGTCAGGTCCAATAATGGGAGCCGTCACCTCGTCATGGTCTAGGATCCAGGCCAGCGCCACCTGGGTGGGAGTCTTTCCGTACCTGTCCCCCACGTCGAACAGCGCCTGAACGATACGGTCCAGTTTTTCCGTCATGGCCTTGTCAAACGGATAGAACTGACGGCTCAGGCCCGGACGGGGATTTGCCCCCCAGGGGCTGTTATCCGGCGGCTTGGCCCCTCGCCGGAACTGGCCGGTCAAAAGTCCTATGGCGAGAGGACTGTAGCACATGAGACCCAGACCGTGGTCGCGGGCCATGGACATGAGTTCGAGTTCCGTCTCCCACCGCGCCAGCAGGCTGTAGTTGTACTGCAGGCAGACGAAGGGTTCCAAGTTGCGCCGGTCGCTGGTCCACAGGGCATCCACCACCTTGTAAACCGGCCAGTTACTGCATCCTATGTACCTGACCTTGCCCTGCCGGACGATGTCGTTCAACGTAGACAGGGTTTCCTCAAGGGGCGTGTGCGGGTCGAAACTGTGCATCAGGTAGAGGTCGATATAGTCTGTCTGTAACCGTTTGAGGCTGGCTTCCACGCCCTGCATCAGGTTGAACCGCGACAGGCCCGTATAGTTGGCCCCCTCGCCTTTCGTACCGAAAATCTTGGTACATATGACGACGTTATCCCGCCGACCCTTGAGCGCTTTCCCGATGATAGTCTCTGACCTCCCCGCCCCGTAGAACGCCGAGTCGAGGAAGTTGCATCCCAGGTCGATGGCCGTTTCGATTACCCGAATGCCGGCATGTTGGTCGATCTCTCCCCGGAAAGCCGTGCCAAGGCAGATGGGAGATACCTGCAGGCCGGTATTGCCCAGATAGCGATATTCCATGATCCATCCTCACAGCATCGGGTTGTCAGGTAACCTGACGCGGCGCGGTACCTGAAGTGTCCCGGGTTTTGGATACGGTCGAATCCTTCCGAGTCTCTCACGTCCGGGGAACTTCCGCTTCAACGAAGGCTTTCTCCAGGGTCCGATAACACAGAGCGGCCGCTTCGAAGGGATCGTATTCCGGACGCTTCTGCACCATATAACTGACCTCCGCCGTAATGGAACCCCGGTAGCCGGCGGCGTGCATGGCACGCAGGTATGCCACGAAGTCGAAATCGCCCTCCCCCGGTACGAGAAATTCGTAGTCGGGCGCCCTGCCCTTCTGATCCTTGACGTGAGTATGGACCGCGTAAGGCGCCATGAGCCGGACCGTTTCTTCGATGGACATGCCCAGGACGTCGAAGTGACTGATGTCGAAATTAAGTCCCATGTGGGGCGAGTCGATGCCTTCCACGAGCTGGACGGACTTCTCCGCGGTGTCCAGGGCGGAACCCACGTGGGCTTCCACTCCGATCACCACGCCCCTGCTCTCGGCGTAGTCTACCAGTACCCGGACCCGTTCGAAGATGAAATCCAACCGGGGTTCCCAGTCTTCGGGCACTCCGCCCAGCACGGTGTCCAGGACCGGCATTCCACGGCCGTCGCTCCACTCTGCGCACAGGTCGACGGCCTGCTTCAGCACGCGCATGTTTTCCCGGTGGGCTGCGGGATCCTCATCGAGGAGCGAGCGGTGGGCGGCGACGGCGGGCAATGCCAGACCATACCCGGTAAAGAGATTCCTGATTCGCCGCCGTTCTTCGGCGTCGAGCCGGTCCACGGCCGTCGAATAGTTCGGCAGGACCGTCAATTCGACCGCGTCGAATCCCTGTTCGCTCAGAAACGACAGGGCCCGGTCCACGGGTACGGCGGGCATTCCCCAAGTCGTATAGCCAATTTGCATGATCAGGATCTGTATCTGGTCGCGTTGTATGCCATGTGTAACAAGTCGGGAGGGCCGCCGCGTCTCCCCTTATCGCGATCACTGTCCAGCTTGTCGCAACCTTTAAAGCATGTCGCCGTCCGTTAAAAACGCCTTCAGCCTTTCCATCTCTTCGTCTGAAAGGTCGGGCAGGGGATTTCTGCGCCAGCGGCCGCAGATTCCGGCCAGTTCAAGGACAGCATGCTGCGCGGCGTCGCCGCCGGCGGGAAAGGTACTGTAGGAATACTGGAAGAAGGGCATGTCGTAGCGCGCGATGATATCCACGGCGGCGTCGGTTTTCTGTTCTTCTATGGCGGACCAGTAGGCGTGGGCCACGTCTGGCTTGAATTTGATAAAGGTGGACATGTAACCATCGCAGCCGTACGGCAGCATGTCCATGTGGGTCTGTTTCTGCCCACCGGCGAAGATTACCCATTTTCCATGGGCTTTCGCGCATGCGCCGCGGGCGAAGTCGGGACTGAAGTCTTCTTTGAATCCCAGGACGCCGGGGACCTCGGCCAGGAGTCTTTCGACTGTATCCAGCGCCCCCTGCACACCGACGCTCACCAGCCCGGCGCTCAGGATGAACGCCGGCAGGGTCTCCGAAACCGTGCCGTAGTACGCCACAAGACTGTCTACCGTCATGCCGCGGTCGGGCGGCGCCACTATGACCGCGTCCGCGCCGCAGTCCCGGGCGTACCGCGCGAAGGCCGCCGTCTGTGCCGTGGACCAGAAACCGGCGCTCGCGATGAACATCGCCCGTTGTTTAACGATGCGGGCGGTAAAGGCCGTCAACTCGGCGATTTCCGCTTCGGTGAGCACCGCGTAGAGACTGTCGCCCGGTGTGAACAGCACAGTTCCAGCCCCGGACTCGATAGCGAAATCGACGAACCGGCGCAATCCGTCGTAGTCTATGCCGTCATCCTTGAGAAAGGGTGTGTTTATCGAGGCGACGGGCCCGGTCAGGTGGTGACGGAAACGGTCGACGTCCATCTACGCATTCCCTTCATCTGACCAGGCGTCAAAGGGATTACCGGGTTCGGACAGGGGAAAATCCACCCGGGCGCCCTTAATGTGGGAAAGGCGCGCAGCCATGGCCATCTCGATATGGCGACGGGCCGTTCTCGCGTGGCACAGTTCGTAACCGGGCTCCCTGCCCTCGATGAGATCCATCATGGATCGGGCCATGCGGTGGTGGGCGTTGATCCATTTCTGCGAGCCCGATACCTGTTCGTGAGCCAGGATTTCCCAGCGATCATCGTCGAGGGGCTTCGGGTTGGTATGGGGATGGTAGTAAATATCCGGACCATCCTGCGTGGGACCGGGCAGGATGAGCGTGCCAGCGGTTCCGTGGATGTCGATTCGATAGGGATTCTCGATGCCGTCGCCCGCAAAGGATTCGAATTCCGCGTTGAAACCATCGAACTGGTAATGCGCCCACATGCCGTTTCCCGCGGAGGTACCCATGCCGAACAGCCCTTCTTTCCGGTCCGTTGGAAGGGCCGGGCGACCGTCCTGGGTGATGATCGCCTGACACCATGAAGGTTCGCCAAAAAGCTGCCACAGGAAATCGAAGAAGTGGGGGTAGAGATCGATAAACCACTGGTCTCCCCCGTTTTCGCCGCCGAAACCGTACATGCGGGCCCAGCGCGGGCTTCCGATCCAGCCTTCCCGTATCATCGGGATGGCCTTGCGCTGGATTTCCGGTCGTCCCCGCCAGGGATGGGCCATGATGAGCAAGACGCCGGCCCGGTCGCAGGCTTCCACCATGGTGTCAACTTCGGCAGGCGTGCGTGCCAGCGGTTTTTCCGCGTACACGTGGACGCCCTGGTCGGCGGCGGCCAGCACCATGTCGAGATGGTTGCTCATCTCGTGGGTGGCCAGGACGACGATGTCCAGTTTCTGCTTCTCCAGCATTTCCCCGTACTGGGCGTATCCCTTTCGAGCGCCGGTGCGTTGCAGCGCCGACAGTCTTCCTTCTTCGTCCGGATCGGCCAAGGCGGCGATCTCGGCCCCTTCGACGCCCACGAAAGCCTGGTCCAGGGAATGGCCGTAGTCTCCGCATCCGGTGTGCCCGATAATACCGATTTTCAACGCCGTGCTCCTTTAACCTCTCTCATCCTGGCAAACGGCAAGAGTTCACGATCATACGACTACCATGCGTTCGGCCTGGACAATGAACACCTGCGCGCCACCCACCATGGTCGTTACCGCCTCGCCCAGCCCGAGCGCGTCGAGGTGGGTGCCGATCTGCGCGACTTCGATCGCTTCCTCCCGGGCGTGGCAGTGGTTCTGGATGAGATCGAGCACAGGCGGTACGCGTTCGTCATCCACCCCGATCAACAAGGTGACGTTGCCGGACCGCAGGAATCCGCCCGTACTCCCGATCTCGGTGAACCGGTAATCGTTATCGATCAATGCATCGGAAAGATGCCGGATGTCCCGTTTATTGATGATTGCGATGAGGAGTTTCATGGCGCGCCTCCTGGTCCTTTGTTTTCGTCACGCCGTAACCGATTCGATCGCCTCTCCGGCTACGTTAATCATCCGATCCAGCTCTTCGGCGATAACGATTAGCGGGGGAGCGAAATTCACACTGTCTCCCCGGCAGCGCGTATAGACGCCGTTTTCCAGCATATTCTTCACAATGCGTCCGCCCATTTTCAACGAGGGATCGTAGGGTTTCCGGGATGTAGGGTCTTCCACCACTTCCACGGCCGCCATCAGGCCGATGCCGCGGATGTCGCCCACGTGCGGCAACGACTGCAACGACCGCAGGCCGTCCATGAGCCGCCCGCCCATTTCCCTGCTTCGTTCTATGAGGCCTTCATGCTCGATGAGATCAATATTCGCCAGCCCTACGGCACAGCAAGTCGGGTGCCCCGAGTACGTAAAGGAATGGTTCCATTTACGGTCCTCGGGCGCGTGTTCGATGCAGTCGTGTATCTCGTCCGAGACGATGATGCCCCCGAGGGGCACATAGCCGCTGGTCACGCCCTTGGCGAACGTGATGATGTCCGGTTCGACGTCCCAGTGGGAAAGCCCGAACCAGTGACCGATGCGGCCGAACCCGGTGATGACTTCGTCGGCGATCAGAAGCACATCGTATTTCGTACAGATTTCCCGGATCCTGGGCCAGTAATCATCGGGCGGTACGATAACCCCCGCCGCGCCCTGCACTGGTTCGCCGATAAAGGCGGCCACGGTGTCGGGGCCTTCCCGCAATATCGCTTCCTCGAGCGCGCGGGCGCCCGCCTCGCCGCATCCCACGCCGGGTTCAACCGGCTTGTAGTAGTACGGATAGGGCGTGTCGATATGGACATACCCGGGCAGGCTGGATGCGAAGTCCGCCCAGTAAGCTTCCAGGCCGGTGGCGTTCATGGCGCCTATGGTCACGCCGTGATAGGCGTGTTTTTTGGATATGATCCTGGTTTTGTCACGGCGGTCGGCACGTTGCCAGAAATACCGGGCCGTTTTGATCGCGCTGTCGTTGGAAACGGCACCGCCGGAGGTGAAAAAGGTATGGTTCAACGGCCCTGGCGCCAATTCCTTCAGGCGTTTCGCAAGACGCACGGCAGGGATATTCGTCGCCCCGGCGTAGCAGGAGAAGTATCCCAGCTGAACGATCTGGTCTGCGGCCGCCGCGGCCAGTTCGCGCCGGCCGTGGCCGACGTTTACGTTCCAGAGGCTCGAGAGCCCGTCGATGTAGCTGTTGCCATCGATATCGACGAGCGTGGACCCCTCGGCGCGGACGCAGATCATGGGTTCGCCATGATCGCTGCAGTGCTGCAGCGGATGTATCAGGTATGCGTCGTCTCTCAGCAATTGCTCACGATCGCCGTAGGTCATCGCGCGGAGTTTTCTTTGGAAAGTGTTTCGGGATGGCGGTTAATGGGAAATTGACAGTGTGCCGGACACCGAATATGGTATATTATACGGAGAGATCTGCACATAATCAAGGTGAATGAAAGGGAGGGTCCCATGCCCGGCGAGCACCCCGATCCCTGGCAGAATGGATATGAAGGCGCCGTGTCCCTGACCTTTGATGACGGGATGCATTCACAGTTGGACCGGGCCATACCGATGCTGGCCGAAAGCGGCCTTCGGGGCACGTTCTATGTCAATCCACGCGGCCCGGACTGGCGCGGACGCCTGGCGCCATGGATAGCCGTGGCGGAAGCCGGCCACGAGGTTGGCAACCATACAGTCAGTCATCCCTGCTCCTGCGCTTTCATGGAGACCCGCGTCAACTGCCTGGAGACGATGACCCTCGACGACATGGAGTGGGAAATCGGCGAAGGCAAGCGCCGGATATCCGAAGCCATTCCTGGCCAGGTCGATTTCACGTTCTGCTATCCCTGCTACCACGCCCATGTGGGCGAGGGACCAGGCCGCCAGAGTTACGTGCCGATCGTCGCCCGTCACCATGTCGCCGGCCGGGGCAAGGGGGACTACGCCAATCACCCCTCGACCACCGATCTTCATCACCTTTATTCCTTCCCCGTGGAGCGTCATGCCCTGTCGGAGATGATCGGCCTGGTCGAGGAAGCCGCTGGTCAAAGGCGGTGGGCCGTGTTGACCTTCCATGGCATCTCGGAAGGGCATCTTTCCGTGACGGAGTCCGATTTCAGTGGCCTGTGCGACTATCTCCGGGAACACAGCGATCGTATATGGACCGCGCCGGTCGTTGCCGTCGTCCGAGCGATTCGCGACTGGCGGACTGCCTGGTCCGCAGAGCTCGCATGGAACGAACAGCGATCCCCCGTTCCATGAAGCCCGATTCTCCCGATACCCATTCCACACCTGTTCTCGTGGGGCCGACCGGTGTCGGAAAGACCGCCGCTGGTACGGAACTGGCCCGGCGAATCGGCGCTGAAATCATCTCGGCGGATTCACGCCAGGTGTACCGGTACATGGACATCGGCACGGCCAAGCCCACACCGGAAGAGCAGGCCAGGGCGCGGCACCACTTGATCGATATTGTCGATCCGGATGCGCGATTCAGCGCCGGCGAATACGGTCGACGGGCCCGGGAAGTGATCCATGACCTCGCCGGTCGAAAGGTGCCCGCCCTCGTGGTCGGCGGCGCCGGCCTGTACATCAGGACGCTGACCGAGGGACTCTTCGAAGCACCGGAGATTCCGCCTGAGTTGCGAAAGCGGTTGGAGACCGGGTACAGGGAACAGACCACCGCGGCGCTCCATCGGCGGCTGGGCCAGGTCGATCCTCCTTCTGCCGCGCGCATTAAACTAAACGATCGCCAACGGATCGAAAGGGCGCTCGAAATCCACGACGCGACGGGTACTACCCTCACGGCCTGGTTTGACAGGCCCGCGGCCACGCGTCCCCTCTCGATGCGCCTGATCGGGCTGCGGAGGGAACGTGCCGCCCTGTACGCCAGGATCAACCACCGGGTGGTCCAGATGATCGAATCCGGCTTCGAGGAGGAGGTCCGCCGCCTGCTGGATCGGGGTTACGGGGATGATGCCCACGCGATGTCGACATTCGGATACGCGGAAATGCTTCGCTGCATCCACGGCGATCTGGAACCTGGCGACGCCGTTTCGATCATCCAGCAGCAGTCGAGACAGTACGCCAAGCGGCAGTTGACCTGGTTCCGAAAGGTAGCGGGCATCAAGTGGATTTCCGTGACCGACGGGGAAGGCCCTGAAGACACCTGCGAGAAGATCGTCCGGGAATGTCCCGAGCTGTTATTTCAGGAATAGCAGTTTCCGGGTCACCTCGGACCTGCCGGTCGATCCCTCCGTCGTCATTCGGCAGAAATAGACCCCGCTGGCTACTCTACTTCCATTATCGTCGTTTCCGTCCCACGTGGTGGTAAACGTACCCTTCGAATGGGCGCCGTCCACCAGGATGCGGATCCTTTGGCCCAGTAGATTGTACAGGGATAGCACCACTTCACCGGATAAGCTGACTTCGTATCGAACCGTGGCGGAAGAGCCGTTGCGCAGGTAGAAGGGATTTGGAAAGGTGGTCAGGGACGCGGCGACCGGGCGACCGGTACCCGTGAGGCCGGGATCGAAGGTAGCCGTATACCCGTACTCATATCCTTCTCCGGTACGTTCGAGGGACGCCACCACGAGCATTACGGTCTCGTATCGTGTCCAGTTCGGTACTTCGATGGTTACGCTTCCCCTGGTCGCGGGTATCGTCAGGACCGTGTCCGCGTCGACGGTTCCGCTGCCCGCCACGGAAACGCCCCACTCTCCGGATATGCCAGTGAAATCGATACGGAGTCCCCCGTGCAGGGTGGAATCCGGTACGAAGCGTATGTAGTTTGCAGCGAGGTGGGCCGGAAACCGGGCGGCGGGAATGTCCGGACCGTCGAACCGCAACGCGGACGTACCACCCGTTGAATCGGGCTCGTGCAGACCGCTCAACTCGACCCGGGGATACAGGGCTCCTTCCTCGTAGAACCGGTCCGCATTGGCGCGCGTGTCGGTAAAGACGTTCCAGGTGGAGAATTCCTGGAAGGCGGACTTCAAATCACTGCCCACACTCCGCAGGCCCTGGTCGATGGCTTCCAGCACCGGGTTCGTCTCCACCCGTTCCCAGATGGTTCGGATCAGGTCCCCGTGGTGCCGTTTCTCCAGGAACAGGGGCCAAAGGACCCCGGCGTATTCGTGTTCCCCGTCCGCGGCGTCCAGCGCGACCCAGGGTTCTGACAAGAAGCTGCTGAACGAGGGTAAGTAGGTCAGGTAGTCATTGACCTCGTCATAGACCTGTTCTTCGATCCAAACGGCACTCTGCTCCAACCAGAATGATGCCGCCCCGGCGTCGTAGCCAAACTGGACGGCGTGGAAATACTCGTGCGCAGCCGTGATGCGCAACAGATTTAATGCCGAAGGCAGCGTCCTTCTGGACTCGACGAAATCGTTTTCGATGACGATGTAAGAAGGCAATGCATTGCTGTTCGTCACCGCTTCCGGCCGGGCATATCCACTGAAATGGCTCGAAAGATCGGAAATGTAAACATCGTACAGTCCGTCCCCGCCGTCGTCCGAGTCCATTTCCTCGTATCGATCATGAAACTGGTAGTCCACGGGCGGCGGCCGGTAGCCAAATTCTTCGACGATCACGCGGCGAGATTCGTCGAGGAAAGTTGCGCAGTACTCGACATAGTCGGGTACTGCGTTGTTGTTCTCATCATCCAGTTCGGGCCAGCCGGCGCCCGGCCGGTCTTCCGTCGTGGTCACGTACCAGATCTTGAAATGTCCGTCGGGACTGATGAAATGCTCGGGCACGGCCGTATAGGAATGGCCCAGTTCGTTCGTGCGATCCCCCTCGCCCGGTAAGCTAGGCCGGCCCGAGGGCGCCTGTTCAAACCGGTAGGGCCTGGCAGTGAGCCCGTCCGGCGGTTGGTGGGCGAATGGAGGGGTGTTAAGCGTGCCGCATCGCTGCGTAGGGGGAGTCTGGCCGAAGGCGCCGGATTGGGTGATCATCACGGCGAAACAGGTCAGCATCAGACGTTCTAAAAGCGGGCGGGATTGATAGAAACGTTCCATGACGTTCAGTCGACGGGCGTCATGGCCCGCCAGCCACCAGCCGGCCGATCCGGCTAACTGGAATAAGTGCACCTCGAAATGCGCTTCCACCTGGTGGAACCGCATGAGGTCTGGCCGTCAGCTACCTGACGCCTCCTCGCGCTGATGTTTAGGCGGAATAGGGAAGCGTTCCGAGTAGTGGGACAGATTCTTGCCCGCGATCAGGTCTTCCAGTATATCGTCGTTCTTGTCCCAGTGCTGCTCGTTGGGATGGACATCCAGCGCGATGCGTCCCTCGCTGTCGATCAGGTAGGTGACGGGAACCCCGTAGCGTTCGTTGGTTTTGGCCCGGAACTGGCGTTCCCAGTAGCCGCGGAAATCAAAAAGGGAGGTCTCCCTGGTCATATAGTACTCGATGACTTTTTCGTTCCGCGCCGCGATATCGGCCATTTTATCGGGATCGTTTTTTTCGGATTCGTCCGCGGGACGTACCAGCCTGGCCTTCTGTAGACCCGTCTTGAAGCGATCCAGTCCGGGGCCGAAACCCTCCGCAAATTCCTTGGGATCGAGTGGCTCCTCGTCCCTGTAGAAGGTATTCACTCCAACGAATAAGAAGGCAATTTGCCCCTCGTACTTGTTCGCGATATTCATGAGGAGTTCCGCTTCCTTGATACAAGGAGGGCACCACCAGCCCCAGAAGTTCACGAACAGCGGTTTGCCCCGGTAGTCCGCCAGGGTTACCTTCTTGCCTTCCATGGTATACACTTCGAAATTCGGCGCCGTCTGTCCGATCTCCGTGCCGATGCTCACGACCTCGTCCTCGCCGGGTGTCCCGCTGCATGCCGTCCCGATCAATCCGGCAAGCAAGCCCGTGACAACGAGTGACTGAATCATTCCTGTCAGGAAACGCCGCATACGATACCTCACTTAGGCATAAAGCAATCAGTAGGCTGTGGGGATATACGAATTGTCGTTGTTTACGCCACTAACTTCGGTAAGTTTACCGGAATTGTCAACAACTATTTTGAGCGCCGCTGGTTGTTACAATCCGCCCAGCGCCATTTCGAATTCCTGAACGGCCATGGGTATATCGGGTTGGGACAGCACGGCCGAGATCGCGGCGACGCCGTGGGCGCCCGCTTCAAGGCATTCCTCAGCGCGCCCTGGGGTCACGCCACCCAGGGCTAGCACGGGGATCGACACCGACCGGACCGTTTCCGATAGAGCCTGCAACCCTTTGGGTGGACCATAGACGGCCTTGGATGGCGTATCGTAAACCGGGCCGAAGGTGATGAAGTCGACCCCCTCGGCTTCCGCCTTCCGCGCTCCTTTCGTGCTGTGGGTCGAGCGAGCGATCAGCGTACCTGTTGGCAGGCGGTCGCGCACCGCCCGGGCCGGAACGCTCCGTTCAGGCAGATGAAGACCCTGGGCCCCGCACGAAAGGGCGACATCCAGGTTGCCATTCACCATCAGCAAGGGCCGGTATTCGGCGAGTTCCCGTTGCACTTTCCGGGTCAATTTGAACAAATCGGGCGTATCCAGGTCTTTTTCCCTGATCTGGACCGCGCGGACACCCGCGCGGCATGCCTGGTTCAGCGCCGAGGCCAGGGAAAGTCCGCCGCAAGAGGTTCGATCGCTGATCAGATAGAACCTGAAGTCTACCATGGAAGCCTAGTTCGCGGTCGAGTGGATCACACCGCTCAGTGGACTGGAAGCGGACGCGTAGGCTTTCATGGGAATCCGGCCCGCTTCGTAGGCGAGACGTCCGGCCTCTACCGCCTTGCACATCGCGATGGCCATTTTCACAGGATCCCGGGCGCCGGCGACACCGGTGTTCATCAGTATGCCGTCGCAGCCGAGTTCCATGGCGACGGATGCGTCGGAAGCGGTACCCACACCTGCGTCGACGATGACCGGCACCTGGCTGTTTTCGACGATGATTGCGATGTTATGCGGGTTCCTGATGCCCAGGCCGGAACCGATAGGCGCGGCAAGGGGCATGACCGCGACGCATCCGGCTTCCTCGAGTTTCTTGCATATGATGGGATCGTCAATGGTATAGGGCATGACGTTGAATCCCCGGTCGACCAGCACCCGCGCGGCTTCCAGCGTGGCTTCGTTATCTGGAAACAGCGTCTTTTCATCCCCGATTACTTCGAGTTTTACCGTATCGGTACCCAGCGCCTCCCGCGCCAGTTCGCAGGTCAGTACGGCGTCCTTGGCCGTATAGCATCCAGCCGTGTTGGGCAGGAGTTCGTACCGGTCGCGGTCTATGAAGTCGAGCAGCGACTGTCCGGAAGGGTCGTTTAGATTGACACGGCGGATGGCCACCGTGACCATCCCTGTGCCGCTCGCCTCGAAAGAGTCGCGCATCAGTTCGAAATCAGCATACTTTCCCGTACCGAGTATCAACCGGGAATCCAGTTCCACACTGCCTATTTTCAGGGCGCTCATGATCATCCGCTCCTTTGCCTGACCCAACCCCGGGTCGGTTGAATATCATTAATCGTCATGCATCGTCGCCCAACGAGTCCCGTCAAGATCGTTTCAGTCGCTATCCGCCCGCCACCGCCCGGATCACCTCGATCTCGTCGTCCTCGTGCAGGGTCGTCCTGCCGTGCTCCTGCCTTGGAATGACCGCGCCGTTCAGAGCCACGGCGGTCCCTTCAACGATTAAATCCAGTTCATTCAACAGATCGGCTATGTTCATGCAACGGGACAGTTCCCGCGTGGTGCCGTTGATTTTCACGGTCATCCTTGGGTCTCCAGTTCACGCGGGATAAAAACGTGTAGGCAGAAATGGCTTCATGATCGGGGGAACCCGGTCGTACAGGATCGCTTCCGAAATCAAATCCGCGGTCAGCGGCGCCAGCAGAATACCGTTCCGGCCATGCCCCGAAGCCGCGTAGAGACCTGGTGTTCCCGTGGCACCGAGCACGGGCCAACCGTCTTTCGCCACCGGCCGCAGTCCTGACCAGGTGGATTCCAGCGGGTAGGTTTTCAATCCCGGGGCGAGCTCGAGCGCTCCCTGCAACAGATGCATGACGCCGCCCACGGTGACCTCGTCTCGAAAACCGGCTTCCTCGACTGTGGCGCCAACGACAAGCCGTCCGTCCGCCCGGGGAACCAGATATACGCCACCGGTATAGATCGTATGGCGAAAAGGCGGGTCGGCGCCCGCGCGCAGCGAGAGTATCTGCCCGCGCACCGGGCGGACCGGAACACGATGCGCAGGCGCAACGCCTTCGAGATAGCGCGCCCGACAGCCCATGGCGTTCACCAGCTTCGAAGTGTTCCAGATCCCGTCTGTGGTTCCTATCCCGGCTACACGATCTCCATCGTGGACGATTTTCCGAGCCGTGACGCCTTCGCGGATCACGCCCCCGTTAAGCTGAACCGACCTCGCCAGCGCCGACACGACATCCCGGTTTTCCACCTGGTGATCGGCCGGGTAGCGCAATGCCATGTGAACCCCGTTCGAAAGATTCGGTTCCAGGCGCGTGGCCTCACGGGCGGTCAGTCTTTCAACAGGTATGCCGCTCAGGTGGTGCCGGTCATACCGGTCCTCCAGACGCGACTGTTCTCCGTTGCTCAGCGCCGGGTAAATCATCCCGGTCGTATTGTAGTCGATGGAGCAGCCGGTTTCTTCCGTGAGCGCTTCGATGAAACCGGCGTAGCATTTCAATCCGGCCCGGCACAGGTCGAAGTATGGATTGGGTTCATCGAATTCGCAGTGGGGAGCCAGCATGCCCGCGGCGGCCCAGGAGGCTCCTCGGCCGATCCGGGACTGCTCCAGCACCGTGACCCTGCAACCGGAAAGACACAGCCGGCGCGCTACGGCCAGACCGATAATCCCGCCGCCGATGACCACTATGTCCGATTGCTGCGCCACGGAACCCCACCACTTCGTCACCGGCAATAAAAAAGCCGTTTCAGATCGAAACGGCTCCGTTCAGCCGTTTCCCTACGCTGGCATAACCCAGGTCAGGTTCTAAGGGTTGTGATTCTCAGGCTCACCAGGAGCCGCCCCTAACGGATGTATTTCAGTCTAAGACGAATGACCGGTCGCGTCAACTAAAACTTGCAGTGGCGCCTGGCTGGTTCTCAGGGTCCGCCCCGATTGACCTCCGAGCATGGCGGATTGCGAATGGATCAGACCATACCCAAATACCGCCGTATCAGCCATTCCGCGGTAAGAAGGCCGATCAACAGCATCAGCGTGGCGGGATGGTTCCACCACGAATAGGTGCGCGTCTCCTGGACGATGATCTCCTCAAACGACAGATCCTCGGCCATGCTTCCGATTTCCGAAGCGAGATAGAACCGACCACCCGTCATGTCTGCCAATTGGGCCAGGAGTTTCCGGTTCATCCGCGTTCGCTCGAATTCGCCGCCGGCCTCGCCCACGACGAATCCGCCGCTGTCCGAACCGAGCGGCACGCCGTTCAGTACGGCGGTCGCGTCGAACCTGTATTCACCCGTGGCGAGAAACTGGAGCCGCCCCGCGTAACGGCCGAATCCCTGTCCCGTCGAGGTGAGGTCCAATTGAAGCGCGCCCTCGCCGTCCAGTTCCGATCGCACCGTGACGGACATGTCGGCATGATCGACCGGTCGGTAGTTCTCATCGTAGATCTGCCCGTCGAAACGAACCGTTTCACCCCCGCGGTACTGAAGCTTGTCTGACGCGACACGTATCCTGCGGCTGCCTTCCCGCACGGTCATCCACCTTACGGCGTTGTTCCACAGTCGTTCGTATGCCGCGTTGGTGCCGCCGCTTCCCCACATCATCAGGTCCCACTGCCAAAGGCCCTGGGCGGCGATGGCGAGCACCTTGCCTTGACCGTAGCGATGCACGGCGATGACCGGCGTGTCCTCCTCTCCGGTTCGCCACGTCGGATTCGTGGCAAGCACCGTAGCGCCGGGTTTCGCGGGTCCAATCTGGTTCATCCCGGGCAGGGGAGGCAGTTCGATCCATAACCGTTCCGATTCCACGGGGTCGTCATCCAACCTGGTGATCGGATGGGTGCTGCCGTCGGGCGTCATGGCTGGAACGAAAGGTCCCCCAGTCATTCCCCTTGCCGTCGCGGGGATTTGAAAGGGCATCAGATTGCCGACCGGCGTTCCGCCATAGCCGCCCATTTCAAAGCTGTGCGGACCGCCTAGCGCGATCAGCCCTCCGCCCTTTTCCTCGACAAAGGAAACGATGAAAGGCGCCCATGGCTGAAGGCGGTCATGGGCGATACTGCCCAGAATAACCAGGTCGTAAGAAAACCACTCCATTCGTGAAGAGGGCATCGGGTCCGGAAAGGTTTCGCCGTCGGGCCGAAAAACAAGGCTTGTAACCTCGAGATTGGCGTCCTTTTCCAGCGCCCGCCTGAGGAATCCAAGGTCGGTACGGGGCGATCCCTCGACATACAGTATGCGCAACCTGGATTTCAATACCTTGATCGTCAGGGTGCGCCGGTTGTTTCGCGGGGTGATCTCGCCATCCAGTTCGGGCACTTCCACCTGGTAACGATGCACACCATCCGTCTCGGGAACGACGCGAAAAACCACGGTCTGTTCCCCGTCCTGCCCATCCAGCGTCACTTCGGCGCTTTGCAGTATGCGGCCGTCTTCCCGAAGCGTTACGGGTACGCGCACCCTGCTGAATCCCCGTCCGTGCACGACGACTTCGACGGGTACGTTGCTCCCCGCGTACACCACGTCATTGGCCGTAATGCGGGGAAGGCTGAGATCCCGGATGCCCAGCGTGTCGCCGATTCCCACCGTGTAGAGAGGTATATCGAGATCTTCGGCGACCCGCAGGGGGTCGCGCCCGACGGTGAAGTTTCCATCGGAAACCAGGATGGCGGCGGCGAAACGGTCCGGCCGGGAACCGTTTTCGAGGAAGGACAGCGCGGCTCCGAGATCGGTACCCGTACCGTCGGTCGACAGGGAGTCGCCTTCGCCATCGAGCAAGGGTGCCAGGTCCTCTGAGAAACGGTAACTGCGAACCCGGTGACTGGTTTTAATGGTGTTTAACGCTTCGCTGGTCAATACGCCGGACAGTACTTCGTTCCGCTTGCCGAGACGGTCCGAGAGCCCCATGCTCGCCGAGGCGTCGACGAGTAACGCCAGGTCGGGGGATTCGGATCTTTCCAGCAGCATTCGCGATACGGGTTCGCTCAGGATTGCCAGGAGCAAGGCGGCTGCTGCTATCCGCAGGGTGATGAGTCCCCAGGCTGCGGCCGGGGAAACCTGGGCGAAAAGTCGCCGGGAAAATCCGTATATCAGGACACCGGCAATGATAAAGGCGACGAGAATCCAGGTGAGGGAATCCGCGTGGAAAGCCAGGGACATGCAGGGGTTCCGTTGGCTGGCCCGGTCTATGCCTCGAACCGGGCAAAAACAGTTGACAACCCTTTGTATAACTTTCTTATACTCATTTCAAGCAATTAAAACCTGTTTATCCGCGAATTCATGTCGGAGAATCCCATGAATCCTCAGACCATTCACGAATTCAGTGCCCCGACAAGACTGGTTTTCGGCCCGGGCGCCGTCGGCTGCGTCCCGGTTCTCCTTGAGCGATCCAGTATACGCGCCCCGCTCGTTGTGACAGATCCTGGGATCCGGGAAGCCGGCCTGCTCGAGGTGCTGACGGGTATCCTGGACAAGGCGAAAATATCCCGGGTTGTTTTTGATGAGACCGAAGCCAATCCCAGCTCGGAAACGGTCAACCGTTGCGCGGAGCGGTACCGGGAAGGAGGCTGCGACGGCATCGTGGCGCTGGGCGGCGGCAGTTCGATGGACGTGGCCAAGGGCGCGGGCGTGCTGGTTCGAAACGAGGGCGATATTCTATCCTATGAGGGGATGGATCAATTTCCGAACCCTCCACCGTACCTGCTGTGTATCCCCACCACTTACGGAACCGGAAGCGAGGCAACGCCCTTTGCCGTGATTACGGATACCAGGAGGAGTTTCAAGGCGACGATCGGCGGGGTGCATCTCTTTCCCGATACGGCCGTGCTCGATCCCGATTTGTCTGTCCGTCTACCTTTGCCCGTGGCCGGCGCTACGGGGATGGACGCGCTTACCCATGCCATCGAAGCCTACGTGTGCCTGGCCGGAAATACCGTTACCCGCGCCTTGGCAATACAGGCCGTGGAATTGATTTCGGACAACCTGCGACAGGCTGCCGTCAGCGATCAAAATGTCGAAGCGACGGGGAACATGCTTGTTGCCGCCACGTTGGCCGGCCGGTCCTTCGGATTTACCCGACTGGGTACGGTGCACGCCATGGCCCATCCGCTGGGCGCCCACTTCGACGTGCCCCACGGCGTGGCCAACGCGGTGCTGTTGCCCCACGTCATGGCATTCAACCTGCCCGCCTGTCCGGATCGATATGCCCGGATCGCCCGGGCAATGGGCATACAGGATGAAGGAGCAGGTACCCTTGAAATGGCCTTCAGGGCAATCGACGCGGTAAAAGACCTTTCGAAGGACCTGGGTATCCCCGAAAACCTGAAAGTACTCGGGGTCCGACGCAAAGGGTTCCGGGTCATGACGGACGACGCCATGAAAAGCGGCAACCTCCCCGTAAATCCACGAAAGACCACCCACGAAGATATTCGCGGGCTGTTCAAACGGGCGTACGAATAGTCATTCTACCATTCAGGATTAATGATTCGCCGGGTTCCCGTTTCCCAGAGCGCTGTCGAGCGTAGCCTGGGCGATCAGATAATCGTATTGCGACCTGGCCAACCCTTCTTTCGCCCCGGCCAGGGCTTGCTGCGCGGTAAAGATATCCAGCAGGGTTCCCGAACCCACCCGGTAGCGTTCTTCGGCCAGTCGAAGACTCTCCTCCGACGCTACGATATTGTCGTTGCTCAATGCGATGACTTCCCTGGCCGTGTCCAGATCAAGCAGGGCCCGCCTGATAGCCAGTGAGGTAGCGCGCCGGGTCTGGCGAAGCGTTTCCTCCGCGATAAACTGCTGGGCCCTGGCCTGGGAAATATTGGCATAGGTCTGCGTACCATTCAAAATGGGCAGACTGAGGTTCAGATTGAACGACAGGCGCCAGTTCTTGTTATAGGTGCCGTACACGTCCTGGAATCGAACTCCGGACCGGTTGTAGCTGACGTTGCCGGTTACCACCGGCCACAGTCCTCCCCGGGCGATCTTCGTCTGGAGTATGGCTGACTGTATGCCACCCTGGTCACGCTGAATTGCCGGATTGGCGAGATCGGCCCTTAGAAGGGCGTCATCCAAAGCCAGGGGCGCGACCGCGGTGAGCGGACTTCCTTCCAGGGGGTCGACGACTTCAAACACTTCGTACGGTCCGGTACCCATGATGTCATTCAGGTCGGCCCTGGCCTGCTGTACCGCCTTCTCCTGGTTGTGCAGGTCTATGCGCACGCCACCCAGCTGCGCCCGAACCTGCAGCACGTCCACCCGGGCCACGGAGCCGATTTCGTACATGCTCTGCGACCGGCGCAACTGTTCCTCGTTGAGGCGGACGTTTTCTTCCGTTACTTCTTTAAGCCGCATGGCCTTGAGCAGGTTGTAGTACCGGGTCTTGACGCCCAATATGACCTGGTTTTCCGTATCGTCCTTTCCGTGTTCCTGTTCACTCACGAGCTGCCTGTTCATGCGGATCGTGTTCCAGTTCTGGCCGCCGTTGTACAACTGCATGTTCAGGCTGATGTTTTTACCGAAATTCGTTCGGGTACTGCCTGGCGCCTC
The DNA here is from genome assembly GCA_965225915.1 of bacterium. GTDB lineage: Bacteria > JAAXHH01 > JAAXHH01 > JAAXHH01 > JAAXHH01 > JAAXHH01. The sequence goes on from OZ245326.1 coordinate 2,718,166, forward strand.
ACGGATCACGACGCCTTCGAGGATGATCGGCGTATCGCCCGACGTCGTCCGGTTGGCGTTCACGATCGTGGCGTTTACCCGGGGCATGATGCCGGAATACGAACCGTAGACCGCGGCCTGCCGTACCTCCACGTTTTTCCTTGCGATCTCGATCTGGGGGTTGTTCTCCAGAGCGATTTGAATACATCGGTCCATCGTGAGCATCCTGGCGGTGTTTTCCGCCGAACCTGTGGATTGTCCGATCGCCGGCCCTGTTGCAACCGACATGAAGATCATGGCCAGGATTGACCTGGTGAAGGTTTTCAGATTGATCATGCGCTGGTCTCCTTTATTAGAAGGCGAACTTATTCTTGTTATACCTATTAGACGACTAGACAGCCGATTTCCCGCGCAACAGATCGGCTTATCTGTTAGACCGCTATTATAAGGGAAGGTTGCCGTTTAAATAAACAGATGGAGGGAAGAGGACGTACGTGCGTCACATGCGTCGGCGCCAGAGTATCCACAGGCCGACCGCAAGGACACCGGCGCTCGCCCCGATCCACGAGGAATATCCCGTGGGAGAGGGGGATGCGGCGACCACCGGTTTAATCGTGCAAAGCGACGTTAGCAGCTCGACGGATTCACTTACGGCTACGTCACCGATCACTGTGAAGAGCTTGCCGTCGTAATACCGGCGTAGAATGGAGTAGGGACCGCGGTCCCAGACACGCACGTCTCCGAGCAGATCGGGGGTACCCTTAGGAGACCGGCGAGTCTCTTCGGGAGAAGCGACCCTTTGGAAGAGAGACATCCGGGAGAGACCGTCGCTGTACATGAAATGCACGACCGGTTGGCCGTAGTGCTGAATGACGCGTCGATGCTGGAGGATGAATCCTGGAGGAATGTACACCGGCGCGTTCAACCTGAAATCCGCCTCGTGTTGCACTTCATTGATGGAACCGCAGGCGATCACCTGGTTGATTTCGACGGACTTGCCCGTCCATTCGTTCGTCGCGAAGGTGTCCGGCGCGATGTGCGGATCCTTCTCGAATTCCGTCAGGAAAAGTTCTTCGACCAGCACACCCGCTTCATTGCGTTCTTCCGTTCGCAGCACGAGGCCTGTTTCCTCGTCGATCCACGCCGTCATGGTCATTCTTCCGGGATGGCGGGGCTTGAAAGCCAGGACAGCCACCGGACGTTCCAGGAGCTGATCGGAACCGGTGATCTCGAGATCGTAGTTGGTTTGAAGCAGATCGAGGCTGCTGAACTCCAGGCTCATGTCGAGTACATTGGAGTTCGACTGGCGGCGGTGTGAATAGAAGAGGGAATCCCCCGTGGCCTTCCGCCGGTATATGTCGCCTTCGACGCGGATGATGACCTCGCGGATACTGCCTTCGGAATCGGGAATGTCGATGCGGTCGCGGTCCGGACGCTGGTGGGTTATATCCTGGACGAAGCGGGTGGTGTCCCCTTCGGCGTTGAACCGTTGTTTCGTCATGGTGGCGCGGTAGCTCACCCTGGCCGGCGCTTCCATGATCTTCTGGTAGGTAATATCCGGATCAACGCCGAGGACAGGGGATGGGCTCGAGAGACAGGCCGTCGCAATGCAACATAGGAATACAGGTCGATACCACATCTTGAATCGCCTATTCCTTGTAGTTGACCATGACGGAACCCAGCGTACCGTTGGTGAAAACGCTTTGATCCGCGATCAGGGCGTGTTCCTGCAGGATAAAGAACATATCGTCGTTCGACTGCGTACGCTGGACGGTCGGCGCCTCGACCGGCCTCGTCGAATGCCAGATCAGACCGCCGGTCATCAACAACAGCGTCGCTGCGACGGCGACGATGTATTGCCGTGGATGCTTCCAACGTAGCGTGGCATTGCGTTTCAGGCCCGGCACCAGATGGGCGTGTGTCGTGTGCTCGAAGATCGCCGTCTGGACTTCCGCCATCGTAACCACTGCAGGTTTATCCTGGCGGCAACTGCGCAGCATGCCCCGGACGGACTGCAACCCGCGCAACTCACCGGCACAGTCCGGGCAGGTTTCGATGTGCCGCGCGATGGTGGTGACCTCGTCGCTGGCGCACATGCGTTCAAGGTAGCGGGTCAGCCTTTTTTGAACATGGGTACAGTTCATGACCAGTTCCTACCGATCCAGGTATCCGGCCAGTCGCTTGGACAGCACGCGCTTCAACTTGAGCCGTCCATGATGAAGCCGGGACATCACGGTGCCTTCCGGACACTGGAGGATTTCCGCGATTTGCTTGTGCGAGAGACCCTCCAGGTCAAACAGGACCACGACGGTCCTATGCCTCTCAGACAACGTATCGAGCGCGGCCATGATCGACCGCTTCAGTTCATCATTTTCAAGTACTTCGTGCGGGGTCTTCTCGGGAGAAGCCAGATTCGAAAGTGAAAACTGGCGACCGGCGCCGCCGTTTCTCGTGCCGTAATCTGAAAAGTAAAACATCCGGCGACGGGCTTCCCGCTTGCGATAGTTTATACACTTGTTGATCAGTATGCGATAAAGCCAGGTCGAAAACCGGTACTGAGTGTTGAACCTTTCCAGCGTACGAAACACTTCGAGGAACGCGTCCTGTACCAGGTCGCGGGCATCATCGTGGTTTGCCAGCATCTGGTACGCAACGGAATAGGCTCTTTCGCTGTATCGCCTCGTCATTTCGTCGAAGGCCGAGCCATCTCCCGTCTTGGCCCTTTCCATCAACCCGAGTTCTTCCTCGCGCCGCTCTTCGCTGACGCCGGAGGAGGTTCGTTTCTGTTCATTTACTGATTGGACTCGGTTAATGGTGTTCATCCGGATACAGACCCTCCTGGTCCTATCGACCTGACTCTACTGCTAAACCCGTATACATCTCCTAAATAGTATATCTTCACAATTTAGTCTGAGATGTGGCAAGGAACCAGTCTCGCAAGCTATGCCAGGCTTATTTCATTGGATTTGCGGTACATTTCCAGGGCCCTGTCGATTTTTTTGATTTTGTCGTAGATCAAGCCGAGATACCGGTATGCCTGCTCACTGTTCGGCTCCAGGCGCAGAAGGGTCTCGAAGTTTTCGATCGCTTCGTCATGTCTTTCGATGTGACAGTACGCCTTGCCGAGCTGGAGGTATATCTCGGGTTTTGACTGGCCCGTGTCCAGCGCGCGAGAAAGTATCCTGATCGCTGCTTCGTAAGATCCAATGGTGATGTACAGGACGCCGAGCTGGTAACAGACCGGGTACGAAAAGGGTTCGTATTCCAGGGCGCGAAGCAAATCCACCCTGGCTTCCTCGTACTGTCCCATCTCGACTAGGAGCACCGCACGGTTGACCACGGTGTTTAAATGACTGGGATCGATCCGAAGTGCGCGGTCATAGTGCTGCAACGCGGTATCCTGTGATCCCAGTTCAAAGAACATTTTCCCAAGGCAACCTATCGCGGTGGTGTGGCCGGAATCCAATTCTAGTATCCGTTTGTACTGCTGAATCGCTTGTTCATACCGGTCTTTATTCGCGAGGGTTTCCGCCCTGGATAGCATTGAAGAGATATCTATGGATTTATCCCTGGGTAGTTCTTCCAAATTTACTTTCACGTGAACGGCAACCTCCTCCGTAGGTTCTTCGGGGCTCGCTGGTTGTTCCGAGACGGTCTTTTTGAGCGTATCGAAGGGAATGAACTGGGGCATGGGACGGTTGCGCAAGGGCATTTCCACATTGGAATGAAGATCGCGTGCCATACGCGCGCTCCTGACTTTCACTTCGAACGAACCGAACTGGCGTATTTCCACCCGTTCGTCCCGCGACAATGCTTCGGTGATCTCCGAGAGAAATTCATTCAGAATGGAAGACACGCTGCGTTTGGAGACCCGGGTCTTGGATGCCACTTCGTTGATCAGTATTTCTCTGTTCATGTTACTCCGATTACGGGAAGGCGTAGCCCGTTTCGCCGTCGGGAATCTCCGCCCGGGCGGATCAGTTGGCTACGGAAAACGAAGACTACCAGCACATCTGCTTCAAAGTTACGAGTTTCTGCGAGGAATGGCAACATCGCGTTGCCAGGATTTACCGTCGCGGATTCGAAAATCGGCCGTTTGCGGCTGTAAGTCAAGCATGAATGACAGGCATTTCAGGAAAAATACATACTCACGGGCGCAGTTCCGTAAAACGAATGTCCGTCTCCTTCAGATAGGCCTGGTAGTGCCTTTCAATCTCGTTTTTATCGAGTACGTCGTCAAGTATCAGGAATCCGTAGCGTAGATGCAGTACCTCCGACACGCGAAGGGTCAGGTCACCGTCCATGAGCAGTCCCGCACCTAGGAGGTTCCTGCGGGTGAACCAGTGCACGGGGTGTCGAACGTTTCGCGGGTGGTCCATCATGACCACCATTCCGCCCGAAGCACCCGCGGCGCTGACCCATCGGTTCGTCGACAGCATGATGGATTCGTGTCCGTTGCGTCCGCTGTCGCTCCTGTGGAACGCATCGGCGAATGGCGGGCCCATTCTCAGGACCAGTCCACTGTACCGAGCGGCACGCGAGGCCCCGAAAGTGACCTCCCCTGAGATGGGTTCAATTTCCGAGTCGATCAGCCAGAGGCAGGCCCGGTCCGTGGCCGTCTCCAGGAAAGCGTATTGCCGGTTTTCCCGGATCACCGGCTGGTCGTGACGGTCCAGCCAGGTGAGTTTTTCGCCGATGGCGACGCCGTTTTCGATATCGAGTACGGATGTGAATTCATCGTGCCGTTGTACGCCGTGACTGTTTGGCACCGGCACGTACTTTCCCTCTTCGGGCAGGTACCAGGAGCCTCCCCAGAAATTCGTGTCGTTGACATGGACCCAGCCGAAGTAAAGCCCGGTGTGCCAGGTGTGGTCTTCGGGGCGATACTCGGATATCAGACCGCCGGAATGTGTATAGACGGGATGAAAACTTGGTTTGGGAGATTCCTCCATCGGAAGGTGGTCGGTCGACGCGTTGTAGCGGGCCAATAGGAGTCTGCCGGCATACAGTTCGAAACCAGTACCGCCGTTGACTTCCAGGCGAAGACGGCTTAGATTCCGTTCGATCATGTCTCGAGTCACAGTTGGTTCCAGAGCGTGGGATCCTGGTATAGAAGAACCCAGCGCAGTACCTACCGGTAACGATGAAGTTCAGCGCAGTCCTGTTTATCCTGCTGTTGATACCCGCCGCGGCGCAGGCCGCGACCATAAGCGGATTCGTTACGGACCGGTCGACCGGTGAATTTCTGCTTTCCGCGAACGTGTTTCTGAGTAACACCGCGCTGGGTGCCGTGAGCAACGAAAACGGTTACTACGCTGTCGCAGGGATACCCGCGGGTACCTACGTTCTCGTCGTGTCCTACGTCGGATACGAGACCTACCGGGATACGCTGAGTCTCGGGGCCGAGGAGTATCTTCGCAGGGACGTAGGACTCGTTCCGGCCGTACTGATAGGCGAGGCGACGGTGGTAGAGGCGGATCGCAACAGAGACGAGCGGCTTACGCAACCAGGTTTCGTCGCCCTTCAGGCCGCGGCACTTAAGGAACTGCCCGCCATCGGAGAAACAGATCTGTTGCGCAGCCTGCAGTTGCTGCCCGGCATCCAGGCGTCCTCGGACATCAGCAGCGGCCTTTACATACGGGGAGGCGGACCCGACCAGACCCAGATTCTCCTCGACCAGATACCTCTTTACAACCCTTCCCACGCATTCGGGTTTTTTTCCATCTTCAATCCCGAAGCCATCAAGGATATGCGCCTGCACAAAAGCGCCTATCCGGCCATATACGGCGGAAATCTCGGCGCGGTGCTGGACGTGACAAACCGCGACGGCAATCGCAACAACCTTCACGGGTCGGGCGGCATCAGCCTCGTCTCGATGCGCACCATGATTGAAGGTCCCCTCGGAAAGGGATCCTTCATGGTCTCCGGCAGGCGTACGTACCTGGAGCCGATCCTGGCCTACATCCGGACTCGCGTGGAAGATATACCTGGATATTATTTCTATGATGTGAACGCGAAAATCAACCAGAATCTGTCCAAATCCGATAATTTGGTTCTCAGCGGTTACTTCGGGCGGGACGACCTGAGTCTTGAAACCAGCGAGAACAACCTGTTCCGGGTTCGTTGGGGAAACTCGGCCGTGACGAGCAAATGGACGCATCTATTCTCACCGACGCTTTTCGGCAATTTCATCGTGTCGGGAAGCGACTATGCAAGCAGGCTTTCGGCCGATTATGACGGTACGGAGGTGCTGTTCAGAAACAGCATTCGAGACGTCAGTGTCAAAGGTGACCTGGATTATGTCGCCGATGGCGAACACTCGATAAAGCTGGGTTTCCGCGGAACGCGATACCAGTTCAGATTTCAAAGAACCTTCAACCAGGAGGATCAGCTCGACCTGCGGCTGAGGCCCTATGTGATCTCGATCTATGGCCAGGACCAGTGGCAGGCGCGGCCTTCGACTTCGATCCGCCTGGGTTTGCGCGCAAACTACTACAGCGAAAACGAAATAATCGACCTGGAACCCCGTATTTCCCTCAGTCACCGGCTGTCCAACGGCTTGCGACTGAAGGCGGGAGGAGGGCGGTACCACCAGTACCTGCAGCTGATAACAACCGAGGGATTCAGCGGTGGCGATTTCTGGGTGCCTCTCGACGGCTCCGTGACCCCGGGACAGGCGTGGCACTTCGTTTTAGGCGCGAACTGGGAACCTTCGCCGAGTTACCGTATTTCACTGGAGTCCTACTACCAACGACTGGGCAACCTGGTGGTCGTCGACAACAACCGGGCGGCGGGCGGTGAGGATACCCGGTCTGAAGACGTGTTTATCACTGGCGGCAGGGGTTACGCCACGGGCGTGGAGGTGTTTGCCGAACGCCTGTCGGGTAGATTGACCGGATGGATCGGTTATACACTCGGATGGACGCGCCGGCGATTCCCGGAACTGAATCAGGGTGGGTGGTATCCGCCGAAGTACGATCGTCGCCATGATCTCGTGGTTTCGACCAGTTACAGACACGGGCGCTGGATGTTCGGTGGCAACTTCGTCTTTGGGACGGGACAGGCCTACACACCAGCGTCCGCCCGTTATGCGTTCCGCGAATCGGCGAAGACGGGAATAAGAGAGAATTACTTTCTGCCTGCCGGCCGCAACACCTCCCGGCTGCTTCCCTATCACAGGATGGATTTGAGCATCAGACGAGCCTTCCGTCTGTTCGGGATGGATATGCAGGGTTACCTGCAGGTGTTCAACGCCTATAACCGCCGCAACGAGTGGTTCGTCCAGTACGACACGGACGATGACGGGGTCACCGAGGCGGACGTTGTCAGGATGTTGCCCATTGTGCCGACGATCGGCATTGATTACGACTTTTAAATCCTTTGGCCAGGATCGCGTGAGACGGTCATCCGCGTTCATTATTCAGCCTTTCCACTACGCCCTTCCATGATCACGATTCGCCTTGTCACGAATATCGTTTCGCGCGGCCTCTTTCTGGCATGCGGCCTGTTTCTATTGCAGTGCAGTGCCGAGCGCGATACGGCGACCCTCTTCAACTCGACCGCGCAGGGCACCGTCGTTGTGGACGCCGTGCTGTACGTAGACATTCCCTTGCCGAAAATCACCGTCTCCCTCACCCAATCGCCTGATTCCATACCCGACGACGAGCGTGGCGGTGTAAACGACGCCGAAATAACCGTTTACCAGGGCCTGGCGGCTTACAGGTATCAGGGCACGGGCCAGGCTGGCCGATATCTCCCGCCCGACGGGGCGCCGCGGGTCTTCCCGGAAACGGAATACAGACTGCTCATACGGGCCATTGGGAGGGAGGTGCGGGGTGCCACGACCACGCCTGGCCGGCTTGACCTGAAAGAGGTCGTCATCGTGGATGCAGTGACCCTGGCGGAGATAGGCCGGCTCGATCCGCGTCCCGCGTCCCGTAACCGCGTCGTGTACCGGGAGGGATTGATCGAAGCCCGGTTCGATCCCCTCGATGTAGATGCCTACCAGATAGTCGTGCTGGAAAAGGACACCGGAGACGAGACCAGTTCACCGCCTTTGGAGGCCCGGGACGGACGGCTGCGGCTTCCCTGGTTCGCCATAGGATCGTCGGGGCGACACGAAATCGGCGTATATGCCCTGGACCGGAACCTCTTCGATTTCTTTCGCAGCATTCCACAGGGAGATACCGGGTTCGGCTTCGGCAGCCTGGCTGGGGACAACTTTGAACGTCCCCTATTCCACCTGGACGGCGGGATCGGCGTTTTTGGCTCCGCTTCGGTGGGTTTGTTCGGATTCGAGGTTTCTTCTGAAGACTGAGTTCCATGACTTCCTCCGGTCATTCGCGTTAACTTGCGGGCCGCTTTGACATTCCTCCTCCCGACGGATATCTTCAAGTACCCTGTCGACCCTGTCCAACGTATTTTCCTGCGAATCGTGCGGTAAAATGTCTCAACCACCATTGAACTCCCGACACGCGTCCGATGCCGGTCCCTATTTCGGGACGTTTATCGCGGTCGCCCCGTGTTCACATTCCAGATCGGATTCCCCTTCGATCAAGGTGGGTGGTACGCAACCTCGAACAGGCCCCGGATCGTATTCAGCGGTGCTCCTGGACCAAGGAGCAACCGCGGAAGAACGCAACGGGCTGGACCAGGATGCGATACGGGCCATGGCCGGGTCGATCGGAGCAGGATGCCCTCTCGCCTTCTACGGAGTTGAGGAGAGCGACCGGGAGGGTGAATTCGAACGAATCGCTTCCGACCTCAATGCGATACTGGTTGACGTTCGGCTCCTGGCTAGAATCCTCCTGCCGGGACTGCGGGATTACGAGCTCAACACGGTTGCTTCTTTTCTGGGATTTGACGTGGAGGAAGACGCCGTGGAGGAAGACCCGGACCCCGCCCATGCCGCGCGTGCGACGGCGTGGGTCTGCCTGGAACTTCTCGATATGCTGCTGATCCAGAAACCCGACACTTTGTCGATCCTGGTCAGCCTGTCGGAGGGCACGGGAACGGGACTGGAGCGGGTGTTTTCCGAAATGGAGAGATCAAGGGCCACGAAGCCGTTTTCCTTGCAGCATACCCGGGACAAAGGACGAAACACACCTTTCGAACACGGACTGCATACCATCGGGGATGGCTCGTGCGAACCTGGAGAGGATGACGACGATCTCGACCTGCTGAACCCGGACGAGCTAGCCGGTATGTTCGATACGGGCGGGCTCTTCGAAAGCCGGATGGAAGGTTACGAGAAACGCTCGCAGCAGGTGTCCATGGTCCGGGGTGTGGCCAGGGCGTTCAACGAAGGCGAGGTTTTGCTGGTCGAAGCAGGAACGGGTACGGGGAAGTCGCTTTCCTACCTGACACCGGCCCTGGTATGGGCGGTGCGAAACGATCAGCGCGTCATAATATCCACCAACACGAGGAATCTGCAGGAACAGTTGTACTTCAAGGACCTGCCGTTCCTGCTGGACAACCTGGGGCTGGCCTTCCGCGCCACGCTGCTCAAAGGCCGGTCAAACTACCTGTGCCTTGACCGCTGGCGCCAGGTTACCCGGCGGCCCGGGGATCATCTCACCCTGGAAGAACGAGAGGCGGCGATCCCCCTGGTGGTGTGGGCGCGGGAAACGAAAACGGGCGACATTTCGGAACACGCGGGATTCAACAGGGGGGCCGGCCGTGGGCTCTGGGAGAAAATCAACGGAGAGGGGACCGCCTGCCCCCGGTGCGTATTCAAGGAGGAGTGCTTCGTCAACCGTGTTCGGGGGGCCGCGATGGCGTCTCATGTTGTCATCGTCAATCATGCCCTGTTGTTTTCCGATCTGCAGGCCGACCATGCCGTGCTTTCCAGATATACTCATCTCATTGTCGATGAAGCCCATAACCTGGAGCGGGCCGCTGTACAACACCTGACCCTGGAAATCGGGGGCTGGCGCATGCGCAACGTGTTGAGCAAGATGTACACCCCCGAGCGCGGCGGCGCTGGCGTGCTTGCGGGGCTGGACAGACTGGCTTCCCGGGGCGCGGAGAACCAGGAGTGGAAGACCCCGCTGGCGGCGGGTACCCGGATGGCCATCGACCGCCTCATGGAGGTGAACCGCCGGATCGAGGAGTTCTTCCGCATCGCCAGCGACGAAGCACACGGCCATTCCGCCGAACGGTCGACCCAGAAGACGAAACTAAGATACCGGGCCAACGACGACTACGCCGAGATCCTGAGATCATCGGCGCCGGTTCTCATAGGAGGTTGCGCAAGCCTGCGCGAGGCCCTTGGCACGCTACACGGGACGTTGGATTACGTTCCCGATTCCTGGCTGGATGACCGGGAAGCCCGTATGAACGCGGTTCAGGCCGCCATGGAATTCTGCAGGGAAATGGAGGAGCGCCTGTACCTGCTGACCTCGGCGGAAGAAGAAGACAGGGTTTACTGGGTCGAAGCCTCTCGGACCCATCCCATGTCCTGCCTCCTGACCGGCGCTCCACTCCAGGTGGCGGACCGGTTGCATGATGATCTGTTCAGCTCCATGCGAACCGTCGTGCTCACCTCCGCGACGCTGACGGTCGGTGAAAGGTTCGACTACCAGATCGAAAGGCTGGGGCTCGATCGGATAGCTTCCCCGCGCCTGCAGGTCCAGGGTATAGGTTCGCCCTTCGATTACGAGGACCAGGTGCTGGTCGGCGTACCAGCGAACTTTCCATCTCCCAGGTCCGAAGTTTTTCAGACCGCGATCAGCCGGCTCATCCTGGACCTGGTTGTATCCACGAGGCGCAGCACCTTGGTGCTGTTCACATCCTACAGCCAGTTAAACCGGACTTTTCAGGACATCGACCCGCCCCTGGCGGAATGCGGTGTGGTTGCGATGGCGCAGGGCACGTCAGGACCGCGGTCGGCGTTGCTGGATCGCTTTCGCCGATCCGACACCGCCGTATTGCTGGGCACCGACAGTTTCTGGGAAGGGGTCGATGTACCTGGGAAAGCGCTTGAGATGGTCATCCTGGTCAAGCTGCCCTTCGCCGTGCCGACCGAACCCCTGGTCCAGGCGCAGGTGGAACGACTGGAGGAAGCCGGTCGCAACAGTTTTCTTGAATTCCAGGTGCCGGAGGCGGTCATCAAGTTCAGACAGGGTTTTGGCCGGCTCATCCGTTCCACGAGAGATTACGGTGTCGTCACGATACTGGACCAGCGTGTGATCAGCACGGCCTACGGAGGTTTGTTCCTGGATTCCCTTCCCGCAAGATCGGAGGTATTTTCCCATGCTGACGCGCTGGTGGAGGGGGTGACTTACTGGTTCAAGGCACGAGAAAAACGCAAGGTCAATGAAAGCCCGGCCATTACGTGAGAAGCTTTGAATGAAGCAAAGGTTAATACAGTCCATGTCCGTAATCGGATCCATTGCCGTGTTCGGTCAAATGATCAAGTTTTCCCACAGTATCTTCGCGCTGCCCTTTGCGCTGGCCGGCGCCGCGCTGGCCGCAAAAAGTCACGGAATCGAATGGCAGCAGGTTGCCTGGATCGTCGTCGCCATGGTGTCCGCGCGGAGCGCGGCCATGGGCTTCAACCGTCTCGCCGACAGGAAGATGGACGCCCAGAATCCCCGCACCCGGGACCGGGCGCTTCCAAGGGGATGGATTTCTCCCCGTGCCGTTGCCGTTATCGTGGCGATCTGGTGCGTGCTGTTCGCCTTCGCCGCCTACCAGCTCAATCCGCTCTCCCTCATGCTGTCGCCCCTCGCCCTGCTGGTGATCCTGTCCTACTCCTTCTTCAAGCGATTTACCTGGGCGACCCACCTGGTCCTGGGCCTTGCCCTGGGCATCGCGCCCATGGGAGCGTGGATCGCGGTAACCGGCTCCTTCGATGCGGCGCCCCTCTGGCTCACCGCGGCCGTGTTGACGTGGGTGGCGGGATTTGATATTATATATGCCTGCCAGGACTACAACTTTGACGTGTCACACGGTGTGCACTCGATACCCCGGCGCCTGGGACTCCGGTCGGCACTGGTGACGGCCCGCCTGCTCCATGTAGCCACCGTATCGGCGCTGCTGGCCGTCTACCATGTTTTCGATCTGCACGTGCTCTATCTTTGCGGCACGGCGCTGGTAGCGGGGATCCTGGTTTACGAACACCGGCTCGTGAAGACGGACGATCTCTCGAAAATAGACATCGCGTTCTTCAACACGAACGGTCTCGTCAGCATAGTCTACTTCGGTTTCACGCTGGGCGATATCCTGTGGCCGATATGAGTCGCACCAACGAAAAGTCCCAGCGCATCCGCTGCATGTTCGATCGTATCGCGCACCGGTATGATCTGCTTAACCACTTGCTGAGTGGATGCAGCGACATCCTGTGGCGCAGGTCGGCCCTGCGCGCATTGAACGTTTCCACGGGCGACCGGCTGCTCGACGTGGGCATCGGCACGGGCGACCTGGCGCTGGAAGCGCTGAAGGGAAAGCGGAAACCTGGATCGATCATCGGGGTGGACGTGGCCAAGGAGATGATGCGGATAGGCCGGACGAAGATGGCGGGCCGTACAGATCTTCCCGTTCAATTCGTCGGCGGCAGCGCGGAAACGCTCCCTTTTCGGTCCGCGGTCTTCGACGGCGTCATGGTTGCCTTCGGCGTTCGCAATTTCACAGATATGGCCGCGGGACTGGACGGCATGTGGCGTGTATTGAAACCAGGAGGCAGGCTGGTGGTGCTGGAACTTTCCCATCCCAGGTATCCAATCATCAGCCACCTTTACCGGTTCTATGCCACGTACGTGATGACGTGGATCGGCGGCATGATCTCGGGGGATGCGGACGCTTACCGGTATCTGCAGGTATCTGTGGCCGGGTTTCCGGCCAGGGAACATTTCCGGTTGCTCATGAACCGCGCCGGATTCGTGGATACGGGCTGGCGCGATCTTTCTCTGGGCATAGCCACTGTATACTGGGGGGATAAGCGGCCATGAAACATGTCGTAGTTGCCGTGACCGGAGCGAGCGGAGGACTATACGCCCTGCGACTGCTTCGCGCCCTGCTGATCGGCGGTCACCAGGTCAGCGTCGTGCTGTCCGGTTTCGGCCGGTATGTACTCAGGGAAGAGACCGGCCTTGCGGCGGGAGACGAACTGCAGGAAAGGCTGGCCTGTCTGTACGGATCGAGTGTTTGTAACGGAATGCTCACGGAATACAAGATCGGCGACCTGGCGGCTCCGATCGCCAGCGGGTCCGTGCGCACCGAAGGGATGGTCGTTATACCCTGTTCGATGAAGTCGCTGGCCGCCATCGCCCACGGCACGTCTTCCACCTTGATCGAAAGGGCGGCGGACGTAACACTCAAGGAGAACCGTCCCCTCGTACTGGTACCCAGGGAAACGCCGCTGAACCTCATCCATCTGCGAAACCTCCTGGCCGCCGGCGAAGCCGGGGCGCAAATCGTGCCGGCGATGCCGGCATTCTACCAGAAGCCGTCCACCTTCGAAGACCTGGCTGATTTCATCGCCGGCCGCGTATTGAGCCTGCTCGGAATCGAACACAGCCTGTTTGCGCCGTGGGACACGAATTCCGACGAAGTGGAGCCGAAGGGATGAAGGACCGGGATATCCACGAAGTGATTTCCATCCTGGAAGATGAGACGTCCAGGTGGACCGTTACGGCCTTGACGCTGGTGGCCGAGCAGACACGGAGCGATCCTTTTCGCATACTGATCGGAACCGTACTCAGCCTCAGAACGAAGGACGAGACGACGGCGGTGGCCTGTGAACGGCTATTCGGACTGGCCGACAACCCCGAGACGATGCTGACGCTGCCCGAAGAAACCGTGGACAGAACCATATATCCCGTGGGATTTCATACGACAAAAGCCCGGAACATCCTGGAGATCTGCCGAATCCTCGTAGATAAGTTCCACGGTATCGTTCCGGACGATATAGACACCCTGGTTACGTTGCCCGGTGTGGGAAGGAAGACCGCCAACCTCGTCGTCACGATCGGATACGACAAGCCTGGTATTTGCGTCGATACGCACGTACACCGCATTTCAAACCGCTGGGGTTATATCGCCGCCAGGAATCCGGACCAGTCGGAATCCGCGTTGAGAAAAAAGTTGCCCTCCGAATACTGGATTCGATATAATGACCTGCTCGTCATGTACGGACAGAACCTGTGCAAACCCGTTTCGCCCTTCTGCAGCCGCTGTAGCCTGTCGCCTTTCTGCGACCGGGTCGACGTGGAGAAACACAGATGAAAATGAAATCCAAATAACAGAATCCCAGGAGATTATGAATCAATGAGCGAGCTATTGAACAAACCGAGGGGGTTCGGAAGAGAGCCTCACATTATCGCGGCGTTGTCCGTACCGGTAAACGAAGCTGGTGAAATCGATTTCGAAGTCTTCGCCCAGGACCTGGAAAGAACCGCCCGGTTCGGAATTGAACCCGCGGTGCTCATGGATACCTACCAGATCAACCACTGTACACTGGATCAACAGACAAGGGGCCTGGAAGTCACCCGGGAAGTCATGAACGGGAGGGCGTTTACAGCGGGTGTTTATGTCGAGGACGAAATCACGGGCGACGGTATCGAGGACATCATCCGCGCGTACCGCGCCAAAATCGAGCGACTCGAACAGCGGTACGGCGCCAGTCCGATCGTTTTCCAGACGGAGCGGCTGAAAAACGCGGATGCCGCCACGGTCGTCTGTGTCTACCAGGGACTGGCCGAGGCCTCTCGCGGTGGACTCAAGGCTTTCGAACTCAGCCCGGTGTTCGCGCCGAACGGCTGGATGTTTCCGGATGAAGCGCTGGTCGAGATCCTGGAGGGAGACAAGTGGGCGGGGGCGAAGCACTCCTCCCTCGATCCGTCCATGGAGTGGGTTCTGCTCCGGAAGATCAATCGAATCGGGAAGAAACTATACACGGGAAATGACTACGATTTCGCATCCATGATCTTCAACGGAAGTGACGCGCTGCTGGGTATTGCGACCTTCATGCCCGACATGTTTCGGGAACTCGCGGACGCCTTGAGGGATAGCGACCGAAACCGTTATCTCGATCTGGGGAACAGGATGGAATTCCTGGGGCGTGTGGCATTCCAGCCGCCTGTGCCGGCTTATAAACACAGTGCGGCCATGGTGAAGAAGATGCGCGGATGGTACCCGACAGACTACGTGCTGACCAATAACCCGATGCAACGAGACGAAGCACACCGGGAAGCGTTGCGGAATGCTCTGGAAAACCTGAACATACCTTGCGGCTGAAAGTTCGCTATCGCTTGGCGTACCGGGCCAGGAGACTGGAAATCTCCCGGGTCAGCTCGCTCGTTTTGTCTTCGCCGCTCGAAAACGTGCTTTCGAGGGCGTCCGCCAGGCCGGATACCTCGTCGCAAAAAGCCCTGTGGGCCTCCGCGTGCCGTGCAATAGCCTCTCGGATGTCCGCGAGGATTTCCGTCACCTGGTGGGTGGACTCATCCGGGATCATGGTGGATACCTCTTGATCGGTTTCCTGTGTCGACTGTTCCGAACCGGTATCGCTGTAAATCGGAGTCTCTTCGGTTTGCTGTGCACCGTCAACCGGCTCCGCAGGCGTGCCTTCAGAATCCATCTGCTCCTGATCGACCGCGTTCGTTTCCTCCACGGCTTCCGGCGCCTCGCCTTTTTCCTCCACAGCTTCCGGCGCCTTTACAGCCACCGGCTCCTCCGCGGCTTCTGGCGTTCCCGTGGTTTCCTGTGTCGCCACGGCCTCTGGTTCTTCCGCGGTCCCGATTTCCTCCACCGCGTACAGCGAGTCTATGGCCTCTTCAGCTACCTCATGCGAATCACCACGCAGAAGCTGATTCGCTGATTCGAAGGCTTCCCCGTTCTCGTCTTCATCAACGGAGTCAACCGTCTCCACGGTGTCCTCGTGTGCAGCTGGGGGTTCTTCGGTGGACGTACCCGTTTCTTCCTCCGCGACGGCGCCCGCGCCCTCCTGCCCATTCACGGTTTCGGGTTCGGGGACAGTCTGTGACGACGCACCGAAATCTTCCGGCGCCCGCCCGTACTTCCTGCGCGACGTTCCGTCGGCCCCTAGAATCGAATCCGTGTGACTGTCGGCCCCCGCTGACGTGTCCTCTACGTAGACATCGGTACCGGCGCGATCGGGATAGTCTACATCCGCCTCCGAAGTCTTCAAAGCGGTCGATTCCCGATCAACGCCAACCTCGGGCACGCCAGTCAGACGCGTAGTTGACGCGCCGGCCCGGGGATGCATAAACAGGTCGATGGATTCCCTGGATACGAAGTACCGGCCATCCTCCCTGTAATACTCGAGTTTACCGTCTTCGCACATTCTCGTGACCTGGGTGGGCAGCCTTTTCATCAGGTCCGCAGTTTCCAGCAGCGTCATCCACTGCGTCTCCGGCATCTTGCTCCTCCCGCTAACTTGCGTACTGACCGGACTCCCGGTCCACTTGTCGTGCATGGCCTATAGGACTTCTCCGGCTACCTGCCTGCCGTTAATTCGTAGCTGTAATTTAACGCTCAAAAGCGCTTTTGCAAACACTTCCACGAGATAATCGTCGGCACCGACCCGCAACGTCGTACTCAATATCCGGGTTTTGCGAAGAGACACGCGCTGGATACTCCGGTCTCGGCATACACCGTCAACGTATAGCCGCGCATCCTGGGTCCAGGTGCTGAATATCCTGATCTGATGGCCCTTGAATTCCGTCTTGCATTCAACACCATCCGGATTCGTGTTATCCATTGTTCCGCCGTGGGAGATGTACCGCCCCGTTCATCACGCATTGGCCGCAGACCTTGTTCCGGCAGGTCTCCCGGTCAATCTGCAGCAAACCCTGCTGCAGGACGGCCCGGTCGATCGTTGCCTTCTTCTCCGGGGCATCATGAAACAGCAGGTTCGTCATAGACTGGATCACGCTGTTGTTTGCCTGTCTGCCGTAACCCGTGTACATATCGCGCACGATCCGCATCCGATCCTTCAGGCGATCCCGTTCCGCCAGGGCGTAGATAAAGGGAAGGACGACGTCGACTACCAGGCTTCGTTGCCGGTCCCTGCCGATCAGTGCCGTCCGGGCGGATCGCGTAGCCTCTCCGAACACCGTATGCTTCAACCAGTAATCTCCCGGAAGCGGCCTGGTCATTTCGTCGAGCTTGTGCGCGACACGCCGCAGTAACACGAAAGGTTCCTGGTCCACACCGGAATTCAGTGGACTTAGGAATTGCGAATCGAGACCGTCCTGCAGGCCTGCAGCGATAAAGTAACTCATACCGGCAAGGCGGACCGTCGGAAAGTTAAACGGTCTCAGGCGAAAAAACAACCAGTCATGTTCGTGCATGGACCGGACGGGGATGGAGCGCCTGCTGGCATCCCAGCGTTCTTCCAATTCACGTACGTAGGGGTCGTCCCGGCAATCCGCACAGGATACAAGCCGCTGGGAAGGCAATAGACCGGCGACACCAAATAGCATGGCCTGCAAATCGACGATTCGATGACCGCCTCCCGTGCCAACAAAGGACCTGATCACGGCCATGGGCAGGCAGCGGGCGAGGGCCTGGCAAGCCTCGGCGTTCTTCACATATCCCGCGGCTCTCATCGCGTATTCAAAGAGGGTTTGTTCCGCGGAAACCCGTGTCATCCTCCGGGACATGGCCTCGGCCTTGCGCTGAAACCGGTCGGTCCCCTTTTGGTTCAAGAGTGCATGAACGCGTTCGACGGACAGCCTTTTCACCAGACCCTGGCAGGGGTATCCAGTTTGGTCCGCGGTTTCCAGTCTCCGCCGGTATTGCTTTCGTATCCGGTCCAGCCCGTGCTGAAAGTGTTCGGAAAGCACCAGCGTGGGGATGTACTGCCCGTTCTGCTTCTGGACGACCGGGATCTTTTCGTCGTGCCACATCACGACGTGTAACACCACGTTATTGTAGTGTGGGTCCCGGGTGTGGCCGTGTCGCCGCCAGTCGGCCGGCCTGACGTGGATTTCCACATCGCCTTTAATGCGTTTACCGGGCCCGAAGGACAGGACCGCCCGGAGGAAATCGGGACCGCTGTCAGGGTTCAGCGTACCGGGATGATAGAGCCTGAGCGTTCTTCCGTCGGTCAGTCTGAGCCTTCCCGCCCGGGGAAGGCGTTCCTGCCAGAGGTGCCAGATGAGCGCCTCCGCAATTTCCGCATCCGCAATAAGAAGCATGTTTCGTTTTCAGGCTGTGCGTGTCAGGTCGCGTCTATGTTCTAATCAGTCGGAAGACCGTCCGCGATCTCGAATGCCGCGGGTGCTGCGCGGCCGTTGCGATGTTGCTGGCCGACTTCCAAATGACGCTGGATTTTTCGCGTAAATGGGTTATAATCTGGAAAGGCCAGACACGTTTCCATTTTTCATAGAAACAGGTGCCTCGCGTGTCCGCAGTTTATTCATTCCTCCAAATCATCAGCGTTCTAGTCTTCACCTCGGTGTTCGGCGTGACCGCCATGATCCTGTCCCCGTTCAACCCGTCGGGAAGGCTGGTGCACTGGTTCGCCCGTTGGTGGGCGCGTACGCTGTTATGGGTGGGACGCATTCCGGTCCGCCTGGATGGCCTGGACAACATCCCGGCGGGGAAACCCTGCGTGCTGGTCTCCAATCACGCCAGCGCGGCGGATATTCCCATCCTGTTCGGTTCGCTGCCCATACAGTTCAGAATCATCGCCAAGGACTCGCTCTTCCACATACCCGTCCTCGGTTGGTGCATGAGACTGGCCGGATACATCAGCGTCAACCGCTCCAATCCCAAGAAAGCCATACGGAGTTTGAAGAAAGCTGCGCGACAGATCAGGGAGGGATATCCAGCCGTGGTCTTCCCGGAAGGCACAAGAACCCTTACGGGTGAACTGCAGCCGTTCAAGACCGGCGCTTTTCTCCTCGCGATAGAATCGGGCGTGCCCGTGGTTCCCGTGGGTATATCCGGTAGCTTTGACATACTCGTCAGAGGCAGCATGAAGATTCGGCCGGACGCGCAAGTAGCGTTGCGAATCGGACCGTCCATTGACACGGAGGGATATACGACACGTGACCGGCGCAGTCTGGCCGAACAGGCGCGGAAGGCTGTCGAAGACTGCCTGCGTCAGGACGGGTAGAAGAGGATGGCGCTAACGGTCGGCTCGATTTTCGCTGCGCGTAACGCGGTTTTTTTGACCTGGACAACACGCTGATCGATCGCGACCAGGCCTGCAACAGGTTTTTTGCGTTTCTCCTGAGTTCTTTTTTTGAACACCTGACGCCGAACGGCACCGCCTGGACAGAGCGCATGGAAACACTGCGTGTACTGGACCGGGGCGGCCGGGTCCGATATGAAGGAACTGACAGACTGGGTCGCTGGCCTGTCGGCCTGAATGTCAGCGAAAGAACGAGTATGTCTGTTAAAGCCGGGTTTCGTAAAGGGGAATGCCGGGATATTGCATCCTCCAAAGCCGATCTGTTTGATCACACTCGAATGGAGTAAACACCTTGAATCGATTACATATTGCGTGGATACTCGTATTGAGTATTGCCGTCTTCAGTATCAGCTGCGCCGAGATCGTTCCTCCTGCCGAAGAAACGGCACCCGCCGCTGACATAGCCATGTCCATGGAAGTTGCTGCAGAAAACATGCTTTCGGAACACATGGCCGCCGAAGCCATGTTGACGGCGCATTACCTCTCGTCCGCGGTTAAGGCGGGCATGAGCGCAGATGAGATAAACGGTGTACTAACCGCGGTTGCCGACGGCTCCGCCATCAGTGAATTCTGGGTGAGCGACGAGAACGGCAAGGTGGTTTATTCAAATATCCCGGGGGCGGAATTCGCCTTTCCGACCGATCCGGAATCCGATTCCCAGGCGGCGCCATTCGCGAGTCTGCTGACCGGCGACCGTACTGCCGTCGACCAGGATTTCATGTCCCGCGAATTGGACGGCAAGGTCTTCAAGTACGTGGCCGCCGCGGGGGTGGACCAGGCGCGTATTGTGCAGATAGGCGTCGCCGCGCCGACGGATTCCGATTCTCCCTGATCGCCTGGGCGCGTTCAACCATACTTAGCCCTGAGTCGCTCGGCGGCGATCACTTCGTTGCGCAGTTTCTCGTACGCTTCTTCCAGCGGAATGTCCCAGAAGGTACCGGGCGCAAAGCCGCAGTCCGGGTGAATGGCGATCCGTTCAGGTGCGGCTACTTCCAGTACCCGTTCGACCCGTTCCACGATTTCCTCCGGCGTGTCGATGCCCGCCTGCTTGGAATGCAGGCAGCCGACGCCGATATCCATACTATCCGGTAGTTCGCTCAGCAGTTCTATGTCGCGGTCCGTTGCCTCGCTGAGTTCAAACATGAGCATGTCGACGTTCAAGTCCTTTATACCGGGCAGGAGTGAATTGTATCCGGTCTTTTCGCCGGATGCGTCCAGGGGGCGTTTACCGCAGAGGTGGAGGGACAGGTGCACGCCTTCAATGCCCTCGACCACACGGTTCAGCGTGTCGACGGCGTAAGCAACCTCGTCGGGGTAGTTGGGAACAAATGCGCCACCCTTTCGGATCGAATCGTACATGCGGCCGATGGTCGTATCATCGAACTGGATATAGCGCACGCCTTCGTCGCGCAGAAGCAACACTTCCTGCCGGATGATAGGGATCAGGGCTTCCACGCACTCGCTCATGGTGGAATAGGCGTCCACCGAGCGTTCAGGGTCCCAGTTTACCACGCCGATATGGCTGGGGGTGGGCAGCGCGACCCTTATATCCCGGTCGGTGCACTTCTTCAGGAAACGGGCCTCCCGGGCAAAAAGACCCGGGCTGACCGGCTCGATCCGGCCGGTGACGGTATACCCCACGTAGGCGCCGTGGCGGTAGGAGTCCACGTGGACCTTCTGCAGTTCGAATCCCGTAACCATGTCCGCGATAACGCCAATATAGGACTTCCTCCGCCATTCCCCATCGGAAATGACGTCGAGCCCCGCCGCTTCCTGCACGGCGGCCACGTAGGGGATGGCCCGGTCCATCAGGCGCTGCAGCTCCTCGTCGGAACCACCTTCCACCAGAAACCGGTCCACCATGTCGCGAAAGAAACTCGGGCGGGGCATGGAGCCGACGACCATGGCCGGAAAGGGTTTTTCAAACATGTAAGGAGCCTCTTTTCCTTGATGGATGTTGGATTGGCTTGATTACAAAACCGGTTGATTCAACCATGCAATTTCAATAACCATGTATCGATAAAATGCATTCCCGGGATACGCAGAGCAAACGGTTTACGCCGGTGCACGGACTCGCCTCTAGTCGAACCCATACCGGTCGGTTTATCTCTTCTGAACGAACGGAGCCATCGATGAAAACCATAACGGCCCGCATCCATTACGAGATTACGCCTTCCTGGGCGATTCTCGAACGGAAGCTCATCGACGCGATGAACGAAGCGGTTCATCCCTACATCGAAAAGTACACCCGCGAGGACGGGTCGTTGATATGGGCGGACACGTGGACGGGAAGCCGGGACGGGATGGATGATTTCTACGAATCATTCACCAATTTTGCGCAGCTTTACAGCCTGGGAGGCGGTGATCACCTGTTGGAGGCGGCCGACCGGCACTGGGACGCGATCACCCGGCAACTGACCCGTTTCGGGCGGATCTACCGGGAGTACGAACGGGGGTACGACCAGTTTCACCAGAGCGAGAGCTACATCTATTTCTATCATCTCTGCCTTGCCGACCCTCACAATCCCAAGCTGCACGACCGCGCCCGGCGTTTCGCCGGCTTCTATCTGAACGAATTCCCCGACGCACTGAACTACGATCCGGTGCATCGCATTATCCGTGCGCCCCA
Organism: bacterium; assembly: GCA_965225915.1. Taxonomy (GTDB): domain Bacteria; phylum JAAXHH01; class JAAXHH01; order JAAXHH01; family JAAXHH01; genus JAAXHH01. The sequence continues at coordinate 2,739,939 of OZ245326.1, forward strand.
GAACGGAAGCGGTGGACCCGCCTGGGGGATGAGCGAGGACGACAGCCGGATGTCTTACAATCCCGGACAGGGCGGCATGCGGGTCTATGGCCTGCCATTGAGCGACGTCCCGGGGATTACGCAGGTCGACGATCTCCAGGACCCCGCGAAGGCGCGGGCGATGGGCAGGGCCATGGCCTCCCGGTTTCGCGAGGGGGACGTGGGCAACAACCTGAACGTCAACGGACTCATAATGAACGCCTACTTGATGACCGGCGATGACAAGTACAGGAACTGGCTGCTGGAGTACGTGGAAGCCTGGCTCAAGCGCGCCCGGGAAAATGGCGGGCTCATGCCGGATAACGTGGGTCTGGACGGGCGCGTGGGCGCCCTGCACAATGGAAAATGGTACGGCGGGCTCTACGGCTGGACCTGGCCCCACGGATTCTACAGCCTGGGGTTCGCCGCCATCACCGCGGCCAATAACGCCTACATGCTCACCGGCGACAGCGGCTATTTCGACCTGCCCAGGGGCATGATTGACCGCGTGCTCGAGGAAGGGATCGACGGCCATTTCGACGAAATGGCGTCCCAGATGAGCATACGGGAACACTTTATCGGGGTCGACCGGACCCTCGGTCCGGATCGGCGGACCTTTCTGACGCCGTACCGGTACGGCGACCAGGGCTGGATGGACTACCAGCCCATGCCCGTGACCTACCCCTTGAATGTATGGAACGTGTCGGAAGCGGACGAGGATCGGGCGCGCATGGATTACCTGCGCGAACGCAGCGGCTATGACTGGTCCTTCGTGGTTCCCTTCAGGGACAAGGGGGACATGCACCACGACGAACCCTGGTGGCTCTACCTGCAAGGCGAAAACCCGGACTACCCGGAGCGGATGCTGGGCGCCACCCATGCCCAGGTCTGCCATCGCCTGGCGCAGATCCGCGCAGACGATTCGGACCTGGAGGCGGGACCGCAAATACACCTCTGGCAGCAGGTACAGCCCGTAATCACCGAGTCGCTGGTGCAGCTCACCATGGGATGTCCCCAGGTCATCTACTACGGCGGAATCCTGAACGCGCGGCTGCGGTACTACGACGCCGACCGCAACCGTCCAGGACTGCCCGCCGACACGGCCGCGCTCATCGATACAATCGAACCGTCCCGCGTTGGTGCAACCCTGGTCAATCTGCATCACACCGAAACGAGGCGGGTCATCGTGCAAGCCGGCGGACTGGCCGAGCACGAGTTCCGCAGGGTAGTCTACGACACGACCGACACCCCCTATCCCGGCGCCACGGGCGCATATGCCGCGCCGCCGGCCGCGGTGAAGGCCGAGTCCATGCAGGTCGACGACACACGCCTGCTCGTGGTGCTGCCGCCGGCTACACGGGTCCACCTGGATATGGAGACGGTCCGGTACGTCAACCGGCCGCGATACCTTTCCGCTGGTCATTCCTAGGTTGTTGATTTCAATGAAGGCGGGATGACAGGGGCCACCGCGTTGAATCGCCGATCAACCGGTGAACTCGAATTCCCTGATGAGATCCAGTTCCCGAGGGTCTAGCGGGGTGCCGTCGGGATGCATCATGTCGTGCTGCCAGACCGGCGGGGTGGGATCACCCTTCCTGGATTCCCAGGCCAGGTAGGTCTGCGTCCTGCCGGCCACGAGTCCCCAGTTGTACCATCCTACCCGATGTTCCGCGAACACGGGCAACATGTCCGCGAAGGTATTGCCGTGATGCCGGCGCAACCATTCCGTGCAGATCACGGGTCGGTCGTACGTTGCGCACCTGGCGAGGAAGGGACCGATTTTGTCCACGGAATCGTAGTAATGGAAGGTGATGATGTCGGACAATTCGAAAAGGCGTGAAGAGAGATCGTCGTCGAAGGCGTTCCACGTCCAGGATCCCGTGGTGAGCGGCTGCATGGGGCCGACGGAACGCGCCCATGCGAAGGTGTCTTCGACGAGCGGCTGGCTCCTGAGTTCATCGTCCGGTTCGTTGTACAGGTCCCAGACCAGCACGCGCTGGTCCGAGCGGAAGCTGCCGACGATGTCCTTGACGTATCGCTCGAGGCCCGGCCAGGCGTCCCGGTCGCCGAGGCGTTCGAAACCCGGACTCGGCACCCACTGGCTGTTGTGCACACCGGGCACCGGTTCGTCCTGCGGTCCGAGATAGGGGTCCCGTCCCCCGAAGAAGCAGTCGCAGAAGAGGATGATCATGGCGCTGATGCCGTGCCGCGACGCGATGGCCAGGAACCGGTCCAGCCGTTGTTTCACGCCTTCGGGGTCATCTTCCCATACCAGGTACTGGATGAAGATGCGCACGCTGTTGTAGCCGCCCGCCGTCGCCCATCCCAGTTCCTGGTCGATGGCTTCGGAGTCGAAGGTGGGCGCCTGCCACATCTCGGTCATGTTCACGGCGGTGCGCGGCAGGTAGTTGCAGCCGCGTACAACGCCCGTTTCCCGGTACCAGGCGTGGGCCTTTTCCCGGGTCCATTTGTTCATGGAATCCCTCTTCGGTTCAATCTGGTGTATCCCGCAGTGCATGAAGGACACTGAGGATACGGCGAAGCGCGATTGCCCGGTGACTGATCCGGTTTTTAACGGTCGTGTCCAGTTCGCCGAATGTGCTTTTGTAACCCGCTGGAACGAACAGCGGATCGTAGCCGAATCCCGCCCCGCCCCGCGGTACACGGATAATGCGGCCGTCGCAGACGCCCTCCGCGGTCCAGGTGCGTCCGTCCGGTGCCGCGACCGCCATGGCGCACCGGAACCGGGCCGTTCGGTCGGCGTCAGGAATCCCGTCCAGAGCGTCGAGCAATCGTTGGATGTTGTCACGGTCGGTGGCGTCGATGCCGGCGTATCGGGCCGACCGGACTCCAGGCGCCCCGTCCAGGGCGTCGACCTCAAGTCCCGAGTCGTCCGCCAGGGCGGCCCTGCCCGTGAATTGCGCGACGGCCCGAGCCTTGATGAGGGCGTTTTCCCCGAAGTTCCTACCCGTCTCGTCCGGTTCGGGACAACCCCGGTAGGAAGCGGCCGGCTGGACCCTTACGCCGGGAAGGAGCGCCTTGATTTCGGCGATTTTACCCTGGTTTCGCGTGGCCAGGACAATGGTCATGTACGCGTCCTAGTCCCGGTCCAGCGCCTGCTTCTGAAGATCGATCAGTTGGTTTACACCCTGTTTGCCGAGTTCTAGCATGGCGGAAAGTTGATCCGTGGAGAAGGGGTGGTGTTCGGCGGTACCCTGGATTTCGACCAGGTCACCGCCTCCCGTCATGACGAGATTCATGTCGACGTCCGCCGTGGAATCCTCGTCGTAGCAGAGATCGAGCATGGGCACGCCGCCAATGATCCCCATGCTGATTGCGGCGACCGCGTCCCGGATGGGGTCCTTGTCGAGCAGGTCCCGGTTCGACAGCCATTTCACCGCGTCGCACAGCGCCACGAAACTGCCCGTGATCGACGCGGTACGCGTACCTCCGTCGGCCTCGATCACGTCGCAGTCGATCAGGATGGACCGTTCCCCCAGGCTGTCCAGGTCGAAGACGGCACGCAGCGACCTTCCAATGAGCCGCTGGATTTCCTGCGTGCGTCCGGAAACGCTGCCGCGCCGGCCGTCGCGGGATACCCGCGTGTTCGTGCTGCGTGGCAACATGCCGTATTCCGCCGTGACCCAGCCCTTGCCACTCCCTTTCAGAAAGGGAGGTACATTCTCATCCACGCTCGCCGAACAGAGCACGGTCGTGCCGCCCATGGAAATCAACGCGGATCCTTCCGCGTGCCGGAGGTAATTGCGTCGAATCTCAACAGGACGCAACTGGTCGGTCTCCCGGCCATCGATCCTGGACACAGGTGCCACTGCTCTATCCTTTGCTTATCGTGTGAAATACGGACGGCCCGGGGAACGGGACCTTATTACATGTTCTCTTCTTCTTCGGCGATGAGTTCCAGGGCCTCGCGGGGGGTTTCCGTTGCGATCAGCCGTTTTCGAAGGTTATCGTGTCTCAGCAGGCGGGAAATGTGGGCGAGCGCCCGTATATGGGGACCGGAAACATTCAAGGGAGAGACGAGCAGGAAGAAGAGAAAGACGGGTTGTTCGTCGAGGGATTGAAAGTCGACGCCCTCTTTCTTGATCCCAAGCACGCCGACCAGCTTGTCTACGGCCTTGCACTTGCCGTGGGGTATGGCGACCCCTTTTCCGATCCCGGTGCTCATGATCTTTTCTCGTTCCAGGACGGCCTGGAGCACCTCCCTGTTGTCGCTGATCTTGCCGGACGCGGTCAGTGCCTCGGCCAGTTCCTCGATCACTTCCTGTTTCTGGGTGGCCTTGAGGTTGACCAGGACAGCACTTTCGTCCAGTAACTCTGTCAAGCTCATGCATTGCTCCTGTATCCGGATCCTGCTCGGTGACGGGTATAGTTCAAAACCAGTGTGATTCTATGTATCCACCCTGAAATTGTCAACAACCATTTGGATGTCGGTTCAGACCGGCCGGCGCCGGCAATAGAAAAGCCGTCTGACGATGAATCATCAGACGGCTTTCTGTAATCAAGGGTTTCGCTTAAAGAACGCCACCGGTCAACCGCCGGCTCGTTCCGCGAAACTATCCGCTGTCATGTTGGCCGATTCAAGCAGCATTTTGAGATCGTACCACTTTTCGTCGGCCGCCTTCAGGTCATTGAGTTGAACCTGCAGGGTGTCGACGAAGGCCTTCGCCTCTTGGGCAAGCTCACGACCGGCTCTGCCGCGGCCCTGCTCGATGCTGCTCGAAACCTTGCCCCAGCGTTCCATGAAAGCCGGGAGCGCTTCATCCACGTCGTGCTTCGTCAGTTGCTTCTGCACCTCGGCATCCTCGCCAGCTGCATCGACGAGTGATATGGTATTCTCGGCGGCGGTTTTGGCTTCGCTGTACTCCTCGGCGTCCATGTGGTTCTGGGCCTTCGCGAGTTCTGCAGCGGCGGCCTCGTACTCGGCCGGTGCGTACTTGTCGAACTCGGCTTCCTTGGCCGCGTTGAGTTTTGTTTCCGCAGCTTCCATAGCATCGTTGGGCGGTCCCGCGCACGCAGAAACCATAAACAGGCACGTGATTAAGCTTAGACAGGACAGTAAGGCCTGCTTGGACATGATAAACCTCCTGGATAATACCTTAAAAACGCGAATTCAACTCATGTAGATCGGCACCGAATCAACCGGTCGGCCTGGTCGGCCTGGACAGTCCGGATAACACAGTTCTTCTGAAGCATTAAAGTCAATATAATAGAGAGGTACGAATGGGTGTCCAGAAAAAAACGAATTCGCGGGAAAAAACATAGACGTTGCCGGTAATGTAACCGGAGCCGGGAACCCGGGTGGAAATGGCCTGTGACGCTGGTGCCCGGGACCTTGTTTCCGCTTGACATTCTAGTTGATCTGGATTAGTGTAAAGGAGCGATCCGGGACCGGTTATGACGGTATGGCCGACCCGTTTCACGGTCGGAACAATCTCCAGAAAGGACTTACTCGGCGGCATGTTGTCTGAAGACGTCATCAAAAGACAATTGGAACACGTTCTACAGGAAACCAGCTTCGGCCTGGGCGAGAAATACGAAGGCAAGGTCAGGGACAACTATTGTCTGAACGGGAAACGGATCATCGTGACCACCGATCGCATTTCCGCCTTCGACAGAGTGTTGTGCGCGCTTCCGTTTAAAGGCCAGGTAATCAACCAGACCGCGGCCTTCTGGTTCGACCGGACCCGTCATATTATCGATAATCACCTGATCGACGTGCCCGATCCCAATGTCCTCGTGGCCAAAGAATGCAGACTGATCCCGGTCGAGATGGTGGTCCGGGGCTATCTGACCGGTGTGACCACGACTTCGGCGTGGTACCATTATTCCCTGGGGAAGCGCGATTTCTGTGGTCATGTGCTTCCGGAAGGCATGAAAAAGAACCAGCCTTTTGACCGGCCCATCATTACCCCGTCCACCAAGGCGGAGAAGGGCAGCCACGACGAATCCATTTCAGCAGAAGAGGTGCTTCGAAGAGGACTCGTGGACGAAGCGGTGTACCGCGAAATGGAATCGGCGGCGCTGGCGCTGTTCGAGTATGGAACAGAACTGGCGGCCGCCAATAACCTTATCCTGGTGGATTCCAAGTACGAATTCGGCCTGTTCGACAACCGGGTCGTGTTGATCGACGAGATCCACACCCCCGACTCTTCCCGGTTCTGGGTAAAGGATACCTACAAAGATCGTTTCGAACGGGGCAGGGAACCGGATAGGCTGGACAAGGAATTCGTCCGCGGGTGGCTTGCCGACCGCGGTTTTCGCGGAGAAGGTCCCGTACCACCTATTCCGGACGAGGTCAGGATCGAAGCGGCCCGACGATACATTACCGCGTACGAGATGATTACAGCCCGGTCTTTCGAAGCCCAAAACGAGGACGTGTTGAAGAGGATTACCCGTCGGCTGCAATACCCGTTGTAGCCGAACCTCTCTCGTATGCGCCTGTCCAACCTTCTAGATATCTCAGAAAAATCGCCTGTCGTGCAGCGATACCTCGAGTCCGTCGGCGACGCCGACTGCTCACTGCGGGTGTCGGGCCTCGCCGGTTCATCGCGGTCCCTGTTTCTCGCGCACGCCCACAGGAAACGGGGTGGCTCTACGCTGGTCGTCGTGGAAGACACGGCCACCGCCGAGGAGCTGTTCGAGGACATGACCGGTCTGCTCGACTCCGGTGACGTTGCGCTGTTTCCCCCATGGGAGGTGCTGCCCTACGACCAGGTTTCGCCGCCGGGAGACCTATCGGGACGGCGGATGGGGGCTCTTTATGTCCTGCTGAAGAACAGGCCGCTGTTCGTCGTGTCGACGGTCAGGGCCGTCATGCAGCGCACCATGCCGCCGGCTGTCCTCGATGCCTCCACCCTCCATGTTTCGGAAGGCGCGGGCTTGCCGTTGAGCGAGCTTACAGCCCGCTGTAACCGGCTCGGCTACGAGCGCACGGACATGGTGCAGGCCCCGGGCAATTACAGCATACGGGGCGGTATCGTGGACGTTTATCCACACGGAGTGGACCAGCCCTGCAGGATCGAGTTCTTCGGCGACGAAGTGGAATCGATCCGGCTATTCGATATTTACTCCCAGCGGTCGTCGCAGAACATCACCGAATTGACGATCCTCCCGAACCGCGAAATGATCGATGATCCGGATACCCGCGACGAAGTGGTCCGACGCGTCAGTCAGGCCGGCGAGACGCTTTCGATCGATTCGGCTGAACTGGTATCCCACATCGAGGATGGCGGCTTGTTCGAAGGCAGTGAGCGCTACCTGCCCTATTTCCATCCCTCCGCCGCCACCATCATGAGTTACCTGCCGGACCATACGCTGATCATCCAGTGTGAATCCGAAGAACTGGAGCGTGAGGCGGAACGGTTCGCGGAAGAATACGAAGACGCCCGCGTTCGGAGAACGGAGGCTGGAGATCTGGTTCCCGAACCCGGTGAAGCGATCATGGGATGGAGTGGATTCAAGGAGGAGTCGGCCTACTACGGCGCGATAGACATGGTTCGCGGCGCTCGGGCGTCCGAAGGATGGTTCACCGTCGGTACCGCGGTATCGGGTGTATATCATGGCGCGATGGACGTGCTCAAGTCCCGTCTGGAGGAATGGAGCGCGAAAAGGACGCTTATCGTGGTCGTGTGCGACAACGAGGGGCAGGCTGAAAGACTGCGGGAGATCCTGGGAACGGACGCCCGGAAGGTCGAAATGGTAGTCGGTCCGATGCACGCGGGATTCATCATCCCCGACCTGCCACTGGTCGTTCTGACCGATGCGGAGATCTTCAACCGGTACCGGAGACGCCGCCGGAAGGTGTTCAAGGAGGGGGTGGTGATCGAGGATTTCACCAGCCTCAAGGAAGGCGATTACGTCGTCCATATAGACCATGGCATCGGCCGCTACGTAGGTTTGAAGCGTATTGCCGTGGATGACACTGAGCGGGACTGCCTGACGCTGATATACGCCGGCGACGACCGGGTTTTCATTCCCATCGAGCAGTTGCACCGGGTGCAAAAATACGTCGGTTCCGATGGCGAGGTGCCCACGCTCTCGAAGCTGGGCGGAAAAGCCTGGGAACAGGCCAAGAAGCGCACGCGAAAGGCCGTCCAGGATATCGCCGAAGATCTGATAAAGCTGTACGCGGCCCGGCAGGCCAGTCCAGGGTTCGCCTTCTCGAGCGATACGCCGTGGCAAAGGGAAATGGAAGAGTCCTTCATCTACGAAGATACCCCGGATCAGCAGCGTGCCGCGTCCGATGTGAAGTCGGACATGGAGAATGCGGTTCCCATGGACCGGTTGATCTGCGGAGACGTGGGATATGGAAAGACGGAGGTAGCGATCCGCGCTGCATTCAAGGCGGTGCTGGACGGGAAGCAGGTAGCGGTGCTGGCTCCGACCACCATCCTGGCGCAGCAGCACCTGACCACATTCTCCGAGCGTCTCGCGGACTACCCGGTAAACATCAAGATGCTGAGCCGGTTCGTCCCACCCCGGAAACAAAAGGCCGTACTCGCAGGTCTGCAAAGCGGTGAGGTGGATATCGTCATCGGAACGCATCGCCTGATACAGGGGGATATCGCCTTTCATGACATGGGCCTGTTGGTGGTCGATGAAGAGCAGAGGTTCGGGGTGGCCCACAAGGAACGGCTCAAGCAATTGAAAACCACCGTGGACGCCATGACCATGACCGCCACGCCCATACCTCGGACGCTGCACATGTCTTTGGTCACCGCCAGGGATATGTCCCTCATCACCACGCCTCCGCGGGACCGGCTGCCGGTGCACACCGAGGTGGTGCGTTTCAACGAAGAAGTCATCTGCGAGGCGATCATGCGGGAAGTGGACCGGGGGGGACAGGTCTTCTTCGTCCATAACCGGGTACAGTCCATCGAGGCGGTGGCTGAGTTCCTGCGGCGCCTCCTGCCCCAGGTCTCATTCGTCGTTGGTCACGGACAGATGCAGGAGCGGGAACTGGAACAGGTGATGATCGATTTCCTGGATCGCAAGTACGACTGCCTCGTGTCTACGATGATCATCGAGTCCGGCCTGGATATCCCCAGCGTAAACACCATTCTGGTTAACCGCGCCGACCGATTCGGATTGGCCCAGTTGTACCAGCTTCGAGGCCGCGTGGGAAGATCCAATCACAGGGCCTACGCCTACCTGATGATCCCCTCCGCCGGCACGGTTACCCCCGACGCCCGCAAACGACTCGCGGTGATCGCCGAGTACACGGCGCTGGGATCGGGATTCCATATAGCGATGCGGGACCTGGAGATCAGGGGCGCCGGAAACCTGCTGGGCTCGGAGCAGCACGGATTCATATCGGCCATTGGGTTCGATCTCTACTGCCGCCTGTTGAAGGAGGCGATGCAGGACCTGAAGGGCGAGACGCGTGAAGAGACGCCGGAACCCGCCATCGACCTGCACGTGGGCGCTTACATTCCCGACGACTATATGTCGGATCGAAAACTCAAGATTGGATTCTACCAACGGCTTTCCAAGGTAGAGGATGAACAGGAAATCGCCACGTTGCGTGACGAGATGCAGGACCGGTTCGGCAGGCTGCCCGGCCCGGCCCGGATTCTCTTCGACCTGGTTTCCATCAGGCAGGCCGCGGGAAAGATCGGATTGAAGCAGCTCACGGTCCGCAAGACGGAGATGGCCATGACCTACAGGGACGGCCTGTATCCCTCACGGGACAGGATTGCGAGGGTGACAGACGATCCTTCCCTGGACATCGAGTTTCCCCATGGAGACTGTTTCCAGATCAGGGTCGGGCTGACCGGCAACTCGGAATTGGAACGCGTCGACATGGCCAAAAACCTGTTGCAAAAACTGCTGTGATTCGTTAATGATACCTGCCCGGCTATCCCTAAGAGATCTTCCCTCGGGAGTATCAAGACCAGAATGAAACCTGTGGCCTGGTGTGCCGTTCTATTAAACGTGGCCCTTCTGTTCACGCAGTGTCAGTATCTGCCGGCGACGGAGGATCCCGATACGGTCGTCGCCCGGGTGAATCGTTCCGCGCTGACGGTCGATGAAATGGAAGCCGAAATGGAATCCGCGGCCCTTCCCGCCGCCACGCTGCAAATGAGAAAGGACTGGGTTTCCAACTGGATTCGGACCGAGTTGCTGTACCAGGAGGCGTTGCGGCGCGAACTCGACAGCGACGACGAGACGGTCCGTGAATTGAACGGAATCCGAAGGGACCATCTGTCCAACGCCGTACTGGAACATCTTCTCTCGGATTCATTACTGGTGGTAGCGGACGACGAGGTGATCGAGTATTACGAGAACCGCCAGCAGGAGTTCATCTACCATGAACCGGAACTCAAGCTCTCCGTGATCGTTTTACCGGACGAGGCTGCTGCGCGGCAGATCCGGACCCAGGTGGCCCGACAACGCGGTACCTTCGGGGAATTGGCCCGAACGAGATCGATCCACCCGTCTTCCGTCAACGGTGGAGATCTGGGCTATCTCAAAAAGGCGGATATCAGCGACGTGTCCGTAAGGGAACTGGTCTTTTCCATGTATGTCGGCCAGGTTTCCCGCCCGGTCCTGTCCGAATCGGGTTCGTTCATCTTCAGGGTCATGGACCGCCGCGAGGTCGGCACTCTGCCTCCCCTGGATGAAGTCCGCGGCGAGATCGTAAACCGGATGCTCCGGGAACGGCGCCGCGATATTGTCAGGCGATTCGTGGAATCACTGCGGCAGGTCGCAGACGTGGAAATCTTTGACGGGAACCTTATGCAGTCGGAACCCTTGGAACCGTAAACTAAAACCGGGGGCGATATGTCCTTTTTATCGAATACGCGTCACATCTGGTTTTCATTGGGCCTGGTTCTGGTCCTGTCCGGCCGGCCGGTCCATGGCCAGCAGGAGCTGCTGGACTATGTCGTGGCCGTGGTGGATAACGAGATCATTCTCTATTCCGACGTGTTGGAAGCGGTAAAGATGTTTCGAATGCAGCAGCCCGATCAGGAGCCCGAGCAGGAGCCGGAAAACCTGCCTACCCAACTGTTGAATGACATGATCGATACGCGCGTCGTGCTCGCCTACGCGCGCCGCGACAGCGTGCTGGTACCCGCGGAACAGATTAACAGCGCCGTGCGCCAGATTGTCGATCAATACACGGAGCGCTTCGGTTCCGAGGAAGCGCTCGAACAACTGGTGGCGAATTCGGGAATGACCATGCGGGACTGGAACCGCCTGCTTAGACGGCAGAAAGAAGAAGAACTGCTTCAGAGAAGGCTCGAGGAAGATCGATTCGGCGAAGTGCGGGTTACGGGACTGGAAGTGGTACAGTACTACGAGACCCATTACGACAGCATACCGAGCAATCCGGTTCAAATTGACTTGAGCCACATCATGGTTACTTCTCGGCCCGATCCTGAAATCGTGTCCCGGATGAACGCCCGGATCGATGAAATCAGGCGTCGTATCGCGGATGGCGAGGATTTCGCCGAGATGGCACGCCGGTTTTCTGAAGATCTGAACAGCGCCAGCAGCGGAGGCGATCTGGGATTTTTCTCCCAGGGCACCTTCATGACCGACTTCGAAGACGCGGCCTTCGCCTTGGAACCAGGGGAGATCAGTTCCACGGTGCAGACCGATGTGGGCCTTCATATCATCAAGCTGGAGGAGCGGAAGGACGACAAGATCCGGGTACGCCACATCCTGGTCCAGATCCCCGAGTCTGCCGAAGACGAGGATCGGGCACTGGAGACGGTCACCATGCTGCGCGAGCGGATCCTCGACGGCGACGAAACCTTCGCAGAAGCCGCCAGCAAATACTCCGAGGATCTGGCGTCTGCTTCAAACGGCGGCCGTATCGGCGAGTTCATGCTCGATCAACTAATGCCCCAGTACCATGTCGCTCTGGACAGCATATCCGTCAACCAGATGTCTGAACCCATAAAAGTGGTGGATCAGAATGTCACCTCCTACCACATCTTGTTGTTGAACGGCAGAACCGGCGGCGACAAGTTCTCCCTGGAAGACCAATTCCAGCAGATTACCTATCTCGCCAAACAGGCCAAGTGGAACCAGGAGCGGGAGCGGTGGCTCAAGGATCTGCGCTACGAGTTGTACATCGACGAGCGCGGCCTGGACGCCATGCCCTGAACGGTGAATCCTACCTTGCGAACACCTTTGAGATGAGAGTAGATCTTTTTTTGAAACGGTCCCGCATCATCAAACAGCGGGAAGCCGCCAAGAAGGCCTGCGACCGGGGTATGGTTTCCATTTCCGGTAAGCCGGTAAAACCCGGGCACCATGTCGCCGCTAGAGATATTGTCGTCGTGGAGTGGCCCCACAGACGGCTGGAATTCGAAGTGATGGATGTCCCGGGCGGCAACGTGTCAAAAGAAAAGGCCCAGTCCCTTTACCACGTATTGCGTGATGAGCGACTGAGTGATGACCCGTTCGGGTTCGAAGAACGTTGATACCTTTCCGAGACGCGAAACCCGATGAGACTCCGCCAAAAGAAATCCCCCGCCGGCGACCCGGAAGTTCCCTACAGCCAACTGGCCCAGATATACGACCACGTGATGCGTCACGTGGACTACAAGCGATGGGGCAACTACATGCAGACGGTATTTACCCGGTTCAATGTGACGCCGAAAGACATCCTTGAACTGGCCTGCGGAACCGGCGCCATGGCGTGCATCCTGGACGAACGCGGATACCGGATGACCGGCATGGACCGGTCGGACAGCATGATCGCGATCGCGGAGCAGAAGGCTAGGGAGGCGCGGCGGACCATACGATTCCAGGTAGGCGACATGGTTCATACGCCCATCGCCGGATCGTATGACGCGGTGTTGTGCCTGTACGACAGCATCAACTACGTCAAGGAGGAGACCGACATCCTCGCCATGATGGAAAGATTGCGTTCCCTGATAAACCCCGGCGGACTTTTCGTGTTCGACGCCTGCACGGAAATCAATTCGCGCAGGTACTTTCATAACCAGGTCGACCAGGAAAGTACCGGGACTTTTTCTTACGTTCGGCGATGCGAGTATGTCCCCGAAACACGATTGCAGGTCAACGAATTTCAGTTCACCTTCAACCGAAACGGCAAACGGTATTCCACTAGGGAACGCCACGAGCAGCGGATCTACCCCGTGGCTAAACTCGCGGAAATCTGCCGCGAGGCGGGTTACCGCGTTCTGGGCGCCTTCGACGGATTCACCTTTGAAGAAGCGTCGGAGAAGTCCAACCGGGTCCACTACGTAGTCTGTCCCGTCTCCTGAAGCGACATCATGGCATTCGACCGGATCATCGGACACGACCGACAGCGGCAAAGGCTCATGGACGCCGTGGAACAGGACCGCCTGGCTCACGGGTACCTGTTCTGCGGACCGGCGGGCGTGGGCGCCGAGGCGCTGGCCATTGAACTCGCCTGTGCGGTCAATTGCGATCAGGGGCCTGGGGAACCCTGCGGGCAGTGCCGTCACTGCCGGCGGATACGCGCGCTTCAACACCCCGACGTACATCTGCTCGTTCCCGCTTCATCCGCGCCGCCCCCGGACGTAGCGGCAACCCGGAACGAGGGATCGTCCGGTCCGCCTGGTCGCGGAAACGCCCGGGAAGACCGCAGGCAGGGATTGTCCTACTTGCTGGCCGACGACCCCTACGCCGCGCTGCCGTTCAACAAGAACGATATTCTTTCCGTGGACGACATCAGGTCGCTTAGAAGGGATGCTTCCGTAAAGCCGTACGAAGGGCGTAAGAAGGTTGCTATCATCGTCGCCGCGGACCGAATGAACACCGCGGCCGCGAACGCGCTGCTCAAGACCCTCGAAGAGCCTCCGGGCACCCTGATGCTCATCCTGACCACGATTCGTACCCGGCGACTGCTGCCGACCATCCTATCCCGCTGCCAGCCCGTTCATCTGGCACGCCTGCTGGACGTCGAGGTGGAAGCGGCGTTGACCGGCAGGTACGACGTTGATCCCGAAGAGGCCGCCGAACTTGCCCGCAGGTCGGAAGGCCGCCTCGCCGAGGCGCTGTCTGCCATGTCCGAAAGGGGCGTCCGTCTTCGCGAAGAAGCCTTTGTCTTGCTGGAATGTATACACGAGGCACCCCCGCTGCGGTTGTTCGAGAAGGTGGAATCCCTCGCCGCAGCACACCGGGAAGAACCGGTCATGGAACAGATCCTGGACCACCTGCTGGAGCTCTACCGCGACCTGTTTATCCTGTCCACCACCGGTGAATCCTCGACCGTCTCTTACACGGACCGCCTGGTCCATGTCCAGCCGCTGGCTGAAGGGATGAACATCGAGGATATCGAAAAAGGCATCGCCGCCATAGAGGAAGCCAGGCGAGGCATCTCCCAGAACGCCCACGTCCAGCTGGCCCTGCTCGTGCTTGTCCTCAGACTCAGATTGAACCGGGGATCACCGGCTCCGCACGAGACGCCCTCCCACACCTTGCCCGCCACCGATTGAGACGTTGACAAATCGCCTTCCACACGCTATCGTGATGCTGGGTTTACACGGGGTTCAACAGGAATAGATCACCTGCGTCCGCGAGGGAGTTGTGGCAGAAGGAAAAATACTCGTAACCGATGCGTTGCCCTACGCAAACGGCAAACTGCACATCGGCCATATTGCCGGCGTCCATTTGCCCGGTAACGTCTACGTACGCTACCAGCGGCTGAAAGGCCGGGATGTCGTTCACGTCAGCGGGTCGGATGACCACGGCGTGGCCATCACCCTGGCAGCCGAGAAGGAAGGCATAACGCCCAAGGAACTCGTGGACAAGTACTACCCCGTCATCAAGGGCGCGCTCGAAGTCTTCGGCATCGTCTACGACAATTTCTCCCAGACCTCCCGTCCAATCCACCATGAAACCGCCCGGGATTTCTTCCGCCGTCTGGAGGAAAGGGGTTGTTTCGAAGTACGCGAGGTCAACCAGATCTACTGCCCGGCCAACAACCGCTTTCTGCCCGACCGTTACGTGGAGGGCACGTGCCCCCATTGCGGTTCGGACCGGGCCCGCGGAGATCAGTGCGAGGCTTGCGGTACCATCCTCGACGCCACGCATCTGGTCAATCCCCGCAGCGATTTCTGTGACGGTCCCCTCGAGGTGAGGTCGGTGAACCACTGGTATTTCAAGCTCGCCCGCATGTCGCCGAAGCTGCAGGCCTGGATGGAGACGAAAAAGCACTGGAAGGACAACGTGCGCAACTACTGCGCGGGATGGTTCAACGCGGGCCTGTCCGACCGCCCTATCTCCCGCGACCTGGACTGGGGCGTGGCGCTGCCGACGAAAGACGCCGTGGGCAAGGTCATGTACGTCTGGTTCGAAAATGTGCTGGGCTACGTGTCCTCTACCCGGGAATGGGCGGTGGCACAAGGCGATCCCGACCGGTGGAAGGACTATTGGCTGAATCCGGACTGCAAACTCGTCAATTTCCTAGGCAAGGACAATATCGTCTTTCACGCGATCCTGTGGCCGGCCATGATCATGGAACACGGGGAATTCGTCCTTCCTTCTGAAATACCGGCCAACGAGTTCCTCAACATAGAAGGTCAGAAGCTGTCCACGAGCCGGAACTGGGCGGTCTGGCTGGATGAATATCTGGAGGTTTTTCCGCCCGATCCCATGCGTTACTGTCTCGCTTCGATTTCGCCCGAAACGAAGGACGCCGATTTTACCTGGAAGGACTTCCAGTCGCGCAACAACAACGAACTGGCCGATATTTTCGGGAATTTCGTAAACCGTACGCTGACTTTCATCAACCGGTACTTCGACGGGGTGATCCCGGAGCCGGGACCCCTTGCGCGGGAGGACCGGGAGATGCTGGAGACCATCGCCGGCGCCCCGGCCCGCATCGGTGAATGCTTCGAAGCCTTCCAGGTCAGGCGGGCCGTCCGGGAACTGGTCTCCCTCGGCGGCCATTTCAACCGGTACTTCAACGATCAGGCGCCGTGGAACACCCGCAAGACCGACCGGACGCGCTGCGCAACCACGCTCTACGTGTGTACGCAGGCGGTCAGGGCCTTGGCCCTGGTCATGTCTCCCATCATGCCGTTCAGCGCCGAAAGACTGTGGAAGATGGTGGGCCTGGAAGGGCGTGTCGATGATCAGAGATGGGATGACCTCGAAATCGACGATTCGCTGTCCGGACGCCCCATAGGAATACCCGAGATCCTGTTTCAAAAGATCGATGACGAAACGATTGACGCGCAGGTCGAAAGGCTGGGCAGGTCGATCGCCCAGGGCCAGAGGGATGCGGATGCGGAACCCGAGGGAACGGAACCTGCCGAGACGGAGAGGAACGACCTCATTTCGATTGACGCGTTCCGGCGGATAGATCTGCGTATCGCGGATATCGTGGCTGCGGAACCGGTGCCCGGTACGGACAGGCTGCTCAAGCTGCAATTGCGAATCGGAGCGGAAGAGCGGCAGATCGTGTCCGGCATAGCCCCGGGTTATGAGCCGGATAAACTGGTCGGGCGCCAGATCGTGGTGGTAGTCAACCTGGAGACCGCACACATTCGGGGCGTGGAATCCAGGGGCATGCTGCTCGCGGCCGAGGACTCCGGGGGCGCTCCCATACTCCTCGGTCCGGATGTCCCGGTCCAGTCCGGCTCACCGGTGAGTTGATGACCGGCATGGCCGGCATGGCCGGCATGCTCGACACGGTCGACGAAGCGGATCGGACATCACCCTATCATCCTGCACCCAAGCGCTGCTTTTGCTGTTCGACACCCACACTCATCTTACGGCTGCTGAATTCGATGAAGACCGCGACGAGGTGATCCGGCGGGCCCTCGACGCGGGCGTGGCCCGTATGATCGCCATCGGGTACGACCTCGAAAGCAGCCTGGCCGCCGTAACTCTTGCCGAAAGCTGCGACGCCGTGTACGCCGCCGCGGGCATACATCCCTGCCACGTCCACGAGGCGCGCGAAGCGGATTACCGGAAAATCGAGGAACTGTTCCATCACCCGTCCGTGGTCGGCGTGGGCGAAACGGGCATCGACCTGTACCACGACAGGTCCACCTACCCGCTGCAGGAGGCGTCGTTCCGAAGGCACATGGAATGGGGCCGAAGCACCGGATTGCCCGTCATCGTACACGACCGGGACGCCCATGTTGAAGTCATGGCCATGCTGGACGAATTTTCCGATGGGGAAACGACCGCGATCCTGCACTGTTTTACGGGAGATATGAACATGGCGGAAAGGGCCGTATCCAAGGGCTGCTTCCTGGGTTTTGGCGGCATCGCCACGTTCAAGAACTCGACGGTCCACGAGGTGGTTTCCAGGTTGCCGCAGGATCGCGTTCTGGTGGAAACGGACGCGCCCTACCTGGCGCCCGTGCCGTACCGTGGACGTCGCAACGAACCGGCGTACCTCGTAAACACCGCCGAAGCGGTCGCCCGTTACCGGGCTGTGTCAATGGAAGAACTGGCGCGGGCCACAACCGAAAACGCCAAAAGGGTGTTCCGAATCCATTGAGCACTGTATTAGATCCCCCCGAAGACCTGCTGGCCGACCTGCGCAGATCGAAGTTCCGTCCATCCAGGACGAGGGGTCAGCATTTTCTGAATGATCCATCCATAGCCCGCCGCATCATCGAGGCAGCGGGTGTCACGAGGAATACGGCCGTCCTTGAAATCGGTCCGGGGGCCGGCGCGCTGACCCGGCACCTCGTTACACGCGCCGGGAGGATCACCGCCGTGGAAATAGATGCCAGGCTGGTGCGGGTTCTTCAGGACGCATACGGGGTCTATGATAATCTGACTATACTGAACCGGGATGTGCTCGATCTGGATCTGCCCGGGTTGATGGAAGCGTCCGACAAACCTGGTTTTGTACTCCTGGCCAACCTGCCCTACGGTATCACGGGCCCTGTCCTGGACCGGCTGATCGCTCATCATGGAAAGATCGCGCGCGCCGTCCTCATGGTACAGAGCGAGGTGGGTGGACGCTTGACGGCTTCTCCGGGTACGAAAGCCTATGGCGCGATAACCGCCATCATGGCATACCACTACGGTATTGAATCCCTGTTTCACGTCGGCGGTGATAGATTCGTTCCCCGGCCGGCCGTGGATTCGCTGGTCCTTAGATTGACCCCCCATGATCGTCCACCTGTTGCGGTCAGAGACGTCAGCTTTTTGACCGTCTTGATCAAATCGGCCTTTCAACATCGCCGCAAGATGCTGCACCACGCGGTGAATCGCCTGGTCCCCGGTTCCGCCGGCCATCTTTCGGATCGTACCGGCATCAACCTGAAACGACGCGGGGAAACCTTGGACCTGGTTGAGTTCGCGGCGCTTGCCGATGCCCTTTGGGAATACAGGGACAACCACGAAGATCATTCCTGACAGATTACACCATGCGCCATCGGTATACCCATTCGGCCAGATTGCGGTTGATGAATGAAAGTAATCAGCGGAGGCTCCGCTTTTTGTATGCGGGCCTGGGAACGGCCGTAATCGTCCTGGCGGCCTTTGCCCTGTGGATAGTGCTGTTTGAAAACCAGGCGAGGACAGTCGTGGACTGGCTGCTGGACCGGCCCGTTCCGGTCTCCCTGCCGGAGTACACGAGAACAGCGGCCTGGAAATCCGACCAGCAGGCGTATCAGGCACTGGATACGGCCCTGTACGGCGCGCTGATCAATTTGCAGGTGACTGCTGGAAGGATACGGGATACGAAGCCGCGCACGATGATTGGAGGAGGACTATGGACGCCCGTTGAGCGCCGTATCACCGTGTCGGGCGCCTATTCGCTCTCGGAATGCAATCTCGAAATCGCCAGGGCGGTCACGCGGGTGGGCGGAACGGTCGTCCGTGCTGCGGAACGGAGCAGGTCCCGGGTACTGCTGCTCGAAATCGCCCTCAACGGCAAGGTCACGCATCACCTCTACATAACCCGCGATTCCGATCTGGGAAGGAGAACGGGCCGCTTGGCGGTGGTTGTCGCCTACTCGGACGGGGATTTCCGCGGCGTGGTGGAGAAACTGTCGGAGTTCAGCCGTCCGATCACCTTCGCCCTGCTTCCCTGGGCGTCCGGCGTGGGCGATATCGCAAAGGACATCACGCGGAGGAATCATGAGGTGATCGCGCTGCTGCCCGTACAACCGCGCTCTTTCACGCGAAACATCCCGCGCAGGAGATCCGTGTTGGCCGTCCATACGGAACTGACCAACCGCCGCATCGTGGAAGACGCCCTCGCATCCCTTCCCATGGCCCGGGGCGTGTTGGGATACCCCGGTGGTCTCATGGATGGGGAAGTCGATGTACTGGATCCTGTACTGGACGAACTGGGCAAGCACGACAAGTACTACGTGGACAATCCCGGAACGATCTATTCGTCCACCGTGCGGGAGAACCGGGGCGACGGTCGTGGCCGGCTTCAAGCCTGGGGCGCCCTCGATCCCGTTTACAATCCCGTAGTCATATCAATGAATCTGGACAGTGCGTCCCTTTCGGCCTTGGATAACGCACAGGCTATTGTCATCGCCGACGCAAGGCTCCATATCCTGCAGGTCCTGATGAACCAGATGGCCAGCCTTGAACTGAGAGGCATCGAATTCGTGCGGGTTTCCGACCTCTTGGACAACTAACATCGGAGTTTCCCACATGGTAAAACTGAGTGTTTGCGTAGACCAGGTCGCCGCCCTGCGTAACATAACGAACCGTGGCGAACCCGATCCCATGACCGCGGTCATGATGGCGCAGGTGAGCGGGGCGGACGCGGTAACTATTTCCTGGACATCCCACGCTTCGCTCTATCTGAGCGGGGAGTACGCCATCATCCGACAGCTCGTGCACACCCACCTGAACGTGATTGCGACGCCGGACCTGGAACTCCTGCAGAGTATCTTGACGATTTCACCCGATATGGTTACTCTTGTTCCGGAGGGTTACGGGCATGCCGGTTTGAACAACGACTGGTTCGATTCGCCTTGGCCCGAGGGCGATTCCCTGGAACGCCCGGTCGAACGCATGGTAAAGACGTTGCAGGAAAACCGGATCCTGACGAGCATATTGATCAGACCCACCGCGACGCACGTCCGGCAATGCGCCGAGATCAAGACGGATTACATACACATTGACGCAAGCCAGTACGTCCAGGCCGTAGACCCCGAGGAGAAGGGCCGGATATACGATGAAATGGCTGGCACGGCCAAGACGGCGGCGCGGCTGAACATGGGCGTTTCCGTCGGACGTGGTGTCGATTACCGGACGGTTGCGGATATGGCGGGCATTGCGGAAGTGGAGGAACTGGTGGTCGGCTACGCCGTCGCCGTGAGGGCGATGACCATTGGGTACGAGCGGGCCGTACGCGACCTGGTCGACATCATACGCCACGCGCCCAGGCCTCCGGTAGACTGGTAGATTGCCCACGGCATCCTAGTACCCCGGATTATCGAAAGGAACCGAACCATCCACACACGTTTATCTTTCCTCGTCTTTCTCGCGGCAACCCTGTTGGGCGGAATCCTTATCTTCCCCACCATAAGGCTGTGGTTGTCTTCTTCCGAAGAACTTGAAAAGCTGGCGCCCGCCGAAAGAAAGTTGCTGTACAGCCAGTCCACGGTACCGGGCATTGACCTGACGGGAGGTTCCCGTCTCACCGCAAGCCTGGATGTCTCCCGTTTTACGGAACGGGGCAGGATACGGGCGGTAGACAGTCTGCTCGAAACCTGGCGCCGTCGACTGAACGCCTTCGGCATATCGGAACCCGACATCACCGCGCGGGAGGACGATACCTTCGACATAGTCGTACCCTTAAGCGCCGATACCGGGCTCGCAAGCAGAATGATCCAGGAGTCCGGTGCGATCACGCTGCATCTCTTCAAGGACGGCGCGGACGTACAGGCGTTGCGTCAACGCATAGATAATGCCGTGCGTGAGCGGACCCCGGTGGAATCCGCCGGGCCGGGTGGACCAGGCGGACCAGGCGGACCAGCCGGACTGAGCGGATTCCTCTCGAGCATAACGGTGGAAGAAGGGATTGCGGACATCGCCGTCAGGGAAAACAACCTGGAAGCCGTCAGGGCGGTGCTGGCGGATTCAACGGTACTGGCCGGCATACGGGCCTTCAATCTCGCGAATCCTCCCGCCGGCGTCTTTGCATGGGCTTCTGAACCGGTGGAACGCGGCGGCGGTTTGTACTATCCGCTCTATTTCATCAACCAGGACGTCGACCTGAACGCGCAGCCACTCGCATCGGCCGTTGTCGGCGACGCTTCGGTCACGGCGGACCGGGGCGCCTACGCGGTTCGCCTTTTCCTGGAGGATGAGGGCCGGGAAAGCCTGGCCAACCTGTCCAGCGCCAACGCGGGAAACCGCCTGGCCATAAAGATGAATGGACAGGTGTACGTCACCCTGAACATACAGGGCAGGATACCCGATGGACGCATAGAGATTCCGGGCGGCGACACCCTTGAAGAGGCACGCGCCCTGGCGGCCATCCTGGAATCAGAGTTACCAACCGTGGCCGTGACGTTGATGGGGCAGGCGTCCGGGGATGCTTTAACGCTGGGTGGAGCGGATATCGTGGACGGCGCGGTCAGGGCCGCCCTGGTCAGCCTGGGGTTCCTCGGCGCCCTGTTTCTGATCCGGTACCGGGCCGCCGGTGCTCTTTTTTTCGTGGGTATACTATACCATTTGATCATGACCGGAGCGATTCTCAGGCTGTGGAACATCGCCGGTATCGCACCGTACTTCACACTCGCCGGCGCGGCGGGGTTATTGTGTGCGGTACTCGTCTTTGCCACGGTTCATCTCTGGATATTCGAATACCTTCGGGCTGAATCCAATGCGGAGTCCTCGGTCCGGCAAGGCGTCACGGTGGCGCTCGATAAGATCAAGCCCGTCGTGGTGTGGACCCACGTCATGCTGCTTCTCGTTTCGGTAAGCCTGGTCGTCGTCGGGACCGACGGAGTCGTCAATTTCGGCCTTGTCCTGTTTTCGGGCGCGGCCGGCAGCCTGCTGACCTGTTACCTTTGGACGAACATGCTCCTGTCCTCCCTCGTGGCGGACTGGCAGATCAAAAAGTTGAGTGTGTAATGGAAAACAACCTGGTTGCATTCTACAGAAAACTGATCGACAGGCCTGAAGTCGTCTACGCATTCGCCGTTATACTGGTCGTGCTGGGGATTGCGGCCACGGCGTTGAAGGCGGAACACGAAGTCACCGATGGCCTGGTGTCGCTGCTGCTATCGGGCGACCTGCTTTACGGACTTTTCGTAACCATGCTTATCGTCCTGGTCATCGTCGGCGCCCGGATCGATAACCGCCCGGGAAAAAGCATCGCGCTTGCCCTTGGGGTGTTGGCGGCCGGAAGTATAGCACGGCTGCTGCTCCCTTTTGCACGGTCTATTGACTGGCTGGGAGAATGGAACGGCGTCATGCTCGGCATCATGATCATCACCCTTTACCTATCGCTTCGTGTGGGCGCCCGGTTCGCCGTGATGGCGATGGGATGCGCGCTTTACACCATGATCGTCACAGCGGGATTAACCTTTGGCATGGTTGATCGAATTGCGGTTTCGAGTATTCTCGCGCTCATGGCGGCCGGGGTGTTGTCGGTGGTGGTGGCCTTTCTGAGCTACAGCCATGTCAGAAGCGATATGGAAACGGCGCGCCGGGAACCGGTCAGTCAATCCGTGCGTACCGGTATGTCGCGGACCATGCCCTTCGTGTTCCTGGCCGGCCTGGCCGCCTTGCTGATCGGCGTTCCGCTGGCCGTTATCGCCGACGGCCCTCCGCGGGACTACGGCCTGTTGATGATGATCGGAGGTCCGGTCGGCGCCTTCGCCACGTTGATGTCGGCGGTACCCCTCGCATCGATGATGCAGAACGTACTGTTCGAAACAGGGCCCCCTGCGCGACGTGGAGGACGTCGTCAGAGGTGATCGCCCACCGAGGACACACAAAGACTAATCTTCCCGGAGCGCCATGCCCGATCAGCCTAACATCCTCCTGATCCTCTCGGACCAGATGGTCGCCGCGTTGACCGGGGCCTACGGGCATCCCGTCGTCCAGACGCCGCACCTGAACAGACTGTCGGAAGCCGGCGTTCGATACGACGCCGCCTATACCGCCTTTCCGCTCTGCGCACCCGGCCGGGCCTGCCTGATGACGGGACGGCACGCCTCTGAAATCGGCGCCTGGGACAACGGTGCCCTGTTGGCCGCGGACCAGCCGACCTTCGCCCACTATCTGTCCGAGGCGGGCTACGATACCGTGCTGTCCGGCAAGATGCACTTCATCGGTCCGGATCAATTGCACGGATTCAGAATGCGGCTGACTACGGATATATATTCGTCCGATTTCAACTGGGTGAAGCCGGAATGGATCCGCCTCAAGGAGACCGGGGGAAGGGACTGCGAACTCGTGATGAAAAACCGGCCGGCGTTCAATGCCGCCGGATACACGGGCGACGGCGTGCGAATCGGGGTCTGGCACGACGCCCTCAGCTACGACGAGGAAACCCATTTCCGCGCCATCGAATACCTGCGGGCCAGAAAGGCCGGCGGGGAGGACGCGCCTTTCCTGCTCTGCGCATCCTATCACCATCCTCACGAACCGTTCTGGCCGCCTGAGGCCTACTGGGACCGGTACGAAGGCGCCGAAATCGACCTTCCCTCCTTTCCCGCCGACCTGGATGATCACTACTCCATGATGGACCTGAACCTGAACGCCTATCACGGTACCGGGCGTTACGACCTGAGGAACGAGGAGGGGCTCTATCGGCTTCGACGCGCTTATTACGGACTGGTGAGCTATATGGATGACAAGGTCGGCGGCCTGCTGGACGCGCTCGACGAAACCGGACTGGCGGAAAATACGGTGGTGGCCTTCGCCAGTGACCACGGCGACATGCTGTGCGAGCGGGGCATGGTGCAGAAACGGTGTTTCTACGAGTGGTCCTGCCGCGTGCCCCTCATCGTGCGCTTTCCGGATGGATGGCGGGCCGGTACTTCCTGTCCCCATCCCGTGTCGCTGATCGATCTCCTGCCGACGTTCTGTGACCTTGCGGGCGTCGAAAGCCGGCTAACCCACGACGGCCGCAGTCTCGTGTCGCCCACCGCCATGGACGACGCGGACCGCGTGGTGTTCGCGCAAGCGCACGAAGCTGTGGGCATGCCCTGTATCATGGCGAGGCAGGGACGGTACAAGTACCACTACATGCACGGCTACGCGCCCTGTCTTTTTGATCTGGACAATGATCCCGGCGAATGGCATAATCTCTCCGGCGAAGGCGCTCACCGCCAGGTGGAAGAAAGTCTTCGCGATCAAATCCTGGACCGGTTCGACCCGGAATTAATCGCGGAAGAAAATCTGGCCAGCCTTTACCGCCGGCGTCTTATCCGGGATACCATGGCGCGGCACGAACGCACATGGAGTCATTCCCCGGACTTCGACCACCGGCGGGGAGCCATGGACCAGTACGTGTAACGGCCCGAACGGCCCGAACGGCCCGAACATCCCGGACCTTCCGGTCCGTGAAACCGGTAATCCCGCTCGCGGTGAAAGGCGGGCATCCAACAGGGGGTAGCGCATGTTGCGCGCAGGCTTTATCGGCGCCGGCGGCCGTTCCCAGAGTGCCCACTACCCGGCGGTCGACCGGCTGCCGGACGTCGAAATGACCGCCGTGTGCGAACTGGACGAAACACGCCTGGCGCAGGTGAAAGAACGCTACGACTTTCCCCACGTGTACACGAATCACCGCGCCATGCTGGCGGAGGTGGAACTGGACGTGGTCTATTGCGTCATGCACGAGAAGTGGCTGCTCCAACCCGCTCTCGACTGCCTTCGCGCGGGAAAGCACATTTTCATCGAAAAACCACCCGGGGCGAACAGCGGGGAGACCCGGCAGCTGCTGGACGCGGCCGTGGAGAACGATGGGTACGCCATGGTGGGATATCAACGGCGCTATACTTCGGTCGTGCGTGAAGCCATGCGGCGCGTACGCGGCCGGGGGCCAGTCTCCCATGCCGTGACCACCTTCAACAAGAAAATGCTGCGCGATACGCCGGAGTACTCGACGACGCTCTGGAACGACGTGACCCACGTGGTGGACCTTTTGCGTTACATGGTGGGCAGCGAACCCGTGGAGGTCACCCGTTACCGCGACAAGTTCGGATCCGTCGACTGGAATCACTACACGGCGCTGGTCCGGTTCGCCAGCGACGCTACGGGCGTCGTATTCGGAAACCGCGCCTCCGGCGGCCGGGTGTTGAGCGCGGAACTGCACGGCGTGGGTATTGGCTGTTACATGAAGCTGCCCGAGGAAATAGATATCCGCGCGGACGATCAGCAGACGGTCATGCAGGGATGGGAGATCAACGGCCATGACGCGGAAGATGCACCCCGTTACGAAGGCACGCTTGCCATGCACGAGCATTTCGTGGATTCCGTGCGCAAACAGACCATCCCCGTCAGTGATCTTCGAGACGTCATTCATACCATCCGGCTCGTGGACTGGATAGAAACCGGGCACGTTCCCGATTGAGCGCGGTCTTCGAGTCCCGGTACCCCCGATCATGCAACGGTTGAATTTCCCGGACTACGAATTCGAAATCGATTCGGACGAAGAGGGGCGCAGGGTCATTTTCGACGGGATCCGGCGCAGGTACGTCCGATTGACGCCCGAAGAGTGGGTCCGGCAGCACCTGGTCCGCTACCTGGTGGAGGAACGGGGATTCCCGGCCGGTTACGCGGCAGTGGAAAAGGGTTTCCAATATGCCGGGACGGCCGTTCGCGCCGATGTGATCATGCACGACCTGAAGGGGCGGCCGGTCCTGATGGGCGAATGCAAGGCGCCGGAGATTCGTGTGACCGAAGCCGCGTTCGAGCAGTTGGCCCGATACAATTCGGTCATCAACGCCAGGTACCTGGTAGCCACCAATGGCAAGACGCACTTCTGCTGTGTACACAAGGCCGGCGGCGGATATCTCTTCCTTTCGGAACTGCCCGAATTCAAGAGCGCCAAAGGAGTCTGACCTTGCCGGAAATCCTGAAACTGGTGCCCCGCGAGTCATTGAAACAGCGGGTTGAAACCCTGGAACAGGACGGCTACGTTTATTTCCCGGGTGCGCTCTCGGAGGTAGAAGTAGGCACACTACGCGACGCCATGGATCGGCTGGAAGCCCGTCCCGAAGAATTCGATCGGCTCACGGATCCCAAGACCCACGGGTATCTCAATAAGTCCATCAACAACGTGTTCAACCGGGACCCGGTGTTCCTGTCCTGCCTGGACCGGTCGGACGTCATCGACGTGGTCGAAGCCGTCCATGGTCCGGACTGTCACGTCATCGGCATGACGGCGTGGATGACGGGCCCTGGCCGGCCGGACCAGGGCATCCACGTGGACTGGCAGCCGCTGGAGCTGCCAGAAGACGTCATGGACGATCCGCGGGTCAAGGTGCCGGTGTACATCACCACGGTCCACTACTACCTGGACGATCTATACCTGGCCCTTGGACCCACACAATTCATCCCCGGCAGCCACCGGGCCGGACGCCGTCCCTCCGGCGGGGAGTCCACCTGGCGCGGGGCCGATCCCCGCAGCATACTCTGCTCGGCGGGGGACGCAGTCCTGTTCCGATGCGAAGTCTGGCACCGCGGGACGGCGAATACGAGCGACCGGGTGAGATACCTGTTGCAGGTCCACTACGCCCAGCGCATGATCACGCAGAAGTTCCCGCCCTACCTGAACCGGTTCCAGTTCGAACCAGCTGTCCTGTCCCGGGCCACGGACCGCCAGCGACGGCTGCTGGGCGAACATGAACCAAGCAATTATGACTAGTTTCCTCTAGATCCACGGAGTGATCCACAAAGTCAGGGGCTGCAGTCCCGGTTCTCGATACCAGCCAATCATATCCATTCAGGAGGTGGTTTCATGAAGATCGCCAGGTTCGCCATCGTTTTTCTTTTATACACTGTTTTTGTGCTCCAGACCGCCGCGCAGACGAGAGAAAAAGGACCGTGGTGGCCCCATCCCATCTGGGGCAAGGACGATCAATCCGGCGGTTCAAACTGGATAACACCGGAAAAGGTGCTGAAAGCGCTTACCCTGGTCAAGACGGGGCAGATCTACGAAATCGGCCAGGTGTACAGCGCGGACATGCCCCTCTTCGGGCAGCGGACCTATTCCATGGTCATCCCCGGTTCGCCGAGTGGTGAACCCACCGGGGCCAATCGACTGATCTACCATGACGAATTCCTGGTAGCCGAGATCGGACAGGTCGGTACGCAGTTCGACGGACCCGGGCATATAGGGGAGCGAATGACGATGGCGGACGGTACGGAGAAGGATGTCTTTTACAACGGTGTTCCCATAGAAGAGATGAAGGGACCCTACGGACTCGCGAAACTGGGTATCGAGCACGTTGGGCCCTTCGTTACCCGCGGCATACTGATCGACGTGGCCGCCTACAAGGGCGTGGACGTGCTCGAACATAGCTACGAGGTGACGGTGGAGGACGTCCTGGGTGCCCTTGAGCGGCAGGGCATCGCGGAGGACAGCCTGGAACCGGGGGACGCGTACTTCTTCCGGTACGGCTGGGCCCGTCACTGGAACGACCACGATACGTACAACACCAACCCTCCCGGCATCGGTCTGGCCGTCGCCCGGTGGGTGGTCGACAGGAAGGCGTCGATGATCGGATCGGATCAATGGACGACCGAGGTGGTGCCCAACCCGGATGCCGACATGGCCTTCCCGGTCCACCAGGAGTTGATCACCCGGAACGGCGTATGGAATCTCGAGAACATGAACCTGGACGGCCTGTCCGGGGACGGTGTTTACGAGTTTCTATTCATTCACACGCCTATTCGATTCAAGGGCGCCACGGGTTCACCGGCCCGGCCGATCGCCATAAGATAAGGTTTCGCCGAAAGGAGCAGGTCATGTCAGAGTTCGAAGGAAAAGTGGTCATCGTTACCGGGGGCGCAAAGGGCATAGGCGGAGGAATCGTCCGCGCCTTCGCCGGTGAGGGGGCCCACGTCCTGTGCGCCGATATCGACGACACCGCCGGCGGAGAAATCGCCTCCTCCAATGCCCGTATCCGGTACGCACACGCCGACGTAACCACCGGCGAGGTGTGCCGTTCCCTGGTGGAAACCGCGACGGAATCCTGGGGCGGAGTGGATATCCTTTGCAACAACGTGGGGATTCAGCCGACCGCGAGCTATCTTCCCGCCCACGAAATGTCCGAGGAACAGTGGGACCGGATCATCGACGTGAACCTCAAGAGCCGCTTTCTGATGGTCAAGTACTGCGTTCCCGTGATGAAGCAGCGCGGGGGCGGGGTAATCATCAACACGGCCAGTGTCCAGGGACTACAGTCGGCGCAGGGCATTTCGGCATACGCGGCGAGCAAAGGGGGCGACCTTTCCCTGGTCAGGCAACTGGCCCTGGATTACGCCCAGGACAATATCCGCGTGGTGGCGGTCAACCCGGGTACCATCGAAACTCCGCTCCTGCAGGAGGCGATCGATTCGATCGGCGGAGACGAAGACGCAATTCGGACGGACATGGCCTCCCGGCACGCGCTGAACCGGCTCGGAAGTCCCGAGGACATCGCGAATGCCGTGCTATTTCTCGCCAGCAGCCGGGCGTCGTTCATCACGGGCGAATACGTCAACGTGGATGGGGGACTGATGGCCCGGGGCGCGTGGGCGTAAACGGAGAAAATCTCGAAGGAGCGTTTTATTGGCTTTGGTCTTTGGTATCGGATTAAAAGGATCAGTCCTCACTCTCTAGGATATTTGTATGGCGTGCCTATAGATACGGTTATCCTCTTGCTGTGTGATGGAATCGAGTCGGTCAGTTGCGTTCTTGCCTTAAACTGGACTAGAATCGGAGTAACGTACCAGAGATGAAAACCTAGAGAAATACAAAGATGAATTAGACCAACTCATCAAATCGGGTGGTGATCTAATGCTCGCCATTCAATATGAAAGTATGAGAGAAAAGTTCGTAAAGGCTGTAAGGATAGAGCTAGGAGAAAAGGCGAACAGTTTTCTTGAGTCTCTACCTTCGTTCACTGATGAATATCAAGGTTGGTATTCGGAAGCAAAAGCAATCATCCGTCAGTTACTTCCCGACCGTTTAGATGATTTCTCTGGATATTACGAGAAGCCAAGCGGTCGTAAAAACGTCACTTATGAAACCTACCGAATATCCGACTACCTTATGAGTTTAACAGTTACTGTTGGGAGAAGAAAAAGTCGGGCCTGACTCAGCGATTCCGCGATTTAAGCAGCAGTTATCGATTATGAAAGCGGTTAGAAAGCGTTTTGAGAGTACGCTCTTCGATATTCGACAAATCGTTCAAGCAGACCTCTTTGACTCCGAACTAGAGGCTGCAGAGTCCCTTGTGAAGCACGGCTTCGTCAGATCGGGAGGTGCACTTGCCGGAGTGGTGATGGAAAAGCACCTTGGTCAGGTCTGTGAAAACCATGCCATTAAAATCCGCAAGAAAAACCGAAAATTGCGGATTTCAACAACGAACTGAAAGCTGCGGAAGAAATCGACACCCCTCAGTGGAGATCCAACCAATATCTAGCCGATATCCGAAACCTTTGTGATCATAACAGAGAGGATGAACCTACGGCGGAGCAAGTAACCGAAATGTTGGGAGGAGTTAAAAAACTGACCAAAACACTGTTTTAGTCCTGTGATTGGAAATGGGTTGTGAAACACGATCTAATTTCCGCTGAAACCAGGAGTCGACCATCCGCCATCAATGGCCACTGGATAGGAGGCATGGGAAGCGGCATGTCGCTCTACTTCAATACAAGAAGTGGCACGTACACTTAACCGGGTACAACCCCACTGTTCAAAGGCTAACTA
Source organism: bacterium (assembly GCA_965225915.1). GTDB lineage: Bacteria > JAAXHH01 > JAAXHH01 > JAAXHH01 > JAAXHH01 > JAAXHH01. The sequence continues at coordinate 2,769,799 of OZ245326.1, forward strand.
CAAAAAAGTCGAGACAATCGTGGTTATGTCGACTATCGAAGTAACCGATGTAGACGTAGACGTATTAGATTGCAAGTAGAGGGCGGAGACGTTATATCAATGATATGAACACGATTTGGCGCCAGGGAGTTTTGCAATGAGTGCAGAGTTTATAGGCATAATCAGCGTAGGTATTGCCCTGGCAGGACTCATCTTGGCATCAAAGCGGGATATGAACGTCCGATTTATCTCTCTGGAGCAGGGGCAGGCTGACCTTGGAGAGCGTATGGCGAGATTGGAGGGCATTCTCGAAGGTCTGGCACTACGCCGTGAGAACAAGCCGCCTGATGACTGAGATGTAACGGGATACCTGTCAAAATCCGAGTTTGGTCCGCACCCGCCCCGCCCGCTCATACCGTCTCCTCGCTGTCCTTCGATTTGAAGATACGCAACAGGCCGCTGATCGGGTCGTAAAATTCGTCGACGACCCGTTCCTTGAGGGGGATAATGGCGTTGTCCGTGATGATGATCTCTTCGGGGCAGACCGTGGTGCAGCACTTCGTGATGTTGCAGTAGCCGATGCCCTGGTCCTCCTTGAGGTCCTTGAGCCGGTCCTCGGTGTCGAGGGGATGCATTTCCAGGGCGGCGGTGTGCACCATGAGGCGGGGACCGATGAACTCCTCGTGCAGGTCATGCTCCCGCAGGACGTGGCAGACGTCCTGGCAGAGAAAGCACTCGATACACTTACGGAACTCCTGCACCCGCTCGATATCGTCCTGATCCATGCGCCAGGTGCCGTCCTCGGCGTCCGGCTTGCGGGGTTTGAACGGCTTGATCTTCATTTTCGCGCGGTAGTTCCAGGAAACGTCCGTAACGAGATCCCGAATCGTCTTGAAGGCCTTCATCGGCTCGATGGTTATGGATTCGTCTTCGGGCAGATCGCTCATCCGGGTCATGCACATCAGACGGGGGTTCCCGTTTACCTCGGCGGAACAGGACCCGCACTTGCCGGCCTTGCAGTTCCAGCGGACCGCGAGATCCGGTGCCGATTCCGCCTGGATCTGGTGCACCGCGTCCAGGACCACCATGCCTTCGTCGATTTCGGTGGAATAGTCCTCGAACCCGCCTTCCTCGCCATTGCCCCGCCAGATTCGGAAGTTGGCCGTCGCCATTACCTGTTCTCCTCGATGATCGCTGCCAGGTCCTCCCGGAGCGGTTTGACCGGAACGCGGTTGATGACCATTTCGCCGTCGGCGTTCTTATGCTGGGTGATGTTGATGCCGCCGAAAACCTCGTCCTTGTCCTCGTAGTCTTCGCGGAAGTGGGCGCCCCGGCTCTCCTTCCTTTCCAGCGCGGCCCGGGCCACCGCCTCCGATACGATCAGCAGGTACTTCAGATCCAGCGCGGTATGCCATCCCGGGTTGTATTCCCGGTTTCCGATGACGGAGACCTTGCCAGCCCGTTGCCGGAGATCGTCGATGACTTCGAGCGCCCGCTGCATGTTCGCTTCGTTGCGCACGATGCCGACGAGTTCCTGCATGCGGTCCTGCAACTCATACTGAATGTCGAAGGGATTCTCATCGCTGTTTTCGCGATCGAAGGGCGCCAGGATCTCCCGCACGGCCGCTTCGACCTGGTCCTCGTCGATGGAGCCGTTCCCGTTTTCGCGGGCGAACTCCGCGGCGTACAGGCCGGCACGCTGTCCGAATACCAGCAGGTCGGAAAGCGAGTTTCCCCCCAGCCGGTTGGCGCCGTGCAGTCCCGCTGCGCATTCCCCGGCGGCGAACAGGCCGGGCACGGTCGTCATCTGCGTATCTGCGTTCACGAGCACGCCGCCCATCACGTAATGGGTGGTGGGGCCCACTTCCATGGACTCCTTCGTGATGTCGATATCGGCGAGCTGCTTGAACTGATGATACATGCTGGGCAGTTTGCGCTTGATATGTTCCTCGGCGTTTGAGAGTTTCTCCCTGATCCACGCGATATCGAGGTATACCCCGCCGTGGGGCGAACCGCGGCCTTCCCGTATTTCCCGGACGATACACCGGGCTACGTGGTCCCTCGTCAACAGCTCGGGCGGGCGCCTTGCGTTCTTGTCCCCCTGCGTGTATATCCATCCTTCTTCGGGACTGTCCGCCGTCTGGTTCTTGTACAGCTCGGGTATGTCGTTGAACAGGAACCGGTCGCCTTCGCTGTTCGTCAGGATGCCGCCCTCGCCGCGGACGCCTTCCGTGACCAGGATGCCCCGGACGCTCGGAGGCCAGACCATGCCCGTCGGGTGGAACTGCACGAATTCCATGTCGAGCAGCGCGGCGCCGGCGTCGTAAGCCAGCCCGTGTCCGTCCCCGGTGTATTCCCAGCTGTTGCTGGTGATTTTGAATGCCCGGCCGATGCCACCCGTGGCGAGGACGACCGCCCTGGCGCGAAATACGCGAAAGCGGCCGTGCTCCCGATCGTAGCCGAAGGCGCCCACGACCCGGTCGCCGTCCTTCAAAAGGGCCACTATGGCGTGTTCCATGTACACTTCCATGCCCTGGTGAATCCCGTAGTCCTGGAGGGTACGGATCATTTCCAGGCCGGTCCGGTCGCCCACGTGGGCTAGACGGGGATACTTGTGGCCGCCGAAATTGCGCTGGAGTATGCGGCCGTCGGCCGTACGGTCGAACAGCGCTCCCCAGGCTTCCAGTTCCCGTACGCGGTCCGGCGCCTCCCTGGCGTGCAACTCGGCCATGCGCCAGTTGCTCAGGTACTGGCCGCCCCGCATCGTATCGGCGAAATGCACGCTCCAGCCGTCCCGGTCGTCCACGTTGGCCAGCGCCGCCGCGACGCCGCCTTCGGCCATGACCGTATGGGCCTTGCCCAGCAGGGATTTGCAGACCAGCCCGACCGAAACTCCAGCTGACGAGGCTTCGATCGCCGCCCGAAGACCGGCCCCGCCGGCCCCGATCACCAGCACGTCATGTTCGTGATCCTGGTATTCCGCCATTTAGAGTATTCTCCAATCCGACCAGACGCCCATGGCCACCAGGCGTACGTATACATCCGAGAAACCGACCCAGACCAGGCTCATCCACGCATACAGCATATGACGCCTGTTCAGGCAGGACACGCACCGGTAGGTCGCGTGTCGTGCCGGCGCCTTCGAAAGCAGGTCGAGGTATCCGCCGATCAGGTGGCGCAATGAGTGGCAGCCAAGCGTATAGGCGCTCAGCAGGACCACGTTGAGTGTTAACACGAGGGTTCCGACGCCTATGCCGAGGACCGTCTCCCCGGTCTGTTCGTCCGCGAACCACATCGCCTTCCAGGCGTCATGGGCCAGGAAGGCCGTGATGATCAGCGCCAGGTAGAGGAAATAGCGATGCACGTTCTGCATAATCAGGGGAAACGACTGTTCGCCCCGGTAATTGCTTCTGGGCTCGGATACGCTGCAAGAGGGCGGATCGGCCCAGAAGGCCTTGTAGTACGCCCCGCGGTAATAATAGCAGGTCAGGCGGAAGCCCGCGGGCGCCCAGAGGATCAGAAACGCCGGTGAGAAAGGCAGCATCGCCGGCCACCATTCGGGACGGGGTCCGAAAAGGGCGTGAGGCGAACTTCCGAACAATTCAGGCGAATAGAAGGGGGAGAGATAGGGTCCCCAGGCGTAATCGGCGCCTTGAAAGGCCGCCCACGTGGAATAGATCACGAAGGCGGAAAGCCCCATGAATACAAAAAACGGTTGTATCCACCAGGCCTCCCTGCGGCTTGTCTGGCCGAACCCGCTAGTCTTCAGCGCAACACCGGTTGTCGACATGGGCTATCCTCGAGTAGTCAAATGAATAGACAGTTTTCAGCTACTAACACAAATAAGAAAAAATAGAAGCAGGAGGAAGAAGATGCAACAGAAAAAGCGTCGATTCAAGGCGTCTGTCGCGTCAGATTGTAGGATTGCTGAACTAAATATCGCTGGGTGGTTCCGCACACGGTCATTTATATTGGTTTTTCTTTACGAGATAACGCCTTGCGGGATGAAACCGGCGTAACCGATGTAATCCCGATTTCCCGTTTCAAGGAGTTCTCCCCTGTCTGCCATGCCGTCCACCGTCCATGACGAATCCGTTTCCAGGCCGGCGTTGCGCCTCTCGGCGCGATCGGTAGTGCTGTGTCTTGTCCTGGCCGCTGTTATCGCGGTCTGGACGCCCTACACGAACTACGTCATGCACGGCCCCAGGCTGACCCTTGGCCACATGTCCTTTGCCGCGTTGCTCGCCTTCTTCGTGGTCGTATTCTTCATTCAGATACCCCTGAGAGCCTGGCTCCCAAAGTGGTCGTTCACGGCGTCGGAACTGAGTGTGGTCTTCTTTCTGTGCCTCGTGTCGTCGACGATACCGGGCAAGGCCTTCGTGGATTACTTCCTAGGGATCCTGGCATCGCCGCACTACTACGCCACAGCGGAGAACCGATGGGTGGACGTCTTCTTTCCCTACCTGCCGGAATGGCTGGTCGTCGGCGGAACACAGGACGCGGCCCGTGTCTTCTACGAAGGCGCGGGGCAGACGCTCACCATGTGGATCGACTGGATCATACCCCTGTTCTGGTGGCTGTGCATGCTTGCGGCGCTCTTCGTTGTCATGACCTGTGTTGCGGTCATCTTCCGTCGGCAGTGGGTGGAGCACGAACGGCTGGCGTTCCCGATCGTCCAGATTCCAACCATGCTCATTGAGCAGACGACCGGGGAAAGCCGGATCCCCGGATTCTTGAAGAACCGGTATTTCCAGATCGGGTTCGGGATCACCTTCACCCTGCTGGCCTGGAATAGTCTGAGTTATTTCGGCAGTCTCCCGCCCATTCCCATTGGAGCGAACTTCCGGTCAGAGATTCAATTGGCGCCGTCGCTGCCTGCCATGTCGGTGCAATTCAACCTGTACATGATGTGTTTCGCCTTCTTCGCCGATCTGAACGTCCTGATGAGCATATGGATCTTTCACCTGCTGGCGGTCGCGGAGATCGGCCTCCTCAACCAATTGGGCCTGTCGGCCACGGGCATGGCTGGCGGCGCCAATTTCATCGTGAAGACGCAGCATTTCGGCGGATTCTGGGTATTCGTAATCTGGGGGATGTGGATGTCCAGAAATCACCTGAAGGCCGTGTACCACAAGGCCCTGGGACGGAGCGTGGAGCTCGACGATTCCATGGAACTGCTGTCCTACAGGACGGCCCTGGCCGGATTGATCGCGGGGCTGGTCTACATCGGGTTCTGGTTGAACCGTATGGGCATGTCCGTCGATGTGGCCGCGCTTTTCATCTTGATCACCCTGGGGCTTTACATCGGCGTGTGCCGGATCGTGGCGGAAACAGGACTGGTCTTCCTCGACCTGCCTGTAAACTCGAACGAAATGACCGTAAGCGTGATCGGTTCCACCAACCTGTCCCCGTCGAACCTGACGGCCCTGGGCCTGTCCCATGCGATCTCTCACAACCACCGCGGCATCGGATTTTCCTCCGTAATCCACGGGTTGAAGGTAACCGACGCCTTTACCGGCGCGAAGAAGGGGTTATGGGTTTTCGTCTGCGTCGTACTGATCTTTACCTTCGTCGTGACCAACGGGTACACGATCTACGCCGGGGCCAGCGGTACAGGCGCCCACGATTTCGCGCCTCTTCGGGCCGATTTATTCTACAACCAGCTGGTGACGTGGTTTAACAATCCTTATACGGTATCCCACGAAGAGTTGTACTTCCTGTTCATCGGCGCAGCGGTCACCACGTGCCTGGTGTTTCTCCACTACCACTTCCCGGGCTGGCCGCTGCATCCCATAGGGTACACGGTGGCCTATACCGATATCATTAATTTCGAGATCGTCTCGGTAATGACGGTCTGGCTGGTCAAATTGCTCGTGCTGCGTCTGGGAGGTTTTGATCTCTACCGTAAGTTGCAGCCCGCCGTGATCGGCGTGCTTCTGGGTTACGCCGCCGGCGTGACGCTTTCGCTCGTCGTTGACGCAGTCTGGTTCCCTGGAAGCGGTCACCAGGTGCACAACTGGTAGGGCTTCTGGACAGTAGGCGTTTAGAACACCTCCGCGATGTGGGGGGTGTCGGGGAAGTAAATGGAGTCGACGGCGTAGGCCGCAAGGACACCGATCACGTAACCGACGAGCATGCCCAGGAACAGGGGCTGGGCTTTCCGGTACAGCCCAACACCGCCGATGCGGAGGAATATGACCTGTACGAGCCACGCCACGAACAGGGTGAACGCGACGCCACGAATGGGTCCTGAAGCGCCGATTGCGAATCCGATCGGGTTCAGCGGCCACCAGTAGAAGAGGTATCTGCCCATGGCGAGCAGCGTGCTGATGGCCATGCCGGCCGCGAGGAACAGGATTTCGAGCGTGGAGATCCGCGTAGCGTTCTTCATCCAATTCACTACCAGGTCGAAGAACAGGTTCCCCGTGTTCCGCAGGTTGATGTGCAGGTTGTCCGCGCCTTCCGTGTACCCCGAGTAAATGACATATCCCGTGGAGATCGCCGTACCGGCAACGAAAGCGAGACACACGAGCAGAAAGAGCCGCCCCCGGTTCTCACCAAGGTAATCCCGCCACCACGCCACGTGCGACAGGCCGACCATGGTAAAGGTGCGCCAGTTCCGCGCAAAGGCGTTGGTCAGACCGAGGCCGGTCAATGTCGACCCCGACAGGCTGGCCGAACCTACCATGCCCACCGTGAAGGCGTGGGCGTTGATGGGCAGGTCGAGGTTGATCAGGCCCGCCTCGGCGAGCACGCGCGCGATACCGAAATAGAATACCAGGAGAAAGAATAGGAAGAGCACGGCGACCGGTAAGGAGAAACCGATGGCGTGCAGCCAGCCGATCATGAAGAGCACGCCCAGCACCAGGCCGACGGACGCCGTTCGATAGGAGAACAGTTCGTTTTCGTCACGCAGATCACTTTCCCTTCCGAGGGACTTACGCACGACGTTCCTGATATGGTCCCTCGCCATCCAGCATCCGATCAGGGCGAACATGATCAGGCCGCCGCAGAACTGGATGGACACCAGTCCGCCGGGCACGATCGTCGTCGTGGGTGAGATCACGCCGAAACGGTTGAGCAGGCCGGTTTCGAGGATGCCGAGCACCTGGAAGAACCAGACGCTGAACAGGATCTCGACGTTTACGAAAAAGGCAAAGCACAGGACATAGGGCACGAGCCGAATAGCTACCGGCGGGAAGGCAGGATCGATAACCACGTTGAATACCGGTCCGGGCAGGGGGATATGGGGAAGTACACCCCAGAAGCCGATGATATTCCAGGCCATGATGGACAGGCTGGCCAGGAATCCGACCTGAAACAGCCGGTTACCGAAAAGCGCTGGCCACCGTCCGGGGGCGCCTTCTTCGGTTTCGAGCAGGCGGACGATCACCTCGCCCATGGGGAACCGAAGCCTTTCGTGTTCCACCCACTGTTTCCGGAATATTACGACCAGGCAGGCGCCGATGAAAAGCAGCGCGCTCAGCGCGGACATCCACCAGAAGAGCGGCACGACCCAGTCCCGCCACGGAATCGGTGAGCCGGAAGGCAGTCCCGCGAAGAAATCCGATACCTGACCCTTGTCATTGGGGATGACTGCCCATTCGGGCAGGTAGGCGAAGAAGTACGCTTCCCACTGGTTCTCCGGACTCGCGAAGTAATGGGGGGCGGTGATCAGGCTGATGAGATAACGGACCATCCCCCAGTCCGGCACCATGGCCGCGATCATGCCCATGGCGAAGATGACCAGGAGCTCCGGTCGCGTCAACGCGGCGCCCGGTGCGATGGACCGGATAAGCACATTGGGCAACAGTACCAGGACAAGGAAGGGAATGACGAGGCACAGCGGCATCTGGGGGAAAGTGAGGTAGTTGTAGTTCAGCTGTGCGGAGGCGTGCTGTCCCCAGAAAGCGACGCAACAGGCGAAGGCAAGACCTAGAATGGCCGTTTTAAGCGAGATGGGTTTCACGGTGGCGCCGGTTATCACTCCTGGACGGATGCCGTACCGCGCTTGAGCCAGAAACCCCCGTCGACGCGCATGACTTCCCCCGTGATGTAGTCCGCCGCGTCGGAACAGAGGAATGTGGCGGCCTTACCCAGGTCTTCGATCGTGCCCAGCCGGCCCCAGGGCAGCCTTCTGCCGCCTGCTTCGAGTTCCTTCTCCGTGGAGTACTGGCGCTCGCCCGGCGTGTCGGTCCACCCGGGTTCGATTACGTTTACGCGGATGCGGTGATCGAGCAATTCCAGGGCGATGATGGCGGCCATGTGGTTCATACCGGCCTTTGCGGACGAATAGGCCAGGGAAGTGGGGAAGGGCAGGAAGGACATGACCGAACTGATGAACAGGATGCTGCCTCCCCTGCCTCCTTCCGCCATCCGGCGGGCGCCGGACTGCGCGATATGGAAGGCGCCGAACAGGCTGACTTCATAGGTCTTCCGCATTTCATCCACGTCCATCTCGAGAAAGGGCTCCCGCTTCGAGTAGTAGGCGTTGGCCACGACGATATCGGGCCCTCCCAGCCGGCTCGCCGTCTCCTCAACCATGCCGTCCACCGCGTCCCTGTCGGATGCGTCCGCGCCGACGACGATCGCCCGCCGGCCCATGCCCTTGATTTCGTTGGCGACGGCCTCGGCGTCGTCCCGGTGGCGGAAGTAGTTGACGGTGACGTCCGCTCCGGCGCGGGCCATTTCCAGGGCGATGCCCTTGCCGATGCCCCGGGACGAACCGCTGATCAGTGCCGTTTTACCCGTAAGGTCGATCATTTTTCCCTCGCATCATGAACTGATTGTGGATATGGGCAGGGATGGCGCTCAAAGCCCCATTCCGGCCATGTTGCGGTAGCTGATGGCGATGCTGTCAAAGGGATCGCCGGCGCAGGTGTCCTGTTCGACGACGTACCACTGTGCCCCCGCGGCTTCGCACGCGGCCACGATGCCGGACCAGTTCAAGTTGCCTTCGCCCACCTCGGCCATCACCTGTTCCCGCCCCGACACGGCCATGTCCTTGAAATGGATGACCGGGCACCGATCCCTGACCCGATCGATCCAGTATATCGGATCCCCGCCGCCGTATTGTATCCAGTAGGTGTCGATCTCGAAGCACAGGGCTGGGTCGCTTTCCTCCATCAAAATGGACAGGCCGGTCCGGTCGCCCACCCGCACGAGTTCCGTATGATGGTTGTGATAGCTGAAGGTCATGCCGGCATCCTTCATCCTGAGGGCCACGATCGACGCGTCTTCCGCGAACCGGGAGAACCCGTCCGGCGCGTCCCAGTAGGATCTCGGCATGGATCCGACGGCTATGTGTTCGCACCCCCACAGCCGGTGCTCCGCGATGACTCCATCCGGTTCTTCCTGCAGCCGTTCGAAGGGCACGTGCGTGGCGCACACGTGCAGTCCCGCGTCCCGGATCATGGCGCTCAGCTCCGCGGGGTCGACGGGACCGAGAGCCGAAAGCTGAATGTGATCGTAGCCGATGGACTTGACTCTTTTCAGGGTGTTTGAGATATCGGGCGGCGTTTTCACGAAGTCGCGCAAGGTGTACAGCGTAACGCTGATTTTACTGCCAGCCATCCATACCTCCTTCTGCATCCCATACATTCAGGGATGGTTAAGTCCCGTCTTTCCGGTCATTGCCGTCAGATGTAATTACTATTAAAGTGGTTCGAAGGCGGGTGCATCATCCTCCCACGCACCGCCGACCGGCCGCAACTGCCCGAGACCGGTGACCGGCCTGGACCGGCCGTCCCGGTCCGGTTCGGCGTAGCGCTCGAACCAGCCCTCCAGTTCCCCCCGCAGCGATTTGCGCCGGCCGGTGTATCCCGCATCCCCGGCGAGGTTGGCGCGTTCGTCCGGATCGTTCTCCAGGTCGTACAGTTCGTTCGGTCCGTCTGGATACCGGTGTACGTACTTCCAGGATTCGGTTCGGATCATGCGTGTGCCGCCGTATTCATCGAATACCACGACGTGATCCCGGCTGGAATCGTCCCGCCCCATCCAGGCGTCCAGGGCATTCCGTCCCGGCAGATTGCGCTCCCAGGGAACGGGCAGGTCCAGGTACGACAGCAGCGTGGGCATAAAATCGTAGGCGCTGATCATCGCCGGCTGCACGGCGCCTTCGGGCAGACGCCCGGGCTGGCTGATCATCGCGGGTACCCGTATGGAGTTCTCGTACATGTTCAGCGGATTCGTTCCGTTGCCCTTCCCCCAGAACCCGTGGTGCCCCAGGCTGAATCCGTTGTCGCTCAGGAAAACCACCAGGGTGTCGTCGCGGATCCCGTGATGATCGAGCTGGTCCAGCAGGCGGCCGATATCGAGGTCCATGGCCGTAACGGCCGCCATGTAGCCCTTCAGGCTCTCACGGTTTCCCATGTTTTCGTGGGTCAGGCTGCCGGCCCAGGGATGAATGGGCTCCTGGGGACAGGATTCAAAGGGGCAGTCGTCGTATGAATCGACGATGTCCTGGGGATGACCCGTCCACGGGCTGTGCGGCGCGGTGTAATGGACGCTCAGGTAGAACGGTTCATCCCGGTTGGCGTGTCGATCGATAAATGACAGCGCGTCGTCGGTTATGACGTTCGTTACGTATCCCGGTTCGGTGACCGGTACGCCGTCTCGCACCATGGGGGCGTCGTTATAGGGACCGCCGCCGAACTGGTGGGTGAACCAGTGGGTGAATCCATGCTGGGGCAGCGTGCTGTTGCCCAGGTGCCACTTGCCGCTGATTCCGCATCGCCACCCGTGGGCCGCGAGCACATCGGTGTAGGTGGTCTCCCCCTCGAGGTAGGCAGCCGCGTCCTCCCCGACATTACCTCCCCGGATCCAGTCGTGCACGCCGTGCTGGGAGGCGATCCGGCCGGTCAGCAGCGTCGCGCGGCTGGGTGAACAGACCGGCGTGGACACGAAGAAGCGGTCGAACCGCACCCCGGTGTCGGCGATCCGGTCTACATTCGGCGTGCGTATTTCGCCGTTGCCATAGCAACCTGCCGCCCATACTCCCTGGTCATCGGTAAGAATGCAGAGGACATTCGGTCGTGGTGATGCCATGGACGGCCCCCGGGGGCGGGTGTTCCACCCTGTGCTAATACAATCTGGAAGGGAAAGAGACGATCGAAAGGGGAACTTAGCGTCCCACGAATGGATTGTCACGCACATTCTATCCTGTGCCCAATTGACGTTTGCCATGCGTCCTGCCCATCCCGTATATTGTCTCCCGCGGCGTGCGCGTGATACCGCGAGGTGCCGCCTGGAGCTATCTGGAAGATGTCATTGACTGGGTGAGTGATTTTGAAATTGTACATGCCCATTTCGACGCACACCTGTACGGGACTTACGCCATGATACGAACGGGCATCGTGGGATACGGACTGGCCGGGCGCTACTTTCACGCCTACCTGGTTTCCCGGGTCGAAGGGTTGGAGCTGACCGCCGTCGCCAGCCGCGATCCGGAACGCCGGACGCAGGCGGTCCGGGACTGGTCCGTGGACACCCACGAGACGTTGACCGAACTTCTTTCGGACGACGATATCCAGTTGATCATCCTGGCCACGCCCCACCACACCCATGCATCCCTGGCCATCGAGGCCATGGAGGCCGGCAGACACGTGGTCGTCGACAAGGTCATGTGCATGTCGGCCGCGGAGGCCGAGGAAATGATCGCGGTCAGCGAGGAGCGCGGGGTCATGCTGAGCGTCTTCCACAACCGCCGCTGGGACTGGGGCTTTCAGACCGTGTGCAAGGCGATCGAAGACGGCCTGTTGGGCGATCCTTTTCTGGTCGAAAGGGCGGTGCACCGATTCCGGGCTTCCGGTGGATGGCGCACGCTCAGGGCGGAAAGCGGCGGCCTGCTCTATGACTGGGGCGCCCATCTTGTCGACCAAGGGTTGCAATTGCTGCCCGCCCGTCCCGCAGCGGTCCTCTGCAAAGGGCATAAATACCGATGGGCGGGGGACATCGAAGATCATGTCACCTGCACCCTGTATTTCGAAAACGGCGCAGAGTACCGGACTGAAATCAGCAATCTCTCCCGTATCGCCAAGCCCCACTGGTACGTGCTGGGCACCCGGGGCTCTCTCGTCAAGACGGGGCTCGATCCCCAGGAAGAATGGATGAAAAAGCGTGCGATCGAAGCCGCGGTGGAAGAACCCGAAGACCGCGTCCGGGTTGCCACGGAACGGGACGGGGAGGTGACTGAGATGATCCTGGACCCGGTGAGATGCAGTTGGGTGGACTACTATCGAAACATCGCGGCCGTACTGGGCCAGGGCGCGGAGCTCGCCGTCAAGCCCAAAGAGATGCTGGACCTGATGAAGGTGCTGGATGCCGCCACGGAATCCCAGGAATCCGGCCGCGTCGTATCGATACGATGAGGATTGACCGAAACATGGACCACAGGCGAATGGTCATTCTCACGGAGGGGCAGCTGGGTACGTTCTCCTCCAAGACGGCCGCGTCGCTGATACGCTACAAGCCCGAAGAAACCGTGGCGGTGCTCGACAGCGTTCACGCCGGGAAAAAACTGGAAGATCTGCTCGAGGTCGGCCAGGGAATCCCGATCGTGTCGACTTTGGAAGAAGCGCTGGCGTTCGATCCGACCTCGCTGGTCATAGGCATCGCGACGCCGGGCGGCGTCCTGCCCGGAGCATGGCGGGCGGTCATTCACGAGGCGATTGAAAACGGGCTCGAGGTGGTAAACGGGCTCCATACTTTCCTGAACGAAGACGAGGCGTTCGCGCGGCACGCTGAAAAAAAAGGCGTTCGGCTGTGGGATGTAAGACAACCGCCGGGCGACCTGGACGTGGGGCGTCACCAGGTCCACGGCATCCCCAACCTGAGGGTGCTGACCGTCGGCGCCGACTCGAGCATCGGCAAGAAGGTTGCCGCGATCGAAATCAGCAGGGCGGCCCGCAGGGCGGGCTGGGACGCCGAGTTCGTGGCGACCGGGCAGACCGGCATCATGATCGCCGGGTCGGGTATCGCGGTGGATACCGTGGTCTCGGATTACATCTCGGGCGCCGTGGAAAGACTCGTCCTGGAGCGGAAACACAGGGAACTGCTGATCATCGAAGGACAGGGAACGATCCTGCATCCGACCTATTCCGGGGTATCGCTGGGGTTGCTTCACGGCTCGGCGCCGCAGGCCCTCGTGTTATGCCATCAACCGGGACGGGACGTGATGCGCAACCTGCCCGTGGCCGTTCCATCCTACGCGGAGATGATTCACGCGCACGAAACCATCGCCAGGCCCCTGTTCCCCTGCCGGGTTGTGGCGATTTCGCTCAACTGTTTCGGCATGTCGATGGACAACGCCAGGCGGGAAGTGGACCGGGTCGAAGGCGAGACCGGCCTCCCGGCGACGGACTGCGTCAAGTTCGGCTGCGGTCCCATTCTCGAGACCTTGACGCCGCTGAAGCCCATGTCGCCGAAACCACCTGGTTAAGACCGGAGTGTTGCAGATGAATATCCGGATCCTATCCGCCGAGGAGGCCAGGTCGAGCATCCTCCTGCGACGGCCGCTCCACGAGTCGATGTCCTCGCCGGAGATCGAAGATCGAAACAGGGAATTGTTCGGCGAAGCCCTGACGGCGGAACAGGCGGTAACGAGGATCATCGACGACGTTCGCGAAAACGGGGATGATTCGGCAGGCCACTACGCCCGGTTGCTGGACGGAAGCGCTCCCGACCCCTTCGAAGTCCCGCGCCAGGAAATCGACGAGGCGGGAGAATCGCTGTCTCCAGGATTGCGTGATGCCCTGGAGACCGCAGCCGAACAAATCCGTACCTTTCACGAGAGGCAGCCGTCCGATTCCTGGACGCACTGGGACGAAGAGGGCGGTACAGGACAGATCGTTCGGCCACTTGAGCGGGTCGGTGTCTACGTACCCGGTGGTGCGGCCGCCTATCCATCTTCCCTGCTGATGGCCGTGATCCCCGCCCGCGTCGCCGGCGTCCGCGAGGTCGTCGTCGCCACGCCGCCCGGTAAAGATGGCACGGTAGCCCCGGCTGTCCTGGCCGCCGCCGCGGTGGCCGGAGTGGACGCGGTCTATCGGATAGGTGGGGCCCAGGCCATCGCCGCGATGGCCTACGGTACCGAGACCATACCGCGCGTGGACAAGATCGTGGGTCCGGGCAATATCTTCGTGACCCTGGCCAAGCGCCAGGTGTATGGGATCGTGGACATAGACCAGATGGCGGGACCCACCGAAACGATGCTCATCGCCGACGAAGCGTCCAATCCGGCTTTAGCCGCGGCCGACCTGCTGGCGCAGGCCGAACACGATACGATGGCGAGCTCCATGTTAATCACGCCTTCGACGACACTGGCCCTGGCGGTTCAGCGCTCCGTTGACGAGCAACTGCCCGAACTCGAACGGGCGTCCATCATCCGGTCGTCCCTGGAGCGGAACGGAGGGATCGTGCTCGTCTCCAATCTGGACGAGGCGGTCGAACTGGCAAACGCCTACGCGCCCGAGCACCTGTGTCTGCTGGTTTCGGATCCCTGGCCCCTGGTGGACCGGATACGACACACCGGAGGGATCTTCGTGGGAGAACATTCTTCGGAGGCCCTGGGCGATTACGTTACCGGTCCCAGCCACGTCATGCCCACCAGTGGTAGCGCCCGGTTCTTTTCCCCCTTGAGCATCCGTGATTTCCTGAAGGTAACCAGCTTGTTCGCGGTAAACGAAAAAGCGGAAAAACGACTCGGCCCGACCGCGATCGAACTGGCGGAGGCGGAAGGCTTATCGGCCCATGCCATGGCCATCCGAATCCGACTTTCCCGGGATCGGAACGCGGACTGACCCTCACCGATTCAGGCTGGTCCCGTAGTACCCAGGGGTCTTTCCCAGTCCCGCCTTTTCTCCCTGAGCGCGCGCCTTCAGTTACCTCCCGACAGCGGCCAGCGCGGCCTGTGCACCCTGCGCCAGAAATCCCATGTCACCGCCGAGCGTGATCCACTGAAATCCCTGCTTGATCCGTTTCTGGTTGATGTCCATCGTGGTGTATGCGTAACCGCCGGGCACTCCGAGTTCCTTTGCGCGGTTAATGATCTGTTCCACCACCTTCTCCACCTCGGGATGAACCGGCTGACCCACGTAACCCAGCGATGCCGCGAGGTCGTTGGGTCCGATGAGAAAGGCGTCGACCCCGGGCGTGGTGAGGATCTCTTCCAGGTTTTCAACGGCTTCGGCAGTCTCGATCTGGACCATGATGTACGTTTCCTCGTTGGCGGTGCGGATGTATTCCGCCGGGTCGCCCCCGGAGATGTTGAGGAAACGGGCTCCCATGCCTCGGATGCCCATGGGCGGATACTTGGCCGCACGAACGGCGTATTCGGCCTGCGAACGGTCGTTGATCCAGGGGACTATCAGCCCTTCGGCGCCGATGTCCAGCGCCTTCTTGATATGCACCATGTCGTTCCAGGGCACCCGTACTAGCGAGGTGATATCCCTGTTCCGCGTCGTCTGGATCATCGGGTGGAGCGATTCCGTGTTCGTGGGTCCGTGTTCGGCATCGAACCAGATCCAGTCGAAGGCCATGTTCGAAACCAGTTCAACGATGTCGGTACACGGGGTACCGACGGATATGCCGTAGGTCACTTCGCCGTTGCGCAGTTTCTCTTTCAGCCGGTTTTTCATGCAAGCTCCTGTGATGGGGTAAGCAGGGTTGAACGATCGTTTTGCGAACGATTTCACGAATGATTTCAAGATTGATTCACGGGTGTACGATAAGTATATTAAATCCCTGAGTTCAGGGGAAACGGTTATTTCAGCCGGGCTTCGAACCCGTCATTCGAAGACATGCCGCTTCAGTCCGACCAGAGGAGAAATCCATATGCGTCGAGGTACAATGACCGGAATTTTTGCAGGTTTCGCACTTCTCGCGGCAGTGATCGTCGTGGGAACCGCTGAACATCGGATCCAGGCTCAGCAGATCCCCTATGAGCCCACCGCCGAAGGCCAGATCCCGGAAGCCATACTCGGCAACGCGGGGGCGCCTCGTGGCGCCGACCTGTCCTATTTCGATGAAGACCCGGATACGAAGGGGTACCTCGCGGAGCCCGAAGGCCCGGGTCCACGGGGCGCCGTAATCCTGATCCATGAATGGAACGGCCTGGTGGACCGGGTGAGGCAGGTGGCCGACGCCCTGGCGGCGGAGGGGTACGTCGCGCTGGCGGCCGACCTCTATTCGGGCCGGACCGGCGGCAACCGTGATGAGAACATGGCCCTCGTGCAGGAAACGCTGGGTGATATGGATAAGATCATTCGCAACCTGGACGCCGCGGCGTCCTATTTGAGGGGTCGTCCGGACGTAAACGGCAAGGTGGGCGCCATGGGATGGTGCTACGGCGGCGGGGTCGCCCTCAGTTATGCCCTGGGTGGTGAAAACCATGATGCCACCGCCATCTTTTATGGACGCCTGCTCGACGATCCCGAACAGCTTAAGGCCATTCACCACGAAATCTACGGCACCTTCGCCGGACTCGACCGCGGTCCCTCGCCCGAACAGGTGGAGCGGTTCGTCGCCGCGCTGCGCGAGGCCGGTGTGGAGAACGACGTGCACATCTATGACGACGTCAACCACGGTTTCTGGCTGTGGGTGGACCGCGACCCAAAGAACGAGGAACCCGCGCAGGACGCCTGGGAGCGGCTGAAGGCCTATCTCAAGAGGACCATAGGAAGCGATTGATGTCCCCCTTCGACCAGGCCGTCGCCGAGATAGACACCTTCGGTTTTACCTTACTGCCCGATGTACTGACGGCTTCGCAGGTAGATATCCTGCGAAGTGCGTTGATCCGATGCGCGGAAGAAAAAGGCGAGGCCGGTTACGAGAACCGCGGGGGTACGTCGCTGCTGGTGCGTAACCTGCCCACCCTGGATCCCGTGTTTCTACAGGTCATCGACCATCTGGTCGTCCTGCCCATCCTGGAACGGGTGTTGGACAAGACATTGGTGCTGGGCAGCCTGAGTTCCCGCATCGTGCGGCCCGGCGACGGTTACCAGGATTTCCACAGCGACATACCGCAGCACATGCTGAACCCGGTCTCCCCCGTGATGATGAACACCATCTGGATGCTGGACGATTTCAACGCTGAAATCGGCGGCACGCGCATCGTTCCCGGTTCGCACAAGAGCGGGTGGGCCGGACCTCCGGAGGGTATGGTGGTCCCGCACGTGTACCAGCCCGAGGCCGCGGCAGGCAGCGTGTTGATCTTCAACGGGCAGTGCTGGCATGGCGGCGGCACCAATACCACCGACCGAAACCGCCATGCACTGTTCGGACATTACCGCAAGTCCATGCTCCTCTTTCAGCTCGACCCGCACGACGGATTCCGAGAAAACTGGCACGACCGCCTGTCCCCCCGCCAGAAGCAGCTCCTGCGCATGCAGAAGGGCGTCGGTGCGCGTCACGCGGCGGATGACCACCTGGTGTAGACACCTGGAGTCGGAACCGGAATATACCGCCAGGCGGCCGCCGCCAACAGACCGTCCGGCCCCCAGATACACGGAGTAGCCATGGCGAGTTCATCAGGACAGGAACACCTGGAAGAGGGGACGAAAGAGGCCCTGGATTTTTCGAAGCTCCGGCAGATCAGGGGCATCGATGAAGATGTCCTGCCCGTCGTGGTTCAGGATTCGAAGACAAAGGAAGTGCTGATCGTGGCCTACGTCAATCGCCATGCACTGGATGAATCGCTGAAGACCGGCGTCGCCACTTTCTGGAGCACATCGCGAAATGAGTTGTGGGTCAAGGGCGCTACGTCGGGCAATGCGCTGGGCATTGACGAAGTGCGCATCAACTGCGAGCAAAACTCCGTGGTCTTCCTCGTGACGCCCCAGGGCGACGGGGCCTGCCACACAAAAGAAGCAGTCGGTCGTTACAGGACCGGCTGCTACTACCGCCGCATCAAGTCATCCGGGGAACTGGAGTTCGTCCCGAAAGCCGCCATGTAGATCCTGGTGCGTTCGTTCAGGACACCGTAGAAAGCCCGGGTCTCCGGATCCTCGCTGTCCCTCCAGAGGGTTGCTGGAATACCCGAATCATTCGCCAGCGGATCCCGGTGCCTGTGGCCATAGTAGATCTGCGCCGTCTTCCGCACGGCCCGCGTGGGACGCGTGGTCGCCGTATGCAGCACCGACACGTTGAACAGGGCGCAGGTGCCCGCCTGTCCGTGGAGATCGTAGACACCCCGTTCAAGTTGCGCGCTGTTTTCCTTCAGGACGGGCTGATCTATCGCTTCGGGAGAGATGGAGAAGCAGTGGGTGTTCTCATCCACGTCGGTGAAATAGACCATCAGTTGAATGTAGTCCATGCGGAGGGGATGATCAAACCAGTGGGACTTGTCCCGGTGCCAGCCCTGGTGGAACTCGCCTTTGTACGGACCCATGGACCGTAATCCGATTTCCCCGAAACAGACTGGGCCGCCCATGAGTTCCAGGATGGTCCCGTAGACCCCGGGATGGCGTATCAGTCCGTCGAAGGCTGGCGTGGTGATGAGCGCGTCGTAGTTGGCCGCCTGGTGGTGGCCGTAGGGATGCCAGAAATAGGGGCATTGGCGGCGGTCTTCGTCGAAGAGATGATGAAAATGATCCACCTCTTCGTCCGTGAGGATCTTCCCCAGGTTAATGAATCCGTTCTGACGAAAAAACTCCAGGTCCGCCTGTTTCATGATAACCCCTTTCCGGATATCCGGGCGCTCGGACCCCGGTTTTTCCGGCCAGCTCCCTACGGTTCTACTTTCTCTGGATGAGTGAACCTCTTAGACCGATCGAGTAATGCCCCCGTCTACCCTCAGGTTCTGGCCGGTGATGTAGCCCGCTCCGGGTGACAAAAGGAATGCGGCTGTTTCCGCGATCTCTTCCACGGTGCCGTAGCGGCCCATGGGAACGCGGGCCCTGAACGATTCCGATTCCGGAAGGCTGTTGATGAAACCCGGCAGGATGTTGTTCATCCGGATGTTGTCGCCGGCGTGGTTGTCCGCGTAGATCTTCGTGAAACTCGCCAGGGCCGCCCTGAAGGGCGCCGATACGGGAAAGTAGTGCTCAGGCTCGAAGGCGGCGTAGGTGGAAATGTTTACGATCGATCCACCACCCTGGGCCGTCATGATCGGGGTAACGAGCCGCGCCATGCGTACCACGTTGAGGAATACGATGTCCAGCCCCTCGTGCCAGTCCCCGTCCGGTATTTCCAGGAGGCTGCCCTTGGGCGGATGGCCCGTGCTGTTTACGACGCCGTCGATGCGCCCGTGAGCGTTCATGGTCAGATCGACGAGTCTTTTCAGGTCGGCCTCTTCCGTGACGGACCCCGTCACGCCGATACCGCCCAGTTCCTCGGCGAGTGATTCTGCCGCCCCGGAAGGTGACAGCAACGCGACGGCATATCCCTGGCCAGCCAGGTTCCGTGCGATGGCCGCTCCCATTCCGCGTCCCGCCCCCGTAATTACCGCTACCTGTCGCGAACTCATACCACACCCTCCGTTAGTCCGTCCCTCTGTCCGTTGTAAAACCGCTGTCAGGGAACCGAATCCCGATCTTCATTAGTATGTGATGGCGTCCGTCGGTCATGACACCCGGAAAGAACATGGCGTTATATAAACAAATGCATTGCAGTTATCAATGACGGAATGTAGCGTTAAACCGGGTCGCGTATCAGGTTTCAATGCGAGGAACCTTACAGGTTTCAATGCGAAGAACCTTACAGGTTTCAAAGGTTCGCTGCCCGGGTTGAAGTTGCAATCAGCATAGCAATTCACCTCGTTTTATCCGGAGTGACCTGGAGGACAGTGACATGAAGATAACCGGCATGAAGACCCACACCGTCCGCGTGAACCACCGGGGAGACTGGACGTTCCTGTCGGTGTGCACAGACGAAGGAATTACCGGTTTCGGCGAGGTGAATCCGGGGGGTGCCGAATCCGGGAGTGTAGACTTCCTGCACGAAGCTGAATCGTTGCTGATCGGACGCGATCCCGGCCGGATCGAGCATATCCTGGCCGAACTCCTCCCTTCGCCAGTGGAAAGGTCTAAGGTGATGGCGCTCAGCGCCCTCGATCAGTCCCTATGGGACATCAAGGGAAAGGCCCTGGGTGTACCCGTGGCCGATATTATCGGGGGTCGTTGCCGGGATGATATACCCCTCTACGCCAACATCAACCGCGCCACCACGGTCCGGACGCCGGAAGGGTTCGCACATAACGCCGAGGCGGCGGTTTCGGACGGTTTCGACGCCGTGAAACTGGCTCCCTTCGATGGGATGCCCAAGGGTATCGACCGGGCCTCCGACGTGCGGGAGGGCATTGCCTGCATGGAAGCCGTACGTGCTGCGATCGGCCCGGAAGTGGCCCTGTTGATCGACTGTCACAGCCACTTTACTGCCCGCGGCGGGTGCGAGGTCTTCGATGCCCTGAGAGATCTGGACCTGTACTGGTACGAGGAACCCGTGCCAGACGAAGATCACGATGGATACCGGATCATCCAGGATCATATCGACGTCCCGCTGGCCGGGGGTGAGAGCCTGATGTACCGGGAGGAATTCTGGCCCGTCGTGGACAAAGGACTGATGGATGTCATCATGCCCGACGTGACGATTGTGGGCGGACTGTGGGAGTTGAAGAAGGTCGCCGCCATGGCGGAAGGCCGGGGGATTCCCACCGCGCCTCACGGACCCTTCGGCCCGTTGACTATTGCGGCGGGCGTTCAGGCTATGGCCGCCCATCCCGGGTTTAAGATCCTGGAATACGCCTGGGGAGAGGTGCCCTGGCGGCACGAACTGATCGTACCGGCGGAAAGGATCGACGGCGGTCGGATCCGAGTTTCAGACCGGCCCGGACTGGGCGTGTCGCTTAACATGGAAGCCATTGAAACGTACCGGGTAGACCGGTAGGCAATCTGGACGAACCGCGTCTACTTTGCCGACAAGGCGGCCTTGATCGCAGCCTCGAATCCGTCCTTCGTCTGGTTGTTGACAAACCGCTTGGTTACGGTGCCTTCTCGATCGATCACGAAAGTATGGGGTATGGTCAGTACGTTGCCGTACGCCTGGTAGGTATTCCGGTCCGATTCCAAGATAGGGTAGGTTACGTTGAGCCTTTCAACGAAGGGTTGCGTGATGGAAAGCCCCTCCTCGTCGAGAGAAAGTCCCAGCACCTCGACACCCTGGTCCTTATAAGTGCCGTAAAGGTCGTTCAGTACCGGCATTTCCACCAGGCAGGGTGGACACCAGGTAGCCCAGAAGTTCACCACCACCACCTTGCCCTTCAGGTCAGACAGGCTGATCTCGCCCCCGCCCAGCACAGGCAGGTTGAAATCTGGCGCGGCGCTTCCTTCCTTCAGCATGAGCCGGGCTTCGATGCTTTTCAACTCGGCCACGACGGCCGCCCGGATGCGGGGTACCATGTCGGGGGTTACGCTGATCCCCAGTTCTTTATGTATGGCCATGGCCGTTTCCGGCCCGAAATTCGGTTTTCCCGCCTTGGATTCGGAGACCTGCTTCATGATGAAGGCGACGATCTTCTTCTCGTCGTCGGTTAAGGCCTGCGCGCCCTGATCCGCTGTCTGTGCCACTACTGGCGACAGCATTGCGGCCACGGTAAACATTGCGCATATCATTGTCGTAGATATCCTTCCCATTCCTATCCTCCAGTGCGGTTATCCGCGTTCATATATTAAAAACGAGTCACTCTATCGAGCCGGACATTCTGATGCGACGAAACCCGCGGTTTGGTTTCTCAGGTGTCGCTTTCCGCCTTAGTCGCCTTCTTCAGCAGTTCGTTGAAATCCATCTCGAAATTTGCGAGGTCGCTGCGGTCCACGATCGTGGCGGCCGCCACACCCACGGCGATGGCCACGGCTTCGCGGATCTCGGCGCCGTCGGCGCCGTACTTCATGGCTTTCTTGAGATGACCTTCCAGACAGTTATGGCATCCCGCACTCAGCGAAGCGGCTATGGCGATCAGTTCCTTGGTCTTGTTGTCGAGCGCGGTTCCCTGCCGGTATGTTTCCCGGTAGAAATCGAAGTAGATATCCTTCATGCGTTCTTCCAGCAACTCATATGACCTTAGAACCTTACCCACGAATCTATCCTCCGAAATACTGCACCAGCGCAAAATGATGTCAATTATGTTTTAAAACGACCCGGTATCCAACGGTCAGATCTACTCCTGCTTGAGTATTCAAAATCGTGCCGGGGTTATTCAAACTTATACCCGTGCACGGTAGTAGGCATACTAAGGTACTTCCGCCTTATGCGCAATCTGATTCTGCGAACCGCCAGGCCTTTCGATGTTATACGGGATGGAAATAGAGGTATACTTTCCGCGCCGCGTCCTTACCCAGCCCCTTGACGGCGGCCAGTTCTTCCTCGGAACAGCGCTTTATTTTCTCCACCGATCCGAGCGCAAGGATCAGTTGTTGTTTTCGCTTCGGTCCCACCCCGGGTATGTTGTCCAGCTCGGACCGGACCATGCGTCTTCCCCGCTGCTTCCTGTGGAACGTTACGGCGAACCGGTGGGCCTCGTCCCTTGACTGCATGAGCATTTTCAGGGCAGGAGAAGAACGGGGAATGACGATCGGATCGGAGTGGCCCGGCCGGAAGACTTCCTCCAGTCTCTTCGCCAGGCCGATGACGGGCAGGTCGACCAGGCCCAGTTCGTTAAGGACCTGCCGGACGCTGGACAGTTGTCCCTTGCCTCCGTCGATGAGCACGAGGTCGGGAATGGGTTTGCCCTCGTCGAGCAATCGCCGGTAGCGGCGACCGACCACTTCCTGCATCATGGCGAAATCATTGGGGCCGATCACGTCCTTGATCTTGAACTTCCGGTAGTCGGACTTGCGGGGGCGCCCGTCCACGAAACAGACCATGGAAGCCACCGGGTCGGAGCCCTGTATGTTGGATATATCGAAGGTTTCGATGCGTCTCGGCGGAACGGACAGACTGAAAATATCCTGGAGCGCGGCGACCGCGGCGGGCGTACTGCGCCGGACCCTGGATTCGGCCCGCTTCAGCGTGTGGGTGTTCAACTGCAACTCGGCGTTCTGCACGGCCAGCCGGACCATCGCGGCCTTGTCGCCGCGCCGGGGCACGGCGATGTCGACTTTCGAACCGCGCTTCAGGGTCACCCAGGACCTGAAAGCTTCGATACCGTCCGGTTCACAGGTGAGGAAGATCTCGTCGGGCCACAATTGCGCGGCGAGGTAATACTGGGTCAGGAAGGCGCCCAGCGTCTCCGTTTCCGTGGCCTCCTCCGGGGCCGTCAGAAAAAAATGCTCCTTGCCCAGTAGTTTGCCCTCCCGTACCTGCAGAACCGCCCCGCACACGTCGGTTCCGTTCCGCGCAAGTCCGATGATGTCCCGGTCCACTTCTTTACTCGTGAAGGCGCGCTGCCGGGTGGTCGTATTCTCAATGGCGAGGATCTGATCGCGTATGCGACCCGCCAGTTCGAATTGCAGATTTTCCGATGCCTGCGCCATGCGTTCCTTCAACTGTTTCAGAAGGACTTTCGTCTTGCCGGAGAGAAACTGGCACACCTGCTCGATGATCTCGCTGTACCCTGCCTCGTCGATATGGCCCTTGCACGGCCCTGGGCAGCGGTCGATGTAGTAGTCGAGACAGGGCCGGTCCAATGATGGCCAGGCCTTGGCGCTCGGGCAGGTGCGCAACGGGAAGACCTTGCGGACCAGGTCGATGGTCCGCCGCATGGCCTTCACGTTGGTGTAGGGACCGAAGTACCGGGCCCCGCCTTGCTCGATGTTGCGCGTGACCACGACCCTGGGGAATGCTTCGTCGGTCAACATGATGAAGGGGAACGACTTGTCGTCGCGCAACATCACGTTGTACCTGGGCTTGTGTTCCTTGATGAGGTGGTCTTCGAGGAGTAGCGCGTCGGCTTCCGATTCAGTGACCACGTAATCGAAGTCATGAATCCGACTGGCCAGGGCGACCGCCTTCGGCTCTGTATGACGGTTTTTCTGAAAATACGAACGGATCCGCTGGCGCAGCACGCGGGTCTTGCCGACATAGATGATGCGTGACCGGGTGTCTTTCATAAGGTAAACACCCGGTTTGGCAGGCAGCGTCTTTAGTTTTCCTTCGATTTCCGATTGTTGAACAGCCATGGAAAGGGTCGCCTGATCTTTCGATTACGGGTGGATCTATGACTTGGCGATCGTGCCTACGGGGTCATTTAATGCTTGACACAGGGTGGCCAGGCCGGTAATTTAAAACTGGTTTGCTACGAACCGTTCAACAAGCCATAATCGATCTACACCCCATGCGGTTTTTTAGCGTTAAAAAGCATAAAGGGAGTAAAAATTGCCGACCCTCGTTTCATCCAAAAAGCGTTTACGTCAGGAAGGTGTGCGTCAGCAGCGTAACGCCACAGTCAAATCCGCTCTCCGAACCACCATCAAACGCCTGCGCGAAAATACGGACGCCGACGCGGCGCCCGGACTCGTGAGCCAGGCGTATTCCAAGCTGGATAAAGCCGTCAAGCGCGGCGTGATGCACCGGCGGACCGCCGCCCGCATGAAATCCAGGTTGACAAAACAGGCAAATTAAGCCTGTTTCCGGTCCCGGCCGTACGCGTGATCCACACCCCTCTAATCGGCCTGCACCGCTACCCGCCGGTTTTCCACTGAATTCGCGTGATTTAACGCTGCCTGTACAAATCCCCTGAATAAAGGGTGGGGTCTGTACGGACGGCTGGTCAACTCGGGGTGGAACTGTGTTCCTACGAAGAAGGGGTGCGCGGGGATTTCCAGGATCTGCATGATCAACTCGTCGGGCGTCATGCCGGAGAACACCATGCCCTGCTGCTCGATGACTTCTCTGTACTGATTATTGAACTCGTAGCGGTGGCGGAATCGTTCAACCACCGAATCGGACCCGAAGCAGCGGTGGGCTATTGTGCCCGCCTTCACCTTAACCTCGTGTCCTCCCAGACGCATCGTGCCTCCCATGCCGGCCAGTTGGCGCTGGTCGGGCAGCAGGTAGATGACCGGCGTTTCAGTCTCCGCTTCGAATTCCGCGTGGGCGGCTTCGCGCAATCCGCACTGGTTCCGCGCGAACTCAACCACGGCCAGCTGGAACCCGTAGCACAGTCCCAGGAACGGAAGACCGTTCTCCCTGGCGTACTGAATGAACCGGATCTTTCCCTCGGTGCCCCGCTCGCCGAAGCCGCCTGGTACGATGACACCTGAAATCCCTTCGAACATCCCTTCGTCCAGTGGACGGTCGCCTGAGAAATCGGTCGTATCTATCCATTCTGTAGCGATCTCCACACCCACGCTGACCTTGCTGTGGTCCAGGGCGTTGAGAATGCTCACGTAGGAATCGTGCAGGGCCGTGTACTTTCCGGTTATGGCGATACGTATTTCCGGATGTGATTTCGCCAGGTAATTGAGGAAAATATCGAAAATCTGAGGCCGCTGGTCTGACCGCTGCGGCAGGTTCACATTCAGCTTGTCGGCGACGATCTGTACCGTTTTCTGATGGTCGAGCAGGGTCGGGACCCGGTAGATTGAATCCGTATCCGGACTGCTGACCACGTGGTCCTCGGCGATGTTGCAGAAGAGGCTGATCTTCTGGCGAACGCTCTTGTTCAGCGGTATGGCCGAACGACATACTATGAGATCAGGCTGTATGCCTTGCTGAAGCAGCGCCTTGACGCTATGCTGGGTGGGCTTGGTCTTCAGTTCACCGGCCGACTCGTTATAGGGCACCTGCGTGACGTGCGCGGACAGGACATTGTCCCGTCCCTCGTCGTAGAGCATCTCCCGGGCGGCCTCGATGAAGTGGATGTTCTCGATATCGCCCACGGTGCCCCCGATCTCGACGACCAGGATGTCGTAGGGTCCCTCGTGGGCCTTGGTGCGCATCAGGTTCTTGATCTCGCCCGTCACGTGGGGCACGACCTGCACGTCCCGGCCCAGGTACTCGCCCCGGCGTTCCTTGTCAAGGATAATGCGGTACACCTTGCCGGAGGTGATGTAGTTGTTCCGATTCAGATTATCGTCGAGGAAGCGCTCGTAGGTACCCAGGTCCATGTCGCACTCGGTTCCGTCTTCAAGCACGAACACCTCACCATGCCGGTAGGGGTTGATGGTGCCGGCGTCCTGGTTCAGGTAGCCGTCCATCTTGATCTGAGACACCGTGAAGCCGTAATGCTTGAGCAGATGTCCGAGCGAAGCGCTGAAGACGCCTTTGCCCACGCCGGACATTACGCCGCCGGTAACGAAGATGTACTTGGTCCGGCCGATGCGGTAGTCGGTGGGAAAGAACTCGATGGCCTCGGAATCGACCGTCTTGGTCCGGTGCGCGTCCAGATCGACGCCGTCAAAAAACACCTCATCACTATAGTCTTTGGCGCCGGCCAACGACATGCTCCTTTTTCGCGATCCCGGTTTGTTTGTTGTCGATCCTAAGATAGGGCGGGGTAGGTATCATCGCAATACAATTATGAGTTGATTATTCATGAATCTCCTGGATGCTTAGCCGCGTGGTTGGCGGGATCCAATCTTTGCGTGATGGAAGGGCGATAGTTTATATAGTTTACAATTAAAGATATCTATTTACGATATTCACCTGTGCACTTACCTTACGATGCACACGTATACATCATGGAGTTGCGCATGATCTTCAGTGCCAGAAACTATTTACCGTTGGCTTTGTGTATCGTACTTGCATCGATCGCCTCTTGCGGCAAAGACAGTCCCACGCAACCTGTTCCGCAAACCCCTGCGCGCATCACGCTCTCCGTGAACGAGGCGACCCTGACCTCGGTAGGCCAGACCATACAACTGACCGCCTCGGTACTGGATCAGGAAAGCAAGGTCATTACGGGTGCGGTCGTGACCTGGACGAGCAGTAACCCATCTGTGGTGAAAGTGGACGCCGAGGGACTGGCGACCGCCCTCACTAACGGTAATGTTCAGATTACGGCGGCTTCAGGTGGCGTGTCCACCAGCGCGAGCATCATCGTTGCGCAGGCCTCCAGTCGGATCGAGGTCATGCCATCGTCGTCGACCCTTAGTGCGATCGGCGAAACTGTACAACTTACCTATACCGTCTACGATAGCAATGGAGAGCCAATCCCTGGGGCTGGCGTGTCGTGGTCCAGCGGCGACGTTTCAGTGGCGTCGGTCTCCGCCAACGGCCTGGTGACCGCGGTGGGGAACGGCAATACCCAGGTGACCGCAACATCCGGAAGTATAACCGCAAGCGCAACTGTCACGGTGGCCCAATCCGCGGGCGGGATCCTGATTTCTTCGATGACGGCGACCCTGAACGCATTGGGCGAAACGGTACAGTTGTCTGCGACTGTTCTGGACGCAAACGGTCAGCCGATACCTGGCGCCGAGGTGACTTGGACGAGTAGCGACCTTGCCGTCGCCCTGGTTGACAGAGCTGGCTTGGTAACCGCCCGTGGAAATGGCGTTGCGCAAATCACCGCTAGATCGGGCGGTGTAACACAAAGCATGACGATCATCGTTTCGCAGTCGGCCGGCAACCTGACGATCGAACCCTCCTCGGCGACCCTGAGTGCAATCGGAGAAACGGTTCAACTTTCGGCGACCGTATACGACGCGAACAACGACCTGATATCCGATGCAGAGGTGTCATGGTCGAGTAACAACCCGGGGATTGTCACTGTTACAAGCAACGGCCTGGTAATGGCAGTTGGCAACGGATCGACCGAGATCACGGCGGAATCGGGTGGCGCATCCGCAAGGGTCATGGTCACGGTTACACAGTCTGTTGGCCGCATTTCGCTCACACCGTCCGTCGCAACGCTCTCCGCATTAGATGAAACAGTTCAGTTGTCAGCCAAGATCTTCGATACCAATGATCAGGAAATACCAGGGGCTTCCGTTATGTGGTCTAGCAGTGAAACGACAGTTGCCAGGGTAAACCTCGACGGTCTCGTGACGGCGGTTGGAAACGGGTCAGCCGATATCACCGCAGTGGCGGGGACCGTATCCGAAAACGTCACGGTAAAGGTCAATCAGAAAGCGGCTGACATCGACCTTTCTCCGGCATCGGCTACACTCACTACAACGGGTGGGACGGTTCGGATATCTGCAACGGTACGCGACGCCAACAGCCGGATCATAACCAACGCGTCGGTCAACTGGTCCAGTAGCAATGTGTCTGTAGCCACGGTGAGCAGTTCGGGCGTGGTGCGGGCCGTGGCAAACGGTAATGTGCGAATTCAGGCTACTTCTGGCAGCGTGTCGAAGTCGATTTCCGTGACGGTAGAAATAGACTATACGGCATACGAACGGAATATCCTGGTGCAGTTTTACAACTCTACGGACGGACCGAACTGGACGAACAATACAAACTGGTTGAGTGATCTTCCGTTGGACGAATGGAATGGTATACGATTAAACGCTGATAGGCGAGTCGTTTCTATTTACCTTGGGAGTAACGGATTGAACGGAACCATTCCGAGTTCAATCGGACAACTGACTGAGCTTGGAACATTATGGCTTAACGGCAACCAATTGACCGGTGCAATCCCGATTTCAATAGGAAATCTATCTAAATTGGATGATTTGGATTTAAGTTCGAACCAGCTGACGGGCAATATCCCTTCTTCATTTGGTAACCTGGACAATCTGGTCGAACTGCTTCTTCAGACGAATCAGTTGACGGGCACCATTCCATCGTCGTTCGGACGGATGTCCAAACTTGGTTTGTTGGAGTTGGACAACAACCAACTGACGGGCAATATTCCATCGTCCATGAGTCAAGGTAGAATAGCATTTCTATCCGTGGGTAACAACATGTTGTCCGGTCCCTTTCCATCTTTTCTTGGTCGACACAGGTGGCTACAGGAACTTAACCTTCGACTAAACGAAGACCTGACCGGACCACTACCGCTTGGGCTTGCTATTACTGCAGTCATCCCTCACCTTAGAGCATTAGACGTCAGCGGAACACAGTTGTGCGCTCCGGCAGAAGAAGCCTTTCAGACCTGGTTGAGTACAATCGACTTCCGAGGGAACGACTGTTCCCCCTAGTATGAGCTCAGTCACGAGAGCGTTTGTATTGCAGAATCCAACGGCAAAGTCTTACTTCAATACGCCCCGATCCACTTGCTCCTCAGTTCCTCGAGTGTCCCTTTCAGTTTCATCTGGTGTATCCATAGGTTCAGCCAGTTGATGAAGGGCTGGTCGTCCCGGACGGTCATGTAGCCGAGGTCTTCACGAGTCAACGGTTTGTCCGGATTCAAGGCGTAGAGCACCGGATTCTGTCTCGCGTAGATCACCGCTTCGACGTTGTCCGTAAACATCACGTCCACTTCGCCGGCAGCCACGGCCGGCTGTACGTCGAGGTTGTTCTCGATCATGACGATCCGGGCCTGCGTGATGTTGGCTCGAACGAAGGATTCGTTGGTGCCACCGGGGTTTACACCTATCCGGACCCCGGGCTGGTCGATGTATTGCAGGTTCCGGAACCGGTCCCGATCGGATTTCCTGATGAGCGGCGACTTGCCAACGGTGACATAGGGCTCGGTGAGTCCCAGGATTTTCTGCCGTGTGAGCGTACGGGTTATGCCGCCCATGGCCAGGTCGTACCGGTCATTTTGGGTATCTTCGGACAGGGTGCTCCAGGTCGTCGGAACGAACCGGACACTTACGCCGAGCGCTACGCCCAATAAGTGGGCCGCGTCGATGTCCATGCCTTCGTAAGTCCCCGTTTTCGGATTCAGATAGGTGAAAGGCTTGTAGTCGCCGGTCGTCCCGATCCGGATCTCCCCGCGTTCCAGGATGCGATCAAGCCGGGATGTCTGGGCGTGGACACTTGCTGAAACGACACATACGGAGACGAGGTACAGAAGCGTTCGGATTCCGAGAATACGGGTGAAAGCCATTTCAAGCTCCATTTCTGAGTGAACATCCATTGGATCGTCGAAGTGGTCAGTCGAAAGGCATAACGAACGCCGAATACCCCGGACGAATAAAGATTAGGCCGGACACAGGCATATCCCAGGTAAGACGCCGGAGGGCGGATTAGGCCCACGGTGAGTTTATACCCCATCCCGCCCGACGTGTCAATCCATCTTGACACGTCCACCTTCCCCTTCTACCTTGAAACGGCCAATCGGGCATTCGGCAGGCACCGGGCATTAACGGGTGTCTTCACGCTGAATCATCCGGTCCGCCCGGCCCATCCGGTCGAACCTCGTCCCATCAAGCCATGTCTAACCGTTCCCCCAAAACGATCCGTTCCAAAGTATCCTTGCTTTTTCTGATACTACTCCTGACGCCCTTTTTCTTCGCACGATGGTTGGACCGGGCGTCGGACGAAACCGGTAAGGGGTATTACGGGTTTCACCTGACCGACTCGACGGCCGAAGCCGGTATAGACTTCGTTCATGAAAAACCAGAACTCGATCCGGTACTCGACCCGATCATGCCCCACCTGACGGCCCTGGGCGCTTCCGTTTCGGTGACGGATTTCGACAACGATGGGTGGCAGGATCTCTACGTAACCCGCAGCCGCCAGGGTTCTTCGAATGCCCTGTACCGGAACCAGGGCGACGGTACCTTCGCGGATGTTGCGGAGGCCGCAGGCCTGGCCGCCATGAACGAACCGGGGAGCGGGGTGTCCATGGGTTCGGTCTGGGGGGACTACGACAACGACGGTTTCGAGGACGTGTTTGTCTATAAATGGGGACGGCAGCGCCTGTACCGGAACCAGGGCGACGGCGTTTTCAGTGACGTTTCCGGTGAAGCGGGTCTCGACCTGTGGATGAATGCCAACAGCGCGGTATGGACGGACGTCAACAGGGATGGCCTGATCGATCTTTATGTCGGTGGTTATTTTTCGGAAGTCCATGATCTCTGGCAGGTTACGACGACGCGTATCATGCAGGAGAGTTTCGAATACGCCAATAACGGGGGACACAACTTCCTATTCCTGAACCGGGGCGCCGGACGTTTTGAGGACGTCACGGTGGCCTACGGCGCGGACTGCACGCGCTGGACCATGTCCGTCGGCGCCGCGGATCTGAACGGCGACGGGTGGGCCGATCTTTACCTGGCCAACGACTACGGCCCCGAGGTGCTGTTAGTCAACCTTGAAGGGAAGGGGTTCGAGCAGTTGGCCGGCACCTCGCTGGAGGAGACCTCCAAAAGCGGCATGAACGTGGCATTCGGCGATCTGTACAACGACGGACGCCCGGACGTTTACGTGACCAATATTTCCAGGCGCGGATACCTTTTCCAGGGAAACAACCTTCGCCGCAACCTGATCGCGGAAAACGGACGGATGATCAACATTGCCGAAGGGGAAATCGCCGACGCGGGCTGGGCTTGGGGCGCGCAGTTCGGCGACCTCAACAACGACGGTTTCCAGGATCTGTTCGTGACCAACGGTTTCGTCTCGGCCGACCCGGAAGAAGACTACTGGTACGAGATGTCCCGGGTCGCCATGGGCAACAACAACATCTTTCAGGACGTGAAGAACTGGGCGCCTATGGGCAACCAAAGCCTGTCCGGTTACGAGCGGTCTCGTCTCTACCTGAACGACGGTACCGGTCGCTTTTACGACGTGGCGGAATCGGCAGGAGTCCAAGACCGGTACGATGGGAGGGGCGTCGCCCTGGCAGACCTGTTTAACCGGGGCGTATTGGACGTGGTCGTAGCCAACCAGAACGGGCCGCTGATCCTGTACAGGAACGAGATCGAAGGCGAAAACACGTGGATATCCTTCGAACTGCGGGGCGTTCGCAGCAATACCAGCGCAATCGGCGCCGAGGTGCGGGTGTACTGGGACGGCCGGCAGCAGGTCCAGGTCGTCACGGCGGGAGCGGGGTTTGCTGCACAGAGCCAGCGGAGACGGCATTTCGGCCTGGGTACCGCTACGGCGATCGACCGGGCCGAGATCCGCTGGCCCAGCGGAGTCGTGCAGACCCTCGAGAATCCGGGTTTGAACCGGCTTCACCGCGTAACGGAACCGGAGGGATGATGGGCGAATCCAAACCCGCAGTGGCCGGCTCGCCCGGAGACGGTAGACTCCAAATCGACCCACGATATCTGTCTTCCGGCCTGATCACCTTGATCCTGGTTTTTGGACAGATGTACGTGGGGTTCCTCCACGATCTGTCGCAACTCACTACGGCGATCGCCGCGGCCCTGCTGGCGGAACTGGCCCTGGGCCGACTGTTGACGGGGAAGTGGCTCAACCCCGCCAGCGCGTACATAACCGGGATCAGCTGCGGCATACTGCTGCGATCCCTCTATCTTTGGCCCTTCGCGATCGCCAGCCTGCTTTCCATCATGTCCAAATATGTCCTTCGCTACAAGGGACGGCACCTGTGGAATCCTTCCAACCTGGGCATCTGCGTGGTGCTCTTCATGGCGCCCGGGATCGTGGCTGCCCTGAGCGAACAGTGGGGTAATGATCTGTGGGCCATGGCCTTGATCTGGGTGCTGGGGTCGGTCATCCTCTGGCGGGCGAAACGGTTTCACGTGACCTTCACCTACGCAGTGTCCTTTGTCCTTCTCGCCTACCTGCGATCGTTAATGACGGGCAATCCCTTCCTGTCCGAAGTGGCGCCCATCACGGGACCCATGTACCAGTTGATGGCCTTCTTCATGGTCACGGACCCCGCTACCTCCGTCTCCTCGCGCGGTGGCCGGATCACGGTCGCCTTTCTCGTCGCACTGGCCGAGATGGCGTTGCGGTTGTTCGAAATCGTAAACGCGCCGCTCTACGCTTTGTTTCTGGTGGGACCGGTGGCGAAGATGGTGGATCTGAAGCGGTCAGCTTGAGCCAAAAATTGGAGTGTAGTTTGCCGTGGACGTTTAAACTACTCGGTCAGGTGTAACTTGGTGTAGTTTATACCAAATCGATCAGGTACTAAGCAGTTTTTCAGCCCATTTTACGACGGCTTCGGCAATGTCCACCGCTTCATCGTACTCTGTCCCAGTGACGGGTTCTTCTAACGCAGGATATCTTGATTCTACGGCATACCTGGTGAGATTCGCAGCGCGACGAACCTCGTCCGGAACGTGGACATTGTCATGCTCAAGCAACGAAATCAGATATGCCAGATCATGGACGTACGCAAACTCGATACGGTGTTCAATTAAAACAGCTTTGAAGGCTTTCTCCGATGCCTGTTGAGCATCGAAGCAGAGATCTTCCAGGTAGGTGCCAGGCACACGGTGCTTCATCCGAGCCAGGTTGCCATGCGCTCGATTCAGCCATTCACGAGGATCGTCAGGTGGAAATCGATCGGATGGCTTCATACACGACCTTACCCTCGCGTAGCGCCGGCTTGATGACTAGCGCGTGACTGTCTTTATAACGCTCAATATCTTCGGACGTAACGACTACCACGTCGACCGGGGCACCGACACCGATAAGGTTTTCATAGATCTTTCCCGCAAGGTCCCGACGATGGACGCCGTTCTTGACGACGAGTATATCCACGTCGCTGTGCGGCCCCATTTCGCCACGTGCCGCGGAACCAAACAGGATGATTTTCTCGGGATGGGCCACACTGACGATTCGGTGGACTATGTCGTCCAGTTTCGTTTGGTCGAGAAGTCGTCTGTTCATGCCCATTTCCGCCTCTGTAGAGTCGGCTGCGGTTCACACCGAACCTCAAACTTGTCCGAACAATTATACTTGACTGTTGGTAACGAGTCAACCGATCACCGTTGATATCGGTTCAAACTCGTATGTGCGTCTCCGGTTCCAGACAGAACAAGTCCTCTAGGGAATCGCTCACTACAGATATTGGATGGAAATCCAAAAGCCGATTGCCTATCTTCAAGCTTGAATTGTACAGGACTAATGTCATAACTTTTCTGATATTGCACTTAGTTTCAATTGTCTCGGATGGTAAGCGATGATCAATAACGACCGCAACACGGCTGAAATGGAGGACAAAAGTGACCTACAGAATAGGCATCGTCGGGGTGGGCGGCATCGCGCACTGTCACGGCAG
The DNA here is from genome assembly GCA_965225915.1 of bacterium. Taxonomy (GTDB): domain Bacteria; phylum JAAXHH01; class JAAXHH01; order JAAXHH01; family JAAXHH01; genus JAAXHH01. The sequence goes on from OZ245326.1 coordinate 2,803,739, forward strand.
GGCGGCCCGGGAGGTGGCTGAAGCGGAACTCGCCGCGATCTGCGACGTTTCCGGGGAGGCGCTGGGTCGATTCGGCGAGGCGTTCGGCGTTTCGCGCCGCTACACGGATCTCGAGCGCATGTTGCATGAAGAAGAAATCGATATTCTGGTCGTCAGTACCTGGGGTAATTCTCATGCGGATATCAGTATCAAGGCGGCGCGGACGGGGCGGGTGAAGGCGATTCTCTGCGAAAAGCCCATCAGTTCCACGGCGACTGAATGCGAGGCCATGATCGAAACCGCGGGAAACAACGATGTTCTCCTCGCCGAGGCCTTCAAGTTTCGCCACCATCCGTGTCATCTCAAGGCAAAAGAGCTCATCGAAGCCGGCGAAATCGGCAAAGTTCACCTGATTCGAAGCACATTCACCGTCGCCGTGGATCCCAGTTTTTTGAGACCCGACCACAATTGGCGCTTTAACCGGGAGAAGCGAGGAGGGGCCGTCTACGACCTGGGATGTTACTGCATACACCACGCCCGGTTCATTGCCGGAAGTGAACCGAACCTCGTACATTCACGCGGCCATTACGGCGAGAAATCCAAGGTGCCGGAGGCCGTCGCAGTGCATCTCGAGTTTCCCGGCGAGGTCAGCGCGCAATGCGCCTTTTCATTCAGGTACTACGGATCCCAGGAATTTGAGGTTTTCGGTACAGGAGGTTACATGCGGATGGACATGGCCTGGAACAACGAGGATCGCCCGGTTGCCCTGGAAATCAAGAAAAACGACGGGGTGGAGAGCACCATCAGGTTCGCGCCCGTGTACCAGTTCACCGGCCAGCTGCAACACCTGTGCGAATGTCTCGAAACGGGCAGGCTCCATCGAATTCCCGCCGAGAACAGCCTGAACAACATGAAGGTCATTGACGCCGTACATGCCTCCATGGACACGGAACGTCCCGTTGTCGTGACGCAAGGCTAGTCCCCAATGTGCTTGTATGGGACCGGGACTTCACATTAATATAGGTCACGGGACGATCAGGCCGGGTCCCGGATTGTTTCGGATTTCGGCGACAGGATAGCCGCTGGCCATTCCACCGTATCTGGGCTCTTGAACTGGACCACGCCATGACCCTGGAAGATATGACCCTCGGCGTCGAAGAGGAATACCAGATCATCGACCCCGAATCCCGGGAGTTGACTTCCTACATCTCCGAGTTTCTCGAAAAGGGCAAGCAGGTCTTTCGCGACCAGGTCAAACCGGAATTCCTCCAGTCCCAGGTGGAGATGGGTACCGAGGTCTGCCGGGACATCAAGGAAGTGCGCAGGGAGGTCACCCGGCTGCGGAGCATGGTTTGCGAAATAGCGGAGAAGAGCGGTCACCGGATCGTAGCCGCCGGCACCCATCCCTTTTCCCGCTGGCAGGAACAGGAGGTCACCGAAAAAGACCGGTACCGGAACCTGGTCGCCGACCTCCAGTACGTAGCCCGTCGCCTGCTGATCTTCGGCATGCACATCCATGTCGGCATTCCCGACCGGGAGCTGCGTATCGACGCGATGAACCAGATCGGTTATTTCATGCCGCATGTCCTGGCCCTGTCCTCCTCATCTCCCTTCTGGATGGGAGACAACACGGGGCTCAAATCATACCGAAGTGTCGTTTTCTCTGAACTTCCCAGGACCGGCATACCCGATCGCTTCAACTCGGCCGGCGAGTACGACCAATTCATAAAGACCATGATCAAGACCGGCTGCATGGACGAACCCACGAAGATCTGGTGGGACGTACGGCCCCATCCCCGTTTCCCCACCCTCGAATTGCGCATCTGCGACTGCATAACCAGGATCGACGAAGTGATGGCCGTTGTGGCCCTGGTCAAGGCGGTGGTGGCCAAGCTGATCAGGCTGCGCCGTGAAAACCAGTCGTGGCGTTATTACCGGCGCGACCTTGTGGCCGAGAACAAGTGGCGCGCGATCAAGGACGGGCTGGACGGAAACCTGGTCGATTTCGGCAAAGAAGAAGAGGTACCCGTTCGCTACCTCATCGAGGAATTGCTGGACATCGTGGACGATGTGGTAGATCCCGTGGGCGTACGAGAGGAGATCGAGTACGTCCACGTCATGCTCAAAGAAGGAAGCAGTGCGGACCGGCAACTCAAGACCTATGAAGAAACCGGTGATTTGAAGTCGGTCGTAGATCAACTGGCCGTGGAGACGATCACGGGGTTGTGATCGGCCGGATGTCTGTTTTCCGGCTAAGAAATACAATATAAATAATTGTTATTAAACAGGTTAGTTAATTAAATACGCTCCACCCAACGAGTTGTGAGGACCCCGTGCCTTCCCGGTCCAGACCGAACATACTGTGGGTTTCCTTTGAAGACACCGGTCCTTATTACGGCTGCTACGGCGACCCGGTAGCCCGCACGCCGAACGTGGACCGCTTCGCGGCCCAGGGGTGCCGGTGGACGAACTGTTTCTCCACGGCGGGGGTATGCGCCCCGGCTCGTTCGGCGATCATCACCGGGATGTACCCTACCTCCATCGGCACGCATCACATGCGGACCACGCACGTCCATCCAGCCACCCCCGAGATGCCTACGCCCTATTCGGCGGTAGTGCCCCACTACGTCAAGTGCTTCACCGAGTACCTGCGGGCGGCGGGATACTACTGCACGAACAACTTCAAGACCGACTACCAGTTCGAGCCGCCGCTGACGGCCTGGGACGACCTGGGAAAGGAAGCCCACTGGCGTAACCGCCCCGATCCGGAACAGCCGTTCTTCGCGGTCTTCAATCTCATGCGCAGCCACGAAAGCGGGGCCTGGCCGGAAAAGTGCCCGTCACCGGAATTCGATCCCGATGACATCCAACCACCGCCCTACCTTCCCGACACGCCGGTGGTTCGGGAAGCCATGGCCCGCATGTACACCCATATCGCGCACAACGACCGGGAATTCGGCGAACTCCTGAATCAGTTGGCGGAAGACGGGCTTGCCGACAATACTTACGTCTTCAACTGGAGCGACCACGGTCCCCTGCCCCGTGGCAAGCGCTGGCCCTATGACGCGGGAATCCACGTGCCGCTGATCGCGCGGGGACCGGACCTGGGAGAGGGGCGGGTGCGAGATGATCTGGTCAGCACGATCGATCTCGGACCTACCGTACTTTCCTTGGCTGGTGTCGAGATTCCTCACCACATCCAGGGCCGGGCTTTTCTCGGGAAACAGGCCCAACCCCCACGAAACTTTGTCTTCGCCAGCCGCGACCGTCACGACGTGTCGTACGACATGGTCAGGGCCGCGCGGGACGGACAATACAAGTATATTCGGAATTACCGGCCGGATCTTCCGTATCTTTCCTGGATTCCCTATCGCAACCGTCATCCGATCATGCAGGAGATGTGGCGGCTTCACCTGGAAGGCGCGCTGGACGAGGCGCAATCGGCCCTGTTCCAGTATCCCAGGCCTGTGGAGGAGCTATACGACGCGGCGGCCGACCCCCACGAAATCCGCAACCTGGCGGCGGATCCCCGCATGCGTAACGAACTGCAGCGGATGCGCAAGGCGCTTGATGCATGGCTCGAAGAGGTGGGCGACATGGGCCGGATGCCGGAGAGCGAAATGGTCCGGAATTGGTATCCGGAGGGCGGACAGCCCGATACCGCCCCCGTGTTATGCGTTCCCGTCTGCGCCGGTAGCCCGGGGATAGAGCCGGCCCCGGAAGGCGGCACGTTCAAGGGGCCCATGCTGGTGCAGCTCCACTGCGCCACGCAGGGGGCGTCCATCGCCTATACATTCGATGAGGGGGACAACCCCCATTGGCTGCTGTACACCAGACCGCTACGTCTTGCGGCCGGGGAATACGTGTTGAAGACCCGGGCCATTCGCATCGGATACAGGGAGAGCCGGGAGAGTCAGGCGAGATTCGTGGTTAGGGAAGCGTGATCGGGACGGAGAACCGCGACAAGGTACAACGAGGTAATCACCCAGCCCCAGTTTTGGTTGACCGGGGCATCTTTGAGCTTTGAAAATACTGACTTGGAACCCCATCTCCACGTTCCATAACAGGAGGCAGTCATGGATCCTTCGTGTCTCGCGTATTGTTTGACGGACGAAGAGCGGCGCCTTTTCGATGAACAGGGCTACTTCGTCGTGAAAAACGTCCTGCCGGACGAAATGGTTGGGGCCCTGAACCGCATCGTGGACCGCATAGATGTAGCATGTCGCCCGAACATGGGGGGCGGTCCCTACGATATCAAGAACCACTTCGACATCATCGGCAGGGATGATCTCCTGCTGGAACTGCTCGACTGGCCGAAGACCTTCCCCAAGGTCTGGGACATACTCGGCTGGCACATTCAGCTGTACCATTCGCACGTCATCGTGTCGCCTCCCTGGCCGTCCGGGCAGAAACCGAAACGACGGCGCCTTGGATGGCACCAGGACAGCGGTCGCCTGAACATCGACCTGGAGACCACGCCCCGTCCGCGGGTGTCGCTGAAAGTGGCGTTCTTTCTTACCGACTGCACGGAAACCAATCGCGGCAACTTCCATGCCATACCGGGCAGCCATTTGAGAGACGATGTCGAATTTCCCGAAAACAAGGAAGCGGACCCTGAAGGAGCGGTTCCGGTCCCGGTCGCAGCGGGCGACGCCGTTTTCTTCGATCGTCGTGTGTGGCACGCATCGGGGATCAACTATTCCGATGTAACCCGCAAGGTACTCTTTTACGGCTACAGTTACCGGTGGCTGCGTCCCAGGGACAATATGACCGTGGACCATTACATGAGCCGGTGTGACCCCATCCGCAGGCAACTCCTGGGCGCCGCGCCATCGGGTGGCCACGGCTATACCTCGCCCCTTTCCGAAGACATACCGCTGCGCGAATGGATCGGAAACCACGCGGGCCGGGAATACGTGGTCGATTGAGAATGCCTTGCACGGGTGGTTAACCGAGGCTGACGCATCAGGTTCTTCCAGGTGATAGATATTTGAGTGATTCAACAGAGACCCTTTCGGAACAGCAAGCCCTGCTCGACCGGATCGCCGAAGCTGTGGTCGATCGCGAACTCACCGCGCCCGCGGTCCTGTTTCTGGATTCCATGAAGCCCCTTTCATTTCTTGGCGGCCAGTTCATGGCTTTCCTCAGCCCGTTCATTCACATGGTTGTGGATGCTTCGCAGTACGACCTGATCGCCGAAGCCATCGAGCGCAGGGAGAACGTGGAGTTCCTGATCCTGCGCATAGAACACCACGCTTCCGCAAAAGAGAACCGTTCTACATAGGCGCTGGGTGATTACCTTCAGTGTCACTCCAACGCCTTTCTCCCTTACGGATCGACATGCCCCTTCCAGCGGATATCAGGGTCATTCTGGCTACCGACTGCGGTAGCACGACGACCAAGGCGATCCTGATCGAAAACCGTGCGGGGTCCTTTCGCCTGGTTGTTCGCGGCGAGGCGCCGACCACCGTGGAGGCGCCCTTCGAGGATGTCACGAGGGGCGTGCTCAACGCCGTGCGCGAGGTGGAAGAACAGTCCGGCCGCGAGATACTCGACGGGGAGCGCATCGTCTCTCCGGCTGAAGGCGGCCGCGGCGTGGACATCTATGTCTCTACGAGCAGCGCCGGAGGTGGACTCCAGATGATGGTGGCCGGCGTGGTCAAGAGCATGACCGCGGAGAGCGCCGAGCGGGCGGCCCTGGGCGCGGGCGCAATCGTCATGGAAGCATTGGCGTCCAACGATGGACGGCGTCCGCACGAACGCGTTGAACGCATCCGCCAGCTCAGGCCGGACATGATCCTCTTGTCGGGTGGCGTGGACGGCGGTACGAAGTCCCACGTGGTCGAGATGGCCGAACTGATCTCCGCGGCGGATCCCAAGCCCCGCCTGGGCAACGTCTTCCAGTTGCCGGTCATTTACGCCGGAAACGTCGATGCCCGTGGGGATATAGCCCGAATACTGGGGGACAGCACGGAACTGAGCCAGGTCGACAACCTGCGGCCCGTCCTGGAAGAAGAGAACCTCGGACCCGCCCGCGAACAGATCCATACGCTGTTCATGGAACACGTCATGGCCCAAGCGCCCGGGTACAGGTCCCTGATGGAATGGACCCATGTGCCCATCATGCCCACGCCGGGCGCCGTGGGGCGGTTGGTGCGCGTTGTCGCCGAGGGCAGTGGCATTAACGTCCTGGGCGTGGACATCGGCGGTGCGACGACCGACGTATTCTCCGTGTTCGACGGCACCTTCAACCGGACCGTGAGTGCCAATCTCGGCATGAGTTACAGCATTTCCAACGTGCTGACGGAAGCGGGCCTGGATCAGATCGCCCGTTGGCTGCCCTTTGAAATGCCGGACGCCGAACTCAAGGATCGACTCGGCAACAAGATGATCCGTCCCACCAGCATTCCGCAGACCATGGAGGAACTCATCATCGAGCAGGCCGTGGCCCGGGAGGCCCTGCGACTGGCTTTTGAACAGCACCGGAACTTCGCCGTGGCGTTGAAGGGCGTGCAGCAGAAGCGCACCATTTCGGATACATTCGAACAGCAGACCGGCGGCCAGTCACTGGTCGACCTGATGGCCCTCGATCTGATTATCGGCAGCGGGGGCGTGCTGTCCCACGCGCCGCGTCGGGAGCAGGCGGCACTGATGATGGTGGATGCCTTCCAGCCGGAAGGGATCACGAGCCTGGCGGTGGACAGCATCTTCATGATGCCCCACCTGGGCGTGCTGTCCACTATTCATGAGAAGGCGGCCCTGGAGGTCTTCGAACGGGACTGTCTCGTCCACCTGGGAGCCTGTGTCGCGCCTGTCGGCACCCGTGCGGCGGGGTCGCCGTGCGTTACGGTGAAGACGAGAGCGGACGGTACGGAACAGGTATGGGAGGCTAAAGCGGGGGAACTGTCGGCCATCCCCGTCGGGGATGCGGAGGAGGTGGTCCTTGAAGTTGCGCCGTCCCGCGGTTACGACGTCGGTGCGGGCAGGGGTGTGCCGGTAACTCGTACCGTGAGGAACGGTCCCGTGGGCGTGATCATAGATGGGCGCGGAAGGCCGCTCGAACTGCCGGAAGAAGCGACGGAACGGGTCAGGGCCTTGCGAAAAGGTTACCGCGCACTGGATATCTATCCGAGGGTTGATTAATGACCCATGCGTATTCATCGGGCCTGCGCGTATCGACGCGGACCGTGGTCCAGAAAACCCGTCGCCTTCCCCTGAAGGGCGAGGTGGTGGTGGACGCTGGGGAACGCGTCGGACCCGATACGGTAGTAGCGGAAACGTACCTGCCCGGGCCGGTGCACAACGTCAATGTCTCCAATTCCCTGGCTATTGCGCCCGAGGACGTGCCGGAATGCATGCGGAAGCAACAGAACGACACGGTGGAAAAGGGCGATATGATCGCGGAGTCGAAGGGAATATTCGGACTGTTCAAATCCAGTGTCCAGTCTCCCGTCTCCGGGACGGTGGAACTGGTATCGGAAGTGACCGGCCAGGTGCTGATCCGGGAACCGTCGGTTCCCGTACGGATAAAGGCCTACATCGACGGCAGAGTAACCGAAGTCATGGCCGGGGAAGGTGTCGTGGTCGAAACGGTTGGCGCCTGTATACAGGGTATCTTCGGGATTGGCGGCGAAGTGCACGCACCGATACGGCAGATCGTCGAATCACCCGACGCCGGGATCACCGGGGACATGGTCGATGAAGGTTGTGCGGGCCGGATCATTTGCGGCGGATCCATGATCTCCCTTGACGCCCTGCGTAAATTGATAAGAGTCGGGGCGTCCGGCGTCGTGGTGGGCGGCATGCGGTATCACGATATCGGGGACCTCCTTGGATACCAGATCGGCGTCGCGGTCACGGGAGGCGAAAACATCGGATTGACCGTAGTCTTGACGGAAGGCTTCGGACCACTGCCCATGGCCGAACGCACCTTCGAACTGATCAGGTCGTTCGACGGCCGCGACGCTTCCATGAGCGGCGCCACGCAGATCCGCGCCGGTGTGATACGCCCCGAGATCATCATTGCCAGTAAGGAGGGCGGTGACCCTTCCGGCCGGTTGAACCTGGCCGGACGCGGCCTGGAACCGGGCACGCCGGTACGCCTCATACGCAAGCCCTGGTTCGGTGAAATCGCCACGGTGACGGCGTTGCCCGAACAACCGGCCAGGCTGCCCACCGGCGCCATGGCAAGGGTGCTGGAAGCCCGGCGCGCTAACGGGGACATCGTAACGGTGCCCCGTGCCAATGTGGAGATTGTAGAGGCCTGAATGATCCTTCCGCGAACCCTTTGCAAACAACGAACCAGGTCCCTTACGGTCAGGCCGTCGCGCGTGGTCCTGGTAGCCGCGCTGATCGCGGCCGTGCTGATTTCAGATCCCTGTCTCGCCCAGGACATCTCCGAATCGGGCTGGTTCAACTCAGACCGGACCCAGGCCCTGGTCCTCGGCTGCATCCTGACGGTCTTCATCCTGTTCTATGTAATACTGGCCTCGTCCGGCCGCCCCCTGTTCATCCGCAAGATCGCCGGCCTGGATACAGTGGAAGAAGCCGTGGGACGGGCCACGGAAATGGGCAAACCCATTCTTTACGTCCCGGGTCTCAACGATATGGACGATGTACAGACCATCGCGTCCCTGAATATGCTGGGACATCTGGCCACCATCATCGCTGGATATGATTCCAGGCTCCACGTGCCGGTGCGTCGCTCCCTGGTCATGAGCGCGGCGCGCGAGACGGTGCACCAGTCCTACCTGTCCGCCGGACGGCCCGACGCGTACCAGGAAGACTCCATACATTACATATCGGACGCCCAGTTCGCCTACGCCGCGGCCGTCGACGGGATCATCGTGCGCGAGCAGCCCGCCGCCTGTTTTTACCTTGGAGCCTTCTATGCCGAGTCCCTGATTCTCGCGGAAACGGGTAACTCTATCGGCGCCATCCAGATAGCGGGAACCGCAAAGCCTCCGCAATTGCCTTTTTTCGTAGCGGCATGCGATTACACGCTCATCGGAGAAGAACTGTTCGCCGCAAGCGCGTATCTTTCCAAGGAACCGCGGATGCTGGGCAGCCTGAAGGGCCAGGATGCCGGCAAGGGCATCGCCATCTTGTTTATAATAGTCGGAAGTGTTTTGGCAACTGCGGAATCCCTTACCGAAAGCGAAATCGTACGTGATTTATCGGATATCGTCCTGTGGCTGTTCAGGTAGAATCCTTGATGTTTTATTTGACCTATAGAACGATAGCCCGCCGGCATACGCGAGCAGTATCCCGGTCGGACTGCACCGATAGTCCGGTCGCCATGATATCAAACCCAATCGGTCCTGACCATCTGGAGTTTTCATGCGTCGTCGAGTACCTCTGATCATCACCTTTGTGATCGGCATGGTCCTGATCACGGGGTATTTCGTGACCCGCGGACCGTTCAACACGCTCTACGAGAGTTTTTCGGACTACTTTGCCATCATAACGGTCTTCGCCTTCATCCTCGGAGGCGGCAGCCTGCTCAAGATCCACCTGAAACGCGTGGCCAACCGGTCCACGGACTGGCCGTACAGCGCGGTGACCCTGGCGGGGTTTGCAATCACCCTGGTGATCGGCCTTTTCAAGCTGGGCAACCCGGGCGGTCTCGGCGGGGAAATCCTGGCCGCGGGATCCTGGCTTCGCTTCATCTTCGATGGCGTATACAACCCGCTTTCCGCCACCATGTTCGCCCTGCTGGCTTTCTTCGTCGCATCGGCGTCCTACCGGGCATTCAGGGCCCGTACGAAGGAAGCCACCATACTCCTGTCAGCCGCCATAATCATACTGCTCGGCAGGACGCCCGTGGGCGCCTGGCTGACGGCCTGGATGCCGGAAAGCCTGGCGTTTCTCGAGCTGCCAAACCTGGCCAACTGGATCATGGCCTGGCCCAATACGGCCGGCCAACGGGCCATTATGATCGGCATTGCCCTGGGCGTAATCGCGACGTCGCTGCGCATCATACTGGGCATCGAACGTAACTACCTGGGCCGGGGAGAGTAGACATGCCGTTGCCTGAGTTTCTACGACACATTGACCGGCGTATCATATTCCTGCTCATAGCGGCAGCCGTCTGCATTCCCCTGATTCTGAAGCCTCGATTCCAGTCCAGTCCTACGCCCATCGTTCTGTCCATATTCGACACGGTGGAGAGTCTGCCGGCCGAATCACGGGTGTTTCTGTCCTTCGATTACGGTCCGGATACCGCTCCCGAGCTGGACCCGATGGCGAAGGCCCTTGTGCGCCACACCATGAGCAGGGGCCACGAGGTGACCTTTTTTACCCTGTTTCCGGAGGGCGTGGGACAAATCAAGAAGATCACGGACAACCTTCTACCCGTTGAATTCCCCGGAAAAACCTACGGACGTGATTTCGTGAACCTCGGCTACAAGGCCGGCCAGGGCGGCGCGATCAACACCATGGTAGTGAATTTCAGGACCCTGATCAACGCGGACGCGGAAGGCACGCCGCTCGACACCTTGCCCATGACCGCAGACGTCGACGAAATGGTCGACTACGCCATCATCATCAGTCTGACCGCGGGGGACCCGGGATTGAAGGAGTGGATCCAGTTCGCCGGCGACATCGCGAGCATCCCGGTCATGGGAGGCGGCACGGCCGTGGTGGCGCCTGAGCTGTACCCCTACTATCCTCAACAGCTGATTGGTTTGATGGGTGGTCTCAAAGGTGCTTCCGAGTACGAATCCGCCCTTGTAGCCCGCTACCCGGCCTATCGTAACGCCTCGATGGAAGCAACGATGCGCATGGGACCCCAGGTCGTTACCCACGTCCTGATTGTGCTGCTCGTCCTGCTGGGTAATGTGACTTATTTCATCGATCGCAGAAGCCGACAGAGGTAAACCGGAAACCGGACATGGATGTAACCCTGCAACTCTGGATCGACGCGGCCCTTACGCTGATGATCCTCAGTTTCCTTTATCGCGACAATCCGTTCTACAAGTTTGCCGAACACCTTTTCGTCGGCGTGTCGGCCGCGTACCTGATGGCCATCGGGTTCTGGGATCACCTGGTGCCCAACCTGCTCGGCAAGTTGTTCCCCTCGCTCATGTCCGCTGTGGTGCCGAGCGCCGCGGGACGGGCTCCAGACTACTACTACCTCATCCCCGCTGTCTTCGGACTGTTGCTCCTGACCCGCCTGATCGACCGTTGGTCCTGGCTCAGCCGCTGGGCTCTGGCCTTCATCGTCGGTGGTTCCGCTGGATTCAATCTTCCGCGGTTTCTCGATTCCGACTTCATCATCCAGGTCCAGAGCACCATGATTCCCCTCGTGGTGCTCGACCAGGCGGGAAACCTCCTCTGGGGCGCCAGTTTTTCCCATATCGTGCTCGTCCTGGGCGTGATCTGCGGACTGGTGTATTTCTTCTTCTCCGTAGAACACAAGGGGCCGCTGGGTTACGTGTCCCGTGCGGGCATCTGGGTATTGATGGTGACCTTCGGCGCCGCCTTCGGGTACACGGTCATGGCGCGTATATCCCTGCTGACCGGCAGAATGGAAGCCCTGGGTGCCTGGATCGCCACGATCTTCTAGGTCGAAACCGCTGCCTGAAGCCGATATTTTCCAGGGTGATGCAGATGCCGCCGCCCATGATTTCTGTTGCGCCGGGCAACGCGCCCCTGTTTCTTACAGAACCATTCTATTAGGTCCCGGCGCGTTCCACCGGGAGAGGGCGCACATGTGTAAGGGAGTTCCATGAAAGCGATTATTCCCGTTGCCGGCAGCGGCAGCCGATTGCGCCCCATCACGCTCGATACCCCCAAGGCCATGGTCCCCGTCGCGGGGAAGCCGGTACTTGAGTACATCCTCGACAAGATATCCGACTTGGGTATCCGGGAGGTCCTGCTGGTCATCTCCCCTTCGGGAGACGCCATCCGCGAGTTCGTCGATCAACGCTCCGACATCAATGTCAGGTACATCGTTCAACACGAGCCCCTCGGTATCGGCCACGCCGTATATCAGTGCCGTTCCTTCATGGACGACGAGCCCGTTCTGATCGTGCTGGGAGACGTCATCTATCTTTCGGATTTCTCGTTCGTGGGCCAGGAACCACCGGACTGTGCGATCGGCGTCAAAAAGGTCGCAGGAGACCTGAGTCGCTACGGACTGGTGGAGGTCGAAGGCGACCGGATAACCCGGTTGGTGGAGAAACCCGACCATCCCGTTTCAAACCTCGCCATCGCCGGGATCTATTACTTTTCCCGGTCCGCGCCCCTCATAGCGGGGTTGGAAGCCCTCGTGCGATCCGGTCGAACGACCCGAAACGAGTATCAGCTTACGGACGCGCTACAGTGGATGGTTGAGCGGGGTGAACACCTGTCGCCCTTTGAAGTCGACGAATGGTATGACTGCGGCACGCCGGACCGGCTCCTGGAGGCCAACAGGCGGCTCCTCAATCTGAACGGGGGGGCCTGCGATATACCCGGCAGCGTGATCATCCCGCCCGTTGACATCGCGTCCGACGCCCGCATAGACAAGTCCGTTATCGGCCCGCACGTGGCCATCTCGTCCCAGGCATCCGTCGCGCGCACCATCGTACGTGACGCCACCATTGGAACGCACGCACGGATTGAAAACTGCGACCTCAGTGGATCCATCGTCGCGCCGCACGCCGTTCTTACCGACATGGTAAAAAGGGTTGCCGCCGGCGCACACAGCGAGGTATTCGTCTGATCGTTTACGTGAATCGACAGTTCCCGATCTTCATGTAGTTCATTAGGAGCATGACGCATGACACCTGGTTACCTTTTTACTTCCGAATCCGTTACCGAAGGCCATCCTGACAAGGTCGCCGACCAGATATCCGACGCCGTGCTGGACGCCGTCATCGAACAGGATCCCTATTCCCGCGTCGCCTGCGAGACCTTTGTCACCACGGGCCTGGTGGTCATAGGTGGCGAAATCTCGACAGAAGGCTACGTTGACATCCAACGCGTGGCACGGGATACGATTAAGGGTATAGGCTACACTGATGCCGATTTTGGTCTCGACAGCGAATCCTGTGGAGTACTTGTATCCATAGACAAGCAGTCTGAGGATATCGCCCAAGGCGTAGATAATCAGGGTGCTGGCGATCAAGGAATGATGTTTGGTTACGCCACAAACGAAACGCCAGAGATGATGCCCTTACCCATCAGTCTAGCCCACCGGCTGACAAAGAAACTTGCAGAAACACGAAAAAACGGTGTATTGCCTTATCTGCGGCCAGATGGCAAATCGCAGGTCACGGTTGAGTATGTGGATGGCAGGCCGCAGCGGATTGACACGGTGGTGATTGCCGCCCAGCACGACCCGGATGTGTCCAACGACCGAATCAGGAAGGATATCTACAACGAAGTTATCATTCCTGTACTTCCAGCGGATTTGTTTGATCCGGGCCGGTTTGTTTACCACGTCAACGCGACTGGTATCTTCGTTAAGGGCGGACCGCAAGGAGACGCCGGCCTGACGGGCCGGAAGATCATCGTGGACACCTACGGTGGATATTGCCGCCATGGCGGCGGAGCCTATTCGGGCAAGGATCCGACAAAGGTGGACCGCTCGGCTTCCTACGCTGCGCGCTATGTGGCCAAGAACGTCGTGGCCGCGGGGCTGGCCGAAAAATGCGAGATCCAGCTTGCCTACGTCATCGGCGTGGCCGAACCGGTGTCGGTCAACGTCGATACCTACGGTACCGGTACCGTCGAAGACCTGCAGATTACGCGTCTCATCCGCAAGCACTTCGACCTGACGCCCCAGGGCATCATCGAAAGCCTGGACCTGCGCCGGCCAATCTACGGACCCACGGCGTCCTACGGCCACTTCGGCCGTGACGAGGCGGGTTTTACCTGGGAGCTTTGCGACAAGGCGGAGGAACTTCGGAACCACGCATGAGCCGGGCAACACTATCGCGCGTCGGCGCCTTCGCACGGCCGTGCCATCGCGCCAGACCCGGTCTTATTTCGGTGCCCTGACCAACAGGACCAGCGCCAGCAATCCGAAGAGAACATTCGCGCCCCAGGCAGCCGCCAGGGGCGGAAGCATGCCGGCGTGCCCGAAGGCCTGTGCGAAGCGCAGCAGTCCCCAGTAGATAAAGCAGATACCTATACTCAGGGCGAATCCCACCGCGACGCCGCCGCGCCGCAGGTTGGAGGCCAGCGCGCCTCCGAGCAGTACGATGATCAGGCACGCGCTGGGGAAGGCAATCTTCAGGTTCAGGTCGACCAGGTAACCCTGCACGTCTCCCCCGCTGCGCCGCACGTTCTGTATCAACTGTGCGAGTTCTCCGTAGTTCATCTCTTCGGGACGTTTCTGTCCCCGCAAAAAGTCCTCGGGGGTCTCGGACCAGCCGTTGTGTTCCATCGAGGCGAACGAGGTGTATTCAGAAAGCCCGCCACCGACCTGAAACCGCCGTTCAATCCCGTTGGAAAGGAGCCAGTTGCCGTTCGTCCATGCGGCGTTCTCCGCCGTGAGTACGCTCGCGACGGCGCCATCGCGAAACTCGGTGACGTAAAATCCGGTACCCTCTCCCCTTCTTCCGTCGAATACGCGAATATAGAACTGGCGGCCTTCTTCACCCCTGTAATACACGTTATACCGGACATGCTGGCCTTCACCGGTCTGCATGTCCACGTGTTCCGACTTGATTTCCGCCCGCTTCATGCTGGTATGGGGCACAAGCCATTCGCCCGCCCAGAACAGGCCTGCGCTTACCAGTGCGCTGACGAGGAGCAATGGGCGCAGCAACCGGTACAGACTAAGTCCCGAGGCCTTCATGGCCGTCAACTCGCCGAACCGGGCCAGTTGACCGAAGGTATAGAGGCTGGCGAGCAGCAGGCTGACCGGAATCGTGAGTACGAATATATAAGGCAGGTAGTATACGTAGTAGAGCGCGATGTACGCGGGCGCTACGTCGCGGTCCAGGAAACGGTCCAACTGTTCGATGAGATCGACGATGAAGAAAATGCTGACGAAGGCGACCAGGCTTAAGGAGATCGCGGTGATGAACAGTCGGAGCACGTACCGGGTAATCAGGGACATGGAGGGCCGCCCCCCTGTTGATGGCGTCTCGCGTTCACCAGATGCGATCCTTTCCGGTGGCCCACACCAGGATAAAGCCTGGAATGCCAATGACGATATTCGCTGCCCACATGGCCCAGATCGGATCGAACAGGTCGCGGTCCGCCAGTTCTTCGCCGCCGAGCAGGCACGCCCAGTACAGGAGGAAGAATCCCAGGCTGACGCCGACGCTCACCCCGATGCTTCCACGCCTTATGCGCATGCCCAGGGGCGCGCCGATCAGCACGAAAACCAGGCATGCCGCCGATATGGCATACTTCTTGTGGATTTCCACGACGTAACTGTTCTTCTGCCGCTGTATTAACGAGATCGTCCGCTCCGCTTCGACTCTATGGGCTTCCACGGAATCCGCCTTCGCCGCGGCATGATCCGTTCCGGCTTCCAGGTTCGCCCGAGCCTCGTCGATCTCCTTCTGCCAGTCGTCGATTTTCTGGCGCATCATGGCGATGTTCAACTCGCGGTCGCTCCGCGATCCGGCCTCTGATCGCTGCACGCCGCTCGGTTCGCTGCGAATCGAAAACCGTTGTCGTTCGAAGACCTCTTTGAAATACCGGCCCGATGCCTCATCGTGTTGAAGCAGTTCACCGTCGTGCAGCATGAGGGTTACCCGACTGCCCGATTCGTTGACGTGGAATTCACCCGACTTCGCGGTCAGCAGGCGTGGATAGCGCCTGTTTCCAGTCTCATAGATGGTGATGCTGTATATTTCGTTGTTACGCGGATTTACCCGGTCGATCAATATGCTGTACCCGGGGATGTCCTTCATGAATATGCCCTCGGTGAAGAGCAGCGTGGGACGAGCCCGGTGTATATCGTTCATGAGTGAACGGGCCCGGTAGTTGGCTTCGGGCAGAATGATGTCCATGAAATAAAAATGACAGACGCCCAGCATGATCCCGGTTGCCAGGGCTGGAGAGATCATCTGGTAGAAGCTGACGCCCCCCGCCTTAAGGGCCGTGATTTCGTTATCCGCCGAAAGCCGGCCGAAGGCCATGAGAGTGGCGACCAGGACGGACATGGGAATGGAAACGGCGACGATCCACGCCAGGTTGAGGAAAAACACCTCGAGCACGATGAACAGGTCGAGGTTCTTGCCGATGATGAGGTTGGCGATCTGGAAAATGATATCCATCACGAGTATGAACGTGATGATCACGAAGGAAAACAGGAAGGGCCCGAAATGTGCTTTGAGTATGTATCGGTAGATGTGAACCGGCAGGATCATGGGCTAATCCGGCGTACATCGGACTGGGGCGGGGTGTTCTTGATAAGCCCGGTGTCGGGTGCCGACGACGATGGTTACGATGTTTTTATAGGTCTCTCGACTAAGAGAATATACCGCGCGGTTTCATGGTGAGGCAAGGTGTTTTGTCCCAGGCGATTAACTTGGATTTCGAGGTGAATTCGCTTGACTAGCCTCAGGCATCGCGCTATACTCATTTCATCCATCCCAATGGGTTTTTTCTGATAAGGAGCAACCTTAATGGCCAGTATAAACAAAGTCATTCTGATCGGTAATCTGGGCGCGGACCCGGAGATGAGATACGCCCCTTCCGGTCGGGCCGTGGTCAATTTCCGTATAGCCACGACGCGACATTGGAACACGCAGGACGGAGAACGGCGGGAAGAGACGGAATGGCACCGGATCGTCGCCTTTTCCAAACTGGCGGAGATTTGTGGTCAATATCTGAAAAAGGGCGCCCCTGTGTATGTTGAAGGCCGGCTTCAAACTCGTTCCTGGGAAGATCAGAGCGGGATGAAACGGTACACGACCGAGATTGTTGCGGACGAGATGCAGATGCTGAGTTCCCGCCAGCAGAGCGAGCTCACGTCGGATGTGACCGAACCGTCCGGGCCGTCCGAACCGTCCGGCGGATTTGGCAACACAGCACCGAATGATCCGCCTTCCTCGACCGAGGCCGACGACGACCTTCCATTTTGAGGCCTGCGAGGCAGAATCCGTTCGTCGACGCCGGCTGTTCCGTTCCCGTGGGCCTGTAGTGAGAACCCATGACCGTTAGACTTAGCGGCAACGGGCTTCCTCGTATTACGATTCTGACTGCCCGGCTGGAACCCGTTGAATCGTTGATCAGATGGTTGAACGGCGCAGGTTACCTGTTAACGGAACTGCACTACGCCTCTGTAGAAGACATCCACGCGCGCATTCCGGCTTCGGATATCTTGCTCGTCCATACCACCCGGCCCCGCTCGGACGTCTCGTTCGTTCTGGACGAACTGCGGTCGGGGCAATTCCGCCAGGTTCCCGCGGTAGTCGTGCTCACCGTTTGCGACACGATCGGCGATATTGACGTCACCCTGGGGATTGACGATTTCATCTGCGCGCCGTACAATCCCCACGAGGTCGATCTTCGCATCAAGAACGTCCTCTGGCGCCGTCACAGCATACAGATCCAGGACATGATCGTCTGGGGCGACCTGCTGATCAACCTTGGCAACTACGAAGTCACGATCAGGGGCAAGGCGATCGACCTCACGCTCAAGGAATACGAACTGCTTAAGCACCTGGCCAGGCACAGGGGCCGGGTATTCACGCGGGATGAACTGTTGACCGCCGTCTGGGGATACGATTATTTCAGCGGCACGAGGACCGTGGACGTGCACGTGAGGCGGCTGCGGATGAAGATCGAACGCCACGGGGTGCATATCATCACTACCGTCCGGGGTGTCGGGTACAAGTTCGGTGAATGAAATGCGTATGGCAAGGTTGATCATAGTCGCTTCCGTGTGCCTTCTTTTGGGGTGCGTGTACTACAATACCTTCTACAACGCCAAGAAAGCCTTCAAGGAAGGGGAACGCATACGCCATAGCCAGGAGCTGCCCGACGGCAGTGTTCCATCCCCAGCTCTGGCGTATTACGAACTCGCGATCGAAAACGCGGGGCTCGTCCTGCGGGACCATCCCGGAAGTTCCCTGGTTGACGACGCGCTGGTCCTGATCGGTGACGCCCTGGCGATCCAGGGTCAGCACCTGCAGGCCATTAAAAGGTATGAGCAGGTACTCAGGCTGTTTCCCGACAGCGAATTTGGCGAGCACTGTCTTTTTTCACTGGGCAAAAACTACCTCGGCGCGGGCGATACCACCCGGGCCGATGAACTCCTGGACCGTTTCTTACGGGAATACCCCGGCGGCGATCGGTCCCCGGACGCTTACATGCTCCGAGGCGAGATAGCCTTTGGCAGCGGCCGCTACGAGGAGTCCGTTACCCGTTTCAACGTCTATCTGAAAACGCATCCCGGCAACGACCGGCAAGCGGAGGCCCTGTACTACATCGCGCGGTCCAACCTGGAAATGAATCGTTTTGTCGAAGCGCGGGATCTCTTCGAACGGGTCACCGAGCAGTCCCGGACGAAGGCGCTGAGGTACCAGGCAGGTTTCATGGTAGGCGAGAGCCTGCGTCGAGAAGGGGATTACCCGGACGCGCTCAAGGTGTTCGAATCGTTGCTGGAACAGCACGGCTACGAGGACTACCATCCCGAAGTCATGCTTGCCGTGGCCGCATGCCAGGTTGGATTGGCCAGAGATGAAGAAGCCGTATCCCGGTATGAAGCCACAATATCCCTTTTCGAGAACGACCGCGGTTACGACGAAGAAGTGTCCCAGGCCATGTTCGAACTTGGAGAACTGTACAGAAACTCGGGCGAACTTGAGCTGGCGGAGCAGAAGTACGCGGACGCGCTGCGCAAGAGCCCCCGGTCCTTCTGGGTCAGAAACGAATCGGATCGGAAGAACCGCGCCATACGCGAATTGCGGCGATTGAACCAGAATATCGAGAACATGCTGAGCGCGCTGGCATCGTCGAAAGTTCGCGAAGATACCGGACCCACAGACGCTTCGAATACTGCGAAGTTGTTGGAAAACGTGGTCGGGCTTCGATTTCAACTGGCCGAACACTTCCTGTTCCAGCTGGACATGGCCGACTCCGCATTGAGCCAGTATCGTTCCATCGAAAATGAGTCGGCCGATCCCTCCCTGGCTGCCAAGGCGGCCTTCGCGCGGGCCTGGGTTCTCGCCGAAGTGGTTCGAAACACCGAATTCGCAGAATCCGTCTTCGACTCAGTTACCGTAAAATACCCCGGGACGGCTCACGCCGCGGAAGCAGCCATCGCGCTGTCGAGACAGATCGAGGGAGAACTTCCCCAGGAACGGATGTTCGCCGAGGCGGAGCGGTTGCTGTTCGAAGCGGATCAGCCCGACGCTGCGTACAGGCTCTACGAACTTGTCGTCAGTCGTTATCCGGACGGAGAATTCGCGCCCCGGGCGCTCTTCGCCCTGGGCTGGCTCGCCGAGACGCGTTACGGCGAGCCGGAAATGGCCATGGAACGCTACCGTAAAATCGTAGACCGGTATCCCCGGTCTGACCAGGCGAGGTCCGTCCGCAACAAGATTCGCCTCATGGAAGAACTGCGCCCGGACACTGAGCCCGACAAATGATGCGTTGACTTCCGGCCCGGTTGGTAGTATCGTAGTGGAGCGAAAGCTGGAAGGGCAAGCGTCCCGGCATCGCCGCGACTTCCGGGAACTGGAGGACTCGCGGTTTCCGAATGTGCCATGTACCCCGTCCACCTCACAGCAAGCTAGCATGTCGACCATCCCCATCTGCCAGTATGACGCCGAGATCCTGTCAAACCGAGAAATCGGTCCCGGCCTTTACTGGATCGACCTGCTGGCGCCCGACATCACCCGCCACGCCCTGCCTGGAAATTTTGTACACCTGATCGCTTCTGACGTTTCGAAGGACAGCAGCCGGCAGACCTGGCTTCGTCACACGCCCCTGCTCAGGCGCCCCTTCAGTATCGCCGAACGCGATCCGGAAAACGGTGTCTTCGGTCTCATCTACAAGATCGTCGGCGGCGGAACCGAAATACTGGCCATGCGACGCAGCGGAGATCGCGTCAACGTACTCGGTCCCCTGGGACGGCCGCTTGAGCCGGTAAGGGCGGGGCGACCCGTGATTATGGTCGCGGGAGGCGTCGGTGTGGCGCCTTTTCTTTCCCTGGCACAGGAGACGATCAGGAAACGAAGAGCGAACCCGGAAGAAATGACCGTGCTGTTTGGCGCGGCGACGGCGGATCTGCTGAGCGGGGAAGAAAAGTTCCGCCAACTGGGCATCGCCGTCAAGCTGGCGACAGATGACGGTTCGACCGGCTATCACGGCCTGGTGACGCACCTGCTGGAGCGGGACCTGGCCGTGTCGCCCCGCAACTGCGCCTACCTCTATGCCTGTGGGCCGACACCCATGATGCGAAGCTGCCAGGAAATCGCCCGGGATGAGGGTATCGCCGGGCAGGTGTCCCTGGAGGGGATCATGCCCTGCGGAGTGGGGGTCTGCATGGCCTGTGTCGTTCCCTGTGTCGTACCCGGAGATCGATCGTCGCCCCGCCGTTACGAGCGGGTTTGCGACACCGGTCCGGTATTCGACATGCAGGAGGTCGTGTTGTGATGGCGCAGCCCGATTTGTCCGTAAACATCGGATCACTCGAACTGAGAAACCCGGTCCTCGCCGCCTCGGGCACCTTTGGATACGGATCCGAATACGGCCGGTTCGTGGATCTTTCCGCATTCGGCGGCATCGTCACGAAAACGCTAACGCCGGAACCCTGGCCAGGCAATCCTCCGCCCCGTGCCGCCGAAACGGCCGCCGGCATGCTCAATTCCATCGGACTGCAGAACGTGGGCGTGGAGGCGTTCGTCCGGGAAAAGATGCCGTACCTGCGAGAAATGGATACCGCCTTGATCGTAAACGTTGGGGGCGGACCCGTCGAGGAGTTCGTCCACGTGACCGAAAGACTGGCGGACTGCGAAGGCATTGACGCCCTGGAGATCAACATGTCCTGCCCCAACGTCTCGGGCGGAATGGACTTCAGCACCGATCCTCGGCGCGCGGCCGAACTCGTTTCCGCGCTGCGCGGCCTCACGAACCTTCCGCTCATCGCCAAGCTGACTCCGAACGTTACGGATATCACGCAAATCGCCCGGAGCGTGGAGGAAGCTGGTGCTGACGCCGTTTCGGCCATCAACACCCTTCGGGGCATGGCGGTTGACATTCGGACGCGCCGTCCCATGCTGGGGGCCGTCACGGGTGGTCTATCCGGTCCCGCGATCAAACCCGTGGCGGTCGCAGCCGTGTATCGAATCGCCAGCCAGGTGAGTATCCCGGTCATCGGCATCGGGGGGATCATGAGCGCCGAAGACGCCATGGAGTTTATCGTGGCCGGCGCCACCGCTGTCCAGGTCGGGACAGCCAACTTCGTCGAACCGAGTGCCGGCGCCACCGTCGCGCGAGAGATGGCCGAATGGTGTGCCGCGTCGGAAGTCCACTCGGTCCGCGGACTTATCGGAAGTATACAGATCCCGTCTCAAGAGGATGAACCATGTCACCCTTCGTAGAACGATTGAACCATGCCCGCGACGCGACGAACAGCCTGGTCTGTGTCGGGCTTGATCCTGACCTGGATCGATTCCCGGAGCACCTGAAGTCGGAGGGTGACGCGGTGTACGAATTCAACCGGGCGGTTATCGAGCAGACCTCGGATCTCGTATCCGCCTACAAGCTGAACATCGCGTTTTTCGAGGTCATGGGCTCAAAGGGCTACGAAGTGCTCGAGCGCACGCTCACGATCATTCCGGACGGGGTCGTGGTCATCTGTGACTGCAAGCGGGGAGACATGGGAAACAGCGCCCGCATGTACGCGCGGGCGCTGTTCGAACATTTCGACTTCGACGCGGTGACCGTCAATCCCTACCAGGGGCGGGATGCTGTCCAGCCCTTCCTGGACTACACCGACCGGGGCGTTTTCATACTATGCCTGACATCCAATCAGAGCGCATGCGAATTCCAGTACCTGCCTGTAAACGGACACCCGTTGTATCTCGAGGTGGCAAGTGTCGCCCAGTCCTGGAACACCGCTCGCAACGCGGGCCTGGTCGTGGGCGCTACGCAAGCGGAATCCCTGGCCGGTATCCGCGATGTCGCGCCCGACATGCCCCTGTTGATACCGGGGATCGGAGCACAGGGCGGAGACCTGGAAACGGTTATTCGCGTGGGCGCCGACTCGAATGGTGGCGGCCTGCTCATCAACTCCTCCCGGGGCATCCTGTACGCGTCCGGCGGTCTTGATTTTGCCGATGCCGCCCGTGAGGCGACGATACGACTCCGAGACGAAATAAACACCCTGCTTCCTTGAACATCACGTATCGCTGAGCGCCGATTTACGCGGGTCTCTGGCTCAAGCCAAGCATTAAAATACGGCGCCAGGGCCGTGCGAGGAATCCACATATAAGGACCACTGATCGATGCGGAACCGGGCCGGGGACATGGAGACGAACCACGAGGTCCGCAGTTTCGATGCGGAGATCACGAAGGAAGCCTATGACCGGCTACCCAAGCTGCCGCTCTATTTCGTACTGGACAATTTGCGCAGCGCGTTCAACGTGGGGTCCATTTTTCGGACCTGCGACATCCTGCGGGTGAAGGGCCTGTTTCTGTGCGGTTACACCGCTTGTCCGCCCCATGCCAAGCTCGAGAAAACCGCCCTGGGTACCATTGATTACGTCCCGTGGCGGTATTTCGAAAACGCCCTGGAAGCAGTCGGTTGCCTGCAAGGTCTCGGCGTAGAGGTGTGGGCCGCTGAAACGACTGCAGGTTCGGTCCCGTACATCGAAGCGGAATTCCCGGCCGAACTGGCCATCGTGCTGGGCAACGAGGCGCTGGGGGTGAGCAGCGCCGTGCTGGACCTTTGCGACGGACTGATCGAGATTCCCACACGCGGCTACAAGAACTCGCTCAACGTGGCGTCCGCCTGCGCGGTCCTGGGATTCAAGGCGCTGGAGGAAATGGAAGGGGTTCGGGGCGATCCGTGCGGATGAAACCGCAGGATCGTTACGGGTTGCTTGACCAGGTTTTCCTGCCGACGAAAAACGGACCCAGCGAATCAATGTACAGCGCGGTCTGCTGGGTCTTTCGCATGTCCTGCACGACCCGTGAAAGCGGGTAAAGCGCCTTGCCGAGCAATCCGATGACGAAGTCGTTATCCGCCTCGTCGAGCCCGTAGCAGGCCAGACGAATGTCGTGTGCGAAGTCGGCCCGGCCATAGGCCCGGCCGATGTGCGCGTGCTCCATCAGGATCTGACGCTGTTCCTTGTGTTCGAGGCGGGCGAATGAGCCGTTACGCCGCAGTGGATACCAGATGGCCCAGGGCCAGTCGGGATTCAGCACGGTATTTCGAGGTCTGTGGATGAGCGATTCTCGCAGGTCCGGTTCGTATCCCATGGAATAAGTCCTGCCGATCATCGTCATGTTTTCGCGGCGTTCCAGCGCGTCGAAGGGACTGCCGGTCAACAGGTCCCGCACATCGGTTACGAAGGTTTCGGGATCTTCTGCGAGGAACAGCACGCCGATCCCCGCGGGATCGTTGACATCCAGGTAGACCGCGGAATCCAGTCCGGACCCTCGCAACGCCGTGACGATGCTTTCAGCCGTGCTCGAGGCCTGGCGCGCGGCGTTGTATTTCGCCAGGGTGAATACGTTGAGCTGCATGTACAGCCGCTCTTCGCTGGTCTGGGGCTGCCCGTCGACGGGCGCCCCGTGTTCGAGTATATCAGGAGTCCTGCCGGTGTCTTCGTTCACGTTGCTCCCCTGGGGCGTCCACGATGAATTACGCGATGGTTTCAGTGATCCAGACGTGGATAAATTATGGAGGGAAAGGGAGATTGGCAAGCAAATACCGGGGAATTAGACCTCATGGGGAGGCTGCCATTTGAGCTACGACGCCTTGCTGTTGGTTTCGTTTGGAGGGCCCGAAGGAACCGGTGATGTCATCCCCTTTCTCGAGCGGGTGCTCAGGGGCCGGCGCGTCCCCCGGGAACGCATGATGGAGGTCGCGGAACACTACCATCACTTCGGCGGTGTCAGCCCGATCAACGGACATAACCGTGTGCTGATCGCGGCCCTGGAAAGGGAGTTTAAGGCCCGTAGCATGACGTTGCCGGTTTACTGGGGAAACCGTAACTGGCATCCCCTGATGACGGATACGGTCCGCCGGATGGCCAGCGACGGGATTCAACGGGCGCTCGCTTTCGTCACCTCCGCCTATAGCTCGTATTCCAATTGCCGGCAATACCTGGAAAATATCGAGGAAGCCCGGCGCGAGGCAGGCAACGGCGCCCCGGTGATAGACAAGATCAGGCCCTTTTTCCATCATCCGGGTTATATCGAAACGATGTCGGCGCGCGTACTGTCTGCGCTTGATCAACTGACGGAGGAAGGCCGGGCATCGGCGCACCTCGTATATACCGCCCACAGCATACCCCTGGCCATGGCCAGGGGGTGTTCATACGAAGCGCAACTCCGGGAAGCGTCCCGGCTGATCAGCGAAAGCGTGGGCGCATCCACTTGGGCGCTGACCTTTCAAAGCCGCAGCGGTCCGCCCACGCAGCCCTGGCTGGAACCAGACGTTTGCGAATATATCCGGTCTATCCACGCGGGTGGCGGGAACCGGGATATCGTGTTGGTCCCCGTGGGATTCATCTCGGACCACATGGAAGTGGTTTATGATCTGGATGTGGAAGCGCGGGCATGTTGCAACGAACTCGGTGTCCGCATGGTCAGGGCGGAAACGGCGGGAACCCATCCGCGCTTCGTGAGGATGGTCGCAGAGCTCGTCGAAGAGCGCCTGTCTGCATCAACAGCCCGGCCAACCGTGGGTGTCCTGAATCCATGGCCCGATCTCTGCCCGCGCGACTGCTGTCCGTCCGGCAGGTAAAGCAACGGGAAAAAGCCGAACGCCCCTAGTTTCGAATCGCCCATTGATCCATAGGTTCGGTGGAATGCACGAGACGCATGCCGGCATTGGCGAACCGGCGGAAGGCCTCGTCCGCCTCGTTGGTGAAATCGATCACACTGGGAATGACGACCGGCGAGGTACAGTCCTCCAGCAGGAAGACCCTGTCGGTCATGGACGCGTCCCTTGCCTGGAATTCTGAACGGAGATCCTCCACCGTCCACGTTACGCAGTGACTCTTTGCCTGCCCTGCCACGATGACGGCGT
Organism: bacterium; assembly: GCA_965225915.1. Taxonomy (GTDB): domain Bacteria; phylum JAAXHH01; class JAAXHH01; order JAAXHH01; family JAAXHH01; genus JAAXHH01. Next base: position 2,828,877 of record OZ245326.1, read on the forward strand.
CGAAGGTCATCAGGTGATCGACCAGCGACGTGTTCTTTACCCCTACCGGCAGTCCATCGATGTCATCCATCACCTCTGGACGGAGTACGGAGTAATTTTCCGTAAGGGCATGGTTCCCCTTGACCTCGAAGCGCGTTTGCCCCACCCGGGCGATGCTGTGAAAGAAGACCGCTTCCTCGACCGCGGACACCAGCGCGTGCCCGATACCACCGAGCATCGCGTGGTACGGCCAGATCATGAGGGGATACTTGCCATCCTGCGTAAGGCGCCGGACATAGTATAATGCGTAGGCGGAAAGATCGACCCGGTCGCCGTAATACGCCTCCACCGCGGGATTGACGCGCCAGGTCCCCTGTTCCACGTCGTCCGGGGTGATGATTGTTTCGCCGCCGGCGGGATGTCCGCCTTCCCCGTCGACCCAGAACACCGGATGGAAGATCTGCAGGGCCGTGTGGGTGTCCATCGTGGGAATGATATCCGTGATGGATTGGAGATTGCGATAGATGAAGGTGCAGAGGCGGATGTTGTCGTCCACGGCGCCCCGTCCGCTCCGGCCGCCCACGAAGAGTTCGAATCCGGGGAGACAGAAGGTGTTCTGGCAGTCCACCAGGAGCAGGGCGGTACGGAAGTCATCGTCCACCACCGGACGAATCCCGTACGTTTCCGCCCAACTGCGGGCATCCTCCGCTCTTTGCCCGTAGGGCACGCGCCAGCATGTTTCGACAGCCTTCGCGTTGAAGTGGAGCGGCACCGCGCAGGGAGGACTAAAGTTCATCGGGGATGCGTTCCAGGTCCGCCAGCCAGACCGCCGGAGAAGCATCGGAAGGCATCCGCCAGTCTCCACGGGGAGAGATGCAGGTCATGCCGACTTTAGGCCCTTCCGGCAGGCAGTTCCGTTTGAACTGGTTCTGGAAGAACCGGACGATGAACACGCGAAGCCAGGTTTTGATCTCGTGGAGTTGGTACTTCCCCTCGAAAGCGTGCAGCGCCATCCGCACGATCCGCGAGGGTGAAAAACCGAAACGCATGAAATAGTAAATAAAGAAGTCATGCAGTTCGTAGGGACCGATCTTCTCTTCGGTTTTCTGGGCGATCTCACGCTCGCGCGGGGGCAGCAGTTCCGGTGAAATAGGAGTGTCCAGTATATCCAGCAACACGTCGCGAACCGCTTTCTCCTGCTCGAAGACCACTTCGGCCGTCCAGCGGATCAGGTAGGATATGAGCGTTTTCGGAATGCCGGCGTTGACGCCGTAATGGCTGGCGTGGTCGCCGAACATGGTGCACCAGCCCAGCGCCAGCTCTGAGAGATCGCCCGTACCGAGCACGATGCCCCTTACCTGGGCGGCCGTGGCCAGTTCTTCCAGTTTTCGGGTCCATGCCTGGGTGTTTTCGTATACCAGGTCCTTCTTGTCTTCCGAGTGTTCGATGTCGTCGAAGAACTGTCGTACCGCGGGTTTGATGTCGATCTCACGGAAGGTGGCGCCGACGGCCCGTATCAGCGCGCAGGCATTTCCGTACGTACGCTCCGTGGTGCCCAGTCCCGGCATGGTCAAGGCCACGATACGAGACCTCGGAAGCTCGAGCATGTCCATGGTATGTACCGCCACGTTCAGGGCGTGGGTCGAATCCTGTCCTCCCGATACCGCCACGACGACCCTGCGGGCATCCTCGGGCAGAGATCTCAGCTTGGTCGCCAGTCCGGTCGCCTGGATCATGAACACCTCGCGGCACCGCTGGCTGCGTTCCGCCGGGTTCTGGGGGACGAATGGATGGGAGGGGATGTCCCGGAGAAAGGTGTGGTGAACCCCTTTTCCCTCCTTGCCAGGCCGGCCGGACGCTCCCGAAACGTTTTGCCCGGCCTGTACGGGCCGGAAATCCGGCACTGACACGGAACGCCAGGATGACTTGTAGTCCATGGCGTTCTGCCTGAAAGAGCCTTGGACGCCGCGCTCCAGCGTCAGCGCCTCCACGTCGACATCCGCCACGATGCTGGCGCCGTCCAGCTGAAAGCGTTCTGTTTTCGCCAGCATGTAGCCCCGTTCAGTGATAAACCCGTGTCCGTCCCATACCACGTCCATGGTCGATTCCCCGAAACCCGCCGCGGCATACATATGTACGGCCTCGTTGCGTCCTGAGGACGCCAGGATGAGATCCTCGCGGTACTGCGCCTTTCCGATAACGATATTGGACGCGGACAGATTCGCTAGAATGGTCGCGCCCGCAAGCGCCGCCCGGCTGCTCGGCGGGACCGGGACCCAGTCGTCCTCGCAGATGGTGGGATAGATCACGACCCTCGGATCGTCGGTGCGCAGCAGCATGTCCGTTCCGAAGGGAGCGTCCTGGCCACACACGGCAACAGATTCGGCCTGGGCTTCGGCGGCCCGCGCAAAGTACCGGGTCTCGTAAAATTCGCGGTATTGCGGCAGGTAGGTCTTGGGCGTAACCGACAGGATGTTCCCGCGGGAACAAGTCACCGCGACGTTGAAGACCGCGTGATCGATCCGCAGGGGCATGCCGAAGCTGAATGCCATATGGAGCCCCCGGGTTCTGTCCAGTAATTCGCCCAACGCTTCCAACGCGCCGTCGAGCAGCGCCTGGGAGTGGAAGAGATCGGCGCAGGTATAGCCCGAGAGGCTCAGTTCGGGAAAAAGGGCATAGGAAGCTCCACGCCCGGCGGCCGCTTCAATCTGCTCAAGGTGATGTGCGGCATTCGCGGAGGGATCGCCCACCCGTATGCGGGGTACCGCGATGGCCAATCGCACGAAGCCGTGGTTGCGCACATCGAGAAACTGTTCGGTTGAGTGTTTCATGGGCTTGACCACGGTACCCTGGAGAAACTACCGGCTCATCGTTTCAATCCGGCATGTACATTGCCGGTGCCATTCAGGACATAGGCAGGAAACGATCACGAAAAAGATAAGGTATATGCGAATAGACAGGCAAGGCGCAATTTCCCGCCGTTCCAACGAGTTCCGGAACATCAATCCACTTCGACCAGCCGGCCCCTGGCGTCGTGCGCGACTTCCACGGTGTCGCGGCCCTCTTGATTTCTCCGCACCCGATCGCGGTATCGTACGGGCATTTCGCGTTTGCGCCACGAAAGGAATCCCCGTTCTTGCCGGTTCCTGTTTTGCATAGATGGAGGAGCCGGAACGAAGATGGTCCCATGGGTAATGGCGGTCATCTTGCGGGACAGGGCGACGATTTCACCCTTGCTGACGATCAGGGTAACCCCCACGTTGGCTTCGACGATGGGCACGCCATTTTCACGTGCGCGGGCGAGCACCGCCCGGTCCTGCGCACGGGACCGTGACCCGTAGGAGGGGATGAGGAGGTAGCAGGCGCCGTCGAGCACCGGGATGCGGGCGATATCCGGATTCCATCGGTCGTTGCAAATGACCATGCCCGCGCGGCCGAAGGGCGTGTCGAAAGCGCGGCTGTGCTTGCCGAGGCGGTTCCACCACCAGGAACGGTGCTGACCCTCGGCCAGTTGCATCTTGTGGTACTTGCCGCGCAGGCGCCCCCGTTGATCGAGGAACACGGCGCAATTGTAAACTTCGCCGTCCACCCGCTCGGCGAGACCGAACACCAGGCACATGTCCAACGACCTTGCGAGATCCCGGAACCGCTGGATGATCTTGCTTCGCATGGTGAGAGACACCCGCTTCATTTCCTCCGGCGGTATTTTACCGTCGATGATCTCGTTGACGACATAACCTTCCAACACACCTTCCGGCGCAACGGCCAGTTCGGCTCCTCCCGCCGCGGCCTCGCGGAACATTTCTTCCAGACGGACCGCGTTTCCCTCCAGGTCCAGTTTTACTGGTTTAAACGAGATCGCCGCCACGCGCACTTCTTGAAACATGGTTTGCCTCCAGGAATCCTGGTATGGTTCCGTGCGGTAAGGATACCACGTCAACCCAGGAAAACAGGTCCAGGTAATTTGCCGTTGTTTTCACTTAAATCAAACTGCGAGAACCGTTGCGAATTTTCGACTAAAGGAATATATTGCCGCCGTTCACGGATGTGCAACAGTGTCATAACGGACCTCTTTCGATCATTGTTAAAACAGGCGGTTTTGTTTGTTAGCCTGTATTGATCCTCGGAATTGTTCGACAAATAGCGGTATATGATACCAAGAGGATTGCGCATGCCATCACCTGACACGAATAACCCACAAAACGAATACGTTACAAAGGCCGACCTGTATTCCGCGATTGCCTCCCTGAAGGAACTGATGGACGCCCGGTTCGACACGATGGACGCCCGGTTTGCCGCGATGGACGACAAAATCGAATCGCGGATTTCCGCTGCCGCCAACAAGCTTCTGCTGGCGCTGGTCGTAATCGCCGGATCCATCATTGCCAGTCTGCTATACACTTCCTAGAGGATATAACCGCCATGAAGGCTGCCGTCGTCCTCCTCAGCGGAGGGGTCGATTCGGCGACGACGCTCGCCATCGCCAGGCACGAAGGGTTCGACTGTCACGCCATCACCTTCGACTACGGCCAGCGCCACCGTTTTGAGCTTGAATCGGCGAAAATGGTCGCCGAATCCATGGGGGTCGGACGCCATGTCACCATACCCTTTGATCTGCGGGCCATCGGCGGGTCCGCGCTGACGGACGATGTCCCCGTGCCCAAGGACCAGGACCCGGCGACCATGGGCGAGCAGATACCGGTTACCTACGTACCCGCCCGGAACACCATATTCCTTTCCTTCGCTCTGGGCTGGGCCGAGGTGCTAGGGGCCTTCGACCTGTATATCGGGGCCAATGCCATCGATTACAGTGGATACCCCGACTGTCGTCCGGAGTACATCTCGGCCTTCGAAAACCTGGCGAACCTTGCCACGCGAGCGGGTGTGACCGGCCTCGGCAGGTTCAATATCCACGCGCCGCTCATCGAAATGTCCAAGGCGGAAATCCTGCGCACAGGCGTACGGTTCGGGGTGGACTACGCGCTTACGACCAGTTGTTACGACACGGCGGACGACGGTGCGGCCTGCGGTGGATGCGACGCCTGCATCCTGCGGCGAAACGGATTCGAAGAAGCTGGAATCGCCGATCCGACACGATACGTCTCATGACGATACCGGATTGCGGGCATCTGCTTCAATCTGATCCAACAGTTCCCGCAGTCTTTCCGGTGAGACGGTTCGAGTGGTTCCCAGCTCCTGGGCGAACACCGAGACGCGGTACTCCTCGAGCATCCACCTGAATTCGTTCGTAAGGACGGGATTCACGTCGTCCCTGGCGCTCATCGCTTTTAAGGCATCGTCGAAGGGGCTGACCAGTTCCGCCTTCTTCTGATCCTTCGTCCGATCTTCCCGTGCCCTGCGGGACCTTGTTTCAACCGCCTTCATGTATCGGGCGAGGTTTGGCAACTCGACAGCCGGTGTATTCTCAAGGAAGTTTTGCGGCATCAGCCGTTTAAGGTCGTCTTCCATGCCGGGGTAAGCGCGGGCCGAGTGGCGGATATCACCGAAAACCGATTCCAGCGTCCGCATCTGTTGCTGAAACCAGGGGGGTAGTTTCTTCAACAGCATGCGTGCTGTATCAACATCTTCTTCGAAGCGCCGGGCTGTCAACGGATACAGGGGTTCGCGGGTAAACAGGGCGGACAGGAGGTGAAAGTAGGCCGAATCCTGTAGCGCTTGCAAGCCACCCGCGTGACCGGCGAGGTCGGGTAGATCCCGGAGAAACGCCAGGTCCCGGCGCACCCAGGCCAGTTCCTCCGCCATCCTGCGTTCGAGCAAGCGAATCAACCCCGATCGGGTTTCCCTCAGTGCTTCGTATCGGTCCCGAAAAAGACGCAGGTCAACCACGTCTTCGTCCGCCTGCAGTCCGGGATAAGCGAATTGAGGCACGGAACCCGACAGACCGACTTCAATTCGTTCAGGAAGGTCGCCTATCGACCAGTCGCGCAGGTCGTATCGTTCCCAGCGCTCCGCCGCGCGGCGCCAATCTTCAGATTCGACTGCGACAGTGCGGTCCGCGATTTCGGCGCGTACACGGTCCGGGTCGCGGGTCGACAGGACCGTGCTTCCATCCTCTCCGGTCAACAGGACGCGCATTCTCAGGTGATCCGGTATTGATTCGACCGACCAGTCCGACGGTTCGATTTCGACGCCGTAACGTCTGCCGATGTATTCGGCGAGGGCATCAGCCAGGGAGGTAGCGGAGGGATCCAATTCCTCCACGATCATCCTTGCCGTTTCCGGAATGGGCACCAGTTGTTTACGTTTCCGACCGGGCAGTCCCCTGAGCAGCGCTTCGATCTTCTCGCATAAAAGGCCTGGAACGAGCCAGTCCAGCGTACCGGGAACCAGGAAATGAACCTTGCCGCGGGGCAACGACAGAGAAACGCCATCCTCTTCCCGGCCGGGCCGGCAGGCGTACTGCAGGGGTAGTAGATCACCTTCCAGGGAGAAGTGCTCCGGGAAGTCGTCCGGGCGGCCCTGTGCGCCATCGACACCCGTGAGATCCGCGATTTCCATATGCAGGAAACGGGGGTTTCCCGCCCCCGCGGTTTTCGTCAGCCGGTTCAAGTCGTGTACGGAAGAGACTTGGGCAATCCGTTTTTCATAGAATCGGAAGGCGGCATCGTCGAGATCGACGCGATACGCGTTTCGGTGCTGCAAGAGCCAGATCTCGGCATCCCGTCGTATTTTCCGGTTATGGTCCATGAAGGCGAACGTGGTTCGAAGGTCGTCGTTGACGAGGGCGCCGCGGATGAAAAGGCGTGTCGCTTCTTCGGGATTGATTCCTAAGTAGTCGATGGAGCACCTGGATACCTGAAGGCCATACAGGTGCAGGGTTTCGTCGACGAGCACCCGTTCAGAAGACCTTTCCCATCTCGGTTCCGAATAGGAGGCCCGGCACAGGTGGCGGCCCAGTTCGGCGGCCCAGTCTGGTTGAATCCGCGCCACCGTGCGTGCGTAGAGCCGGTTGGTTTCTACCATCTCCGCGGCGACGACCCAGGAAGGCGCCCCGTTTCCGTCCCGCTGTCCGCCTTTGCTGACCTTTCCACTCTTCCCGTCCCGTTGCCCGTCAGCGCTTTCCTTTCCATGTTTTTCGGTTTGTCTCCGTCGGAAGAGGCCCGAACCGGGAAAGATCATGGCCGTTCGGTTTCGGGCTCCGGCATAGAGATTGCCTTCCCGGTGTTCCGCAACCTGGCTGAGCAGGCCACTCAGGATAGATCGGTGGATCGCGTCGTAGTGCGCACTGCCGGCACGGCCCGAGCGTCCGCGAAAACCGCCGGTTTCCCGGAGCGCGCGGCGGAGCTGCACGTAGATGTCGCGCCATTCCCGCATGCGGTTGTAGGACAGGTAGTGACGCCGGCAGAACCTCCGCATGGCAGCCTGTGTCTGAAGGTGTTCGAAGGTATTGTGAAAGGCCTCCCAGATATTGAACAGGGTCAGGAAATCCGAGGATCCGTTCCTGAATTTCCGGTGCTCCTGGTCCGCCTGTTCCTGCTGGTCTAGCGGCCTGACGCGGGGATCCTGTATGCTGATGGCCGATGCGATGACGAGGACCTCCTGCAGTGCGCCTTCCTGCTGTGCCTGCAGCAGCATGCGCGACACCGTGGGCGAAACCGGCAGCCTCGCCATGGCCCGGCCTCGATCGGTCAGGCGTCGTTCCCCATCGATGGCGCCCAGTTCGGCGAGCTGTTGGAACCCATCCCGTATTGCCTGCGGAGTAGGCCGATCGAGAAAGGGAAACGCGTGGATGTCGCCCAGTTTCAACGCCAGCATGCGCAGAATGACTTCGGCGAGGTTGGAACGCTGCAGCTCGGGCATGGTAAACTCCGGCCGGTTCATCAGATCGGACTCGCCATAGAGTCGAACGCAGACGCCCCCTGACACCCGTCCACAGCGTCCGGCCCGTTGACGGGCGCTGCTCTGCGCGATGGGTTCGATGGGCAGACGCTGGGTCCGGGTCCGGGTCGCGTAGCGGCTGATCCGGGCGATACCGGTGTCCACGACATACTTAATGCGGGGTATGGTCAGCGACGTCTCGGCCACGTTGGTGGCCACGACGATGCGCCGGTTATCCTGCGGCTGGAAAACCCGTTGCTGGTCCGCGTTGGTCAGCCGGCCGAAGAGCGGAAGCACGTCGGTGTGCCGGTAGGATCTTCCATCCAGACGCCTGCGCGTTTCGTGGATGTCCTTCTCGGTGGGGAGAAAGACCAGGATGTCGCCTCGACCAGGTTCTTCCATGATCTGGTCGACCGCGTCGACGGTTCCGTCGACGTAGGTATATTCCTCGGCGTCGCCGCGGGTTTCTTCGAGCGGCAAGTAGCGGATCACCACTGGATGAAGACGTCCCGACACCTCGACGACCGGCGCGTTGTCGAAGGCGCTTGAGAACGCGGTGGTATCGATCGTAGCCGAGGTGACCACGACTTTAAGGTCCTTCCGACGCCTGATCAGCAGCCGGAGGTATCCGAGCAGAAAATCGATGTTCAGGCTGCGCTCGTGCGCTTCGTCAATGATGATCGTGTCATATTCGTACAAGTCCGGATCGTTCTGTATCTCGGCAAGCAGCATGCCGTCGGTCATCATCTTGACGCGGGTTTCGGGTACTGTTTCGTCCGTGAAGCGTATCTTGCAGCCGACTTCCCGGCCCCAGGTCGCGTCGAGTTCCTCGGCGATACGGCGGGAGACCGAAAGCGCCGCGACGCGCCGGGGCTGCGTGCACGCGATTCGTCCGTAAACGCCCCGGCCCGCCTCGAGGCATATCTTGGGCAACTGCGTCGTCTTGCCGGAACCGGTCTCCCCTGTCACGATCACGACAGGATGGCCGCGCATGGTTTCGAGGATATCATCCTTCCTGGCCGAAATAGGCAGTTGGCCGTCGATGGTGACTGCCGTGACGGACCCAAGGCGTTTCTCCACGAGCGCGGCCGAAGCGGACGCCCGTTCCTTCAACTTGCGCATCCGGCCGTGGTCCCTTCGCCGCGCACCACGAAACTTTTTCAGCAGGCGCTCGATGTCGCGGCGGTCCTTCAACGTGCAACGCGGAAGGAGTCCCCTGATTTCATCCAGCAGATGATGATCAGTTGCCGAATCCCTGGATTCGATGGACATTTCGTTCATGGAGTTTCCGCCGTAAGCGTGATCCTGGTGGGTTTGGTCTATCCCCGGCAGTTGCGCCAGGCCCGTGCTTTGCACCTCGGCCGGTCTAAACCGGATTCGATCCGGGAGGAGGTACTGACTACATCAGCATACCCGCCACGGTGGCGGTCATGTTCGCGGCAAGGGCGCCCCCTATCATGGACCGGATGCCATACCTGGCGATATCCTGGCGCCGTTCCGGCACCAGTCCTCCGATGCCTCCGATCATGATCGCGATGGTTCCGAAGTTGGCGAAACTGCACAGCGCGTAAGTGGCGATGGTAAACGATCGCTCCGAAAGCTGTGCTTCCATGGTACTGAGGTCCTGGTAGGCCAGGAACTCGTTCAGGATGGTCTTCTTTCCGATCAGCATGCCCACCGCCTGGGCGTCTTCCCATGACACGCCCATGAGCAGGGCCAGTGGCGCGCAGATCCATCCCAGGATGCGTTCGAGGGAAAGCGGCTCGCCTCCCACGTGGGGAACGAGTCCCACGGCCCAGTTGAACAGGCTGACAAAGGCGATCGCCACGATCAGCATGGCGGCCACGTTCAATGCCAGTCTCAACCCGTCCGACGCGCCGCGGCAGGCCGCGTCGATGAAATTGACCCCTGGTTTCGGTACGTCAACGGTCACGACGCCCAACGTGGGTGAAACCCCGGTCTCAGGCGTCATGATTTTCGCGATGACCAGTGCCGCGGGCGCCGACATGAGCGACGCCGCCAGGAGATGCCCCGCGTCGGCGCCGAGGGCCACGTAGGCAGCCAGTACGGAACCGGCTACGGTTGCCATGCCGGAGGTCATCATGGACATGATCTCCGAGCGGGTCATGGTCTTGAGGTAGGGCAGGATGACCAGCGGCGCGGTGGAGGCCCCGAGATAGACGTTTGCCGCGGCGGCCATGGATTCCGACCCCGACGCGCCCATGACGCGCACCATGACCCGGGCCATTTGACGAACGACCCACTGAATGCATCCCAGGTAGAACAGTACGGACGTAATGGACGAAACGAAGATCACCATGGGGAGCACTGAAAACCCGAACAGCGCGGTTTCCACCAGGTCGCCGAAGACAAACCGCGCCCCGTCGTTGGAGAAGGCGATCACCTTGTTGATGGCCACCCGGGCCAGATCGAAGACCATCTGGCCGGGCACCGTGTGAAGCAGGAGCAGGGCCAGCAGGGCCTGCAGGGCCAAGCCGCTGGCGATGAGCCGCCAGTTCATCTGCCGCCTGTTTTCCGAGAGGAGCCAGGCTATAGCCAGGAGCACCAGAAGGCCGAAGAGGCCGATTGCACGTTCCATGGATTATCCTTGATTGGCGGTCCGCGGCCACAGGGACGCCAGGCCGACGTACAGGTATCCGGCGAAAAACAGGAAGAGGAAGGGAAGGGAAGGGTAGATTCCGTTGATGGCCGTGTAGTAGATCAACAGGCCGAAGTGCAGGGCGAAGAGCAGTTCCAGCACCGGCAGCCAGTTTCGAATCCCCCTGTAGCGCAACCGGCGCCACCGGTCCGTCCTGGTGCGGATTCCGTACTTGGGCGTCCGTTGAAACCCGGACCTGAGGTTCAGCAGCGCTTCCAGCACGGCTCGCGTATTGTTCAGGCAGATGCCGATGCCGATGGACATGAGCACGGGCAGGAACAGGGCGCACCGCAGCCACCGGCCGCGGTTAATCTCGAACTGCGCTAAAAGGTAGAACAGGGAAACGGAAACAGTGGCCGCGCAGAGAAAGGGCAGGTCGATCCAGAAGGAATTGATCCAGCCGGCCTGTACCCGGATCACGATCGACGGAAAGATCAGGACCGACAGCAGCAGCATGAGCATGTAGGCCATGTTGTTGGTAAGGTGGTACGTCGCTTCGAGCTTGTAGCGGAAGGGGAGGCCGCTGCGCCATACCGACGGAAGCATTTTCTTCGCGGTCTGTATGGAACCCTTGGACCACCTGTGCTGCTGCGTCTTGAAGGCGTTCATCTCCACGGGTAGTTCGGAGGGCGTGACAACGTCTTCCAGGAAAACGAAGCGCTGGCCTAAAAGTTGCGCGCGGTAACTCAGGTCAAGGTCTTCGGTCAACGTGTCATGTTGCCAGCCGCCCGCCTCCTCGATGCTCTCCCGGCGCCAGATGCCCGCCGTCCCGTTGAAGTTGAAAAACCTGCCCGATCTATTCCGCGCGCCGTGTTCCATGACGAAATGGCCATCCAGCATGATCGCCTGGACCTGGGTAAGAAGCGAGTATCCCCTGTTGAGATAGGACCACCGGGTCTGCACCAGTCCCACCCTGTCGTCGCGAAAAAGGTGTATGGTGTTTCTGAGAAACTCCGGCGGCGGGATGAAGTCGGCGTCGAATATGGCGATGAATGGTCCCCTGGCCGAGGCCAACCCATCCTGCAGCGCCCCCGCCTTGTATCCGGTACGCTTTGTCCGGTGCAGGTAGTGGATGTCGAATCCCGCTTCCCGATAGTGTTTGACGCACCGGGCCGCCAAAGCGCGCGTTTCGTCGGTGGAGTCGTCCAGCACCTGGATCTCCAGGCAGTCGCGGGGATATTCGATCCGGCAGACGGCGTCGATCAGCCGTTCGACCACGTACTGCTCGTTGTAGAGGGGCAATTGTATGGTGACTACGGGGGGAGCGTGATCCAGGGGTTCCGGCTTTACAGGTCTGGCCCGGTCCTTATATTTGTAGTACAGATACACCATCAGGTACCGGTGGACGCCGTAGACCGCGAGCAGGAGCAGGACGAGAAAATAGAGTAGAATAAAGATCAGCGAAAGATAGCTCATACATGTCCGATTCTGCTTACAGATTCCGTGCCGGTTCCCTCGGCCGTATCGTTATCCCTGGACTCTTGCTTGTCGCCGCCTGTGCCGGTATAGTTTCCATCGGAGATCTCAGGACCGGCCTGTTCGATCCCAACGCGTTCCTGCCCGAACCCCTGTCCACCTGGATGACCCTGCCCGACGCCCTGTTGCTCTTCTGGGGACCCTTCGCCGCGGCTTTCATCGTTTACGCTATCGCCGTTGTTTACCAGGTGCGGTCCAGTGCGCCGACTGACCGGTGGCTGCTCTGGCTCGTCCTGGCCGTGGCGATTCTCTGCCGCGTCATCTTGCTGATCAGTCCCCCGTCACTTTCCGATGACATCTACAGGTATCTGTGGGACGCCAGGATACAGTTCCAGGGCATCAACCCCTACGTTTATGCCCCTGACAGCGAAGACATCGCCCACCTACGCGACGACTACCATTCCGGAATCAACAACAAGGATGTCCCGACGATCTATCCGCCGCTGATGCAGACGGTCTTCGCTATCGCGGCTTACCTGTGGTACAGTCCCACTTCGATGAAGATACTCTTCACCCTGTGCGACGTAGGAGTCATCCTGCTCGTGATGTTACTGCTCCGCCAACGCAACCTTCCGGAGGAGCGGGTGCTCATCTACGCCTGGAATCCGCTCGTCCTCGTCGAGATCGCCGGCAGCGGTCACAACGATTCGCTGGTGGTGGCGCTCATGCTCGCCGCGTTGCTCGCCGTGGACGGCCGTCGTCCCACCCTGGCGGTAGCCTGGCTTTCTCTTTCCATCCTCGCCAAGTGGTTTACCGTCATGCTCGTCCCGGCCTTCTTCCGCAAATTCCGAAGCCTCAACCCGTTCTGGCTTCTTCCAGTCCTGGTCTTCGCCTTCTACCTGCCCTACCTGGACGCCGGTCCAGGCCTGTTCAGCGGACTCCTGGTATACAGCGACAAGTGGCGATTCAACGACAGCGTGTTTTCGATCCTCTTCTACCTGACCGATTCACTGAACGTGTCCAAGGCCATCGTGGCCGCGATCTTCGCCGGTCTTGTCGCGTTTTGCACGGTCAGGATATCGGATCCGGTCCGTTCCGCCTATATCCTGCTTGGCGCATATCTCGTGCTCACGCCCACGGTACAACCCTGGTACCTGATCTGGATCATCCCTTTTCTCTGCCTGTACCCCAACCCGGCCTGGATCCTGTTGTCGGGCCTGACCGCCCTTTCATACCACGTCGTTGTCGGGTTCGTACTGACCGAAACCTGGTGCGAGGAAACCTGGGTCCGCTATGTCCAGTATGTCCCCTTCTACGGTCTCTTGATAGCGCACGCCTTGTGGAGCAGAACACGGCGTAACTCGCCACCGCCGCCGCTTTGAAACACACCGAACCGGTCGGGATGTCCTTGCCGCAACGCAGGTCCCGGCGCGCCGATCTAAATTAACCGGCAAGGGAACCGGATGCAAGCGCTAACACGACCCGTCAGGCTGTCTGAACGGCTGAATTCGATTGACGAAATCCCGCCGCGCATGTACACTTCACCGCCGTGTGCTGACCATCACCCGGACCCTATCCGTACGACCTTCGAACCCTGGCGTCATGGAGGATTTTATGCCGGATACATCCCAGTTTTCACTTGAAGGTAAAACCATGATCGTCACCGGTGCGAGCAAGGGCATCGGCAAGGCCGTCGCGCTTGCGGCTGCCCGTACAGGGGCCGACCTGGTGATCGGCAGCCGGACCCAGGCCGACCTGGAACAGGTGGCTGCTGAGATCCGGTCGATGGGTCGCCGCTGCGTCGTTCAAACGGTGGACGTGGGAAAGGTCGCCTCGATCCGTGTTTTCGCGGAGCGGGTCCTGGCCGAGGCTGGAAGCATCGACATTCTGGTCAACAACGCAGGTTGCAACCAGATCATGCCGGTTCTCGAGGTCACCGAGGAAGTGTACGACGAGATCATCGACGTGAATCTGAAAAGCGTCTTCTTCCTCAGCCAGGCCCTTGCCGCGCACATGATCGAGCGGGGCCAGGGTGGACGGATCATCAACGTATCCTCGCAGGTGGGTATTGTGGGCGGTCCGTTGAGGGCGGCCTACACCGCGGCCAAGGGCGGCGTGTGCACGCTGACCAAGTCCATGGCGGCCGAATGGGCGGAGCACGGCATCACCGTAAACGCCGTGGCGCCGACTATGACGCGCACCCCGATGGTGGAAAAGGCGATGGAGAACCCGGGATTCCGCGCCAATATCAAGAAGATACTGCTGGGCCGGCTCGCCGAACCGGACGAGATCGCCAGTGCGATCATCTACCTCGCGTCGGACGCCAGCGCCATGGTGACCGGGCACACCTTAGTCGTCGACGGCGGATACACGGCCGTGTGACGAAGGGCGTCAACCCGCCAGGCGTCATCCCTCCAAGCGCCTTCTCGATGGGTGTCACCCAGCCGGTCGCTTTCCGATTTGCGCCATCCTGCTTCCAGGTCATTTCCGTTGGCGTTTGACCCTGGCCCGGGCCTGGTTGTGCTCGCGGTTGGTAGTGGAAAAGATATGTCTGCCGTCCCCACGGGCCACGAAGAATAGATAGGGTACGTCCCGGGGATACAGCGCGGCGTATATGGACGCCTTTCCTGGGCTGCAGATCGGCCCGGGCGGCAGCCCGGCATGTACGTACGTGTTATAGGGAGATGGGTGGGAGAGGTGCTTCTGATATAGTCTCATATTCGGTCTTCCGATCCCGTACTGAACCGTGGGATCGGCCTCCAGCAACATGCCTCTTTGCAGTCTGTTGTGGAACACGCCCGAAATGACGTCCCTTTCGTCGTTCACCATCGCTTCCTGTTCAATGATGGAAGCCAGAGTCATGATCTCGTGAATACTATACCCCATTTCTTCCGCCCGTTTTCGGTACTCCTTCGTTATCGAACGTTGATATTGGGCCGTCATTTCCTTCAGGACGTTATCGACCGACATTTCAGGGTAAAGATTATAGGTTGCAGGGAAAAGGTATCCTTCCAGCGTGGACGCTTCAATCCCCAGCGAACGCGTTACCGCCGAATCGTTGGACAGGTGAACAAACGTAGTGGTATCAATCCCTATCCTGGCCCACAGGGCCTGGGCTGTTTCCGGTATGGTCAGACCTTCGGGGACGGTCACGAGATTATACGTAATCCTGCCCACGGTCATCATGTGCAGGATCTCGCTGGCGTCCATGCGGGGTTCGATCTCGTAGCGGCCAGCGTTGATTCCGTGCTCGGCTCCTTGGAAACGAGCCAGCAATTTGAACAGACCTGCGTGACGTACGACCCCTTCGGTCTCCAACTGTTCGGCGACATCGGAGAGGGTCATGCCGGGTTCGACGGTGTACTGCAGGACACTGTCTCGGGTAACCGCGGGGGTGAAGAGCAGGTAAGCCACTGACAGGGCGAACGTTACGGCCAGCACAGAAAGGACGATGACAGCGAAGAGTAGTTTTTTCACTCGCGGGATTCCGTTTCTTCGACCGCCCGCCGACGGAAGTCCAGATAGTTTTGCAGCAGGAGCGTGGCGGCGATCCGGTCCAGGCTGCCCTTGTTTCCCCGGGTTTCCATGCCCATTTCGTTCATGGCCCTGCGGGCCGAGATGCTGGTTAACCGTTCATCCCAGGTTCGTACTTCACAGGATACCCGGTCGCGCAACTGGCCGGCGAAAGCCTCGACCTTTCCGGCCATTTCCCCCGTCGTCCCATCCATATTGACCGGCAGCCCAAGGACGATTTCCAGGACCTGCTCCCCTTCCACGATCGCCGCGATGGATTCCAGGGATTCGCCGGTGCTCTTCGTTTTAATCGTTTCCAGGCCCTGGGCGATCAGACCGGCCGGATCGCTAAGGGCGAGACCGACCCGCCTTTCACCGAAATCGACGCCGAGTACCCGTCCCGCCGCCGGCTGGCGGAACCCGGTCTCGGAGGAAGAGTCGGCGTATGCGAATTCACCGGGAATCCCGTCCACCCTTTCTCCCCGGTTTTTTGTCCGGCGCCCGCGCGACGCCCTTCGTCTGCGATCCGTCAAGGCGCTGTTTGTTTTGTTTTTCCTGGGCATTTTGCTTGATTCACCTGTCACAGGGCGCGGAGGGTATATTTCAGTTCCGACACGCCCGCTCCCGTTCGATCGCCGGGGGCAGCCCCGTCACGCTGATGCGCCAGAGCAGGCGGCTGTCGCGGGGACCGGTAGCCGGCTCCAGCACCGTGGCCTTGTGCAGGGTCGAAAAGGTATCCCACGCCCCCGCGTCGCCCGCCCTGAAGTCGTATTCCGCCAGGTAATCGGGCTTCGTAGCGTGTGCCGCCAGTTCGTCGAGAAGATCGAAGGCCTCGTCGTCCGGCATGCCGACGATGCCAAAGGAACTTCCGCAGACACCGTAGAGCGACTTGCGCCCGGTGACCGGGTGCCGTTTGACCAGGGGATGGTAGACGTTTTCCACCCGATTCTGCTGATCCATGGTCAGTTTTTCCGCCGAAGTCGCGGATTCTTCATTTAAATCCGCCCGATTGCCGTAATGATGAAGGACGGTCATGGAATCGATGGTTTCTTTCATCTTCGCGGGCAGATCGTCGTAGGCGGTCATCTGGTCGGCGAAGTAGGTCGGACAGCCACTGTCCGGCCACTGTCGACCATAGACAACCGTGGAACTGTTGGGCGGATCCTGGTAGGCTACGTCCGTGTGCCAGAAGGCCGCGCCTTCGTAAACGCCGATCGGGAGGCCGTCTTCGAAGATGTTGGACAGGTTGAGTATGGCCGGATGGTTTTCGTGACGCAAATGGTCCAGAAAATGGGGCTTCTGCCTGCCAAACTCCATGGTGAACGCATCGTATCGACCGAAGGTCATTTCCTGGTGGGGAATCACGATCAACCCATGGGTATGAAACACCTGGAGGATCTCTCGCATGATTACCGGTTCCAGCGGTTCGGACAGATCGACGCCTGAGATCTCCATTCCTAATCCGGGCAGTGGTTTCGTAGAAATTCGCATGACTGTCACCTCCCGTTTTTAATGGCGCTTTCCGCGTTTCTCCGGACTATGCCGGCGCGCCGTAGGGACTGTCTTTAAAAACCGCCGTGAGGTCTCGCGCCCATCCCACGTCCGGCAGAAAGCGGACGCAGTCGTTCCAACCCGATTCGAGTGCGGCGCGAAACAGCGGTTCCGCGGATGACCGGGACCATGTACCAATCATCCGGAACAACATGGGCGAATAGGCGGTGGATCGATCCATTGTTATCGTTTCAGGCCGAATCATGATTTGGACAGCCGCTGCGTAAAGCCGTTCACCGTACCGCGCCAAAAGCTCTTCCACCGGAGTACCGTTATCCGGCACCGGGTCGCCTTCCGTTTTGTAAAGCAACCGCAGCAGGGGCAGCATCGCTCCATCGGGCAGTGATGCTGACTGACACTCGAGCAGGGAGACATAGATTTCGTCGTCAACGTACCCCGCTCCCAGTTTACCCAGGTGGACGTATCGACCGTCGACACCCGGCGGCGACCCGTAGGTTACCGGCGCCAGGGTACGTTCCGGGGGCAGTACTGTTTCGGCGTCCGCCGGAAAGATCTCCCGGAATGCCGAAAAGGTGATCCGCTTGACCTCGTACGCGTACAGGTCCGGATGGACGTCCTGAACGTGGTCCGCAGCGTATAGCAGCCAACCGGCCGCGTGAACCGCCTCGTCCCGGTACAGCCCGGCACGAATGGCCTCCGAGGCCTCGTCGGCCAGGGCACGCAGTTCGGCGGGGTCCAGGAAAACTCCCCGGATAGCTCGGTGCGCCACGTCGAACAGGACCGCCACCCTGTGCAGGACATCCTCCCCTTCCAGCATCAGCGAGGATTTCATGATCTTTTCGGCGGCTCTTCCGAGCCGGCCCAGCGGTTCGACCACCTCCCAGCTTCCCTTGATTTCGGATTGTCCCCGGCCGATCCAGCCGCCCCGGTTCAACCAGTTCGCAATCGTCCGGACGAGCAGGATTGCGATCACAACGAAAAGAGCGACGATGAGAAGGCGTTGAAACATGGTGAACTAGTGGGCAAGACCCAGCATGTCAACGACAATGCCGCAGTATGCCCGGGCGACACGGAGGGTGGATTCAATACTTACGAATTCGTTGGCCTGGCAGGTGTTGCCGCCTTCGGGCCCGTAAACCAGTGTCGGGATGCCTCCTGTCACGGCAAAGTGGTTCGTGTCGGCCACACTCCGCGCCAGGGCATATCGCACCGGTCGGCCGAGTTGTTCTTCGACCCTCTTCCTGGTGGATTGGACGAACTTCGACCCGGGATCCACGATGTACGGCGCCGGAGCAGGCGTGGGCCGCTCGTCCCACGTGACGTTCCACCGGGACTCGATAGAAAGGGAACGGATCAGTGCCTCGATATCCTGAACGGCCTGACCGACCGACTGTCCGGGCAGAATGTGCCTGTCGATGACGATTTGCGCGTGCTCCGGAACGAGGATGATATTCCGGCCGCCTTCAATTTCGATGACGCATATCGTGCCGCCCAGATCGAATTCCTCGTTCCATCCCAGCTCGATCCGGTCAAATTCCGTGATGATCTTCGCGGCATCCCGGACCGCGTTGACCCCCTCTCCCGTATAGGCGGCGTGCGCCGTCTTGCCCGCCAGTTCGATCTTGATCACGTGCCGTCCACGTGAACCGATGCGCAGCCGTCCGGGTGGCGTGGGTTCAGGTATAAGACAGCCGGCACATCCCTCGAGCAGACCGCCGTCGATCAGCGCGTGGGCGCCCCGCGACCAGTTCTCCTCGTCTGTCGTGGCCGAAACGATCAGGTCGCCGCCCAGTTCCGCGCCGGATCCGAGGATGGCCTCCGCAGCGGCGAGCACGGCCGCGGCCCCGGCCTTCATGTCATGGGCGCCGAGTCCGTATATGCATCCGTCTCTCAACACCGGAGACCACGGGTCAGTCTCCCACCCGTCACACGCGTCAAAGGTGTCCTGGTGGAAGTTCAGCATGAAGGCGCGACCGTTCCCGTGACCCGGAATGCGCGCAACCAGGCTGTCGCCCGAATCCTCCACCGGAACCCTGCGCACATGGGAGAGTCCGATCTCCTCCATATGCCCATGGAGCATGTCACCCAGGACCTGCTCCCTGCCCGTGACCGATGGAATGGACACCAGGCCTTCGATGAGTTCGGTGATACGCCCGGTGGTTATGGACGAGGAGATGGCATCTGGAGACATGGCCGGCGGTTTTCTCTACGTGGTCGGATACCCGTTTTTACCGTTCATTTGTTCCTCTCCAAGATACAACGTAAGGCCATGGCAGACAAGCGAATTATCTTGACATTAAGGGCCGTAAACATTAGTTATATCAGTCTTTCAGGGTTACGGATCCATTCATTTTTCCGGAGTAAGACATGGCATCAGATAACTATGACGTGGCGGTGGTAGGAGGAGGTCCCGGGGGTTATGTTTCGGCGATTCGCGCAGCCCAGTTGGGTTTGAAATCAG
Organism: bacterium; assembly: GCA_965225915.1. Taxonomy (GTDB): domain Bacteria; phylum JAAXHH01; class JAAXHH01; order JAAXHH01; family JAAXHH01; genus JAAXHH01. The sequence continues at coordinate 2,848,256 of OZ245326.1, forward strand.
TGGTGGTAGAAAAGGACAAACCCGGAGGCGTGTGTCTGAACTGGGGCTGCATTCCCACCAAGGCGTTGTTGAAAATCGCCGAACTCGTCCTGACCATTCGTCACGGCGAAGATTACGGTATCTTTTGCGACAATCTGCGTTTCGACATGGGCAAGGCGGTGAAGCGCAGCCGCAAGGCCGCCAATACGCTCGCCGGCGGCATCCAGTTCCTCCTCAAGAAGAACAAGGTGGACTTCGTCAGCGGTCGCGGCCGCCTGGATTCGGCCACTTCCCTTCAAGTGACGAATGGCCAGGGGGAAACGCAGACTATTAACGCCCGGTCCATCATCCTCGCGACGGGTTCGCGCTCGAAGGCCATACCCGCCGTGCCGGTGGACGGTGAGCGGATTATCACCAGCACCGAAGCCATGTTGATCGAAGAACCGCCCAGGTCCATGACCATCATCGGCGGCGGCGCGATCGGCGTGGAGTTCGCCTATTACTATGCCGCTTACGGGACCGAAGTCACCATCGTCGAGATGCTGCCGAACCTGCTGCCCGTGGAAGACCAGGAGATCAGCGAATCGCTGGAGCAGAGCTTCGGCAAGCTGGGTATCCGGATCAAGACCGGCGCGCGCGTGGAATCGGCCGAATCGGGTTCGGACGGCACTTCCGTGACCGTGACCGTCGACGGGGAGGCGGAGACCCTGCAAGCCGACGTCACCCTGCTGGCCATAGGACGCGACGCGAACACCGAGGATATCGGCCTGGAAGAGCTCGGCGTCGAGATCGACCGAGGATTCATCAAGGTTGACGAACTCTGCCAGACGACGGTTCCCGGCGTATACGCCATCGGCGACGTCACGGGGCCGCCTCTCCTCGCCCACAAGGCCTCGGCGGAAGGGATCAACCTGGTTGAACGGCTCGCCGGTCATCCCTCGCCGCCCATCGACCGCGACAACATTCCCGCGTGTACCTACTGTCAGCCCCAGGTCGCCAGCGTGGGCCTGACCGAGGCCCAGGCCGCGGAACAGCGTGAAATCAAAGTGTTCCGGATGCCCTATCGCTCCAGCGGCAAGGCCGTGGCCGTCGGCCAGACGGACGGCATGGTCAAACTGATCGCGGATGCGAAGTACGGCGAGATTCTCGGCGCGCATATCATCGGGGCGGACGCCACGGAACTGATCGCGGAAATCTGCACCGCGCGCACGTTGGAATCGACCACCCAGGAACTGCACAAGACCATTCATGCCCACCCCACGCTGTCGGAACTGGTCATGGAGGCCGCCGCCGGAGTGGAGGGCGCCGCGATACATATTTAGCGGTTCCGGTTTCCCCAGTCGTCCTCCATAAATTCACCCGTGGTAACGCACCGGTGTTGCAGTCCCTGTCCAGTTGTCGACCCTCCGTGCACGCGGAGGCGGACCGGCGGACCGGCGGACCGGCACGCAGACGGACTGGTGGATTCCCCCCATGAATTTCTCCATACCCGCACACTCGGCATGGCGGCGCAGGATTTATCCGCCACTGTTGTGCCTCCTCCTCTTCGCCGGACCGGCGGGTACGGGTTGCGATGCCCAGTCCGACCCGCCCCTGAACCGGTTGGCCGGTGAAATCAGCCCTTACCTTCGCAGCCACGCGCACAATCCGGTGGACTGGTATCCCTGGGGCAGGGAGGCGATCGACCGCGCGCGCCGGGAAGCAAAGCCTATCTTCCTCTCCGTCGGTTACTCGACCTGCTACTGGTGCCACGTCATGGAACGGGAGGTTTTCTCCAATCCGGATATCGCCGCCATCATGAACGCCCATTTCGTTAACGTCAAGGTGGACCGCGAAGAACGCCCGGACATAGACGCAATCTACATGACGGCCACGCAGCTCGTCACGGGCGGTGGCGGGTGGCCCAATTCCGTTTTTCTCACACCCGACCTGGAGCCGTTTTTCGCCGGTACGTACTTCCCACCCGAGGACCTGCCGGGGCGGCCGGGTTTCCCCCGCGTTTTGAACCTGTTGCACGAGGCCTGGGACTCCAGGCGCGATGACCTGGTCGAACAGGCCGGGCGGATCGCCCAGGCGATCAGGACGCTTCAGCATGACCTGGTCGTCGAGGACAGCGCCACCGCCGACGGGACAATCGTGGCTGGTGCCCTGACCCATATGAGAACGCGCTACGACGCCGAAAACGGGGGGTACGGTCCCGCTCCCAAGTTTCCGCCGCCCATGCGCCTTGAACTGGCATTGAACGAATATGAACGGACGGGCGATGAAACCCTGCTGTCCATGGCCACGCGCACCCTGGATGTCATGATGAACGGCGGCATCTACGACCACGTCGGCGGTGGATTTCACCGGTATGCCACGGATTCCGGCTGGCGCATCCCTCACTTCGAGAAGATGCTGTACAACCAGGCAGATCTTGCCCGCGTTTACCTGCTGGCTTACGAAGTTACCGGAAATAACACCTACCGGGCAGTCGCCGAAGACGTGCTCGACTTTGTCAAGCGGGAGATGTCGGGCGAAGAAGGCGCGTTCTATTCGGCCGTGGACTCCGAGACCGATGCCGTGGAAGGCCTGTACTACCTTTGGACGGAGGAGGAAATAAGGGAGACGCTCGGAGCGGAAGCGGTCTCCTTCCTTTCGTACTACGGACTCGCGTCCATGCCCGAAGGTGCCGCGGCAGGCGGAGCCGCGGCAGGCGGAGCCGAGAATTCTGTCCTTTACATCCGGGGCAAGACAGATTCTATAGGGTCCCGCACCGATCTTGAGGATATGCGCAGAGAACTCAGGCAGGTCCGATCAAAGCGCGTGCGACCGATGACGGACACCAAGGTGATCACGGCCTGGAACGGTCAGATGATCGACGCCTTCGCCTATGCGGGGCTGGTGACGGACAACGCGCAATACCTTGATGCGGCGGCGCGGGCCGCGGATTTCATACTTGATCGGCTGCGGGACGACAAAGGCGGCCTCCGGCGGATCTTCCGTGAGGGGGAAACCCGTCGAGACGCGTTCCAAGAGGACTATGCCTACCTGGTCCGGGGTCTGCTGAGACTGTTCGAGGCCACCGCGGATCGCAGATGGCTCGTCGAGGCCGAATCGCTTGTAAGCCGGATGGACGTTCTCTTCGTGGATCCCGCTGTCGGCGGGTACTATTTTACGAGCGGCGAGGAAGAACTGATCGTCCGCACCCGCAGTCCCTACGACGGCGCCCGGGCCTCCGGCAATGCCATGGCCGCCCATGCGTTGCTTTCACTGGCGCGTCATACTGGTGAGACCCGCTATGGCGAACAGGCCTCGCGCCTGTTTCACGCCTATGCCACATTGATGAAGGAGAACCCGGGCCGATTCCCGTCCATGATCATGGCCCTTCGGAATCACCTCTACGGCGAGCGGTTGTTCAATCGAAACCGTGCCGATGACGACGGACGGGATGCCACCTTGAATATGTTTATAAATGAGGCGGTCAATGGATCCACGGCAACACGGACTGAAGCTGAATCTATCGATAATGCGAAGGTCGAGGCCCGTCTGGAAGTCGCTGCTTCGGGCAGAAGCACGTTCGATGCGACGGTATATATAATCATAGAGGACGACTGGCATATCAACGCTAACCCGGCCTCCTTACCGGGCCTGATCCCTACGGCCGTGACCTTCAACGCGGACGTACCCATAAAGGTCGACGGGCTAACGTATCCGCCGGGAGAAACCATGCGGTTCGCATTCGTCGACGATCCGCTGGAAGTTTATCAAGGGGAGGTACAGTTAAGTGCTCGTATTGGCGTAGCCCCAGCTGCCTTAACCAACGATACACGACTGTACGCGACCGTGTACTACCAGGCCTGTAATGACGCGGTTTGCCTGGAACCTGGAGAAGTAGCCATGTCTGCCCCACTCGGCCGGTGAGCACGAAGGCCAGGACAAATCCCTCCGATGGCTGACAGCGACCAGGAGGGTGTGAAACAAATCTCAATTACTGCATATCCTGGTGAAAATGTACCTGCAAGAGAGCAGCGTATAAGTAGAAGCGTTATTGTGGCTGCAATCTATAGCAGCATATCTATAGCAGCATATCTATAGCAGCTTATCAACGGCAGTGTATATACATTGTTTATACACCGGCTTACTAAACCCATTCTCCAGAGTGAACCGATCGACTGGTGTACACCGATCCACAGCACTGACCGCTCGTTTCAACATGCCTGAAGCCAAACTCAATTCCGACCCTCGCCTCAGCGCGCCCATGCGCCGTCATATTCGTTCGATCCTTATGGACACGGTGGAAGCCTACATGTCCTGGTGCCGTGAGAACAGGTACCATGCCCGTCTGAACAAGACCCTTGCCCAGCGTCAAGAGGAACTGGCCTCGGCGCGGAGGACCTTGGACCGGCAACGGAAAGAGTCCGATCTCAAGGCGCATATTACCGCCCTCGGCCTGGGCTCGGTAGAGGCATACCAGGCCTGGTGCCGGGAAAACGGCGTCGGGGATGGCCGTCAGAAGAGCAAGGCGCAGCGGCAGCAGGAGATTCGTCTCGACCACCACCTGCGCTGCCGGAAGTTTGCCACCAGGTCGACGGCCAGCCAGCACAAAAGGCGACGTAAGGACACCCTGAAACGGATCGCCGCAGGCCAGGCCGACGATCGGGAACTGACCAGTCCCGTCCTGCTGAGGGTTCAACATATCTTTAACCACGCGTTGGATGATTCTGCCGCCCGGGCAGCCTTTCTAACGCTCCTGCTGCACGTCGAGAAACACGGCCGGTTGTTTCACCTGAAACCCGCCATACCGCAATACGGACCGCGGCTCGAGAACAATTTCGTGGACGGGATGGCCGTCCTCGCCACCTGGCACGATCACTGGATTCGAAGGGTCGAGGACTGGCAGCCGGAAAGCCACAACGCCTGTCGACAGTTCGGCGCGCTGGCAAGGCATCTCCTCGCCGATTACGACGTGCCTCCGTGCATGGACACCTCATTCTTCACAGGTATTGATTCCAGTGCCAGGACGCGACAGTACTGGTTCGTTCACGTTGGCACGGGCAAGAACATCCGCAAGGCGGACATTCCATTGCGTTTTACCAAGCGCATGGCCCATGAATTCCTGTTTTCCTCTCCACCTGAATACACCGTGGACGCGGCGCTTCGCTGGGCGCAGGTGACAGGTATGGGCGGCGATGACCTGCTGGCCGAAGCGGTTTGCGATTCTAAGCTCGGTGATCATTTCGAAGAGGACTCTTTCTGGGAGACCGTACTGCATTTCTTCGTGAACAGCCCCATGCTCGACGTGGTCCATGTCGGACCGATCGTCGACTACGTTCATCACCAGCGATTCGTTAGGCAGGAGCGGCGTAATCCGGACGGGAGTGTCAGCCTGGTCGATCCACCCGACCCCGAATTCACCATGAAAGGCCGTACGCCTGAATCCATGCTCAGGCGTGTAGATGCCTGGCACGGCGCACTGTCGAAAGCAAATACAAAAACACCAAAAACCTGGCCGTCAACCGGTATCCAGGGATTTGAATGTGTGGACGAGGACGATAGGGCGGGTGAGATACGCAATTGGAAGATCGAGGAAATCCTGAGCGACCGGGCTCTGGCGGAAGAGGGTAAGGCCATGCGGCACTGCGTGGCAACCTACAAGAACTCGTGCGCCAACGGTCACAGGTCCATCTGGTCCATGCAGGTGGGGTACCTGAGTTCCGGGAATACCCGCCGCGTCCTGACCATTGAATTGATCAACAACAAAAGGTATATCCGACAGGTGCGCGGGCGGAGCAACACCCGGCCCCATGACGCCCACAGCGGCCGTGCCCAGGACGGTTGGGACGTGCTGATCCGATGGGCGAAGCAGGAAGGCCTTACGCTGCCCAGGGAGGGATTCGCCGTTCATGCGCAGAGTTTAGGTTATAATAAAACAAGCGACGGCATTGGGGGACCGCGTTGGAAGCGGCGAGGTATGCCGTCGCTGAAGGATTGGATATGCTCCCGCGGGGCGCCGGAGTCATATCGAATCTTATAACCATTCGCAGGCAATCGATTGTGGTCGTGATCTCGTCACGTGTTTTCGATTCCTGCTTTTGTACTACCCTGTTAGACGCGGGAAAATCACAAAAAGATCCATCGAATGTACAACGTGTGCGATTTTTTGTTCTCAACTATAGGAGAACGAACGGTCTGTGAATATTGAGGTCGTCACCTTTCTAGCCGCTATTACGGGCTTTATGGGACTGACCGCGAACATGGTTCTCGTCGCGATGAACCGTCATCGGCGGGAATTCATGTGGCCGGTCGCGCTAATCGTTTTCGCCCACGTTCTCATGGTGTGGCATTTCAGGTACGAATGGGAGATTTCCCAGGCGACGAGAAACGGTTATGCCGGGTTCTTTATCTTCCACACGGCCCTCCTCAGTATAATGGCCGCCCCGATGGTGGGGCGCCGGCACGTCCGATGGCTGGTGGCCTTCTCGTTCGTCGTTGTCGCCATGGGAGCCAGCGGCGCCGTGCTCAGATACGATGAAGTGGCGATATATCGTTTGCCCGTATTTCTCTGTGCCGTTGCCGGTCTTTCGGCGATTGCGTACTGGTTGTACGAACCGGTGAAGGCACAGTTTATGCGGGTGTTCGGGAACAAACCGGCATAGCAGCGATCTTTGTCGACGCGGGACTCAGCCAGACCGACCGACAACCAGACCGACAGCCAGCCAGACCGACCGGCAGACTTAGCAGATTTGACTACAACAATCCTGGAGGAGATGGTACGATGATGAGCCTTGAAGACCAGAAGGCCTTTTTCGAGGAAGTAGGATACCTGGTGGTCGAAGACGTGCTGTCGGAAGAGGAACTGGCCGTGTGCCGGGAGGAAATCGAACGGTTGCACCGGGTTTCAGCAGAACTCGAGGCCGCGGGCGATCCGGCATTCGGGCATTTTCAGCGTGAACCGTACGCCGAAGGGATCAACCGGCCAGACGGTCTGCCTGTGCTGCGGAAAATCGAAGGCACACGGGATATCTCGGAAGTCTTTCGAAACCTTGCGGTAAATCCAATCCTGCTTCGGGTGCTGCGTGGGTTGCTCGGACCGGACCTGCTGTTGTTCCGAAGCACCTTGATGCTCAAACCCGCCTTTCACGGCTCCGCCCACGCACCCCACCAGGATTCGGCCTACTGGCCCATCGATCCTCCCGCACTCGTGACGGTCAGCATCGCCCTGAACGAAGCCACGCCCGAGAACGGCTGTTTCAACGTTATTCCGCACAGTCACAGGTGGGGACTGAAAGACTGGGGATTGATCGCACAGGCGCAGGACAAGGAACTGGAGTACGAAAACGACGTGAACGATGCGCAGCAGATCGACGTGCCTCTGAAGGCGGGAAGCGCACTCTTCTTCCACAGCCTCATGGTGCACGGATCGGGGCCCAACAGGTCACCCCGATCCCGGAACACGGCCCTGTACGCCTATTTCTCCCCCCACGTGCGTTACTTCCCACCGGACGGAGAACCGCGGGAGAAGACGTACCCCGTGGTAGCCGGACTGGACGGCAGGGAGAAGTTCACGTTGGAGGCAGTGGATTAGCCGGAAGTTGAAACTGGCTGGCCGACCTGTTCGATGGCACGCAGTCGGTTAGCACTGAAGCGGTTCCCACAAGATTCCTGTATTCCCCTTGAAGCCACGCTCGTTCCCGCCTGATATCTTCGGTATCACCTCTCCTTTTATACAATTTCCAGCGCTCGATACCCGATGCCCCCAGAACCGATATCCTGGTGGTTTCCATCTCCTGAAGTTCGATCAAGGCATCGATCACGGTATGGGGATCTATATCGCCATAGCTGTTGCAAAGTACGTTCAGGCGCTTCCGCAGATCAGGCGGATGATCGAAACCCACCTTCCGTGTACCGCAGGCGTCCACCGGTGCATGGGCCTGCAAACGGTGTTCCCTATCCGCATGACTTTGTTGATCGAACCGCTTCGATGATCATTGTCTTCCATCATCGATTTCCTTTACGTTAGGCAGACAGAAAACAACAACTTCTCGTAGCGCTCAGGAGTATTTCATGTACTACGACCAGAAAGACCATGATGTACGGTGTAAATGGGGCGCTGAGGGGCTGGCAGAACTGCTCCCCAGCAGCCAGGCCATTGTCATCGTAGATGTGCTGTCGTTTTCCACCTGCGTAGACATTGCGGTGAATAATGGCGCAGTCGTTTATCCCTACCGGTCCAGGGACCGTACCGCGGTTGATTACGCCAGGACCCGTAACGCGCTTCTGGCCAACTTCAACCGGGATTATGAAGAAGGTGGATATTCGCTTTCTCCATCTTCCCTGGTAGACATATCCCCGGGTACCTCACTGGTCCTTCCTTCGCCCAATGGCTCCACGCTTTCCCTGTCGTCCGGCAACCTGCCGACTTTCGCTGGATGCCTCAGAAACGCTTCCGTCCTGGCCAACAAACAGCAGCAATATGGTACGGGGATCAGTATCGTCCCCGCGGGCGAACGCTGGAAGAAACAGGAGACCCTGAGACTCGCCATCGAAGACCTGGTCGGTGCGGGAGCCATCATCCATGCGCTGAAAGGGTCCCGCTCGCCCGAAGCCGTATCCGCGGCCACGGTGTATAACGAGTTTAAGGATAAGTTGGGATTGATCCTCGGCGCATCAAGTTTCGGGAAAGAGTTAATCGGACGGGGATTCGAACGGGATGTTCGCCTGGCGGCTGCGTTGGATGTGAGTAACAGTGTTCCGATGCTTGTTGAGGAAGCGTATCGATCTCCACTTTCCCAGACTTCATAGTATCTCACACTTCATACGCCGTCCACGCACCCAGGCAACCATGCCCGCGCCGCACATGCAGCAGTCGTTTTTCGGGTTCGGCTATATAACCTGAAATCGAATGCATCTGCACTGCACCGTGCCTGCAAATGCCTCCCGGGTCATTTTCGTGATCCGCTAGCATCCGCTTGATCGAATCTACTGTGATGGTTCCCCATTGTTCCTGGACCAGGACTCGAATGCGGTCCAGACGCGGACAGGAATCAGGCAGATAGCCGGACTCGTGTTCGGTAAACGGGGATGTCAGATAGTGGTTCGTATGCAGGCACGCATCCGGGTGCGAGTCCTGGTACAAGGCAATCCCCTCTGGCCGCACTTCCACGGAACCAATGTGTCCCAGTCCATCGCATAACAGCACGTTTGCGGCGGAGCAGGTGCGGTTTTTCGCCAGCAGTGCCACACAGTCTTCAGCCGTCCGTTGCTCCAGTATCAGACGCTTGAGCGGGTAATGGGGCAGTCCCATCTGCCAGGTAAAACCATACAGCGCGTTGGCAAAATGGGAGACGCCGTATTCGTTCATCCCGGCATATCCCAGCTGCCCGGCAAAAGTGAACATCAGTGCGCGGGGACGGCCATCGCTGGGATTGATGCGTAGCAGTATCGCGACGTCGGCGTATTCCGGTTCGAGGTCCTGGTTTTGTCCGGCCAGTGTACTCCCATCCGCCGTGGCCGTCCGCGTCAACGCAAAGGCAGTACAAGCCCCAACCGGCTTCTGTGCGGCTTCGGCACGTACCTGGCACAACACGGCTTCTTCCAGGCTGATATCCGCACCTGAAGCCAAACCCCTTACCTCTTCGGCATAGGCTTTACTCAGCGACTCAATTAACGGCCAGAAACCCATCGCGTTACGGCATAAAACGTCTCGGGGCTGCCCCGTTAAACGTTCGATCCAAAGCAGGTAACGTTGTACCAGGCCGGCAGCCTGCGCGCCGTGCTGATAGCCCATCTCGTATGCGCTGCCTTCTACTTCTACGAGGGGAAAGGTGTGATCGATCATGTTGTCCTATATTCGTGAATAAGGGTTATTGTACACCTCGGCGCCCTTTTAAAATCGTTGCAGGCTAGCCAGTGTCCAAACTTCAGAGGGTCAGGTCGGCGATAGCTACGACAACGCCAATGCCGACCGTTTCATCAGCAACTCAGATACGAGGATAATCAATCAGCATGTCGTAATCAAGTGGACTTGACCCAGTGTTGTAGATACGTATCTTTTAAGAACATATCGTTTCTTTCCTCAAAACCTCATTACTGTGCGACCATAAGCCGTTGTTGCTAAAACAAGACAACCAGAGAATCGACTTAAGATGCTACGCAACCGAATATAAAGTGGTAGGGATTAAGGGTGTAACCAACCCAATGGTAGGGACTCGATGGATATCAAACTAGTTGTGGCGGTGACCGATGGAGAATGGTTCGAAACACTACGCAGCATACCGCAGTTGGACGAAGTGAATTTCTGGTCGCCATCTCCAACCAGTTTCAAGGCACTCCGGCCGGGTGAATTGTTCCTGTTCAAGCTGCACGCTCCGCGCAACGTGATCGCCGGAGGCGGCATCTTCACCTATGCCAATGTGTTGCCCTGTTCCCTTGCCTGGGAGGCATTTCGGGAATTGAACGGCGCACGTTCGGCACAGGAGATGCGTACACGGATTATGAAGTATAAAAAGATCAACCCAGCGGATCGGAGTGATTTCAAAATTGGTTGCCGCATACTTACCCAGCCGTTCTTTCTCGATGAATCCGAATTCATTCCGGTACCTCAGAGCTGGTCGCCCAATATAGTTTCGTTAAAGTCATTCAGTACGGGTGATTCTGACGGAATGACATTGTGGAATGCAGTAAATGACCGGTGGATACGGCCACATGCTACCGGTATGGTCGCTGAACCGGATCGATTCGGTAAGCCACAACTCGTTCAGCCACGCCTGGGTCAAGGTGCATTCCGGGTGCTCGTGACCGACATCTATGATCGACGCTGTGCTGTGACACGCGAACGGACGCTGCCCGCACTGGACGCGGCTCATATCCGACCATACAGTGACGGCGGTTTTCACGAGGCGAGTAACGGTCTATTGCTCCGCCGAGATATCCACAGCCTGTTCGACACCGGCTATGTAACGGTCACACCCGATCATCATTTCGAGGTAAGCCGACGCGTTCGGGAAGAGTTCGAGAACGGCCGGGAATACTACGCTCTGCACGGCCAGCAAATTGTGGTCCCTGGTCAGGTCCAAGACAGACCCGATCCCGATGTACTGACCTGGCATAATGAGCACTGCTACAGGGGATGATGAAGTGTGATGATTCGGGATGATGACGATGCTCGGATGCGTATGGCCGCTTTCTCGTATATACGGCAGCTGACGGAAACGCATGGCCACCTGACAAAAAACGAGTTAGCGCCGGGTTTAGTATTTGAAGGTAAGCGGATCCCTTTGTTCAATCCGCAAAGAGGGATCTTCAAACCCCGCCAGATGAGGTACCTTCTTTCGATCCGTACCGTGTTTCCCCGCCCAGGAGCCCGGGTCTGGTATGATGACCAGCGACAGGTTCACCAGCAGATTTACGAAGGCGATGAAGCGGTGGACTACGCGTTCATGGGGCAGGATCCGGAAGCGGCGGACAACCGGTGGCTAAAAGAAGCTTTCGAGAATCAAAAACCAGTAATCTATTTTCTGGGTGTATCTCCCGGACGATACCAGGCAATCATCCCAACATACATTTCTGGATGGGATGGTTTCGCATTGAAATCAACGCTGACGTTCGGCAGTCCCAATCAGGACGTACTTTCTGCACCGGGCAGTGAAATCGAACGCAGGTATGGGTTGCGCATGGTAAAAGAACGCTTACACCAGGCCACGTTCAGGGAAGCGGTGCTCTATGCCTATGGTGGCCGTTGTGCAATAACCGGCCTGCCGGAAAAGCAGCTTCTCGACGCAGCCCATATCGTCTCCGATGGGGACGAGGCATTGGGACAACCCGTTGTGCCGAACGGACTTTCCCTGTCCAAAATCCACCATGCCGCATTCGATGCGCACCTGATCGGTATCGACCCCGATTACCAGCTGCATGTATCAGATCGCTTGCTTGATCAGGACGATGGTCCCATGCTCCAGGCACTTAAACTGCTCGAAGGATCCACGCTTCACCTTCCTTTTCGCGCCAAGGACAATCCCGATAGAGGTCGGTTGGACCGTCGCTTTGAAGAGTTTAGAAAGGCCGGTTGAGTCACAGTATTCAATCTGTCATTACTGCATACCGAGATCCGACACCCGGATTAAGCGAGTACCACCGAAAAAACGTGCGTGACCGAAACCGAGCCCTACCGGACTACAGAAAAGACGCGTCCTGCCGACCTACCTCGAAGCGGAGGGCCATAATACACCCTGTTCCATTTGCTCGACTGGGCCCTCTCCCTTGAAGGTGAATTTCTGCAGGCGTTTTCCTTCGTAGGTCTCCGTGGTGTAGACGTTCCCTTTTGAGTCGGTGGCGATGCTGTGCACGCCGTAAAACTGGCCAGGCTGCCGGCCGCCGTCCCCGAAAGTGGCCAGAATCTCCAACGTCTCGCGCAGCAGCACGTGCACCTTCATGTTCTGGCCGTCTGCCACGTACATGTACTTCTGCTCGGGATCCTTCGAGAAAGCGACATCCCAAGTGGACCCGCCTCCCAGCGTGTTCACGGCGATGATCTGCTCCATCACGAAGGTCCCGTCCGTGGTGAATACCTGGATCCGGTTGTTCGGTCGGTCGCAGACGTATACGTGGCCGTCATTGGACGGGTCGGCCGCGTGGACTGGATTGCGGAATTGCTGGACCGGCGGCGCCTCGGGGTCGTACAGCCCCAGATCCGTATCGTCGGGTTCGTTGCCGTAGGCGCCCCAGTGCCGTTTGAAAGCCCCGGTCTCTATGTCGAGTACCGCGACACGCTTGTTCAGGTAGCCGTCGGCGACATAGGCTTCGCTGGCGCTGGCATCGAAAGAGATCTTGGCCACCCGGCCGAAGTTCTCCATATCCATGCTGTTACCCATCCACTGGGGATCAGCCTCGTCAAAGGCCTCGGCCCGGCGGGTTTCCGGTTTTCCGAACTGCTTCAGAAAGGTGCCGTCCTGGGCAAACACCAGGATATGGGCGTCATCGCTTCCATTGCCACCGATCCACAGGTTGTTCATGGGATCCGCTGTGATCCCGTGATTGGATGAGGGCCAGTCGTATCCCTCGCCCGGACCGCCCCAGTGGTTCAGGAGATCGCCTTCCGGGCTGAACTGAAGGACCGGCGGTGCGGGTACGCAGCATTCGCCCAGGGGTGGATCCTGTGCGGCGCCCAGTTCATTGGCGGGGTTGCCATTGCCGCGGTGAATCATCCAGATGTTGTCCTGGGAATCGACCGTTACACCGATGGCTGAACCCAGGACCCAGTGATTGGGCAAGGGCTTGGGCCACATGGGATCCACTTCGAGCATCGGCGCCATCACGGCATCGGTGTTCGTATCCGGCGCTTCCATGTCGGCACAGGCGGTAATGAGAAACAGGAACATCACGCTTAAAGCAGTCGGATAACGTTTCATTGGATTTCCTCCTTGAAAAGGCTGCGCTTACATGACTGACCTTTCAGGTGTAAGTGCATGCAACGTGCTGGATGGCATTGTTTAACTAGTGGTTTATTTCACAGCCTGAGATCTTGGCCGTTCTATCTGGACTGGGACGCCATGAGAAATGACATAAGTGATTCCATTTGGCAAGGCATCTTAAATTAGTAATGTCCAACCAGATCACTTCGTCAAGCAATTGTTTGGGGGAATGCGGGCAAGCTGCCTGTTTCTTGTTGTATCCGCGACTCGTCCTTCGTAGAGACCGAGCATCATTGCAGGAACAGATTTGCCGGATTCATTGCATAAGTCCGACGGCTGAAAATGCCAGTACAGTGAGGAAAGCAACTGTCATAACCCAGGTCAACCACGGTTTATCAGGTTGACGTACCCAGTAGAACACTACGACAGAGAGTGACAATGCCTGGGCAAATGTCTCGATGCTGCCGCCGCCGAACTGAAGGCCCAACGGAACCGTCGAATAGATCAGACCTTCAATCGAACCAGGCGATGGACCGAACGTACAGAACATCCCTATCACCACCATAACTACCCACATGGTGAACCAGCCGTATTCCCGTTCGAAGTACTCTCGGCGCAACAGGTAGAATACAACGCCAAACAATATCCCTCGTATCGGCTGAAAAAGCGGACCTGCCGTCAGCATTGGATCGTCCAAACGCCTCATGTATACGTTAAACACGGGTTCGTCCCAGAGCGCCTTGTAGTCGAACATCATGTATGCCAGCGCACCGGCGACAAAGTACGTCACAGTGTGAACGATTGCGGTTTTTATGACGACGCCCGACAGAGTCGGTGGAGAAGTATCAACCATTTTATGCTCCTGAAATCGCAGTGGATACTATGGCGCATCATACGGCAAGTGCTACTTCCGAACATCTGTAGCGCACACCAAATGAGACTGGAGTTACCTCGTTATCCCGCATGAGCCATACACCCGGGATAAGAAGGAAGCTTAACTCCGTGTCCCGGCCAAGGGTGCAGAACAACTTATGATTCTGTGAAAATGGCAGCTATAGGTCATGGTACTATTTCAAGGTAGGCGGATTCGGCTGTGGGTTTGGGTATGGGATACCCTTCTTCTTTCATCCCGTCGAGATGAAATTCAATCGCTTCCTTCATGTTTGCTTCCACCTTAGTCCGTGTGGCCCCCGTTGACACGCAACCGAGAAGGTCGGGTGAATATGCTGAAAACCCTGTTCCCGTCGTTTCGATGACGATCAGGAATCGGCTCATGCTTTCTCCCCTTTGAAATCTGCGACTGCTTCAGAATACTGTTCTGCGTGCCAACGGCCATTTCATCATTTGGATTTCCCGGTACGGTCACCAGACCTTCCTTCCAGGGATGCTTGTACTGCCGACCGGGTTAATCGAACCCATTCAAGTCCAGGCATGATTCCCCGATGATCAGTATTCAAGAGGCCTATTTTGAACCGGGGACGAGATCTTCTACTGAGGATCTGTAAGAGTGTGTAACGGATAACACTCCGGATCTACGCCACACCTTCGGATGTCATCCGCTACGACCACCCGTCGAGTGCGCGCACGACCGCCTCGGGATCGTGGTCGATAACAGCCAGCAGCACTCGGGCCGCCCGGTCCGGTACTCGTCGGCCCTGTTCCCAGTCCTGCACGGCACGGGCATCCAGTCCGAATCGGTCCGCGAACTTCTGACGGCTGAGTTTCATGCGTTTACGAAGTGCAACAATGTGCTCCGCGGCCGGATCGTCGACAAAACGGCAGGGAAGCGGCGTTTCGCCGCGTACGTGGGCAAGCACCTCGTCCAGGGCCGCTTCCGTCTCGCGCCCCACTTGGGTTCGTTGCCTCGTCATCTGTTTTCCTCCTCTTTCTTGATTGCGGCCACAAGCCGTGAAATCACCTTCTTGTCCGCCGGGCTCAGGTCGTCCCGGTCCGCTTTTGCATAAGCGGTCAGCAGATAGACTGCCACGGGCCCGGCGTGATAGAAGTAGATCGTGCGGATTCCGCCCCGCGTGCCCCGTCCCGGTCCCGCCCAGCGAAGTTTCCGTATTCCTCCGGTTCCCCGAATCATGGGCGCAATGCATGGATCGGCGACGATGGCCGCCTCCATAGCTTGTCGATCCGCTACCGTCATTAGCTTGCGGATAACCCGCTCATACGTCTTGGTGAAGAAGACACGCACAGACATAATATGCGGCAGTGCCGCAGAACCGTCAAACGGAAATCCAGGCGACGCGGTGCACGATCGCGTATCTTTAAGCATCAACGAGCCGTCGCACGTCTGATCTGGCCTCCCAATTGAATGCTTCAACCCATGTTTTCGTCAAGGCTATGGGGCCTTCGCCGTCCCCTGAGTTATGAGGCACGGCAAGGTCGGTGATCAGGTTCATAACCCTCTTCGTTGCAGGTTTCGGTCAGGTTCACGCTGTAGCCCTTGACCTGTTGCGCGCCCTTCTTCCGATAGGCAGTGTCCAGGTCGGAGACCGACTGCAACGACGAGGTCTTCACCTCTCGGTCGGCCGACGACGAACGGGAACGATCCGCCTCGTCCAACGAACTTCAGAACGATTGCAGGCAGCCCAAAGCGCATCACCAAAAGGTTGAAACGACCGTGCTCGAAGAGACCGGCGTCGCTCCAGCCGTGGTCCTCCTTGAGAATCAGCATCTCCACCAACTGACGTACCGGCGCGTTCGGACGGCCGGTGTGCTCGTCGAAGAGCACGCCGTAAGGGGTCTCGTCTATCTGGGCGGTGATATGGCGGAAGAACAGATTATGCCAGGCCTTCGGGTCGTTCAACTGCTTCTTCCTGGAGACCTTCATGTGCGCTTCGAAACCGCTGGACACGTCAGACTGACCAGACGGCACGCTCTTCATGAACAGCCTCCGCCCCTTTCCGTGCCGGTTGGCTCTCCGCCGTTACAGCATACCCTTGACACCGGAAACCTATACCCTCTTCTTCCCCGTGTAAACACCGGACTTTTCGGAGGGGTCTCACAGATGTAGTTGATACATCCTTCATCCGTCGCCGCTGCCGCATTGTAATCCTACCCGTTCCCGCAGACTGAAAGTCCCTGGAGGACTGATCGCATGGAAACGATCGTCGTCAATCAAGGGGAAGTCTCCCGACTGCTTCCTATGAGCGACTGTATGAAGGTGATGGCCGAGGCACTCAGAACCCTCGCCACCGGGGACGCGGTGCAGCCGTTACGGGACATGATGTGGCTGCCTGACCGTCGCGGCCTGATCGGCATGATGCCGGGATACCTGGGCGATCCCGAGGCGTTGGGCATCAAAATAGTCACCGTGTATCCCGGCAACCACGGCAGTGCGTATGACTCGCACCAGGGTGTGGTGCTGTTGTTCGGATCGGAGTATGGCAACCTGCTGGCCATTATCGACGCCAGTTCGATCACGGCGATTCGTACGGCCGCTGTTAGTGGGGTTGCAACACAGCTGCTGGCCAATGAAGAGGCCGGTGATCTGGCCATCCTCGGGTCGGGCGTACAGGCGCAGACCCATCTGGACGCGATGCGGGTGGCGCGTCCGATCAGGCGAGTTAGAGTCTATAGCCCCAATCCCGATCATTTACGGACCTTTGTGGAACGGGAAACCGAACGGCAGGGTATAGAGATCGGGGCGGCAGCATCAGCCCGGGAAGCCGTAACAGGGGCCGATCTCATTTGTACCACGACCTCGGCTCGTGAACCGGTCCTGATGAGCGACTGGATCAGCGCGGGTGCGCACATCAACGCGGCCGGCTCCAGCGTGGCCTTCACCAGGGAACTCGATACAAACGCTGTGGCGCGCGCCCGGCTTTTCGTAGACCGGCGCGAATCTACAGTAAACGAAGCAGGAGACTTTCTGATCCCGCGAAAAGAAGGCGCGATTGGCGACGATCACATCCTGGGTGAACTCGGCGATATCCTGCTCGGCCAGAATGCGGGTCGCACCGGGGCTCAGGAGATCACCCTGTTCAAGTCCCTGGGGCTGGCCGTCGAAGACGTCGCTTCAGCACACTACATATATCATCAGGCGCTGGAACGAGGCATGGGTACCAGCGTCGAGTTTGGTGGAGACCGTTACGTCGCGCCTCAGGGTCCGATGTAACGCCATTATCCGCATTGTTCCTCGATTGTCCGGTTCTATTCAGCATCCCAGCCGGAAAAGGACACGATGATCGGTCACACTTTCCCGCTCGTTGAAGTAGCGGGAAGCTCCTATGACATGGGCTATCAGCACGGCGCGCAGTTTGTTCCATGTGCGCCGCGCCCGCTGAATCCGCCTCGAGTGGCTTGCCAGGACACCTGAGTTGCGCAAGGCAATACCTTAATTCGAGGAGCATGGCATATGACGAGCCCGCTTCTGGAACTCACGGCAAAACTCGTTTCGATTGACTCGACGAACCCCTCGCTGTCCTCGACCGGAGCGGGCGAAGAGGAAATCGCCGCCTTCGTTGCAGACTGGTGTCGAGATCAGACCCCCGACGTTCGAATCATTGATGCCGACGGACGTCCAAACGTGGTTGCTATCGCGCGAGGTACGGGGGGCGGACGCTCGATCATCCTAAATGGTCATCTCGATACGGTCGGCGTTGACGGCGTGGTCGATCCGTTCCAACCGAGGGTCGAAGATGGAAGAATGTACGGCCGTGGCACGATAGATATGAAAGCGTCGATCGCTGCGATGATGGCTACATTGGCAAGAGCGCGAAGAATGCCGTTAAGAGGGGACGTTGTCATGATGGCAGTCGCCGACGAAGAGGCCTTCAGCGTCGGCACCAGGGCCGTTCTGGACAGCGGCGTGACGGCTGACGCCGCCATCGTGACGGAACCCACAAATGGGAATGTCGTCGTCGCGCATAAGGGTTTCGCGTGGGCAGATGTCATCGCTCAGGGTCGCGCCGCTCATGGCTCTCTACCGGCCGAGGGACTTGATGCCATCACGAAGATGGGTGCGTTTCTTCAAGGGCTCGAAAACCTTCAGGCCGAACTGGAAAAACAACCAGGTGTTCGGATTCTCGGTACCGGATCGGTTCATGCTTCGAAGATCAGTGGTGGGCGTGAAATGTCAAGTTATCCCGCGACATGTCACCTGGGTGTGGAAAGGCGTACGATCCCGGGTGAGACCGCCCAAGGTTTTATTACGGAGTTAGAAGGAATCGCCGAACGATGCCGCCAAGTTGATCCAAGCTTCCAGGCCGAGATCAATCTGACCTTCGATCGGCAGGCATTTTCAATTAATGCCGATCATGAAATTGTTGAGCTGGTCAAGGCGGTCGCTACGCGGACAACCGGTCGAGAGCCACTCATTTGTGGGAAAGCTGGCTGGATGGATGCCGCTCTTCTGAGTGAGTGCTCGATCCCGACCGTGATCTACGGCCCGGCAGGTGGCGACTTCCACGGGGATAACGAATGGGTGGATGTGGCGTCGATCGACGTCTGTGCCGATGTCCTCACAAATGTTACTAGAGCGTACTGCGCATGACCAAGACGACGGTCCAATGCTCCAGGTGCTTAAGTAACTCGAGGGCTCAAGGCTGCACCTTCCGCTTCGTGAAAAGGATCACCCGGATCGAGAACGGCTGGATAGACGATTTAAGCAGTTCAGGATGGCGAGTTGATTTGGTAGACTACCATTACCGTTGCTTAGTCTCGCCTGCCAGAGTCGTTACCGCTTCGACCAGCGTATCCAACTCGGAATCGCTGGTGTAGAACGCCACCGAAATCCGCACTCCGGTCGGGTCGGTCATATAGGTCGCCCGTTGGATGATTTGCCAGCGTTGCTTGAGCGCGGCAGAGACTTCATTTCCCTCCATGCCCTCGATAGCGAAAGCGACGATGCCGGTTTGAGTTTCGGTGCGGCGTGAGCTGACGACCCGCACACCCGGAATGGCGTCGAAGCGCACTCGCAACGATTCTGCCTTACGACCTGCCTCCGCGGCAACGGCCTGCGGTCCGCCGATGCCGGCCATAAAGTCGAGACCGGCGCCGAGGCCCAGGTAGAGCACGCTCGCCGGAGTTCCGGTCTCGTACTGCCGGGCCGTACCATCCGGCGTGTGCGGTCGCCGCAGCGGCTTCAGTACCGGCTGGGCACCTTTACGCACATAGAGAAACCCGGCGCCCATCGGCGAAAGCAACCACTTGTAGCAGTTTGTGGCGTAGAAATCGCAGCCAATATCATGTAGATCGACTGGAAACTGCCCGACGGCCTGACAGCCATCCCAGAGTGTGAGAATGCCGCGTGCCCGTGCCAACGCACAGATCTCACGGGCAGGCATCCGAGTTCCAGAGTCAGTCGTGACGTGGCTGAAACAAATCAGCCGGGTACGCGGGGTTATGGTCTGTTCCAGCCGTTTCAGAACCAGGTCTTTGTCCTGGTCAATCTCAACCACTTTGACGACCGCACCTTCCCGATCCGCCAGGCCCTGGGCGGCCTGGAGGGGTACCGGATGCTCTTCACTGGTAATGATCACCTCGTCACCCGGTTGCCAGCGCAGCCCACCGAGCACCATGCCGTAACCGTCGCCGGTGCTCATCGTCAACGCGATTTCGTCGGCATCGGCTCCGAAGAAGTCGGCGATTTTAGCCGGCAGTTCGGACGCGGCCTCGCCCATCGCACTGTACCAGTCGATAGGACTCAGACTGCCGCCGAGCATCTGCTGGTAGCCCTGGGTGATCGCCTCGTTAACGCTGACTGGCGACTGGCCAACTCCTCCGGTGTTAAGGTAAACACCGAATTGCAGGCCCGGTATGTGGTCTCGAATCTGTGCGATGTCCATGGGATTCCCTCTCCTCTCAAAAACCGCATTAACGATACCGTAACGGGGACGGGCGTTAGGCTGAGCTACTTAAATCGCGAGGTGTTTCCGAAAGAAACCGATGGTGCGGTTCCACGCCAGCGCAGCCGCCGTCTCGTTGTAACGGGGCGTCGAGTTGTTGTGAAAACCGTGAAGCGACCCCTCGAACATGTGCATTTCGTACGTCACGCCGTTCGATTTTAGCGCGGCCTCGTACTCGGGCCACATGGCGTTGACTCGCGGGTCCGTCCCCGCGTAGATGATCATCATGGCCGCCTTGATCTTCGGCACTTCCTCGCTCGCGGCCGAGGCGCCATAGTACGGCACACCGGCATTCAGATCGCTGCCAAGCGAAACCGCAAGGCGATTGGTCATCCCCCCACCCCAGCAGAATCCCGTGGCGCCAAGGCGACCGTTTGATAGTTCGTGCGCCTTGAGATACCGCGCGCTGTTGATCATGTCCTGGTCCAGCTTCTCCGAGTCAAGGCTCCGCTGCAACGTGCGGCCATCATCATCGTTACCGGGGTAGCCGCCGACCGGAGCCAGTCCGTCCGGGGCCAGCGCGAGGAATCCGGCTACGGCCGCTCGCCTGGCGACGTCCTCGATGTAAGGGTTGAGACCACGGTTCTCGTGGAAGACCACGACGGATGGAAACGGTCCATCACCGGTGGGTTGCACGAGGTATCCGCGCATTCTCCCAGAAGTACCTCCGGGCGACGGGTACTCGACGTAGGTACCCTTGATGCGACGGTCGGTGAAGGAGATCATCTGGGCCTCGGCGTAGCGGGGCAGGAGCGCCTGTGCCATCCAGAGCGCGGAGGTGCCGCCGATCGTGATCGCCGCGGCGCGGCTGAGAAACGAGCGCCGGTCGATGTGGCCGTGACAGTATTCGTCATACAGGTCGAAGATGCGTGGGTCGATTTTTTTGTCACTTGTCATGGTTTCTACTCCTTTACCTTTGGGGATTTCCACTCGTACACGTGGGACGAGGGTCCGTCCCGGTCCGCTACGTACTCTGACAATGTCCAAACTGAATTTTGTTGACGAAGAATGGCATGCCCAACGAATCACCAAGGTATTATACAATCTTGACTCACGATTTCAAGGAGGATGCAGGGGTCTGGCCAGAATGGTTTGTGCTTGATGCTGGTATAGTCCGCTGTTAATTGCATGACCAATCACCTGTTTCGTTAGTGGATACTGGCCGTTTCAATACTTGGCGATGGCTTTCCCATGTCGGCGTTGACTCTAGGTTCCGGGCGAGTCTGGAAACCTCGCCCCGCTTTGCCTTAGGGCGTGGATTGTCTTTAATGGTTCAGTCTGGCGGAAACGGCCACCAGCTCGAGTGGCTTGCCAGTACACCTGGGCCGCGCGACGAAATCCCCTCATTCGCGGAGTAAATCATATGACAGGCACGCTTCTGGATCTCACGGCAAAACTCGTTTCGATTGACTCGACGAACCCCTCGCTGTCCTCGACCGGGGCGGGTGAAGAGGAAATCGCCGCCTTCGTCGCAGACTGGTGCCGAGATCAGACCCTCGATGTCCGCATCATTGATGCCGATGGACGTCCAAACGTGGTTGCTATCGCGAAGGGTACGGGGGGCGGTCGCTCGATCATCCTGAATGGTCATCTCGATACGGTCGGAGTCGACGGCATGGTCGATCCGTTCCAACCGAGGGTCGAAGATGGAAGGATGTACGGCCGTGGCACGATAGATATGAAAGCGTCGATTGCCGCGATGATGGCCACATTGGCCAGGGTGCGAAGAAACCCGTTAAGAGGAGACGTCGTCATGATGGCAGTCGCCGACGAAGAGGCCTTCAGCGTTGGCACCAGTGCCGTTCTGGACAGCGGCGTGACGGCTGACGCCGCCATCGTGACGGAACCCACCAATGGGGATGTCGTCGTCGCGCATAAGGGTTTCTCGTGGGCAGATGTCATCGCACAGGGTCGCGTCGCTCATGGCTCACTACCGAACGAGGGACTTGATGCCATCACGAAGATGGGTGCGTTCCTCCAAGGGCTCGAAAACCTTCAGGCCGAACTGGAAAAACAACCAGGCGATCCGATGCTCGGACCGGGATCGGTTCATGCTTCGACGATCAGAGGCGGGCGTGAAATGTCAAGTTATCCCGCGACCTGTCACCTGGGCGTGGAAAGGCGCACGATCCCGGGTGAGACCGCCCAGGACTTCATTGCCGAGTTAGAAGGAATCGCCGAACGGTGCCGCCAGGCTGATCCGAGCTTTCGGGCCGAGATCAATCTGACTTTCGATCGGCAGTCATTTTCGATTCATCCCGATCATGAAATCGTTGAGCTGGTCAAGACGGTCGCTACGCGGACAACCGGTCGAGAGCCACTCATTTGCGGGAAAGCCGGCTGGATGGATGCCGCTCTTCTGAGTGAGCGCTCGATCCCTACCGTGATCTACGGCCCTGCAGGAGGCGACTTCCATGGGGATAACGAATGGGTGGACGCGGCGTCGATCGATGTCTGTGCCGATGTCCTCACAAATGTTACTAAAGCGTTATGCGCATGATCAGGCGCTTGGAACACAATTCCCGCACCATTTAAGGGTACCGTCTGCTGGACAAATTCCTGGCTGGGGGGATCAATATACCACTACAAATCTTTAAATTGCAAGAGTTTACGAAACAGTAAAAACACACTTCCCACCTGAATAAAACCCCACACATCCGTCAACTCGAGGGTTTGTATTTCGCCGCGTTCAAGACGGCCCATATTGTGACGATTATGGGTAGTGGTATAAGGAGGAATACAGTAAATAACGCCAGTAACCATGCTACTCCATCAGCGACAAAAAACAATATCCCGGCAGCTGCCCTTCCTTGCACCAGTTGACCTAATCCGGGAATAAAAAACGAAGCAAGTGCAGCTATCGTATTACTTGTTTGATCAGTATTCGACATGGTAAGGTTAATCCTTCCCATCGGTGTGTTTGGTTACTTGGACCAAAACCGGTTTCCGAAGTCGAATATACCAACCAATGATTAGGAAGATCAAGATTTCAAATAGCCAGGAATCAAGAACGGCCGTCAGGTCCCGGCCTTAACCCGACCCCGTGGTTTGCCGCCCGCCACTGGCGTTTTCCGGTCGTGCCGGTGACACGCTTAAGGCACTTGGCGTAGTAAAACAGAAGAACAATACACTTTGGTACTGGCGTTTTCCGGTCGTGCCGGTGAATCTCAAGATCCAAGCTGACGCGAAGTCGTCGTCCTCTGCACGTTCAACCCAGTATTCGAACACATCGTTCCCAAGGGTGGCATTGGGTTTCCGTTTAATCATGGGTCTGAAGATAATGACAAGATCCTCTAGATTGTTTCGGTCGACATTAGCCTCCAAACGTGAGTTTTCATAGCATTTCGTTGTGCAGCTATCAGGCAGCCTGACGCCGAACGTGTGAAAGTACAGTCCCCGAACAATCCTGGCTGCGACCGAGTCAAGACGATCGCCTTCAGTTTGGTCAAACCTATATCCGACTCCCTGTCCGATATAAATGCCACCTTCTGAGTACATATCTACTTCTATGAGGCTGTTTAAAAACCGTTTAGTGAGACCTCTCGCTTCGGGTCGTTGAAAGGATCTAATGACACTCTCAAACACTTTTTGAGCTTCGGGGTGACCACTGGACTCAATTCTACCGGTCACAATGTCTCGAAAGAACTCATCATCCATCGATGCCGTCTCATTACATGATCGGCAGGAGGGTACCGTAATGAGATCTGATGGTCTTGGTTCGGGAAACAGGTTTCTTGGAGGGACATGGTCACGGGTATCTGGTTCTTCTGATCCGCAGTATACACACACCTGTTCAGGTTCTACCATCGCAAGTATCTCCGAACTTTGGGGACAAGTTCACACATCCTCCTTCGTACGTGGTCCAGTATTTGGGGCAGTTAGCTCGCCCCAGTTCTCCAATGGGCCTTCGCGCAACAATTTGAACAATGTCTGTCTGGCAATGTCGAATCCCATATCGAACGCCACAGAGCGTTTTTTGTGTGGACACGTTGCTGGATCGACTGTGAACGATGTTCGACCGTGTGTCGTAAAACTCCTGGACGCTCTCACTGATCCTTTCCCGGCTTTCCATGTCGGTTCCTAGATATGAGGAAGCCTTGTTTCGTAACTCGCGGGAGATCTTCCGTTGGGGCAGATCGTACATACGCTCCAACGCTATTTCCACTTTCACGGTCCTGTCTTCGTTAGAAAATCGTCCGTGCCTCACAAGCGCATCGGAAAGCCGACTGACGATTGTAGCTACCCTGGCGTACCGCTCACTCTTTCGGTTCTGAATTGCTTCCCTCGCCTCGTCGAGTGCCTCCGGCGCAGGTTCCGGACACTCGTCGAATCCATCGAAGCTTTGATGCGAGCGGCCACGATTGTGGCTACCGTTA
Organism: bacterium; assembly: GCA_965225915.1. GTDB lineage: Bacteria > JAAXHH01 > JAAXHH01 > JAAXHH01 > JAAXHH01 > JAAXHH01. The sequence goes on from OZ245326.1 coordinate 2,872,859, forward strand.
TGGCCCGCCAGACTCATGAGCCTGCCGACGGATCGGTCGATGCAATCGGCCATGGTCGCAAGGTGCGGTACAGGTGTCGCGTGCGCTACGGCAAGAAGATCCAGGAAGATCAGTGCCTCCAGAAAAAACGCCCCGGGGTTCCTCAGTACCCGATCTCTTACATAGCCGGTTCGGCGGAACGTGGGTCGCCATCGGAACGGTCTGACCACAGCCCCCAGTGACCGCCAACCGTGGAAACCGGCGCCCGGTAGAGCGAACTCATTCACCAGGCGTTCGTCCACAAACCTCCGTTTCTGCTCGAAAGGAAGGACCACCATCCCGTCCACGACATCGATCCGTTCCCTGAAGGTCAGGCCATAGAACAGCACTGCGTCGTATCCGACATCCAACTCACCCGGCACGCCATCCTGACCTTCTACCGGCACTGGACCGAGGAGCCCATTCAGTTCGGCCGCCGCCGTCCGGAATCCGTCTCCGGAAAGCTCTGCGGCACGGGCCATCAATCCCGCGATCAGATCCGTCGTGCAAGTCAAACCCCCGGAGTTCAGTATCTCCATCCAGAACTCGTCTCGACCGATGATCGGACTCACGACTCGCGCCAGTGTGGGATGCAAACGAAGTATGTGCCGGACGGGGTCCAGCACCTCACGCAGGGGGGTGTATTACTCCTCTTCGCCGCGGATGTTGCCGTGGCGAGCCATAGCATAGAGTTCACGCAGATCGTCCAATGGGAAGACCTCCGAATTGTCGCCCCATTCTTCGAACACGATTTGCACAGACGGATTCTGCCTGTGGTATTCTTGCAGGTAGGGGACTTGGACTTTGGCCAGGTTGCGTAGTGCCGGCGTGAGTCGATCGAACGCCTTCCCCAACCGAAAATCCACTGGAGGTCATAAGTGATGGTCCTAACTTGGGCTGCCACTTTTCCTTGTGATACAGAGACGGAATGCGCTGGCACCTTACAGATTGCGTTCGTCAGATATGTCTTGTTGGAGTCATTCCATTCGACAGGTTCAGGTACCTCTGCGGTCAAGTCCCATCATAGTGTTTCCACCATATCCGCGCAACCCCCTTTGACGTTCACGCACACGGTTGACTGAGGAGCCTGTCGTCGCTGAACAGAACGTAGCCATGCCTCATCGACACCTTTGAGTTGCGTATCGGATTAAAAGAGGCGGGTTCGTCATATCACCTATTCGGACAGCGATGCGCATGGTATGCCGCAAGGTCCCTGGGGACCCCGCCACAGGGACAACTCAGGCATTCTCTAGTCAATGTAACACCAGCCCTCTGGAATGCTCTTGACGTCATATGATTTTCACATCATATTGTGATGTATGATCTGGGAAGTCGTTTTCCATCCGGCGTTTGATCCCGAGTTTGACGCTCTGGCACCGAAGGTGCAGGACGAACTGCTTGCGCAAGCGAAATTCCTGGAGGCTTTCGGACCAACGTTAGGTCGTCCGCGGGTGGACACTCTGAAGGGGTCACGGCATGCAAATATGAAGGAACTTCGTTTTACTATGCCTGGCGAAGTTTGGCGGATTGCATTTGCCTTCGACCCTGAACGTAAGGCCATACTTCTAGTCGCTGGCGATAAATCGGGAGTCGGTGAACAACACTTCTACCAGCAACTGATCAGGAAGGCGGATCACCGCTTCGATCTGCATCTTGATCGGTTGAAGGCTGAGGGGAGGACAAGATGAGTACTCTGACGGACAGAATGGACAAGCTGCCCCCGTCCCGACGGAAGAAGGTCGAAGAACGGGCCCGGGCACTGATCGCCGAAGAGATGTCGCTACGGGACTTGCGTAAGGCTCGAAAGCAGACGCAGATGCGGGTCGCCGAGAAGCTCGGGATCAATCAGGAGAATGTATCCCGCCTTGAACAGCGCAGTGATCTGTTGATTTCCACCCTCAGCGGCTATGTCGAGGCGATGGGCGGGAAACTGAGCTTGGTGGCGGAGTTTCCGGACCGACCGCCAGTGGCGCTGACGGGCATTGCGGCACTGGACGACCTTTCGGAGCAGCCTGCAGAATCCCATACCGGATGAAGAGAGGATCACGATGCCGGTGGTGGGCAGGTCGCAACGCGTCAAAGCAAACCGGATCCCGGGTGTCGCAAATCCCTGACGGTGATGTTACCCCGATTTCTTCGCAAACTCTTCGTGGCGATGGTTCATCTACCGGCTACTGCCTCCCTAATCCGGCCAGCACCTCGCGGAAGCTGTTGAGACCTGCCTCCAAGTTCTCGATGATCTCTTCGGCGAGGTCGTCGGGCTCGGGCAGGTTGTCCAGGTCCGTCAGGCTTTTGTCCTTGAGCCAGAAGATGTCGAGACTGGTCTTGTCGCGCGCGCTGATCTCTTCGTAGCTGTAACTGCGCCAGCGGCCTTCCGGCGCATCGTTTTCGTCATAAGTCGCCTTGCGCTGATGCCGGTTCTGCGGGTTGTAACAGTTGATGAAGTCCGACAGGTCCTCGAAGCGCATCGGCTTCTTCTTCAGCGTATGGTGGATATTGGTCCGGTAGTCGTAGTACCAGACCTGTTTCGTCCAGGGATTCGGGCTGGCTTCGTGATTGTCGAAGAAGATCACATTGGCCTTGACCCCTTGCGCATAGAATACGCCGGTGGGCAAACGCAGGATGGTGTGCAGGTCCGTGTTCTCCAGCAGCTTCTTGCGGATCGTCTCACCTGCCCCGCCTTCGAACAGCACGTTGTCAGGAACGACGACGGCGGTGTGGCCAGTGGTCTTGAGCATAGTGCGGATGTGTTGCACGAAATTCAGTTGTTTGTTCGAGGTCGTCGCCCAGAAATCTTGCCGGTTGTAGGTCAAGTCGTCGGTTTCCTGTTCGCCTTCCTCGTTCGTGAAACTCATTGAACTTTTCTTACCAAAGGGCGGATTCGCCAGCACATAGTCATAGCGCTTGCCGCCATCGGCCACCAGCGCGTCATTGGGCGAGATCGGGACGCCTCCGTCGATTTCGCCGATGTTGTGCAGGAACATGTTCATAAGGCACAGACGGCGCGTATTGGCGACGATCTCGTTGCCGTGAAACGCCTCGCGCTTCAGGAACGACTTCTGATTCTTGTCTAGGTTGAAGTTTTCCAGGTTGGTGATGAAGTCATAGGCGGCAAGAAAGAAACCGCCCGTACCGCAGGCCGGGTCGGCGATGAGCGTACCCGGTTCGGGCCGTACGCACTCGACCATAGCCCGGATAAGAGCACGCGGCGTGAAATACTGGCCCGCGCCTGACTTGGTATCTTCGGCGTTCTTCTCGAGAAGTCCTTCGTAGATTTCCCCTTTTACGTCGGCACCCATGCTAACCCACTCAGTGTCATCCACCATGTCGATGAGGCGGAATAGCTTCGCCGGGTCCTGGATCTTGTTCTGGGCCTTGGTAAAGATCTGGCCCAGCATGCCTTCCTTGTTACCGAACTGGCGAAGCAGGGCGACGTAGTGGTCTTCGAGTTCCGCACCGTTCTTCGATTTCAGGCTTTGCCAGTTGAATTCTACTGGGATGCCGACATCGCGGTTGTATGGTGGCTTGGCGTACTCGTCGGCCATCCTGAGGAAGATCAGATAGGTGAGCTGTTCCAGATAGTCGCCATAGCTCACCCCGTCGTCGCGTAGGGTAGTGCAGAAGCTCCAGACTTTGGAGACGATGGGAGCGGTGTTCATTTGGCGGCGTTCTCCCGTTTGATTTGCTCAGCTAAAGCCTTGCCAGCGGCAGTTAGGCGATAGCGCTGGTGGCGACAAGTGGGCTTGTCCGGGAGAGTCATTTCAATCAGCCCGGCCTTGAGGGCGGGCTTTAGGTACGATTCGATGAAATGGGGCCGGTCTTTGAGTTCCAATCCTGCCTGGATACTAGCGCGGCTCATCTCTCCAGTGAGCACAGCCACCAGTTGCTCGACATGGTCGATGTCTTGTTGGGTATCATGTTGGGTATCATGTTGGGTATCTTGACTTTTCTCCTTATTTTTCAATGACTTATCTTGTATGGTGTCATGTATGGCATCATGTTCGGTCGCGGCAAATAATGTCCGCTCATGCGCGGGCAGACGCACTCGAAACCAGGTCCGGTCCTCGTCGCTTTCGAAGATGGGTTCCGGCGAACCGTTCTGGCGCATGGCCCGGAAGATCTTCGGCACGCCGGTCGAGCGGGCCTCGGCGAGGTCGAGTTCTTTCAGAAACTCACCAATACGCCGGTTCCGATAGCGCCTGCTCACGGCCTGCCCCTTCTTGAAGTCATCCATACGGATGGAGCGGTCCGCCCCGGGATAACTCAAGACCAGCAACTCGTCGCGGGTGATCCGAATTTCAACCGGCTCCCGCTCCTCGTATGAACGATGGTAGATGGCGTTCTTCACCAGCGCCTCTTCGATGGCGCCAATCGGGAAATTCCAGAACCGCTCGGCCTCCGGCTTGTGGGGATACTTGACGACGATTTCCTTCAGGTAGTTCCGCTCAATGTAACTGATCGCCTCGCTGAGAATGACGGACAACGGCCCGCGGAACTCCTTCTCCTCGAACTGATCGCCGCCCGGCCCATCGGGAAACCATACGACATCGATCTGGGTGGTTGGAAAAAACCTGTCTGGCCGCTCATTGAAGAACAGCAGACCGACGTTCTTCGGAAACATCGCCTCGGGCGGGCCACCGACGATATTCAGGCGCTTGCCCAAGTCCTCGACAGACAGGCCCTCTGCTTCCGATGCCAGTTCGCTTCCGATTTCCCCGATAAACTCACGGATCAGCCGATGGGACAGATCATCAAGCGAAGCAGTCTGGCGATAGCGGTCGTCAAAAGGTACCGTGGCCGCCAGACAGAGCAGCTCACGCTCGTCCTGACCCCTGGCGCGAACCGTGCTGCTGTGTCTGCGAATGAAGTAGGCCCAATCGTTGCGCTCCGCACTCAGATTCACTTTGGCTTTGTAGGGACGGGTTTCGCCGCCGGGCACCCAGAGGACGAGGATGGTCTGGCCATCAATGTTATAGGTAGCTGTGAGGGGATGGTAATGCGGCTGTATGGCAGAATGCCCCAGATTGAGCAGTTCGTTCTGTATCGAATCGATGGCATCAAGGTTAATGCCCCTGGGCGGTAAAATTGGGCGGCCATTTTGTTCCTCGACGCCTAAGACCACGTAACCGCCGCCCAGATTGTGGAAGTCGTTGGCGAAGGCGCAGATGGCGTGCAACACGCTCTGCGGATTCCAACCAGCCTTGTACTCGATGCGTTCGCCTTCGATGGCGCGCTGGCGCAGCAGGTGGTCGATGTTTATGGGAAGTTTGCCGGTCATGCTGTTGCCGTCATGCCTCTGCGTTTTGCCCGCGTTTTGTTTTGAGACCGTGCGGTTTTTTCGACTTTGATGCGTTCAAGAAGGCTGGATGCAGGCTCGTCATCCGGGTCTTGCGGGACGAGTTGGCCGGAGAAGGCTTTCTTGAGGATGGATTGGCGGAGTGCGTCAGACCGTCGGATTTCGGGTTCGATTTGGCGATCCAATTCATCACATAGATTAAAGCTTCTATCCAAGAGATGCACGATCTGTTTTTGCTCCGCCAAGGTGCAAAGTGGGAACAACACACTCCCTAGTCCCTTGCCTGTAAGATGCTTGATGGTGCTACCTGTGAAATTCGGTGAGAGTAAGCCTGAACTAGCAGCGTAAGTCATGAAGTAATAAGCGAAGTATGAACTATAGCTCTCTGTGAAACGTACGCGATGAAGCGCTTTTTGAATTAGCATGGTATGGTCCGTCCCTTCCCATACTGCACACCGTCCGGGCTCGCCGCCCTCACAGATAACGAGGTCGCCTTTTGCTAAGCTATAGCGCTGGATTTCGTTTTCCTCCACTTTCATCGTCTTTAAATTTTCAAGGTCGAACTTCCCCCAACGAAGGTTGATGTTACCGAGATAGTACCTAGACGTACCTGTATTCTTTTCCTGGTCCAGCATTTTGCCGAGCACGGCCTCGGCCGCGAGTTCATTCAGGGAAAGGCGAGTCCAGAAAGGGTTATGTACTGGACTAACTGTGATAGGTAGTAGATTCTTCGGCTTTGGAGGCTTTCTGCCTGACTTACAGCCTTCCTCCCATTTCTTGACAGCAGCCTTCCACTCCTGAAGTTGCTGTTCGTAACGTACTTCCCGCTCCTGTTTGATGCGAGCGAGTAGTTGTTCGGGCGTCTCAAGCTTGTCTTTGTTCTCTTCGCGCCATTGGGCCGTGAGCTTGCCTTCGAAGGCATGCTTCAGCACGGCCTGGCGATAGACATTGAGTTTCGTTCTCGCCGTCTTCAGGCTCTCAATGCCCTGGGACCATGCCCTTGTCCAGTTCGGAAAATAGTTCCTCGATCTTGGCGACAACCTTGTGCTGCGTGGCTGTTGGAGCGAGGGGTATCAGAAGTTCCCCAAAGGCCCTGCCAGACAACTCTAAGAACGTCGTACCACTCCCGCGTTCGCGCGCATAGTCTCGTGACGCCATCAAGTAGTAGTAGACGTAATCGTTGAAGATACCAGGCGCGGGAACGAGGCTCTTGAACCCCTGGTTTGTGGCTATCGGCTCCGAACTGATGACGACATGACCGATGGGTGCACGCGTGGAAAAGTGCACGCTGCCTGCTGGCATTACCTTTGCCGAGCTGTTCTTGAGGCCGATGTGGGAAATGCTCTTTGCCCCTCTTACAATGGTCTTTGCCGAATACCCCGTCAAGTCGGCCGGTGAAATCCAACCGATCTCATCTGCCCAATATGTCGGTTCCTTGGTTGACGGCGTTCCACCCGCGACGATGTCGCCAAGTGCCGATAGCTTGGTCCACACCCAGCTATTAGGTACTATCCATCGCGATTCTGGTTTACGACTCACGCCGCCAATACCTCGTTCAATTCATCAATCACATCATTCATCCTGTCACCAAAAAGCTTGTACATCCGCCCCATTCCACCTTTGCTGTCGAATGGAGCCAAGTCCAGGTCGTCGCGGTCCAGATGAAACGAGGTGATGATGTGATCACGGATCATGTGAAGCCAGTCCATCTGCGCCTCGTTGAACTTCTCTCCGCTACCGCTGTGGTGCTTCATGATCCAGTCTTGGAAATTCCGGCGTACGGTTTCCAAATAGGGCGAGAGCTTCCCATCAATGCCGCAGGCACGGCGAATCAACGCTACAAGCGCAGTCAATTCGCTGACCGGTTGACCACCGTCGTACTCATCGAGTAGGGCATAGGCTTGCCAGACCCGTAAAGGGGCCAGTCGAGGCTGGTCGTTCTTCAGTCTGTCGAACACCTCGCGGATCATGGCGTAGGTCAACTCGCGGCGACGGTGCGGTTGGGCGTAGAAGATGGTCAGGGCTTCGATCTCGTCGCGATTCGCTTCGAGATATTGCTGGAACTCCTGCACCAGAGCTTCGGCGTTCTCTTGTGCGTCGCCTTCCCATTCCGCACGAACCACCGTGTCCAGGCTATCATGATCGATGGTCTGATCCTTGTCACGACGAATCGAGTCGATCAATTCGATCAGTTCGCCGTTGAACACGCCGGCTGCGTCATGGACCAACAGTTCCTGAGCCTTCTCGCATACGGCAGGTGGCGGTTCGGCGCCGTCGTCCACAGGTTCGATTTCACGCGCCTTCTCCTGAATGCGATCAGGGTCGATGGAGGCCAGTAGATTGCCGACGATTTGAGTGAGTTCGATACCGCCGGCTTGCTCCTTGATCCGTTCCTTTTCGGCGGAATCGAGTTGTTGATTGAGCCGCGCGAGGCGCCCGGCGAGCGTACTCACCGAGTCTTCGTCGCGTGCGCCCATCATCACGCCCATGGCGAGGTCCCTGAGTGGCACGGAGGGCTTGGTGACGAGTGGTTGGCTGGCGGTCTTGAGTGATTTCGTGACCCCTACAGCGTCCACGATCACATAGTGGGTCTTTCCACTGCCGGCGGAGGGCGAGACCTTTTTGAGATCGTCATGGTCGAGGGTGCGGGTGCCACGGCCTTTCATCTGCTCGAAATAGTTGCGGCTCCTCACGTCACGCATGAAGAGCAGGCATTCGAGCGGCTTGACGTCGGTACCCGTAGCTATCATATCCACGGTCACCGCGATGCGCGGGTAGTAGCCGTTACGGAACAGGGCGAGAACAGATTTAGGGTCTTCTTCAGCCCGATAGGTGATCTTCTTGCAGAAATCGTTTCTTTCGGCGAATTCCTCGCGCACGGTCTGAATAACGTCGTCAGCGTGACTGTCGGTCTTGGCGAAAACAAGCGTCTTCGGGACTTCGCCACGGCCAGGGAATATCTCAGGCAGTTTGTCGCGGAACGTGCGGACGACGGTGCGGATCTGATCGGGGTTGACGACAGACCGGTCGAGTTCCTTCGTCGTGTAGGTGACGTCCTCGTCTTGAATCTCCCAGCGTTTGTGCCGTGTGAGGCGCTCGCGTTTTTCGACTTGCTGGTTCGCCTTGAGTTGACCGCCGTGCTGCGTCCTCTCCGTGTCGATGACGTAAATTTCGTTGCCGACATTTACGCCGTCGGCGACAGCTTGCTCATGGTCGTATTCACTGACTACGTTCTTCTTGAAGAAACCATAGGTGCGGTTGTCTGGCGTTGCGGTTAGGCCGATGAGATACGCATCGAAATACTCGAGAATCTGTCGCCATACGTTGTAAATCGAGCGGTGACATTCGTCGATGATGATGAAGTCGAAGAACTCGGGTGAAATTTTGTCGTTGTATACGACCTTTATCGAACGCTTAGTTTGCACCATTTCCGCCGGGTTGATCTGCTCGACAGCTTCATCCAGTTCCTCGTCCCTCAGAATCGAGTACATCCGCTGGATGGTGCTGATGCAGACCTGGCTATCCTTGGCGACGTAGGGCGATTTAAGGCGCTGGACGTTGTAGAGTTCGGTAAACTTGCGGTTGTCGTCACCGGGCACAAAGGCCATGAATTCCTGTTCAGCCTGTTCGCCGAGATTCTTGGTGTCTACGAGGAAGAGGATTCGCTTGGCGTCAGCGTGTTTGAGTAGCCGGTAGATCGAGGTTATGGCAGTGTATGTTTTACCCGAACCGGTGGCCATCTGAATGAGGGCGCGCGGGCGGTCATCTTTGAAGGATGCTTCAAGCTTCTCGATGGCGTTGATCTGGCACACCCTCAATCCGGCGGGGTCCAATTTCGGCAGCGCCTGAAGCCTTGCGCGGAGCGTGGCCGGTTGGACACCCCATTCCTTCATGGTCTCCGGCTGAGGGAAGTTGAACACCTCCCGGGAGCGCGGTTTTGGATCGCGTCCGCCGGTGAAGCGTGTGAGCACACCGGTGCTTTCATAGACGAATGGCAGGGAGGCTTGATTGTTTGCCCACTTGAGCTTGGCAGTGGCGTACGTGGCGGATTGCTCCTCGACTGTCGTGATGTTGTGGCCATGATGCTCCGGTTTGGCCTCGACTACGCCGACGGGTTTCTTGTCGATAAAGAGTACGTAGTCGACTGGCCCAACGTCCGTCTGATACTCACGAACGGCGATACCGAGGCCAGCGCTGAAGTCGATCTTGTTCTTGGATTGCACCTTCCAGCCAGCGCGTTCCAGCATCATGTCGATGGTGTCGCGTGCCGCCTGTTCGGGCGTCTGGTAGTTATCCGCCACTGCTTTGGTCCTTCATGTCAGACTGCCGGGAAAGATGATCGCGTAAGAACAGGCAAAACATAAGGAGATTGACCAGTTCCGTCAATTAAAAGCCTTGCCAGGATGGTAAAGAAGCACGGAGAAAGGTAGCGATGAGGTCCGTCAGCGGAAGGGTTTGTATAGTGCCCGGTGTGCGAAGTTGTCGGGGCACCATTTAGATATACTCACACTGGAACGTAGGACCTTGAAGACGGCAAAGTGGGATTTCGAGCCAGTGGGGCGGTGGACCACCCGGGTGTGTCATGACCTGCCTTAGGCCTTTTGGGAATCAGCTAAAGGAGTGCTCGTTCTATGCCTCCGGTAAGACGATGGAAGTTGTGTATTTCTCAGCCTTGATGCGTTAAAGGACAATTCGGTTTTCTCCGAAAAATCCGGGGTCTGTCACGGGGTCTGTCACAGATTTTGTGTAAATGACTGTTTCATGTTACCGGTAATCTGTCCTCGTACATGGGGATGGCCAGCTTTGGCTGTCGGTCTATCGAGTCCGGTGTCCCTGTCTTCAATGTCCGGTTGATGCTTTCCGACATCCTGGCTGCTAGTCTCTGAATCCATGCCTTAGACATTTGCGCAACATTTTCCTGGGTTATCTTAAGAGCTGTCGAGTATTCCTGCACGAGTCTCCTGTCACCCTGGAATGTACCAGCGTGGAGGACTTCAGACGCAGCTTTATACAGGGAAACTATGCACTCATAAGTGGACTTGCCGTCTACTCCATTCTTTCCAAGCCATGCTTCAGCCCGCTTGGCCACTTTCTTGCTCGATGACCTTTCATGCTCTTCTATAAGCAACACGTCCACGACTACTCGTAGCTCGATGAACTTGTCTTCAAGGGGTACTTCATATCCGCCCGCTGCCCTACGCCAGCGGCGGGGGGCAACGAAAGACTTCTTGATTTCGCGGGGCAACGGGTCGAAATAGAACGCGGAAGGGACCGACTCTAGATCTACATTGCGAAAAACTCCTTGCCAGCTTCTCTTAGTATTCCGCAGACGAGCGTGCGATAGTGGGTGTCGAAAGCGCCACTCGGCGTTGGTGACCTCTAGGCGCGGCATTCGAGGTATGAACGCCGCCCAATCCCCGTGGTCTGTCCATTTGTAGCTTTCGCCGATGAAGCTATTGGTCTCTAGACTCAGGACGCTGAGAAGTACTTCGCCCTTCAGTAGGTCCAGGAATTCGTGATCATGCGCGTCCTCATTCCCATTGACGCTTATGGCGGTCCTTCCCTTGCACTCCAGTTGCACGAGGCAGGCTTTGGTGGCCGCCGAAACTTCTTGGGCGTAGTTTTCTTGGCCTAAGCGACTTAACGCGGCGGCCCGAGGTCGCGGTTCATGACTTCGGATGCTCGCTCCGTGGCCAAGACAGAAAGGGTCCGGCACGCCAGCGGGAAGTTCAACGCCGAGGCGAAGGTAGTTCCTGACATAAGCTAAACGGCCGCCGTGTAGCCAGCCGTGTACGATGTCGGTAGTCTTTTCGGGGCCGAGAATCGCCCCGCCCTTCAGGATACTCTGAAGTAGGCCCATAGGTTCAGTGGTACTAAAATAGAAGGGAAGCAGCGTGGGATTGGATACGGCATTTTCCCACTCGATGCCCGCCGTAGCGAGTTCGTCCTTCAGGAGAGCGTAGAACTTGTCGGCAGTAGTACCTTCGATACTCGCAAATAGTCCGTGAGAAAAACGCGGAGGGTCGCTGTTGTAGAGTGTTCGGAATTCGTTTACAGAATAGCTTTCCTGAGAGAGACTGAATCGGCAAGTTGCCAGAACAGTTGCCAACAGGCGGGCGAGCTTTTCCTTGAAGTCTGCGGCTTCTTGAGTCAAATCGGATACCCTAGCATGTCCACGGATCGCAACTTCCTCACGCTGCAGTGAAGGCCCGCTCAGCGTCTACGAAGCGTGTGAAAACGGCGGGCAGCCTTGCGGAGAATGTCATTCGTCCCTTGGTCTTTCTGTCAGTCCAGTACTCGCCTGTCAGCGTGTCCGGGCGATTAGCCGGTCCGTGCGTGTCGAGGAGCAATCCACCCAGATGCATTTCACTACGCGCCCCGCGTAGGTGTATTTGCGGTCTGTTTGTGTACACACCGGCTACTTGGTACCCAACACCACTTGGCGAGGGGATGATACGTTCCGCAATGAACCAGGACTCTGATTCCGGCGTCATTAGATGCATCTGAAGAGTTGACAGGGTCTGCGAAACGCCCATGTAGCAGACGATGGGCTGCACACAGAGTTTCGTGTCTGGGTCAATCCAATCCGATTGCAACTCAACCCGCCAAGTGCCACGCAGGTCCGGTCGCTTCACGAACCAACCGTGGAGCCAGGACCAACGCCACAGTAAGAACTCGAACGCTGCTCCGAAGGCGACAAGAACTCCGACGACGGTCCCGAATGGTTGCAGATATTCCCGGTTGACCCTTGGAGCTCCCAGAACAAGCCACCAGACCAAGGCTGCCAGACCCAAGAACGCAGTGATGTGGAGTCTCTCAAGTTTCACGATGAACGCACCCCGACGAAGTCCCGTGCTTCATCGATGAAGGTATGTGCGGCTGCACGCGTCCAAGGCTGTGAGGCACGAAAGAGATACTTAATGCCGTCAACCTCGAACCAGGAACTGCAGTTCGCGTCAGCCTCGGTATTGTTCCAAAGGTGCCGCAGAACAGCCTGAACGCGTGTATACCAGTTAGCTCCGCCAAAAGTGACATTCGGCACATTCCAGGTCATACATTCCAACAGGTAGCCCGGTATCACCTTTGCTGATGAGGAACCTGAGTCTTCTATCTCGTTGCGTATCTTCTTGAGGATGCGTACGACTCCTTTGAAGTGTCTACTGGTGTCATTATTCTTAGAAACACCATTCTCGTAATGCAGAGGAGTTAGCGGCCAGTTGTCGACCAAGCGCTCCGGGTAGTTCTCAATCCTACGACCTTTATCTGTTATCAAAGCAACACCGGCTCGATAGTCGTCGTGCTTCCAGTATCTCCTAAACTCGAAGAGGGGAACCACGTCGGCCTCGACATGGTAGGTGTTCTCCCTGATGTTGAATGCCTTGTTCCCACGCTTTACGGCAGCCCTGCCGAAGTGGGCGACCAGGGCATCTTCGAGTTCATCCTTGAACTGAGTGAAGGGATAATCTACAACTCTGATGTCGAAATCGGCCGGGGATTTACCTTCTGGGATTTGCCATAGGAAGTATTCGTAGAGCATCACACCTACGTCAACATCGCTGTCGTGACGAACGTTGACGCGATTGCGATAAGAACCTTGGGTAAAAACCTTCAATCTCCGTTGCTTCAACTTTGAACTGTGACTTATCGCATTACGGATGCCCCTAATGGCGTTCTCCGAGCGCTGTTCTTCTGTTTGTGCGGGCGATTGCGCCCAGGTGCTGAAAATCCCTTCCCAGTCTCGCGTCATTATCGGACGTCTCCATTTCTTTTTAACCCTTTGGCATATATGCAACATTGCTTCAGAACTGTCCGATCTGTGCTAGTCGTGATTCTGAAGAAAACCAGAACAGGTCATTCGGAAGGCTCTGCTAATAGAGCTTCCACTTCATGAATGAGTATGGGAAGTTTGGTCTCTACGACGTCCCACACCAGCCGACTATCTACGTCGGCATAGTTGTGGATCAGGACGTTTCGGAAGGAGATTATGCGTTGATATTCGCTGATTCTGGAAATCACGGGGGTGTCGATTCGGGCGAGTTGCTTCATCGCCTCGCCGATGACCTCGAATTCCCGCTCCACAGCGGCGCGAATCATGGAGTCGCGCAGATAGTCCGCAAACTTCTTGTCCAGCGTAAACTCTCGAACCAGCACGGCGGCCCGATGAATGTCGTACAGGAACTTCTTGGTCTCAAGCTTCATAGACAAGTGTTTTTGTCCGCTCTATCGATTGCAAGAAGTAAGGATTCTTAACCGCTGAGCCGACCACCAGGTCTACTGGCCTTCCAAACAGGTGCTGCAGGTCTTCTAATAGTCCGAAGTAGGTGTCAGCGTAAGCCTCGTATGCTTTTGGCTGGAACTCTACCAGGAAGTCCAGATCACCGATGTCATGTATTTTGGATGAAGTTGCGGCCGACCCAAATAGTTCAAGACGCTGCACGCCGTAATTCAGGCAAAGGATTCTAAGAGAGTCAGCCTGATTTTGTATGGCTGGAATCATCTTGGATTCTTTGTTTTTGGATTCGGAGACCGATCGGTCTCCTGTGAGAGTTGTTGGTATCAAATCTTGATGGAGGTGGGGGGAATCGAACCCCCGTCCGAAAGTGCCTAAGCAGAAACGTCTACATGCGTAGCCTGTTGTTTGGTCTCGTTCCGGAGAACTCCAGCAGGCAGGATTAAACCGGAACCAGCCTCAGTTGAATCTCGCCTGGTGCCCTGAGGTGCGACACCCGGCCAGCCTGCTTTATCGACGCCTTTGACCATCCCGCAGGCGGGGTTGATCAAAAACGGGCTGATCTAATTAACTGCTAATTAGGCAGCCATTGCATACGAAGGTTCGTCTGCAGATAAATTGTTCCCAATGGTTTAACGAGGTTATCGGGGACCTCGGCACGCAGTTCCTACCGCATCCACTCCCGTCGAATCCTTTCACCCCCATGTCAAAGAAAGTAGGTCTTGTTGGCGCCTTTGTCAAACCAAGTCAGGCGCGAACGGGCGGCCACATCGTTGATTCGCCAATACACCGCCAGGGAATCGAACCCCGAACCCACTGATTAAGAGTCAGTTGCTCTGCCAATTGAGCTAGCGGTGCATATCATGAGCGCGGAAGGGATCGAACCTTCGACCCACAGATTAAAAGTCTGTTGCTCTACCAACTGAGCTACGCGCCCTTTCAGGCAGAGCAAAATAAGTGAAAACGGCCCGGACGTCAACAAGTTTCCGGTTTGGATGGGGTTGTCTTGGGAGCATCATTCCGCGCCATAAAAAACGCCTGAAGGGACGATCATCCCTACAGGAAAATGGTCGCGTCCCGGTGTGATCCGACGGAAACAAGGTTCACCCTGGCGTTCACGAGTTTCGAGATGCGCTCGACATACGCCCTGGCTTCCCTGGGCAGGCCGTCCCAGGTTCGGATATGCCCGGTGGGCTGGTTCCAGCCGTCCATCTCTTCGTATACGGGCCCGCACCTGCCGAGCACCTTCGCGTCATTCGGCAGGTGACGGACCATTTCGCCGTTTAGCCGGTACCCCACGCACAGCCGCAACGTCTGGAGACTGTCCAGGGTGTCGAGGCGGGCTATCGCCAGCCGGTCGATGCCGTTTACCATGACCGCGTATCGAACGACCATGGCGTCGAACCAGCCACAGCGCCGCGGACGGCCCGTCGTGGCGCCGTATTCGCCCGCCATGCGCCGGAACTCGTCGCCCCATTTGGACGGAAACTCGGTGGGGAAGGGTCCGTTCCCGACGCGGGTGGTGTAGGCCTTGGCCACGCCAATGACTTCGTCGATGCGGGTGGGGCCGACACCGGCGCCGATGCAGGCGGCGCCCGTGGTCGTGTTGGACGACGTGACGTAGGGGTAAGTCCCGTGATCCACGTCCAGCAACGTGCCCTGGCTGCCCTCGAAGAGGATTTCCTTGCCGGCGTCGATGGCTTCGTTGAGGTATTCCGACGTGTTTATTACGTAAGGACCGATCTGCCTGGCGAAAGCCAGGTAATCCTCGATGATCCCGTCCGCGTCGAGCATCTCGGCCTGGTAGATGGCGTCGAGGAGCCGGTTGGCGTCTTCGATGTTGCGCTGAAGCTTCTCCCGAAGCACATCGTGGTCATGAAGGTCGACGATGCGTATGCCCTTGCGGGCGGCCTTGTCCGCGTAGGCAGGACCAATGCCTCTTCCGGTGGTGCCGATGCGTTCTTCCTCCTGCCTCTGCTCTTCTCCGACACGATCGATCAGTTTGTGGTACGGCATGATGAGATGGGCGTTGTGACTGATGAAAAGGCGTCCTTCCACCCCGATGCCGTGAGACTTGAGCATCTCGATCTCTTCCATCAGCGCTTCCGGATCGATCACCGTGCCGTTGCCGATTACACAGACCTTCTCCGGCCGGATGATGCCGACTGGAATGAGGTGCAGGATGTACTCCTGGTCTCCCACCTGGACGGTATGCCCGGCATTTGCGCCGCCCTGGAACCGCACGACGATGTCAGCCTGTTCACTCAGGAAATCGACGATCTTGCCCTTGCCTTCATCACCCCACGCTGCACCCACGAGAATGCGAACGGCCATATGACTCTTCAAGCTCCTTGATGATGCCCGGATGGTCGTTGCTGCACTGATATGAAGACCAGAACCCGGGTCCATAAACAAGAAAAAGGGCGAGTCATAAGACCCGCCCTCAAGACCAAAGATCTTACGGTTCAACGTATACAGTACGGAATTCCGGTGTCAAGCGAAAAGGCGACCATTGACTTTCTTTTTATCATGCTACCTATGCGTATTACACTCCCTTATTCCTGTTAAATCCGTGATCGACGACATCCCGTTGTGCGGCCGAAACGGTACAATCCGCAAGCTTGACCCTGACGGGACGGATCTCGAGCGCATGCGCGGCACAAGCCGCGGCAATACAGTCAAACATGAACCGACCTTCGGTAGTCCAGCGGCACACCTCCGCGCATCCAGCA
The DNA here is from genome assembly GCA_965225915.1 of bacterium. GTDB lineage: Bacteria > JAAXHH01 > JAAXHH01 > JAAXHH01 > JAAXHH01 > JAAXHH01. The sequence goes on from OZ245326.1 coordinate 2,889,135, forward strand.
CGCGGGGCGCACGAATACCCCTATCCCGAACTGGTATCGAAGGGCCTGACGTTTCGGGCCGTCGCCCTAGGATTGGGACTGTCCGTGCTCGTCACCCTGTGGACGATCCATTCCGCCTACGTGATCCACGCTTCCTTCGTCACCATAGCCCACCTGCCTGTCGCCGCCCTCTGTCCCCTGGTCCTTGTTGTACTGGTACTCAATCCGGTCCTGAAGATCGTCCTGCCGGGCCGTTCGCTGTCGCGGCCGGAGATCATCGTCGTCTTCTTCCTGGTATTTACCGCGTCGGCCATCCCGGGATGGGCCTTCAGCACCTACGCGCTTTCCGTCATCAGCGGCCCCCACTATTTCGCTTCGGCCGAGAACCGTTGGGCGGAACTGTTCTTCGACTACCTGCCCACCTGGCTAGTGGTGTCGGACCGGGGCGGCGCCGTCACCAACTTCTTTGAAAGCCTGCCCCGCGGCCAGGCCATGCCGTGGCGGTTCTGGTTGATCCCCCTCTTCTGGTGGGGCACCTTCTACGCGGCCATCTTCTTCGTCGGCGCATCCCTCATGGTCATCCTCCGGAAGCAGTGGGTCGAACACGAGCGGTTGTCCTTCCCACTGGCCCAGGTGCCCCTGATGCTCATCGACGGTTGCGAGGAGCGGACGCCCATGCCCACGGTCGCCCGTACACGATCGTTCTGGGTCGGCTTCGGCGCTACGCTGGCGATCATGGCCTGGAACATGGCAGGTTACTTTACCGCGTGGCCTGCCATGTCGATGGGCAACCCGTCGACGGTCAATCTCGTGCTGGACGAAGCGTGGCCGCCCATCATGATTCGGTTCAATTACCTGTTGATGGGCATCGCCTACTTCACGCGGACGGAAATCCTCTTCAGCGTCTGGTTCTTCTACATGCTCCAGGTGATCGAGCAGGGATTCATGGGCCGCCTGGGGGTCTCAAACGCACGGGCCGTGGTAGATCTGCAGCATTTCGGCGGTTTCCTGGTCTTCGTACTTTTCACGGTCTGGATGGCCCGGCGGCACCTTTACAGGGTGTGGCGGAAGTGCCTCGGCGGCGCAAAGGACCTGGACGATTCCCGGGAGTTCTTCTCGTATCGGACCGCCGTGATCGGCCTGTTCGTCGGCACCGTCTTCCTGGTCGGATGGCTGCACGCGTCAGGCATGTCGCTGGGACTCACTCTCCTGTTTCTCGGCTTTCTCATCGTGGTGTATCTGGGCGTGACCCGGGTCGTCGCGGAAACCGGACTCGCGGCCCTGGACCTTCCGCACAACGACGTGAACACGGCGACCGTGCGTCTCCTGGGTACGGAAAACCTTTCCGCACGGGACCTTACGGTGCTTTCTCTGGCCAACGCATACGGGCGCAACTGGCGAACCCTGGGCATGTGTGCCATGGCCCACGCGGCCAAGGTGGGCGATCGTACGGGCGGTGTGGGCAAAGGGGTGTACCTGGCGATCGCCGCGACCCTGGTGCTGACGTTCCTCACGTCGGTCGTGTTCACGCTTCATCTCGGATACCGGGGCGGCGCGTTCGAGTTCACCGAACCCGCGTTCGTGGCCGGCGCCCGCGGGGTATGGGACGGATTGGAGATGTGGATCCGGAACGCGCAGGTACTCAGTCCATTGGAGCGGGTGTCCTTCGGGGCCGGGGCACTGGCCGGTTTCCTGCTGGTCCTGGCGCGCCACCGGTGGCCCTGGTGGCCGCTGCACCCTGTGGGATACGCCGTGGCCACGATCGGTGGCGTCCACAAGAGCGTCGTCGCGATTCTACTGGTCTGGCTCGTTAAGGTGGCGATATTGAGGGTGGGCGGCGAATCACTTTACCGACGGGGTCAGCCTTTCGTGATCGGCGTGTTGTCGGCCTACTCGGTGGGCATTCTGCTGTCCTATTTCGTGGACGTGATCTGGTTTCCGGGTAACGGCCACGCGATCCACGGTTGGTGACCGCATGAAAGCATTCCGTTCCCGTATTTCGACGGTACGACGTTATGCTCAATCGGCCGGCTTTCGTGTTCCACTGCGGTTTCTGTTAGTCATTTCTTCAAATCCGTGAGAGGAAAAGCAGCATGGCCGATAAGACCGCAATCCCGCGGCCGTTCCTGGACTGGTACGGCATCTGGCCCGGCCACACGGGCGCCGGGGCGGACGGACTCGGTCTGTCCCAGGATCCGCCGACGGGCGACTTGCGTCTCAGGGTGCAGCCGGCCGAGATCTCGGAGCCCTTCATGAGTCCGGCCCGGCTCTGGGAGTCGAATCTGATAGCGCCGTTCTGCGTCATCAACGAAGGGGATGTACTGAGGTTGTGGTACAGGACAGCCGGAGACGATGGCGCCGCGTACGTCGCCTACGCGGAAAGCTCCGATGGATTCGACTGGGTGCGTCCCGAACTCGGCCTACAGCAATACCGCGGGGCCGTGACCAACAACCTGCTGCACCCGATCTCCCTTTTTGACTTCCACTCCATCTTTGTCGATCCGTCGGCGCCGCCGTCGGAAAGATACAAGGGGATCAGCACCGTTTCCGAGATCACCGTGGACGGTGTCCTCCGCGAAGACGTGCACGAAGGGGACTTTTTCGACGAACTGGTCACGGGCATGGTGGACCGGGATTGCGGGAACGAGGAGATCGCGGAGCGGCTCGAACTGTGGCACCCGTACGTCACTGGCGCCGTCTCCGCCGACGGCCTTTCGTGGCGGGTACTCGACACGCCGCTGATGAATCTCGGCAGGACCCACCTTGACACGCAGAATATCGCGGCGTACGACACGGCCAGGGGGGAGTACGCGGTCTACCTGCGGGGCCGCCAGGACGATCGACGGGCCGTCGTGAAGACGGGCGGCCCGGACTTCGGCGGCTGGCCGTCGCCGCGGTTCGTCTTCATGGCCGATTCCCTGGATTCGATCGACGACGATGTGTACGACAGCTGTTACTGCCGCTACCCAGGTACCGATCTGCACCTGATGTTTCCCTCGTTTTACCATCGCATGAGCGCAACGCTGGACATCCACCTTGCCACGAGCCGGGACGGTGACCTGTGGAGTCGCCCCGAGCGCAAGCCGATCATCGGGCGCGACCAGGACCGCCGGGGGTACATGGCCGTTTACGCGAAACCCAACCTGGTGGCCCTGAGCGACCGGAAATGGGGTCTCATGTACTGCGGCACGCCGGTCAGCCACGACATCCGGCGATATCCCGGCTGCGACCGCGGAGCCATACTCCGATCCTTCGAGAACCGGTGGGCCACCTGGGACCGGGATCGTCTCGTGGCGCTCGAAGCGCCTGGCGAAGCCCGGTTCATCCTGAACAACACCGCCCGGGTCGGCCGGCCGTGCCTGGGAGGGAAACTGCGGCTGAATTACCGGACAGAGCCCGGTGGCTGGATCCGGGCCGGACTGGTCCAGCCCCAGACGCCCTACGCCCTGGTACGACCCTCGCTGCCCTGCGAAGGCCATTCCCTCGCCGAGGCCGACCCCCTGGAGGGGGACGATCTGTCCGGCGTGGTGACGTGGAACGGAAAGTGCGACCTGTCCGCCTTCCGCGGAAGACCCGTTTCCGTGTCCATCCACATGTCCCGGGCGAAACTGTTTTCCGTATCCCTGTGATTCAACCCTAGGAGCATTTACCATGTATTCATGCATCAACGGCGCGACGACGATGCCCTATACCCTGGAGCAGGACCTTGAAGCGGCGGCGAAAGCGGGGTTTGACGCCGTGGAAATCTGGTCTCGCAAGCTCGACGCGTACCTGGATAACCACGATGCGGCCGAGTTGAAGGCTCTCCTGGATTCACACGGGTTGCGTGCGGCCTCACTCTGCCCCTATTCACTGATCGGTTTCTCTGATAACCGAGAACAGTTGAGGACGATTCAAAGGGCGGCGGAGGTGGCGGCGACGATTGAATGTCCGACCCTGCTTGTCTGCGCTGACGCACCCCCAGCCGGCATGGAATGCGATGAAGCCTACAATACCATGGCCTCCGCGGCCCGCGCATACGCCGAGCGGGCCGCGGCCCACGGCGTGAAGATCGCCATCGAACCCCTCGGGCGGCATCCCTTCATACCGGGACCGCGCGAGGCCCTGGCGGTGATCGACCGGGCCGGTCACGGAAGCCTGGGTCTGATGATGGATACGTTCCACTATTTCAAGTCGGGCGTTGCGCTCGACGAAATACGGGTCATACCCACCGAATTGCTGCTCATCGTTCACGTCAACGACTGCGAGGGGCGGCCGCTTGCAGCGTTGACCGATCAGCACCGCGTGTACATGGGCGAAGGGGTGATACCCCTGAAGGATATGCTGGATACGCTCAGGCAGAAAGGCTATGGGGGCGCACTATCGGTCGAGATCTTCAGGGAGGCGTACTGGGAGCGCGACCCGGTGGAAATTTCCGTCGCGGCGAAAGCGGCCTACGACCGGATGATGTGCGCCTGAATCGCTGCGATCGGCCAGGTAAGCATGACGCGCGTCAGGTTGTCTTGGGGACCACTGGAAGATTGGAAGTGCGGCTGAATCCAGGACAAGGGTCTTACCCTATTCCGTTTCCGCTTTCCGGTACCGCAGGTTCACGGTCTTGGGATGGGCGGCGCGGGCCTCGTCGAGGCGGCTCACCGGCGTAGTGTGCGGGGCGTTGCGGACCAATTCCGGATCGTTTTCCGCCTCCTCGGCGATGGCGATCATGGCGTCGATGAACTGGTCTATGGATTCCAGGCTCTCGGTTTCCGTGGGTTCGATCATGGCGGCTTCCGGGACGATGAGAGGGAAGTAGATCGTCGGCGCGTAGAAGCCGTAGTCGAGCAGCCGCTTCGCGATGTCGAGCATCCGGACGCCGTGTTCGCGGAACCGGGTGCCGGAGGCGACGAACTCGTGCTGGCAGGGCACTTCGGCGGGAATGGCCGTTTCCTTTTGCGCGCCGTGGACCAGGAGGGTGCGGGGATAGTGGTTCTCCAGGCGCCTCATGATATAGTTGGCGTTCAGGATGGCGTTCTCGCTCACCTGGCGCAGGCCGTCGGGACCGTTGGCCCGGATGTACGCATAGGCCCGGACCATCATGCCGAAGCTGCCGCCGAAACTGCGCACGCGACCGATGGATTTCGGCCGGTCGTAGTCGAAACGATATACGTCGCCGTCCTTCGCCGGCAGGGGCTTCGGAAGGAAATCGACCAGGTCCCGTCTTACGCCGACCGGTCCCGCGCCCGGTCCACCGCCCCCGTGGGGCGTGGAGAAGGTCTTGTGCAGGTTGAAATGAACGACGTCGAACCCCATGTCGCCGGGCCGGGTAATACCCAGGACCGCGTTCATGTTGGCGCCGTCCATGTAGAGCAGGGCGCCTGCGTCGTGTACGATGTCCGCGATGGTTCGGATCTCGGATTCGAACAGGCCCAGGGTGTTTGGATTGGTCAGCATGAAGCCGGCCGTTTCCTCGTCGATCAGATCCGCCAGCTTTCCGGTATCCACAAGGCCGTGGGCATTGCTCGGAATCTGCACGGTGTCGTAGCCCACCAGGGTGACGCTGGCCGGGTTGGTACCGTGGGCAGAGTCGGGAATGATGACCTTGCGCCGGGCGTGTCCCCGGCTTTCGTGGTAGGCGCGCATGATCATCAGGCCGGTCAGTTCGCCGTGGGCGCCCGCCGCGGGTTGAAGGGTGACCCGATCCATCCCTGCGATCTCGGCGAGAAAGTTCGATAGTTCACACAGGAGCTGCAGGCTGCCCTGGCAGGTCTCATCCTGTTGCATCGGATGCAGGCGCGCAAAACCCGGCAGGGCCGCCAGGTCCTCGTTGACCTTCGGGTTGTGCTTGATGGTGCATGAACCCAGGGGATACATGGCCCGGTCTGGATGGTAGTTCAGCGTGGACAGCCGGGTATAATGCCGAACGACGTCGACCTCGCTGACCTCGGGCAGTTCAGCCGGCGCGCTTCGGATGTCCGCTTCGGGCAGGTATGACGAAAGCGGATTGACGGGCACGTCGGGCGCAGGCAATGACACGCCCCTTCGTCCGGGAGAACTCAGTTCAAAAATGAGCGGTTCCGACAAGTGAGTTCCTTTCCGGGTTCAGCTGAATTGGCCCAGGGCTTCGACCAACCGTACGATCTGGGCGCGCGTACGGCGCTCCGTCACCGCGATCAGCAGGCCGTTTTCCAGGTCCAGCGACGGGAAACGTCGCAGGTCGATTCCGGCCAGCAACTGCTCTTCGGCGAGTCTGGCGACGATTTCGCCGGGGCATGCCGGCGTCCGTACCACGAATTCCTTGAAAAATGGCCGGTCAAACGCCAGTTCGTAGCCCGGGAGTCCCGCGATCTGCTCCGCCGCGTAGTGGCTCTTGTGTAGACACAGTTCCGCCACATGCTTCAATCCCTGTTTTCCAATCAGCGACAGGTAGATCGTCGCCATAAGGGCGTTGAGTTGCTGGCTGGTGCAGATGTTCGATGTCGCCTTGTCCCGCCGGATGTGCTGCTCTCGGGCCTGCAGCGTCAGGACGAAACCCCTCCGGTCCTCCTGGTCGACGGTCTGTCCCGCGATGCGGCCGGGCATGCGCCGGACGTATCGATCCCGGGCCGCGAAGAAGCCCAGGGCCGGACCGCCGAAACTCACCTGGTTCCCCATGGACTGCCCCTCGCCCACCGCGATGTCCGCGCCGTAAGCGCCCGGTGATTCGATGACGCCGAGAGAGATCGGGTCCACGGCCATGACCAGAAGCGCGCCCGTGCCGTGCACGACGCGTTCCAGATCCCGCATGGACTCCATGCAACCGAAAAAATTGGGATGCTGGACGATGACGCAGGCAGTGTCGTCCGAAATGTCGCATGCCAGCCGTTCAGGATCCAGGGTACCTTCAGGACACGGCAGCGTTTCCACCTCGATGCCGGGGCCGTGGGCGTAGGTACGCATGGTCTCCGCGTAATGTGGATGCAGCCCGCCCGCCAGGAGCACCCGGTTGCGCCGCGTCGCCGACCGTGCCAGCATTGCCGCCTCCGCCGCCGCCGAGGCGCCGTCGTACATGGAGGCGTTGGCCACGTCCAGTCCCGTCAGCTCGCAGATCATGGTCTGGAATTCGTAGATGCCCTGCAGCGTGCCCTGGCTGACTTCCGGCTGATAGGGCGTGTAGGAGGTAAGAAATTCCGACCGCCCCGCGAGGTGGGCGATGGCGCTTGGAATGAAATGGTCGTACATGCCCCCACCCACGAAGGACGCCAGCCGGTCGGCCGATCCATTGCGGGCGGCCATCTCGCCCATGGTATCGTGGAGTTCGAGTTCCGACAGGGCGGGAGGCAGGTTCAGCGGTTTTTCCTGCCGGACCTCCCTCGGGATGACGCTCAGCAGTTCTTCGACCGACTCGATACCGATGGCGGTCATCATCGCCCGCCGGTTTGCATCGGTATTGGGTATGTAGGTCATGGGGTCTCCGCGAAGGCGGCCTCCTCAAGATCGGGTGAGCATCCGCCTCATTCGCCGGTGAAGGTACGGTAGTCCTCGGCGGTCATCAAACTGGTGAAGGCGCCCACGTTGTCGACCTGGAACTTGATCATCCAACCGTCTCCGTACGGATCCTGGTTGACCGCTTCCGGGTTGTCTTCCAGGTCGTCGTTCACTTCCACCACGGTACCGCCCAGCGGACTGTAGAGATCCGACACGGTCTTCACGGCTTCCACCGCGCCGAAGACGCCCATCTCACCCACACTGTCGCCTTCCGATGGCAGTTCCACGAATACAATGTCGCCGAGTTCGGACTGGGCGAAATCCGTGATGCCGACGGTGGCGATGTCTCCCTCCAGGCGCACCCACTCGTGTTCGGACGAATAGCGTAGATCCCCGGGCGTGTTCATGCGGTCCTTTCTCCGGCGCATCCGGCGCTTCACGGGCCGCCGCAACCGGTCATATCCTCAACTTGCAGGGGTCATCGATTCAACGAAGTCCGTGTCCGCCTTCCCGGAACGGAAAGTCGGGTGTTTCAACATGAACTGATGGAACGGAATCGTTGTGTTTATGCCTTCGACTATGAACTCGTCCAGGGCCCGTTCGGCGCGCGTCAGCGCTTCTTCCCGGTCCTTTCCCCAAACGATCAGTTTCGCCAGCATGGAGTCGTAGTACGGCGTGACCACGTACTGGGCGTACACGTGGCTGTCCACCCGCACCCCGTATCCGCCCGGCGTGTGTAAACTGGTGATCTCGCCCGTGGACGGCATGAAGTTCCGGTCCGGGTCCTCGGCGTTGATCCGGCATTCGATGGCGTGTCCCCGCAGGTGGATGTCCTCCTGCGTGAATCCCAGGGGATAGCCCGAGGCGACGCGGATCTGTTCCTTGACGAGGTCCAGTGAAACGACCATTTCCGTCACGGGGTGTTCCACCTGGATGCGGGTGTTCATTTCCATGAAATAGAATTGCCGGTCCTCCGTCACCAGGAACTCGACGGTACCCGCGTTTTCGTAGGCGATGGCGCGGGCGATGCGCAGGGCGGCCTCGCCCAAGCGCGTCCTCAGATCGTCGTCGACGAATGGGGATGGCGACTCCTCGATGAGCTTCTGCCTCCGCCGCTGGATCGAACAGTCCCGTTCGCCCATGTGGACGACCCGGCCGTGCTGGTCACCGAGGATCTGCATCTCGATGTGCCGGGCCTTTTCGATGTACCTTTCCAGGTACAGCGCTGGGTTGTTGAAGGAGTTCTGGGCCTCTCGGGAAGCCAGCCGGAAGGCGTCACGCAACTCGTCGGCGTTACGGACGATGCGGATACCCTGACCTCCGCCGCCCGCGGAGGCCTTGATCATCAGGGGGAATCCGATTTCATGGGAGGCCGCGACCGCCTCGTCCGCGTCGACCACGGTGTCTTCCGTGCCCGGAATGGTCGGTACGTCGGTCGCCGCCACCGTTTTTCGCGCTTCGGCCTTGTCACCCATGAGACGGATGGCCCTGGATGGCGGTCCGATGAACGTGATGTCACAGGATTCGCAGACTTCCGCGAAGTGGGGGCTCTCGGAGAGGAAACCGTAACCGGGATGCACGGCGTCGGCGTTCATGATCTCCGCCGCGCTGATGATGCGGGGTATGTTCAGGTAGCTGTCGCTAGGCGAATTGCTGCCTATGCAGACCGCCTCGTCGGCGAAGCGGACGTGGAGGGAGTCCTGGTCCGATTCGGAATGGACAGCCACCGTCGCGATGTTCAACTCTTTGCACGAGCGGATGATACGCAGGGCAATTTCGCCGCGGTTGGCGATGAGTATCTTCTGAAACATCGATGCCTATGCCGGTTCGATCAGAAACAACGGTTGGCCGTACTCGACGGGCTGGGCGTCTTCCACCAGGATGGCCATTACGCGCCCGTTCAATTCGGACTGGATGGGGTTCATCAGCTTCATGGCCTCGATGATGCACAGTTGCTGTCCGGTGCTGATCCGATCCTGCTCTTTCACGAAGGGCTCGGCGTCGGGCTCGGGTGACTGGTAGAAGGTACCCACCATGGGCGAGGTCACCTCGACATAGGTGTTGTCGGCAGGGGTTGCCGGACCGTTGTCCGAGGACACGTTCTCCGCGGGCGGCCCGGCGGCCACGGTGAGGGGATTTACCACGGGCGCTGGCGCGGTGGTCCCGGTCGTGCCCGGTGTCATGCGGACGATCCGAATCTTCCGGTCGCCATCGGCCACTTCGACTTCCTGGATATCTGTATCCTGCAGCGCTTCGATCAGCTTGAGAACCTCATCGATTCCCATGATAGCTCCTCGTAAAAGCGGCTAAACCCGCTCTACGTATTCGCGGGACCGCGTATCGATACGCAACACGTCTCCGGTATTGATGAACAGCGGGACCTGCACCATGGCGCCGCTCTCAAGCGTGGCCGGCTTGGTGCCTCCGGTCGCGGTATCCCCGCGAATTCCCGGGTCGGTCTGTGTTACTTCCAGCTCGATGAAATTGGGCATCTCGATACCGACGACGCCCTGGTCCGTGGTGAGCAGTTCGAGCGTCATGCTGTCCTTGATATAGTCCTTGTTGTCGCCGATGATCGCTGCGCCGACCGGTACCTGTTCGTAGGTTTCCATGTCCATCATGTAGTACATGTCGCCGTCGGTATACTGGTACTGTGCCTTGCGGCGTTCTACCCGCACGTCTTCCAGCTTGTCCGAGGCCTTGTACGTCTTGTCTAACACGGACCCGGTGTGGATGTGTTTCAGGCGGGTCCGCGAAAAGGTGGTTCCCTTGCCGGGCTTGATATGCTCGCATCCCGTGATGAGGTAGATGGATCCATCGATTCGTATCGTCATTCCGGTGCGCAGGTCTGTCGCGTTTACCATAAGATTCGGAAGTTCTCCATCGCCCGCTTCATCGGCAGACCTATTCGGGCGTCATTGCAACTATCGAGCCGGGAGCGAACACATCCCAGTGTACAGGGTGGGCAACGGGACTCGAACCCGCGACCTCCAGAGCCACAGTCTAGCGCTCTAACCAACTGAGCTATGCCCACCATCACCTTCGAATGGAGCACGCAATATAGGTGCCGTGCCGGATTTCTGTCAAGGGTTTTGTCGGACATCCGGCGCACGTCCGGCAAGGTGCAGGGAGGGGTCTCCGCCCCGTAGCCTGTTGCAGCAAATCACCCGCACGACCGGGATAAAACCCGCCTGTGGCGTACTATGGAACCGGGATTTCGTCAATGGGATCGAAGACCGGCGCCGCTTCCGACAGGGGGCGTCGGATGATCGTTTCCGGTAACCGCACGTCGATGTCCGCAGGCCGCAGGCCGCGGTTGACCGATTGCGTCATGTACGTCAATTCGATCGTTCCCGCCCTGGTGCCGTCCCGCGTAATGCGGACGAAGCCAGGTCTCCAGATCCCGTTGCGTTTACGGTAGCGTCCGAATGTGCGAACCACGGATTCCCGGCCCGTACGGGATTCCGAAGCCTCCCGAATGACCGTCATTTTGACGGTATCGATCCACAGCGTTCTTTTTACGCCGCCGTCCTCCAGCGTGACGGCCGCCGAACCGCCGCCGTAAAGGTAGTCGACGACGGGAAGCCCGGGGTATCTGCCGGGCTCTATAACCCCGGTTACGGCGTTGCGGACGTCCTCCAGGGACAGATCCAGTCCCGGTATGCGGGCATCGAGCTCGTCGAATGTTCCTTCGAAAACGGTGTTTTCCCGGGGTATGTAGAGGCGTACCTGGCGGTCATGGATGAGCAGGACGGCAAAAATCTGGAACAGGGTGCCGTGAACGTCGATGCGGTATCGTCCCGGGTTCAGGTACCGTATCCGCAGCGATAAGCGGCCCCGGCGTCCGTCGAAGGAAGTTTCGACGCTAGCGCTGCCCCTGAAATCCCGCAGACGCGCCGATGCCGAATCGATCTCCTGCAATAGTATTTCAACCGGAAGGGAAGGCGGGGACGAAGGAGGAGGCCGGCAGGATATGAGCAGGAGACCGACGCAGGCGAGTATATAGAGCCGGCCCGAACGGGACGATCCGGTCGGGTTACCTGGCATCTTGCAATTTCTGAAGAATCTCCTCGGATTCATCGGGTTTCACGTCTTCCATCTCGAGGGCGCGTTCCCAGTAGCGGACGGCGCTTTTGTGCATGCCGAGCTGGCTGTAGATATCCCCGAGGTGATCGTACAAGGTAGCGCTTCCGTCTTCGTACTGAAGGGCCTTTTCGACATATACCCGCGCTTTCCGGTAGTCGCCCTGCCTGAAATATACCCATCCCAGGCTATCCAGAAAGGCGCCGTTTTCCGGACTTTGCTCGAGCGCTTTTTCTATCATCACCCTGGCTTCGTCCAGGCGCAGGCCCCGGTCGGCAAGTAAGTAACCCAGGTAGTTCAACGTGTAGATGTCGTTGGGATCAATTTCCAGGGCGGTCTCGAAGGTGGCCACCGCTTTCTCGAACTGGCCCGACTGGTCGTAGTTCTGCGCGAGCAGGAAATGGAGGCGATGGTGGGCCTGAAACCGCTCGATCGCCTGTTCCGTGATCTCGATAGCCTCCTCGTACTTCTCCTGTTCCGTATGGGCGTAGCCAAGGTAAAACCACAGTTCAGAGTTCTCAGGATCGATTTCCAGGCCGTCTCTAAGTACCTGGATACCGCCTTCATAGTCCTCTTGGCGCAGGTGGGACAGGCCGAGATTCACCCAACCTCGTCCGTCTTCCGGGTTGAGGTCCACCACCTTGCGAAAATGTGCGCCGGCCTCCACGAATTCCTCGCGGGACATGTAACTGACGCCCAGGTAAAGGTATAGCTCGGGGATATCGGGAAGGATCGACAGCGCTTGGCCGAGCACGCGCTCTGCCTGTTCGAATTTTCCCTGCCGGAGAAAGGCCATGCTCAGGCTGATCCAACCCCGGGGATCGTGGCGGTTCATTCCAATACTTTTCTGGGATTGATCGATGGCCTGGTTGTACATCTTGTTTTCCAGGTAGACGCTCGCCAGGTTCAGGCGGAGGGTGACGTCGTCCGGCAGCGATTCCACGCCTTCCCGCAATGCCGCGATTCCCTCCTGCAACTGTCCCTGTTCCATGAGGGCGTATCCCAGCGAAATCCAGCTCCTGGCGTGTCCGGGATCCACGCCGATGGCCGACCTGAAGGCGGCGACGGCCAGGGGATACGCGCCGGCTTCCTGGTAAGCGAATCCCATATGCATGTAGAGATCCGGGTTGTCCTCCACGGCACCCAGGCTTTCTTTCAACGTATTCACGGCTTTTTCGAAATCCCCTGAGCCGCGGTAGACCAGACCGAGGTTGATCCAGTGCTTCGCGTCCCCTTCATTCAATGAGATCGCCTTCGTCAACGACGCAACGGCGTCTTCCGGCTTGTCCTGGTTGAGCAATACTGCTCCCAGGGCCCCATGGAGTTCCGCTGCATTCGGGTGCACACTCAGGCCCTCGTGAAGGATCGCCAGCGCCTGCTCCGGCCGGCCGCTGTTCTGGTAAGCGTCGCTCAGCTCCGCCCACAACGCGGGGGAGGTTCGATTGTTTTCTAGCAGCAAAAGGTATTCGGCGACTGATTCATCGGGCCTGCCGAGAAACATCAGGATCCGCGCGAGCCGGTGCCGCAGGGCCGCTTCCCGGTCGGGTCCCAGGTTGATGATTTCGCGGTACATGGTCACGGCCTTGTCCCACTGCCGTCTTTCCTCGTAGATCTCCGTCAGCCCCACCCGCGCGGGAATAGAATCCGGATAGTCGTCGAGCACCTTCTGCAACTCGATCACCGCCTTGTCGTACATCTCCCTCTTGTTATAGGCTTCGGCCAGTTTGAAATGAAACTCGGCGTTGCGCGGCGCCAGGCGGCTCACCGTTTCCAGCTCTCGAAGGGTGGCCTCCTGGTCGTTCAATATACCCGCCAGTTGCGACAAGGCGATATGAGCTTCGATATTTCCCGGTTCCAGTGACACGACCCGCTCGAAAGCGGCCCGGGCCGGAAGGTACTTGCCCAGGTCGGCGTGGCACTTTCCCAGCACGATCCAAGCTTCCGTCGCCGTCGAATCCAGGTCCACCGCCGTCAGGGCGTACATCTGCGCCTTGTCGCGCTGTGTCACGCGGTAGTAGTCCACGGCCAGGGCGGTAAGAATATCCGATGAAGTGGGATCGAACTCAAGGGCCTGGAGATAGGACTTGATTGCGTTGACCGGATCGTTCTGTGCGTCGTAGAGACCGCCCTGGGCATAGAACTCCAGGGCCTTGGCGCGGTTTTCCTGTCCAAATGCCTGGTCATGGGGACAGATGCCGGCCATCAACGCCCAGACCAGCAGGATCCACCAGGCACTTCCTTTTGCGGTATGTCTTCTATACACTTTCATGTCCTTATCCGTATTCCAGTGGTTACCGGAATATCCGCGTAACATCGTTGAATACCACGAACACCATGAGTAGCAGCAGCAGGGCCATGCCCGCCTGCTGCCATACCAGCCGGTACCTGAGCGAAAGCGGACGCCGCATCACGCTTTCGACGCCCAGGATGAGCAACTGGCCTCCGTCCAGGGCGGGTATCGGCAGCAGGTTGAGTATGGCGAGGTTGATGCTCAGAAAAGCCATGAAACTGAAGAGGCTGCCTGCTCCCTGGCGGGCGCTGTCACCCGCCATCTTGGCAATGGCGATGGGTCCGCCCACCGTGTCTGTGGACACCTGGCCCGTTACCAGCTTCTTGACAAACACCAGGATGGTGTAGGTGACGTTGACCAGTTGCGTTCCGGCCAGGCTAACGGAAGAGATAAACCCCACCGGACTTCGTTTCACGTGATCCAGCTGGGTGATGCCGATCTGGCCGATATCGATGATATCCCCGGTCTCCCGGTCCAGATCCTGGGCCGTGTTGGGGATGATGGCCACCTGGTGCGGCTGACCGTTTCGGGTCCAGGACACCGTGGTTCCCATGCCCGGTCGGCCTCGTATGAGGGAAACCATCTCGTACCATTGCGTAACCGGGACGTCGTTCACGGAAGTGATGACATCCCCGGGTTTCAGTCCGGCCTTCTCGGCGGGAGAATCCGGTATGACCGTACTTACGGCCGACGCTCGGAAATAGTCCAGGCCGGACAACCGTTCCGCCGCATCGACGCCATCATACCGTATTTCAACCGTGCGGTCCTGTCCGTCACGGCGCATCTTCAGGGGGATAGATGCCGTTGCACCGGACACAAGCCGTTCCCGAATGTCTTCCCACGTGTTGACCGGTGCCTGGCCGATTTCGAGTATTTCGTCGCCGACGCGCAACCCCGCCGCGGCGTACGGACTTCCGTCTTCCACCCGGCCGACGATCGTCGTATCAACGAGCATCACGCCCATGGTCAGGTAGAACAACCAGAATATGATGAAGGCGAGGACGAAGTTCATCCCGGGACCCGCGGCGATGACGAAGGACCGGGCCGCCACGGACTTGGACTGGAATTCCCAGGGTTCGCCGCCGTTTTCTTCCGACTGGGCTTCGGGGTGCTCCCCGGCCATTTTCACGTATCCCCCCAGGGGAATCCAGGATATACAGTACTCCGTGTCCCCGATGGTCTTGCCGATCATCTTGGGCGGAAATCCCAGGGAAAACCGCTCCACGCGTATACCCATGCGCTTGGCGGCCAGGAAGTGACCCAGTTCATGGAAGAAGACCAGCAGACCAAGGACGAAGATAGCCGATAACACAGTGGTTAACATTCAAATTACTCCCCTATTTTCTTACAGTTGCTCCAGTTTCGCACGTCGGTACTACGTGAAGGAAATATACAGGCGGGCGTCGCTACCCGGCAATTAACTTTTTCCGGCAATACGCCCTCGTCCACTGGTCCGCCGCCACGATGGATTCCAGCGTGACGGGATCAGAGCGGTCCGGCGCAGCCATGTGCCGTTCCATGGCATCGGCGATGATGCGCGGTATGTCGGTAAACCCTATCCGCTGCTGCAGGAAGGCCTCGACGGCCATTTCGTCGGCCGTGCTCAACACGGCGGGCAAAGTGGTTCCCATGCGGCTGGCCTCGTAGGCGAGCCGTAGACAGGGGAACGTCTTTTCGTCCGGCGGTTCGAGGGTAAGGAACCAGTTCCGCGTGGTGTCGAAACGGGGCCAGGGGGATTTCAGGCGTTCCGGGTACGCGAGGGCATACTGGATGGGAATACGCATGTCGGTCGGGCCCAACTGGGCCAGCAGAGATCCGTCCACCATTTCAACCATGGAGTGGATGATGGACTGCGGATGGATCACCACGTCGATCTTCGACACGGGGAGATCGAAAAGCCAATGGGCTTCGATGACCTCGAATCCCTTGTTCATGAGCGTCGCAGAATCGATCGTGACCTTACGGCCCATGTTCCACGTCGGATGGTTCAGCGCGTCCTTCGACGACATCTGTTTCAGTTCTTCCGGTTTGATGCTGCGGAACGGCCCGCCTGAAGCCGTCAGGATCACGCGTTCGATCCGATCCGGGTCCTGTCCGGCCAGGCACTGGTGAACCGCGCAATGTTCGCTGTCAACGGGCAGGATATCCACACCGTGACGTCGCGCCGATTCCATGATGATCTCTCCGGCCATGACCAGGATCTCCTTGTTGGCCAGACCGACGGTCTTGCCCGCCTCGATCGCCTTCAGCGTGGGGACCAGCCCCGCGCTACCCGGAAGGGCGCTGATGACCATGTCCACGTCGGGGTGGGTAACCGCTTCGATCAATCCTTCCACGCCGGCGTGGATCGATGGAGTGCCGGCCCCGCAGGAGAGCTCGCCGGCCCGGTCCACATCGTTGACGGCTACCATGCGGGGGGCGAACCTCGCGACCTGCGGCTCCAGCAGATCGATCCGGGTATTGACGGTCAGGCTGTGGGCCGAATACCGGTCCGGAAACGCCGCGATGACATCCAGCGTCTGCGTGCCGACGGAACCGGTCGAACCCAAGATGGCGATGCGCTTCATGGTTTCCAAATCCTCCGCCAGAAATCTCAACCAACCACGAAGGCCAGGTAGTAGTACACGAAGGGCGCCGCGAAGAACACGCTGTCGAACCGGTCGAGAACGCCACCGTGGCCCGGGATGAGATTGGAGGAATCCTTCAGCCCCGCGTCCCGTTTCACAAGGGATTCGGCGAGGTCTCCGACCTGGGCAACGATGCCGCCCACCCCGCCCAGGACTACGCAATGCATTGGAGTCAGAAAGGGAAACAGCGTGAACCGCAGCACGAACATGAAGATCACGGCGCCGAACAGTCCCCCGACGGTGCCTTCTATGGTCTTGCCCGCGCTGACGCGGGACAGCAACAAGTGGCGTCCCAGCAGCCTTCCCGAAAAATAAGCGAAGGCGTCGTAGGACCAGGGTATGGCGAAAGCGAGCAGAACCGGCGCCATGATCCGGTCTCCCCACTTCACAACGGTCGGATCATCGATCGGCCACGTACCAAGCAGGATGAGGTGACTGCCCAGAAGACCGATATAGAGTACGCCGAAAACCGTGGCGGCCACGTTTTGCCAGGGGGAACTCGGGCTTTTTCTACAGACCTCCGCGGCGGCGGTCAGGAGTACGAGGGCCGTGAGGATCAGCGGGACGTGGTTGCCCGCCTCCAGCCAGGCGTCGAGACAGAGGAAAAAAGCCGCGGGTATGCCGATGTACCAGTTGGGCTGTACGTCTTTGGCCGCGGAGATCCAATGGTATTCACGCAGGCCGAAAAGCACGACGAGGGTGACGAAAACGAACAGGCTCGCTCCGGCAATCCAGCAGAGAAGTACGATGCACGGAACGAACACCACACCCACTATGACACGGATCCACGTCTCCGTGAAGGCCGCCATGGAGAATCACTCCGTTACGTGATGTGAGACGAGACCTGTTCGCCGGTTCTACCGAAACGGCGTTCCCTTGACTGATAGTCCCTGATGGCCCCGATGAAATGGTTGCGCGAGAAGTCGGGCCAAAGGACCTGAGAAACCAGGATCTCGGTATAGGCCAGTTGATAGAGCAGGAAGTTGCTGATCCGCATCTCTCCACTGGTCCGGATCAACAGGTCGGGGTCCGGCAGGTTCTCCGTGTACAGGTAGGACGCGAAAAGCGATTCGTCGATCGCTTCGGGATTCAACTTGCCGGCCTGGACGTCCATGGCGATACATTGAGCGGCTTCGACGATCTCCTGCCTGCCGCCGTAATTCAGGGCGAAATTCAATAGCAGGTGGCCGTTACCAGCCGTTTGCTCCATGATCTGGCGAATCACCTGCCGGTTGGTTTCCGGCAGTTCGTCCCACCTGCCCAGAAAGGAGACTCGGATTCCTTGTTCGCTGGCTTCATCGAAGGCGCCACGGAGTGATTCGACGATCAATCGCATGATCGCGGCGACTTCGCGCTTGGGGCGATTCCAGTTTTCAGTGGAAAACCCGAAGAACGTGAGGATTCCGACGCCGATTTCCCCGGCGCACCGGATCATCTCACGGACGGACTCTACGCCCGCGGAATGTCCCTCGTCCCGCGCAAGCCCCTTCTTCTTCGCCCACCGCCCGTTGCCGTCCATGATGAACGCGATGTGGCGGGGCATGCGCTCAGGGTCCAATCCTTCTGAGACCGCCCGCTCTTTCTGTGCGTCGCGACCCACGTCAGCCCCCGTGTTCCAGCCGGCGAGTATGGACCCGGATGACCGGCTTCCGCCTAAATCTCCAGGATTTCCTTTTCTTTTACCGATATCGCGCTGTCGATGGAGGAGGTATGCTGGTCGGTGAGATCCTGAATGGTCTTCTGATGCCGTTTGCTTTCGTCTTCCGATATCCGGTGGGCTTTTTCTTCGGCCTTGACGCGTTCGTTCATCTCCCTGCGGATGTTCCGGATTCCAACCTTACCGTTCTCTCCGATTTTCTTGATCAGCTTCACGTATTCGAGCCGGCGCTCTTCGGTCAGCGAAGGAACTGGCAGGTGGATTACGTTACCGTCGGAATTGGGCATCAGTCCCAGGTCGGAGGTCTGGATGGCCCGGACTAATTCGGGAATCATCTGCTTGTCCCACGGCTGGATCGAAATCGTGCGCGCGTCCGGCGTGTTTATGTTAGCGACCTGGTTTATGGGCGTCATGGTCCCGTAGGCTTCGATCTGGATATTGTTCAGCAACGCAGGATTGGCCCGGCCGGCGCGGACACCGGCGAGTTCCATGCGAAGCACCTCAACGGACTGATCCATTTTCCGACTGGCTTCTTTTAATATCTCTTTCGCTTCCACGATACACCTCGTTGGCATCGGATAAACCGGTATCGATCAAACCGGCTGGGGTGTTCGGCGCGCTATTCTCCGCCCAGTTCGTACCGGACGAACCGCCTTACCATGATGTTTTCACCCAGCGTGGCTACCGCCTCCGTGATTAGGTCCCGCACCGTCTTGTCGGTATCCCGGATGAATGTCTGTTCCAACAGGCAGTTCTCCTGGTTGAATTTGTCGATCCTGCCCTGGACGATCCGGTCGATGATGTGATCGGGCTTGCCCTCGTTCCGGGCCTGGTTCCGGTAGATCTCCCGCTCCTGGTCCAGGACGGACTCGTCAATCTGTTCCCGGTCCACGGCGAGGGGACGTGTGGCCGCTACCTGCATGGCGATATCGCGGGCCAGATTCTGAAAGGAATCGTTCCGGGCGACAAAATCGGTTTCACAGTTGATCTCGACCATGGTGGCGATGCGGCTGCCAGGATGGATGTAGGTATGGATGATTCCTTCTTTCGCTTCCCGGCTGCTTTTCTTCGAAGCCGCCATGATGCCCTTTTCACGCAGTAGCGTAACCGCCTTTTCGATACTGCCTTCGGACTCTTCGAGTGCCCGCTTGCAGTCCATCATTCCGGCCCCGGTCTGATTCCTCAATGTCTTCACGTCGCTTGCTGATATAGTCATAAATTCGAAAAAATCTTAGCGAAAGTCGATCATCCGCTACGGCCGCCTTTCTCCGGCCACGAATCCGGGCTTACGCCTGCACTTCGACTTCTTCGACCGGCATTTCATCCGACGGAACGGCCCGGCCGGAATTACGCAGCCCGTCCTCGACAGCGCTCGCCACGGCTTCCGTGATGAGACTGATGGAACGAAGGGCGTCGTCGTTACCGGGTATGGGATAGTCGATCAGATCGGGATCGCAGTTCGTATCGAGGATGCTGACGATGGGGATCTCCAGGGTATTTGCCTCCGCGACGGCAATACGCTCCTTGCGGGCGTCCACCACGAAAATGAAACCGGGCAAGTCACGCATGTCACGAATTCCGCCAAGGACCTTCTGCAGGCGCTCGCGCTCTTTTTCCAGCCTCGCGGCTTCCTTTTTCGTCAGCGCTTCCATGGTGCCGTGTTCTTTCATCTTTTCGAGTTCTTCCAGCCGCTTGACGCTGGTCTGTATCGTCTGGAAGTTCGTAAGCATGCCACCGAGCCAGCGCTCCGCGACGTAGAACATACCGCACCGCTGCGCCATTTCGATGATGACGGGACGGGCCTGCTTCTTCGTACCCACGAAGAGCACGGATTGGCCGTTCTCGACGGCCGTGCGTACGGCGTTGTACGCGATTTCGATCTGGCTGAGCGTCTTCTTCAGGTCGATGATGTATATATTGTTGCGCTCCGCGAAAATGAACTGTTTCATCTTCGGGTTCCAGCGCCGGGTCTGGTGACCGAAGTGAACGCCTGCGCCCAGCAGGTCTTGTATGGTCGGTATACCCATTGGCGGTCCTAATCTCCTTGTCTGGCAGGCAGGTTACGCCTGCATCCTGTGTATTAGCGCTTCGAGAACTGGAACCGCTTCCGCGCACCGGCCAGTCCGTATTTCTTGCGTTCCGTTATGCGTGAATCCCGCGTCAGCATGCCCGCTTTGCGCAGCGGGGCTTGCAGGCTTTCGTCCATGTCCTTCAGCGCCCTCGCGATACCAAGCCTCAATGCGCCAGCCTGGCCGGACTTTCCGCCGCCGAAGGTCCGGGCAAACACGACCACGCTGTCATTCATTTCTGTGAGCACCAGGGGTTCCTCGATCGCGGCGACGAGACCGGGACGATCGAAGTAGTCGAGAAACGGTTTGTCGTTGACCACGTGGTTTGCGCCATCCTTCTTCGTCCGCAGCCAGACTTTGGCAATTGCGCGCTTCCTTCTGCCCACCGCGTGGTGTCCATGGGTATCCGAATTCATGCTTCGTAACTCTCCTTATATATCCAGCGCGACCGGTTTCTGGGCGCTATGTGGGTGTCCCGCGCCGGAGTACACGCGGAGTTTACGAAAAACCTGGCGACCAAGCGCGTTGTGCGGCAGCATGCCCTTGATGGCCATGCGCAGCACGCGATCGGGATGCCGGGCAGCCATGCGTTCATAGCTGACCGCCTTCAAACCGCCGGGATAACCGCTGTGGCGGTAGTAAATCTTGTTCTGGGCCTTCTTGCCGGTCAGCACCACTTTTTCCGCGTTGATGACGATGACGTGGTCGCCGGTGTCGAGGTGCGGCGAGTAGATCGGCTTGTGCTTTCCGCGCAGGATTTGGGCCACTTCGCTGGCCAGTCTGCCCAGCACCTTTCCGCTGGCGTCCACGACGTGCCAGTCACGCTGCAGGTCTTCCTTTTTTACCGTCGGTGTCTTCATGAATTGTAAACGCTCCTTTACCCGGAAACGGCCGGTTCCCATACCTGGTGTGACATCGCGGCGAGACTTTCGGTGTACGGCTGCCTGGCTACACCGCGTTCCGTGATGATTGCAGAAACGTAACGGGACGGGGTTACGTCGAATGCGGGATTGTAAACCTCCACCTCCTCGGGCGCGGTACGTCCGCCCGGCCCCTGGCTGATTTCGGCGGCTTCGCGTTCCTCGATCGGGATCTCATGGCCCGTTTCGATGGACAGGTCTATCGAAGAGAAAGGCGCCGCCACGTAAAAGGGTACGTCGTGCGCGTCAGCCAGCACGGCCACGCTGTAGGTGCCGATCTTGTTGGCGACGTCACCGTTGGCGGCCACGCGGTCCGCGCCTACGATCACGCAGTCGATCCGGCCTTCCTTCATCACCTGGGCGGCCATGCTGTCGCAGATGAGCGTAACACCGATGCCCGCCTGCGCCAGTTCCCAGGAAGTCAGCCTGGCACCCTGAAGGACTGGCCTCGTTTCGTCCGCGTATACGTGGACCCGCTTGCCCTCGCTATGTGCCTGGTACACCACCGCGAGGGCCGTACCGACCCCCGATGTGGCCAGCGCGCCGGCGTTGCAGTGCGTGAGCACCGTCTGTCCGGACCGGAGCAGCCCGGCGCCGTGTTCACCGATCCGGCGGCACGTGTTTTCGTCTTCCGACTGTATCGTAAGCGCTTCCTTTAGCAGGGCTTCCTTGAGGTCCTCCACCGGTGCGTCGTGGTGTTCCCGGACAGTCCGGCGCATTCTCTCCAGGGCCCAAAACAGGTTGACCGCCGTGGGCCGCGTTGCCGCGAGGGCGTCCGAAACGGCGTCGACTTCCCGGCTGAAGGACGCGTGATCGATGGCTCCGCTGTGCTGAACCCCGACGACGACCCCGTAAGCGGCGGCGACGCCGATGGCAGGCGCGCCGCGTACTTTCAGGCGCTTGATGGCTTCCACCACGGCCTGGAGATCCCGGCAGGTCTCGTATGCCACTTCGCCGGGCAGCCGCGTCTGGTCAAGCAGTACCAGGGCCTCTTCGCCGCGGTCCCACCGGATGGTCGTGAAATTCATGTCTGATCCGTCTCTTCGAACATGATGCCGGTCAAGGGGTAATCATCTCCATAAATCGATCGTGCCGGTCCGAAATCTCTCCCTCGGTGAGTGATTCGAGGCGCCGGACACTGAAATCTTCCACATTGAACGAAGCCATGACACTGCCGTGAATCATGGCTCGTTTCAAGGCACGGACGCCCTTATCGCCCGATTGGGCGAGATATCCCATGAAGCCACCGGCGAATGTGTCCCCCGCCCCCGTCGGATCGATCACGGAGGCTACCGGGTACGATGGGATGGCGAAATAGGTGTCTTCGGTCCAGAGCGTCGCGCCGTGTTCTCCTCGTTTGACGACAACCGCCCGCGGGCCGAGATCCAGAATGCGGCCTGCCGCCCGCACGAGATTGTAGTCATCTGCCAGTTGACGGGCCTCCCCGTCGTTGATGATCAACACGTCCACCTGGTTCAGCGTCGACAGCAGGGACTCCCGTTTTCCGTCGATCCAGTAGTCCATCGTATCGCAGGCGACGATGCCTGAACGATTCGACTGTCTCAGCACTTCCTGCTGCACGTCCGGATCGAGATTCGCGAGAAACACATGATCGTGCTCGCGATGCCGATCCGCCAGTACGGGTCGAAAACCGGAGAACACGTTCAACTGCGTATCGATCGTACGACGGTCGTTCATGTTGTCCGCGTATTCGCCGGCCCAGCGAAAGGACTTGCCTTCCTTCACTTCCAGGCCCGACAGGTCGACCTGCCGATTCCGCAGGAAATTCAGAGAATCAAGGGGAAAATCACGTCCCACGACGGCGATGACATCCACCGGCGCGTAGAAACCGGCGGCCGCCGAAAAGTAGGTCGCCGAACCCCCGATCGCGTCGTTCGCTTCTCCTTCCGGCGTTTTCACCGAATCAAACGCCACCGTGCCGACTACGAGTATGCCCAAATCCTATGCCTCGAGTTCCAGTGCGTCCACCTTGTCCACGGTGACACCCGTATCGGACTCGCGTATTATTTCACCCGTTTCCGCATCTGTTGAAACGGTGATCCTGGGCGCGTCTCCCCAGAGTCGTTCGAGACCGTAGAACGAGCGGACTTCGGCCCTGAACACGTGTATGACCACGTCCGCGTAGTCGAGCAGGACCCACCGCCAGCTTTGCTTGCCTTCCGTGTGCAGCGGTATCGTCCCACTCTCTTTGAGATCCCCCGCTATCTGCTCGACGACAGCTTTGATCTGCGGTTCGGAACCGGCCGTCCCAATGACGAAGTAATCCGTTATCGAGGAGAGTCCCCTGAGATCGATAATCATCACATCCGCCGCATTCTTGGCCAGCATGGAAAGGGTTGCCTGCTCTGCGATTTCCTGCGATGCCAACGCCACGGTCAGTCGTTCTCCTCGTGAAACAACAGTTCGTAGTAGTCCTTGCCGATGACCACCGATACGTCCACCATGCGGTCTTCGTTACGCTGAAGAAGGACGTTATGCGTTCCCAGCGCTCCGCCGACCGCGCGGGCGGCCTCGGACGGCCCTTCCGTTCCCCTGCGGTCCAGCACGATCGTTTCGCGATACTCGAAGTGATCCGCGTTGTCGATGTTGACCACGTCGAATCCCTTATCTCTCAGGTATCTCATCGCCAACTGTCCGATTCCCCGTTCCCCGCATCCGTTAAGGACTTCCACCTGGATTTGGAAAACCGACGGGTCTACGACCTTCTCGGCGAATGGTTCAGCGGACGAGAAGAAAGCGGACGAGGTGGCCACGGAGTAAAACAGGTAGGCGTTCAGTCCGATCAGAAGAACGATAACGCCCTCGAGCACCCGAACGCGCCCGCGATTGCCGTTCCGATTACTGCCCTGATCCTGGAACGGCCGGTTTGTCGCGGGTTTGATGACTTGTCTCGTCATGGTTGCGCCCACACGGTTCGCGTCCGGTGACCGGTCTCAGTCTGGACCGTACGACAAACGATCTTGATTTTCCAAAGAATACCGGGGAATGAACTAGGGAAGAACATCAGGAAGGGAAATATAGGGAGGGTACCAACAGTAACTCATTGACCAGTTCCTTTCACCATGCGATCCCCCTTTTCTACCCCGGCCTAGACACAGTTCTACCCGAGCTGACCATGCTGACCATGCTGACCTTCAAATCGAACCCAGGTTCGACAGGCGGAACTCAACTCGCTAACCAGACCACTATATATACAGACTGAAGCAGAAGGTGTCAACTGTTTTTTACCGTGCGTAGCGCGCTCGCTCGCTCGCGTTCGAGCAGCCAGTTTTCGGCCGCTGACAGGTGTTCCGGCGTGTTCACCCCGATAGTTTCCTGCGGTGTGTCAGCCTCGGCGTCCGCAATGCGGTGGCCCTGTCGCCGGAGAATCCCGATGGTATCCGTCAGGTAGAATTCACCCTGCATGTTTTGAGGCGTAAGGTGATCCAGGGCCTGAATCAGCAGGGAGGGTTCGAAACAGTACATACTGGTATTGATCTCCAGCAAGGCGCGCTGTTCCGCGGTCGCATCCTTCTCTTCCACGATCCGATCTATGCGTCCGGCGTCGTCGCGAATGATACGGCCCAGGCCCGTGGGATCGGGGACCTGGGCGGTTAGTACGGAGGCGGCGGCGCGTTCATGGCGATGCGCGAGGATCAGGGCCTCCAGGGTGGAGGGGCGAATCAGGGGCGAATCACCGGCAAGGACCAGCACGATGCCATTTTCGCCGGTCAACAGGGGATTGGCCTGGTGGACCGCATGCCCCGTACCCAGCTGCTCCTCCTGGACGACGAACTCCACGGGCCAGCCGGCGAGTTCACGGCGTACCGTGTTCGCCTGGTGGCCGACAATGACGATGATCCGGCGTGAGCCGAGCGCGCGGGCGGTATCGAGCACATAGTGAAT
Organism: bacterium; assembly: GCA_965225915.1. Taxonomy (GTDB): domain Bacteria; phylum JAAXHH01; class JAAXHH01; order JAAXHH01; family JAAXHH01; genus JAAXHH01. Next base: position 2,914,109 of record OZ245326.1, read on the forward strand.
CATCGGCCTGCCGTTCAACCTGTGCAGCACCTTGGCCAGGTCGGAATGCATCCGGTTGCCCTTTCCTGCAGCCATGATCACCGTGATCAGGTCGCTGTTCTTCGCTTCCATGGGATCTCCGGTTGCGGGCCGGCAAGGTAACGGACGAGATGGTCCGTCGGATTAAGATCTTCCAGCAGTTCCAATACGGTTCGCCCGTGTACCGGATGAACCAGGGTCGGGTGGATCTCCGCCAGGGGAACGAGAACGAAGGCTCGATCGGCCATGGCGGGGTGGGGAAGGGCAAGGCCGGGAAGATCGAGTACCAGATCGTCGTAAAGCAGAAGGTCGAGATCGATTTCGCGGGGTCCGTTTTTCCACGTCGTGGACCGTCCCAGGCGCCGTTCGACTCCTTTTAATGCATCCAGCAGGCGCATGGGCGCCAAGGTGGTCTCGAGGAGGACTGCGCCGTTGACGAAGTCTGCCTGGATGGCGTAGCCTACCGGCCGCGTTTCATACCATGCCGAGCCTTTGACGATCCGGATCTCCGGATGATTCGTCAGCTCCTGGACCGCCTTGCGGCACCACGCGATCCGATCTCCGATGTTGCTGCCCAGCCCCAAAGCGACTGACGCCATTTCACACCCTACCGGCCTGAACTTCCCGTCTCCCTGCTCCTTTTCAACTCGACCTCGACTACGCCTGAGCGCAGGGCTCTTGCCACGCGGGGTTTCCGCACTCGGACCACGACCTGTTCCACCTGGGGATAGGACGAGAGCAGTGCGTCCGCCACGCGGCCGGCGACGCGCTCCAGCAGCCGGCACGGTTCGCCGCCGAGGATCCGCCCCACACTCAGACATACTTCCGCGTAATCGACGGTGTCCGCCAGGCTGTCCGTACGGGAAGCCTCCGACAGGTCCAGACGCAGTGCGATATCTGCTTCGAATACCTGCCCGTTCGTCCGTTCCCGGTTAGTCACGCCATGATGACCAAAGGCGCGAATATCCCGCACGCTGATCCAGTCTTCGGGCATGGTGATGATCCGTTCAGGCGAGGCTGACTGCAGGGAACGCCCGCTTGCGTAACCGGAAGCGGGACATCTGCCGGTCCATCCGTTCCAGCACGGTCTGTATCTGCGACTCGGTACAGTTGAAGGCCATTCGGACGTATCCTTCGCCGTATTCGCCCAGGTACACGCCGGGCACTACAAACACGCCCGCCTTGCGCAGCAGTATACTGAATCGAACGGAGGTATAGCGGGGCGGTACGGGAAGCCACACGTACGGACCGCCTTTGGGAATGCTCGGGTTCCAGCCGAGGTTTCGCAATCCCGAGACCATCAGGTCCCGCCGCAGCTGGTATTTCGAAGTCACTTCTTCTACGTGCTGGTTTAATTCCGGAAACACCGTGGCCGCTGCAGCCTGAAGTCCGGGGAGCATCGGGGCGTGCATATGGGTGGTCAACTGCGCCATTGCGGCCAGAGCGGACGGATTGCCGACCGCTACGCTCAGATCGCGGAACACGCCTCCGGGCAGCACGGAAAGGGAGAACAACTCGATGCCCAGGTTCATCGCGCCTGGGGTCTGCAGCAGGCTGGGTGCTTCGATCCCGTCATAGGTCAGAAAGTGCTGGGTAGCGTCGTGGCAGACGATGATATTATGCCTGCGTGCGAAATCGACGAGTTCCCGAAAGAAAGAATGGTCCGCCACGGTCCCGGTGGGGTCGTTCGGATAACCGAGGTACATCAGTTTGGCCTGCCCGGCGACACGGGGGTCTATCTGCTTCAGGTTGGGCAGGAAATCGTTTCGGCCGTGCAGGGGATAGGAATGGACCTGGCCGTTCGCCAGCACGGTGCTGGTTCTGTACGCCGGGTGTGAAGGGTCGGGGATCAGCACGGTTTCCCCGGGATTTACCAGCGCCATGGCCACGCTGGCCGGTCCGGTTGCAGCGCCCGCGAAGGGAAGGACGTGCACGGCCGGATCGATCTCCACGTCGAATCGGTACGCGAACCAGTTGCTGAATACCCTTCGGAACTCCGCGGCGGCAAGCCGTCCCGCTTCGACCGGGTCGCCCGGACCATGCGGACTGTCCGGAGCCGCCATGGTGCTGAAAATCCGTTCGATGATTTCCTGCTGGATGGGGTTATCGACCGAGCCCGTAGTCAGGTCGATGGGCTCGATTCCCCTGGCGGCCAGCCGTCTCAGGTATCGCGACATTTCCAGGGGTCGGTTCAGCGGCACCTGGTGCAGTCGTTCCGCGCGTTCTATAACCACCGGGTTTCTCATGGTCGCTCCGTGTCCCTGGCAATAATCCCGAACAGCCGCTGATCTACCGGGAAATATAGAAGCAGGGTATGGCCGTTAGCAAGAAAAAACCCCCGATGACGCCACCGGGGGTTTTCTGGTATCGGCTATAGACCGGTTACCTTTAATACATGCCGCCGCCATGGGGCATGGCCGGAGGCGGGGTGTCTTCCGGGAGTTCCGCCACCAGCGCCTCGGTGGTGATCAGCAGACCGGCGATGCTCGCGGCGTGCTGCAGCGCGACTCGGGAAACCTTGGCCGGCTCGATCACGCCCGTAGCGGACATGTCACCGTAAGTGTCCGTCTCGAAGTTGTAACCGTAACCGCCCTCGTTTTCCCGGATCTTCTGAAGGATGATGGAACCTTCCAGGCCGGCGTTTTCCGCCAACTGCCGCACGGGCGCCTCGAGCGCCTTGCGCACGATACTGGCGCCAACCGCTTCGTCGCCTTCCATACCCAGGTCCTTGTCCAGCGAGGAGAGCGCGCGGATGAACGTGACTCCGCCGCCCGGCACGACCCCTTCCTCGATGGCCGCCTTGGCATTGTTGAGGGCGTCCTCGACACGGGCCTTCTTTTCCTTCATCTCCGTTTCCGTTGCGGCGCCCACGTTGATAACCGCCACGCCGCCCGCCAGTTTGGCCAGGCGTTCCTGCAACTTCTCGCGGTCGTAATCGGAGGTGGTTTCCTCGATCTGGGCGCGGATCTGGTTGATGCGTCCCTGGATCGCGTCGGTGCCGCCGGCGCCTTCGACGATCGTCGTGTTGTCCTTGTCGATATTGATACGCTTGGCCGATCCGAGGTCGCCGACGGTCACGTTTTCCAGTTTGAAACCGGCGTCTTCGGAAATGACCGTTCCACCCGTCAGAATCGAGATATCCTCGAGCATGGCCTTGCGGCGATCGCCGAATCCAGGCGCCTTGACCGCGGCGACCTTCAAGGTTCCACGGAGCTTGTTGACCACCAGGAGGGCAAGGGCTTCACCCTCAATGTCCTCGGCGATGATCAGCAGCGGAGACCCGCTCTGGGCGATCTTTTCGACGACGGGGTAGATATCCTTGACGGCGCTGATCTTCTTGTCGTGAATCAGGATCTTGGTGTCTTCGAGCACCGCTTCCATGGACCCGGAGTCGGTGACAAAATAAGGCGAGAGGTAACCACGGTCGAACTGCATGCCTTCTACAACGTCGAGGAAGGTTTCCATGCTCTTGGCCTCTTCGACCGTGATGACACCGTCCTTGCCGACTTTCTCCATCGCGTCCGCAATCAGGTCGCCTATGGTCGAGTCGCCATGGGCGGATACCGTTGCTGTTTCGGCGATTTCCTTCCGGCCTTCCACGCCCTTTGACATGTCCACGATCGCATTTACCACTTCGGATACGGCTTTATCGATGCCCCTCTTGAGATCCATGGGATTGGCGCCGGCAGTCACGTTCCTGAGCCCTTCCGCGAAAATCGCCTGGGCCAGTACGGTCGCCGTCGTGGTCCCGTCACCGGCCACGTCGCTGGTCGTGGACGCCGCTTCCTTGATCATCTGCGCGCCCATGTTTTCGTAATTGTCCTCTAACTCGATCTCCTTGGCCACCGTAACACCGTCCAGCGTGAAGGTGGGTGAACCGAATTTCTTGTCGAGCACGACGCATCGACCCTTAGGACCCATGGTGACACGAACCGCGTCCGACAGGGCGTCCACACCTCTTTTGAGCGCCTGTCGGGCTTCTGCGTCGAACGAAAGTTGTTTTGCTGCCACTTCTACTTCCCCCTATGATTGCCCGGTTATTGTCCAGGCGTTACTGGTCACGGCGAACAGGACGTCCTGATTCGCACTCTTTGGTCACCTAAATGCTTTAAATCCAACGAGTACCACGTTCATGTTTAGCACTCAAACGTCTAGAGTGCTAATTTACGAAAGAGGATCGCGGAAAGCAAGTTTTTTTTGTTTGGCGTGGTGCTCGACAGTGTGACGCAATGAGGTGTTATCGATCGGATCGGAGCCGGATGGAGCCGGACCGGATGACGATGGGGCCGTGGTCTTCTGTTTCGAGCACCAGGCCGCCTTCTTCATCGATACGGGAAAGGCGGCCGATGGCGCCAGCGGGGCTTTCGGTAGTGACTATCCGGCCGCGCCACGCCAATCTGGAATCGACCTCGGCAAGAAGAGGCGCGGGTCCGGATTCGAGGTAGTCCCGGTAGGCGGATTCAAAAGACGCTGCGATGGCCAGGAACAAGTCCTGGCGCGATACCGGACCACCCGATTCGATGCGGAGCGACGTGGCGGAATCGCCAATCTCGGCCGGGAACATTTCCTCCGTGTGATTTACGTTGATACCCATGCCCACCACGATGACGGGTCCGTCCGTGGATATGTCCCGGGACTCGGCCAGTATGCCGGCGACCTTGCGGTTTCGAATGAACAGGTCATTCGGCCACTTTATCTTAACGTCTACCTCGGCGGCCGCTTCCAAAGAACGCGCGACGGCCCCGGCCGCGCAAAGTGTGAGCGGAGGGGTCCGTGCTACGGGCAGATGCGGCCGCAGCAGGAAGGAAGTCCATATGCCACATCCCGGCGGAGAAAACCACCCGCAACCGCGGCGTCCCCTGCCGGCTGTCTGCTCATCGGCCAGACAGACGGCCCCGTCCGGTGCGCCGCGTTCGGCCATGTCCAGGATCACGTCGTTGGTGGACGTCACGCGTTCACTGTATTCAAGTACACGGCCGAAATAGCCCGACGACAGCCTCGCGCGTAACCGGTCCGGGTCGTAGTGGTCCTGGAATCCGTCGAACCAATCGGCCTTGTCTTGATGTTTCATAGTTGTTCCGGATCGGATTGGACGCTGGGTCGAATGTCAGGGATTGTGGCGGACCGCCTCCATCCCTATAGCGCCTGATTCACGCGGACGTATCGAAATTCAGGCTGATATCGAGCGCGGGCGCGGAATGGGTAAGAGCGCCGATGGAAATGACGTCGACGCCGGTCTCCGCGACCGTCCCCAGCCGGTCCAGGGTGATCGTTCCCGACGCCTCGATCACGATGGGCCGGTCTCCTGGAGAACCAGCGCGTATGTGCTGGACCGCCGTCCGCATCTGGTCATCGCCCATATTGTCCAGCATGATCCAGTCCGCCCCGTTGCGCACCGCCTCCGCGACCTGGACCAGGTCGCTGGTCTCCACCTCGATGGCGACCCGCTTGCCGGATTTCTCCATGTTCGATCTGCACAGGTGACAAGCGGCGTCCACGCCCCCCGCGGCGGCGATGTGATTGTCCTTGATCAGCACCATGTCGTAGAGACCGAAGCGGTGATTGCCACCGCCGCCGTGCAGTACGGCCCGTTTTTCCAGCACGCGGAGACCGGGTGTCGTCTTGCGTGTATCGACGATCCGGGTGTTGGTGTCCCCTACGGCGTCCGCGTATCGCCGGGTCATCGAAGCGATACCGGAAAGGTGTCGCAGGAAATTGAGCGCGGTGCGTTCACCGGTAAGCACCGACCGCGCAGCGCCCCTTACTTCCGCGATGGGTTGACCGAGCTCTACCCCATCGCCATCGGTAAGGAAAGCCTGGAATTCAAGGTCGGGATCGACCCCTCGGTACGCGAGGTACGCCGGGTAGAGACCCGAAACGATGCCCGGCTGCCTGGCCTCGAATCGGGCGTGTGCGAAGGCATCCGAAGCAATCGTCCACTCGGTGGTGATGTCGCCGTCTCCCACGTCTTCGCGCAAGGCCCGGCCCACGATCACTTCAAGCGCCTCTCGGTCAAACGTCGTGTCCACGGCACCCTTCCTTTTTCAAGGTGAAACCTGCGCTTCGGACGTTCTCAAAAACGCTCCGGGTAGATGGACTGTGAGATCGCCGGCCACCAGGCTGTGCGGACCCATGACCTCCGCGCCGAGATCACCGGCCAGACCGTGGAGATAGACCCCAAGGCGGGCTGCGTCCCACGAGCCTAGTCCCTGTCCGAGCAGGGCGGCGATGATTCCGGTGAGCACGTCCCCCGATCCGGCGGTGGCCATACCCGGGTTCCCCGTTGGATTCACGGATACCCGTCCACAGGGGGAAGCCACGAGCGTGGCGGCGCCCTTCAGGACCAAGGTCACTTTCAGGGATAAGGCGGTTTGCCTCGCGGCCTCGATACGGTGGTTTTCGATTTCCTCCACGGGTATGCCTGTCAACCGGGACAATTCGAATACATGGGGTGTCATGATGATTTCAGGTTGTACTTCAGCCAGGTCGCCGCCGTGACCGGAGAAGGCGTTTACGCCGTCCGCGTCGATGACTACAGGTCTCTCGCTGTTCGATACGACCCGCCTTACCAAGGCCGTAGTTTCTTCATGTCTCGTGAGACCCGGACCGATAGCCAGCACGTCCGCCCAGGACAGCAGTGATTCGATGTCGGGCGCGGCCGCGAGGGACAGGGTCCCTTCGGCTGTTTCCGGCAGGCTGCGAAGCATCACTTCCGTGTGTTTGGCCGTCAGGGCGCCCATGAGGCTCACGGGCGATCCGAGCATGACCATACCCGCTCCGCTGCGCAGTGCGGCGCGGGAAGCCAGCGTGGCGGCACCCGCCATGCCGGCTGAACCCGCGACAACAGCGACACGGCCCCGGCTCCCCTTGTGATCGCCGGGCATATACGCCGGAATCAAGCCGGCCATCTCGTTCCGCTCCGGCATGGCGAGGTATAACTGTTCCGCTTCAATGACCTCGTCGGGAAACCCTATGTCCGCAACCTCCACACTGCCGCTCCAGGCCCTGCCGGGATAGGTCGCCATATCGACTTTCATCAGGCCGATCGCCAGGGTGTGGTCTGCCCGGACGCACGTCCAGTCCTCGCTGGAACGGGACTGCGGATACCCGCACTCAGGCGCCAGACCCGACGGGATATCGATGGACAAAACGGGGGAAGGGCAACGGTTGATCTCGGCGATAGCCGGTCCGTACGGGTCACGGGGCGGTCCGCTCAGTCCGGTGCCGAGGAGCGCGTCGATGATCAGCGCCGGGGAGCGATCAGGCAACCTGAGCGGAACGTCTACCAGGAAGGCCGGTGACAGGCCGGCCTCCTCGAGCCGGTCCAGGTGCCGTGCGGCATCTCCGGACACGGCCGGTCTGCCGGACAGCACGAAACAACCTACCGAAGCGCCCCATTGGTGGAGATACCGGGCTGCCACGAATCCATCACCCCCGTTATTCCCCTTGCCGCACACCACTGCGATCGTCCTGCCGACCACGCCGCCCAGCAACCGCTGCGCGGTTTCGGCGACCCGGCAGCCCGCCCTTTCCATGAGCTCGAAGCCGGACAGGCCGTGGCCATCGATGGTTCGGCAGTCGATCGACCGCATTTGAAGGGTGGTGCAAAGTCTCACGATCGCATTCCTCGGACCGGACCTCACCTCACCGTGGGGGGGGCCACGGCGGTATCAGGGGCGTCATAGAGTAGCTTTCGGGCCTCTTCCCTGGTCCGAATATCGTGCAGTACCTGTATATTTCCAAGCTTATCCAGCATGCGGCCGATCTCCGGTCCCGCCGGGATATTCAGATCGCCCATGATGTCCATGCCGTTTAACAGCAGGCCCGTTGCCCGGACCTTCCTGTACCGGCTGTACAACCGAAGAAGCCGTTTTATGGCGTCGCCGACGTGTCCCGCGGCATGTGAACCCGCTTCCGTTCCATGAGCCAGCGCCAGGAGCGCGACGCCGGGCGTTTCGTCTTTCGCGGTGCGAATGATCCGACAGAGGTCGTCGTCGAGCGGGATGCGGGAGGCAACCCGCTCGAGCAGCCTCTTTGCTCCAAGGGTCAACTGGTGCAGTGACTGCCGTTCCCGGTTGCTGAGCTTCAACCGGTCGGCCGTCTGTTCGACGAGAACGAGCGCTGGTTCGCGACCTTTTTCACGGATGAAGTGTAAAACTAGGGATGCCAGCCGCAGGATCCACAGGCTGGAGCGGTTGCCCGCCAGTTTTGAGGCATATCCCGGCAGGTGGGCGTAAAGACTGTGATCCTCGCAGAAAACATCCCGGACGATGAGCCGGTCCGTTCGTTCCAGGCTCCGGACCAGCACTGGTGTTGCCGGTCCTGTCCATCCGGGGAACAGGGCTTCGAACACCCCGGTCCCGATCATGGCGGAAATGCGGTCCGCCGTACTGCGCGGCCTCAGGGTCAAGGCAATTTCGTACAGGAGACGTTCGCCAGAAACATTGCGCAACCCTTCGTTGCACTCCTTGATCCACGCCGCCGTCTCCGGTGTGATGTCGAGGTTGTACTGGCCGGCAAGTCGGTGCGCACGCAACATGCGCAGCGGGTCTTCATGAAAGGAATCCCTGGATATGGCTTTCAGCCGTCGTGATGCGAGGTCTATCGCTCCATCGCAGGGATCGATGATCGACGGCTGACCGTCCAGGACGTCCGCCAGACGGACGGCCATGGCATTGACGGTGAAGTCCCGTTTGCTCAGATCATCCTCGAGTGTCGGTCCCTTGAAGGAGGCGATATCGATCGTATACCGGCGGCGCAGCACGATGCGGCCTGTTCTCGCCGCGTCGTAGAGGGGTACGAAGGGACATCGCAGTCGGGCCGCCAACGCTTCGCCCTGGCGCAGTCCGTCTCCTGCAAGCGTCAGGTCCAGGTCATGGACTGTGCGGCCCAGGATCGCATCCCGGACGCAACCGCCCACGAGATAGACTTCATGTTCCGTCTCGCGGCTCAGTTCCCTCAGGTTGTCCACCAGACGCGGATGGACCTTTAACAGGGGCTTGATGCAATCGATGAGGGCAGGCATCGGGATTCGAACGGCACACCGTGGTGGATTCGGAGGGGAGATCAATAAAAGTCCGGGGAAACCGGCAATGGCGCGGCAACGATACCCGGTGACCAGTGTGCCGGATTCCACGGAATACTAGGCGACTTTACCTTCAGTGTCAAGGGAATTGTGTGTTGACATGCAGACGCGCTTCGGGTCATCTTTATCGAAGGTCAGGTCGTCCGAAAGCGAAAATCACAGCTTTTTTCCAGGGGGCGATTCCGGTGATGCAACTCTATCCGGCCATCGACATACGACAAGGGCGGTGCGTACGCCTCCACCAGGGCAGGCAGGACCGCGAGACGGTGTATAACCGGTCCCCCTCGGAAGTCGCGCTCCAGTGGAAATCGCTAGGGGCCACCTACCTCCACGTGGTCGACCTGGACGGCGCTTTCACAGGAAACGCGGGCAACGCGGCGAGCGTCGTCCGCATCCTCGAACAAATCGATATCCCGGTACAACTCGGAGGCGGAATACGAACACCCGAGGCGGTTGAACAGTGGCTTTCCCTGGGTGTGCGGCGCGTCATTTTGGGTACGGCGGCCGTGGAAGACCCCGATATGGTGAGACAGGCGGTGGAGCGGTGGGGGCCTGAGCGCATCGTAGTCGGGATCGACGCGAAGGAGGGACGGGTCGCGGTCAAGGGGTGGACGTCCGGCGCATCGTGTACCTCCCTCGAACTGGCGACCGCCATGAGGCAAGCGGGTATTCGCAGGATCGTCTACACGGAAATCGACCGGGACGGTACGATGAGCGGTCTCGATACCGGTTCCACGGCGCGCTTTGCCAGGGACAGCGGTCTGCGGGTTATCGCGTCGGGGGGCGTGGCCTCGCTGGACGACCTGGAACGTGCCTCGAAGGCTGTTGACGACGGCCTGGAGGGCGTGGTGCTCGGAAAATCCCTGTACGAAGGAACTATCGACCTGTCGGAAGCCGTTGAAAAATACCAAACGGCCCCCTGCGTTTAGGGCCTTGGAGAGGAAACCATGCCGGTACATTCCGTCGAAGTCCTGATGATCGAAGACAATCCCGTGCACGTGCAAATGATACGCCATTTCATGGATGCCAGTCGGTTGAAGTCCCAGCTCCGCGTCGCGGGAACGCTGCGGGAAGGGCTGGAACTGATCGAAAAGGAATCCTTCGACGTGGTGCTGCTGGACCTGGTTCTGCCCGACAGCACCGACCTCGACACGTTGCGTAGCGTCCGGGCGGCTGCGCCGGATATGCCGGTCATCATACTTACCGGGCTGGACGATGTGTCCCTGGCTGCCACGGCAGTTGAGTCCGGCGCTCAGGATTACATTGTCAAGACCCAGGTCAACAGCTCGCTGCTCTCCCGCTCCATACACTATGCAATAGAGCGCGTCCGGGCGCGCAGCCGGGAATGGGATTCGGCCATGTTCAAACTGGCCCAGCAACAGTTTCTGAAGGCTGCCCAGATCATGGGGCTGGACGAGAACATCCGGGAGAGGCTGCTCTTCCCCCAGCGGACACACATCGTGACGCTCCCCTTTCGGCGGGACGAATACCATCTCGTGGAGAATGTCTTCGGATACCGCGTGCAACACCTGCTCACCATGGGGCCGACCAAGGGCGGCATCCGCTACCACGAGGACGTGAACCTGGGAGAGGTCTCCGCACTGGCGATGTGGATGACCTGGAAGTGCGCGCTGATCAATCTTCCCTTTGGGGGCGCCAAAGGCGGCGTCCGAATCGATCCGACCGACCTGTCCCGCCGCGAACTGCAGCGCCTCACCCGCCGTTACACGTCGGAAATCATCGACATCATCGGGCCGGACAAGGACATCCCGGCCCCCGACATGGGAACCGACGAGCAGGTCATGGCCTGGATCATGGACACGTACAGTCAACAGGCCGGCTACACGGTACCGGGCGTGGTTACCGGCAAGCCCGTCGTGCTGGGCGGATCCCTGGGACGTCGAGAAGCTACCGGTCGCGGACTGGTCTACCTGATCGAGGCGGCAGCGAAACACATGGGCATGTCGCTCGACGGCGCCACGGCCGTGGTCCAGGGCTTCGGCAACGTGGGCAGCAATACCGCCCGTTTCCTGGATGAGGACGAGGTCAAGGTGGTCGCAGTGAGCGACGTCACCACCGGCATCTACAATCCCAACGGACTGTCGCTGAAGGACGTCTTCAGGTACTGCGAGGAAAACCGCTTCCTTTCGGGTTATCCCGAGGCCGACGAAGTCACCAACGAAGAACTGCTGGAGCTGCCCTGCGACATCCTTGCACCGGCCGCGCTGCAGAATCAGGTCACCGGCGAGAACGCGGAACGGTTGAAATGCAGGCTACTCGCGGAAGGAGCCAACGGTCCCACGACGCTCGAGGCGGACGAAATACTCGGGGACAAGAAGGTATTCGTCCTGCCGGACGTCCTGGGCAATGCCGGGGGTGTAACGGTCTCGTACTTCGAGTGGGTGCAGGATACCCAGAATTACATGTGGACGCTCGAGCAGATCAACAGCAGGCTGCACAACATCCTCATCGACGCCTTTGAACGAACCATCCGCCGGGCATCCGATGACAAGATCGATTTGCGTACTTCGGCATTGATAGAAGGGATCAACAGGGTGACCCAGGCGAAACTGCTTCGGGGTATTTTCCCCTGAAAACCACCGGTCTACGGTGAAGGGGAGGCAGGTCATGAATTCTACGGAAATCGATGCGACATGGGCGCGGCTGCTACTGAAAATCGCTTACCTGTGCAGCGGGATCGTTATATCGTGTTCGGCGCTCGTGCTCATCGGATGGCAGTTCGATATCGCCGATCTGCGGGGCTTGATCAACCCGGGCCGGGTTCCCATGAATCCGCTTACGGCCACGGCCTTTCTGCTGGCCGGCTGGACGCTGAGCGCCCTGTTGCCGAGAAACGCTTCCATGCGGCGCAGATGGACCGGTTTCGCCGGCGCGGGACTTCTCATGGCACTGGGTGCTGTCAAGCTGTTTGGCCTGGACGTGGGCGAAAGGGGTATCGACGAGTGGTTGTTCTCGGAGTCCCTGAGCGGAAACCGCATGGCCCCGCATACCGCCTTTACCTTCATGCTGGTGGGTTTGGCGCTCCTGCTGCTGGACCTGCGCGGCCCGAGGCACTGGCTGTCCCACGTTTGCGTCATGAACGCCGGTATCATCGCCCTGCTTTCCCTCGCCGGCGCGATCTACAGTACCCTGGTGCTGTACAGGGTTTCCGGGGTGATCCCCATCACACTGAACTCCGCGCTGGGTTTCGGTGTTCTGTGCGTTGGCATATTCTGCGCCCGTCCCCGGCGTGAACCGGCGGCCACGCTGGTCAGCGCCACGGCCGGTGGCCTCATGGCCCGCCGCTTGCTCCCGGCGGCCTTCCTCATACCCATTGTACTGGGCTGGGCGCAGTTCCAGGGAGAAAGGGCGGGTCTCTACGGGGTTGAATTCGGCCATTCTCTTTTTGTCGTCTGCAACGTGATCGCCTTCAACATCCTGATCTGGTGGAACGCCCGTTCGATCGGCCAGATCGACGCGGAGCGCACGCGGATCGCTCACGAACTACATCGCCAGAATGCCCTGTTGGAACAGACAACCCACGATATGGTACTGTTTCAGCAGGAACTCCAGGAAGCCAAGGAGTCGGCGGAGGAGGCCAGCAGGGCTAAAAGCGAGTTTCTCGCCAACATGAGCCACGAGATCCGCACACCCATCAACGGCATCACCGGCATGACCCAGCTGATGTTGAATACCGACCTGTCGTCCCGACAACTGGAATTCATGCGGCTGATCGATCAATCCACGGAATCGCTACAGGGCCTTTTGAATGATATACTGGACTTTTCGAAAATAGAGGCGGGCCGCCTGGAACTCGAATCGATTCCCTTTGAAACACGGGAGCGAATTGCCAATACCGTACAGGCCATGTCGATTCCCGCGGCAAAAAAAGGCCTGGAACTGGCGTACCAGGTGACTACGGACGTTCCCGATCACCTCGTGGGCGATCCGGGCAGGTTGAGCCAGATCGTGATCAACCTGATCGGCAACGCCGTCAAATTCACGGACAAGGGAGAAGTGGTCCTGTCCATGTCGCTGAAGTCGGAGACGGAAGACACCGTGACGCTGACCTGCTCGGTGTCCGACACCGGCATAGGTATTCCGGCGGATAAGCAAAAACTGATCTTCGACGTCTTCAGCCAGGCGGACAGTTCCATGTCTCGTAAATATGGCGGCACGGGACTGGGGCTTGCCATCTGTGCGCAATTGACCGCCATGATGAAGGGGAAAATCTGGGTCGAAAGCGAACTGGACCAGGGAAGCACGTTCTACTTTACCGTCGAAATGGAAAAACAGCGCGACGTGGCCGAAAAGACGATCCCCAACGCCGAATCGCTGTCCGGCCTGCGGGTTCTCGTGATCGACGACCACGCGACCAATCGGCGATTCCTGGTCGAAATGCTGACGGAATGGTCCATGAAATCGAGGGAAGCAGGCAGCGGCGCAGAAGCGCTCGACGCCCTTTCAAGTGATGACGGAGAATCCATCCAACTGGTCCTTCTGGATGAAACTATGCCGGAAATGGAAGACTACAGGCTCGCCCGGGAAATACACCGCCTGGCCGATGGACGCAATTTCGGTTTGATCCTGCTGGCTTCCGCCGGGCAAAGGGATGATCCAGACTACGGGAAAGCGTTCGGAATCGCCTGTACAGTCAGCAAGCCCGTGAAGCAGTCCGACCTTCTGAACGCCATCATGGAGACGGTAGCCGGCACGTGCGGCCCCTCGCTCGAAGAGGGACTCAATGGCATGTCGGAAGGGATTCTGCCGCGGCGTATCCTCCTCGCGGAGGACGGGGTCGTGAACCAGCGGGTCGCAGTACTCATGCTGGAGTCCCGGGGCCACGAGGTCACGGTGGTGAGCAACGGCAGGGAGGCGGTCGAACGGTTTGAAGCCGGCGTATTCGATCTGATACTGATGGACGTTCAGATGCCCGAGGTGGATGGACTGGAAGCGACACGGACGATACGCTGCCTCGAAACCGGAAATGCCCATATCCCCATCATCGCGATGACAGCCCACGCCATGCGCGGCGACCGTGAAAAGTGCCTCGAGGCCGGGATGGACGGCTACCTGTCCAAACCCATACAGTCTCACCTGCTGTATGCCGCCGTGGAAAGCGCACCTGAGGTTCCAGGGGTGGCAGTGCTTCCGACGCTGGAAGCCGAGGACGGGCCGGCTGTACCTGTACCGGCAGCGTCCGGTTCGGGATTCAATACGGCTTCAACGGACATGATGCTGATCGATTGGGAAAAGGCCGTCACGCATTTCGGTGGAGACGAGACCGTGATATCGGGTCTGGCCGATCTCTTCATTGCGGAATGTCCAAAATTGATGGCCGCCATTCGGGAGGCGATCGATCTCGGAAACACGGCGGACCTGCGGCTGCATGCCCATACTTTGAAGGGTTCCGCCGGTGTATTCATGGCGCGGAACACTGTTGATGCCGCTCAGCGACTGGAACAAATGGGCAGGGAAGGGAATCTGGACGGGGTGGAGGAGGCATGGTCGGCTCTTGCAACCGAACTGGACCAACTGAAACTGGTCCTTGAGGAGTGCATAGCCGCGGCTAGACAGACGACCCGGGATGTTTAGCGTACCACTTAAGGATCCATTCCGTGCCCACACGCTGCCACACGCCTCCGGGCTCATAGTTTCTTGCCGTAACGCTCCAGGTACTTGTTTTCCGCTTCAATCGTTCCAATGAGGAGAATCTCGCAGTCGGCAGAAAGCTCCATCGACGGCGAGGGACTCACGATGCTTTCTTTCCCGGTAAAGACGGCCGTGATGTAGCAGCCCGTTTCCGGGTAAACCTGTGATTCGGCGATTGTTTTGCCGGCCAGTTCGGTCGGAAGTCCGACGCGAAAGAAATTCAACCCTTCCGTGATCATGACGATGTCGTTTCGCTTCAGCAGGTTCAGGATGATGTTGGCGCCCATGGATGCGTAGGACATGACGAAGTCGGCCCCCGCCCGGTGAAGGGCTTCCACGTTTCGCTCCAGCTTCGCCCGGGTGATGATCTGAATGTCGGGCCGCAGCTTGCGGCAATAGATCGTAAGGTAGATGTTCATGTCGTCTTCGTGGGAGGTGATGATGACGGTCGGCGCGTCCATGAGGCCAGCTTTCTTCATGGTTTCGATGTCTGCCGCGTCGCCCAGCACGTAGTGCTTCTGATCCCGGATCCGGTCGGCCTGCTGCTCGATGATTCGGTAGTCCAGCCCTCTTTCCACCAGCGTGATACCGGCGGAACGCCCGACGCGTCCGCCTCCGATGATGACAATGGGGGGATCGGAAATGTTGTATATGGCGAAGAGTTCATTGTAGGAAGTGATCTGGCTCTCCGTTCCCACGAGCACCAGGATCATCCGTTCGGCCAACGGGGTGTCCGGTGAGATCACCTGGAAACTGCCGCGCTCCCACACGCCGACGACCGTTACGCCGGTCAATTCGCGGAGACGGGTTTCACGCAGGGTCCTGCCGATAAGCGGGGTATCGACGATGCTCGCGTCGGCGACCATCAGGTCTTCGACATTTCCAAGTACGTGGGACATCGAATCCACGCTCGAGGTGAGACGGGCGAGGAGCTGTCCCATCTGCTGGCCCAGTTGAATTACATGGGAGCAGCCCGCCAGTTCGAGGATATCCACGGAGTCGGGAGAATTCGCCGTGGACAGGATAGGGATGTCCTTGTTGATAGTCCGGATCGTGAACGCGATGCTGGTATTCAGCGTATCCTTGCCGGTGGCCACGACCAGCGCCGCCTGGCCCACGTTCGCTTGCCGGTAGGTCTCCGTGTTATCCAGATCGCCGTAGACGACATTGAGGCCCCTGTCGTGGAGTAGCAGCGCTTCGTCCAGGTCGGAAATGATGAATGCATACTCATTCCCGTACTGCTTGAGCCTGGCGGCAAGGGAACTCGTCACCTCGTCGTAGTGGGTGATGACCACGTGATCGCGGAAGTTCCGGTCCAGCGATCTGGGCGCCCGCGCGATGGAGTGGGCGCTGAGCCAGGGCCGGTAGATGAACTCCACAAAGGCCACGGGAAGCACGATGATCAGTGTCGTCAGTCCCGTAAGGAGCACGCACATCGAAAAGAATCGGCCCAGATCGCTGGTAAAGATGATGTCGCCGTACCCCAGCGTGGTCATCGTGGTCAGCGTCCAGTAAAAACCGGTGAACCACGTATAGTCCCGTCCTTCCTTGGCCTGGATCTCGTGAAACAGGAACGTGTAGACCAGCATCAACAAAAGGAGCAAAATGAAAAACCTGTAGAAGAACTTCAGGTTCCCCGTTCCGATTGTCGTGCGCAACACGCCCAGATACTGTCTGATGTAGGTCCGCATGCCGATTCCCGATGTCCTGAAAAAGGTCCCTGTCGCACTTCGATAACAGCTTGATCGCGTCGAACGTCTTACTGCGAATCTACCAGTCTAAAACCATCCTCGCGCACTGTCAAGCCCCCACAACCAGCCTGTACCTTAAAAGGCCGCAAAAGGCCGCAACCCGCGCAATTTGACCTGGTGTGATCCGGAACCGGGTAGCCATATGTTTTTCTCCTTGCACAGGCGTCCTTTATTCCTGTAACCTTCAGGATGCGCGTGCCGGTCCGGTCGCGTCATATGGGGCCGGCACCCAGGAACAGACACTGAATCCAAACTCTTGATCCCTATCCGAACGGAAGCGTGGACCATGGACAACGTCATATCCTATCTCGAAGGCCAGCGATCCCAGGCCCTGGAGGGATTGAAGGACTTCCTCCGCATTCCCAGCGTTAGCACCCATCCCCACCACCGCGAGGATCTGCGCCGATGCGCACGGTACCTTGCCGGCGAGTTGGAACGGATCGGCTTGGATAAAGTGGCGGTCAACCCCACGGCAGGCCATCCCATCGTAACGGCGGAATGGCTGGGCGCGCCTGGCAAGCCCACCGTCCTCTTCTACGGCCACTACGACGTCCAGCCCGCCGAACCCTTTGAATTGTGGGAAAGCGATCCATTTGATCCGACGGTCCGGGGGGACGACCTTTACGCACGGGGATCGACGGACGACAAGGGGCAGGTCTGGCTGCACGTCAAGGCGCTGGAGGCCCATCTGCGAGAGAACGGACACCTTCCGGTAAACGTCCGCATGCTGATCGAAGGGGAGGAGGAAGTCTCTAGCGAGAACCTGGACACCTTTCTGGATGCCCACAGTAAGGAACTGGCGGCAGACGTGGTCCTGATCTCAGACACCACCATGTTCGACTACGAGCAGCCCTCGATCGGTTATGGACTGCGTGGCATGGCGTACATGGAGGTACGGGTCGAAGGACCGAAAAAGGACCTGCATTCGGGCGGCTACGGCGGTTCGGTGCCCAATCCGCTCAACGTGCTATCCACCATCCTGGGCCGGATGGTGGACCCGGACGGCCGGATCACGGTACCCGGATTCTACGACGACGTCGTTCCCCTGAGCGAAGAGGAGCGTAACGCGATCGCGGCATTGCCCTTCAGCGAGGATCGCTTCGCGGAACGGCTGGGACTGCCGGAAGTGATGGGGGAGAAGGACTATTCGACCCTGGAGCGCATCTGGGGCCGTCCCACCCTCGACATCAACGGGATGCTGGGCGGGTTCACGGGCGAGGGCTCAAAGACCGTGATACCGTCGAAGGCCATGGCCAAGGTGAGCATGCGTCTCGTGCCGAACCAGGATCCCGACAAGATCGCCCGGGCCTTCGAAGACTACGTAAGGTGCCTTGCGCCGCCCTCGGTCAAGGTGGAAGTCGTCCTTCACGGTACCGGGAAACCCGTCCTCACGGCGCGGAACCATCCCGCGGTGACGGCCGCGCACGAGGCCATTACCAAGGGCTTCGGCAAGGAGCCCGTCTACATCCGGGAAGGAGGCAGCATTCCAGTGGTGGCTATGTTCGAGGAGAAACTCGGTCTACCCACGGTCCTGATGGCCTTCGGCCTTCCCGATTGCGACGCCCATGCGCCCAACGAGAAGTTTCACCTGCCCAATTTCTACCGGGGAATCGACAGCGCCGCCTGGTTCTACGAAGAATACGGCCGGCGGCACTGACACGATTTCCGCTGGTACCCTGGTCCGCCCTCTTTCGATCTTCGTCTTGAATATTGCGCGCTTCGGACTGTGTGCTACGCGGTTTGGCTGGCCGTCCTGGCGGCTGCCCGTTTTTCAATGGCGTCCACGGAGGAGGCCACGGCGGCGTCTCCGGTAACGTTCACCGCGGTGCGGCACATGTCGAGTATGCGGTCGACGCCGAGGATCAGCGCGATGCCCGCGGCCGGAACGCCGATGGTTTCCAGGATGATGATCAGCATGATGATGCCCGCGCCAGGCACCGCGGCGGTGCCGATGGACGCAAGAACGGCCGTGAGGACGATCTGCAACTGGGCGGTCGTGTCAAGGCCGAGCCCGAGGGCCTGGGCGATGAACACGGCGGCCACGGCCTGGTAAAGCGCGGTGCCGTCCATGTTAATCGTGGCACCGAGGGGCAGAACGAAGGAGGATACTTCTTTGGAGACCCCGAGATTGCGTTCGCACATCTTCATGGTGATGGGAAGCGTGGCCCCGCTGGAACTCGAGGAAAAGGCCAGGAGCTGCGCCGGGGCGATCCCCCGGAAGAACCGGCCGATCTTCATGGAGGAGAATGTTTTCAGCAGGATCGGGTAAGTGATGAATCCGTGGATCAGCAGTCCCGCGACGACCACCAGGCAGTAGAATCCCAGCGCGCTCAGGAGTTCGGCCACCGCGGACAGATCGTCCTGCGCTACCTGGTTGATGGTCTTGGCAATAAGGGCGAATACCCCAATCGGTGCAGCCACCATGATCATGTTCACGATCTGGATGATGACCGAAGTGAGGCTGGCGAAGAAATCGATCAGGGGTTTGCCTGCATCGGATGGGATGATCACCAGGGCGATCCCGAATAGAATGGAAAAGAAGACGACCTGGAGCATGCGGCCGTTGTTGCTCAGGGCGCCGAACACGTTATCGGGCGTCATGTCCACGAAGACCTGCAGCGGACCGCGGTTCTTGGCCGAATCGGCCCGTTCCATGTCCGATTCCGCATCGGACTGGTACGCCGTCTGAAGTTGTTCCTGCAACGACCGGGGCACCCCTGTTCCGGGTTCGAGCAGGTTGACCATGACGAGCCCGATGGACACCGCGATGGTCGTCGTAATGATGTAGATGGCGATCGTCCTTCCCCCGATGCGTGAGAGTTTCTTCACGTCCGAAAGGGAGGCGACACCCGTGATCAGCGAGCCCAGTACGAGGGGTACCGCGATGACCTTAAGCAGGTTGAGGAAGATGTCGCCGAATGGCGTTACCCAGTCCGAGGTGAACTGGCTCCAGCCCATCACTGCGGAGAGTATCCCGTACAGCCCACCGAATATCATGCCGATGATGATCTTCCAATGCAGGGGCAGGCGCCACAGGTTTATCATGGGTTGGGACTCCGGTGGGGGTTATACGGGGACATCGTGGAACAGGCTGCGGACGGTCCGGACCAGTTTGTCTTCGTTAGGAATGGTTTCAGGTTCCAGTCCGGGGCTGAAGGGCACCGGTACGTCCATGGCCCCAAGGCGCTTGACCGGGGCATCCAGGTAGTCGAAGGCCTCGTCCGCGATCCTCGAGGCCAGTTCCCCCGTCACCCCGTAGCTCTGGTAGGCTTCGTCGATAACCACGGCGCGGCTGGTCTTCTTGACGGAACGCACGATGGTGTCCATGTCGAGGGGTGAAAGCGTCCTGGGATCCACCACTTCGGCGTCGATCTGATCCTTCTCCAACATGTCCGCGGCCTTGAGGGCGGTATGCACCATGCTCGAAGTGGCGATGAGGGATACGTCGTTTCCTTCCCTCTTGATGTCGGCCACACCGAAGGGGATGGTATAGTCGTCGACATCCGGAACCGGTCCCCGCATGTTGTACATCATCTTGTCTTCGTAGATGATGGTGGGGTTGTCGTCGCGAATGGCGGTCTTCAACAGGCCTTTCAGGTCCGCCGGGGTCGAGGGGATGGCCACCTTGACGCCGGGTATGTGGGACAGCCATGCCTGCAGACTCTGGGAGTGCTGGGCCGCCGACGACCGGCCCGCGCCTATGGTGGTCCGAATCGTCAGCGGCACGCTGGCCTGTCCGCCGGTCATGTAACACATCTTGGCCGCCTGGTTGACGATCTGGTCCATGGCGATGGTGATGAAATCGCCGAACATGATTTCGACGATGGGCCGCATGCCCGTCAGGGCGGCGCCCACGCCCGCTCCCATGATACCGGCTTCCGATATGGGGGTGTCGCGCACCCGTTCTTCGCCGAATTCATCGAGCAGCCCAACGGTGACCTTGAAGACCCCGCCCGCCGCAGCCACGTCCTCTCCCATGAAGAAGACGGTTTCGTCACGCCGCATTTCTTCCGCGATCGCTTCGCGAACTGCTTCGCCAAAGGTGATCTGGCGCTCAGGCGTAGACATGTTCGACTACCTCGTCGGCTGTGGGATAAGGTGATTCCTTTGCAAAGGCCACGGCGTCTTCCACCCGCTGGGTGATGGTAGCGTCGATGGCCTCTAGTTCCGTCTCGTCGACCATGCCCGCCTTCTGCATCCGGCGGGCGAATCTGGGTATCGGATCGCGCGCAAGCCAGGTATCGGTCTCCTGCTGGGTCCGGTAGGTTTTTTCCGAATCGCCGTCGCCCACGTGGTGACCGCGGTACCGGTAGGTCTTGTTTTCGATCAGGCAGGGTCCCTCGCCGGCCCGTGCGCGTTCGACCATTTTCAACGCGGTCTGGTATACGGCGACCACGTCGTTGCCGTCGACCACCACGGCAGGCATGTTGAATCCCGCGGCCCGTTCGGCCACGTGTTCCTTGATGGCCGTGACGTCCTTGGCGGCGGTATACTCGCCGTAATGGTTGTTCTCGCAGACGAAAAGCACGGGCAACGACCAGATGGAAGCCAGGTTGGCGGATTCCAGGAAGGCGCCCTGGTTGATGGCGCCGTCGCCGAAGAAGCACACGGCCACCTGCCCGGTTTTCCGCATCTTTCCGCTCAGGGCCGCTCCCGTCGCCATGCCCATGCCACCCCCCACGATACCGTTGGCACCCAAG
The DNA here is from genome assembly GCA_965225915.1 of bacterium. GTDB lineage: Bacteria > JAAXHH01 > JAAXHH01 > JAAXHH01 > JAAXHH01 > JAAXHH01. The sequence continues at coordinate 2,935,315 of OZ245326.1, forward strand.
ATCCCGAGGCTCATGTCGGCGATATGCATGGTGCCGCCCTTCCCCCTGTTGTAGCCGTCGACCTTGCCCATCATTTCCGCCATCATCCGGTCGACCTTGCCGCCCTTCGCGATCAGGTGGCCGTGGCCCCGGTGTGTGCTGGTGAGATAATCCTCATCGTTCAAGGCGGAACAGATGCCTACGGCCGAGGCTTCCTGGCCGATGTAAAGGTGGGCCAGCCCGCGCATCAGGCCCTGCGTGTACACTTCCAGCACGGCTTCCTCGAACCGCCGAATGGTCAGCATTTTTTCGTACATTTTCCGACTTAGCGCCTCGGGCAGAGGAAGCGTTCCCTCGTCGCTGGAGGTGCGGACCAACTCCAGGGATTCCGCCATGATTCAAGTGCTCCTGAATAGAAGAGTCGTAATCTGGAATTGCGGTCTGAACGAACTGACACATAATACGAGAGGGCAACCGTTCAGGCAAGAGGAAAATACACTCGTAAAAGGTCTGTTGATCTCGGTGGTCCGCACCCCTCCGAGCACCCAGATTCAGCCGGTTCGATCCGGTGCGAAACTCCGGTTGATCCGGTGTATCAGCGGCGGGGCGACGATCATCATCAGGATGGTTTCAGGGACGATGAGACTGCCATTGTAAACCAGGGCGTAAATCCATGGCGCCGTCCACTGCTGCAGCATGAGGGACAGGGTGATCCCCGTGTGGTCCCGGATCAGTTCGTAAACCTGCCGGTTCAGTTCAGGGGGCGTAAAAGCCGCGAAATAGACCGCGCCGGACACTACGTGGCTGGCCAGCCGGAGTATCCCTGCCGCCACGATGCCAATTCGGGGCCAGGAAGGGAAGAAGCCGATCATACCCAGGAAGGCGTAGGGCAGGAGATAGTCCAGGGCGACCTGTACGGGGTGCAGGACGACGGGATCGACGATCAGCGTAACCAGGCCGGTGGCGAGTCCACCGACCATGCCTGCCCTGGGACCGTGTGTGATCGCCAGGTAGACCAGGGGCAGGATCTTCAGCGACAGCGAGCCTCCCCATGGCAACCGGTACAGGCGAATGAATCCGAGGAGGACCGCGAGGGCCACGGACACGGCCATGGCGGTCAGGCGGCGGGTGTTTTCCGTACTAGCCGTCGCCGGCGGGTTGATTTTCATCGGTCTCGTGATTGCCATGTCCGTTCATGTCGGCCAGCCGCTTCAGTTTTTCCTGCTTGTCCAGCTTTTGCATCGTTTCGAGTAGCGCGGTGTCGAGTTTCCTGATCCGCTCCGTGGTCGAAGTCAGTTCCAGCAGCGACTGCCTTTCCTGGAGGACGAGGTCGATCGTCGACGCGATGATGAAGGAAAAATACACCGGGTCGAAGATGCCCCGGATAGCGCCCACTCCCCTGGTCTGTAGGTGTATCATTTTCTGGTAGGCGTTCAGGACCTTCTTCAGCAGGTCGGAAGGGATGTCCTCGCTGTCGTCTTCAAAGTAATCCACGACCGCTTCCAGGTAGGATTCCCGGTTCAGGACGTCGAGGACGCGGAACCTCCTCCGCCCCTCGGTGAGGATATCCATGGTCCCGTTGTCAAACTGTCGCAGGATTTGCGTGATCCTGGCGGTGCAGCCCACCTGGCACAACTGGGTTTCATGAAGAAGGAGTATTCCGAATTCCATTTTCTCATTGAGACACTTCTGAACCATTTCCTTGTAGCGGGGTTCGAAAATGTGCAGGTGCAGGGGCATTCCCGGAAACAGCACGGTATTGAGTGGAAAGAGGGGTATCTCGCGTGTATTCATGACGGTATGGAGTGCGAGAAAAAGACGCGGAATCTCACAGTTGAAGTGGAATACACGAACGCATGGCAGGCAAGAATCCCGGGAGCCGCCGCTCACTGGGAAACGTGAACGGGACATGCGCATTTTAATCAGGTCGCGTCGAACGTGTCAACGGAATTCGGCCCGTGCTGAGCGTTTCACGGGGCCAGTTCCTTCTTGACGAACCCCGGCCTTCGTCTATATTACGGTGTTGTTTCCGGGTATAACTGAAATAGTTTGGCGCAATTAAGTCTGGCTCCGTGAACGATATGGACACGACTCCGAAAAGCGATAAGTCGAAGGAAGGGGAAAAGGAAAACCGCCCCTTACGCAAGCCTTCGTTTACGAACATTTCCGGATCTCCGGTGGAGGAGCTTTACACGGCCGGGGACAGATCCGGTTCCAACTACCTGCGCGACGAAGGGTTTCCGGGGCAGTTCCCCTATACCCGCGGGATACACGCTTCCCTTTACCGCGGCCGGCCATGGACCATCCGGCAGTTTTCCGGTTACGGCTCCGCCGCGGATTCCAACGCCCGTTTCAAGTTTCTCCTGGAGCAGGGACAAAACGGCCTGTCCGTGGCCTTTGACGTGCCGACGCTGATGGGTTTCGATTCCGATCACGCGTCCTCGGAAGGGGAAGTGGGCGTCTGCGGGGTCGCCATAGACACGCTGGAGGACATGGAGATCCTGTTCGCGGAAATTCCGCTGGACCGCATCAGCACGTCCATGACCATCAATGCCCCCGCCGCGGTGCTGCTGGCCATGTACCTGGCCGTGGCGGAGAAACGGGACATCCCCTGGACCGCGCTGCGGGGCACGCTGCAGAATGACATCCTGAAAGAATACATCGCACAGAAGGAGTGGATCTGTCCACCCGCTCCGGCGTTGAAATTCGTCACCGATACGGTGGTTTTCTGTACGGAACGTGTTCCCCAGTGGAACCCTCTCAGCATCAGCGGTTACCACATCCGGGAGGCTGGCGCGACGGCCGCGCAGGAACTGGCCTTCACGCTGGCGGACGGTTTTGCCTACGTTGACGGGTGCCTTGCCGCCGGCCTCGAAGTCGACCGGTTCGCTTCGCGGCTGTCCTTCTTCTTCAACGCCCATATCGATTTCTTCGAAGAGATCGCCAAGTTCCGGGCCGCAAGGCGGATCTGGGCGCGACACATGCGCCACCGGTACGGCACGCAGTCGGAGCGCTCCTGTGTGCTGCGCTTCCATACCCAGACCGCGGGGTGCAGCCTGACCGCCCAACAGCCGGCGAACAACATCGTCCGCACGGCCGTGGAAGCCCTGTCCGCCGTGCTGGGAGGCACCCAGTCACTCCATACTAACGCGCTGGACGAAGCCTATGCCCTGCCGTCGGAACAGGCGGCCCGCATCGCCGTGCGAACCCAGCAGATCATCGCCCACGAAACCGGAGTGGCCGACGCGATCGATCCCCTCGGAGGATCATACTACGTCGAATCACTTACGGACCGGCTGGAGGAGGAGGCCGAAGCCTATTTCGACAAGATCGACACATTGGGGGGCATGGTGCCAGCCATCGAGGCGGGTTTCCCCCAGCGCGAAATCATGGCCGCGGCCAATCGGTACCAGGCGGAGATCGAAAACCGGGAGCGGATCGTTACGGGAGTGAACGAATTCGTCTCTCCGCAGGATGGCGACATCGAGACGCTGCGCATCGACCCGCACATCGAAAGGGAACAGCGAAACCGACTGGAATCGTTTCGACGGCGGAGGAACGACCTCGAGGCGGGTATCGCCCTCGATGCCCTGAGAGCCGCGCTGCGGAACGAAGAGAACGTCATGCCGTCCATGCTGGCCGCGGTCAAGGCCTACGCGACGTTGGGTGAAATCGTGGGCGTGTTGCAGGAAGTGCACGGGTTGTACGAGGAACCCGTCGTATTCTAATTCGCACCGGTGGTTCGGCCGGAAGTCATTTCTCAAAGGAAACCGATTACATGCGTCGTCCAAACAAGGGATTGTCCACCCGTTCCGTTCATGGAGGGGAGCATCGTGATAAACCGTTTTCCGCGGTGACCAATCCCATCGTCCAGACATCCACGTACGTATTTCAAAATACCCAGGAGCTGATCGACTACACTACGGGCAAAATCGACCGCGAAGAGTACGGACGCTACGGCAATCCCACGAAGTCAGTGGCGGAGCGCAAGATCGCCGAGTTGGAAGGTGGGGAGGATGCCGCGCTTTTTTCTTCCGGCATGAGCGCCTTCACTTCCGTGCTTTTCGCCATGCTCTCGTCCGGCGCCCACGTGATCGTCATGGACGAGTGTTACCGGCGCAGCCGCCAGTTCTGCAGACAGATCCTTCCGAGATACAAGATCGACGTGACATTCGTTGAAACGGGCAATTACGATCAACTGGCTTCGGCGATCACCGACAGCACCCGTCTTATCATATCCGAATCTCCCACGAATCCGTACCTGAACGTAATCGACCTGGACAAGGTTACGGATATCGCCGCCCGCCATCGTGTCAAGGTGCTTATCGATGGTACTTTCGCCACGCCGTACAACCAGAAACCCCTGGATTTCGGGATCGACCTTGTTCTCCACAGCGCCACCAAGTACCTGGGTGGCCACAACGATCTGCTTTCCGGCGCAGTCGTGGGCAGCGCTCCTCTGATCGCCGCCATCCGCGAGTTTCGCGACGTCACGGGCGGCATCGTCGATCCCCACGGAGCGTACCTGCTGATCCGGGGACTGAAGACGTTCGCCCTGCGCATGGAACAGCACAACGCAAACGGCCTGGCCGTCGCCCACTTTCTGGATGGCCATCCCCGCATACGGAGGACATACTATCCGGGCCTGGAAAGCCACGCGGGTTATGAAACGGCACGCAGGCAGATGAGCGGGTTCGGTGGGGTGGTGAGCTTCGAAGTCGACGGCGACATGGAAACGACCATCCGGTTCATCGATGCGTTGCGCATTCCCTACATCGCACCGAGCCTGGGGGGCGTGGAAAGCCTGATCGAACAGCCAGCCATCATGTCCTTCTATGAGATGGACCGGTCTGAACGGCTTCAGATCGGTATCAAGGATGAACTCGTCCGGTTTTCGGTAGGAATTGAAAACGCCGAAGACCTGATCGCCGACCTGGAACAGGCTCTTGGGAAGATTTAGGTATTGAGATCGAACTCCGGGGCCAGGACTCGAACCTGGATAGCCAGAACCAAAATCTGGTGTCCTGCCAATTGAACGACCCCGGAATACTTACGGTCCTGTCGGCGTTACGGACCGGAATACATCCGCTACCGAGACGATCTTGCACGCACCGGTATTCGCGGCCCTTTCGACCTGGTATCTGAAGACGGTATCCGCGGTTACTTCCAGCGTGTCCCGTGCAACTCCGGAACATGTGGCGGAATCCACCGAAAGGATGTGGGTCCCGGTGGAAACGGAACGAAACTCGGTGTATCCTCCAATCCCCAGTTCCCTCGTGTCTCCGGCCAGATCGACGCGGATGGTTTCGGTGCTGCCCAGCGTATTGAAGACGGTCAGCAGGAACGCATCCTCGCCTCCACAGGACGCGACGAAAATAGCCGCAAAAAGCAAGGCAGCGGCCGTGCCGGGACGTCTGCGATCGGGTCCTGCGCAATCGATTCCATCCATGGGGAATACCTGTAAACTGTACGACCACGGCCAAAGCACCAAAGACCGGTCCAGCACACCGCGGCGCGGTTCCGAGGAGCCCCATGTAGCGCGGCGTCGCCATACGGTCCGGCACAATCTACCCGCGTCGGCGTATGGTGTCAATTGGAAGTTGCCCTCGCACCGGAAACTTCGGGGCTGCTAGTGATCTAATCCACTTGACAGGGTCTCCATCCGAATGTACCATGGAGTTGCTCACGCGATTACCCCCTTACAGATCAGGATTGAAAAGGCGGTGTTTTCATGCTGAAATTATGGCATCTCCTTTGCAAACGCCTGTTCGCATACACTTTCCTCCTGGCTTTGCCCTTGATCTGCCCACCGGATACCGTCCTGGGTCAGGTGACGGGGGATCCTGTCCGACACGGCGATACGGTCACCATTGGTAAAGTGGCCGCCGGGAACCTTACATTCCACCCCTTGTTCAACAGCCTGGGTGTGGAAAGAGAGATCGCCGCGTTGATTTACGGTGAAGGCCTTCTGAGTGTGGACGAGACGGGCACACCGACGGACGGGCTGGCCTATCTGCCCATCAAACTTTCGGGCGGCCGCGACTGGGTGTTCCGGCTGAAACAGGGCATTGAATTCCACGATGGGGAATCGCTGACTGCCGATGATGTGATCTTCACCTACACGCAGTACAAGGCGTCCCGCGTGTACGATCCTATCTTCCACCGTTATTTCCAGAACATACAGGAAATTTCCGCCCTGGATCAGAAGACCGTCCGATTCATTTTAAAATCGCCGATCGAGGCCTTCCCCAACCGCCTTGCCGGGCTGGCCATTCTGCCCAGGTATCAACTGGACCGCGGCCTGTTCGCCGACGCCGGCAAGCAACTCGAAACGACACGTCCGGTCGGACTGGGGCCGTACCAGGTCGAATCCTGGCCCGTCTTCGACACGGTGATGCTCACGGCAAACGAACGCTGGCACCGGGGCCGCGCTAACCTGGACCGGGTGGTTTACCGGTTCTACCCGACCTCGGAAACCCTGCAGGCGGCCTTTATCGTCCGGGAGGTCGATCTCATCGAAGTGGAACGCGACGGCACGCTTAAGGATTTGAAACGGGCGCGGTCCGATGCGAAAATCCAGGCAATTGTGCCTGGAAACCGTGCCTTCTCCGCAGTGTTCTACAATCACCGCCATCCTCTGCTTTCCCAATCGGTCATTCGACGGGCATTGACCTATGCTACGAACCGGCAGCGTATCCTGGACGAGGTGCTTGTCCGTGGCGCCGGGGTACTGGCTCAAAGTCCCATACACCCCGAGTTCGAGTTCAATGGCGGCGCGATGGGATTCAATTACAGTCCGCGTGAAGCCCTCGAGCTTTTGCGTAACGAGGGATGGCGGGACAGTGACGGTGACGGTTTCCTCGACCGGGAAGGACGGTCCCTCAGGTTCGAACTGTTGTTCCCCAGGGGGCAGTCGTCCGCCGAGAAGACGGTGCGGGTCATCAAGTTGAATCTGAACCACATCGGAATCCAGGTGGTTCCCGTACCCGTCACGCAGAAAGAACTGGTCCAGCGGCTCGATATCGGCAGTTACGAAGCGGCGCTGTTCGTTCAGGATTTCGAAACTACGCCGGATGATCTGTACGCGGTCTTTCATTCCGAAAGCATCGGACTGGGCAACATTCTCGGTTATCGCAGCCGCCAGGTCGATCGCAACATCAATTTCCTGTTTGGACTGGCCGATCAGGTCAGCGCGGCCCCCGTCTATCAACAACTCGAGTTGGTATTGATTCGGGACCAGCCCTGCATGTTCCTCTACTTCGTCGATACACGGTACGTCGCGTACGATCCCGCCTTGAAAAACCTGGGACCCCCGGGTGAAGCGCTCCGTTCGCCTGCAGCCTGGTACCGGACCTACGACTCCCCTTGATGGCGCACAAACCCATGGTTTCCAAGACCCTACGTGAAGGTTTGTGGCCGCGTCTGCTCGTATCTCATATCGCCCTGGCCACCATACCGGTGCTGATCGTCGGCCTGCTTCTACTCGCGACGGCCCGCCGTTCGATCGAAGATACGGTGGCAGACGGCAACCAGGAGGTCGCGCGCAGGGCAAGCAACGAGATCCGGCTGTACATCGAACAGGCACAGCGCGTGATCGACCTGGCCGCGGACAATATGGACATGATCGACGCCGCGGACATGGTGTACCAGAAACTGATCGACAACCTGGTCATCCGGCAGGAATTCCTCAGCGAACTGGCCGTGCTGGATCTTACGGGCCGGGAGATGCTGACCACCCGTCTTGAAGGGCATCTGAGGACGCGGGCGGACCTGGAACTCCCTCCGGGCGACGGCACCTCGATTTCCCCCGTGTTTATCTCGAGCGACGGACTGCCCGTGGTGACGATCACCGTGCCCTTGCGACGGTTCAACGAGCACACGGGATACCTGGCCGCGCTGGTGAACCTCAAGGACATGTGGGACCTGGTGGACAACATTCAACTGGGAGAGGGACAGACGGAAGGATTTGGAAACGCCTATGTCGCTACCGGGACCGGGCGCCTGATCGCCCATCCCGAAAGGGAACGGGTATACCGGCAGGATGATCTTTCCATGTCTCCCGTGGGAAAGGCGCTGAGTGAACGGCAAAGCGGTACGCTGGTCTACACCGGGCCCCAGGGAGAAGTGGTGGCCGCTTTCGCGACGGTCGAAACGCTCGGGTGGAAGGTCGTCATCGAGCAACCGACGGCGAAGGCCTTCGCCCGGTCGCAGGACATGATCCTGGGCATCAGCGTCCTCATGGCCATCAGCGCGGCAGTCGCCTCCCTGATCGGGATCCTGGTCGTACGCAAGATCGTCCGGCCGATCTACGAACTGGTGCGGGGTGCGCAGTTGTTCGCCCGGGGCAGGTTGACGCATACCATTGAAACGCCGGGGCATGGAGAACTGACCACCCTGGCCCGTGAGTTTAACCAGATGGCGAGGGAATTGCTGGAAAAAGAACGCCGCCTCAAACGAGCCGAACGTCTGGCCACGCTGAGCAAATTCGCCACCATTCTGTCCCATGAGATACGCAACCCGCTCAATTCGATGATTATCAACCTGAGGATACTCAAGCGGGACATGGAAAAGCACAACAGCGATACCCGAAAACAGGGCGGTCACTATGAGAAGGTAATTTCGGAAATCTGGCGTATCGACAGCCTCGTCGAGAACTTCCTGAACTACGCCAGGCCGCCCGAGCTGATACCTTTTCCCCACGACATCAACGCTGTGCTTGACGAGGTCGTCGCGATCCACCAGGGTACGGCGCAGGAACGGAGCGTGAGCATAGCAACCCGGTACCAGGGGGACGAACTGATGGTGTCCGTCGACATCAACCAGATCAAGCAGGTGTTCTTGAACATCATGCTGAACGCCTTCGATGCCATGGAAAAAGGCGGTACGCTGACGATATCAACGAAGTTGGTGCCGCCCCTGCACAGCAACGACCTGACCGGGGAAGACTTCGGGACAAACCCCCACGTAAACGTAACTTTCGCCGATACGGGGCGTGGCATCGATCCGGACCAGTTGGCGCGTATATTCGAGGTGTACTATACCTCCAAGTCAACCGGTACTGGACTGGGCCTGCCTATTGCGCAGCAAATCGTGGAGAAGCACGGGGGCGGGATCTCGGTCGAAAGCGAACCAGGTACCGGGACGACCTTCACCTTGTCATTGCCGGTGCTGGAAGCAAACGCGACTGAGCCGGTTTCCAGACAGCCCTTCGAATCGGTCGGCACTGAATAGCCTACCAATCGAGGTAGAGCGGAACAGAGGACTTTTATGGATCGTATCCTGATCGCGGAAGATGACCGGAACACCCGGGAAGGATTGGTAGAGTTACTATCGGACGAGGGATATGAAGTCACGGGTGTGACAGACGGTGAACAGGCCTATGAAACGGCCCAAAAGCGCCATTTCGACGTTTTACTCACGGACATGAAAATGCCCCGTGTGAACGGTCTGAACCTGATCAAGCGAGTGACCGGCACTTCTCCGGAAACGAGTATTATCATGATGACCGCTTTCGCCACGGTGGAGACGGCCGTCAAGGCGATGCGCGACGGCGCGTTTTCCTACCTGACCAAGCCGCTGAATGTCGAAGAACTGCTCGCCACGATTCAAGGCGCGCTGCAGGAGAAGAAACACAAGCAGCGCGTGTCGGCGTCGCCGCGGCCTTCCTCCATCCCCGACCCCGATATCATTGGCGAAAGCGACCAGATAAAACGCATATTTCAAAGGGTGGAAAAGGTCGCCAGGGCCAATACCACGGTCCTGCTGTTGGGTGAAAGCGGTACGGGCAAGAGCTTGATCGCCCGGGCGATACACACGAAGAGCTACCGTAGGGACCAGCCTTTCGTGGACGTAAGCTGCGCCTCCATTCCGGAAGGACTGCTTGAAAGCGAGCTCTTCGGTACCGAAAAGGGGGCGTATACCGGTGCGTTGAACAAGACACGAAAAGGGTACTTCGAACGGGCGGCCGGGGGATCGATATTCCTGGATGAAATCGGTGAAATAAGCGGTACCGTCCAGGTCAAGCTGCTTAGGGTGCTACAGGAACGGCGATTCGAAAGGCTCGGCGGAACCGAACCGTTGAATATCGACGTCCGGGTGATCACGGCTACAAACCGGAACCTGGAAGATGCTGTCGCGGAGGGACGCTACCGGCAGGACCTTTACTACCGGCTCAATGTCATACCCATCGTCGTGCCCCCCCTTCGAGACCACAGGGACGATATCCCGCCGCTCATCAACTATTTCATCCGGAAATACACGCTGGAGAATGAGCTCGGAGACAAGTACATTTCCGACGACGCCCTGGAGATCTGCATGGGGTACGACTGGCCGGGAAACATCCGGGAAGTGGAGAACGCCATAGAGAGCGCCGTGGTGTTGAGTGACGGGGAATTCATCCTTCCCGAACATCTGCCGGATTTTACCTCCATGCCCGCCATAGTGTCGAGTACCGGTGCCAGTCAGGGTTCCCTTAAGGACTCCAGGGGACAGGCGGAAAAGCTCCTCATACAGCAAGCGCTGCTGGAGTCCGGTGGTAACCGCACGCGCGCGGCGGAATCGCTCGGGGTGACGGTAAGGACCATTCAGTACAAGATCAAGAAATACGATCTTTAGATCTGTTTCTTCCAGGAAGATGCATTCTCCGTCCATGCGAGAGGCGTATTCAGGCAGTGCCGGGAAATGGAAACGAAATCCATCACCGTATCCGTCGTGATCCCTACATTCAACCGCGAGGAACGGCTGCCGGCAGCGATCCGGTCCGTACTGAGCCAGTCGCTGCCGCCCTCCGAGATCATCGTTATCGATGATGGTTCCACGGACGCAACGGCGGATTGTATAAAATCCTTTCCCGAAGTTCGGTACATTCATCAGGAAAACCAGGGAGTCAGCCAGGCCAGAAACCATGGCATACGGGCGTCGAAACACGAATGGATCGCCTTTCTCGACTCCGATGACGAATGGCTGCCTCGCAAGCTGGAACGACAGTGCGGAGCTCTGGAACGCCAGCCGCAATACCGGTTTTGCCACACTGATGAAATCTGGATCCGCAAGGGCAGGCGGGTCAATGCCATGAAGAAACATGCCAAACACGGGGGATTCATCTTCAGCCAATGCCTGCCCCTGTGTGTCATATCCCCGTCATCCGCGTTGATACACCGTGGCCTGTTCGAGCGCTATGGCACATTCGATCCGGAATTGCCGGTTTGCGAAGACTACGATCTGTGGCTGCGCATCTGTGCAAGGGAACCCGTGCTTTTCGTTGACGAGCCCCTGCTGAAGAAGTTCGGCGGCCACGAAGACCAGTTGTCGCACGCTTACTGGGGCATGGACCGGTTTCGTATTCACGCACTGGAAAACCTGGTCCAGAGCGGCGTATTGGAGGAGGAGGCGTTGGCCGGCGCCGTGGCCACCCTTTGCCGTAAAATCGACATATACGCCAACGGTGCCGCGAAGCGGCGCAAATTCGAGGAAGCGGAAACTTACAGGGTTAAGAAACGATACTACGAAGCACGTTTCGCCGCGGTTTTATGCGGCTGATAGTATGCAAAATCTTTCATGGCGAACCGAAGCGGCTTTCCGGTTATGGTCCACACCGGTCGTGCTTCGTTATGGGAAACCAGCAAAGTTTCCCATCTTCGGGGCATGTGCCACCGGTTAAGGTATACCGGCATGCTATTTGCGCATGTGTAGTATTCGATTAGTTGTATTCGATTAGTTGTATTAACTGGACGGATCCTGCCATTGAAACCGGGATGGCCCATGAAACGCATCGTTTTACTGTTATTCCTTTACTGCGGTCTCGTGCCGTTTTCCGCAAACGCGATTACTTCCGGCAAAATCACGGGATTTGTCCAGGACGCGGCGACACTGGATCCACTGGCGGGCGTCTCCATTCGCGTCAAGGGTACCGAATTGCGCACCATATCCGGCTTGAACGGCGAGTACTTCATTCTCAACGTTCCCGTGGGGGCCTACCGGGTCGAAGTCCATATGATCGGATACCTGCCCGTCCGAACGCAAGAGGTTACGGTCAACAGCGACCGTACCACGCGGATCGACTTCGAACTGGAGACGACCATTCTCGACCTGGCGGAACCGGTCACGATCATCGCCTCCAGGACGTCGATCCGGTCTGACCTGACCGCTTCGAGCGAATTGATCGTTCCCAGGGAAATCGAGTCACTGCCCGTTACGGACCTGTCGGACCTGATCTTTCTCCAGAACGGGGTCGTCCGGGACGCCGAGGGAGATTTGCACGTTCGCGGCGGCCGGGGAAACGAAATCTCCTACTATGTTGACGGCGCTTCCCTGGAGGATCCCCTGTTGGGCGGCATGGGTACGCATATTCAGTTGGATTCGATCGCGGAACTGGTCATCAACCGGGGCGGCTTCGACGCGCAGTACGGGGAAGCCATGTCAGGCGTCGTCAATATCGTAACCCGCGAGGGAAGCGGTCCCGTGTCCGGAACGCTTCGAGCCGCGACCACCCTTCAGTCCCAGTACGACCTGGAAACGGGGGGCTACGACGATACGTCAGCAGGAAGGGGAGGCCGCGTGGAGGGAACACTGAGCGGTTCTCTGCCCTGGCTCGGGGATCGCGGAGGCTATTTTCTTTCGGGTCAGGTGTTGAGCGACGGGCACCATATCCCGCACAACAGCCGATCACTAGCCACGGTGGCGGGAAACATGGTGTTCAAACCCTATCCGCTCCTTAAGCTGAAGATAAGCGGACATTACTTCCGTCAGCGTCATTTTCAGTATGACCATCGCAATCAGACCGGACTTTCCTACGATTTCAATCCGGACGGGCTGCCGGAAAGACAGGCACGAAGCTACGCGCTCAACCTGTCCGTCAGCCAGAACATCAGCCCGAGTTTTTTCTATACCGCCCGGTTTTACAGGTATTCCACCAACAGCACCCTGTTTCCCACCATGCTGACGGACAGGTATTGGACGCTGTGGCCGGGCTATTCGGAGGACGATCGCGGCGAATACAACGGATCGATCTATGAGTCCAATCTATTGGCGTCGGATCGTTTCCAGGGTTTGCCGTTTACCGAAGGCGGCGACTTCTTCCCACTATACAGGGATACCAAAGCCACCTATTATGGCGCCAGGGCGGATCTGACCGCTCAGATCACCTACTGGAGTCAGATCCGGGCGGGGGCTGAAGCGCAGTGGTACCGGATGGATTGGGACGAAAAGTCGTTTCTGCAGGCCGCGCTGCACGGCCAGAGGTACTCCGTAAGCCCGGTGGAAGGAGCACTATACCTGCAGAACAAGATGGAATTGAGCAGGTTAATCGTAAATGCCGGACTCCGGGTGGACTACCTCGATACGAGCCAGCGGTTTTTCGTCGATCTTCCGACGGGCCAGTCCGAGCAAAGGGACAACTCGACCAAGATTCGGCTGAGTCCGCGCCTGGGCGTTTCTCACTCCTTTACCTCCAGAAGTCTGCTCCGGTTCAACTACGGCTACTTCTTCCAGCCTCCGGAGTTCAGGCTCGCCTACGCGAACCTGAGGCGCGACCTCAGTGGAGAGTCCCCGCGCCTGGGTAATCCAGACCTGGCGCCGCAGAAGACGGTGGCCTACGAATTCGGCCTGGAGCATATGCTGTCCGGGGACATCCGTATCGGGCTCACGGCATCCTACAAGACCATTTCAAACCTGACGTCGACGGCGCAGGTCCAGTACCCCGGCGGTATGTACTACATTTTCAACAATGCGGATTTCGGTTCCGTGCGCAGCGTCGAGTTCATCTTGAAAAGGGACGTATCGCGCGTGCTGTCCGGATCCTTGAACTACACCTATTCTGTCGCAAGGGGCAGCGCATCCTCGCCCCAGGAACACGCGGACCAGGTCAACCCGTCAGTAAGAGGCTATTTCCCCCTTGCCTTTGACCAGCGGCACACCGTGAAAGCGGTGGTGAACCTGCTGGCGCCCGATACCGGCCAGGAACGATTACTGGGCGTACCGCTTCGAGGTTGGGGGCTGTCACTTGTGGGATATTACGGCAGCGGACTGCCGTACACGCCGACCAACACCCTGAGGGAACAGACGGCAACCGCACCGAACCAGTCGCGGTTGCCCTCCTTAGTCAATCTCGACTTCCGTCTGAGAAAGCGCATGAATGCCGGCAAGTTCACGTACACGTTGTTTTCGGAGGTCCGGAACGTATTCGACCGCCGCAGTGTAGTGAGCGTATACGCCAATACAGGTCGGCCGGGGGACGACGGATACACCCTGGAATCCCGCGCCGGCCGGTCGGACGAATTCGTTCGTCTACGGCGACTGTTGAGCCTGGATCCCCAGCACTACGCCCCGCCCCGCGAAATCCGCCTGGGTTTCGAGATTGGTTTCTGAAAGAATCCGTCTTAGAACGGTTTCGCCCGCTGAACCAGTTGCAGCGGCGCGCCTTCCGGGTCGCGGAAGAAAAGAAGTACGTTCTCCCCTGACCTGGCGGGCGGACCTTCCAGTTTCACCCCTTTCGCTTCCAGGGCGGCGACGGCTTCGTCCATGTCATCCACGTTGAAGGCGAGATGAACGTGCGCGGTACTGATGTCGGCGAGTTGCGTGTCGTCTCCCTCGGGCATGGCAATGATCTCGATGAGACCTGTGCCGGCGGGGTCCCGTATGAAGTAGAAGTTGGCGTCGCGCCCCGGGTTGTTGAACTTGAGCGCGATTTCAAAGCCCAGCACGTCGCAGTACCACTGCGCCGCGGCATCCGTGTCGCGATAGGCCACGGCCACGTGTTCAAGTGAACGGATATTTACCACGGTAAAACTCCTTCCTGTTCAGGAATGACCTGCAATCTGCCGCAATCTCAGGGTACCCGACCACGGGTCGATTACGATGGGACTCAACGCGATTTCTTCACCGGGTGAAGGTCTTCCCTCCACCTTGACAGCCATACGCGATCCGAAATCCGGAAATTCGACGAGCACGTCCCGTTCGCGGGCTTCGAGGACGATCGCTCTGATGTGGACGTCCTTCTGTTTCTCCAGGTACTTGAGAAGCCAGTACCATTCCCGGCGTGACTGGATTTTGTTTAGAATCCTGCTGCGTTCGAGGGCGGACAATTCGTCCATCATTTCATCGGCGTCATAGACCGGGAGCTCATCCGTAAGACCCGCCCGCAACTGACGCTGAAGGACCAGGTCGGCGTAGCGTCGGATGGGCGAAGTAATCTGACAGTAAGTGTCTACGCCAAGCGTCGCGTGCGGCCTGGACTTCAGGCTCAATTCGAGGGGCTTCATTCTTCTCAATATCAAAAAACGCCAGACCGCGTCGTGGATTGCCTGTTCCACGTCCCCGAACTCGGACTCGGTCTGTGTACGGTAAATCGCGGGAATACCGCGATCTCTCAGGTGTGCCGCCGCGGTCCTGTTGGTGAGGATCATCAGTTCCGACACGATGTGCTCGGATCGCGTGGAGGTGTCTCGAAGCATGATTCCGATACGTTTCTGTTCATCGACCTTGATCGAGACCACGCTGCGTTCCAGTTCGACCGCGCCTTGATCGATGCGCCGCTGGTAGAAAATGTCCACGGCCAGGTTGAGGATCTGCAGTATGTCGGCGTAAGGTTTTTCGATCGTCCCCAGCAGTCGGTTCGCTTCGTCGTAGGACAAACGGGCCCGGTTGACAATAACGGAGGGCACGATCCGGGTTTCCACCAGTTCGAAGTCGGCGGACAGCGAAAAGAAGAAACTGATGGCACAACGCCTTTCGCCCTCGAGCAGCGCGCAGTGGCCTTTGGACAGCGTGGAAGGCAGCATGGGAATGTGGCGGTCGGGAAAATAGAGAGACGTCATCCTTTCACGGGCCGCGAGATCCAGGGCCGAATTCCTGGGTATGAGGGCCGCTACGTCGGCAATATGCACGCCGATCCGGTAACCTCCCGGTATCCGCTCCGCCGATAGGGCGTCGTCGATATCCTGTGTGGACGCGTCATCTATCGACAGGATCGGCAATCCGGTCAAGTCTTCCCGATCTTCTTCCGACGTTCGACAGGACGCGGCGTAATCGAGTACCTCCTCGGAGAAATCGGTCGGTATCTCGTAACGCAGCAGATCGAGGTGTTGGTCTTCGTCCCAGATCCCTTTGCGGACCATGCAATCGAAAACGGATTGTTGCGGGTCGCCTGCCAAAACCGCCGGCGTTTCCTTCAGCAGGGTCCGCACCTGGTCGATTTCGGCGTATTCGTCGCCCTGAATGGCGTATTGTTGCAGATGCCACAGGCAGCGTTTCTGGCGATTCGTCAAGGATTCACTGTCCTGCCGCGCATCATCCGCAAGCCAGCGGTCGAAATCGTCCCGCTCGACTTCCACGGTCCGCTGTCGAGCCTGTTTTTCGATGAAGTTCCTGACCTGGTCGGACGAGCGGGAAACGAACCCGTTGTCCCGTTCGGAGAAGTAAAGACACTGGCGACTCAGATGTAACTGCATGGCCGCCTGCTGTTCTGGCGAGCCGGGCTTCCCCCAGTACAGTTCGCCGATGTCTTCCGCAGTATAAATAGTGGGATCATCCTTCAGAACCTCCCATACTTCCTCGAGGTCAAAGGATTCGGCCTGCTCCTCGATGTTCCGCCGGACTTCCGACATTTCTGACAGATCGCCGACGTTGATGTCGGTATAGCGAACGATCGGTTCCGACGAGATGTCCATCACACGGTTGGCGGAGGTCGCCACCTTGATTTTTTTCCGGGTAACCGCCTGCAGCATACCGATGTGAATGTCCCCCCGATGACGGAAAATGACTAGATTGCCAATCTGCACCGATTGCCCTTTCCGATACGGAAGAGTCCGTGTGAACGCGCGGGGATTCGATCCATCTATCCTGTGTTTCGACCGGGTCCAAGTCAAGGGAATTCACGGATGCAGGGTATGGGTTGACTTCGTCCCAATGTTGGGATATCATGCGATAGATTCAGTAACGATAGGAGATGACGCAGGCGATGGTGCAGGCGATTCGAAAGGAACGAAGATGATTTTCGAACAGGTTCAGAACGGGGGCGACCGGAATTTCGGCTACCTGGTGGCCGATGAGAAAACCAGGAAGGCGGCGGCCGTAGACCCTTCCTACAGGCCCGAATATTACATACAGCGCGCGGATGAACTGGAGGTGGAACTGTCGTATGTCATCTGCACGCATTCACATCACGACCACGTGAACGGCAACGACCATCTCATCGAAGAACTGGGCATCGACGTGGTGATGTACAAGGACGCGGAGTATTTCTACGATATCGAAGTGTCTGACGGCGAGGTATTCAAGCTGGGCGGACTCGAACTGGACATCATGCACACGCCCGGTCATTGCGAGGACGGCATGTGTCTCCTGGTGGAAGACAAACTGATTACCGGTGACACGCTCTTCGTGGGCAAGGTGGGCGGCACGTCCACAGAGGAAGAAGCGATGAAGGAATTCGACAGTCTACAGCGCCTGATGAAACTGGACGATGAAATCGGAGTTTTCCCGGGCCATGACTTCGGAGTGAAACCTTCGTCAACCATCGGCTTCGAGAGAAACAACAATCCCTTTATCCTTCAGGCCACGTTTGCGGACTTCCTGCATCTGAAGGTAAACTGGCTCGCGTACAAAATGGAGCACGGGATTCCCTAGGTTGCCGCACTATCGAGGTCATCGAATCCGTTCCAGGCCTTCCGCTACCTTCTGCACAGCGCCGGCCACATCGTCGATATCTTCGTCGGTGTAGTTCTCATTGAAATGCAGCGTGACGAGTTCCCCAAGCAGTTTCCGGGTCTGGGGGCACAGGTCTTCGGCGCGCTCGAACGTTCTTTCGGTATACGGGCTGCGAAAGGGGAAACCCGAAGTTCCGTAGGTCTGGTGATCCGCCAGGGCCGCCGAGCACTGGAAGATGGGTTCGCCGATGTATCCCGCGCCCGCTCCGATCCCCTCGGCGACAAGCGCTTGCGCGAACTGTTCGGCGGAAAACGCCGTAACGCGCATCGGATAAATCCAGTAACTGTGCCTGGCGCCCGGAGTCACAGGTGCGGGGACGACGCCGTCGATATGCCCAATCCCATCGGACAGCCGGCTTCCGAGCCGGTTTCTGGATTCAACGACCGCGGCAAGTTTTTGCAATTGCGCCAGTCCGACCGCAGAATGGAGCTCCGTGATGCGGTAATTCATGCCCAGCGGTCCATACATGCGGGGTCCCTGCCTTTCCCGGTCATAGTTTTTGTCCGCGAACAAACGCATATAGCGGCCCAGGGCGTCGTCGTTCGTGATGGTCATGCCGCCGTCTCCCGTGGTCATATGCTTGGACTGCTGGAAACTGAAGCATCCGATGTCCCCGATGGTCCCGAGCAGACGACCCCGGTAACTCGTCAGGTGAGCCTGGCAGCAGTCCTCGATCAGGGGTATTCCCTTCCGATTTGAAATCTCCGTCAAGGCCTCCATCCGGCAGGCGTTGCCGAACAGGTGAATGGCGATGATCGCCCGAGTCCGGGGCGTGATCTGTCTTTCGACGTCACCTGGATCTACCGTCAGGGTCTCGATATCGGTATCCGCGAAGACCGGCACGGCGTTCTGGTACAGAATGGGGATGATCGTACCCAGGTCGGTGATCGCGCTCGTGATGATTTCGTCCCCCGGGTCCGGGTTTATGGCGCCTATGGCGACATGCAGGGCCGCCGTTCCCGAGGTAGACCCGACGGCGTGCTTGGCGCCGTAGGTCTCGGCAAAGCGATTTTCGAATGCGGGGGTCAGTTCGCCGCCCCACCGAAAGAGGTTCTGGGACCGCAGCGCCTTCGATACGAGTCGTATTTCCTCGTCACCGTAGGGGGTCCTGGACGGGAAAGGGCGGGACTCGGTGTCCCGGTAGGGTTTTCCGCCGCGCAGGGCTAACATGGAGGTACTCCGTGGCGATCGCTAGTACCGCTGCCGTAAAGCGAGATTATCGAAGAAGCAGGTCTATCCCCACCGGAACTGAGGCCTACAAGTCCACCCGGTACCGGCACTTCCACTTCGTGTCCCACCGGTAGAGCGGATCGCCGGGGGGGATCGGGACGGTCTCCACCAGCTTCGAACCGATGATTTCGCAGGTTCTCCTGGACGCCGTATTCTCCGGATTGCAGGTGATCCACAGGGGGTTGATACCGTGTGCCCGGACGAGAGCAAGGATGAGAAGACAGCTGCGCGCGGCTAACCGTCGGCCGCGATAGGGCGAATCCACGGAGTAACCTATATGACCCGCGTACTTCTCGATGTGTTCCGTGCTGCCAATGCGCAGGGACAGCCTTCCCATCACGGTGCCGTGACGGCCCTGCGGTACCATGTCGAAGATGTACTCGGGAACGATGCCCCGCCGCGAATCGCCCCGCAGAGTCCTGCGGAGCATCAACTGCAGATCACCGTCCACGAGTACGCCCGGATCGCGAAATCGAAACGGATCGCCTTCGACCTTGAATCGGTCTCTGAGGCTGGCAATCAATAGACTGATGTTTCTCATCGGGACATGGAGGAAGTCCCTCGCGCCGTGATTGGCGCGAAGGGAATCCGACTACGCGTACCCGACCCCCGTCAATATCGATAGTGATCGGGTTTGTAGGGCCCTTCGATGGGGACACCGATGTAATCCGCCTGGTTCCGGGACAACCGGGTCAGCGTCACGCCGAGCTTGAGCAGGTGGAGCCTGGCCACCTCTTCATCCAGGTGTTTCGGCAGGGTCGTTACGCCGGTCTTGTGGTCATGGATCCGCAGGTCGATCTGCGCAAGCACCTGGTTGGTAAATGAACTGGACATGACGAATGAAGGGTGGCCCGTTGCGCATCCCAGGTTGACCAGTCTGCCTTCGGCGAGCAGGTAGATGGCACGGCCGTCGGGAAAGAGGTACTTGTCCACCTGCGGCTTGATGTTCTGTCTCACGATGCCGGGGTATTCATTCAGCGCGTCCACCTGTATTTCGTTGTCGAAATGGCCGATGTTGCTGACAATGGCCTGGTCCTTCATGTTTTCCATGTGTTCGATGCGTATGATGTCCCGGTTTCCGGTCGTCGTAACGAAGATCTGGCCCTGGTCCAGCGCGTCTTCGATGGTCGTCACTTCATAACCTTCCATCGCGGCTTGAAGCGCGCAGATGGGATCGATCTCGGTGATCACCACGCGGGCGCCGAATCCCCGCATCGACTGGGCGCATCCCTTGCCTACGTCTCCGTATCCGCAGATGACCACGGTTTTTCCGGCGACCATGACGTCCAGGGCGCGCTTGAGTCCATCCGCAAGCGATTCGCGGCAGCCGTAGAGGTTGTCGAACTTCGACTTGGTCACCGAATCGTTGACATTGATGGCTGGAAACAGGAGCCTGCCTTCCTGCATCATCTGGTACAGCCTGTGGACTCCGGTAGTCGTCTCTTCAGAAACACCCCGTATGTTAGCGCTCATTTCATGCCAGAAATTCGGGTTTCTGTCCAACTGCCGCCTGAGTACTTCGTTGATGATTTGCAGTTCCCGGTTTTCGGTCGGTTCGTCCAGGATGGAAGGGTCGTCTTCGGCTTCCACGCCCCGGTGTATGAGCAACGTGGCATCGCCGCCGTCGTCCACGATCTGCGTAGGTCCGGTTTCGCCGTCATAGCTTAGCGCCTGCAACGTGCAAGCCCAGTACTCTTCCAGGCTTTCACCCTTCCAGGCGAAGACGGGAATGCCGTCGTCCGCGATGGCCGCCGCCGCGTGGTCCTGGGTCGAGAAGATGTTGCAGGAGGCCCATCGCACGTCCGCGCCCAGGGACTTGAGCGTATGGATGAGTACGGCGGTTTGAATCGTCATGTGAAGAGATCCCATGATGCGCGCGCCTTTGAACGGCTGTTCACGGGCGTATTTCTCGCGGACGGCCATCAGCCCGGGCATCTCCTGCTCGGCGATGGAGATTTCACGGTGACCCAGTTCCGCCTCGGACAGATCGGCCACTTTGTAAGGCAGGTCGGAATAGTCAGGCAACTCGATGGTGATTGGCAATTCCTGCGCCATGTCTGGTGCTCCTTGGGGCTGTAAACGGTCGACGGGATAACAAAGTCGGTCAATAAACCGACTCCCTATTATATGTCGTAGCAGCCTTGAACGCAACATCCTCTTTGTCGACCGACGACCCCTTTCGAATAATCACAGGAGGGGGAGAACAAGGCCTTCCTCCATGATGATCGGCTCAGAAATCGCTTGATATCGGCCCCGGGGATTCTTATAGTCTGCCTAGTCTGTCACAATCACAACAGAACCGCGCAAAGACCACGAAACGAAAACGGACGCGGGAGGATTTCATGATCGATCAGGCTTTGCTGGACATATTGGCCTGCCCGGAAACAAAAGAAGAAGTTCGTCTCGCGCCTGATTCCGTCGTCGAAGCCGTCAATGAAATGATCAAGGCCGGTATACTCGTCAACCGGGGCGGCGAGAAGGTGACGGAAACCATCGACGGTGGATTGATTCGGGCCGACGGAAAGTACCTCTACCCCATCAGGGAAGAAATCCCCATCATGTTGATCGACGAAGCGATTCCCCTTTCCGATGAGGTGAATTCATCCTGACCGGTCCGCCACGGCGCCGAACCGGCCGATTCCCTTTCCAACCCGTACAAGCGATCCCGAATGTCCCGTGACTACGACCCCTATGCACTGCTTCCCGAGCATGTCAGGAACCCCCCTGCCGACCGGTGGTCGACGATCAGGCAACTCGGACCGGGACTGCTGCTGACCGGATCCATCGTGGGTTCGGGAGAGCTCATCGCCACCACACGCCTGGGCGCCGAAGTCGGTTTCGTAGTGCTCTGGCTGATCCTGCTGAGCTGCGCCGTCAAGGTGCCCGTGCAGAGCGAACTCGGGCGGCACGCCATTGCCACGGGGCAGACGACTTTTGTGGCCTTCAACCGCGTGCCCGGACCGAGGTTGAGGGTCTCGTGGCTCGTCTGGGGAAGCCTGTTCCTCCTGTTCTGGAGTACCATGCAGGTAGGCGGCATACTGGGTATGATGAGCCTGTCGCTGGATTTGATCTTTCCGGTCACAGATCACGTGGTATGGATGGTCGTCATCACCATCGTGGGCATGTGCCTGGGATTGGTAGGGCAGTACCTTACCCTGGAAAGGATCACGACGGTACTGGTAGTCTTTTTTACCTTCACCACGCTGGCTAGCGCGCTGCTTCTCTTCTGGACGCCCTATGCCGTAACTCCTGACTTACTCCTCGACGGATTGCGGTTCTCCCTCCCTTCGGACGGCGCGGTAACGGCCTTCGCCGTCTTTGGCATCACCGGCGTCGGCGCTTCCGAACTCCTGCTCTATCCGTACTGGTGCATCGAAAAGGGTTATGCCCGGGCGACGGGCCCCCGCGAAGACAGTGCGTCCTGGCGAAAACGGGCAAAGGGTTGGATCGGCGTGATGAAGAAGGACGTTTGGCTCTGCATGGTGATCTACACCCTCGCGACGCTGGCCTTCTTCTTCCTCGGAGCGGCGGTCCTTCACGTGCAGAACCAGATCCCCGAGGGTTTTGGAGCGGTCCAGATCCTGTCCGGCATGTACACGGAAACGTTAGGTGGATGGGCGTTCTACCTGTTCGGCGTCGGGGCGTTCGTGGTGCTGTTTTCCACGTACTTCGTGACCATCGTAGGCCAGTCGCGCATGCTGGCGGATGCCCTCTCGGTGCTCGGCATCGTCACTTATATGCGGCCGAAAGACCGCCAGCGCGTTGTCCGGATCGTCGGGCTTCTCCTGCCGCTGGTATACGCGGTGCTCTACCTTGTCTGGTCGGCACCGGTCATGATGGTCATCATCGGTGGACTGATGCAGACGGTACTGCTGCCGGCCATCGGATGGGCGGCATTATATTTCAGCAGGACTACGGCCAGGGAGGCGGGCGTCCCGCCGTCCAGACCCCTACTCTATTCACTGGCCGTCGCCACGCTCGTTATGGCCGTTTTCGCCGTTTACGCCGTGTGGGTGAGGTTTTAAGCCAGGCCCGATTCCCTGTCCCGTGATTTCCCTGAAGGGGCCCTCAGACCGGGGTTGCCGTATCCGCCCCCGCCGGCGGATAATGCGACGATATGGTCCCCAGGCAGAATGGGCACCTCCGTTTCCTTGGACTTCAGCATTCTCTCCCTGCCGTTGGAAACCACCTTGTAGCGGTGCGGCATGCCCGGCGCGCCACCGAACAGCCCAAAGGGCGGATTGACCACACCGTCGCCCGCCATGTTCAGTTTCGCCGGTTCGTCGCCCTCGTAGATCATTTCGAAGACCGCGCCCAGTCCACCGCGCCAGGTGCCGTCGCCTCCCGAACCGGCTCGCAGGTCGTTCCGGACGATCTTGAACGGAAAACGTTCTTCCGTAATCTCCACGCTTGGACTGCGGATCGCTCCTGCCACGTTTACCTCACCCACGCAGGACCAGCCGTCGTATCCCCTGGAGGCGCCTCCCCCACCCCGGCCGAAGAAGAAGTGCCATATAAATCGTTTTCCCGTCCGCGGATTGCGTCCGGTGATCGCGAAACGGAGCCGGCGGGAGAACCCCGCGTTTACGGCTTCCGGGGCCACCGGGGCCAGCGCCTTGAAGACGGCTTCCACGATCTCTTCACCGCAGTGGTTGGTACTCATGCAGACCGGCGCCGGCGGATTCGGGTTTACGATCAGCCCCTTGGGCGCGATCACCTGCACCGGACGCATGGATCCCTCGTTCTTGGGCACGTCGGATGGCGCCATGTACATTATGGCGACGTGGGCAAGCGAACGCGTATTGGCATAGGCGCTGTTGATGAAACCAGTGACCTGGGGACTCGATTCGCTCAGGTCTATGGTCATGGTGTCGTCCTTGATGGTGACCCTGGCCCGTATGGGGATCGATTCGGCATCGAAGCCGTCGTCGTCGATGAGGGTCTCACCGTAGTATACGCCGTCTTCCCAGCTTCCGATGAGTTGCCGGATGCGCCTTTCCGCGCCTTTCAGGATGGCGTCGACCGAGGCCGTCAGGCCGTCGACCCCATAGTCGTCCAGAAGTACCTGAAGACGCCGGGCGGCGATCTGTACAGAACCGATCTGGGCATGCAGGTCGCCCGTGAAGTTTTCTGAGTGGCGCACGTTGACCGCCAGCATGTGGAGCAGGTCTTCCCGCGGTTTCCCCGATTCATAGAGCCGCACGGGAGGTATGCGTATGCCTTCGTGGTACACTTCGCTGGCCGAGGGATTGTATCCGCCGTGGGTTCCGCCGCCGACGTCGCTGTGATGGGCCCGGTTAACCGCGAAGAACAGCAGAGCCCCGTCGCGGAATACGGGATATATCGCCGTGATGTCCGGAAGGTGGCTGCCGCCGAAATAGGGGTCGTTGAGAATGAAAAGGTCGCCCTCGTGGATTTCGTCGCCGAAGTACTCGATCACAGCTTCCACCGCAGGAGGAAGGGCGCTGATATGAACGGGAATGCCTTCACCCTGTGCGACGAGCTGGGCCTCGGCGTCGAGGATCGCGGTGGAAAAATCCCGGCTGGAGTTCAGGATCTGAGACATGGAGGTGCGGATCATGACGTCCGCCATCTCCCGGGCAATCGATTCCAACCGGTGCGCGACGACCGAGTGGGTGATCGGGTCCGACTTTATCGATTCCGGGTCCGGCACTGCGGACGAAACGACCAGTACCATGCCCCCGTAGGGATCGACTTCAAGGCGATCGCCTTCTTCCACGAGCACGGTGGTGAAGTCGGATTCGACGATGGCCGGACCGTCAATGACTGCACCGGGTCCGATGTCATCGGCCGAGTACACGTCGGCTTCTGTCCACGTACCGGTGAAAACGCGCCGTTTGCCTTTTTTTGATTCCGAGGTCGAAACAGTTCCCGCTTTGGCGGGCAGGGTGATAGACGGCAACTTCCCGGTTACCGTAGCCCGAAGCGTGACCAGCCGGATCTCCTGATCGAGTTGATGATATGAATAAAGAGTCTGATATCGTTCATGAAACAGCGATGCCCACGACTGCCGAATGGCGTCGTCGTCCTGGGAGAGATCCGGGATGGCCACGTTGACTTCGTAGATCTGGTCCAGGTACCGCATGTCGGCCGTGAACCGAGTGGCGATGTCTTCCTCCCCCAGCCTCTGTTTCCCGAGCTGCGCGATGCCCTGGGCCGCCATTCGGTCCGTCAGCCGCCTCACCTCGTCCAGGTCGACGACGTCCAGGCTGGCCGTGAATGACTGGGCATAGTCGTACCTGAGGTCGGACGCAAGCATACCGTAGGCCGAAAGCACGGGCGCCGCCGAAGGGAGGTAGACCCTTCCGATACCCGTTTTGCGGGCGACCTTGCCCACGTGGAGCCCCGCCGCGCCGCCGAAGGCCAAAAGGGAAAAATGCCTGGGATCTCCACCGCGGCGCACGGTCAGCAGCCGGATGCCTTCCGCCATGGCCGTGGTTACGACGTCGAGGATGCCACAGGACGCGTCCACCACGGAAAGCCCAAGGGGTTCGGCAACGTACTTTTGCACGGCGCGTTCGGACAGGTCGGGATACAAGGGGGTCCTGCCACCGAGAAAATTGCCAGGATCGAGATATCCCAGGACCATGTTGGCATCGGTAACCGTGGGCTGATCGCCGCCTCGGCCGTAACATGCCGGTCCCGGATCGGCGCCCGCGCTCTGGGGGCCGACGTGCAGGGTTCCCCCGTCGTCCACCCGCGCGATGCTGCCGCCGCCCGCCCCCAGCGTGTGGAGATCGATCATCGGTACGGCGATCTTCCATCCCCCTTCGTAGTGTTCGCCGGAGACCTGGGGGTCACCGGCTTCGATCACCGAGATGTCCGTGCTCGTTCCTCCCATGTCGAACCCGATCAGATCGGTTTCGCCGATCAGGCGACCGTAGGCCACGGCTCCGCTGACTCCACCGGCAGGTCCCGAAAGGATAGCCTGCACGGCCTGCCGCGCCGCGACGTCCAGCGGTGTAACTCCTCCGTTGGAAGTCATGGTGAGTATATCGCTCTCGAGGCCCCGCGCCGAGGATTCCTCCTGCATCTTCCGCAGATAACGGGCGTAGACAGGACCCACGTAAGCGTTGACGGTCGTTGTGCTCAATCGGTCGTATTCCTTGATCTGGGGCAGGATTTCGGAGGAAAGGGAGAGGTACAGATCGGGGTACCGCTGCTGGATGCGCTCGCCCACCAACCGCTCGTGGATAGGGTTCAGGTAGGAGAAAATGAGACAAACCGCCACGGATTCCACGCCCGCCCGGGCCATTTCATCCAGTATCTCGTCGAGCGCCTCGATATCTACGGGCGCCTCAACGGCGCCGTCGGAGCGGATGCGTTCTTCCAGCGTCCGCCGCAGATGGCGGGGAACCAGCGGTTCGACGGGTGTCATCCGGAGATTGTACCGGTCTTCTTTCAATCCTTCCCGCAGCGCCAGCAGGTCCCGAAAACCCTCCGTGGTGATCAGGCCGACGCGGGCGCCCTTGCGTTCGAGCAGCGTGTTGGTCGCGACCGTGGTGCCATGAATAAACAGGCGGGTTCGAGACATCAACTCGGCCACGGGCAGGTCGTAGGACGCTCCGATGTCTCGGAGTCCGTTCATCACCGCGTCGGACGGCGCGTGGGGGATAGACGCCGTCTTGAAATAACGAGGCGCGGAATCGCCTTCCACCACCACGAAATCCGTAAACGTGCCGCCGACGTCTATGCCTATGGAGAAGGGCATCGAAGATGCGTCCCGGGAGTTGACCATTGTGGATCTCCGGACCGGTCAAATTTGACTAAACATAACCGGCAGTCTATACTACGTACTGGCATTCAGGGTAGGGTACTGTTGTATTTACGCTAATGATCAGCATGGTTTTCACAAGCCCAATCGAAGATACAGCTTGATACACGTATGAATCCAGACCGCATTTTCGAGCAAAACGAGCAGTGGATCAAGCGAAAACTAAGCGCCGATCCCGGCTATCTCGAGCGGCTGTCCCGGCGACCGCAACCCGGGATACTCTACATAGGATGTTCGGACAGCAGGGTCATTCCGGAAGCCTTCATGGGCGTTGGACCTGGTGAGGTATTCGTACATCGCAACGTCGGCAACATGGTGTCCCCGCTCGACCCGAACACCAGGTCTGCCGTCATCTACGGTGTCGAACATATGAAAATCAAGCATATCGTCGTGTGCGGTCACTACGACTGTGGTGCGGCCAAGGCTGTGTTGCAGTCCGGAAGCCTCGGCACGCTCGAGCCGTGGCTGCAGACCTTGAGGAAGGTTTATCGACAACACGAGCAGCAGTTGGATGCCATCCCGGATGAAGTGGAACGGTGCGACCGCCTGGTCGAATTCAATGTCCGCGCACAATGCGAGAATGTTTTTCTGTTGCCGGAAGTTCAACAGTCGACCAGGGAGAATGGGGTTCGGATACACGGCTGGGTTTTCGATCTGCGCAACGGCAGGATTCTGGACCTGAACGTCGGTGAAAGTAGTTAGCTCCCATCTGCGGTTGGGACAACAGCAATGTACAGGATGCACCAAACCTTTGTACCAGCCCACGGGCATCAGACATACCCCGCCTGCTTCCGTAACACCCTGCCCGGTAGCGCACCGGTGTGTTCTCCGTTATCAATTACGATCGAACCGTTGACGAGGACGCAGTCGACGCCCCTGGCGTACTGGTGCGGATTGATGAAGTCCGCCTGGTCGATGACCGTTTCGGGATCGAAAACCACAAGATCGGCGACCAGGCCCACGTCAATCGTGCCACGATCGGCAAGTCCCAACCTGCGGGCCGGCATACCGGTCATTTTGTGAACGGCCGTCGGCAGGTCGAATAAGCGGTCTTCACGACAGTACTTACCGAGTACCCTTGGGAAGGTCCCGTAGTACCGAGGATGCGGCGTGGTCTCGCTCAGCGGACCATAGTCGGCCGCGGCTCCGCCGTCCGAAGCAACCATGACGAGCGGATGCGTCAACACGGAACCGATCTCCTCCTCGCTCATTCCGAATCCCACCATGCCCACGCTGCCGTTCTCGGCGATGAGAAGCTCCCTGACGAACTCGAAAGGGTCCTGTCCGCTTCGGGCGACGATCTCAGAAACGCGCCGGCCCACGTAGTCCTGGTTTTCCGCCCGGTTGACCGAAGTGATCATCACGGCGCTCCAGTCCCCCAGCATGTTGATTTTCTCAATGGCCGCCTGTTTCATGCGGGGCAGCACGTCCGGAGCTTGCAGGCGGTTTACGAAGGCCTCCGCTCCACCGGAGCGAAAACGGGTTGGGAACAGGTTCTGCAACGTCGTCGCGTAGGCGATGTAAGGGTACCTGTCCAGGGTAATGTCCATTCCTTCCTCGACCGCATCCTCTATCATCTCGAAGGCAACGGCGACCTTTTCAAGGTTTCGCCTGCCGGATGCTTTGAAGTGAGCGATCTGAAGCGGAATATCAGCTTTTCTCGCGGTGCTGATCGCCTCGGTTACGGCTTCTACGAGGAAATCGTCCTCGTTGCGCATATGAGTGGAATAGTATCCATTGTACCCTCGAGCCATCTTGCAGAGTTCAGCAATCTCATCCTCGTCGGCAAAACTTCCGGGTGTGTATTCGAGCCCGGATGAAAGGCCCCAGGCTCCCTCCGACATGGCCTGGTCCACCAACGATTTCATCGTGTCGACCTGGCGCGTGCTGGCCGGTACGTTTTCGTTTCCCACGACATATCCGCGTATGGTGCCCTGGCCCGCCAGGGAAATGAAATTGAGCCCGATGCCCTGTTGCTCGAGGGTGTCGAACAGACCCGTGAAATCAGTCCATTCGATGTCCACACCGTACCGCCTGCCATAACCCTCCTGAAGCGACTTGAGCCGTTCGCCGGTCATCGGCGCCAGTGACGACCCGTCCTGACCGACCACCTCCGTGGTAACACCCTGGCGGATCTTGCTTTCGGCCCGTGGATTGACCAGCAGCGTAAGGTCGGTGTGGGAATGTATGTCAATGAATCCCGGACAGACAATCTTTCCCGATGCATCGATCGTCCTGGTGCTGACGCCCCTCACCGGGCCGATCTTGACGATCCGGTCTCCCACGATGGCGATGTCCGCCTCCACGGGCGGAGCACCGGTACCATCAATCACACGACCCCCGGTGATGCGCACGTCGTAATTTTGAGAAATCGCGCATCCGTCCATCAACGTGGATAGACCACCGACGGCTGCACCGGCGCCCGCCAGTCCAGTTCTCCGAAGAAAATGTCGTCTCGACCAATACATATGCGTGTGCTCTTTCTGCGAACGAATATAGGAAATGTATAGTAAACGCGGCGATCGTTCGCTGTTCAATCGCTGTTCAATCGCTGTTCAATCGCTGTTCAATCGCTGTTCAATCGCTGCGCGTCGGGGAAGCCCCGGTCAATCGTATTTTCAAACCCTGATCGTGGAGAAACCGCTTGATGGATCCCACCGTATAGTGTCCGTAGTGCAGCATGGAGGCCACCAGGGCCGCGTCGGCGCCCCCGGCCGTAAGGACGTCGTGGAGGTGTTCGGGCCGACCGCCACCGCCTGACGCGATGACAGGTATACCCACGGCGTCGGCGATCATCCGCGTAAGGGTCAATTCGTAACCTTCGAGCGTGCCGTCCGCGTCGATAGAATTAACGACTATCTCGCCGGCCCCAAGGGCTTCTCCGCGGCGAGCCCATTCGAGGGCGTCCATGCCGGTGGCCTGTCGGCCCCCGTGGGTCACGATTTCATAACCCGATAGCATGGCCCCGGTACGGGATGCCTTCACGTCCATGGACAGCACGACGGCCTGGACACCGAACGCTTCGGCCGCTTCGGAAATGACCCCGGGATTGGCGACCGCCGCCGTGTTCAGGTTGACCTTCTCCGCACCTGCTTCGAGCACCCTGCGGCAGTCCTCGACCGACCGGATTCCCCCGCCTACCGAAAAAGGGATGAATACCTGCCGGGCGACATCTTCCACAACATCGAGCATGATGTTGCGTTGGTCGCTCGACGCCGTAATGTCGTAGAAAACGAGCTCGTCCAGGCCGGCTTCGTAATACCGCCGCGCCGCGGAAACCGGATCGCCGATATCTTTCGTGTTGACGAACCGTACACTCTTGACCAGCCTGCCGTCCCGGACGTCCAGGCAGGAAATGAGCCTCTTGTTCAGCATGCGTTCCCGTCCCATTCCACGAAATCGCTCAGGATTTTCAACCCTACGGGACCGCTTTTCTCCACGTGAAACTGGGTCGCGATGAGGTTCCGCGTGCCAATGACGGCCGCGAATTCCACGCCGTACCGGCTCGTTGCCAGGACATCCCGCGCATTGCCGGGGTCAGGATAGTATGAATGAACGAAGTAGACCTCGTCACCGGAACGTACGTGGCGTAACACTGGATGCGCACGGTTCACTTGCAGTTCGTTCCAGCCCATGTGGGGTACCTTCAAGGCGGCGTCATCGGGCTGAAACCGAAGGCAGGTCCCATCGATCAGGTCCAGGCATTTCAGATCGGTTTCCTCGGAGCGGGACAGCAGGATCTGGCATCCCACGCAAATCCCGAGAATCGGTGTTCCCAGAGAACAGGCCGTTTTCAGGGCTTCGTCGAGCCCCCTTTCCCGAAGCGTCTCAAGGGCCGAGTGGGCATGGCCCACACCGGGGAATACAATGCGTTCCGCACGGACCAACTCCTCCGAATCCGACGTGATTTCCGACGACACGCCCAGGTGATCCAGCGCTCTTTTAACCGAGGTCTGGTTCCCGGCATCATAATCTACGATGTGAATCATTGAGACGAACGTTTGTCGGGGTTTTGGAGAGGTACGATTACCATACAGGCCACATGTCCTTGTTAATTCTTTCGCGGCCCTTTTGTCAAGGGAAAGATGGCATTACAAGGCCGCCGCCATGCGCCCGGATTCTGATTAGAACGTTGACATTACGTGGAGGCATTTCTATACTGGTTGGGTTCATCATCTCATTACCTCTGACGCGTCAGGATGTTCCTGCGGACAGTGGTTCCGAAGCACTGTATTTACTACACACCGAAACGATACCCAGATGCTCTTCAACGTCGAACGGGCCAGGGAGTTTATGCGGGATTGCGGTCTCGACGCACTGATCGCGACTTCACCCGTGAATATCACCTATTTCACGGACTACTTCATCTGGATCGACGCGCTCATGAAGGAGTACATGGTCAAGCCCGGCGGTTCGCCGGATATCGCGCAGGGATATGCGCTGTTTCCCCTCGAAGGGGAGCCCGCACTGATGATGACCAGCTCGATGCTGGCCGTCAACGGCGTGGACCTGTGGGTGCGGGACTTGAGGATCTGCGGCGCTTCCGGGCTGGACTGGTCCCTGGCGCCGAAGCGATTGTCTGATCGGATGCACCGCATGTACACCCTCTTGAAGGACGCGCCGGATCACGGCACGACTACGGATGCGCTCGTCGGCGCCTTGGGCGACCGGGGACTCTCCGGTGGAACGCTGGGCGTGGAAGCGGACGGCATGACAGCCGCCCGGTACGAACATCTACGCAAGGTTCTGCCCGACGCACGCCTGTTGGACTGTTCCAACCTCATCCGGCTGCTTCGCATGGTCAAGACCCGGGACGAGATCGACCGGCTCACGCGGGCGGCCGAAATCAGCGAGGTGGCGGCCATGACGGCCATGGAACAGGCGAGTCCGAGGGAGAACGTGCAGGATGTAATCCACCGGTTCAGAGCGGAGCTTGGAAACCGGGGGGCGGATCTGGATCATTTCGCCTTCGGATGCCACGGACTCGGGATCGCGACGGAACCGGATTTCACACTCGGCGACTCCGAGGTAGAATACGTGGACTGGGGGTGCCGTTATCGCTCCAGCTATTCGGACACCGGGACCACATTCGCCATGGGGCCCTTGTCGGTCGACATGCAAAACCGTTTCGACGGACTTCGCGCGTCCATGGACGCCGGTCTGGCCGAAATACGACCCGGCGTGAAAGCCTCGACGGTACAGGCGGCGATGCAGAGTGTCGTGGACGAGGCGGGCCTGGAAATGTATCCCCACGGGCATGGGGTCGGCATGGAGGTGCGGGACTACCCCGTCCTCGCGCCGCACAGCGATCTACGTATCTCGGATGACTGCGTGGACGCACATTCCGATCTGCCGATTGAAGAGGACATGGTGCTAAATATCGAAGCACCGCTGAGCCTGGCGGGCGTCGGATCCCTGCACCTGGAACAGTCCGTGGTCGTAACCCCGGACGGGTGTCGACTGCTCACGGATCAGCAGCGGGAGAGACCGGTGTTTCCACTTGGCGTCTAAAGTTGACATTAGCGATGGACTTTATATTTAAACTGATGGAAACCGCGGACGGTACACGAGGGATTCCCTTCGACGCTCCAACGTTATATTCAAGTCTCTGCATTCGCCTTTAGTATCATAAACCGCTTTAAACTCCCATGATCATTTCCCGAATAGCCCTGCACCAGCCGGCTGGACTTCTGCGTCTTCGAACCGACACAGGAGTGGAAGGACATTGTACAGGGATCACTTCCACGGAATCAGACGTTAACCGCGTGGCTCCCATCCTGCTCAATTCGAACCCCCTGGATCGGGAACGTATCTGGTGGTCACTGAAGGAACTGGACGGTACGCTGCCTTCGGGTCTTCGTGCCGGGATCGACGTCGCCTTGTGGGACCTTTCCGCGAAGATTGCGGGCCGGTCGCTGTTCAGGCACATCAACGGGTTTCGAGACCGTGTTCCGGTCTGCCAGGTTGGTACGGCGGGAGCCACCGCCCAAGAGATCGTACGGGAAGCGCAAGAAGCGCAGCGCGCGGGACTCAAGGCCTATCGATTTCACGCCTTTTCCGATGAAGCGTCGCTCATCCAACTTGTTCCCGAAGTGCGTGCGGCCGTGGGACCGGATTTTCCCCTGATGCTCGACGGCCAGACCGGATGCATGGTCGACAAGGCGATACGAATCGGCAGGGCGCTCGACGACGCGGACTATTTCTGTTTCGACCGTCCCCGTCCCGACAACGACCATTCCGGTGGAAGGCAGGTTGCCAACGAAATTGACACCCCGACGAGTGCGGGGGTGTCCAGTCCCACTGAAGCGGCACAGGTCATGGCGACCCAGTCCGCCGATCAAATTCGAGCCAGCGTGCAACGTGCGGGTGGTTTTACGGATGTGCTGAAGTCCACCCGTTGTGCCGAGGCGTTCGGAGCTTACTGCCACCTGGACGGATTCGGGATCTGCGACGGGTTCGCCCATCTCCATCTCGTGGGCGCCCATAGGAATACTCCCTTTCTAGAGATGACGGGCCGCGAGAAAGATTCGCCATTCGTCCGAAATACGTTGCAGTCCCACGACGGTTTCGTCCAGGTTCCCGATGCGCCGGGCCTCGGCCTGGACCTCGATCTGGACGCCGTTATGGATAGCACCTCGGAACTGATCGAGACCTGAATCGAAACGCACCTCGGAACTGATCGTAGCATGATTAGGAGCGCGATACGATCAAGGAAATGACATGCAGATCCGGGACGTTAAATGTTACGTGCTGAATAGCGAACCAAGGACGCGGAGCGAGAGCTGCGCGGACAGGGGCAACATGGCTCCCGTTCCGCCGGGCATCTCCGGGTTGTTCACCCACGACCAGGATTTTGGCACCGGCGCGCCGGATGGGTTTACCTTTACCGGGGATGGACCGGAGCCGACCTACCGGCTGGTAATCCGGCTTGTGACCGATGGCGGCCTGGATGCCTACGCCGACTATGCCACGGGTTTCGATCCCCTGGAACTGGAATGGCAGGGCAAAGCGTTCCTGGCCCGTTACGCCCACATGCTCACCGGTGTGGATGTCTTCGACCGGGAATACGTATGGCAGCGGTTCTGGATGGCGCAGCGCTTCATGTATACGGGAAGAGGGTTGCTGGACACCATCGACCGGATGCTTTGGGATCTGGCGAGCCGGAGTGCCCGCCTCCCCATTTACAAACTGCTCGGCGCATGCAGGGAAAGCGTGCCCGCCTACTGCAACGTGGGCGGCCGGACCATCGACGACCTGGTTGCCAACGCGGTGAAGCGGGTGGAAGAAGAGGGTTTCATCGGCTGCAAGGATCATTCCTACCGGGGCGTGAAGACCAACGGAGAGATGGCCGTGAAGCTGCGGGAAGCGCTTGGTGACGAAATCATGCTCTTCCACGACCCCGTCGAGTCGTACACGTACGAAGAAGCCGTTAAAATCGGACGCATCATGGAGAAGTGCCGTTACCGGTGGATCGAAGAGCCGCTGCAGGATTACGACATCATGGGTTTGAAGAAGCTGTGCGCCACCCTCGACCTCCCGGTCCTGACCCTCGAGTGGATCGGGGCCATCGGTGGGCAGCCGTACAACACGGCGCCGTATCTGGCATTGCAGGCCGCCGATATAGTACGTCAGCGGGGCGTCGGCATCACGGGTCAGGTCAAACAGGCCCAGCTGGCCGAGAGCTTCGGCGTGGAGGTCCACGGCGGCGATCCCCACGTCATTCTGGCCATAGGCAACGACCCCGTTTTCGAGGCCTACATGGGACTGCAGCCGCGTCCCCCGGACGATGAACTCGACTGCCGGGGCACGCTCGTCGTGGAAAACGGCGCCATGTCGATCGCCTGGAGCGATCGTCCCGCTCCAGAACCGGACTGGGACGAGTTGGCGCGGAGCGCGGTTGCCGTAATCTGATCTGAACGACCGAAATAACCGGAACACGGTCGCGGTGATCTGAAGTCGGGAAATCAGGGATCCGGCCCGGTTCCCGCGGCGCAAGGTCACGAAGGTCACCCACTCCTATCTGAGTGTTGACAAGCTCAAGCAGTAGATGGAAATTCGGGAGGACGAAAGGCACTACGGTGAGAAGAGTAGACTACAAAATTGCCGACATCATCAAGCTAGCGGGACTACTTCGTCAGCATCTTAGGCTGCCATGCTCCTAGCAAATATGAGGTTGTCGATTGATTTAGCACCTGAAACTGGCGATGACCTCTCAGAATCGAATGACTGCAACCATCAACGGGATGCTGCTGTTAGGGAAGAATCCAAAGCGGTTACTTACTCAATCGGCATCCGTGCTTTATACCATTTCGGCGCGAGGTCAGCTCATGCGGTCCGTGCCGATGATTACCCTAAGTGGCCATGGGTTCCACTGTGGAAGGAGCGGAGCGCAGCGCAGTGAAATGGTAAGGAGACTAACAACAGGGCTCGGCCTTTCGGGGGACGAGGCTTTCGTAGGCTTGGTTGACTATGGCCTATTCAGTGAAAAACTTCCGCCCTGCTTTACATCTCAAGGGCTTTCAGATCATGTCCCGACTGATCTTCTAATGCTAACAACAGAAAATGACCCCATAATCCTGGATAAGCTCCTTAAGAAACGGGCACACGATTTCATCCGTTACGAACTGCTACGTGAAGTCAACACCCCTCGCCAGATGGGGGTTCCTCATCCCGAAAGCCATGTTGTCCAGTGTCTAGCTCTGAAGCGGCATTGGGCAAAAATCAAAAGGCACTGTGCAAAACCGGAGACACCCGTGAGCCGTCTCTTTGTTCGCAAAATTTCAGTAAGCGTGTATTTCGGATGAATTACAAAGGAAAGGAATATCCCGAGAATGAAGAATCAGACATTCGCAAAATGACAGGTTCATACTATGTTTCTCGCACAGATATATCGAATTGCTTTCCCAGCATCTATACCCACTCAATCCCATGGGCACTGCATGGGCGTAGTAAATCGAAAAAGAACCGCTCAGTCTTATTGGAAGGGAATTTGATGGACAAAGTCACTCAAGTGACCCGAGATGGACAGACCAATGGACTCCTGATTGGGCCACATCCATCCAACGTCGTCTCCGAGATAATACTAACCAGAATTGATCATGAGATGATCCAGAAGGGATACAGGCGGTTTCACCGCTATATTGATGATTACACCTTTTATGCGAAAACCCACGACGAAGCTGAACAGTTTATCCATGACCTTGGAATGCAACTGCGCGAATACGAGCTTGTTCTGAACGGTAGTAAGACTGAAATCTTGCCTATGCCGCTCCCA
This sequence comes from bacterium, assembly GCA_965225915.1. Taxonomy (GTDB): domain Bacteria; phylum JAAXHH01; class JAAXHH01; order JAAXHH01; family JAAXHH01; genus JAAXHH01. The sequence continues at coordinate 2,971,296 of OZ245326.1, forward strand.
ATCAAAGAAGACTGGGTTCGAGAGTTGAACGCCTTCCGATTGCCAGCTAAAGGCGCAACCATTCGCTTCGGGACGGTTCGTTCGCTCCTAGACTTGGCACTGGAACTTGCGCGTGGCGCGGAGACCTATGCCGTTTTGAACTACGCCATCAAGATGGTGCCTCCAAGCCTTGATGGCCGAGCAAAGCGTCTTTTCGTTCAGGCGACCATCAACTTGGCACTGCTATATCCATATCTCGCTCCTATCCTAGACGAGCACGTATTCGACAAGCATCGCTATGATGGGATCGAGAAAGTCATTCTTGATTTCACCGAACAACTCCTAGCGATTGGCATTCAGAGGATCTTTCCTGATGCCATCGCCCATGCCGTGTATTACTCGCTCAAACACAAACTTCGGTTGACTACGCCAGAGGACAAGCTCCAAGAGGTTATCGAGATAGATGACTGCCTCTCGAATGTGTTATTTCTAGAGTACGCGAAACGATACGGGGTTAAGAGCATTCGGGATGCGATACAAAAACGTGCGGATAAGCTGAAGGATATGGAGGTCCGAGAGAAGGACCGCTTTTGGCTTCTGATTTATCAAGTGTGGCGCGAGAAAACACTGAGAGATCAAGGACAAACATTTTTGGCTGAATTGAAACGAAACCGCTTCGGCTTTATAAGTTTTTGATGACGCTTTCAAAACAACTAGATTAGGGAAGCTACACGATGTGTCCAAGTTACTCCGACTATTCCAATACTTTTTGTGTCGTGCGCGTCAGCGAGATTGACTTATTCTTGTGGTTCGTCATGGATTATGCAGATCGGTACCTGAAGGATTATTGACAGCGTATTTTGATGTCATAAGGGTGTTTCAACTACCCAATCCAGTAAAAAGGATGCGATGAGTTCCACGTATATTCCTCAAACAGTAGCTGAAAGAGAGATGCTATGAAAACGGGGATGCTCGACCCACAGATCCTGGACGAAATCATCCGACGCATTGTCGAGGTGGCAGAGCCGGAGAGGATCATCCTCTTCGGATCCGCCGCCCGCGGTGAGATGAACCGCCATAGCGACGTCGATCTGCTTGTTGTCAAAGAAGGCATGCACCGACGGGATCTGGCCGGTCGAATCTACGAAAATCTCTGGGGAGTAGGTGCCGCAGTGGACGTGGTGGTGGTGACACCTGGCGACGTGGAGCGCTACGGAAACAGCCACGCTTTGGTCCTCAAGCCTGCGTTGAAGGAAGGGCGGGTGGTGTATGAAACCGCCTGAACGTTTGCCGTCCGATAATCCGCGCGAATGGATGAATCGCGCCCAAAGCAATCTGGCCCTGGCCAAGAACCGCATTCCCCATGCTTACCTGGAGGATTTTTGCTTCAACGCCCAGCAGGCCGCGGAGAAGGCCATCAAGGCAGTGATGGTTCTACGAGGTATCGAGTTTCCGTATATCCACGACTTGGCCCGCCTGATGTCGATGCTTGAAGCCAGCGGAGAGACCATTCCTGATCCGCTTCGTCGCGCCGCGGCACTTACGCGCTTTGCCGCACAGACGCGGTATCCCAGTCTGGATGAGCCGGTCGCCGAGCAGGAGTATGCCGAAGCCATCGCCATCGCCGAGGCCGTCCTCCGCTGGGCGGAGGAACGCATCCTGTGATTCCCCGCGAATGCAAGCGCCTCGCCGAAGTCGATTTTCCCAACGCGCGCAAAAACCACGCCAACATGGAGCGAACATGTCTGAAACAATACGATGGGGCATACTCGGGACGGGAAGCATCGCCCATAAATTCGCCGACGGACTCGGTGCCGTACCCGACGCCGAGCTTTCGGCCGTCGGATCTCGGGCGCAACGGCCGTCGGACGTCTTCGGAGACGAATTCGAAGTGCCCCGAAGACACGCATCCTACCAATCCCTGGCAGAAGACCCCGAGGTCGACGCGATCTACGTGTCTACCCCCCACCCCATGCACTGCGAGAATACATTGCTCTGCCTGAACGCGGACAAGGCCGTCCTCTGCGAAAAACCCTTCGCGCTTAACGCACGGGAAGCGGAGAACATGGTCCGCTGTGCACGGGACAGAGGCCTATTTCTCATGGAGGCCATGTGGACACGGTTTATACCCGCTATCGCGCAGGTCCGTCAGTGGCTCGCCGGGGATGCGATCGGCGAGGTGCGCATGATGATGGCCGATTTCGGATTCCGCGCGGACTTCAATCCCGAAGGCCGCCTGCTTAATCGGAAATTGGGCGGGGGAGCCCTCCTGGACATTGGCGTTTACATCACCTCGCTGGCTTCGATGGTTTTCGGTAAACAGCCGTCCCGTGTCACGGCACTGGCGGATATAGGTGAGACCGGTGTCGATGAGCAAACCACCATGGCCTTTCGTTATGATTCAGGCGCCATGGCCTCCCTGTTTTGTGCCGTGCGGACAGATACGCCCCGGGCAGTTTCGATTCTTGGGACAAGGGGTAGCATCCGTATTCCAACGGCGTTCTATGACGCGTATGCCGCGACGTTGAACGTGGACGGCGAGGAACCCGTCACAGCCGAACCAACGCGGGCGGAAAACGGTTTCAAATACGAGATCGAGGAAGTGGGCCGTTGCCTGCGGGAAGGTAAACTGGAAAGCAAGATACTTCCCCTGGACGAGACCCTGGCCATAATGGGTACGCTGGACGCCGTCCGAGCGGAGATTGGTCTGAAGTATCCCGGCGAATCCTAAAGGAGCTGATATGGAGTACGGCACCATTCCCAATGTAGACAAGCCCGTATCGCGCCTGGTTCAGGGCACGATCATGTTGAGTTCCGCGGAAGAAGAATACAGCTTCGACCTGATGGACCAGGTTTACGAGGCCGGTATCAACACGTTCGACTGCGCCCATCTATACGGCAACGGAGAGTGCGAGCGGGTTCTGGGAAGGTGGATCAAGGACCGCGGCGTGCGCAATGAAGTGGTTATCCTGACCAAGTGCTGCCACATGAATGCGGATCGGGAACGGGTGACACCATACGACATTTCATCGGACCTGCATGATTCCCTTGCGCGTCTGCGGACAGATCACGTCGAACTTTACCTGCTGCACCGCGATGATACGAGGGTACCCGTGGGGCCCATCGTGGATAAGCTCAACCATTACATCAGCGCAGGCACGCTGGGGGTAATCGGCGGTTCCAACTGGACCCATGAACGGATCGAAAGGGCCAACCTTTACGCCGCCACCAGCGGACAGCAGCCCTTCACGGTCAGCAGCCCGAACTTCAGCCTGGCCGAACAGGCAGAACCTCCGTGGAGAGGATGTATCAGTATCAGCGGAAGAGATGGAGCCGCCGCTCGTTCGTGGTACGAGGAAAACCAGATGCCGCTTTTTACCTGGTCCAGCATCGCCAACGGTTTCTTTTCCGGCCGGGTGAACCGCGATAACTATGAATCCCTGGTCGAGGAAGACCTGTTTGACGAGAGCGCCGTTCGTGCCTACTGTACGGAAGACAACTTCGAGCGTCTGGACCGTGTCGACGAACTCGCGAAGGAAAGAGGTCTTTCCATTTCACAGGTAGCCCTGGCTTACGTTCTGGGACAGCCACTCAACATTTTCGCCCTGGTCGGCGCCCGTAGCGGCGAGGAGATCTCGGCAAACCTGCAGACTCTCCAGACAAAACTGACGGACGAAGAGATGACCTGGTTGAACCTGGACAGATCGGAACGTCCGTGATGCGTCTGAATTCCCAATGATGCAACTACACCATTCATGATACGATGGATACTCTCATGAAATGCGCTGCCCTGCTCGTAACTGCGCTGCTTCTAACGATCAGCGGCCTTTCCGTGTTTACAAGTCACCCGGAAGCCCAGGTGCGTAATACGGTCGGCAAGGTGATGCCCGCGGATGCGGCGCCCCCGGACCGACAGGTTTTCCGATTTCTGAACGATGAACCGACCAACCTGGACATCGGGGTGGCGATATACGAGGTAGGCGGCATCGTCTTTCTCTTCGAACGCCTGACCATGCTGGACCACAACAACCGCGTGATCCCCGGGGCCGCTTCTGAATGGACATCGTCAGAGGACCAAACGCGTTGGACCTTTCAGATGCGGCCCGGCGCCAGGTGGAGCGACGGAAGGCCGGTGACGGCCCCCGATTTCGAATACAGCTACAAACGCATGCTGGACCCCGCCTCGGGCAGCGGATACGCCTTTTTCTACTATAATATCAAGGGCGCCCGGGCGTTCAATACGGGGCAGAACACCGATCCGAACTCGGTGGGCGTGTACGCGGAGGACGACATGACCCTCGTGATCGAGACCGAGGGTCCCTGCCCCTACCTGCCCATGATCGCGGCGTTTTTCACGTCGATTCCCGTGCCGCGCTGGCAGGTGGAGAAATTCGGTCCCCGGTGGGCGTCCGATGAGAACGCAGTCAGCAACTCGTCCTACAAGATCGACAGCTGGCGTATCGGCGAGCGCCTCACGCTATCCCTCGACCCCTACTACAACGGACCGGTCAAGGGGTTCTTTTCGCAGATCCATTCCATTTTCAAGAACCGGGGCAACACAGGGCTCCTCTCCTACGAAAACGACGAACTGGACCTGGTGCAGATCGACGTGCGCGATCTCAACCGGATCGAGGGGGATCCTGTTCTGAATTCCGAACTGCACAAGTACATGGATTTCAACGCCATCTACCTGTTCTTCCGAACGCGCGAGGGCGTATTCAGCGACCACCGGGTGCGACAGGCCATCAGCCATGCCATCGACCGGGAAGCGCTTTGCAATATCGTGCTCCGGGGCACGGCCCTGCCCGCGTACACCATGCTGCCGCCGGGCTTTCCGGGTTATTCAGGCGATATACTGAAAGATGTGCAGCGATTCGATCCCGAACTGGCCAGACGCCTGCTGGCGGAGGCAGGATACCCGAACGGCAGGGGGTTCCCGACCGTGGACATCTGGCTACGGAATGAGCCACACCGCCTCATGGCCGCCGAAGCTGTATCGGGCATGCTCTCCAACAACCTGGGCCTCAGAGTGGGTGTACGGAATATGGAACCCCGGGTCTACAGCGAGGCCATGGCGCGGTACGGGATCGACCTCAGCCTGATCCCCTTCCAGTACGATTTCCCCGACCCGCATAATCTCCTCGGCATGGTCTGGCACTCGCAGCCCGTGGGGGCGGGACGCCACGACTGGATGAACGCGGAGTTCGATCGGCTCATTGAAGAGTCGGCGAGGGAAACCGACGAGGGACGCCGTTTCGAGATGTACAACGAGGCGGAACGGATCCTGGTCGAAGACGTGGGCGGCGTGTTCCTGTACCACGACTACTTCCTGCAGCTCCGCAAACCCTGGCTGGCGGGCTGGCAAAAGGATTCCGCGGGCCAGGAACCCTTCTTCATAGACAACTCGACGATCACGGATTTGTATATACGGCGGTAGGTTCTCTTTTCCGCGACCTCTTACAGCTTAACGTGCACTTACCAGAACGTCGCCGCTCAACGAGCGAATGAACCGCTCCATCGTATCCGCCCTGGTACCGTGCCGGGGATCCAGGATTCGACGGACTTCGCTCTCCTTGATATCCATCGCCTTGGCAATCGCTACTTTGGTCTGCCCGGAATCGCGGAATTTGGTATAGGCAACGGCTTTCAGCGCGGTGGTTACCGGCACCGGTACCAGCCGTTCGCCGATCCGTCTGGCCGAGGGTTCGGGGATATCCCTTTTACCGATGCTGGTCTGGATCGGTGGAACCTGGCGATCCGTCGTCGTGGTTCTGCCGGGTTTCCTTGCCGGTGCGGCTTCCTCTTGACACGGTGATTCCGATACGATATAATCAACATTATTATGGTATCGTATTAATAGAGTATAAAATGGGAACATTTCTAGTAATGATCACCCGTATTGTCGCTAAAAGAATACTTCAGCAGTTTCGGGAACTTCATGCGGATTATCGCGAAAAAGACACTTAGAGGGTTTTGGAAACGTCATCCTGATGCTGAGCAGCCGCTACTCGCCTGGTACAGGGAAGTCAGAAAGGAGGACTGGGAGACACCTGCCAGGGTCAAAGAAAGGTACGGAAACGCCAGCATCATAGGCGGAAACCGGGTGGTCTTCGACATCAAAGGCAACAGCTATCGCCTGGTGGCAGAGGTCGATTATACACATCGAACGGTACGAATAAGGTTTGTCGGGACGCACGATCAGTACGCCAGGATAGACGCAAAAAGGATATAGACATGGCCGATATAAAACCCATCCGCACGGAAGCGGATTATGAACGAACCCTGACCCGTATCGACGAACTCATGGGCAGCGAATACGGCAGCCCGGAGGGGGATGAACTGGACGTTCTGGTCACACTCGTTGAATCCTGGGAGGACGAGCACTACCCTATAGAATATCCGGAACCTCACGAGGCGATCAAGTTCCGTATGGAGCAGGCGGGATTGAGTCCTCGCGACCTGGTCCCTGTCATCGGAAGCCGTGCGAAGGTTTCGGAGGTGCTATCCGGCAAGCGCGCCATTACCATGCCTATGGCCCGGGCGCTGCACGAGCACCTTGGGATCCCGGCCGACGTATTGCTCAGGAAACTGGGAACGGAGTCCTTCGAATCGCCGGCTGATATCGACCCCCAGCGTTACCCTATCAAGAAGATGGCGAAGCTCGGTTGGATCAAGGAAGGCGGTGAATCAGAATACAGTACCGGGGAACTGATCGCCGAAATGATCCATAAAGCAGGCGGTGACACAGCGCCGGCAATGTATCGAGTGAACGATTCGCAGCGGGTGAACGCGAAAACGGACCCCTATGCACTTCAGGCCTGGTGCTGGCGGGTCGTGGCCCTGGCCAACGCCAGAGCCATGACTTGCGACTACGTTCCGGGGACCGTCACCCTCGAGTTGCTTCGGGAGGTCGCCCATCTGAGCAACTCGGAAAAGGGACCACTGCTCGCCCGGGATTTCCTGGACGACCGCGGCATTGTTCTCGAGGTGGTGCCGCATCTACCCAGGACATACCTTGACGGCGCAGCCCTTCGTCTTGGCGATGGACGACCGGTGATCGGTCTTACGCTTCGTTACGACCGCATAGACGGTTTCTGGTTCGGTTTGCTGCACGAACTCGCCCACGTTGGGCTTCACCTTGATCAGGACCGAGGCGAGTTTTTCACCGACGACTTCACGCTCCGGGAGAGCGGCCGGAGCAAGGAAGAAACCCACGAACTGGAGGCTGACACGTGGACTGAAGAGGCGCTGATCCCAAGGCAAACATGGGAGACGAGCACGGTGCGTAGATCGCCAACCGCTCTGAACGTTCTTAATCTGGCCTCCCAGTTGCAAATCCATCCTGCGATCGTAGCAGACAGAATACGCTATGAACGAAAGAACTACCGATTGCTATCGCAGTTCGTCGGGACTGGGGCGATACGTAAGCAGTTTGAGATGGCGTGAGGCGGCGATGGGCAGCTCCAAGCGGCTTCTGCTTTTTTCGGGTTAAGTAATCGTTCAACGCCGATCCCAAATTGAAGTCAAGCGGTCGCCTTGGATAGGTTATTGAAGTATGCTCGCTACTTGTTTGCTGACGGGTACAGCGAGAACTGACTACCCGAAGAATCCCGGGATTCTGAGACCTGAAGATACCCCGTTTTCGTGGACGGTTTACGGTTTGGGATTCAGGCTGTTTTCTTGAACCTCCTTTCGAAGTTAATGGGTGACAGGAATCCGAGGGAAGAGTGTCGTCTTCGGGTGTTTTAGAAGCCCTCGATGTATTCGAACAGGTCGAGTCTGGCTTCGGCCTTTGTGGCAAAACGCCTCCGGTCAAGCAGTTCGCATTCCAGGCTGGCGAAGAAGCTCTCTTTACAGGGCGTTGTCATAGCAGTCGCCGACCGAACCCATGGACGGTCTGACGCCAGCCTGCCTGCATCGCTTGCCGAAGGCCACGGAGGTGTATTGAGACCCCTGGTCGCTGTGATGGATCACCCCGTCGGGCCTGCGCTGGCCCAAGGCCATATCCAGGGCGTCTGTGACCAACTCGCTTCGCAGATGGTTGGCCATGGACCAGCCGACCACGCGGCGGCTGAAGGCATCTATCACCACGGAGAGATATAGGAAGCCTACATGGGTCGGCACGTAGGTGATATCGGCTACCCACAGCCTATCCCTGACCGGAGCGGTGAAGTCCCTGTTGACCAGATCCGGGACCTGCCTGCCCTCTTCGGATCGCATGGTGGTGCGTACGGCTCTGCGGCGCGACACCGCGCTGATAGAGGCCATGCGCATCAGGCGAGCCACGCGTATTAACCCATCGCGCATGTCCAACTCGCTTAAGTTCGGCATGGATGCGCTCAAGCGCCGAAGGTACCGTAGGAGCGTTGATGGATCGACCGGATTCGGGTTGTAAGCATGGCATCGTCTCTGGCCCTTTTAGAGGCGGACCTCATAAGCAAGACGTAGTAGCCGCTGGGGGAGACATGTGAGCAGACTGCATAGACGGCTAACGGGATAGGAGGCCTGGTGCGCCTTTATGAACGAGAAGACTTAAGGAAGCGTCTCGGTCTCCCGGGCGAACCAGGCCGCGGCTTTTGCCAGGATCTCCCGATCCATCCTGAGCTGTCTGTTTTCACGGCGCAGACGACGCAGCTCGGTCCGTTCTTCGGTGGTCAGGCCGTCTTCACGCCTGCCGTTGTCCAGGTCATCCTGTTTGACCCAGTTGCGGATGGCTTGCTCAGGTAGGCTCGAACTCTTTGGACAGGGCGTCGGGACTGCGGCCGGGCACGCACAAGGTCGACAATCTGCTGCCGAAAGGCCACTGGATAGGGGGCATGGGATCTGGGCCTGGGATTCTCCTTTCAACACAAGAGATAACATGTCCACTTAACCGGGTCAACTTCAGGCCAATTTGCTGAAATGTTTAAAGGGATTGAAGAAGAGAGGTACCTGCAGGGGGTATCCAACTTAAACTCGCTTTCGGCAATCGAGAACAACCGTAGTCGCGACCCCAACGGTTTTTGGTATAAAAACAAGCCCGGTGTACCTAGTAAATCATTTGACATCGAATGCGAACAATGGCGTCATGGAATTGATTACGAAGACTTCCATGGGATGATATACTTTAGGCGATCAATAGCCAAAATTGAGGGCATGCTCGAATGTGTAATACACGCTGAGAATCTTACAGAACCTGTTAGCAAAACGATTCCAGTTAAGATTGAGGCTGAAACATTAGATGGGAGAGGATACGTCACTACGCTAATAAACAACTTAGCGGAATCGAACTGTGGGTAATGCAAATAGGCTTGCTATCCACGTTTTCGTCCACACGTTTAATTGAGCTGTATTTAAATATAGTCAAGGCGAACCCACGCTCGCCAGATCCTCCCAGAAGCGGGGGTAGGTCTTCCCTACCACGTTCGGGTCGAGGATATTCAGGTTCCCCAGGCGGGTGCCCAGCACGGCGAAGCTCATGGCCATGCGGTGGTCATGGTAGGTTTCGATATCGATGACTTCCGTCGCGTTCAGGACACTTGCCGGTATTTCCGATATCTCGATGTAATCGCCGCCCGTCGTCACATCCACTCCGATTTTCCGCAGTTCCGCCGCCGGCGATTCGATCCGGTCGCACTCCTTGTGTTTCAGGGTGCCGATTCCCGTAATCCTCGTCGTACTGGGAATCAACGGCGCGATCGCGATCAGGGTCAACGCCGCGTCCGGTATGTCTCCGCAGTCTAAATCGCTATTCGCCGGCAAAACGCGGCCATCTATCGGTCCTTCGATAACGGTCCTTTCTTCGTCTACTTGGATGCGGGCTCCAAGGCGCTCACAAATCGAAAGAAACCGTATATCCCCTTGCCGGGTATCCGCTGCCAGGTTCTCGAAAACAACTTTACCGCCGTGAAACAGGGCGAGGGCGGCAAAGTAGGAACCGGCTGAAGCATCCCCTTCTACCGCACGGGGCCCGGGACGGTAATTTTGTGAGCCTACAGTAAATTTGCGGTACGCATGGTTAGCCACCTCGACACCGAATTTTCGCATTTCGTTAAGCGTAATGTCGATATACGGCCGGCTGACAAGTTCACCGTCCACGGATATTTCAAGACCATCGGGCAGCATCGGTGCGATCTGCAACAGGGCGGAGAAGAACTGGCTGGATACATTACCCTTCATCGTGACCGTGCGTTCGAACTTATCGGGTCCCCGGACGGATACTGGCAGGCATCCACCGTTGGAAGATACCGTTTCACCGCCCAGTTGCTCGACGGCATCCAGCAGGGGACGGTTCGGCCTTTCGTTCAGACTGCCGCATCCAATCAACTGGGTCACTTCATTTCTCAGGGCGGAAAGGGCGATCAGGAAACGAGCGGATGTGCCGCTGAGGCCGAGGTTGAGGGTGATGGGGCCTTCCGAGAACCGGCCACCCCTCCCTTCCACGGTTATCCGTCGATAGTCACCACTCGTTTCGATGGATACACCAAGGTTCCCCAGGCATTCCACCATCTCCCAGGTGTCGTCGCAGTCGCATGGAGCGGTGATCTCGGTGGTTCCCTCGGCCAGCGCGGCGAGCACTAGGTTTCTAAGCGTAATGGATTTGCTCCCTGGCAGAGCGATACCCAGATTTAACTTATTACGAATCGTACTAACTATCATAGTATTAAAACTTAATTTTATATTACAATTAGTATTATATCTAATGGTAATAAATCGAAAGAGTTTGGGTTCGTCATTTCACTCGGATCGTGTTCTCCAATTATACACATCCCTCGTATGCCCTTCCTGATACCAGGTCGTACTCCGGCATGGTGCCACTTCCTATGAACTTGGACCGTGCGTCCATGTACGCTACGGTCAAACCGATGCGCCGTTCTTCGCTGGTATTGGAGTCGGTCCGATGCAGGGCGAGGCTGTGGTGGAACGAACAGCTACCCGCCCTGAGTGGGACGGCCACTTCCCGTTCGTAACCGACGTGCGCGTCCTCGACGCGAAAGTCTTCCAGGTGCTTGTGCTCGATCACACCTGACTTGTGGGAACCTGATATGAAACGCATGCAGCCGTTATCCTCGGTGGCGTCGTTAAGAGCGATCCAGCAGATGACGAGGTTAGGCGGATCGATGGTCGTCCAGTAAGCAGAGTCCTGGTGCGGCGGTTTTGCCGAACCGACCTTCGGCGGTTTGCACAAGGTCTGGTCCACGTAGATTTTGAGATCCGGACCGATCAGGCTTCGCACCACGTCCAGTATGCGTGGATGCCGGGCTAACGACATGAATACCGGGTCGTATTTCGTCAGGTTCCAGATCTTGCGCACGTTGTTGAAGCGTACGGGGTCGGCCTTTACTTCACCGTTCTCCACCCGCGGTTCAATCTGGACGTATTCAGGAGGGAAAGCGACCATCTCGTTTCCGATATCTTCCAAGCGCTGGTGAAGCGCCTTTACTTCAAGGGGGGTCAGCATGCCCTCGTAGGGGAGAAACCCCTGTTCATTGAATTGATCTACCTGTGCCTGCGTCAAAGACACGGTTTACCTCCTCTGCGTCTCGTGAAACCACCACATTGGCCAATCGAGCACCAGTTTCGCCAGCGCGGAATAACCCCGGTCAGCCGGATGAATGCGGTCGCCGAGGGCCGCCTCGCGGCGCCAGACCCCATCGGCGCGCAGCGCATGGATCACCTCGATATAAGGCACACCGACCCTTCCGGCAATCGTGCCAAGCAGCGCAGACATGTCCTCCCGAAGGGCGTCCTCGCTTTCATCGATCCCGGGCGGCGGTCCTATCATCAACGTGGGTAAAAGCGACTGTGCGCGCGTAAGGATCTCTTCGGTATTGCGCACCGAATCTGCCCGGTCCACGCGTGTTTTCCCGTCCTCAATCCAGCAGTCGTTTGCGCCGAAGCCGAACACGATCCGGCCGTCGTGGGGCTTCAGTCGTCTGGCCTCAACCTCCTGCTCCCAGCGGCGGAGCACGTCCTCGCTTGTATCGGCGCGAATGCCCAGGTTGTAGGAGGTGATGGAGTATTCTTCGGATTTCGATGCTGCGCACGCGCGTCCCGGCCATCCGAGATATTCGGGGTCACCCGTACCGTTCACGTAGGAATCGCCGATAAAATAAATGCGAATGTCTTCCAAATCCGTCGGTCCTCTCCTCAGCCGCGTCCACTTAACCGGTCTGTGTGCGGTCTCCTTCATATGGCCCACCCGTGATTCACTACCTGATCCTCGTTACTCGTTCGTGCAGGTAAAGGATCCATTTAGCATACGAATATCCACCACAATTATCAATTGCCATTTTAGGCGCCAATTGGAAAATTGGTATCGGGCAACGTCCATGTAATCTGATGTATGATTGAATACAGTCAGGAAGGAATGAAACCATGCAGGGATACGTTATAGATAACAACCGCCTTCGCGCGGCGAATATACCGGACCCGGGAGAACCCGGTCCCGGTGAGGCGCTCGTTAGGGTACAGGCCGTATCGCTCAACTACCGGGACCTCATGGTCGCAAGGGGTCGGTACGGCAGACCCTTCGAAGGTACATTCGTCGCGGGCTCCGATATGGCGGGCGACGTACTGAAAACGGGGCCGGACGTCGCGGATATCCGGCCGGGCGACCGGGTCGTGAATGCGCCTTTCCTCCACTGGCCCGCAGGAAGACTCACGCTGGACCAGATGAAGACCCTGGTCGGGGCGGGAGGCGTGGACGGCGTCCTGTGTGAAAAGGTGCTGTACCCCGCGGACGCCCTCGTTCGAATGCCCACTCTCTTCTCCTACCACGAAGGCGCCACGCTGCCCATCGCCGGCCTGACCGCCTGGGCTTCCGTCATTTCTCGTGGCGATTTGTGCGCCGGCGAGTGGGTCCTGCTCCACGGCACGGGCGGCGTATCCGTGTTCGCCGCCCAGCTTGCGAAGATCAAGGGGGCGCGGACGCTGTTGACCACGTCGTCGAAAGAAAAAGGCATCAGGATGAAGGAGGAGTACGGTGTGCTGGAAACCTTCGACTACCGGGACAAGGACTGGCCCGATCAGGTCCGGTCCTACACCGGCGGTACCGGTGTCGACCTGGTCGTGGACGTGGCGGGCGGCCAGACTTTCGCGGATTCATTGAAAGCCTGTGCGCTACACGCCCGGGTATCCCTCGTGGGCATATTGGACGGCTTCGAAACGCGCCTCAATCCCTTCGATATCATCGGCAGGCAGATTCAGGTGCGCGGTATATACACGTCCTCCACAGAGGATCTGCGGGACCTGGTCCGGGCCTGCGAAGCATCGGCGCTCAGGCCCTGTATCGATCGCGTGTTTCCCTTCGAGGAAATACCGGACGCGTACGACTACCTCGAATCCCAGCGCCACTTCGGCAAAATCGTCTGTTCATTGCCCTGACGTTTCTGCCGGGTCGGACTCCCACATCACCATCCGCGTAACCGCCTAACCGATTTTCAGGTATCTTTTGCGCTCGGTCACCCAGCCAACCAGGGCCGCCTCTACGAAACCGGCATCGCGCAGTTTTTGGGTCACTTCTTCGATTCCGGAAGGGGGAACGCCGGCCAGTAAACCGCCCGACGTCTGGGGATCGTATAGGATGGCGTCCGCCGCGCCAGGGTTTGCCTCCACGCGCCACCTCTTCTGCAGATGTTCCCGGTTGGACGGCGCCAGGGTGCTTTCAACGCCTGCGCCAAGACACTGCTCGGTGCCGGTGTAGCAAGGTATCCGGTCGATTTCGATCTCCGCTCCCGTACCGCTGGCCTCGAGCATTTCGGCCAGGTGGCCGGCCAGTCCGAAGCCGGTCACGTCGGTGACGGACGGTATCCCCGCACGTGCGAGTATCCGCGCCGCTTCTGCGTTGGACTGCAGCATGCCATCGAAAACCTCGTCGACCCAGCTTCCCTTCGCCTTCAGGTGCATATCCGCCGCGAGGATGACCCCAGTACCGACGGGCTTGGCGAGGATGAGCCCGTCTCCGGGCCGCAATCCTCCCTTCCTGAAGACGGAGTCGCTATCGGTCAGGCCGTTCATGGTCACGCTGACGGCAGTCTCAGATCCTTCGCTTGTATGGCCTCCAAGGAGGGTGATCCGCAGGCGCCGCGCTTCTTCCGCTATGCCGCCCATGAGTTGTCTTAGATCGTTGGCCACGAGGTTTTTTTCCGCGTAGGGGAGGGTGACGGTGACCAGCGCGGAATGGGGTTCGGCGCCCATGGCATACAGGTCCGACGCGGCGTGGACCAGCGCGATGCGGCCGAACAGGTGAAGGTCGCCGGTGAAAGCGCGGAATCCGTCCACGGTCTGAACCAGCGACCGGCCCGGGGGTATCTTCAGAACCGCAGCGTCGTCGGCGTCATGAAGGCCGATCCGGACATCTTCGCGGGAATACACCTCCAGTTCGTCGAGGACGCCGGTCAACACGGTCGATCCGACCTTGGCGCCGCACCCGGCGCAACGCATGGTCGCCTCTTCCGCATCGTCCTTGTCGGGATCGGGATCGCCGGCCGGGGACATAGGCGGGAGTAGGATCGGGTCGTACTTCCTCATCCACCTGCGGTCGATCCAATCCTTCAAGCGCCAGACCCAGGGTCCGTGGAAGGCGGTGTGTCGCCGGCTCGCGATGGCGTTCCGTGTGCCGGTCATCAGCAATGCGAGCGCCGAAGCCTGGGGTTTGTAGGCGACCAGTGGCCTGTTTTCCAGGAAGGCATGAATATTCCGGGCCAGAACCGGACCTTCCCGCACTGCGTACACGCCCGATTTCGGCAGGGGCCGGGACTCGAATTCGATGCAGTCGCCGGCTGAGAAGACGTTGTCGTGACCCAAGACCTGCAGGGTTGGTCGAACCCGGATGAATCCCGTCTCGCTGGTTTCCAGGTTCGTTTGCTTTAATAGACCGGGCGGTGCGCCGCCCGTCGCCCAGAGCAGGAAATCGCAAGGTATAGACGGATGTTCCTCGAAATGGACTCCGGTTTCATCCACGCTCGAAACCCGGAGGCCGGTCAGGCAGGTGATCCCCTTCGCTTCCAGGTAGCGCCCTATTATCCTGGCGACCCGGGGTTGATGACCGGTAAGCAAAGTGGCATTCGATTCCACGAGCGTGATCCGAACGGGTGCGAAACGGTCTCCCCACCTGGAGTGCATGGCGAATGCCAGTTCCACACCCGCCGCTCCTCCGCCCGCAATGACGATCCGAAGCGGCTGGCCATCGGCGCGATGGTTTTCCTCGAACTGGTGAACCCGTTTCAGCAGCAGCCCAAGCGGCCTCGTGGGCACGGCGTGTCCCTGCACGCCGGGAGTATCCATTCCCCTGGGAATCGAACCGATGTTGATCGAAAGCGTGTCGTAGGTGAGGGGAGGGCGGCCATCATCGAAGTAGACCTGCTGGATCGCCGGATCGAGGCCAGTCACCCTCGCCCGGATGAACCGGATTCCCGCCCATGCGCACAGCGGTCTTAACTCCATTTCCATTTCATCGGGACGGTACAGGCCGGCCAGGCAACCGGGAAGCATTCCAGAATAGCAGACGCTGGATTCGTCCGAGATGAGCGAAACGCGGATGCCGCGCAGGGCTTTTTTCATAGCCAGCATCCTGACCACCTGCACGTGCGAGTGGCCGCCGCCGACCAGTACGAGGTCTTTCCTAAAGGGCGATGCCTGGTTCATGAACATCTCGATCTTCTAGCGACACCAAATCTTTTCTTCTGGTGCCTGGAGGATTCCTGGATATCGTCCGCCTTACGACGGATACCTATTCTGTCCGCTTGATCCGGGGAATGTGAAGGAACAGAATATACAACGTGATTGCGGGTAGGCAAAAGGCCATTATGAACCGTATGATATGGACTGCGCGGGATCGTTTCCTACCCCGGATCGACCTTGACACACCCTGTAGATTAACCATTTACGATAACAATCGAAACAGCGTTTTCTCGCACGAAATGAAACCGGTACAACACTAATATCGAGGAGATTCAATGGATTTCAACATTAAGAAACGCGGGAAGTTGACCTACTACTACCACGGCGACCATCCTGTGCTGTCGGCCCTGGTGACGGAGGAGCAGCCGGACGGCGATTTGAAGATCTATTTCGCCGGTCTTACGGGCGGCTATTCGGCCCAGGGCGTTCTGGAACGGGATGAACTGGTGTCGATGGAACCGGACCAGGAGATACCACTGGTCTTCCAGAGTTGGGAAAAATGGCTGGTGGACGCCGGGTTGTGCAAATCGCTCCGGGAAGTCGATTTCATCGAGGTGCACGCCTTCGGTTGCCAGCCCAAATCACCCAACCCCCTCGTGGACCCGGTAGGTTTCGCGGCCGAGCAGGATCGGCTGAAGGAAGCCTATGCAAGGGCCTACAGCGGCTTCTTCAGGGATAACCTCCCAGACAACGGTGTACCGTGCCGATTCACCGTCCAACTCGTCGACGTTCCCGACAAGGCCGCTTCATACGAGTTCTACTCCGTGGCTCTCTGGCAACAGTCACTCCAGGCTGGAGCGTCTGGTTGATGGATGGATTTCAGGCTCGCAGAACGGTTGTCTGCCAGGGTGAAGGAAGTACCGCGAGCCAGTCCTATCGTGGTGCTGAACCGCCCGCATGCATCTCGAATGCACCCGGTTGACTGGAACCGAATGCCGGCTTGACATCTGGTCGGATTGAAACCATATTTACTTGGTTCATTCCACCGATCAGAGACCGTTCGAATCATAACACCCCTTATCGCACCGACTCCGGAAGGAGCATGGCATGGCCACGCAGGAGGCGCTGCAAGCGCTGAAGCAATTTGATACGCCTACGATTACCAACGTGGTGGCGACCTATCCCACCAATCCCCTCTGCCTGGGTCTGTACAATCCCTGGACGGAGAACTGGTACACGGACCAGACTATCAAGTGCATTTATCCGGAACTCGGGCGTACCGTGGGCTATGCCGTCACCTGCGTCTTCGGCCTGCCCGAACCGGGTTTCAAGAACCTTTCCTTCCTCGATGTGATCGACGCCCTGGATGAGTCCCCAAGGCCGACCATCCTCGTTATCCAGCAGAAGTTTCCCCCCGAGATCGCGGGCAAGGTGGGACTGGCCGGTGGTAACATGACGGCTTCCGCCAAGGCGGTGGGGTGCGTCGGTGTCGTGTCCAACGGGCCCTCCCGCGACATCGACGAGATCCGCCCGATGAATTTCCAGTACCTGTTGAGCGGCGTGACACCCGGGCATGGGGACATGGCCGTGCACGCGGTGAACGTACCGGTTTCCGTAGGCGGAATGGACGTGGCCCCTGGCGAGATCATCCACATGGACGAGAACGGCGCGTGCAAGTTCCCGGCCAGCAAGGTGGATGCGGTACTCGAGAACGCTACGGAGCTGGCGGCCGAGGAAGAAAAGCGTATCGATGCCTTCCAGAATGCCCGGACGGCCGATGACGTACGGGCGATCCTGGGCGGGCACAGCTACGGCAAGAAAGAAAAAGCATAATGAAATGCGTGTTCATCGTACTGGATACCGTTCGGCGGGACTACCTGCCGGCCTACGGCAACGAGTGGGTACATACCCCCAGCCTGGAACGGCTGGCCGAACGGGGAGTCGTTTTCGATAACCACTGGGTGGGTTCGCTGCCCTGCATGCCGGCCCGTCGGGAATTCATGACGGGTAGGTACAATTTCATTTACCGGGGCTGGGGCCCCATCGAGCCCTACGACGACACCCTGCCTGGCGAATTGAGGAAGCACGACGTATTCACCCATCTGCTGACCGACCATTACCACTACTTCGAACTGGGGGGTGAGAACTACCACACGGCCTTCAATACCTGGGATTTCTTCCGTGGCCAGGAAAACGACTGGTGGGCTTCCCACGTGGACCGGATGGCCCTGCCCGACCACCTGGGTCAACTTACCCAGCAAAACTTCGGCAACCGTAAACTGCAGCAACGTGAAGAAGATTTCTCCGGTCCCAAGACCGCGCAGGCGGCCATCGAGTGGCTGAAGACGAACCGATCGGCCGACGACTGGTTCCTGCAGGTCGAGATATTCGATCCCCACGAGCCGTTTTACTGCACAGAGGAATACCGCGCGATGTACCGGGACGACTACGACGGGCCGTTCTGCGACTGGCCAAGCTACGATGAGGTGCACGAGTCGCCCGAAGCCATCGCCCACATCCGGAAGTGTTACGCCGGTCTGCTGACGATGACGGACCACTGGATCGGAAGAATTTTCGATACCCTCGACGACCTGGACCTCTGGGACGACACCCTCATCGTGTTCACGACGGATCACGGGACCATGCTGGCCGAGCATGACTACTGGATGAAGAACATCATGCCGCTGTATAACGAAATCGTCCGCATTCCCCTGATCGCCAGCTTTCCCGGCAACAAAGGGGCCGGCACACGGACCGGCGCGCTCACGCAGACCATCGACTTGATGCCGACCTTTCTCGATTACTTCGATGTGCCGCTCCCGCCCCACGTGCAGGGACGTTCGTTGAGAGGAGTGCCGGACGGCGAAACGATCCGCGGAGACGGGATATTCGGGTACTTCGGCATGGCGATGAACGTCACCGATGGGCGCTACGTGTACATGCGGAACCCGGTGAATGAAGACGCGGGGCCCCTTTACGCGTACACGGCCATGCCCACGGGGGGCCTGAACCGCTGGTATCCGAGAGAGGTCTACGACCGGGTGGAAACGGGACGGTATTTCGGCCATACCTACAACCTGCCCCTGTACAAGATTCCCACGGAGGGCAAAGTCCCGCGGCATCATCCCGACGAGGCGTCCTACGCCGGCCGGAACCAGCTTTTCGATGTAGTCGACGACCCGGATCAGCGCCGTCCCATCAGCGACCCGGTGCTGGAATCCCGCTTCACCGACCGGATCGCGTACCACCTGAAAGCCTGCGAGGCCATGCCGGAACAGTTCATCCGTCTGGGCATCGAACCGCCTGGGGGATAGTAGAACGGCAGGGAGAACGCATGATCCAACCATTCCAGCGCAGCGCGTTGCGACGCTATTTGTGACCGCCGGCGCGTTGCTTCTTATACAATGCAGCGGCGATCGGCCTCCCGAAGGCGATGAGACCGCGCCACCCTTGCTTTACGGACAGACCGCGGAGATGATACAGGCATCCCACGCCGCCCTGTTGGAACGACTGCCCGAAGACGCCGCGCCGCTTGAATACCAGGTGTTCCGGTACATGGCCGCGGAACCCAAGAGCATGGACCAGGGGGTGTCGCTCTACGTGGCTGGCGGCAGTGAGTTCCTCTTCGAACGACTGGCCATGTTCGGCATGAACGGCGAACTCACGCCCGGGGCGGCGGAATCGTGGGTGCCTTCTGAAGATGGAAAGACTTGGACTTTTTACCTTCGCCGCAACGCGTACTGGAGTGACGGTCGCCCGGTAACGGCCCACGACTTCGAATACACCTTCAAACGCTTCCTCCATCCCGACGCGGGCAACGTGTATGCATTCCTCTACTACGACATCAAGGGCGCCCGGGCCTATAACCAGCGGGAAACCGAGGACGTCGACGCCGTGGGCATCCGGGCCGTGGACGACTACACTCTGGTTATCGAAACCGAGCAGTCCTGCGCCTTTCTTCCCCATATCACCGCATACCACTCCTCCTCACCCGTTCCACCCTGGCAGGTGGAGAAGTACGGCGACCAGTGGAGCATGGAGGGCACCTGCCTGAGCAACGGACCCTTCCAGTTGGAAACCTGGAAAACGGGTCAGTACATGACTTTCGGCCTGAATCCCCATTACGCGGGTCCCAATCCCGGACATCTCCGCCAGATCGTCCGGGTGTTCAACGCCATGATCGGATCGGCCAGCGCGGCGAACGATATGGGGCTTCTCCCGTACGAGAACGACGAAATCGACGTAATCGACATCAGCCCCATGATCTACGGCGGCCTGCGCGGCGACCCGGAAAGGAACGAGCGGACTTGGACCTACGACCAGTTCTCCACAATATATCTCTACTTCCGCACCCGGCAGCCGCCCTTCGACAACCTGAAGGTCCGACAGGCCTTCGCCCACGCGATCAACCAGGAGGCGCTAAACGAGACGATCCTCCAGGGCATGATGATCCCGGCCTACACCATGCTGCCCCTTCATTTTCCGGGTTACGTGGGCGACAAGCACCGCGCGTACCAGCAGTACGACATCGACCAGGCCAGGCAGCTGCTCGCCGAAGCGGGCTACCCGGAGGGCCGAGGTTTTCCCCGGATGGATATCTGGCTGGCCGACGCTTCGCCGGCTTCGTCCATCAGCCAGGCGGCCCAGGCGATCCAGGAAATGCTGAAGGAAAACCTCAATATCCAGATCGGCCTTCGAAATACGGAAGGCACCGCCTACCGGTCGGCCATGTACAACTGGGAAATGCCCATGAGCCTCATCGGATTCAATTACGATTTCCCCGATCCGCACAGCATGCTGGGCATCATCTGGCGTTCCCAGCCCAGGGGCTATACCCGCCACGACTGGCTGAATCCGGACTTCGACCGGCTGATAGACCGGGCCGCGGGAGAAATGAATCCCCAGGCACGCATGGCGATGTACGACGAGGCCGAACGCATACTCTCTTCCGAGGCCGCCGCCGTATTCCTCTGGCATGTAAAGGCGCACCAGCTGCGGAAGCCCTGGCTGAAGGGATTCAAGCAGGACAGGTGGGGAACCTTTCCCAACTATCGAAACGGAAATGCCTACTACGATATCTATATCGGCCGTGAAGCACTAGACAGCAGCCGGCGTATCGACTACTGAATGGTCTGTCGAATCGGTCGCTGAATCGCCGGCAGACTCCTGTAACTCGTATCGACTGCCAGAAGGGCAGGAAACTATATGGAACTCACTCAAGACTACACCGAGATGACCGAAGCGCAGCGGGAACATTTAGACAATTACGGCTACCTGGTCATCGAGGACGCGCTGCCTCCTGCCGTCGTGGGGGAGTTGAACGAGGCCATAGACGTAGTGTACGACCGGGCCCGTAAGGAAGGCACGCTGGGGAAAAAAGCTGACCTAAATATGCGCAACTGTATCGTGGCCCACGACGCGTTTCTGCAACTGCTTGACTGGCCGTCCACCGTCCCCCTGGCGTGGGGCGCGCTCAGCTGGAATATCCAGATGATCACCTCCCAACTCATTGTCCTGCCTTCGGGACCTGAGCCCTCGGAGGAGGTGAAGCGGAAGCACGGCATGCACCGGGACGGCGGCCGGTCCTTCGTCGAGATGCAGGAACCCCACCCGCGCATTTTGCTCAAAATCGCCTATGTCCTGAGCGATCAGACCGACCCCGCCTCCGGGGCTACGGCCCTGGTGCCTGGTAGCAACCGGATCACCGGCGAGCCACCCAAGGACCCGGCCACGGGCTGGCCCTATGGCGCTATCCAGATGAACCTGCCCGCCGGCAGCGCCTTCCTGTTCGAACAGCGGACCTTTCACAGCATCGGGCACAACTGGTCCGGCCATGAACGAAGGACCATCTTCATGGGGTACGCTTATCGCTGGGTCAAGCCCATGGATTACATCCAGATGCCCCAAGCGCTCGTGGAACAGTGCTCGCCCCTGCAGAAACAACTGGTCGGCGAGGTGGGCGACGCGATCAGCTATTATTTGCCGGAAGACGAGGATGTTCCCCTGAAGGCCTTTCTCGGCGAGAAATGAGGTCAGCCCATGGCCAATGTCCTCCTGCTCATCTCCGACGAGCATAATCCCTTTTACTCCTCGGTTTACGGCCATCCTATTGTCCAGACACCTGTCATGGACAGGCTGGCTGAAAACGGCGTTACGTACGATAACGCGTATTGTCCTTCGCCCCTGTGCACGCCCAGCAGGTCCGCCTTTATGTCGGGACGCAGAGTCCACCAGATTCAAGCCTATAACAACTGCAGAACAGGGGTCAATCCATACATACCCACCTACGGACGCGTACTGGCGGAGCAGGACGTATACTCCGTGCACGTGGGCAAGACGCACGTTTTCGCACCCGGCGGCAAGCTGGGTTTCCGGGAAACCCGGCGGTCCGGAGCGGATTCAGGTCATGGAGATGCAGAGATTGGACGCCGGCCATTTCGGATAAGGCGTGCGGCGGCAGAGCGAGCAACCCAGTTCGGTGTGAAGGAATCGCATCTCCAGGTCGACCTCGAAAGAGTTGACGCCGCTATCGACTGGCTGTCGAATACCGCGCCGAAACTCGGGAGACCCTGGACGCTCTCGGTAAACATCATCCATCCACATTTCCCCCACTACACCTCGCAGGACCTTTGGGATCTCTATCCGCAGGGCGGCGATCTCCCCAGGTACGGCGCCGGGCAGGAGACCGCGAACCACCCTCGGGCACGTGAAGTGAGGGAACATTTTCAGACTGGTAAGTTCACCGAGGATCAGGCGCGGGGACAGCGCCGCGGTTACCTGGCCTGTGTGACCTTCGTGGACCGGCAACTGGAGCGATTGGTTGATGCGTTGAAAGCTTCGGGCCTGTACGACGATACAAACGTCATTTACACCTCGGACCACGGGGAGATGCTCGGTAAATTCGACATGTGGTGGAAATGCTCCCTCTACGAAGACGCCTGCCGCGTACCGTGTATAGCGGCGGGTCCCGACTTTCCGTCCGGATTGCAGGTGTCGACGCCGGTGGATCTCCACGACGTGCAAGCGAGCCTGTTCGAGTCGACCGGCGCCGAACGGCCGTCGGACTGGGTAGGCCGCCCGCTGCAACACTTGCCGGAAAGCGATGATCAGCGTGTCGTGTTCTCCGAGTATCATGGCCACGGGGTCAGGCACAGCGCTTTCATGATCCGAAAGGGCAAATGGAAATACCTGCATCACGTGGAAGCGCCCCACCAATTGTTTGACCTGGATAAAGATCCCGACGAGTTGCGTAACGTGTACGGGGCGTTCCCCGAGGTAGCCGCCGACCTGGAAGGAGAACTCCGCTCGATCTGCGATCCGGAAGCGGAAAACGACCGCGCGGACCGGTTCATAGAAGCACAACTCGCGGCCACTGCGACTGACGACAAACCGGCATAAGCCGATAACTTACCGAAAAAAGCCCACGACTGACCGGAATAAAATGAGTAAGAAACGATTGCTGGGCATCACCGTCCTGGCCGATTTTATCCTGAATGAAGGGGTGGACGCCGTGTTGGACAACCTGGTCGACCGAGCGGGCGCCACGGCCGTAGCCCTGAATCCCAAGGTGACCGCACCGTCGGAGGAAGGTGTCGGTTCTTTCCAGCCGCCCAGCGACGCTGGAAGCAGTCCCCGGCTGTTCGATCGACCCTTGTGGGGCCGGCGTTCGCTCTGGGTCCGAAGCGCACCGAGTTACCACCCCAGGACATCGTACTACGCCGAAACTCCGTACAAACCCCGAGAGCCCAACGAATTGACCTCCGCGCATGGAGACCTGGTCGACCGTTTTATCGACGGCGCACTGGACCGGGGACTCAAGGTCTACCTGCAACTGAGCGCCGCGACGCCGCCGCGACTGTCGGACGATGACCGGCCGAGGAGACCGGACGGACGCCTGCCGGACCGCATGGCCGATACGGGCTGTCTCGCCAGTGAGGCGATCCGGTGCTACAACGCCGCTTACGTACGCGACCTGCTGGAACAGTATCCCCGGATTACCGGGTTTCGGCCGGACTGGCCCGAATATCCCTGTTACAAGCTGGACGAGGCCTTCCAGGATTTCAATCCCCAGGTGGGACGCTGGGCGGAGGAACGCCATTTTGACTTCAAGGCCATCCAGCATGAAGTCCGGGCGGGCTACGACTACCTGCACGGCCGGCTCGTTAACCAGGACCTGTTGGATTTCAGCGGCCCCGGCCGAGGTGCGGCGACGCTGGCCGCACTTTTCCGGTCATTCCCGGGAATCGTGGAATGGCTGCGCCTGAAATCCGCCCTGTCCAACGATCTGCTTCATCACTGGAGGACCGTCATTACGGAGTATGGCGGATCCGATAAGGAACTCTCGGCCAACGCGTTCATGTCCCCCCTCACCCTCTGGACCGGTTTCGACTTCCGCGGGGCGGCGGCGCAGTGTGACGCGGTGTCTCCCAAGCTGTATACCATGCACTGGGCGGTCATGGTGGAATTCTGGGGCCGCACGCTGCTGAACCGGAATTCCGGGCTGGACGAAAGCCTCGTGGTGCGGTCGCTGGCCCATCTCTTCGACCTTGGTGACGACATAAAGGCTACCCGGATCGATCAATACGGATATCCCGCGCCGGACGAACCCCATCCGGTTCCCGATGACGCGCAGCGACGCAGGATCGAGCAGGTCTGCGCGGAAGTGAACGGGCGTGCGCTCGTAACACCGCTGATGCACGGTTACGGCCCCCTGCACGATTTTGTCCGTCGTTTCCGGGTGGTGGCGGAAAGCCCGGCCGACGGCGTATGGATCAACCGGTACGGGTATCTCGGCGACGACAAGCTGAACGCGGTCGGCCGCTTATGGCGGCAGCATGGTTGAGAGGATCTCGATGACCCAACCCAACATCCTGTTCATCATGACGGATCAACAGCGCTTCGATACCATCGCCGCGCTGGGGAACGACAACATACACACCCCCAACATGGACCGGCTGGTACGGCGGGGCGTTTCCTTTACCCAGGGCTACTCGACCTGTCCCGTGTGCGTGGCGGCGCGAGCGACCATTCGCACGGGATGCGATCCACCGACGACCCGTGTATTCAGCAACAGCCGTTCCGTTCCCGTTACGGGACAGGCCGATACGCTCGAGGGCCGCTGTGGGGACTATCTCGCCCGCACCCTGTCGGCCTTGGGTTACCGAACCTTCGGTGTGGGAAAGTTCCACACGGCCCCGTGGAACGAGGACATCGGCTATGAGTCCCAGCTTCACAGCGAAGAGCTCTACAGCAGCCCGGAGCAACGGCGTGGGGACGCCTATGCGGGCTGGATCGCCTGCGAACACCCGGACTTCGACTACATCGAGGCGTTGATGGGGGAACGGACGGAAATGTACTACATGCCCCAGGTCAGTCCGCTGCCCGCCCGCTTGACCGTGGAATCCTGGGCGGCGGACCACTCGATCGAGGCATTGAGGCAACCCGGCGGCCGGCCCTATTTCGGGTTCGTGTCCTTCATAGGTCCCCATCCACCCTTCGCGCCGCCCGTGCCCTTCAACCGGATCTACGATCCCGATCGCATACCCGGCCCGGTTCGTGGCGACCTGGCGGTGGACCACATGGACGAGCAGATTCCATTTATGAACCGGATCATATGGGCGGACGAAATAAACGATGCCTTGACACGGGCGCTCAAGGCCCGTTATTACGGAGAGATCACCTATATAGACGATTGTCTGGGACGGATACTGGACACCGTCGAGGCCCGCGTTGACGCCGACAACACGCTCATCTGCTTTTTCTCGGACCATGGCGATCACCTCGGCGACCATTCCGCGTGGCAGAAGGAGAGTTTCTTCGACGTCTCGGCACGGGTGCCCTTCCTGGTAAGCTGGCCCGCCCGTCTGCCGAGTGATGTCCGTCGACACGACCTGGTCTGCCTGACCGATCTCTTCGCTATCGCCACCCACGGCGCCGGCCATACCCAGGTGCGCGACGGGGTGGACGTGCTCGGCGCGATCGAAGGCAGTGCCGCACCCCGGGAGCACCTGTTCGGTTACCACGGCGAGCCGGGGACGGACCGGTTCAAAATCATGGTCCGAAGCGGCGTCTGGAAGTATATTTACCTTGCTAACGGCGGCAGGGAGCAGCTTTTCAACACGGCCGAAGACCCAGAGGAAGCGGTGAATCGAATCGCAGCCGACCGGGGAGTGGCGGACGGCCTGCACTTGCTCGGCGTCGAGGCCTGTAGGCATCCGGGCGCTTCCGACGCCCTGGAAGGCGGTTGCCTGCGGTCCTTTCCCTATTCGAAGTGGAAGGCCCCGCGAATATACCAGTTCGACCGGTCCCGGGGCGTGGACGGGTTTCCTGATCATCCGCGCGATGTACTGGATACCTGGATCCGGCGCGGCCGGATTTAATTGAGGCGAAGACAAACCGTGAGCCTTGTTGACACATCCACCGCTGTCCCGGCATCGGCCATGCCGTCCGCCGGAGGAGATCCGGTCCCGGTCCCGGCGTTTCACGTGATGATGAAACCCAGGGGGGCCATTTGCAACCTCGACTGCAAGTACTGTTACTTCCTTGCCAAGGAGGACCTGTATCCCGGCAGCAGTTTCCGCATGTCCGACGACCTGCTCGAAGAATACATCCGGCAGTACATCGAAGCCCAACAGGTACCTGAAGTCACCTTCGCCTGGCAGGGCGGTGAGCCCACCCTCATGGGACTCGAGTTTTTCCAAAAGGCCATTGAACTCCAGAAGAAACATCAGAAACCGGATACGCGTCTCTTCAACTCGTTGCAGACCAACGGTACGCTCCTCGACGAGGACTGGTGCCGGTTCTTTCACGACAATGACTTCCTGATAGGTCTGAGCATGGACGGGCCGAAGGCGCTGCACGACGCCTACCGGGTCGACAAGGGCGGCAAGCCGACCTTCGACACGGTGATGCGTGCGGCGGAGATGATGCAGACCCACGGGGTCGAGTTCAATATCCTGACCACGGTGCACGCGGCGAACGCGGAGAGCCCCCTGGAGGTCTACCGCTTCATGCGGGATGTCGTGAAGACGCGGTTCCTGCAATTCATACCCATCGTGGAATTGGACAACGAGACCGGTTACCAGGAGGGCGATGAGGTGACGCGCCGGTCGGTGACGGGGAAGCAGTACGGCAACTTCCTGGTCCGGATTTTCGACGAGTGGGTACGCCAGGACGTGGGGAAAATGTACGTGCAGATTTTCGACGTGGCGCTCGCCGCCTGGTCTGGACAAAGCCCGGGACTTTGTATTTTCATGGAAACCTGTGGCGACGCCCTTGCCCTGGAGCACAACGGGGATCTCTACGCCTGCGATCACTATGTCGAACCGGATTACAAGCTGGGCAATATCACCGAGATACCCATGATGGAGATGGTCATGTCCGAGCAGCAGAGAGCCTTCGGACAGGCCAAGCTGGACACGCTGCCGGAGTACTGCCTGTCATGCGACGTGCGATTCATCTGCAACGGGGGATGTCCAAAGAACCGCATTCTAACGACACCCGACGGCGAACCGGGATTGAACTACCTGTGCGAGGGGTACAAGGCCTTCTTCCATCATATCGACGGGCCCATGCGGTTCATGGCCAATGAACTGCATCACAGGCGAGCTCCCGCCAATGTAATGTCCTTTATCCGCCAACGCGAGGCCGACCGCCAGAAACAGCAACGCTTCCGAGCGGTGGGGCGTAACGACCCGTGCCCGTGCGGAAGCGGCCTGAAATTCAAGCGGTGCCACGGCAGGTAGGACGTAAAACTTCGAACGGGCGGCGCCCGGCCGATCCATCTTTACATGTAGTAGCCGCGTTCCACGGCGAGGGTAAGCGACAGTTCGATATCCGAAATCGCTCTCGACATGGCCTGGCCGATGAGGTCCAGTTTGCGTACCTGGTCGATACGCTCGGCGGCCTGCGCGAGTTCCCTCGAGGAAAGGATCTCCTTGAAGAGGTTGCACGCGTGGGCGAGGTTGATGATCACTACGTCGCGGGGATTGGGGATGTTGTCGCTGAACAACACCTCCATGATTCTGAGTTTGACTTCCCGCTCGGCCGTGCCGTCGACGGTCGGATAGCGCCGCGAGCGGAATACCCACAGGAACTGACCTTCCTCCCTGCTCAGGATTCCCCGTTCCACGAGCCTGTCGATGGCCGTCTCCCGGATATCGTCGGCGCGATCGACGACGTGTTCAATCCAGTACCGCGCTCCGTGCGTTTCGGGTGACGCCGCGATATCCGCGAGCAAGGGGTCGAGCAGTTTGTCGCCCATGGGTGTCGAATCCAGTAGCACCAGCTTGTCGACATCGGTGTCGATGCGGTTTTCGAGGGCCAGGTCCATCAGCACGCCGCCGGCAAGGCCATACCTTAGCAGGCGGTCGGGTACGCCCACGAATTTCCCGTCGTCGTCGAGCATGAGCAGCATGATCTCTTCCGCAAATCTAAACATCTTTTCTCCCCGGTTGTAGGTCGATGAACGCGCTTGCCGATATTGCTTTTCGGATGTCCATAAGCTCTTAAGAATCGATCTCGATCCTCGCCATGCGGAGGATCCATTTCACTACATACGTGTCCAATCCTGGAATCCGTGTCAAGTATTTTAGATACGTTCGGTGCCAAGTGATTTAGATACTCGAAACACCCGGCCGCACGCTCAGAAATGGCGGGCCAGTTCCAGGCCCCAGTAGGGTGGTTCGTTTACGAATCCGGTCAGGTTGTTGAAATCGATTCCGCCGGTGAGGGATACGTCGTCGAAGATGTTTCGACCGACCAGGGAGATCTCCATCCCGGTATCCCGCACCAGGTAGGAGAGGCGCACGCCGCATTCCAACAGTCGATCGTCTCGAAACTCCGCGGAGTCGTAAAGAAAGAAACGCACCGCGCTGCGGTACGCGAGGTCGAACGAGGAAACCAGGAAGGAACCGCCCGGTAAGGCCACCGGATAGCGCAAGGTGGCATCCGCAATCCACCTCGGCGCCTGGGGTAACCCGTTGCCGTCGATCAGGACCGTACCGGGTTCGGGTCCAGGCGGATCCTGCACGGTGCACGGCGCGTCGCAGGCCTGTACGGCGAGATGATCGTCGTCGATGCGGGTATGATTGTAGCTCAATCCCGCTGTGATCCGCAACCGGCGCAGCGGCGCGAGGGCCAACTCCGCTTCGAACCCCCGACCCAGGGTTCTATCGGCGTTCACCAGCCTGTTTAAGTTGGATTCGCCGCCCACGGCGGTGAGCTGCTGGTTTCGCAAACTGTAGTGAAACGCGGCCAGGTCGAGATGGAGCCGCCCGTCCCGCAGGCGCATTTTCGTTCCGCCTTCGATGGAGTGTATCGTTTCCGTCCCGGCCATGGTTACCGTATCGCCGAACATCAGTCGGCCTTGTATGCTGGGTGCGCGGAATCCCCTTGCGGCGCGTATAAAGGTCTGGACGCTGGGAGAGGCCCTGTAACGCATGCTCAAATCGCCGCTCCATGCGCTGTCGGTCGGTCCCCGGTGAATGGGGCCGAGCTTGCCTGCCCGGGTTACCGCGGGCGCTTCGTCCCGCCATGCCGTGTAGTCTTTTGCATCGTGGGAATACCGCAGCCCTCCACCGATCTCCACGGCATCGCCCAGGTGCAGGGTAGTTGCCAGGAACGCGGCCCACGCCTCGGCCTTTTGGTGCTGCCGCGTGTACCCATCGCGGGTACCGCCGGACAGGGTATTATAGTTGAAGTCATCGATGTCCACCGATTCGTACAGATAGTACAGGCCGAACTGGTAGTCCAGCCTCTGATGCGCCTGGCTGACCAGCCGTATTTCCTGGCTGATCTGGCGAAGAAAGGGAATGCCTCCCGCTGTTTCGGAAGGAAAGGGGATCTTGCCCGGACCGCTGGGTGGACTGAACACCGCACCGTAGCCGCCGTCGATATCGCCTCGGGAGAAGCTTTCAAGTCGTTCCATGCCGGTCAGGGACACCACCTGGTGGTCGCCCAGTTGATACCGGAGTTCGACGGTCATTCCGTGCGCGCTCAATTCCTGGCTGTTGCTTCCATCAATAGCGATAAGGTCGCGGGAGAATCCTTCCACCACGCCGCCCCGGTTCGGTTCGATGACGTTGGCGCGGAATAGCCTCGCGGTGCCGACCAGGTCGCGGGCATGGATATTGACGAGCGTTTCGAGATCTGACGTGGGCTTCCAGCCAAGCTGCAGGCGGCCGGCCAGTTCCCGGTACCCGCCGAGCGCTTCACTAGGGCCGACGTATTCGTTATCCACCCAGTCGCCTCGCCGCTGGACCAGTACCGAGAGACGCGCCGAAAGCCTGGATGATCCGAGCGGTCCGGATACCGCTCCCTCGAAAACGGCACTGTTGAAGCGTCCGTAGCCCAGGCGCCCGAAACCTTCCGGTTCCTCGGGTCGGCCGTGCAGATTCAAGCTTGACGATTCCGGCCGGCGTGTTCCGCCCGAACAGCGTACCCTGGGGACCTCGCAGCACCTCGATCCGTTCCAGGTCGAATGCGGGATAACCCTTCAACAAGGCATTTTCGAGTACAATGCCGTCATAAACCACCGAAACAGGTTGAGAGGCGTTCAGATCGAAATCCGTATTTCCGAGTCCTCGTATGTAAAAACGCGGAAAAACACGGCCGAAGGAGGACTCCAACTGCAGACTGGGAACCCGGTTCCAAAGGAATCGCAGGTCCATGCCCGATGAGCGAAGGACCGCGGACTTTGCCTCTTGTATAGTGGACAGGGACAGCGGCACCTCGAAGGCGGGCTGCTCACGCTTGCGGGCCGTGACCACGATCTCTTCCATCAAATTTGGGGGATCGTCAGTTGGCTCGTTGTCGCGGACACCGGCGGCTTCGTCGTCCCGTTTCGTGGATTCCTGTGCGGATGTCTCCAAGGTAGCGATCATCATGACGGCGCAGAGAATCGACAGGACGACGATGGCCCGGTTGGTTCGAACCAGGTTCCTGATTGTTGTTCTATGGAAATCGAATCGGTTGTCAGCTGTCATGTTTTGTAGCCTTGGCATCTCGTATTTGCAGGTATGCACGGACCTTCGTTTCCCCATTCCATCTCCGGTCCGGTATCGCAATCTGGTTGGGGTGGCTCCTACTGTCAAGCGATACGTCGAAGGTACGGAATAGGTGATCAGGCAGGCTTCCGGGGACTGCACGGACTGAACGACCCTTGACAGATGAATTCCCTTGTACGGCTACACGTACATAAGTATGTTTCGACCCGGCTAAACCAACCATTCGACGAAGAGGGTGGATGATGACTGCGAGGGCAATGGTTTTATATACGATTTTCTGCTCGCTGACCATCTCGCTGTTCCCGTCGAGTTCGAAAGCGCAGGTGCCGGACGGTAGCCGCCAGGGACTCTATTTCGGCATGCAGGCCGGGGTATCCTATCCCGGGGAGTACGAATCCACGAGAACGAACAACGGCATACCCACCAACTGCGATCAGTGGCTCCCCGGAGAGACGTTGAACAATGGAACCATGGTTCCCCTCCCACTGTCCCAGTGTTCGCCCCGCGTATTTCCCGCTTCTCCGAACATCTTCGATCTGGGAAAGGGTATCCTGGCAGGAGTCCAAGCCGGTTATGCACTGAAAGGCCTTCGCATCGAAGCCGAGTACTTCCGCAGAGGACAGGGCGGCGCCCTCCTGCCACTGATCGTTCCGGGCGACGAGAAGCAGGTGGAGTTCGTTGAACGCAGCGAGAAGATCAGCGATTTCAGGACTGATCACTTTTTCGCGAATCTATACTATGACTTCAACGGAATGCTGTCGCCGATCGCGATACCTTACCTGGGCGTGGGCGTCGGGTTGGCGAGACAGCAGATGTTTTACTCGGCAGCCTCCATCAGAACGAACGACCGGGAAAGAATGCGCCAACTGGGACGCAACACCCACGCGGCCGGACTGGCATCGCTCGCCGATGATACGCTCTCGGACAGGATGTACGGCTTTCAGTTCCTCGCCGGCGTGGATTACGTGCTGGGCGAACGGTTTACAGCCGGCCTGAAACTACGTTACGGTAGATCCGGGGAGTTTCTTGACGGCGAAAATCAATGGAGGTTGCTGAGGGGGCACGAATCCACCGTGGGGCCGGATTCGGGAACAGGTTACGATATGCCCGTTCAGTACGAGATCAAGGGAAGCGGTTCGCATTTCTGGGGCGTATCCCTGGGCCTGCGGTATCATCTCCGAGGGTAGTGTATGACCAACTGTATACAACACGGCTGGGGAGGACCCGCGACCGATAAACAAAAACCGGGCGCCGGAACTAATAGCTCCGGCGCCCGTGTCGTTTCAATGGGGATCAATACCGCTAGTTACTGCTTTACGACGTTTGCGGCTTGGAATCCCTTGGGCCCCTCAGTGATATCGAATTCGACCGCATCGCCTTCTGCCAGAGACTTGAAACCATCTCCCGAGATCGCGGAATAGTGTACGAAGACGTCATCGCCACCATCGTGCTCGATAAAACCGTAGCCCTTGTGGTCGTTAAACCACTTTACTTTTCCGACTGCCAAAATTGCTCACCACCTTTCAGACATGTATTGGAAACATCTACAACGAAGTCTCTGTTCGACTTCAAACCCACATAAAAAAACGGCAGGATCGTTGGTTCTGATCCGTGCCGCATCGTTTTTTTCGTACGATCATGCAGGAGACAGAGACAAAATCCTATTACCCAATAAATCATAATGCATGGAAAAGTCAACATTTTTTTATCGCCGCAACAGATTCGTCAACCTTCAGTCTATCTATTCGCTTATCCATCCCCGCGTTTTACCCGTGACTCCATCAACAGCCAGAAATCGGGATCGACCAGGACATCCTTCGGAGCTCCGTCCACTTTGAAGCGAAACTCGTGTGACCGTTCAAGCAGCTCGATCTGCCTGCGGTGCTGCTGGTCTCCAACCACGAAGGCCAGGGTGACGGGCAGCCTGTAAGGATCCTGCCGCTGGGTCTGCATCAGGAGCACGGAAACCTCCCCGGACTGGTCGTCCCAGGACCAGGTCACGTCCACCTCGGGATGCCCTGAACGGTAAATCCACTGTTCGAAAAACCATTCCAGGTTTTTTCCGGACTGTGATTCCATGACGGCCTGGAAATCCCGGGTCAGCACGGTCTGATCCCGGTATTCTCGGTAGAAGCGTCGTATGCCCGCGAAGAACGAGTCGTCGCCCATCAGGCCCCTGAGCATGTGGAGCACCAACCCGCCCTTGCTGTAGTTGTAGGCGTTCAACAGGTCGAACAGGTCCGTTATCGCTGGATTGAAGATCGGTGCGGGGGCACGGTTGTTTGCTTCAAAATACCGGGATCTGCTTCGGGCAAGCATTTCGTGAAACCGCTCGTCGCTTTCGGCTTCTTCAAAAAACAAGGCGCCGAAGTAGGTGGCGAACCCTTCGCTGAGCCACAGGTGGTGCCAGTCGGATTCGGTCACCGAATCGCCAAACCACTGGTGGGCGATCTCGTGGGCTACCACGGCTTCGTTCCGTATGCCCTTCTCCGAAAAGAAGATAGCGCTGGCGTTTTCCATGCCGCCGAACCGGGTGGAAGACTGCACCAGCGAGAGCTTCGCATAGGGATAGGGTCCGATCAGGTCGGTGTAGAAGGCAAGCATGTCCATGGAACGGGAGAAATCAATCGTTTCCGTGTCCCGGTCGCCGGGAAACAGGTAGTACGAAACCGGAATGCCCTTCCAGGTTCCAGGATGGACGATGGAAAAGCGGGCCGCTCCGACCACCATGCAGTAAGTAGGTATGGGCACTTCGGTTTTCCAGTGCGTTCGTTTGCGATCCGGCGAAACGGTCGTCGTCTCCAGCATTCGGCCATTGGCCACGACGTCGTAGGCCACGGGCGCGGTGACAATGAACTCGACCGTCGCCTTGTCATAGGGGTGGTCCACCCCGGGAAACCAGTGCCGCGCCCGGTTCGGCCAGTTGTCCGCGAACACGGACCTGTGACCGAACTTGTTTTCCTGTATGAACAGCCCATCCACGGGTTCGCCTTGATAGGCAACGACCACCTCAACCCGGTCTCCCTTTGCGTAGTCGTCTTCAATCGTAATACTCAACCGGCCGTCGCGATGCACGAAAGCCGCTTTTTTCCCGTCGACCGTGACCCGGTCCACAGTGAGGGGGCCGAGGTCGAGGGGTAGGACATTTCGGCCGCCGGCCAGCATCTCGGCCAGTATCGTGGTTTCGCCCTGGATGCCTGAACCGGTTTCCCCGATCTCCAGGCGGATCCGGTAGTGAAGGATATCCACGTCGTCGAGACGGAGATATCCGTCGCTGGCCATGCCCGCTTCGGGAGCGAGACTCAACAGTAGCAGCGCAGCAGCGATGATCCATTTCTTCACGTTGTATTCCTCCTTGACAGGTTCCGAAGTCCATTCCATATATTTATCTATTCATGACCAACCACCCGTTCACGACCAACCACCCGTTCACGACCAACCACCCGTTCACGACCAACCACCCGTTCACGACCAACCACCCGTTCACGACCAACCACCCCGAGAGATCTGTTGGACATGGTCCGTCTCACCGATGACGACATCCGGTTTTTCGTCCGCGAAGGCTACCTGATCAAGCAAAACGTGCTGGATCCCGATCTGATGGCCCGGGGCCGGGAACGCATGTGGCGGAACCTGCCGCCTCCCCTCGAGCGCGGAAAACCTGAAACCTGGATCGGACCCTTTGCCGAACCGGTAGACGACGGCGCGTCCCACCGGCACCAGTACATGTGGAAGTACAGGGAACCGGGGGGAGAGGACTGGATGGTCCGTCTGCTCGCCACCGATCCTTCCGTCATGGGCATGGCCGAACAGCTGCTCGGGGATGGAGCGCTGGTCGGGCCGGACCGTATCCGCGGCATTTACTGCGTCCTGCCTGAAGGCGAAGCGCCGCCCCGTCCCCTGGGATGCCACGTGGACGCCCATCCCTTCCATCTCGGCGTCGTGGGATATATCGACGACGTGGGTCCCGGTGGCGGTGGATTCACCGTCTGGCCGGGCAGCCACCGGGTGTTCTTTCACGATTTCACCAATCGGTATACCTTCGATAGAACGCCTGCATACCTTGCCGATAAGGAAGAGGTGGACCGTACACCGCCCATGGACTGTCACGGCAAGGCTGGCGATATCGTGTTCTGGCACCACCGTATGGGTCATTCCGTCGGCCACAATAGAACCAGTCGCATCCGACAGGCGGTCCTCTACGACTACAAGCGGGCGGACCTGGACGAGAACGCGCCTCCCGGCGACGACATGTGGGTAGACTGGCCCGGTATCCGTGCGCTAAGAGCTTCCTGAATCTCTATTTGAAATAACGACCCACGATCGGTTTCAGCTTTTCCAGCGTGTCGGCGGGCACCGTCCCGCGATCTGAAACGATGGCATTGGACAGCGCGTTGTGACAACGGCACGTGCTTTCCAGCGGAATGGCCGGCACAACGTGGCGGATGACCTGGCGCGCCTGGTCCACGTTCGCGTGCAGATTCTCGATAATCATATCGACCGTGACGGAATCGTGTTCCTCGTGCCAGCAGTCATAGTCGGTCGAACACGCGATGGCTCCGTAGCAGATTTCCGCCTCCCGGGCGAGCTTGGCTTCCGGCGCCGCGGTCATCCCGATGACCGAAAATCCCCAGGACCGGTAGACATTCGATTCTGCCTTCGTCGAGAACTGCGGTCCTTCCATGCAGAGATAGGTGCCGCCGCGGTGCACGGTCAATCCCGTCGATTCCGCACCGTCGACGAGCAGTTGACGCAACGGTCCGCAGAACGGTTCGGCGAGACCCACGTGCGCCACGAGGCCGCTGCCGAAAAAGCTGGTCGTGCGGTGGCGGGTATGGTCGTACAGTTGATCCGGTATGACGAAATCCCGCGGACGAATGCCTTCCTGGAGACTGCCCACGGCGCTGACCGACAGGATCCACCGGACGCCCAGCGTCTTCAGCGCGAAGATGTTCGCCCGCACGTTGATTTCAGATGGTCCGACGCGATGACCCCGGCCGTGGCGGGCCAGGAACGCCACGCGCCGGCCCTCGAGGGTGCCGACCACGATGGCGTCGCTGGGATCGCCGAAGGGGGTGGCGGGACGAACTTCCTCTTTATCCGTCAGGCCCTCCATCCCGTAAAACCCCGTGCCGCCGATGACCGCGATCTGTGCGTTCGTCATCTTGCAACTCCCCTGATTGGGTGTAACGGTCCGGTTTTGTGCCTCAGAAACCGCGTGAAACCGTGCTGGAATAGACATATAACGGGTGCCTGTTTTTAGATCAACAAATAAAAACGATTAGTCCTTGACATTGCCCCCCGGCGGATTATCTTGACCGACGAGTTTAAGGATAGATGTGCCCTGGCAACAGCGTCCGTCGACCGATCTATCTGCATATCCTGATTCGACTAAATGTCATACCTTCCCCTTATCCTGCTCGTTGCCCTTGTTCTGATCGTGGCGGCCGTAATCGTTACCCTTTCCTCTTTTATAGGTCGCAAAAAAACAAACGCATCCAAGCTTGCATCCTATGAATGCGGTGTTCCATTGAAGGACTCCGCACGGAAGAATTTCTCGATAAAGTTCTACCTGATCGCCATCCTTTTCATCCTTTTCGACGTAGAGATCATATACCTCTATCCATGGGCCGTTGTTTACAGCGATCTCCAGGTATTCGGCGCCGTGGCCATGGGGGTATTCATACTCCTGCTCGTGATAGGATTCCTTTACGAGTGGAAACGGGGAGCCCTGGAATGGGATTAGAAGACCAGCTTCAGGAAAACGTCATGACCACCAAGGTGGACGCGGTGGTCGGGTGGGCCCGGAAGAACTCGCTCTGGCCGATGCCCTTTGGCACCGCGTGCTGCGCCATCGAACTCATGGCGACGCTCGCTTCGCGGTTCGACCTGGCCCGCTTCGGCGCCGAAGCCATACGGTTTTCCCCCCGGCAGTCCGATCTGCTGATCGTTTCCGGGCGGGTATCCATCAAGATGATGCCCGTATTGAAAAAGATCTATGACCAGATGCCGGAACCCAAGTGGGTCATTTCCATGGGCGCCTGCGCCTCCTCCGGCGGGGTGTTCAATACCTACACGATGGTACAGGGTGTGGACCAGTATATCCCGGTGGACGTGTATATCCCCGGCTGTCCGCCCAGACCCGAAAACGTTATTCAGGCGTTGATGAAGATCCAGGAAAAAGTCGCCCAGGCCAAAGCAAACTAATGAACAGAAAAACCATCGCAGAGCTCTTGCTCGATATCAAAGCCGTCACCATCAACGTCGAAGCTCCCTACCATTACAGTTCCGGTATTATCTCGCCGATATATTGCGATAATCGGCTGATCATATCCTGCCTGGACGAGCGCAAGGTGATTATCGACACATTTCTCGAGATCATCGACGGGCTCGATACACCACCGGATGTCATCGCGGGAACGGCGACCGCCGCCATTCCTTTCGCGGCCTGGGTTTCCAACCGGCTGGACCTGCCGATGGTCTACGCGCGGTCGGGCCAGAAGGGTTACGGTAAGGAACACCGGATCGAAGGCACCCTCACTCCAGATCAGAAAGTGTTGTTCACCGAAGACCTGGTCACGACGGGCGGGGGCGTCCTGAAGTCCGCCGAAGACGTGGCCAAGTTCAACGTGGAAGTGATCGGCGTGGCCACCATATTCGAGTATGGTCTGCCCGCCGCCACCGAGGGGTTTCAAAACTCCGGACTACCTAAATGGAGCATGGCGGATTTCGTGACCATACTGGACGTGATGAGCGAACGGGGCGAACTTTCGGATGACAATCGCAATATCGCCTTGGACTGGCAGGCGGATCCAAGGGGCTGGGGCAGCAAGATGGGGTTTGAATAAAGGGGACGAGTGTGGGGAACCAGGAGGATCGTCAGGCCGAAGGCTGTGGCTGGCCAGGAGCGAACGAAGGCGTGGCTGCGGCGCGTATCCGGGAGAAGTTCGGTGACGCGTCCGTGCGGACAGGCAGCGCCGTGGGTTGCGAAAGCGTCATCGCGGAGCGGGATTCACTTTTTTCTTTCATGACCTTCCTGAGAGACGATCCGGAACTATCCTTCGATTTTCTCGTTGACGTGACCGCGGTGGACCGGCTTCGGCTCGACGAATCAATCCGGTTTGCCGTAGTCTACCAGTTTTATTCCTATAAACACAATCGCCGTTTCAGCGTCAGTGTTCCCGTTCCGGAAGCTGACCCACGGATCCAGTCGGTGGTTTCTGTCTGGCCGGGAGCCAACTGGCTGGAGCGGGAGGTATACGACATGTACGGGATCGTCTTCGAAGGACATCCCGACCTGCGCCGTATACTGATGCCCGATGACTTCGGATCCTATCCCCTGAGGAAGG
Organism: bacterium; assembly: GCA_965225915.1. GTDB lineage: Bacteria > JAAXHH01 > JAAXHH01 > JAAXHH01 > JAAXHH01 > JAAXHH01. Next base: position 3,009,232 of record OZ245326.1, read on the forward strand.
ATTATCCCCTCCACGGCAAGGGGGAGCGCGACAACTTCGTGTTTTAGCCGCGTCTGGTTCACCGGACCACATCCAGCCAACTGAAAGAACGCATCATGAATGCTACACCTGTCGATAAGCTCGCCGAGGCTGACCTCGAGGAAATCCGCAATGAACGGGTGACCTTCGAGCGTACGCCCGATATGCCCTCCGAGCACATGATCCTCAATTTCGGTCCCCAGCATCCGGCGACGCACGGGACGTTGCACTTGGAGCTGGAACTGGACGGGGAACGGGTCGTCGGCGCCACGCCCCACCTCGGCTACCTGCACACCGGTTTCGAAAAACTGGGCGAGTACCGGAGCTACAACCAGTTCGTTACGCTGACCGACCGGATGAATTACCTGTCCCCCCTGTGCAACAATATCGGTTATACCCACGCGGTCGAAAGGCTGATGGATATAGAAATCACGCCGCGTTGCCGGAATATCCGGGTCGCCCTGGCGGAACTCTCGCGCCTTGCCGACCACCTGTTGTCCATCGGTACGGCCGCGATCGACATCGGGGCATTCACCGCTTTCCTCTACGGGTTCCGGGCCCGGGAAGTGCTGTACGATCTGTTTGAAGCGGTATGCGGCACGCGACTGACCACCAGCTACACGCGGGTGGGAGGACTATTGCGCGATGTACCGGATAATTTCGCGGAAATGGCCCGGGAATCCGTGGAGGAGACCCTCCGCGCCACCTCGGAAATTGACCGGCTGCTGACCCACAACCGCATCTGGCGCGACCGCACGGAGGGCGTGGGTGTCCTTTCGCCGGAAGACGCCGTAGCCTGGGGCGCCACGGGACCGGTACTGAGGGCGTCCGGCGTCGATATGGACCTACGGAAGAACGAGCCTTACCTCGGGTACGAAACCTATGATTTCGACATTCCCATCGGCCGCAACGGGGACGCATACGATCGTTATCTCGTTCGGATGGAGGAGGTAAGGCAGAGCGCGAAGATCGTTCGCCAGGCCGTGGAGGACCTGCCTTCGGGTCCCGTGAACACCGAAGAAGAACACGCGGTGCTGCCCGAGAAATCGGAAGTGTACGAATCCATGGAATCGCTGATCTACCATTTCAAGATGACCATGGAAGGACACGGGCCGACGCCGCCGGTGGGCGAGGTGTACGCCGCGACCGAGGCGCCGAATGGAGAACTCGGGTTTTACATCGTCAGCGACGGCAGCAGGGAACCCTACCGGATCCGCGTGCGCCCGCCGTCTTTCGTGAACTTTTCCTTATTCCCCATGTTGATCAGGGGGCATATGCTATCGGACGTGGTGGCGATTCTGGGCAGTTTAAACGTCATCGCCGGAGAACTGGATCGTTAGATTGGCGACACCGATGGAATTCACAGATGCGGCCCGGGAGCGTGCGGCCGAAATAATGAGCCGTTACCCGGAAGAATACAGGAAATCGGCCGTCGTTCCGCTTTTGCATCTCGCGCAGGAAGAGTGGGGATACATCTCTCCTGCAGCCATGGCGTGCGTCGCCAGGCTGATCGGCTGCTCGCCCGTCAAGGTCGCGGAGATCGCGACTTTCTATCCCATGTTCAACAAGGAACCCGTGGGCGAAAACGTGCTTTCGGTTTGCCATACGCTGCCCTGTGCGCTGACAGGCTGCGCCGGCATTTTCGACCACCTGACGGAGAAACTCGGCGTCGGACTCGGCGAGACCACGGAGGACGGACGGTTCACCCTCCGGAAGGCGGAATGCCTGGCAGCCTGTGACAAGGGGCCCGTGCTTTTGGTAAACAGCCGGATGTACACCCACCTTACCCCGGGCAAGGTCGACGACATACTCGATCGTCTCGAAGAAGGATAGTGAAATGGCCGCACCGCTTGCAATACTGACGGCGGAATCCGCAGGTGGAGCCGAACCAGGCGATATCGACGCCTATATGGCCAACGGCGGTTACAACGCGGTACGGAAGGCCCTGAAATCCATGAGCCAGGACGACCTGGTCGAGGAAATAAAGGCTTCGGGAATCAAGGGTCGGGGCGGGGCCGGTTTCTCCACCGGGATGAAGTGGAACCTGTGCGCCGACCGGTATCCGCGCTACCTGTGCGCCAACGCGGACGAAAGCGAACCCGGAAGCTTCAAGGACCGGTTCCTGCTGGAATCGAAGCCCCACCAGATCATTGAAGGCATGATCATCACAAGCTACGCCATGGGGATCAACCTCGGGTACATCTATATCAGGGGGGAGTTCTTCCAGATCATCGATCAGTTTGAAGCCGCGCTCAGGGACGCCCGGAAACACGGGTTTCTCGGCACCAACATCCTGGATACGGGCTTCGACCTGGAGTTATACGTACATCCCGGCGCAGGGGCCTACATCTGTGGAGAAGAAACCGGCCTGATCGAATCCATCGAAGGCAACCGGCCCTATCCCCGTCTGAAACCGCCGTTTTTCCCCGCCGCCATCGGTCTGTGGGGCCAGCCCACGATCGTGAACAACGTGGAAACCATGGCGCAGGTTACCACCATCATCGACATGGGGGCGGAGTCCTACAAGACAATCGGTTCGGAAGAGGATACAACCGGGCCGCGACTGTTCGGTCTTTGCGGCCACGTTAAGAAGCCCGGTATCTACGAGTACGATTCCGATATCACGCTGCGTGAATTGATCTACGACGCGGCCGGCGGCATACGAAACGACAACCAGCTTAAAGGCGTCATTCCCGGCGGTATCTCAGCGCCCATCCTGACGCCGGAAGAGATCGACACACCCATGGGTTTCGGCGCCCTCGGCAAACAGGGGTCGATGGGCGGTACCGGCGGGATTATCGTGATGGACGAGACCACCAGCATGGTGGACGCCCTGCTTAACGCCTCTTCCTTCGCCGCCCACGAGACCTGCGGACAGTGTACGCCCTGCCGCGAAGGGGTGCCCTGGATGAACGACATACTGCGTCGGATACGCAATGGGGAGGGCCGTGAGGAAGACCTCGACCTGCTGCTGGATATCTGCAAGCAGATCCACGGCCATACCGTGTGCGTATTCGGCCAGGCGCCTGGTGTTTGGCCGGTGCGTACCATACTCGTCAAGTACTTGCCCGAATTCAGGGCCTGCATCGAACGGAAAGAACTGGTCGTCCTCCCCGTCGAAGAGTCGTACCTGAGGCCCGGCCAGTATGTACATATACCTCCCGTACCCGGCAATTTCCGGCTGAAGACCGAAGAAGCCGACGCCGCTGGATGAGATACGCATGGCAACCATTACCATAGACGATCAGCAGTACACCGTTGAAGAAGGCCGCAACCTGATTGACGCCGCGGCCGGCCTGGGCATCGACATCCCTCATTTCTGCTATCATCCGGGCCTGGCGCCGGATGGAAACTGCCGGATGTGTCTTACAGAGATGGAGATACGGCCCGGCCAGTTCGGCATCGTCACGTCGTGTACCATACGGATCAGGGACGGGATGAATTTCCGGTTCAATTCCCCGGCGGTGCTGGACAACCGCAAGGGGATCATGGAATTCCTGCTTATCAACCACCCCCTGGATTGCCCCTGGTGCGATCAGGCCGGGGAATGCAAGCTGCAGGATCATTCCTTCGACCATGGCCGCGGCCACAGCAGGTTCGTCGAGACCAAGCGTGTCCCGCCGAAGAAAGACCTCGGGCCGCATATCACGCTGTACACGACGCGTTGCATACTGTGCCAGCGCTGCACCCGTTTCTGTGACGAGATCACGGGGACGTCCGAACTCGGTGTAGTCCAGATGGGGAGCAAGTCCGAGATCGCCACTTTCGAGGGTGTACCCCTGGACAACAAGATGTCGGCGAACGTGGCGGACATCTGTCCCGTAGGCGCCCTGGTAACCAAGGATTTCCTCTACAAGCCCCGAATCTGGCATTACGAAAAGGTGAACACCCTCTGCCCCGGCTGCGCCACGGGGTGCAACACGACCCTTGAAGTCATGCATCAGCAGATCTACCGCACCCGTCCCCGGCATAACGAGGAGGTCAACGGTTACTGGATGTGCGACGAGGGGCGGTTCTGCTACCATGACTGGCAGGGAGTGGACCGGTTGAAATCTCCCTTGAAGCGGGTGGATGGCGAACTGTGCCAGGTCACGTGGCCGGATGCTCTGGAAACCGCCATCAGCGGCATTCAGTCCATCCTGGACACCGAAGAAGACTCCGCCATGGGCGTGGTCGGGTCATCCATGGCGACCAACGAGGAGAATTACCTGCTGCGCAAACTGGCCGCGGGCGCCTTCGAATCGTCCAGGATAGGCCTCAACCGCAGACCCGATGGGGAAGCGTGGACGGCCAAGAGCGGTTTTCGCATCGAAGCGGACAAGTCGCCCAACAGCAGGGGCGCCTGCGACATGCTGGGCGCAAACTCGCTGGACGACATCCTTCAAGGCATAGATGATGGATCGATACGGGGACTCTACGTGCTTGGCGGGGATATCGGCCAGACCCTTTCGCCGGAGGTGGTGGAGGCCTTCCGCAAGCTGGAATTCCTGGTGGTGCACGACGTGCGCCGCTCCGATCTTTCCGAGCTGGCCGACGTCGTGTTCCCCGTCGCGATACCCTTTGAGAAAAGCGGCACCATCACCAATGCGCAGGGCCGCGTACAAAGGCTGAATCCCGCGTTCCCACCGCCTGGCGGCGCGCGAGAGGATGGCGCCATTATCTGGTATTTCGGTCAGCGCATGGGAGTCGACATGGGCGGAACTGAACCCGCTGAAATCCTGGAGGGAATCGCGGGACTTGTCGAAGGATATTCGGGACTCACCTACGACCTGATCGGTGATCAGGGCGCCATGACGGGCGGCGTGGAGCCGTCCGAAGCCGCGGGAGGTTAGTGGATTGGTCGTGGATCCCATGATCTTGGAAGGCGCCATCGCCCTGGTTAAAATCGGCATCCTGCTGGGAGTGGTGTTCACAACCGTCGCCTACCTCACCTTTATGGAACGCCGGGTAAGCGCCCTGATACAGGACCGGCTCGGTCCCAATCGTGTCGGTCCCATGGGGTTGTTGCAACCCCTGGCCGACGGTATCAAGTTCATGTGGAAGGAAGAGTTCATACCGGCAAGCGCCGATAGAACCCTCTTCGCCATCGCGCCGGCACTGACCTTAATACCGGCCCTGTTGATCTTCGCCGTGATTCCCGTGGGCGGCGAAGTGACCCTCCCTGCTTTTACCCTTTTCGGCCTGCAGATCCAGGAAACCACGACAGCGCTTCAGATCATCGATCTGAACGTCGGTATTCTGTATGTCCTTGGCATGACCTCCATCGCCGTGTACGGGATCGCCCTGGGCGGATGGAGCGCCAATAACAAGTTCACCCTGCTGGGCGGCATAAGAGCCTCGGCGCAGATGATCAGTTACGAATTGTCGCTGGGCCTGTCGATCGTCGGCATTCTCATGCTCACGGGATCGCTCCAGATGAGCAGAATCGTCGACGCGCAGGGTACCTTCCTCGACTGGTTCATCTTCCGCCAGCCGCTGGCCTTCCTGATCTTCGTCATTGCGGCGTTCGCCGAAAACAACCGCCTGCCCTTCGACCTGGTCGAGTGCGAGCAGGAACTCGTCGGCGGCTACCACACGGAATACAGCAGCATGCGTTTTTCCATGTTCATGATCTCGGAATACGCCAGCATGATCGCGGCTTCGGCCCTGATGGCGACCCTCTTCTTCGGGGGATGGCACATGCCCTTCGAAGACCTGGTCGGTCCGGGTCTGGCGACCGTTTACCAGGTAGCGGGGTTTCTGATCAAGACGGGATTCTTCCTCTTCGTCTATATCTGGGTGAGGTGGTCGCTGCCGCGTTTCCGATACGATCAGCTGATGGCGATCGGATGGAAGGTACTGCTGCCGCTGGCCCTGTTTAATGTCGTATTTACCGGTATCTGGATGCTGGTCTGACACGGGAGAGTGTAACCCATGGCAATCGTCGTTGAAGCGCGCAAGATGACTCTGGCGGAACGGCTGTACCTTCCGGCGGTGATCCAGGGCATGCTCCTGACCCTGTCGCACCTGTTCAAGAAAAATGTCACGATGCAATACCCGGAGGTGCAGAAGATCCTGCCTCCCGGATACCGCGGCGCCCACCGGCTCAACAAGGACGAGCAGGACCGAATCAAGTGCGTGGCCTGTGAAATGTGCGCCGTGGCCTGTCCCGCCGACTGCATCACCATCGAAGGCGTGGAAACCGAATGGGACGACCGGGAAAAGATCCCACGCACCTTCCAGATCGACATGCTCCGTTGCATATTCTGCGGCATGTGCGTCGAGGCTTGCCCCGAAGACGCCATCGATATGACCGACAACATCGAACTCGTGGCCACGACGCGGGAAGAGATGATCTGGGACCGGGAGCGCCTGCTGAAAAACTACGATGAAACCAGGGACCAGAAAGGCACGCTGGGCCAGATCCTGCGAAACAGTCTAAAGCCGTACACCCGTCCCCGGGGAGATCAGCTTCCCAGGCCAGGCGGTCATTGAAAGGCAGCGGCTTACTCCAACGATACCTATGGAACTATACTTCTTCCTGTTTTTCGCCGTTGTAGCCGTCGTGAGCAGCGTGGCGATGATCCTGCAGCGCAATCCGATTTACTGCGTGCTGCTGCTGATCATGGTCATGATATCCATCGCCGGCCTGTATCTGATGCTGGATGCCCAGTTCGTCGCGATCATTCAGATCGTCGTGTACGCCGGCGCCATCATGGTGCTGTTTCTCTTCGTCATCATGCTCCTGAACCTGAGTCGTGAAGATGGTGGGGCGTTGCGGATTCAGAAACCGTTGGCGGTCCTCCTGACCAGTCTCCTTTTCCTGCCCGTGGCGGCCATGGTGATGTCCTACACGGGCGGTGAAACGACGCCGCCGGTGGATGGGGACCTGGCCGGATATGGAGAAGTGGAGCAGATCGGATCATTGCTTTTCACAAAGTACCTGCTGCCCGTTGAGATTGCGGCCGTGCTCCTGCTGATCGCCATCGTCGGGGCCGTGGTGCTGACCGGCAAGGGCACCGTTTCCGTGGACGAGTAAATTTTTGGCTGTAATGGAATCGATTAACCCATGATACCTGTCACCTATTACCTGATTCTTAGCGCGGTCCTCTTCCTCGTGGGTACGACCGGCGTGCTGATCCGGCGGAACGCGATTATCGTGCTGATGGGCATAGAATTGATGCTCAACGGGGCCAACCTGTCCTTCGTGGCCTTCGCCAGGCAGTTCGGCATGGTCGACGGCCACATCTACGTGTTCCTGGTGATTACCGTGGCGGCCGCCGAAGTGGCGATCGGGCTGTCTCTGGTCATCCTGCTTTTCCGTAACCGGGGAACTGTCAACATTGACGAGGTTCGGTCCCTGCGCTGGTGACCGCAACCCCTTAGAGAATAACATGACCGAATCTTTCAGCTATGTCTGGTTGATCCCCTGCCTGCCCCTGCTCGGCGCCTTCATCAACGTATTCTGTAACCGCAATCCCAGGGTGTCCGGGACGATCGCATGTGCCGCGGTGGCCGTGTCCTTCGTGCTCGTGCTGGGCGTTTTTCTGCAGCTCACCGGGTTGCCCGTCGGGGAACGCAGCGTTGACGTGGTCGCCTATTCTTGGATTACGGCCGGAACCTTCTCGGTGGACGTGGCCTTCCTGATCGATCCGTTGTCGACGGTCATGATGCTGGTCGTAACCGGCGTCGGCCTGCTGATTCACGTCTATTCCATCGGTTACATGGCCAAGGACACCTGCTGCGTCCGTTATTTCTCCTACCTGAACCTGTTCATGTTCGCCATGCTCATCCTCGTGATGGGCAACAATTTCCTGCTGATGTTCGTCGGCTGGGAGGGGGTTGGGCTCTGTTCCTACCTGCTGATCGGATTCTGGTGCGATAGGCAGTCCGCGGCGAACGCGGGCATGAAGGCATTCGTGGTGAACCGCGTCGGTGATTTCGCCTTCATACTCGGCCTGCTCCTGATTTTTCTGTATGCCGGCTCGCTGACGTTTGCGGACGTTTTCGCGACCGATCCCGCCGTCCTCGCGCCGGTCGTTACGGCGATTACCCTGCTACTGTTCATAGGGGCCATGGGCAAGTCTGCCCAGGTGCCCCTTCACGTCTGGCTTCCAGATGCCATGGAAGGCCCCACGCCGGTCAGCGCGTTGATCCACGCGGCCACCATGGTGACCGCCGGCGTGTACATGGTCGCACGTTGTCACACGCTCTTCGTCCAGTCCGCCACGGCCATGACCGTAGTTGCCGTCATCGGCGCGGTCACCGCCATTTTCGCCGCGTACATCGCCCTGACCCAGTACGATATCAAGCGCGTCCTGGCCTATTCCACGGTCAGCCAGCTGGGATACATGTTCCTGGCCTGCGGCCTCGGTTATTTCACCGCGGGTATCTTCCACCTCGTCACCCACGCTTTCTTCAAAGCGCTGCTGTTCATGGGTGCGGGCAGTGTGATTCACGCGCTGGAACACGCCCTGGAAGAGGGCAGGGATCCCCAGGATCTCCGCAACATGGGCGGGCTCGGCAGCCTCATGCCGGTGACCTATAAATCCATGCTTCTCGCTACCCTCGCCATCGCAGGGATAGCGCCCTTCGCCGGTTTTTTCAGCAAGGACCTGATTCTGCGGGGGGCCTTCGTCAACGCGCCCGTGCTGTGGGTTGTCGGACTGGTCACCGCGGTGATGACCTCCTTCTACATGTTCCGAGTTCTGTTCATGGCCTTTGGCGGCAAGACCCGTCTGAACCCGTCGGAGACCGGCAGGGTACACGAATCGCCCCGGGTCATGATCGTCCCGCTGGTCTTGCTCGCCGTATTGTCCACCGTGGGAGGCTTCATCGGCATTCCCCACGTGTTTGCGGATGGCATGGACAGTTTCGGCGGGTTTTTGGCACCCGTGTTTTCAACATTGCCGGAATCACCGGTCCCCTCGGCAAGCACTGAACTGGCCGTGATGGCCCTGACCCTGTTGCTGGCCGCGGCCGGTATATGGGGCGCTTACGCCGTTTACATCCGCGGAAACGCGATTTTCGACCGCCTGGTTCCCCGCACACTGTACACGCTCTCGCTGAGGAAGTTCTACGTCGACGAAATCTACGATGCCCTCATAGTCGTACCGCTCGGGAAGATCGCCTGGGGATTCTGGCGAATCGTGGATGCCGGGATCATCGACGGGGGCTTGACCCTGGCCGCGCACACGGTGCGCGGTATGGGGAACGCGATTCGGTATACGCAGACCGGCGTCGTGCAGAATTACGCGCTCATAATGGTCATCGGCGCGCTGGTGGTGGTCGCCTACATCACCGGTTACCTGGGACCTTAATCGAACGATTCGAAGGTGCTGTTCATGACTGATCTGCCCATGCTTTCCCTCATGATCTGGCTGCCCGTGCTGGGCGCAGTGCTGCTCCTCTTTGTCAAAGAGGATACGGCCGCCCGATGGGTGGGATTCGGCGTCACCGCCCTGGTGTTTATCCTGTTCGCGGCCAGCTTCGGAGCGTTTGAATCCCATGTCGGCGATCCGCAGTTCGTGGAGCGGATACCCTGGATCGAATCCCTGGGCGTTTCCTATCACGTCGGGGCGGACGGCATAAGTATCCTCCTCGCGGGAATCACCGCGCTCATGTGGCCGCTGGCGCTGCTGGGCACGTGGACGATCGTGGGCGAACGGGTCCGGGCCTACCAGGTTTTCATGCTGCTGATGGAAACCACCCTGATGGGCGTCTTCTTCTCCCTCGACCTGTTCCTATTCTTTCTCTTCTGGGAAGGTATGCTGATTCCCATGTATTTCCTGATCGGCATCTGGGGTTACGAAAAGAGCGACAGAGCGGCATTGAAGTTCTTCCTGTTCGCCGTTTTCGGCAGTCTGCTCATGCTGGCCGCCGTCATTACGCTAGCCTTTCTTTATCATCAGGCCCACGGTGTCCTCACTTTTGAAATGGCCGCGTTGTATCAACTTTCCATACCACCGGAAGTTCAGTTCTGGCTCGCCCTCGCCTTCATCGCCGCATTCGCTGTCAAGGTACCCATGGTGCCCTTTCACACTTGGTTGCCCGATGCCATCGTCCTGGCCGTGGTGCTCGTCAAGATAGCGGCCTATGGGTTCATTCGCCTGACGCTTCCGTTGTTTCCCGATGCCCTCGCCGAACTGGCTCCCCTGATGTGCGCGATGGCCGCGGCCGGCATCGTCTACGGCGCGCTGGTCGCCATGGCGCAGTCCGATATCCGAAGGCTGATCGCCTATTCAACCATCAGTCACGCTGGCTTTGTCGTGCTCGGCGTATTCGCCTTGAATCAGCATGGCATACAGGGCGCCGTCGTCCACATCGTCAGTCTGGCGTTGTCCACGGGCGGGCTGTTCCTGGCCGCGATGATGCTCGTGCAGCGACGGGATACCTGGAACATGGAAGACTACGGCGGCTTGTGGCATACGATTCCCGTTTTCTCCGCCTTTCTGCTGGTCTTTACACTGGCGTCAGTCGGCCTTCCCGGACTGAGCAATTTCGTCGGAGAATTTCTCATTCTGGTCGGTGTGATTCAGAAACACTTGCTGATTGCGGCGGTTGCCGCGACCGGGGTTATCCTGGCAGCCGTTTACATGCTGAGGATGTACAGGAAAGTAGTCTTCGGTCCGCTGACCAGGACGGAGAACCGGGGATTGAAAGACCTGTCGATTCGTGAGGCGGCCGTGCTCTCCTGCATGACGTTGTTCATCATCTGGATCGGCGTGTACCCCCAACCGTTTCTCCGGACCATGGAGGCTTCGGTGCAGAAACTGCTGGTTCAGACACACCGTCTCGCCGAAACGGCTCCCGGCGGTACAACACAGATGTCCATCGAACCGGCGTCGCGGCTGGACGCGACGCGTGAAACCAGCCAGGACAAGCGATGAATACGGTGCTGCCCGCTGTAAACCTCTACGCCGTGTTACCACAGATCGTTCTCGTGTCCTCCGCGACGGTGGTCCTGATCATCGGCCTGTTTGAACGGTTTCGAAAGGGAATCCCCTACCTGAGTCTCCTGCTGCTCGCGATTTCGGGCCTGGTTGTCGCCAGCCGGCTGGGGCAGGATCCCATCGCCTTCTCGGACGTATCGCCGATGATGGTGATGGATGATTTCAGCCTGGTGGCCAGCCTGGTGTTTATCGGCGGTGCCATACTGACCGTACTGATATCCATCTCCTATGCCGAAGCCAGGTCAATCGACCGCGGTGAGTACTACGCGCTGTTGATCTACGCCGTATCGGGCATGAGCATGATGGCGGCGAGTATCGACCTTTTCACGTTTTTCCTCGGTCTCGAAGTACTTTCCATTTCCCTCTACGTGCTGATCGGTTTTGAACAGTCAGAAGCCGGATCAAACGAAGGCGCGTTGAAGTACTTCCTGCTGGGCGCCTTCGCCAGCGGATTCATTCTTTACGGCATTGCCCTGCTGTACGGTGCGAGCGGCAGTACGGAGTACGATGCCATAGCGCGAACACTGGCCGGGGAGAGAAGCGACGCGGTAAGTTTACTGCTGCTCGGAGGACTGGGCCTGCTCCTGGTCGGTATTGGATTCAAGATCTCCATGGTCCCGTTCCATTCCTGGACGCCGGACGTGTACCAGGGGGCTCCGACGCCCGTCGCCGCGTTTCTATCCACTGGTTCCAAGGCTGCCGCCTTCGTGGTATTGATTCGTCTGCTCGGTTCGGTTTTCCCCGAACTCCAGATGGAATGGTCACCGATAATCGCGCTGCTGGCCGTCCTCACGATAGCCGTCGGAAACGTCGTTGCGCTGGTACAGACCAATCTGAAACGACTGCTTGCCTATTCGAGTATCGCCCACGCCGGTTACATGCTTCTGCCGTTCATGTCGAACAGCCAGGACGGCAGCGCGAGTATCGTTTTCTACCTGATCGTGTACACGGCAATGAACCTGGGCGCCTTCGGGGTACTGACCGTACTCTCCACCCGCGGGTCTTCATGCGGGACACTGGATGACCTGGCTGGTCTGGGCAGCCGCCATCCCCTGCTCGCCGCGATCATGGCGGTGGTCATGTTTTCCCTGGCCGGTATACCTCCCACGGCAGGTTTCATGGCCAAGTTCTATCTCTTCAGCGCGGTAGTGTCCGGAGGATACATCGAGCTGGCCGTGATCGGACTGCTATTCAGCGGCGTCTCGTTATACTACTACTTGCGTGTCGTAGTCTGGATGTACATGCGTCCCGCATCTGAGGATCCCGCCGATGCGACCGGACGCCTGTCCTTCAGTGGCATGACGGCATTGTGCCTTTCCGCCCTTGCCATCCTGGCCGTGGGTGTTTTTCCTTCGGAACTGCTTGACCTTGCGCAACGGGCGGTAATGACGCTGCAGTAGCCCGTAAACGTTCCGCCTCTCCTCCATCCATGCGCCCGTACCGGCGAATTGGGTTGACTTTTGCACGGTCCTGCGCGATATATGGTTGTAATTCAACGCGCGGTACCGAACAGCCGATTTGGGGGCATTCATAGACTTCAGGACCATCAGCTCGCCGGTGCAGGGACATCTCGACCAGTTTGAAAGCAAGATCAGGGAGATATCCCGGTCCGACGTGGAAGTCATCAACCAGATCTGGTCCCACTTGGTTCGAACCAAGGGCAAGCGACTGAGACCCGCACTGGTTTTCCTTTCTGCAACGGCTTACGGCTCGCCATGCAGGGAAACCATGCTGGCGGCTTTCATTATCGAGCTCTGCCACACCGCGACGCTGATACATGATGACGTGGTGGACCGGGCGACAACCCGCCGTGGACTGCCGACGCTGAATTCTATCTGGGACAACCACGTCACGGTACTCATGGGCGACAACGTGATCGCAAAGGTGTTGTCGCTGATCGCGAAACTGGACTGCTCGAGGATCACGTCGAAAATCGCGGAATGCGTCGAGCGGCTTACCGAAGGAGAGTTGCACCAGGCCATACGCCGTTTTAACATAAAGACCCCCGAGGCGGAGTACTATCGCATCATAAGCAACAAGACGTCTTCGCTCATCGCGTGCGGCTGCGATTCCGGGGCCTACCTGTCCAGCCGTTCCGTTGATACGGCTTGCCGGTTCGGTGAATTCGGTGAAAAACTCGGCATGGCCTTTCAAATAACCGACGATATCCTCAATTTCACGGGAGATGAAGACGTCATCGGCAAACCCAGGGGAAACGATTTCCGGGAAGGGACGGTTACCCTTCCGCTTATCCATGCCCTCAGGAATGCCTCGTCCGACGGGAACAGGCGCGTGGAGGAGTTGTTGAAAGAGGAGTGGAGCGACAGCGTTTGCGAGGAAATTGTAGATTTCGTTCATGCCCACGACGGAATCCGTTATGCGAGGAGCAGGGCGCTGGAATACGCTGAAGAGGCCAAGACGATCCTGGTCGACGAGCCGGAGACCCCGGCGAAACACGCGCTGTTGAACATGGTTGATTACGCCATTGAACGGGATCGATGATGCATGTATGGACTCTATATCCGTAATCATCATTACGTATAACGAAGAGCCGCATATCGACACGTGTTTGCGGAGTGTTTCCTGGGTAGACGAAATCGTGGTGGTGGATTGCGGAAGCACCGACCGGACCGTGGAAATCTGCAATCGTCACGAAAAGGTTCGGGTGTTTCATGAAGAACGGCGCGGCAGCGGGGAACAGAAGCAGCAAGCGCTGGATCGGGCGGGTTCCACATGGGTGTTAAACCTGGACGCGGACGAACGGCTCAGCGAATCCCTGAAGTCGGACATCCAGACCCTGCTCGAGCATCCGGTGCCGCACGACGGTTACCATTTCCCCAGGAAAAACTACTTCCTTTCCCGGCATATCAGGCACGCCGCGGGATGGGGGGACGACCGGCCGTTGCGGCTTTTTCGCCGGACGAAAACGAGCGTCACCAGGACCCAGGTACACGAAACATTCGTCGTGGAAGGTCCGACCGGCAGTCTCGCCTCACCGTTGATACACGATGCCTATTCCAGCCTGTACCAGTATATCGAGAAACTGAACGAGTATACGTCGATCGAGGTGAGAAACAGGCTGAAAGCGCAGCCGAACCGCAGAATAACCTGGGTCCACATCGCCCTCGCTCCCCTGGGCACATTCTGGAAGATGTACGTGCTTAAAAGAGGCTATCTGGATGGGATGCAAGGACTTCTGTTATGTCTACTTTCTTCGGTTTCCGTCATGTCCGGATACGCGAAGACTTGGGAATATCGGATGTACCGGAAGCGGGGCGGCGATATGTTTCCGCCCATACGAACCGAAGAAGTAAGGACACGGCAGCCGGGGTACAACCGGCTCATTAAGGGCGGCGATGAGGAATTCAACTGGAAGGATGGCTGAGATCAAATGGGTATGAAAGACACACTGTACAGAACCGCGTCCCGGTACGCACCGCTCCAGCGGGTCCTGCGCGATTCCGTCGTCGAGCGGAAGCTGCGGTTTCCGGAAGTGATCAGTATCGAGTCATCGAGTTACTGCAACGCCGACTGCATCATGTGCCCGAGGGAACTGCTGAGCCGTAAGAAGGGCAACATGCCGATGGACCTGTACCAAAAGATCATCGACGAGTGCGCGGAGAATGCCCGGTACATAAAACTCATACAGCCCTTCATGTTCGGGGAGTCGTTCATCAACAAGCAACTCGTCGACATGATCAGGTATACGAAGAGCAGGCTGCCCCGTACACCGGTGAACGTGAGTACCAACGGTTCCTTGATCAACCCCGCGAAGGCGCAGGAGTTGATCGAGTGCGGGCTGGACAAGATCAACATCGATATAGACGGGGCGACGGCGGAGACCTTCGAAGGGGTGCGCATAGGGCTCGTCTACGATCAGGTGGTGGAAAACGCGCGGTACCTTATGGAGCTGAAACGCGTCACCGGCAGCAAAACGCCCGAAATCACGGTTACCATCATCAACATGGAAGAGACCCAGCACGAGATCGCGGCGTTCAAGGACATTTGGACGCCGATCGCCGACAACGTGGTCGTTCAGAGCTACACCACCTGGACGGGGAGCGTGGAGGACAAGAATGTGGGCGACCAGGCCTCGGCCTCGGCCGCCGGCGGTTTCACCTTTCCCTGCAAGCATCCCTGGGAGGAATTCGTCATCGCCAACGACGGCCGCGTAGCCATCTGCTGCCTCGATTTCGACTTCAAGGTGGAGATCGGCGATGTTTCGAAGCAATCGATCAAGGAAGTCTGGAACGGTGCTCCGATCCAGGAGATCCGCCAGAAGATGATCGAGAACCGGTACGACGAACTCGAAATCTGCAGCCAGTGCAACAACTACATCTTTCAGACGAATTGCACCTGGCACCAGGTGTGGAAATAATGCCGGAAAACCCATACCCTGTCTGATCGAGCGGGCCGCCCGGATTCCCGTTATCGTCCCCATTTCGATATTCCCTCTCATAAGGAATGCCCATGGCCGGCCTGGCGCCTTCGCGCATTCTGCAGGTATGTTCCTCCCTGGCCTGGGGCGGTACGGAGATGCATGTGCCGATCCTGTCCGGAAAACTCCTGGATCGCGGCCATGACGTACGCCTCGTAATCCACCCGGACGGAACGATCGCCGGAGAAGCCAGGGGACTGGGCATCCCGGCTGAATCCATCGGTATTGGCGGTTACGTCAATCCCGCGTCGACCTTTGCGCTCCTCCGGTGCATACGGCGCATTCGGCCCCACATCATACATCTCCACCTGTCCCGTGATCTCTGGCAAACCGTGCCCGGCGCGTTGCTGGCGGGATTCTACGGACCGATAGTCCTCACCAAACACGTCGGTTCGTACGTGAAGAAAAAGGACCCGGTGCACCGGTGGCTGTATCGCCGCGTTTCCCGCATCATCACGGTGTCGGAAACGCTGAACAGGAATGTGCGCGAGACCTGCCCCGTCCCGCCGGACCGAGTGGTTACCATACATCCGGCCCTGGATCTCAACCGGTTCGATCCGGTCCGCTACGACCGGGAGGACACGAGGAGATCGCTCAATATACCGGCCGGCGCCTTTCTGATCGGTACCGTGGGACGCGTGTCCCCGGGTAAGGGTTACGAGGATTTCCTGCAGGCTGCCCGGATGCTGCGGGACCGACATCCGCATAGGCCCCTTCGGTTCGTCGTCGTGGGGTCGGCCAGCTACGGGGAGGAAGAATACCACGACGGTATCGTTCAGTTGGCCCGGGAACTGCATCTCGGTGAAACGGTGCTCTTTACAGGTTTCAGGCGCGATATTCCCGCCTTGCTGAACGCCATGGACGTTTTTATATTTCCCTCCAAAGCGGAGGGATTCGGCGCGACCGTCATCGAAGCGATGGCCATGGGCGTAGCCTGTATATCGACCCGGTCCGATGGGACGCTTGACACCGTGGCGGAGGGTGAGACGGGTCTGGTCTTTCAAGGGGGCGACGCGGAAGGCCTCGCACGGTCGGTCGAATTGCTGCTGGCGGACGATTCCCTGCGCGAGCGCATCGGGGAGAACGGTTATAGACAGGTCAGGGAACGCTTCAATCTCGATGCCATGACCGACCGCGTGGAAGCACTCTACGCTACCTCAATGGACCATCCCTTCTCATCTCCTAACCTTCCATGAATGTATACCTCCGAATCCTATCCTATGTGAAGCCCTACTGGTACTTCATGGCCGGCGCCATTTGTTGTATGGCCTGCTTCGCATTGACGAGCAGCGCCACGGTCTGGGTGGCGCTGCCCTTTCTGCAGACTCTGTTCGGCCAGGAGACCGTGCAGACGGGGCAAGCCGTACAGACCATGCAGCCCGGACAACTCGACGTGGCGAGGGATTCGGCGAACCGGCTGGAACAGCGTACCGGGATGTCGGGCCTGCGCGAGACGTTGAAAGAACGCACCAACGCCCTAATCAGCCGTCCGACCAAGCAGGCTACGCTCGAACGCCTCTGCCTGATCATCCTGTTCATCCTCCTGTTGAAGAACATCAGCAGTTACCTGCAGGCCTACTTGATGGCCTACGCCGAAAACGGCGTCATAAAAGATCTCAGGAACTACCTTTACATCCATTTGCACCGTCTATCCCTGTCCTATTTCCACCGGGAACGCACGGGGGAACTCATCTCCCGCGTATCCTACGATGTCATGAAGATCAACGGGACGATCTCCGCCGCATTCGGTACACTGATCAAGGAACCCATGCTGGTAGTGGTCTATCTCGCGATCCTCCTGATCCTGAGCTGGCAGTTGACGCTGATCTCCCTGGTGCTGCTACCCTTCAGCGTCCTGGCCATAATGACGGTGGGCCGGCGACTTCGCCGGAGCAGTACGGCTTCGCAGGAAGCCATGGCCGATCTGACCTCGACGCTCCAGGAGACCGTGGCCGGTGTGCGGGTTGTAAAGGCCTTCAACATGGAGTCCTTTGAAATCGGAAAGTTCAAGCGGCAGACGCAACATTACTTCCGCACGCTGCTCCGCCTGACCCACATGCACAACCTGGCGAGCCCCATAACGGAAATCCTGGGAAGCGTCGTCGGCCTGGCGATACTCTGGTACGGGGGCCGACAGGTCTTGGAAGGCGACCTGCTGGCTCCCGAGGACTTCCTGACTTTCTTTCTCGCCCTGTTTTCCATGATGAAACCGGTCAAGGAACTCGGACAGGTGCACAACCGGGTCCAGGAAGGGATCGCGGCCGCCGACCGCGTGTTTTCGATCTTGGACACGGCGCCCGAGATTTCGGACGCGCCGGATGCGGCAACGCTGCCCGATCTGCGTCGGGAAATCCGGTTCAATCGGGTTTCCTTCCGGTACGATCCATTCTCCGAGCCGGCATTGAAGGAGATCGACCTGGTGGTCCGTTCGGGAGAAACCGTGGCCCTCGTGGGGCCCAGCGGAGGAGGCAAGTCTACCCTGGTGGACCTCGTCGCACGGTTTTATGATCCGACCGACGGATGCATCGAAATCGACGGAAAAGACCTGCGTTCGGTCACCGTGGCGTCCCTCAGGGAGAAGATGGGCATCGTGACGCAGGACGTGATCCTGTTCAACGATACGGTCAGCAACAACATTGCCTACGGCGTTGAGAATATGCCCGTGGACCGGATTCGAGCCGCCGCAGCTGCCGCCAACGCGGAAGACTTTATCGGTCAGTTGCCGGAAAAGTACGATACGTTTCTCGGGGAGCGGGGCGTCCGTCTTTCAGGAGGGCAGCGACAGCGGATCGCCATCGCGCGGGCCATCTTGAAGGATCCCCAGATCCTTATATTCGACGAGGCCACGTCCAGCCTGGACACCGAGTCCGAATTGCTGGTCCAGGAGGCCATCGACCGGTTGATGAAGGGGAGGACGGCCGTGGTCATCGCCCATCGCCTGTCGACGGTACAAAAGGCGGACAAGGTGATTGTCATCGACCGTGGACGCATCGTGCAGACGGGCGTCCACGGATCGCTGGTCCAGGTAGACGGCCTGTACCGGAAGCTGTACAACCTGCAGTTCCGGGACCAGGAAGTGGTCGTGGATTAACGGATGGCAGATGATGTGGTACCGTATCGAAAAGCAGGTCAAGACCCGGGCGCTGAAATGGCTGGCCAGGCATCCACTACGGCCGGGTCCGTCGCTGCGCGGTGTCGAGACGGACCCAATAAAGCGGATCCTGATCATCCGGCAGCATGATCAGTTCGGCGACTTCCTGCTGACCACTCCCGCGATTCGCGCTTTGCGGACGCGGTTTCCGGACGCACACCTGTCCCTGGTGGTTCGTGCCTACCTGTACCCGGTAGCTCAGGGTAATCCGGATGTGGACGAGGTTCTGGTGTTCCACGAGTCCGCCTTCAGGTGGAAACCCGGGGACATCTGGTCCTTTGTCGGTCTCATGCGAAGGCCCACCGACCTGGCCATCGTGTTCAATACGGTTTCCCACTCCCTGTCCAGCGACCTGATCGCCTGGCTCTCGGGCGCTCCCATGGTCATGGGCCCGGCTTCGCCCACTTTCGACCACCTCGATCACAATCCATTTTATACGGTAAACGTACCCGTGGATCCCGAACCCAGGCATCAGATCCAGCGAAACCTGGACCTGGTACGGTACGTCGGTGCGGATACGGACGATTTTGCCTATGGATACGCCATGTCCGCGGAAGAACGTTCCGGAGGGCGCGAGGTGATCGAAAGTCTGGCCGGAGGCCCCGGAGGTCCCGTAGTCGCCCTGCACTTCGGAACCGGGGACGTAAGGAAGAGATATCCGGTCGAGCATCTGGCGCGCGTGTGCGAAGAACTGGTTGCCCGTCTTTCCGCGAGAATCCTGGTCATACCAGCGCCGGGCGAAGACGAATTGTTGCGGTCTCTGCGCGAGGTGACATCGACCCCTTTGTGCTTCGCGCCTCCCATGACACTGCGCATGGTCGCCGGAGTGATTCACGCCGCGGACCTGCTCGTATGCAACGATACCGGAGTGCTCCACCTGGCCGCCGCGGTGGGGACGCCCACCCTGTCCTTCCATGCCATCAGCGATCCTGCCTGGTGGAAACCGCCCGGTGCCAGGCACCGCGCGTTTTATGCGGTCAATCATCGAATCGAACAGATTTCACCGGACCGGGTCTGCCGCGAGATCACCGCCATGCTCGATGGTTCCCACACCGGGGAACCAGGTGGTATAATCCGGGTCTGAGCCTGGATCGAGCACGGTCTAATTCACTTGACACGCCCCCTGGCCGCCCGTACAATGTTGCCCGCTCCGGCGTACGCCGAATCAGGCATGGGAACGGGTGAACATGGCGACCAAACTTGATCTGGGCTGCGGACCTTTCGGGAAACTGGAGGGTGCCATAGGCGTGGATATCAACGATGCGGCGCACGTGGACGTGGCGCACGATCTGGACGTTTACCCCTATCCCTTCGACGACCACCAGTTCGATCATATCGAGATGTCTCACATCCTGGAACATATCCGCCAGCCGGCCCGGGCCATGGACGAAGTATACCGCATCGCGCGGCCGGGGGCGTCGATTCGCATCGTGACGCCACATTACTCTTCGCAGTTGTCCTACGGCGATCTGACCCACTATCACCATTTCGGCTACGTGACGATCACCCAGATGTGTCGCGATGGGCGGTTTCGGATGGATGGCTGCAAGCTGATCTTCAGCGACTTCTACAGGGTGCTGGGCATCAGCATGGCCGCCAATTGGTTCCCCCGTCGATGGGAGAAGTACGCGGCGTTCATTTTTCCAGGACTGTATGTCGAGGCAGCATTGACCGTAGTCAAAGAATGAACGGATCCGGATGACCCGGAGGTTTGACATGTCGCCACCAACGGAAGCCGCCGGCAATCGGGCCGCGAGGGCATTGCGGCGGTACTGGCGGACCAACATGCGTATCATGGCCGTGCTGCTCGGGCTGTGGGCCCTGGCCGGACTCGGGGCCGGCATCCTGTTCGCGGACGCGCTCAATGCGTACATCATATCCGGTACTGGCTTTCCCCTGGGATTCTGGTTCGCCCAACAGGGCAGCATCATCGTGTTCGTGCTGCTCATCCTGGTTTACTGTCTCTATATGAACCGCCTCGACATGAGGCATCGACGGGAACTCGAAACCACGGAACAGGAAGGATAGACAAGGCAGATGTCGGTTCAGGCGTGGACCTATTTATTTGTTACCCTTTCGTTCGGACTCTACCTGTTCATCGCGTGGCGAACGCGGGTCAGTGATACCAGGGGGTTCTATGTCGCCGGCCAGGGCATCCCCGCGGCGGCAAACGGAATGGCCACGGCTGCGGACTGGATGAGCGCGGCGTCGTTTATCTCGATGGCCGGGCTGATTTCCACGATGGGATACGCCGGCGGCGTATATCTCATGGGCTGGACGGGCGGATACGTACTGCTGGCGTTGCTGCTCGCGCCTTACTTGCGGAAATTCGGCCACTATACCGTTCCGGATTTCGTGGGGGACCGGTACGCGTCGAACCTGGCGCGCATAGTGGCCGTGTCGTGCGCTATTTTCATCAGTTTTACGTACGTGGCCGGACAGATGCGCGGTGTGGGAGTCGTCTTCAGCCGGTTTCTGGAGGTGGACATCCATGTCGGCGTTATCATCGGGATGGCTATAGTTTTCATCTACGCCACGCTGGGTGGCATGAAGGGCATTACCTGGACGCAGGTAGCCCAGTACTGGGTACTGATCACGGCCTTTCTTATCCCGGCGATTGCCATCAGTATCAAGCTCACGGGCAGTCCGCTGCCTCAAGTGGGACTCGGCAGCACGCTGGAGCCGTCCATCGCCGGGCAGACCGGTGTGTACCTGCTTGAGAAACTCAACCAGATTCATAGCGATCTGGGCTTCAGCAGCTATACGGCCACCTTTGTGGGGGGCTGGGACAAGATCAATGTTTTCTGCGTGGCCCTCGCGCTGATGGTGGGTACGGCTGGCCTTCCCCACGTCCTCGTCCGGTTCTATACCGTCAAATCGGTCAGGGCGGCCCGATGGAGCGCGTTCTGGGCGTTGCTTTTCATCTCCCTGCTTTACCTGACGGCGCCCGCGACCGCCGCGTTCGCGCGGTACTACATGATTGACAGCCTTAACGGAAAGACTGTACAGGAGTTGCCTTCGTGGTTCGAGAACTGGGAGAAGACCGGCCTGATCCTCTGGATGGACAACGGAGACGGAGTCATGAGGTATTCGGCCGGCGAAGACAACGAGATCTTCCGCGGTGGATCGATGTCGACCGCGGAGTTGTCCACCATCAAGGTCGACCACCGGGCGTGGCTCGATTCAGGCGGCGCCGAGGGTGCGGATGGGGGCGCGGTATTCAGGGCCCAGGGCCTTTCCGGGCCGGACCGCGATATCATCGTACTCGCAACACCAGAAATGGCCGAACTGGCCAGCTGGATCATCGCGCTGGTCGCGGCGGGTGGACTGGCGGCCGCGCTTTCCACCGCAAGTGGACTGCTTCTCGTCATTTCGTCCAGCGTATCGCACGACCTGTACTACCGCATACTGCGTCCTGACGCCAGCGAGAAGCAGCGGCTCAAGGTAGGCCGCAGCGTGATCGGGATGGCCGTAGTCGTGGCCGGGATATTCGGGATCTACCCGCCGGGATTCGTCAGCCAGGTCGTCGCCTTCGCCTTCGGTCTCGCCGCGGCGAGCTTTTTCCCCGCCATCGTCCTGGGTATATTCAGCAAGCGCGTAGGGACCGTACCCGCCGTGTCCGGCATCGTGGCTGGTATCGGTTTTACGGCGTTCTACATCATCGCATGCGTGTTTTTCGATATGGAAACCTGGACCTTCGGGCTGTTTTCAAACGGCATCAATCCCCAGGGCATCGGGACGATCGGCATGCTGATCAACTTCGCCGTGACCCTGACGCTCACGCCGCTTTTCCCCAGGCCCCGTCCGGAAATCGAGGCCATGATCGATTCGGTCCGAGAACCGGAAGACGCGGGACCCGCGGTAATGATCGAGGCGGCCCCGGAACACTGATCCACGGGAGCCGGCGGCATGTCCATATCCATCATCATCATCGCCAGGAATGAAGCCCAGAGGATCGAGACCTGTCTTCGGAGCGCGCGGTTCGCCGATGAGATCGTGCTGGTCGATTCGGGGAGTACGGACGAGACCGTCGCCATCGCGCGGGAGTATGCGGACCAGGTCATCGAAACGGAATGGCGGGGGTACGGCGCGACCAAACAGGCGGCCCTCGATCACGCCAGGGGTGACTGGGTGCTCTGGCTGGACGCGGACGAGAGCGTTCCGGAAGACCTGCGCGATGAAATCCTCGCCGCCGTGAATACCCGGGAGCACGCCGGTTATTACATCGCCCGCAAGACGCTGTTCCTGGGACACTGGATCCGGCACTGCGGATGGTATCCCGATTACGTGCTGCGCCTTTTCCAGCGCGGGGCCGATCCCCGGTTTTCGGACCATGAGGTCCACGAATCGCTGCGTATCCAGGGTACGACTGGATATCTGAAACATCCCATGGTCCACGATACAGATCCCACGCTGCATCACTACTTCGTCAAGTTCAACAGTTTTACCAGTCTCGGCGCACGCCAACTCTACCTGTCGGGTACTCGTTTCCGTTTGACAGATCTGGTGTTCCGCCCGATTTTTACCCTGGTTAAAATGTACGTGTTGAAGAGAGGTTTCCTGGATGGTCTGCCGGGCTTCATCCTGTGCGGCCTTTCCGCGTGTTACGTTTTTACCAAGTACGCCAAGTTATGGCACCTGCACCTCCGCAGCTCCGCCGACGTCGAATCCGGCTCGGCGGGTCATTCCTCCTGAAACCGCCCATCCACCGGCAGATCCCATGCATTCGCTGTCCGTCGTCGTTATCACGTACAATGAGGAGAGGAAACTCCGCCGCTGCCTGGACCCGGTCGTCTGGGCCGATGAAATCGTCGTGATCGACAGTTTCAGCAGCGACGGCACGGTGGATATCGCGAAATCCTATACCGGCCGCGTGTATCAGCGTGCGTGGTCCGGCTTTGCCGACCAGCGGAACTACGGCATGGAGCAGGCCCGCGGGGACTGGATCCTCTTCCTCGACGCGGACGAATACGTCACCGGCGGCTTCGCAGAAAGGATCCGAGATCTGTTGCGGGAAGGAGGGGATTTCGACGCGTACAAGATCCATCGCGTGGAACACTTCCTGCGGTTTCCCATCCGTCACGGCACCCTCAATCCCAGTTACCAGCCCCGGCTGATGCGGAAGGGTAGAGGGTACTGGACCGGAGGCGCCCACGCGCACATCGAGGTGGATGGCCATGGCGAACTGGGACTGATCCATGAAGACCTCTATCACGATTCTCACAACACGCTGTTCGATTTTATCGCCCGGATCAATCACTATACCTCGGTGGATGCCGGTGAGAGAGTCCTCAAAGGGCAACAGGTGGGAAGGTGGCGCATGGTCCTTTCTCCCCTCGGCATGGCCTGGAAGTGCTACATCGTCAAGCGGGGCTACAAGGACGGGTTCCCCGGTCTCCTGTTCAGCCTGTGCATGGGAATCTACTCGTTCCTGAGGCTGGTAAAGGTATGGCAGCGCGAATCTTCGATGAAGGACGGTCCGGAAAGTCGAGAGCATCCCTCGGCGTGACGGCCGTTACGGGTTGAGTTCATGACGCGTGGTGAACGGTGCAGTATCGTGATCCCGACGTGGAATGCGAGACGGTTGATTGAACGTTGCCTGCGCTCGCTGAAAGATCACGCGGTTCCGGACAGGGCGGAGATCGTCGTGGTTGACGATGGCAGCACGGACGACACCGTCGTAAGAATATCGACAACCTACCCGGAAACCGTTCTGGTAACGCACGACGAAAACAGGGGATTCGCCGCGGCGTGCAACACGGGTGTGACCCGCGCGTCGCACGGCATCGTGGTCCTGCTCAACAATGACGTCGTCGCGACCGAACCGTTCCTGGACCCTCTTCTTTCCCATTTCCGGGACGAGCAGGTATTCGCGGTCAATCCCCGGGTCTACCAGGCCGGTGAAAATCGTCCCGGCGGGGGTCTGGTGCGGGGAACCATGCACTGCGGGCTGCTTCGACTCAGGTGGGCCGAAAGCGAGTCCTTGAGAGAGATCGGAGGATTGACACTGTACGCCAACGGAGCCGCCACGGCGGTTTCGCGGGACAAGTACCTGGCGCTGGGCGGTTTCGATCGCCTGTACGCACCGTTTTACTCGGAAGACCTGGATCTGTCCTACCGCGCTTACCAGCGGGGATGGGTTGTACGGTACGAACCGGAAAGCCGGCTCACCCACGATCATGGCGCCACAATCGGCGCGCGATTTGAACAGGTCCACATAGACCGCGTCAGCATGAGAAACCGGGTCTTATTCGTCTGGCGCAACGTCCGTGACGGAAGGTACCTGGTCCAGCACGCCTTCTGGATGATCGCCCGCACCATGGGAGCGCTGATGAGGGGGGACATGGCCTTTCTCGGTGCACTGGCGGACGCGGCTCTCCTCAAGGATACCGTGATGAAGCGGCGGCGGTCCGATCCTGTCCCGGTGGTCTCCGACCGGGATATCCTGCGGGCCACATCCAGGTGGGCGGAACGCGATATTGTCGATTCGGCGGACGCCACATCAAACAACCATTGAAGTCAGATGAATACTCCTGCATTGAATAGGATACTCATTTCCAGGCTGCGGTTCATCGGCGACGTGGTGCTCTCCACGCCGGTGATCAAGGCGTTGAAACGGCAGTACCCGGAAGCGGAACTATACTACCTGGCGGAGGCGCGGCCCGCATCGGTCCTCGCCCATAACCCCCACCTGGAAGAAGTGATCGTTCTCCCTGAAGAACTCCTGCCTGGCAAGGCCGTCCTGACCAGGTGCAAAGAACAGGTGCGGTTTCTCAGGTCCCTGCGAAAGCGCCGATTCGATCTGGTGATCGATCTCTTCGGCAATCCCCGGAGCGCGCTGTTGACCCTGGCCACGGGAGCCAGGTATCGTGTCGGCTACGATGTGCGCGGACGGGGCATGGCGTACAATGTCAAGATCAGGCGGTCGGCATCCCCACGGGTACTGGACGCCTACCTGGACGCCGCCCGGACGATCGGCGTTCCGGTCAGCGACGACCGGACCGAAATCCATTTCTCCGCTGAAGAAACGAAGTGGGCCGATAACTGGCTCGATGGAAGGGGTATCAGAACCGCTCGCCCCCTGACCGCGTTGAACCCCGGCGCCAGCTGGCCGGCCAAGACCTGGAGTGCGGAACAGTTCGCCAAACTGGCGCGGGGATTGATCGAGCGGCTGAATGCCACGGTCCTGCTGGTCTCGGGACCGGGTCAGCGGGAAGCCATTGCCGGATTGCACGCCCTGGTCGGCCATTTCTGCCCCGTCGTGGAGACCGATTCGCTGACCCGTCTCGCGGCCTTGATCAATTGCTGCGATCTCTACATTTCCAACGACTGTGGGCCGATGCATATCGCCGTAGCCGTGGGTACGCCCACGATCGGCCTGTTCGGACCAAGTAGCCCTGAGATCTGGTTTCCCTATTCGAAAGGGGACGGGCACGTGGCGCTGCGAGCCGAAACGGACGCCTGCTGCGGCCGCGATTTCTGCATCCGGCCGACACCGTGCATCGAATCGATACCACCCCTCAAGGTGCTCGATACCGCGGAGTCCTTGCTTGAGAAGTTCGTATAACCGTCATTCGCGGGTAAGTTCATGTCCATTTCACCCGAACGCATTCTGGTCATTAAACTGAGAGCCACCGGGGACGTCGTCCTGGCGACGCCGGTTATCGAGAACCTGAAGCAGCGTTTTCCCCAGGCCCGTCTTTCCTTTCTGACGGAAGCAGCCTCCGCGGACATCCTGCGATGGAATCCTTTTCTCGACGAACTCATCGTCTTGCCGATACGACGCTGGGAACGTACGGGCATCTGGGGATCGTGGCGCGAACAGGCACGGTTTTACCGCGACCTGCGCCGAAAACGCATCGACCTGGCGATCGACCTGTTCGGCAATCCACGAAGCGCCGTGCTGACCTGGCTTACCGGGGCGCCGAACCGGGTCGGTTACGCGTTCAGAGGGCGCCGCCACGCTTACAACATGGTGGTCACGCCCGGAGACCAGACCAAGCACGAAGTCATGTTTCACCTGGATGCCCTGGAGGCGCTGGACATCCCGGTTACCACCAACCGTCCAAGGGTCGCCATACCCCGTGCGGCCGAAGGAAGGGCGCGCAGGTGGTTGCGGGAAAATGCCTGCGGGGACCGTGCGGATCGTGCGGACCGTCCAATCATCGGGCTGAATCCCGGTGGGGGATGGGCCATAAAACGGTGGCCGCCCGATTATTTCGGACGCCTGGCGGACGCCTTGATCGAAGAATATGGCGTAGAGGTCATGGTCCTGTGGGGCCCGGGTGAGGAGCGGATCGTCGAGGAGGTCACGGGCGCCATGAAGCACCGTCCCCTAATCCTCCCGGAGGCGACGCTATCTGAACTGGGCGCCTACTTGAAATGCTGCCGTCTCCTGGTCAGCAATGACAGCGGTCCGATGCACATGGCCGCGGCGTTGAACGTCCCGACCATCGGTATATTCGGACCGACTGATCCCCTTGCCCAGGGACCCTGGGGCGAAGGGCACGGGGTGGTGCGGCAGGAAAATGTCGACTGTCTCGGCTGCAACCGGACTGACTGTCCGATCGGCAACATATGCATGACGACCCTTAAGCCAGACGATGTGCTGACGAGGATACGTTCATTCCTGCCAGTCAAAACTTGACATCACATCGCCTGCATGTTATATTTAACTACTTTGGAACATTCGCGTTACCCAGGATCTTAAAGGATTAAACAGAAGGGGTTTATTTGCGGAAAGATATCATAGTAGAAACGGCCACGCACGAAACACGGATCGCCATGCTCGAAGACAACCATCTCGTCGAGCTGCTGGTCGAACGCCCGGAACATGAACGTGTGGTTGGAAACATTTGCAAGGGTGTTGTAACCGCGGTCATACCGAGCATTCAGGCTGCTTTTGTGGATATAGGATTGGATAAGGCGGCCTTCCTGCAGGCATCGGATGTCACCGGAGGGGCCGACTGGATCGATTTCGACGACGACGATGAGAACCAGGATTCCGGCACCGGCCGGGGCAAGGACCGGGAATACCGGATCCAGGAGATGGTTAAAGAAGGTCAGGAAATTGTCGTCCAGATCACGAAGGAGTCGATTGGCACCAAGGGACCGCGCGTCACATCTCAGATCTCTCTACCGGGACGGTTTCTCGTGCTGGTTCCCCATGCCAACTACGTCGGTGTTTCCCGGCGGATCGACGATATCAGCGAAAAGCGCAGGTTACGGGACCTGGCGAGGAAACTCAAGGCCGACGACTTCGGGGTGATCGTGAGGACCGCCGCCCTCGGAAAATCGGATTCCGAGTTGAAGAACGACCTGAAGCAATTGACCGGGATCTGGCGCAACATCGAAAAAGAGGTCGGGAATACGCCGGCGCCCGCCATGATCCACAAGGACGTCGAGATGACGTCGGGAATGATCCGCGATCTTTTCACACCCGATATCGACAGCGTGATCATCGATTCAAAGTCGGTGCACAAGGAGATCCTGTCGTACCTCAAGGGTGTAGCCCCGCAGCTGCGGTCGCGCGTCCACGTATACGATGGGACGGCGCCCGTGTTCGACGCGTACGGCATTGAGAACGAGATCGGCAAGGCGCTGCACAGAAAAGTGTGGTTGAAGAACGGCGGATACATACTCATCGAACCAACGGAGGCCCTGGTAACCATCGATGTGAATTCGGGGCGGGCCGCGGGATCTAGGGGGCACGAGGATACGGTGTTCCAGACCAACCTGGAAGCCTGCGCCGAGGTCGCGAGACAGCTTCGGCTCAGGGATATCGGGGGCATTATCGTTGTCGATTTCATTGATATGGAAGACCGCAACAACCGGCGCCAGGTGCATCAGGAAATGGAAAAGGCCATGTCCCGCGACCGCGCGCGGACGCGCATGTCCCGGGAGGTCAGCGAATTCGGTTTGATCGAAATGACCCGCCAGCGTATCCGTCCAAGCTTGCTGTACACTTTCAGCGAATCGTGCCCGGTTTGCGACGGAACCGGACGCATCATGTCGCGCATCACCATGGTAACCCAGATCGGTCGGTGGTTGAAACGCGCAAAGCCGGGATTGAGAGAACGAAAACTCAAACTGAAGGTACACCCCACGGTGGCGCTGAGTTTGAATGAAAACGGCCAGGAAAAACTGTTGAACCTGCAGGACGAATTCAAGATTCAACTCCAGATCGAAGAAGATCCGTTTCTACACGTGGAAGAGTTTCGCGTGTTCTCGGGTAAACGGGACCTGGACGTTACCGACGAGTTCAAGTAATGAGTCCCAACGGGAAAAGGAGTGATTGATGTACGCTGTCATCAAATCGGGCGGTCAACAGTTTCGTGTCAACGAAGGGGACACGATAAAGGTTGAGAAGATATCGGCGGAAGTGGGTGACGAAATCACCATCGACGGGGTCCTACTCCTGGGTGGCGGAGAGACGCTGGTAGGCACGCCGACGGTGGCCGGCGCCACCGTGACGGCGAAGGTAGCCGAACAGGGCCGGCATCCTAAAATCGTGGTATTCAAGATGAAACGCCGTAAGAACTACCGCCGGAAAAACGGACACAGACAGGCCTATACCGCCCTCGAAATCACCGGCATCAACTACGACCCAACCGCATCCAACTGATTGGAAAGGAGCCTGGACATGGCCCACAAGAAAGGTGTAGGCAGCTCTCGTAATGGAAGAGACAGCAATCCCAAGTTTCTGGGCGTGAAAACCGGAGACGGCATGCGTGTGCGAGCCGGCAACATCCTGGTCCGGCAAAGGGGAACGCGTATTCTGCCCGGCAACAATGTGGGGCGCGGTAACGACGACACCCTCTTCGCTCTCGCGGACGGTATCGTGCAGTTCCGCCGATACGGGAAAACCCGTACGCAGGTCCATATCGCCGACGGGTGATCCCATGGCGATGGACCACGCGATTATTCGGAAGGCGGAAGCTGGAGTTTTCGCCTATCTCGCCGAGCAGTTTCGTCGTGGCCGGATTGATGAAGGTCTGTATCGCCAGGCCCGTCGTCACGTGGTCGCCAATCTCCGCCACTGGTTGACCGATCCACACATTAATCGGTTGTCCCCGCGACTGAAAGACGGACTGAAAACCGCCGTTGAAGCGGCGAGGTGGCCCGAACTGGTCGAAGCCTACGCGGACGAGATCAAGTTCGGCACCGCGGGAATTCGCGGCAAGGCCGCGATGACCGATGAAGAGTTGCAGATCCTCTCCCGCGAGGGGATGGACGCCCCTATCCTCAAGGGGCCGAATACCCTCAACAACATCGTACTCCTGCTGAAGTCCACTGGGGTGGCGAAATACGCCACCGATCACGGATTCAAGACCATCGTCATCGGATATGACAGCCGGGTCGAGGGCCATTCCTTTGCCCGTTTGGTGTCCCGGGTTTTTCTCGCCGCGGGACTCAAGGTCTACTTCTTCGACGAAGCCTGTCCTTATCCGGAAATGACCTTTGCCATTCCTAGCCTGGGTACCGACATGGGTATCCTGATTTCGGCCAGCCATAACGATCGAAGGTACAACGGCTACAAGCTTTCGGCCGGTACGGGATCGCAATTTCCCCCACGGGTGCGGGCGACGATATACAACGAGTACATCCGAATAACGACACCGGCCGATATTACGCTCATGGAATTCGAGGAAGCCGGTGTCGATCCGGATCACCCCGAAGACCCATTCCTGGACAGCAATAAACTAGTGTTCCTGGGCGGCGCCTCTCCACTGCCCGGATTCGAGTATCACGGCCGTCCCCTGGTCAACATCCACCAGATGCACCAGGATCAAATCAGGCGATTCATATCCGATCCTGAAATGATTCGGGCGTGGGCGCCCACCGTCAGCATGGGGTATTGCGCATTTCACGGCGCCGGTCGAAAGGCCGTGCCGCGGTTACTGGATGACTTCGGTTTTACCCGGGTTGAAACGGTATCCAGGTACCAGCTGAACGAACTGAACGGACTGTTCCCCGCTTTTAAGGACCATCCCGAACAGCAACCCGATCCAGGTGATCCCGTGGCATCTGAAATCGCCGTGAATGCGTACAGGGAACAGTACGGCGCAGAAGCCCTGGAAAGCCTCGACATGCTGATTGGAACCGACCCGGACGCCGACCGGGCGGGACTCGTGATAAAGATCCCCCGGGAACAGCGCAGGTTTCATGACAATCGGTCCCATCAACTGCTGTCGGCGGACGACGCCTGGACCCTGCTGCTCTGGTATCGCCTGAGCCAGGGAGCCACGAACCACGGGGGAAGCCTGCCTCGGCAGGAGGAGGCGTTCATCGCACTATCCCACATCACGACCGACGCCCTGGTCTGTCTCGCGCGAAAGTACGGTCTGGGTGTCATTAAAACCTGGGTCGGTTTCGGCATGATCGCCAACGCGGTGGAACGAGTGTGGGCGGGAGACGATCTCTCGGACCCCCGGTTCAAGGATATCATCTATCAGACCGTGGATATGGATGAGAAGCCGCGAAGCTTCAATGTCGGCTGCCTGGAGCAGAGCAACGGATTCAGCATTCTGGGCGGGCCGCCGGCCACGTCCACCGCGATGGGGAGAAACGGGCACGTGCGCGACAAGGACGGGGTCTTCGCCTCCATCCTCCTTGCTGAAGTGGCGGCCTATGCCGCCTCCAGGGGTACGACGGTCTACGACCTGATAGACGAGCAGATCTACCTGGATCCCGAAATCGGATGCTTCGTAACCGACGTTGAACCTGTTCCGCAATGGGGGGAATTCAAGGGACTGGAAGGGTTGACCCGGAAGATCGCTATCTTGAAACGGTGCGTGGAGTTGGGCGAACGCGTGCGGGACGGAGAATCCCTTTCGCTGAACGGTATCCCCGTACTCTCGTCGGAGACCTTTGTGGTGGGAAAGTACGCGGACGCGCACCAGTGGCCCGGGTTTCCCGATGAAGGCATTCGTTTCTACTTCGACGAGGATCGGCTCAATTACCTGACCGTGCGTCCTTCGGGTACTTCCCAGTGCTTCAGGTTCCACATTCAGTTGAAAGCGGAGAACCTGACCCGAAACCGCCTGGCGGAAATCAAACACGAGACAAGGCTTCGAGCCCGGGGGATAATCACTGCAATGCGCGAACTCGTGATGTAGGGTTCTTCAAACCAGTGCGGGGTGATGGGTTGTGCGGATGCCGCTATATGGCGAAAAAGGACCTGAGGTTGTTCTCGATGTCCGCGTTGTCACGCAGCTTGGACAGCCATTCCGCGTATAACTGATTCTGCTTCTGCAACAGTAACTGCCGTTTCAGGCTATCCTTCATCACTTCGAAGGTCGATTCGTCGATCGGCTCCCTCGTTTCCAACTGAATCAGGTAATAGCCCCGTTCCCCTTTGACCAGTTCGCTGAGCGCACCGGTTTCGACCAGTTGGAAGGCCCCCTTGATGAAGGCCAGATCCTGGCCGATTCGAGGGATGAACGCCTGTTGCCGGGTGATGGGATCTGTGGTGGCGAGCCGGTCCGCCCAGTCACCGGTCAATGCGTCCAGGTTCCCGCTGCCCAGGCTTGCACGGACCTCTTCTCCCTGCGCCCTGGCCGTTTCCATTTTCTGTTCCCGAACCAGGATAGACCGGATGCGAAGATCCACTTCCTCAAGGGGCAGCACGCCGGCGGGTATTACACCAGTGTTCGCGAGTACGAAAAAACCATTGGGGTTTTCAAGTATCTCGCTTATATCCCCGGGTTCGGAGCCGAAGGCGAAGGACGAAGCGCCAGCCAGGTACCCGATGCGGGGGATGAACCCGTCGGGACGGTCGGCAAAATACCCGGTGGTCTCGGCTTGCAGGGAATCCGGCATGCTCCCGGCGGCTTCGTCCAGATTGCTTTCGAGCGCGCGGGTCTGCAGCTGCCTCGCCTCGTCGAGAAGCGTGTTCAGGGTCTGCTGCCCGGTGATGGTTTTCAAGAGGATGTGGCGGGCGCGAACCTGTTCCTCACCATCCTGAACCCGATTCTCCTCCACTTGTATTATGTGCCATCCAGATTGTGTATTTACGGGTTTTGAAATGGAACCGGGCGGGGTTTCAAAGGCGACCGCTTCGAATTCCGGGACCATCGTGTTTCTACCAAAAAACCCCAGGTCTCCGCCATTGGACGCATTGGACGGGTCCTCGGAGAAATCCCTGGCCAGCGTTTCGAAATCGGCGCCGTTCTCGAGCTGAACGTAGAGCTCGTCGATCTGCCGTTCGACGCGCTGAGAATCTGCTACGCTTGGCTGTTTCGGAAACATGACGAAGGACAGTGAAACCTGGGAATCCTCCATGAACTCGTCGGTGTGTTCCGCATAGTATGCGGCGATGCCGTCGTCGGAAATCGATTCCGGCGCCACATCAAGGTCTTCGGGATCGAAAAAGAGGTACTTCGCCGTCAATTTCTCGTTCTGGTTCACTAAGGCCTGGCGGGCTTCCAGGTCGGTGACGCGGGCGACGGATATCACCCGGTTGATGACCTTCTGCCGAGGCAGCAGCATGCGAAACTGGTCTTCCAGGTACGCCCAGCCTTCAACCGTTGGATCGTTCAGCGCCTGGAGATATCTGGTCTGGTCGAACTCGCCATCCGTTTTGAAGATCTCCTGCTGCTTGACGAATTCCGGTGGATTGGACCGGATCGCTTCGAGTATTTCGGCGTCCGTGACAACGATACGGTGTTTTCCAATGTTCTGTTCCAGCAGCGTGAGGTCGACTCGCCTGTCCCATACCTCGTTGATGATCTCGCGGCTACGAAACTCGTCGAGGCTTCCGCCCTGCTGTTGACGGGTCATTTCCTGCAACTGTTCCACTTCAAACCGGAGCTCTTCATAGGACACCGTCTCGCCGTTGATCGATCCCACGGTGTTCTGACCACCGGGACCCCTGCCCGCCATGTCAGCACCCCATTCCAGGCCGATCAGCCCGATGAAGGCAATCACGAGGATGATCATGACGACGTGGGTTCTTTCCCTCAAAAGTTGCATTAAAGCCATCTTGCCACTGCTCCTTGCGTACATTAATCGTTAGTGTATTCTGGGTAATTCGGACCGTTTCTCAAAAGACACGTAAATATAACGGGCCGGCGATCCATCGGCAACTCATTTGTCCCTGTAGAGCCGGAATGCAAGGAAAAGATGCTTGACAGCCCGAAATCTACCGCCTATTTTTGCCTGGACGCTGATTATAGCTGCGCCCGGTGTTTTTGATCCTCACTGGCCGAAGAACACAAGGAGTTAAGATTCATGAAAAGCGGTATTCATCCGGATTACAAGGAAATCATGGTAACCTGCGCCTGTGGCAATACTTTCCAGACGCGCTCGACGATTGACACGATACACGTGGAGATCTGTTCGGCCTGCCATCCCTTCTACACGGGGAAGCAGAAAATGATCGATAGCGCGGGCCGCGTGGAACGCTTCAACAGGAAATACGGTATCAACAAGTAAATCACGACCGAAGTTGCCGTCCCCGGCCATGCGCCGCAGATCTGGTGGACCGCATGGTCCGCACGGCTCGCACAGTCCGCACAGTCCGCGACCGTCGGGCGCCGTCTCTCCCCTTACCGCTTCCATGCCTCCATGCTACTGCATCAGCTCGAACACATCGTTCAACGCTTCGAATCCCTCGACCGTCTGCTGTCGGAGCCGTCCGTAACCTCGAATCCGCAGAAACTTCGCGATCTTGGACGTGAGTACCGCGAACTGACCCCGGTAATCGGTCAGTACCGCGTGTACCGAAAGGTGCTGGAAGACCTTGAATCAGCCCGGTCGGTGCTGCAGGAGTCCGATTCCGATCCCGACATGGCCGAACTGGCCCGGGACGAAGTGGACAGCCTGGACCGGGAAAAGACGGTCCTGGAGCAAGAACTCACCCGGATGCTCGTTCCCAAGGATCCCGAGGACGGGAGAAACATCATCTGCGAGATCCGGGCCGGGACAGGGGGCGATGAAGCCGCTATTTTCGCCGGGGAACTGTACCGCATGTACAGCAGGTACGCGGAAAGTCGAGGCTGGCGAACGGAAACCCTGAACTCGAGCGGCGCTGAAAAGGGCGGTGTGAAGGAAGTGATCTTCCAGATCGAGGGCAAGGGCGTCTACGGCAAGTTGAAGAACGAAAGCGGGGTCCATCGCGTGCAGCGGGTTCCCGTAACGGAAACGCAGGGGCGGGTGCACACCTCCGCCGCATCGGTGGTTATCCTTCCGGAAGCGGAGGACGTGGAAGTGGAAATCGACGAGAAGAAAGATCTGGTTTTCGACGTATTCCGTTCCTCCGGCCCGGGCGGCCAGAGTGTCAATACAACGGATTCGGCGGTGCGCATCACCCATAGCCCGACCGGGTTGGTCGTATCGTGCCAGGATGAGAAATCGCAGCACAAGAACAAGGCCAAGGCCATGAAGGTGCTTCGCGCCCGTCTACTCGATCTGGCCCGCCAGGAACAGGAAGACGAAAAGGCGAGCAGCCGCAGGTCCCAGGTGAGATCCGGCGATCGCAGCGAGAAAATCCGGACCTATAATTTCCCGCAGGGACGGGTCACAGATCATCGTATAGGTTTGACGCTGTACAAGATCGACCAGATCATGGAAGGCGGCATCGAAGAGATTACACAATCCCTGGCGAAAGCGGAACAGGCGGAAAAGATGGCACAGTTGACTTCGACATGATTCCATCCCGCGGATGCTTTCCATGAAAGATTTTGAATTCCCCCCCTCTTTGACCTTTCTCCAGGCGGTAAACTGGGCGACGAGGCAGCTGGATTCGCTGTCGATACCCAGTAGCAGAGTGGAATCGGAACTCATGCTTGGAAAGGTTTGCGCATCAAGCCGCCTGGATCTTTACCTGATGCGCGAAAGGCGGCTCGACCGGCTGGAGTCCTCCAGGTTTTCGACGCTGGTCTCCCGAAGGATGCGCGGTGAGCCCGTACAGTATCTCACCGGAACCACGGAGTTTTACGGACGCGAATTCGTTGTATCACCCGCCGTGCTGATCCCCCGTCCGGAGACGGAACTGATCGTGGACCACGTGCGGCCTTTTTTGAAAGATCGGGTCCGCCACCTGTCGATGGAACCGGCCATGAATACCGGTCCGCGGAAAACCGGCGAGACGCCATTTGGTCTCTCCGCGAGATTCGCGGATATCGGCACGGGATCGGGCGTCCTTGCGGTTACACTCGCCCTGGAGTGTCCTTCTGTACTGGGTTACGCGACCGACGTTTCCGAAGTGGCCCTGGGTATCGCGCGTAAGAATGCCAAATGCCTTTTGACGGACGATCGCCGGCTGCGCTTCCTTCGGGGTTCGTTGCTGTCTCCGTTGAAACCCTGGTCGATCCCTGGGATGGACCTGATCGTATCCAATCCCCCTTATATCACTACCCGCGAAATGGATCGTCTGCCGGATGAGATACGTCGTTTTGAGCCCGAAATAGCGCTGGACGGCGGCGAAGACGGATTGGACTTCTATCGCGGCCTCATCGACGAAGCCCCTGGGTATTTGCAAAAAGGCGGGATGATCGCCGTGGAGATCGGCACGGAACAATCCGTGGCGGTTACCCGTTTAATGGTTGATCGCGGCGTGTACGGAAGCATCCGGGTCGTCAAAGATTACAACGGATTTGACCGAATCGTGTCCGCCATTTACGCCGGTTTATCTCGGCGTCATTGACCGGAAGGTGAAAAATGCTGAAAAACAACAGTCGCATCATGATACTCGGAACGGGAAACATGGGAACCTGCCTTCTCGGCGGTATTCGCAGGGCGAATCTCGTGCCTCCAGATCAAATCGTGATCACCGGACAGCGTGCGGATCACCTCAACGCCGTCGCGGACGAATGGGGCGTGCGCTGGACCACGGACAACCGGGAAGCGGTGCGTGAGGCCGACGTAATCATGATATGTCTCAAGCCACAGGCCATTGACCGTACAATGGACCAGGTGCGCGACTGCCTGCGGCCAGATCAACTGCTTATTACGATTGCGGCGGGGGTGACGACTGAGGGGATTACCGATATGGTACGCACCGAGAATCCCGTCGTGCGGGTCATGCCGAATATCGCCTCTCTCGTGGATGAAGGAGCCGCGGCCATTACCCTGGGCAGATATGCCAAAGACGAGCATAAGCAGGTAGCAGCCCAGGTTTTCAAGGCGGTGGGTCGCGTCGTTTTCGTAAACGAACATCTGATGGACGCCGTTACCGGTCTCAGTGGAAGTGGCCCCGCCTATATATATATGGTAATAGAGGCCCTTTCCGACGGCGGTGTCAAAATGGGACTGCCCAGGGATGTCGCACTGGACCTGGCGGCCCAGACTGTGCTCGGTGCCGCACGGCTGATCCAGGAGACCGGTCAGCATCCCGCGGTGTTGCGCGACCAGGTCCTGACGCCGGGAGGTACTACCATAGCGGCGGTGCACGACCTGGAAATCCGTGGACTGCGCAGCATGTTGATCAGCGCGGTCGAAACCGCCACACTGCGATCGAAGGAACTCCGGGATGGCAAATAGGCACTCCCCGGTTTGGCCAGTTCAACCCGGCTGTCGTAAGTAGGCAACATACCCCGCAGCAGATCGTCGCGATGTAGAAACAGCCTTCGCCTAACTATTTTTCACAAAAAAAACTACACAAGAACCCGGGCTTCCCGATCCAGAGGATTTTGCCTGATTGGGAGGTTCTTTTGCGCTGCAAACGCTATATAGTGTCATAAATACGCGTAAACCGAAGTATGTAGTGTCAACATATGATGTGTATATATATTGACTTAGTCTTTTGAGCACTTTGAGGTTACGGAGGTTTCCTTATCCAAAGGTAAAGAAAATCGATGTAAGTCTATTTTTTGTTGACAATATGGGGGGCATAATGTAGAATAGTGGGTAGAAGTGGGGCAACGTGGGTCATATAACACCTTGACCACCAAACACTTGTATAGTATTGCCGAATGACTACCTCAGGTTAAGGTGTTAACTCCTTCGTATTTCAGGGAGATCGTGGATGGTTAACTTCCTGGGTTCATACACATACACTGTGGATCATAAAGGTCGGGTGAATGTCCCTGTGAGGTTCCGCAAGCACATCCGGACCGACGTAGACGACACGTTGATCATTACACGGGGCCTGGACGGATGCCTCTTCGTGTATCCAATAGACGAATGGGAACAGATCGATACCCGTTTGAGGGAACTTCCCGTCACCAGGCAAAACACCCGAATTTTCATCCGGATGCTTTCCTCCCAGGCGGTGGCGGCTTCCATGGACAAGCAAGGACGCATTGCCCTTCCCCGGCATCTTATCGAACTCGCGGGCATAGACACGGAAGTATTGATCGTTGGAACCCTCGACCACTTTGAACTCTGGAGTCCCACGGAGTACGAAAAGGTGATGAACGAATCGGGACACACTTACGAATCGATAGCGGAATCCCTATTCGCCTGATACTGCCGGTCCTGTGGCCGGTCAGCCATGGAAGAAACCCATGGATCTGGAAGACACATATAGACATATCCCCGTTCTAGGTGGGAAGGTAGCGGAAATGCTAGTTTGGAACAGATCTGGCATATACGTGGACGGTACGATAGGCGGAGGCGGCCATGCCGGCGCAATCCTCGAACGGCTGGACGAATCCGGCCGGGTTATCGGATTGGACAAGGACCGCGAGGCGGTCAGGGTTTCGGGTGAGCGGCTGGCAAGCGGCGGTCCCGATCGGGTGAAAATCATGCATCGTGATTTTACGAAACTGGAATCCGTCCTTGACGAAGAAGACATTTCACAGGTAGACGGTGTTCTCCTGGACCTGGGCGTGTCTTCCTACCAGATCGATACGCCGGGGCGCGGTTTTTCCTTCATGTCGGAAGGCCCGCTCGATATGCGCATGGACAGGCAGAAGTCGGTGACCGCGGCCGATATCGTCAACGGGAGTTCGAGGGAAGAAATCGAACGGATCATAAGGGAATACGGTGAGGAGCGACACGCACGCAGAGTCGCGAACGCGATCGTCGAAACCCGCGCAAAAGCGCCGGTAACCTCTACCGCCGGGCTGGCCAATACGGTCATCGCCGCAGTTCGAGGTCGATGGGCGGTCAAATCCTGCGCCCGGGTTTTCCAGGCGTTTCGCATTGCCGTCAACCACGAACTGGAAAGATTGAAAACGGCGTTAGATACCGTGCTTCCCTTGTTGAGAACAAGGGGTCGTTTCGGTGTCATATCCTATCATTCATTAGAGGATCGCATGGTCAAGCGGACTTTCAGAACCTGGGCCTCGGACTGTATTTGTCCTCCTGGCCTTCCCCTGTGCGTATGCCAGCACGAACCGGTCGCCGTTCTGCACACGAAGCGGCCCGTCGTGGCGTCACAGGAGGAAGTTACGGCAAATCCGAGGGCTCGAAGCGCCAGGTTTCGAATGATTGAACGCTTGCCGAACAACCAAATCCAAAACAGATATCCCTAGATCGTTATTCGACCGAAGAGGCCCGATATGAAATCCGCTTTCAGATTCCGCAGTGAACACTCGTACATGGGACAGTTGATCAGCTGGATCGGTACGATCGCACTCGTAACGGCGTTGAGTATGTTCTACATCTGGCACCAGGTGGAAACCAGGGAGTTGATGCGCGAGATCCTCCACCTGGAACACCAGAAGGAAACCCTTAAAAAGGAAAGTGCGTACTTGCACGTACGGATCGTTCGACTCTCGGAGCAGCACAGGGTAGAGACCGTGGCCATGAACCGTTTCGACCTGGACCATACGGCTATTGGACAGGTCGTGAAGATGGACGCGGAAGACACGGCACTGGTTTTGGCCAACTCCGACCCCGATGTTAAGGCGATAGCAGGAAACCCGTCAGATGGTGCGTTGATCCTGGCTTCGTTCCCGGTGGCTCGAGTGGATACCCGATGAGGAAAACCCGTTATGGTCGCGAAATCCTGTATGCGCAGACTGACGCTCCTGGTCGTAATCGGGGCGGTTCTGTGGGTAGGTCTTGGATTTCGAATCGGACTGATTCAGATTCGTGACGGCGAGGCCTACCGGCAGCGAGCGCGTGATCAGCAGCACCGTGTTGTAATCCTGGATCCCCGCCGCGGTCGAATCGTCGATCGTAACCGGGAAACCCTGGCGTTGAGCGTCGAGTTCGACTCCTTTGGCATACAAAATCTGGATTCGAATCTATTCGATGCTGCAGATCTCGGAAATTTCGCCGTACAGCTCTCCCAGATCACGGGAGAAGACTCACAGCATATCATCGACCGGTTATCCGGGACCTCCGACTTCAAGTTCCTGGTCCGCTGGGTGAATCTCGAAACCAGCGAACGGATCAGGAAACTGTCCGCTTACCCCCTGTTCGAACCCTATATCCGCATAGAAAAGGAAGCCAGGCGGGTCTATCCCTACCGGACCGCCGCCGGCCAGGTACTGGGATTCAGCGTAGATGGCGTCGGACGGGCTGGATTCGAGTTGGAACACAACCAGTTGTTATCCGGTATCGAAGGATACAACGTGGTTCAGATCGACGCGCAGAGACGGGCCTATTCGTGGCTGGATTCCTATCATAATCCGGCGGAGAACGGTGCGGACATCATTCTGACGATCGATATCGCGGCCCAGGCCATCGTCGAAGAGGTGCTGGAGGAGGCTGTAGCATGGCACAAGGCTCTGGGCGGCATGGTCATCATGATGGACCCGAGAAACGGCGACATACTGGCCATGGCCAGTTCGCCGGACTTCGACCCCAATACGCCCGGTCGTTTTCCCTTCGAAGCCCAGAAGATCAGACCGGTTGTAGACATCTATGAACCGGGTTCGACCTTCAAGATCGTCGCCGCGACCGCGGCCCTTGAAACCGGTATTTTCTCGCTTGAGGACCGGATCGATACCAGTGGAGGCCGGATCGTACTGGGTTCTCAAACGATTTCGGACCACGAGGTATTCGAAGAACTGAGCGTGCGGGAAGTCATCGTGCATTCCAGCAACGTGGGTACGGTAAAGATTGCGTTAAAGCTCGGTGAAAAGGAATTCTACAAATATACCCGGGCGTTCGGCTTCGGAATAAAGACAGGCGTGTCGCTTCCCGGCGAGGCCCGCGGCATCCTGCACAATCCGGCGAACTGGTCCAAATCGACCCTTCCCACGATGGCCATCGGCTACGGGGTTTCAGTAACCGGGGTACAACTGGCGTCCGCCTACTGCGCCGTGGCCAACGGCGGTCTTCTTCTCCAGCCCAAAATCGTCAAATCCGTCGTAAAAAATGACGGATCGGTTCACGCTGCATCAAGGACGATCGTTCGCAGGGTAATGTCTGAACGAACCGCCGATACCCTCCTGGGAGTATTTGCAGGGGTGGTCGATCGGGGTACGGGAAGAAAGGCTGCCGTATCGGGATTCAACGTGGCCGGCAAGACCGGTACAGCGTGGAAAACGCGAGAGGACGGCAGGGGTTATACCAGGAACTACCGCTCGTCGTTTGTCGGTATGTTTCCCGCGGAACAACCGGAAATCGTCGTGCTCGTCATGATCGACGAACCGAAGACACACGGTTTCTACGGAGGATCGGTAGCCGCGCCCGTTTTCCATAAAATCGTCCGCCGCCTGGTCCACTTTCCCGATGGCCCCGTTGAGTCGGTACCCGAATCCGAGGATGGCCTGCCCCTGCACCTGGCATCCATCAAGCCGAATGCCGGCTCCAACCGGGAATCGTACGTATCCAGTTTGAACTACAGTGAATTGATGCGAAAAGACATGCTTCCGATCAGCGGCGACTGGGAGATCGAACGCCCCTTCGCCGACAGCCGGCCGGACCTGTTGCAAATCACTTTGCCGTCTGTGGTCGGCTTGAGCATACGGGAAGCCGTTAAGACCCTGGCCGAACAGGGTATTGAAGCGACCATCGTCGGAAAGGGTTACGTCCGACGTCAGATTCCTGCACCAGGCCGCATGGTTTATTCCGGTGATCGATGTCTTATTGAATGCAGCCCCTACAATTAACCGTTTGATCGCTCACCACATGCGGACGATGACATAGAGGGTTAAGGCGTTGATACAGCTATCGAAATTGCTGGACGCGCTGCCTCGAAAGACGGTTATCGGACGGCCGGACCAGAAAATCAGAACCATTGTCCACGATTCGAGGTCCGTAGAGCCCGGTGACGTTTTCGTGGCGCTGTGCGAGCCGTCGGGCCGCGACGGCCACCGCTACATGCGCGATGCCATGGACCGCGGTGCTTCAGTTGTGGTGCAGGAAAAGGACGAGTACCTCGAAGGCGCGACTGCGGTGATCGTCCCGGACACCTCCCGGGCATTAGGTCAGATGGCCGCCGCGTACTATGGAAATCCGGCGGACGACCTGCGGCTTATCGGCATAACGGGAACCAACGGGAAAACAACCGTGTCCCTGCTGGTCGAGGCTATTCTCAGGGAATGCGGCTGGGCCGTCGGAGGAATCGGCACGCTGGGCAGCCGGTTCATGAGCAAAACACTCGACTGGAAGCTGAGTCACACCACGCCCTATCCCATGGAACTGCACCGCACCTTCGGGAAGATCAAGGAACGGGGAGGCGCGTTTGCCGTCATGGAAGTATCGTCCCACAGCCTGGTCTGGCAGCGGCTGACGGATCTTCGATTCACCGCGGGTGTCTTCACGAATCTCTCCCGTGAACACC
Source organism: bacterium (assembly GCA_965225915.1). GTDB lineage: Bacteria > JAAXHH01 > JAAXHH01 > JAAXHH01 > JAAXHH01 > JAAXHH01. The sequence continues at coordinate 3,051,396 of OZ245326.1, forward strand.
TGGATGACCACAGGACGTTCGACGCCTACCGGGAAGCCAAGATGCGGCTCTTTTCAGATTACCTCGTGGAGGATGGCAACGCCGTGTTGAACATGGACGATCCGGCCTACGGTCATTTTAAGAACGCCTCGCGTGCGCGGGTGCGGTCATTCGGGTTGGATAAAAAGGCCGACGTCCACAGGGTGGGGCCGATGGGATACTATACGAACCGGACCTCGTTTAAAGCGCAGGTCCATTCCGATCCTCCCTTCAACGTGTGCCTGCCGTTATTGGGCCGGTTCAACGCCTACAATGCGCTGGCGGCGATTACAGTGGGACTCGGATTCGATATCGATTGCGAATTGATGAACCGGGCCATGGCCGGAGTGAAGGTGCCGGGTCGTCTCGAGCGTGTCGACGCGGGACAGCCCTTTAATGTGCTCGTTGACTTCGCCCATACGCCCGATGCGCTGGGCGCCGTGCTTTCCGCCTGCCGCGAATGGACCAGCGGAAGCCTGACCGTTGTCTTCGGTTGTGGCGGGGACCGCGACCCCGGCAAGCGACCCCTGATGGCCCGGGCAGCGTCCACCCATGCCGACGTGGTCATCGTGACCACTGACAATCCGAGAACGGAACCGCCGGATCGCATCATCCGGGACATCGAGCCCGGTCTCATGCCCAATGTCCGGTCGCACATCGTCCTGGACCGAGGAGAAGCGATCCACAAGGCCCTGAGAGAAGCCGGCGAAGGGGACACCGTACTGATCGCCGGCCGGGGTAACACGACCTACCAGATCGTGGGCGAATCGAATATCGAGTTCGACGACCGGGTTAAGGCCCGTGAATGTCTCGAGGCGCAGTATGGATAATCGCTATGGGGCGAAGGCCCCCACGCTGCTAGAAATAGCTGGTATCATGGGCGGCAGACTGCATGCCCCCACCCCGGAATCGCGGGATGGTCGAATCACGGGCGTATGTTCGGATACCCGGCGGATCGAAAAGGGTAACCTGTACGTGGCCATTGCAGGAGAACATTTCGACGGCCACAACTTCGTCCCGGAAGCCATGCGCGCGGGAGCGGGCGCATCCCTCATCTCGGTCGAATGGCACGATGGACGGCCCCCCGGGGAATCCCCGAATGGCGCGCGGATTGTCGTCCCGGAAGTCCTGACCGCGCTGCAGGCGTTTGCCCGTTGGCACCGCAGCCAATTCAACTTGCCGGTGATCGCGGTGACCGGTTCGAGTGGGAAGACCACGACCAAGGACATCATCGCCGCGGTGCTTGGGCAGCGCTACCGGGTTTTCAAGACGCCGGGAAATTTGAACAGCCAGCTGGGCGTGGCCGAAGCACTGTTTTCGCTGGGGAAGGAACACGATGCTGCGGTCCTCGAACTGGGAATGAATCGGGCCGGGGAACTGGATCGGCTGGCATGTATGGTAAAGCCGTCTGTGGGTGTCATTACAAACGTGGGGCCCGCACATATCGAATTCTTCGACTCGATCGAAGGAATTGCCCGGGCCAAGGGCGAGATCCTGGACCATCTCTCGCCGGATGGCAAGGCGGTACTGAACGCGGACGATCCCCTGGTCATGGCGGAAAGCGGCCGAAGCAAGGCGCAGTTAATCACGTTCGGCCGCAGCAGCGGGGCGGATATCAGGCTGGCGTCCGCCAGAACCGAACTGTCCGGATCATCGTTTACCCTGTCGGATGGTTCCGACTTTCGAATCAATCTAATGGGGGAGCACCAGGTCATGAACGCCCTGGCCGCCGTGGCGGTAGGCCGATTTTTTGGAATAGCCGACGAATCCATGGCCAGCGCGCTGGAAGAGGTGACCCCCACCGCTATGCGGATGGAATACAGGCAGATGGGCGGGGTACACCTGATCAACGATACGTACAATGCCAATCCGTCGTCCATGAAGGCGGCGCTGCGCACACTGGCGCCAACCTGCGGCCGCAAGTTGGCCGTCCTGGGGGACATGCTGGAATTAGGCGAAATGGGTATGGCGGCGCACAGGGAGATCGGAAGACAGGCCGCGGGAGTGGCGGACTTGATCATCACGGTGGGAGAACAGGCCAGGGCCATCGCCGAAGCCGCGGTGGACGAAGGTATGCCAGCTGTTTGCGTTGTAGCCTGTTCATCCAACGACGAGGCGGCGTCCGCGGCACTGGCGGAAATCAGGGATGGCGACGTGATTCTCGTCAAGGGTTCTCGCGGCATGCGGATGGAAACCATCGTGGAATCCATAGCATCGACTTTCCGTGAAACCCTAGAGGGGTAAACCCATGTTGCACCAGCGTATAGATCTTCCACTACTGGTTTCGTCCCTGCTGCTTCTTGGCGTGGGATCGGTCATGGTATACAGCGCGAGTTCCGCCGTCGCCGAAGAGATGTTCTCTGGCGACAGCGGTTTCTTCGTCAAACGCTACCTGGTGAGGTTGATCCTCGGAATCGTCATCCTGGTACTGTTCGCCAGCCTGGATTATCAGAAACAGAAAAAGTGGTCCCCGGTCTGGATGGCCATTGGCTTGGTGTTTCTGATCCTCGTGTTTGTTCCCGGCCTCGGAATGACCATCAGGGGAGCGACGCGTACGCTGGACCTGTTTTCCATGACCATACAGCCTGCCGAGGGGATCAAGATCGCTCTGGTAGTATACCTGGCCTACTGGCTGGAAAAGAACCAGAACGTAATAGACCGGTTTGTTATGGGATTACTGCCCGGTCTGGCCGTGGTGGGAGCCACCTGCCTGTTGATTGTGCTGCAGCCGGACTACGGTACTGCGATTGTTCTGGCCGTCACTTCGTTCGCGATGCTGTATGTCGGCCGGGCCCGGCTGCTGCACCTCGCGGGCGCCGTGGCGGTCATGCTTCCGGTCCTCTTTTTCAAGCTGTACACGTCCACGCACAGCCGGCAGCGTCTCATGGCCTACTTCGATCGGATTTTTGGTAGTTCGGTTGAACAGACAGTCAACCTGCAAGGTGCGGATTACCAGCTGCAACAGGCGCTGATCGGCCTGGGTACGGGGGGCGTTTTCGGAATTGGACTGGGGCAGAGCCGGCAGAAGTTCCTGTTCCTTCCCGATCCCCATACGGATTTCGTATTCGCGGTGATCGGAGAAGAACTCGGGTTTCTGGGATCGTTGGCGGTGCTGGGTCTTTTTGTCGTTTTCGCTTGGAGAGGGATCCGCATCGCCCGTATGGCGCCCGACGCCTTCGGTTTTTACCTGGCATCCGGACTGACCATCCTCATCACGCTGCACGTTGTCGTGAACATCGGCGTGGTGACGGGCCTGCTGCCCACTACAGGCCTGCCGCTTCCTTTTCTGAGTTACGGCGGTTCATGGCTGCTGTTCTGTATGATGAGCATCGGGATCCTGCTGAATATATCGAGGATGACTTACCGTAGACAGAGACTTCAGTATGACTGAACGCCATGAACCTTTGAATGGATGCCGGCATGTGCATTTCATCGGCATAGGCGGGATCGGCATGAGCGGAATGGGTGAACTGATGCTGGAATATGGATACGAAGTCAGCGGATCGGATCTTAGGCGAACGTCGCTGACGGAACGTCTTTCCGGTCTCGGAGCGACCATCTACTACGGGCACAATCCGGACAACGCGGCGGGTGCCGACCTCATCGTCTACTCATCCGCGATACCGGCGGACAATCCCGAACTCTCCGCGGCGCGCCGGCAGGGTCTTCTTACCGTTACCCGCGCGGATCTCCTCGGTACGCTGGCGCGCGGTACACATGGCATCGCCGTGGCGGGTACCCACGGAAAGACGTCCACGTCGGCCATGATCGTCAAGGTACTGGCCCACGCCGGTCTGGATCCGACGGCCGCCATCGGCGGGATCATGACGGAGACCGGTTCGAACGTGCGGCACGGAAACGGACCGTGGATGGTCGTGGAAGCCGACGAGTACGATCGTTCGTTCCATGCGCTGGCCCCGATGACCGCCGTGATCACTTCCATAGACGCGGATCATCTGGAATACTACGGTTCGCAGGATGCCATAGATGAGGCCTTCGTCTCCTTCGCCCATCTCGTGCCCGTGGACAGGCCCGCGATCGTGTGTGCAGATGACCCTGGCGTGCGCAGAATCAGCCCCTCGCTGCGCCGACGGCTGATCACCTATGGACAGGCGCAGGACGCCTGTATCCGGGCCGACGGAGTGGTGTCGGAAGGGTGGAGTATCTCCGCCGACGTGCACGTGAGGGACGTACCGGCAGGCAGGCTGGTACTGCGTCAACCGGGCGAATGCAATCTGCTCAACGCCCTGGCGGCCATTGGCGTGGCCGATCATCTCGAAATACCGGTTGAAAGTACCCTGGCTGCCCTGGCGGAATACCGGGGTCTAAAAAGACGATTTGAAGTGCTGGGCGAGAATGAAGGCATCAGGGTGGTGGATGACTATGCCCACCATCCGGTGGAAATCGAGGCGGCTTTGCTTGCCCTGTCGAATGCGGGATCCAGGCGGATATTCTTGATATTCCAACCGCATCTTTACAGCCGAACGCGAAACATGGCCAGGGATTTCGGCCGCGTACTCGGACGATCCTCCGTCTATCGGACGGTCGTTACCGATGTATACCCCTCCCGGGAAAAACCACCCGGAGGGGTGTCGGGTGACCTGATCGTGCAGGCATCGAGAGAATTCGGCGGGAATATCGAATACATACCGGACAAAGACCAGGTTGCGGCCGCTATAATGGACGACCTTGAGGTCGGAGACATGGTCCTGACGCTCGGCGCGGGGGACATCGACACGGTCGGGAGGCAGATTCTCCGTATGCTGCGGGAACCCGGAGTCTAGTCCCATGGATATCTTCGAAATCCTCAGCGGGCTTGTTCCCATCGACCGGTTTCGGCGCAACGAAGGCCTCGACCGGCATTCCACTTACCGGATCGGCGGTCCGGCCGACGTACTGTGCCTGCCGGAAAACCGACGGGAACTGCACGAAATTGTCACCGCGGCAACGATATACGAGATGCCCTGGATGGTGCTGGGAAACGGGAGCAACATCCTCTTTTCAGATGACGGATTCCGCGGATTGGTAATAAAAATCCGCGGTTCGACCCCGGTGGAGGGAACGCTGTGGCATCTGAAACAGGAAGGCGAATTCATTCATGCAGGCGCCGGGATAAGCCTTCCCCGACTCGCCTGGTCGTCGGCGGCAACCGGTCTGAGCGGACTTGAGTTCTGCACGGGGATACCGGGTGTGGTGGGTGGGTCCATCCGCGGTAACGCCGGCGCCCACGGAAGTGATCTGGGCAGTGCGCTGGAGTCTATAGAATTGCTGCAGCCGCCCGGTAACATCGTGACGATTCCAGCGTCGGAGGCGGGGTTTTCCTACCGGAAGAGCGGCATCGATCCGTCCAGCATCGTGACGGGGGCGTTGTTCAGACTGACACCGGATGATTCGGAAAACGTATATGAACGTATACGGGCGTTTACAGAATATCGAAAGCGGACGCAGCCTTCCTCGGACCAGAGCGCTGGATGCATGTTCAGGAATCCTCTGGGCGACAAGGCCGGTCGACTGATCGACGCGGCCGACTGCAAAGGACTTCAGATCGGCGGAGCGAGGGTGTCCGACGTCCATGCGAATTTCGTCATCAACCAGGGCGACGCGACGGCATCGGATGCACTGCGACTGATTGACGCGGTTCGCGAGCGAGTACTCGAGCGAACCGGTGTAACCCTTGAACTCGAAGTGCGCGTGATGAAATCAGGTGTTATATGAAACGGAACCGGAAGCGACCTATTTACCGGTTTTTGCGCGGTCTGGCAACTGCCGTGCTCACCGCCGGCACGGTGACGGGATTGGTCCTGGGCGGCCAGGCATTGTCCGAGTGGGCGAGAACCTCGCCGGTGTTCGCCCTGGATTCGATTGTCGTATCGGGAAACACAACCGTCGACAAGGACGAAATCATTACGGTTTCCGGATTGGAGAGAGGACGGAACATCTGGTCGGCCAATCTCGCTGAAACCGAACGGCGACTGTTGCTGGATCGTCGATTCGATCGCGTCGTGCTGAATCGACGGTTACCCAATACCGTGGTCGTAGGGGTGAGAGAACACCAGCCCATCGCCCTCGTACAGCTGGATCGCCTCTACGGGGTCTCCGAGCGTGCCGAACTTATCCCGCTGCCGCCGGGAAAGGGGCTGCCGGATCTCCCCGTGATCACGGTCGGCGCTTCAGGCATCCAGCCGGCATTGAACGCCGTGACCGTGGAGGACCCGACTTTCGAATCGCTGAGGGACGCCATGCTGGTCAGTCCGGAAATGGGCCGCGCGCTCTACCTGATGCGGGCACTGAAAGCATTCTCGCCGGGGCTGTATGACGAGCTGTCGGAGGTCCACGTTTCCAAGCAGGAAGACCCCATCGCCTACATGGTCGACGGTGGATTGGCCATTCGATTCGGAACGGGTCACTATCCCCGGAAGATAGAGATGTTGAAACGAACGGTGGAACGGTTGGAAGCCGATGCAATCAAAACGCGGCTGATCGATCTGCGGTTCAAGGACCAGGTGATTGTTCGCCCGATCGTGTCCGGTCGAACCAGGGACAGACGAACGTAGCGGTAGCAGGAGTTGCTCATGGCCGGTGAGATCATAGCAGGTCTCGACATAGGCACCACGAAAACCGTCGTGCTGATTGGGGAAAGCACAGAATACGGTATCCAGATTCTGGGTGTTGGGACGAGTCCGTCCGATGGCCTGAGGCGTGGGGTCGTGGTCAACATGGATCGGGCCACCCGTTCGATCACGCAGGCACTTGAAGCAGCGGAACAGGAGGCCGGCGTCAAGGTGGACGGGGTCTTTGTCGGTTTTTCCGGCGCACATATCGAAAGCGTCAACAGCCGGGGCGCCGTGGCCATCTCGTCCGGCGAGGATCAAGGCGTGACCCGCAAGGACATCGCCCGCGCGTACGATGCCGCGACAGCTTTGAAGATTCCGATTGACCGTCAGGTTATCCATGTGCTCGCACAGGATTTCATCGTGGACGACCAGGAAGAAATCCCCGACCCCCACGGCATGTTTGGGGTCCGGCTCGAAGTACTGGTGCATATAGTGACCGGTGCGATCACCCCCGTTCAGAATGTACGCAAATGCATCAGGCAGGCCGGACTCCACGTAAGGGAACTCGTTCTGGATTCCATCGCCGCGAGCCATGCGGTGCTCTCGAGCGACGAAAAGGAACTGGGCGTCGTTCTTGTGGACCTGGGCGGAGGAACCACGGATATCGCGTTGTTCTGCGATGGAAGTATCCGCCATTCGTCGGTGATCCCGGCCGGTGGACTAAATCTTACGAATGATATCGCCATTGGCCTTCGCACTCCCCATGAGGATGCCGAAAGGATCAAACAGCGCTTCGCCAGTGCGGTCTATACCAGGCCGGAACAGGACAACCTGATCGAAGTGCCCGGCGTTGGCGGCCGTGAGTCGCGGCAGGTCACGCGGGAAGAACTGGCGTTTGTGGTGGGACCGCGGGTCAAGGAGCTTCTTAATCTCGCCCGGAAGCAGATCAGGGACAGTGGATTCGAACACCTGGTCGGTACCGGAATCGTAATCACAGGCGGTGGCGCCCTGATGCCAGGCATTGCGAAGCTGGCGGAACAGGTCTTTGGCATGTCCGCGAAAGTAGGTGTGCCGGAAGAAGTTCCGAGGCTTGCAGAGGAGGAGAACGCGCCCATGTACGCTACAGGTATTGGCTTGTTGCACTACGCCATGGACAACTTGTCAGGAAAGGAGTGGTTCAATGGAACGGAAGGAGGATGGCTGGGTCGTATGAAAAGCCGGATCGTGGCCATGTTGTAGGATTCCAGCACTCGTGATCACGATGATCCGGTAGACCGTTATCTTTAAACCAACAGACGGAGGCAGAAAATGTCTACATTCGACTTCGATGCGGAACCGGGCCTGTTTGCTCGTATGAAAATTTTCGGTGTCGGCGGCGCAGGTAAAAACGCTGTCAACCACATGGTTGAGGTCGGCGTTCCCGGCGTCGAGTTTGTCGTCGCCAATACGGACGCCCAGGACTTGGCCGGTTCTAATGTGAAGTACAAGATACAGCTTGGCCACGAAATTACCCGTGGACTCGGCGCCGGCGCCAATCCCGATGTAGGGCGGAAGGCCGCGGAGGAAAGCCGGGACGTCATCTCGGAACACCTGACCGATATCGACATGGTTTTCATCACCGCGGGCATGGGTGGAGGTACGGGAACCGGCGCCGCCCCGGTAATCGCGCAGATCGCGAAGGAACTGGGCGTGCTGGCGGTCGGGGTCGTGACCAAGCCATTTGCCTTTGAGGGGCCCAAGCGGGCGGCGAACGCAGAAACCGGCCTCGCCGAGATGAAGGAGCATGTGGATACGGTGGTCATCATTCCGAACCAGAAGCTGAAGGAAGCCGTAAGCCGTAACACTTCCTTCAAAGACGCCCTCAAGGTAGCCGACGAAGTCTTGCTGCAGGCCACAAGAGGCATTTCCGACCTGGTTACGCTGCCAGGCCTGATCAACGTCGATTTCGCCGATATCAAGACGACCATGGAAAACAAGGGCGAAGCCTTGATGGGAACCGGCGAAGCCTCGGGGGACAAGCGTGCACTGGAAGCGGCGGAACGGGCCATGAAGCACCCGCTGCTGGAGGACATGGAAGTAGACGGCGCCAAGGACATTCTTCTCAACATAACCGGTGGGCAGGACATGACCCTTTTCGAGGTGGAAGAGGTGATGACCACGGTCCAGGCGGCAGCAGGACATACCAATATCATCATGGGGACCGTACTGGACGAGAGCCTCGACGGCATGATCCGGGTAACGTTGATCGCCACGGGACTGAATCACGCGCTGGTCTCCCCGGACGAAATGTTGACCCGCAACATCCTTAAATTCCAGCCGGACCGTCCCAACGAGTTGGAAACTCCGGCGTTCCAGCGGGTCAAGCGTCACGGATCCGAAACGGAAGAAGTGTCCGTCGGAGATCCTTCCGATGACGCGGTCGACGGCAATGGGCTGGACGTGCCGACCTACATGCGTCGCAGGCGGGCTTTCGGTTCGTAATCATCCGAATCCGCCGACGGCCACCAGGCCGGTTTACCTATAGGTTGAGCCGGTCAAATTAAATTGACAGGACCGGGTCCGAATGATATTTTGAGGCTGGCTGATTCGTGTCGCTGATTTCAAGATATCATCCCAATGGAGGGCGTAGTCTATCCCGTCCCGTGCTCGGTCGGATTACGGCCAATCCATAACCTGTTATATCCTGTAACTTTCGATGCGACAGGGAGAAACAATCGATATGGCCGAGGGCCTGTCCCCGCAATACGATCCCAGAACCGTGGAACGGAAGTGGTACGCGTTCTGGGAAGAAAACCAGTTCTTTCACGCCGATCCCGCTTCGGACAAACCGCCCTATACCATCGTCATACCCCCTCCGAACATTACGGGCATACTCCATCTTGGACATGTTCTGAACAACACGGTCCAGGATGTGCTCGTGCGCTTCAAGCGCATGAAGGGCTTTGAAACGCTCTGGATGCCCGGTACGGATCATGCCGGTATCGCCACGCAAGTCGTGGTGGAAAGAATGCTCGCCGAAAAAGGCGTCGACAGGGATGAAATAGGTCGGGAAAAGTTCGTGGAGGAAGTATGGAAATGGAGGGAACAGTACGGGGGCACCATTGTCCGGCAGTTGAAGGAACTCGGTTGCTCCTGTGACTGGAGGCGCGAGCGTTTTACCATGGACGAAGGACTGTCCAGGGCGGTTTCCACGGTTTTTGTCGCGCTTTTCGAAAAAAAGATGATCTACCGGGGCCATCGCATCATCAACTGGTGTCCCCGCTGCAATACCGCCTTGTCCAACGAGGAGGCCGTACCCCGGGACGAGCAGGGATCGTTCTGGCATATCCGGTACCCCTTCGAAAACGGGGACGGATGGATCAGCATCGCCACCACGAGGCCGGAGACCATGCTCGGGGATACGGCCGTGGCCGTCCATCCGATAGACGATCGGTACGCCCACCTGATCGGCGAAAGCGTAAAACTGCCGCTGACGGATCGTACGATCCCGATCATAGCGGACGCTGAGCTGGTCGACCCGGAATTCGGAACGGGCGCCGTGAAAGTAACGCCAGCCCACGATTTCAACGATTTCATCATCGGAAACAAGCACGATTTACCTCAGATCGTGATCATGGACGAGGCCGGCGTGATGAACGATGCGGCCGGACCCGCCTACCGGGGCATGGACCGGATCGCCTGCAGGCGCAGGATCGTGAAAGACCTCGAAGATCTCGGCCTGCTCGAACGCGTCGATGGTCACGTCCATGCCGTCCGCCACTGCCAGCGTTGCGATACGGTCCTCGAACCTCGCCTTTCCCGGCAGTGGTTTCTCAAGACCCGTCCGATGGCCCGGCGTCTCCTCCGTGTGCTGGAAGAAGACGGTTGGCCGCGGTTTACGCCGGAACACTGGGAGAAAACGTACCGGCACTGGCTCGAAAACATCGAGGACTGGTGTCTGTCGCGGCAGCTCTGGTGGGGGCACCGGATACCGGTATGGTACTGCGTCGCTTGTGAGAGAGAACACACGGGTTTCGAAGCGCCGGAACGTTGCGCCGCGTGCGGCCACGGTGCGTTGCGCCAGGACGAAGACGTGCTGGACACGTGGTTTTCTTCCGCCCTGTGGCCGTTCTCTACCATGGGCTGGCCCGAACGGACCCAGGAACTCAAGACCTTCTATCCCACGTCTACCCTGGTTACCGGTCACGATATTCTTTTCTTCTGGGTTGCGCGCATGATGATGATGGGCTATACGTTCATGGACGATCGCCCCTTCGACGACGTGTATCTCACGAGCCTTGTCCGGGATATCAAGGGACGTAAACTGAGCAAGTCGCTCGGCAATTCACCGAACCCGCTCGAGGTCATGGATACCTACGGCGCCGACGCGCTGAGATACGCGATGATGCTGATAGCGCCTCATGGCCAGGATTTGCTCTATTCCAACGAACAGGTCGAAGTAGGGCGGAATTTCGCGAACAAGCTTTGGAACGCCGCGCGGCTGGTTCTCATGCATCAGAAGCAGCGGGAATCCGGACCGTTGAATTCCGTAAACCTCTGGGACCGATGGATTTTGTCACGTCTATCGAAGACCGTTGAACAGGCGACGCGATCCCTGGGCCAGTATGCTTTTCACGAAACGGCTCTGCTGCTATACGACTTTTTCTGGCACGACTACTGCGACTGGTATCTCGAGGTGATCAAGCAACGGCTTTACAACGAAGAGGACGTCGATTCCGGTGATCAGGCCCGGCGTACGGCCCTGCTGGTACTGGAACAGACTTTACGTCTTTACCATCCTTTCATGCCGTTCATCACCGAAGAGATCTGGCAGCAATTGAACCCCTTTCGATCAACGGGAGACCACGAATCGACCAGTATCGTCGTTTCACCCTGGCCCGAGGTGGAACCGGACCGGATTCAGGAGACCGCGGAACGCGATGTGCTTTCCGTCCAGGAACTGATTGGGGCCATCCGAGGCGTCCGCGCCGACTTCCGGGTTCATCCCACCCATGAAATGACGGTGTACTGCCAGGTAGGTGACAGCGGTTTAACGGACGTCCTCTCCCACCAGGCCAATACGGTCAATTCTCTTTCCAGGTGCAACTTGGTATTTGTTCCGGAAGAAAAGGCTCGGCCGGCGGGCTGCGCGTCCGGTGTGCTTCGGGGACTGGAGTTCTACATTCCCCTCAGCGGCTTGATCGATCTGGACATTGAAACGGAACGTCTTTCGAAGGAGCGGATTCGCGTCGAGCAGGAACTGGAAAAGGTCAGGAAACGCCTCTCGAACGGTCAGTTCGTTCAGAAGGCGCCGGTGGAAGTAGTCGAAAAAGAAAAGAACAAGCAGAACAACTACGAGGACATGATCGGAAGACTGAATCGAAATCTCGAAATGATTTGTGCGGAATGAGTGACGCGTGCTATATTGATCTACACGCCCACAGCGACTACTCGGACGGCGTTCACTCCCCGGAGGAGCTCGTTGCAAAAGCCCGTTGCGCCGGTCTGCGGGCCTTGGCGATAACGGACCACGACGCGGTTGACGGCGTTGAGCGTGCACGGCGTATCACCTCGCAGGATCTGGAGATCGTACCCGGCGTGGAACTCAGTGCGCGGGAAGGCTTTTCCGACGTGCATATCCTGGGTTACTGCTTCGATCCCGCGAATGAGGAGATGTTGTCATACCTGAAATTGTTCAGGACGCACAGATTGACGCGGGCGAAGGGAATCGTACAAAAACTCAACGACTTGGGCGTTCCGATTGCGCTGGAGTCGGTAATCGCCCATACGCAGGACACCAGAACCAGCATTGGCAGGCCCCATATCGCCCGCGCGCTGGTGGAAGACAACTACGTCGAATCGATACAGGACGCCTTTTCCCGGTACCTGGGCAATCACGCGCCCGCCTACATGCCCAAAGTATTTTTCGCGGTAGGGGACGCGATTCAGATCATTCACAAGGCAGGCGGCCTGGCGGTGCTGGCCCATCCGGGATCCCTTCGACGGGACGAACTGATACCCGGTTTTGTCGAATCGGGACTGGATGGCCTGGAGGTTATCCATCCGGACCACACCGAAACGGCACGTCGCTATTACGGACAACTGGCGTCGAAGTACGGACTGGTTACAACTGGTGGATCGGACTATCACGGTCCAGGGCACGACCGGTGCGATCTGGGTGAAATGAATGTGCCCCATCGTCATCTGACTGATTTGAAACGTTTGCTGGCTTAGGTTTTGGACGGTAGCTTACCGAAAGGCCTGTTTGTTCTCGAAGGGATTAAGGAGACGTAAAATGCGTTTTTCCCTGCCGGATTTCTTTTCCAATGATATCGGCATAGATCTGGGTACGGCCAATACACTGGTTTATGTTCGCGGGAGAGGCATCGTAATCAACGAACCTTCCGTGGTGGCCGTCAATACCAAGACCGGAAAAGTGGTTGCCGTCGGAGCTGAGGCCAAGGTCATGCTTGGCAGGGAACCGCCGGATCTCAAGGCGCACAGGCCGTTGCGCGATGGTGTGATCGCGGACTTCGAGTACACGGAAGCCATGATTCGGTACTTTATTCGCAAGGTGCTCAAGAACTCTTTCTTCATACGCCCTCGCGTCGTGGCCTGCATTCCTTCCGGTGTGACCGATGTTGAAATGAGAGCGGTGCGCGACTCTGCGGAGCGTGCCGGCGCCAAGGAAGTGATGTTGATATCCGAACCCATGGCGGCCGCGATTGGCTGCTCATTGCCCGTGGAAGAACCGGTGGGCAGCATGATCATCGACATCGGCGGCGGAACCTCCGAGATCGCTGTTATTTCACTCGGCGGTATCGTAACGTCCAAGTCGGTTCGCATCGGCGGCGATGAAATGGACGAGGCGATCATCTACCACATGAAAAACGACTGCAACCTTCAGATCGGTTACAACATGGCCGAACAGATCAAGTGGAAACTGGGATCTGCCTATCCCGTGTTTGACAAGGAAATCGAGATGACGGTCAAGGGGCTCGATCTAATTGAAAGAATACCGCGGTCGGTCGTGGTCGATTCTCTTGCGATCCGTAGGGTACTTTCACAGCCGCTGGACGGGGTGATCATGGCGGTCAGGCAGACCCTGGAACTGACCCCGGCGGAACTGGCGGCCGATATTATCGATCGCGGCATCATCATAAGCGGCGGAGGATCCCGGTTGCCTGGCCTGGACAGGCAGATAACAAAAGAGACCAAGCTGCCGGTAAGACTCGATGACGAACCCATGACGTCGGTGGTTAGAGGCGCCGGAAAGATCATTGAGAACTTTGCCAACTATGAGAATATGCTGCACGTCTTGAAAGACTAGCATGTATCAGTTTTTTTTCGCCCTGTATCACCATCGACAGAAAACCACGTTCGCCCTCGCCATGATCATCTCGATCGTATTGCTGACGGCGCCCCCTCCGAGTCAGGTCAGTATTATACGGGTCGTCTGGTTGATGGTGCTCACGCCGGTTCAGGAGGCTTTCGCCTTCATCCCATCGTATTTCAATCTAAAATCCGAAAACCACCTCCTGCGCCAGAAACTCGTCCAAATGCAATTGCAGACGGTCGACCTCGAGGAACGCAGAATTGAAAACCAGCGGCTGCGCGGATTGCTGAACCTTAAGGACAAAAAGCAATACACCTATATTCCCGCCGAAGTCATTGGCTGGAATACCGACCAGGGGTTGGACACCATTGTCATTGATGTCGGTCGCTCCGATCAGATCCGCAGGTACATGGCCGTGGTTGTGGAAGACGGCGTCCTGGGAAGAATCATCGAAGTGGGCCCCACCTCGTCGTTCGTCCAATTGTTGACCGACAGAAACTGCCGGATCAGCGGACTGGTCCAGCGTAGTCGGGAGCAGGGAATCATCCGCTACCAGGGAGACGAACTGTTCATGCAGTTGCCGTTGCAGGCCGATGTCCGTCTGGGAGATCGCGTGGTGACATCCGGTCTGGGTGAAACCTATCCATCTGGATTGAAAGTAGGCAGGATAAGCCAGATCACGTTGGGAAGCCGGAACCTGTTTAAACAGGTATCCATAACCCCAGCGGTGGAACTGAATCGTCTGGAGGAGGTATTTGTCATCATGGGCAGAGACGCTTCAAGCGCGGTCGACTCGGCCCTGGTCCAATAACTACAGGTTCGTCGAGCCGGTTTTATGATCCAGCATTTCCATGCACCTAAAACACGCTATTCTACTATTTCTGGCGTTTGTAATCGATAGTACATGGGGACACGAAATCGCCATTCGGGGTATCAGGCCCGATTTCGTGCTCATGTTTCTGATCTACGGTGCGATGGGGTCGGGAGCTTTAGCAGGGACGATACTGGGATTCAGTGTGGGACTGCTGGAGGATTTCAACGGCCCATCAGAGAATCTGGGACTCCACGCCCTGTGCAACACCCTGGTCGCATACGGTGTGGGTATTGCCGGGAACACGCTTTACAAGGACAGCTTGTCCACGTTGCTGCTCACCCTGCTGGCCTCCAGCATGGTCCATGCCGCCATTTACTGGCTCGTATATACCCGATTCCAATTGACTGAATCGGTCTCCATGTTGGCAACAATCTCATTGCCCTCAATGCTTTACACGGTCATTGTGGCTGTAGTGCTCATACTCGGTTTAACTTTTCGACAGGGACAGATCAATGTTCGGTGGCTATTCCCAGAATGACAATCCCGCGCACAGGGGTCAACTGTACGTATTTATCGGTATAGTTACCGCACTCTTTCTGTTGTTGGCCGTTCACCTGTTCTATTTTCAAGTCATATCGGGCGAGGAGTACCGGGCCCATTCGGAACGCAACAGGATTCGGCCCGTCGTACTCGAGGCGCCCCGTGGATTGATCCTGGACCGCAATAGCGTGGTTCTGGCGGATAACAGGGCATCCTATACCATCGCTGCCGCTCCTTTTGAGACTTCCGACGAAACCGTGGACTACCTGGGGGAACTGACCGGACAGGATACCGCGGCCATTCGGAAGCGAATACGCGATCCCGCCCTGAACCGTTTCAATCCAACACCGGTCCTGCGGGATGTTTCCTTTGAAATTGCTTCCCGGGTGGAAGAACACCTGCTCGATCTGCCCGGAGTAATCGTTCAGATCACGCCCAGCCGGATGTATGTCATGGGTCAACTGGCGAGCCACGTGCTCGGTTACGTTTCAGAGGTGAATCGACAGGAACTCGAGGAACTGAAGGACGAGGGGTATCGATCCGGCGATATCATCGGCAAGCTGGGTGTGGAAAAAGCATTCGAACAACATCTACGAGGCCAGAGCGGGCTGGAGTTCATAGAGGTTAACGCCTCCGGAGAAGAGCTCGGACCGTTGTCCGGCATGCCGGTCCTGTTGCCGGAATCGGGTAAAAAAGTCTTTCTGACCCTGGATACCAGGGTTCAGTCCGTGGCCGAGAAGGCCATTCCCGATAGCCTGGCAGGAGCGCTGGTCGCGATGGATCCCACGAGCGGCGCCGTGATCGCGATCGTCAGCCGGCCCGGATATGACCCCAATCTGTTTTCAGACGGGATTCCTCAGGATGCCTGGGATACGCTTCGCAACCATCCGTTAAAGCCCTTGCTGGATCGAACCCGGGACGGGCAGTATCCACCGGCGTCGACGATGAAAATCGTAACGGCCGCCGCGGCGCTGGAAGAAGAACGGGTTACGACGTCGACAGTTCTGCGCCCATGCAACGGCGGATACCGCTTCGGTCGCCGTTGGGCGGGGTGTTGGACCGATGGTCACGGCGCGTTGCCGTTCAGGGAAGCGACCGCAAATTCCTGCGATGTTTACTACTACCAGGTGGGAGACTTGCTTGGATTGGATCTCTGGGGGCGGTACATGCGTGGATTTGGCTTCGGAACTCCCACCGGCTTCGATGCAGGTGGAGAACAGCGCGGCCTGGTACCCGATTCCACCTATTACGATCCGGCGAAGGACCGCCCCTGGACACCCGGAAAGATGCTGAACCTGGCCATCGGACAGGGTGAACTTCTTGTCACTCCGTTGCAGATGGCAGTGATGACTGCCGCTGTGGCGAATGGAGGCGTGCTTTTCAAGCCTTTTATACTTGACCGGGTAGAGTCTGTCGAAGGGGAAACGTTGGAAACCGGCGTGCCAACGATCAGGGACCGGTTGCCCATTTCCCACGAAACACTGCACTTGATCCAGGACGCCATGATCGCCGTGGTGAATGAAGGGACCGCGAAGAGGGCGCTCTTGCCGTACGCGCAAGTGGCGGGAAAGACGGGTACCGCGGAGAATCCGCACGGCCTGGACCACTCCTGGTTTGTCGGGTACGCTCCGGCTGATTCCCCGCGTATCGCCGTGGCGGCGATCATGGAGAATGCGCCTTCAGGCTCGGCCGTGCCCGTCGTACGCCAGGTTATCGATGCGTATCTTTCCCTGGATCGCCAACCCGTTGCAGGTCGCGTCGAAGCCGAAACCGTTTTATTTGAGTAAACTTACGAACGCACTGATCACCCTATGGAAAATCACTTAAACCGTACACTGGTCATCGTATCCATCCTGCTGTCCGTGATCGGCATTGTCGTGATCTATAGCGCTACACGGGATGAGACCGGCCTCGGAATGTCCCGGTACATGCTGCAGTCGATGTGGTTCCTGTTCGGTATAGGCATCATGTACGTGACTTCGGTGTTGCCGATCCGGTTCCTGCAGGCTATTACCGTACCCGTTTTCGTACTGGTGCTGATCCTGCTGGTCATCGTGTTGACCACTGGCACAGTCAAGGGTTCCAGCCGATGGATCAGGCTCGGTTTCATCAGCGTACAGCCTTCCGAACTGGCGAAGATCGCTGTCATATTGGCGCTGGCCCAGTATCTTTCCCAGGTTCGAACCAACTTCCGCCAGCCCTCGGTGATGTTCACCAGTGGAACGATTGTCGCCCTGCCCGTTTTCTTTATCCTTACTCAACCCGATCTGGGCACGTCGATCGTCTTCGGGGCGATTTTCTGCGGCGTGCTGCTCTGGACGGGGTTGAGCGTGCTCGAACTGATTCTCATGGTTTCCCCGCTTATAGGCGTAGTAATCGGCGTTGTGAGCGGGTTCAACTGGATCATCTGGTCGGTTTTCATACTGATTGTAGCGGGCATCATGTACCTGAAATGGCCTCCGCGATTCGTCACCGTCTTCTTGATTGTCGCACATCTGGGCGTGGGACTGGGCGCGGAACCGCTTTGGGATTCGCTCCATGATTACCAGCAGCGACGTGTCGAGACCTTTCTGAATCCCCAGGTCGATCCAAAAGGCGCTGGATACCAGATCACCCAGTCCAAAATCGCCATCGGTTCGGGCGGTCTGCTCGGACGAGGTTTTCTGCAGGGGTCCCAGACCCACCTGGCGTTCCTTCCCGAACAGCATACCGATTTCATCTTCTCCGTCATCGCCGAGGAATTTGGATTTGTCGGTTCGATTGCCATTCTCGGTCTGTATTACGTCTTCATACTCATCGGAATCTATATCGCGATGAACGTCAAAAGCAGGTACCAGAGCCTGCTTGCGGCTGGATGCGTGTCCGTTTTCACCTTTCACGTGATCATGAACGTGGGGATGGCCGTCGGTATGCTGCCGATCGCCGGCGTACCCCTGCCATTTCTCAGCTACGGTGGCTCCTTTCTAATGACCAGCCTGATTCTATGCGGCCTGTTGCTGAATGTCTGGCGCCATCGATTTGACTACTGAACCATACGGCCTACCGCGAACAAGGAAAGAAATTGTATCCTATACTGTTTGAAATCGGTCCACTGACCATTCGAACCTATGGCCTGTTGCTGGCAATTTCCTTCATGGTGGGGATAATACTGGCGCTGAGACGGTCCAGGGAACGGGGTTTGAACCAGAACCAGATGATAAACATGTGCCTGCTCATTATGCTTGCCGGCATCATCGGGGCGAGAATCATGTACGTCATACCCCACTGGAACGAGTTCAGCGCGAATCCCCTGGATATCATCAGCCCCTTTCAAAGTTCCGGTGCAATCGGTTTGACCGGCCTGACCATGTACGGCGGATTCATAGCGGCTATTCTGGTTTCCGTCCTGTATCTCCGCTGGAACAGATTATCCGTCTGGAAGGCCTGCGACGCCTTCGTGCCGAGTATCGCCCTGGGTATAGGGATCAGCCGCGTCGGTTGCTTTCTGAACGGCTGCTGCTTCGGACTTCCCACCGAGTCTGCACTGGGTGTCGCCTTCCCGGCATTCAGCGCGGCGGGCTCATTCTATCCAGATGTATCGCTTCATCCCGCCCAGCTCTACAACGCGGTGCTGGGATTCGGGCTGTTCGGCCTGCTGCTCTGGCTGGACCGAAAGCCTCGATTCGACGGTTTCCTATTCGCCGTGCTGCTGATTACCGAGCCCATAACCCGGTTTGTCGTGGATCTGTTCCGGTATTACGAGGCGAGCATGATGCTGGGAAACCTGGGCGGCGCGGCCCTGTCCGTCAACCAGGGTATCAGCATCGTGCTGTGCGGTATGGGATTCCTCCTCCTGGGGTGGCTCAGAAACCGGGCGCGGCGCCGATCGGGACGAAGTCAATCCTCCCGGCGCCCGCGATGATTCCAGGCACGACGTGCACGCTCCAGCCAATCCCCGTTTTTTTGTTTGCCAAGAACCAGGGTGCCGGTCCGCAGGTCCGCCGAAACGCTCCTGCTAGCTTCGCGCGAAAAAACTTGAGAATACCCTGGGCCGAATCCAGACTGTATACAGAGAAACGACACCCGGCGACCCGGTACGGCCCGGATTGGTGGACGTGAACGTTTGCTGGGATACGCATCGTGCTCCAATCGATGGCGAACGCCTCGTGCCTTGGCGAACTATACATATTTCATGTCCTTTAATATCAACATTTTACGCACGGCAGGCCGCACGTTTTTCGACCTGGTTTATCCGCCATGCTGTGCCCTGTGCAGAGACCGGATTTACGATGAATGGGGAGTCATATGCGATGACTGCCGGCATGGATTGCTCCCGATCGAGGCGCCATACTGCGAGAGATGCGGTCAATCGCTGGCCACTCCGGTGTCGCCGTGTTCAGCCTGTCTGGGCCGCACTTTCTATTTTGACGGCGCCCTGTCCGGGTTCCAATTCAATACACCGCTCCAGGATCTAACCCATCAACTCAAGTACCGATCCCGTCCCGGCATCGGGCGGTTCCTGGGATCCCTGTTGGGAAAAAGGGTTGAACGGGAACCGGTTTTCCCCCATATTATGGCCGTTGTGCCCGTGCCCTTGCATCGCCTGAGGAAACGGGAACGCGGGTACAATCAGAGTGAATACATAGCGCAGGGTATATCGGACGAAACGGGTATTCCGGTCCTGAAAGACGTCCTTGTGCGGAACCGGAATACTCCTACCCAGACCTCGTTGACTCCCGATGCGCGTATGGCCAATGTCGAGGGCGTGTTCGACGTAAACCGTGTTGACGCGGTGCGTGGCTCCTCGATCGTCCTGGTCGACGATGTTTTCACGACGGGAGCAACAATAAACAGCGGCGCCCGATCCTTGATTCAAGAAGGGGCCGAAAGGGTATTTGCCCTGACCATTGCGCACGCCTGAGTAGCGTCCGTTTCACCCATAGGCAGTGGGAGAAGAGATTCCAAATGCATATCGGCATATTGACGGGCGGCGGCGATTGCCCGGGATTGAACGCCGCAATACGCGCCGTGACGAGGCGGTCGATAAAGACCTACGGTTCGACGGTCGTGGGAATACGCAACGGATGGGCGGGACTGATTAACAACGACACCAGTCCCCTCAGCCTGGTATCCGTGTCTGGAATCCTGCACCGGGGAGGTACTATTCTGGGCACATCCAGAACCAACCCGCTGAAGGACGAAGGCGACATTGAACGCATCAAGGAAAATGTTGAAATACTCGGACTAGACGCGGTAGTCGCCATAGGGGGCGAAGATACATTGGGCGCGGCGGCGGCTTTGAACGAAGTCGGCATTCCCATGGTAGGTCTTCCAAAGACGATCGACAATGACATCGTCGGGACTGACATGACATTCGGTTTCGACACGGCTGTAACCGTAGCAACCGATGCCATAGACCGGCTTCACACCACTGCGGAGTCCCATCACCGTGTGATGGTTATCGAGGTGATGGGCAGGCATACGGGATGGATCGCGATCAAGTCGGGTATCGCCGGGGGAGCGGACTGTATATTGATACCGGAGGTGCCCATGGACCTGGACGAAGTCTGCGCCCTCGTCAAGCAGCGCATCGACCGGGGCAAGACCTTCAGCCTCGTCGTCGTCGCAGAGGGTTTCACGATGAAAGACGCCTCGGGCCATGTAACCCAGGACGACAATATCGATGAATTCGGCCATGTCCGCCTGGGCGGCATCGGCGAAGTAGTCGGTGCAGAGATCGAACGCCGGGCCCACATCGAAACCCGGGTGACAATCCTGGGTCACATTCAGCGCGGCGGTTCACCTACGCCCTATGACAGAGTGCTGGCAACGAGATACGGAGTGACTGCGGCCGATTTGCTGCATTGCGGGGACTTCGGCAAGATGGTGGCATTGAAGGGCTCGAAGATAGGTACTGTGCCTCTTTCCGAAGTGACCGGGAGGATTCGCACGGTGGACATGGAACTTTATGAAATTGCCCAGGTGTTTTTTGGATAGCATCCCCTTGGAGTGGATTTGAAAGCAGTGGCACGCCGGTTGATCATCGCCGGCAACTGGAAAATGTATACCGACGTGGTCGATGGCGCGTCGCTTGTCGCCGATGTGATCGAGCGAACGGAATCGCTTGCCCTGGATGCGGACCTCGTGTTGTGCCCGCCATTCACCCATTTGACCGTGGCGGCCACGCAGTTGTCCGGCAGTTCCATCTCGCTGGGCGCCCAGAACATGCATCCGGCGCTGGAAGGCGCCTTTACGGGGGAAGTGTCCGCCAGAATGCTGTTGACTTCGGGGTGCGGGTACGTTATATTGGGGCACTCTGAAAGGCGGATGCATTGCGGAGAAACCAATGAGTCCGTCAATCTGAAGGTAAGAACGGCGATTTCCGCGGGGCTCACCCCGATCCTATGCGTTGGCGAGACCCTTGAGGAACGGGAAACAGGTCATACGGAGTCGGTAGTAGGCGCGCAGGTCCGCAAGGGCCTTGAAGGTACAGAACCCGGGACGGCCGACGATCTCGTCCTGGCTTACGAGCCGGTTTGGGCGATAGGTACCGGTAGCGTGGCTACCCCCGAACAGGCGAACCAGGTGCACGGTCACCTGAGAGCGGTTATTGCTGATTTGTTCGACGATAACTTCGCCGGCCGAATACGGATTCAATACGGCGGAAGCGTCAAACCGGAAAACGCGGGCGCCCTGCTCGCTAAACCGCACATAGATGGAGCGCTCGTGGGAGGAGCCAGCCTGGATGCCTCGTCTTTCGAGGCGATTGTCCGGGCCGGACTGGGAATCGACGGCGGCTAACGTAACCTGTCGGGCTACAGCCGTACGCTAACTGAAGGATATACACCGTGTTTACCTCCGTAGTCACTATCCATGTACTGGTTTGTATCGTTTTGATCCTGTCTGTCCTGTTGCAGTCCGGAAAGGGCGGAGGGTTGTCGAGCGCATTCGGTACGGGTGGTCCTTCCGGCGGCATGACCGGCCAGATGTTCGGTGGCCGGGGAGCCGCGACCTTCCTCGGTAAGGCGACGACTATACTGGCGACGCTTTATATGCTGATTGTCATCGGTCTGAACCTGGTGCCCGACGAAACGCAGGGCCCTAGCAGCATAATTCAGGAAGAAGCCCAAAGAAACCAGCAGGCGTCCCCTGCCCAGGGATTGCCCGATGTGGAGTCGGGCATGCCCGCCGCTCCCGCGGCTGACCCGTCCCAGGCAGACTTCCCTGGAGAAGACGGGGCCTCGCCCTAGTGTCGTCAACCATCGTGTGGCGGTCCTTTTGCCGGCAAGTTGACGTGACGCCGAAGTGGTGGAATTGGTAGACACGCTGTCTTGAGGGGGCAGTGGGAGAAATCCCGTCGCGGTTCGAATCCGCGCTTCGGCATCCAACCCTGACTTACGTCTTACATACCTGCACAGGATAATCCGGAAGGCGTCCCCATGCGTCCGGTGTGTTTGTTGATCCCCTTGATCGCTGTCCTGGCGAGCCTGGTATTCGTTACCGTATCTCCCGGCCAGAACCAGCGGATGAATTCGGTGGGCAAAATCATGCCTCCGGATGCCGCTCCCCTTTCCCGTCAGGTTATTCGCCTGATGAACATGGAGCCCCGCAGCCTCGATTCCGGCATCCATCCCTATGATGACGAAGGGGCGGTACTGAGACCTTTCGAGATGTTGATGTGGCGCGATGAGTTCATGCAGCCGATACCAGGCGCGGCGGAACGCTTCGAACGTTCCCCGGATGGCTTGACATGGACCTTTTACCTGCGGCCCGGAGCCCGGTGGAGCGACGGCCGTCCGGTCACCGCGCACGATTTCGTCTACACCTTCAGGCGTAACATCGATCCCGCATCGGGGAATATCTACGCGAATTTCTACTACGATTTCAAGAACGCCCGGGCAATCAACCAGGGGCGGATCAAGGATGTCGAAGAGCTGGGCGTGCGCGCCGTCGACGACCTGACCCTGGTCATTGAAACCGAACAACCGACGCCCTACCTGCTGTATATCATATCATTTCCGGACACGTTTCCTGCGCCTCGCTGGGCAGTGGAAAAGTATGGCCGCAAATGGACCGAACAGGGAAATATCGTCACCAACAGCGGGTTCAAAATGACCGAGTGGGTCAGCGGCAGCCATATCACCTATGTGCCGGATCCGATGTACAACGGTCCCCACAAACCCTTTCTGGAGAAGGTCGTCCATTTGTTCCGGGAAGCCGCGGTGGCCAATATTCTGCCGTACGAAAACAACGAGGTGGACATGGAAGTGGTCGATCTGGCGGAACTGAACCGTATTCAGAACGACCCCCGCCTGAGCCGCGAAATCGTCCGTTCTCAAAGCTATACCACATGGTACTTTATTTTCAGAACCCAGGAACCCCCCTTCGATGATGTCCGTGTCCGGGAAGCCTTCACCCGTATTATCGATCGCGAGTCGATCTGCCGTGTGATTCTTGGAGGAGCGGGAATTCCGGCCTATTCGATGATACCGCCGGGATTCGACGCCTACGCCGGTACGGAGTCCAAGGCGATCCAGGGTTATGATCCGGAACGGGCCAGGAAGCTCATGGCGGAGGCCGGCTACCCGCGTGGTCGCGGATTCCCCACCGTGGAAACGTGGCTGAGGGCGCCCGATCCCATCACCCGCCGAATTGCCGAGGCGATCCAGGGCATGTTGCAGAATCACCTCGGGGTGAACATCACCTTTCGCAGCGCCGATATGGGTTCCTACATGAACGCCCTATTCGACTGGCGGATTCCCCTCGGTTTCATCGCCTGGGGAGCGGATTACCTGGACCCAAGGAACATGCTGGACATGACCTGGCATTCACGGCCGCGGGGGGCACAGCGCCAGGATTGGACCCATCCGGCATTTGACGATATCGTGGACCGGGCGATCGGGGAAACCGATCCTTCCCGGCGCACGGAGCTGTACAAGCAGGCCGAGAGGATCCTTGTCTCCAACTACGGAGGCGCGTTCGTCTACCATCCGATCAGTTACGGTTTGCGAAAGCCCTGGGTGAAGGGATACTCCAGGCGGCTTGACGGCACGGTCGGAAACCTGATGTGGAGCAAGGTCTACATCGGTGAACACTGAAGGCAGGCAGGGAGGCACGACATGACTGGAGAACAAACTGCCGTACCGGTGAAACAGCGTATCAATATGAGCTGCGGGCAGACGCCCCTTTCACCTACGTGCATCGCGGCAATCGGGAAACAGCTCGTAGAACCAATCTATTATTCCCATTATCCCGAGGTCGAAAAAGAGACCTGCCTCATGCTCAGGCAACTGATGAATACCCAAAACGGCCCCATGCTCATACCAGGATCCGCCGTTTACGGCCTTGAAGCGGCCATGCTCAGCACGGTCGAGTCCGGTGACCGTGTGCTGACGGTCAACGCCGGTTCCTTTGGCCGGCTTCTGTCGGAGTTGGCCAGGTTCGCGAGCGGAGATACGACCGAGATTGCCCTCGAGGAAGGGCAGGCGGTCGACCCGGAAACGATCCGCAGTCACCTGCTCGCCGCCCCGGCAATCAAACTGGTGGCACTGGTGCACTGCGAGACTACCACCGGCACGCTGAATCCCATCTCGGAAATCGGGACCATGCTCAAGTCGGAGTTTCCCCACGTGATCTACATGGTGGACTGCGTCTCGTCCTTCGGGGGGATCGAGGTGCGCGTAGACGACTGGGGTATCGATCTGCTCGTCACTACGACCCAGAAATGCCTGAACGCACCGCAGGGCCTGGCGATCGTAGCGGCGAGCGCCAAGGCCTGGAACGCCATCGAAAACCTGCGCATCGCGCCGCGCGCCATGTGCCTGGATCTCCACACTTGGCGCCGTTACGGCATGGACGGGGGGACGGGACTGGGAGGCAGCATGTTCGACAAAGGGAATCGCGCCCCCGCCCCCGCCCGCAAGCCCCATCCGCATCCGCGCGACTGGCCCGCCCACAACCCCGCCCCCTCATACACCCTGGTAGTTGGACTGCACGCGTCTTTGAAGGCGATCATGAACGAGGGGCCTGAGCACGTTTACCGCCGCCATTACGTCGCGTCCAGGGCGGTGCACGCCGCACTCCGCACACTGGGACTGGGTATCGTGTCCAGGAGCGAAGCTTCGGCCGCACCAATGGCGACACGCATCGCCTGGACCGCATTGCCGGATCACCTCGATATGACCGAGTTGCACCGGATCCTCCTCGAAGATCACGGCATCGCGATCAGCAGCCTCGCCCGTATCGGGACCATGGGCTTCATGGCGGTACCCGAGCATGTGCTTCGCACGATCTCGGCGTTGGAGCAGACCCTGAACAAGATGGGTTGTAATGTGGAAGAGGGTGCGGGAGTAACCGCCGCGCGGGAGGTTTTCAAAAGCTCGAAGGTATCCGCCGACCCCGCGGGAGACAGCCAGGACGCGGCCATGTGACCGCGCTAAGGCAGACTGGTCTCAGAAGTCGTTTCTGCGTATCTATAACTTCCGAATGACCCCGGGCCGCTGGATCCGAACAACCAGTGCCGCAGTCCCTCGTTTCGGTCCGGGTCGTCCCCGTCTTCCAGAACATCTCTCGTAACATACAGCGTCGTAGACAGGTTGAGCATCTTGTCGACGCGAATCGCGTATCCGCCCCGGTCGTTACGCTCCAGTGCCTCTGCGCGCAGATAGGGTTTCCACAATTCGTTGTACTGACTGTGCCAGAGGAAAATGCCGGCCACGTCTTCGACCAGTATGCGTTCAGCCTCATGGTACAGCGCAATCCGGCGCGCCGGGTCGCCGATCAGGTGATTGGCGAAGGCCATGATGGATTCGAAACGTTCGTTGTACCAGGCATGGCGGCCCGTTGACAGCCAGATGCCGAGCAAGTTGCTGGGATCCATGTAGTCGTACCCGTAGGGGATCATGGCGAAGGCGATGTTACCTTGGTACATGGTTTCCATGAACAGTTTGGCCTCGGTATTCTGCACGCCGACGTCGATACTCAGGTTATGCTTCAGCATGGCCTGTACCGCCTGCGGTGCCTCTCCCCCCTGAAGGTTGGTCCCCCTGATCCACATAACGGTGTGAGGAAATCCCCTTCCGTCCGGATAGCCGGCTTCCGACAGCAACTGTCTCGCCCGGACCGGGTCGTACCGCTGAATAGGCCCGAGTTCCCTGGGATTGGCCGCGGGAAACCCATCGGGTAGCATCGTCGCCGCGGGAACGGCAATCCCACGAAGGGCGGACCCGACCAGGTCATCGTTGTCGATGGCATGGCTGAATGCCTGCCTCACCCGTAAATCATTGAAGGGTGGTTTGAAGGTGTCCATCATCAGGTAGGTGGTACCGAAGGCCATATAGGTGTCCAACTGATCCCTGAGCCTTGAATCGGTTCTGACCCGGTTGATTTCCGCCTGGTTTGACAAAATGACGTGGTCCGTGTCCCCTGCCTCGTAGGATGAAAGCATCGGCGGCGGGACCGCCGCGTTAAACAGCTTGGTGACCACCTGCTCAAGGTAGGGCTTGTGAGGACCCCGGTAGTGGGGATTCGGCTCCAGCACGATTCGATCCAGCTTGGACCATTCCACCAGCCTGAAGGGGCCGCTGCCCATCAGTGTTTCCGGCCTGGTCGACCAGCCGGGACCGTGTTTCTCGTACAGGTGTGAGGGCGTTACCCAGCTGAAGGTCAGGATCAGGGGCAAGTAGGGTGTGGGATCTTCGGTAGCAAATGCAATGGTGTGATCGTCCAACGCCTTGACACCCAGGGAATCGAGGGGCAGCTTTCCGGCAACGACCGCTCCCCAGTGCTTGATCGATCGGTAGAACCATTCGAGATCGAATCCCGTGGCAGGGTCCGCCCACCGTTTGAAGGTGTCCTCGAAGTCATAGGCTGTCAGTGGATGGCCGTCTGCAAAGATCAGGTCGGGTTGAAGGTAGAAGGTCCATGTGAGCCCGTCATCGGACACCTCCCACCGCGTCGCTGCAGCGGGCAGCATGTTGTAGTTCCGGTCCATGCGCACCAGCGGTTCGTTGACCAGCGCGTAATCGTGGCCGACCACCTGGTAATGGGAGGTGGCCATATCCAGGTAACGGTTCTCGGCCTTGAAACTGGTGAAGACCTGGTATTCCAGCGGGGCCGCGTCGGGAGGAAGAAGCACGCCAACGGAGTTGACCCGGGATTCGCTCCTATCCGGGTCAAGCCAGGCGGACCAGGCGGACCAGGCAATGGCGGTTGTTCCGGTGACGGCCAACATGGCGCATATCGCGCTGGCAAGGCGTGCATGCACGGGATATTCCTCGATGTGGCTTAAAGATTGTGGTCAGTCCAGGTAGACGACAATCATGCCTTCTTCGACTTCTACCCGGTAGGTCTTGACTCGCACGGCGGGGTCGTAGAGGGCCTGGCCGGTAGCGAGGTCGAACTCCCACTGGTGCCAGGCGCACTTCAGTACCTGCTTCTCGTGGTGTTCGACGGTATAGACGTCCTCCGCCGTCACGTGCGGCCTGAGCCGGCCGCTGCACAGCGGTCCGCCTTTATGGGGACAACGGTTCCTCAGGGCGTAGAATCTACCACCGACGTTGAACACCCCGATTCCGTTTCTGCCGCCCACGGGAATAATCCGCCGTTCGCCGGGAGGCAGGTCATCCACGGCGGAAACCTCGTATCGACGACTCATTCGGATGGATTCCCCTGTTCGTCCAGGCCGTACAGCTCCCGCGCCGTCTCCACGAACACCCTGCGTTTGAGCCGGGCATCCACCCCGGGGAGCACCGAATCCGGGGATTCCCAGTCCCAGTGTGGGTAGTCGCTGGCGTAAACGAGGACTTCGTCGGCATGCAGCCACGCAAGGAAGGTCCTGAGGTCCCGGCGCGTCGGCGGCTGTTCCATGGGCTGGCAGCCGAAGCGGACATGGCCGCGGATATACTCGCTGGGTAGCCGCTTGACCCAGGGCGTGTAATCGCGAACCGCCTTCCAGTCGGCGTCCATGTGCCACATCAGGCCGGGTACCCAGAAGGTGTCGTGTTCAATGAACAAAAACCTGAGGTCCGGGAATTTTTCGAACGTGCCCTCGCAGATCAGGCTGACGACGTGCGCCATCGCGATCTGGGGGCGGGCCATACGCATTTCAAGGTAGTATGAAGGGTATCCGGCCGCCGTGGGCGCGTTGGCGATGCCCGCTCCTTCCGCGCCGAAATGGACGCATATGGGAAGACCGCATTCCTGTGCGGCTTCGTAGATCGGGTCGTAGAATCGGTTGCCGTAGGGCATGCGGCCGCCGGCAGGCGCGATGGCCTGCACCACCCCGGGGCGGTCGCCGATGCGTCGTATCTCGGACGCGGCCTGCTTCGGATCGGAAGGCGCCACGGCCACCGATGCCCGGAATCGATCATCCGCCTTGATCCAGGTCTCGAGTGTCCAGTCGTTGAACGCCCTGCACATCGCGGCGCCGTAATCCGCGTCCGGGTGAACCGCGGCGTTGTACACGGTCGAACCCGTAAGTACGGCGATGTCGATACCGTACGCATCGAGATGGTGCTTGCGTGCGAGATCGATGTTGCTGCTGGGGTGGGTCTCGGAATGCTCCCACAGTTCGGCCCGGCATCCACCCTTCGGAAGGTTAGTGTACCCGACTGACGGCATCATGGATCCGAAATCCTTCACGTACTCCACGTAATGACCGGGCAGGTAAGGGAACAGGTCATCCGTTTTCTCGACCGCGTGGTGCACGTCGCAGTCGATAAGAGCGATGGGCGGCGCGGGGCTCGAACCGTTGGCTTTCATGGCCGAATGGACCTATTGTGCGTATCGCGGAGGATGGTAGAATGGAAACTATGTCATAAACACGAGAAGACCCGGTCCTGTCAAGTGGATTTGGTGGTCATGTACCGGTTTGAAATGGGTTCAGCAGTCGGCAATGCCGGTCAAGAAACGTCAGATTGAGCGGGATTGCCTCTGGTCGGAGTGATACGAAGCGACTACCGGGTCACAGGGCTGAATGAACGAGTTTGTGCTTTCCATTTATCGGCATTCCCCTATATTAAGTAGCTTTGTCCGTGTCTCTGATTACGCCTATTAAGGTGACGTTTTTAACATGCTATCCTGGATTTACGAGCCCGAGGCCTGGATCCTACTCGCGACCCTCGCGAGCGTCGAAATCGTTCTAGGCATAGACAACATCGTCATCATCACGATACTGGTGGGCCGCCTTGAGGTCCACCGCAGGCAACGGGCCCGCATATACGGCCTTGCGCTGGCCATGGTCACGCGGCTCTGCCTGTTGTTCACGCTGACCTGGATCGCCCGCCTCACCCACCCGCTGTTCACTGTGCTTGGCGAGGACATCTCGGGCCGGGATATCATCATGCTGGTCGGCGGTCTGTTCCTGCTCGTCAAAGCCGTGCACGAAATCCGCCACATGTTCCATGAACACACGCAACCGGAGCACACCTTTCGCGCGAGTTCCTATGCCGGCATCCTGACACAGATCGCACTGATGGACATCATTTTCTCGCTGGATTCCGTCATTGTCGCGGTCGGTATGGCCGCGGACTACCTGCCCGTGATGGTTCTGGCGATCATGATTGCCATCCTGGTTATGATGATGGCTGCTAGGACGATAGGGGAATTCGTGGACGCCCATCCGAGCGTCAAGTTGCTGGCCCTGAGTTTCCTGGTGCTGATCGGTATCGCGCTTATGCTGGAAGGCATCGATATACATGTGGAGAAGGCGTTTCTGTATACCGCAATCGCCTTTACCGTGATCGTGGAGTTCCTGAACCTGCGTCGCCGCAGCCACCGAATTAAGACGCTGGCAATCGGTGTCCTCGCGCTGATTGCCCTGAAGTTCGCACTGGATCTGTTCGGTGTTCATTTCGCAAACGAATTCCTTTATATCGCCATAGCCTTTTCGGTGGGCGTAGAGGTCCTCAATGCGCGCCTGAGCAGGTACATGAACGCATCATGAACGCATCACAGACCTGATTGATTCGGAAATCACCTGGAGGAACGGCATGGAATACCGCCAACTGGGACGCTACGGCGTACAGGTGTCACCCATCTGCCTCGGTACGGCGTTCAGGGGCTTCTGGGCCGGACTGACGGACGAAAAGACCTGTATACGTGTCATCGAAACGGCCGTGGATTTAGGTATAAACTTCATAGACTGCGCCAACTTCTACTTCGGCGGCAGGTGCGAGGAAGTGCTGGGTAAGGCACTATCGGGCATGAAGGACAAACGGGACAACCTGGTGATCACCAGCAAGGTCTGGAGTGAAATCGGTTCGGGGCCGAATGACAAGGGCACTTCCCGGTATCATATCATGCGCGAAATCGACCGGTCGCTGAAACGCCTGAGGCTGGACCACATCGATCTATATCTGCTCCATCACTTCGATCAGGTCACGCCACTGGACGAAACGCTGGACGCCATGAACGACGTGGTCAGGCAGGGCAAGGCACGCTATATCGGCATGTGCAATTATACGGCCGCGCAGGTTGTCGAGGCCCTTTGGGTGGCCGACAAACACGGGTTCGCGACGCCGGTTTGCCTCCAGAACCATTACAACCTGATGCATCGATCCGGCGTGGAGGCGGAACTGCTGGACCGTTGCCGACAGCACGGCCTGGGGATGATGACCTACAGTCCGGTGGCGGTCGGCCTGCTGACAGGGCGTTTCCGGCGTGGGGTAGATCCGCCCCGTGAATCGCTGTGGGGGAAGGACATCGAACGGTACCGTCGTATCATGACGGAAGGAGTCGACCAACTGATTGCCCTGTTGATCGACGTTGCCGGAGAACTGGGCAAAACACCGGCCCAGGTCGCCTTCGCCTGGATACTAGACCATCCCGAGATAACGGCCGCGATGACAGGTCCGGACCTGCCGGAACACGTGGAAGAAGTCTGTGGCGGGGTGGGCTGGACGCTACCTGCCGAGATTCGCCGGAAGCTCGATGAAGCTTCCGCTCCTGCGCTCCTGGGACAGGAAGCTTAATCGCAGTTCTCGGGCTGACGCGCGCCACGTGAGGACGATTTCGCGTCTCAATCGTCACCGGTTTTCTCGTCCTTCTCTCCCGTAACACGATCGATCCTGAGCCTTTGGATGCGCGTCGTCTCCACGCGCAGGGCCGTCATAATATGTGCGCCGGCCCTTACTTGTTCCCCCTGCTTGGGTATATGACCCAGCAATTCTATCATCACACCGCCCGTCGTATCGGAGGTCAAACCTTCGGGCAATTCCAGGCCGCATGTGGTAATGACCTGGTCAACGGGACAACTTGCCTCGACAACGAATCGATGGGTGCCTGTTCGCACGATGAGAGGTGCCTCACTGTCGAATTCATCCTGGATGGGACCGACGAGTTCCTCGAGCACGTTTTCCAGCGTAATCATCCCCGAGACGGTGCCGTGTTCGTCAACCAGCACAGCCAGCACGGTATTGCGCCGTTGGAATTCGCGAAGGAGGGCGTCCAGCCGGATGGTCTCGGGGAGGAACAGAGGATCCCGGGCGATCGCCTCCAGGTCGGAGGACTCCAGTTCGTCGAATAGGCTTTTGTACAGGTCCTTGACGTGAATGATCCCGATGATATGGTCCAGATCCTCGTCACATAGCGGGAAGCGCGTATGCCTCGACTCGGCTACGATGCGCAGTTTAACTTCCTTTGCGTCGTTCTGGTTCAAGTACACGATCTGGTTACGGGGAAGCATGTACCGGCGGGCGACTTTTTCTTCCAGGTCGAGTACGTTTTCCATGATCAGTCGTTCCCGCCGAGTAACGTGCCCACCCGCCGCCATGCTGACCAGGGTCAGCCGCAATTCCGACTCCGTAAAAGACGCGCCATGCTCGTTGTTAATTCGAATGCCCACGCACCTCAACATGAGATTGGCGCTGACATTCAATAACCAGATAAAGGGCCGAAAAATCCTGGAGAATACGACCAGCGGAATCCCGACTGCCAGGATCACCTGCCGATACTTCTGCAGTGCCACAAACTTGGGGACCAGCTCTCCGGCCGTAATGAGCAGGAAGGTCATGACCGCAAAGGCGACGGGAATCGAGATAAGATGGGCGGTCTCCGGTGCGAAACCCAGGGAAAGCACGACCGGTTCCAGCAGCGCGGACATCGTCCGTTCGCCGAACCAACCAAGGCCGAGGCTTCCGAGGGTGACGCCCAGTTGACACGAGGACAGGTAGGTATCCATGCTGAGCAGGATATTCCGGACGATCTGCGCGGTTCTGCCGCCATCCTTCGCCAGTACCTCGATCTCAGACAATCGTACTTTGACGAGGGCGAATTCCGCCGCTACGAAAAAGCCGTTAAACGCGACCAGCAGCAGTACGATAATGAGGTCAGTCATGGTTGTGATGATTTACGGGGAGTATGGGGCTTGAACCGAAGCCAGGTGCAACGGCGTCTCAACAGATGGGGCGGCCGAATCTTTCCGCCAGCACATCACGGCGGTAGTCGAATAGGTAGCTCAGTTGGTTTTTACCATCGTAGCATGTACCATACGGCCCAGCAGTCCAGATGGCAAGGCATAATGGACGAGGTCTTCCATTTCCACCCCACGCTCCACGGATCGCAGCCGATGCTCGTGGTGCCACAATCGGTAGGGGCCGGCTCTCTGTTCATCAATGAAGTACCTAAGTGGCTCTGCCTGAGTGATTTCCGTGATCCAGTTAAAGAAGAACATCGAGTAGAATCTGAGCTGGTATGTAATGATAAGCCCCGGGTACACCCGTTCCGGCAGATCCGAAGTTACGGTCAGTCCGATTCCCGGCGGGGTCAGATCCTGCAGGTGCTCTGGCCGGCACAGGAACTCCCAAGCCGTCTCCAGGGAAACGGGCAGGATCTGTGTTCGATGCAACCGGTAAACTTGCATGGTTTCGGGGCTCCGGTTTAATCGGTCCGTCGGTCGTGAAGCGGCCGAAGCGGAAGATCCCGTGGCCGCTCCGGGGATGCTAAGGGATTCTTCAGAACGAGTCAATTGAGAAAAGAATGGGCGAACCGAGACACCGTGTCCCGGCCTTGACACTTCCTTGTATCAGTTTTAACTTTCGCAAATCATGATCATTCTTGTAACAGGTGGATCAGGGCTGATCGGCCGCCGGTTGATCCCATTTCTCGAGTCGCTGGGCCATCGTGTCGTTCGTCTGGTTCGATCGAGGGACAGGATCGGCGAGAAGGCGATCTTCTGGTCCACCGCGGCTGGCCGGTTTCACTGGGAAGATCCCGACGGGATAGACGCTGTCGTGCATTTGGCGGGCGAGTCGATCATGGGAAGATGGACTCCGGCCAAGAAAGCGCAAATTCGTGATAGCCGCGTCGACACGACACGCAAGCTGTGTGAGTTCCTGGCTACACTGGAATCCCCGCCCGCAACCCTGGTGGCCGCGTCTGCAATCGGTTTTTACGGCGACCGCGGCGAGGAGTTGCTCGGGGAGGAGTCTCTATCGGGGGACGGATATCTTCCCCGGGTTTGCAGGCAGTGGGAAGCGGCAACCGGGCCTGCCCACCAGGCCGGGATACGGGTCGTGAATCTACGCATTGGCATAGTGCTTACCCTGGAGGGCGGCGCGCTCGCCCGCATGTACACGCCCTTCAGGCTGGGACTGGGCGGCAGGATCGGAGACGGCCGCCAGTACATGAGCTGGATTTCCCGTGAAGACTTGACCGCCATCGTCCGATACGCCCTGGAAACCGAAGACCTGGCAGGTCCTGTCAACGCGGTTTCTCCCCAACCCGTTACCAACGCCGAATTCACCCGGCTTCTCGGCATGGTGTTGAAGCGCCCGACTTCCTTTACGGTACCCTCCTTCCTGGTCCAACTGGCGTTTGGCGAGATGGGAAGAGACCTGTTGCTGGCGAGCTCACGGGTCCGCCCCGAACGCTTGCTGGAAGCGGAATTCGCATACCGGCATCCCGATCTGAAGTCTGCCCTGGACGACCTGTTGCAGCGGCGTACTCCGAGTTGATTTTCTGCCAGGACGCCACTACTGCGGCGTGCTGTGCGCCTAAACCACCCATGGTGGACATGCCATGACGAACGATAACCAGCATCAAACATCCGGTACAGGGGTAGCGCAGACAAGCGGATTTCTCGATGTCATCGAGCGGGTCGGGAATCGCCTGCCGGATCCTATAACGCTCTTTTTGATCGGCGCGCTGTTTGTCGTCGTGCTGTCCGATATCGCGGCCCGTGGAGAGTGGACCGTAGTCCAGCAGCTTCCGGAACAGGTGGTCCGCGAGGACGGATCGACGGGCGTGGAGTGGCGCGAGACCGGGAAGGCCTTCACGTCCACCAGCCTGCTCTCGAGCGACGGTCTATTCTGGGTGATCGGTAACATGGTTGACAATTTCATGAAGTTTCCGCCGCTCGGCGTCGTCCTGGTGGGGATGCTGGGAATCGGCGTAGCAGAGCGGACAGGCATGATCGGTGCCCTGCTCAAGGCGTTTATGATGGCGGTGCCTGGCAGGCTGTTGACTCCGGCCATGGTCTTTATCGGCATCATGTCGTCCATGACGCTCGACGCCGGGTATGTGATTCTACCGCCCCTTGCGGCTGCACTGTACAAGGCTGTTGGCCGGGCTCCACTGGCCGGACTCGCCGCCGTATTCGCGGGAGTTTCGGCGGGCTTCAACGCCAATCTCTTCGTGACCGGCCTGGATCCTCTGCTGGCGGGGCTTTCCACGGCCGGGGCGCAGACGATCGATTCGGCCTACCAGGTCGCCGCCACCTGCAACTGGTATTTCATGATCGTGTCCACCGTGGTCATGACGCTCGTGGGTTGGGTCGTTACGGCCTGGTTCGTCGAGCGCCGCCTGGCGGGTAAGTCCCCCGAGGATGGTGGACCCGCGCCCGTGTCGACATCGGCACCGAATCCGGACGAACACGCACTTGCCTCCGAAGAAAAACGGGGACTTTGGCGGGCATTACTGGCGTTCACTACGGTATTCCTCCTGATCGTATTCATGATTCTGTGGCCCGGTGCGCCGTTGCATGGGACGGGCGCGTTGTTTGACCGGTGGGTGGAGGCCATCGTACCCCTGTTGCTTTTCTGCTTTATTCTGCCCGGCATCGTGTACGGTATTTCGGTAGGCTCCATAAAGAACGACAAGGATGGGGCCCGGCTCCTCATCGAAACCATGTCCACCATGGCGCCGATCATCGTCCTGGCCTTCTTCGCCGCCCAGTTCATCGCGTACTTCCAGTACTCGGGTCTCGGCCAGATGCTGGCGATGGCTGGCGGACAGGCTTTGGGTCAGGCACAGATGCCTTCCTGGATGTTGATGATCGCTTTTATTCTCGTCACCCTGGTGTTCAACCTGCTGATCGGTTCCATGTCGGCCAAGTACGCGTTGTTCGCACCGATATTCATACCCATGTTCATGATGGTGGGCATCAGCCCCGAACTGACGCAGGCGGCATACCGGATCGGCGATTCCGTCAGCAACACCATCACACCCCTGAATCCCTATCTGGTGATCATCCTGGTATTCATGCGACAGTACGTACCGAAGGGGGGCATGGGTACGTTGATCTCCACGATGCTTCCCTACACCGTGGTTTTCACCGTTGTATGGACGCTGATCCTCGTGGTCTGGAT
The DNA here is from genome assembly GCA_965225915.1 of bacterium. Taxonomy (GTDB): domain Bacteria; phylum JAAXHH01; class JAAXHH01; order JAAXHH01; family JAAXHH01; genus JAAXHH01. The sequence continues at coordinate 3,087,201 of OZ245326.1, forward strand.
GGCGCTGGGCATTCCCCTCGGTCCCGGTGGCGGACTGGTTTACATACCCTGAGCCATCCCCGCTTCGCGCATGTTCCCGGACGGAGGGGTTGTACTCTACTGCGATGGCTGATGTTGAAATCAGTCGCGTTCGCCGCTGTTTTTGGATTGTCTTCGCATAAAGTAATAGGCAGGGATCCCCAGGGCGGTCAGGGCGAGTCCCGCGAAGGATTCTCCAGGCGTCTCGAACAGCATGTTGACAAGAATGCCGGCGGATCCGGCAATGAACAGCAGCGGAACGAGGGGGTAGCCCCAGGCTTTGTAGGGCCTGGGCATGTGAGGCAGTTTCTTTCTCAGTGTGAAAACCGCGGCCGCGCCTGCGATCCAAAGCATAAGATTGGCGAAGGTCACAAAGGTAATCAGGTTTTCGAACGTACCGCTGAGCGTTAGCACACAGGCCCAGAAAGCCTGCAGTATGACAGCCTGGCCCGGTGTGCGGTACCTGGGATGGACAGCGGCTGCCCGTTTGAAGAACAGCCTGTCCCTCGCCATGGCGAAATAGACCCGGGGCCCAACCAGTACGCTGCTGTTCAGCGCGCCGACGATGGACACGATGACTGCGGCCGACAGCAGCACGGCGCCCGTTTCACCGAAGAGGACATTGGCGGCGGCCTCTCCGACACGAACGACTCCGGCCATCTCGTCGACAGGCAACGCCCTCAGGTAGATCAAGTTTACCAGAAAGTAGATCACGGTAACACTTGCGGTGCCCATGATCAGGGCCCGCGGCAGGTTACGTGACGGCTCCCTTACCTCGCCGGCGACGAAGGTAACCTCCTCCCAGCCGGCAAAGGTCCATGATACCGCGATCATCGCGACGCCGAAGGCGACCACAAGTTGCCCGAAGTCTATGCCCTGCGCGTTGATTCGAAAGTCGATCGGCTGTGTGTTCGCTCCCCAGATGCCCAATAGGATGAAAATGCCAAGCGCGGCGATCTTGATTACCGAGGATACATTGGTGATGTACTTGCTGAAAGTGACTCCGCGGTAGTTTACCACCGTCAGGAATATGATCAGGGTGAGTGCGGTAACGTGGCCGGCCGACAGGCTGTAATGGAAGGTCCAGCCGGGAAAGTTGACTTCGGTTTCGAAAAACACGTTGGCCATACCGAGCGAAGGGATGAAATACCCGAAGTATTCGGCGAATCCCACGCCAAGCGCGGCGATGATACCGGAAAGGTACATCATGAAAGTCACCCAACCGAAGAGAAACCCGCAAAACGGACCATAGGCTTCCCTGAGGTACACGTACTGACCCCCGGCCCTGGGCATGGCGGCCCCGAGTTCGGCGTAGGCCAGCGCGCCGAAAAGGGCATGCAGGCCGCCGATCAGCCAGGCGAGGAGAATGAGGGACGCGGACGGTATGCCCCTGGCCATCAGGCCGGTCGTGAGGAAAATCCCCGATCCGATAACGATGCCGACGATGATCATCGTCGTGTCGAAAAGGCCCAGTTGGCGAACCAGACCAGTCTTTTCTTTTTGATTTGAGGGTATTGCCATATATTGAAAGCAGGGGTCGTTCAGCCAGGTGGACGTGGCCGGACATGGACGCCGCCGAGGGCGGCCGTATGGTAGCGGAAAGCGAACGACCATGGTACTAATTCGGGAAGGGCAAGTCAAGAATGGACTGGATCAACGAAAGGATAGCGCACGGTGAACGATATGGCCCTGGACCTGGTAAATCATGAGCAATACCCGCTGCACAGACCCGGATCGGCCGCGTACCGGGTACTGGTGGAACGATGCCGGGACGACCTCGCAAAACAGAGCGCCTGCCTGCTTCATGGCTTCACCACGGAAGAAGCAACGGAACGCATGGTGACGGAGGCGGACCGGATCGCGCCCGATGCCTTTTCCTGCAGGGACACCCACAATGTCTATATGGATGAGAACGACGAAAGATACCCGCCGGATCACCCGCGCAGGCGGCCACAGACCACGATACTGGATTCAATCGCCTTCGACCAGATCCGCCCCACGGACGGTCTGCACCGGTTGTATACCTGGGATCCCCTGCTGTCCTTCATCGCCGATGTGCTGAACAAGACGCACTACTACAGGATGGCCGATCCCCTTGCGGCGTTGACCGTCAACGTCATGCGTGAGGGCCAGAACCACGGGTGGCACTTTGACGAGGCCGAGGTCACGACCACGCTGATGCTGCAGGCGCCCGAAGAGGGCGGCGCTTTCGAGTACGCCCCGAACGTCCGGCCGGAGGACGTCGGCAGCTATGAAACCGTAGACCGGGTCTTGAAGGGCCGCTATCCCGACGTGCGGACGCTCAAGGCGAAGCCAGGTACGCTGATTCTCTTCGTTGGATCCCGTTCCATGCACCGGGTTACCGAGGTGAAAGGAGGCGTCACCCGGTACGTGGCCGTTTTCTGTTTCAAGGACCAGCCGGATGTCTACAACAGCCCCGAGGTGCAGAAGCTGTTCTACGGACGCACGGCCTGACTAAGGCGGGTTCGAGGAACACGGTCGCTTTTCGGATCGCTACAGGAGGTGGACCATTGCAAGCGGTGATCATTGGGAACGGCGTAACAGGCGTAACGGCCGCCACGCGGCTGAGGCAGCTTCAGCCGGACTGGAAGATCACGCTGGTTTCGGGTGAATCGGCCTACCACTACTCCCGTCCCGCCCTGATGTACATTTTCATGGGGCACATGAGCTACGAGGCGACGAAGCCCTTCGAAGACCGCTTCTGGCGCGACCATCGACTCGACCTGCTAAGGGACTGGGTCACCGGAATCGATATCGAAAACAAACAACTGGCGTTGCACAGGAACGGCCAATTGCCCTACGACCGGCTTCTGATCGCCACCGGTGCGAAGTCGAACAAGTTCGGCTGGCCCGGGCAGGATATCGAGGGCGTGCAGGGTTTGTACAACCTGAAGGATCTGCGGCAGTTGTACAAGAACGTGGAACGGGCTGAGCGGGCCGTAATCGTCGGCGGCGGGTTGATCGGCATCGAACTGGCCGAAATGCTGCATTCCAGGCATATCGACGTCACGTTTCTCATAAGGGAGTCGTCCTACTGGTGCAACATCCTGCCCATGGAAGAGTCGGGCATGATCAACCGATTGATCGAGGAACAGGGCATCGGCCTGATCACGGAAACGAATCTCAAGGAAATCGTGGACGACTGGACCGGACGGGTCGAGGCAGTCATCACTGAATTCGACGAGCGGATCGACTGCCAGGTGGTCGGCCTGACGCCGGGCGTATCTCCCAATACGGACCTGGTGAAAACGACTCCCATTGAAACGGGGCGGGGCGTCCTGGTCGACTCGTGCTTCCGTACCAACATTCCCGACATCTACGCCGCCGGGGACTGTGCGGAAATCGTCAACCGTAACGGGGGCCGCAACCTGATTCAGCAGGTCTGGTACACGGGCAGGAAACAGGGCCTGGCCGCGGGCGAGATCCTGGCGGGCGAAGAAAAGGAATACGACCCGGGTATCTGGTACAATTCCGCCAAGTTCTTCGACCTGGAGTACCAGACTTACGGCATGATATTGAGTACGCCCCAACCCGGCGAGCACCACCTTTTCTGGGAACATCCTTCCCACCGTCACGCCGTCCGCATTGTCAGTACCGACGGTTGCATCAAGGCCTTCAATTTCATGGGGATACGCGCTCGGCACGAGGTGTGCGAACGATGGATCTCCGAGAAGCGAAGCGTACAGTACGTGCTCGATCACCTCGAAGAAGCCAACTTCGATCCGGAGTTCTTTGTCCGGCACGAGACGGAGATCGTTCGCTCATTAAAGGAGCAACTCGCATGAGCACTTCGCCCCCTGCACCGACGCTGATAGACCCCGATACCATTTCCTACCTCTACGATGAGGAGGCCGACGGGTTCGGCGAGCCGCCGTCCATTGCCGAGGCGCCCAGGAATCCGGGCCTCTTGATCTCCGCCGGAGTAGTTGGACTGGGTGTCCTGGCGCTCGTCGTCTCGTTGCTCGGCATGCCCATGTCCGGCACGTGGACCCCCTTTCTGCTGTCCTTCGGGCTGTTGTCCGCCGGAACGATCGGGTACGCCTGGTTCACCTACAAGAACTCGGTGCCCGGCATCAAGCACGATGGGATCATGTTCGGCAACACCACGCACCGGGGCGCCATCGCATGGGGGCTGGGCATAGCGTTTACCGGATTCTACGTGGTGCTCTACTGGTGGCCGGAATACCTGGCGCGCGCGATTACGCTCGTTGATCCGCTATCGCTGGTCCTGGCCGGCCAGCCTGCGAACCAGTGGTTTCTCTACGGGTTTCTCTACACGATGGCCGTGGTGCTCTTCGGATTCCGCATGTTCATGAAGTACCGCCACAATCGCTATCAAATCATCCGGACCACCTCGGTGATGTTCTTTCAGCTTATCCTGGCCTTTATCCTTCCCCAGTTTCTCCGGGCGCTCAACGAACCCGAGTTTTACTTCAGTTATTTCTGGCCGCTCAAGTACGACTACCTCTTTCCGGGTACCGTGGACTATCTCGTCAATAGCCCGGGCGGGCTGGGATTGTTCATGGTGTTCTGGGGTGCGGCCTGTACTTTCGTGGCTACACCGATACTCACTTATTACTACGGCAAGCGGTGGTACTGCTCATGGGTATGCGGTTGCGGCGGTCTCGCCGAAACCCTGGGCGATCCCTGGCGGCATTTGACGCCGAAGTCGACCGTCTCGTGGAAAGTCGAGCGCGTCACCATCTACGCCGTGTTGCTGCTGATCATACTGACGACAGCCGTGCTCTGGGTGAGCAGTACGTCACAGGGCGCGCTGAGCGCCTATTCCGCTCCGCTGAAACAGTGGTACGGCTTCTATATCGGCGCGGTGTTCGCGGGGGTGATCGGCGTGGGGTTCTATCCCGTCCTCGGCAACAGGGTCTGGTGCCGTTTCGGATGCCCGATGGCCGCGGTGCTGGGCATCATCCAGCGCTTTTTCTCCCGGTTCCGCATCACGACCAACGGCGGCCAGTGCATGTCCTGCGGCAACTGCACCACCTATTGCGAAATGGGCATCGACGTGAGGGCTTACGCGGAGCGCGGCGAGAACATCGTCAGGTCTTCCTGCGTGGGGTGCGGCGTCTGTTCGGCCGTGTGCCCCCGCGGTGTGCTCAAGCTCGAGAACGGAAAGTCGTACGGCGACCGCTACCCCGGGTCCGATAAACCGCTGGACGCTTTCGCCACCGCCATAAAGGGCGCCCGGGTTTACGGTGACCGGGATGGTTACGTTTGAAGCTCGTTGAAACTCCGGGCGACCGCCCGGAGTTCACCTGACCAGGAAAATCACCACCGCGACCGTGACGATGCTGCACACGGTGGAAAGGAACACGGCATTGGCCGCAAAATCTTCCTTGCTGCCGAATTCCATCGCGATCAATACCGTGTTGATGGCGGTGGGATAACTGGTTGATACCACCAGGATAGGGGCGATCCTCGGATCTATATCCAGCAGGAGAACGAGCCCGTATCCGATCACGGGAGAAACCACCAGCCTGCATATCAGGGACGTCAGGCTGGCCTGCCAGGCATAAGTTATGCGGGTCCGGGCCAGTTGCATGCCCAGTGTGACCAGGGCCATGGGGACGAGCGCCTCGGCCAGATACTCCAGGGGAAGCCAGACAACGGCCGGCAGTTGCAATCCGTAATTCCGGATTGTGAACGCCAGGACCAGCGCGTATACGAAGGGCATCCTGAGGGATTGAAGGAGCGCTTTCCGCGCCGAGGTGCGTCCAGCCGACACGATGAACAGACCTAGGGTGAACACGAGGAAATTCTGGACGGCCAGGATGATGGACTGGACGGCCAGGCCGAGAACCGGAAAGGCCAGTTCGCTTGCCGGAAAGCCGTAGTTGCCGCTGTTGTAGTACATGACGGAAAGGCTGAAAGACTGTTTCATGTCCTTCCTGTATCCCATGAACAGCGAAGCGGCCACGCTCAGCACGTAAAGCGCGAGCAGCATAAGCAGGCAGAATACGCTGGTGTCCCATGCAAAATCGGCGGAAAGTTCGGATTGGATCAGGGATACGACGAGCGCGGCGGGCATGACCAGGTACAGCAGTATCCTCGTCAAGGCCTGCAGATCGAATTGCCATTTTTTCTGCAACACGTACCCGAGGAAGATGAGGACGAAGATCGGCGCGATGATATCGATCAGGATGTTCAGAAATGGCATTTGGTCGGAGGTAAGGGTCTAAGGAGGTTGGGGGTGCCGGAGCTTGGAATCATCCTGCGGGAGGGTCAAAACGACCGTCCGCCGCAGTCCATCCGCCGTCTACGAACATGACGGAACCGGTCGTGTAAGAACTGGCGTCCGATGCCAGGTAGAGTACGGCCCCCGTGATTTCTTCGGGCCTGGCCCAACGCCGGAGCATGGTCTTATCCGCGTATGCCTTGTACCAGTCCGGATACCGTTTGATCTGGGCGGTCAGCGGCGTGTCGACGACACCGGGAGCTATGGCGTTGGCCCGTATTCCCTTGTCGGCCAGTTCGGCCGCCAGCGCGCGTATCATGAGGACCACGCCGGATTTGGTCGCGGCGTAGACGCCTTGCCCCGGCTCCACCACCTGGGACCTGATGCTCGAAAAAACGATAATGCTGCCCCCGTGGTGTTCGGTCATGGTCCGGGCGACTTCGCGCACTAGTCGAAAGGTACCCTTCAGGTTGAGATCGACAACCTGGTCGAATTCTTCGTCGGTGTATGCTAGGAGCGGTTTTCGTATGTTGACGCCTGGCGTACTGACCAGCACGTCGGGAGGGCTGATCCGGTCCAGAACCCGTTGGATCTGGCCGGTATGGCGCATATCAAGTTGTACGGCCTCCGAGGAGCCCTTGATCCCACGGATCTCGTCGGAGACGGACACTGCCGCTTCTTCCTGCAGGTCAGCGCAGACCACGTGGGCGCCGAACTGAGCCAGGCACATGGCCGAGCAACGGCCGATACCACTGCCGGCGCCGACGACCAGCGCGTTGCGGTCCGTCATATCGAAGAGGTTTTTGTAGTCGAACATGGAAGGGTCCCGGGCACCATGGTTTACATTGTGCCATGAGCTAAACGGGATCGGCGTCCTAATTGGCGGCAACCGCCCGGCCCACTATTTTAGATTTCAGCTTTGCCCCTGTCAAGTTGTTAGCTTTGGGGTCCGCACCGAAACGCAGGGCCTTAAACATCGGCCCAGCCCTTCTCGTGATACCATGCATCCGAGAGATTCGTGGGAGGAAAGGCATGACCGGAAAAATGCTCATTATTACGAATCCGAAATCTGGAAACGGACGCGGTCCGCACTTTGCGGAACGGGCGAGGGAGATGTTGACCGCGAATAACGTGCCTGTCGAGATTCGTCCTACCACGGATCGGGGCGAGGCGGAGGCCATCGCCCTGGAAGCCGTGCATACCGGGTATTCCTGCGTCGCCGCCTGCGGAGGCGACGGCACCGTGCACGAAGTCGTGAACGCGCTGGCGGGCACGGACGTCGCCCTCGGCATCCTCCCCTGCGGCCGCGGAAACGATTTCGCCAGGGCGGTTGGGATACCGCTTACCCTCGAAGAGGCAGCGGCAGTCCTTTTGCAGGGCCATAGGAAGTCCTTCGACCTGGGAAAGGTGAACGGTCGGTATTTCGCGACAGTCGCGACACTGGGATTCGATTCGGAAGTGGCCAGGTTGGTGTATGACGGCGCGGTGCCTTTCAAGGGAATGGCAGCCTACCTGTTTGGTTTGATGCGCATGTTGCGTGTCTATCGCGGCGTCGGACTGCGCATGACCGGTGACTTTGGCACCATCAACGAGACGGTTTTGCTCGCGGCTACCGGGAATACCTCCACTTACGGCGGCGGGATCAAGATCGTGCCGAACGCCAGTCCGACTGACGGGGAACTCGATATCTGCCTGGTGCGCATGATGAGTGCGGGCCGCATCCTTCGCGTGTTTCCGAGGGTTTACTGGGGCGGACATCTGAACCACCCCAGCATCTTTTCGTACAGGACGGGCAGACTGAAACTGGAAACTGAAAAACCGGTGGTCCTGTTCGCCGACGGCGAACCCGTGGGCGAGACACCTGCGGAGATCACGTCGGAGCCTGGCGCCCTGTCGGTGGTGTGCCCGGTCCAGGATGCCTGACCGGCTTGTTACTCCCTGCTCTTGTAAAGCCGGGAATACATGAAAGCGCCCACGATATCGTCGCCATACTGGCTGTATCCCTTGAGATTCGACTTGCGTAACTGAAGCGTGAGGGGATGGAATACAAAGGCGGCGGCGTAATCGGACACGAGAATCTCTTCCGCCTTCCTGTAAAACCCGGTGCGACTCGCCGGGTTCAACTCGGCGCCCGCCCTTTCCACCAGCATGTCGAATTCCGGGTTCGCCCAGTCGTGCCGCCCCGCGCCCTTCGGTTGCGAGTGCCAGGTCATGTCGAGCATGTTGCGGGGATCCACGTAGTCGGCGACGAAGCGAATAAACCCGAAATCCATTTCCCAGTTGTACAGCTTGTTCATGTAGGCTGATCTGTCGAGGGTCTGTATGTTGACATGGACCCCCAGGTGTTCCAACAACATGCTTTGAATGGCCACGCCGGCCATTTTTATGGAAGGCGTCGGTGCGCGAATCCACATTTCCTGCCTTGGAAAACCCCGACCGTTTGGATAGCCGGCCTCCCTCATCAGCGCCTTCGCCCGTTGCGGGTCGAAAGCCTGGTAGGTTTTCATGGCTTCGCCGTTGTATTCCTTGAAATCCGGCGGCATCATGGAATAGGCCGGCGCCGCCGCGCCTCTCAGGACTACCCGGCAAATGGCGTCCCGGTCCACCGCCCTGGCGAAGGCCTCGCGTACACGGATGTCGTTGAAGGGCGGTTCGGCCATCTTGAAGAACATGTACCAGGTCGTTCTTCCTGGAGTCTTCACGAGTTCCCGGCTGAGTACGGGATGGCGTTCGATGCGGTCCATGTCGCTGATATCGACCGATTCCACGTCTACCTCGTTATTCTCGTAGGCCAGGACGGTCTGCGCTGCCGCGTACCGGAAGGGATGGATTACTTTTTCCAGCAGAGGCTTGTGGGGTCCGTTGTACATGGGCTCGGGGACGAAGGTCATGTGGCTTCCGGTTATCCATTCGGACATCCTGAAGCCGGAGTTCGACACGATGTTTTCGACCTGGGTCCATTTCCGTCCGTATTTTTCCACGGCCCAGCGCGGAGTAGGGTAGGCCAGGCCGAAGGATACCACGTGGGGGAAATGAGGCGCGCTGCGCTCCATGAGCACCTGGAGCGTAAGATCGTCCACGGCCCGGACGCCAAGTTGTTTCAGGTCGGTGACTTCTCCCAGGCTGATGGCCCTGGCGTTCTTGATATCATAGTAAAAGAAGGCGTAGGGATTGGCGTTGGCGGGATCAAGCATCCGCCTGAACGAGTATACGAAATCGTCGGCGGTTACGGGCCTTCCGTCGTTCCACCGGGCGCCGGGACGCAGATGAAACGTCCATTCCCTGGCGTCATCAGAGACATCGTAATGGGTGGCCGCGGCTGGTATGGGTTGCCATAACTCGTCCCTGATGAGCAGGGTTTCGAAAGGGAGCAGGGTGGACTCGCCGTCGTAGAGATTGATCTGTATATCGAGGCTCCGCGGTTCGGGACTCATCACGCGGAAGACCTGCTGGTCCGGGGGCGCCGCATCCGGTGGAAGAACGACACCGATCGAGTTCGTGTACTGGGCAAGGATTGGTCCGGCCGCCAGCAGTACTGCCATGGCAAGCAGAAAGATTGGAAAGGTCTTGTGCAATGGGAACCCCTTACAAGTTGATTTCAGTCCGTAAGTACAACAGGCGAGCTTGCAATATAGGCTCGCCGCCGAACGCAGGTCAAGAGATAGTCAATTGCCCCGTATTTGCTTGACATCCACTATCCCGGTGCCTACATGATAAACTGCGGTTATTCTTCGATCAGTGAGACGCTCCGAGTCATGCCTATGCTGTCCGAAAATCCCATTACCTTCGACCGTGTGATACGTATCGCCATCGGAGTGGCGGTGATCTGGCTTTTGATTACCCTCATCGCCTACCTGAGCGATGTGCTCATTCCCTTTGCCGTCGCGCTGCTTCTCGCATACCTGATCAACCCGCTGACTTCCTGGTTGCAGCGAAAACTGCCCGTAAAGGCCAGGATCATTTCCGTGCTGCTGAGCCTGACGATCATTCTCGGTGCCGTGGCCCTCTTCCTGTCCATCCTGATTCCCATGGTCGTGGCCGAAATCGCACAGATGCGCACATTGCTTTCGGGACTGGTGAATGCGGATCAGTTGCAGGCGAGTCTGCAGGCCTACCTGCCCCCGGAAATCAGGATGTATATCGCGGACCTGGTCAGGATCGAAGAATTCGTTCAACTGCTGAACTTCGAGAACATCAGGGTTTTCTTTCAACAGGTCCTTCCCGGCGCGTGGGGCGTGTTTTCGGGAACCGTCAGCTTCGTGATCGGCCTCGCGGGCGTAATCATCATCCTGCTCTACCTGGTCTTCATTCTTCTGGACTTCGACGAGATATCCGAGGGATGGAAAGATCTGATCCCCGAACATTACAAGCATGTGGTGCTCGACGTGGTATCGGATTTTACGACGGCCATGCAAGTCTATTTCCGCGCCCAGGCTCTGATCGCCTTTATCGTGGGACTACTCTTCGCGCTGGGATTCTGGTTGATCGGATTACCGATGGGGATACTGCTGGGCCTCTTCATCGGTCTGCTCAACATGGTTCCCTACCTGCAGATCGTCGGGATTATCCCGGCCGTGTTGCTCTCACTCGCGGCATCTCTGGGCGCGGGCGAAAGTATCTGGGTTATGCTCGTCCTCGTACTTACCGTGTTCGCCGTGATTCAGATCATCCAGGACGCCATACTGGTTCCCAGGATCATGGGCAAGGTAACCGGGTTCAACCCGGCCGTGATCCTCCTGTCCCTGTCCATCTGGGGCAAACTGCTCGGCATCCTCGGGCTGCTCATCGCCCTGCCGGTGACGTTCCTGATCCATTCGTACTATAGAAGGTTTCTTAAAGGTTCCCTCACGGGGAATAAGCCGTCTTAGCCCTGGGGCGACCTGGTGGCCCCGTTGGACGGAGTCGCCTTGCCGGTTCAACGCAGCGTTAGTCGTAGAAGACAAACAAGGAGCGGTTAATGGACAGAATGTCCTGGGACGAATATTTCCTTCGCATCGCTTATGCGGTTTCTGCGCGTTCCAACTGCGTTCGCCGTCAGATCGGCGCCGTCATCGTGAACGACAAGATCATTACCAGCACGGGCTACAACGGTACGCCCATGGGCATACCCAACTGTTTCGACGGTGGATGCAAACGATGCAATTCGGACGGGCCTTCGGGGGCGAACCTGGATGAATGCATCTGTATACACGCCGAGGAAAACGCGATCGTTTTTGCCGCCCGGCACGGCTCGTCGACAAGCGGCGCGACGATTTACACGACCAACAAACCCTGCCTGGGTTGTCTGAAAAAGTCCATTCAGGCGGGTATCCGGCGGGTTGTTTATGCCGAGCAATACGCTTATACGAAATCCGTTGAAGAAGTGTATAACTGGCTGGTGGGAGAATCCGGAATTGAGATGGTCGAAATGAAGCTGGATTCGCAGCCGGAAACACTGGTGCATACCAATTGAGACCGTTCGTATTCTACTTGACGCCTGTCCCGCGAGCCGGGCAGTTTACGCAGCGAACCAGTAACGATCACTAACCCTGGTTACGAGTGCCTTTTTGCATACCACCGAACGTATAGCGCAATCGGACTTCGTCTATCGCAGGCTGTCTTTCTCAGAATCTGACATCCTGTCGTTTGCCGACGCGTATCCCGATTACCATCCCCAGGACCGCGTGGGATTGGTTTCACCCCGGCTGGAAGACGGTATATTCGGTGCGGCTGCCGCTGTCCTTGGCCTGGCGACCGGGTTCTATGATTGCCTTCGATCTAAAGCGGAACCTTTTTTTGATTATCCCCAACACCTGGCCTTCATCGGAGGACACGGGTCGAGCGTCCTCACGCGCAAGGGGGATTTCAACCTGACCGTGGAAGAATGGGGAGGAGCCTGGGGATGGCTGGACGTCTGGCCGGAGACCAACTGGCATCTCTGCCCGGCAACCCCGTTGAGTATGCTCGACGCCGTCTATCGGCACCAGGTCAACCGGGTATTCTGGCCAGCCTCATTCCTGCCGGAAGAGGTGGATAGGCCACTAAAAGATTACGCTCGGAGGCTGCTGAGCAGCAGGTTGAAATCCGTATGGTATTACGACAGTCCGGAAGCGGACGTGGAAGTCCAGGCATCGGAGTCTGCCGCGGACATCATCAGGGAAAGCCTGGAACGTCTTCCCCGCCTTTGCGAGGATGAAACGAGCAGGTGGGAGATTGCTTCTCAGCAATGGATAAACAACCGTTTCAAAGCAGTAGAACCCGAAGAGTTTCTTAGAGATATGGCGGTCTGTTTCACCGATGAATGAAAGGTGAAATCAGGTCGTAATCGAGTTTCGAACGAACCGCAGAAGGCTTGTCATGACGGCCGTCATGGCCGGCCGCTATGCAAAAAAGGAGCGGTGACTCATGGTGGACAGATCCTACCTTTTCGACGATGACGCCATGCGCGACTTTATCGTAAACGGCTATCACGTGATCAACGTGGATCAGCCGGTCGCGCTGCACGATGACATTTACACGAAAACGAACGCGATCATCGACGAAGACGGCAATCCGGGAAACAACCTGTTGCCTCGTGTGCCCGAGATCCAACAGGTCTACGACGATCCCTCGGTTCAAGGCGCACTGACGAGCCTTCTCGGACCGGATTACGTCATGCATGCCCACCGCCACCCGCACGTGAATCCACCCCACAGCCGGGGAGGCAACTGGCACAAGGACAGCTACTGGGGTTACACCAAGGTGCGGGATCACCATCCGCGCTGGATCATGGCCATGTACTATCCCCAGGACACCCCGGTGGAAATCGGCCCGACGGGGGTAATACCGGGCAGTCAGTACGTCGAATCCCGCGAAGAGACGGTAGGCAAGAACGGGTCCGGCCCCGAGGGCCTGCCCGCCTGCGGAAAGGCTGGAACCGTCACCATCATTCACTTCGACATCTGGCACCGGGCGTTTCCGAACGAAACGGATAAGGTCCGTTACATGATGAAGTTCCAGTTTACGAGGATAACGGAGCCGGACCGCCCCTACTGGAACAGGCAACGCGACGATATCGACCTCGGCGACCTGTCGGACCATCCCCGGAGCGCCATGTGGAGGAACATGTGGCACTGGCTTGCCGGAAACGGGTCGGCCGGGAGCAGGCAGGGAGGCGAGGAACACGTCGAGGCGCTCGCCGGAGACCTGACCCATGAACTCGAACAGAAGCGTCTGCACGCGGCCTATACCATTGCGGAATACGGTGAACCCGCGCTGCCCCATCTCCTGGACGCGTTGCAGCACGATGAAGACGATATCCGGCGTGAAGCGTGCTACGGTATATCCGCCCTGGGCCCGGTGGCCGTCGAACCGCTGGTTTCCCTGCTGGGCCACGGGGACGAACGCGTCCGAGGATACGTGGTTTATGCCCTTGGAGACATCCGGCACCACAGCCCATCGGTAGTAGAGCACCTGGCGGGTCTTTCAGACGACACATCGCCTTTTGTCCGCCAGAACGTGGCCGATGCCCTGGGCCAGATCAAGCTGGCCGCGGATTCGGCCGTTCCCGCGCTGATCGGTTTGATGAAGGACGAGGATGAGCAGGTGCGGTCCAGAACCGCCTATGCGCTGGCCCGATTCGAGGACGAGGCTCAGGCGGCCATTCAAGTTCTCGCGGACGCGTGCTACGATGAAAACAGGTACGTACAGGGCCATGCCGCCGTTGCCCTCGAACAGATCGGAACTCCGGAAGCTCTGTGCGCCCTGCTTCATTGGCTGCAGGCTTCGCGCTGGTGTCCGGTGACGACCGCAAAGAGCACGTTCTAGTGGTTGGGTTCCAATCGTCGTCCACCCATGGCGCATCTAACCGTACGGTAGGAGTCGCTACTCCATCTACCAGTCGTGCATCATGTGCCCCTGGCCGGGATAGAACAGGGCGTCCACGATGAATGACAGCACGATGCCGGTCGTGTATCCGATCAGTACACCGAGGAAAAACCGCTGGCCCGTGCGGTAGGCGTTCGTTCCGATCTTAAGCAGGAAGAACTTGACGAGCCAGGCGAGAAAGACGGACAGGATCGAATCTCGTATATTGCTTGCGAAGCAAATGGCGAAGCCGACTGGGGCGAGGGGCCACCAGATCAGCCAGTGCCTCAGTTTCAGCAGGACAAGGAAGATCACCGCGCCGGCCGCCATGAACCACGGTTCGCTCTGCCCGAGGGAAAGCGGATTCTTCATCCAGGTAACGATCTCGTCGTAGTAGGCCTTGTTGAGCCCGTTAAAAGCGCCTCCGCCGAAGTTGTAGGCCCCGGTTGAATACCCCGCGTAAATCGAGTAGGCGACGGCCGTGACCATGCTGACCAGGAAGGTGGCCGCGAGCACGAGCAGCAGCCCTTTCTTCCGCGGCCAGAATCCGTCGGTCAATCGATCGGCCAGTACGACCGAACCCATCCCCAGGCCGCGCCAGTTCCGCGCGAAAGCGCTTGTCAACCCCAGCGACGTCAGACTCTGTCCTGATACGTTCCCGGAACCCAGGGACAGCACCGTGATCTGGTGCGCGTTCACGGGCAGGTCCAGAAACACCACGCCCGTTTCGGCAATCACCTTCGTCGTGCCGAAGTAAAGCACGAACAGAAAGCCAAGAAAAACCGCCATTACGGGAAGCGAGATTCCGGACTGGTACAGCCACGCGCAAATGAAGGCCGTTCCAAACAGCACCCCCGCCACGGCCATCCTGTAGGATACCAGTTCTTTCGAATCATCCAGAGCGCCATCCCACCCTGCCGCCTTTTTGACCACCGCGAGCAGATGGCGACGCGCGGTCCAGAGGCTATACCCCACGTAAACGAGAAACCCGCCGAAGAACTGCGCGTTGACGCCGCCGTCGCCCCCGGGACCGCTGCTGCCCATGTTGAGCCCGATGTAGCTCAGCGCGCCGATTTCAAGGAGACCCAGCATGAAGAAGACCCAGATGCTCAGCAGGATATCGACGTTGATGAAATAGGCAAAACTGAGCATGTAGGGGCTGATACGGAGCGGGATGGTGGGGAACAGCGGGCTCAGCTGAAGCGGTGTCTCGAAGAATGTACCCACGGGCAACTGCGGCACGATATGGGCGAAGGACACGATATTCCAGAGCGCGATGGACAGCGCGAGACCGAAGCCGATCTGGAAGAGCCGGTCGTAAACCAGTTTCGGCCAGCGTCCAGACGTCTGGTCGCCAGCGATGAGCTCCAGGGGGACTTGGACGAGGGGAAACGATAATCGTTCGTACTCTACCCACTGCTTTCTGAATATGGCCGCGATGCAGGCTCCGACGATAAAAATGGCGATGAAAAAGCTCATCCACCAGGTGACGGGTATGATCCACGGGGACCAGGGCACGTTCCCTCCGGGTGGCAACCCTTCGTAAAACCAGCCCATGGCGTTGTTCTGGTTGCTCGCCACGAGCCATTCGGGGAGAAAGGGAAAGAAGAGGTCCGCCCACTGGTTTTCCGGCTGTGCAAAGTAGAAGGGTGTCGAGATGATGGTCAGGAAGTAAGAGACGAAGGCCTTGCCGGGAATCAGGCTCGAAATGAGCAGGATGCAGAATATCAGCGCCAGCTCCCGTCCGGAAAAGGCGGCGCGTTGTGAGATGCCGCGGGCGACTGGATTGTACACGAAAGTGATGAGTAAGAACAGGGCCAAGGCCGAGATAGGCAGGTGGGACACCGACATGCGGGACGTATGCAGGATATAGGTCCCGTAGGTTACCCAGATGTTGAGAATGATCGCGAGGACAAGGCCCGTTGCCAGGGAACGTACCGTAACTACGGACGCAGGGGTGGACTCCTGTGGGGATGTATGGAGGGATGGATCAGCCAAGCCGGTCTCGCGTCGGTATCGAGGTGCGTGATCGAAGGATATGGACAGCGTACGACTTATGCATCAGGAAGACTGGCGCTCCTGCCGCACGACCTCCATGGGTTCGGGGATGGCGTAGGGCTTGACGCGCTGTTCGTGCAGCCATTCGGACAGGTTGTGATCCATGTGGTGGTTGAGGTATACCGGTATTCTGGGTAGATCGGACAACCGTCACGCGGCCACGGCTTTGTCGATGATGATCTTCATCTTATCGCCGTGTTTGTGGCGGCTCGCAGCTTCGATGAGGGCTTCTATGGGCAGAAATCCATTATCCTGGAGCCAGTACGCCGTAGCGGCCAGGGCGGCGCCCTTCAATCCACCCGTCTTCCTGAAGTCCCGGGTTACCAGGTTGGGCAGACCCGGGAGGTCGAGTTTCGTGTCCGCGATGACCAGGGTATGGTCGCCGATGCGGGATTTCACTTTGTCCAGCCCATCCTGCGATATGACGATCATGATATCAGGGCAATCGATTCCGGTGTAATGTATGGGCTGCCTGGAAAGGATGACCTCCGCGACGGAGAACCCTGTACCGATCGTAATGGGATAGTCGCCCTTTTTGGTCGCCGAAAGGCCGGCCGTGATGCCCGCCGTGGAAAGCAGGTCTCCCGCGGACTGGATGGCCTCCCCGGCCGAACCCGCGATGATGATTTCCAAACGGCCGTCAAGGGGTGCTTCGCAGGTGTGTTCAATGGGTTTCAACGCATCCAGGAGGGATCGACCCGTCACGCGATGCGGATGCGACGCCGGGCGCTGGTTTCTCGAGACCACGCTCTCGTAGTCCGAAACGTCGTGGAGTTCCTGGACCTTCCTCAGGCCGTATGCCGGGCACATCTCGACGATTTCAATAAGGGAGAATCCCGGTGTGGACAGGGCCTCCTTCCAGAGTTCCGCCGTATCGTTTCCGATAAACGTCCGGGCGGTGTAAGCTGCGCCGGCGTTGTGGGCCAGCCCGCAGATGTCGTATCCCGGCACGGCCGACTCTGGACGCTCCGGCTCCTTGAATTCGGTGGAAGAAAGACCGCTGGTCTGGCCGCCCGTCATTCCGTAGACCATGTTGTTCTGCACGACGAGCGTGAGGTCCAGGTTGTGCCTGGCCGCTTCGAGCAGGTGCTGCAGGCCGAGCGTGGCGCCGCCGTCGCCCTGCAGGGCGATGATCTTCTTTCCCGGATGTTCGAGCCCCATGCATATGCCCATGGCCAGGGCGACCGCCCTGCCATGCAGCCCATGAATAGTGTGGCAGGTCAGCAGGGGATCCACGAGTCCCGTGCAACCGATATCGCTCACCATGATGACATCGAGCGGATGCACGCCCAGGTCAGCCAGAGCCTTGCTCATCGACTTGTTGGCGACGGTATGACCACAGCCCGGGCAGTAGGGCATTTTCAAATCATTCAGGATGGTTTCCTGCATTGCCTTACTCCTTCCGCAATCTCCTGCGGGGTGATCATGTTGCCTATTTTGTTGACGCCGTGTATCCGATCATGCCGTTGGTTGCCGTACAGCAACTCTCGAAGCAGGCCGGCGATATTCTCCTCTACGACGACGATGTGCTCGTATTCCGCAAGCAGTTCGTATATACGGGAAGGTACTGGAAGCAGCGTCTTCATGACCAGGAGCGAGACGGAGTCACCGTTCGCTCGCATCAAACCCACCGCCTCCCTGGACGCTTCGGCCGAGATGCCGTAGGTCAGGATAACCGTTTCCGCGCGATCATCCCGATCATGGTCGAAATAGGTGTAGTCACCGATACTGTTTTCAACCTTGTTCTTGAGTCGTTCGGTATTGCCGAGGGCCTCGGGACTGTTTTTCTGCGTGATGCCATCCATGTCATGCGTCGATGCATTCATACGGACCTGGTGCAGGTCGTCGCCCAGCGGCAGGAAGGACGGCGTCAGGTTTCCATTGATCCCGTACGTCTTGTATTCCCCGTTCCCATCGTACATGTGGCGTTCCGCCCGTTGCACTTCCTTAAGGCCGGAAATGTCCATATTCTGATTGGTCATGACCATTTCTTTAGAGGTCAGCAAAACCACCGGGGTCCTGAGGTTGACGGCCGTGTGCACGCTGGCTGCCGCCAGTTCCCAGCAGTCGTTCAGGTTTGAGGGACAGAAAACCGGTATCGGATATCCGCCGGAGATGCATCCCCTGAGCAGAAGCAGGTCCCCCTGGCCGCCCGTTGTGGCTGATCCGGTACTTGGACCCAGGCGCTGGGCCAGGATGATGACCATGGGCAGTTCCATCATGAAGGACATGTTGATCGATTCGATCATCAGGGCAAAGCCGGGGAAAGCGGAAGCGGTGACGGGAAAGACGCCCGAAGAGGAAAAACCGGCGGACCATTGCAGCGCCGTGATCTCGTCCGGGGCTTCTAGCGCGATGGGAATGCGCTGCTTGGCGCCCGCGAAGAGCCAGTTGACGGGTGTGATGGGATATCCGATGTAGGCGCCTACCCCTGCCCGCGACATTGCCTCGATGATCAGCCGGGATCCGTCCAGGAACACCATCCGTTCATTTTCAGTAGTCATGGGCAAGTATCCCCGCTGTTTCTTCCGTCTTGTATGGATTCTACCACGATCTCGGCAATATCACGGACCCGCATGGGTTCGCCGGACCGCTTGTTGGCGTCGTTCATCATCCTGGCGCAGAAGGGACAGCCCACGGCCAGGGTATCCGCTCCGGTGTCCCTGGCTTCCCGGAAGCGATTGTCGGCGACGGATTCCCGTCCCTCCTCTTCCTCTTTCCATACCTGTGCGCCGCCCGCGCCGCAGCAAAACGAGGTTTCTTTGTTCCTGGCCATCTCCACCAGGGAAGACCCAGCGGCGTCCAGCGCATCACGGGGCGCTTCGTACACGCCGCCGTGGCGGCCCAGGTAACACGGGTCGTGGTACGTGGCCGGCGTCCCCGTACCGCCGTTAACCTCGAGTCTGCCGTCGCGGATGAGTTCTTCGATAAGCTGGGTATGGTGCATGACCTGGTAATGTCCGCCCAGCACGCTGTACTCGTTTTTCAAGGTGTGCAGACAGTGCGGACAACCCGTGACGATTTTCTTCCTGTCGGCGCTGGCAGCGTTCAAGGTTTCGATGTTGCCTTTCGCGGCCATACTGAAAAGATACTCGTTCCCGGCCCTGCGCGCCAGATCTCCCGTACAGGATTCGTCGTTGCCAAGTGTGGCGAAACCAACCCCGGATCGGTGCATCACCGTGGCGATGGCCCGGGCAGTATCCTTGGCTCCGGGATCGAACGCGCCGGCGCAACCGACCCAGTACAGGACCTCGTAGTCGGGGTTTTCCGCTACGGTCGGCACCGTGAAGTCCAGCGTTTCGGTCCATTCCATCCTGTCGCCGGCCATCTGCCAGGGATTGCCGTTCCGTTCGATCCCGGTGAAGGCGCCTTTCAACTCATTCGGGAACGCGCTCTCCATGAGCACCTGATGCTGGCGCATCGCGAGGATATCGAACATGGGTTCGTTGCCGACCGGGCAGGCCTCTGCGCAGGCGCCGCAGGTCGTGCACGCCCACAAGGCGCTTTCACTCATAGCGTAGGTCAGCAGCGGTTTCGTGTCTTCCCCTCCCTTTTCCAGAGATTTCATGTGATCCCGGAGATGGTACCGCTTGTTCACTTCCAAGGCAGCGGGCGACAGTTCCTTGCCGGTGGCGTAGGCGGGACAGGCGTCCTGGCACCGGTTGCACATGATGCAGGCGAAGGCGTCCGTTATGTGGGTGCGTTTCAGGTCGGTGATCCGACCCGCCCCGAACTGCTCGATGGTTTCGTCTTCGAAATCCAGGGCGTCCAGCGCGCCCGGACTCTCCCTTCGAGGGGACGTCATCAGGTTGAAGGGGCCCATGAAGAGATGGGCGTGTTTCGAATAGGGGAACCAGGGAAGGAATGCCAGCACGAGCCCGATGGCCAGCCACCAGCAGGCGTGGAGGCCGTAAGTCAGGTAAGATGGATCCAGATTTATCCAGAGGCCGGCTGTCAGCGCTGCCACCGGCTGCCAGGGGTCCGGACCGTGGATCGCGATGTCGAAGGCGGCGCCCAGGAGCCGGAAGCCGACGTGGCCGAGAATGAACAACCCTACGAGCAGGGAATCTCTCTTAATGCCTGCGGCCGCCCTGGGATGCAGCATAACCTGCGGATCGACTGTGAGCGCAGGGGATTTCAGGACAAACCTGCGGATGAGCAACGCGATCATGCCCACCAGTACGGCCGTGGTCATGAGATCGACGATCAGGCGATATCCATGGCCTGCGGCGCTCTCGCCGAGGAATACAAAACCGGGTATCAATCCTTCCAGCACGTCCACCAGGTTGACCACCATGTAGATGATGAACCCCCAGGCGACAAGGGTGTGCGCCAGGGAGACAAACGGCCGGTTTCGGATCATGTTGTTCTGGCTGACCAGGGCCTTGATTCCAGTCATCAACCGACCGGGGAAACCATCCCAGGACAGGTGACCCTGGCCTCTCATAATCGACCCTGTCATACGCCGAAAGGTGACGGATGTTAGGTAGAGTGAGACCACCAAGGCGATCGCGAAGGATATTTTTTCGTAGGGAGACAGCATCGGCGTACTCGAAATCTCGATGTTCCGCCGAGGGGAAGTCGCGGTGCGCGCTGAACCGGGTTATCGGCCCAGTCGGTCCTTCACTTCTTCCACGATGGCGGGCAGGTAACTGAACAGGTCGCCGGCAATGCCGTAGTGTGCATATTTGTAAAGCGGCACGTCGGCGTCCTTGTTGATCGCAACGATCACGCGGGCGTTTTTCATGCCCGCAAGGTGCTGTATCGCACCTGAAATACCACAGGCAATGTACAGATCGGGTTGTACCGTTTTTCCGGTCTGGCCGACCTGGTGGGCATAGGGTATCCACCCGGCGTCAACTGCGGCCCGACTGGCGCCGAGTGCGCCGCCCAAGGCGTCCGCCAGTTCACGTACCGGCTGGAACCCTTCCGGACCGCCCACGCCACGGCCTCCTGAAACGATGATGCTTGCTTCGGTCAGGCTTACCTTGCCGTCCGCGGTCTCGACAGACTTCACCCTGGTCGGGATCTCGTCTTCGGCCATGATTACCGGTATCTCGATAACCGCTCCGGTTCGGGATTCATCTCTTTCAGCCGGCAGGAAGATATTGCGCCGTACCGTGATAAACCGATGACCCGGTCCGTCGAATGTCACGGTCGATACCAGGTTGCCGACCAGCGCCGGGCGGACCGCGACCAACCTGTCTCCTTCTACGCGCACATCCGTGCAGTCCGGTGCCAGGCCATCGCCGGTGAGGGCGGCCACGTACGCCGAAAGCTCCAGTCCGGCCGTACTCGCCCCCATCAGAATCACCGTGGGTGGTTCCTGCTCCAGGATGCGCGACAGAAGCATCGCATAGGGTTCCACGCGATATCGGTCCAGCGTCGGATCTTCCGCGGTGTACACCCGGTCGGCGCCGGCCTCGACGGCCTGTCTCGCAATATCGCCGACCCGGTCGCCGAATACGACGGCGCACAGGGATCCGTCAAGATCCGCGGCGACTTTTCTCGCGGCAGCCATCGCCTGCCAGGCGATGGCGTCAGCCTGTCTGGCCTCCTGCTCAATCCACACGAATACGTTACTGGCCATCTTATCCGTTTCTACCTAGATCACTTTTTCGTCAATCAGTCGATCCACCAGGATTCTGGCCGCATCCTCGGGGCCGCCGTCGATCATTACAACATTTGCTTCCCGCAGTGGAGGAAGCTCCGACTGCCAACCGACCAGGGAGGCCGCGGCGCCCACGCTGGACGGGTCCAGTCCCAGTTCGTCACATCCCCATACGGGAATGTTGGCCCTGGCCGCCTTGCGTATGCCGATGAGGCTGGGATACCTGGGTTCGTTGATCTCCTTTACGACAGTGATCAGGGCCGGCAGTCTGCTGGTGACCGTTTCCCGGGCCTTTTCCAGCAATCGGACCGCGGATAGGGTCCGGTTTGAAGCGTCAAGGTTTTTGATATCCGCCACATAGGAGATGAGAGGTATACCCAGCAGGGCCGCGACCTGTACGGCCGTCGCGGCGGTGTTTCCGTCAATCGCCGTCCTGCCGCCTACGATCAGATCGAAGTCTCCGATCTTCCGGATCGCCGCGACCAGGATGTGCGCGGAAGTCAGGCAGTCGCTGTTCGCCATGACCGGATCCGATACCAGGATAGCCTCGTCCACGCCCATCGCCAGGGCGGTCTTCAACGCGTCAGCGGCTTCGGGTGGTCCCATGCACAGGGCGGTCACCCTTCCGCCTTCCGCCTCCCTGGCCTGTATGGCGGTTTCCAGCGTGTACTCATCCCAAGGGTTGACGATACGGGGTCCTCCATCGGCGGACAGCTTGAGGCCGTCCATGGAGGCTGACAATTGGGCCGTATCGGGCGTTTGCTTCACCAGGGCAATGATGTTCAAGTATCCATAACCTTCCGAAACGGTCAATTCTGCCAGTAATCCGGGTCATAGGCAGGCATTTCGCAGCGGAGTGGACGGTCTATCCGGTTGCCGAACACGTAATCCGCCTGCATCAGTTGATGGATCTGTGACGTGCCCTCGTAGATCACCGCGCTCTTGCTGTTTCGCAGGTGGCGCTCGACGTCGTATTCATCGGAGTAACCATAGGCGCCGTGTACCTGTACCGCGTCACTGGCCGTGGCGAAAGCTGACTCCGTGCAGAACCACTTGGCCATGCTCGTCTCCCGGGTGTTGCGCCTTCCCTCGTTCTTGAGCCAGCCGACCTTTCTTACCGCCAGTTCGCCCAGGTCGACGCGCTGCTTCATCTGGGCGATCAACTGTTTCACGAGCTGATGATCGCCGATCGGTTGCCCGAAGGTTCGGCGCTGCTGGGCATACGACACCGACGCTTCAAGACAGTATTTCATGAGTCCGACGGCGCCGGCGGCAACGGTATAACGGGCATTGTCCAGGCACGACATGGCGATTTTGAATCCTTCGCCCTCTTCTCCGAGCCGGTGCGTCTCGGGTACGGGAACCTCGTCCATGTTGATCCAGCCCGTGTTGCTGGCCCTCACCCCCATCTTACCCTTGATCGTGCCGGTAGTCAGTCCCTTCCAGCCACGTTCCAGGATAAAGGCGGTGATGCCCCGCGTGCCCTCTTCCTGTCGCGTTTTGGCAAATACGAGGAATCGGTCGGCCACGTCGGAAAGCGTGATCCACATCTTCTCGCCGCTGACCAGGTAGGTGTCGCCTTTTTTCCTGGCCCGGCTGCTCATGGCGGCCACGTCCGAACCCGCGCCGGGTTCGGTCAGTCCGAAACAGGCGATATGCTCGCCGGTGGCCAGGGGCGGCAGGAACCGATCTTTCTGTTTTTCCGTACCCCATTGAAAGATGGGCAGGGCGTGCAGCCCCAGGTGTACCGCGATCGTTTCCCTGACGGACGAGTCGGCCCACTCGAGTCCCTCCGAAAGCAGCCCCAGAGAGATGAAGTCCATGCCGGACCCGTTGTAACGAACAGGAAGGCAGATGCCCAAGAATCCCTGCGCCGCCATTTTGGGCAGCAGATCGTGGGGGAACGTACCGTTACGGTCGTGTTCCCTGATCGTCGGAAGGATCTCGTTGCGGGCAAAGTCGTACACCATCCGCTCGACCATTTTGTGTTCTTCGCTTAAATCGAATTCCATAGGGCTTTTTCACCGTTGCGAGGGTAGATGACCGGTTCATTTTCCAAGCATTCAGTGCATTGCGAAAACCGGCCGGAACGACCGGAATCCGTAGTCACCCGTAATTACTCGAAACCCGGTCGAATGTCAAGGGTATACTGGTTGTCTGGGAATCGTAAAGCAATTGACGAGGAAACCTGAATCCAACAGCTGGCCAAGGTGACGTAAAAGCCGTTAAATGGGCATCCAGTGGAAACGAATAGCAGTCTGCCACCTGCACCGGTTGCGATGACTCAGTCCGAAAGTTCCGGGCTCAGTTGCCAGCCACACCGGCCGCTTTGCTGAAGTCTCTGCCGGGCTTGGCCGACGGCCGTGTCACGGGGATACCTCTCATTACCTCGAAGAACCGATCCACGTCTTTGTCCGTATTGTAGAAATGGGTGGACACGCGGGCCCTGCCCACGCCGCCGTAAGCTCCGAAGATCAGCACGTTCTGTTCTTCGAGAGCCTGCGTGACGGCATTGACATCCGAGGCGGTAAAACAGACGTTTCCGGCTCGTTCTTCCGGCGCCCTGGGCGTGATGACCTCCCAGCCCGTCTCCGTCAAACCATCCCACACCCGGCCGCTGAGCTGAAGCACGTGACGCTCAATTTCGTCAATGCCGATTCCAAGCAGGCAATCAAGGGCGTTGTCCAGGATGTATACCCCGATCCAGGTCTCGTTGCCAGGCGTGAACCTGCTGGCATCCTCCCGTGGAATGTAAGCGGAGGGATCATTCCAGTCGGGCAGGTAAGCCGGCGTGTGCCAGCCCACGAAGGGCGGATTCAGTTCGGGTACCCGTTCACGGTTCCAATATAAAATGCCTACGCCGTGTACGGACATGAGCCACTTATAGCAACTGGATACGACGAAGTCCGCGTACTGCGCTTCGATTGGAACGGCGCCCGCCGAGTGGGTGACGTCAAGACAGAGCAGGGCGTTCTTGCGGTGCACGAGATCGGATAGCTCTTTGAGCGGAAGGCGCTGGCCCGTGAAGTAACTGACATGGCTGACATTGACTACCCGGGTATTTTCATCTATCGCTTTATCAAGATCTTCCAAGTTTATGCGCCAGTTGTTGTTTTGAACGATTTTCAGCTCCACGCCCTGGTCCTTTAGCAGGGTCCACGGAAGGACGTCCGACGGAAACTCCACGTCGGCGACCACCACGTTGTCGCCCGGTTTCCAGTCGAGGGCGTAGACCAGAAGGTTGATGGCCTCGGAGGTCGAGGTAAGGAATGCGATATCATCCGGCTGGACGCCGAACAACCGACCGACTTTCTCCTTGCATCCCCTGGAGACCACCTCGAGACGCCTGCGTCCTTCTTCACCAAGAAGCTTGTCCTCGAAGAAACGGTGGACGGTATCCACGTGGGTTTTCAGCATGGGCGATTCACCGCCGGTGCACAGGTGGGTAATGCCCTGGGTTCCAATGAACTCGGAAGGATCGATCAGCATCGGTGTCTCCTCGTGAACGGAATGCGGTAGTGTTCGGTCTAAGTACCGAAAACAAGATAGAACACGGCACCACCCGTGTACAGTAAATTAACCCCCCGGGCCACCTCTACATTCAGTATCCCCTAATACCAGGATACATCGAGGATCCAGCCCAAAGTCTCGCCCTGATCTCATGATTGTTGACTGGAACATTCAATCACTTCCCGCAAAACGAATTGGACCGATACTGATTTCGATTGGCCGCAAACCGTTACATTCTATATTGTAAACATCATGCTGATATCAAACCGCGTTGTTCAGTGTTCATATTGAGCCTGAAATGAAAAGCTCACAGCCTGTCGACTCCTATCTGTAAGTCGACTTCGGTCGCATATTGGAAGCGTCCATTGGTCTTTGATTTCCACACCCATTTTTACACCGCCGCATACCTCGACGAGATAGAAAACGGGGGATACCGGGCGGAACTGGTCAGGGATACCGACGGCAACCGTATGCTGAAGGTGGACGGAGACTACAGTTTGATCGCGCCGGGCCATTTCGATCCCAATGAGGTCGTAAGCCACATGGAACGGCAGGGCGTGGACCGGCAACTGCTCAGCTTTTCCATCCCGGGGCTTCACGTCGAAGCCGCGTCCGATGGTATTCGGCTCGCCCGGGTCGTAAACGAATGCCTGGCCGAGACCGCGGCGCGCTATCCCGATCGGTTGTCGGCCCTCGCGGTCCTTCCGTTGCAGGAACCGGCAGCGGCAGCGGCGGAATTGACCCGCGCTGTGGGCGAACTGAACCTCAAGGGCGGGATGCTGTTTTCCAATATCAACGGTAAGTCCCTTGGAGACACCGACTTTCACGAACTCTATACCACCGCCTCATCCCTGGACGTTCCGCTCTTTGTACACCCCATCAGTCCGCATTCCGGAGTACAATACAAGGAATACAGACTGACACCCATCGCGGGGTTTCCATTCGACACGACGATGGCGGCTCTGCATCTGGTTTTCAGCGGAACGCTGGCGGCCTTTCCGGATTTGAAGGTTGTACTTGGCAACCTGGGCGGCACCATCCCCTTCCTCGCGGGCCGAATCGACCAGGGCAGCCTTTCGTATCCGGAAGCCCGGGTAAATCTGGACCGGCCGCCTTCGGAATACCTCAAGAAGATGTTCTACGAAAGCGCGGGGATGCCCAACGGCGGAGCGCTTCGGCTGGCAATCGATTTCGCCGGGGTTGATCGGGTGATGTTCGGATCCGACTATCCGCAACAGATCGCCGACGTCAACCTGGGTCTGCGTATCATAGACGAACTCGGGCTCGACGATACGGAAAAGAGGCGCATTCTCGGGATGAACGCGATGAGACTTTTGAAGGAATAGAAACGATAACCGGTAAACATAAATTGTTCCAATTCACCCGACTGACGGTATCCACGTAGTGTTCACGGGTTGGGCCCTGCTAACCGATACCGCTGGATCTGGAGATGTATTACATGACCGAATCCCAGAAAACCCTGTTCCTGCTGGATGGCATGGCGCTGGCCTATCGGGGTCATTTCGGTTTGATCCGCAATCCGCGGATGACCTCGACGGGCATGAACGTTTCCATGGTGTTCGCCATCACCAATACCATTCTCGGTATTCTGAACAAGAACAAGCCCTCCCATATCGCCGCGGTGTTCGACACGCCCGAACCCACGCACAGGCACAAGCAGTATTCCGAGTACAAGGCCCAGCGGGACGCTATGCCCGAAGACCTGAGCATCGCCCTGCCCTATCTGTTCCGGATGATCGAGGGGTTCAACATCCCGGTGATTCGCGTCCCTGGCTGGGAGGCCGATGACGTGATCGGCACCCTCGCAAAGCAGGCGGACGAAGCGGGGTTTACCACTTTCATGGTCACGCCGGACAAGGATTATGGCCAGTTGGTCTCCGAACGCTCCTTCATATGCAAACCGGGCAATACAGGGGACAACTTCGAAACCATGGGCGTGGACGACGTGCTGGAGAAATGGGGGATCGAAAGCATTGACCAGGTGATCGACATGCTTGGGCTCATGGGTGACGCCAGTGACAACGTGCCCGGCGTTCCCGGCATTGGCGAGAAGACCGCGCAGAAGCTGATCGCCCAGTTCGGAAGCGTCGAGAACCTGCTGGAGAACACGGACAAGCTGAAGGGCAAGCAGCGGGAGAGAATCGAAGAGAACAGGGAGCTGGCCGTTTTGTCCAAGAACCTTGTCACAATTGAAAGGGAGGTGCCGCTCGAGGTCACCCCCGATTCGCTGAAGGTCAAGGAACGGCGCGACGATGACCTCAAGAAACTTTTTGTCGAACTGGAATTCAATACACTGGGCAAGCGGCTTTTCGGCGAAGAATTCTCCGCGGCTCCCAGGTTGACCGTTGCCGGCAGCACGGACGACCTGATTTCAAGCGACCAGTTGAAGACGATAGCGGACGTGGAGCACGATTACCGTTGCGTGGACACTCCGGAATCCCGCGGCGCGCTTATCGAAGCATTATCCCGGGCGTCTTCCTTCTGTTTCGACATGGAAACGACCAGCCTGGATCCAAAAACCTGCGATATCCTCGGTTTCGCCTTCGCGATCGAACCCCGCACGGGCTACTACGTTCCCATGCCGGATGACCGGGAGGACGTACTGCGGCTCGTCGACGAATTTCGGCCCCTGTTCGACGATAAAGGCACGGAACTCATCGGGCACAACATCAAGTTCGATCTCTCCGTGTTGCGCTGGCATGGGTTTACGGTATCCTGCCGGATCTTCGACACCATGCTTGCGGCTTACGTGACCGTACCCGACCTGCGCAGGACCATGGATTACCTGTCCCAGGCGCTCCTGGGATACACGCCGGTTTCCATCACCAGTCTCATCGGCGAAAAAGGCGAGGAACAGGGCACGCTCAGGGACGTACCCCTCGAAAAGGTCGTCGAGTACGCCGCGGAAGACGCCGACATCACCCTGCAACTGGCCGGGTTGCTGAGACCCCGGATCGAGGAGATGGGCCAGGGGACCGTGTTCAACACCATCGAGTGCCCGCTGGTGCCCGCCCTCGTGGAAATGGAACACGAAGGCGTGCGGATGGACGTGGAACAACTGAAGATTCTTTCCAGGCTGCTGGACGAGGATATTCATCGGTCCTCCGACCGAATTACCGAGCTGGCCGGGGAGCCGGTCGATTTCAACTCCGCCAAACAGCTCGGACACATATTGTTCGACAAGCTCCAGATCGATCCCAATGCCAAGCGGACTGCCAAGACGGGCCAGTATTCCACGGCCGAAACGGTACTCCGCCGACTGGCGCCGAAGCACGAGATCGTGGAGCAGATCCTCCACTACAGGATGTGCACCAAGCTCAATTCGGTATACGTGAGCCAGCTGCCCCATTCCGTTTTCAAGAAGACGGGGCGGGTGCATACGTCCTACGAGCAGGCCGTGATCGCCACGGGCCGCATTCAGTCCCACGGTCCCAATCTGCAGACCATCCCGGTACGGACGGAAATGGGACGACAGATACGGAAGGCCTTCGTGCCCCGGGACGACGACTTTCTGCTGATGGCCGCCGACTATTCCCAGATCGAACTGCGCATCGCGGCCGAACTCAGCCGCGACGAAGGCATGATGACCACCTTCATACAGAAGGAGGACATCCACTCGGCGACGGCCATGAAGATCTACGACGTGGATTTCGACGGCGTGACCGACGAGATGCGACGGCGCGCCAAGACCGTCAATTTCGGGATCATCTACGGCATCTCGGCCTTCGGCCTGGCCGAACGGCTTAACATACCGAGGTGGCAGGCCCAGGAACTGATCGACCAGTACTTCGCGAAGTATCCCGGTACGCTCAAGTACATGGAGGAGACGGTCAAGTTCGCGGAGGAGAACGGCTTCGTCGAGACCATAACGGGACGCCGGCGGTACCTGCGGGACATCAATTCCCGCAACAAAACCACCAAGCGCGCCGAGGAGCGCGTCGCCATCAATTCCCGTATCCAGGGTACGGCGGCCGATTTGATCAAACTGGCCATGACCAGGATACACGAAGAGTTGAAAAAGCGGGAGTGCAGAACACGGATGCTGCTGCAAGTACATGACGAACTCGTCTTCGATCTGCATAAATCGGAAGAATATACCCTGCCCGGGCTGATTGAGGAATGCATGCGGGGCGCCCTGCCCATGACCGTTCCGATCGAGGTTGAAATCGGCATAGGCGGTAACTGGCTGGAAGCGCACTAGAAGACCGGCAGCCTGCAAGAACTGGAAGCACACCGGGAGGACAGCACACTAGCGGAAAGGAAGGGTTTAATGAGTTCAGAAAATGGATGGATCCGGGTCGGCTCACTGGCCGATATACCACCCGGAGAGTCCCGCGCCGTGAAGATCAGCGAAGGGCGGAGCATCGCGCTGTTCCATGTCGATGGACGGATTCACGCCACCGACAATCAGTGTCCCCATATGGGTTTCCCGCTGACTCGCGGAGTGGTCAAGGACGGGATCCTGACCTGCGACTGGCACGGTCGCAGTTTCGATCTCGAAGGGGGCGGCTGTTTCAACTATGAATGCGATGACCTGGAGACGTTTCCCGTGGATGTCCGCGGCGACGAACTCTGGGTGCAGGCAGGGGATGCGACCTACAGACGGCGCGACCAGCACCTGCAGTTGCTCTGGGAAGGACTCCTCAGCGGGGATTCCTGGACGATTTCAAAGGCCACCGCCCTGCTTCTGTCCGGAGGCATATCGGAACACGACATCGTGCAGTTGATCCTCAGGCACCTGGGCCGGCACGTCGCTTCGGAGCGTGAAGCGGATGGCGGCGGGGAAATCGTTTCCCTGCTGATATCTGGCCTCGAAGTCGGGAGGAGATACGAGGGGGAGGACCGGTTGATGGCGCTTTCCCTTGCCGGCCGGGCAGCGTTGGGAAGAGCATCGGAAAGACTCGAGGTAATCCCGTTGCCACCTCCCGTAAGCTGGGAGCAGATCGACGAATGGGTGCGCATGTTCTCCCGCAACATGCAGGATTTCCGGATCGAACGCTGTCTATACACGGCCTGTGAAAACAACCACGAGGACCGTATTTTCGGGCTGTTGTACCAGTGCGCCGTCGCGCCGTACTTTCTGGGCTTCGCCCGCAACGTGACCCACCTGGGGGACCTCGCCCGGGTGGTAGATACCTTCGGCTGGGACGAATCTTCTGAACTGGTCTGCAACCTGGGCGCCAAGATGGTGGGACAGGGCCGGGACGAGCCGGAGCGGTTCCATCGGGACGCCGTACGGTTGCTCGGGGACCTGGCGCCCACGCTCGATGCACACGACTACACGACGAATACCCGTGCGGACTACGACGAGAACGCCCTCGTGGACGCGTTGCTGAGCGTAGACATTGAACGGTCATTCGAAGCAGTACACCGGTCGCTGAAGGACGGCGTGTCCTTACAACGACTGATCACGACTTTCGTCCTGCTCGCCGCCGACCGTATGGCGAGAACCCCGGTCAACGTGGATGCCGGGTGGGGACCGCTCTCCACTGAACTCAACCTGGCCGCCTCCTTAAGGCATGCCCTCGCCTATGGCGGTCCTGCCGTGGCGGCCCGGGGCCTGTTTCACGCGGCGTGGGTGATCTTCGACAACCGGTGGATCAACATCCCGGTCCGCCGACTCGACGAACCGATGCCGGTCCATCGGTCGGACGGCGTCGACGCGGCCGGCGCATCGGAAGACATTGTCCATTCCATCAAGTCCCTGAATATCCACGGCGTGGGCGACCAGGTGGTGGGATACCTGAACAGCGGGTACGATGGCACCGACCTGTTGAAGGACGTGGGACGGGCGATACTGTGGGACGACACCAACCTGCAACTGCTGCCCACGTTGCGGGTCGCGTTCAACGAATGGGAGCTCGTCACCGGCGGAGATGCCGCCTGCGGGGCGGACCATCCTTCGAGATTCCAGCTCCTGGTGGGTCTTGTGCGGTACGCGACCGACGTGCGATTGAACAAGAACAGCATGGCGTCCATCAACACGGCGATGCGTTTTTCAGAAGGTCGGACGACAGTCGAAGTATTCGATGAGTAATCGAACCCTGGAGAGGTAAGCATCATGGCGATAACAAAGAATGGATACGTAAGAGTAGCGGCAACCGACGAGGTGAAAGACGGCAAACCGAAGGCCGTCAAGGTGGAGGGCAAGAGTATCGCCCTCTTCGAGCACAAGGGCGCAGTCTTTGCCACGGATAATCAGTGCCCGCACATGGGCTACCCGCTCACGAGGGGACGCGTACGCAACGGCGTGCTGACCTGCGACTGGCACGGGTGGAGTTACGACCTCGGCGGGGGAGGCTGTTTCACCGGCGGGTGCGACGACCTTGAGACCTATCCCGTGGAGGTGCGCAACGGCGATGTGTTTGTCAACGTGCGCGAGGGCGGGTCGAAACGGTCGGACGCCCACTTCCTCCTGTTGAAGGAAGGGCTTTTTTCCACTGATCAATGGACCATATCCAAGGCCGTGGCCATCATGCTGGCCCGCGGTGTTTCCGAGCGGGACACGTTGAACCTGATTATTCGGCACGGCGGCCGCCACGTGGCGACGGAACGGGGGGCGAACGACGGCGGTGGCGAGGTAACGGATTTCATAAACGGGATCAAGGTAGCCCGACAGTACGATACCGACGATCGAATTATCCCGCTAACCTTTGCAGCCCATGGACTTTCGGGCCGCGCCGGCGACCGGCCGCGCATACAGCGACTGCCCGATCCGGTCTCCTGGGAAAAGCTCGAAGGTTGGATTCGGGTGTTCTCAAAGGATAAAAAATGGGAAGGCATTGAGAAATGCCTGGTCACCGCCCGCCGACTGGGCGGTCACGACGATAAAATCCTACCCCTGCTGTACGAATGCGCCGTGGCGCCCCATTTCCTGGGCCACTCGAACAACATCCTCCACGTGGGCTACATCGCGGAGGTGCTCGAGGAGTTCGGATGGGACGAGGCGGAAGAAATGGTCTGCAACCTGTCCGCCAAGATACTCGGCCAGGAACGGGGTCTGCCCGACGAGATCAGGCAGTCGGCCATCAGCCGATTCATTGCCGATACGGAATTGTTGGACGCCCTGGCCCCGAATCCGAATGCGCATTTCGATGAGGACGCCTTCGCGGAAGGGCTGGTCAGTGGCGAAATCGGACCGACTTTCGCCGTAGTCACCCAGGCGCTGAAAGACGGCGTGCCCATAGACCGTTTGGTAACCACCATGGTGGTACTCGCGGCAGACCGCATGGCGCGCACGCCCGTGAACATGAACCCGGGTTGGGGCGGCCTCGCCCGGGAAATGATGATGGCCTCTTCCATTCGAACGGCCCTTCGGTACGGTGGTTACCGCACCGCCGCGCAGGCGCTCTACCATGTCGCCTGGCAGTTCTACGGCGACCGGTGGCTGAACATCTCCCACCGTCCGCTGTCCGAGGTTCGTGGAGATAGCCAGCCGGGAAGCTCGGACGAGTCCGAAGCGATTGAAGGCGTCATTTCTTCCATCGAGAAAATCCAGATCCGGGAGATCGGGCGACAGACTCGGGATCACCTGCGTGCGGGTTATTCGGGAGACGCGTTGCTCCGGGAGCTTGGCCTGGTCATCCTGAAGGACGACAACGGCCGGAACCTTCTTTCCACCCTGCGCACCACCTTCGACGAGTGGTCTCTGTGCAGAGAACACCCGGCACGTAACCAGTTGCTCGTCGGCCTTGCGCGCTGGGCCACGGACACTCGGCGGGCCACGGGAAGCCAGTCCGCCGCCGCGACCGCCCTGCGATTCGCAAAGGGCCAGACCGCGGTGGATCTGTACGAGTCGTAGTACGGTTCGGATCGCGGAAACTCGGACCGGGACGGGTTTCTCAAAAACGGGGGCGGCGGAGGCAAACTCGTCCCCGCCGATCAAAACGCCTTTCAACTGGACCTACACGTTATCCGCCGCGGGCCGTGGAAGATCGGCCCAGTGTCCGGTGGAGTCGGATCCCTTGACGATAACGCCTTCCTGGTTCCAGTTGAGCTCAGCGCGGACGGAGGCGGCACAGTACCTTAGCGTCAGGCCGCAGCGGCGGCGGTTCGATGTGTTGAGTTCCGACCCGTGCAGCAACAGGTCGCTGTGGAGCGAGATCTCTCCCGCCTTGAGTTCGATATCCACCTCGGTACCATACATTCCAATATCTTCCACAGTCTGGTTGAGCACGTTGTGTTCGGTTTCATCGCTCATGCGGTAGGTCAGGTGTCCGTGATGATGCGATCCGGCCACGAAACGCATGCAGGCGTTGCCCGTGTCCGCGTCGTCTATCGCCAGCCAGGCGGTGACGGTCTTTGAAGGGGAAAGGGGCCAGAAGCTGGCGTCCTGGTGCCAGTTGACGATCTTGCCGTCCCCGGGCAGCTTGCAGAAGAAGTGGGCGCCCCAACCGACGATATCGTCGCCCAGCAGGTCGCTGATGTAGGCGACGATCCGCGGCTCATTGATGATATCGTGCACCATGCCCGACTTCAGATGGGCCGATATGATGGAGTAATTGTGGTCCCCCCGCGCCATGACCTTCTCAATCATGCCGTCGAACTCGTCCCTTATGACGCCGATCTCCGAGTCCGAGTAGATCCTGAACGGTTTCAGGTAGCCCTGTTCGTTGAAGGTATCGATCTGCTTTCCCGAAAGCACGGTCGGATGTTCGTTGCGAGCAGGAAGGTACCGCAAATCGCGCGACATGCGGATCAGGTCGTCCGGGGTTGGCATCTGCTTGAAACGGGTGTCCTGCAGGGTCGTCTGAGCCATTGGAGCGCTCCTTTTATGGCTGGTCGGCGTGTTAGTGTTTGCCCGCCTTAGCTTGGATTTCGTGTCTTCAGAATGACGTTATCGGCCTCTTTTTCCCAGGTTTCGTTGTAGACCAGGGGTCTTGGCCTGCGCGGCGGATAACCGGGCGGCGGATTGTCCGGGTCGTGCAACGTTAAACGGTCGCGCCCCCGGGGCGCTTCGTACCAGTCCTTCTCCCGTTCGGCCGCCTCGATCTCCCTGCGCAGGATGAACTCGGCATGATCGAAACCCGAGATCGCGATGTCGGCCAGGAATACCCGATGTACCTCCAAGCCGTCCCACGTTTCCAGGTCCGGCAGGGCAATAGGACCCGTGCAGACCTGAAACTCGGCGTCTTCCTCGTTAATATTGATCAGATCCACCGGATATTCAAGGGTTACCTTGAGATTCCGTCCTGGTTCGTGGTAAGTTGTCCTGCCATTCATGAGATCCCGGTTCAAGGTCGCGTCAACCACCTCTCGGGGATCCGCGAGGACTTCCTCCGAACCGTACTGCCTGATGTCGATTTCGTGGGACTGGAACTGCTCCTCCAGCGGGGTGGACCGCAGATCGGATGCTTCGGTGCTCGGTCTTCGCGATATGGGAATGCTCATGCCCCGGCTGAACGCCATACGCCATTCATCGCTGGGAACCTGGAAGAGGTTACAGCGGGCGATCGTGTATTCAGTGCGGCAAGGCGCGCCCAGGTACATATCCGTCTTGCGTCCCGTGCCCGGGTCTTCCACGGCACAGGCCGCCTCCAGGTGGAATCGAACCTGGTAGACCTGCCCCGACTTCCCCACGAATCCACCCGCGTGCTTGTAAATCGGGTTGGGATGCCAGGGCCGGGATCTCCAGTGGAACGAGGAACTATGAAATGCGATCATGGGCGGATTGGGTGGACTGGTAAACAGCTGATCCCTGGTTGCCGGTTCAATATGCTAAAACAGGTAATGACGCTGGGGTTATAAATGATCCTTTTTACACGCGCTGGCAACATAAAACTGCGCTGGCATCCACCGGACGACGGGGTGATTTTAGTTGCGGCCCCGGGTATGCGATACTAAATTGATGGTAAGGTAAAAAACAGGTAAGGAAGGGCGAACCCACTATCGTTCATCGATTTACGGGGTTTAATCCATGCAGGATTCCGATCGCTCGGAGTACGATATTGACCTGGATCGCGTAGAGTCCCTGGAATGGCTCGAATCGCTGGATTACGTACTCCAGACGTCAGGGCCCAAGCGGGTGCGCCAGTTGATCGCCCGGCTGCAGGCTCACGCACGTGGGAAGGGTGTCCGGCTCCCCTTCGCGGAGAACACCCCGTACATCAACACCATACCGCCTGACCAGCAGCCGCCATATCCCGGGAGCCACGAACTCGAACACCGGATCCGTAACATCATCCGTTGGAATGCCATGGCCATGGTGGTACGCGCCAACACGGCGGACAAGTCGCTCGGCGGCCACATCGCCACCTACGCTTCGGTCTGCAATCTATACGAGGTCGCCTTCAATCATTTCTTCCGCGGACCCGGAGACGGCTACGACGGCGATCAGATCTTCTTTCAGCCCCACTCCTCTCCCGGTGTCTACGCGCGGGCCTATATCGAGGGACGGTTCAACGAGCAGCGCCTGGACAATTTCCGCCGGGAATTGCGACCTGGCGGTGGGTTGTCGTCCTATCCCCATCCCTGGCTCATGCCCGACTTCTGGGTATTCCCCACGGCATCCATGGGGTTGAGCGCCATCATGTCCATCTACCAGGCCCGGTTCAACCGGTACCTGGAAGATCGAGGTCTGAAGCAGGGCAACGTCCGCAAGGTCTGGGCATTTCTCGGAGATGGGGAAACGGATGAACCCGAGGCCCTTGGCGCCATTACGCTCGCCGCCCGTGAAAAGCTGGACAACCTGATTTTCGTGGTCAATTGCAACCTGCAACGACTGGACGGACCGGTCCGGGGCAACGGGAAGATCATTCAGGAACTCGAGGCCGCATTCCACGGCGCCGGCTGGAACGTCATCAAGGTGATCTGGGGCAGCGGATGGGATCCCCTGTTGGCCCAGGACGATGAAGGCCTGCTCGTAAAGCGCATGGGCGAGATCGTCGACGGCCAGTACCAGAAATACACCGTTTCGGATGGCAAGTACCAGCGGGACCACTTTTTCGGTGTTCATCCCAGGCTGATGGAAATGTCCAAGTTGCTCACCGACGAGCACGTTCGGACCATCATGCGCGGCGGCCACGATACCGAGAAGATCTACTCGGCGTACAAGGCGGCGGTGGAACACGAAGGCGCGCCGACTGTCATCCTGGCCAAGACGATCAAGGGCTATGGCATGGGAGAATGGGGAGAGGGCAAGAATACCGCCCACCAGCAGAAGATGATCGATGAGGACGGCCTGCGGCACCTGCGTACTGAACTGGGCATCCCCCTTTCCGATGACGAGGTTCGGGAAGCGCCTTTTTACAGGCCATCTGCAGACAGTGCGGAGATAGAGTACATCCGGGATCGCCGGGACGCCCTCGGCGGATACATTCCCAGGCGAAACGCCGTAAACCCCGGCCTGACCGACCCACCGCCGGACAAAGTGTTCGACGAATTCAAGGAAGGGACTAACGGCCGCGAAGTCTCGACGACCATGGTATTTACCCGGATGCTTTCACGCTTGCTGCGCGAACCTGAAATCGGCCAGCTGATCGTACCGATCGTGCCCGACGAGGCCCGCACGTTCGGCATGGAAGCCATGTTTCGCCAGTGCGGTATCTACTCCCATGCCGGCCAGCTTTACGAACCAGTCGACATCGATACGCTTCTCTACTACAAGGAAGCACAGGACGGTCAGATCCTCGAAGAAGGCATAACGGAGGCGGGATCTCTCTCCTCCTTCGTGGCCGCGGGGACGGCCTACTCGACCCATGGCGTCAATACGATTCCCTTCTTCATCTTCTATTCCATGTTCGGCTTCCAGCGCGTCGGCGACCTGATCTGGGCAGCCGCGGAAATGCGGACACGGGGATTCCTGCTTGGGGGAACGGCGGGCCGAACCACGCTGAACGGCGAGGGCCTGCAGCACCAGGACGGGCAGAGTCATCTGCTGGCCGATCCGGTGCCCAATCTCCTGACGTACGACCCGGCCTTCGCCTACGAACTGGCGACCATCATCCGGGACGGCATAAAGCGAATGTACGTCGACCAGGAGGACCTGTTCTACTACATCACCGTACAGAACGAGAACTATGCCATGCCGTCCATGCCGGAAGGGGTGGAAGAAGGTATCCTGAAGGGCATGTACCGGTTACGAACGTTGAACGACGGGACCGCGAAAGCCCATCTCTTCGGGAGCGGCTCCATCATCAACGAATCGCTGAAGGCCCAGGAGATGCTGGCCGAAGACTACGGGGTCGCCTCGGACGTGTGGAGCGTGACCAGCTACAAGCAGCTGCGGCGCGACGCCCTGGATACCGAACGCTGGAATCTGCTGCATCCGTCGGAGGCGCTCCGGGTGCCGTTTATCTCGCAGTGTCTCAAAGATACCGAAGGGGTGTATGTCATGGCCTCGGACTACGTCCGGACACTTCCAGATTCGATCGCGCGCTGGGTGCCCGACCCCATGATATCGTTGGGAACGGATGGTTTCGGGCGGAGTGACAGCCGTCCCGCGCTGCGTAACTTCTTCGAGATGGACGCCCGTTTCATCACCCTTGGCACCCTCAACGCCCTCGCCCGGAAAGGCGACCTCTCCCCGGACGTCCCCGAACGGGCCATGCGCAAACTTGAGATCGACCCCGACAAGGCCAATCCCCTGGACGTGTGATCAGGCGTACAACGCATTGCTGAAGGCGCGGCGGTATTCGCGCGTGGTCGGGTGACCCTCGCCAAGCAAGCCGAAAATGGCGACGCAACTTCTCCGGGCACCGTCATCGTCGTATGTCCGGTTCATCTCCAGCACCCTGATGAAATATTGCAGGGCGAGTCCGTGGTCTCCCTGTTTGAGATGACCGATCGCCTGGATGTAGTTGGATTTAACCGGATCTTCTACGAGACGTTCCGGCGCGTCCAGGCACTGGTAGAGACCGGCAACGGTTTGGAGTACGACCGCCGAATCGTTAAACTCTGAGCCCGGTTCTATCGGTTCCAAGAGGTCAAGGCACCGGTCGGGGTCTTCATCCAAGTAGGTGCGCGCAAGGATGACGGCCGCCTGCTCGTTATCAGGCTCGGAAGCAAGTACACGTTTCAGCAACTCACGGGACGTATCGATTTCACCGGTTTCGAAGAGCCGGAGCGCTTCTGCCAGCTGTCGCGCGAGGGGACTGGGCAGGGCCTTCTTCAGCCACTGCTCGATCTTGGATTCGGGTAGCGCCCCGGTAAACTCGTCCCTTACTTCCCCGTCGACGAACAGCTTGACGTTGGGAATCCCTTGAATGCCATATTGCCTGGCGATATCCTGGTGTATTTCCGTATTAACTTTCACGAGTTTCCACCGGTCCTGATGCCGGTCGGCAAGTGATTCGATCACGGGACCCAGCATTTTGCACGGACCGCACCATTCCGCCCAGAAATCGACCAGCACAGGGATGGAATGGCTTTGTTCCACCACCTCCGCGTTGAAGTCCGAAACTTCGTAGTTCATTGCCTTTCCTCACCGGTTTGCGGCAGTCACGGTGGCGAACCGTCTGTTGACATACCTGTGGGTTGGGGTTATCTTTCGATTCGGTTTCTTCGGGTGATCAGGCTTTCATCCATCGTCGCCAAAGAGTTTTCTATGGGCGTCTATAACGATGTCGGCCATGTTCTCCCACGACGTACGAGACGTATTGAACACCATGTGGTAAAGGGTCGCGTCCGTCCAGTCACGCTGGTAGTTGTGCTTAAGATACAGTGCGCGCTGGCGGTCCTTTTCTCTGATGAGTTCGGCGGCCCGGTCCCGCGAGAGGTTCATCTCGTCCATGATCACGTCGACCCGGTATTCGAAGGGAGCGATAAACCGGGTGTGGAAGACGGTCTTGCTTTCCGAAAGGATGCACTGGCTGCCGCGCCCGACGATAATGGTATTCGTTCTGCCGGCCAATGAGCGGATGGTATCCTGAAGGATCTGGAGGTATTCTCCACGGTCCAGAAAGGTGTTTTTGAGGGACGTGGGATCCTTCGTACCTTCGTCGTCACCCGGCACGTAGGGCCAGATGAGCGGCGGGTATTCGGGGGACAGGGAGTAAACGGTTGAAGGGGTGAACAGTTCGCCGAGGAAGCGCCGTATGGTTGTTTCACCCACTTCGTCCATCTGTTCGACGATCTCTTCCGAAACGCCGGCGGTATGGGCGATTTCGGCGATGAGTTCCTTGTCCACGCAATCATAGCCGAGACGTTCCGCGATGATCTTCGCGATATCCTTGCCGCCGCTGCCGTATTCTCTGGCAACTGATATGATGCTCATGATGGACTCCTTCTTTCATTCATCCGCGACAGGAGATGCGTATTTCGATTGAAAGCGCCTCGCCATGACCCGTCTTGATCCGTTGCGCGACGCCACGGACTTCCTGGGTACGCAGGGATTTTCAGATGCCCGGTTTGGCATGATCCTGGGTACCGGATTCGGACCATGTGCACAAGCTGTCGAACAGAAATCAGTTGTACCCTACAGTTCCATCCCCCATTTTCCGGTGTCGACCGTCCATGGCCACGAGGGTAACCTGGTCTTCGGCGCCCTGGGCGAAGCATCCGTGATCGTGATGCAGGGCCGGATCCACCTGTACGAGGGATACGATGTTCGGCAGATCGCGTACCCTATGGAGGTTATGCGCAGGTTCGGCGTCGAAGTCCTGTTCGTGACCAATGCCGCCGGGGGATTGAATCCCCGGTACGCGACGGGAGACCTCATGGTTGTCCGTCATCATATCCATCCCATCGGTCGAACGTTGCTGGGAGAACTAACTTCAAATTCAGACGGCGATGCCTGTTACGATGATGCCTTGAGGGAATCGCTTCTACAGATAAGTATACAAAGAAACATACCTGTTCAACAGGGAATTTTGGCGTGGATGCCCGGACCATCCTTCGAAACCCGCGCCGAAATTACCATGCTGAAATCACAGGGAGCGGACGCGGTGACCATGTCTACCGTTCCCGAAGTGCTGGCGGGTCGCGGTCTTGGCATGAGGACCGTGGCCGTATCGTGCATATCCAATGTGTGGAAAGGTCGATCCGGGGAAACCGTCGACACCGGCGACGTGGTGTCAACGGTCGAATCTTCGGTCGTCCGTTGCTCCGATCTGCTGGTCCGCCTTGTCCGCCTGGTTCACTCGATGGCATCCCCGGTGTAGATCGGCTTCACAGCGTAAGTGAGCTTAATATGGCCTGGTTTGAACGAAGACAACGAGGACTGAATCCGCAGAAGCGCAAGGAAATCCCGAAGGGGCTGTGGGTAAAGTGCGACAAGTGCGACGCCATGCTGTACAAGGCGGAACTCGAACGGGACTTCAATGTGTGCACGCAGTGCGGGTTTCATTTCAAAATCGGCTACCAGGGGTATATCTCCCTGATCACGGATCCGGACACTTTCGTCGAAGCCGATACCGACCTGCGCACCGTCGATCCACTCCAGTTCAGGGAGAAGGAAAATTACCCGGAATACATGAAGAAATATCAGAAGAGAACCGGC
Organism: bacterium; assembly: GCA_965225915.1. Taxonomy (GTDB): domain Bacteria; phylum JAAXHH01; class JAAXHH01; order JAAXHH01; family JAAXHH01; genus JAAXHH01. Next base: position 3,127,890 of record OZ245326.1, read on the forward strand.
ATGCGCGAAGCCGTGGTATCGGGAACAGGACGCATCGCTGGAAGGCTCACTTCCCTGTCCGTCCACGACGGCTCTTTTCTTGCCGGCAGCATGGGGTCGGTAGTCGGCGAGAAAGTAACGCGGTCCATCCGGCGATCGCTCGATCTCAGCATACCGCTTCTGGTGGTAGCCACATCGGGGGGAGCGCGCATGCAGGAGGGTATCCTTTCCCTCATGCAAATGGCCAAAACGTCCTTGTGGCTGAGCCGGTTGTCGGAAGAACAGATTCCCTTCATCGTCCTGATTACGAATCCGACGATGGCCGGCGTGATGGCGAGTTACGCTTCACTGGGAGATTTCACCCTTGCCGAACCGGGCGCCATGATGGGCTTCGCCGGTGGAAGGGTGATCGAGCAGACCATCGGATCAAGCCTGCCGGAGGGATTCCAGACCGCGGAGTTTTTCCTGGCCAAGGGTTTCGTGGACCAGGTCGTGCCCAGAACCAGGCTACGGGAGACCTTGATCACGATCCAGAGTTATTTCCCCGACCGGGAGAAGAAGGAAGAGGTGGAAACTGAAGCGCTTTAGCATGCGCGCCCCGGTCTATTTGGCCGCCGCGGCCGTCATGACTCGAGAATGAGCTTGTTGAGCGATTCTTCCGGTACGATCGGGTAGTCTCCGCTGAAGCAGGCCGTACAGTAGCCCACTCCCGGCTTGCTGTAATCCATCGCGATCTTCACCATGCCTTCGATGGACAGGTATCCCAGGCTGTCCGCGCTGAGATAACGCCGGATCTGTTCCACCTTGGTCTGCGAAGCGATCAACTCCCCCCGGCTTTGCATGTCGATCCCATAAAAGCAGGGGTGCCGAATGGGTGGACTGCTGACCCGTACGTGCACCTCGGCTGCTCCCGCGCTGCGGATGAGCCTTACCAGCTGATTCAGGGTCGTGCCCCTCACGATGGAGTCGTCCACGAGGATCACCCGCCGGTTCCTCAGCACGCCTTGAACCGGATTGTATTTCAGCCTCACCGTGAACTCGCGCATCGTCTGGTCCGGGTCTATGAAAGACCTGCCCACGTAGTGATTTCTGATCAAACCGATTTCAAACCGAATACCGGAGTGCTCGGAGTAGCCCAGCGCGGCAGTCGTGGCCGAATCCGGCACGGCGATGACGATATCGGCGTCCACGGGGTGTTCTTCCGCCAGTCGACGGCCGAACCGCCTGCGGAACTTGTCGCTGTTTTCTCCGAATACCTTGCTGTCCGGCCGGGCGAAATAGATGTATTCGAAGATGCATGCGGCGGGTTCCGCTTTCTCAAAGGGAAAGAAGGACTGGATTCCGTGCTCGTCGATGATGACCATTTCCCCCGGTTTCACTTCCCGGACGTACTCCGCTTTCATGATGTCGAATGCGCATGTTTCCGATGCGAGCACGTAGGCATCCCCGATGCGTCCCAGGCACAGGGGCCGGAATCCACGGGGATCCCTGACGCCGACCAGTTGTGTTTCAGACAGGAAAACGATCGAATAGGCGCCTTCAACGTGGCGTAGGGCGTCCGCGATCATGCCGGGAAGATCGGACTCGTTTGATCTTGCGATAAGATGGAGGACGATTTCGCTGTCGGAGGAAGTACGGAATATGGATCCGGATTCTTCCATGGACAGGCGAAGCGTACCTGCGTTGGTAAGATTGCCGTTGTGGGCGGTGGCCAACTGTCCGCGCTTGTAGTTTACCATGAACGGCTGCGCGTTGTAGACGTTGGAGGTGCCGGTGGTGGAATATCGGTTGTGTCCGATGGCGATGTGGCCTTCGAGCTCGTTCACCCGCTCGCCCTGGTCGTAGGCTTCGCTGACCAGCCCCATGGCTCGATGGGTTTCAATATGTTTACCGTCGGAGACGGACATGCCGGAGCTTTCCTGGCCGCGGTGCTGTAGGGCGTATAACCCCAGGAAGGTCAGCTTGGCGGCAGTGGGGTCGCCATAGATTCCGAAAACACCGCACTCCTCGCGTATTTCGTCATCGCCCCACATTGTATCGCCCCGGTTGTGTGTCCAAGAAACCCACAGTCAGTATACGAACCGGACACCGAATTGTCCACCGGAATTTTACGGTATCGGCGTACTTTCTCCAGGGGCCATTTTCGTTGACACCAGGGGTGGCGGCACCTACATTGCACGAGGTTGAAATCCTTTGTTTCGATACACTTTTACAAGGAGAATTGGTCTGTGGAAAGAACGCTTGTTCTCATCAAGCCGGATGCTGTACAGCGTGGAATGATCGGCCTCATCACCGGCCGTTTCGAAAGCAAGGGTCTTAAGGTTGCCGGTCTCAAGATGATGCAGTTGACCGATGGAATCCTGAATGAGCACTACGGACATTTATCCGATAAGCCGTTTTTCCCTCGCATAAAGTCCTTCATGCAGGAAACGCCGGTCGTGGCGTTGTGCCTGGAGGGCGTCGAGGCCGTGGACGTCGTACGCAGTCTGTGCGGCGTGACAAACGCACGCCAGGCCGCCCCGGGTACGATCCGAGGCGATTTCGGCATGAGCGTACAGTGCAACCTGGTACACGCGTCCGATTCCCTGGAGACGGCGCGGGCGGAAGTTCCCCGTTTCTTTTCCGAGGACGAACTGTTTACCTACGCGAAGGCGGAAGACACTGTCGTCTACGCCAGTGATGAACGGTAAGCGTCCTTCCCGCGGGCAGGCATGGACATACTCACCGGTACCATCGAGCGAATCACCTACCAGAGCGAGGAGACCGGCTACACGGTCGCGCGGGTAAGGCCCGAACCTGACGCCTGCAAGACCACCGAGAACCTGGCCGGAGTATCGGCACGGGACGGTCTGCTCACGGTCACGGGTGAACTCGCGAAGCTTGTGCCGGGCGAACGCGTCGAATTTCGCGGGTACTGGGTAACGCACAAGCAATACGGCAAGCAGTTCAAGATCGTCGATTCCAGGTCGATTCAGCCCGCGACCAAAGACGGCATTCGAAAGTACCTGGGATCGGGGCTCATCAAGGGACTGGGGCCTGCCAAGGCCGCGATGATCGTCGACCACTTCGGCGAAGACACCCTGAAGGTCATCGAAAAGACGCCAAACCGTCTGTCTGAAGTGAAGGGCATTGCGCGGAAGACCATCGAAGTCATAAGATCCGGCTGGGAGGAACAGAAGCACATACAGGAGGTAATGCAGTTCCTGATCGGCCATGACGTCAGCATGGCTTACGCGGTTAAAATCTACAAAACGTACGGCAATGAGGCCATCAGGAAGGTCACGGAAAACCCGTACCGTCTTTCGACAGATATCTGGGGTATCGGCTTCAAGACCGCCGACAAGATTGCCATGAACCTGGGAGTCGACCCCGGAGATCCTTCAAGGGTACAGGCCGGCATCCGATACGTCCTGGAGACCCAGGCCGAGGATGGTCACGTTTACGTTCCGTTCGATTCGCTTGTAGAGGAATGCATCGGCTTTCTCGACGTCGATTCCTCCGCCATTCCCCCATGCCTTGCTGTCTTGATCCAGGACGAGGTCGTCATTCGCAAGGACGACTGGATATACCTCCAGCCTCTCTATTACGCGGAGCAGGGTATCGCGCGCCATATCGCGCGCCTGGTCGACCATCCCCGCACACCGCCTCCCGGTGATCGAATCGAAGGGCATATCCAGCGCATCGAAAAGGAACGGGGCATAGCCTTCAACGCGGATCAGCGCGAGGCGATTCGCACCGCGGCGTCTCATAACGTCATGGCGATTACCGGCGGACCGGGAACCGGTAAGACCACCTGCGTGCAGGGCATTGTCTACCTGTTTCTCCACGTGGGGGCCCGGGTGGTGCTCGCGGCACCCACGGGCCGGGCTGCGAAACGGCTGTCCGAAGTGACCGGTGCCGAAGCGAAGACCATACACCGGCTGCTGGAGTTCAATCCGGGCGTCATGGATTTTGGCCGCAACGCGGAAAACCGGCTGGAAGCCGACCTGGTCATCCTGGACGAGTCCTCCATGGTCGATACCGTCATGATGAACGCCCTGCTGCGAGCCGTGAAGACGTCCGCCCGGTTCATCATGGTCGGCGATGTCGACCAGTTGCCTTCCGTGGGCGCGGGGAACGTCCTCAGGGACATGATCGACGCCGGACTCGTTCCGGTGGTTCGCCTGAACGAAATCTTCCGCCAGTCGCGGGAGAGCAGCATCATAATGAACGCCCACCGGATAAACCGGGGTGAGATACCGGACACGCAGATATGGAAAGAGGGCGATTTCTTCTTCATCAACGAACCCGACCCCTTGGCGGCCGCTGATACGATCAGCGAACTGTGCACGGACCGGCTGCCACGCCACTACGGACTCGATCCCTTCAACGATATCCAGGTACTCACCCCCATGTACCGCGGCGATATCGGCGTGGATCAACTAAACCAGAAGCTACAGCAGGTACTGAATCCTTCGGGATCCTCGTTGAAGCGAGGTGACCGGGAACTGCGCGTGGGCGACAAGGTATTGCAGACGCGAAACAATTATGGGAAAATGATCTTCAACGGCGACATCGGCCGCATCGCCCACATCGACCCGGACGCACAGACCGTGGATATCTCCTTCCATGAATCCGTGCAGTATGACTTCGGAGAACTGGACGAATTGATCCTGGCCTACGCCATCAGCGTCCACAAGAGCCAGGGATCGGAGTACCCGGCGATCATACTGCCATTGTACAGTACCCACTACATCATGTTGCAGCGAAATCTGCTATACACCGCCCTGACCAGGGCTCGGACGCTGGCCATCCTGATCGGCACGCCCAAGGCGCTTGCCATCGCTGTAAAGAACAACCAGGTTGGCGAGCGTTATACGGGTCTGCGAGACGCCCTGGCCGAAATGATCGGCAACAAGACCGGCGTCCTTCCGGGCCTGGCGCCATGATTCCCAAATGGCGAAATACGCCTTGACAGAGGTATAACGGATCATATCTTCTCTGACTTGACCTCCGATGCACAGAATCCATGTTGTACCACGTGTCCTTCAACACGTTTAGAAACGTTGTATATGCCCATTGTACAGGATGTTATAAGAATCAATGGTAGTACTGCTTCAGGGGGTGTGCGGTGTCCGTTCGTGAAGACGAACTGAAGGAAGACAGCCCGGAGCAATTCCAGAATGCCGAGACCGCGCTGTTCGGGGATGCGGGCGAACCCTACAAGTCCGGATTCAACCTGAAGACGATCTGGGCATGCCTGTTCGTCGGTTTCATCATGCTGCCGGGATCTATCTACCTGAGCCTGGTGACAGGCGGGCAGACCGGCGCGGCGGACTGGGTCACCGTCATCCTGTTCATGGAGATCGCCAAGCGGTCCCTCGTGAAGATGTCCCGCCAGGAAATCATGATCCTGTACTGGGCCGCGGCCGGGCTGGCCGCGGCTGGGAACGCGATAAACACAGGCATAACCGGTGGACCATTCGCCCACCTGATCTGGGAACAGTACTACTTGCAGTCTCCGGAAGCCACGGGCATCGCCACACTGATACCCACCTGGGTCGTTCCGACACTGGATTCCGGCGCGTTGGCAAGTCGGACGTTCTTCCACATGGACTGGTTCATTCCCGTCCTTGTCCTTACCTTCGTGACGGTGCTGTTCGCCATCAATTCGTACTCGATGGGGTACATACTCTTCCGGGTCACCAACGACGTGGAACGGCTGACCTTCCCCCTGGCCCGCGTACATGCCGGCGGCGCCACGGCGCTGGCCGAAACCTCGCAGAACCGGGAAAGCTGGCGATGGCGGGCGTTCAGCATAGGCTCGGTCATCGGGGTATCGTGGGGACTGCTGTACGTGATGATACCCATTCTGTCCAGTACCTTCCTGGTCACCCCCATCACCATACTGCCGATCCCCTTCATCGATTTTACCACCAGTCTCAAGGAAGTGCTCCCCGCCACCATGGTGGGCATCGGCACGGATCTCGGCACGCTCGTCGCCGGTTTCGTTTTGCCGTACTGGGTCGTGATCGGCACCTTCGTATCTTCGGCCCTGATCGCGCTGGTCGTCAACCCTATGCTCTACCACAACGGAATTCTGACCACCTGGGAACCCGGGATGTCTCTGATCCCCACCCAGATCTCCAATAATATCGATTTCTGGCTCAGCTTTACCATCGGCGCTTCCCTCGTCATCGGCATCGTGGGTTTCACGGCGACCATACGGGCCATACTGAAATCCAACCGGGAAAAGAAGATCGATAGGGAACAGGGATCAGCAGCGAGGACGCTTCCCAAAGGCCGGGGCGATCTGCCGATCTGGCTTGTCTTCATATTCTGGTTCGTCAGCACGACCGGCTTCGTGGTCATACTCTACATCCTGATCCCCGATTTTCCGTGGTGGATCAGCGCCATTTTCGGTTACCTCTGGTCGCCGGTGTTTTCCTACATCGGTGCCCGGATGATCGGCATCACCGGTTCGCCCTACGGTTCCTCCTTTCCTTTCGTCAAGGAAGCTTCCTTCCTGATGTCAGGTTACAAGGGTGTGGGGGTCTGGTTCGCGCCGATTCCGATCTTCGAGCACGGGAAGGTGGCCGAGACGTTCAAGCAGCTCGATCTCACCAAGACAACCTTCGGCAGCGTGGTCAAACTGACCGCGGTGACCACCATCCTGATGTTCCTGTGCAGTTTCATCTTCTACTCCCTCGTGTGGAAGCTCAACCCGATACCCTCGGCCGCCTATCCCTACGTACAAAAGATGTGGCCGCTCAACGCGGCCATGCGGACTATTTGGGTGAAGTCGACCCTGCCCGGCGGCATCACGTTCATCTTCGATATCATCAAGATCGAGTACATCATCGCAGGTCTGGGCGTTACAGGAGGGCTCTTCGGCCTGCTGACGCTGGTGGGCGCCTCGCCCCTCTTCTTCTATGGCCTGGTCGGCGGCCTGGCCAGTCCACTCTGGCAGACCATGCCGACGTTCTTCGGCGCCATCCTGGGGCGCTACTACTTTTCCAAGCGCTTCGGCGAAGAGAAATGGATGGCCTACGTGCCCATTGTCCTGGCCGGCTACGGGGCCGGCATCGGACTCATAGGCATGATCGCCATCGCTATCGCGCTGATATCCAAGGCGATATCACAGATTGTGTATTGAGGAATTCCGGAACCTTTCGATCCCGATTCAGTATTGCGGTATGCAGTACTACGGTCGCGGACCTGATCAGTGGTATTCGCGCAGCGGTTCCACCGCGGAAGCCACGCGGGCGGCTACGTCCCGCGGTACCCGCGGATTGAATGGACCGCCCTCGCCCGCCGCGACGTCCTCCCAGCCCCCGATGATCATCGCCTCCACCACCACCGAGTAGTTGAACTGCCGTCCGTTCATGAAACGCAGATCCTCGAGGGCAGAAACACGGGCTTCCACGCGGGCCGAGGCCTCATAGTCGCCCCGGCGCTGGGCGTTGTTGATCTCGTCGGCGGCCCGGGCGGCGATAATGGCTGTACCGGAAGTATGACCCCTGGCGCCCAGTTCGGCGGCCAGGGTGCACCGGTCGCCAATCCCCCACATGACGATGCCGTCATCCCCGATGCCTTCGATGAGCGGGGCGACTTCTTCTTCGCTCGCCCCTACCTTTACGCCTACCATGTAGGGCGAATCCTTTACCAGCCGGATGATCGGAATCACGTAGTCTTTGGAGCGCATGTACAGTAGGAAACGGGCGCCGCAGGCTTCGCCGAGCCTTTCGCCGAAGGCCATGTAGTCTTCGTAGGTCGCTTCGTGGTCGGCCACGCCGGTGAGGGGCATGATCAGGTACACGTCCGGCGGGCGGGGAAGGGCCGACTGGCGGCGTACGAGATCCTCGGCCTGGGAAAGGGGATTCGGCACGATACCGGACATCAGGAAACCGTCGTTTCCCATCTCGTCACCGGTTGCCTCGATGACACCCATCTGATCCTCGAAAGAAAAGTGGTGGACCAGGCTCGTGCCTGCGATGCCGATCACCCGCCTCCTTTTTCCGTCCAGATGGTTGTTTTCCATCAGGTACCGGATGTTCTTCCGGTGGCCTTCGAAGTCGATTGCGCCGCCGCGAAAAGGCACGATGGGAATCGCGGTGACGGAATTGAGCGTGTCGTACAACGCGCTGGTATTCATCGATTTCTGTCCTTTCGTCTTTAAGCCGTCATTCACTGTGCCGTGAGGTCCCGCGCGTTGTTCGTCCACGACGGTAGGATCCAGGCTCAGACCGAGACCCGGGCGATCGGGAATACCAATGTGGCCGTCTACAACTCGTTCCCCAGGCGATACGAGCCTGTCGCACCAGGGCACCTGGCCCCAGGCGTACTCTATGCGCATGGATCATCCAATAAAATCGAGTGCGAACGGCCTCAGGGACTGAAGAGGGTGGACTGGTTGTACGGTATGATCAGGGGTTCTGGTCCGCCGTCCGGCAGATGCGAAGCCCATTCACGGGGATCGTAGTCGCGCGCTACGAAACAGGCGCAATGGGCGGGTACGGCGGTTTTCAGGCCGAGGGACCCGGCGATACGCGCCGATCCGTCGAAGAAGGGGAACTCGCCCTCGTTCGGATGATTGGTCAGAAACCCGATCTGCGGCTGCAGGTCCCTTACCGGAGCGAGGAGGGAATCGTGGTTGCCGAAAGTATTGACCGGATCACCGGAGATGTACACGCGGACCGGGCCGATTTCGACGACATAACCCAGGTGCTGCACGTCGGGGGGCGCAATGCCGTCCTCGGGGATGCCCGCCGGGGGTTTGGCCCACACCGTGTGCGCCTTCGAAGATCCCAACTCGGCGGTATCTCCCGCCGTAACGACCGTCATGCTACCGGCATCGAATCCCGCTTCACTGAGGGCGTTTATGCTCTCGATCGGACCTACGTAACCGACCTTTGGAAAGGCGGCTGACAAACGCTCCAGTGATTCGAGGCAGGTGTGATCGCCGTGGTTGTGGGTCAGGAGCACGAAATCGGTCTTCAGTGTCGATTCGTCCAGGGGCGGACGGGCATGCACGAAGCGGTCCGCCGGCCGTTCACGGGGGAAGTAAGGATCGACCTGGATCACCGTGCCGTCGGGATGTTTCAGTCCGAAAGAACTTTGCCCGAACCAGTGTATGCCCACGCTTCCGGCGGGCACGTGCAGGTCTTCGAAGGGATGCATGCTGGATGTCCTTTCCGGTTTACAACTGTTATAGTTTTATTCCATCATGGGCCTGTTGGGCACGGGAGAACTTAGCCTCCCGTGGCTTGCGTGTCAAGCAGGCTACATGGGACCAGCAGGCGCGCACAGAATCGAAAGATGCCAGGAACTCCACCCGCAAACCGGGTCTCAGTGCGCCGTGATTTACCTTGCTCCCACCAGGTGGGCTCTTTAGACTGAACGGACCATGCGACTATCCCGTTTATTCAAGAAAAAAGGATGGGGTTCCGGCCGCCTTTCCCCGCAGGAACGGATGATCGAGGAACAGATCCGCAGCCGTGGTATCGACGAACCCCGGCTTGTCGAGGCCATGCGGGCCGTACCGCGGCACCGATTTATTCCCGCGGAGTACCGGTCGCATGCATACGAAGACTGCGCCGTGTCCCTTGACCTGGGACAGACCGTATCCCAACCCTACATCGTCGGTCTCATGACCCGACTGCTCAACGCGGTCGAATCGGACCGAATCCTGGAAATTGGAACGGGTTCAGGTTACCAGACGGCGATCCTGGCCCGGCTCGCCCGTACCGTTTACACGGTTGAACGACTGTCCATCCTGGGCGAACGGGCGCGGGAGACACTGGAATCCCTTGGATACGACAACATCCATTTCCGGATTGGAGACGGCCACGAGGGGTGGGACGAGGAAGCGCCCTTCGAAGGCATCATGGTGACGGCGGCGCCGGATGCCCTGCCGGACACCCTGTTTCGACAGTTGAAAGCCGGCGGGCGGATGGTTATCCCCATAGGACAGGAACTGTGTACCGTAACCCGGTCCGGCGAAGAGGCGGTCACCGTACACCACGGCGGCGTGCGATTCGTACCCATGGTGGAAGACGGATAGCAAAACTCGATTCAATAATAGTTAGGCCATCCTTCTAACACCGCAATTCGTGTCTATGACCATGACTTACGCATTTCGTCAGCAACCTTTGAAGATAAGACTAAGCAGACTCCGGTTCGAACACGAGTTCCGGTACAACTACCTCCCATGAGTCGCACGCCAGGTGGTCACGGAACTGTGGATCCGATGCTTCACGACTCCAGGACACAATAGCAGATACAGTAGCAGACCGACACCGTGTACCGTCTGGGGGTTCAAACGCCTGGGCGAGACGCCCTACCACCGTTCCCGAAAGATCGAGAAGTTCCCAGGCTCCGTTCCTGTAGATCTGGGTTTTTAGCGGGTCACCGTGTGATAAGGCTGCTATTGCACGATGTACTTGGTGGTTGGTATGGAATCGTCCTGCATAACCCAGATTAACTTCGCGCAGGCCGGGACGGCGGTATTGACGAGCGAGACCTTTGGCAGCAGGTAGGATTTCGTCATGAGGACGGTGAAATACCGATCCGTTGATCGGAAAAGAAAAGGGTAGTGAGCTCAATAGCCCGGTAATATATGGGGCTTCAGGTTCCCTCAGTCGATTTGGCTGCTCAAAACCTCCTGTTGTATGAGATTCTTTAAAGCGTATGAGCGCAAGAGTCTGTCTGGCACGTGTCATGGCCACATAAAAGAGCCTGCGAGGAGCATCTGGATCCTCGCCCCTGTCGATTCTGTCCCAACCTCCGTCCAGTACAACTACGTGTTCAAACTCCAATCCTTTGGCGCGGTGAGCAGTAAGTAGCAATAAGCCATGTTGGCGCCGGCGGGCTTCACGTCCCCATTCTGCAAGCCACTCAAGAAAGTGATCCATAGGCACTTCCCCACCCCCTGATTCCAGCGCGTATTCATCCAGTGCCGTTTGCATCATTTCGATCCAAGGCCCTGAGGAATCGGTATCTAAACATTCCATAAGGTCTGCACTGCACACCAGGCGGTTCTCATGCCTACGTAATCGATCGATAAATAAACGAGTCTCCCGCAGGTGCCAAAAACTTGGGGTTTCTTCGTTTCCCATCTGCACTGGGATCTGTAGGACTTCGCAAAGCGCTCGAACCGGGTCAAGGTATTTCCACTCCCGCGCAATCACCGCACACTCGGACCAATGCCAGTTCGGCGAGATTGTGGCAAGACGCTTCAGTTCATTGATTGCGACCTGGACCTGCGATATCGGATCAAGTCCCGCATGCAGGATCTGAACCCGGCCCTTAGAAACAGGATCAAATGAATCCCAGGTTCCGCCAGCAGGATCTTTTGAACGCGCCCGGTCAATGCAAATAGGATGTTCGGCCTTCATCCTGTTTCGAGCTGAATCAATTAATGCATTTGCCACAGATATGATATGGCCAGTGGAACGGTAATTATCGACAAGGAATAACGGCTTGGGTCCATAATCAGCCTCGAATCGTCGGATGAATTCCACGGAAGCACCATTGAAGCTGTAGATGTTTTGATCGTCGTCGCCCACTGCAAAAAGCGTTAGTTTACGATCCTCATCCTGAAGGGTTCGACCGGCAAGTGCCGATATCAATTCATATTGATCTTTTCCGATGTCCTGATATTCGTCTACTAGTATCCATCGGAAACCCGCTAGTAGACGATCCCGTTGATCGTCCGCTTCCTCCGGTTCAAGACCCTCTCCGCTTAACAGCGCTGCCGCTTGACGCAATACCTCCCTGAACTCAACGTCGTCGAGTAACCTCCGTTCTCGCTCCTGAAAGCTGACACCGACCAGTCGCATGGCAAGAGCATGACATGTGAGTACAGTTACCCCGCGAGCGTCAATCCCTATCAATTCCATCAAGCGGCGCCGAATTTCTACAGCTGCATGTCGGTTGTAAGCCAACGCGAGAATTCCTCGAGGATTTTCGCGCCGCACTCGTACGAGATAGGCGATACGGTGCACCAACACGCGCGTTTTTCCGGATCCAGGACCGGCAAGTACCAACATATTCATCTGCTCATGTTCATCTGCGACGATCTTCTGCTGGATGGGGTTCTTCAGGCTTTCCACTATAGATCGCCACGATTCGGGTGTGGTCTCCCGTTCTGTTTCTTTGACCCGATTCGGTAGCCAACGCCGCATGAAATCCTCTTGTTTCAGGCTGAAGTACTCCATGGCCAGTTGAATTGCTTCTGCCATGTCCTCAAGCCCCCGCTGGGCGAACTCGGCCATCACGTGGATCTGCCGTACCCTTCCCTTGTAGTGAAGATTGAGCGGTTCAAAGTCAGTATTGGCAAACCCGCGTCTCTCTTCTGCCAACTTAATGGTCATTGCCGGACGGAATACGGCCAGGCCCTTTTGGAGGCATATAACCTCCTGCTCATGCAACCAAAGGAGAGCACGGTCGAGGAGCTTTTCCGGTTTCTTGCTCTTCCTAAACAGGTCGTTAGTAATCGCTCCCAATAACTTACCCAGGGTAGTCTCGACTAGTAGATCCGTGCCACGGCTTCCTGGCGAGAGACTGGCAAGCAGACTCTCCAGCAGTCGCTTTGCTCCGTCTCTCCTTCGTGTTGCGAGCTTGTCCAGATCCGACCACTCTCGCCGTAGCGTGACCTGTACGGAATCCGAGTTTATGCGTCTCACACCCAGGCTGCCGGAGTCGCCACCTTCGCCACGTCCATCTCCGGCGATACTGCGGAGTATGCGCCAGATCTTCTCCGGTAGAGGATCTTCAACACCTTTAGTTCTTAGTTTATCCGAGGCGACGCGCAAATGTAGAGGCCAACTTTCTCTTTTACCAATATCTGGGCCTATTTCGCGCATCAACGAGATCAATTCGGTCTCCAGTTCGGCAGCCTCATTGAACCGCTTCTGCGATGACCTAACCACACCCGAATGTACAAAGGCTGTAAGTGCCGTATCATTGCTTGCGATTCCCAGCCGTTCCAAGTCGTACATGGCGCCACGGACGCCTTCGGCACTGAGCCCGGATACTCCCATGAGTTCGTCGGTTGATATCCCATCATCCGGATCGGCATCAATCAGCGTCTCGGCGATACTGAGTAGCCGACCTCGGTATTCGTCGGTTATTTGCTGTTTGGAAAAGCGACTGCGTACCTCCTCAATAGTGTTAACCTTTAACGAAGAAGGAAATACCTGTACCCTATTCTCTTCTCGGGTCAACAAGACCGCCTCTTCAAGCCATGAGACGGCAGTTCGCACGCGGGTGTCATCGGTGGTTGAGTCTCTCTCGAAGGCCTTCTCCTCATCCTCGCTAAGGATCTCACCCGGCGTAGCCACGACTTCCCCGTTCAAACGCTTCTTTCGGTCCAAACTGCGAAGTGCTCTAAGGACGCCATGGATTTCTAGTCTAGTGAGTCTTGACCGCGCCGACATACCGAATTGCCGTTCGACGTCGTCTGTCGAATACAAAAGAACGCAGCGCGCAGACTGCCGATCACGTCCCGCACGACCGGCCTCCTGAAGGTAGTTTTCCAGTGATCCTGGAATGTCTGCGTGGATTACCAACCGCACATCCGGTTTGTCAATACCCATACCGAATGCATTGGTTGCCGCGACGACACGCAGTTCCCCTTTGCCGAAGCATTGCTGTACATTCTTCTTGGTCTCAGGAGGCAGTCCAGCGTGGAAATAGTCCGATTTGATTCCCTCATCCTGCAGGAATTCCACAACCTCTTCGGCCTGACGGCGTGTCGCGCAGTAAACTATGGCACCACCGGGCATTTCCGGCGGTAAATATGTCGACAACACGTGATGAATATGCGAGAACTTCTCCCCTCCGGTTGTCGGTACAACGGTAAATTCCAGATTGGAGCGATGGGCGCCACCATCAAAGACCTCAAGCTCTACATCGAGTTCGTCCTTAAAATGTTGTCTGATATCTGTCATTACATCGGGTTTGGCGGTCGCTGTTAAGCACATAATCGGTGGGATCGGCGCTTTACCCGCCCTTTCGCGCATAAACCGTCCGATATATCGATAATCAGGACGAAAGTCGTGTCCCCACTTCGAGAGACAGTGGGCTTCATCTAATACCCAGCTTCCAATCTCACGTTGATCGATCACTCGACGTACAGCGGTACTACGCAATTGCTCCGGTGAGATAAGCAGAATACCTGCATCCCCTAAGCGAACCCTATCCAGTGCGTCGGCTCGTTCGGGCAACGATAGCAGGCCATTTATCGCGACACAGCAACCGACTCCGTGCGACTCCATTCCCGCTACCTGATCTGCCATGAGTGCGACTAAAGGTGAAATCACAACAGTCAACGCGCCGGTCTTGTCATAACGGGATAAGGCGGGAATCTGATAGCAGAGCGATTTGCCAGTGCCAGTAGGCAATATCCCTAATACGTGCTCCCTGGCCATAGCTGCCTCAACAATCACCCGCTGCATGGGGAGACCTTCCTCGTCCTTTGGTTCCGAGCGGAAATCATCAAATCCGAACCATCGCTTTAGTTCCTTGCGAGGATCGTGTTTTTCACTACACCATTCGCAGTCCGGTTTATAGCAAGGAGTGTCCCTAAGCAACCGCACCAATTCACCAGCTTGTGGAAATTGATGTCGAACCCAAGGCGGCATCACCGAATTACCGCCCGACACGGACAGCCAGGCCATTGCGAACGCAATGGGCCAGCCATTGGAATTCTCTTGGTTCAGAAACTCTTGACCGTGGTTTGTACATGCGTTTCCGTCTAACTGCTTTCGGATCGCCTCAATCGCTTCCGTACGGGTCGGTCTGACTGCACCCCGTATATCCCAGAATACGGCGTCGAAGCCCGTGTGATCGGGTTTCATAGAAGTCAGAAAATGCCATGCAACCAGCAAATCGGGCGCCACTTCTCGTAACGCGGCATACTGATTGCTGAATACTTCTAGCACAAGCCGGGCATCGAGTTCAGGATCGTTTACCTGCCCTCGTTTTAGTTGTCCGTCCTGATAGTGTTTGACGAGGTGGTGATAGGGATTGCGGGGAAAGGCGAGGGGGTTGAGCCACAACGGATCCACTGGCGGCAGTTTCAACAACTGTAGATCTGGTTTCGCGGCTTTCAGATGGTGCAGATCGAAATTGATCAGGTTGTGACCGATCAGGAAATCTGCGCCACCAGCAAAGTCGTCAAGCCCTGTCAATGCCGTGGACAACTCGCCTCGGTTAAAAACAAATTGTTGAACAGCCCCGGGGCGGACCGCGGCAAAGGCGCGAATTCGTCCGTTCCTCTTATTGACTTCGAGATCGAGCGAGAGATAGCGAGACGAAAGGCTGGAATGCATGTTCAATAGGCACCAATACGGATTTTCAGCGGCTCATGCCGCTCCCAGCACCTCGCGTGCGGCCCGCGTGGTATCGCGGACCTGACCCAAGGTTCCCATCCCGAACATGGAAGCCGACGCGCCGATCTCATCGAACACGTACTCGAATGCCTTGTGTCCAAGGTAGCGTCCGCCTGCCAGCGGCTTGATGGCGATGACGGGTTTGCTGGCCTGCTTTATGGCGTCAATGGCCATGTCACGGGTGGGAAACATGAAGGTGCCCGGGGCGTTGATGGTGGTCAGGTAGCCATCGACGGGGATGTTTTCGGCCTCGAGGAGCGGCAGGGTGACCCCGGCGTGATGAACGCTGGTGATCACGGTGTCGAAGCGCTGGCGCAGGAAGCCCAGGTATTCGCGGATCAGGTCGAATCGGCCCGTCATCGCGAGCAAGTCGATTTCCGCCCCCGGATCGGCGACCAGGATATCGCATCCGGCGAAGAAACCCAGGTATTGCTCGAGGACGCCGTAGTCGATCTCGAAGCGGGCCGCCTCTTTTTCCGTGTATGGCGCTACGGTCTCCGGGGTGACAATGCCGTCGAAGGTGTCGCCCAGGTTGTAGCGTATGATGTCGTCGCGGCGGAAATGTTCGCGGAAGGCCGAGCCACCGAGGGCATCGTTACATCCGTAAAAAGTCGAGTGAGCACGCTTGGAGTAGGAGACGATCTCTCCGTCCAGGGTCACCGGTATCAGGATATAGGCCACCAAGCCCATCCGGGTACCAGTCTGTTGCTCGGTCTCCCAGATGGCCTGAAGGTGCAGGCGGTCGAGTTCGGGCAGCATGTGGTCCACCTGGACGGCCGTGATGCCCCCTTCCTCGACAGCGTATCGCAGCACGTCGGCTACCGATTGGACGCGGCTGAAGACACGGAGATTCGCGGCATCCCGTTCCTTGTCCTGGTAGGAACAGCCATCGTAGGGATGGCATCCCATGATCAGGCGCGGAACTTCGGCCGTGCCGATCCTTGTCGTGGGTACGCCGCAGCCTTCCAGGTATGTTTTCATATTTGAACTCACACGGTAGTAATGATCATTTACTTCGGGTGGTTTGGCGCGAGACAACCTGAGACCCGACGGGTGGCAAATGGGCTTCGCAGCCGTTAATATAGTCCTTTAAGCACACCTGGCGCAAGTCCCGGGCTTCTCGCCAAACGCGATCCGGGTATCCCGTGGCAGTCGCTCACGTTTCTCGCCGATGTCCTGCCTTGACCCGGGACATCTTTTGGTATATATAATTGCAGTCCCGTCGACAAGGCCTGCCTCGGCGGCGCTGCACCTCAAAATCACCCCTGTTTTTTTCGTGGCAACACGACTGTTCAATTGGAGCATGCCATGATGGCGACCATTGAGAAGATTGCGGAAGTAAACGCGATGGTGGGCGAGGGACCGGTCTGGGATCCGGACAGCAATTCACTGATCTGGACCGACATCCGGACCGGTCGGTTTTTCCACTATGCCCCGGCTACGAATCAGAACCGCCAGGTGCACGACGGTTTCAACGTCGGCGGGTTCGCCTTCAACGAATACGGCGGTCTTGTGGCGTGCATCTGGGACGGAATCGTACTCTGGAACTCCGACGACGACTGGGTTCGTGTTTTCGACGAGACCCATGAAGGCGAGTTGCTGCGCTTCAACGACGTGACGGCCGACCCGGGAGGCCGGATGTTTGCCGGCTCCGTGATCGACGGCGGTCTGGGCAGACTATACCGCTTTGACTCAGACGGAAGCGTGGAAGTCATCGAAGAGGGGATCGGGTGCAGCAACGGCATGGGATATTCGCCGGACGGGTCCATCATGTATTACACCGATTCCGCCGTGCGGACGATATACGCCTACGATTACGACAAGACGACCGGTTCCGTTTCCAACCGGCGCGATTTCGTCAGACTGCCGGGCACCGCCGGGGTGCCGGACGGTATGACGGTCGACGCCGAAGGATTCGTATGGACCGCCGTCTGGTTCGATGGTTGCATCATCCGATTCGACCCCGACGGCGTGGAGGAGCGCCGCATCGCACTGCCGGCGATACAGACTTCGAGCGTCATGTTCGGGGGCGCAGATCTGACCGACATCTACGTCACGACCGCGGGGATCTCGGTTGAACCCGGCTCGCCGCTCGACCCGCAGGACTACGACTGGAAGGCATACGGACAGGGCTACCGCGGAGGCGGCCTGTTTCGCGTGCGCCAGGACATTCAGGGCAAACCCGAGTACAAGGCCCGTTTTCCGTGGCCGGATAGATCATGACTGGAGGAACCGATGGCCTTTGATTTCGTCATTCGCGGTGGTGAGGTTATCGATGGTACCGGCAAGACCGACCGGTACCTGGCGGACGTGGGGCTGCGGGATGGGCGCGTTGCGGGGATCGGGGACCTGTCGGACGCCGAGACCGCCAGGACCCTGGACGCCCGCGGCCACATCGTTTGCCCTGGCTTCATCGACGTCCACGTCCACTCCGAGAATTCACTGCTCGGCGGCCGGGACCAGATGGGGGGTATCCGCCAGGGTGTGACGACACAACTGCTGGCACCCGACGGATTCGGCTGGGCGGGTCTTTCGCCCGAGGAGGCACTGCCCCTGTGGAACTACACTCAGTTCGCGTACGGCGAGCCCCTGGAGCCGGTCAACTGGCCCACCATTGAATCCTACCTGGACCTGTTTCCCGGCCGTTCGCCCGCGAACGTGTATCCCCAGGTGCCGCACTGCGCCGTTCGCGTCAAGGCCAAGGGATGGGCCCCCGGACCACCCGACAGGGACCAGTTGAAAATCATGGAATCGGAGACCCGGGCGTGGATGGAAGCCGGTGCCGGGTGCCTCTGCCTGGGACTGGACTACCAGCCCAGTGCCAACTCGCCCTTCGAGGAACTGGTCGCGCTGTGCAAAGTGGCGCTGGAGTACGACGGGATCTACGCCGCCCATCTGAGGTACCAGATCCTGGGGCGGGACCGGGCCTGGCAGGAGATCATCGACCTGAACCGGGCCAGCGGTATTCCCGTACACGTATCCCACGAACGCGTCGACGGCGTGACGGGACCGATTCTGGACCAGGCGATGAAGGACGGGGTGGACATCACCTTCGAATCCTATTTATACCCCGCCGGCATGACCCACATCACGATGCAGCTTCCCATGTGGATACAGACGGGTAGCCCCGACGAAGTCCTGGATCGGATGCGCCAGCCGGATACGCGTCGCGAAGCGCTCGAACACCTGAGGTCGACGAACCTGGCCGACCGGCAGTATATCGGCTATACGCGTTCGGGAAAATTCGCGGGCATGACCCTCGGAGAGGCGGCGCGTAGCGTGAACAAGTCCAACGAGGAGTTCGCCTACGACCTCGTGCTCGAGGAAGACGGCATACAGGCGTTTATCATGTTCTGGCCACTGCCGGCAGCAGAATGCGAGGCCGTGCTGAACAGGACGGCGCCCCATCCACTCATGATGGTCGCCAGTGACGGCGTCTATGACTGTACCCATCCCCATCCGCGGGGACAGGGGTGTTTCGCGCAGATGCTCAGGAAATTCGTAAGGGAGCGCAAGCTGCTTTCCCTGGAAGAAGCCGTTTACAAGATGAGTGGTTTTCCGGCGGAACGCTACAGGCTGAAAGACCGCGGCGTGCTGCGCGAAGGATTTCCCGCGGATGTGGTCGTCTTCGATCCCCAAACCGTGGCCGACCGGGCCACCTTCGAAGCGCCGATACAGTCTCCCTCCGGCATTCCCCATGTTTTCGTCAACGGCACTCCGGTGATCGACAGTCACGAGCCCACCGAGCACCGTCCGGGCCAGGTCCTGAGAAGAGGATAAGAAGGGACGGGTAGTAGCTACATGGATTGGGATCTCGGTTCATACTTTCCGACTTACGACGGACCGGAAATGCGCCGTTTCAGGGATGGCCTGCAGGCCGACCTGGTCGCGTTGCAGTCCGAAGCATCCGGCATACCGGCGCTAAACCTCGATAACCTGGAAGCTTGGGAACGGATCGTCCTCTCCTTCGAGAACGCCGTCACCCGGTTGAGGCACCTGAGTTCCTATGTTTCCTGTCTGACCTCCGCCGATGCGAACAACGAGGCTTTCGCCACCGAAGAGGGAACGCTGAGCCTTCTGGAAGCTCGGATGTCCAGGGTCCACGTGGAATTACAGCGAGGATTCGAGTCTTCTTCCGAAGAGGTGTTCGAAGCTTTCACGTCCCGACCCGCTCTTCAAGACGCCCGGTACCGCCTTTCCCGGATCCGCGAGCAATCCCAGCACACCATGTCCACGGAGAAAGAACACCTGGCGTCGGACCTTGGGGTGGACGGTATCGAAGCCTGGGGCCGTCTCTACGACCGGGTATCGGGCAAACTGACCTTCGAAATGGCGTATCCGGATGGCCGGCGGGACCGGTTGCCCATGTCACAGCGTCGCGCCTTGATGGAACATCCCGACCGCCAAGTACGCCGCGCTGCCTTCGAAGGAGGCAATTACGCCTGGGCCTCGGTCGAAACCGTGCCGGCGGCCGCACTGAACGCCATAGGGGGCAGCAGGTTGACCCTCTATCGCCACAGGGGTATTGACCACTATCTCGACCGGGCTCTCTTTCAGGCTGCGATCTCGCGCAAGACCCTGGACGCCATGTTCGAAGCGATTTTCGCGAAGTTGGGGACAGCCCGCAACATATTGAAGTACAAGGCAGGGCTCCTGGGAGGCCATACCTTGTGCTGGTACGATCTCTCGGCTCCACTCACGGTACATAACCAGGACGATCTCTCCTGGCGGGACGCCAAGTCGCTGGTGCATCGGGCCTTCGCCTCCGGCTATCCGGCTCTGGCGGAATACACAAGCGCGGCCTATGATCAAAAATGGATCGACTGGTCGCCCCGACCGGGCAAGCGTCCCGGCGCCTTCTGCACGGGATCTCCGATGACGAAAGAGTCCCGCGTCTACATGACCTACAACGACAACATGGGCGACGCGTTGACGCTGGCCCACGAACTGGGCCATGCTTTTCATGGACACCTGATGCGGGAGCAACGGACGCTGAACCGCTCCTATCCCATGACCCTGGCCGAATCCGCTTCCACTTTCGGAGAAATGCTGCTCATGCGGGGATTGCTTGAGGAGCCGGGTATACGTCCTGAAACGAAGGCCTCCCTGCTGAATATGGAGGCCAGTCACGCCGCGGTCTACCTGCTGGACATACCGGTAAGATTCGAGTTCGAAAAGGCTTTCCACGAAGAACGGGCGGATGGAGAGGTCAGCGTGGGCAGGCTGAAGGAACTGATGGTCGATACGCAGCGCCGCGTAATGGGGGACGTGCTGGATCCCCAGGGCGGAGATCCTTATTTCTGGGCGAGCAAGCTCCATTTTTACATCACGGACACCACGTTCTACAATTTCCCCTATACCTTTGGCTACCTGCTCAGCAGGGGTCTCTTCGCCCAGTACGAGAAGGAAGGTCCGGCGTTCCTGCCGAGATACGAGCAGTATCTGAAACTGACCGGAAGCGACACGGCGGAAAACGTGGTGCGGCGAAGTACGGGAATCGAACTTACCCAACCCGATTTCTGGGCCAGCGCCATTCGTGGTCTGGAGGGAGTTTTAAACCGGCTCAAGGCCAGCGTGACCGAGAGCCGGGCCGTTTTGAACTAGAAGGTTTAGTGGGAACCGAATGCACGAGGAGAGTGTGTTGAACGGAATCGAGGGACAGCGAAACCGTTTCCACGGCGTGGAGGTTGAGCCCGATGCCCTGCCGGACATACCGGATGGATTCAAGGCGCATCTGGTCCATTCGATACGGGAGTGGAAAGAGGAAGGTCTTCAGGTCGCCTGGTTTAAAGTACCCCTGTCCCGTGCGTTCCTGATTCCCATACTGGTGGACGCGGGAAGCGTCTTTCATCACAGCACACCCGAGTACCTCATGCTGACGCTTCGGCTGGTAGATGACGCCTTCGTGCCTTTGTACGCGACCCATTATATCGGCGCCGGCGGCGTGGTGATCAACGACAAAAACGAACTGCTCGTAGTTTGTGAACGGTTTCGAGGAGGACGCGCGCCCTACTACAAGTTGCCTGGAGGGGCGTTACACCCGGAGGAGCACCTTGCCGAGGGCGTCGTCCGGGAAGTATTTGAAGAAACGGGCGTGCCGACCAGCTTCGATGGACTGATCTGCTTCCGGCACTGGCATGGATACCGGTACGACAAGTCGGATATCTACTTTGTCTGCAGGTTGAAGCCGTTGCACCAGATCATCGAGATGCAGGCCACGGAGATAGAAGAGTGTTTCTGGATGCCCGTGGAAACCTACATGGACTCGGAAAACGTCAGCCAGTTCAACAAGCTCATCGTCAAGGCCGCTGTGGATCACCAGGGCCTGAAGGAAACGTGGGTCGACGGCTACGGCGACCCGGACCGGTACGAGTTCTTCATGCCGGAATAGTACACAGATCGAAGCACACAGTATTCAAACACAGGATTCCTGATACCGAACCCATAGCAACGAGGATCAACCCATGGCTAAGACTCGCCAGCGACGGAAGAAGCGTCCCAATATAGTATTGATGGGGGTGGATTCGCTTCTGGCCGATCACATGAGCTGTTACGGTTACCATCGCCAGACCACGCCCCACATCGACCGGTTCGCCGAGAGCGGCGCCCTGTTCGAGAAGACGTACAGCGCCCATATTCCCACGACGAGCGCCTACGCCTCCATGCTGACCGGCCTGGACGCTTTCGGCACACAGGTGGTGGCCCTGCGGCACAAGGGCGGTCTTCGGGAGGACATGAAGACACTGCCCGAGATGTTGCGGGAACACGGCTACACATCCACCTGTGTGGGGTTCGGTGGAAACCCTTCTTCGAGGGGCTTCGACAAGTACGTGGAATACCCGAGCTGGGGCAGCTGGAACGAAGGACGCAGTCCCAAGGCGCAGGAACTAAACAACGTGGCGATACCGGAACTGGGCCGGCTCGCCAAACGGCGCGGCCCCTTCTTTCTCTTTCTCCGCCACATGGATCCCCACGCTCCGTACCTGCCTCCGGAGCCCTACGAGCGCATGTTCTACCACGGCGACGAGTGTGATCCAAAGAACATGTCCATGGACCCGGTCATGGCGTTTAAGCCCTTCTGCGACTTCTTCGCTTCCTGGATGCCGCCCGGCATCACCGACAAGGATTACGTGATCGCGCAGTACGACGGCGCCCTCGCATATATGGACGCCTGTATCCAGACAATTTTCAACGCTCTCGAGGCGAACGGCATCATGGACGAAACGATCGTGATTCTCAATGGAGACCACGGTGAGACGCTCTACGATCACGAATGCTGGTTCGATCACCACGGACTCTACGACGTGACGCTGCATGTGCCGCTCATCATACGGTATCCGGGCAAAATACCTGCGGACAGCCGCATAAGCGGATACAACCAGCACAAGGATCTCGTACCCACCATACTGGACCTGGCCGAGATCGAAGCCGGGATCGACTTTGACGGCAACAGCCTGATGCCGCTTGTAGATGGTACGGTTTCGTCCTATGACAGCGAGTTCTACATTACCGAGTGCACGTGGATGCGCAAGCACGGCTGGCGGACGCCGCAGTGGAAGATGATGGTGGCCCTGGAACCGGATTTTCATTTCAAGCCGCCGGTCGAGTTGTACAACCTGGTGGAGGACCCCGACGAGAATCACAACCTGGCCGAGGAACTCCCGGAGGTGGTGAACCTGCTCCAAAAGCGGATGCGGACCTGGATTCGGAAGCGAGTCCGGGAGACCGGGAAGCGCAACCCCATGCTCACCCAGGGAGACTGGCACGGACACGAGGGAGTGGGGGCATTCAAATCCTCGCAGCAGGCCTACGATACGATGCATATCGGGGATCCTGGCCAGGCCGCCCGTATGCAAGCCCGCGGCAGGTAGTCGGCATCGATCCGAAGCCGATTCAAAGCCTTTCCTGCTTTGGAGGCGCCTGGTCGCGCGTAACACCTAAAGAAGCATAGTTAAACGTAAAGGAGCGTGTGAAGATGGGTTTGAATATCGCGGTGGTAGGCATGGGAGGGATTGGAAACAACCATGCCCGGATATACCAGGAACACGAAGCCTGCAACATCGTGGCCGTATGCGACGCCCTGAAGGACAAGGCCGACCAGGCGGCGCAAACCTACGGGTGCCGGGCGTTTTACAGTGTCGGCGACCTGTTGAATAGCGAACTGAAAATCGACGTGGCCAGCGTCTGTACGGCCGGCGTTGAAAACGGCGGCGACCACTACGCGCCGACGATGGAACTGCTGGGCGCCGGCATCGCCGTGCTGGGAGAGAAACCCATTTCCAACGAGATCCCGAAGGCCAGGGAGATGGTCGCGCTGGCGCGGCAGCGGGGCATATGCTACGGGATCAACCTCAACCACCGATTCACGCCGGCAGCGATGCGGGCGAAGGAGTGGGTCGACGGCGGCCGGCTGGGCGATCTGAATATCATCAACATGACGATGTGGATCAACAACCCCAACGAGAGTTCGCCCCATTTCCACATGCGGGCGCTCCATCCCCATTCCATCGACGTGATGCGTTATTTCTGCGGCGACGTGGAAAAAGTCCAGGCCTTCTTCAAGAAGGGCAAAGGAAGGAAAATATGGTCCAACGTCCAGGTCAACATGCTGTTCGAGAACGGCGTCGTGGGTCACCTGACCGGAAGCTACGACGCCGGTGGAAGCTATGGGCTGGAGACCTGCGAGGTCGTGGGTTCGGATGCCCGGTTCGTCATACGCGAAGCCTGCGAGCAGTTGGAGTTCTACCCACGGTTCTCCCGGGAAGTGGAATCCTGTCAATACCTGGGCGGAATGATGGGGTTCTCCGAGACTTTCGGCTCGCGGATCACCCGCTGGATCGAACAGAACCTGGAAGGCGCGGCGCCGGAGGAGATCGACGCGAAGGCCGAGGACGCCTTGCGCGCTCAATTGATCATAGAAAGCGCCATCGAATCCTGGGATACGGATAGCGTGGTAACCGTTCGATACTAACTGTGTTAACCGTTCAGTACTAAACCTACCAGCTGTTCGATACTGATTCAGACCAGTTTACGATACTGATTTATATCAATTAAGGAGAAACGATGAAGCTAGGCGCAAACTCGGTACTGTTCGGTGGATTTGACATGGATACGGCCTTCAAGTACCTGGCCATGGCCGGGTACGACGGTATAGAAGTGTCGGCCATCAACGGCATGAGCGAGCATCTCGTCCTGTCGGACTGGCGGACCATCTCGCCGGAAATCAAGCGTCTGTCGCGGGATTACGGCCTGGAACTCCTGGCCATGGAGCAGCCATCCCAGGACGATCAGGTCATGGAATCCGCCTTCCAGGCCGCGGCCGAGATCGGGATACCGATCATCAACTGCGGGCCCAGCGGAAAATCCGGCGACGAGGAAAGCCTGCAGGCGTCTATTGACTCCCTCGGCAGGCTGTCTGACCGGGCGGAGACCTACGGCGTCGTCCTGTGCGTCAAGGCCCATGTGGGTGCCAGCATTTACGACACTCCGACGACGCTTCGGGCCATGGAAGCCATTTCATCACCCGCCTTTGGGATCGACATGGATCCGTCCCACATTCACCGCGCCAGCGAGAATCCCGTGGAAGCCATCAAGGCCGTGATCTCCCGTGTCAGGCACGTCCATATCCGCGACTGCAAAGGCCGCCAGTCCGGTCCCGGCGCGCCGGAGGACCAGGCCAACGGGCGGGGCGATATCGATCTGGTAGGGTATATCACTGCCCTGCACGAGGGTGGCTATGACGGACCAGTCAATCTCGAAGTCATCGGGGCGAAGTCGTATTCGGTGGAGCAGTGCTGCGTAATCGCCGCGGAGACCCGCGGCCACATGCAGGGTTGTTTGCAGGCTTGTGGGGCGCGGTAGGGGAACCAATTCGGACGGGTTATCCGGGTATAGTGCGGACAATCCCAGGTGTATAAACTGTCCAGGGCAGTATAGAGGACGGTTTCGTTCATTCGTCACGCTGCTTGAACGCTACTTCATTATCCGGAGAGGCATAACATGAAAATCACGAAGCTGGAGACCTTTCTGGTCAAGCCTCGTTGGCTGTTTCTGAAGGTGCATACTGACGAGGGACTGGTGGGACTCGGTGAGCCTATTCTGGAAGGTCGGGCGAAGACCTGCGCCCAGGCCGTGGCCGAACTCGAGCCGTACCTGATCGGCAAGGACCCGACCCGGGTGGTCCACCACTGGCAGGCCATGTATCGTCACGCCTTTTACAGGGGGGGACCGATTCTGACCAGCGCGCTCAGCGGGGTGGAACAGGCGCTGTGGGATCTCTCGGGCAAGGCTCTGGGCGTACCGGTATACCAGATGCTGGGCGGTCCCACGCGGGACCGGATCCGGCTTTACACGGGCGGCGGAGATCCGGCGACCATCGGGGATTCGATCGCACAGGGATTCACCTGTTTCAAGACCGGCGTCCACATGGAGAACCCCTCCCGTATCATCGAGACGAAAGCCTTCGTCGACACGGCCGCCAACCATTTCGCCCAACTGCGGGAAGCCGCCGGGCCCGAAATCGATCTCGCCATCGATTTCCACGGGGCGGTCAGTCCCCAGACGGCCAAACTGCTCATCAAGGAACTCGAACCCTATCAGCCCTTCTTCGTGGAAGAGCCCGTCCAGTGCCAGAACGTCGACGTGCTCGCCGAAATCGCCCGGGGCACCCACCTGCCTATCGCCACGGGAGAACGCATTTTCACCAAGTGGGGATTCCGCGAGATCCTGGAAAAGCAGGCCGCGTCCATTCTCCAGCCGGATCTGTGTCATGCCGGCGGTATCTTCGAGGTAAGACTCATCGCGGGCATGGCGGAAGCCTACTACGGCGGTATCGCGCCCCACAATCCCCTGGGCCCGATCTCACTGGCCGCTTGCATACAGCTGGACGCCTCGATTCCCAATTTCGTCGCCCAGGAGCACACCACGCTGGGTGAGGGATACCTCAAAAGGCCCTTCGTCTTCAAGGATGGGTTCGTGGAATTGCCCACGGAGCCGGGTCTGGGAATTGAACTGGACGACGACGCCATGGAGGACAAGATCGACCACGACTGGGAAAGCGGCGAGAGTTACCTGGCCGATGACGGATCCGTGGTGGACTGGTAGAGGGAACTTACACGGCGGAAACCGTCATCTATGGCTGCCAGCGGATCGGGGAGCGCCGGGTTCATTTCGAGGCTGACCGGACCGTCGTATCCGATGTCGACGAGTGTAGCCAGGGTATTCTGCAGCTTGTCCTCTGTGAGCACCCCGTCGCACAGGGCCCAGTGGAGATCGCACCGGCCGTCGTTGTCGTCGAGGTGGAAGTAGCCCAGACGATCACCCGCCATCGCAACAGCCCCTGCAGGATCTTCTTTCGAGATCTGGGCGTGCCCAATATCGAACAGCAGATACAGACCGCCGTGGCCCAGTTCCGCGATGAAGTCGAGGGTATCCCGTACCGTCGCCAAAGCCTTCCCAGGAAAATGCTCGATACACAGTTTAATGCCGTATCCTGCCGCTGCATTGGCGAGGCCGGCCACGGAATCCGCGTACCGTTTGAGCGACTCCTTTCCACCCTCTTCTCCCGGCAAGATGTATGCCCTTTGGATACCGGTTTCATGGGCGTATTCGAGGGCCCGCCGGGTATGTTCGATGGCCGCGGTCCGGGCGTTGACATCGGTTGCGTCGAGAGCCGCACCTTCCGGCATGCCGAAACCTGTCGCCATACACGTGGGCGTAAGCTCAAGGTCCGAGATCAGGCGGCGGGATTCGGAGGACCTGAAATCGAAGGGGCGATGGTCGATATGGCGAAGACCCGTCGAGGCGATACCGGTCAGCACGTCCGTTTCCGTCCCCGCCAGGGCCCAGGTACAGCAGGAGATCGTCATGAACCATCCAGCGCCTTGCGCATTTCTTCGCCTTCCTGCTGCCAATATGCGTGGAGTATATGCACATCCGTGCCTATGCAGAAATGGCGTACGCCAAGGTCCAGATAATACCGTGCCTGGTCCGCGGTGTTTATTTCCGCGCGAGGATGCTTGCCCGCGGCGAGAGACTTTTCAATCACGATGCGTTCCACGTCTCTCACCGCTTCTCTTTGACCGATTTTGCCTACGTTGACGGAATAGTCGGCCGGCCCCCATTGGATCATGTCGATACCCTCAATTTGGAGGACTTCCTCGATGTGGTCCACTGCGGGTCCCTTTTCAATCATTACTGCCACGACGATTTCATTCAGGGCGTCCACGTAGTCCTGCCCGCCGCCATATCCCATGTAGGAAAACCTCCGCGTTGCGACGCCGTAGGTTCCTTTAGATTCGGGTGTATCCGGCCGCGCGATGTCCACGCAGGACCGGAAATCGTCCGGCGTCCGGCAATCGGCGAAAAGCACGCTCTGAAAACCGGAACCGATGGCCCGTTGCGCCAGGAATCCCCGCGGTTCCTGGTCGACTTTGATCATCAGGCCAAGATCGTGGAGTTCGGCGGCGCGGCCGAGGTTGTCCAGGTCGTGCAGGTCGTAGGGCCCGTATTCTCCCACGAATTCGACATAGTCGTATCGGCTGGTGTGCCCCACGATTTCGACCACGGAGGGCCATACCGTATGAATGTGGGTGGACAGGGAGGGCTGGCCGGTGTTCAGAATCGTCCTGAGCTTGTTCGGTCTCATGAAATGGCCTTCCTTTTCCTTGTTTTGTTTTGCCGGCTATTGAGATGCCGGTGAAACCGTCACGCTAGGACTGACTCGTCTTAATCGCCTCGAAAGCTTCTATCGCCTGCACAGACCATTCGATGTGCATCTTTACCATGGCAATCTCCCGTTGCAAGGCCAGGGCGAAATGGGGAGAAGATTCGGACTGTACCCGGGTTTGTGAGTTGAGGATGCTGGCATAAGTCTTTGCCTTACGACGGAAGTCCGTTAGAAACTGCAAAGTCTCGGCGCTGCTCACTGTTTCCTCCATGAACCGGAACCGGAGCATCAGCTCGGAAAGGTTGTCTCTCAAGTCGGATACTGCGAGTCTCTTGCGCAACCAGGCCCGAAGTGCCTTTTTCCCTTTATCGGTCACGTGAAACACTTCTCTTGGCTTCAAACGGGAGCGGTGGACCACTTCGCTTTCAATCAGCCCGTTTTTTTTCAGCAACTGAAGGGCGGGATAGATCGAACCGGGGCTGCTGCTGAAATGCCCCACGGGCGTCGTTTCCATTTCCATGCGGACGTCGTAACCCGATCGGGGAAGCTGATTCAACATTCCCAGCAGCACGTATCCGAGCAGGGTAGGTGAGTATTGTCTGGCCATAATGTGATATGAATAGAAATAATACGATTCGACCTAAATATATCTGGTTTAGATATACCGGACAAGCATAAAAAGTCTGATAAACGCAAAATGCCTGAATAGCACATAATTCAGGCTGCAATACCGTTGGATTTTGTATTTAGCAATGAAACGATGGCGCTTACTGGTCTTCCGCGGTCTGACGCTGTCTCCAGGTCTCGAATTCAGCCGTCATTTCGGGTGTCCAGTCGCGGTCGATTTCGCCGGGTGTGTAGTTTCCCTCGCGAAGCTGCTGATGTCCCCATGCGTCGCGCAATCTGGTTTCTTCCGATTCGGTAACGACCTGTTCCGCCAGGTGGGGCGGAATGAAGATGACCCCTTCCCGCGTTCCAAGCACGATATCTCCGGGAACACAGGTAGCCTCGAGTCCGATACGGACCGGCACGTTGATGCCGAGCAGGGTTACGTCCGCAATGGCCGTGGGATCGACCCCGCGGATGTAGGAGGCCATGGGGATCTCATATAGTCGCTGCAGATCCCTGATGCCTCCGTCGATGACCATGCCAGTACCGGTCTTGGCATAAATGGAATTGCCTAGATTGTCGCCGGCGAAAGTGCCGAATTTCACTTTGCCGAAAAGGTCGATGACGATCACGTCGTCTGGTTCGAGCGTGTCTATCACCCAGGAGTTTTCTCCGCCGATACAGCCGTGCTTCCGACCCTCTTCCTGCACGGTTGTTTCCAGGTCCGGCCGGGTGGGTACGAAGACTCCGGTTACCGCCCGACCGACCAGGGTGCGATCGGGGTGGAGCATCTGCCAGTCTCCGGCGAACTGGTGATTATAGCCCTTGCTTCCTATGACGCCCCAGGCTTCCTCGATGGTAACTTTCTTCATCCGTTCAAGTATGTCGCCAGGCACGACGGGACGTCCGTCAGGACTCCGTTCGCCGTCCCACTCCGCGGTGACGGCCCTCGTGAATTCCGGACTGTTCAATCCGATCATGTATGGCTACTCTCTCCCTGGAGGTCGGATATATGGACCGCTTGCGCCCTGAATCGCGGTTTCGTCAGTTAGTTCTGCCTTGCAAGGTTTTCAGGTCAATAAAGGGCATGGACTGGCCGATGACCTGCGGGAAGTGGCCGTCCCATTTCTCGATCGCCCGCAGTTGCAGCAGCGTCGGAGTAATCGTGGTACGCTGCAAGCGCTGGGACTCGGCCTCCGCCTGGGCCGATGCGATCTTCTGCTCGGCTTCAATACGGATCCGTTCCAGGTCTCGCTGGGCCTTAAGGGCCTGTTGCTCGGCCATCTGCTTGGCTTCGATCGCCGTGTTGAAGTTGTTGGAGAAAGCAAAATCGACGATGTTGAACTCGTCCACGATCATGTTGAAGTTCAGGAGTCGTCGCGTGAGGGAAGCCTTGATCTCTTCCTTGACTACCTCGCGGCGCGTAATCAATTCCTCCGCGGTGTACTGTGCGGACACCGCCTTGACGGCTTCCTGGACGGCGGGATCGATGACGCGTTCCTTGAAGAAAATGCCGATTTCCTGGTAGACCGTATTAACCTCACCGGGATCGACATGGTAGTTCAACGCGATCGTGGACGAAACCGTCTGAAGGTCCTTGGTAGAGGCCGTGGCGGCGGTCTCCGCCTTCTTGATCTTCACATCGACCTGAATCACGTCCTCGATAAAGGGCGTCTTGAATCTTATTCCTTCGTCGAGGATCCGGTCCTGTATGCCGCCGAACTTGCTGAATACCACCCCGCGCTCGCCGGCGCCGATTACGGCGTAAGAATTGTACAGCACCAACAGGACAACGATTCCGATGACGATTTTAAGATACGGTATATTGCCGCCGGGAAGCTGATCCCGGACATCATAGTCAGACATTTCTGCTCCTCCTTCTACTCAATGGAATATTGAGAACACTCGTTGAAGTAACATTCAGGCATTGATGTGAATCAACACTTTCAAGGAATCCTGTGCAGCGGCGGTGACCTCCATGCCCCGCTGTGTCTCCGACAATGGAAAGCGGTGGGTTACCACCTGGTCGGAAGTAACCAACCCGGCTTCGATCAGGTCCAGCGCCATGCGCGTGTCGCGTGGGCCGCAGGAATAGCTGCACACGATAGACACATCGTTAAAGTACAGGTCGTAGGGCCTGAAGGCAAGCACATCCTCCTCGGGGGAGGACATGAAAAGGAGAACGATTCCGCCCTTGCCTACGCAGGTCAGTCCGGTCTGCATTGCGGCGACGCTTCCGGGGCCTACGATGACCGCGTCGGCCATGACGCCGCCGGTAAGTTCCCGTACGGACTCCGCCAGGTCGTGCTCCCGCACGTCCACGACGTGGTCCATGCCGAGTTCGAGCGCCTTGTCCAGTCGATACGGCACCCGGTCGGCGCCGATGACCATCTTCGCGCCGTACTGCCGCGCCACGATCCCGTTCAACACACCCATGAAGCCCAGCCCGATGACGAGCACGATGTCGCCTGGGCGGATGCGGGCACGTTCGACCGCCTTCACCGAACAGGCCACAGGTTCGATCAGCGCGCCGTCGTCGAAGGAGACCGAATCCGGCAGCAACAGGGTATCGTACCTGAGGTTGATTTCAGGCACCCGGACATACTCGGCCGCGCCGCCCGGGTCGAGTCGGGTCTTCTTCCAGGTGGCGCACATGACGAAATTGCCGCGGCGGCAATGGCGGCACCGATAGCAAGGCGCGTGGTGATGAATGAATACACGGTCTCCCAGGGACAATCCCTCGACCTCGTCGCCCAGCGCCTCGATGATCCCGGCCGGCTCGTGACCGATGACGATGGGCGCCTTCCGCCGGATGTACCAGGGGGTAACATCACCGCTGCATATACCGCAAATGCGCATCTTCACCAGGGCATCGCGCGCCGTGATAGCCGGCGTGGCCATCTCCTCGATACGGATATCGTCGATATCGTATACCTTGGCCGCTTTCATGGGTGGTTCCTCCTGGAATCAGGGAATGATCGCATACTTCAGCGCGTCTTTCCCCATGAAGTTCCTGAAGGTCTTCGGCACTTCCTCCAGCGTGCGGTCGCCTGTGATCAGGGGCGAAACGTCGAGTCGGCCATCCGCGAGCAGTTGATAGGAGCTGCGCACCGCTTCCGGAGTGAAGTGAAAGATGCCCATTAGGGTGATCTGGTCGTAATGGAGCCTGGCGGTATCATAGGTTACCGAAGTGCCGCCCGGGCACCCGCCGAAGAGGACGACGCATCCACCCCTGCTGACCATCATAACGGCCTCTTCCCAGACAGCGGGCAGACCCGTGCATTCGAACACGATGGGAGAACCCTGCCCTTCGGTGGCTTCCAGTACGGCTTCGGTGGCGTTCACGCCGGTGCTGTCAATGACGCAGTCCGCCCCTGCCTTTTTCGCCATTTCGAGGCGGTAGTCGTGACGACCTGAAACGATCACCTGCTTCACGCCCATTTCCTTCAGCACCATGACGTGCAACAGTCCAATGGCGCCGGCGCCGATGACGACCGCGGAGTCCAAAGATCCAACGGGCGCCTGGCTTATACCGTAGACCACGCAGGACAGGGGTTCCAGCATGGCCGCCTCGCGATAGCCCAGGTCATCGGGCTTGGGGTACATGTTCACGTCGACCACCGCGGCGGGCACCCTGACGTACTCGGCATAGGCGCCCAGGACCATTGTTTTCGTCAGGTGTGGGCATAGATTCTGAAGCGACCTTTCGCAATAGACGCATTCTCCGCAAGGCGCAGTATGCACGGACATGACGGGTTGCCCGACGGCGAACCGATCCACCCTATTCCCTTTGTCGACGACTACCCCGGAAAACTCGTGGCCGAACAGGGTTGGGGGCGGCATAAGGTGATGCCCTCTTCTATAGGCCTTCAGGTCAGTTCCGCAGGTCAGGGCGGATTTAACCTGCACGACTACGTCGTCCGGTCCTGCGATGGGATGATCAACGTCGTCGCGGGTTTCGATACGTCCGGGTTCAACAAGCACACATGCGCGCATCAGTATGATTCCGTAATTGACATACAAGCGTATTGACCGGGAACTCCCAACAGGTAAGACGATAGATTCACGGTCCTTGTTTCACGGAAGCCTATTATACGCCAATGGTTACGTGAGCGCAAGGACAGGCGCGCGGCCGGTCTCAAAAAGGGGGTACCATCAGGTGAATTGTATTGACACCCCTCGGACCGGCGGGTATCGTTTCATCAATCATGCGCCTGGAAAATGGACTGCTTACTGCATACGATCAGAGGGTGGCGCCACCTCCGTCAGGTTATAGTGCCGTCGTGGCGCAGATTCCGTTACCCTGCATCCATCGAATCAATCAAATCGATCACCACGAGAACCACATCCTTTTACACCATTCATAAACGGAATTACATCATGCTCATCTTCGACGGCGACTATCCCATGGCATACGGCGGCATCGAACTCAACAGGGACCTTACGCTCACCCTTGCCGACGTGCGCGTCGCCGACGATCACCAGGAAAACGTCGCCTTCGCCTGTCTGCCCGAGATGCGCCGTGGCAGGGTTGCGGCCGCCCTGATGAAATTCACCGTGCGCCGCAAGCGGGAGAACAGTGTGTTGACCGGCCTCCGGGGAACTGCTTCGGTCTACGGATTCGCCCGTGGGCAGGTCGCCTACTACCACATGCTGGAGAAACAGGGAGAAGGTGTCGTACTTACCTGTGGAGAAGCCTTCGCGAAACATATGGAAACCTGGGAAAAAGCAGAGGATACCGAAGCGTTGCCCGTCGGTTTCATCCTTGGCATGGAGGGCGCCGATCCTATCCTCTGGCCCGGCCAGGTCCATGAATGGTTCGAGGCGGGAGTGCGGGTGGTGAGCCTGACCCACTACGGTCCGAGTACCTATGCCCATGGCACGGGTACGAGCGGCGGCCTGTTGCCTCCCGCCAGGGATTTGCTCCGTGAGATGTCTTCCTGCGGCATGCTCCTCGATCTTACCCACATTTCAGACGAGAGTTTCTACGAAGCCGTGGATCTGTACAAAGGACCGGTGCTGGCGAGTCACCAGAATTGCCGCGCCCTGGTCCCTGGACAGCGCCAGTTCACCGACGATCAACTCAGGATCGTCATCGCACGGGGCGGCGTCATCGGCGCGTCCATGGATACCTGGATGCTCTGTCCCTGGTTCACCCTAGACTGGTCTGATACCGGGGGATACAGCCGGCGCGACCACTTCCGCCGCGAGGATATATCACTATCCCATGCGGCCGATCATATAGATCATGTGTGCCAGGTGGCCGGCAACGCCGATCACGCGGCGATCGGCGGCGACACCGATGGGCAGGGAGGCATAGACGGGGCGCCCTGCGATGTGGATTCCATTGCCGACTACCAGTTGCTGGTACCCATCCTCCAAGAGCGTGGTTACCCCCCGGAAGACATCGAGAAGGTCATGTACAAGAACTGGCAGCGATTCTACACGGACCATCTGCCGAAGAACGGTTGACGGCACAAACCGGAGAACCATGAAATGCACATCTTCACGGCATGCATGCGTCGTCTACGCTACGTCATCCTCGCAATGTCCTTCCTGTATTTGAACGGATGCGGTGTCGATGATAACGGTGGGCAGCCGGACAGCGGAACCCGGGTCAACTCCGTCGGGCGCCTGCTGCCGGACGACGCGGCACCGCCGGACCAGCAGAAGTTCCGCTACATGTTCCG
Organism: bacterium; assembly: GCA_965225915.1. GTDB lineage: Bacteria > JAAXHH01 > JAAXHH01 > JAAXHH01 > JAAXHH01 > JAAXHH01. The sequence goes on from OZ245326.1 coordinate 3,162,209, forward strand.
CGAACCATCCACCCTGGACATCAGCGTGGCGGCCTACGAGGCCGACGGAACGTACTTTGCGTTCGAGCGCCTGGTGCTGCTGGACGAGAACAACGAACTGGTACCTGCCGCGGCGGACCGCTGGGAGTCCTCCGCCGACGGGAGGACCTGGACCTTTCACCTCAGGAAGGGCGCTCGGTGGAGCGACGGCAGGGACGTCACGGCCCAGGATTTCGAATACTCCTTCCGCCGCATGCTGGATCCGGCCAGCGGGAATATCTACGCCTTTCTCTACTACGTGATCAAGAACGGAAGGGCCTTCAACCAGGGCGAATTGGCGGACGTTGAGCAGGTGGGTATCCGTGCGGTGGATTCCCATACGTTCGAAATCGAGACCGAGGGACCCTGCCCGTACCTTCCGTACATCGTCTCCTTCATCACCTCCTCGCCCGTTCCACCGTGGCAGGTCGAAAAGTATGGTCCCAAGTGGACCGAACCGGATCACTGCGTGTCCAATTTCACCTACAGACTGGCGGAATGGAACACGGGTTCTGACATGACCTTCACCCTGGACCCGTACTACAACGGCCCCCACAAGGCACTTCTCGAGGAAATCATCGTTAAATTCATCGGGGCCCAGCGGCCGGGCACACTGCCCTACGAAAACGGAGAAATCGACGCCTACCGACTGGACCCCATCGACTACGAACGGGTTCAAAAAGATGAAAACCTCGTTCATGAAGTGCACCGGATGCCGGAGTTCACCACGTGGTACCTGTTCTTCCAGACCCGGCAACCTCCCTTCGACGACGCCCGGGTAAGGAGAGCCATAGCCCACGCGATCGACAGGCCGGCACTGAGCGGCACGGTTCTCAACGACCTCGCCATCCCGGCGTATTCCATGCTTCCGCCCGGGTTTCCCGGGTATTCCGCAGACCAGTTCAAAGCCTCCCAGAGCTACGATCCTGAAGAGGCTCAGCGGCTCATGGCGGAAGCCGGCTATCCGGACGGCCGGGGATTTCCGCGGACTGAAATGTGGCTGCGCGTCGCCGATACGGGCATCAACCGGATCGCGGGAGAGGCCGTGCAGGCCATGCTCAAGGAGACTCTGGGCATCGAACTCGTGATCAGGTACCAGCAGCGGAATATCTTCAACGAAAACCTGTTCCAGTGGCAGATCCCCATGGGGATGCTGGTCTTTGTCTACGATTACCCGGACCCATCCAACATGCTCGGACTTCTCTGGCGGTCCCAGCCAAGGGGATATGCCCGCCACGACTGGTTGCACGCGGACTTCGACGATCTGCTCGACAGGGCCAATACTCATATGGATGCCGAAGTACGCTACGACCTGTACACCCGTGCGGAACGCATCCTGGCGGAAGAGGCGGGCGCCGTCTTTCTCTTCCATCCGGTGATCACAGAACTGAGAAAGCCCTATCTCCGGGGGATCAAACAGGACCGGGAGGGCCGCGTGGTGCCGATCATATCGATTCAGACCGTCAACTTCACGGAAATGTACATAGCCCGCCACTGAATCACCGCGAGATTCATGGAATCAACAGACGTATTGATCATCGGGGGCGGCGCGGTGGGCGTATGCGCCGCGTACTACCTGCGTGAAGCAGGGTACGGGGTCATCCTCGTGGACCGCGGGGAAATCGGATCCGGCGCTTCCCACGGCAACATGGGGCTCATCGTGCCCAGTCACAGCGTGCCGCTCGCGGCGCCGGGCGTCGTGACCCAGGGCCTGAAGTGGATGTTCAACCCGGCCAGCCCCTTCTATATCAAGCCGCGGCTGGACCCGTCGCTTATCCGCTGGCTCTGGGAGTTCTGGAAGGCGAGCAGTGAAGGCAGAATGCGCAAGGCCATTCCGCTGATTCGGGACATGAGTCTGCTTAGCCTCTCGCTCTTCGATGAACTCGACAAACTGGATGACGTGGAATTTGACTATCACCGGCGGGGCGTGCTGGGCGTATACCGATCCCCAGAGGGTTTGGAAGAGGGCCGCGAAGAGGTCCACCTTCTGTCGTCCTACGGGCTCGAAGTCGACGAAGTTACATCCGACGGCGTGGCCGGCCTGCTGCCGGGACTGGAGCTGAATGCATACGGCGGAGTACATTTCAGGCAGGACGCTCATCTTACCCCTGGTAAATTCGTGCATGCATTGGCGTCCCATCTCCAGCGCAATGGCGTGACGATACGATCCCATGCGGAGGTCATGGGTTTCACGAAAGCGAATGGCCGAATTATGGTTACGCATACTTCCCGGGGAGACATCGCAGCGGAGGAGGTCGTGCTCACGGCGGGTTCCTGGGCGTCCTCACTCGGGAAAACGCTCGGAGTCACGCTGCCGATCCAGCCGGCGAAAGGATATAGCGTTACCCTGAGAAGGCCGACAAACTGGCCGGAACTGCCCCTGATGCTGTCCGAATCCCGGGTAGCTATTACGCCCATGGGTGACACGCTGCGAATTGGCGGCACCCTGGAACTGGCCGGCATGGATCTGTCCATTAACCACCGCCGTGTCGCAGCTATTGTAAATGCAGTACCCAGGTACCTGCCGGCGTTCGAAATCGGGTCTCATGAAATCCTGGAGACCTGGTGCGGATTGCGTCCCTGCACGCCCGACGGCCTGCCCTTCCTGGGACGGGCCCCGGGTGTTCCCAACCTGATCGTGGCCGCCGGCCATGCTATGATCGGGGTGTCCCTTGGTCCTGTGACCGGGAAGCTGGTCGGTCAAATCGTGGCCGGCGACCGGACCGATATTGACCTGGACCTCCTCGCGGTGGACCGGTTTGCCGATTGATGGAATATGCACCTTTCAAAGTCCGCGGGCACCTTGTCCGACCATCCCTTTTCGATCTCACCCCACACCACCCTCGTCCGGCTCTCCTTCCCCGTTCTGCTCTCGCTCATCGCGGAACCCCTCACCGGTCTCGTGGACACTGCGTTCATCAAGAGGCTTGGCGCGGAGTCCCTGGCCGCACTTGGGGTTGGCGCCGTGGCCCTTTCCGGCCTGTTCTGGGCTTTCAACTTCCTCGGAATAAGCACGCAAACCGAAATCGCCCAGGCCGAGGGCGATGACGACCGGCCCAGGTCCGTTTCCATGAGCAGCCTGGGCATCATCATGAGCGCGGCCTTCGGGCTGGTGATCATCGCCCTCGGTGTGCCGCTCACCTCGTACCTCGCCACGCTCCTTGGCGCCTCGGGCGCGATACACGATGGGGCCGTGGACTACGTCTTCTGGCGCTGGTTCGGCGCCCCGGCCATCCTGATCACGCTGACAGCCAGCGGGGCCCTGCGCGGGCTCCAGGATATGCGCTCGCCGCTCTGGATTGCCCTCGGCATAAACGGCATCAATATCGTGCTCGACCCGATCCTCATTTTCGGCGCGGGACCCGTGCCTGCATTGGGCATCACCGGCGCGGCGGTAGCCAGTGTCGTCGCTTACTGGATCGGTGCGGTCTGGTCTATCTGGATCATCAGACGGAAGCTCGGCTGGTCCTTCCAGGTTGATTTCAAAGCGATCGGCCGCCTGATGCGCGTAGGCGCCGACCTCTTCATTCGTACCGGGGTGCTGAACGCTTTTCTCCTTCTGACGACCCGCGAGGCCACACACGGGGGCGCCGACATCGGGGCCGCCCACCAGGCGATCAGACAGGTATGGATGTTCGGCACCTTCGTACTGGATTCCTTTGCCGTCACCGGCCAAAGCCTGGTCGCTTATTTCTTAGGCGGAGACCAGGTGAGGAGCGCCAGGAAAGTTGCCCGTACCGTCTGCTTGTGGAGCGTATGGTCCGGTTGCCTGCTGGGACTGGCCCTGTGGCTGGGCAGCGGATTCGTGGTTGAACAGCTGGTGCCACCCAGCGCCGTTCCGTTTTTCCATTCAGCCTGGCTGATCGCCCTGGTCTTACAACCGCTGAATGCGCTGGCCTTTGCCACCGACGGACTGCACTGGGGCTCGGGGGACTACAGGTACCTGAGGAATGCCGTGATCCTGGCTACAGGAGTAGGCGCGGCGGGACTGCTCGCCGGCCCCCACACCCTGGAATGGATATGGATGATGACTGGCGCCTGGATCGCCGTCCGAGCGACCCTCGGCGTGATTCGAATATGGCCCGGCGTGGGTAATAGTCCGTACAACTTGAAGAACTGACGGGGCAGTCACAACCACAAGTAGAGGGGCTGGTGGTGGTTCGGAGTGGCTACAACAACTATGTATCGGTTCGGAATAGCGGCCCAACCGCCTCGTTGTCCGAGGTTGGCGTGTAAGCCGTATGCCCATCATAGGAGGGGAAGTCATGGGTCAGTGGCCAGCTATTTGCCGAGGCGACGGTTTCTCTCTACGCTGGCGTGGAAATGGACCAAAATGGGGACATGGCGTTTTTCCTAGACGCGGTTTTCGATGTATTTCCGCATGCATCTTCCAGCACCGTCGGAAAATCAACACCTTCCTTACGGGCTATTCCGCGCACTGCAGCCAGCAACTCCGGCGAAGCCTGACTGGAGAATTTCCCTAGTTGCGTACCCATCAGGTATGCTCCCCTTCGTGTCCTTCCAAAAGTTCAGCCAGTTCCTCGACGGCCTTCTCTTCGGAGAGAATATAACTCCTCCTTTGTGTATGAAGTTCCTGTAGCCAGGTATCGAATTCACCGTGGCGGTCCCGTCGTCGTGGGTCGAAAAACCCATCCGCGTTTCTGATCTGGTTGAACAGAGTGTACGCAAACCCCGCGACACTTGCGAGATAGTAGTACTCTTGACCTTCATAGACGGAAATGGGGTATTCGGTTCCTTTTCTCACGTACCGTTCAAAGTTTAAGCCAATCGCAATATCGAATCGTCTCTCTTCTTCGCGTGATGCCTTTCCCAATACTTTTTCCAGCCAGTTGTTCTCCGGGTACGAGCCCAATATACCATCATCTACTTCAGATTGGTCATCGTAGGGAACAACAACACCACGTTTGATTTCAAGGCCGTTGTTCTTGGCGTCTGTTAGCAGTTTACGGAGGTTATGGCCATAGTTCCCTTTGAGATCAATCGGCAATAACCTCTCGTCTTTGAAGAGCAGGTATGCTTTGATGCCTAACTCAACACCGTGTAAGAAGTTATAGGCCGTTGACTGGTGGTTTTCTGGAAGCGACAGTCCAAATGTTTTCTTCCAATCACGAGACAACTCATTGCGCCCTACCATTACGAACTGCTTTCCATGTTCGAAAAACTCCTTATGGCCGAACCATTGCTCGCCGATGGCTCCATGGATGAATTGGAATTCGTTTTTTTGTCGTTAAGTATGTGTAAATTTATTATCTTACGGGCCTCGTCACGGTCCAACTTTTTGCGTTTTCCGGTACCGTCATGCAGATAGAATTGGCCTTCGGCGTCCCGTTCAATTTTCTCATTCGGTTTTTGCTTGAAACAGAGGTGTTTGAGTTTCATCTGGTGATAACCTCTTCATTGCATTGCTAACCTGATTTGAGTTTGTCTCCGGCCATGATTTAACGTCGATGAGAACGAGAGAGTCCGTCAATCAGAAATCAGTTAGTAAGATCTGGCTTTGGTTGTTGTTTTTGGGTATTGAAGGTATGCGGATCAGTGACCTAAATCAGAGTGTTCAATCGAGCTGATCCAAGAGTTCCTCAATGGGTTCATCGCCAGGCCACGCGCCCGAAAGTTAAGTAGGGTCGAAAGCCCGGACTTGCTCCATTCGGTCCGAAAGAAGTTATGTGGTTCCTGAACCTCGGCTGACGGCATTTCTTCGAATACGCCGTCCTTTTCCAACCGACTGCTGATACGGCGGGCTTTGATCAGTTTCGCCTGACCATTGGCCTTGAAATGTACCATCCCCTCGACAGTGATCTGTTTACCCCATAGAGGCGCAATGCCTCCGCGTTCAAAGACTCGGCGCATATCCTTCCTGATAGGGACGAACCCTGATTCACTGATAACCGAAATCGACCGTTGCCGTAATTGATCTCTACTAGCCGGCCACTTACGATTTACGATTCTGGAGTCGGGATTTTGTTCAGTCGGTCTCTCCGAGGCGGGGGCGCTTCGATGCAATTCTCGTAGATCCTGATTCCAACTCGGTTATCTTGAAATCAACAATTACTTCCAGCCGCTGGGGTCTCGCTCCGCTACCGAGACCTGCGCCAGTAGCAAACAACAGTGTAGTTATTTTCCGCTGTCGCGTGGAGGGCGTCCAGCGCTCGGCTGAGGGTCTTGGCCTTGCCCCGGCCTTCTTCTTCAAGCAGTCTGCAGATACGGAATCGTGGTGTCGCGTACTCATAACAACACCCACTTTCCCCGGCTAATCCACTGTATACCCGCTTCCCGGCCATTCGCTTCTCTTTAATCTGAAAAGGCTCCTGCTATCAAAGATAAAGTTGGGTAGTACTGGAGTCAAATGGAGCAAGGTGGGGCCAACTTCGCTGTATGTATGAGACGTTGATCCTTTGTCGCAATCAATTTGTTAAAGCTATGTCGATCTTGGTCTGATGACAAACTTTGGTGCCAGCGATTCTACATAGGCTTGGTCGCAGTCGTCGCATCCGAATAGGCGTAGTATTGGACAGCCGAGTTCCGCAACGATGGCGGACCAATCGCGTGCCAACTCGGATACCGACCAGATGCCCTCCGTAGTACGTTGGTTAACCTTTGGCGAAACCTCGTACCGGTTCAGATCATTTGCAGAATAGGAGATTCTTCGATTCTCGAGGCCATTCCAACTGCACCTGAAAAAGACTTCCATCGGGTTTTCAAAACGTTCCGCAAACCACCTCGAATGGGTAACGAATTCCGTTATCTCCCTCATGAGAATTTCGGGAGAAAGACCGGCACCGGCGCGTCCACCGTAACCGTCTCTATCTTCCCTGTAGGCTCGCACCAGGGTTGTACGTCCGTCAGGCGCCACACGCCAGAAATCAGGAAACCAGAGATCGCTGTCCCGTAGGGATGTTAAATTGAACTCGAACACATCTTCGCCCGTTCCAATATGTTCATCAGGAACAACATACACTTCATCGCCAATCGGTTCGAACATGCTGTAACCCGTTGACACGGTGTCACAGACTTTAATGGCTACCTTTTTCAAGACCTGCTTGATTGAGTTTTCTCCGAGGGTCTCATTGTCTCCTGTAGAGATCAGATAGCTGAACTGGTACCTGTGATCTTTGACCGGCACGTGCCACTGAGTACTATTGCCCCCGGCCGTCAGTTGAAGGAATCGTTTCTCTCCCGTCCGATGCCAACCAATCAATCGCTGTTGCACATAAGTTCTTGTCTGCTCCGAATCAGATTGAGGCATGGGCGCATTACCCATTTCGACAATTTCATCAGGCGACGCGACTGCCGTTGAGCTACCATGCCTCAGGTACACTTTCTCTTTACCGAGTTTACCGAAGTCTGTACGGAGGTAGATCGGTCTTTCCTGGACGGGTATCTCAATTACGCCAATCTCACGGTCTTCAATATGTAATGGTTGGTATGAGAATGTCACTATTCTATTGGTTTTGCTATTAACGAATTGTTGAAGTTTCGCGTCGTCCAAGTGGCGGTCTACACCTGTGATACGACTTCGTCCTCCTTTCACGTCATCCACACCGATCAGCACGTACGCCGGTTCTTGACGCGGAGTATTCGCAAAGGCGAGGATATCCTTGAGCAACTCACTCTTAGCGGTGTCGTCAGCTTCGTCAAATGGATACTGAGTTCGTTTGAAATCAAGCGTGGCCCCTTCCTCGTCGTTAAGGAGCCGTTCAAGTTTATCCAGAGTCAAAGCCATTGAAATCTCCTTGGAGACCCGCCAGACTGGCTACTTTGTCTACCATATATTTGTCTTTCAACATCACAGTATGTTTGTCTTTCAATATCACAGTTCTCTTGAGGGACGATGCCGAACGACTGACGACTATGTACATCACGAGTTAATCTTCACTTCTGCCATCGCCCACCTTCTGAATGTTTCTGAACAACTCGGCGCTGAGCGCTTGTGCTCTTTCTATCTGATCGGGCGTCATGACCTTTCTCAAAATGTCTTTATTGTTTGATGCCGTTTCGTTTCCCTGAGCTGCGGAGAGATTGTACCAAGCATAAGCCTGTGCGTAGTCTTCCAGCACGCCCACGCCTTTGCCGTACATGTAACCGAGGTTAAGCTGCGCGCTGCCATTACCCTGTTCAGCGGCCATACGGTACCACTTGACGGCCTCCGTGTCGTCTTCGGGCACGCCCCTCGCCTTTACTGTACATGAGTCCGAGGTTGAACTGCGCACTGCCATTACCCTGTTCGGCGGCTGATCGATACCATTTGATGGCCTTGGTGTCGTTTTCGGGCACGCCTTCGCCGTTGGCGTACATCAGGCCGAGGTTGAACTGTGCGTTTGCATGTCCTTGTTCAGCAGCCATACGGTACCACTTGACGGCCTCCGTTGTCTTCGGGCACGCCCTCGCCTGAATCGTACATCAAGCCGAGTCTGCCCTGTGCGCGAGCGTGTCCCTGCCCTAAGAAACCACATGAGCGCCTCGGTGTCATCCTCCTGAACGCCCTCGCCCTCGTTGTACTTGAATCCGAGGTAGAACTGCGCACTGGCATGGCCCTGTTCAGCGGCCATACGGTACCACTTGACGGCCTCCGTGTCGTCTTCGGGCACGCCCTCGCCTAAATCGTACATTCAAGCGACGCCGAATTGCGCCTCCGCGTCTGCCTGTTCGGCAACTCGCGTGTCCGCTTTAAGGCTTCCATGGAGGCTTCAGGAGTAACCCCTTTATAGGGGACAAATATAATCCTACGAAGACCCGAAAGTGCCTCCGCGTCTCCTTGCTCGGCAGCTCGCGTGTACCATTTGACAGCCTCTTCGTAGTTCTCGGGCACGCTCCCACTACGTTCGTACAACAACCTGTCGAGTTCTTTTTGCGCTTTGGGGTGCCTCTGCTCGGCGGCACGTCTATGCCACTTTACAGCCTCAGCGTAATTCCTCCACCTAAAATGTCCGTACATCTGGCCAAGATTGTATTGCGCCTCCGTGTATCCCTGCTCAGCGGCTTCTAGACAGGCCGCAAAACGATTTTCCTCTTCCTCTGACCAGGCCGCAAACTGATTTTCCTCCAAGTGTTCTTTGTCCAGACACGTTTCGAGAGTGTTCTCGTCATTCGCCTGAGCGATGGCGAGGTTTGCCTGAGAGGCAGTTACGCAAAGAGCAAACACCAGTATCGCCTTCATTATCGTACTTCCTCGCGGTTACAGATTGCAAGTTCGATTCATAAAACCTGATTGTCGTTTCGTGGCAAAACGCCCGGCGATTTCAGAATGGGCGTTCGAGTTGAACGTTTCTTATTTACCCCATTAGCGCCGGGCGATGCCGCTATCACGTACCGCGCTTGAACCAGTGATTCAACTCCAAGGTAAATCCAGAGTCGGCCGGTTCGCGTATCGTTCGTGGGCGATCTCGAGGCGGGCCCCGGAACCGGGCGCGAGCCGAAGTTTGAGATAGTCGCCGGCCACTTCCACGGTCCCCCCATCCGCTTCTGCTACCTCACGTCCAACTAAAACCGAGTTCAATGCGTGCTCACGGTAGGCGCCCCCCTGGATTACGACCTCCGAGGGCTCCACGGGATTTATGTTGACCAGCGTTACCGCCGATCCTGTATCGCCGACCGTGTCGACTAGGGCCGCCACGTCCTGTGGAAGGCCTGGCCGGCGCTCCACGGGATCGAAATACCTGAACATGCAGTGGACCGCCTGGGCGCGCTTCGGGGCGGGACCGCCCATGGTCTGCTGAAAGAGTGTGCCCGGAGTCGCCGGGTTGACGGCATTCGTGTTGTCCGACAGGCGCGTGTCCGGCGTCATCGGATCGTTGCGTATCCATTCCACTTTTTCCCGGACGGACGCCAAGTCGGCGCGCAACGACTCTTCGGGGTAGCGTGGATTGTCTCCGGACACGTTACGTATCCACGCATCATCCGGGCAGCGCGCCCGCGCTTCCTCAGACATCGACCAGTACCAGGTTTCCATCGCGCCGACACTGTACGGTTCCGGGGTATAGTTGTACCATCCGTCGTCCCCGTACTTGGTCGGGTACTGCATCCGGCCGTCCACTTCCCGCCCGTTTTCGTTGATGAGGTCGATCATCTCGCTCCACGGCACCGCATAGGATCGGTCCCCGGTCAGCAGCAGCGCGTGACTGAAGCCCGACAGGCCAAGATGGATCGTGTCGCGGTGTACGATCCGACCGTCCTGGGGGGCGACGGTCGTGAACCCCCACCCGTAGCATCCCCCGTACCACTTGCTGTCGCAGGCGCCGCCGATGGTTCCGTCGAGTCCGATATTCGTGGGGATGATGCCGTTGTTGGCCCGCGTCCGTTCAACCCATGCGTCCACATATTCCAGTATCCAGTCCCGGTACTTGTCCTCACCTGTCAGCGCATAGGCGTTAAAGGCGAGTCCGGTCGCCACCATGTTGGAGGGATGATCGCCGATCACGTCCGTGTAGTCCTTGAAATGGGCCAGCATCTCGGCATAGTTCCGCTCGCCGTGAATCAGGTCGAAACGGCCTTCCTCGATGGGATCGCCCGCCCAGTCCAGGGCCGTTGCCTTCCGCAGCATGGGACCGCGGCTGCCGTTGAACAGGCTTCGGATGATCCGGTGCTCCGGATCGTAGTTCCTGGCTTCCGGGTCCTCGTTCATGTATAAACCCGCCCAACAGCGTAACCGCCGCTCGTATTCGGCCGCTCCCGGGTCGCAGAGACCGAGGTCTCCGAAGACCGACATGCTTTCGCCATTGTGCAGCCAGTCGAACATGACGGGAAACTCCTTGAAATACATCCCGTCCCGCGCGAAGGGCACGTCCACCGTCTTCGCATCGGTGTACTGGCGGATATGGCCGTCCTGCGCAAGGTTGCACAGGTTGAGCAGGTTCTCCGGTCCGCCCATAATGTAGAGTATGGGCCATCCGGTCAGATTCTCGATGGCATCGTCGGGTCCGTCGTCACCGCCCCAGCGGGGCACGCAGAGCATATAACCCTTTTCGTCGAAATAACGGTTGTAGAAGTATTCGCAGGCTTGCGACTGGGCTTTCAGGGATTCCTTCTGCAGGAGGGCCCACGAAGGCGGCGGCATGGGGTTGTTGATGGATAACGAAGTCATCGGTTTAACCGTCCTTCGATTTACACCTGTGGACTATTGGACCGGAGGCGGTCAGGAAAAACCGTATCACGCTTCGCGCAGGCTGCGGCATCACGCTTCGCGCAGGCTGCGGCCTGGCGTCGTGCATAAGATCCGGCAATCAACCAAGCACACGGACGGGTCCCGGGTTCAGGCAATCACTGGTGAGGGAGACGGTCGTTTTCATATTATCCATCTTCAAACTGTTTGTTGACCTCGGTAGAACGCATACGGTCGAAGTCTTCCGGTACCGAGATTCTGCCATCCAGAAATCCAATACGTCGCCCGGTTCTGGATTTCGAAGCCCCCGCAGCCATGACTTTGACCGCTGGTTTTCCCGAACGAGTGATTATGAACGGCTCTCCGTCCACCGCCGCATCGATGAGTTGGCCAAGGTTGGTCCTGGCTTCGTCTATGTCGACAGTACGCATGGGCTTTGCTCCTCCAAGGGCACTACCCCAGGTCTGACTGAATCAGGTACGATCGGATCACTCGCCGGTAGTACCAGCCGCGGCACCTTCGTCAGATGGGGTAATTACCTCTACCAGTTCGGCTAAGACAGCAACATCGCCCTCGTCGGCCTCGGTGAGAACGATAGGATCAAACTCGGGATTGATCGGTTTGAGTGTGATCTTTGTGTGTCGCCATGAATCGCCCTCCATCACCTTTTCGCTTTCATACCGTTTGACGGTGTACCGCGCCCCTGTCTCAGGGTCTATAGTGTCCCGTAGTTGTACCAGCACCGTCTTGCCCTGGCGAGTACCTTCCACCGGGGTTCGGAACAGGCAGTACGCGCCGTCTGGAATGGCCGGTAACATTGACCTGCCCTCGACCTGGGAAACGAACATACCGTGCCTCAGGCGATGGCTTGTGTTGATAGCTACCCATTCAAAATCATCATCTTCTTCTACGTACTGCAGATCGCTAAAGGCACCAGCAGCGATCCGTAGCGGCACCAATGGTACGCAACTGATGTATCGCTCTTCAGGGTCGCCTGAGACAACGCTCAAGTTGGGTGGGTACTTATCAGGTTGAGCGGCAGCCTGCTTTTCGTCCACTTTTCGAAGCTTCTGATATGTCTGCGATGAAAGCCATTCGTTGACCAACTTTTGAAACGACTGGTCATTCATGAAGCGTACAAATATCCCCTCGTTCTGGTCCATACGCTCGACAAAGAGTTGCTCCAACGTATTCTTGAATACCAGTTCGAATTTGTCCTCCGGGTTCACAGCGGCTGCCTGGCGCAGTCTTTCGTCGCTCATGGCCGCTTCGACGATCTGATCGAAGAAAAGTTGGTCAGCCTGATTAAAATCTGTACCAAATCGTTCGTTCACAACGTCAATGAGTTGAGAGAGCTGTACCGACTCCTCATGAACGGCACCGCTGCCAACCTCGGTCGGTCCATCCAACGCCTGCGAATCACCCTCTTTGAGGGAAATTGAGCCCTCACTAATTTTCTGCAGGCGGTAGTACTCGAGTCGCACCTCGTCGTCAAACCGATATGCTGGACCGGTCTTGCGCTTGGGCAGCTTTGCCGCCAGATGGCGAAGGAACACGTACAAGCGTTCAAGATCCGAATCCTGGTATGGAATGACCTGGCTTAGGAAACCGTACAGGTTGCGAAAAGCCTGTAACTTTCCTCGCCAGAGTTCCGCCTCGTCCTCGTCGTCATTCTGAAGGGTTACAAATCGCGACACGGCAGGATCGAGCGCAGCGTTCATAGCCTGGTGGTCCTGAGTGTTCTGACGCTGTTTGGGTTTGAAGTAAACGGCACAGAACTGCTCAACCTCTTCACCGAGATAGATGCCGGTCGCGTCGAGTTCTCCCTTGACCGCATACATGCGAGAGGGGTCCACTTCCTCTCCCATCTCCGCTCCTTCGTAGTAGACCTTGAACGCCTCACGGATTTCTTCTCGGTCATTTACGAAATCGAGTACGAAAGTGTCCTCCTTGAGGGGATGGATACGGTTCAGCCTGGAGAGCGTCTGGACCGCCTGAATGCCGGCAAGCCGCTTGTCCACGTACATCGTGTGCAGGAGCGGTTGGTCGAAGCCGGTCTGGTATTTCTCCGCGACGAGTAGCACCTGATACTCCTGGGTCGCGAACTTCTCGGGAAGTTCCTTCTGCCGGATGCCGGAGTTCATTTTTTCTTCGGTGTACGTAACTTCCGGGAGCTTATCGTCCTGGACTTCTCCCGAGAAGGCTACAAGGGTCTTGATCGCGTATCCCTTCTCCTTGATATAGCGATCAAAGCCTTGCTTGTAGCGTACCGCCTCAAGCCGGGATCCGGTGACGACCATCGCTTTAGCCTGGCCGCCGATTTTATGCCGGGTAACCGCTTGGAAGTGCTCGACCATCACCTCGGTCTTCTGAGCGATATTGTGCGGGTGCAGGCGCAAGAAACGAGCTAGCGCACGTGCCGCCTTCTTTCGCTCGACGTTCGGATCGTCTTCGCACGCCTTAAGTAGTTTGAAGTAGGTCGCGTACGTGGTGTAGCTCTCAAGCACGTCGAGGATGAATTCTTCCTCGATGGCCTGCCGCATCGTGTATCGGTGAACCGGTTCTCCATCCTGTCCAAACACGGCAAGTGTCCTGTGCTTGGGCGTGGCCGTAAACGCGAAGAAACTCAGATTTGCCTGCCGACCGCGTTTGGCCATGCTGCGGAACAACTCCTCCTGATCCTTGTGGCCTTCCTCCTCGGCGCGATTCCGAGCTTCCTCCCGCAGAACTTCACCCCCGAGGACCTCCTTGAGATCCGTCGCCGTCTCTCCTCCCTGCGAACTGTGCGCTTCATCGATGATGACGGCGCAGCGTCTGGTAGGCAGTACGCCTGTTCCTTCAACGCCATGCTCCTCGGCCATTTTGAGCAACTGCTGCGACACAAAGGGGAATTTTTGGAGCGTGGTGATGATAATAGGGACGGCATTTTCCAGAGCCTCGGCAAGCTGCCGGGAATGCTCTTCGATCTTCTGTACGACACCGAGCTTGTGCTCGAACTGGTAGATCGTGTCTTGCAGTTGCTGATCTAACACGACGCGATCGGTCACCACGATCACGCAGTCGAAGACGCGCTCGTTCGCTTCGTTGTGCAGGGAAGCAAGGCGGTGCGCGAGCCAACCGATCGTATTGCTCTTGCCGCTACCGGCCGAATGCTCAATGAGATAGTTGTTACCGACGCCTTCGCAGCGAGCCTTCCGCACCAGCAGCCGCACGGCATAGAGCTGATGATAGCGCGGGAAGATCATCGTTTCGGTCTTTACCTTGCGACCTTGGTCGTCGCGCTTCTCTTCGGTCTGCAAGTGGATGAACCGGGCGAGTACGTCAAGCAGGCTGTCCCGGGCGAGTACTTCCTCCCAGAGGTAGGCAGTCCGATAGCTACGACCCGCCGGATCGTGCGAGTTCCCGGCGCCGCCATCGCATCCAGTGTCGAAGGGCAGGAAGTAGGTTGCGTCGCCGGCCAGGCGCGTGGTCATGCGTACGCGTTCGGTATCCACGGCGAAATGGACGAGCGCACGGCGTTTGAACTCGAAGATCGGCTCTCGGGGGTCGCGGTCTCGTCGGTACTGGAGGATCGCGTTCTCTACCGTCTGCCCGGTGAATGGGTTTTTGAGTTCAACCGTGGCAATGGGGATGCCGTTCAGGCTCAGCGTTACGTCGAGTGATTTCTCGGAGTTGGGGGAGTAGTGGAGTTGGCGAGTGAGTCCGAGTCGATTAGCCGCGTAGCGGGATTCAAGTTCCGGGTTCAGTTCATGGGCTGCCTTAAAAAACGCCGCATAGAGCGTCCGACCGTAGCACTTGAAGCCATGGCGTAGCGTCGCAAGCGAGCCATTGGTGTCCATCCATTTGCACAGATCCGTGAGAATCTGATCACTGGTCCTGTCGCCGTGGAGCGCTTCCAACTTGGTCCATGCCACGGACTGAGTCTCACGGATGAAAGCGAGGACGGTATCGGGGAATATTGCCCGTTCGCTGTCGAAACCGTCTTTAGCAATGGCGACGTATCCGTTCTGGAGTAGGTGTGCTTCGATTACGGTTTCGAAGGCGGACTCAGAATGCCTAGAGTCGCTCATGTGGACATCCTCTTCAAACGCTGATCCAGCCACGATATGACGACCTGACAGTATGGCTTGAGTTCTCCTGTCTGAGGGAGCCACCGATCACGTTCCCGCTCAAACCTTGCTCGTGGCACCGGACCTTTGAGTTTTGCTTTCATGAGACGCCACCATCCGAGAACTCCGTCAAGAACGCCTGCTCGGTTGTTCTTCAGCACAGAGAGGTTTAGGTTCAGTACGTCTTTGAGTTGGGAGTCGAACATGGGATCATCGGACCGGATAGTGCCATCTGGCTCATATCGAAGCCGCGTTTCGATATGATGTAAATGATTAGCTGGATTCCATAGGATATCGTCATTTCCCTTTTTCGTGTCACAGTGCTGAAGGTATGGTGGCCGGCCCTCACCACCCAAACAAGCGGCGAGAAGATTGCGATAGTTGAGTTGTTCGGTCGGATATCGACTCTGGCATCGCCAGTGTTCGATCTTCATTGTGGTCGTGTCGCTGTGAATCCGTCTCATACAATAGCAACACAGCCCGCGTTGCTCCCTTACTATTACCTCCCGAAGCGCGGCCTTGTCTGCGTAGTTGTCGTAGTCGCTGTGCCGCGTCAAACGATGTTGCACGAGACTTGGAGGCTCGACACCCTTGGTGATCGTCCTCATTCCCCCTCCATGAATTCAAGTAGGGTTCGTAGACGCGTTACTTCAGGGTCGTCGTCTCCTAGGCGGACAGCGAGTTGGTCTATCAAGCCACGAGCTTGGTTAAACTGTTCTTTTCCAATCACTTGAGACACCATCGACAGCAGCTCCCTCACCTCAGATGTTCTCGGGTCCACGTCCATAATCTCTTCCAAGACCCGGCTTGAATCGACACCAAAGGAGTGAGTTGGCGAATAGACCTCACCGTCCTCCGAGATGATTTGGATGCGTTCGTGAGGCACTTCGCCGATGACCTGCGGTGAATGGGTCGTCACGATGAACTGACAAAGTGGAAAGACTTCAGTAAGTTTGCGAACGATCTGTCGCTGCCACTTCGGGTGCAGGTGCAGGTCAATCTCGTCGATCAGGATGATTGCATGACCTTCCCGTAGTGGGTCGTCGAGTGATGGATTTGCCTGGGACAGCCGTCGAGCAAGGTCAAGGATTAAAGTCAATACACCGCGCTCGCCCTCCGACAACTGGCTCACATCAAGTTCGGTCTCTCCCTGTTTTATTAGTAGACGCGTTGATTTCTCTTCGTCAGGACGAAGGCTCTCATAGTTTGGTAGGAATATAGCTACCGCTGATTGCAGCACCTGTAAATGTCGCTTTGCTTCATTCTGTTCCTCTGCGAGAGTCTCCTGAACTCGCATCCAGTTGGCAAATTGAGCAATGTGCATTGGTCGAGAGACAAGAGCCTCGGCATAAGCTGCTGACTTACCTCCAGCTGTCCTCGACTTGGTTACTTTTGAATAAGAAGCCACGGAACGATTGGTGGAGAAAAAGACACAGTTTGGGGCTACCTCAGCAGCGTAGGCGGTGTTCTTGAGTTCTGACTTTGACGGCGCAAAGGTATCTGAGTCAGAAACCCCATGGGGCTTCTCGAGTTCACGAAGAAGATTGCGTGCTCGGTCGCGTAGTCGTTCTGACTCCAGAATTTCCCGTCTAAGCTCCTTGAGATTTTCGGCATCATCTGCAGCAAACGCATTCCGCCACTGGCGTCGCGTAAAACGAAATCCCTCGTTACCAAAGGTCATTGACAGCTCCGCGTCCAAGAACGGATAGTCGTTACGTATGTCGCTGATGTCGAATGACATCGCCTTGGCACGAGAATCTGTCACCGACGGGAGAATCCGCGAAAAGCAGATGCGCAACGCATCCAAAACGGTACTTTTTCCTACGCCGTTCGCCCCGACGATTAGGTTGAATCCAGACTGAAAACGAAACTCAGCAGTCTCAATTGCACGGATGTTGGCAAGCTTCAGCGAGTTGATTTCCATGTTATTTGTTCCACATCGATCCGGCCTGTAACCGCCGCTGAAATGAGTGCCGCTCTGCGCTCTCTGAGCAACGCCGCAGTCCTCTCCGTTGCGGCACGCAACTCATCCGACTTGCAGGTCTCTTCTGCAATGTGAGCAACGATTTCGTGCTGCTCGCTGAGCGGGGGTACAGGAAGTGAAATCGCGAAAAAGCCTTCTGGATACAGGCGAAGCCGGGATGACCATACCCCTTTTGAATATCGTGTTACCTCCTGAGCGAACACCGACAAACGCACCAGGGCATCGACGTAATTCGGATCAAGGCGATCTTCGGGTTCATAGACGTTATAGGCTGGACTAACGATACCGTCTACGGACGACACACCCATCGCGCCCATCCATGCCCACATTGTATTGATTACGAGATCGCCCGAACAACAGATCTTGTATCCCGCTTTAGTAGCCGCTTCGAACATGTTTACGTGCTTCTCTGAACGAAGAGTCACGCCGGTTAGATGCGACACAGTGAGGAGATACTCTTCTCCCTTATCGGAGCGTACATCGCGTTCCCTGAACAACCATCTAGCGCGTTCAATCTCCCAATGCGCTGGTATTTTACCAAGCCAAGGGATACCAAAGTCTCGGAGAGGGACGTTAGAGTCAAGGCCACGAGTGACAGCGCGTGTGACGATTGCGTGTCGCTTTTCGGCCAATAGATCCAGTAGTCTCTCCTTTTCGGCGATCAACGCATCCAGCCGGGCCGTCTCGTGGTCGAGGTAGGAGGCGATGGTACACTGTCGGGGCAGAGGCAAGAGCGGAAGCCGAATGCGCCCCATTTTCTCCTGGGTAAGTTTGTCACGTGTACTACCCTCAATGTAAGGACCGTAGTCCGTCACATTTAAACAATAGGTCACGAAGCGCGGGTCGAACTTACGTCCAATCCTAAGGACATGGATGTGGTTATTGACCCAGATCTTTCCAGTTACGAAGAAGGCAACTGGTTTGGCCGAATCGAAGAAAGGAGCACCATCTTCTCCTAACAGTACCAACGGCTCATCAAAAAGATAATCATCAATAGAATCAACAACTCCGTTGGCGCCCCAATACGGGTATTCTCCCCGCCGTCGCGATCGTTGTTCGATGTTGAGCGGTATTCGGTGTCCGTCGAGACAAGTTGACGCATATCTGAGTTGCGTCGTGCTCCAACCATCAGGAAATGTCGTAATTAACTGATTAGTCACGGGACCTACTCCGTCACCTCTTGCAACAGCCGCATAATCTCCTCCTCAGCCTTCTTCAAATCCGCGTCGATCTCCTCAAGTGGACGCGGCGGCGTGTACTTGTAGAAGTGGCGGTTGAAGTTGATTTCGTAACCGATCTTGTCTCTGTTGCGGTCCATCCAGGCGTCAGAGATGTGGGGTCGGACCTCGCGCTCGAAATAGGTGTCGATGTCGCCCTTTAGAGGCACGTTCTCGAAGTCGCGCAATTCAGTGTCGGGCTCGTAGCCGTTCTCCCGGTCATCCTTCTTTAACGCTTCGGCCTTTGGGTCCTTTTCGGTGAAGACATCTCGGAAAAGCCTCTGTTCCGCCTTCTTCCATCGCGCTTGTCGTTCTTGCAGGATATTGGCAATACTCTCCCATGTCGCGTTCCAATCGGGCTTCGGTTCACGTCCCAGCGTCTTGTCGATGGCCTGCACGTCGTCGAGCAGGTAGGGGCAGGCATCGAGAAAACGGGCCTTGTCTTCTATAGTCATTTGGTAGCGCAAGCGCAGGGGTTGCTCCACGGTCACGCGTGTGTAGCCAAAGTCAACGTTGTGGAAAAGCTTGGATCGGTCGTTGTTTTCGTAGCGACCGTATAGTTGCACGATCTCCTCGATCTGGTCCGTAGAGATATGGCGACGCTTATCACCAAGACTGCGCCTATTGTCTTCTCTCCCACCCGCGGTCCATAGGTCTCGTGCGTCGAGTAGTTGAATCTTGCCTCTACGCCGTTCCTCCTTGCGATTGGTAACAATCCAAATGTAGGTGCCAATGCCGGTGTTGTAGAACATCTGTTCCGGCAGGGCAATGATGCCTTCGAGCCAGTCGTTCTCGATAATCCACTTACGTATGTCGCTCTCGCCGGATCCGGCGCCACCGGTAAAGAGAGGCGAGCCGCTGAACACGATGGCCAGACGCGAGCCGTGCTTGCGCTTGTCCGGGCGCACAGGCTCGAACTTGTGGACCATGTGTTGTAGGAATAGCAGCGAACCGTCGTTCACGCGTGGGAGTCCAGCACCGAAGCGACGCTCGAACCCGAACTTATCATGCTCTTCTTGGATTTTGTTCTTCTGTTTCTTCCAGTCCACGCCGAAAGGCGGATTGGTGAGGAAGTAGTCGAAAGTGTCGTTCTCGACCTGATCTTCAGTGAAACTGTCACCAAAGTAAATATCGCCGCCGCCGTTGTGGTTAACCTGCTTCATCAACATGTCAGATGCAGCAGTAGCGAAAGCGCGATTGTTGTAGTCCTGCCCGTATACATAAAGCTGTGCGGCACTGTGGTGCTCTCGCAGGTAGTGTTGTGCCTCGGCCAACATACCGCCGGTACCGCAAGCAGGGTCGAGAAGCTTGCGCACGGTGCCGGGCGTGGCGAGCAGTTTGTCATCGTGGATGAAGAGGATATTTACCATAAGTCGGATGACTTCGCGCGGCGTGAAGTGATCGCCGGCAGTCTCGTTTGCCAGTTCGTTGAATCGGCGGATGAGATTCTCGAAGATGAGTCCCATTTGATCGTTTGGAACACTATTGGGGTGCAGGTCAACGTCGGAGAACTTTGATACGACGAGGTACAGGATGTTGGATTCCTGCATCTTCTCGATCTCGGTTTCAATCTCGAAGTACTCGAAGATGCGGCGCACGTTCGACGAAAAGCCCTGTATGTAGCTGAAGAGGTGCCGGGCGACGTTATCCGGGTCGCCCCTGAGTTTCTCGAAATCGAGCGGCGAGTGGTTATGGAATCGCTGTCTGGCTGCTTTGTTTAGTCTTGCGTCGAGCGCGTCGCCTTCGAGTTTGCCGCGCCGGCGCTCATACTCAGCCAAGACCGCGGGTTTGGTCGGAGCGAGTACGCAGTCGAAACGCCGCAGTACAGTCATCGGCAGCATGACACGCTCATATTGCGGCGGGCGGTAGGGACCGCGCAGCAGGTCGGCGATCTGCCAGATCAGGTTGGTAAAGTAGCTATGGTCAGGCATGGTGTTTCTGACAATACTCCTGTGTAGGATATTACCAATTTACCGTTTTAATATAAACTCAGGTGCTAACTTTTCTACAAACCCTTTGTTACAGTATTCAAGTCCAAACAATCGTAGTATAGGGCATCCAAGTGCTGCAACGACCGTCGGCCAAACAGCTGTTAGCTCAGATCTCGAACATTCTCGCTCAGTTGTGCGCAGATTTGCTTGCGTACATCGATACGGCCTCCAATTGAACGAAGGGTCTCTGAATTCACGGTCTTTTAACCCTATCCAACTGCAGCGGAATATTACATTTGTAACCGATTCAAATCGTTCAACCAGTGATTTAGCGTGGAATACAAGTTCTGAAATCTCCCGGATCAAAATTGTAGGGGAGAGTGAAACCCCAGCATTCCCGCCTAGTCTATCACGATCCTCTCTGTAAGCACGGACGATTGTCGCACGTCCGTCAGGCACTATCCGCCACATTTCTGGAAACCAAAGTACGGGATCGCCAGCGCGTATCGAGATAAGATTGCGTTCAAGTACTTCCTTACCTGATCCAATCGACTCTTCAGGTACGAAACCAACGGGATTCTCTGACGCACCATCAGGATCGAACATATTCCAACCGGTGTCTACCGTATTGCGGACCTCGTTGACCAATTCGTATAGTATCTGTTTTAATCCGTTTTCAGGAAGAACCTCATCTTTTTGGGTAGATATGAGATAACTGAAATGATAATGATGATCATTGATGGGCACCGACCAACTACCGCTTTGAGCCTCGGATAACAACACATGGAACCGTTCTTTGCCTTGGTCATGCCACTTTTTCAGTCGCTTCTGCGCATCAGTGATTGTAATTCCTGTGTCTTTATTAGAATGCCGCCTAATACCCATGTGGGCGATCTCTTCCGGTGTAGCTACATCGGTTGAACTCCCTCGTCTGATATATACTTTCTCCTTATCAAGCTTACCGAATCTAATTTTCAAATAAATCGGATATTCCTGAACTGGGATCTCGATAACACCGATTTCGTTATTGTCGAGTATAACTTGTCGGTAAGAAAACTCAACTGGTCTCTGTGTTTTACTGTTTACAAATTGTTGAAGTTGAGCGTCATCCAAATGTCGGTCTACACCCACTACATGACTACGTCCTCCTTTAAATTCTTGCACTCCAATCAGTATGTAGGCAGGCTTTTCACGCTGAGTATTAGCAAACGCAAGGATATCCTTGAGCAATTCACTCTTGACAACATCATCGGTGCCTTGAAATGGATATTGAGATCGTTTGTAATCGAGTGTCGTGCTTTCTTCTTCGTTAAGGAGGCGTTCTAACAGCTCAGTTCCCAGTGCCATACCACAATCATCCTTTGTGGTTATTATTAACTGTCGGGACGACTATATGCTCATAAGATACGAGAGCGGTTTAGCATCACAGTCGGTTTCTAACTAGCTACAATACACGAGGCCTTATGACCTGCAGGGCGGAAGCAGCTGCCCTTTCCGCGAGTGCCAGTTCATATTGTACCTGAAGGTTCATCCAACTTTGGGCGTCCGTGTTAAAGTACCTGGCGAGTCGCAGTGCGGTTTCAGCTGAAATCCCCCGTCGACCACGTACGATTTCGTTTATCCTGGCTGGTGTTACACCCACAGCCTTTGCCAACGCGTTTGAGGACAGTCCAAATGGTTCCATAAAGTCGTACTTAAGCACCTCACCTGGGTGAACAGGATTCAGTCGCGTCATGGTCGATATCTCCTTTCAATGATAGTCAACAATCTCCACAATGTATGCGTTGCCATTGCCATAGCTGAAACACAGACGCCACCGATCATTGATCCGTATACTATACTGACCCGTGCGGTCTCCCGTTAGGGCTTCAAGGTGGTTGCCCGGAGGAGCCGAAACTCAGTGTCGCGGCTGCATTCAACCGGGCGAATTCGCGTTGGAAAACTCGTTCAATAGGGAAAAATCGACGTACGCGGTACCCCGCAGCCAGTTTTTCCGTGTCCTTGCATCGAAACGTCATAATCATATTACAAAGATATATCGAATATCGATAAACGACAATCGGTTTGTTCTCCTATTCTTAAAGAGGTAAATAGAACTACAATTGCATTTCCGTTAATATCAACTGTGCCAGGCCTATAATTTAATGTTTTTCTGTCGAAACTCACACGACCGATAGGCCTTGACACCACGCCGCAAGGCTTGAATAATCACTGGACTCGCAGGCGCCAAACAAACGCTATTCCATGGTCTTCATCCGCACCCTGTCCCGAAAGGATCCGGCATGCGCACGAGTAAGGTCCTCTCCAAGCTTCGTTCCTCCGGTTTCGTCCGGATGGCTTCCATCGGCCACTATCTGCCGTTCTACATTCGCTATGCCGCCCACTTTGGATTCGACGGCCTCTGGTTCGATCTCGAACACCGGGCGATGGATTCCCGAGAGGTCCAGTCGATTTTGTCCATGTGCCGGCAACACGACATCGACTGTATGGTTCGTCCACCGTCCCTTGAAAGAACACGGCTGTACCGTTACCTGGAGGACGGCGCTGCGGGATTCATGATTCCATTCATGTCGACCGAGGAAACCGCCCGTCACGTGGTCGGTTGCACGAAGTTCCCACCCCTGGGCAACCGGGGTATAGACGGTGCCGGACTGGACGCTGATTTCGGCATCGACGCCTGGGGCGAGGGGTCGACCTATTTCGACGACGCAAATCGGGAGACCTTCATCGTAGGTCAGATCGAGACGGTGGAAGGTCTGCGCAACGTCGACTCGATCGCGGCCGTCGAAGGCATCGACGTGGTGTTCATTGGTCCCGCCGACCTGACGCGGCGCCTGGAGACCGACCCGAACGTCAACTGGACGCTGGACGACGCGATTTCCCGGGTGTCGGACGCGGCAGAACGGCATGGTAAGACCTGGGGCATCACCGCCGGTACACCTGAACAGATAGCCCATTACCGCGGCCTGGGAGCCAGTCTCGTCCCCTGGGGCGGCGATTTTACCCTGATGAAGGTGCTCGAGCAGTGCAGCAAAGACCTGGACGAGATACCAGGAGCCTGATTGAAAGGATCGCAAGCGTGAAGCGTGAAGTGGTTGGAAACGGAGTCGAAGAACCGAAACAAGCCTCTTTGCTGACGGACGATGAAAAGTGGCACTTCGAACTGCAGGGTTATCTGGTGCTGCGAGACGTCGTTTCAAAAGCCAACCTGGGGACGATGCGATCGGTGCTGAACGGCTGGCTGTCAGCGGACGAGAAAGACCTGCCCGAACCCGTGAAACGGGGGCGGCAGGAGCCGAACAAGACCCATATCGGGCATATTCACTACGGCCACGAGGTCTTTCAGCGACTCAACATGAACCCACAAATCATCCGGGCGGTCGCCGGGTTGACGTGGGGAAACCCGAGACTGATGCACTGCGTCTTCACCCACATGGTCAAGGGCCCCGAAGAACTGCGCTTTCACCGGGACGACGACGGGGTCAAGGTGTCCCATGGATTCCGCAATCCCAACAACGATTTCCAGGTGGCGGACGGCGAGATCTACTGCAGTCACCTGGCCACGTGGATCGCCCTGTCAGACGTGCCGGTGGGTACGGGATTCTGCTTGGTGCCGGGAAGCCACAAATCCACCGTTCCCGAGCCCGAAGGCTTGACCGTTGAGCACAATCCGCCCGTTTCGATCACCATTCCGTTGAAAGCGGGAGACGCGGTCATTTTCTCCACGCGTCTCCTGCACAACGCCAGTCCCTGGACGCAGGACTATCCCCGTCTGAACATATTCCAGCGGTACGTCTTCAGCTGGTTCTTCGACTTGCCCCACCTGTATCCGCTGGAAGATCACCGCGACAAACTGTCCGATGACATGTACGAATTGGAGAAAATGATCCGCGACGAGAAGCAGGTCGTCAAGCGGGTTCGGGAGAGGCTGGAGGAGCTGAAGGCAAGTGCCACCCCAACGGGTGGCTGATCACGCCTCGTGCACGATGGTGTTCACCCGGTGGGCCTCGATGTAATCCCGATCGATCTCGGCGCCCAATCCAGGGCCCTGCGGGACCGGTACACATCCGTGCACATCGATGTTTTCGAGTTCGTCCGTGTATTCGGGTGCGTAAATCTGCGGCTTCGTTTTCTCGATGCCGGGATGAACCAGGGCAAGCTCGTAGTAGTTGCTGTTTCGGATAGAGGCCATCAGGTGCCGGTGAGCTAGGCCGCCGCCGTGGAGTTCCACATCCAGCCCGAACCCCTCGGCCGCATGGGCGATTTTCATCACGCCGGTGATACCGCCATCTTCGTAGACACCGGCACGTACGAAATCCGTTCCGCCGTTGACGATGAAATCGACGTGCTGCTCAAGGCCGAAGATATGCTCGGTCTGGAGGATCGGCGTGGTGATGTGTTCCCGCAATTTCTTGTGGCCGAAAATCGACACGCCGCCGTCCTGATAGGGATCTTCCAGCCAGTAGAACCCGGCTTCGTCGCAGGCGCGGCCCACCTTCAATGCGTCCGCCCAGGTATTGTATTCGCACGCGGGGTCGATCATGAGATCCATGTCGTCTCCGACACGCTTGCCCATGACCTGTACGTTAGCGACCTCGCGCTCGATGGGGGCGTTGCCCCAACCGTGAATCTTGAACGCCCGATATCCCGTGTCCCTGCACTGTTCGGCGAAATCAGCGAAGGCTTCGGGAGTGTGCAGCCCACCGTTTTCGTCACCATGGTAGGTACTGGCGTAAGCGGGCAGGGACATTCTGTAACCACCCAGCAACTGGTAAACAGGCGCATTGTAGTACTTGCCCGCGAAGTCCCAGAGCGCGACATCTACTGCGCCGATCTGGGTTCGGTCGGTGTGCCGCAACCCGCGTTTCAGATCGTTATAGATCCTTTCCCGTTCGAAAGGGTTTTTACCTAACAGATACTGAACCGCGGCGCCCGATGGTGAAGGACCACCCACGTATTCTCCGACAATGCCCAGGTTGGTGTGTATACGCAACAGACCCCCGCCCAGTTTATGACGGGATCCTTGCTCATAAACCATGTTAAATCCGTTGTAGTCCACGCCCATGTTTTCCACGGTGTATTGAAAGAACACTGTTTCCAGTTTGGTGATTGTGGGGTTCATACGAGGGAGTCTCCCTTACTTAGGCTATTCCATACAGTCCGGCGATCACCGATCTTTTTGGTCTATTTCGAAGTACATTACAAATATACGCAAGCAAATAATACTATTAGTACTATATTTTAACGATCTATTACTATAACAATCTCTTCATCAGGATTCGGCTTCCGTCATTCAAGGTTTCGCCATCTCCATTCAGGTTCCGTTTTCTCCATTTTGGTTTATCCAGTTTTCTCGGATTTTTAATGAAGTTCTACTTTCGAAGTTTCTACCGTACGTTATATTGTAATATGATAATTAATAGTACTAATAGTATTATAATAAATGAAACTATAGATGAAGACCCTCGTTTATATCAAACTCGATTGAATTTTTGCGATTGCAGGTTGTCTTCACTGGGCCTTCTTGAAGTCTCGAATGGTACCGTAAGGAACCCCGGTTATCGTAACCATCTCTTCGGCCCGGCGCACCGTTTCGGCGACTTCTACTTTGAGGTCTTGAGGGTAATATACCTGTCCGGCCTTGACTGTAAGGTGAGGCACTATCATACTATTTCCAGATTCCTGTCGACCGTGTGCGTCGGTAAAAGTAAAGCGGCCATCCTCCAGGTTGAATACGGCGATGTCGGCAATGCTTCCGGTCCTCAGGGTACCGATTTCGTCCGAACGGTTCAATACCCGTGCGGGATTAACCGTCGTCTGGCGTATAATCTCGTCGAATTCCAGTCCCATGTTCAGCAATTTTGACGCGGTCTCGGGAAGGCTGTAAACCGGTGAATTCAGACTATAGACATGTAGATCCGTGCTGATCACATCGGACAGAAACCCAAGTTCTACCGCCCGTTTTGCAACACCGTAATGAAAACTTCCCGCGCCGTGTCCCAAATCGAAGAACACCCCTCGCGCTCTTGCGTTGTACACTTCCGCTATCACCCGATCATCATCGCCGATGATGTGATCTCCTTTGCCCTGATAGCAGTGGGTCACGATATCTCCCGGACGTAGCAATTCGAGTATACTCGGCAGGGCGACGCCCTTGTCGATATGTACCATGACCCGTGTGTCCACCATCTCAGCGGCTTCGACGGCCCGCCTCAGCGGTTCCACGCCATGTCTCCCCACCTGGAAGGCTCCCTGTCGGACCTTAACACCCACGCAGTGATTGGGCCACATGGATATTACACGGGCCGTGTGTTCGGGATCGGCGTTGTGTATGTCCTCCATCTCGCCTCGCATGGAATTCAGGAGTCCGATGCTGCTGATGTGTACGAACGTGAGCACTTCCGTGCGGGATGGTTCGATGATGTACTCGAGAAAACCACGCAGGTTAGTCCATCCGGGACTCCCGGCGTCTACGATGGTTGTTACGCCTGTGGCCAGGCAGAGGGCGTCGGCCTTGATGCCGAAGGTCGTAGCCCCGGCATACACGTGGGCGTGCAGATCGATCCAACCCGGCGTAAGATATCTGCCCGCTAAATCTATAATCGCATCCGCTTCGGCTTCGAGACGATCGGAAACTGCGGCGATTTTACCGTTTCTGATTCCCACGTCTCCCACACCGTGGTACTGCTGGGACGGGTCGACGATCGTTGCACCTGATAGTATAAGATCGTAAGTCATTGTTATTATTAAAAATGAAACTAGAACTTACCTGTTCATGGACGGAGAGCGATTAGTTGACTTTTGCAAATTATAACTATAACGTGTACGCGCATCAATGACCTTAACTAGATAAAGCAAACTATAACGTGAGATCACGACATGCCGACCGGCCTGACCGAAAATCAGAAGCGCGAGTATCTGGAGAACGGTTTTCTGCCGATCGAAGGGCTGTTCGATCCTGGCCAGCTCGATACACTTATAGTGGAGCTGAATGGTGTAGTCGACGAGTGGGCGGAGCGGTACTACGCGGAGGGTAAACTGACGGAGCGGTTCACGGACGAACCCTTCGAGCGTAGACTGTACCGGATCCATCAGGTCATGGAAGGTCGTTGCGAGGAACTGCACGAAGCCGTATTGGGTAAACGGAAGACCGCGGGTATGTTTCACGTCATGACCCTGCCCGAGATTCTCGACGTCGTCGAATCCCTCATCGGGCCGGAGATTCTCGTACACCCCCAGTTCAATTCCCGGGCCAAGCTGCCGGACAAGACCTCCGCCGTAGGCTGGCACCAGGACATCGGATTTCTGAATCCCGACGTGATGCCGACCTTCATGGTCAATTTCTGGCTTCCCCTGGTCGATTCAGACGAGCATAACGGATGCCTGGAGGTCATTCGTGGCAGTCACCGTTGTGAAAGGCTGCCCTTCGAGGATTCACCAGAGCGAATTTTTGCGGAATTCATGCCTGAAGGCGAACGGGTGACCTGCCTCATTCCCAGGGGCGGTGTACTCCTGTTACAGCACACCACGGTGCACCGATCGGCGCCGAATTACTCGGATCATATACGGTGGAGCCTGGATATTCGATATAGTGACTGGCGAAAACCAACAGGAAGGAACGATGTCCCGGGTTTCATTGCCCGCAGCCTGGAACATCCCGAGAGAATCGCAGCCGGGTACGAGGATTGGCAGCGGTTGTTCGAGTCTTGATAGGTTGTTGGTGCCTTAAGATCGTGCTTCTTTCAAAACCGGAAAGTCGCGCGGAGCAGGATCGCGTCGATCGGATTGTCGTCGCTACGGGTATCGATTCGAGTGCCTTCGATGGATAGCGCCGCGCCTTGCGCTACTTTCCACATGGCCCCGGTCCGGACCCTGCGGCGCCCTTCTTCCTCCAGCGTCAATGTGGCGAATGGGGTGAACACGCCCCCGGTACCCAGGAGATCCATTCCGTAGCCCATTTCCGCTTCTAATCGGCCCGCGGCCGCGAAGCTTCCAGCATTACTGAGCAGCGAGGCGTCCCGGGCAGACCAGAGGCGGTTCGTAGCGCTCGAAGTATTCCCCCACGCCGGGGAGATCGAGAGCGAAAGTCCACGCTCCGACGCGGCCCTACCGTAACGGATCGCACCGCTTGCTCCCCACTCCTTGTAGCCTTCGTCTTCGTGCACCACGAGTGTGCGCACGGTGCCTTCGACGGTGAGCGATCCGATGGCGTATCGCAAGCCGGCGCCCATTTCCAAACCGGTGCCGGTCTCTGCGTCACCGCCGTCGTGACGAATACCGACTTCGCCACTTGGGGTGAATGTCCCGCCTTCACCTATCCTGAATGAACTTGATCCTTCCAACAGTAAGCGTACACGGTTGACGTCTCCCTGGACTTCGGCCAGGGCTGCTGTAGCCTCGGTTGTGGTGCGCACCCACATGGCGTCCGATTTCACGGCCAGGGTCAGTCCGCTCGATAAGCCGCCGACCAACCTGCCCTTTATACCGAATGCCCCCATCCTCATACCCAGATCTGTTTCTACGAGGGCTTCGTTCTGCTGCCGGAGCGTCATATCACCGATTCCGATCCCAACCAGGCCCCACAGCGACACGCGTTGGTTCAACTTCAGCCAGGCGGATGGGTAGAAGCCCGTAAGGGTACTTTCTACTTCGTTGTGATCTTCGTTGGAATCCCGATTCAGGGAGTAAGATCCCTGTCCATAGCTTCGAGAAACCAGCACACCGGCCGTCAAACGGTTCCAGGAAGCATCCAGTCCCATCATCCCGGTTGTTGCCCTCCCGTCCATCAGGACATTGTCGATCTCGGCTTCGAAACCGCCGGTTGACACACGACCCCATGCGGCGAAACCGGGCATTCCAGTTTTTGTTCCGTCGGATGAAACGTAGAAGCCACTACCTGAAAGAAGTTGTTGCGAATGCAGGGCGTACGGGTCGCCCCGGTGCATCGTATTCCTTTCGCTTGCGATCCATGGCAGGGAGGACTGGAACGAAGTACCTTTCGATCCCATTCCGCCTAACTGCATATTTCCAACGGTCAAATAGGAATCTCCGCTGACATCCATCCGTGCGCTCGCCGCTTCCACTACCTGGCTCGCAATCGTGCGGCCGAAGCGTGTGGTCCAGGCCAGCGTCATGGCATTGCCATTCTCGATGGTGCCGGTTGCGACTTCGTCCTCGATGTATGCGCCTTCCGGGTTCGAAAGCCTGAGGGTGAGTGTTTCCTTTCCTTCGTCGATTCCATCTTCCAACACGTTTACTTCGACGATCCTCGCGGTATCTCCCGGGGTGAATGAGAGCGAATGACTAACGGGGGTATAGTCCTCGTTGGCATTTGCCGTGATATCCGATGTGGCGTAACTCACCGTCACATCTTCGGTTGATGCTGGCGTGAGTGAAACCCGGAAGGAAAGGCTTCCGCCCTCAGTGGCCTGGGCGTCCTCGACGCTTAGTGCCGGAGTCAACGATTCATCTGTTATCGTCACCCGCCCACTTTCGGTGAGGCAGCGTAGGCCCACGTCCTCGGAATGCTTGCAGTTGTGCAGGCCCCAGTTTTCACTGGCGAGCCCGCCTCTAGCTACTTCGCAGTCAAGCAGGCTTTCCTCGTCGCCATTACATAGAAGGTCGTCCAGCCAGATGGGGACGCTGGATGCTGCCGCACCGAAGTAAGGTCCGTTTCTTGCGCCGAGGAATATCCTGCCCCCTGACATCGCGCCGGCGGGATAACCGAGGTGTTCGCGACATGCGACAGTCGCATCGTCGGTGGTCCAGTAGTCGTCACAGATCGTGCCCCATACTAGATTGTGGCAGACTTCCAGTCGACCTTCGTTCGGTACACTGCCGTTCACGAGACGGAATTCACCCTCGTCCCCTGCCAAACAATTAGGCGGTGGCGGATTTCGGGTCTGTCCACTGCTTGGCGGGTTCGAATACAACCCATCGCCTTCGTCGTTCGAAGCCCGTACGTGCACCTGGTAGGAAGTGCTGGGGGATAGTCCTGTGATAGGCGCACTCATACCGGTCCTATCCTGCGGACCGTTTATCCAGGGCCCACTGGTGCCCTCCCGGTATTGCAGGTCGTAGCTCAGGATTGCGGGGCGTCCTGTATTGGACGGCGCGGTCCACTCCACTAACAGGCTTGTTTCGGTACCTGTGACCGAAGTCACCGTAGGCGCGAGGGGTGGTTCGTCGACATCGTTCACGGTGACGGTCACGGCGATGGTATCGCTGCTGTCCTTTCCGTCGCTGGCCTTGACGGTCACAGACAGAGTAGACGCTGCCTCGTGGTTGTAGTTGATCCCTACCCTGGTCTTGAGTTGCCCGGAATCTGGATCGATGTCGAACGAGGACGCATCCGGGCCTTCAAGGCTGAAAGACAGGGTATCGCCATCCGTATTGGTTGCCGTGAAAGCAGCGCCAAGGTTCTCCGCTGAAGCAGTGGTGGCGCTGCCGATGTTCTCATCCAGGCTGCGCGTCGCGGTTGTGCTGGCAAACTCCGGCGCGCTGTTGCTCGGCGCATTGGTCCGTCCACTGCCAGGAGACGAAAAGGGTCCATCGCCTTCGGCGTTGGTGGCCAAAACCTGCACCTGGTAGGGCGTGTCGGCTTTGAGGCTGGAAATGGTCGTGCTCGTACCTGAGACGTTCTGCGGACCGTTGGACCAGTCTTCACTGTCGCCTTCCAGGTATTGAAGGTCGTAGCTCTGGATGGCCGGTCGGCCGGTATTGGACGGCGCCGACCAGCTCACCGACAGGCTAGTGATGCTTCCCGATACGGCGGACACTACCGGTTGTCCCGGTGCGAGGGCCGGTTCGTTGACATCTTCGACGGTGACAGTCACGACGATGGTGTCGCTGCCACCATTATTGTCACTGGCCCTCACGGTCACCGACAGGGTGGGTGTCGCCTCGTGATCGTAGTTGACACCGGCCCTGGTCTTGAGCTGCCCGGAGTTGGGATCGATGGTAAACGAGGAGGCATGTGTGCCTTCGATTTCGTAGGTCACCGGTTCGTTGTCGTCATCGTCTGCCAGGAAAGCGGTGCCCAGGTTTTCTGCTGAAGAAGTGGTGGCGCTGCCGACGTTCTCGTCCAGGCTGCGCGTTGCGGTGGCGTCTGCAAACTCCGGCGGGCTGTTGCTATTGGTCCGACCGCTGCCTGGTGAAGAATAAGGACTGTCGCCCTCGGCATTCGTCGCCCGTACCGTTACCTGGTATAGCGAATCGGGCTCGAGGCTTGCGATGGTGGAACTGGTGCCGTTGACGTTCTGGGGACCGTCTAACCAGCTTCCACTCGTGCCCGGCCGGTGCTGCAGGTCGTAGCTATCGATAGACGGCCTGCCCGTGTTCGCAGGCTGGATCCAACTGACCGAAAGGCTGGTGAGGCTTTCGGATACTGCAGAGACCGTCGGCGCCGCGGGCGCGAGGGGCGGTTCGTCGACGTCGTTGACGGTTACAGTCACGGCGATGGTGTCGCTGCCGCCGTTGCTATCACTGACCCGCACAGTAACCGACAAGGTGGGCGTCGCCTCGTGATCGTAATTGACCCCTACCTTGGTCTTGAGTTGACCGGAGTCTGAATCGATGGCGAACGAAGAAGCATTCGTCCCCTCGATGCCGTATGACATCGTGTCTGTACTGTCCTCGTCCGTTGCCGTGAATGGATTGCCAAGGTTATTGGACGAACTCGTGGTGGCGTCACCCTCGTTTTCATCTACGTCGCGAGAGGCTGAAGTAGCGTCGAATTCCGGTGCGTTGTTCTGCAGGTTATTATCGCTCTCCGCATTGGTCCGCCCGCTACCCGGCAACGAATAAGGTCCATCACCTTCGTCGTTTGTCGCAAGCACTTGTACCTGGTAAAGGGAGTCGGGCTCGAGGTTTGCGAAGATGGAGTTGGTGCCTTGGACATTCTGGGGCCCACTGAGCCAGGTTCCGCTCGTGCCAGGCCGGAACTGCAGGTCGTAGCTATCGATAGATGGCCTACCAGAATTTGCAGGTGGGTTCCAGCTGACAGAGAGGTCGGTGGTACTTCCAGAGACGGCGGAGACCGTCGGCGCCGCCGGCGCCAGTGGCCGTTCGTCGACGTCGTTAACGGTAACAGTCACTGCAATGGTGTCGCTGCCGCCGCGACCGTCCCTGGCCCGTACGGTCACCGACAGGGTAGGTGTGGCCTCGTGACTGTAGTTTACCCCAACCTTGGTCTTGAGCTGTCCTGAACCGGAATCTATGCTGAACGACGAAGCGTGAGTTCCCTCGATACTGTAGGTCAGCGTGTCCGTACTGTCCTCGTCGGTAACCTCGAAAGCGGCACCCAGGTTCTCTGCGGTAGTTGTGGTGGCGCTTCCCACGTTTTCGGTCAGACTGCGAGACGCGGTGGTAGCTGCGAACTCAGGGGCATTGTTGTTTTTCACCGGGGTGTTGGTGTTCTGCGGGGTATTGTCGTTTTGCGGGGTGTTGGTCTTACCCTCGTTCAGCTCTGACCATTCACCGTCGCCTTCATCATTCGTTGCTCTTACCTGTACCGCGTAGTCGGAACCCTCCGACAGGCTGTAGAGAACAGTACTCGTGCCGTCCTGGTCCTGTGGTCCCTCGGACCAACCCGTATCAACACCGTTTCGGTACCGCAAATCGTAACTTTCAATGACCGGGCGGCCCATATTGTATGGCGGCGACCATGCCACCGAAAGGCTTGTCATGCTATTCTGCATCGGGGTGATCGTGGGTGGTGACGGCGCCAGAGGCGGCTCGTCTACATCTTTGACGTTTATGGTTACCGGGATGGTGTCGCTACCGCCATTTCCGTCGCTGGCCTTCACGGTCACGGACAGGGTGGGTATGGCCTCGTGACTGTAGTTGATCCCGACCCTGGTCATGAGCTGTCCGGAACCAGGGTCGATGTCAAAGAGGGAGGCATCCTGACCATCTAAAATGTACTGCAACATGTCACCATCAGCATCTGTCGCGGTTATAGCGCCGCCCAGGTTCTCCGCGGTAGTCGTGGTAGCGTCGCCGATGTTCTCTGGCAGGCTGCGCGTTGCGGTGGGGTCGGCGAACTCCGGCGGGCTGTTCCTATTGGTCCGCGCGGTGCCCGGGGACGACCAGGGCCCATCGCCTTCGGCGTTGGTGGCCATCACCTGCACCTGGTAGGAAGTGTCTTCACTGAGACCTGAGATGATCGTGCCCGTACCTGTGACGTTCTGCGGGCCGTTGGACCAGTCTCCGCTGTTGCCTTCCCTGTACTGGAGATTGTAGCTCTGGATGACGGGCCGGCCGGTATTTGACGGTGCTGACCAATTCACAGACAGGCTGGTTTTGCTACCTGAAACGGCTGACACAACCGGTTGTCCAGGTGCCAGGGGCGGTTCGTTGATGTCGTTCACGGTGACGGTTACATCGATGGTGTCACTACCACCCCGACCGTCGCTGGCCTTCACGATCACCGACAGGGTGGGCGTGGCCTCGTGACTGTAGCTGACACCGACCTTGTTCTTCAGCTGACCGGAACTGGTATCGACGGAAAACGAGGAAGCGTCGGTACCCTCGATACTGTAGGTCAGTGTGTCGTCATCGTCATCGGTTGCCGTGAAGGCGGCCCCCAGGTTCTCCGCGAAAGTCGTTGTAGCGTCGCCCATATTCTCGGACAGGCTGCGGGACGCGGTGGCTTCGGCGAACTCGGGCGGGCTGTTCATATTGGTCCGACCACTGCCCGGGGACGACCAGGGGCTGTCTCCCTCGTAGTTGGTGGCCATCACCTGTACCTGGTAGGTTGTACCTTCTTCGAGAATTGAGATAATTGTGCTCGTACCGGTGACGTTCTGCGGGCCGTTGGACCAGCCTCCGCTGTTCCCTTCCCGGTATTGGAGGTTGTAGGTCTGGATAGCGGGCCGTCCGGTGTTGGACGGTGCCGACCAGCTCACCGACAGGCTGGTGATGCTTCCCGGTACGTCGGACACAACCGGTTGTCCGGGCGCCAGGGGCGGCTCGTTTACATCGTTCACAGTGACGGTTACATCGATGGTGTCACTGCCACCCCGACCGTCGCTGGCCTTCACGATCACCGACAGGGTGGGCGTGGCCTCGTGACTGTAGCTGACACCGACCTTGTTCTTCAGCTGACCGGAACCAGGATCGAGGTCGAAGAGGGAGGCATCCTGACCTTCTAAACTATACTGCAACATGTCACCATCAGCATCTGTCGCGGATATAGCGCCGCCCAGGTTCTCCGCGGTAGTCGTGGTAGCGTCGCCAACATTCTCTGTCAGACTGCGCGTTGCGGTTGCGTCGGCAAACTCCGGTGGGTTATTCCTATTGGTCCGCCCACTGCCCGGTGGCGACCACGGCCCATCGCCTTCGGCGTTGGCGGCCATCACCTGCACCTGGTAGGAAGTGTCTTCGCTGAGACCGGTGATGATCGTGCTCGTACCGGTGACGTCCTGCGGGCCGTTTGCCCAGTCTCCGCTGTTCCCTTCCCGGTATTGGAGGTTGTAGGTCTGGATAGCGGGCCGTCCGGTGTTGGACGGTGCCGACCAGTTCACCGACAGGCTGGTGATGCTTCCTGGTACGGCGGACACAACTGGATGTCCGGGCGCTAAGGGCGGCTCGTTTACATCGTTCACAGTGACGGTCACACCAATGGTGTCACTGCCACCCCGACCGTCGCTGGCCTTCACGATCACCGACAGGGTGGGCGTAGCCTCGTGACTGAAGTTGACGCCGACTTTTGTCTTGAGCTGCCCGGAACTGGTATCGACGGTTAACGAGGCGGCGGCGGTACCCTCGATACTGTAGGTCAGTGTGTCGTTGTCGTCATCGGTTGCCGAGAAGGCCTCGCCCAGGTTCTCCGCGGAAGTCGTGGTAGCGTCGCCAACATTCTCGGTAAGGCTGCGGGACGCGGTGGCTGCGGCGAACTCCGGCGGGTTATTCTTGTTGGTTCGCCCGCTGCCTGGTGTCGAATAGGATCCATCGCCTTCTGCGTTGGCAGCCATCACCTGCACCTGGTAGGAAGTGTCTTCGCTGAGACCGGTGATGGTCGTGCTCGTACCGGTGACGTTCTGCGGGCCGTTGGCCCAGTCTCCACTGTTGCCTTCCCGGTATTGGAGGTAGTAGGTCTGGATAGCGGGCCGTCCGGTGTTGGACGGTGCCGACCAGTTCACCGACAGGCTGGTGATGCTTCCTGGTACGGCGGACACAACTGGTTGCCCTGGCGCGAGCGGCGGCTCGTTCACATCCGTTACATAGATCGTGACACCGATGACCGCGCTGCCTCCATTGCCATCGCTGGCTGTCACGGTTACCGAATGGCTGGGCAGGGTTTCGTGATCGTAGTTGACTCCTGCTTTCGACGTAATCTGACCTGTACCTGCTACAACGTTGAATATGGCAGCGTCCGATCCAGCAAGGCTGTAGGTCAGATCATCGCCATCCGTATCCATCGCCTCGAATGGACTACCGATGTTCTTTGCCGTTGCTGTCGTCGCGTCTCCAACGTTTTCGGCAAGTGTACGAGTTATTGTAGCGGAACCAAACCTCGGTTCCATGTTCGCGACTCCCTCCTTGTCACCCAGGAAGGCACTGGCCGCGGCTACCGCGACCGCCGCGGAAGAACCGTATATGGGCCAGCAGATTGTCGGTCCTTGCCTGAGAACGGTTGCCATATAGGTGCGCAGGGTTTTACCGTCCGCCCCAGTGACCGTCACCGAGATGATAGTTACCTCTTTTTCTCCGAGTATAACCTGGTGCCCGTTGTCCGGGTTGGCGTCCACATCGGATGGGATGTACAGAAGCGTTGCACCGGAATCACTCGGTTCGGCATCCAACGTCACCATGTCCACCGTCGAAGGTACCCAGGCCCGGTAGGTCGTTCTTTCGGACGTGAAGGGTTTGTTGAATGGAATACGGGAGCTACCATAGCTCAGGGATAGGGCAGCAAGGTTGGCGTCGGTCTGATCCGCGACTTCGTCGTAGACCATCACCCCGTCGATATCGGTGTCGGAAGGTGTAACGGCAGGTGTAAATGCGAATGGCGAGCCTGGTGTCTCGAAAGCATCCATCTCGGCCAAAGCGAAAGATACACTGGTTTCTCGCGCCGAATCGCTGGCTGACCTGCTGCCAGTCACCTTTTGCTCAGGCGGCAAGGACCGGCCGGCACCGGCATGCATCCTCTTGCCGATTTCACCTATACCCGGATTGCCAAATACATTCAGGTATTTAAGGCTGGTAAGACGCTCGAACAGTTCATCTGGAAGGAAGGTCAATTCATTCCAGCCAAGACGGAGGATCTCCAGCTTGGCCAGGGAGTCGAACAGGCCAACCGGAAGGGTATCCAGGCTGTTGTCGGTCAAGTTCAGTTGCTTGAGTGAGGTCAGATCCTCGAATAGGTCCGGGGCCAACGCGTCGAGGGAATTACCATACAAATACAGTATCTCCAGTTTGGAACGGCCTTCGAAGAGGGCACCGGGCAGTTCTCTCAGGCGGTTGTTGTTAAGATAGAGATACCGCAGCGAGGGGAGACCTTCGAACAGACCTTCGGGGAGACTGGTCAGTTGGTTTTCACTAAGATTCAGCAACCTCAACGCGTCTAAACCGGAAAAGTCTTCGACCTTGAAACTCGTGATCTCCTGTCCCGATAAATCAATGGAAGTGATTTTCGAGAAATGAGCCTCTGTCAGGTCGGAACAGTCGTCGATTCCGTCAACGCTGTCGACGATGACGTCGCGAACCTGCGCCGTGCGCTCACATACATCGAGCCAGGATCGATCTAGTTCGAACGAGTTCTCCGCCGTCAGTATCCTGTTGCTGGCGGACTCGACGAAGGGTGAGTCGTGATCGCCGTATAGGAAAGCGCGCGAGAGTGTCGACGCGATGTTGGTATTTCCGGCCTGATATGGGCCATTCTGGGCGGAAGTTGGTATGTAGGCCTGTAGCAGAAGCGCTACGAGAAAACAGCTCAACAGGAACAGCGGGACCAGCCTCTCCCGCAATGCGAGGGACACGTACTTCCGGCCGTAGCTGAAGCGCTTGACCGCGATGCTGATGCGTGTCAGTAATCCCGAAGTGGCGGTTCGGAAGATGGAGTCAAGGGAAGAGAACAACGGCTTCCTCACTCCTGGATTCGTAGTACTGTCGCACTGGGAGTTCGTAGCACCTTCGTATGACAGATAGGATTTCCCCGCACGCGCGTGTACTTTATCTTTGGAACTGCAAGGGTACGATTCGGAGTCGACTCGATCAGAACACCTCCTGTCTCGCCTGTCCAGATTCATCGCGAACCTCTTGAAGGGGTGTTTTAACTTCCTGAGTATGTCCTTGAATCTCTCGTAAAACTCGACATTTTTTGACAATTCTACGCATTGTCTGTTTACTACATAATTGATGCGTATACACTCGTCAAGTATTTTTTTGTTTAGTACTAATCGGAAGGTGAGTAATCATATGTTTCATAGTATCCCAATGGCCTTTGCAGATAGGTGGTCAACCTGTGGTTTCCCGGCTTTCAATCAATGACCGTATAGCAGATTCAAGCCATGGAGCGCAAATCGCCTTGACATTCTATTCACGTTGGTGTAAGGTTATACCCGCCATGAAGTTAACCAGATCTACATACTCTTCCAACTGGCTCGCAGTGGTGTCTTGCGCCTTGACTCTCCTGCTGTTTTGCTGGCCATCCATGGTCACGGCCCAGACTGACGTAGTCGCGTCGGTACAGGGTCAGCCAATAACTGCCGAAACACTCCAAACCTCCATGCGTGGTCAGCTTCTTCAGCTGGATTTGGAACGGTACGAGGCCATGAGGACCCAGCTGGATGCACTGGTTACCAGGCGTCTGCACGACCTGGAAGCGGTTTCACGGGGATTGAGCAGGGAGGATTTGGAACGTGTAGAAATTCTGGAAAAACTGGAGCCCGTGGGGCCAGACAAAGTCCAGAGTTTCTATGAGAAGAACAGAGATCGAATGTCGCAATCCTTCGAGGTAATGGAAGGACGGCTTACCGCGTTGTTGACGCAGCAGGCGGAACGCAATCGAAGAGAAGCGTTTGCACGCGAGTTGCGCGAGCGCTACGACGTCCGTATTTTTCTGAAACCGCCCCGTGTTGAAGTCAGCGCGGATGACGATCCATACAAGGGGCCGGTCAACGCCCCCGTTAAGTTGATCGAGTTCTCTGACTTTCAATGTCCCTACTGCCGCCGCGTGCAGTCCGTATTGAAACGGCTCATGTCCACCTACGAAGCTAAGCTGAAACTCGTCTATCGTGATTTCCCACTTCGGCGGATTCATCCTGAGGCCCAGAAGGCCGCTGAAGCGGCCCAGTGCGCCAATGAGCAGGGAGCGTTCTGGCCCTACCACGATCGCCTGTTTATTGCGACGGATCTGGGGACCGAACATCTCAAGCTATACGCCGTGGAACTGGGACTGGACGACGGTCTTTTTAACACCTGCCTGGACTCCGGAAAATACTACCAGGAAGTGCAGGACGACATGGACGACGCGATCGCGGTCGGTGTAAACGCTGCGCCG
This sequence comes from bacterium, assembly GCA_965225915.1. Classification (GTDB taxonomy): domain Bacteria; phylum JAAXHH01; class JAAXHH01; order JAAXHH01; family JAAXHH01; genus JAAXHH01. The sequence continues at coordinate 3,201,092 of OZ245326.1, forward strand.
TCGTTTTTTGTCAATGGCTTGTTTATTAATGGCGCGGTGTCATACGAGCGTTTCGTACAGATGATCGAACTGGCGCTTGATGCAACAGAAAGCCCCTAGTACCCGGTATGTAAGTGCCGCCAGAAAATTTCATAATTTCACATTACAGTTCTTCACCAGGTCGACCGGTTCGTCCCGCACGAGTCGTTTCGATCCACCACGCACTTGACCGGGCAACTCCCGGCATCATCACCCTTGTAGTTTCCGCCTAAAGAATCACTTTACGTTAAACGTTATATGTGACTAATAACAAACAGGTTACGTAAATTGTTATGATGTCGATTCTCCGGGATGTGAATCAAGCCATTGTCCTGATACGAAACATCAGGTTTACCTTCAGGCCAGGAAGATTCAGCGCATTCCATTTACGTTGCCAACGGGGGATTCCGTGATAGGAAACAGGCTTGCCCGGTTGTTTCCGGGATCCGCGATGGACCGCCTGTGCCGTCCCGTGTATGCCCTGCCAGTCGACCTGTTCAGGATCCTGGCGGGGTTGTTGAGTTGTGCCTATTTTTCGGCTGCCTTTTTTGAAGTAAACGACATAAGCGGACCACATGGACTTGTCGATCACGCCCTCTCGCTGGAGTTGTTTCCCTACACGATATGGAGCCTGTTCCAGGGTGAAGTTTCCGCAGGTCTGCTGCAGGTTGTCTTCCTTGGAGCCATCCTTATATCCGCCATCCTCACGGCGGGTTATCGGTCGACCGTCTGCGCCGTGGTACTCTATGTATTGGCCGTGTCCACGTACCGGTTGAATTTCCTGGTGCTTTACATCGATGACGCCGTATTCCACTGGACCCTCTTGTGGTTGATCCTTCTGCCCACAGGGAACACGCTGACGTGGAAGGAATGGCGCCGCGATGGAAGGGCGGTGGCGGTCCGCTGGATACGCCGCAAGGTTCCGGGGCTGGCCGTAAGGTGCTTCCTGTTCAACCTGGCTCTGCTTTACGCCGCTTCCGGCCTGTGGAAGCTGACCAGCCCCATGTGGCTTGAAGGCACGGCCCTTTATGTCATACTCAAACTACCCATTGCCTGGATGCCGGATCTCTGGGGTGCGGGTTCTCTACCCTGGTTGAAGGTCGCCAGTTACGTAGCGTTGGCAGCGGAGCCGTTGTTTGTCCTGTTGCTGGTCCTGAAGCCGGGAAGTCCGCTCAAATGGTTGGTTGTCGCACTATTGATCGTGTTTCACGCAGGCATTATCGCGACACTGAAGATTCCCTTCGCCAACTTCGCGTGCCTTTCGGGCGTTGTACTTTGGTGCCGTCACGAAATCATGGCTTTGGCAGGGATCCGGACCAGGCCGGAAGGTAAGGGTCGCATCACCGGACGTGGCGTGGCGGCCGCGGTCGTCACCTGCGTTCTGGGTCTTCAGGCCATATTGGATTTTGCCAAGCCGCAGTGGCGTTACGACGACTGGAAGGTAGGCAGACCCGTCTCTGTTATGCAAGATTGGGTGGATGGTCTTCATCGTGGTGTTTACGGTGTCCTGTGGGCCGGTGGACTGGCTCAGAGCTATCGCCTGCTCGACTGGGTCGACAGCCGAAATTACGATCTCGACTACAAGGTCAGGGAACGAAAGCCGGATGGACATTGGGCGGAGGTAGATCCTGAACGACTCTTTCCCAATTCCATGCGGGGCATCCTGCTTCAATCCTACCTGCATGGTGTTGTTTGGCGCAAGTTTCCTCCTTCCAGGGAAGCTGAATTGCGGGAGGGGCTGCGACAGCGCTACGCGGCTCGGTACTGCAGGGGGCGGCCGGATGCAGACCTGATGGTTGAGGTGGAAGTGCGGATCACACGTATAACCACGGGTGCATCGCTATTAGTAGGAGAAGACTACCGTCCTTTGATGCGCTTTACCTGCCAGGCAGGCGGGGCACATTTGAGGGAGGCCTGGTAATGTGTGGCCTTACAGCCATAATGTCTCGGGGCGGCGCCTGGTCGTACGATGCCCTCGAGCGTGCCACGAATACGCTCAGTCATCGAGGTCCGGATGGCAGGGGAACGTGGGTGGGTCCGGGCGGCAGGATCGGTCTTGGGCACACCAGGCTGAGTGTGATCGGCCTGGAAAACGGTGCCCAGCCCATCGCCAGCGAAGACGGGCGACTGCACCTTGCGGCAAACGGCGAGTTCTACGATTTCGAGTCGATAAGGGGGGACCTGGAAAACCGGTGCCATGTATTCGCCACGGGTTCCGACAGCGAAATTGCCCTCCATCTTTACGAGGAACAAGGCCGTGCATGCGTCGAATCCCTCCGAGGCGAGTTCGCGTTTGTCCTATGGGATGATAACCTGCAGACGCTGTGGGCTGTCCGTGACCGGTTCGGTATCAAGCCCCTGTACTACGCGGAAACAGGAGGGGTACTATACCTGGCTTCCGAAGTGAAAGCGCTCCTTGCGGCCGGGGTGCCCCCGGCTTGGGACGAGGAGACGGTGGGCCAGCAGATGTTCGCCTGTTTTGACACGGAAAGAACGCTCTTCTCGGGGGTGCGACAGGTGCCTCCAGGGCACGGTCTGGTGGCGCGGGAAGGGGAATTGCGCCTGGAACGCTACTGGGACGTGGAATATCCACGCGAATCGTCTGGAACCGATTGGGATCCAACTAGTTGCGTAGACCAGGTCCGCCATCACCTGGAGGAGTCGATAGGCCTCCGCATGCGTGCCGACGTGCCGGTGGGGTGTCTGCTTAGCGGGGGTTTGGATTCGTCGGCGTTGCTGGGCATGGCCAGCCGTGGAGCCGTGCGGCCTGGAGCCTTTACCATCTCCTTCGACCATGCGAACTATGACGAGGAACCCACAGCCAGAAGAACCGCACGCCACGTAGGGGCCGATTACGAGGTTGTTTCCGTTTCCCAGAGCGACTGTGCCGACTGTTTTGCTGACGCGGTATGGCACGCCGAGGCCATTCAGGCAAACGCGCACGGTGCGGCGCGTTACATGCTGAGCCGCGCGGTACGGAGAGCAGGATATAAAACTGTCCTGGCGGGTGAAGGGGCGGATGAACTGTTCGCCGGTTACGAATTCTGCCGGCCCGCATTGCTCCGTGGCCCTCGTCGACGGGTACTCGACTGGTTGCGTATCGGCCTGGCGCTGCTTGGTACGCATAGCCCCGCGGAACGCCAGGTGGCCCTGGTCTCCCCCTGGTTGGTACGTATCAGCCGTATACTTGGACTTTCCAACGAGGTAATGGAAGCCCTTGGCGGAAAACTGGGCATCCTGCGTGGTCTGCTGGCGCAGGATTTCCGGGTACGCATCGCCGGGCGTGATCCCTACAGGGTTTTCTTCAACCAGTTCGACTATCGAACTCAACTATCTGGCCGCGAACCCGTGAAACAGGTACTCTACCTGTGGCTCAAGTCCCTGTTCGCGGGTTACAACCTGGCGGCCGAGCGGGTGGACATGGCCCACGGGGTTGAAGTGCGTCTGCCCTACCTTGACCACCGGTTTTTCGAATTCGGAAGCAGGATTCCAGCCAGGCTGCTGAATTGGGACGGTAGACCCAAATACCCGCTCCGGGAGGCAGCCCGGCCTTTTTTGACCGCGGAGGTATACAGTGGGTTTAAGAAGCCGTTCCTCGCGCCGCCGTCAACACTTCAACCAGGGAACAGGCTGTACGAGATGTGCCAGGACACGCTTCGCGGCCCCGGCATGCTGGATTCACCCTTTTTCGATCCCGGACAGATAGCCGCGCTGCTCGACAGACTGCCACTGATGGAAGACCACGAACGAAGCACCCTCGATCCGTTAATCATGGCATTGACTTCACTATGCGTACTGCAGGAACGCTACGGTCTGTAATCCTGAAAAGGTTTCAGGGCCTTACGTAATGGTAGTCGCAAGCAGGTCCTTATGTGCCTTAGAGAATGTATAGCCATGTATGGATAACCTTGACCCGGTTTCTTACATGAGTAATTTGCTGTTCCGGTCGTTACCTCTATTTCAATCATCAACAACGTGTACAGTGCTCATCAGAATCGAAGTGCAAGCATGAACATTAGAAAAAGCATCGCCTCATCTGGCGTCCGTTACGAAGCCGACGAAAAGCCGCCAATACTCCTGACCATCGGACTCGGAATGCAGATCGCGTTGCTCACGGTGGGCGGGGTGGTCCTGACCGTCGCTATCGTAAGCCGGGCGGGAGGCGCAAGCGAGTCCTACCTTACGTGGGGTGTTTTCGCGGCGGCGGCGATCAGCGGCTTCACCACGATTCTTCAGGCTGTCCGGGTCGGCAGGATCGGTGCGGGTTACGTGCTGATGATGGGAACCTCAGGCAGCTTTATCGCGGTGTGCATTACGGCCCTGGTTGAAGGCGGCCCTCCTCTGATGGCGACCCTCATCATCATTTCCTCGCTGTTTCAATTCCTGCTTTCGACACGACTTTCGCTTCTTCGCAGAATCTTGACCCCGGTGGTATCCGGTACGATCATCATGTTGATATCGGTCACTGTGATGCCCATCGCATTCGACATGCTTGGGGATGTGCCGGACGGTGGACCGGTGTCGATGGCACTGATCACAGCGGCCGTTACCATGCTGGTTACCATCGGCATCGCGTTGAAGGCGACGTCTTCGCTGCGCCTCTGGGCGCCGGTGATCGGAATCGCGGCCGGATCCATCGTCAGTGCCTACTTTGGATTTTACGATACCGCCCGGGTGGCGGCCGCGCCGTGGGTGGGTTTCCCCGATGGCCAGTGGCCGGGGATAGACCTTGAATTCGGCCCGGCTTTCTGGGGACTGCTTCCGGCTTTCATGTTCGTGACACTCGTCGGCGCCGTGGAAACGATCGGCGATTCCGTCGCCATACAACGCGTTTCATGGCGACAGTCGAGGGCGGTGGATTACCGGGCCGTCCAGGGAGCGGTGGCGGCGGATGGTATGGGCAACCTGCTATCCGGTCTCTTGGGCACGGTGCCCAATACGACCTATTCCACGAGCATCGCCGTGACCGAAATGACCGGGGTGGCGGCGCGGACGGTGGGGGTGGTCGTCGGTGCGGCCTTCATCGCGGTCGCGTTCCTTCCAAAGTTCCTCGCCGTGGTGCTGGCCATACCGAACCCCGTCGCGGGAGGGTTTCTCATCGTATTGCTGTCCTTGCTCTTCGTCATAGGGATGAAGCTGGTTATACAGGATGGGATCGACTACCGGAAGGGCGTAATCGTAGGCGTGAGTTTCTGGATCGGCGTGGGTTTTCAGAATGATGCCATATTCCCCGAACTGGTAGAGGGTTTTGGGGGTGGACTATTGCAAAACGGCATGACGGCCGGGGGACTCGCTGCGATGCTCATGACGCTGTTCATGGAGTTGACCTCGCCCCGTCGATACAGGATGGAATCCGACTTCAATCTGTCGGCGCTGCCGAAGATCAGGGCTTTCCTGGAGGATTTCGCCTCACGCAACGGCTGGGACGCCGCGATGGCCGACCGCCTGTTGGCCGCCAGCGAAGAGACCCTCCTTACGCTTGTCCAGCAGGACAACGAAGCCGGCGAACGAAATCGCCTGCTCCTGATCGCATACCGGGACGAAGGCAGCGCTATCGTCGAACTGGTGGCCGCCGCGGGAGAGGGAAACCTGCAGGACAGGATCGAATTGCTCGGCAATGAAAGAGCCGTGGAGACTCCGGAGGAACTGGAAGTATCGCTGCGGCTGTTGCGCCACTTTGCCTCGTCGGTCCACCACCAGCAGTATCACGATACGGATATAATCATCCTGCGCGTGGACGCCCCGGATTTGAATACCGCCGCCCCGGATTGAATACCGCCTCCGGCAGGTTGCACTATTCGGCTAAAGACTCGGCCCCCGCCCCCGCCACGATAATCTCGGCCTTGAGGGACTTGAACGGGCTGTCTTTCGAAGACCGGCAGTGCGTGGAAGCGTAGTGGTATTGCAAGGCTCTACGTCGCAGGTCGGTCGTATTTGGCGGCGTGTAGTGGTAGGTCTCGCCATGAAATACCAGGGCGTCCCCGGTATTCATGACACAAGCCACCGCGTCTTCCCCGGTGGGCGCCGAAGACAACCCGTAGTCATCGGCGACGCCGCCATGCCTGCCGATTCCAGCGAGGTGCGACCCCGGTATGACGTGCATGCACCCGTTCTCGACGGTAGCGTCGTCGAGCGCAATCCAGAACCCGAATACATCGTTGGGTTCCAGGCGGAAGTAGGCGTTATCCTGGTGCCAGACCTTTTGTCCACCGAACCGGGGCGGCTTCATCAAAAGCATGCTTTGGAACAGGGTGACATCCGGTCCAAGCAGTTCGACGGCGATTCCAACCATTTTGGGATGGTGTGCCAGGGACCGGAACAGTTCGTTGTGTAGAGTCATCCTGAATAGTTTGCGGACACCCAGTTCAATGCTCTCGGGTTTGACCGCTCCCCGCCGCACGGCGGGCTCGATCTGTACCAGTTCCTCCGGCACATCCGGATACCGGTCCACCATCGCGGTGATCTCGCGACGAATGGACTCGACTTCATCGGCGGAGAGAAATCCCTCCATGATGAAGTAGCCGTCTTTATCAAACGCGGCTGCCTGTTCCTCGGACAGCAATGTCCTGGTGGTCATCGATCAGTCCTTCCAGTTGAACACAACACCCATCATGTTCTTTTCACGGCGGAAAATCATCTCGTAGGCTTCGTTGATCTGGGAATAGTGCATCCGGTGGGTCACCAGGCGTTTGGGTTCCAGTTTCCCCTCGCGCATGAGGTCGAGCGTGAAGCGGCACATGGATGTCCAGTCTCTCCGGTCGCCCCGGTCAGAGGGAAACAGGTAACCGGTCATCCCGTTAATGGCGATCAGGGAAATTCCCTTGAAATAGAACCATTCCATGTCCAGCGGGTTGAAGTCGAGAGGCGGTTCTCCCCTACCGGGCAGGGCAACGATACCGACCCTTCCGTTGTTGCGCACGATCTGGCACGAGGTACGGAGCGCGGGCCAGGGATTGGCCGTGAGAATGACCAGGTCGATACCCTCGCCGTGGGTGAAGTCGTCCAGTTTCTCATTCAGGTCCGGATCACTGTACATGAAGGACCCGTGGGCACCCATGCGTTCAGCCATTTCCATGCGGACCGGGCTGTTCGCGATCCCGATCACCCGGGCGCCGAGGCAGGGTCCGAGGCCGACGGCGCCGAGGCCAAGGACGCCCAGTCCGACGACGGCCACGTTTTCGCCTGGTTGAAACTGCGACTTGTAATAGCACATGGCGCTCAAGGTGTACAGATGGCCGTATACCGCGTCCTCGTCATCCACGCCGTCCGGGACCTTAACGATCACCTCGTCGTCCCGTGCAATGAATTCGGACTGGTGAGGATACCGCGAGATGACCCGGTCGCCCACGGCGAAATCCGTGACCGCCTCACCCACGCCCCGGATGACGCCGAGATTACTGTCGCCGACCCAGCGCGGAAAATCGGGCGCCCCGGGCACCTGCTCGGCGCCCTCGTAATTCCCGCGGTCCGTACCGATCTTAAGCGCCGAGATGATGGTCTCGACCCAGAGGTCGTTCGGACCCAGCCTGTCCGTGTCCAGGTGATGGTCTTCGATACGAAGATCTCTGGGGCCATATAGTACGGCAATTTTCATTAGATCAACTCCGATCTTGGTCTCGTTTCAGGCCGACAGGGCGGACAGGCACCGGTCGTACACCTCGAATCGCTCACCCTCGGTTTCCTCCGGGTCTACCAGTTTAAGCCAGAGAGCGCTGCCAGGCCTGGCCGAGCTGTAAGACCGGTGGCTTTCGATCAGTGATGGATCTTCGCCGTGCCAGGCGACCTCCCCCTCCTGCATGTAGATGAATTCACCCCTGTACCGGTCAACGATGTCCTTCCGGTGATCCTGGTAGAAAAGACCCTGTTCACAGGCCGTGCGCCGCAAAGTGTGGATCAATTCGGGCTCTTCGTCTATATCTGAGTCGAAGTGGGCCACCGGTGGGTGGACATTGCTCTCGAAATCGATTTCATCGAGGTCAACCGTGCCGAAACCCCGCTGCGCGGCCACCAGAAGGTGATTACGGTCTCGGCGAAATGGCGGCGTGGGCCAGTCGGATGCGGGATCGTGTCCCATCAGATAGGTGCCACAGGCGTCGGTAGCAGTAATCTGGTCACCCGCGATCATCACGTCCCCCACCCGTCCTTCACCACCCCATTCCCTTCCCTTCTGACCCACGAGCCCATCGATTATATTCAAACAGGGATTCGTGATCATGGCGAGATCGGGAAGGACGTACGACAGTCTTATCGCGTGATGGAAATAAGTGCGGACACGTCCACCTGGGGGTATGATAGGAGGAAGCCCGAAGAGGTTTTTCATGCAGAGCGTAATGCCCATGAACAGGTGATTCTTCATCTTCGCCACGGATATCACTTCGTCCGCGTTCTCGAATACGCCGCTGAGGATGTAACGGTCGAACATGTTTCCGCCTCCGGGTACCTCGTACACCGCCCACGGCGCCCGGTTGGAATCATCGTACTTGACGTCGAATTCCCGGAGATGATGCGCGTAGTTGAACTCGTCCGGCGTAAGTTTATCCTGGGCGTAGGGATTGGTATCCGTTGCGTAGATGTCCGCGTCGGTGCGCTCTCGAAGCAGCTGCAGCACGGCCCGGCAGACCGCGTCGTCCACCAGTTCCTGTCGGCGCCCCTTGAACCAGACGATGTTGTCCTTGGGTTTCATCATGTTGAACTTGATCACGATCTTCCGGGCATTCTTGATGCGTGTCCAGGACTCCGTGAGCGGTTCGGTAATGCGCTTGAGCGTCTCGTAAACGCCTTTGTAGTCCGTCCGATGGTCGCAGGCCGCCGCGCGAACGGTGTATTGTTTTTCCGACATGTCATGGTCTCCGAAGTGGTGCGGATTACAGATATTGATGAAATATATAACCGGAGCATGCGATCACAAGGGTAAACACCGGTCTGGCTTGCTTTCGAAACTACCGTTGGCGACCAAAATTGAAAGACGCGGGCATTTAGGGTTGTATATTTCTTCTTGATGTGTAATATTGAAAACCCCTTTTGACCTGTGATTCCCTCTCGGCGGATCCGAAATCCCATCGGAAACGCGGGGCGCCCGCGGATGAATGACCGCCCTGGCCGAGCGCCACGGCTACCAGGAAAGTGAACGCGGAATTGAACGTTCTTCGGAAATTCGTACGGTTCGTGGACGCGCTGAACGAGCGTATCGGCACGGTGGTATCCTGGTTCACGACCCTGCTCGTGTTGACCGTCTGCCTCGACGTATTCACCCGATATTTCTTGCGCAGCAGCAGCGTGGCGGTACAGGAACTTGAGTGGCATTTATTCGCCGTCATCTTCCTGCTCGCCTCGGCGTGGACGCTAAAACACAACAAGCACGTCCGCGTGGATGTGCTGTACATGAATTTTACGCCAAAGAACCAGGCTCTCGCCAATTTAATCGGCAGCTTGCTGTTCCTGCTTCCCTTCGCCGTGATCGCGATCTGGAGTTCCCAGAATTTCGTCCTGAACTCCTTCAGGATAGGCGAGGTTTCGCCAGACCCCGGCGGACTGCCCGCCCGCTTCATCCTGAAAGCCATGATTCCCATCGGATTCACGCTCATACTCCTGCAGGGACTGGCCATGGCGGTTCGCTCCCTCGACCTGTTTTTGCACGACGGCAAAGATCCCATGAGCGATGTTGAAGAGATCCCCCCAGGCGAACCGGAATCGGCCAGGAAGGACACGGTATGATCGAAGCCATGCCCCTTATCCTGTTCGTGGTCCTGTTCCTGCTGCTGTTGATGGGATACCCGGTCGCCTTCACACTCGGTGGCGTGTCCGTACTGTTAGGGCTGATGACCTTCGGCGCCGATTTCTTCAACCTGCTTCCCCTGCGTATCTGGGGCGTCATGACGAACTACGTCCTGCTGGCCGTGCCCCTGTTTGTCTACATGGGCGTCATGCTGGAGAAATCAGGGCTGGCCGAGGACATGCTGGAAACCATGGCCCTCCTTTTCGGCCGTCTGCGGGGAGGGCTCGCGGTTTCGGTCGTTGTCGTGGGCGCCTTGCTCGGTGCGTCTACGGGCATAGTGGGGGCGACGGTCGTGACCATGGGCCTGCTCAGCCTGCCTACGATGCTGAGGCGGGGATACAGTACTCCCATGGCCACGGGGACGATCGCCGCGTCCGGTACGCTCGGACAGATCATCCCGCCCAGCGTGGTACTGGTGCTGCTCGGGAGTATCCTCAACGTGTCGGTCGGCGACATGTTCATCGGCGCCGTCATACCGGGCGCAATCCTGGTAGGCTTGTACCTAGTGTGGATCGCCATCGTCGCCATGTTCAGACCGAATGAAGCCCCGGCCATGCCGCTCGAGGAACTTGCCGTGTTCCGTGGACGCGGGATGTACGGGAAGATCTTCAAGGCCTTCCTGCTTCCCCTGGGCCTGATGACCGTCGTGCTGGGGTCCATCTTCGCGGGCATCACCTCGCCGACGGAAGCAGCGGCCGTTGGCGCGCTGGGCGCGACGCTGCTCACTGTCTTCCAGCGTAAGTTTTCCTATGAAACGCTGAAGGCGGTCATGAAGGAATGCACGCATATCACATGCATGGTCTTCTTCGTGCTGGTAGGCGCCGAAGCCTTTGGACTGGTGTTTCGGGGGATGAAGGGCGACACGTACATGACTCGGTTGATCATGGACGCGAATCTGAGTACCTATGCCTTCTTGGCCCTGGTTCTGGTCATGGTTTTCATCGCTGGTTTCTTCATCGATTTCATCCAGATCACCTACATCATCGTGCCGGTCGTCACGCCCATTTTCGTCGCATTCGGGGTCGATCTTCTCTGGATCGGCATCCTGATCGCCGTGAACCTGCAAACTTCCTTCCTTACGCCGCCCTTCGGTTTCTCCCTGTTCTACCTGAAAGGCGTGGCGCCGCCCGAAGTGCAGACCCGGCATATCTACCGGGGTATTCTGCCCTTTATCGTGATCCAGCTCATCTGCCTTGGACTGCTGGTCTACGTGCCGCAGCTCGCAACGTGGTTGCCGAGCCTGCGCTAGGATCAGCGGGTGGAACAGGTACGGGTAATCGGATGGGTTGGCAAGCGAAAGGTTGCCTGGCGGGGATTCACGGACTTAAACTTCCTGCTAATACCGTCCTTCAGTACCCGATTGCGCATCCGTCCTTACGTGGTTCTGACGCGCCGTGCAGCATGCCCGTATCCGGGTCTATGCGGATCGCCTGGTAACCGCCGTATCCGTGGGAGGATCGGGTTAGCCGATGGCCCTTCTCCGCGAGTCGCCGGAAGGTATTTTCTCCGATGCCGTCTTCCACGGTGACCCTTCCTCCGCCGTCATCCATGGGCGCACCCGTGGGTTCGGCCGAACCGAAGTGCTGGAATCGCGGGGCGTCGCCCGCCTCCTGCACGTCCATGCCGAAGTCGATCATGTTACACAGGACCTGCGTATGTCCCTGCGGCTGCATGGCGCCGCCCATCAGGCCGAAGGTGAGCCAGGGCTGTCCGTTCTGGGTCACCATGGCCGGGATGATGGTATGGAAGGGCCTCTTATGGGGAACGAGGGCGTTGCGGTGGGCGGAATCCAGGGAAAAGAGCTGTCCCCTGTTCTGGATCGGAAACCCCGTGCGGTCCGGGACGATACCCGATCCGAATCCCCGGAAGATGCTCTGGATGAACGAAACGGCGTTGCGCTCTTCGTCGACAACCGTCATGTAGGCCGTATCCCCGTGCTGAAGGATGGGATCGCCGGCCGGGACGTCGACTGCAGCGCGTTCTGGATCTATTCGCCCACGCTGCCGCTCGGCGTATTCCTTGGACAGCAGGTATTCCACGGGCACGTCCGCGAAGGCGGGATCGGCGTAGAACACGGCGCGGTCAGCGTAGGCGAGTTTCTTGGCTTCGATCTGCAGGTGCAGCGTTTCCGCCGACTGGCAGCCCGTTTCGGCGAGGTCGTAGCCTTCCAGGATGTTCAGCATCTGGAGGGCGGCGATGCCCTGTCCGCTCGGCGGCAGTTCCCAGACCGTATGGCCCCGGTAGTCGGTACACACGGGATCGTCCCAGGTCGAAACGTGATCCCTGAAATCCTCGAGGCTGAACAGCCCGCCGATTCCGCGCGAACAGGAAACGATGGCTTCGGCGATTTCACCGCGGTAGAACGTGTCGCGGCCGCCATCGGCCAGGATACGATAGGATCGGGCCAGGTCCGGATTCCGGAACACCGCGCCGGGTTCCGGGGCCTGTCCGCCGGGCAGGTAGACCCGGACGGACTCGGGCCACGGTTTCAGCAGTTGCATGGAACCCGCCCAGTCTCGCGCTATGATGTCCGAAACGGGAAACCCGTCTTCCGCGTATGATATGGCCGGTTCCAGTACCTGTTCCAGCGACATCGTCCCGAAGCGTTCGAGCAGGCATGCCCAGCCGTCGACACATCCCGGTACGGACCAGTTCAGGGGTCCGGTGTCGGGTATGTAATCATGGCCCTGCCCGGAGTAATACTCGATGGTCGCCGCGTAGGGCGCTCTGCCGCTGGCATTGAGGCCGGTCAGCGCGCGGCTGTCCGCTTTCCAAACGATGGCAAACAGATCACCGCCGATACCGCAGGACATGGGTTCCACCACGCCAAGTGCCGCGTTGACGGCAATGGCCGCGTCGATGGCGTTGCCGCCCCTTTTCAGGATATCGATGCCTGCCTGGGCGGCAAGCGGCTGACTCGTGGCCACCATGCCCCTGGGCGCCATGACGACCGAGCGCCGCGAGCCGCGGTATTTGAAGGGATCGTATCGCATGGTCTTCGTTTCCGCTCCGCTCAGATGGTGATCAACGGTAGAATGTCTCGGCGTTGTGCCGGGGAAGGTATCCTATCTCATCCCTCGGCGTCTGTATGTCGAAAATGTTGTAGGTGTTGTCTGAAATGACGAAGTAGTGCCGCGCGGGCGGCAGTCTGTCCTCGCGATATGCCGTGTAGGCGGCATGGACCATGGCCGCCGCGTCCCGCTGATGGCACCAGACGGCAAAATACCCGCGTTCTTCCACGATGGGCGTGTTGTCGGGATTCACGCCGCCCCAGCGAGTCGCCAGCGCGCCGCAGCCCTGGCGGGCCGCCCGTTCCACCCACGCCTCGACATATGCCTTTTCGTGGCCGTAGTCGTTGATCGGGCAGGCGGGCGTATGCGCGGAGATCGGTGAAGGCCAGTTCTCAATCGCCTCGAAATCTCGTTCCGCGATCAAGGCGTACTCACCCGTTTCGAAAAAGCGATAGGCGTCGTCGACTGCGTGCACCGAACTCGATCCCACGATCATCGGCCTGCGTTCCTGCGCCAGGATCGATTCGAACACCAGGTCCGTCATCGTTGTCATGGCGGCGTAGTCGGAATGGCGGGCGAGGTAGACGACTAGATCGAATCCGGGCAGCAATTCCCTGAATCTGTCCGGTTGTTCGACGATATTCAAATCAATGAACTCGCCGGCGCCGCCGCGGCCCCCGGCCCTGTCGGGCGCGCCAGGCAGGTCGATGGAACAGAACCTGAATCTCGCGTCCATCTCCGGCAGGAATAACCGGAGCCCGGATCCGATTGTTCCCCGACCACCGATAAGCAGCGTGTTGTATTCCATGACGATAACTCAGTATGCTTCCAGGTACAGCGATTTTACTTCTTCCGCCGTGGGAATGCGGGGATTGTTCTGTGGACTTCCCGATTCGAGTGCGTCCGAGGCCATTTTGTCCAGCGCGTCTCTTAAAGCCTTTTTGGATATGCCGCAGTCCCGCAGTCCGGGTATTTCGACGGTATCATTCAGTTTCTGCAATCCATCAATGAGCTTTTCGCAGGCCTTCGTCGCATCGTCCCCCTCTCCGGCCCACCCGAGTTTCCGGGCAAGGACGGCGTACCGTTCGGCCGCCGCCGATACGCTGTAACGGGTGACGGCAGGCAGCAGGACCGAGTTGCTCAGACCATGGGGTAAATGGAATACCGCGCCGAGGGGCCTGCTCATGCCGTGCACCAGGCAAACTGAGCTGTTGGCGAAAGCCATGCCGCCCAGGGATGCCGCCTCCATCATGCCCTTGCGGGCCCCGTGGTCGCCTGGGGTTTTCCAGGCCTGCACCAGGTGCTTGCCGACGAGGTCGACGCAGGAAAGGGCGAGCGCGTCCGTCATCGTGCCCGCCTTGCGTGAAACATAGGCTTCGATCCCGTGCGTCAGCGTGTCCACTCCCACGTTGGCCGTCAGCGGTCGGGGCATGGACAGGGTCAGCGTATAGTCGACGAAGGCCGCCGTGGGCAGAAGGTGCGCGTCCAGCATCATCATCTTCACGTTTCGACGCGTGTCCGTGATTACGGTAACTCGGGACATTTCGCTGCCCGTGCCGGCGGTCGTGGGAATGGCGAACAACGGTACGCCGGCTCTGGGTATCCGGTGGTAACCGGCATACTCGGACAACGGGCCGTCGTTGGTGGCCATGACCGCGATGCCCTTTCCCGCGTCGATGCTGCTTCCGCCGCCGACTGCGATGATGCCATCGCAGTCGTTTTCAAGGAGTATCGCGAGTCCTTCCTCCACGTTCACATCTGTGGGATCCGGCGTCACGTCGCCGTAGACGCACGCTTCGATCCCCGCCTTGCCGCACTGATCCACGATGCTGCCCGGCAGGCCCTGGTCCACCAGGTAAGGATCCGATACGATCAGCACCCTTTTCATTCCGGTGCGGGCGGCCTGGCGGGCTGCTTCGTCGAATGCGCCCGCGCCCGTGATGATGATGGAAGGGATATTGATCTGAACGGGTTGGGCCATCGTCAGGTCACTCCGCGGATGACATCGCTGTACCGCTGGTAGGAACCGGACTGTACGACCTCTCGGAGAGCGTGCACGGCGGTGTGCAGTTCCTCGTAAGTCGTGTAAAGTGGAGCGATGCCCAGGCGTATGTTGTCGGGCATGCGGAAATCGGAAATGACCTGTTTCTCCTCCCGAATAGCCTGGTCGATGCGATATCCCTCGGTATGGCCGAAAGAGACGTGCGACCCCCGGCGGGCGCCGTTCCGTGGAGAATTCAGCTTAAATCCCAGCGAAGCCAGTTCGTTCTCCCATAGGGAAACCAGGTACTCGGACTGCTTAAACGACTTGGCGCGTATAGGATCCATGCCGGCTTCTAGGGTGAGGTCCACGCCGGGTTCGATCATAGCCAGGGACAGGATGGACGGCGTGCCCGTGAGATAACGGTCTATGCCGGTGGCCGGTTCGAATTCGGTATCGAAAAAGAACTGTTTCTTATGACCGAACCATCCTGAAATCGGGTTGACCAACCGGGATTGCAGGTCGTCCCGGACGTAAAGAAACGCCGGGGCGCCCGGACCGCCGTTCAAGTACTTGTACGTGGAACCCACCGCCAGGTCGACCCCCGTGTCGTGGCACGTCATCGGTACGACCCCGGCCGAATGGCTCAGGTCCCACAGGATCATCGCGTCGCGACGGTGGGCGATTTCCGTGATCCGCTCCATGTCGTACAGGTAGCTGGACTTGTACATGACGTGGGAAAGCAGTACCAGAGCCGTATCATCGTCTATGATCCGATCCAGGACCTCCTCGGACACGGCGAAGCCGTTATCGACGGGAAGTATGACCATCTCGTACGCCGGATCGATCATGTCCGCCACGGCTTTCAGGATATAGATGTCGGAAGGGAAATTGATGCTGTCGGTGACTATTTTACGCCGCCCCGGACGCTCCTTGAGCGCGCCGGCGATCAACTTGAAAAGATTGACGGAAGTCGAGTCCGCTATGATTACTTCGTCAGGGAGGGCCCCGATAAGACCCGCCAGCTTGGCCCCGATACGTCTGGAAAGTCCCATCCATTCGTCATTCCAGGCTCGGATTAAGCGGTTGCCCCACTGGTGCCTGACCAGTCGATCCATCAAGGCGATGGAGTCCCTGGGAACCCGACCAAGGGAATTTCCGTCCAGGTAAATCAGATCGGGTTCGTCGATCAGAAAGCGATCACGAAACCCTTTCAGGTCATCGTTTCGGTCCAGGTTCCGCGCCCATTCGAGCGAAGTGTCGAAATGCAAACGCTTACCTCTTCATATCGGGCAGTGGCGGGATCAAGAGTTGCACGAACGGCAAACACGAAAACCGGAATGTATACGGAGGGGGGGGGAAGGACAAGAGGAATGTCAAGCTCTTGGGGCGTCGTCCACGAACATCATCTGCTGGCTCTTTCACCCTGATCCAGGGAGCGCGGCTGGGTATCGAAGATGTTCAGGTCGGCAAAGGCCATTACCCTGGCCAGCGATTCGCGACCACGGACTATCAGGGATCGGGAAAACGGGGTGTCTTCAGCACAGAATCCCGTTGCGGCGAGGCCGACGGCGTCCGCGAGGTAGAGAGCCCGTTCGCAGTGAAACTGTTGTGAAACGACGATTACCCGTTCCAGGCCGAACACCTTTTTCGCCCGGAATACGGAATCCAGGGTCCGTACACCAGCATAGTCGAGCATGATGTAATCTTCCGGAACACCCAGGTCGATCAGGTCGCGCTGCATCGTCGTCGTCTCGTCATAGTAGCGCGTGGAAGCGTCTCCGCTCACCAGTATGGCACGGATGCGGCCGGTGTGGAACAGTTCGGAAGCGGCCTCGATGCGCGCCCTGTAATAGCGGTTGACGTCCCCCCTGGCGAACTTCGATGTGCCCAGCACGAGCGCCACCTGGCACTCGGGTGTTTCGTCGACCAGGTGGTACAGGCGAGAGGACGCGTTGCGCGTGATGGCGAGGTCGTTTACTACGGTTGCGAAGACACCGATGACGGCTGCGGCTGTGAGGAATTTGGTCAATACCAAGAAGAATCGAAAAGCAGGTTTGCTTCGCATTGCAACAGGTGGTTTTTGGAGAATTCGGTCTTTCAGAGTGGAAGGAATGGAATTATACTATCATACTACATGGCGAGTGGTGTATCGTCAAGCGTTTGTCCCTGTATTTTTGCACGATTTCCCGGGTATTGTTTCAAGTTTGGATTGTGCACACGGGACCATTTGTATTGTACGTGAAATCGCCCGTGCCAACCGCTGTTTTCAAGGCAGACTTTGGAGTGAACATCCATGCTGATTCCCCTGCTGTTATGGCTCATCCCTGTTACGGTGCAGGACATCCCGCAGAAACCAATAGACGACAGGCCTGTCATGACCGTTCTATTTTATGGCAACAGTCTTACGGCGGGTTACGGGGTCGATCCCGACGCGGCCTATCCCCGGCTGACCCAGGAGAAGATCGACCGGTTCGACTGGCCGTTCAGGGTAGTCAACGGAGGGGTGGGCGGCGAGACATCGGCGGGCGGGTTGAGCCGCATAGACTGGGTTCTGCAGAACAGGATGGACGTGTTTATCCTCGAACTCGGCGGGAATGACGGCCTGCGCGGTGTCGATTCCCGCGTCACCCGGCGGAATCTAAGGGCTATCATCCACCGTGTGCGGGAGAGGTATCCCGAAACGAAGATCATACTCGCAGGCATGCAGGCTCCCCCGAATATGGGGCCGGATTTCACCACGGCCTTTAAAGAGATCTACCCGGAACTGGCGGAGTCGGAGAACATCCTGCTGATCCCCTTCCTACTCGAAGGCGTCGGTGGCATAACCGAATTGAACCTGCCCGATGGGATTCATCCGACGGCGGAAGGACACGCGATCATGGCGGAAACCGTATGGAAGATCCTTGGGCCAGTCCTTGCGGACCTGCGGCCGTAGGTCGCTAGATCTCCGCGCGCAGGATTTCCAGCGGGGATTGGCGGTAAATACCTGCACTGGCCAGCATGCCCACCAGGATGGTGATTAAACAAATACCGCCGATCACGGCCGCAACAGGGATAAATACCGGCACGTACGAGATATTGAAGACGAATACGGTCAGTATCCATGTGGCGGCAAAGGCCAGTACAACGCCCGTGATGGCGCCTATGGCGCCGAGGAACAGGTACTCGATCGTCATGATCTGCAATATCTGTTTCCTGGAGCCGCCGAGCGTTTTCAGCAGGACGCTCTCCTGCATCCGCTGGTACCGGCTGTTCGTCACGACACCCACCAGGACGATTACGCCTGTGAACACGCTGAAAAGCGCCATGAAACGGACGATGAGGGATACCTTCTCGAGAATGGTGTTCAGGGTGCCCAGTATGAGGCTGAGGTCGATCATGGACACGTTGGGAAACCGGCTCACCGTTTCCTGCTGAAAACGCGCCGATGTCCGCGTATCTTCGATACGGGTCACGACCACGTGGAACTGGGG
Organism: bacterium; assembly: GCA_965225915.1. Taxonomy (GTDB): domain Bacteria; phylum JAAXHH01; class JAAXHH01; order JAAXHH01; family JAAXHH01; genus JAAXHH01. The sequence goes on from OZ245326.1 coordinate 3,219,353, forward strand.
TGCTTCTTCGAGGACGCCCTCCGGAAAAACCATGAAAAAGTTGGGCTGCACCCGCTGCCAGTCGACGGCCCTCAGGCTGCCCACTATGGTCTTGACCGGGACGCCATGGACGTCGAACACGATCTCGTCCCCGATACCCACGCCGAGCCGGTCGGCTATGCCCTTTTCCACGGAGACAAACACGGAGTCCTTTCCGCCCTCAACGCGGGGCTGCAACGATCCTTCCAGGAGGATTTCCGCATCTTCCAGGTGACTCCGGTAGGTCGACCGGTATTCCCGCTGCAGTGCCCAGCGTGGAGTCCGTCCCGTCGAATCCTGCATGACTTCCGCTATGGTTCGTCCCTTCAAACCCGCCAGGCGCATGCTGACGACGGCCGTCTGCTGCATGACCGGTAGTTCGTTGCGGTGGAGCGATTCGAGGATTTCACCCCGTTGGTCGGGCTGGATGTCGAACAGGACCAGGTTTGACTGCCGGTCCCCTCCGACCTGGGTAATGTGTCCGACCAGGGAAAACTGCAACAGGTACAGCGTCGTGATAAGGAAGGCTCCCAGTCCGAGGGCTACAACCATCGTGACGGTCTGGTTGTCCGGCCGGAATAGATTGGCCAGCCCCTGGCGCCAGACATACGGCCACGTCGCGGGCAACATGCGCCGAGCCAGCGATATGAGGCTTCGGGCAACGAGGCTTAACAGGAGGAAGGCCCCGATCAGCCCTCCCGCGAATCCAACGCCCTGTTGCCATTCGCGGGTCTGACTGACGGCGAATAGCACGATACCGGCGATAAGCAGGGCACCCAGTCCAAGGCGCCACGGATCCTTGTTGCCCCGTGAGGGAGATTCGACCGACGAGCGTAACGTGAGCAGCGGAGAGATGTCTTTAATCGCCATCAGAGGAAGGAGGGCGAACAGCAACGCCATTAGCAGCCCCATGCCCATGCCTTGCAGGACAGGGATATAGGTGAACCTTACTTCCAGATCGAAAGGAATGAAATCCTGTACTAGCGCCGGTAGTATGCCGAGCACGAGAAACCCAGCGGCCGCACCGATAGTGGAGCCGACTACGCCGATGGATACGGCCTGGATGATGTATATGGAGAAAGTGTGCCGGCCTTCCGCGCCGAGGCAGCGCAATACGGCTATGGTACCGCGTTTCCGTCTTATGTAGGTATGAATGGCGCTGGCAACGCCCACACTGCCGAGTATCAGGGCGATAAAACCGCTGAGATTAAGAAACCGGTAGAGATTGCCGAGGGATCTTTCCAGGCTGGCTTTCCGGTCTTCCACGGTGTCCCAGTCCATGCCGAACCGGGCCGCCGTGTCCGTACCGAAGGTATCCACCAGTTCCTGCACGTCGACATCGCCGCCAAACCTGAAAAACGCGCGGTAGGTCGCCCTGCTTCCGGGTTGAATCAGCGCCGTGGACTCAAGCTCGGCCATGGGAATATAGACGCGGGGTCCTATGGCGCTCATGGCTGCCGTTTCACCCGGTATGCTGATCAGACGGCCGCCAATCTCGAACGTACTCAGTCCTATGCGTATCGAGTCGCCGACCTCCGCACCGTGCTGAATCAACAGGTTGTCGTCCACGAGGGCCGTTCCCTGCGTTCTGAACGCCTGCGCGGCACCGGGAGGGACCGTTTCCAGTTCACCGTAGTAGGGAAAGCCGCCCTCGAGGGCCCGGACCTGAACAAGGCGAGATGACTCCGACCGGGGGAAAGCGACCATGGACGCGAAACTGACCTGACGGGACTGGTCTCCGCCCAGGTTTTGCAGGAAGACTTCGGCCGAATCCGAAAAGGCCCTGCGGGTGTTTATGTCCAGGTCGGCGCCAAGCAGCGCCTTGGATTCCATGTCGATAGCGGTCCGCATGCTATCGCCCAGTGTTCGGATCGATACGAGCGCGGCGGTGCCCAGGATGATGGACGACATGTAAAGAAGCAGGCGCCGCCGGTAGGTACGGCTGTCCCGCCAGGCCATCTTGAACAGCCAGCTTGTTCGAACCCGCGCGTGATCAGGTAGAAGGGGAGCACCCATGACTAGACGTCGGAGGAGAGGAATACGGGGTGGATTTCAGGGATGCCGGCGTCTTCCGGTTGGAAGTCCTCGACGATACGGCCCCCGCTCAACCGTATAATGCGCTGCGTTCTACGCGCCAGGTCGAGGTTGTGGGTCACCGTAACCAGGGTCGTACCCGACTCTTCGTTCAATGCAAAGAGCAGGCTTTCCACCCTGGCGCTCGTGTCGGCGTCGAGATTGCCCGTGGGCTCATCCACGAAAAGAAGGGAAGGTCGGTTGATAAACGCTCTCGCCAGGGCGACGCGTTGTTGTTCACCTCCGGACAACTGGACGGGGTAGTGCGTGGATCGGTCGGACAGCCCCACACGCTCCAGCAATTCCATAGCCCGGTCGTATACTCCTTTTTCGCCGCGCAGTTCCACCGGGACCATGACATTCTCGAGGGTCGTGAGGGTCGGAATGAGTTGGAAGTTCTGGAAGACGAAGCCAACGTGGCGGTTACGCACCCGGGCCCTTTCGTCTTCGTCGAGATCGTCCAGGACGATTCCCTTCAGCGATACTGAACCCGAGGTTGCGTGGTCCAGGCCCGCGCAGAGACCGAGCAGGGTCGTCTTTCCGCTGCCGGATGGTCCGATAATCGCCAGGGAGGCGCCCGGCAATACGTCGAAGTCTATATCACGCAGTACGTTCAGCGTCCCGCCACCGCTCGCATAGGTCTTGCACAGGCCTCGGACCGCCAGGATCGGTTGTTCGCTCATGGAGATGGCGGCTCCTCTCGCAGCAGGTCTTGATTCGGCAGGTTTGTACTTCTTCCCAGAACCTTCAGGAGACGATCCGGATAGTCCGTTATGATCCCGTCGGCTCCGTGATCGATGTGGCGTTTCATGTCCTCTTCCCTGTTGATGGTCCATACGTACACGTCCACGTTGTGGCGGTGGGCGCCCGAGACAAACCTGGAGGTAACCAGTGGCAGGGCCAGGTATTCGGGCGGCACCTGCATCGTCTCTCCCCCGGGGACATAGGCGAATCCGAGACCCGCGGAGTTCAACACCCAGTAAAGGAACACTTCGCCGGCCGTGGACGACGTAGCGATTCCCGGGTTGTTGGCCCGGATGTACTTGACGCTTTCGGACCGAAACGAAGCGATGACCTTCCGTTCCGGATGCAGGCTTGCGCCGATTGCCCTTGAAAACTCGGCCCTGGCGGTTTCAGACACGCCCTTCAGCTCGATGATCATCCGCGTATCGGGAAGCGTGGACATCACCTCGTCGAGCGAAGGTACTCTCAACCCCATCCCTCGGTAGGGATGGCTCGCGCCGTCATCAGCAGTCCAGTTGTAGCCCGCGTCCAGTTCCCGCAATGCCTCCCAGGTCATCTCGTCGACGCGTCCGGAACCGTTGGTGGTGCGGTCGACCGTGGAGTCGTGTATGACGACCAGTTCACCGTCGCCCGTGGCGTGCACATCGAATTCCAGGGCGTCCGCGCCGATTTCAACCGCGTTCCTGAAGGCGAAAAGGGTGTTTTCCGGCCACAGACCAGCACCCCCGCGGTGCGCGATGACCAGGTGTCTGTCAGTTTCCGTGAATGAATGCACAGGCATGGGGCGTGTTATCACCGCGGCGTAAACCAGGACCGCGACAAGGACCACCGCTCCGGCGACCGCGAGCCGAACGAGCCATTTCCAGATGAATCTGATCATACGGTAGCCTGGTAGTCGCGGTTGGTGTTAAAGGGGCCAGTCCCTGAGAATGCGTTCGACCTCTTCGGCATGGCCGCTTTCGTCGCGTATCATGTCTTCCAACTGGACCATGAGCCCGTAATCGCCGACCTCTTCCGCCTCGGCGCGGCGCTGAACGTACCGCTTGACGATCGTGCGTTCGTCCTCCAGCATGGTCTCCAGGTTGGCCCGATTCGAGTCGCTTACCTTGATGGACCGGGGGACTGTCGTGGGTTCGCCGCCCAGTACTACGATCTTGTTGGCGAGATACTGCGCGTGCAGTTGCTCATCCGGGACCTCGTCGAGGAAGAATCTGGCCAGTTCGGGGCGATAAGGTCCGCTGGCCTTGGCCGCGTAAATGGTAAACTGTATGATCGCACCCAGTTCCGCCGCCAGGTCTGCATTCAGGTTGTCTATCAAGGTTTGCCTGTCAATGGTTCTACCCCTTTGCTCCTCTTTGACAATCGTTTTTAAGGTATCATGCGCTCATATTTAAGGTACAGATTCCAGCGTACTCACACAACGCGTTAGTTTCCGTCCGCACAGTTGGTTCGAGGAAGGATGCCGTATTCCGTATCCGTGCTCATGCCATTTCAAGGATGGCCTTGACCACGCCGCTGTCCGGATCCAGCCAGGTGGGAAAATCGCCGATCATTCGTTCGGGACCGGCCGCGTGGGTAATCCACGGCGAGGTGTCGATTCGACCGGCTTCGATGTGTTCGATGACCCTTTGCAGGTCGACCGTGCGGGAGTTCCGGCTGCTAAGCAGGGTCATCTCCCTTCGGTGGAAGCCGGGGCCGTCAAAGGAGAGTCGCGATCCGGTGATGCCGACGTAGACCAGGCGTCCTCCGTTGGAAACGTAATCGTGGGCGCGCATCATGGACTCGTGGTGTCCAGTGGCATCGAAGACGGTGGTGGGAAGATCGCCGTTCAGCAACTGGTGAAGCTTCGACGGCACGTCCGTGGTGTCGGATATGACCTTGAAGAGATCGTAACGTCGTTTGCAGAACTCGATCCGCTTTTCGCTGATCTCCAGCAGAATCACGCGCGCTTCGGCCAGGAGGGCGAAGGTCAGCACGGACAGGCCGATAGGGCCGGCGCCGATCAGTAGGACCGTTTCGTCTTTCTTGAGTTCGGCGCGGTCCACGGCGTGTGCGCCGATACCCAGCGTCTCCACCAGGGCCAGTTGCTCGAGAGAAAGGACATCTGAACGAAGGAGCTTCTCTGCGGGCAGCAGCAGGACGTCCCGCATGCCGCCATCCACGTGGACGCCCAGGACGTCAAGGTTCATGCAACAGTTCGTCTTGCCCATCCGGCAGGGTACGCAGTCGCCACAGTCCATGTAGGGCACGACGGCGCACTGGTCGCCGGGGTGAACATGGACCACGTCCCGCCCCGTCGCAACGACTTCCACGCCCAGTTCGTGCCCCAGGATGCGTGGATAGTCGAAAAATGGCTGCGTACCCTCGAAGGCGTGGAGATCCGTGCCGCAGATCCCCACACGTCGAATGCGCACCAGCGCTTCTCCGGGACCGGGTGGAGCGGGCTCGGGTGTTTTTTCAAGCACAAAACGTCCGGGTTTTTCGAGCACGATGGTCGGCATGCGGTCAATACTCCCTTTTTCCTGGGAGAATACTGGACAGAAGGGGCGGTTTACATTGGAACTTGTCGACGTACGCTTCGAAGGACGGCATAAGACGCAGCTTCACCTTGGTTTCGTGCTCTACCGCGATCGATCCGAGGCGGTGGTCCAGGTAAGGGTTTCGGAATCGTTCGATGCAGTCTTCTGCGAAGGACCTGGCGTCTTCTACCTCGTCAGGCAGTGCCGGTACGATTTCTTCCAATATCAGGTCGCGCAGCCAGGGTCCCGTTTCCGGGTGTTCCACCGCTTCCCGGACGGTCCTTATACCCAGGGGCATGGCCCGGCACACCAGCGCCGTGTGGGCGCCGTTGAGCACCCTTACCTTGCGTATCGCATAGGGACGCACATCCTTCGTCCGCACCACGGCGGGATGTTCGATAAACGCGTGGGCGCCCGACCGGTCTTCAAGAGCCCAGAAGGCGAAGGGCTCGGTCAGCGCCACCAGCCCGTCACCATGGGGATTGGGAAATCCCGGCGGCGGTTCGATGGTGATCCGGTCCACAAGCGTATGTAGCCAGATCACCCGTTCATCCATCCATTCGAAGAAACCGTCGTCGAGACGCCGGATCCGGCCCAATGCCCGCACCAGGCGCCGTAAGACTCCGGCATTGCCGTCGATCAGTTCGCAGGGGATGACCGTCACCGGAGCGCCGCCGTTTTCATAACGGTCCAGGAGCACCCGAAGCAACTTTCCGGGGAAAGAACCCGGCGGCGATTCGTCCAATCGTTCCGATTCTGGCACATCGTAACCGATCTCCGAGGCATTGGAGAGGATGATCTCCGTGGAGGGATTGCGCCCCACGGCCAATATGGCCTCCCAATCGTCTTTGGCGCTCAGTGCCCTCGAGACGCTTTCAACCTCGATGGATTCGTCGACCCGCCTTCCATTGCGTATCCCCCGTACGTGGACCCGGTATCGGCCGTCCTGCTCGTTGAACAGGCGGACCCGATCGTTGTTCGTGGATTGCACGATGACGACCCGGCCTATGGACTGGCCGGACTGCCTGGCCTCATGGATGAAGAGGTCGGCAAAGGCGCGGAGGAACCGTCCGCTTCCGAACTGGAGTACGGATTCAGTCGGCTTTGGCATCCAACTCCCTTTGCTTCGCCTCTTTCCACAGCTCGTCCAGTTTCTCGAAGGTGGCCCGTTCCAGACTTTCTCCCCTAAGTTCGAGGGCGGCTTCGATGTACCGGAAACGCCGCATGAACTTGTCGTTGCTCCTGCGCAGGGCGTCTTCCGGCGGAACATTGAGATGGCGAGATAGGTTCACCATGGAGAACAGCAGGTCGCCCATCTCCTCCTCGATTTTCTCTTTGTCCCCTTGATCCAGGGCCATGCTTACCTCGTCGATTTCCTCGCCGACCTTCAGTAGCACCTCTTTCACGTCGTCCCAGTCGAAGTTGACCCGGGCGACTTTCTCCTGTATGCGGTAGGCTTGGAGCAGGGCTGGCATACTGGCTGGAAGGCCATCGAGCACCGACTTCCGGCCTTCGCCCCCTTTCTCCTCCCGCTTGATCTTCTCCCAGTTGGTCAGCACTTGCTCGGACGTGTCCGCCCGGGTATCCCCGAAAACATGGGGATGCCGCCGCACGAGCTTGTCGTTGATGGCGCGGGCCACGTCATCGATGTCGAAACGCTGCTCCTCGGTGGCGATCTGCGCATGAAATACAACCTGGAGAAGAAGATCGCCCAGTTCATCCCGGAAGTCTCCATCGTCACCATGGTCCAGCGCGTCCAGCACCTCATAGGCCTCCTCGATCAGGTAGGGCCGCAGGGTCTGGTGTGTCTGTTCCCTATCCCAGGGACAGCCCGTTCCCGACCTGAGTTTCACCATGATTTTAACGAGTTCTTCAAAGGGGGACATTCCCAATCTCCAGCAACTGTTGTCAACGCGTCGTTCAAACCCTTGATCTGCGCGGGGGCTATCGTTAGCGCCTACGCTTCAGAGGCGGCTTAATCTACAATAAACGGACTCGTTCGGCAAGCAAGGTCTTATTCCGTGGGAAATCCGTCTAATACACTTTACTGCGCGCCTTTACGCCCGTTGCCACCGGTAAGAAAACTGTTGACGAACGACCTTCCGAAACCTACATTGGTGTGGTCTCCCGGGAATTGTTCCCGTATCCGGTTATGGATCATTTCGCAAGGGAGGACACAGGTATAGAAAGGCGTGCAAGGCATGGTTAGCGAGCATGTCCTCGTTCTGAACCAGAACTACGAGCCTTTGAGTGTATGTACGGCAAGACGCGCGGTGATACTCGTCTTTCTGCACAAGGCGGAGATTATTGACAAGTATCCGGAACCGGTGCGCAGTGTGTACATGATGCTCGACCGGCCCAGTATCGTAAGGCTGGTGAACTTCGTACGCATACCGAGCAAAGGGATCATGCTCTCGCGTAAGAATATCCTGAAGCGGGACGGCCACCAGTGCCAGTACTGCAGCACAACGCGGGGGCCGTTGACCGTGGATCATGTACTGCCCAGGTACCTGGGAGGATCGGACAGCTGGGAAAACATGGTATGCGCCTGTCAACGGTGCAACAATAAAAAAGGGGATCGACTACCGGAAGAAATAAACATGGCGCTCAAGCGCAAACCCAAGGCGCCCACCAGGATACACTTTATTCGTGAGTTCATAGGCATCCACCACCACTCCTGGCGCCCCTACCTGTTTCTCAGGAACTAATGAACGGACGATTCGCCATGGCCTACCAGGTGAAGCTTGAAAACTTCGAAGGACCGCTGGACCTCCTTCTGTTCCTCATCAAGGAACACGAGGTTGATATCTGCGATATTCCCATTTCGCTGGTCACGCAGCAGTACCTGCAGTACCTCGAACTATTAAAGCTGCTGGATCTCGAGGTGGGCAGCGAGTACCTGCTCATGGCCGCCACGCTGCTGCGCATCAAGTCGAAGATGCTCCTTCCCCGCAGGCTCGAGGGTGACGAAGAAGAGGCCGCCGATCCCCGGGAAGAACTCGTACAGCGATTGCTGGAATATCGACAATTCAAGGAAGCGGCGGGCGTGTTGAATGAGCATCAGGACCGCAGCGCGGATGTCTTCTACCATCCCGCCATCGAGAACTGGGACGAGGAAACGAACGGCGTGGAAACACTCGACACCCGTCTGGCGGGCAATCTGAATCTCTGGGACCTGCTCCAGGCTTTCAAGTTCACGCTGGACCGGGCCGCGGACGATTTCGACCGGACCGTGGAGCGGGAGACGATATCGATCGAGGACCGTATGGACGATATCCTCGGCAATCTGAAGAAACGCAAGAACCTGTTTTTCAGTTCTTTGTTCCAGGAAGACCTCTCCAGGTCCTTTTTGATCATAACCTTCCTTGCCCTGCTGGAACTGATCCGGCAGAGCAGGGTAGTGTTCGAGCAGACCGATACCCTGGGAGAGATCTGGCTGACCTTGTCCGATTCGGTGAATTCCTCATCGTGAGGTGGTAGACTGGATGCAAAAGAAACTGATCATGGACGAGGCGCAGCTGGATGAATACCGGGCGATCACGGAGGCCGTGCTGTTCGCCAGCGACATGCCGTTGAGCCTGAAGGAACTCAGCCGCATCATGGACGATGTCGGCGAGGATCTGATCGGTCGTTGCATCGACGAGTTGAACGAAAGGTATGAAAAGGGTGCTCACGGTTTCGAGATCCGGCTAGTGGCAAGTGGTTACCAGTTTAGCAGCAGGACGGCTTACGCGAAATGGATACGCCGGTTGTACCGCGGGAGGATTCCTTCGCGCCTGACCCAGGCTGCCCTGGAATGCCTGTCGATCGTCGCCTACAAACAGCCCATCAGCCGTACCGAGGTAGAAGCGATCAGGGGGGTGAACGTGGACGGCGTGCTGAGGACATTGTTGGACCGTAACCTCATCCGCATCGCCGGAAGGGGTGAGGGGGTCGGCCGGCCGATACTTTATGCCACGACCGGTGATTTTCTCAAGTATTTCGGGCTGAACAAGCTCTCGGACCTGCCGAAGCTGGACGAATTGAACGAATTGCTGAAGGACCAGGATATCGTGTTGACCGAAGAAGAGGAGGTGCCCGACCAGGCGTTGTTCCCGAACCCGGTGCGAGCAGGTGCCGAAACCGATGAAACGATCGTGTCGACAAATGAGACTGAATAAGTACCTGGCCCAGGCGGGCGTAGCTTCCCGAAGGCACAGCGAATCGATGATCGTTTCCGGCCGGGTGAAACTAAACGGGGAGACGGTCGTAACCCTTGCAACGCAGGTACAGCCCGATTCCGATGTGGTTACCGTCGACGACAAGCCGTTGAAAACGTCGTCGACCCAGAGGTGCTACCTGCTGAACAAACCGTCCGGATACCTTACCACGCTGTACGACCCTTTCAATAGACCTACGGTAGCCTCGTTGATCCAGGGTATACCCGAGCGGGTCTTTCCGATTGGACGGTTGGACCGGGATACGGAAGGCCTTTTGCTCTTTACAAATGACGGTTCGCTGAGCTACAAACTGACACATCCCCGGTTCGGCTTCGAAAAGGAATACCACGTACAAGTCAAGGGCGTGCCGCGGGAGGGCGTACTGCGTAGACTGAGAGAAGGCGTCTCCATCGAGGGCAGAACAACGGCGACCGCGAGAGTAGAAGTGCTTCGCAGCACGAAAACCGGCGCCTGGCTTTCGATGGTGCTTCACGAGGGACGTAAACGCCAGATTCGGAGGATGTGCGACCGTGTCGGCCATCCCGTGCTTCGCTTGGTCCGGGTGCGCCTGGGTGGCCTTGCGGATCAGGACCTTCCCGCCGGCAAGTGGCGCGCGCTCACCCACGGAGAGATTAAGGACCTTGAACCGGTAGATCAGCGATTCGGTTAGAAGACTGTTTTAGTTAAGGCGGACTGCCACCGGTGTGGCGGCAGTCCGTGTTTTCATTCATCAAGGAGGAGTAACATGTCAGAGGACACTCCGAAGATTACCGAGGTCGAGGAGACCGAGGCATCTTCTTCACCCGTCGAGACCGCGGAGGCGGCTAAAGAGGTATCCGCGGAAACACCCGCACAGGACACGGAAACCGCTGTTGAAACGGAACTCGCCGCGGAAGCTGAAACTGTCGCGGAAGCGGAGACCGCTGTTGAAACGGGACCCTCCGCGGAAACGGAAACTGTCGCGGAAGCGGAGACCGCCGTGGAAGCGGAGACTGCCGTCGCAACGGAGACTGCTGTCGAAGTGGAACCCGCCATTGAAACGGAACCCGCCGCGGAAGCTGATACAGCTGTCGCAACGGAGACTGCTGTCGAACCTGAAACCGTTCCGGCAAAGCGCCCGTACAGGCTGCCCAAATGGGTGGATGAACAGGACCTGAATCAGCAGGAACTCGAAGAATACGAGCAGATGTTCCAGATGTACGACGAGACTTTGAAGGATATCGTGGAAGGTGAGATTGTTTCCGGCAAAGTTATCGCTATTGAAAACGGAGAAGTCATCATTGATGTCGGGTTCAAGTCGGAAGGCGCGATACCCCTTTCCGAATTCACCGACCCCGACGACCTCGAAGTCGGCCAGGACATCGAGGTCTTCCTGGAAGATATCGAAGCCCAGGAAGGGCAACTCGTACTGTCGAAGCAAAAAGCCGATTTCATGAAGGTTTGGGACAAGATAAAGGACGCTCACGAAGAGGGTGCCGTGGTGGAAGGCCAGATACTACGGCGTATCAAGGGCGGCCTGGTGGTCGACCTGTTCGGTGTGGACGCCTTTCTGCCCGGTTCACAGGTAGCCTTGAAACAAACGCCAAACCTGGACCAGTTCATCGGAGAAAAGCTTCCGTTCAAGATCATCAAGTTGAACAAGAGCCGCCGCAATATCGTGGTTTCGCGCCGCGTGGTGCTCGAAGTGGAGAAAGAGGTCCAGAAGCAGGCCATCATCGCCGAATTGGATCGGGGCCAGGTCCGCAAGGGCGTGGTCAAGAACATCACCGATTTCGGCGCGTTCGTGGACCTGGGCGGGATCGACGGTCTGCTGCACATCACGGATATATCGTGGGGACGCATCGGACATCCGTCGGAACTGGTAACCATCGGCAGCGAAATCACCGTGGCCATCCTGGAGTTCGACCGTGAACGTGAACGGATTTCCCTTGGCCTCAAGCAGCTCGAGCCCTACCCGTGGGCGAATGTCGAAGAGAAGTACCCCGTAGGTTCACGGATCACGGGCCGGGTCGTCAGCATCACCGATTACGGGGCGTTCGTCGAACTGGAACGGGGTGTCGAAGGTCTGATACACATCTCCGAAATGTCCTGGACGAAGCACGTGACCCATCCGTCGAAGATGTTGACGGTCAACGAGAACGTGGATGTGGCCGTGCTCAAGGTGGACCAGCAGAACGAGAAGATATCGCTCGGCATGAAGCAGACCCAGCCTGACCCGTGGCTGTCGCTGAACGAGCGGTACACCGTGGGCACCATGGTGCAGGGTCGCGTGCGCAATATCACCGCTTTCGGAGCCTTCGTGGAGATTGAAGAGGGAATCGACGGGCTTGTCCATATTTCCGACATGTCCTGGACGCGGCGTATCAAGCATCCGAGCGAAGTCGTCAAGAAAGGTGAAGAGATCAACATCATGATCCTCAACATCGACCCCGCGGCGCGACGGGTGTCCCTGGGCATCAAGCAGGTATCGGAAGATCCGTGGCTTTCACTCGCCGAGGTCTACCCGGTAAACATCGAGACGACGGGGGTCATCATACGTCTGCTCGAACGGGGCGTGGTCGTTGAACTGGCGCATGAGGTGGAGGGATTCGTACCCATTTCCCAGCTCAACCATCCTGAAATAAAACGGCCGGGCGACGCCTTCAAGGAAGGCGAGGAGATCCCGCTTAAGGTCATCGAATTCGATGGTAAGAACCGGCGGGTCGTGCTCAGCGTGAAGGCGTATTTCCGCGACAGGGAAAGGACAGAAATCGACGAGTACCTGCAACAACACCCGGTGGCGAGCACCGTGATCGGCGATGTCGTGTCCGTGGCAGAGGAAACCGCCCCGGCAGAGGAAACCGCCCCGGCAGAGGAAACCGCCCCGGCAGAGGAAACCGCCCCGGTAGAGGAAACGGACGGTTGATCGCCGGCGCATGGCCGGCAGGACAGGGGTTTTAACGTGACCGATCCGACCGTAACCTGCGTAGCCGCAACTCCGACGGTAGCCTTGCATACGCTGGGCTGCCGTCTGAATCAATACGAGACCGAGGCCATCCGGGAGCAGTTCGTTTCCCGGGGCTTCAGGGTTGTACCCTTCACCGAGCCTGCGGATGTCTATGTCGTTAACACCTGCACGGTCACGAACCAGGCCGATGCGCGGGCCCGGCAGTCTCTCCGACAGGCCGTGCGGCGGCGTCCCGGGGCCATCGTCGTAGCCACGGGCTGTTACGCCCAGACCCATCCCGACCAGCTCCTGGATATCGAAGGGGTGGACCTCGTCCTGGGCAACGTGGAAAAAGGCGATCTCGTCGAACACGTATTGCGGGAACGCGAGAGCGTTCATCCAGTGTCCAGGGTGACGCGAAGGGCAGAGATGACTCGTTTCGACGAGCGCCTCGAAGTCTCCACCTTCGAAAACCGCACCCGGGCCATGTTGAAGATCCAGGACGGATGTGATCAGTTCTGTTCTTTCTGCATTATCCCCTGGGCCCGTGGACGGCACCGCAGCCTCCCGCCGGATGCGGTGCTTCGCCAGGCCCGCTCCCTGATAGAAAGAGGGTACGCCGAGATCGTCCTGACCGGGGTCCACCTCGGCGAGTACGGTTCGGATCTGCCCACGTCCTTCCCATTGACCTCGGTCGTCCGAAAACTCCTGGAGCAAACAGCGTTGCCCCGTCTGAGGCTGAGTTCGATCTGGCCCACTGCGGTGGACCAGGAACTGATTGACCTGTTGAAAAGGCATGCCCCCAGGTTATGCCGCTACCTGCACCTGGCCGTGCAGCACGGCGATGACGATCTGCTGAAAGCCATGCGCAGGACATATACGGCCGACCAGGTCGGGGAAGTCATCGGCCGGCTTGTTGAAGCGGTACCGGATATCTGTATAGGGGCCGACATCATGGTCGGATTCCCGGGAGAAACGGACGCTTGTTTTCAGCGCATGTACGACTGGCTGGATCGCCTGCCCTTCGCTTATTTCCACGTGTTTACCTACTCGAAGCGAGATCACACCCGGGCCGCCCGGATGCCGGATCAGGTGCCCCCTTCGATAGCCCGTGACCGTAGCCGGCTGCTGCGCTCGTTGAGCGATCGGAAATCCGCTGCCTATAACGACCGTTTCCGGGGCCTGACCCTGCCGGTGCTGGTCGAAGAAGAATCAGATGAGCGGGGAATGACGGGAAGGACGGATCACGGGCTCAGGCTGTGGTTCGACGGAGAGGCGGATCAGGTAAATACCTTTGTCGATCTGGAGGTGGTCTCGACGGACGCCGAAGGCGCCGCCGGTCGGCTCAGGATACCCACCTCGGCCCGGTTAATGGATTGACACGGGCCGTAATAGCTCGTTATATTACGGGCGGATATTACGCGCGCCAGTAGCTCAGCTGGATAGAGCGACGGCCTCCGGAGCCGTAGGTCAGAGGTTCGAATCCTCTCTGGCGTATTCCCCGGCAGGTTACCCCTGCCCCTTGATCTGGTCATCCTCGTCTTCGTCCAGGTAGAGTTCGTTTTTCAGTAGATAACTGACCGTGGACGCATACCACCGGGTTTCCCGGGAAACCACAGCAGCGCGCTTGGTGGGAACGCCCATTTCATTGAGTTCATCCGCGATCTTGCGCAGGCTCCTGCCCTCGGCGCGCCGGTTTTTAACCCGTCTGATGATCTCCTGTTCCCTGGAGTTGGGTACCAACTGGTTTCCGGAAAGGTCGTAGCCATAGGGCGTCGCACCGTACACGAAATGGTTGGTCTTCTTCAGCCGTATCGAGTTCTTCGTTCGTTCGGCGGGCAGGTCGCGGGCCATGCCGGCCAGTACCGTGAGCGTGCTCAGGACCACCTTCCCGGTTTCCTGGTCGGTTCGGATCGACAGGCCATCGAGGTCGAGCACGTGGCACGCGACGCCCTCGCCGGACCAGCCCCGGAGGCAACCGGACATTTCGGACGCCGATCTGAACAGCCGGTCAAGCCGCCAGATCACGACATGCTGGATGCCCTTAGATTCAACTATGTTGACCAGGTCCCGGCCGCCCAGCCTTTCTTCGAGAGGAATGAACGCCTCTACGCGGACGTCGAGAATGACCAGCATGATATCGAGATCGTTTTCCGCACAGTAAATCCGGAGCCGTTTCTCCTGGTCCGCACGTCGAAAGGGATGCTTTCGGGTCTCCATCGGACCGACCCTGATGTAGCATACTGCCTTGTTCATGTGACGCCTCCCGCACCGTGCCGTTTTCAACACCGTACAGGACTAAACATATTTTGTGTTCTATCGTGATCCAAGTACTTTTTGGATACCGCCTGGGAAGGAGCCTGGTATTGACGTAAAACTTTTTGCTTGCTTGATTTAAATTGGCCGCATATATTAGAACGGTGCTGCAGAAGTGGGCGAAGTAGTGCCCGCTTTTTTTTGTGCGATTTACGTGCTGAAAACCTAAGTTATGTGATGGAAATTGACCGCGATTCGATAGTCCTGAGCGTGTCGTCGCTCGTCAGGCCGCTGGTCGACGAAGCCGGGTTCGAATTGGTGGACATGGAACTGGCGGGGAGACAGGGCAGTTACGTCCTGCGGTTACTGATCGAAAAGCCGGGTGGCGTTACGATCAACGACTGCGTGGAAATAAACCGCGAATTGTCCTGCTTGCTCGATATGGAAGATCCCATACCGTCCCGATATACGCTCGAAGTCTCGTCGCCCGGGCTGGACCGTCCGTTCAAGACGGCCGAGGATTATCAGCGGGCTCTCGGCAAATGGGTGAAGGTCGTTTCCGCTGATGGCGACGGTGGATCGGTTACCCAGGTAGGGTGCCTCGAGGCCATCGAAGACGGCACGATCGAAATCTCCTGTGGCGAGGAAAGGCACCGCATTCCCGTCGAAAGCATCAGGAATGCCCACCGGGAATTGGATCAAGGCTGGAATAAAGGTTAGAAGAGGGAGCCCCTTGTAATGAATTACGAGGTCATAGAAGCGCTGGGACAGATCATACGCGAGAAGAACGTGCAACGTGACGTGGTTTGGGACACGGTGAAGACCGGCCTGATCACCGCGGCGAAGAAGCGGTTCGGCACGGGCGACGACAACGTCGAGGTGCGGATCGACGAAAAGCTGGGTACCATTGAAATGGCGGCGATCTGGAACGTGGTGGACGAGGTCGAGGATCCCGAAACGCAGATCAACCTCGAAACGGCGCTTGACATCAGCCCGGAGGCGGAGGTCGGCGGTCGGGTCGAACAGTCACTCGCCTTCGAAGAATTCGGGCGCAACGCGATACAGGCGGTGAAGCAGGTCGTCGTGCAGCGCGTTCGGGAGGCGGAGCGAGAAAACGTCTTCGAGATGTATAAGGACCGCGTCAACGAAATCGTTATTGGCAGCGTCCAGCAGGTGGACCGTGGCAATATCATCGTCAAGATCGAGCGCACCGAGGCGCTGCTGCCTTGGCGCGAGCAGATCCGGAGAGAACGATACCGGCAGGGCGAAACCATACGTGCCTTTATACTCGACGTGCAGAATTCCCTCAAGGGCCCCCAAGTCATTCTTTCGCGGACCTGCGAGCCTTTCCTGGAACTCCTGTTCCGGATGGAAGTCCCGGAGATCCACGAAGGCATCGTCGAAATAAAGGCGTGCGCCAGGGAGCCGGGCGACCGTTCCAAGATCGCGGTCCTTTCCCACGATGACCGGGTCGACGCCGTGGGTGCGTGCGTGGGCATGAAGGGTACCAGGGTTCAGGCCGTTGTGCGGGAACTCAACAACGAACGCATCGACATCGTGCCCTGGAGTAACGATCCCTCCACCTTCGTGATGCAGGCGTTGCGTCCCGCCGAGGTGGCCCAGGTCCAGATCCTGGACATCGAGAAAAGGGACATGCGGGTGGTCGTTGAGGACGATCAGCTTTCGCTGGCTATTGGAAAAGCCGGCCAGAACGCCCGACTCGCGGTGAAGCTCACCGGATGGGATATCGATCTGATCAAGAGATCGGATCTCGAGAAACAGCTCATATCCGAAACATTCGGTGCGGATGAATCCGATTCGGATGAAGCCGGATCCCTCGCCGATATCGATGGCATATCGGAGAAAATGCGGCAGAAGCTGGAAGACGCCGGCTATACGACGGTGGAGTCATTGCAGCAAGCCACCGCGGATGATCTTCAGGCTATATCAGGGATCGGCGGGGTGACCGCAGAGAAAATCATGACCGCGGTGAAGTAGGGATAGGTGAAGTAGGGATAAAGGACTTTCGGTTTTGAAGAAAAGTGAAAATCCATCCGTAACGGGACTCTTGGGACTTGCGGTACGTGCAGGCCGGGTAAGAGGCGGTTCGGAAGCCGTAAAAGAATCCATTCGAGGAGGGAAATCCCGGTTGGTCATCCTTGCCATGGACGCGTCCGAGGGTACGAAGCGAGCATTCAGGAGACTGGCGGGTACCAGCGGTGTACCGGTGCTCGAATGCCATACCAGCCTGGAACTGGGCGCGTGTCTGAACAGGGCGCCCAAGGTGGTGCTGTCCATATCGGACCGGCATTTCGCGAGCGGCATGTTGAAGAAGGCAGATCCGGCAGATCCGGCAGATCCGGCAGATCCGGCAGATCCGGCAGATCCGGCAGGTTGAAGAAGGCAGATCCGGCAGATCCGGCAGATCCCGGGACCGGGTCATCAGGCACTAATGAGGAAGAGTTTTCGCATATGGCAACGAAGAGAATCTACGAAGTAGCAAAGCAATACAATATCTCCAGCAACGCCCTCGTCCAGATGCTTCGCGATCTGAACCATACGGTCAAAAGCCACATGAGCATCATGGACGAAAAGATGATCCTCGACGTCAACATGCGGTTTGAGAAGGAGAAACTGGCGGCCCGGGAGGACCAGGCCCGGAAGAAGAAGATGGCCGCGGCGGAAACCGCCAAAAAGAAACAGCCGGAAAAGGACAAGCAGCCAGCGGACAAGAAGCGGAAGGAAGCCACGCCTGCGGCAAAGAAGGTGGTAAAATCCTCCGGACAGGCGAACAGCAGCGATGCCCGTACGCACCACCGTCGACCAAAGAAGAAAAAGAAGGCGAAGGTCGATCAGAAGGAAGTCGAGGCGAGCGTGCGCAGGACGATCGCACAGATGGACACTGGCAAGTCCCGCCGCCGCCGCCGCCGCGGCGACCGGGAAGAAGGGGAAGCTGAAGAAGAGTCCTTGAATGTCATTCGGGTTCCGGAGTTCATTTCGGCCGGAGAGCTGGCTGAGCATATTTCCGTAACCCCGACGGAGGTCGTATCGAAATGTCTGGAACTCGGGCTCATGATCACGATCAACCAGCGGCTGGACATGGATACCATGATGACCGTCGCAGCAGAATTCGGATATGACGTTGAGAAACAGTCCGAGTACGGTCTCGAATTTATCGAAGAAGACGAAGAAGAAGACGATGCCGCCCTTGAATCCCGTCCCCCCGTGGTTACCATCATGGGGCACGTGGACCACGGAAAGACCTCCCTAATCGATTATATCCGGGAAAGCAACGTGATCGCCGGCGAGGCCGGCGGCATAACCCAGCATATCGGCGCCTATGAGGTCGACCTGGAAAGCGGCCGGATCACCTTCCTGGACACGCCGGGCCACGAGGCGTTTTCCGCCATGCGTGCGCGGGGAACGAAGGTGACCGACCTCGTCATCCTGGTCGTGGCCGCCGACGAGGAGGTCATGCCGCAGACGATCGAGGCCATCGATCACGCCAAGGCCGCCGAAGTTCCCATAATCATCGCCCTGAACAAAATGGACCTGGAAACGGCCCGTCCCGACCGGATTCGGGAACAATTGAGCCATCGCGGTCTCCTCGTGGAAGACTGGGGCGGTGACGTCATCGCCTGCGAGGTTTCGGCCAAATCCGGCCAGGGCGTGGACAGTATCCTGGAAATGGTGTTGATCCAGTCCGAGATGCTCGACTTGAAAGCGAACCCGAACCGGCGGGCGCAGGGCGTGGTCGTCGAAGCCGAACTGGACCGCGGTAGAGGAACGCTCGCCACCGTGCTCATTCAACAAGGCACGCTTCGGGTCGGCGACCCCTTCGTGGCGGGACAGTTCAGCGGCCGTGTAAGGGCACTGCTCAACGAACGAGGCGCGCGCATAAACGAGGCGGGTCCGTCCACACCCGTTCAAATCATGGGCTTTTCCGGTATGCCCCACGTAGGAGACGCCTTCGCCGTCGTGGAATCGGAGTCCCTGGCGAGGGAGATCGGTTCCAGGCGTCGACAGATGCGCAGGGAGCATGAGTTCCGCCAGGTCAAGCCCATCACCCTCGAGGACATTTACGACCAGATCAAGGAGGGCGAGATCCAGGAACTTCCCGTGATCGTCAAGGGTGACGTGGGCGGTTCCGTGGAAGCCCTGAGCGATTCGCTGCTGCGCCTTGAGAACGACGAAGTCAAAATTCGGATCATCCATTCGGGCATCGGGGCCATCAACGAATCCGACGTCCTGCTCGCCACTGCGTCGAATGCCATCATTATTGGATTTCACGTGCGGCCGAACGCCCAGGCACGGGAATTGGCTGAGCGGGAGAAAGTCGACATTCGTCTATACGATATCATCTACCGTGTTATCCAGGATGTCAGGGATGCCTTGGAAGGGATGTTGAAACCGGATATCGAAGAACAAGTGGTGGGGTTGGTGGAAGTCAGGGAGATATTCAAGGCGCCACGCGTGGGGGCCATAGCGGGATGTTACGTTCAGACCGGCAACGTGGCCCGCAACGCGAAAATCCGTCTCATTCGTGACGGGATCGTCGTTTATGAAAGCACAGTCAGTTCATTGCGCAGGTTCAAGGAAGACGTTCGCGAGGTACAGTCCGGGTTTGAATGCGGCCTGACCGTTGATGGGTATCAGGATATCAAGCAGGACGATACTATAGAGGTCTACGAGACACGGGAAGTGGCAAGGCAACTCCAGACTCGTTAAGTTAAACCATGATCGTAGGGCTCTGCCGCATCGACCTATTTCTACCCGAAAGCCGCTCGTTAAAGTCCAAAAGGCAGGTGATCAAGGGGCTCAAGGACCGAATCCGAAATCGATTCAACGTATCCGTCGCCGAGGTCGAACATCAGTCGCTTTGGCAACGGGCGACCTTGGGTCTCGTGATGGTGTCGGACGAGAAAGGATACATCGACCGGACGCTGCAGCAGATTCTGAATCTCGTACACGCGGAACCCAGGTTGCGGGTTCTGGATCATGCGTTCGAGTGGTACTAGGAGAAGGAAATGGCACACCGTCGGATGGCACGGGTGGCTGACTTGGTCAAACAGGAAGTCAGCCAGATCATTCAGCACGAAATGAAGGATCCCCGTATTGGATTCGTGACGGTGACCTCCGTAGAGGTGTCCATTGACCTGAGGCACGCGCGGGTCTACTTCAGCGTACTCGGATCTCAGGCGGATCAGGATGCGAGCCTGGAGGGACTTGAAAGAGCCAAAGGGTATATCAGGACGCAGCTCGGCCGGAGGATCACACTGAGGCACATACCGGAACTGCTCTTCCGATACGACGAATCCTTCGACTACGCACAACGCATTTCGAACGTTATGAGGAGCATAGAACCCACAGAAAACGACCCGGACCACCAGGCGGACCGGGTCTCGGCGGAAAAAGGGGAAGATGTAGGTTGATGACGGTCCTTCGCTCCGTGGAAGATGCCGCAAGACGCTGTCCCCGGGCCGTAGTAGCCGTCGGAAATTTCGATGGGGTCCACCGGGGACACCGGGCCATCATTGAGCAGGCGATCGATCGGTCGCATGAATTACGCGCCCCCTGCATGGTGGTAACGTTCGACCCACATCCGCAACTGGTAATCGGCAGAAAACCGTCG
Source organism: bacterium (assembly GCA_965225915.1). Classification (GTDB taxonomy): domain Bacteria; phylum JAAXHH01; class JAAXHH01; order JAAXHH01; family JAAXHH01; genus JAAXHH01. The sequence continues at coordinate 3,239,720 of OZ245326.1, forward strand.
CTGCCGATCCTGACGCCGACCGATCGGAAACTGGAGCTATTATCAGGTTACGAAATCGATGCTGTACTCGTCATCCCCTTCACGACCGAATTTGCGCGGATCGAGGCGGAAACATTCACAACATCGACGTATGTAGATACGTTGGATATACGGGAGATCATCGTTGGCTATAGCCACAATTTCGGGAGACACGGACAAGGAGACCGGTTGTTACTGGAAAGGTTGAGCGTGCGGTACGGTTTCGCGACCCATGTTGTTCAACCGATACAAATGGAGGGGAGTCCCGTAAACAGCAGCAATATTCGAGCCCTCCTTTCCGCGGGAGAAATCAACACCGCCGAGCGTTTGCTCGGCCACCCCTATGTGATTGCGGGCACCGTGGTTCGGGGGGATGGACGGGGCAGCCGGTTGCGGTTTCCCACAGCAAACCTGGAAACGCACGACCCTCATTCCCTGATCCCGAAGCGGGGCGTCTACGCGGTTCGCGTACATCTGGACGAAACGGTGCTGAACGGCGTTATGAACATCGGCACGCGCCCGACATTCGGTCAGGGTGGAGAACACTGCGAAGTACATATTCTCGATTTTGAAGGGGATCTGTACAACCAGTCCATACAGGTCGAGTTCGTTGAGCGAATCAGGGACGAGAAACGGTTCTCGTCCATCGAGGCGCTTAAAGACCAGATTTCAAAGGATGTGTATACGACGTACAATATGTTGAAAGGGTGATCGAACCAGGCGGACCCGTTGGACCGGGTAGACCAGGCGGACCAGCCGATCACAATCAATTCATTTTAAGGAGATCGTTTAGTGAGCATAGAGAAAGAACAAAAAGAGAAGATCCTGGTCGAACACGGCCGTCACGAAAAGGATACGGGGTCTCCCGAGGCGCAGATCGCCCTCATGACCGCGCGGATCACCGAACTGACGGAGCATTTCAAGGTCCATAGGAAGGACCATCATTCACTGCGCGGATTATTTAAAATCGTAGGGCGGCGTCGACGGTTGCTCGCTTACCTGCGCAAGCACGACATCGAACGGTATCGAACATTAATCAAGGAACTGGCTATCCGCGGTTAAACCCTCGGAAAGATGGCTAAGTGGCCATCCGTTGACGTTTCAAGGAGAAGACTTCGTATTATGGCACATCGTGTTGAGCTCGAACTGGCTGGAAGAACGTTGACCCTCGAGACCGGTAAGGTCGCCAAGCAGGCGGATTCATCGGTCTGGGTTCAGTATGGCGAGACTGTGATTCTGGCCAATGTGGTTTCGGAGTACAAGTTTGTGGAAGGCAGGGATTATCTTCCGCTGATGGTGGATTATCGCGAGAGAATGTACGCGGCGGGACGCATTCCCGGCGCACGGTTTCGAAGAGAAGGACCGCCTTCGGAGAAGGAGATCCTGAGCGGCCGACAGGTCGATCACGCCATACGACCCCTTTTCCCCAAGGACTACTTTTACGAAACGCAGGTTTCCATCCTCGTTCTTTCCACGGACATGGAAAACGACCATGACGTGCTGGGTGTAATCGGCGCCGCCGCCGCCCTGCATATCTCGGACATTCCTTTCAAGTCTCCCCTCGCCGCGATCCGTGTGGGACGGGTGGACGGTGAATTCGTTGTAAATCCGATGTACAGCGACCGGGACGAAAGCGACCTGGACTTCGTCGTTACCGGCACATCGGAACACATCATGTCGCTCGAGGGCAACGCCCACGAAATCTCGGAAGAAGACCTCACCGACGCGATCATGCTCTGCCACGAAAACATCAAGGCGGTCATCGGCAAAATCGAGGAACTGCGGCAGATGGTCGGCGCCCCGGACAGACGCGCGTACGATTCGCCGAAGACGGCTCCCGAACTCGTGGGTCGCGTTCAGGAAATAACCCTGCCCTTGGTCAAAGAGGGCAACCGGACCCGGGAGAAACAGGCCCGTGGTGATTGTTTCAGCAGGGCTGCGGATCTGGCCGTCGAGCAGTTGGCGGAAGACTATCCGGACAGCGAGAACATCATTCGCGACCTGGTGCGCGACGTGCAAAGCGCCGATATGCACGACATGATCAAGAATGAAGGCGTGCGCGTCGATGGCCGGGGAATGGACGACATACGTCCCATCTGGTCGGAAGTAGGCGTGCTGCCCCGGACCCACGGTTCAGCGCTTTTCACCCGTGGCGAAACGCAGAGCCTGACCGTGACGACACTGGGTTCCAAACTCGACGAGATGAAGCAGGATGATCTTGAAGGAGATTCGCTGAAGTCCTTCATGCTGCATTACAATTTCCCTTCGTTTAGCGTCGGCGAGGTACGCATGGCCAGGGGACCCCGGCCGCGCGATATCGGCCACGGTTCACTGGCGGAGCACGCCATAGCCCCCGTGATCCCCTCGGAAGATGTGTTTCCCTATACGCTCCGCATAGTCTCCGAGATCCTGGAATCCAACAGTTCCTCGTCCATGGCCACCGTTTGCGGCGCGACCCTGTCCCTGATGGATGCGGGTGTGCCCATAAAGAGCCCCGTCGCCGGGGTGAACATCGGCCTGATCCCGGACGATCCCAAGCCCCAGTACCTGGTAGATATCCAGGGCGTGGAGGATCATCTGGGCGGAATGGATTTCAAGGTCGCCGGCACGCGGGAAGGCATCACTTCGGTGCAGCTCGACGTAAAGGTCATGGCCGTCAACGAGGAGATCATACGCGAGTCCTTTGCCCGGGCGAAGAAGGCGCGTTTGTTCATCCTGGATAAGATGGCGGAGACCATCGCCGAATCGCGCAAGGAGATGTCCGAATACGCACCTCGCATCCTGACCGTCAAGGTCAAACAGGACCAGATCGGTTCCGTAATCGGTCCCGGAGGCAAGGTGGTGCGCGGCATCCAGGAGGAGACTGGCGCGCAGATCAATATCGAAAACGACGGTACGATTACGATCGCCGCCGTCGATGCGGCTGCAGGTGAACGGGCCAAGAAGATCATCGAGGGTATGACAGAAGAACCCGAGATCGGAAAGGTCTACCAGGGCACCGTAAAACGAATCGTGGAATTCGGCGCTTTTGTCGAGATAATTCCGGGCAAGGACGGTCTGGTGCACATCTCGGAGTGGGAAAACCACCGGACGAACTCTATGCGCGAAGTGGCGAACGAAGGCGACGAGGTGACCGTGAAGATCATCAATATCGATGATCAGGGCAAAGTCAAACTCAGCCGGAAACAGGTGCTCGCCGCGAACTGACCGGAGCCATCGATCCGTCCGTCGCCGTCATGCGCATCGCCTGAAAAGGAGCCATGACGGCGACCTTTCCTGTAGAACCCCCTTTGCCAGAATCGACCGAACGTTACAGAAAAACCGTGCTTCCCAACGGCATCCGGGTGGTATCGGAGTACATGCCACACGTCCGGTCCGTGACGATGGGCGTATGGGTGTGGTCCGGAACGAGGTTTGAACCTACTGAAAAGCCCGGAATAGCCCATTTTCTCGAGCACGCGGTGTTCAAGGGCACCGAATCGCGCAACGCGTTCCAGATCGCCCAGAGCATCGAGAGCTTGGGGGGCTACCTCAATGCCTTCACAGGCCGGGAACTCAACTGCTACTTCGTTCGCGTGATGGACAGCCACCTGGCGGTCGCCGTGGACGTAATCGGTGATTTGCTGCAATCCTCGCGATTCGATCCGCACGAAATCGAAAAGGAAAAGATGGTGGTCATCGAGGAGATACACGGCCTCGAAGACAACCCGGAAGACCTGGTCAGCGAGCTATACGCCAACCTGGTCTGGCAACCCCATCCCCTGAGCCGGCCGATCCTGGGCGACGCGCCCTCCGTCGCATCCTTCACGCGAAACCACCTCGTAGAATACTTGAGAGATCGTTACCGGAACGAGCGGATATATGTCGTAGCCGCGGGCCATGTGGATCACGAAGCGCTGGTCGAGCTGGTTCGCAACCAATACGATTTCCCCGGCGCAGGCAAGAATGTAGATACTGATGTCCAGCCCGATTCGAGACGACTGAACAAACGAGTACTGAACAAAGACATATCCCAGGTACATCTCTGCCTGGGCGGCATAGGACTGCCCTACGACCATCCTTCGAAATACGCCATGTTCCTGCTAAACGCCGTTCTGGGCGGCGGGATGACCTCGCGCCTGTTCCAGAAAATCCGCGAGGAGGCCGGGCTGGCCTATTCGATTTATTCGGACCTGGAATTCTACCAGGATACCGGCCAGATCTGCATCAGCGCCGGTGTGGATCCTTCGGACGTACAGCGTACGATCGATATGATTCGGCATGAGTGCCGGGTACTTTGCGAGCAGCCCGTACCGGAGGAGGAACTCCGCGATACAAGGTCGCAACTTACCGGTAGCCTGTACCTGTCGCTGGAAGAGTCCGGCAGCGTGATGAACAGGCTCGCGCGGGCGGAAATCTACGATAACGCCTATTCCACCGTGGAAGAAACCGTCCGGAAACTGGAAAGCGTGACCGCGGCCGACATAGCCGACCTGGCCGGGTTTCTTTTCACGCCGGACAATACTTACCTGACGGCGGTCGGTCCCGTATCCGAAAACGATATCGCCCTATGAGTACACCCGTCGTCATACCCATCACATCGACACGGCCCGAAAAATCCCACCCGATGCCGCGGCAGATGACACCCGGTTCGACCGGGCTTGATCTCTACGCCTGTGTGGATGAACCGGTGAAAATCGTCCCGAAACAACTCGAACTGATCGGGACGGGATACGCCGTCGCGCTACCCCCGGGATTCGAAGGCCAGGTACGGCCACGAAGCGGTCTGGCGCTGAAATACAAGGTCGGCGTGCTGAACAGCCCAGGTACGATCGACTCGGACTACCGCGGAGAAATCAAAGTGCTCCTTTTCAACTTCGGTGAACGCCCGTTTTGGGTTCGCGACCAGGATAGAATCGCCCAACTGGTTATCGGCGCCGTTCCCACCGTGGTCTTCAAAGAGGTCGATCGCCTCGACGAAACGGAGCGCGGCGCGGGCGGATACGGGCACACGGGACAATGAATATGGTACTGAGACTGATCCTCACGACCCTGGCAATACTTCTGGTGACCAATGTGTACGGCGGCGTCGAAGTCGATTCTATCACCACCGCAGTCATCGCCGCAGTTGTCCTGGGCCTCATCAACACGATCGTGAGACCCGTCATCATGTTCCTGACCTTACCCCTGACCATGCTCACGCTGGGCCTCTTTCTTCTTATCATCAACGCCGGCATGCTGTACCTGGCCGCGTGGCTGGTCAACGGATTCAACGTGGGCGGTTTCTGGGATGCCCTGATCGCATCGTTTATCATTTCGGTCGTCGTGGCCCTTCTGAACGGGATGGTCAGAAGCAGGAGCTGACGTCCTGATAGCCACGTTGCCGTTGTGAACCCGCGGTCGCACTTGGAGCGCCTGGCGCGTGTCAACCCCTTCCATAGCAGGCAGGATTCATGATAAAGATCAATGAGATCGACCTCAGGGTCCAGAACATGCGAACCCGCATGCCGTTCAAATTCGGCATATCCACGATGACGGCCGTGCCTCACCTCGTGCTCGGACTGGAAATTGAAGCGAACGGACGGACGGCCCGGGGCTACTCGGCGGACCATCTACCCCCGAAGTGGTTCACGAAGAATCCCGATACGTCCCTCGAGGAAGAAGTGGGGGACATGATCGCGGTCGTCCGCCACGCCAGCACGGCCGCGCTGGCCATTGGTCCAGGGCACGATATATTCACTCTCTGGCAGGAACTATACCGTGCACAGAAATCCTGGGGGACGGAGAGGGGTTTTGCGCCCCTGCTCTGGGGTTTGGGTACCAGCATGGTGGAACGGGCCATGGTAGAGGCTTTCTGCCGCCAGCAGGGCACAAATTTCGGCGAGGCCGTGCGCTCTAATGCCTTCGGCCTGCGTTTCGACGCTTTCAACACTCGACTGAAGGGACTTAACCCCGCTGACGTATTGCCCCAAAAACCGGTGGCAGAAACCAGCGTGCGACATACGGTGGGGCTGGGCGATCCCCTGACTCGGATGGATATCTCGCCGGAGGAACTGTGCAACGACGGTCTTCCCCAGTCGCTGGACGAAGTCATCGATACCTATGGCATATCCTACTTCAAGATCAAGCTGTTCGGCGATGAGGAACGGGATTTCAGTCGCCTGAAGCAAACAGCGGAGATCATAGACGGCAAGTTGGACCACTACGCGTTTACGCTGGACGGCAATGAAAACTACGGCCACATGGAAACGTTCAGATCGTTCTGGGAGGCCTTGCGAGCGGACCGGGACCTGGCCGGTTTCATGGGTCGTCTTATCTGTATCGAACAGCCACTGCACCGCAATATCGCTCTGGACGAGGAAGTCAGGCACCATTTCGATGAATGGCCGGACCGCCCTCCCTTCATCATCGACGAATCCGACGGTGACATTGGAGACGTGCAAAAGGCCGTCGATATTGGATACGCGGGTACCAGTTATAAGAACTGCAAAGGGGTCTTCAAAGGTCTTTCAAATATGGCATATCTGAAATACATGTCAGTACACCATCCGGACCGTGAATACGTGTTAACGAGCGAAGACCTCTCCAACATCGCACCGATCGCCTTGATGCAGGATCTTGCGGTACTGGCCACATTAGGGGTTGACCACACCGAACGAAACAGCCATCATTACTTCAAGGGACTGACGGTCTGGCCCCACGAAATACAGAAGAAGGTCACGGAAAACCATCCTGATCTGTTCAGCACACACGAGGATGGATTTCCATACATGAACATACAACGGGGCCAGATCAAGATGGAGAGCGTAACGACAAGTCCCTTTGGGGTCGGCTTTGAATTTGACTCCTCGGGACTCGTTCGACTCGATGAATGGAAATACGCTTCCCTGGAAGAGGGCTGAAGGTATTTTGAACTGTAGAATCTTCGAGTTATCTGAATCGGGCAGTCTTTGATATTCAGGAAGCATCAGCAGGACAATGTACAATTAAGATACCCATTGTACAGAAATACCGATGAATGTACAAATAGATTGATTATTGTACAACAGCCCTAAAAACCCGTACAAAAAGGCATCTAATTGTACAGTCGGGTATTTTAGGCGAAAAGTGGTGTAATTGGCCCCGCGAACAGAGATCGAACCGGATAAATCCTGGCGGAAGACGTTACCGATATACGAATTTATACGAATTCAGGGCCGAAAAACAAGATTTAAAGGGTAGTTTTGACCCACCCCCTGACCCTCTTTAAACCGGATTAGAACGATATATGGTTTACATAATATCTATTATGCGAAGTAGGGTATTGGAGTAGTGATCGAAGGATTTAAGGGCCAGGTCTGATGAAATTGCGGCAAATGGGTGATATCGAAGAAGTGTACAAATAGCCTACTGAATTGTACGAGCGTTCCGAGTGTGATGTACAATAAGAATGAGATTAGTACAAATGCCTTTAATTCGTGTACAAAAGAGATGAGCAATGTACAACCGGCTGTGTATTTAACAAATAGATCATGGTTCATCCGTTGACACTTATTGTATAAAAGTACCCTGAATTGTACAATCAAATGTGTCTAATGTATAAACAAACACCTAATTGTACATTATAAAACGTTTCTCTGAATTATCTCAAGTAAGTGTATGACTCCTCCTTCCACGCGATTAATTTGAAAATATGAAGTGTATCTTGATTCTATATGTCTAAATCCTCACATATAGTTCCTTTGTAAGAACATATCTTGAAAACTCAAAGATTAGTCAATACAGATTTCCGTAAAATGGAACTGGAGGAGTGTGAACTACCATCCATTCCAGATGATGGTATTCTAGTTAAAAACGATTATACCGTCGTCAGTGTGGGTACGGAAGTCTACAATTATATTCACGGGTGTGAACCGAACGGTATCGTTCGCCATCCGCGTACTACAGGCTATTGCAATACTGGAATCGTACTCAAGGTTGGTAAAGATATTCAGGGACTGGCTCCGGATGATCGTGTAGCGGGACAGGGCAGTCATGAAAGTCATTCCATACTATCGGGTTTGATTAGCAAGGTACCGGGTAATGTATCTCCCAGGTCGGCTGCTTTCATGGTGATGGGCGCGACCGCATTGCACGGGCATCGTGTGGCTCGTCCTGAACTGGGTGAGGCCGTCGTTGTAACCGGCATGGGTATCGTGGGCCAACTGGCCGCTTCTTTCGCTAAGTTGAGCGGAGCGGTTCCCGTTATCGCCGTCGATTTGGATGAATTCAGGCTGGGAAAGGCCAGGAGTCGCGGTGTGGACGTATGTATCAACCCTGAAAATGTATCCGATGTGGCCGGCGAAGTACGACGACACTGCGTAACGGATGGAGCGGACGTGGTCATCGAAGCGACCGGCGTCCCTGCCGTGTATCCCATGGCGCTGACCCTGCCGAGACTGGGCGGCCGGTTGCTCGCACTCGGTTCTCCCCGTGGTTCAGTCGAAGTGAGCTTTTTCTCAGAAGTCCATCTGCGTGAAGTCACGATCCTGGGCGCACACCAACCCAAAACACCCGATGAAGATGGAATGTACTATCCCTGGAGCAAGCGCAGGGACCGCGACTTGGTCCTGAGGCTGATGGGTGAAGGAAAACTGCCGATCGAAGACCTGATCACCCACGAAGTCAGTCCGTCCGACTGCCAGTCCGTTTACGATATGCTCGCAGACCATCCCAGGGAAGTGCTGGGGGTGGTGTTCAAGTGGGTGTGATCCGGTCTGAGTACTACTTGTTGAACGCAATCCGGGATGAAAGTCGATCCGTCCAGGTGTTCCGTCCGGCCTCGTTCCCAGCGTGATTCCGCGCTTCATAGTCCGTACTGTCGTTTTCTCTCCCATTGCCATTTTCTACTTGACTTGAACCCGTAAATGCTGGTTATGTTAACGGGCGGATTTCCCGTATTCGGTATCGTGTCGGAAATCGCCTGAACAACCGGATATAGGGCGATTCCGGAGTATTACATTTACCGGATATTTACAGGTTCATCCTGAATTTCGTCGTGGCCGTGAAAGGATCGCCCAAGGTGGATTTACCGCCTGCACGAGTTTGCGCCAATTCGGTGAACTGCTGCGACTTGGTCTGTAACAGAGAGGATGCTCCATGACCGTTTCCATTAAGCTCTTTGCCACTCTGAGAAAATTCCTGCCCGAGAACGCGGTCAACAAAACGGCGACGCTTGAACTCGGTGATCAGGCCACGGCAAGCGACATCATCGAGCAGCTTGGAATCCCCGACGGACACATTCACCTGATCCTGATCGACGGGAAACACTCGGCAGAAGACACCCCTCTTTCGGATGGCGCAGTGGTCAGTTTTTTCCCACCGATTGCCGGCGGGGCATAAGGTCGGTGTCACACCACACCTATTACGGATTCAAGCTGGAAGATGCCGTCCGGGGATTGAAACGAGCGCTTCGAGACGAGTGCATCCCGGTCGTGTCGATCTGCGAGGACGAAAACAAGGTGGTTTTCGCGGTGGAAATCTCATCCGAAATAGGGAAAATCAGTCTGGCTTATCACACCACAAAGACCCATCCCCTGGCCAGACTGGGTGATATACCCGTGATCGATGTAATTGTCGATGATCATCTGCCGAATATCAAACCCGTGCTGACCATGGCGTTTCTGAGAGGCGGAGGTTGACCTCATGCGTGCCATTTTCCTGGTTTCCTGGTGCATTTCGTGTCTACTGGCAGCACCGCTTCCCATATCGGCCCAGGTCTCTGGAAACCGCTCCCCGGTTGGACAGATCTCCGTTGCCACCTCCTCGTTGAATCAACTCGCCCAGCTCGATGCGGAATTTCTAATTCCCGATACCTACAAAAAGGTCCGGCAGGCCTACGATCGATACACCCGTGCCATCCGGGACGGCAATTCGACCCTGGAGATTCAGAGAGCCTATTCGGAATTCGAATCCGCCCTTGTTCTTTCGCGGGATAGACTGGAGCGCGTGAACGAGGTGCTGATGATACCGCTCGAGAAACGGGCAGCGGCCCAGCGGGCTAATGCCCCTGCGATTGTTCCGGATGCCTATGAGGCGGCCGAGAAACGCCTCGACCGGGCCATTTCCAGGCTGGAAGACGACCGGGTCTCTGATGCCTTCGTCCAGGGGCAGGAGGCGTCGATGCTCTACGACGATGCCAGGACATCGGTGATCGAGATGTCACTCATCGGCCCGGCGAGGATAGGATTGTCGGAAGCCGAGAAAAAGGATTGGGACCGATTCGCCCCGGCGTCCTTCGAACGAGCCCGCCGGTTGATGGACGAAGTGACAAGCGCCCTGGCTCGCGGCGAACTTCTGTCCGTCGCGCTACGTAACAAGGCCTACGCCGCCGACTACGCCGCACGGCGCGCCGTCGAGCTCGCGGCCCGGATCGATACGCTGCGCAGTGATCCGAGTAATTGGGAGAGCATCTTGCTGTCCAGAGAGAACCTCGCGCAGCAGGCCGCCGACCTGGCGGGGATCGCCACTGATTTCCTGGCAGACGATCCGCAACGGATCCAATCTGAAAGCCTGGACCGGTTGGCCGCGAGACAGGATTCCCTCGTCCTCCTGGTTCACCAGGCGCAAGGAGACGCCGCCTCGCTCAGGGCCGCGGTCGATTCCTTGAACCAGGCGATCGAGCAACAGCAGATCCGCCTGTCGTCCATGGTGGAGAACTACCAGCGGGATCTTCAGCAAAGAAAGGAAGCACTGGACCAGGAACGCCGGGAGCTCAAGGGCTATTTGTATGAGAAGACCCAACTAGATGCCGCCGCCCAGGCCCAGGAGCGGTTTTCGGACAGCGAGGTGATCGTCGTGAGAGACCCCGACCGGCTAACCCTGCGACTCGTCGGTCTATCTTTCCAGGTGGGGAAAACGAATATACCCGGGGGAGGGAGCGGACTGCTGACGAAACTCGGGGAATTCCTCGCGTTGTATCCCCAGACCCGCGTCGCGGTGGAGGGACATACCGATGCCACCGGAAAAGAGGACAAGAACATCTCCCTGTCGAAGTCCCGCGCGGACGCAGTCATGGAGTTTCTGGCGGTCAACGGCGGGGTTTCGGAGGAGCGTTTGATCGCTTCCGGTTTAGGAAGCGCCCAGCCCATCGCCAGTAACAATACCCGTACGGGCAGGGATAAGAACCGACGAATCGACGTGTTCCTGACCTTTGATAAAGACCCGTAACACGCATGGGCTCAGAGTTGCAAAGTACGTTCTGCAAGGGAGATCCCGGAATTGAGCAATGAACTCTACGAAGAGATGAAACAGAAGCTGTTTTCGGCCGTGATCGCAGATGCCCTGGATGCCTGCGGCTATCGCGATCAGATCCTGAGACACGACATCAGGCCCCTGTATCCCGACGCGGTCGCGGTGGGCCGTGCGCTGACCGTGTTGTCCGTAGACGTGTACGAGATTCCCGACGAACCCTACAAGTTGGAATTGGAAGCCGTGGACGCCCTGAAGCCCGGGGACGTCCTCGTGGCGCAGACCAACGGCACGAAGCGAAGCAGTCTCTGGGGTGAACTCCTCTCGACCGCAGCGGAGGCCAGGGGCGCGCGAGGAGCCGTGATAGATGGTTTTACCCGGGATTCGCAGGCGATTGCCGCCATGGAGTTTCCGCTATTCGTACGCGGCATCGCACCCTATGATTCGAAGGGAAGAAGCGACGTCATAGCCTACAATACTACCATTGACTGCGGCGGCGTGAAGGTGTGTCCGGGCGATCTCGTATTCGGCGATTTCGACGGGGTAGTGGTCGTACCCCAGGCCGTCGAAGACCAGGCGCTGAAAGCGGCGTTTGAAAAGGCTGCCGAAGAGAAAGAGGTTAAGGCAGCCCTGAAGAACGGTATGTCCGCCACCGCCGCCTTTCAAAAATACGGCATCCTCTAATGAAGCCCCTGGTCGAGTGCGTGCCCAATTTCAGTGAAGGGCGCGATTCGGGTATCGTGGAGGCCATAGCCGCCGGTATCGCTGCCACCGATGGCGTTCACCTGGCCGGCATGGAAATGGACGCGGACCACAACCGCTCCGTGATCACCTTCATGGGTTCGCCCGAAGACGTGGCAAAGGGAGCTTACGAAGCCTGCAGAACGGCCAGTACCCTGATCGATCTCAGACGGCACCGCGGTGTTCATCCACGCATCGGCGCCACGGATGTCGTCCCCTTCGTTCCCCTCTCCGGCTACACGACGGACGATTGTGTATCCCTCGCGCGGTCCTGCGGTAGTCAGATCGGCCAATCCCTCCAGATCCCGGTGTATTTCTACGGGCACGCCGCCCTCCATGCGCGGCGCGGTGATCTCCCGGCGATTCGCCGCGGGGGATTCGAGGGACTGGCAGGGGAAATACAACAGGACCTTGATCGAGTCCCTGACGCCGGACCGGGAGCCGTCCACGTTTCGGCCGGCGCCACGGCGGTGGGCGTCCGCGAAATCCTCGTCGCATACAACGTCAACCTGGATACCGACGACGTACGCGTCGCTCGTGCGATCGCCCACGAAATCCGGGAGAAAAACAGCGGCCTGCCCGGCGTCCGGGCCATCGGACTGTTTCTATCGGAAAGGCATCTCGCACAGGTATCCATGAACCTGACCGACTACCGAAAGACGAACATGGCCGAGGCCTTTCATACGGTAGCACGCATCGCCGAAGCCAGGGGCTTGGAGGTTCTGGAGAGCGAACTGGTCGGACTCGCCCCCCGTGAGGCCTTGGGAGGCGCGGCACCCGATGATCTGCGCATGGAGCCCTTGGATCCGACCCGGTATCTGGAATACCATGCTCGTCTCTTCGCCTGACCTGCCTGCCAGATTCTAATTTGCTTGACTCTGCACCGCCGTCATCCTATCATGTTGACTAAATTAGTAAACTAAAGCCCATTGGCCAGGGAGGACGCATGCGGGTTTCAGCCAAGGCGGAGTATGCGTGCAGGGCGGTGCTGGAGTTGACGCGATATCACAACAAGGCGGAAGTCATTCATATCAGCGACATCGCCGTCAGACAGTCCATTCCGGAAAAATACCTCGTACAGATCCTCCTGCAGTTACAACGCGCCGGACTGGTCCGGAGCAAGCGCGGAGCGACCGGCGGTTACTCACTCGCCAAGGCCCCGGGCGAGATCTCGCTGGGTGATGTAATACGGGCGATGGATGGCGCCTTGATATCTATCGAAAGCCTGTCCGGCGACACGGAAATGACCGACCAACTGAGCGGACAACACGTATTGAAGGACGTTTGGCTGGGCGTGCAGGAAAAACTCGGCGAAATCATGAACGGCATCACGTTCGAAGACATTTCCAAGCAGGCGCAAAAGAGCCTGTCCATGTACTACATCTGAAGGATAGCTCGTGACGTCCGGGAACGGAATATACAACAGCGCGCTCGATCTTATCGGCCACACGCCAATGATTCGCCTGGGACGGATTAACGAAGTTTCAGGTGTCGATCTGCTCGGCAAGCTCGAATCGAACAACCCTGGTGGCAGCGTAAAGGACCGCGTGGGCCTGAGCATGATCGTGGACGGCGAGCGACGTGGCGTGCTCAAACCGGGCGGCACGATCGTGGAGCCGACGAGCGGCAACACGGGACTCGGCCTGAGCATGGTGGCCGCGGTAAAGGGCTACAAGGTCATACTCGTCATGCCGGACAACATGAGTATGGAAAGGCGTATGCTGCTGACCTCGTACGGCGCGAAACTGGTCCTGACGCAGGGCATGCTGGGCATGGCCGGCGCCGTGCAGAAAGCGGAGGAGATACTTCACGAGCATCCCGACTACTTCATGCCCCAACAGTTCAAGAATCCCGCCAACGTCGAAATACACCGGCAGACCACGGCCGAAGAGATCTGGGAGGCGACCGAAGGCAGAATCGACGCGTTCGTGGCCGCCGTAGGCACCGGCGGTACGCTGACGGGCGTGGGTCAGTACCTGAAGGAAAAAGACGAACGCATTCGCATTATTGCGGTGGAACCCTCGTTGTCCCCCGTGATATCGGGCAAACCCGTGGAGAGCCTCGTGCACGCCATACAGGGGATCGGCGCCGGGTTTATTCCAGACATCTTGGATATGTCGATTATCGACGAGATAATGTTGATCGACGACGAGGAAGCATACCAGACGGCTCGCCGCCTGGGCCTGGTGGAAGGGCTTTTGGTGGGCATATCGGCAGGCGCCAACGTTTCTGCCAGCCTGAAGGTGGCGGAGAACTTGGGAGAAGGTAGGATAGTGACTATCCTTTGCGATACAGGTGAAAGATACCTGAGTATCCGAGAGTACTTCGAAGGAAAGGGTGATTAAGAGGAGGAACCGTTAGATGCCCGTTACCGTTCGTATTCCAACACCACTGCGCAAGTTGACCGGCAACCAGTCTGTAGTCGAAATCGACGGCGAGACCGTCGAGTCGCTGATCGGAAACATGGAGGCATCCTATCCCGGTATCCGGGATCGCATCTGCGACGAGTCCGGGAAAGTGCGGCGGTTTATAAACATCTACATTAACGAAGAAGATATCCGGTTTCTGGACGGTACCGACACCACGGTGAAGGCGGGAGACCGGATTTCAATCGTTCCTGCCATCGCGGGCGGTTTACGGGACAACGGCTGATGTCCTCCGTGCGGGTGCGTGTACCCGCGACCACTGGCAACCTGGGTTCCGGCTACGACTGCGCCGGCATGGCCCTTGGTCTATACAACGCCATCGAGTTTACAGAAATGGAATGCGGCCTGGATGTGGCCGTGGAGGGTGAAGGGGCCGATTCGGTGCCTCGTCATGAAGGCAACCTGTGCATCGTCTCCGCACGGGCCGTATTCGATGCCGTGGACTGGCAACCCTCCGGTCTCCGGGCACACATGCACCACGCTATTCCCGTGTCCCGCGGTATGGGCAGCAGCGGGGTCGCCATCGTGGCGGGCGCCGTGGCAGCCAACGAACTCGCGGGACGGCCGCTGGGCACATCCGAACTCCTCCGGATCTGCTCCGACCTGGAAGGGCACCCGGACAATGTCGTTCCTTCATTGCTCGGCGGACTCTCCGTAAGCGGCGAGCGTTCGGGAACAATCGTGTACCAGACCTTCCCAATACCAGCCGAAATCAAGGCTATCGTGGCCATTCCCGATTTTACCCTGGACACCAGGGTGGCACGCGGCGTCCTTCCTGAAGCGGTATCCATGGAAGACGCGGTTTTCAACCTGTGCAGCGTGGGACTGCTCGTGGGGGGCATGCTGACGGGGAACTACGCCCTGCTCAGGGATGGCATGGCCGACCGCCTGCACCAACCCTACCGGCAACACCTGATTCCCGGATTGGGGGAGGTCACCGGGGAGGCCCTGGTTGCCGGCGCCCACGGAGCGGCCCTCAGCGGCGCAGGTCCGACTGTCATCGCCCTTGCGACGGAAAACCACGAACGGATCGGAGAGGCCATGACCGGGGCATTCGCCCGGCACGGGGTCTCCGGGCAATACCGGATCCTCCCAGTTGACAACGACGGATGCCAGGTCCTGACGGACTGAACCCCAATTAA
Organism: bacterium; assembly: GCA_965225915.1. Lineage (GTDB taxonomy): Bacteria > JAAXHH01 > JAAXHH01 > JAAXHH01 > JAAXHH01 > JAAXHH01. The sequence continues at coordinate 3,255,234 of OZ245326.1, forward strand.
ACTGGTAACGATACCATGAGCGCACTCACGGACATTCGTGTCATCGATCTGACCCGGGTGCTCGCGGGTCCCTTCACGACCATGACCCTGGGAGACCTGGGCGCCGAAGTAATCAAGGTCGAACCCTTCGGCGGGGACGAGGCGAGGGGATTCGGCCCCTTCAAAGAGGAAGTGAGCGGGTATTTCGAGAATGTCAACCGGGGGAAGAAGAGCATTGCGATCGACCTGAAGCATCCTGCGGGACGGGATATCCTGCTCGGGTTGATTAAAAAGTCGGACGTCCTGGTGGAGAACTTTCGACCCGGTGTGATGAAAAAACTCGGAATGGATTACGGGACCCTGCGACCGCAGTTCCCGGGACTGATATACGCGGCCTGTTCCGGATTCGGGCAGACCGGACCCTACGCCCGGCGCGGCGCCTACGACATGATCATCCAGGGCATGGGCGGCATCGTCAGCATAACGGGCGAGCCGGACCGCCCTCCCGTCCGGGTGGGCGTATCCATTGGGGACATCGCCGCGGCACTCTACTCCTGTATAGGTATTCTTACGGCGCTGTACACCCGAACGCAGACAGGCACGGGACAAATGGTGGACATCGGCATGTTGGACTGCCAGGTTGCCTTGCTCGAAAACGCCATTGCCCGGTTCGACATGACGGGCACCGTACCGGAACCCCTCGGGGCCAGGCATCCGTCCATTACGCCCTTCCAGGCCGTCGAAACCCGGGACGGCTGGATCATGATCGCGGCGGGCAACAACGTACTCTGGCGCCGGTTTTGTGAAGTCATTGGCCGGGAGGACCTGGTGGACGACGAACGGTTCAGAGACAACAACCTGCGCACGGAGCACCACGCCGAACTTAACACGATATTGAGCGAGGTCTTCAAAAAACAAATTACCGAGGTGTGGTTGGAGATGCTGGATTCGGCCGATATTCCCTGCGGCCCTATACAGAACATCCAGCAGGTCGTGGAAGATCCCCAGGTGCTGGCCCGGGATATGATCGTGCGGATCCTGCATCCCATCGCCGGTCCACTGCGCATGGCCGGCTCACCGCTCAAACTGTCGGACACCCCGCCCGAAATCACCAGACATGCCCCCACCCTGGGCGAACACACGGACCAGATCCTTCAATCGCTCCTGGGGTCATCTCCAGGCGAACTGGCGCAGTGGCGGCATTTGGATGTAATAAAGTAAAAAGCCCTCCGGTAGCTGGAGGGCTTTTACTACTGAGTTATGATCTAAAAATCCGGTAACTCAGCCAATGGCGTCGGCCACGAGGTCGCCGATTTCGCTGGTGCCGTATCCCATCCTGCCCGCGTCCATGCTCTTCATCCTGGTGCTCACGACATCGATGATGGCACGCTCAACGGCATCGGCGGCCTGTGCTTCTCCCAACTGCGCCAGCATCATCTGGCAGGAGGCGATCGCCGCGATGGGATTGATCACGTTCTGTCCCGTGTATTTCGGCGCCGAACCCCCGATGGGTTCGAACATGGAGGTGCCCGCGGGGTTGATGTTGCCTCCGGCGGCGATGCCCATGCCCCCCTGGATGATGGCGCCCAGGTCAGTGATGATATCTCCGAACATGTTCGTCGTCACGATGACGTCGAACCACTCGGGATTCTTCACCATCCACATGCATGTCGCGTCCACGTGGGCATAGTCGGCGGTGATGCCCGGGTATTCCTCGGCGACTTCGTAGAATACCCGCTCCCAGAGGTCGTGGGCGTAGGTCAAAACGTTGGTCTTGGCACAGAGGGTCACCTTGTTCTGCCGGTTGCGCGCTTTCGCCGTATCGAAGGCGAAGCGGATGCAGCGCTCCACGCCTTTGCGGGTATTGATAGATTCCTGCACCGCGACCTCATCGGGCGTGCCCTTCTTGAACACGCCGCCGGCGCCGACGTACAGATCCTCGGTGTTTTCCCGGACCACGACAAAGTCGATATCCTCCGGTCCCTTGTCCTTGAGCGGGCAGTCCACGCCGGGATACAGCTTTACGGGACGCAGGTTGACATATAAATCCAGTTCGAAGCGGATGGTGAGGAGAATGCCCTTTTCCAGCAGGCCCGGCGGACAGTCCGGGTGTCCGATGGCGCCGAGGTAGATGGCGTCGTAGTGACCCAGCTCAGCCAGTCCCTCCCGCGGCAAAATGTCTCCCGTCCTCAGGTATCTTTCACCACCGAAATCGTATTCCGTGAGTTCATAGTCGAATGAAAACTTTTCAGAAGCCGTTTTGAGCACTTTCAGCCCTTCACGCACGACTTCCGGACCGGTCCCGTCGCCCGGAATGACCGCGATATTGTACAAGTGTTCCTCCCGCGTATTTTGATTGGAAATTTGGGGTTGGATTAATCGACTTTCAACCCGCTGTGCCGGGCAACGAGTTGATTGAGGGAATGCAGGTAAGCTTGTATGCTGGCTTTTACGACGTCGGTATCCGAGGCGTGGCTGTTGAAGGACTGGTCGTGGAAACCCACGCTCACCTGGACGTGGTGGGCGCCTTCGCGGCCGTTCGAAGAAGTCTGGATATCCTTCACGTAAGTGGGCAGCTTGGTGATCTTGTCTACGGCGTTCAGGGCTGCGAGGATGAGGTTCTCGCCCGTACCCGCTTCTTCGATCGTTTCGCCGCTGACGTGGAGGCGGACGCTCGCATTGGCCTGGCCGGAGTGCGAGGAGGTCACCCGGAAATCCTCGAGCAGGTACTGTTCGGGCACTTCGACGGGCGAGTCGCTTACGATCCCGTGCAGGTCTTCGTCGGCCACTTCCTTTTGTCGGTCCGCCACGTTCAGAAAGCGCACGTGGATTTTTTCGAACTCTTCTTTCTGATCCTCGTTGTACGTGTAGCCCAGCAGTTCAAGCCGGTGCCTCAAGGCATGCCGGCCTGATCTCGCCGTCAGGACGATGTCACTCTTCTCTATGCCGACATCCGAGGGGTGCATTATTTCGTAGTTCTCCCGGTGCTTGAGAAACCCATCCTGGTGTATACCGGAAGAGTGGGCGAAAGCGTTGCTGCCCACGATCGCCTTGTTGCGCTGCACAGGCATGTGCATCAGGTCACGCACCAGCAGGCTGGTGGTATAAATCTGCGTGGTTTCTATGTCGGTGCGCGCATTGTAGAAATCCCCCCGCATCTTGACGGCCATGACGATCTCTTCCAGGGAGGCGTTGCCCGCCCGTTCACCCACGCCGTTCATGGTACATTCGACCTGGTCCGCGCCCGCCTTGATGGCCGCCAGGGAATTGGCAGTAGCCATGCCGAGATCGTTGTGACAGTGCACGCTCACCTTGGCATTCTTGATGTTCGGAACGGTTTCTATGAGGCGGGAAATCAGGTTTCCCCACTGTTCCGGGACGGCGTATCCCACCGTGTCCGGGATATTCACTACCGTGGCGCCGGCGTCGATGACCGCCTCAACGGTCTGGCACAGGTAATCGAAATCGCTCCGGGAGGCGTCCTCGGTCGAGTACTCGATATCTTCGCACAGATTCTTGGCGAACTTTACGGCGTCCACGCCCATGTCCATGATCTGCTGGCGGGACTTTCGGAACTTGTGCTTCAGGTGGGTGTCCGACGTACCCAGCACGATATGGATCCTGGGTCGTTTAGAGGGTTTCACGGCCTCTGCTACGGCCACGATGTCCGATTGGACCGCCCTGGCCAGGGCGGTGATTACCGGCCCTTCAACCTGCTCGGCAATGGATTTCACGGCGGCGAAATCGCCGGGTGAAGAAGCTGCGAAACCCGCCTCTATCACGTCGACGCCGAGTTGGGCCAGCTGGCGGGCTACCAGGATTTTCTCATCCCGGTTCAACGAGGCGCCGGGCACCTGTTCCCCATCGCGCAGGGTGGTGTCGAAGATGTCTACTTTTCGCATCGCCGCATGCTCCTATTGACATTCTGCGTTCAGGCGGCCGGGACGCTTTACCGGTTCTCTTCGATCCAGCTCATCATCTTCCGCAACTGACGCCCGACCTCCACGATCTTCTTCTCCGATGCGTTACGACGAAGCGCGTGCATGGTGGGGCTGTTGGCCTGGTTTTCGAGCATCCACTCCTTGGCGAACGATCCGGACCGTATCTCGGCGAGAATGCGCTTCATCTCGGCGCGGGTCTCTTCGTTCACGATCCTCGGACCGCGGGTCAGATCGCCGTACTCGGCCGTGTTGCTTATGGAATAACGCATGCCTTCTATGCCGCCCTCGTACATCAGGTCCACGATGAGCTTCAGTTCGTGGAGGCACTCGAAGTAGGCGATCTCGGGCTGATACCCGGCCTCGACCAGGGTCTCGAATCCGGCAAGAACGAGTTCGGAGCAACCGCCGCAGAGTACGGACTGTTCCCCGAACAGGTCGGTTTCAGTTTCTTCCCTGAAGGTCGTCTCGATAACGCCGCCGCGGGTACCGCCGATGCCCTTGGCGTAGGCCAGGCCGATATCCCTGGCTTTGCCCGTGTGGTCCTGGTAAACCGCCAACAGGCAGGGGACTCCGCCGCCTTCCTCGAATACCCGGCGCACGAGGTGTCCCGGACCCTTCGGCGCGACCATGAAGACATCCACGTTTTCAGGCGGGACGATCTGGTTGAAATGGATGTTGAACCCGTGGGCGAAGGCGATGGCGTTGCCTTCCGACAGGTTCGGCGCAACGTATGTGTTAAAAAGGCGGGACTGTAGTTCGTCATTGACCAGCATCATGATGATGTCGGCCTCGTCGGAAGCCTGTTCCACGGTGCGGGGCTCGAATCCGTTCTCGACGGCCTTGTCCCACGAGGGTCCTTCACGCAGTCCCACGATGACGTTCAGACCTGAATCACGCAGGGAAAGGGCGTGGGCGTGTCCCTGGCTGCCGTAACCTATGACCGCGATGGTCTTGCTGTCCAGTATTCCGAGATCGGCGTCCTGATCGTAATACAAACGTGCCATTGGTTCTCCTTCAGGCCAGACCGGCGGGGTTAGGCCAGATCGGCGGTGATCTTCTTTCGTTCCTTTTCCCAGACGGGAAGAGGCGCTTCCGGCGACGGGGTATCCTTGCTCTGGGATTCGCGGGCCAAGGCAATGCGGCCTGTCCGGGCGATTTCCCGCAGGCCGAAAGGCCTCACCAAGTTGATGATGGCATCGATCTTGTCTTCGTTACCCGTGGCTTCCAGCATGAGCGTCTTCTGGTTGATGTCGACGATTTTCGCCTTGAAGATGTCCGCGATCTGCACGATCTCCTGCCGCGTAGCCTGGTTCGCGTTCACCTTGATCAGGGCGAGTTCACGGTTGATGAAGTTTTCGTCGGTCAGGTCCACGACACGGATGACGTCCACCAACCTGTTCAGCTGCTTGATGATCTGTTCGATGATCGTCCGGTCGCCCTCGGTGACGATGGTCATGCGTGCCGTCCCGGGTTCTGCGGCTTCGCCGACCGCTATGCTGTCGATGTTGAAACCGCGACCGCTGAACAGCCCCGAGATGCGGGACAGGACACCGAACCGGTTTTCAACGACCATGGATATGGTATGGCGTTTCATAAAGCGATGTTCTCCTTGCCGGATTATTCTTCGATCATCTCGTGCGATGCCGCCCCTGCCGGGATCATGGGATACACGTTGTCTTCTTCGGGTATGACCACGTCAAGCAGTACGGGCCGGTCCTTGATTTTGCAGGCCTCCTGCCACGCCCCGTCCACGTCTTCATCCTTGAAGACCCGCATGCCGACTGCGCCGTAGGCTTCCGCCAGTTTCACGAAATCCGGGTTTGAATCTCGCAGGTCGACCTCCGAATAGCGCCGCGCGTAGAACATGTCCTGCCACTGCCGTACCATGCCGAGGAAACCGTTGTTCAGCAGGACGATCTTGATCGGCAGCCGGCAAGCCACGGCGGTGGCCATCTCCTGGATGTTCATTTGAATGCTGCCGTCGCCCGAAAACACGATGACATCGCGGTCCGGATAGGCCAACTGTGCGCCGATCCCCGCGGGCAGTCCGAATCCCATGGTGCCGAGCCCGCCGGAAGTGATCATGGACCGGGGGTTGGAGAAGCCGTACCACTGTGCCGCCCACATCTGGTGTTGGCCGACGTCGGTTACCACGTAGGCCTCGCCATTCGTCAACTGGCCGATACGCTCAATGGCGTACTGGGCCCTCAACGGCAGATGCTTCGTCTCCGCTTCGACGGTCTCCCTGTCGATCCCCTCCAGGCCTTCCTCGTGTAGACCGATCGTATTCTCGTAGGTCAGCGGATGATCCCGCTTCCATTCCTGGATCAGCTTGAGCCAGTCCGCCGTGTCGGCCCGTTCGACCAGAGGTATCAGTTGCTGCAACACATTCTTTACGTCCCCTACGATGGGCAGTTCCACCCGCACGTTCTTGTTGAGGGAAGACGGATCGATGTCGATATGAATTTTCTTCGAATTGGGCGAGAACTCTTCCAGCTTGCCCGTCACCCGGTCGTCGAAACGGGCGCCGATGCAGACGAGCAGATCGCACATCATCACCGCCGTGTTCGCGTACCAGGTCCCGTGCATGCCGAGCATCTTCAGCGACAGCGGGTCGGATTCCGGGTAGGCGCCGAGTCCCATCAGCGTGGTCGTGACCGGTGCGTTGAGCTTGCGAGCCAGCGTCCTTACTTCTTCAGACGCCTCCGAGATAATCGCACCGCCCCCGACGTAGATCACGGGCTTCCTGGAGGAAGTGAGCATCTCCGCCGCTTTGCGGATCTGCCTGGGGTGCCCCTCGGTCCGCGGTTTGTATCCCCTTATATCCGGCCGTTGCGGGTATGAGAACTCGGCTGTACCGATCTGCACATCCTTGGGGATGTCGATCAGAACGGGTCCGGGTCGGCCCGAAGTTGCGATGTGAAACGCCTCGACGAATACCTGCGCGATGTCTTCCGTTTCCTTGATGAGGAAATTATGCTTGGTGATCGGCCGGGTGATGCCCACGGTGTCCGATTCCTGAAAGGCGTCGTTCCCGATCAGGTGCACAGGGACCTGCCCGGTGATCACGATCATGGGTATCGAATCCATGTAGGCCGTCGCGATGCCCGTTACCGTGTTGGTGGCGCCGGGCCCGGAGGAGACGAGCACGACGCCGGGCTTACCGGTCGCCCGGGCGTAGCCGTCGGCCATGTGAGTCGCACCCTGCTCGTGGCGAACCAGGATGTGCTTCATGTCGGTGGTGCGCTGGATTACGTCATAGGTCGGGATCACCACACCGCCCGGGTATCCGAAGATCAGGTCCACACCCTCTTTCTTCAAACACTCTATGACTATTTCCGCACCCGACAGTTTCATCTGCCTTCTCCTTAAAAAACGCGCGTATCCCAACCGGGGACGTGATCACCCGATCACGAACAGGCTGGATTTCGTCGCGTTGAAACCCCTACCAGTTGCTTCGTAAAATACGCCGAGGGCGGTTTCTGTCAAGTTAAAACTCCATAGAAAGCGCTTGACGAAAGTCCCCGTTTCCGTTATATGTTATAGGCTTTGCAATAGCGGTTATATCCGTTGAACGACCGCCTGCGGAACTATGATATTTACGGCTGGAGAAGTCCTGAATATACACTCGGTGTAGTCTTGGAGGATCGTGAGCAATGGCAAGAACGAGACGGCGTATCAGCCGCCGCGAGATGAAGGAAGACCGTTTCATACTCTGGCTGTTCGAGATGAGCAGTGAAATCGACAAGCACAAGTGGCCCCTTATCATTGGCGTCGCCGTGGTGGTCGTCTGCATCACAGGGGGTTACTATTGGACGAATTCGCAGGCCGATGACCTGGTCGAGGCGGGTCAGGTGTTCGCGCCAGGCCAGACTGCGATGCAGGACAACCGGTACGAGGACGCCATACCCATATTCGAACGGGTCGTGACCGAGTACGGCGGGACCGCACTTGCCCTTGAGGCCACGATAGAACTGGCCAATGCCTGTTTTAACACGGGCGACTACGAAAAGGCCCGTACGTATTACCGTGCTTACCTGGATGAATACGACGAAGAGGATGCCCTGTTTCAGGTGACCGCCCGATCGGGCCTTGCCGCCTGCGACGAAGAGGAAGAAAAATACGAGGAGGCGGCCCGTCAATTCCTCGCCCTGGCGGACGAAGACTCCGACAGTTACCTCGCGGCCAGTTTTCTGCTCGATGCCGCGCGGTGTTACACGGCCGCGGATAAGAAGGAAGATGCCAGGGCCCTTTACGACCGTGTTGTCGAATCCTACGAATCCACACCTTATGCCCGGGATGCCCAGATCGCGTTGACCGCGCTCTAACGGGAGATCGCGTGAAGGTTACCAACTTCGCCCCCGGACCCACACCGGTTCCCAACCGTGTCGTTCAGAAAATGGCGGAACCGGTCCTCACCCACCGTTCCAGCGAATTCAGCGATCTGCTTAGACAGGTCACGGCGGGTCTCAAGCACGTCTTTCAAACGAAAAACGATGTACTCGTGCTCACGGCATCCGGCAGCGGAGCCATGGAGGCCGCGGTCGTCAACCTGCTGTCTCCGGGAGACCGGGTGTTGGCGATTAGAGGAGGGAAGTTCGGTGGCAGGTGGGTCGAATTGTGCGAGACCTTCGGCCTGGACGCGCTACCCTTCGATGTGGAGTGGGGAAAAGCCGCGGACCCGGATGAAATCGACCGTGTCGTGGAGGAACAAGGACTCTTCGAGGCCATTCTGGCCACCCATAGTGAAACATCGACGGGTGTGCTCCACGACGTCGAAGCCCTGGGACGCGTCGCCCGAAACCACGGCTGCTACTTCATCGTCGACGCCATCAGCGGCCTGGGCGCCAACGAGCTGAGGACGGATGACTGGCACGTCGACGTTGCCCTGACGGGTTCGCAGAAGGCACTCATGATCCCGCCCGGACTCGCCTTCATCAGCGTCAGCGAACGAGCGTGGCAGGGCATCGAAAGAAACACCCTTCCTTCCTACTATCTCAACCTGAAACGGGCGAGGGATTCATTCGCCAGGGGACTCACGCCCTATACGCCGGCTGTTTCCCTGCTCATGGGGCTGGCCGAGTCACTGAAGATGATGAAGGACCTTGGCCTGGAGGAAATCTTCAGGATACACGAGAGAAACGCCCTCGTGACCCGCGCGGGCGTTGCGGCACTCGGCCTGGAACTGTTCGCAAGCAGACCGTCTAATGTCCTCACCTCGGTGACCATGCCGAAGTGCATTGACGGATCCGCACTCCTCAAGACGATCAAGAACGAATGCGGCGTCACTATCGCCAACGGAATGGAGCACTTCAAGGGCAAGGTGATCCGCATCGCCCACCTGGGTTACGACATCGCCCCTTCCGACATGCTGGTCGCCGTATCGGCCCTCGAATACGGCCTGAACCGACACGGGTACGACTTTGAATCCGGCGCGGGCATTGCCGCCGCGCAGCGGGTTATCCTCGAGACAGGTTGAGTTTTCAGCGGACCGGCCGCTTGCGTATGTCGATATTGCCGTTGGCGGTTTCCAACCAGATCCGGCTTCCTCCTCCGTTCAGTACGTAGGACGTGCTGATTTCATGCTTGTCTTCGATTTTCTCGTAGCGCGCCGCTTCGAAATGGGAGTGGATTTCATACAGCAACGCGTCGTCCATGTCTCCCACGAAGGATACGGCCATGGAGAGTACCTTTTCGTCGTACCGGTACACGAGTTCTTCCAACGACCGCATGTCGCCGCCTCTGGCCCTGAGTATCAACATGCGATCATCCAGGTCTTTACGACCTCTTTCCGATTCGTTCACCCTATCGTCTTCCTGATGGTCCGGTACGATTCGGATATCGGTTTTACGGGCAGTTTCCACGCCGTCACCTTTCAACGCGGTTCATGAACGGGACGCCTGCTGTTTATGAGACCGCGCTTGCATGGAATTGGTTGGGTAGAGCCCTACTTTTTAAATCAAAAGGGGCGCTATATGTGTTTCAACGATCTTGAACGCAAAAAGTCGAAGAAATGCGCGTTTCAGGAAAGATGGGAGGTTTGCACAGCATCCGGCGCAGTCCAGGAATAGACTACCTGGAACACTGCCTGTGGGTCATTTAAAGAGGTAAAACGAGCGTTAAGCCCGGGGATTTAAAGGGCTTAAACGTCTCCTGGGGGGAGGATCAGAAAATGTATATACGAAGAACTCGAAACCGCATAACCTGTGCAGTCGCGACTTTCCAACAATGACGATTCCATACCGCTTGGACAGCGCCATGGCGCCGACTCCTCCGCATACCCTACAGCCCAATACTACAGGGTTCAGGCATCTTTGGAGGCGGACGTACCAGAGGTCTTCTGATTCTCGTCGCCTGGTTCTTTTTTGGAAGCCTTCTTGAACTCAGTGATTCCCTGGCCCAAGCCCTTGGCCAGTTCAGGGAGACGCTTCGCACCGAAGAGGACCATGACGATCACAAGAATGATAATCAGTTCTGTCGTGCCGAAACTTCCGAGCATTATATATCACCTCCTCGTACTGAGAATACCCTTATCGAACAGTCTTGTCAAGCGGCAATGTAGAGTTTTCGTATAAGTTGACCAGACTCAAAACAGCGAGACCGTGTAGTGGGAGAGATGTTTAGAATCCTTGCCATGAAGTATCCCGAATGTTAATATAGTCCCTAGATTATGCAATTGAACAGGTTTGCCGACCATTCATTCGTTCAAGGAGGACCTGGTGGTCGTACGTATCGCTTACTGCGCCGATTGAAGCTATGAACAAGACGCCGCCGGGCTGGCGGTGAGATTACTGGAGTACTACAAACACGATATCGTGCAGTTACAGCTCGTTCCCTCCGGTGGAGGCAAGTTCGAGGTAACCGTCGATGATTCGCCGGTCTTCTCCAAGCTGGAAACCGATCGGTTCCCTGAATACGGGGAGGTCAAGGACGCCATCGAGGCGCTGAAGGCCGGATAACTCGGAATAACACGTTGCAGGATCAAGCAGGATCGGTATTCCCGGCTCAGGACGTATGCGGGTAACTTGGTGCCCGGAGCATAGAGGTGGGTATGAATATTGAGGTTTCGCTAGAAGACAAGATCGCCGTATTGCGCATTGAAGGCAGGTTGTGGGAAGAGGGGGACAGCATTGAGCTGGACCGGATGATCGACGATGCCCTCTCGCGCGGCTGCACACGCTTCGTTACTGATTTGACCGGAGTGCCCATCATGAACAGTTCGGGACTGGGTTCGCTGATCGCGGCCATGAAGAAGATCAGGTCCAGGTCCGGGGAGATGGTACTCACGGGTGTAAACGACCGCCTGGACCACTTGTTCCGCATCACGAGACTGTACACGGTTTTCAAGACGTATGATGATGTAGACGCCGCTGTGGCAAACATGCTCGCCTGACGATCTAACCGGGACACGAAGCCTCTATGCCGGACTACCAACCCCTGGATCTCAGCGCAAACTGCAACGCGAAACCCCGCGTTTACGAATCCATTGCGGACCCTCCGCTGGGAATGCAGAGCTTCCACGGACTGCCGTTTCAGATCGGTGAAGGGAACGGTAAATCCGAGTGTTTCATCGGTTTTGGTTCCCAGGTGGACTGTCCGATGGATCCGGCAACGATACATGTCGGTTGCTCTGCCGTTAACTTGATCTTCGCCCACGCGGTCATCCGGTCGGATATCATGGCCGGCGGACCGGTCGGACTACCCGTGGCGACGTACAGGTTCCGATGGAACGACGGGCGGGAAGAGTCCGTGGGGATACGCGAGCGATTCGAGATCGGCTACATGCCGATGCCCTGGGGACAGTACCCCTTTCTCTGCGTACCGGACCAGAAACCGACTCCGTGGAATAGGTCGGGGGGCGATTGGGGCGATGCCGGCCGCCGCCAGACGGAAGCCGAGCAGGGGTGGCCTCGGGCCTATTACCTGTGGGCCTGGCGCAACCCTCGACCCGACCAATCCATCGCATCTGTGGAAATCACCCCCGGGGGACCTCCCTTCGTCGTCGCCGCCATCACCCTGGGGCACCTAGACGAAGACCCCTTCTGCCGCTGGGCAGCGCGGGACGTGCAGATCGAACTCAAGAACCCCGAAGACGCCAGGAAACCCTTCAACCTGGACGTGGAAGTGGACCGGGGTTACGCGACCTATGCCTATCCGCTGCCCGATCAGGACGAGCAGACCTTCATGAACGACACGCACAGGGGATGGGGACAGGCGGACAGTGAGCGGTCCAGCTCCGCTCACGTATCCGTTGCAGGGACGCCATCGGCCACGGTGACCGTGAAACAGGACGGAGAGACGATCGGTTCGGCCAACTGGGGCGCACTGGAAGCGAAGGAATCCGTGGAAACCCCCAGGGTCCGATTCGAGGTAATCGATACGGGCCGCAACTGGGTGCACACGACGGTCCTTGACGACGCGACGGGACAGCCCGTGCCGTGCCGGGTCCATTTCCGTTCCGCCAAGGGGGTTCCTTACGCGCCTCACGGCCATCACGCCCACGTCAACTCCAACCTGGAAACCTGGCACGTGGATATAGGCGGCGACGTGCGCCTGGGACATATGTCCTACGCCTACATCGACGGGAAGTGCCAGGGATGGCTGCCCCGCGGCGAAGTGCACGTGGACGTGGCACGGGGCTACGAATACGAACCGATTCGCCAGAGCGTCCGTATCGAACCGGGCCAGCGCGAGTTGACCCTCCGGCTCAAGCGCTGGATCGATTTGAACGAGGAACGGTACTTCAGCGGGGACACCCACGTACATTTTCTGTCCACCCAGGGTGCCCATCTGGAAGCCAGCGGGGAGGGACTGAACGTGGTCAACCTCCTCCTGTCCCAATGGGGAAGCCTGTTTACGAACACAGAGGAGTTTACCGGATCGGCGAACGTGGCACCGGGTGGCGACACGATCGTGTACGCGACCCAGGAGAACCGGCAGCACATTCTTGGGCACCTGTCGCTGCTCGGTCTGAAGGAACCGGTAATGCCCTGGTGCTCGGATGGTCCCAGCGAGGCCGAACTGGGAGGCAACCTGGAAACGACCCTGTCGTACTGGGCGGATGAATGCCACCGGCAGGGCGGAACGGTCGTGATCCCGCACATCCCCAATCCCAACTGCGAGCCGGCGGTGCTCATCGCCACGGACCGCGCCGACGCCGTCGAGATGCTGGTGCACAGCGAGTACAATCACCTGGAGTACTACAGGTACCTGAACTGTGGCTACAGGCTGCCGTTGGTGGGTGGAACGGACAAGATGTCCAGCGACGTGCCCGTGGGGATCTACCGTACCTACGCCTACATTCCTCCGGACGAGCCCTTTAACTATGACAACTGGTGCAAGGCGTTGCGCGGCGGCAACACCTTCCTGAGCGCAGGTCCCATCCTTCGTTTTACGGTGAACGGCCAGCCGATTGGAGACACGGTTCAATTGTCGGGGAACGGCGGAACGGTCGAGGTCGAGGCTTCGGCGGAGTCCACCCTGCCCATCCATACTCTAGAGATCGTGCAGCAGGGAAGGGTTGTCGCCTCAACCGAAGACAACAATGGGACGCGGAGCCTCTCGTTGAAGACCTCCCTACAGGTAGAGGGCCACACGTGGCTGGCGGCGCGGTGCGCGGGACCTAACTACACGAGCATACCACACCATGACGGCTGGCGACGGGGCATCATGGCCCATACGTCGCCTGTATACGTCGCCTGCGGCGGTCCGTACCACCTTTTCGACCTGGAAAACGCCCAGTACATGCTGAGCCTGGTCGAGGGGGGCCTGTCCTACATCAAGCGCCGCAGCTGGCAGCACAAGCCCGGGACAACCACCCATCATCACGGCGCGGACGACCACGAGGCTTTCCTGGAGGCGCCGTACCTACAGGCCCGGGAAGCCCTGCATAAACGCATGCACCAGCTGAACATTCCCCACTGAGCATCCGTTCGGGTAGCCCCGTCCGTATAACCAAACCGGAGAACACACCATGAACGTACCCAGAATCGACCGGGTGATTTTCTGGGTGGCGTTGCCACTGATCGCGGGAGTCTCGGTTCCCCTGGTACTGTTTCCCGTTGAGGGGGAAGCCCTGCTGACCTCGGCGTTCGGCTGGCTGACCAGAGTCCTGGGATGGGCCTACCTGTGGTTCACGATCGCCGCCTTCGCCATCCTGGTGTATTACGCCCTGGGCAAATACGGCAACGTGCGGTTCGGCGGACCCGACGCCAAGCCGGAATTTTCGCTACCCAGCTGGATCGCCATGATTTTCTGCGCCGGCATCGGCGCCAGCGTCCTCTACTGGGGTACTATCGAATGGGTGTACTATTACACGAGCCCGCCATTCGGTATCGAACCCCGTTCCGTAGCGGCCACGGAGTGGGCGGCGACCTACGGGCTGTTTCACTGGGGATTCACGGCCTGGGCCATCTACTGCATCCCAACACTTCCCCTGGCCTACCTCTTCTGGAACCGCAAGCGGCCCATCCTGCGCATGTCCGCGGCCTGTGCTGGCGTGATCGGCGATCGAGCCACCAGAGGTCTACCGGGCAAGGTCATCGACATGCTCTTCATGTTCGGTTTGCTCGGAGGGGTCGGGACGTCCATCGGGCTGAGCACGCCCATGATTTCGGCGGGCCTGTCGGAACTACTGGACGTACAGAGGGAGTTCTGGCTGGACGCGGCTGTGGTGATTACCCTGGGCGCGATCTTCGGAACCAGCGTCTATACCGGGTTGCAGCGTGGAATCCGTATCCTTAGCGGGATCAACCTCTGGCTCACCATCGGGCTGCTGTCGTTCGTCTTCGTCTTCGGTCCCACGTTGTTCATCATCGACACCTTTACCAACAGCATCGGGTTACTGGTACAGAATTTCATCAAGATGAGCTTTTACCTGGACCCGGTCGCCAAGGCGGAATCCCTCATCGCCGCTGCGGCGGAAGGAAGGTCAAGCCCGGTCTCAGCAGGGACGTTCTCGGAACAGTGGACCATTTTTTACTGGGCGTGGTGGATTGCCTTCGCGCCATTCATGGGGCTGTTCGTAGCCAGGATTTCACGGGGCCGCACGATTCGTGAACTGATCGGCGCCGAGATCATCGGCGGCTCCCTGGGCTGCTGGATGTTCTTCGCGGTGCTAGGCAACACGGGTCTGTTTCTGCAGTTGGAAGGATCGCAGGACCTCACCGGCCTGGTTGAGCGCAACATGACCCCGGAGGCTATCATCACCACCGTGGTCGCCGTGGGAGACCGGGTAATTCCCTTCGCAGTGCCGCTCCTGCTGGTTTTTGTGACCCTCGCCTTCATCTTCGCCGCGACCACCTTGGACTCGGCGTCCTATATCCTGGCGTCAGTGGCGACCCAGGAACAGGCCGAAGTGCGGGAGCCTGCGCGCTGGCACCGCTGCTTCTGGGCGGTAATACTCAGTTTCGTGTCGCTGTCGCTGATGTTCGTCGGCGGTACGGAAAGCCTGAAGGCCGTGCAGTCGGCGTCCCTGATCGTCGCATTGCCGCTGATCGTGGTGCTGGTCCTGATGACGCTTTCTTTCATCAAGTGGCTGAAGGAGGACCACGGATCCTGAAGGAGGACCAGGGATCGTGATCCCCCGGACAAGGCTACAGAGGATAAAGGTGTCACGGAAGCGGGATTACACGCAGGCCGCTCGGGAGAGCGACCTGTACCTGCAAGGACGAATCAACGCCTACCTTCAGTGATCCCTCGCACGCCTACCTGAACCGGTACGTCACCCCCAGCTTGATCCGCCGTCCCTTTGGATCGTGCGTCAACGAATCGAAAGCCAGTTCCTGGTTGACTGTGGGCGGCGCAGCGTCGGCCAGGTTCAACAACGACAGTGTGGCGACCACACCGGCATTGGGTATCCGCCACTGGAAGTTCATGTCGAAGGTCAGGAATGGGTCGATCTTGGTCCAGTCTTCGCCTCCAGGACCTGTATCAAACCACCAGTCCGCATTCTCGTAAGAAGCGATGTAGTGCCCTCTTGCGATGGCGCTGTAGGCGTCCCAGTGATACCCGACCGAGGCGTGCATTCTTAACGGAGGTAAGGGCGGCGCCAGGGGATTCGTCACGTTGAGGAAGCCGACGGCTTCCTTCTCGTCCACGATCTGCACGTCGTTGTGGATGAGGGGCTCTACCGTGTAGTCGAGGGTGTAGCTGCCGTCCAGGTTAGCGGCGATCGCTCCATTGCCCACCACCTGACGTCCACCAATATGCCAGTCGATCCCGGAGGTTTTAAGTCCGGGCCAGTTGATGTGATTGATCCTGATTCGTTCCATGTCCCCCGGGGCGCAACTCCCGTCGTTTTTGTTGCCGGGACAATAGATACGGTCCTGTACCGCGGCACGGGTTGACGGATCCACATAGGCCGCGGCCAGGGCGTCATGGGGAATGATACCGATGGGATTGTTGAAGTCGAAATTCCAGTAATCCACCGCCATCTCGAAACCCCTGTCATTTTCGACGATGACGCCCAAGTTATAGGTAAAGGCCTCCTCCGGTTCGAGATCTTCGACACCCCGGTTTTCGATGGCCTTCCAGGCTTCCGTCGGTCCAACATAAGCCGTGTAGATGACAACGTCCGTATTCAGATCATCCACCGAGGGAGTGCGGAACGTGGTCTGCAGCGTACCCCTCAGGGCCAGGTAATCGTTGACCTGCGCCCTCATCGATATCTTCGGATCCAGGCTGTTCGCAAAACCGTAATCCTCGAAATGCAGCGCCGCCTGGGTATCCAGCCAGTCGCCGTATTTAAGAGCCAGTTCGGCAAAAACGGCGTGGGTTGTCTGACTGGCGTCATAGGGATGAATCCCCGATGTGAAGGTGAATGATCCCGTTTGGGCTGCGCAACTGGTATCCCCCGGTATACGACATGGATTCCGGGCCAGGTTGCCGGGTTCGTTGGGCATGGCAGACACGCCGACGCGACGTAACTGGTAGCCTGTGGCGTAACTTGCGACACCTTCCTTTAATACACCGCTCAGCACTCCATCTAACGCCAGCAGGCTGGCCTGGCTCGTAATGGCGACTTTCTCGTTTATCCAGCCGGTCAACTCGGGACTGTGCGCCAGATCGGCGCGGTAATTCGGATTGGCGCTGCTCTGATAGGCGGCGCCTGGCTGCGCGGCAAACTGGATACCATTACTGAAGGGATTGAAGTAAGAGCAATTCCCGGTTCCGGAAACTACGCCGCTGGGAATGGCCCCGAGGGCGAGACCGGAAGGCGAATTCGGGTCAGGAACGGCTTCGACTCCGCAATTAGCTCCGCCGTACCCTCGGAAAGCCAGGAATTTCCGGTACGCGTATTCCGCAGGGTGGCGCGACGTTCCCTTCGTATCCGAGTAAGAGATGCCCAGGTCGTAACTGATACTGCTTTCACCTATCGGACCCGTGAGCGATCCTGCCAAGCGGCGCGTGCGGGACTCCTTGCTCTGAACTCGGCCGGGACCGGCATTTCCGACCAGGCGGCCGAAGAAGTACCAGGGTTGGTCGTCGGTAAGGTCCAGCGTAACACCAGCGGCATTCGTATACGTCGGGTTTTCTGCTACGAAGGCCACACGGCCGGGGTGATCGGCAGGTACCTGCTGTACACCGTCATAAAAGGCGATCGGGGGAAACGCAGGAGTCGTCTCCCATTCGGGTAAACGGGCATCGGCGTAGAGCGCTTCCAAGTGGTATTTCGTCTCGCCTAAGGAACCATTGAGTTCGGCAAATCCCCTGGTATGCTGGAGTTTCTCGATAATGCTGTCCCATGGCTGGTAGCGAAAGCGGCACGTACTGGCGCCCACCTGGTAGCCACCCATGCCGGAACATCCCGGATCGACGAATCGAGATTCACCGGAAAGGACGCTCTCATCGGTTACAAGCCCATCCGGTATGATGAACGCGCCGGGATTCCCGTACCAGGACCAGCCCCAACCCCAGTCTGGAAAGTCGTGCAGCGCCCAGTCCCGCTCTTCTGCGCGCAAGTTTCTGCGGCGCTTGTGCTCCAGGGAGACGACCAGGTTGGACGACCCGACTTTGCCGCCCCAGATTCCGCCCAGCATGGCGTCGCCGGCCGAGTTGAAATAGTCATAGGATATATCTGCCTCAAATCCTTCGAAATCGCTTCTGGTTATGAAATTAGCGACCCCGGCAATCGCATCCGAACCGTACACGGCGCCTGCGCCTTCCTTCAGGATATCCAAGCGTTCGATGGATATGGACGGAAAAGCGTTCACGTCGACGAAACGGCCCCCCACGAGTCGACCTGGGACATAGGTCTGGCGCCTACCGTTTAGTAACACCAACGTACGGGAAGCTCCGAGTCCGCGGAGATTGATGTTCGCTACCGTTTCTATAATCTCATTTCCTGTAGCGTTGTACCAACTGTTGGATTCGCCGATGACTCCGCTGCTGGCGCTCAGGTTCTTGAAGAGGTCGACCATCGAAGGCGCGCCTTGTTCGGCCAGCGATTCACGGTCGATTCGGGCAACCGCGTAGGGCAGATCGATCGGGGATCTCCGGACCGCCGTACCGGTTACGATGATTGCTTCCGCTTCGATCACGGGCAGCATGTAGGTAGAATCCAGCTCCGCGTCCTGTTGCTGGTCAGCGTAAACTGTCGAGTTGGGTATGACGACCAAGCTAAGCAGGCTGATCAGGCCGATCAGGCCGATCGAGACTGTGGAAAACGTGTGCTTTCTCATTCTGGACATGATAGTCCACCCTTTGGTTGAGGGGTTCTTTATGGGAAAGCGTTGAGGATTGGAATAAAAACAAATCTTGTGAAAGCCATTTCGCCAAGGGTTTTCGGGAACTTACGATGGTCAAAAAAACCAATCCCGCGAGTTCGGCGGCGTGGCTTCCGTAGGGGACCTGGCCGGGTTGCCGTTCGGACACATGGTACGTACTTTTCCCGGTCTCCTTTCAGGCGCCGAATGCGTCGATGGCGCCTTCCAGCGTGTCGTGAACGGCGAAAACCGTGGTCAGCTTGGTCATTTGCAACAGACTGCTGACGCTCCGGGTCACCCGTGCGAGTTTCAGGTCTCCGTCCACTTTCTGCATGCGAGTGTACGCCCGGATCAGCAGGCCCAGTCCCGAACTGTCGATCCAGTGCACCTTACTCAGGTCAAAGATGATCTTCCTTGATCCATCGTCGGCCAGGTTGTTGATGCGCTCGCTCAGTGCGTCGGTATCTCTTCCCTCGGCCATACGCCCGCTCAGTTCCAGTACCGTTACGTCGCCAAGCTTGATCTCTCTTACTTTCACTCCTGCCTGCCTCTCTCAAGTGGGTTCGCCGTACAACTTCACACAAAGCCGGTAACGGCCCCGAAATTGACATTTCATCGACACGAAAGTATTTATTGATACCGGTGATTGAACTTGCAGCCAACCACCGTTCACCGGTAACTTGTCCAGGTGAAGCGGTACCGGGCAAAGCCGCATGAAAGACCGTTCAAGCGCAGGTACCGGCGCGAGACCTCAGCGAGATCGATGATGATTTGCCTGGACGTGGCGGTAACCGTATGGTGCCGAAAGGGGTTCGACGCAGCAATAAGCGGAAATTCGCAGCGGCTGCGGAGACGCTTCCCTTCGCCGGATGCCATCCAACAGGATTGATCAGGATTGATTCGGTCTTTGTTCGATTGAGAATTTCGTTTTGCATTGTAAACATGGTTCGACGATCTGTCAAGACAGATTTTGACGTGTTCTTCTGGAAACATGATCTGGAGGCGGGCATCCCGGATGACCTTGGTGCAGAGACCATACATCGTGCTCAATTATGCCGTTAGCGTGGACGGCAAGATCTCCACGGACCGCCGCGACCCCGTGCGCTTTTCAAGCAGGAAGGACCGGTCGCTGTTGGACGAGATCAGAGCGCAGGCCGATGCCGTACTCATCGGAGGTGGTACGCTGAGAGCCGAAGACCCACCCGCCAGGATCCAAAGCGCGAAGCGCAGGGATGAGCGCGTTAAAACCGGCAAACCACCACATCCTGTCTCGATCGTACTGAGCCGAACCATGCGGATGCCATCGAAAGGCCGCTACTTCTCGGACCAACAGGTCGAAAGGATCATCGTGACCCCGGAAGGGACTCCAGGCGAGATGTTCGCGCCGTTTCAAGATAAGGCCGAGCTCATACAAGTTGGCCAGAACTCGGTGGACCTCCCCGCTCTATGTGCCATTCTCTACGACCGCGGCATTCACCGGATGGTCGTGGAGGGTGGCGGTGAAGTCAACATGGCCTTATTTGAAGCGGGTCTGGTGGACGAGGTCTACATGACGCTGTGTCCCGTGATCATCGGCGGACGTAACGCGCCGACGCCCGCGGACGGAACGGGTTTTCCGGCGGAACGCCTCGCCAACTTGGCGCTGGTGGAGTCCAGGCAAGTAGGACAGGAACTCTTTCTGCGGTATCGGGTGGAACGAGACGCGTAGCAGAAGTTTGAATTTCCCGTGGTCGATCGTTACCGAAGGGCGTGGACCCTGATCCGGACGGTCTCGTCGTATATCTCCAGCCTGGAATCCGCAAGGAACATAGGGACCTTGACGGGACTGCCGTCCGCACTGGCCGGTTCGAGCGTGACGTCTACCATCGATGGCGAAAGACCCTCCCAGGTACCCCAGTAGATATCGATCAGCAGACCGATGCCGAGGGTGAGCAGGATGTCTGCGATGACCACCGATCTAAGCTTCACCTTCTGCAACACTACCCATTTCGTCTCGTAACCCGGTTTGGAGATCTCCACCAGGTGGGATTCATTGCGCGGCAATTCAATCGTGAACGGACTCGTTTCATTGTCGACGCGATCGGGGATCTTGACGCGCGCGTCAGCGGGCGTGACATTGATTTCGACGTTCTGGGTATCGCCCAGGAACACCCGGCCACAGCCGGTGTAAAAGAAGACCATCATACATAACATCAAGTGCCGCATGTATTTCCTCCAGGTACTCCTGTTGAGATTGTTGCGATTGAAAGTCACCTGTACGCGTGCCGGGTTTCATGTCCAGTTCGTATAGGGCGGCAGCGGCCAGTTCGCCTCCCTGCCGATGGCAAGGGCCCGGGACCGTTCATCCACGGTCAACGGCGGGATATGCGCCGCTCCTGCATTCTCCTCCAACTGGGCGCGGTTTTTGGCTCCCGGAATCACGGAGGTCACGCCCTGCGTATCCAGCACGAAGCGGAGAGAAATCTGCACCACGGTACGCCCGCCGCCGTCGAGTAGGAAGGTCAGTCCCGAAAGTGTCCTGAGCGCGGCCCGAATGCGCGGATTGTCGAACCGGGGATGCCGGCGGTCCGCGTGGTTCAATTGGGACAGCGAATCGAAGTACTTACCGGTGAGCGCCCCCTGGGCCAGGGGCACGCGTATGAGCGTACCCAGGTTCTCCTCTACCGCAAGCTGCACCCCGGCCAGACCCACCGGATTCACGATGCTGTAGCCGATCTGGGCCATAGTGAGGTTTCCCAGCGCCATCAGGGACCGAATGGTCTCCGTTTCGTAGGTAGAGATGCCGAAACAATGGATCTTGCCTTCCTCGACAAGCCGGGTCAACACCTCCACCAACGCCGGCATGTCCGCCTCCTCAGGATCGCCGTGCAACTGGTAGATATCGATATAGTCGGTCTGCAGCCGTTCCAGGCTGCCCTCGCAGGCCCGGGTGATGTATCGTTGCAAAGGCTCACCAGGGTCCTCGGGCCTTGGCCCCACCTTGGTCGCAATCACGTAGCGGTCCCGCCTGTCTCGGAGCGCCCTGCCGATGATCCGCTCGCTGTGGCCGGCGCCATATCCATTGGCCGTATCGAGGAGGTTGATGCCGAGGGATTCCGCGTGTTGAATGGTGGCGATGGATTCATCGTCGTCGATACCCGTCCATTTCGCCCCACCGGCCATCCCGGACATGGGGTAGCAACCCAGGCCGACGCACGACACCTCGATGCCGGTTTTCCCCAGAACACGGTACTCCAAAAACGCATCGTCCTTTCTAACGCGGTGTGAGCGTAAGTCGATGCCCCGCAAGATTTTCCACCGCATCCCGGCTGAACGCCAGCGGGAGGTATTCGTCGTTCGCCCATGTTTCCAGCAGGCTGCCGTAATAAGGGCTCTCGGGTTGGCCCGATTGGCCCGGCGTTATGATGAAGACCGAACGGTCCCAGTCGTCCGTGTCCAGGATGTGCCGGAAGCTCACCGACGTGGCGGCGATGGTGCCGAAACCGCCGGAACGCTCCGCGGCAGGCAGGGAGAAGGCATCCGTGAGGATATGGGTGAAGGGGCTTTTCTGAAGACGCCCGTACCGCCACTGGCTCCAGTCCTCGCCCAGCTCCCCCTTTAACCTTTCCACGGCCTTGCGCAGGCCTTCTTCTACAAGCGGACGACGCTCGTCACCCGGCGTACCGGGATCGTAGGCCGCCGACTCCGCTTCGGCGCGCCAGCGGTAGTAGACCGCCGCACCGGCGCTGTCCTTATTCAGCATGCCATTCCAGTTGGCGACCAGTTCACGGGCCCGCTCGACTTCCTCGTCCTCCGACGTCCATCCCCGGAACGACGGGATGTCGGCCTCGGCCCGGAGGGAAAAGGCGTCCAACTGGATTCTCTTGTGGTCTTCGATGGAATACTTGAGGTTGGATTGCAGCAGCTGCCTCATGCGGACGATCCGGGAGTATTCGACGCCCCTCGAAGAGTGGAACATGACCGGCCGGCCCTCATAGTCCGGCGGGTGGGAATCGTTGTTTGCGGTTCCTACCCAGCCGCGCTGCGGGTTGTACTCCCGGGGCAGGTCGGATCGGAAACCCTGCCACTCGTACCGTCCGTCTCCAGGGACCGGGAGCCTTCCGTTCCAGCCGTCGCGGTCCGGCGTGAGGGCCGAGACCTGGAAGGCGATGTTGCCCTCCACGTCGCCGAAGACCAGGTTGTGGGTGGGCACCTTCCAGAACATGGCGCGTTCGAAAAAGTCTTCCGCGCTCTCCGCCTGGGCCATGCGGAAGCATCCCAGGTACGGCGCGGTGCCCGGTTCGTGGGTGATCGACCGCACGGCGTAGACCACGCGGTTCTCAGAATCTTCGTAGAAAACAGGCCCGTGCCTGCTGTACTTCAACACCACCTCGCGGGGCTCTTCGCCCTTCACCGGGATCTCCTCCCGAATTACGCGCAGGGGTTCCCATCCGTCCTGCCACCGCACCATGTCGGGATTATCCGGATGAAGTTCCTCCACGTACACGTCGTTCACGTCGACCCCCGCGAAGGTGAATCCCCAGGCGACACGGTCGTTGTGACCGGCGTTCACCCCCACGAAGGGCGGTTCGCTGGCCCCGATCACGTTCCAGCCCGGGGCGTTCAGGTGAACGTAATACCGCAGCGATGGGTTCTCCAGACGGCGGTGGGGGTCGTTGACGACCATGACCTGGCCCGTGATGGACAGGGCGCCGCTCACGGCCCAGTTGTTGCTGCCGATCTCGAGGAGCTGCTCCGGAGTAGGCGCCTCGGCCTGGCGGTTCTCCGGTACGAGTCCGCGATACGGTTCAACGAGCTCGAGTTGCGGCAGGCGGCCCGGTACGAGGGGGTCGCCTTCCCCCTTCCTTATCGCGGCCACGATATCCTCGGGGATGATGGAAACAACCAGACCTTCCGGCACCACGAGATCATCCCATGGAAGGGGCGCCGCCCGGAGATTGGCCTCCTCGACGCCGAGCTCCGACACGGCCCTCGCCAGCCGGATCTCGTCCCCGGCGTCGTTGCCCGCACTGGGGAAGTTGAGCCCGGTCCAGCGCCTTACGACCGTTTCCGCCGTCCACCTGCCGGGTTCGATGCCCGTCAGTTTGAACTCCACGGGCAGATCATCTGCATGGCCGTCGATATAGGCATTGATCCCGTTCGCATAGGCGGTAAAAATGCGTTTGCCTTCGGCATGGTAGCTGGTCCATTCCGGGTCGTCGAAGGGTCCGCGATACATCATGAGCCGCGTGCGGGCGTCGTAATCGAAGGCCTCGGGACCGAAGATCTCCGCGAGGTGGCCCTCCCGCCACCGCCGCCACATTTCCAGCTGCCACAGGCGGTCCTGGGCCATCACGTAGCCCTGAGCAAAGAAGAGGTCATCGGTGTTCTGCGCGTAGATGTGGGGGATGCCGTGCTGGTCGCGGACCACCTCCACTTGCTCATTCAGCCCTTCCAGCGTCAGATCACCCTCTATCTGGGAAAGGGATTCACGGGCAAGAGACCTGAGTTGTTCGTCGGGATCCACCGCATCCTCCACGTCGCCGCAACCCACGATGAAGTATATAAACGCGGTGAGCGCGATACCCAATTTGATAAAACGCAAGAAAGTCATGGAAGGTTCCTCCACGTGCACGTAGGCAAGATCATTTAAGCGACCCGGTTAAGCGACCCGGGGCACGGTGCACTGTTTCATGTGTGAACCTGGATGTTGATCAGCATCCTACCACGTGCGGGTTTTATTGTCAAGAATCCCACGCCCGGATCAGTCGCGCAACTGCGCCCGTATGCGATCTGCCAGTTTCATGGTCTCGACGGCCTCGTCCAGTCCCGCCGCGGGGAGATCCACGGGCCGGTCTTCTTTGATGCAATCGACCAGGAACCGGGCCTGTTCGGCCGTACCGCCGGATTCCACCACGTTGAACACTTCCCTTCGCCCGTCGCGTTGCACCACGGCTTCCTTTACGCCTTCCAGGTAAGCCGAACAGTCCTTGCCGTGGATTTCGTAGCGCTCCAGTCGGGCGTCCGTCGTGAAATTGGCCGTGAGTTGCGCTACGCACCCATTTTCGAAGCGGATGAGCGCCGCGTAAACGTCAACGTAACGCGAGGTAGCCCGGCGGGCCACGGCGTGCAGTTCGGCGATGGGGGAACTGCCGGCGAGAGACCGGGTCAAGTCGACGGCGTGGATAGGCGTCTCGTAGATGAAGTTGTCCAGCAGGTGATCCGGGAAGGGGCGTTCCCGCAGGCGCGTCATGCTCTTATGAAACTCCGCCACGATCTGGGTAATCGGTCCCCGTTCCTCGATCATGCCGCGCGCCTTGCAGATAAGGGAGTGGAACCGCCGGTTCCAACCGACCAGCACCTTCGCGCCGGACGCGTTGGCGGCGTCGCGAAGGCCTACCGTTTCCGCGCCGGACAGGCCGGGGGGCTTTTCCAAAAGCGTGTGTACGCCCGCCTGGATCACCGGCAGCGCGCACGCGCCGTTCAGGTGAGCCGGCGTCGCGACCACCGCCAGGTCCAGTTCCTCCTCCGACAGCATCCTCTCGATGTTTTCGTACCGGCGTGGGACGGCGTACTCCTTCGCAACGCGGTCACGCAAGTCCTCCACCGGATCGCAAACGGCCACGAATTGCAGGTCGTCAAAGGATTTCACGGCTTCGAGATGACTTCGCCCCCTGCCGCCGCATCCGATCAGGGCGGTTTTGAGGACTGTTTCAGGCATAGAGGGTGCTCCGGATGGGCTGGTGGGAATCCAAATTGTATTGCAGTAACACTAACTCTACGGTCATTGAGGTGATTTACTTGACGCATGCAATGTATGATCATTTCTTCTGCAAGTAAACACACCATTATCGAACGATAATCCTCCATGCCAAATCTCGAGTTTTTTAAGCACAACGGTTACGTCAACCTCGGCCAGGTATTTAATGGCGATGAGCTGCGTCGTTTCATCAACCTATACGACCATGACAGGTCGAAACGGGGCTGTTTCTGGTATCCCATTTCCAATCACGGTCATCAGACCCTGAATTGCGATCCGCTGATCTCCTCGCCGGAGATCGACGACCTGATCCGCCACCCTGCCCTGATAGACCCGATCGAGGCGATTTTCGAAGGACCCAGTTGTCTCGGGGAAGTCTGCCTGCGTCACATGGTCCCTCGGGACAGCAAACCGGAGGCGATATGGCACCGGGACCGCCCGCATTCAACGGAGCGGCCCTACCGATGCGGCTTTTTGCAGATGATGCTCTACCTGTCCGATGTGCACGAGGGCACGCACTGCTTTTCCATTTCCCCGGAACCCTGCGATGGTCCGATTCTGGAGGAACAGGAACAACTCGCCCAGCGCGGCGTCGTACATCTCCACGGACCGGCCGGCACCGTCATCCTGTTCAACCTGTCCGTGCTACACGCCGCAACGGTACGGATCACCCCGCACGAGCGTAAGACCGTACAGATCTACTACGGCCACCGCGATGGTCCAGTACTCAGTGATGGTACTATGATCCCCACCAGCCTCTGGCGGGACCATCCCGATCCCGAGGTGCGAGGTTTCTACGGCCTGCTGACCACCCGTTCGTTACAGTACGCCAGGGCATTCGGTTGAGTTAGGAGAATGCTAACGTATTCGGAGGAGCTGAGGATCACGAGGAAAGTCAGTAGAGGAGGTAAGTATTGGAGAACCGTCCGCAAATACTGATCGCCTGCAGTGAGCGGGTGCGCAATGGCTATCTGCCGCCGAAGGAACTGGCGCGGCTTGAAAAGTTTGCCGATTGGGCGTGGTTCGCCTGCGAGGGCGGTGGCATATATGACTCCAGTGACGATCCCGAGACCACTGCACGGTTGGCGAAGGAAATGGACGGCGTAGATGCTCTTGTTGTCTGCCACGGCGCACCGAGGATCGAGGCTTCGGTTCTGGATGCCGCCCCCCGATTGCGCTTCGTCGGAGAGCTGGAAGGCGACCGCTTTGCCACGCGCCTGGACCTGGACGTCCTATGGACCCGCGGCGTTCGTACGGTAGATACGACCAATGGCTCGACCTATCCCGTAGCGGAATGGGCACTGGCGCTGACGCTGATTTCCATGCGCAATGCCGGCGCACTATTTCGCCGCATTATCGACGGAAATACCCAGGACCGGAATCTCATTCAGCCCATGGCGGGCATGCTCACCGGCAAGCGGGTGGGGTTGATCGGCGGCGGCCACATGGGGCGGCGTCTCATGAAGCTTTTACGTCCCTTTGAGGTCGAGCTATGGGTCCACGATCCTTATCTGCCGCAGGAGTTGCCCGAGGCGCTGGACTTTCTGCAAACGTCGCTGGATAACGTCCTTTCCCAGTGCGACGCGATTATATGCGTAGCGCCGCTCACTCCACAGACCAGGGGCATGATTGGACAGCGCGAGTTGGATCTCATACCTTCGGGAGCGGTTTTCGTGAATGTTTCGCGCGGGGCGATTGTCGACTCCACGGCCCTGATCGAACGCCTCAAGCGCGGCGATATTGCCGCGGGACTGGATGTATTCGACCCGGAACCTATACCGGAAGACAGCGAAATCATCGGATTGCCCAACGTATTTCTGACGCCGCACTTCTCCGGGCGCACCGGAGATGAATATCCGCACTTCTTCCGCTTCATGGTCGATGAGTTGGAACGGTTTTTCTCCGGCCACGAGACCTGGTTTAATCTGACGCCGCGCTCCAAGGCCAACCGCGAGGGACACCCGTGAAAAACCCCAACCTGATCTACATTTTTACCGACCAGCAACGAGCTGACACGATGGCCTGCTACGGTAATCGCCAGATTGAGACCCCGGCGCTCAATGCACTGGCGTCGGACAGTTTCGTTTTCGATAATGCCTACGTAAGTCAGCCAGTATGCAGCCCATCCCGGACCACCATGCTGACCGGTCTCTGGCCGCACACGTCGGGTGTACCGTCCTGCAACGTGCCGCTAAAGGCCGAGGTCCCTACCATCGCCGAGATGCTGCCGGAGGAATACCAAACGGCTTACATGGGCAAGTGGCACCTGGGCGACGAGATCTTTCCGCAGCACGGATTCGAGACGTGGGTCGGGCACGGAAGACCAGTATCGACACAGTTACTCCGATGCGAGCCTGTTATCCGGACTCAGTGACTATCACCACTTCCTGGCCGAAAAGGGATTTTGCTCCGGATAGCCAACTCCTGGGCCAGCAGGTCTTCTCGCGGCACTACGCGGCGTCCCTGCCCGAGGAATGCACCAAGGCATGGTACCTGGGCGAACGCGCTGCAGACTACATTCGCCGGCATGGCGACCAGCCTTTTGCCCTCTGCGTCAGTTACCTGGAACCCCATCCACCGCATACCGGTCCATTGAATGACTACCATGACCTGGACAGCTTGCCATCCGGTCCAGGATTTATGCGTCAACCACCGGCCGACTCACCACTGATAGTCCGCCTGATGGCCGCGTATTACATGCAGTCCGAGAACTACGGGCTCGACCTGCGCACCGAGGCAGGCTGGCGCGCATTGATGGCCCGGTACTGGGGCAACATCACGCTGGTGGATCGCTCGGTGCAGAAGATATTGAAAGCCCTAGAGGAAAGTGGAAAGGCCGATGATACCATCGTGGTATTCACGTCAGACCACGGTGAAATGATGGGCGATCATGGCATCCTGGGCAAAACACTGATGTACGAGGAGTCGATTAAAGTGCCGATGTTGCTCAGGGCGCCTATGTTGGGTAGTTCGCCGGGAAGAATCGGAGGTCGATTCAGCCATATCGACCTGGTACCGACGTTGCTGGAACTGCTTGGTATCGAATTGCCGGATCACCTGCAAGGACACAGCCGGGTACCGGTATTGGAAGGGGACGAAGATCTCAGTAACAACGACGTGTTCGTCGAATGGAGCGGTTCCGATGGGCATATACGGCCCAGCCTTGGCGAAGCCGAGCCGAACCTGAGCATGGTACATCCGAATCGAACGGTCGTCACTGCAGAAGGCTGGAAGCTTAATTTGTACGGTCAGGGACAGGGCGAGTTGTACGATTTAAGACGCGATCCTCATGAACTGGAGAATCTGTACCATCGGAGCGAGCAAGCGGGACGCATAGAGGACTTGACGGAGCGGATTCGGGCGTGGCAGGAGGAGGCAGGGGATGAAACTGACTTGAATCCGTGATTGTTATGCAACTTTAAAAACAAAATTATGGGGAAGTTATCCACCGTCATTTGACATTGCTAAGAGGGTAAGTTACTATAAAATACATGCCAACCGCACATCCCAAGGAAGCATCAACAAGTTGCTTAAAACCGAATGTAGTGTTTTTGTTCAGAAGCCAGCATTCGCTCTTTTCCACATTTTTGAAATGATTAATGGAAGGAGCCGTACATGAAGTATAAAATTGCCCTTCACGAATCGGACGAAGGATACAGTGTATCCATACCTGGCCTACCGGGTTGCTGGTCACAGGGAAGGACGGAAGCGGAGGCCCTGGCGAATATAGAAAACGCAATACGAGAATACCTTAGTGTCGTAGACGATCTGTTGGAGCATGCAGAAGTCCGGGAAATTGAACTGGCTGAGTAGACATGTCTAAAGTTGCAGGTATTAACCACCTTGATGCCGTAAGAGCACTCGAAAAGGCAGGTTTTAGTATAGCACGACAGGGCAAACATATCGTGATGACCGATGGAATTCGTATTTTGACTGTTCCTCGAAGTAATCCAGTGAATGCATTCACTATGGGAGGAATTGTGAGGGACGCTGGGCTAACTGTCGAAGAATTTCGTGTGTTGTTGTCTTAAGGACTCACCCCATGTCCATGTCAGATGAAGAACGCTTTCGATTCGACCTGGCCGGTTTTCTCGTCCGACCAGCTATACTCACTGCGGAGGAAGTCAAGGAAATCCGTGAGCAGATCTACCTCATCAAGCACGACCCCGAATCCCTGCCACCGGAACATCGTGACGTGCCCGGCGGACCATCTAGCGTCCTGATCGATCACCCCGCCGTAGTCGACGTGATATCGGAGATCATCAGTCCAGACTTTCGGCTGGAGAACTGTGCCTGTGTATGGCGCAATAAGGGGGAAGAGCACGGGGAACTGCACGGCGGCGGACCTAACCAGATCGATCCCATTTTTGGATACCGTGTGCAGCGTGAACGAATCTACGCCGGCATGGTCCGGGTGATCTTCGAGTTTACGGATATAAAGCTGGAGGACCAGAGCACTCACTTCGTGGTAGGCAGCCACAAGGCCAACTTCCCCATGCATCCCGATCACAAGTCGTTGGAATCTGGCAAACGGAGCGAGTTCCTGATGACCTACGCCTGTCCCGCAGGCAGCGCGGTATTCTTCACCGAAAACACCTGCCACGCCGGTCCCGTGTGGAACCGGGACGAGCCCCGGGTGACCGTCCTCAACGCCTATTCCCACCTGGCCACGCACTGGCACCGGCTCAAAACCCCACCGGCCGTCATAGCGGGCCTTCCCCGCGAGAAACAGGTCTACTTCCGCGAGCCGTGGGTCGCCGATTTCAGGACGCAACCGGCCACGATAAACACGGCGGAACGCTTCATCGGCAACGACGAGCCGCCTGTGAATTCGGATAACAAACCTTAGATCCCGATTTTGGTAGGGTGTCTGGTGCGGATTTAAGCCGAACGATCGACTCGTCGGGGTATTAAGGTCGCACGATCGAGCCGTCCGCCCTGCGATCCTCTGCAGCGTAGCGGGGCTTGGCCGCCTCAGCGGCATCGAATAGCCTGCCTGCAGCTTCCTCGTCAATATCCAGCCCGAGTCCGGGATTTTCATTCGGGTAGAGATGCCCGTCTTTCAGCACACAGTGCCCTGGAAACGCAGCGTATTCTTCCGGACTGAAGGCGTTCTCCTCCTGGATCCCAAAGCTCCAGCTTGCCATGTCGAGATGCACGGCGGCGGCCTGGTTTACCGGGTCGTTATCGCCCCCTTCCTGCCACGCGGTGTTGATGCCGAAGCTTTCGCACAGGCTCGCGATCTTCTTGCACGGGGTGATACCGCCCGCCTTGGAAACGCGCACCCGAACGTAATCAATGAGGCGTTCGGTGATGAGGGGCGTCCATTCGTGGGGGTTTACGAAAAGTTCTCCCATGGCCTGCGGCGTCGTGCACTGCTCCCGGATGAGGCGGTACCACTGCACCTGCTCGGGCGGCAGGACGTCCTCCAGGAAGAAAAGGCGGTAGGGTTCCAGGCGCTTGGACAGGGCGACGGCCGACTGGGGCCTCAGGTGTTCGTGGACGTCGTGAGTCAGCTTGGGGCCGAACCCGAGTTTCGAACGGAGATACTCGAACATGTTCGGTATCGCCTCGATGTAGGCTTCGTCATCGAAGACGTTGTTGGCCGGCCAGGCGTTGGACGGTCGTGTTGCCTGTTCCGAAGGAATGAAACCACCTCCGCCGTAACCGCCCAACTGGCACCGGACCACGGGGAACCCTTCATCGAGGTAGCCCTGTATGGCTTCCAGCAGGGCTTCCGGGGTATGACCGCCCGCGTGGGCATAGCAGGGAACGGCGCTCCGGCAGGCGCCGCCGAGGAGCTGGTAGACGGGCATTCCCGCTTCCTTGCCCTTGATGTCCCACAGGGCCATGTCGATCCCGCCCAGGGCCGTGTTGGTGATTGCGCCGTTGCGCCAGTACCCGCTCGTATAGAATGTCTGCCAGATGTCTTCGATGCGGCTGACGTCCCGCCCGATGAGTTTCGGGGCCAGCATGGATTCTATGGCCTCGATGACGGCGCCCTGGTGGTAGTGGTCGCTCGCCGACCCGATACCATACAGTCCGGGCTGGTTGGTGGTGATCTTGACGATGCCCCAGGTGCCGTTCGATCGCGTCCGGATGCACTTCACCCCGGTGATGGTGGTCACGGTCCGCTCCTTTGACTGCGGTGTCTATTCGGCCGTTACCCGGTTGCCGTCCACCAGAAAGGGTTCGGCGTTGCTCCAGTTTCGCGTTCCGTCCTGGGTGAGTATCGGTTCCGCCGAGTACTGAGTCAGATACACCCTGCGCCAGCCTTCGGAGGTGTTCGGACTGCTCCGATGGAAGGAAACGCTGGAAAAAACGGCGATGCTGCCCGCGGGTACGACCACCGGTACGCCGGGGTCGTCGCCGAAATATCCGATCTTGTCGTTGGACTCGTCCACAATGCTGTGATCCTGGCGGTGACGGGTGCCCGCCCGGGAAAAGGGCAGGATGTAGACCGTGCCGTTCTCCTCGGTCACGTCGTCGAGGGCCGCCCAGCAGCTCATGTACGGCCGGTGGTCAAAGCCCACGTAACCCGAGTCCTGGTGCCAGCCGAACTTCATGCCGACTTCGGGTCCTTTTACCACGAACTGCTCGTGAAACAGGAAGGCGGAAGGACCGAGGGTGCCCCGGCAGATCTCGGCCATGAGTTCGCTGTAGATATACGGACGCAGGCTGGGGTTGTCGCGATGCCGGTTCGAGATGAAGTAACGGCTGCCCTTGTGGGTGATGCCTCTTGCCGACACGGCTTCCTCGGCCATCTTTGCCTCGGTCTCGGCCGTCAGCCGGTCACAATCTTCGCGGAGCAGGTTTAGCTGGGAATCGTCCATGGCCGATTCGACGATGAAGTAGCCTTCCTCCTGGTACTGCTGTTTCTGAGATTCGTTGATTTCGAGTGGTTTCACCGTGGTTTCCATATATTATCGTCCTTTATCGTCCTCTATCCACGTCCGATATAGGGCATGGTGGTTGCCATGACCGTGATGAACTGCACGTTGGCGTCCAGCGGCAGCCCGGCCATGAAGACGACGGCGTCGGCCACGTTCTGCACGTGCATCCGCGCTTCGGCCACCAGCTCGCCGTTGGGCTGGAGAATACCCTCCTTCATGCGCTGCGTCATCTCCGTGGCCGCGTTTCCGATGTCGATCTGTCCGCAGGCGATGTTGTATTTCCGTCCGTCGAGCGACGTGGAACGGGTGAGACCGGTCACGGCGTGCTTCGTGGCCGTGTAGGGCGCTGAATTCGGCCGCGGCACGTGGGCGGAGACCGAACCGTTGTTGATGATCCTACCGCCCTGCGGGTCCTGGTCCTTCATGATCTTGAACGCCTCCCGGGTGCAGAGAAAGGAGCCCGTCAGGTTGACGTCGACCACCGTCTGCCACTGTTCGGCCGTCAATTCCTCTAGGAGCACCGCCGGCGCCCCCGTACCCGCATTGTTGAACAACAGGTCCAGCCGGCCGAAGGTGGCCCAGGTCTGGCTGAAGAGTTGCACTACTTCCGAAGCGACGCCCACGTCCGTTGGAACGGCCATCAATCGGCCGGCGCTGTCGCCGGCTGCGGCGATGGTGGACTCAAGCGCTTCTTTTCTCCTGCCAGCCAGGACCACGCTATAGCCGGCGTCCAGCAGCGCGAGGGCACAGGACTTTCCAATGCCCGACCCCGCTCCGGTCACGACGGCGACTTTAGTGGTATCGCTCATGTTGCGCTCCTTATCACGGTTGTAGATACTTTGTATATACGTACGTCGTATATAATTTCTTTTTACAACAAATAACCACTACAACTAATAGTACACCACGGTCACTGCCAACTTATTTCACGAGTACGGATCCGCGGCGTCCCGCAGGGCATCGCCTAGGAAGTTGAAGGCGATGACGACAACTAGAACCGGTGCAGCTGGAAACAGAAGCCAGGGGTGGTTCAGCAGTACGGTCACCCGCTGCGCTTCCTCGAGCAGCACGCCCCAGCTGGTCATGGGAGGTCGAATACCGAGGCCCAGGAAACTCAGGGCCGTCTCGCCCAGTATCATGCCCGGTATGGCCAGCGTGGCCACCACGATGATATGGCTGTAACAACCTGGCAGCAGGTGCCGGGAGATGATGTACCAGTGCCCCGCACCGGCCGACCGCGCCGCAGTCGTGTAGTCCTGTTCCCGGAACACGAGGACCTTGCCCCTTACCTCGCGTGCCAGGCCGCCCCAGCTGATAATCGACAGGATGATCGTGATGCCCAAGTACGTTTCGATGCTCGTCCAGCCGGCCGGAAGCGCAGCCCCGAGGGCCATCCACAGTGGGATCGGCGGAAAGGACGCCAGGATCTCGACGACGCGCTGGAGGGCGTGGTCGATCCAGCCGCCAAAGTAACCGGACAGCGTGCCGAGGACGGAACCGAGGATCAGGCTGAGGAAAACGCCGATGATCCCCACGGTCAGCGAAACACGGGCGCCGTGGATCATGCGTGAAAGCAGGTCGCGTCCCATGCGATCCGTACCAAGGAGGTACATGGGACCGTCGGAATGGACCAGCCTGAAATCTCCGTTGGCATCCCGCGACAAAAAGTGGATCGGATACGCCTGGCTCTGGTCCGTTTCATACTCCAGTTCCTTGGTCTCGGGGTTCTGACGGGAGGTCAGGCCGTAGACGTACAGGCCGTCGTTCCAGTTGAAATGGACCGCCTGCGGCGGCACGTGACGTACGTGTATCCGAATGTCATTGTGGTCGAACGGGGAGAAATAGCCCGCAAATAGCGCCACGGAGTAGAAGAGCCCCAGTATGGCCGCTGCCACGAGCCCCATCCGGTTTTTACGGAACCTGCGCCAGATCAGTGTCCGGTAGCTGAGATAGCCCGAATCCTGGACCGCCTCGACGCGGTCCACCGTGGTCCTGCTAATCATAGCGTATCCTCGGGTCCGCCCAGGCCAGTGCGATGTCGGCCAGGATGTTGCCGATGATCAGGAGCAGGCTGAACATCATGAGCAGGGTGCCGGCCAGGTAGATGTCCTCGGTGATCAGGCTGCGCAGGAGCAGCGGGCCCACCGTCGGCAGGCCCAGGACGATGGAAACGATGGTGGCCCCGGAGAGGATATTCGGCAGGCTCATGCCCAGGATCGTGATCAACGGATTGATGGCGATGCGCGCCGCGTGCTTGATGACGACGACGGATTCCTTGAGGCCCTTGGCCCGGGCCGTCTGGACGAAGGGCTGTCCAAGGATGTCCAGCAGGTTTCCGCGCATGATCCGCATCAGGCCGGCGGTGCCGTTGATGCCCACCACGATGACCGGAATCCACAGGTGTTTCAGGAAGTCGACGAGCTTGTCCCAGGTCCACGGCGCACCCTCGTACTCGGTTGAAAAGAGTCCAAACAGCGGCACCCTGAAGGTTTCGAATACGAAGACCATGAGGGCAAGCGCCAGGAGAAACCCCGGCATGGACATGCCGATGAAACTGATGAAGGAGAGCACGTTGTCGGACAAACGGTACTGGTGGGTGGCCGAGTAGATACCGACGGGGATCGCCACGGCGTAGGTGAACAACAGGGCGCCCACGGCAATCAGCACGGTAAAGGCGAGCCGGTCCCAGATCAACTGGTTGACTTCCTGTTCGTATTCGAAGGATTCTCCGAAATCGCCCACGGCGAATCCGGATATCCAGTTGACATATTGCCGCCACATGGGTTCGTCCAGGCCGTAGCGCGAGCGCAGTTCGTCGATGCGCGCGAAGGAACTGCTGTCGCCGTACATCTCCTCCAGCTCCTGGATCTTCCGGTCCAGAAAGTCGCCCTCCGGCAGCTGGATGATGAAGAACCCGATCATCGATATGGCCAGGAGTGTCGGTATGGCGAGTAGGCAGCGCTGTATGACGTAGCGGATCATGTGGGCAACTTATTGGTTGATCACTCGATGTAGAACTGTTCGGGGAAACTCGTCGCCGGTCCCGCGATAGCCCAGGGTCCGAGTATGCCGTCGTCCGGTACGTTGTGGAAGTTGTTCTTCACGATGACGGGATATGGACTGCGGCCCACCGTACCCAGGTGAAAAGGACCGTGTTCGATATGGATTCGCACGGCGTCCTGGACCAGCCGGTGCCTGGCGTCCGTGTCCTTCTCATGCTTGATTCGGTCGTATATATCAAGCAGTTCAACCATGACGCCCGTCGGCGCCTCGCCCTTTTCGCCGCCGGTCTCGTACCATTTCCCCACCTTTGGGTGCCAATACTTACCGGAGGTCGGAAACACCCAGTCGGGATAGGTGAACAGGTCCATTTCCGCCTCGCCGTGGAGATGCACCGTGAACTCACCAAGGTCGCGGCGCAACTTGAGCTCGGCGCCCGGCGGCGTGTAAATGATGACGTCCAGGCCCAGGTCCCGCCAACCCTCGGCCACGATCAGGCCGACGTCGTTCTCGTGGGCGATGTGCGCCGCCGTGGGCACGTCCATGACGATGGTGAGTCGCTTGCCGTCGGGACGCAACCGGTATCCTTCGGCATCGCGGCGGGTGAGTCCTACCTCATCAAGCAGCCGGTTCGCCTTTTCCATGTCGAAATCGGCGTCGGTTGCCTTCCACTGGTCGAACAGCTTTTTGCCTTCCTCGTCCAGGAAATGCCAGGCTTCCTCGCTCACCGTGGCGCCCTGGGGCTTGAGCAGACCCTTGTAGGCGACGGCATTGGATTTCTCGCGGTCGATGGCAGCGGCGAGGGCCTTTCGAAACCGCTGGTCCCGGATCAGGCCGCGGAGGACCGGATCGTTGTCGGACCAGTTCAGGTTGATTGCGGGTTCGGCCCCCGAGGCGCTTTTCCACATCTTTACCCGGTATCCACCCCTTTGCCGTCCTTCCATGAAGAGGGAGAAATCACGGAGTTCGAGATCGCGGAACTGGCAATCCACCTCACCGGCCAGCACCCGCAGGACCCTGATCTGCGATTCGGGCACCAGGGTGGTGACTATCTGGTCGATGTAGGGCAACTGCCGTCCGTGGTCGTCTACAATGTAGTAATAGGGGTTGCGTTCCAGGACTACCCGAAAGCCGCCCTTTTCGATACGGGTGATCGTCCAGGGCCAGAGGGAGGGCCGTTCCGTGTTTCGGTGGGGAAGGTTCAGTTTCTCGAAGAGGACGAAATCGTCCACGGCGGCACCATGGTCGGGATGGAACCTCTTCATGTAGTGTTCCGGCACGTTGTACTCTTCACTCCACCAGAACCCGGTTGCCAGCCACAAGGGCACGAGCCAGTTGGGTCCCGCGAAGCGCATGACGATGGTATAGTCGTCCGGCGTCTCGACCACCATGGGCTTGCCGTCCACGAGGCACCAGACCGGCGGAACGTACCGTTGTCGCTCGTCGAGGCACAGTTCGTACCAGAAACGGAAGGCCGCCGAAGTATAGGGCTGGCCATCGGACCACCGCACGCCCTCCCGCAGCTTGAGCGTCAGGACCGTGCCGTCTTCATTGAAGGCCCACGATTCGGCCAGGCCGGGCTCGAGGCCCGTGGTGTCCCGGTTCCACCGGATAAGCGGGGCATACCCGGCGATCATCTTCCAGGGGCCGAGGGTGGTATCGTTGTGGAATTGTCTCCAGGTCCCGCCGTAGACACCGGGGCCTTCATATCCCGGGTAGTCGTGTTTCGCCACCAGCGGGTTCGCCGGGATCCTTTCGTGCAGGGGCGGCAGGGATCCGACTTCCACACGGGCGGCCAGAACCGGCGCTTCTTTTTGCGAGAGGTCCGCGCCGTCGCTAGACGGGGTATCGATGGCCTGTTCGGTGCCGGTGCACGCGAGGGTCCCGAGTAGGACCGTGCAGGCTAGCATCCCCAGGAGGGCGGCGAGGGGCAAGTGTGTGAGGATGCTGAGTGTGTGTCGGCTCATCGGTCTTGATCCTGCCTGGTCATATGCCCTGGAGGGAAAGCGTGTCGCTGAAATGACACGCCGCCATGACGCCTCCGGGGTACGTCTTGAGCGTCGGCGCGGTTTCCCGGCACAGGTCCGTCGCGTACCGGCACCGCGGATGAAAATGACAGCCCTTGGGCGGTGACACGGGATCGGGCACATCGCCCGGAAGGGAAATGCGTGTTCGTTTCTTCTGGATCACTGGATCGGCCACCGGGACGGCTGAGATCAGGGCCTCCGTGTAAGGGTGCAGCGGATTGTTGTAGACCTGCGCGGAAGGGCCCGTTTCCACGATCCTTCCCAGGTACATGATCGCCACCCGTTCGCTGATGTGCTGCAGCACGCTCAAATCGTGCGTGATGAAGATATAGGACAGGCCTAAACGGTCCTTGAGGGACGCGAGCAGGTTCAGGATCTGGGACTGCACGGACACGTCCAGGGCCGATACGGGTTCGTCCGCGATGATCAGTTCGGGCCGCAGGGACAGGGCCCTGGCGATGCCGATACGTTGGCGCTGCCCCCCGCTGAAGGCATGGGGATAGCGGCGCATGTCACCTGCGTTCATGCCGACTTCACCCAGCAGGCCGGCCACGCGGTCCTCCAGATCGGACCCTCGGGCCAACCGGTTCACCCGTAGGGGTTCGCCCACGATATCGCCCACCGTCATTCTCGGATTGAGCGACGAATTCGGATCCTGGAACACCATCTGCATACGGTGCCGGTAGGGGCGCATTTCGCGTCGGTCCAGGGGACTGAGGTTGACTCTCTCGACGCCGAAGAAAATGTCCCCATCCGTGGGAGGGATCGTTTTCAGCACACATCTTCCAAGGGTGGTCTTACCGCACCCGCTCTCTCCCGCCAGTCCGACGGTTTCCCCGATGCCGCACTGAAAGTCCACGCCGTCCACCGCCCGGACGTCGCCTTTTTTGCGGCGCCAGAGCCCCTTGCGAACGGGGAAGTGTTTCTTCAGGTTCCTTACGTCGAGAATGGTTGACATTTCAGGAATCCTGCGCTACGCGGTCCGTGTGCCAGCAACGTACCCGGTGTTCCGCCTCGATTTCCTCCACCGGGGGAGGCAGAACGCACTGCTCGGAGGCAAAACGGCAACGAGGCGCGAAAGCGCAGCCCTCCGGCAGATTGAGCGGTGACGGGACCGTACCCGGAATCGTGGACAGCCGCGAACCCTTCGCGCGATTGAGCCGCGGCGCCGATTCGAGCAGCCCCCGGGTGTAAGGATGGGCGGCCTGGTAGAAAATCTGCTCCGGAGACCCCGTCTCGACCACCTGTCCCGCGTACATGATCATGATTTCGTCGGCCATGTCGGCAATGACGCCCAGGTCATGGGTGATCATCACGATGGCCATGTTCAGATTGTTTTTAAGTTCCTTGAGCAGATCGAGGATCTGTGCCTGGATGGTCACGTCCAGTGCCGTGGTGGGTTCGTCGGCGATCAACAGTTCGGGCCCGCACGACAGGGCCATGGCAATCATGGCGCGCTGCCGCATGCCCCCGGAAAGCTCGTGGGGATACTCGTCCACCCGCTGCAGCGGTCCGGGTATGCCGACTTCGGACAAAGCCTGCACCGCGCGGGAGCGAGCGGCCCGCCGATCCATGCCGTGATGGAGGCGCAGGGCTTCGCCGATCTGGTTTCCCACGGTATACACCGGGTTGAGGGCGGTCATGGGTTCCTGGAAGATCATGGAGATCTTGCGGCCCCGTATTCGACGCATCGCATCACTGGAGGGATCCAGGGCGTGTATTTCGACCGTTGACCCGTCCTCGGCGTCGTGGTACACGATCTCGCCCTCCAGGTAGCCCGGCCTGGGAACCAGTTGCATGAGAGAAAGCCCCATCATGCTCTTTCCGCAGCCGCTTTCCCCGACCACGCCGAGGGTTCTGCCCCGCCTGATCTGAAACGAGACATCCCGTACGGCCCGGACGGGACCGTCGTCTGTGGGGATTACGGCGGACAGGTGTGAAATATCGAGAAGGAGGTCGTGCATACAGGGTCATTTTAACGCCCGGTTTGCAGGTCTGTCAAGGTGTTACCGACACCACAGACCCTGGAATATTGAAGAGATGCGGTCGCTGGTTTGTAGAAATTTAGGATCGCAGTCTTCATTTAATGGCCGATATCGTTCAATTTGTGGACAAATCAAGGAGTTGAATATGCACGAGTCAGACACCCTTCAGGGAGCCTGGTCACGCCGGGGATTCATGAAAGGCGCGCTTACGGTTGGCGCGGCCGGCGTAGCCCTTTCCATGTCCGACAGGCTGGCGATGGCGACGCAGTTGATCTCGGGCGGTAAGCCCACGATCGAAGCCATACGAGGCGCCGGAGTAGAGCCGGGTCTCGTGAGAATGAGCCTGAATGAAAACCCGCTGGGTCCCTCGCCGCGGGCCATCGAGGCCATTGCGAATCGGATGTTCGGCGTAAACCGGTACGGCATGGAAATGAGCGATCTGATGCAGGCCCTGGCGACCTTTGACGGGGTGGAATTGCCCGAACCGGATAACAGCATGCGGCGTTCGTTCTTCCGGCCACCTCCCGGTCCGTACATGGTGACCCCAGGATCCAGTCTTATCCTGAACCTGCTGTGCCTGGCCTACCTGAGCCGCGAAGGCGGAGAAGTCATCGAAGCCGAGTACGGATACGGTTCCGTTTCCCGTGCCGCCGGTGACTTTACTGACTTGTTCGGCGTTGACGTCAATATCGTGCGGGCGCCGATGACGGCGGAATACAAGCACGACCTCGATGGCATGGCCTCCCTGGTATCGGAGAAAACGTCGCTGGTGGTCATCACCAACCCGAACAATCCCACGGGCACGCTGCTCCAGCCTGGCGAAATAGAAACCTTTATCAACAAGATCCCTTCGTCCGCTATCGTGGTCATCGACGAGGCCTACCTCCATTTCGCGGAGCAGGATCCGCTGCCCTCGGCTATACCGCTGGCAGTCAAGTACGACAACGTGGCCGTGGTCAGGACTTT
Source organism: bacterium (assembly GCA_965225915.1). Taxonomy (GTDB): domain Bacteria; phylum JAAXHH01; class JAAXHH01; order JAAXHH01; family JAAXHH01; genus JAAXHH01. The sequence continues at coordinate 3,295,469 of OZ245326.1, forward strand.
TTCTAAGGCCTACGCGCTGGCTTCCCTGCGCCTGGGGTACTGCGTCGCCTCTCAGAAGATCCAGGACGAGATGCGGAAGTACTACCGGGAAGGACCGAACGCCCTGGCCAGCGTCGCCGGCGCCGCCGCGGTGCGCGACCTCGAGCATCTTCAGAAGTCCCGCGAAGCCGTTTGGGATTTCAAGAAGCGTTGTTACGCGGCCTTCGACGAGATGGGAATCGAATACCTCCCGTCCCAGGGAACCTTCATAATGGCCGATCTGAAACGGTCGGCGATGCAGGTGGTCCGGGAGATGCGATCTCGCAACGTTTGGATCAGCTCCAGGCGGCAACGGGTCTTCCAGAACTGGATCAGGGTCTCCGCGGGTACGGAATCGGAAACCGAGGTCTTCCTCCAGACCCTCAAGGACGTTATGGCCCGATCCATCTGACACGCTGGTATGGTCCATCGGGCGGTCTGATTGAAACAAACTAAAAGGGCGGGGAATTCGATCTCCCCGCCCTTTTAGTTTGTGTATGCCTACTTGCTTCCTCTAACGTCCTGCCTCTAACTCCCCTTCGGCGATTCTACGGCGGCGTCGACTTCACGGGACTCGGACACCGGTTCCTGTCCTGGTGTTTCTACCGTTACCGCTCCGTTTCCGTCCGTCGGCTTCGATTCAGACGCGGTTTGGTCTTCCGGCTTTATCGTCAAATCCATGTGGCCATCGTCCAAGTTTGTCTGTGCCTCTGCGGTTACCGCCGACTCTGTGGTTACCGCCGACTCTGTGGTTTCCGCCGACTCTGTGGTTACCGCTGACTCTGTGGTTTCGCTCGCCGCGGGATTCCGAGGATCGGTTTCTCCGTAGATGAGTTTGGCCACTTCGTCCCGCGAGAGCGAATCGCGCTCCAGCAGGGCCTTGGCCACGATGTGAAGCTTGGGCTCGTGGTCTCTGAGCAGTTTTTCCACTCTATCTCCGGCGTCGATCACGAACCGCTGGATCTCCTGGTCGATGCGGTGGGCGGTCGTTTCGCTGTAATTCGGCTGGTGAGCGAAATCCCGGCCGAGGAAGACCTCGTGTTCCTTCTCGCCCAGCGCCGTGGCGCCCAGTTCCTCGCTCATCCCCCAGTCACATACCATGTGGCGGCTGATCCGGGTGACCTGTTCAATGTCGCTCTGCGCGCCTGAAGTGACCTCGTCGAACACGATCAGTTCGGCCGCCCGGCCTCCCAGCGCCGCGGCCATCGTGCCCAGGCAGTACGAACGGGACTGGAGGTAGCGCTCCTCCGGTAGGGAAATGGTCACCCCCAGGCCCTTGCCCTGCGGCAGGATCGACACCTTGTGCAACGGGTCGATTTCGGGGATTAGTTCGAAGGCGAGAGCGTGACCGGCCTCATGGTAGGCCACGATCTCACGTTCCTTGTCGCTGATCACCAGGTGCCTCTTCGAACCCATCACCATCTTTTCTTTCGCTTCTTCGAAATCGTCGTTCGTTACCGAGGCGCGGTCGTATCTCGCCGCGATAAGCGCCGCCTCGTTCACCATGTTGGCAAGGTCCGCGCCAACCATACCGGGCACGCCCTTGGCCAGTACATCCAGCTTGACGGAATCGTCAAGCGGTATGTTGCGACTCTTCACGTGAATCTGCAGGATCTTTTCACGACCCACGACATCGGGCCGGTCGACGACGATGTGCCGGTCGAAGCGGCCGGGGCGAAGGAGTGCGGGATCGAGGACGTCCGGCCGGTTCGTCGCGCCGATCACGATGATGGATTCCGTTTTCTCGAATCCGTCCAGGCCTACCAGCAACTGGTTCAGGGTCTGCTCTCTCTCGTCGTGCCCGCCGCCCAGTCCAGCGCCCCTGTGGCGGCCGATGGCATCGATCTCATCGATGAATATGATACACGGGGCATTCTGCCGGGCCTGGTCGAAGAGGTCCCGTACCCGGGAGGCGCCGACACCGACGAACATCTCGACGAAGTCGGATCCGCTCATGCTGAAGAAAGGCACGCCCGCTTCGCCCGCCACGGCCTTGGCAAGCAACGTCTTACCCGTACCCGGCGGTCCCAGCAACAGGGCGCCCTTGGGAATCCGGGCGCCCAGGGCGTGGAACTTTTCCGGGCTCTTCAGGAATTCCACGATTTCCTGCAGGTCGCGCTTGGCTTCTACCACGCCGGCCACGTCGGCGAAGGTTATGGCGGGACGGTCTTCGACGATCATTTTCGCGCGGCTCTTTCCGAAGGAAAACATGCCGCGCTGGCCCGATTGCATCTGGCGCAGGATGAATATCCAGAACCCGATCAACAGCAGCCAGGGCAGAGCGGCGATGAGATAGCTGGCCCAGTTGGTGGCCTCCGGTTCGGCCGTCACCATGACGTTCCTGGCCATGAGATCAGACACCAGTGTAGGATCGTCGAAGGGGATGTATACCTTGAATTCCCGCAGACTTTGGTTCGAGCCCTCGATCACCGTCGACGAGTCCTGACGCAGCAAGCCCGTGATCAGTTTCTCGGTGATGATGACTTGCTCGATATTATCGGCTTCGAGAAACTGCTGGAACTCGGTGTACGACACCGTTACGGTGCTATCGCCCCGCTTGGGCAGGAACTGGGCCGCCATCAGGAAAAAAAGGAAGAGGACGAGCCAGATCAGGATCGACCGGTTCTTTTTCGATTTGTCGGGCTGAGGCTGCCGTTCGTTTCGGGGTGGGGGTTGTTTTCGTTCGTGGGGAGGTTGGGACATTCGTTTAGAAGACCTCGGTTCGTTCGTCGTGTTGGAGTTTTAGAAACCGGTGCAAATCGGTGCGGCGACGATCAGGTGCCTGAGGTCCAGGCTTCCCTCGGCCGGGTACTGGGACCAGTTCCTGAATATGCTACGCAACTTGCTTCGTGCGTCCGACAACCTGCGTTTTACGGTTCCAACGGGGACGTTCATCCTCGTGCTGACCTCGTCACAGGAATAACCTGTGAAATAGTACATGTCCACGGTTCGCCTGAGCGCCTGTGAAAGCGTGTCAACCGCTCTCTGCACCCTGCGGTTTTTCGCCCGCTTCAGGTGCTCGTCTCCCGGCCAGGCGGGTTCCCCGTGCTGGACCTCTGACCACTCTTCTCCCTGGTTTTTCCGGTCAACCAAATGGGCGAAGCACCGGTTGCGTGCGATAACGCGCAGCCACTGCGGAAACCGGTCGCGTTCACGCAGGGACGACAGTCGCTGATAAGCGGAAAGCCAGATATCCTGTACGATGTCCTGCTCGTCCTGACGGTTTCTGACCATGACCCCGACGATTCGTTTGATCTCGCGATCGTACCGATTGACCAGCATTTCGAAATCGTCCGGACAGCCGTTCAGTACGTTTTCGATGATGATCCCGTCCGTGGTATGCGCCATGTCGTGTATCCCGGGTATCGCGTTCTATCCCATTCTCAACTGAAAACACACCTGTCTACTATACTAAGAGGCCGCGTAACGGAAAATAGTTCGGTTTTTTCGCACCGAATGGACCCGGCGACAATATACCCGAAATACTCGGCCTCGTCAAGCAGCTCCGGCGGTCCGCTCGTTGACGGTTATCACGCGTATTTCCCGGGTCAAACCGATCAATCCCACGAGATTGGGAAACATCATGCAGGCAACCATGATATCGCCCAGGTCCCAGATAACCCGCGCTTCGTAAACGGCCCCGAAAAAGGCGGCCGCACACCAGATTATCCGGATACCCCAGACCACGCCCCGGGAATCCGTAACGAACCTCAAACCCTGCTCGGCATAATAAGACCAGGTGGTCATCGTCGTGAATCCGAACATTAAGGCGCAGAGCGCGACGATGGCTCCGCCGAAGGGGATCTCCGTATTGAGCGCGGAGGCTACGAGCGCGGAACTGATTTCGCCGTTGTGCCACACGCCGGCGATGACTACGGTTACCGCGGTCATGGAGCACACGACGATCGTGTCGATGAATACTCCGATCATCGAAATGTACCCCTGTCGTACCGGGTTGCTCGTCTGCGCGGCGCTGTGGGCAATCCCCGCGCTTCCGAGACCAGCTTCGCTGGAGATGACGCCCCTGCGAATGCCGTACTGTACCGTCCGGGCAATGGTGGCGCCGGCGAATCCCCCGACCGCCGCAACAGGGGTGAACGCGCTCTCCACGATCAGCAAGAGGGCCGCCGGCAGCGCGTCGAGGTGCATGAATACTACGTAACCCACGCTGGCCGCGTAGACGAGCACCATGGTGGGGACGAGCTTTTCGGCGACGAGGCCGATGCGCTTGATCCCACCGATCACGACCACTGCCAGGATGGCGGCAAGCAAGACACCGGTGATCCAGGTGGAGACGTTGAACTGGGTGTTCAGCACCAGGGCGATGGAATTCGCCTGTCCGATATTCCCGCCGCCCAGGCCGCCCAGCGTGGCGCAGATGGCGAACACCGCACCAACAGTGGGAAGGTTCAGTCCTTCCTTCAGATAGGACATGGGGCCGCCGAGCATGAGGCCATCCCGGGTCTTTCCCCGGTATTTCAGGGCGAGCACGGTTTCAGCGTATTTCGTTGCCATGCCCAGCGGAGCCATGGCCGCCATCCAGAAAGCCGCGCCAGGTCCACCGACCGCGATGGCCGTCGCCACGCCCGCGATGTTACCGTTGCCGATGGTGGCTGCCATGGCGGTGGTAAGCGCCTGGAAGGGCGATATGTCGCCGGCATCCCGCTCGCCCTTGTCACGCCGTAGCGCACCCCGCATCACGAGCCGAATGGCCGTGCCGAACTTGCGGAACTGGACCCCGCGGCTGGCCACGGTAAGCATGAGACCCAGGACGGCGAGTACGCCGATCGTCCAGGGTCCCCACATGAAATCGGATATCACGCGCAGGACTTCATCCATGGCGTACCTCTTTCGCTGGCGGCGAATTGTCGGTGTTGAGGAAACAGCTCAATTCCGGAATCAGGTTTAATCTACTGCGCTTCACGGGCGAAACAAGGTGAAAGTAATGGGTACGTCCACCGTAGAGCACCTGTTTTTGTTGTCACCCGGGTAGGGGCGTTTTATCTTGGATGTTCGCATTGATCTCGGTTCAGACGGAGTATCCATGTCCGACCGCACCTACGGCGTGCTGCTGGTCAGTTTCAGCAAACACGGCCACCAGAGCAGTTTCGTTCCCGCCTTCGCTGAACATCCCCGTATCCGGATCGTCGGGGTCGCGGACGACGAGGATATCGACCCGTATCTCAAACCATTGAACGTTTCCTGGGCCGAGCGGTTGGGCGTGCCCTATCACGAGGACATCGAATCGGCCGTGCGGCGAGTCGACGTCGACATCGTGAGCATCGGTCACGAAATCGAGCGGCGGGCTGAAATCGCCACGCTAGCTGCAGGCGCCGGAAAGCATCTCTGGATCGACAAGTTCATCGGCGCCAATAGGTCGGAATGCCATGAAGTGGTCGACGCTGTCAAACGGTCAGGCGTCACAACAATCATTCCCAGTTACATTTACAACGATCTTGTCAACCAAAGCAGAAAAATGATTGAAACGGGATACCTGGGTGAATTGAGGGCGATGCATGTCGACATCCTGTTCGGAAAGGGAATTCCCCGGTCGATTTCGAGTGATCAACGAAAACCCGGTTTTCTTCCACCGGGACGCTGGAAGTTTCCCGACATCAAGCGAGAGATACTGACTGTGGGCGCTTACGCCGTGGCCCTGGTGCAGCAGTGTTTTGATCCCATTGTCGAAGTATTCGGCCAGGGCGGCGCCTATTTTTTCCCGGAACACGCCGCCCATGGCGCGGACGACTTCGGGACGCTGTCCCTCGTGGACCGGTCCGGCCGGGTGGCCACGATATCCGCCGGACGGAACGGAATCGCGTCTCACGGCGCGGGCGGGCCGAACCAGACCTTTCTCTTCGGCACGAGGGGTACGGGACGGGTGGACGGAAAACGACCCGGTATCGATACCCACCTGAGAAACCGGATCGTGGATGGCGATTTCAGCGTCGACGATGACGATCCCATGCAGTGGCACAGCGGTCCTCCGACCCTTTTGACCTCCACGGGACCGGACTTCACCCGAGCAGCCCTGGAAGACCTGGTCCGCGCGCTGGACACCGGCGGCAGTCCGCGTTTCACCGTTCGGGACGCGCGGGACCACATGGAAGTTCTGTTGGCCGGTTACGACTCGATCGTGCAGGACCGGCCCGTGCGTATTTCCATGCGAGGCAAGGAGGCCCTGTGAAGCCAATAGACGGGTTGGTGATCGGCAGCCTCCAGGACTACGACCCCTATAGGGAAGACATCGAACAGCAGGAAGGGGTGGTCTTCGCACAGGTACCCGGTGGTCCGCGCGGTGCCGACCGAGGAGGCGATTTCGGTAGTGAGAAGCTCCTGGAAACACTGCCTGGCGCGCTCGACGAATACCGGCCCGGGAGGGCCCTGTTCCTTTCGCCCTACCGGGGCATGGCCGCGGATGTGGCCCGTTTGATGGATAGCGGAGTCGACGTGCGAACCACCGGCCCACTGCCCGTTCGCTCCCGTGATTTGCACCCTCCCATCGCGGAATTACACCGGTCTGATCCCAATTTTCGGGTGATGTCGGAGGCGAGCCGCCACACCGATTTCGGTGATCCGGTATACCTGAGGATAATCTCATCTCCGGAAGGCGGAAAGTGGAGTAAATGGTGGTGTGCCTTCCGGTCGTGCCGGATGGCATCGGCACTGCTGGATGCTCCCTTGCGCCGAATATACGTCGCTGTGGCGGGTAAGGCGGCCCGGATGCATGTGACCATCACGCTGAAGACAGACCGAAATTCCACCGGGCATCTGCTGGTCGCGCCGAATGTGTCCAGACTGCAGGGCGACCTGTTTCTCCTGGGAACCGGCGGTACGCTCACAGATGATTCCCTGCTCAACCAGCCGGGGATGTACGGGAAATCGGACTACCGCATGTTGTCGAGGCCGGCCCGGCGGCGCCTGGCCGATTTGTGGCACGACGACGCAATGATCTCTCTGGACGGCGATGAACAGCGGTTCTATCGCCATCTCCTCCGCGCGATCGGCAACTCGGCCGGATCGGGTAAAGGGATTTGCCTGGAATACCCCGTGGCCTGATCGATTCGTGTCCGGATTTGAGGGAGTGCATTGTGTACTATAAGGATTTCGTGATACAATGACTGTAATTCCATCATCCGCTACTGGTATCGAATTGAAAGAGGCCGGTCATGCGTCTCTCCCCTTTCTCAGGCGCATGCTGAAGAACCCCATGGTCTGTGCGGGTGGCGGCATGGTACTTTCCCTGGTGATAGTGGCGGTAGCCGCGCCGGTCCTCACCGGGCTGGAATACCTTCAAGACCCCATGCGACAATTGCCTGAAGGCCTGGACGCCGACGGGTTGCCCATTCCACCCGGCGACCGGTTCCTGCTCGGTACGGACCATCTCGGACGCGATATGCTGGCCCGCCTGGTTCATGGGACCCGCATCTCACTCTTCGTGGGTGTCGTGGCCATGCTCACGGCCGTATGTGTCGGGGTGACTGTGGGCCTGCTCGCGGGATACCGCGGCGGTTGGGTCAATACCGTGCTCATGCGCGGGACCGACGTGATGATGACGATTCCCGGCCTGCTCCTGGCCATCGCCTTCGCCGGACTGATGGACGGGCGCGTCATCCACCTGCACCCCGAATCGCTGGACTGGCATGGGCTGGATATCCCGCTGAAACGGGGACTGGTCAGCGTGTTCCTCGTCATCGGACTGGTCAGCTGGACCTGGATCGCCCGGACCATTCGAGCCCAGGTCCTGATCCTGAAAACCAGGGAGTTCGTCACGTCATCCCGGGCCATCGGTTGTTCGGATGTCCGCATCATGTTACGACACCTGCTTCCCAACATACTTCCCCTGATCATCGTTCTTGGATCCCTGGCCACGGCGAACACCGTACTGCTCGACGCCGGTTTGAGCTATCTCGGGGTCGGCGTGCCGCCGCCCGCGCCTTCGTGGGGCACCATGATCGCGGAAGGACAGCCTTACTTCATCGTCTCCCCGCACCTGACCGTGGCGCCCGGTCTGTCCATTATCGTGGCCGTGGTGGGATTCAACCTGCTGGGCCAGGGCCTGCAAGAGGTGCTGGATCCCTACGTGAAGGAGGGACAGGGAGGATGATCGGTGCCATACCGGGTCAGCGGTTATGCCTGTTGCCTCGTATATACAATGTATCTACAGCCCTGTTGAGACTGCTTCAAGGCGGGCGTCTGCAGGGCAAGGGCGCCCACGCGCGGAAGCCCAGGGAGGTCGTCAACCCCGGTTTCCGGATGCTGGTGACGGCGTGCCTGGCGATCCTTTGTCTTGCCCCGTCCTGCATCGGCGGCCCCCAACCGGAGCGGCTGAATCCCGGGGAGAATATGCTCCGGATCGCCGTGCCGTCGGATCCCCGTTCACTCGATCCGGCCATCGCCTACGACGTGGTGACCTGGCCCCTCGTACGCACCCTGTTTCATGGTTTGATCGATTACGACGACGACCTGAACCTGGTGCCCTGGCATTCCCGGTCCTGGACGGTATCGGAGGACGGACGGACCTTTACCTTCAAACTGCGGCTGGGCATCCGGTTTTCCAACGGCCGTCCGGTCACTTCCCGCGACTTCGCCTATTCCCTGGAGCGGGTCCTGGATCCGGCCACCAAGTCGCCCGGACAGGGTTTCTACCGCAACATCGCAGGCGCGAGGGCCTTCCAGGATGGCGAGGCGGACCATGTATCCGGATTACGCACACCGGACGAGGAAACGCTCGTGATCGAACTGGTCCATCCCGACCTGCCCTTCCTCTACTGTATCGCAATGCCCTTCGCCTACGCCGTGCCCCGCGAGGAGGTGGAGCGGCGTGGGGACGAATTCGGGCGGTATCCGGTCGGTGCGGGACCCTTTACGCTGGCGGATTGGCAGCGAGGCACGCGGTTGCGGCTCGAGAAGAACCCGGGGTACTACCGGACGGAAGATGTCCGGCTGGAAGCCATCGAGTTGATGGTGGGCGGGGACGAGACCCTGCACATGATGATGTTCGAACGGGGCGAACTGGATATCGCGAGTGTGACGTCGACGGGGATACCGGACGCGGACTTCATCCGGGTGATGAAAGATCCCGTGCTCAGCACGCGGGTCGCCCATCAGGCCTTAAACGCCATCATGTACCTGTCCATGAACACGGAGATGCCGCCCTTTGACCGGGTAAACGTGCGCAGGGCGGTCAACCACGCCATCGACCGGGAACGCATCGTGAAACTGATCAGCGGCCGGGGCATACCGGCCCGGGGCGTACTGCCGCCCGGCATGCCGGGATTCAACGAACAGCTTGCGGGATACGACCACGACCCGGAGAAGGCGCGGAAACTGCTGGCCGAGGCCGGGTATGCGGACGGTTTCTCCACCGTGCTCATGATCGTCGCCCAGAGCGGTACGGAGGCCAAGATCGGCCAGGCGGTACAGCAAGACCTTGCAGCGGTCGGGATCGACCTGGAGATCAGGCCGGTGACGGGTCCCACGCGCATCGAGGCGGCGGGAAGGCGCGGGACAGTGCCCTTTACCACGTTCGGCTGGTACCAGGACTACCCGGATCCGAGCAATTTTCTCGACGTGCTGTTGAGCGGCGACCGGATAACGGAGGTGAACAGCAACAACGTGGCGTTCTACGACAATGAGCGGGTCAACACGCTGCTGGAGGAAGCGGCTACCAGTATCGACCGGGATCATCGCCTGGCGCTCTACCAGGAAGCCGAGCGGCTGATCGTGGAAGACGCCCCCTGGGTGTTTCTCTATTACCCCCAAATGTACCTGCTGCGACAACCATGGTTAAAGGGACTGAAGCTCAATCCCGTCTGGCCCATCAGGTACGAGTTTATGTGGATCGAACCATGAACGGCGATCGAAAACATTACGGAATGCAACCATGGTGAACAGAATCCTGCGTCGTCTCGGCTGGGCGGTCGTGGTACTGTGGGGCACCACGGTCATTACCTTCCTGATCGTCCACGCGGTGCCGGCCGATCCGGTCCGGGTTTACGCCGGCGCCAACGCGGATGCCGAGACGATAGAACGAATCCGCCAGGAACTGGGTTTCGACGATCCCCTGATCATGCAGTACGGACGCTACATCGGAAACCTGCTTCGGGGAGACTTGGGAACGTCCCTCGTGACGGGAGAACGCGTACTCGACGCCATACTGTTGCGGTTCCCCGTGACTTTCTCCCTGTCCGTGACCGCGGTAATTCTGTGGATGCTGATGAGCGTCCCCCTGGGCGTTCTCACGGCGAAGTACAGGGGCCGGGCCCTAGACCGTACGGTGCTAATCGTGTCCCTGGTCGGCATATCCCTGCCCGTCTTCTGGCTGGCCAGGATGCTGCAATACTACTTGGCGTACCGTACCGGCATGTTTCCGGTGGCGGGCTTTGCCGGCTGGACCCACATCGTCCTGCCGGCGGCGACCCTCGCCCTGGTCACTACGGGTTACTACGCCCGGCTGGTCCACACGAACATGGTGGAGGTGCTGAACGCGGATTACATACGCGTTGCCCGCGCCAAGGGGATCCCGGAATACATCGTGCTGTTCAAGCACGGACTGCGAAACGCCGTGATTCCCGTCATCACCATACTCGGTCTCGACATGGCCGCCCTCATGGGTGGCGTGGTGTTCACCGAAAACGTATTCGCACTGCCCGGGCTGGGGGTCCTGGCCCTGCAGTCGGTCTTCAGCCTCGACGTGCCCATGATCATGGGCGTCGTGCTCTTTTCGGCCGCGATGGTGGTTTGCGCCAACATCGTGGTCGACTTCGTGTACATGTGGATCGATCCGAGGGTCGAGGGAGCGTAGCGCTCCGTGGACCGAGTGGTGTAGCGCTCCGCAGGTCGCCGCCAGAACAGTATCGCGCATAGCCGGCAGGCAGGCACCGCGGAAGCCAGCAGGTCAGGCCAACAGCGCGGAAGTCAGCAGGTCCACCACCAGATCCTCTTCTTCGTACCCGTAAGCCAGCCAAAGCTGGTTGTCGTTGTATTCCAGGATCATGGTCGGGAACTTGTCGGCGTGTAGGGACCGGCGCAGGTCGAAGTCCTGGTGAAGCAGCGCGTCGGTATGGGTCGAGACGAGGTCTTGGGAAAAGCGCTTCGAATCCAGGCCCATTTCCCCGGCGAGTTGCACGAGTGTTTCCGGGTTCGAAGGGTTTCGAACTTCCATGTAATAGGCACGCTGGATGGCATGAAACATCGACCCGGTCGCGTCCGGCCGCTGCATCCCGGCGGCGATGACCGCCCGGCAGGCCGGGTAGGTGGATCGTCTGGGCTCGCAATTCGTCCAGAAATCCCAGTTGAAGGACGCCCCGGTCCGCTCGGCTACCAGCCGCCACTGGGACTGCACGTAAGCCCGGGTATCCTCGGCCATGGGTTCTGCCGAATCCCTGGCCAGACCGCCCATGACGTAGCGGATCGGGATTTCATCGGGAAGCACCTTCGATACCGCTTCCAGCACCGGACTGAATCCCCAGCACCAGGAACACATGGGATCGGCGATGTAATAGAGTGCGTCGCGTTGCATGGTTTACGTTCCGTTCCGCCTGGAGTGGACACCCAAAAATACCTGTGCGAGCACAGACCCGGAACATATTATAGTGAAGCCGAGAACACTTAATCAAGAGGAGATACGCAAATGTTCAATGGACTGGGCATGGACATGGGAAACCTGCCGCGGTTGTCTCGCGCCCGGACGCGGTCCATCTCGCCGGAAAACCTGGACGGAGGAAAGGGCCGGGGCGGCATGGCCACGGAGGGCAACGGGGCGATTCACGCGCGGTATCTCGGACAGGGTTGGAAGATCTCCCCTTCCATCGATATCGAAACCGGCGAAACCCGAACGATCGCCGATATCGACGGGTCGGGCGCCATTCAGCATATCTGGATGACTCCGACCGGCCACTTTCGCTTCACCATCCTCCGAATTTACTGGGACGACGAGGAACATCCCTCGGTAGAGTGCCCCGTGGGCGACTTCTTCGCCTGCGGCTGGGGTGAATACGCACAGGTGTCTTCGCTTGCCGTGTGCGTGAACCCGGGCAGCGCCTTCAACTGCTACTGGGAGATGCCCTTCCGGAAGCGATGCCGCATTACATTGGAAAACATCGCCGATGAGAAGATGCGCGTATACTACCAGATCGATTACACGCTGACCGAGGTTCCCGAAGACATTGGATACTTCCACGCGAGCTTCCGGCGGGTGAACCCCCTTCCATACAAGGAGGTGTTCACCATCCTCGACGGCGTACGGGGACACGGCCACTATGTCGGCACGTACATGGCATGGGGATCCAACAGCAACGGATGGTGGGGCGAGGGAGAGATCAAGTTCTACATCGACGGGGACGACGAGTTCCCGACGATCTGCGGGACCGGCGCCGAGGACTACTTCTGCGGTTCGTACAACTTCGACGTCGACGGCCGGTACGTGGAGTTTACCACCCCGTACGCCGGCATGCCCCAAGTCATCCGGCCCGACGGCCTGTACAAGTCCCAGCAACGGTTCGGACTGTACCGGTGGCACGTGTCCGACCCGGTGCGGTTCGAGGAAGACCTCAAGGTAACGATCCAGGCGCTGGGATGGCGGCAAAAGCTCGGATGGACCCAGGGCGGTCCCTATCTTCCGCTCCAGGACGATATTGCTTCGGTGGCCTACTGGTACCAGGCTTTGCCGGGCGCCCCCTTTCCCAAGCTTCCTGACCGGGACGAACTGGAAGTCATCTAAAGGTCCGGGACCGTTCCCGGCAATCGTAGCCGTTCCCGGGTCGTTCGCGGCGAACAGGGTCGTTCGCGGCGAACAGGGTTGTTCCTGGTGAACAGTGTCGTACCCGGCGGGAATGATGGAGGGCATTGAAACGCGGCCGGCCGGAATGAGGGCGGATCCGCGGGAGCATAATGGAACCGGAACAGCTTCAGGCGGTCCGCAGCCGAATTACCCACACCCTTTTCGTCACCCAGGCCCTCTTCGGCGCGACGCAGGTCGCGGCCTTTACCGTGGTACCCATCCTGGCGGCGCAACTGGCCGACAGCGAGCGCATGACGGGCGTGCCCATGACCATCGCCTTTCTCGCCCGTTCGCTGAGTGCCTTCCCCTTCGGCTGGATCATGGACCGCATGGGACGCCGGGCCGGTCTGACGGTAGGCTACGTGTCGTCGTTGATCGCCGCCGTGACGAGTTTCCTCAGCGTGGCCGTCCACTCCTTTCCAGGATTCTGCATCGCGTCCTTTTTCGCCGGCATGGCGCGCAGTTCCAGCGAGCAGGCGCGATTCATCGGCGCTGAAATCTATCCCGAATCCGAACGGGCGCGCATCATCGGCAGAATCGTTTCCGCCGGCACCATCAGCGCTATCGCCGGCGCCATGATGGTGGCGCCAGCGGGAATATGGATCGCGCAGTACGGATATCCGCCTATGGCGGGACCCTTCGCCATCGGCGCGGGCCTGAGCCTGGCGGCGATCCTGCTAACCGTCTTCCTGATACGCCCCGACCCGCTGGTCCTCGCCCGGAGCATCAAATCCTCCGCCATATCGGATATCGACGACACAACGGCTCGTCCCGTGCGGGAAATCCTCCGCGACGTTCACGTCCGGTACGGGATCACGGCCATGGTTCTCGGCCAGTTCGTGATGACGCTGCTCATGGTGATCACGCCCCTGCACATGAACCATAACAATCACGGCACCTGGCTGATTTCCTGGGTTATCATGGCCCACGCCATCGGCATGTTCGGGGTTTCCAGCATCACGGGACGACTGATCATGCGGTGGGGGCAGCACCAGGTGATCAAGGCCGGTATGGTCATCCTCGTCATATCCTGCGTGATTGCGCCGATTTCACCCCGGTTCATTCCCCTGGCGATCGCGCTCTTCCTCCTGGGCCTGGGATGGAACTTCTGTTTCATTGCAGGTTCTTCCCTGCTGTCCAATGCGCTCGCTCCCCTGGAACGGGGACGTGTTCAGGGCGTCAACGAGACGTTCATCGCACTGGCGGCGAGTTCCGCCAGCCTGGTGACGGGATACCTCTTCGAATTAGGCGGCATGTTGCTGCTGGCGGTTATCGGGACGGTTTTTTCCGCCGGGCTGGGGTTCTGCAGCCTGTTATACGCGCGCAGAACGAAGCGGGAAGCGCGTGGGGAGGCGGCTGGATGACTGGCGGCGGCCGGTGGCCCGGATAGGCTTTTGGTCAAGCGGAGTTTTACCGTCCAACCAGCGTGCTATGGGGATTCCGGGCGGACCGGGGAAGGGATTTCGTCCAGCCTGGCGCACCCCAGATTGATCATGTTGGTTTCGAGGTCGGCCTTGAGGATCTCGACGGCATGATCGCCGCCGGATTTGCCGAAGGCTCCCACGCCATACATGAAGGCGCGACCCAATAGCACGAAATCAGCGCCCAGCGAGAGGGCCCTGATGATGTCCAGCCCGGTGCGCACCCCGCTGTCGAATAGGATGCGCGCGCGACCACGAACCTGGCGGACGATGGGAGGCAGCGCGTCGATGGCGGCGAGGGTGCCGTCAAACTGTCGCGCGCCGTGGTTCGAGACCTGGATGCCGTCTATGCCTACCTGTATCGCCTTTTCCGCATCATCGGGATGAAGGACGCCCTTCAGGACCAACGGACCGTCCCAGAAATCGCGGACCTCCCGGATGTAGTCCCACGTGAGCGATCCGCCCAGCTCCCTGCCAACGTAGCTCGCCACCTCTCCCATTTGTTTCGACTGGGCATATTGTTCGATGGCCCGAAGCCGGGGTAGACCGGTAAGCAGGGTCTGTATCGTCCAGGTGGGATGCTTCAGCGCTTCGTACACGAATCGCGCCGTGATCCGGGGCGGCGTCTCGAGTCCGGCGCGGCTGGTCCTTTCCCTGCGGCTGCCCGCGGGGACGTCCGCCGTCACCAGGAGCGTATGAAAGCCGGCGTCCCTCACGCGCTTCAACAGATCATCCCGCAATTCCCGCCGCCTGGGGGGATAGAGTTGAAACCAACCCATGTCGCCCGCGATGGGGCCGACCACTTCAGGCGATTGCGTGGCCACCGTGCTCAGGCAGAAGGGTATGCGGTATTTTGCGGCCGCGGCGGCCAGGATGAGTTCGGCGCGGGGCCACATGAGCCCGGTCAGTCCCACGGGGGCTACGCCGAAGGGCGCGCTGTAGGTCCGGCCGAACAGCGTTGTGGTCAGATCGGGTTTCAGGTCACCCTTCATGAATACGGGGGCAAGCGTGACTTCCGCCATGCGTTCCAGGTTCCGTGCCAGCGCGCGCTCGTCCCCGGTGCCGCAGTCAAGGTATTCCCAGGCGATATGGGGCAGTCTCCTGCGGGTCAATGTTCGCAGGTCGCTCACCGCGGGGTACCGTTGCAGCCGTCGCTTGAATCGCTTTTCAGTCATGCATCCTGTTCCGATTCGGTGGTAAAATGAGTGGTTGATTTCACGTATGGTACATCGTAATTTGCTACGGACCTCGTGCATGCAAACGGCCGGCGAACGTACCCCAAGATAATCGTACACGGCAAAAAGGCAAGGCGATCGAAAATGGAAAACAATCCGCTTCTGGACTGGGACGATCTGCCCCCGTTCGACCAGATCGAGACCCATCATATCGAACCGGGGATCCGTGACGTGCTCGATCGTTGCGAGCGGGACCTCGTCCAACTAGAGGAGACGGCTCCTCGTTCCTGGCGGGAACTGATGGATCCGCTCGAGAAAATCGAAGACGAACTGGGCCGCACCTGGGGCATCGTGTCCCACCTGCACGGGGTCAAGAACTCTCCGGAACTGCGGGCCGTCTACGATCCCCTGCTGGCGGAAGTGGTCAAGTTCAGCAATCGATTCGGTCAGAGCAAGCCCCTGTACCAGGCCTATTGCGCCCTCAGGGACAGCGACGAGCCCAAACACTTCGATCATGCCCGGCAACGCATACTGGAGTCGGCCATACACGAGGCCGAGTTGAATGGTGTGGGGCTGGACGACGAGGACCGGGAACGTTACAACGAGATCAGCCAGCGGCTGGCGGAACTGAGTACGAAGTTCTCGAACAACGTGCTGGACGCCACGAAGGCCTTCAAAATCACGCTTGCAGAGACCGATGAGGTCGATGGACTTCCCGCCACGCTGCTCGAACTGGCCGCCGATACGGCCAGGCAGGAGGGGCATGAGCAGGCTACCGCATCGGATGGACCCTGGGTACTCACCCTGGACTATCCGAGTTTCATGCCATTCATGCAGCACGGCAAGCGGAGGGACCTGCGGGAGAAAATGTACCGTGCTTACATTTCCAAGGCGTCGGACGGACAGTGGGACAACACCGCCGTGGCCGCGGAGATCATCGGTCTGAGGATAGACAAGGCCAGGCTGCTGGGATTCGATACGTTCGCGGAGTTGAGCCTGAGTCGGAAAATGGCGACCGACGCGGGATCGGTGAGGGACCTGCTCAACGAATTGAGCACGGCGAGCCGCGGCGCGGCCGAACGGGACATGGAGGCGCTGAAGGCGTTGGCGGGCATGGAGAAAAGCGACGACCTGAAGCACTGGGACGTCCCCTACTGGTCGGAACGGCTTCGCGAGGCGCGCTACGATCTGAAGGATGAAGAACTGAGACCCTATTTCCCCCTGCCCCGTGTATTGCGCGGTTTGTTCGAACTTACGGAACGGCTTTTCGGCGTGCGCCTGGAGGAGACCACCGTCGCGGTGCCCATCTGGCATGAAGACGTGCAGTTTTTCCGGGTATTCAACGACCGGAACGAACAAATTGCGGCCTTCTACCTGGATCCGTACAGCCGTCCGGAGGAGAAACAGGGCGGAGCGTGGATGGATACGCTCGTGGGCCGGAGCGCGGTCATGGCGCCTTCCGGACAGGCTGCCCGGCTGCCCGTGGCCTACATGATCTGCAACCAGGGCAAACCCGTCGGCGGTAAACCATCCCTCATGACGTTCCGGGAAGTGGAAACGCTGTTTCACGAGTTTGGGCACGCCCTACAGCACATGCTGACCACCATCGATTACGGCATGGCATCCGGCATTTCCAACGTGGAATGGGACGCGGTTGAAATCGCCAGCCAGTTCATGGAAAACTGGTGTTACGACCGGGATACGCTCAAAGTTCTGGCCCGGCACTACGAGACGGACGAACCGCTCCCCGATGATACGATCGACCGGTTGCTTGGAGCCAGGACCTTCAGGGAAGGCAGCAACACGCTCAGGCAGGTGAACTTCGGCCTGCTCGACATGGAACTCCACCAGCGATTCGATCCCTCGGGACAGGAGACGATACTGGATGTACAGCGGCGGATCGACGCGGAGACGCTGATCCTGCCTTCGCTGGAGGTAGACAGGTTCTACTGTTCATTCTCCCATATTTTCGCGGGGGGCTACGCCGCGGGGTACTACAGTTACAAGTGGTCGGAAGTGCTTAGCGCGGACGCCTTCTCCGCCTTCGAGGAAGCGGGGCTGGACCACGACGGAGAGATGAGGAGGCTGGGCCGAAAGTTTCGTGATACCGTCCTCGCCCTTGGCGGCAGCCGGCATCCCATGGACGTCTTCAAGGAATTTCGCGGCCGGGAACCGACCACGGAAGCGCTGCTCCGGCAGGGCGGCCTGGTGGACGCCGACGCGGGTACGGCGTCCAACTGATCTTACCGGCGGGTTTTCACCATGAACGACTCCGTTCGCATCGGAATGATCGGCGCCGGTCACATCGCCTATGCCCACGCCGAGGCGTGGCGAAATGAAGCCACACTGACCGCGGTCAGCAGTCGCCGCCCGGGAAGCGCCCTGAAACTGGCGGCACAATTCAACATTCCCCATGTATGCCGAAACACGGACGAACTGCTGGACCGCGATGACATCGACGCGGTCGGCATCACCACGCCGCACCACCTGCATCATCCGATGGCCATGGAGGCCATGGCGGCCGGCAAGTCCGTGTTCTGCGAAAAGCCGCTCGCCCTGGACGGGATGCAGGCACGGGAGATGTGGACCGCCGCCGAGCGATTCGATGTAAAAACCGGTGTGCAATCGGGAATTCGCCTGTTCCCTGCCCTCCGGCTCCTTTTCCGATTACTGCGTGAGGGAAAGGCCGGAAGCATCCACGCCTTCGACGCCCACTGGTCCTTCGACTGGGCCCGGCAACCGGACTTCCCGCTAACCTGGCGGTTCAAACGGGCCGAGGCGGGAACCGGCGCCCTTGGCGACCTCGGGGTGTACATGATCGATGCGGCCAGATGGCTGGTCGGCGAGATCTCGCAGGTAAACGCCGAACTGGTACAATTCGTAACGCATCGTCCCCTGCTGACATCAGGAGATCATTTCGGCGAACTGTGCAGGATGCATGAAAAAGGTGTGCTGGAGACCTCCCGTCAGACCGGGCGCGTGGAAAACGATGACGTCTGCCAGTTGATGCTGCGGTTTGAAAACGGCGCGTTCGGGTCGATCCGAGCCAGCAGGTTGCACCAGGAAACGTCCTTGCGCGTCGACTGCGAGCGGACTTCCTATATCTGGCAGATGGACGGTGGCGGACGACTGATGGAACGGTCGTCGAAGGCCGCGTACACACCCGCAGAGATCCCCGAAACACCCAGCGATGACACCATCGTCACGACATTTCTGAACAATATCCGAAAGAATGAGGCCGCGGCGCCCACCTTTCGGGATGGTCTGGCAGCCCAACTCGTGATCGACGCGGCGGTCCAATCCCACGAAAAGGGCAGGTGGGTCGATGTCGAGCGATGAAGGACGGCTTCGTGCTTTGCCCAGGCCCGGCCGTTCCGGTGAGTTCCCATGAAACTGGATTTCCTGCTGATATCCGCGACGAAAATGGAACAGGAACGGATTCGCGCACGGATGGAGATCTCCGGGTCGGACCATCCCCATGGCCGGCCGTGGCACCACGGCACGTTGTCGGGGAGGAGCGTGCTACTGGTCGAGGGCGGCGTGGGCCAGGTCAATACGGCGGCGGCCCTGACCCTTGCACTGATCCTCCACCAACCAGTCGTGATCCTGCAATTCGGTGTAGGCGGCGCCTACGAAAGGTCTGGTATTACTACGGGCGACCTGGCCATCGCCACCGAGGAATGCTACGGCGATACGGGGGTCATGACGCCGGAGGGATGGCTGGACATGGAGCGGATGGGTTTTCCCATGATCCCCGGCCAGGTCGATTCCCAGGGGAGGACGCTCTGGAAGCCCCTGTACAACAGGATACCCCTCGACTCCACACTGATCGAAAAGATCCAACAGTCCCTGGAATCCGGGCTGGAAGGGGAAGACGCGCACGGGATTGAGGCCGGTCCATTCGTAACCGTACAGCAATGCAGCGGTATTAAGTCCCTGGGCGATGAACTGGCGGTCCGTTACGACGGGATCTGCGAGAACATGGAGGGCGCGGCGGCCGCTCATGTTGCCAGGATCAACGAAGTTCCCTTCGTGGAGATACGCGGCATCAGCAACCGTGTGGTCGACCGGGACCTGTCGCAATGGGATCTTCCCCTGGCGATCCGTCGCTGCCAGCAGGCGGTCGAACTGATCGTCGAACAAGGGGTTCCATGATGCGCCGCAAACACACTGGATTCCCATGCAAACAGGTTGGAACATGAACACCTTGTCCCTGGGGTACTCGCCCTGCCCCAACGACACGTTTATCTTCTTCGCCATGACCCAGGGTCGTATCCCCGGGTCACCTCCATGCCGGGAAGTGCTGGAGGACATCGAAACCCTGAATACCCTGGCCATGGAACGTAAGCTGGACCTGACGAAGATCTCCTTCCACGCCCTGGGTTACCTGAGGGACCATTACGTCCTTCTCCGTACCGGTGGCGCCCTGGGCAGGGGTTGCGGGCCCCTAGTCGTTGCGAGGGAACCGTTGTCTCCGGACGGGCTGAAGGGCAGGAAAATCGCGTTGCCTGGCCGCCTGACCACAGCGGCGCTGCTGCTCAGGTTGTTCGATCCCGCCTTGGATCAACTGGTCTACCTGCCCTTCGACGAGATCATGCCGGCCTGCAGCCGTGGAGAAGTCGATGCCGGCGTGATCATCCACGAAAGCCGGTTCACCTTTGCCGAATACGGACTGTCGAAGGTGATTGACCTCGGAGCCTGGTGGGAGGATGAAACCGGAAATCCCATTCCCCTCGGCGGTATTCTCGCGAGAAGGGACCTCGGTCAAGCATTGCACGCGCGGCTGGAACGATCGATCCGGTCTAGTATTGAATACGCCTATGCCCATCCAGCGGAGGCAAGGCCCTACATACGGCGTTACGCACAGGAAATGGATGAATCGGTGATGCAGCAGCACATCGATCTCTATGTCAATCAATACTCATTGCAATACGGTGAAGACGGCGAAGCGGCGATAGGCGATCTGTACGCCCGGGCCGAGGAATCGGGTATCATACCGGCATCGAAGCATTCCCTTTTCGAATGACGGTCTCTCACGAGTGACGACTCCACGGTAAGCGGTGTAACTACTCAAAGCACAGCGAGGTTAAATATGCGTATACTGATCTTGACGGACATGGAAGGGGTAAGCGGCATAGTGGCCTGGGACCAGGTGACGGGCGGAAAGCCCATGTACGAGGAGGGCCGTCGGCTGTATACCGAGGAGATCAACGCCGCCGTACGGGGTGCCCGTGCCGCGGGGGCCGAGGAGATCGTGGTGGTCGACTGCCACGGCGCTGGTGGAGACTGGACTTTCAACTCGTTGATACCCGAGTTGCTCGACCCCGGCTGCGAATGGGTCGCCCGGCATCCGTGGTCGCGTTACACGGAAATGTTCGAGACGGGCTGCGACGCCGCGGTATTCATCGGTATGCACGCCCGGGCGAACACGCCGGACGGGGTGATGTGCCATACGATTTCCACCACGGGTTGGCGCAGCCTGCGATTCAATGACGACCTGGTGGGCGAAGTCGGCATCAACGCGGCGCTCTGCGGTCACTATGGCTGTCCCGTGCTGATGGTCACCGGCGACGAGGCCGTATGCCGAGAATCCCGGGAGCTCCTGGGAGAAAACCTGCCGATCGTGGCCGTCAAACGGGGTCTTTCGCGATATTCGGCCAGGCAGATTCCACCCGTTAAGGCAAGAAAGATGATCGAGGAGGGCACGCGGCGGGCTCTACAGGAAGTACCGGACATCAAACCCTACGTGCCGACGGCGCCCACGAAGATCACCATTGAACTGGACACCGTGGATAACGCGGCACACTACAAGGGCAGACCGGGTGTTACATTTCCCGATTCCCTGAACGTCCTCAGCGAAGGCAGGGACTGGATGGAAGCCTGGAACCAAATCTGGCATTGGTAGAATGCGGCTGCCGTTTCGGTTTTTGGACAGACCTCATCCGAGCAAGCGATATTCGAACATTGTCCCGGTCTAACTAAATGCGGTCCATCAGGTTCCGGATGAAGCGCAGGTCCGTCCGGGCGAGATCGACGACCGAATCCACGGGCTCTCCCCCGTACTCGCTGTGCATGCTGACGGGCCCATCGAATCCCTGGGCCTTCAGTGTGGCCAGCACAGTGGTCCAGTCCCCGAAGCCCGTGCCCAGCCGGACCACGTCAACCCCCCACTGTCTCTGGCCGTCCCGCACGTTGGGCACTTTCACCAGGTCCTTGAAGGACATGACGGCCAGGTATTCCCTGACGATATTGAGGGCCATGTCGATCGGCTCTCCGCAGATGGACAAGTGTCCAACGTCCGAGAACACGCCTACGTGCTCAGGGTCGAATCCCTTGACCACGTGCATGACGGAAGACGAATTCAGGCCCATGGAGTGGCCGGAATGGTTGTGCACGACCGTTTTGACACCCGTTTTTTCCGATAGGCGCTGGAAACCGTCCAGTTCCTTGCGCACCCGGTCCAGTTCGGCCCAGTAGTCCGTTCCCGGCGACCAGTGCCAATATCCCAGCTTGATGTGTTTCACCCCGTTTTCCCCACAGGCCTGGTAGTATCTTTCCACGTAATCGAGGTCGGTCGTGTTGAAATCCCCCGGCGCGGTGACGAGGGGTATGGTCAATCCTTCGCCGGACAGTACGCTTACGGCTTCCGGCAGCGCCCGGTGTATGTTTTCCGGGTTCACGGGATATCCCTCGCGCACGCAGAGATCGGCGCCGGATACGCCTACGCTGTTCAAAGCCCCGGCGATTTCCTGCAGCGAGAGTCCCTCGAGATGCTTGGTGAACATGATGAACTTCATACGTCAAATCCTCCATGAAAAAACCTGCAGGTTATGCGCGATTCCAGGTAGAGACCACGCTACACGGTAAGATAGAGCTTGTAAGACAAACCTCATAGGGACGAAAGACAGACCCTATTGGACTTGCCGCAGATTCAATAGGACTCCCAGCGATGCGGCCGGTCCGGGAACCAGGTCAGGTCGATTCCCATGGCGACGAGTTGCCAGAAGAGATAGGCTAGCAGGATACCGATAAACATCCGGCGGACCTTCTGGTAAAGCGCCGGACCGCCGATGCGGAACACGATGGTCTGGACCATCCAGGCCATGAAGATCGGGAAAAAAGCGGTTTGAACCGGGGCGGACATGACGACCACCATGCCAATGGGATGAAGGGGCCACCACGGCAGGAGAAAACGCCCCGCCAGGAGCACGATCATCATCACGACACCGCTTCCGAAAAACAGGATCTCGAGATCGCTGATCCGGGTCGCGTTGTTGACCCAGGTCACGATCATGTTGTAGAAGTTGATGCCTCGATCTGTGCCCAGGTCGGTCCGCAGGTTCTGGGCGCCGAAGGTGTTTCCGGCGTAAATGACGTATCCGATGGACGCTACGGCACTCAGGCAGAACGCGGCGGCCACGCTAGCGAAGAGGTGCCTTGCGGGGAGTCCGCGACGAACCCTGGTTACCGGGTCGTGATTGGCCCGCGGCTGGAGGCGTTGACGCCACTGGGATTTCAGCCAGGCAACGTGGGAAGTTCCGATCATCGTAAAGGTACGCCAGTTGCGCGCGAACCCGTTGGCCATGCCCAGCGCGGTCAAATCACCGTGGCTGATCTGGGACGAACCGACGATGGCGATCGAGAACTGGTGGCTGTTGATGGGCAGGTCGAGCGTTACCATGCCCGTTTCCGCCACCACGCGCGCCAGTGCGATGTAGAAGATGAAGAGAAGCGTGATGAACAGCGCCATGATCGGCAGGGACAGTCCGGCAGCGTACAGCCAGCATACAATAAAGAGCAGACCAAGCAGGAATCCGAAGACGGCGGTGCGGTAGGAGAACAGTTCCTCGTCGTCATCCAGCTTACCGGTCCGGCCCAGGGCGTGACGCCATACTTCCCTGAGATGCCTTCGAGCCATCCACAGGCCAAAGAGGACGAAGGTGACCAGGCCGGCGATGGATTGAATGCCGGCCAGGCCGCCGTGGATGATGGTTCCGGAGGTGGATCCGATGCCGACCACGTTGAGCGCGCCTTGCTGCAGCACGTAGAAGATCAGAAAAAGCCACATGCTGAGCAAAACGTCCCGGTTGACGAAGATCAACAGACAGAAAACGAATACGTTCATGCGGAAAATGAGCGGAGGAAAGGCGGGGTCGAGAGTCAGGAGCTGGGAATGTTCCGCCATGATCGGGATCGGGGGCCATGGGCCCCAGAAAGAAACGATGTTCCAGGCCATGACGATCGACATGACCGCCGCGCCGGTCACGGTCCAGCGGCTGATATCCTCCCCCTTGCCTGTGCCCAGCGAGATCAGGTGCAGGCCGACTTCTCCGAGGGGAAACTGGAGGCGTTCGTGTTCGACCCACTGCTTTCTGAGCATGACGACGATGCACGCGCCCACGAAGAGCAGGACGAGAATGAAGGAACCCCACCAGAACAGGGGAGACAGCCACGCGCCCCAGGGGATCGACTGGCCGGACTGGAGTCCCTCGTAGAATACCCTTGCCGCCGTCCGGTCGCTGAGGACCAGCCAGTCGGGCAAATGGGGGAAGAAGATCAATTCCCAACTGTTTTCCGGGGACGCGAAGTAAAACGGCGCGGTGATCACGGTGAGCAGGTACTTCGTCATGGCCTGGTCGGGCACTGTGGATGCGATCCACCCCATGGCGAAGATGACGATCATTTCGTAGAAGGAAAGCGCCGAAGCGGGCCGGTATCTCGCGACCAGGGCATTGGGAAGCAGAACGCAGAACAGGAAGGGGAAGAGGAACACCGGGGGAAGATGGGTTGCCGCGGGTTCATATCCGATCCGGTTGGCGCTGTATTCACCCGTAAAGCCAATGAATACAGATAGCGCGGCTCCGATGAGGACCGCCCTGAGAGACCGGATATATTGGAAAACGATCGTCGGCATCAATCGATTCCTGAAACGGAATCAGGCCCACACGGTCAGGCCCATGACGAGGTAGATAAAACCTGTCAGCACAGCGGCAATCAGCGCGTAAGGAATCTGTGTCCTGACATGGTCTATGTGATCCGACGCCGCGCCCGTCGAGGCGAGAATGGAGGTGTCGGAGAGCGGTGAACAGTGATCACCGAAGACGCCGCCCCCGGCCACGGCCGCGATGGTCGCGTATACCAGGTCGGTCAGGACGTCCCCTGAATAGCTCAGGGCCACGGGTACGGCGATCGGCATCATGATGGCGAAGGTACCCCAGGAAGTGCCCGTGGAAAAGGCCATTACGGCCGCCAGAAGATAGGTACACAGAGGCAGCATGGACGGGGTGAGGAAATCACGGGATACGAATACCATGTAGTTGGCCGTACCCATGTCTTTGCTTAGCTGGTTGATAGTATAGGCGAAGGCCAGGATCATGATGGCCGGCATGATGCCCTTGATGCCCGTCATTGCCGTGTCCATGATGTCGTCCAACCGAATACCCTGGATGCGTATAGATATGCCGAGGAAGATCACGACAGCGAGGTAGGCTTCCAGCGTCTTGGCGGACCCTGTTAGTATAAAAGATCCCACGACGATGACGATGATCAAGATGACCGGCAGGAAGAAGTTCAGAAACAGATGGGGCCTTATTCCCGGGAACATGGGGGTATCGGTCAGTTCCCGCCCGATGAGCGGCACGGCGGCCGTCCCCGAGTACCTTGCCTTCGTCCATCGCTCTGCGTTCCGCTTTTTTCATGGGTCCGAATTCGGGGATCAGTCCGGCGCCGAACAACCCGACCAGCAGTACCGCTGACACGGCGTAGAAATTGTAGGGAATGGACCGGATAAACACGTTCATGGCGTCGCCGGCATCCATGATGGGACCCATTCCGATGGTAAGTCCCGAGATGTAGATCGCCCAGCCCGTGACAGGCATGATAACCGAGACCGGGGCCGAGGTGGAGTCGGCGATATAGGCCAGCTTCTCCCTCGAGATCCGGGCCTTGTCGGCCAGGCTTCTCATCGTGGTGCCAACGAAGAGCGGGCTGAAATAGTCGCTGAAGAAGACGAACATGCCCAGGACCCACGTCCACAGTTGAACGCCCTTTCGGGACAGCCGCCGGTACGCCACGAACTGGGTAAAGGCCTGGATGGCGCCGGTTCTAATGAAGAAGGCGATCAGTATGCCGATGCAGATCTCGAGGAGGAATACCCAGGAAAAGCTGGTATTTCCCAGGGCGTTGATCATCAGTTGGGAAAAGCCCAGGGGACCCTGTCCCGAGATCAGGACGCCAACCAGGCACGCCACCGCCAGGGAATAGATGGCGTTCCGGGTTGCGAAGGCCAAGACGATGGCCAGTACCGGAGGCAGGATGGAGAGTACGCCGAGATCATTTTCCATGGGGTGTCCAGGTTCGAAAGCTCGTTCGGAACTCACCTAAGAAACATCTATTCAGTCCGTCAGGCAACACGATATATTGATCCCGGTGAATACTAGCATGGATACAGGACGGGGTATTTGGAGTCCTCTTAAGCACCGATCCTCATGATACCGTGTAGAATATCCATAAGGGTCCGTATCATGGAACGGCTCAGCTTCATATTTATCGAACCGCCGTCGCGGTGGGGCGGGAGTATTGACGATATCTTCCGTTTCATTCGATCCAGCGGGTATGCCGGCGTGGAACTCAACCTCACCACGGAACTGCTCGGCCGCCTGGATGAGATCGAAAACGCCGCCCGTGAAAACAATCTGCGGATTGTTTCGCTCCTCACGGGCGCGGCTTACGAGGAAGGACTCTGCCTCAGCGCCCCGGACGAATCCGTTCGCGAACGGACCGTCGCGCGCCTGCTGGAAAACCTGGAAACCGCGGACCGGTTCAACGCCATCCTGGTGATCGGTCTGTTGCAGGGTTTGCGTTCCGATGAACCGGATCCCGCAATTGCCAACCACCGGATTGTTTCCAGCCTACTACCCGTGGGACGGGAAGCCGAGGCGAGGGGCATCGACATCGTGATCGAGCCGGTAAACCATCTGCAGGTAGGGTTCAACCACAGCGTGGGGGAAGTCCGAGACCTGATCCGGGCCGTCGGATCGAGCGCCTTACGTCCCATGGTCGATACGATTCACATGCATATCGAAGAGACCTCGCTCATTCAGCCCATCTACGACTGCGGAACGGATCTAAGGCACGTGCATCTCTGCGAAAGCCACGGGGGACTGCCGGGTACCGGCCGTATAGACTTCGCGGGTGTCCTCGATGCCCTGGAACGCATCGGGTATCCACATTTCGCTTCGGTGAAGGTCTATCGAAAGGCCGGAATACGTAACGCCGTAGAGAAGAGCGTGGCTTTTTTCCGAGGATTGCGGTCCGGGTAAGCCGTCCGTGTCAGAGGGACGAGCCGCTATGGCCATTCCGGTTTTTGAGGCAGGCCGGTGCGTATGGACTCCAGGCTGGCCTCGCATACGGCCACCACGCGGGCGCCGATGCGGGCCGGGATCGGGTTTTCTATCTTCCCGTCGAGTGTATCCAGGAAGTCGATGACCGAACGGCCCCAACCGTGGCCGCCCACGGCGGCATCGTCCGAGGCGTTGGGCAGCGTGACCGGTTCTTCGCCCCTCCGGTGCAGCTTTCCATTCCATAGGGTCCCTTCGGTGCCGTAAACGGCCAGCAGGCCGCCTCCCATGCCTTCTCCCGAACAACCGCTGGTGACAAACACCTTGCCAAGCACCCCGTTTTCAAATTTCAACATGACGATATAGCAATCATCCGACGGAAACTCAGGCACGCACTGCTTGCTGCTGTAGGCGAAGACTTCCACGACGGGCGATTCGACGGTGGACAGCATGTTGTCAATGGGATGGCAGCCTCCACCGAGAAGGATGTTCTGCGGGTTCCGGTCGTCGATCCGCCACGGCGTGTGTCCACCCCCGCCGGGATGGTAGATGGACCACATGTCGTGGATGTAGTCGCCCTGGACGAAGAAGATGTCTCCGATTTCGCCCGACCGAGCCGCCTGGGACATTTCCCGCCAGGGATACATGTACCGGATGGTATGATCCGTCATCACGGTCAGCCCCGTCCGGTCGGCGGCCTCTATGATGCGCCGGGCGTCGGCAACGGTCGTGGCCAGCGGTTTTTCCACGAGGGCGTGGGCCCCGAGTTCCAGGGCCATGATGGTCTGATCGGCGTGCAGATGGTCCGGTCCGGCCACGGCGACGATGTCCGGCCGCGTATCCAGTATCAATGACCGCAGATCGTCACCCGTTGCGGCATCGGGGTAAATCGATCCGGCCGCGGCGATCTTCTCCTCGACCGGGTCATACAGGGAAGTCACCTGGGCGCGGCCGCTCTGTTCGGCCACTTGGGCTACGAATCTTCCGGCGCCGCCGCAACCGCTAAGCAGGATGGAATAGGACATGGAGATGCTCAATCAAATAACCTTCCGTCACTTTACCTGTTCCAGCCTGGTCCGGTACTTGTCATACAGATCCGTGTGCTTACTGCTGATATCGACCCGCCTGCCCTGGATGTAGGCCCGTTCCACGCGCGTCATGATCTCGAGCGGGTCCCCGTCGGTCACGATCAGCGTGGCGTCCTTGCCCGGTTCGAGGGAACCCAGTCTGTCCTCCACACCCAGGATACGCGCAGGATAGAGGGTGACGGACTTCAGTGCTTCTTCCCTGGGCAAGCCGTAAGCCGCCGCGGTCGCGGCGTGATAGGGCAGATTCCGTACATTCGATCCGCCCCCGCCTTCGAGCCACACACTCCGTTCGCCGATACAGAAGTCCAGGCCGGCTTCATGCAGCTTCAGGGCAATGGTAAAAGGCGTGTCGTACGCTTCCCACCGGCGCACCGGCACATAGTGCACGGCCCCGATGATCACCGGTATGTCGTTTTCCTTCAACCGGTCCGCCACCCGCCAGACGTCGGCGCCGCCGACCAGGATCATCCGGATATCCTCGGCGAGGACCCAGTCGATGGCGGCATGGATCTGTTTCTCTTCCGCCGCGTGTACGAAAACGGGCAGTTCTTTCTTAAGTACCGGGATCATCGACTCCCATCCGAGGTCTGAAGGATGAAAAGGCGCACCACGGTCGCTTTCAGCTTCTTTCGCGATCATGTACGCGCGGGCTTCGCGAAAGGCGTCACGCAGCTTTGTCAAGGCTTCACGTCGCTGCTTGATCTGCTCCTCCCTGCTGGACGAACGTTCAAAGTCAAAGACACGGTAGGAAGGCCACCGCACATGGAGGCCCACCGTTGCTTCCAGGGTTATTTCTTCGGTGGTCCAGCCATCCAGTGCGATCAGTCCGGATAGACCGGCGACCAAGCCTCCGCTGGGCATGGTCAAGGCGGTCAATATCCCGTTCGCCCGGGCAACCGGGAAGTACTCGCTATCGGGATTCACGGCGGAAACCGCACGTACACTGGGGGTAATGTCCCCGATTTCGATGTTGTCCTGGGTGGCCCGAACCGAGCCGATCTCGGTCAGGCCCAGGGTGGTGGGCGCGGCGATCAGCCCGGGGTAAACATGCTTTCCCGAAACATCGATCACCATGGTGTTTTCGGGCAGATTCAGGTCGGTCCCTATACCGGTTATGACACCGGATTCGAACAGAACAGTGGCGCCCTCGATGACATCGCCGCTCACGGTATGTACGGTTCCGCCGGTCAACGCGATGGGTTGCGTCTGCGGTCCTGCCGGTTTCTGTTTCGAAGCCGCGGCATCCTCGACCATGGAGCCCAACACGAGTCCCAGTATTAAAAAAGGATATATCGATCGTATCCACCTGACTCCGGCGGAGACCTCCGGCGATCGACCTGACCCCTGCCTGCTGCGGGGTAGTACCACCATTTCCAACCTCCATTCGCCGGGAAACCGGCATGACCGCGCTTATGCCTCCGGCGCTTTCTCTTCGTCGGCTTCAGGCGATTTAAGCAGTTTTTGGATTAACCTGGTTCGTTCCTTCTGGACATCTATTCGCATCATCTTGTCTTCGTCAATATCGAAGTACTTCCTCCCATCGATCCAGGTTTGTTCGCATTTCGTATACGTGGACAGGGGATGTCCATTCCAAATAACGAAATCGGCGTCCTTGCCATTTTCGAGCGAACCGACGTATGGATCGATGTCCAGTTGTTTCGCCGCGTTCAACGTGACGAATTTCAAGGCTTCCACCTCGTCCACCCCGCCGTACTTGACCGCCTTGGCGGCTTCGGTGTTCAAACGCCGGGCGAGTTCATTGCTGTCGGAGTTGAAGGTGACCAGTACGCCCGCTTCGTGCATCAGCGCGCCGTTGTAGGGAATGGCGTCATAGGCTTCCACCTTGAACGCCCACCAGTCGCTGAAGGTGGAAGCGCCTGCGCCGTGGGCGGCGATTTCAGGTCCGACCTTGTAACCTTCCAGGACGTGCTGAAAGGTGCCTATGGTAAATCCGAACTCGTCGGCGATCCGTATGAGCATCAGGATTTCGTCCTGCCGGTAGGAATGGCAGTGGACCAGGCGTTCTCCCGCGAGGATCTCCTGGAGCGTTTCCAGTTCAAGATCGCGCCGGGGTGGAACAACGCCGGATTTATCCGCGAGGGCGTTGTACCGATCCCATGCCTGCTGGTATTCCTGGGCCGCGCGAAACCGGTCCCGGATGATCTGTTCGACACCCATGCGGGTCTGAGGATACCGGTCGTTGAGGATGCGCCAGTTGCTGCGCTTGACGTTTTCACCCAGGGCGAACTTGATACCCGGCTTGGCCTCGGTGAACTTGAGTTCCTCGGGGTCAACTCCCCATCTCAGCTTGATGACCTGGTTCTTGCCGCCGATGGGATTGGCCGAACCGTGCAGCAGGTTGGCTGCCGTGAGACCGCCTGCCAGCTCCCTGTACAGGGCGATATCGTAGCTGTTAATCACGTCCGCGATGCCCACCTCGGCGGTCACGGCCTGTGTACCCTCGTTGATGCCTTCCAGGATGGCCGTGTGCGAATGGGCGTCGATGATGCCGGGCGTAACGTGCTTGCCGGTGCCGTCGATTTCCAAGGCGCCCTCGGGAGCGGTGAGCCCGGTACCGACTTCGACGATCTTACCCGCGCGAATCAATAGATCCGCGTTATCCAACCTGCCCCGGTCGTCCAGCGTCCATACGGTGGCGTTCCGCACGAGGACGTATTCCGGCTGTGCCGGCGCGCTTTTTCGGCCGAAGGCACCGGGAGGATACAGTTCGGGTAGATCATCGGGTTCCAGGGCGGCCGTCGGCATTTCCGGTGGTTCCACGTCTCTTGCCCGGATCCGATCGGCGGACCAGGCCAGGCTCTCTCCATCGGGGCGCACACCCCGGCCGATTATCCGGTCACCCTGGATCGAACCTGAGAAACGCCAGACGCCGGTTTCCCCCAGGGCCTCGTTTTCCAGGTTGAAAGCGATGCGCGCGTCATCCAGTTCCATTCGGGCCGTCTTTATGGTGGTCCCGTCCATATCTATCGTACCCTTGGGCGCTTTCAACGAACCGTCGATGGCCAGGGACAGGCTGTCACCCTGCAGGACGACCAGCCACGCGCCCCGGGGATCGACGACCGGCCTGGGCGTGACGACGTGGCGGTCTCCAGCGACCCAGACGTCCTGCACGTTCACGTCTTCCGCGAACAGGGGACCGTCCGTGATGGTCATGTTGGCCAGTTTGCCAGGCTCCAGGGTCCCGAGTTGACTGCTGAGTCCGAGCATGGACGCGGGGGTCGTAGTCAGCGCCGCCAACGCGGATTCATAGTCGAGCCCATGCTCTATGGCCTCGCGTACGCGGTCGTGAAAGTCGGAGGTCTTCTCCAGCCCCGTGCTGCTCAACGCAATGGAGATCCCCGCCCGGTGCAGCCGTCCCGGATTCCCGGGCGCCAGGTCCCAGTGCCGCAGAGTCTCCAGCGTGACGTCTATAGCGTCTTCGGGCGCGGAGACGGACAGGTTCCCTGATTGGGGAAAATCCACGGGGAGGATGACGGGGACGCCCACTGCGCGGATCGCCTCCAGCATCCGGTATTCGTGGCCACTGCCCTTGACGAGGAATCGGAGACCGAACTCCTCCGCCAGCCTGGCAGCGCGTAGAAAGGCGTGGTCGTCAGCGACATTCATGAGGACAGCCTGGCTGCGTGCGATTACGTCGTCCAGCGCTGCCAGCGCTTCGTTGTCCTCAGGCCGGTCCTGCCCGGGGATTCGAAGCATAGGCCGCGTGGGCGTCCCGGTACCACTGCGCGTCCAGTATGGTCTGCCGCATCAGGGCCACGACGCCCATCATGGCCGCCGGATAGGTACGGTTCCGGTTTCGTTTCATGCGCACGTGCTGAAAAACGTCGCGCTTCAGGATGTTCTCGTTGGGCGTTCCGGTACCCAGGTTGACCACCGCGCTGCTTCCCGAGAACACACCCTGGTCGGCCACCGCCATGGCCGCCGCGAATCCGGATTCCCGCAACCGGGCGATCTCCGCTTCACTGATACGATACGCCTCGGCGGCCGAGCGTTCGGGACGAACGGCGGGATTCCAATGTGCGGCCCCCGCGGTGTCATCCTCGTCCCCTTTCGGCAGTCCGGCCTGCGTGAACATCTCGATCATACCCGGGTATATGGTCATGCCCGTGTAGTCCCACCTGCTGGCATCCGGCGGGATGTCAATAGACGCGCCCGCTTCCACGACCAGCCCGTCCCGGACAACCACGGTACCATGCTCGATGACCTGGTCGGGCCGGACGTATATCCGCGCGTTCTCGAGGGCGTGAACCCTCGACGGGTTCTCCCGCAATCCCGCCTGGGGCGCCGTCTGCTGGGCTTTGGCGGCCAGGGTGAACACCCCGGCCATCAGGCAGGGTAGAAGGGCTATTCGACATGAAAGCAGCATGGTCTCCTCCTGAAGAAACGATTCAGATAGATATCAAAACCCTTTGTTACGCAATATATTACAGTGATTTCACATCAACAGTTCAACGGTCTTTTGCAACGCCTGGTCGATCCGGGCGGCAATCCCGTCGTCGCCCAGCCGGCAAATGGGGTGTTCGATTTCGATGATGGGGTAATCTCCGCGGCCGAGTTGTCGTGCCATCACCTGCGCGGTGTGCACGAAGTTGGTCGTGCACAGCAGTACGGCCGGCAGTCCCAGGTTTTCGAGCATGAGGGCATCGTGCATGCTGCACGCGCTGCAAGACCCTCAGTCACCGACGCCCACCAGCGCGAAATTACAGCGCCGTACGATCAGGCCGGTCATCTCTTCCGACAGGACCCGGCTTGCGCTTGCCTTGGTGAATTCGACCCCTTCCACGGGATGGGCCAGACGCTTCCGAAACTGCTCGAACACGCCACGGAGGATCACGTCGGAATTGGGTTTGCCGTTACCCACCAGCGCGGCTACGGTGTGCGGAGATCCGATCGGCCGATCAGCCAGACGAAGCATTGCCTCGACGGCGGAGGCGGTGGGATCCACGAGGGTTACCGGCATGTTCAAATGCTCCATTCCATCTCTACCCGCGGGTTTCTCCAGCGACATGCCGCGGCATCACTCATCAGGCAACCCGTCGATACCCCGGGTCACCGGTCGCGACCCGACCCCCCTGCCCGATCCCAGCCAGGGTGGGATAATGGCGGAGTGTCCACCTGCCGATCCTCCCGCGAAGACAATCCAAATATCCTCTTTGGCCGGCGTCAACGTGACGCGTTCATCGCGGCCCAGGTCGTCGTGGCGTCCTGTAAAGTGGATTTCACGGCCCGTGGTCGCCGTGAGGTCGAACAGCGCACCGCGGATCATGTCCCGCGTCCACCCGGCCCGACTGAAGACCAATCGGTGTTCAGGACAGATGACGAAGACGATGGCGGCGCCGGCGTAATTGGTCGAACGGGCGACTTTCGCGAATGATCTGGCCAGGCCCCGGGGTTCGTCATGGACGTGGTCGGCCACCGAATGCGGGGCTTCCGCGGCGAGGACCGTAACGGCGCTTTTGTCCGCGGGAACGCCCAGTTCATCACCCTGGGTCGGCCAGTCGTCGCACCGCGATTCCGGCAGGCAATACGCGATGCGGCCGGCGTGGGCAACCGTTGCCCTGTCCAGGTCTCCCGGCACGCTGCCGATACCGTTGCGGATGACCAGGTTCAATGCCCGGCCCAACGTGAGGTTCGACCGGTTTCCCGCACCGAGCACCGCGGTTTCCGAATTGAAGCCCAACCCATTCACGACGGGACCGTGGACGATGACCAGGGGCGCCGCTCCGCCCGTGCTGGCCGACGGTCCAACGATATTGTATCCGGGGTCCAGCACGGCCTCGACCGCGGCCAGGACAACGGGAAACAATGCATCGGTGCAGCCGGCCATCACCGCGTTCGCCGCCACCAGTTCGGCGGTGATGGTCCTTTTCCGCTCGGGTACCCGGCCGATTTCCATGTCCGGCCTGAAACCGTGCCCATCCAGCATCCGGTCGATACGGTCGCGGGTGGGCGGCACCACGGGCAGACCGTCCGACCAGCCCCGGTCATAGGCGTATTCTATGGCATCGATTTCGGTGTCGACCTGGTAGGCCATCGGAAGCGTTACTTACCGTAGTAGTTTTCCAAATAGGTCAGAATGGTATCTTCGGTTTTACTATCGAATGTTTTCAATCCCTTTTCGGCCTGCATCCACCGGATTGCGTCCAGCCACTCCGCCCGGTCAGCCCGAAATGAGCGAATGATCTGGGTGGGATGACATTGGGCGCATTCCCTTTCCACAACGGGGTAGCCATCGCCCATGATCAGCCTGGTCCGGTGGTGCAGTTCCAGTCCCGTTCGTGGATCGATCATCGTCACGGGCTTGGCCGCTTCGGCTTTGGCGTTGGCCTGTATGACCTTCCACTGTTCCGATTCGTAGTAGATCAGACCAACCACGAGGGCATCAAGGACGACGACGAAGGCGATCTGGGCGACGACGCGCAGAAACGTGTTCATGTACGACTCCTGTAACTCAACCGGAGCGGATCAATCCCGATTGCGGTGCGCTATCTCGAACCCACTCCGATTGGAATGCCGAATCCGATGTACCACGTCCGGCCCGCTGCCGGTTCAAAGAAGCGGTCCCCAAAGGCGTTGGGGACGATGGACCCACTGTATCGCGTGTCGAACAGGTTATTGACGCCAACGAAAAGGACTCCGCCGATCGTGTCTCCATTATAGGTGATACCCGCCCTGAAATCAACGAGCCCGTAGCCGTCGTTCACGAAATCGGATTCCGGTTTACCGCTCCCGGGGGCCGGGCCGTTGAAGTCGTTGGCAAAGTACTTCGCGGTCCACTGCCCGTTTATTTCGACGAAGGAGCCCGTGCGCGGATGGGCGTACGTGAAACCGGCGAACAGGTGATGGGGCGGTACGCCCGGGACATCGTTGCCAGACAGTTGAAACCGCCGGTCGGTTCCGTCGACTTCCCGATCCACTTCAAAATCGCTGAATTCGAACTGCATGCCCGTGTAAGCCAAGGCCAGGTTGAAATCGGGAAGGGGAGACCAGTTCAGCTTCAGTTCCACGCCCCTGTTTCGCGTCTTGCCCGCGTTGCGGTAATAGATCTCGTCCGTCTCGGGATCGTCGATCTGGAACGGCTGCAGCATGTTGCTGATCCCATAGGCGAAAATGGCCGCGTCGTAAGCCAGGCCGGAGTCGTCGAGAAACCCCTTCACGCCCACTTCGAAACCGCGCAGTCGTTCGGGCTCGAGATCTGGATTGAATCCACCGGCCTCCGTGGGACGGTTGCTCAGTTCCGAAGTGGTAGGGGTTTGAAAAGCGGTTGCGAAGTTTCCGTAGACCGCCGTGAGCGGGGACGGGCGGAAAGCTACGCCCAGTTGGGGACTGAACTGCGCCATGTTCCGTGTACCCGAATCGTCGGTCTGGTCGGACAGAAACCGGTCCGTGGCCTCGAAGCGAAACCGGTCGTACCGCCCGCCGGCGGTAACGACGACATCGGGCCTGGGGGACCATTCCAGTTCTACGAAGGGTCCGATTCCATCTACGCTTTCCTTCTGGTCCAGCGAGGGATCTCCCAGGGAAATTTCGTCGAATATGCTCGCATCGTCCAGGGTCCCCACGAGGTCGCCGGGTATGCCGTCGTTTCCGTATTCCCGGCGTTCATCTCGCTGTATTTCCAGGTCCAGTCCGGCGGTCAGCCTCAGTCCGCCGGTACCAATCTTGCCCATGCGGCTGAACAGGCCCCGGATTCCAGCGCCCTTGCGATCCAGATCGATAACGCGGCCCGGTATAGGGTTGAAGAGCGTGCGTCCCATGCCGAATACCGTGATCTCTCCCTGGTTTTCGTCCGCTTCATACCTCAGGGAAAGGCCGCCCTGGGCCTGTTTGACCTTCTTGGACGCGCCTTGTCTTTGGACAAAAGACCTCGCGCTGGCGGGATTTGACTCCGCCGTGGACTTGTCGAGCGAACTCGGGTTGAACTGGTACGGCGCGTTGAAGTAATTGATCACCGTAGTCAGGTTCCAGGTCTCACCGATCGCCCGCTTACCAACGGCGTTGATCCCGGTCGACCGTGAAAAGGCATGATCGCGGAATCCGTCGAACCAGAGCGCATTGAAATTGATCAGAAACTGGTTTTCGCCCGTGCGGCCCGATACCTTCCCCTGTACGCGCCGCAAGCCGTTCGAACCGGTTATGAATCGGGGTGTAACCCGCAAGGAACGGTCGGGTGCCTCTTCGGTGCGAATCTGGATGACCCCGCCCGCCGCGTTTCCGTACAGGGACGAACTGGGACCGCGCAGCACCTCGATCTGCCCCGTTGACGTCAGGTCGAGATTGTTGAGCTGGGACTGGCCGTCGGCCATGGTCAGGGGAATGCCGTCCAGCACCAGTTTAACCCCGCGCACGCCGAAAGACGCCCGGCTGCCCAGTCCGCGGATGCTGATCCGGTCTCCCTGCGACACGTTGTTGCGGTTATGCACGATGATACCGGGCAGGCTTCGGACGCTCTCCTCGAGCGACAATCCCGGTTCGGCAAGCTGGATCTGGTCCCGGTTCACCACGTCCACGGCGTAGGGTACGTCGAGAACGGGACGAAAGTACCTCGTGGCTGTGACCTCGACGGGTTGGAGGACGTGATCTACCGAAACATCGGTGGTATCCGAGGCGGACTGCTGCCAGGCGTAGGCGGGAGTCAGGTGGAACAGGAATAGGGCGCAGAAGGGGAGTATGGATTTCATCGTGTACCGAATCGATGCAGCGGGGGCGGACCAAAGATCCACCCCGCAAAGGCCATTAATCCAATCCACGAATCTTGACGTTCTTGAACCGGATCTTGCCCTGGCCAAAGGCCTGCAGCACGACCACGCCGCTGTAGTGGGCGGCATCCTGGATCTTCACCGCTTCTTCCCCGTTCAACATGACGGTGATGTCGCGCCCGTTGGCGGTGATGACCATGGTGTTCCACTGGCCCTCGGTAGCCGGCGGCGGTTCGTAAATCGCCAGCGCCACGATGCTGCCCGTGGTGTAACCGGAACTATGGGTGTCCGCTATGTTGATTTCGTAGAAGGAGTACTGGTTAACCCTCGCCCCGGTATCACGCGGTCCGCGGACGAACACCCCGCTGTTATGCCCCGCGTCCTGGTTGAACTGTACGTGCAGTTGGAAATTGGTGAACTCGTCATAGGTTCCGATATAACCCGGACCCCTGCCCGTCACCTCACCGGTGAGCATGCCGTCTTCCACCGCCCAGTTGGCGGCGCCGCCCCTGTGAGTCCAGCCCAGGAGGGTCTGGCCGTCGAACAACAGCTTCCAACCGGCTTCCTTCTCCGCGTCGGTCAGCATATTGTCCTGTGCGGCGGCCGTGCCGTGGATACAGGACAGGATCAGTACGGCGGCCATCACGCTCCAGATGTAGCGCTTCATCGCGTATCTCCTCTGTTATATTCGCCTTCCTCTATTCTTCGCCTTCCTCGACTTCGGGCTCACCCAGCTTCAGCGCGACCAGTTCGGCGGGATGACCACTGCCGCCGATCGTCATGATGATGTACTGCACGTCGTTGTGCATGTAAGTCATGGGCATGCCGCTCTGGGAGGCCGGCAGTTCGGTGGATGAGACGACTTCTCCTGTGGCCTTGTCGTAGGCGTGGAGATAAGGATCTCCACCATAACCCTCGCCGGCGAAGAGCAGCGTGCTCGTCACCAGGGAACCGATCCGGGTGGCCTTGCCGGTCCTGGGCAATTCAACGCCCGCGAGCTCGGGCAGGTCCTTGATGTCCTGCGGCGTATCGCCGTTGGGCACCATCCAAACGTGGTCGCCCGAGTTCATGTCCACCGCGGTGATGCGGCCCCAGGGCGGTTTGACGAGCGGGATCTCGCCGAATACCCGCGGCGCTCTCAGGCCGCCCGAGAAGAAGTCCATGTCCGATTCCTCGGGTTCCGGCGCTCTTAGCGCCAGCTTTGATATGCTGGTGTTGGAGGGGATGAAATTGACACCGGAGACCGGGTCCAGACAGGTCATGTTCCAGTTGACTCCGCCGTTCGCCCCCGGAATCTGGATCGTACCGACTGTACCGTCCGGCGCCTCGGAAAGCGAAGGCGGGGTGAACAGCGGACCGTACCGGTGGTTCGCCATCAGGTTCATCGCTTCCTGGCGCACCGCCGGCGTGAAGTCCACCAGGGATTCCTCGCTGATGCCCTGGTGCTCCCAGGGAGCGGGTTTGACCGGAATCGGTTGCGTGAGTGAAGCCCGGTCGCCAGGCACGTCCGATGGACCTACGTCCGTTTCCGGCATTTCCCAGATGGGTTCGCCGGTTACCCGGTCGAATACATAGGAATAGCCCTGCTTGGTATTCTGGATCACGATCTTTCGTGCTTCGCCGTCAATGGTCACATCGGCCAGAATAGGTGCGGCGGGATTGTCGTAATCCCAGATGTCATGATGGACGATCTGGAAGTGCCAGATCTTTTCGCCAGTATTGTAGTCCACTGCCACCAGCGAGTTCGCGTACAGGTTGTCCCCGAGGCGGTGCCCGCCAAAGTAGTCGTTCGTCGGCGCTTCTATGGGCAGATAGGCATAGCCCAGTTCAGTATCGGCGGAAATGGAGGTCCACACACCGGCGTTTCCGGTATAGGACTTCGAATTCTGTTCCCAGGTCTCCGATCCTTCCTCGCCCTCGTCCGGAATGACCTTGAATTTCCAGATGATCGCGCCGGTACGGGCGTCATAGGCCACGACGTCTCCCGGTGAGTTGGTCATCGACCTTGGCCGGAATCCCGCGGCGAGTGCCGGCGGAACGAGTATGATATCCCCCACGACCGTTGCAGGAGACGTGTTGGCAAGGTTTCCCACGGGAGTTACATTCTCCGCGTTGCGCCATCCATCCATCATGTCGACCACGCCGTTGTTGCCGAAACCGGGAACGGGAAGTCCCGAATCAGCATCCAGGGCGACCAGGTAGAAACCCCGTGTGATCAGGATGACCCGGTTGTCGCCCATGCCGTCCGTCCAGAAGGACACGCCTCGTCCGGAGTTGCGGCGGGGAGCCGTCGCCCACCGTTCTTCGTCCTCGACGGGACGGTAGGTCCAGATCGTTTCCCCGGTTTCCGGTTCGATGGCCATGGCGCTGCGGCGCAAGCCCGCCGTGGAATACAGCATGCCGTCGACATAGATGGGCACTGGTTGGGCGTAGAACTCGGGTCTTGGACCAAAGTTGTCCTGCTTCCATCGCCAGGCAACTTCCAGGCGGTCCACGTTGTCCACGTTGATCTGGTCCAGCGGCGAATAACGCGTGTAGGCCAGGTCGCGTCCCAGCATGCGCCATTCGCTATCGGACTGCTCGGCAGAAATTATCCTGCCTTGCGGCCTTTCCGACGCCGGTTCACAGGCGGCCATCGCCACAATCGCAAGGGCCAGAACGATGGCTGGCGGCGTCCAACGAAACGAACGGTATGATCTACTTGTCACTCTCTGCCTCCTGTGGTGCGAGTTAAATGGTGCTGCGTAGAGTCAAGACTGTTCAGCCGAAGAAAAACCTGGATACATCGTAACAGGTCAAGCCGTAGCGCCTGGAATAGAAAGCG
The DNA here is from genome assembly GCA_965225915.1 of bacterium. Taxonomy (GTDB): domain Bacteria; phylum JAAXHH01; class JAAXHH01; order JAAXHH01; family JAAXHH01; genus JAAXHH01. The sequence continues at coordinate 3,334,838 of OZ245326.1, forward strand.
GGCGATGATTGAATTTAAACGAGTAGAACTGCAAATAGTCTGAATAATGTAGTAGCCCGGTTGAATGATGTAAAGTCCTTTATGTGGGTGGGTCACAACAGCCCGTGTTGGACGGAGAATCCTCCGTGGAGCACGTCAACACGGCAGCTTGTATCTCTTCAATACTAGCTTAAGCCGGTCGCTGGTTGTGAAACGATGAGCGGTGATTCCGATTTCAGCCGCAGAGGCTACGTGTTCAGGATTCCACCTGCGAACGACGCCATCGAGATCGGTTAGAATCGCCTTGATCATTTTCTGAGAACACGCCTGAACTCCAACCTATCGTCTCGGCCATAGCGTTCTGGGCGGACCGAAATTCGGATCTCCCAGCGCGGGTGTCGACAAACAGTAGAATCCATGGTTGGTAAACAGCCAGATCAGATTGCGGTCGTATTCGATATAAATACCGTGGGTCAAATTGCCCAGGGCATAATCCGGTATCCGGGACGGATCGAATTTCGGAACGAAATAGGCCGTGATCTTAGGATTGGAAAGGTCCGAAACATCGAAGATCTGAACGCCGGCATTATAGAAGGCATAGGCGAGGATATTGTCCCTGGGCGTGCCGGGCTGGGTATAGTAGCCACTGCGTTTCGGCCCGAAACTGCCGCGCCGCTGCACGAAATCCGTGAATGGCGCGTCCGTGGGCGGCACCGGTCTGGGTAACGTGCCAAGTATCTTTGGATTGGATGGATCCTTTACGTCGATCATGAAGATGTCTTTGTAGGGCTCCCAACCGTCTTCGTTCAGCGGATATCCGGAGTAGTATACCACCCCGGTCTTCTCCACCTGCGTCACATTGATATAGTCTCCCTCCGTGCCCGCGACGCTTGGGGGAAAGTTGGCGTGTCCCAGCAACTTGATTTCGGTTGGATCCGTAATATCCAGCACGTAGAATCCCAGGCCCCCCATGGCGGCATAGCCGTATCTTCCGCCTTCTTCAACCGGTTTGGGCATGAAAATCGACATGCGCGCGCCGAACCACGAGGTCCGGTTCCCGGCCCGGGGATTGGCCTTGTAGGCGGCTTCATCATCCGGATCGCCCAGTTTCTGTCCCGGCACATTGAACTGGCTGAGAAACCTGGGATTGGATGGATCGGACATGTCCCAGGCCTGGTAGCCGGCCGAATACAGGTCACTTGGATATTCGGTGAGCGCATACTCCGCACCGGGGGCGGCGGCGACGAACATGTACCTGCCGCCGTGATAGGCGGGGATATCGCGTACACCGGAACCCTGTTGCTGGCCGACGGGCGCATCGGGATGCTGGATATCGGTGGTAGCCTCCGCGAGCAAGGTCCACTCATCCGGCAGCGGCCCGGTCATTTCATACACCTTGAAACCCTTGAGATGATTGGCATGGCGGATCGCTTTCACCTTATCCGGTTCCGCACGCTTATCGCTCAGCACGCCGAAGCGGCGAATTTCGAAGGCCTGTACCATGATGTACTTGCCCAGGTCGCCGTTCCACTGGATTGACGCGGCTCCGAACATGTTGCCTTCTGCGTAGGGGTTGACCTCTTCACCGCCTCCTTCCCGGGTCCACGTGTGGCCTTTTTCGTGCAACACCTCCAAGTCTTTCGGATCGGTGATATCGTAGATTTTGAGGTCGCGGCGCACATACTGATACATGTATCGGCGACCGTCGAAATCTACGATATTCTGCCAGGTATGGAAGGGTTCGACGGTAATCGGGTAGTATGCCTCGACGGTCATGTCCCTGGCATACTCTTTGGTATCCCAATAGTCCAGTTGGCCTTCAAAGGGTTTGGGTTCATGCTGATGCGGCGTGGCCGCGGGATAGATGAACCGGCCGGTTGCCGGGTCCATGCCATAGCTTCCCGGTTCGGGTTCGGGGGGTGTGCGGTCTTCCACGAGCGCATCTGTTCGGAGGACGTATTCGTCTGTAATGCCGGGCTGGGGCGGCGGTTCACTTTCAGATGAAGACCCGCAGGCGGTGATCATTACCCCGATCAAGAACGAGGCGACGAGCGTTTGTTTCCTGTGATTCCAGCTACAGCATCTCATCGATTCAAGTATCCAGACGTGATTCAAGGCGTTTTCCATCAATTCTCTCTATTCATGGTTTGGCTTCCATTGGCGTAACAAGCGTTCCAATACCCTCGATCTCGATTTCCACCATGTCGCCCGGATTCAGGTATTCGGGCGGATTGCGGGCTCGTCCCACACCGTCCGGCGTGCCCGTGGCAATCACATCGCCCGGGTAAAGGGTTTGTACGGAGGTCAGAAAACGAAGCATGTGCGCTTCGTCGTAAATCAAGTAACTGGTATTGCTGTCCTGCTTTGTCACACCATTGACCCTGGTCATGATCTTCAGGTTGTCATGCTGGATGAACTCCTTGGGCACGATGTACGGCCCGAACGGCGCGGCTCGGTCGCTGCTCTTGCCCTGGAACCAATTCGGACCCGGGAACATCCGGTTTATCGGCTTAAGTCCTGAGCCGCCCCGGCGGCTGACGTCGAATATGATGCTGTAGCCGAAGACATAGTCGTGGGCGTTTTCCAGGGTGAGGTCGAGGGCCGGCCTGCCGATGACGATGGCCAGTTCGGCCTCCCAGTCGATATTGACGTCTTTGGGTACATAGTAAGGTTCGCCCGGATCTATGATGGTAGAGCGGGGCGACTTGGCGAAGAAGTACGGTTCTTCGTTCTCCACGTCCACCTCCAAGGCGGAGAATCCTCTGCCACCTATGGAAGATTCCTCCATCTCTGCCGCGTGGGAACGGTAATTGGCCGCCGCCGCAAGCAGGTTGTATGGATACTTGATCGGGGCCTTGATAGACACGTCGTTTGGATCGAAAACGAAAGCCAGGTCTTCGTTTGCAAGCCTTTTTCCGGCTCCCATGTAGTTGGCGATCGTGTACATGCGATTGGAAATGGCGTCGTATTGTTCGATCAACGCACGCATTTCCTTCGGAATGGAAACAATGGGCAAACCGAGTTGCCGTGAGACATGGGCGTTTGCCTCATGAAGATCCATCAGCGTCGCCTGGACCGACATGCCGATCCGGGTGGTTCCGGTGGCTTCGAATGTGGCGAGCTTGAACGGTGTGTCCGGCTGGTCGGAGACTTGAGATCTGGCCGTGTCTGGAGACATCACCAGTAGCATGGTGCCTAGAAACAGGGCGATGACGGGCAGGAAGCGTAACTGAGATGCCATGAATGTCCTCCTTGGTGACAGGCTGGTCAGGCGCGTGTTCGTGCCTTTTGGCAAGACAACGCGCTGGATCGTGGTATTACGGATTCGGCGATATACCGAGTTTCTGAACTGCGTAGTTGTGGGGACAACCAGGCGCAGAAGTAGAAGGAAGGATGTGACGATTAGATGTAAGCATTTGGAAAAAACGGATCGGGGCGGGGAGATTTGAACTCCCGACCTCCTGCTCCCGAAGCAGGCGCGCTGACCGGGCTGCGCTACGCCCCGATTTAAGCTGTTGCAAGGCACATGGACCGTATGGATCTCATGACCTGTAATCGGGGCGACTGGATTTGAACCAGCGACCACCAGCCCCCCATGCTGGTGCGCTACCTGGCTGCGCTACGCCCCGAAAACTTCGGGGTATAATGTACGGCGCGCATGGTCTTCGGGCAAGGGTTTTTTGTGCGATCAGTCTGTGGTACGGCATGATACCATGAGGCTTAGGGCCATTTCGATAAACCAGCGATGATCGGCGCGAATCATGCTTTCATCCCGATCTTCCGTGGCGAGAAAGTCGAGTTTGTTTACGACGCGCAACGCCGTGAATAGATCCCACCAGGGCAGACAGCCCAGGTCCACGGGATTCAGGGACTCGTATTGCCGGGTGAACGAGTCCATTGTTTCGGAACCGAAGAGCATCAGGATTTCGAACCGGGCGTTGGACAGGTCGGCGAGGGGATCCCCCCAGCGGGTATCCTCCCAGTCGATGACCGCCGCGAGGTGCCCGTCCCGCCAGAGTATGTTTCCCGGCCAATAATCGCCGTGCAGGACGACCGGCGGGTTATTTCGGGGAAGAGGCCAACATGGAGCGAGCATTTCGAGAAGCTGTCGTTCATCGGCGGAGATATCGGGCGTATCCGGTTGTCTTCCAATGGCTTCGGCGCAATTGTCCTCCAACCTCATCAGGAAGGAAAGATCCCGGCCTGAGGTGTTCATCCGGTGGATCCGGGCCAATTCCCGGGCCATATGCTTGACGTAGTCCGCCGGGTCTTCGGGTTTAAGATCGGTAATGCCTTCAACGTACTCCAACACCAGGGACGGTGTGGGGAACAGGGGCTCCGATATGTCCAGGTAGATCGGGGCGGGCGTGGCCAGTCCCGCTGCGTGTGTTAATTGCAGTACTCGGAATTCGTCCGAAGCCACGTTTGGGTTTTGCCGCAGGTCCACTTCACCGTGCAGGCGATGCACGAACTTTTGCGCCACGCCGACCGGTGTTTCCAGCTCGAGCACCGTCACATCGGCCGAATACCCGCCGGGAAGGCTCCGATGGCTCTTGAGCCTGGCGAGCGAATCGAATCTATGAACCAGTTTTTCGAACCTGCGGAAGTCGTCTGCAGTTGCCATCGTTCACACGTCTCGTGGGATTGCTGGGACCGGTTACTCCAATAACCAGGATGAAATTTTCCCCTACCCGGGGTAGTCGATGGCCCATTTACCGTGGAGATTCCCGCTGCCTCCCGCTTTTTTCCAGAGGGAGAGCACTTCCTCGGGCGCACGATACCCGGCCAGGTCGGCCAGGAACAAGGCATGCAGGTCATCCAGGATGTCCCCGTTGTCGGCAGCGATATTGTGTCGGGCCAACCGATCATTCGGAAGATCGTAGAGCTCGGGTCTACCGCCGGAACCGACGGGCGCGTAACCCCACTGGTCCGTCACGAGGAAGGGCGTAGTGGCCCGACTTGGCAAGCCGCCGCCAGGTTTCGCGATGTGACAACCGCTGACGGCGTACTCACGGTGGGATGGCCGGCCATCCAGCACGGCCTCTCCGAACGACCTGCCGTCGAAGGGGTACGGCGGGTCGACCGAGACGCCGGCCAGGTCGCAGAGACTCGGGAAAATGTCAACCGTTTGCGTAATCAGCGGGAGCCGCGCACCCTTTGGCACACCACCTCCGGCCAGCATCAGCATGACGTGTCCGATCTCCGGGTATATGGGCCAAAATCTTTTGTCGTCCTCCTGAATGTTTGATTTACCCGTCCGATCGTGTTCGCCGAGGGACATGCCGTGGTCCGACATGACGGCGACGATGGTATCATTCCACAGGTCCAGATCGTCGATTTTTCGAAGGATCTGGCCGATGTGGCGGTCCACCAGTTCGGCTTCCGCCGCGTAGTGCGCCCAGAGATTCTGTAGTTCTTCCGGCGTATAGACGGACGACGATCCGTAGTTCGGATGCAGCATCGGCGGTCCGTCGTAATCCGGGTCGTAGCGCCGTACCATGTATTCGGGCGGATCCCATGGTTCGTGGGGATCGAAAAGGTCCACCCACAGGAAAAAAGGCTTCGCCGTATTGTTCTCTTCCAGCCACCGCGTCGTCGTTTGCGCGGTACGGGCCGAAAAGACATCGGACTCGTACTGGTAATAGCGGTTGACCCATCGGTGCTGGTTGACAAGCGTGTGTCCCCGGTAGGTGGGATTCGTGCGTGTTTTATCGTCCCGTACGACGACTTCCACCGGATCGTTGAAGTGGAGCAGCGGCCGGTCTCCCTCCTGGCCGCGATGTTGATACGCGGCGTCGAAACCATCCGGGAAGCGGGCCTTGAACAAATGGGGACAATCGCAGATCAGCTGGGTGGCGTACCCTTGTTCTCCAAGCATCCTGCCCGCGTGGTTGGGGCCGCTCAGATCGATGGGTTGCCAACCGTAATGGGGCCACCCGGTGACGCCTGTCGCGAAATCGGTCCGATGGGGAATCGTGGGAAAACTGCCCATGTGGCACCGGGTGATTTCCGTCGCCCGCTCCGTGGCGAAACGGTCCAGTTCCGGCGTTCGGACAGGTCGCTCCGCCCTTTGTCCCAGGTTGTCGTGGCGAAAGGTATCCGTTATGATTACAACGATGTTCTTTTGCATCCTGGTCCTTCCGTGATTAGGGATGGTGTCATTCTGGCGTAGGGGTGACGAGTCCACCCTTGACCTCCGCTTACAGGAGAACCTGGTTATCCTGCGATCCGGCAGGTTTCCAGGTAAAGGTCCACCGAAGCCTTCAATGTCATCTCGCCGTGCATTACCTGTCGTTCGTGCGCCCGGTACCAACCGGGAATCAAGGACCGGGCTTCCCGGAATTCTGCGAGGATGAGTCTGGCGAAATCTCCGCTCTCCTCCAGGTAACCGCAATCGTGGAAACCAGCGATTGCCTGTTCACGATCATATTCTAGCCGGATGATCTCCGCCCTCCAGCTTCCTTCCGATAGCGTCAAACGGGCGTAGCCGGCCCGGGGATCCCGGTCGAACGGCGCGCCCACAGCGCCCACATTGACCACGAGGGTATCGTCCACGGTCCGGATCAGGGGCCGATGCGTGTGTCCCGCTACCAGCACAGCCGGTGGCGGGGCGATCTTCTCGCGCAGTGCTTCGTCCGGATCATCGGGGAAGATCCCCCTGCGATCACCCAGCATGGAGGCGTGTACCATCCTTAGTTCGTTCCCATAGTCATCTGTCATGTCCCACTGTACGGGCAGGGCCGCCAGCGGTTCGACCAGGCCGTCCAGCTGATCGTATGTCCATTTCGCGTGTTTCTGGATATCGTATTCAGGACCCGCGTCGGGCCAGTTTCCGTCACCGTAGTTCAGGACGTATCGCTCGTGGTTTCCCCGGATCACCCCCCAGCCTTCCGCCTCGGCGCGACCCAGTACCCGTTCGGTGCAGGCCCGCGGGTACGGACCCCGGTTGATGATGTCTCCACCGACGAGCACGCGGTCGGGGCGCCAGCGATCGAGATGATCCAGGACGGTTTCCAGTGCGTCTAGGTTGCTGTGCACGTCGGCGAAAACGGCGATTTTCATGCGCTTACCCCAGGAAACGGCACAGGACGTTGGCCACGATCCTGGATATGTCGTTGTCGGCGTCGTGGTATAGCAGGCTCCCGCAGAAGGTAATGGACCCCGTGGAAAAGAGCTGGCTCCCGTTTTCCGCCTTCTGATACACCATGTCCGCCCGGACCAGTTTCTCGACGGGCTCTCCGGACCAGGTGGTGATGTGGGTGAGCAGTTCTTCGGGAACGGGGATGAACGATTCGTGATGGTTTTCGGAGCGTGCGATGACATGGGTATTTTCAGGCGTACCGAGACGATGATCCGCACGGTCGAGTTCGAACCCGGCGGCCCCGTTGCCGCTGAATCCGAAGTCGCCCACGATCTCGTTCTCTACGCCTTCGAAGATCCATGCGGTATCCAGGTTGGCGCGCGCGTTCGGGTCGATCCGGTAGTACGAACCATGGAAATTGCCCTGGGCCGAGAATCCCACCGCGGCGAGCTTCTGGGGTGGACGGTTATTTCTGCGCCAGAGTCCGCCGTAGCCGCCGTCGAAGGCCTGGTAGTACTCGCCCGGTTCGGCCGCCCACGCCCGGATGCCCCCTTCGTTGCGCCTGATTTCGAGGGTTCCGTTTCCCTCCTGATGAACGGCGATACGCCAGTAGAACCCGTTGCCGCCGAGGTACATGAAATTACCGCCTTGTTCTCTATACTGCTGCAGTGCATCCAAGGTGCGGGGCGTATGGTATTCCGGATGGGAACCGGTGGTTACGACACGGTATCCCTCGATCGCCTCGATGCCGTCGTCGTGCAGTTCCTGGTCGGTAACGATGTCGTAGGCGATACCCATTTTGTCGAGCCATGCGTACAGGTGGGTGTCCGCCTGCAAGTGGCGTAGTCCCGAGCAGTGTCCTTCCGTTTCGCCGAAGGTGATATACCCCGGCCTGATCGAGAAGAGGGGGCGCTTGTGACAGGCATGGCAGATGCCGCTGCCGTCCGTGTGAAAGTTGTAGGTGGACAGCCCGTATTCCCGGTGTACCGCGGGATTCCAGGGATAGGCGTTCCACGCGCCCATGCGGTCCAGCCAGGATGGATGGAAATCTGGCCGGGCATGGTTGCCGTAAATGGTATAGGTGAAGGTAGACGCCAGCACGCAGAGGTCCGCAGTGGGCCTGCCCCGGGGCGGGCAGACATAGAACGGCATCGTGTCCTCGTGCTCCCCGCAACGGATAAGAGCCGCGTAGAGTCCCGATTTCATGTGATCCGGTATCGTAAAAGTGAAATCGGTTTCCCAGCCGAAGTCGTATATGTCGTCATCATGAAAGTGTATGGCGCCGTACTGCTCCGAAGCGTGCTTCCAGGACATCTCCTCCCCGGTCCACGTCGAACCGGTCATGGCGCGGGCAGGCATGTTGACCAGGCGGCCGTGCAGTCCCTGCGGTCCCATATCCATTATCCGGGTCGAACCCATGTCCCGGGCGAAGTCCCACAGGGCCCAAGTTCCTCCCTGGTTTTTCACATCATCACCGTAGACATCGAACTCCGCCGCGGGTCGATCGACAAGGGCCGGCGCTTCGATCTTCCCATTGAAATGGCCCTTTACCGGATCGCCGTCCACCGCGGCGAAGACGAGACGGTTCATGTTTCCCATCGGAACGGGTTCGTCGGCCTCGACTGTACACTCGGATTGTCCGCGGGGAGAAGCAAGCGCACGCCAACCCACGCTCACCGAGCCGCTTCCGGCATCGTAACTGGCCCAAACCCGGTACCATTGTCGCGACTTGAGCGGCTCGCCGCCGCATACGGTCCGCGTTACATGGTTTGACGCGGAGCGGGCGAGCACGGTAACGGCACCCCGGTCCAGACACAGGGTCAGGACCGGTTTCGCGCCGTCGTCACCGCAACTGAAGATGCCCTGCCGTTCTTTTTCGGGAGTCGTCGGCCAGATGGTGGCCGAAATGGTTATTCCGCGGATGGCCCGAATGCGGCCCTTGATCGGGATGACGGCATGAGAGCCGGGATAAAAGGGCTGGGACCGGGATGGAAACCGGCCCTCGAAGGGCAGGTCGATTTCTTGCATCTGCAATCCGGGACCGGCGGGATTGGGGTCGGCGCAGATCACGCGCACCAGGCTGGCATGATAGGGCTCTTGCGCCTCGCTGCTCACCTTGAACGCGATTACGTCGCCGGGCCGGCCCGACAGCCTGTCGGAGTAACCCAATAAAGGAATGCCGGACATCAGTTACCCGGGAGCAGTTCATCGTCCGGCTGCCGTTCGCGGTAACCGCACACCATCAGCCCCGGCCGACCGAAGCTCTGCCCGTACTCCTGCCTGTTGTCTGGATTCCGATAGCCCATGCGCACGAGCCTCCGCGGCTGTTTCGTCTGGTTGATATAGGAACCGTGTACGGTGTCGATACAGAACAGGACCACGTCGCCCGCCATGGCAGGTACAGGTAACGAGTCTTCCAGCCTGTACCGGTCCGTGGGGAGATGGGGTGCGCAGGGACCGTCCTCGGTCTCGGTGATGTGCTGCATATGGCCGGACTTGTGTGATCCCGACAGGAACCGTATCTCGCCGTTTTCGTGGCGGGTGTCGTCCAGGTGAACGAGGACGTCGATGTACCGGCCGTCGTGATGTCCGTAGAACGGGTTGTCCTGGTGCAGGGGAAAGGGGTGGCCAGTCTGCGGAGGCTTGATGTGCAGCGTGGTGTGGTGAAGTTCCACGTTGGGACCCAGCAATTGCGACAGGGCCTCGACCAGCTTCGGATTGGCGACCGCCCGGGACCACGCCTGGGAATAGAAGTGGAGGTCGTGCATAGCCGTAAGTCTGGACTTGGCCTCCGTTTCCGGATCCATGTACGCCAGCCGCCACGGCCCGGACCATCCGGGGCTGGTGAATGCCCAGTCCTCGACGAGCCGGTCCATCTGATCCGACAGTTCGGCCGTTTCTCCCGGTGTGAAGACTTCAGGAATGTGGAGAAACCCGTTTTCATGGTAGAACGCGACCTGTTCATCGCTCAGCACGGTTTTTTCCATGATCATCGTCATATCTGATTCACCTTTATCGGTTGGCGGTAAGGGAGGTTTCGGTAATCACAATGTATTCTTTCGGTACTCGGCAGGCAACCCCATTCCACTCGTTTCGTTCGATATGTTTTTAAGAATTAGATGCTACCTGATTCATCTCGGTCACCTGCTTGAGCCATTTTCCCACCGTCTAACATCCTGCTACCTATACACGTCGGCCAGCAGTTCGTAGGATCGCACCCGGGCTTCGAAATCATGGGTGATGGTAACGACCATGACCTCTTCGGTGCCGAACTGGCCGGCAAGCCGGTCTATGATTTCCCTGACCTGCACCGGACTGCCCACGGCCGCGAGCCGGAACTTGTCGTCCAGAAAAGCCCTTTCGGCCTCGTTGAAGCGGTGTTGTTCGGCCTCTTCGACGGTGGGTACGACGTTGCTGGGCTTGCCCGTAGCGAATCGGGCGAAAAGCAGGTCCCGGCTGAGTGCGAGGCGCTGGGCCTCCGCCTCGTTGTCGGCACAGATGACGTTGATCGCGATGCAGGTTTCCGGTTTTGGCGACTGGCTGGACGGCTCGAAATAGTGGCGGTAGTATTCAAGGATGCGCGGGTCGATGTTGCTGTTTATGAACAGGGCGAAATTGTACGGGAGTCCCAGGCGCGCCGCCAGCATCGCACTCTCGGGACTAGACCCGAGCATCCACACGGGAGGCGGATGCTGGATTCGGGGTGTCACCGGTGGCTCGAATTCCTGGTTCTGCAGGATCTCAAGCAGCTGGGCGACCAGCTCGGGGAACTGCTCGAACCGCGGACCCGCGTCCGGCACCAGCATCCGGGCGGTTTTCATGTCACCGCCGGGCGCCCTCCCTACCCCCAGATCAACACGATGGGGATAGAGATTCGTGAGCACGGAGAAACTCTCTGCGACCTTGAAGGGACTGTAATAGGGTAGCATGACGCCGCCGGACCCGATACGCATGCTTTCCGTTGCGGCTCCCAGGGCCGCGAGCAGCACCTCGGGAGAACTGCCGGCCAGGCAATGGGCGTTGTGATGCTCGGAGACCCAGAATCGCTTGTAACCCAGTCTTTCGGCAGCCTTGGCCAGGGTAAAGGTTTCCTGGAAGGCCTGCACAGCCGTTACACCGTCCCGTACGGGGGACTGATCGAGTATGGACAGATTCATGGTTTCATGTTCCAATCACGTGATGAATAAGAAAAAATGCTCAACTACCATCCGTCTACGACGTGTCCCGCGCCCGGAAACCAGGCCGCGTCGAGCAAAAAGGTCAGGAAAACTCCGAAGACGTATCCGGAGAGTATGCCGATAAACAGGGGCTGGGCATTGCGATACAGCGAGACGCCGCCGAGCCGCAGAACCACCGTCTTGATCAGCCAGACGATCAGAATCGAAAAGAATGCCATGTCCGCCGCGTAGGTGGTGACGATCCCGAAACCCACGGGATGAAGGGGCCAGAAGTGGAGCCTGTGATGGGCCCAGATCATCAATCCAGATATCAAAACACCGTTTAAAACCATGGTCAACTGGGATCTCGTCATGGCCTCGGGATTCGTGAGAAATGTCTCGAGCTGAGCCCAGTATCCCCGTGCGCCCGACTCAAAACCACCGGCCTTGAGCTGGGACGCACCCATGTCATACCCCAGGTAGAGCGTGTACAACACGGCCGTCGTGAACCCGATGGCCAGCGAAAGCGCGATGGCCCCGAACACGCCCCTGCCCACACCGCCCATGACGTCGCCCACCTTGGCGGCATGGGCCATCGAACACATCCCGAGCGTCCGCCAGTTTCGCGTGAAGGTCTGGCAGAGCCACATCCCCGCGATCGTCTGGGCATTGATGTTCTCCGAACCGACGAACCGGAACGTGATTTCGTTGGCGCTGTTGTACGGCAGGTCCAGTGAGGCCAGTCCGGTTTCGGCCACCACGCGGGTTACGCCCAGGTACAGGATCAGGAGAACGAACATCATGAGCATCACGACCCATAGCGTCATGCCCGCGCTCCAGAGAAGTAAAACCATGTAAATCGAACCGCCGATTAAGGATAGAACGGCCGTGCGGTAGGAAAAGAACTCCCGGGAATCATCGATTTCGGGCGCCTTTCCCAGGGCCTTCCTGATCACGTCGCGGATGTGTTTCCGCGCCATCCACAATCCGAACAACACGAAGACGAAAAACCCGGACAGGTGCTGAAAGTGCATCATCTCGAGGGGGCCGGGCACGCCGACCCGAGTCATCACACCCTGTTGCACGATTCGGATGAGATAGAACAGCCAGACGCTGAGCAGCACTTCCACTCTGGTGAAATACGCCACGACGATGAGCAGGAAGTTGACACGGACCTGAATGGGGTGGAAGGTTTCGTACAGGGTCAGGGGAAAGGCGTGTCCAGCGCCGAGCGGGATGGCCGGGGCCAGGCCGAAGAAACTGAACATGTTCCAGGTCATGATGAACAGCGTGATGCCGAATCCCCACCAGAATAGACGTGCACGCGCGATTCTCGGAAGCAGGGCCTTTTCCTCGGCGCCATCGACCAGCGCCAAGGGTACCTGCGCCAGGGGGAAGGCCAGCCGTTCGTGCTCCACCCACTGTTTGCGCAGGATGACCATGATGGACGCGCCGACCATGAAAAGCGCGACGTAGAAGGTTACCCACCAGAACATGGGGGCGAACCAGATCTGCCAGCGTATTGAACTACCTGGCGTAGCGCCTTCGTAGAATTGATTCAATCCACCCAGAGGATCCCTAACGACCAGCCAGGACGGCAGGTAGTCGAGGAACAGCTCCGCCCAGCGGTTTTCCGGATTCGCGTAGTAGAACGGACCGCTGATGATCGAGATCGCGTAATTGCTGAAGGCCCAGCCGGGTATGGCCGAAGCCGTGAAGACCAGGAAGAAGATCACGATCAGTTCCTGGCGGCTGAAGGGACGGCTGAAACCCGTTTGTTTCAGTACAGGGTTTACGAGGAGTACCATCAATAGGAAGGGCAGCAACGCCGCGACGGGGAGGTGGGTGACGGTGATGTACGAACCGCGCGTAACGAATTCGGAATAGAGGGACCAGACCGTCAACAGGACGGTGAATACGCATCCAATGGTCACGGCGCGAAGGGTAAGGCCGGCGGAAACGGGTTGCGTTGGAAGTGGTGTAACGGAAGATCCCCGGCCGGTGTGCGGCGATGTGGCTATGGACATGATGTCGAAGGACTCCGCGCAACGGCTGGAATGTACTCTAAGATACCTGAGGCTCCACGGGTTCGGGTTTCACTGGTTCTCGACACATCTCCTGAGCTTTTCCAAACCCTTTTGAGCCGTGGTCGCCGGTCCTTCGGCCCAGTAGGCCGGATTGAACAATTCCAGCGACAGCATGCCCCGGTAATCCTGCTGTACGAGACTGGCTACGATCTGTCCCCACGGTGCTTGTCCGTCACCGGGATAGACCCGGTCAGCGTCTTCAATATCCGCACGACCGGGTACCGATGGATAGTCGTTCACGTGGACAAGACCCAGCCGGCCCGGACCGAGATATTCCATTCCCCGCTGGTGTCCGCTTCCCTTGTACATGTGAAAGATGTCGGTCAACAGTCTGGCGTTCCGCACACCGCTTTCCGCAGCGACAAGAAGAGCTTCCCCGACCGTTCCAAGCGTGCGGGCCACGCCCCAGAACTCCAGCAGGGGCTTCGGTGCGAAGTCCGAAACGGTATCCGTCAGTTCGGCGAATCTCCGGGCAACGGAAAACAGATCGACTTCCCGGTCATGGATCCCTTTCGGGGCCGTGGCTACGAAGGGGCATTCGAGGACCTGCGCCATTTCAAAGCACCGCCTGGCTTCTTCCATGCCCTTGGCATGCCGATCATTTTCGGGAACGGCCCATTCAAAAAAAGCGATCAGGTTTACGATCCGGATACCACGGCTGGCTGCGCGATCACGCAGCTGTTCCAGCGATCCACCTCCTTCGACCCACGTATCGATTTCCTCCACCCAGGGTTCGATGCCGTCATAACCGGCGTCGGCCGCGATATCCACGTATTCCAGTACGGAAACACCGGGTGAACGGATGGTACTGGTATTGAGGCAGTAGTCAAAACGTCCCATCGTGCACTTCCCTTCTGCGATATCGCCCTGCCGTTCGATCCGGGAACGAATAGCGTAATCAAATGGTCAGATTTCCATATGAGTAAAGCCTCGTATCAATTTAGCGAAAACTACAAAAAACTGTACCCTTTTAACCTTCGTGGCCTATATTGTATACCGCTGAAACTGGAAACGCCATCCATAGTGATGCCAGGAGCGAAAGTGCAGTACGTTTCGAACTTCTTAAGATCTACAGCTTACCTCGTTCTCCTTTTTACACCCTGGGCGGTTTTTGGTCAGGTCAGCGTGACGGACGCGACCGGAACCTTGGTGACCGTCCCCGACACGCCGCAGAGAATCGTGTCCCTTATTCCGAGCAACACCGAACTGCTCTTTGCCGTCGGTGCGGGAGGTTCGGTCGTGGGGGTCACGAATTACTGCGATTATCCTCCCGAAGCCAGGAAGATCGAAAAAATCGGCGATCTCACGGCCATGAGCCTGGAGAAAATCGTCTCTCTTGATCCCGACCTGGTGCTGGCCTCGAAGAACAATCCCGACGAAATGATACAGAGTCTGCGGGCACTGGGTGTCCGGGTGTTCGTACTCGACCCCCAGACGATCGAGGAAGTGATCGATTCCATCGGTATCGTGGGCATGCTTGCCGGGCAGGCCAGGGCGGCGGGCATTCTCCTCGACGATTACCGGAAGCGGCTGGCTGCCGTAACGGAGCGGATCGGCGATCTTCCCGAAAATGAACGTCCCACGGTGTTTGTCGGCAGTCCGTTTAGAGACGAAAACTGGACGCCCGGTCCGGGCACGTTTACATCGGGGGTCATAAGCCGCGCGGGTGGACGCAACGTGGCCGACGACTTGGCGCCGGGCACATGGGCGGTGTACAACCTGGAAAACATCATTTCGAAGGACCCGGATGTCCTCCTGGCCACGTTGGGTGTGGACCAGGATGCCGGGGAAGTAAGGAAGAGGTTTCTTGAACGGGCGAAGGCACTCAATGGCTGGCGGGACCTGGACGCCGTACGCGATGAGCGCGTCGTCCTGATCCCCGAGAACTGGCTGCTTCGTCCTACGCTCAGGATTGTCCACGCGGTGGAAATCCTAGCGGATTCCCTCCATCCGAATCTGGACTGAAAACGCAGTCATTCAAAACTATCCCATACTAACGGAAACTGTGAACCCGCTATGCCCCTGATCAGCAAGATACCATCCGAACTGACC
Source organism: bacterium (assembly GCA_965225915.1). Taxonomy (GTDB): domain Bacteria; phylum JAAXHH01; class JAAXHH01; order JAAXHH01; family JAAXHH01; genus JAAXHH01. Next base: position 3,350,194 of record OZ245326.1, read on the forward strand.
GAACTGCTGCAATCCAGCTTGCCGGAAGATGCGAGCCAGGCGAGTCTTCTTTTTGCCTGCCGAACCGACCTGGCACCGGACGGTCGTATTGAGGAATCGATGCTGGTCGTAACCAGGCGCCAGTTAGCAGTGGGAACGCAGTCCGGTCGGCAGTGGGCACTGACGCACTGCATTTCCCTGGCGGATATCACGGGGTTGTCCGTGGAACCCCTGGTCGGAGCGAGCGCGCTGATGGTCGAGGTGAAGGGAAAGGATATCCGTCTGCTCCGGTATTCCCACGCGGTGGCCCAGGACATGTCCGACGCCGTGGAAGCGTTGATGCACCTGATCGGTCCGGACGCCAGCACGGACCTCGTGGAGCCTGTAATCGAAGAAGTGGCGCCGGACTGGTCGAGCCGCGAAGCCCACCTGCGCACTTTCCAGCGTCTCTGGTCTTTTTGCCTCCCCCACTGGCGCAAGCTGGCCATCGCGCTGGCCGTCACGATCGGCGCCTCGGCGATCGACCTTTTGCCGCCCTACCTGACCATGATCCTCGTCGACCAGGTCCTGGTGGATATGAGTACCTACATGTGGCTGCCGCTGATCGTCGCGCTCCTGGCTGTGTCCCGTGTCGTCCATACCGGGGTAACCATCGTGAGCGGGAGAATGCTTGCCGTGCTGGGTGACCGGCTGGCCTTCGACGCGCGGTCGGAACTGCTGAACGTGCTTCAGTTGCTGCCCCTGAAGTACTACGACATGCAACAGACGGGCGGTCTAATGGCCCGAATCGCCCGGGACGCCAAGTCGATCCACTACTTCTGGATAGATTTCGCACCGCAGGTGGTGCAGCAGGGCCTGCTGGTTATTGGCATGACCGGGGTGTTGTTCTACCTGAACTGGGAACTGGCCTGCCTCATCCTTATTCCCATCCCCGCCATCATAATCGCTTCGATCTACATCAAGCGATACCTGACGTGGTTCTATGGAAGATCCTGGGACAGTTGGGCCACGTTCTTCGAACGGGTCAACGACGCGCTGGCCGGCATACGCGTCGTGAAGATATTCGCCCAGGAGAAACGGCAGAGCCGGGACATGAAGCTGGAAAACGAGAAGGTGTTCAGGGCCGAACGCAACATACATGTCCGTTCGCGCACGGTACGTCCCCTCCTCGCCTTCCTCGTGTCCATAGGAGGACTGCTAGTCTGGTGGTATGGCGGCAGGCAGGTGCAATCGGCGGAAATGACCATTGGCATGCTGATGGCCTTTTTCCTTTACCTGAGCATGTTCTACAGTCCTGTACAGCAACTGACCAGCATGGCCGACTGGATTCCTGAAATGATGACGGCCATCACACGCACCTTCGAAGTGATCGACAGTCCCATCGAGGACTACACACCGAGCGATGCCGTGGACGTACCTCGGTTCGAGGGGCATCTGGAACTGCAGGACGTGTCCTTTGGCTACGTTGCGCACCAGCCAGTGTTGAAGGGGATCACGCTCAACGTTGAAGCCGGTGAGATGATCGGACTCGTGGGCCACTCCGGCGCGGGCAAGTCCACGCTCATCAAGCTGATGTGCCGTTTCTACGACGTCGACGGGGGGCGGATCCTCATCGATGGTATCGATGTCCGCCGGATGGACCTGACGAAACTGCGAAGCCAGATCGGTTACGTCGAGCAGGATCCTTTTCTCTTTTCCGGGTCCGTTACCGACAATATCCGCTTCGGCAATCAAGAAGCAACGCGAGAGGAAATCATCGAGGCCGCCATCAACGCGAACGCCCACGAATTCATCGTAAAAATGTCCGATGGATACGATACACCTGTAGGGGAAAGGGGCGGCAGGCTTTCCGGCGGAGAACGCCAGCGGGTCGCCATTGCCCGGGCCATCCTGCACGATCCAAGGATCCTGATCCTGGATGAACCCACTTCCGCGCTCGACCTGGAAACGGAGAAAAAGATCCAGGAAGCCCTGGGGCGGCTCATGGAAGGACGCACGACGCTCGCTATCGCCCATCGCCTGTCCACCCTGAGAGACGCCGACCGTCTGCTCGTCCTCAAGAACGGCGAGCCGGTGGAACTGGGCACTCACGAGCAATTGATGGAACGGCAGGGCGAGTACTACCGGCTGGTCCAGTTGCACACCAATGTATCCAGTATTGTGGGCGTAGAGGGGTAAGCCATGTCATTTCTCGATCCGGACACTATTCGTCTGGAACGGCGCGAAGATCAGCCGCCGACCCTGTCCATCGCGGGCGACCTGTTCTTCAATGTCAGGATTCGCCAGGCTTTTCCACTATCGTTCGAAAACCGGTACATCACGTTTTTCGACCAGGAAGACGAATACCTGGGTCTCGTCGCCGACCCGGCGTCGTGCGAAGAGGATACCTTTCGTATTATCCAGAATGAAATCGATTGGCGTTATTTTCGTCCGAGGATCACGCGCATCGTGGAAATGGAAAGCCGGGGAGGGACGTCTCTTTTCTCCGTGGAAACGGACCGGGGAGCGGTGCAGATTCCGATGCGGGACCTCAGGGAAGGCATGATGGAGTTGTCGCCCGGGCGTATCCTGATCACGGACGAGAACGGCAACCGGTACGAGATCCCTGACCTCGACCGGATGGACCGGCGCAGCCGCCGGCTGATCCGCCGCCTGGTCTGACGACAACCGGGCGCCCGATCCATCTCCAGGTCTGGCACTCTACCAGTTGTGTCTTGCGAGTCTAGTCAGTTCATCAAGATCGGAACGATCTTCGCGTAGGCCGTCCTGAACCCGAGAACGGCCAGGTAAACCCCGAACCCCAGTATGATCATCAGGATCGTGCCGGACGTTACAATGAGCGGTTTGCTTTCGGCGAAACGATTCTTGATGCGCTCTACCCTGGCGTAGATGTCCGGATACTTGCGCTCCAGGCGTTCCAGCATGCGCCGTGCGAAGGCGTTGCGCGTGGACAGGATCGACAGTCCGATCACGATGAACAGCACGCCTTGCAAAAGAGGCAGAAAGATGCCCAGGATCCCAAGGATGACAAACGTCCATCCGAAAACGGACTGGGCTATGCGTATCAGTAGTTTCTGCTCTATCTTATTATTCCAATCGCTTGACTGCCTGCTGCGCTCTGGACCGGGTCAGTCCAGAAACGCGATGGCCTCCCGCATTTCGTCCAGGTCCTTGGCGTCACCCTGACGTTCCGCCACGACGATGCCCCGTTCGTAGCACTGCCGGGCCTCTTCGAATCGATCCAGCTGTTCGAGTACCCGCCCGGCCTGGTGATAACCCGCCGTATAGTCCGGCGATGCTTCCATGAGCTGTTCCAGAATACCTGCCGCTTCTTCAAGGCGGTTCGAACTCACGTACTCCAGTGCGATCGCGTATTGAATAAATGGATCGCGGGGGTCCTGCCTGGCAAGCAACTCAAGCTGTTCGAGGCGCGAATTCATGTAGCGTTTCCTAAATCAGAGACCGGGACTGGCATCCGTCCACGTTTATACAGGCGCCGGTCACCCAGCTTGCCCGGCCCGATGACAGGAAAACCACGACGTCCGCGATCTCTTCGGGATTGCCGAAACGTCCGGCGGGGATCTCCTGTTCCACGAATTTACCGATTCCTTCGGGGTCCGCGTCCATGCGTTTCTGCCAGTTCCCACCCGGGAATATGACCGATCCGGGAGCGACCGTGTTCACGCGAATGCCCGTTTTGGCCATTTCCTTGGCGAGCGTCTTTCCCATGGAGATTTCCGCGGCCTTCGTGGCGTTGTAGGTAGCGGGTCCACCCGCCTCCCGGCCGAAGATCGAGGATATCGTAATGATCGAGCCACTGTTCCGGTCCTGCATCGAAGGGAGCACGGCCCGCGTTGCCCGCACCGCGGCAAACATGTTCAGGTTGAACACGTGAAGCCATTCGTCATCGGAAACATCGCCGAACGGGTTCCAGACGCTTCCGCCGACGTTGTTGACCAGGATGTCTATGCGCCCCCACTTTTCCAGAGTGGCGTTCACCACCACCTCGATCCCGGCGGCCGTGGTCAGATCCCCAGCCGTCGCCAGCGTTTCGACGCCTTTTAGCGTGGCCTCTTTTTCGGTCTCCAACAACCGGTCTTCCCCCCGGGCGCACAGGCTGACGTGGCAGCCTTCGTCCGCGAAGCCCAGGGCGATCGAACGGCCGATACCCCGGCTGGAACCGGTAACCAACGCGACTTTGTCCTTCAATCCGAGATCCATTTAATATCCCCTTGTCTGGTGTTCCCCTGCCGGACGCATATTCTAATCGACCGGTTCGAACAGTATCTTCATGCCTTCTTTGTCAAGCAGCCGCCTGAATGCGGTTTCCCACTCGGTCAGCGGCACCACGTCCGATACGATCGGCGCCAGTTCGATCCTGCGCTGATCCAGTAGTACCATGGTACGGTCCCAGGCATCCAGGGAACCGGCGAACGAGGTCTTGATCGTGATTTCCTTCAATTCTGCCGGGAAGAAATCCACTTCGAACGGGCTGCCATGCAAACCGATCTGCATGATGGTACCCTGTTTCCTCACCAGGTCGATGGCCGATCTGGTGGCCGCCGCCGACCCGGAGCATTCGTACACGACATCTGCGCCGTAGCCCTGGGTTCGATCCCGGACGATCTTCAGAAGGTCGGCCTGGTCGATATTGACCGTCTCGTCCGCCCACCGGGCGCCGAGTTCGAGCCGCTCGGCATCCTCCGAGGTGCCGGTCAGAATCACGTGGGCGCCTTCCGCTTTCGCCACCTGCGTCGTCAGCATCCCTATGGGGCCGGGTCCCGTAACCACCGCGACGTCTCCGGCGGTAACGGAAGTTCGAATGGAAACGGCCTTGACACAGCAGCAGAGCGGTTCGCTCAACGCCCCTATGGTCAAATCCACGTGGTCAGGAATCCGGCGTACCGCCCAGGAGGGAAGCACCACGTACTTCGTGAATACGCCGTGAACCCCGCTGCCGATGGATTGGCGGGTGTCGCATAGACTGTGCTGACCCGCCGCGCAGTACCGGCACACACCGCAGACGACCGTGGTCGGTATCCCGGTCACCGCATCGCCGGGCCGGTATTCGTCCGTGCCGGCCACCTCGTCCACGATACCGGAGAATTCGTGGCCCATGATCACGGGCGGATTGTAGGGATATTCGTCCTTGTAAATGTGGATGTCGGTTCCACATATTCCGGCGGCCCGGATCTCCACCCGTACGTCCCCGGACTTGAGCTCCGGAACGGGCATTTCACGGACTTCCATGTTGACGGGGCCGTGGTCGTATTTTACCAGTCCTTTCATCCTCGAATCCCTGCTTTGCGTTCGCTGTCGACAAGGGCGGATTGAATATATGGCGGCGCGTTTGGGATGACAAGATCAAACAGAATAAGACGTTGACACCCGTAATGTACGATCATAATTTGAGCACGGACCGGAACCAATCTCCAGCCCCCGTAGCTCAGAGGATAGAGCAGCGGTTTCCTAAACCGTTGGTCGGGTGTTCGACTCACCCCGGGGGTATTCACTGTCTCCGACATATTCCTATAATCCCAGACGCACGCAGCACAGGAGGTCTTCATGACCGATCTGTCCCGGTACATACACGAGACGCCGCTTATCGACACCCACGAGCATCTCCGGTTCGAAGAGGACTGGGTCGCCCACGGACCTGACGTGCTGCAGGACCTCTTCGAGAATTACGTCACGGCGGACCTGGTGGTCGCCGGCGCATCGCAGGAGGATGTCGATTTCCTCCTGGACCCCGGCCGCGGGGATGTCGCTGCACGATTCGAGCGTGTCCGGAAGGCCTGGGAGGCCGTAAAACACACGGGGTACGGCGAAGCCGTGGGCATCCTGGCGGAAGAGGTATATGGCATGAACGATCTCACCGTCGATGGCCTGCAGGCGGCACAGGGCGAAAACGAACGGCTCCGCGCACCCGGCCAGCGCCTCGCCCTCCTGCGGGATCGCGCGCGCCTGGATCACGTGCAGATCGACAACTTCGTATGGGCATGCGAACCGGATGTCTCCGGTCCGGGTTTCTTTCTCTACGATTTATCATGGATGGGATTCTGCAATGGCGAAGTGCCCCAGGAGAAACTGGCGGCGGAAACAGGGATTACCGTTGAAAACCTGGAGAGTCTGCGCAGCGCCATGGCCGCGCTTTTCGCGAAATACGGTCCCCGTGCCATCGCCGTCAAGGCGCAGCATGCCTATTCCAGGACGCTGCGCTGGGTGGAGCGGAGCGACGATGAAGCGTCCAGTGCCCTTGAAACCATCCTGCGGGATCCCGATAACGCGCCTGAAGCTGCCTCGCTGTGCTTGGGAGACTGGGGCTGGGCGCGGGGCGTGGAATTATCCATCGAATACGACCTTCCTTTCAAGATCCACACCGGTTACTACGCGGGCCACAGCAGGATGCCGGTGGACCGCATCAAAAGCGGCCATCTCTGCGGATTGCTGACCAGGTACCTCGATGCCAGGTTCGTGCTGATGCACATCGCCTACCCCTACAGCCACGAGTTGATCGCCCTCGCCAAGCACTATCCCAACGTCTGGGTGGACCTCTGCTGGGCCTGGTCCATCGATCCGTACAGTTCCTGTGATTTCGTCCGCCGTTTCATCCACGCCGTTCCCATCAACAAGCTATTCGCATTCGGTGGGGACACGTTCTGGCCCACAAGTGCCTTTGCCTACGCCGTGCAGGCGCGGAAGTGGTTGAGCCGGGCCCTGGATGCCGAGGTGAAGGACGGTCTCCTCTCCGAGGAACAGGCGATGGATGTAGCGCTCCGGCTGATGCAGACCAACCAGCGGGATTGTTTCGATATCGACGGAACCCGCGAACATATCGCCCGGGATATGGTTAAGTCAGGGGAGTAGCGCCAACGGGATTTTTCGGTTTAAATTAACTGCTCTAACGGCGACTGGTTGGCGCTCCGGGGGTCTAAAAACGGGTTGCATCCAGCGGTGCCGGGTTTTATATTACTCCTGATCTTTACAGGCCACGATAGCTCAGCTGGTAGAGCAATTCACTCGTAATGAATAGGTCGCCGGTTCAATTCCGGCTCGTGGCTTTCAACGCTTCAAACAAAGTGTCGATCGTCTGGTTGACAGCGGTCTCCGACTGCAAGGTCTCAACCGGAATCGACACGTGTATTCCCGCCTCGATCCGATTCCGCAATTCCACGGCCATGAGAGAATCTACTCCCAGGCTGCGCCAGGTTTGCCCGATTTCCAGGCTCCCCGGTTCCATTTCCACAATCCGGCAGACCGCTTCGATCACATACTCCTCGATATAGGCGCGAAGGCGCCCGGCAGGCATCGCGCCAGCCTCGGCTTTCGATATGGCGGTCATCGGCGCTTCTGTTCGTTCGACGCTGGCATCCGGTAACAACAAACGCCCTATCCACGTATCTCCTGCCGATTCCAACAGGGGTATCACGCCCACCCGGTGGACGTCCCGCGTCAATATCCGGTCCAGGAGCAAGCCGGCCTCTTCGGGCGGGATCGATCGCAAGCCCTGCCGCCGGAGGCGATCCGCGGCATGTTCATCGGCCATCATCCCCGTATCCTCCCAGGGCCCCCAGTTGATCGCCGTCACCGGCAGGCCCTCCTGGCGCCGAAGGTCCGCGAGGCCGTCGAGATAGGCGTTCGCGGCGGCGTAGGACGCCTGGCCCGCGGTACCGACGAGGGAAGCGAGGGAAGACACCGAGGAAAAAAGGACAAACAGGTCCGGTTCTCTGTCCCTGGTTATTTCATGAAGATTCCGGGCGCCTGTCGTCTTGGGTTGGAGTACCCGGCGGAACCGTTCGGCAGTCTGTGTGAGCAGAATGCCGTCGTCCAGCACGCCGGCCGCGTGGAAAACGCCCGTGACCGGCGCATCCTCCCCGTCCAGGTCCGCGAAGAGACTTTCCAACGCCTCGCGGTTGGTTACGTCGGCCTGAACATACCTTACTTTACTGTCAAGACAAGTGTCCAGTGCCGCTTCCTCCCGGTGCCGGCGACCCGTAACGACAACCAGGCCGGCTTTTCGGTCGAGCAGCCAGCGCGTCAAAAAGCGACCGACCCCGCCCGCGCCGCCCGATACGAGATAGGTTCCTCCGGGACGTATGACCGGGTCGTCCTCTCCCAGGTGCACTGGAATGGATGCTCCATCGTCCACGAGCACCAGTTTTCCCAGGTGACGGGCCTGCGACATGTACCTGAAAGCGTCCCGCGCCCGTCCCATCGGATAGACCTTGTACGGCAGGGGACTCACCCGTCCGTCCGAGGCCATGTCGACGACCGCACGCAGCAAGTCTCCCGCACGGGCGGGCCGTTCCTGGATGAATTGTGAGAGATCGATGGGATGATAGGACCTGTTGTTGTCAAACTGGTAAAGGTCGATGAGTTCGTGCCCAAGCATACCGGTTTTTCCAATCTCGATGAAACGCCCGTGGGGGGCCAGCACCGACATGGAAGCCGTCATGGCAGTACCGGATAGCGCGTTGAGGACGATATCTACCCCCTGCCCATCCGTCTTCTCCACGATCTCTTCCGCGAAGTGCATCGACCGGGAATCCATCACGTGAGAAACGCCCAACTCCCGGAGATAGCCGCGTTTTTCAGGAGATCCCGCCGTGGCGAACACTTCGGCCTTCGCTTGCCGTGCGAGCAGAACGGCGGCCAGTCCTACCCCACCCGTAGCATTGTGTATAAGGACGCGGTCTCCAGCGGACATTCCGCCCCGGACCACGAGACCCAGGTATGCTGTCATGTAGGCGACGGGCAGCGTGGCGGCCTCCTCGATACCCAGGTGCTCCGGTTTTCGGACGACCAGGTCGGCTTTAGCGGTAATGCTTCCGGCCATGGTCGCCGGCAACATCCCCATGACCACATCGCCTGTATCCACATGTTTTACCCCTTCGCCCCGCGCGGTCACTTCGCCGACACATTCCCATCCGAACGAAGGAGGACGTCGCGACGGGTCCGGCAGCTTGCCGAGGGCGGTCAGTACGTCCCGGAAGTTTAATCCAGCGGCCCTAACGCGGATGACTACTTCATCCGGGCCGGGCCGGGTCGCCGGTTTCATTTCAAACCGGAGATCTTCGATCGAACCAAGCGTGGACTGAGTTAGCCTGTAACTTGTGTTTATTGAAGGAGTTAAAGGTACGGTTTTCGCCTCGCACCGTCCCAGATCGAGGGGATTCAGGCGGCGGGTATAGATGGCCGCTCCCCGCAGTGCGATTTCTCCAGGCAACTTTTCCATTTGCACAATTTCGGCAAGACGTGCTACATCGATCCGGTCGAACGGGTGGGGAAGGTCGATCAGCGTGCAGTGCAACTCGGGGTGTTCCTGCGCGACGACCCGTCCGCTGCCCCAGATCGCCGCCCGTTCCGGCGCCGTTCGGTCGTCCGACACCACGGATTGCGCCGTCGCCGTAATCAGTCGCAGGTGGCACGAAAGATCCGGGTAGTCCAATACCGTCCGGATCAACTCGAATGATGCCAGTACAGGCCCGATATCCTGTCTGTCTGGCCCGTTACCGCCACCGGTCCAGATCCCGACTATGCCCGCGGCGTTGCCTGTATCGTGTTTTAATGATCGCAGTTTGTTGGAAAGCGCGTCCGTGCCGTTTTCAGGTCCATCCCAGGAGAAATAGATGCATTCACTCTCGCTGCCGTGCCGGGACAGGGCATCGGCGAGACCACCCCCGAGTCGCTGGTCGTCCGAGAGAATGTACCAGTGGGCTATTGGACTGGATGGCGCGTGTTCCTCCCAGGGTGTCGCAACCACCCACTCCTCCTTGTACAGTCCGTGGGGATTCGTGGTTCTCCCGCGGCTGCCAAAACCACTCGGTGGGGACAGGGCCACACCGTACAGGGACACTAGGGGTAGGCCAAGTTCGTCGACGAGGCACACGTCGGCCACAGGACCACTGTCTTTCACTGCCTCACGCTTCCTGGCATAGGCATACAGCTTCTCATCATGTCCTGGAAGTCTCTGCAGCACAAGGCTTTCCACGCTGACAGGCAAATGCGGTTCTTCATCCGGCATAAGCATCAAAAGGACCTGCAGGCCGGCATCCAGGTCACCGGGATGGAGCTGGTACGGTTGGTGGTCATCATCCCGGGATGTCAAAAGTGCCAGGGCTTCCTGGTCGTTGTGCGTCATCTCGTCGATTTGACGGAACGCGGGGCCGTACTGAAACCCCATTTCGGCGGCGAGTTCGTAGAATCGACCGCCGGTGGTCCGACGGTCGCAGCGAGACTTGATGGCTTCCAGATCGATCCTGTCAGGTTTACGGTCCACGCTGGATCGGACAGTTCGCAAGTTAGGCAACCACGCCGCCCCGTGATCATGGGATTCCGGTCTGGATGACATGGCGTACCGGGCCTGCTTGCGAACGATCTGGACGAGGTGCGCTCCGGACTTCGGAAACAACAGGGGATTTACGAGTTCGAGATCGGTGAAGGCGACGGGCACTTCCGCTACGTCGAGCGTCTCGAACAGCATTTCGATCTGTCCCGCCAACGGCATGATCGATCGGTCCAGCACGTTGTGATCCGACAGGATCGGATGGGAATACAGGCTGATCGCGCGTTCCCAGACCCAGGTTTCGGGGTCGACGGAGGATTCGATCCCCCGGCCGATGAACGGGTGCTGGAACCGGCCGTCGGGTTGATTTGACATGCCGTCCAGCCAGAATCTTTCCTTCTGCCAGGGGTATGGCGGCAGCGGAACGGGCGTGCGAGGCGGTTTCACCAGGCGATCCCAGTTTATTTCGTGTCCATGGACGTAGCACTTCCCCGCGGATTCCAGCAGGACATCCCAGGCTCCGCGATCGCGCCGCAGCGTGGCGAGTGCTTGGCCGGACCGGTTCAGATGGGCGAGGTTCTCATATATGGCTGTTGAAAGCACGGGATGAGGCCCGATCTGAATGAAAAGCATGTCCCCGGCATCTGGAAGACGTTCGAATACCCGGTCGAAAACAACGGGATTGCGCATGTTCCTCCACCAGTGGTCTGCCGTAACCTCCGTACCCTCGACCAGCGCGCCCGTGACCGTGGACAGCAGGGTCACGCGGCTTTTCGCGGGTGATAAACCGGCCAGAGATGCCAGGAATTCGTCGCGGATTCCGTCCATCTGCTCACTGTGATACGCGACTCCTGTGTTTAGTTTTCGGCAGAAAAGCTGTCGGTCTTCGATCATGGACTGCAGACGATTGATGGCCGCCGTTTCGCCCGATATGGTAACGGAAAGCGGGCTGTTGACCGCGGCGATGGACAGGTGGTCGCCAAAGGGTTCAATGATCCGTTCCGATTCCTCCCGGGACATGCCGACGGCCAGCATTTCGCCCTGGTCCTGCATGTGCTTCTGAAGCCTGCTGCGCTGGTATATGACGCGAACACCTTCTTCCAGGGTCAGTGCGCCCGCGACGCAGGCTCCGGCGATTTCCCCGACGCTGTGGCCGATTACGAACTGCGGCTCTATGCCGAGGGCCTGCAACCAGGAAGCCAGGGCCCACTGCAACGCCATGTTAGCGGGCTGGGCGGTCTCGACATCGGTCATAGGTTCTCCTTGACTTCCGTCGAACATCCGGCCGCGCACGGACCAGCCCGAAATCGCCGTGAACAGGCTGTCGAACCGATCCAGCACCTCGCGAAAGCCTGGTGCCGTGTGGTAGAGCGCCTGTCCCATCCCGTACCACTGGGGGCCCATACCGGTGAAGATAAACGCGACAGGTGTCGGACGCTCACCAACGCGTCCCGTTTCGAACTGGTCCGGTAAGCCACCGGCAAGGAACGTCTCGAGTCCCTGGACGGCTTCCCCGGTCTGTTCGAACACCAGCGCCAGGCGGTGATCGAGATGGGATCTGTGCAGTGCGTGCGCCGCTGCCAGATCGGCAGGCAGCGTTTCGGGACGGTGCTGGAGCAAGGAAACCGTATCCGATGCCTTTTCTTTCAGCGCGGCCGTGTTACGCGCGGACAATACAAGAAGTTGAGGTACGGCATGTTCGGACGATTTTTGAGACCGCACCCGTGCGGTTGCCTCCGGTTTGCCCGTTTCAGGGGAGGTTTCGGGTATTTCGGGATGTACGGTTTCGGGCGGAGATCCTAGTACGACGTGGGCGTTGGCGCCTCCGAATCCGAAGGAGTTTACGCCGGCGTAAGACGGAAAAGGGAGGGTTTCCTGTCCGGTGACTACCCTTAACCCGAGATCCTCGAAGGGAATATCCGGGTTAGGCCGATCGAAATGCAATGAGGGCGGCAGGACGCCATGCTTGAGCGACAACGCCGTCTTGATGAGGCCGGCGACGCCTGCCGCTGCCTCGGAATGGCCTATATTGGTCTTTACCGACCCGATAAGACAACCCGTCGATCCCGTGGCCCGTCCAATGGCCATGGCTTCTATCGGATCACCGGTAGGCGTCCCCGTACCATGGGCTTCGACGTAGGCCAGGCGATGGGCATTCACACCGCCCGCCATGGCGGCCGCCTCAATAACGGCTACCTGTGCGCGCTGTTCCGGGACGGTCAGTCCCCGGGTGCGCCCGTCCTGGTTTATCGCGGATCCGTGAATGACCGCGTAGATGGAATCGCCATCCCGTATCGCCGCGGACAGGGATTTCAGCACGACGATCCCCGCGCCGTCGCTGCGACCATATCCGCTGGCTCCCTGGTCGAAGGCCCTGCAGCGCCCGTCCGGCGACAGCATGTGCGCCTGTTGAAAACCCATTGTCGTCTGCGGGGTCAGCAGAAGGTTGGCGCCACCGGCGAGTGCCGCGGTACAGGTCCCGGCCTGGATATCCCGGCAGGCCAGGTGTATGGCGGTCAGCGATGATGAACAGGCCGTGTCTACCGAGATGCTCGGGCCCTTCAGATCCAGGAAGAAGGAGATCCGGTTCGACGCGATGCTCAACGTGCCGCCTGTATTGGTATGCATGCCCACATGCGACGGCGTCGCGTAACGCTGCAGGTCCCAGTACTCGTCCAAAAAAATCCCCGTGTACACGCCGACAGGTTGGCCTTCCAACCGCGCCGGCGGAATCCCCGCGTCTTCGAGCCCTTCCCAGGCCAGTTCGAGCAGGATACGCTGCTGGGGATCTATGTGACGGGCTTCCCGCGGCGAGATATTGAAGAAGGCGGCGTCGAACCGGTCGATATCGTCGACGAAACCACCGTAGGCGGAATAGTCCTCGCGGTCAGGCCACGAGTCCCACAGCGATTTCCGTTCAGGGGGAACGGCACGTATGGCGTCGCCGCCGTTCAGGACGAATTCCCAGAAAGAACCTGGCGACGTAATCCCGCCTGGAAAACGGCAGGCGATACCGATTATCGCGATCGGTTCACTGGACATGGCGGGGGGTCCTTCGATAGGTCCAGTCGGAGTTTCCGTACCTGGTACTGATCAGCGACTCGGCTTCCCGACGCTCTTCATCGTCGAGGACACCCGTGCGGCCTTCGAGGTTCATGTGTTCGAGAAATGACCGGGTCAGGCAGTCGGCCCATTCCTCGAAGGAAGGTGGGCTGTTCGATAATTCAGATACGGAGATGGTGCGGGCGTTCAGCAACCGGGCGATCGTCTCCCTGCGTTCGTGATCGTGGACAGGTAGAAGCAGGGGCAACCTTTTGTGCCCCGGTCCCAGCAGGATGGATCCGTGCTGGAGCACCCGTCCATCCGAGCGGCGCTGGGCACTGCCGGCCAGTTTCCTTCCATGAACCGTAATCTCGTAACGTCCGGTGGCCGAAAAACATACGTCGCCCTTGCCCATACCGCAGCGTCCATCAGGTGCCAGTTCACCCGGAATACCGAAGTACCGCATTGTACCGATCAGCGCCTCGCTCACTCTGCGGATCATCACGCCGGATAGGTTTCCCAGCGCCGGGTGGGACTCCGGCGCGACCAGGCTGTAGGTCAGTTCCTGGTCGTGCAGCACCGTGCGCCCGCCGGTGATCCTCCGGACCAGTTCGATGCCGTACCTGTCGCACTGGCCGGGGTCGATCTCGCCTGCTACTTCCTGGCCGTATCCCAGGGACACGGCCGGGGGATTCCAGGAATAGATACGCAGGGTCATCATCCCCGTGTCCCGGCGACTCGCGTTGAACAGGGCTTCGTCGACGGCCATGTTAAAAGCGGCGGAACATCCGGGAGTGTTCAGAACGCGTATCATGTCCTTTCGCTGTTCCGGGTGGACTGCAGTTGCTCGACCGCATGGCGGGCGGCGTCCTGCTCCGCGTTCTTCTTGCTGGTACCCGTGCCTTTGCTGACGGAATTTCCGGCCACAAAGACCTCGATGGTGAAGATCTTTTCATGGTCGGGCCCGACCGCGGAATCGACGCGGTATTCAGGCTGTCCTATGCCTTCGCCCTGTGTGTATTCCAGCAGCGCGCTCTTGTAGTTCCGGGCATGATCGGTTTCGGAAGGACGTTCTTCGCCGATCTCCTGGAGCAGGGTTCGATGCAGGAAGCGCCTGACCGGTTCGAGGCCACCGTCCAGGTACATGGCGCCTATGATGGATTCGTAGGCATCGGACAGGATCGAATGGCGAAATCTGCCGCCGGAACGTGCCTCGCTGGAGCTCAGCAGCACATAGCGTCCCAGTTTCATAGCCCGAGCCTGCCGGGTGAGGGCCTTCCCGTTGACCAGCGTAGAACGAATCTGCGTCAGTTGTCCCTCGCGGCGCACTGGGTACTTGCTGTAGATGAATTCGCCGACGACGAGATCCAGGACCGCGTCCCCGAGGAACTCCAATCGTTCGTTCGAATAAACACCCGACTGTTCCCGGGAATACACGTAGGAACGGTGCTTCAGCGCCATGATGAGAAGATCGAGGTTTTTAAAACGGTAATGGAGATAGTTCTGAACCTGGCGGGCGTTGTCCCGTTCGGCGACCGTACGGTTCGAGGCGTTGCGGGATATGCCCCGCTTTATGCGGGTGAACAGGGCCGTGGCCGCGCGACGTAGCTTTTGCAGGATAGGATGCCGTTGTGACACGGTAATCCCCGGAACACGTTCGAGGCGTTGCGGAGGACGTTACGCCGTGTATTTCTTTACCACGAGGGTTACGTTGTGCCCTCCGAATCCGAACGAATTGGTCAAGGCCGCCCGTACTACCCGTTCCCGGCCGATATTGGGGACATAGTCCAGGTCGCAATCGGGATCGGGCACCTCGTAGTTGATGGTGGGATGAACGTAATCACGGGCGACGGACAGCGAGGTGGCAATAAACTCGACCCCGCCGGACGCCCCCAGAAGATGACCGACGAGTGACTTGGTGGAACTGATCGCGAGGCGACGGGCGTGATCTCCGAAGACCTTCTTGATGGCCAGGGTTTCGATGCGGTCGTTCAAGGGCGTGGATGTGCCATGGGCGTTGATGTAATCGATCTGGTCTGCGTCCAGTCCGGCGTTTTGCAGCGCCAGCTTCATGGATCGTACCGCGCCATCGCCCGATTCATGGGGATGGGTGATATGATAGGCGTCGGCTGTCGCGGCGTAACCCACTAGTTCGGCGTAGATGCGCGCGTTGCGCTGCCGGGCGTGCGACAGCGTCTCGAGGACGACCAAGCCCGCGCCTTCCCCAAGGACAAACCCGTCCCGTTCGGCGTCAAACGGCCGGCTGGCCCGTCCCGGTTCGTCGTTTCTGAGGGAAAGGGCCTTCATGTTGCTGAATCCGGCGACGGCCATGGGAGAGATGCTGGCCTCCGTACCGCCGGTGATCATGACGTCCGCATCCCCATACTGCAGAATCCGGAAGGCGTCGCCTATGCCGTGGGCGCCACTGGAACAGGCCGATACCGTGGTGTAGTTGGGTCCTTTCAAACCGTGTATCATGGAGATTTGGCCGGGTGCCATGTCCGCGATCATCATCGGTATGAAAAAGGGACTGACCCGCCCCGGTCCCTTGTGAACCAGGTTTGTGTGCTGGTTTTCGAAAGTCCATATCCCGCCAACGCCCGTTCCCATGACCACCCCGATGCGATTCCGGTCTTCCGCATCGAGATCCAGCCCGGAGTCGGCGAGCGCCATCTGCGCCGCGATCACGGCGTACTGGACATTTTCGTCCATGCGCCGGACTTCTTTCCGGTCGATGTAGTCCGCCGCATTGAATTCCTTCAGTTCGGCGGCAATTTTTGCCGGAAAGGCGCTCACATCGAACTTGGTAATGGGCCCTATACCGCTTTGACCGTCGCAAAGGGCCTTCCAGTAGGTATCGAGTGTGAGACCAACAGGGCTGAGAACGCCCATACCGGTGACGACAACGCGTTCGGACACGCCGATGCCTCCCGCAAACATCCAGTCACTATTCCCAGTCAGCAATGGATCACCGCCTGGGCCTGGAAATGAATCAGCTGCTTGTATTGGCCTGGAGATACTTGATCGCGTCACTGACAGTGACGATCTTTTCGGCGTCCTCGTCGGGTATCTCGAGATCGAATTCTTCCTCGAGTGCCATGACGAGTTCAACCGTATCGAGCGAGTCGGCGCCCAGGTCGTCGGTAAACGAAGCATTTTCGGTTACCTGGTCACCGTCCACACCAAGCTGCTCGGCGATGATCTCCTTTACGCGATCTTCCATCTTCTTTCCTCCTGTAGTTGGTTCAATCTTTTGCATTTTGCCATTGCGCATGTCGTGACCTTCATGAAAAAATGGCGATTCATGGCACGTTCAAACAGACCGCATCTTTCCTTCACATGCCCATACCGCCGTCGACCTGAATCACCTGGCCCGTAATGAAGGTAGCGTCGTCAGACGCCAGAAACGCCGCGATGCCGGCCACGTCACCGGGTTGCCCGGGCCGGGACAACGGGGTGGCGTCCACGAAGGCGGTCCGTACCGCTTCGGGAAGCGACTCTGTCATGGCGGTTTCGATAAATCCCGGTGCGATCGCGTTGACTGTGATTCCCCTGTTGCCTACTTCTTTCGCTACGGACTTGGTGAATCCGATGATGCCGGCCTTGGAGGCGGCGTAGTTGGCCTGTCCAGCGTTTCCCGACAGGCCCACGACCGATGTCAGGTTGATGATCCTGCCGCTTCTCTTGCGCATCATGGGACGGATTACTGCCTGGGTGCAAAGAAACACGCCGCCCAGGTTAACCTGCATGACCTCGTCCCAGTCTGCCTGCTTCATACGCATCAGAAGCGTGTCCCGGACCGTGGCCGCGTTGTTGACCAGGATGTCGACGGCCCCGTAATCTTCAACCACCCTGTCGACCAGTGTTTTCACGCTGTCCCGGTCGTCGATGCGAACCGACAGGCCACGGGCGTCGCCGCCCTTCTTTTTCAACGCTTCGGCGGCTTCATCCGCTCTGGCCCCGTCACGACTGGTTATGACGACCCGGGCGCCTTCCGTGGCGAAGCGTTCGGAGATGGCGGCTCCAATCCCCTGAGTTCCGCCTGTTACGATCGTTACTTTACCTTGTATGCCAAGCAATATCGCAGATCCGGGTGAAGTCGTTCCGTTTACCGTTCTACCGCCGCCCGCCCAAGTGTATCGGCCACGTTGGAAACGTCCTCGATCGTATCCGCGTTCAAGGCACTTACGCCGCGGTGCATCCGTTTCATGAGTCCTGCGAGTACATTTCCGGGTCCCGCCTCCACCACGGTGTCCACTCCGTGATCGGCCAGGGTCTGCATCGATTCCGCCCATCGCACTGGACGGGTCAACTGTTCGATCAGCAGACGGCGGATCTCATCTGGTTCCGTCACGGGCCGGGCGGTTACGTTGGCCACCACCGGCGTATCTGCGCGGGTGATACAGGCATTTTCGATCGCTTCGGCCAGACCCTGCCTGGCGTACTCCATGAGTTCGGAGTGGAACGCCCCGCTGACCTTCAGCGGAACAACCCGTTTGGCCCCCGCGGCTCGAGCGGCTTCCATGGCCCGTTCAACGGCCGGAACGGCTCCTGCGATAACCGTCTGCACCGGGGAGTTGAAGTTGGCCGGTTGAACGGGTTCGTCTTCCCCGCTCGACGAACTACAGACTTCATCGATTTCCCGTGGCGACAGGCCAATCACGGCCGCCATGGTACCTGCCCGTCGTTGCCCGGCCTCGTGCATCAATTCGCTGCGCAAACGGACCAGGCGCACCGATTCCTCGAAACTGAGGGATCCAGCCGCAACCAGCGCCGAGTATTCCCCCAGGCTGTGGCCGGCGACGAAATCCGGGTTTATATCTCGTTCAGATAGAATAGAAGCAACCGCCACGCTGTGCACCAGTATGGCCAATTGCGTGTAGTTTGTTTGCTTCAGTGTTTCGGCGGGGCCGTCGAAGGAGACCCCGGCGATATCGGCGCCCGTTAATTCATGGGCCTGCTCGTACAGCGTCCTTACCCGCGGATACCTGTCGTACAAGTCCCGGCCCATGCCCACGTACTGGGAGGCCTGGCCCGGAAACAAGAAAGCGATCCTGGCGTGGGTCATAGGTATCGGCGCCGAACCTAAATCGTTTCGACTTCCAGCACTTCCCTTCCCTGGTAGTATCCGCAATGGGGACAAACGCGGTGCGCGCGTTTCTTCTCTCCGCAATGGGAGCATTCCACCAGTGTCGGCAGCGACAGTACCCAGTGGGTACGCCGTTTACGACTCCGTGCCCTGGATAGGCGTTGTTTGGGCAGGCCCATGTTTTATTCCTCCTTCAACAACGATTTCAAGGTGTGCAGGCGCGGGTCCACTTGTCTCGTACCACAACCGCAGGCGCCTTCGTTGAGGTTCCTGCCGCATTCCGGACAAAGGCCCTTGCAATCTTCGCTGCACAGGGGTTTCATCGGCAAATTGAGGTTCACGAGTTCTGCAATGCGACGACGAAGGTCTATCGTCTTCGCGCCGTAGTCCAGGATTTCCACGTCATCGGCTTCGGTCAACTCCTCGCCGTCCGGTATGGCGCGGCCGGTCTTCTCGTAGTAGATCGCGATTTCGCCGCTGATATGTTCCACTACATCTTTGAGGCATCTGCCGCAGGCAAAGTTCATGGCGACCGTGATACCGGCCTGCAGCACGAGCGAATTCTCGGAGACCGTGAGCGTGCCGTCTACCTTGACGGGTGAAGCGAAACGGCAATCCTCGTCCGGAAGAAAGTCGGCGGAGGGAGTGTCTTCGATATGGACAGGATGTAAACCTTCAGCCAGATGCTCGATCGCTATTTGCATATCAATTGCTTCTTAAAATACCTCTAATACACTTAACACGCGAGATACGCCGTGCATATCGGATGCTGCCCAGAGTTCTCTACATTGGCCCAAAGCCACTAATAATACGGGGGTTACCCCTGCAATGTCAAGAGGAAAAACCGCCTATCGGGCGGGTGCGGCGCGTATCATATCGACCACGTCGGCCGATCGGTCGGCCACCGGGATTCCGGCTTGGTTCAACGCACTCACCTTTTCCTCTGCACCGCCCGTTCCTCCCGATATGATCGCGCCGGCGTGCCCCATGCGTTTTCCGGGCGGCGCGGTGCGCCCCGCGATGAATCCGACCACGGGCGTTCGCATGTGGGCTTGTACGAATTCCGCCGCCTTTTCTTCATCTGAGCCGCCGATTTCGCCGATCATGACCACAGCGTGGGTCTCCGGGTCCGCTTCGAAAGCCGTGAGGGCGTCGATGAAGCCCGTCCCGATGATCGGATCGCCGCCGATGCCCAGGCAGGTCGATTGGCCGATGCCCGCGCCTGTCAGTTGATGGACGATCTCGTAGGTCAACGTACCGCTGCGGGAAACCACGCCCACATGACCGGGATGATGAATATGACCGGGCATGATACCGACCTTGGTGACGCCGGGCGTGATGGCGCCGGGACAGTTTGGTCCCAGGAGGCGTACGTTTGAATGCTGGAGGACGGCGTAGACCCGGGCCATGTCCAGCGTGGGGATGCCTTCCGTTATACAGATCACCAGTTCCATTTCAGCGTCGATCGCCTCGTGGATCGCGTCGGCCGCGAATGCGGGACGGACGTAGATGATCGACGTATTGGCGCCTGTTGCATCAGCCGCTTCCACCAGTGTGTCGAATACGGGGATGCCGTCCAGGTCCTGGCCGCCTTTTCCCGGCGTGACCCCGGCCACGATCTTCGTACCGTAGTCCACCATCTGGCGCGTGTGAAAGGAACCGTCCCTGCCGGTGATCCCCTGCACGACAACTCTGGTGTTTTCATTGACCAGTATGCTCATCTTCCCCCCTCCCGAGTTCAACGGCCTTCTGAACAGCTTCCGCCATGGTGTTTACGGCGACGAGTCCCACGGACTCCAGAATACGGCGTCCCTCCTCCTCGTTCGTCCCGGTCAACCTTATGACGATGGGCAGCGTTAGCGGACCGCCGGGTCCTTCGGCAATGCGATCCAGGGCGGTTACAATACCGTTGGCTACGTCGTCGCAACGGGTGATACCGCCGAAGATATTAAAGAGTACGGCCTTGACCCGATCGTCGGATGTGATGATGTTCATGGCGGTGACGACCTTGTCCGGGTTCGAACTGCCGCCTATGTCGAGAAAGTTGGCGGGCATGCCTCCATAGAACTTAACCATGTCCATTGTCGCCATGGCCAGGCCCGCGCCGTTAACGATGCAGCCGATGTCGCCGTCCAGTTTGACGAAGCTGAGATCCGCGTCCCGGGCTTCCGCCTCGGTGGGGTCCCCGGATTCGGGATCGAGCATGGCCGCGATTGCTTCGTGCCGGAACAACGCGTTATCGTCGATGTTCATCTTGCCGTCCAGCGCCCACAACTTGCCATCCGGCGTAGTCACCAGCGGGTTGATCTCCGCCAGGGAGGCGTCGCTTTCGATAAACGCGTCGTAAAGCAGGGCGAGAATACGGGAAGCCTGGGCCGCGATCGCGGGATCGGAATAGAGTTTGTAAGCCAGGAACCGGGCCTGGTACGGCAGTAGTCCCAGGAGGGGGTCGACGGGCAGTTTGTGGATCTTTTCCGGCGTTTCCCGGGCGACTTCTTCGATATCGACTCCCCCCGCCGCGCTGACCATGAACACCGGTCGCCGGGTCTGGCGATCCAGGATAATGCCCACGTAGGCTTCATGGGCGATCTCTACCGCCTCGGCCACCAATACCTGCCGGACCGTCAGGCCCTTGATGTCCATGCCCAGTATCTGGCTCGCCTTCTCGTACGCCTCATCGGGCGTCGAAGCCAGTTTCACGCCGCCCGCCTTTCCCCTGCCGCCGACGTGAACCTGTGCCTTGACCACCACACTTCCAGCCAGTTCCTCCGCGATACGCCGGGCTTCTTCCGGTGTTCTGGCCACCTCTTCCCGTGGGATCGCCATCCCGTGCCGGGCGAAGATGTCCTTCGCCTGGTATTCGTGTATATTCAATTCGAACTCCTTAGTGTGCGCGTAAGAAAAGGGCGGAACCATACCCGCTCCACCCTGCCATCCCTTCGTGGCTCATACCTGCTTTTGAACCATGCCGCCCATGGCGTCGAAACCCGGTTTCAGGGCGGGGTACAGGGATCTGAATATCCCGTAGCACTCCTCGTACTGTGAAGACGCATCCCGGTCCGGTTCCGTCCTGGAGGCGACCACCACCAGGTCATCCGTGGCTTCTTCAACGGTGTCGTATATGCCGGTGCCGACCGCGGCCAGGATGGCGGCTCCGAATGCGGGGCCCTCCTCGGCGTTGACGGTAACGACTTCCGCACCGTAGATATCCGCCTGGATCTGCCTCCACAGGCTGCTCCGCGCTCCGCCGCCCGTGGAACGGACCTGCGTGACGGACAGCCCGAGCTCTCTCATGATCTCAATGGAATCTCTCAGGGCGAACGTCACGCCCTCCATGACGGACCGGATTATGTGGGGACGGCCGTGGCGGGCCGTAATGCCGACAAACGCGCCCCGGGCATTGGCATCCTTGTGGGGTGTGCGCTCGCCCATGAGGTAGGGGAGAAACACCAGGCCCTCGCTGCCCACCGGCGCGCGGGCTGCCTGCGCCGTCATCAGTTCGTACGGGTCGGTGTCCAGCATTCTGGCTGCGCTGACCTCGACTTCGCCCAGCGTGTTGCGCAGCCACTGGAAGGCGCCGCCGGCGAAGAGGGTCACCCCCATCAGGTACCACTTCTGGGGGACACTGTGACAAAAGGTGTGTACCCGCAATTCCGGGTCCACGTGGACATCGTCCGTGTGGGCGAATACCACGCCCGAGGTGCCGAGACTCGACAGGATCCGGCCCGATCGAACGATTCCGGCTCCCACCGCTCCACAGGTGTTGTCGGCCCCGCCGCCGACGACGGGCGTGCCGGCCCTGAGTCCCATTTCTCCGGCGACTTCCTCCGTAACGTGTCCGCATACATCGATGGATTCGAAGGTGGGCGGCATGAATTCCACCGGCAGGCCGATGGCATCCATCATGGGCTCGGACCATCGCCGCTCACGGACGTCGAACAACAATGTGCCCGCTGCGTCTGATACCTCCATGGCGAATTCGCCCGTCATCTTGAACCGGATGTAGTCTTTGGGCAGCAGGACGCGCCTGATACGTGCGTAAACCCGGGGCTCGTGGTCGCGAACCCAGATCAGCTTGGGCGCGGTGAAGCCTTCGAGGGCGGGATTGGACACCCATTGCACCAGGTTGTCCTCGCCCGCCTTGTCCGTGATCCAGCGACACTGCTCCGTTGTCCGTGTATCGCACCACAGGATGGAAGGCCGAAGTACCTCGTTCTTCTCGTCGAGAAGCACCGAACTGTGCATCTGGCCCGACAGGCCGATGCCGGCGATGGAATCGGCCGGGACGCCGGATGAACCCATGGCTTCGCGAACCGTGTTCAAGGCCGCGCGCCACCAGTCCTTCGGATCTTGTTCCGCCCAGTTTGGACGGGGAGTGTAAAGGGGGATTTCTTCGAAGGCCCGGGCGACCAGGTCGCCGCTTTCATCGACGATGATCGTTTTAATGCCCGATGTGCCGATATCGATTCCGATAAGATGTCTCATACTCGAAAGTTGCCTGTGGTACGCCGCCTTACCGGCACAAAAAAACCTGCGCCCGGCCGCAGGTTCCTGAGTAAGCAGAGATGAGGATCGAATTCAACTTATATACGCGTGGAGACGAACGCTACGGGTAGTGTGCCGCAACCGCCGGATGGCCCGTTCCTTTATCTGGCGCACTCTTTCCCGGGTCAGGCCGAACTGTTTACCTATCTCGTCCAGGGTCATCGGTTTGTCTTTGTTGATCCCGAAGTAGGAACGGATCACGGCGGCTTCACGATCGGTGAGGGTATTCAACGCCCAGACCACTTCCTCCCTGAGCGATTTCTCCATGACCGGCGTTTCCGGGGACTCGATGGTCGTGTCTTCGATCACGTCGAGCAAACGCCCCTCCTCGCCGGGTGAAAAAGGCGCGTCGAGGGACAGGTGGGGACTGAAGGTGCGCATGATGTCGACCACTTCTTTATGGTCCAGTGACAGCCTGCCGGCGATTTCATCGGTCGTGGGCTCCCGACCCAGTTCCTGCTTCAAGCCCCGTATCACCTTGTTTATCCGGCGCAGTTCCTCGGCCCGGTTCAATGGGAGGCGGAAAATGCGCGACTGTTCGGCGAGGGCCTTCATGATCGCCTGGCGCACCCACCAGACCGCGTAGGAAATGAACTTGAATCCTTTGTGTTCATCGTATCGCTGCGCGGCCTTGATCAGGCCGATATTGCCCTCGTTGATCAGATCGGAAAGCGGCAATCCCTGGTTCTGGTACTGCCGGGCCACTACCACGACAAACCGCAGGTTGGCCTGGATCAGCTTGTTTATAGCGCCGCGCACCCCGTTGCGGGAATCACGCGCGAGGGCCATTTCCTCTTCCAGGTTCAATACCGGTATGGACCTGATTTCTTTCAGGTAGGTGTCCAGCGACCTGTCATCCCCGGAATTCCTGGACCCAAACCGGGAAAAGTTGCCTTCCGACTGGCCGGACTTGGCCATGAACTTCCTCCGATACCGCATGAGAGTCTGCTGAAGACGGCGCAATACCGGTCAACAGCGACGGATGTGTATCAGCATTAAGCGGGTATCGAGTGGATTACGGGACCAACCATAGGGTGAATCCCCGTGCTTCCAAAACAATAATGATGGCCCGGATAGGCCGTCAAGTTATTTCTAGGCGAAATGTGCTGTTAAAAAAACAAGCTTAAAACACACGTTTCTCGACGTTGTTTCCGATGTAGATATCCATCATGGTGGTCCGGTTGCCCCAGAAAAGGTCCTGTCCCCAGGCATTGGGCTCGAGACCCTTGAACCAGGGCTTGCGAAGGTCCAGCACGTGGGTGTGATAGATGAAAACGCCGCCAACGTCCTCGACGAGGATACGCTCCGCCTCGGCGTAGTACTGCATGCGTTGCGCGTGGTCGAGCGTCGTGCCACCGGCTTCCAGCAACCGGTCGAAGGCATCGTTTTTCCAGTCGTGCCGTCCGTGGCCGACCGGCTGGGAATGCCACACCTGGGACAGCATGTTGTCGGGATCGGGATAGTCGTACTGGTAGGGAATCAGGCCGAATGGTATGGTATACTGGTACATGTTGTCCATGTACAGTCCGATTTCCTGGTTCCTGATCTCGACGCGTATGCCCAGGTTATCCTTCAGCATGCCCTGGATCGCCTGGGCGATCGACATCTGGGACGAATCCGCCTGCCGTAGCCAGAATTGAATGGGAGGCAGGCCCCTTCCGCCCGGATAGCCGGCTTCCTCCAGCAGACGCTGCGCCTCGGGTGGATCGTAGCGCTGGATGTCCTTCAGTCGATCACCCGTGTAACCGGGGAAGTTGGGAGGAAGCATCGTATAGGCCGGCGTGCCGTGTCCCTGCAGGATGACCCGGCAGATGGTCTCCCGGTCGATGCCGTGGCTGACGGCCCGCCGAATCCGTACGTCGTTGAAGGGGGGAACCATGGTCTGAAAAAAGAGGTACCAGGTCTGGAAATGGGGATTGGAGGTCAATTCCCGGCCCAGCTCCGGATTACTGTCGATTTCGCCCAGGTACTGGGCAAAGATGCCCTGCAGATCGACCTCGTTGTTTTCGTAGGGCGCGATGCCGGGGTGCGTGCCGGCGATGATGAACTTCAATTTGATCTTTTCCAGGTACCCCGGGTAGGACCCGTTGTAGTAGGGATTCAATTTATAAGAGATGTACCGGTCCGTGACCCATTCGTCGAGCATATAGCTGTAGTTGCTGACCATGTTTCCCGGTTCGGTCCATCGGCGGCCGTGCTTTTGAACCTGCCATGGGGGTACGGGCGCCGCGGAATTGTACGCCATGATGTGGGGAAGGTAGGGGCAGGGGGCCTCGGCCTCGATTTCGAGGGTCAGATCGTCGATGGCGCGCACGCCCACCAGGTCGGGATCGGCTATCTTACCGTGATTAAAGTCCCGCGCGTTCTTGATATTGTAGAAGAGAAAGGAGAAAACGTTGCCTTCATCCGGATCCAGGAAACGCTTGAAGGTGTATTCGAAATCGTGGGCGGTCACCGCCCTGCCGTCGCTCCACCGGGCGCCTTCCCTGAGATAAAACGTCCAGATGCGCCCGTCCGCGGAAGGTTCCCACCGGTCGGCGGCGCCGGGCCGAAGCACGTCGTCGGCGTCAAACATGGTAAGTCGCTCGAACAGATAGGGATCCGCGCCCTTGACGCCGTAATTGTCCATGCTCACATCCAGCGTCTTGGGCTCTTCGATGAAATACATCAGGACCTGTTCGTGCAGGGGGGCGGCGTCGGAGGGCAACTGTCGCCCCAGGCTGTTGACAACGGGGCCTTCCGCGGTTTGGACCGCGGTTCCTTCGTCGCTGCCGCAACCGGTCGCGAACAGCAGGACAAGCAGGAGGGACCGGACCGGAGTGGATGGAAAGGGCATCGAACGCGCTTCCTTCGCTCAAGTGTCGTTCGAACGTCGTCCATGACCGTACGCGGTTTGTTCACCGGCGCACGATCAATCAAACGAAAGCTCTGTTTTTAAAAGGGGTCGGTAACTTTCGGATGTTTTCCGTATTATGGCCTCGCACCAAACAAGGGTCAATAGAAAAGAGGGTTTTGTCCGGACGGGCGATTCTTGACATCGGCGAAGCGGAGGCATAGGTTGAGTGCGCCCTCATCACTCAACCGGAAGATCCAACCATGTCCGAATCATCCCCGGGACCGGAACGTCCCACGCTTCGCAGGTCCCTTGGGCTGTTCGACGGCATCACCATACTCGTCGGCATCACCATCGGGGCCGGAATCTTCTCGGCGCCCCAGATCATCGCCGGATTCACCGAGTCTTTCACACCCATCCTCTGGTTATGGATCGTGGGCGGCGCCTTCATATTCATGGGCGGTCTGGTCTACGCGGAGCTGGGCAGCCGGCTGCCGGAAACCGGTGGGGAATACATGTATATCAGCCGCGCCTTCGGGCCCTTCGCCGGGTTCATGTTCGGCTGGTCCCAGTTGTTCATCATCCGCACCAGCCCGCTCGCGGGACTGGCAATCGTGACGATCAACTATCTGACCTATTTCATCGATCTGTCGCGGACCGAGCAGATCGCCGCCGCCCTGGTCATCATCCTGGTCCTCACCGTGCTGAATTACGTGGGCGTGCACCGGGCGGGCTTTTACCAGCGCCTGTCCACGGTACTCAAGGTCGCTGGCCTGTTGCTCCTCGTGGTGCTTGGATTCTCCCTCGACTACGGCGGGGATAACCTGCTGGATACCACCGCGGCGGCAACCGGCACGCTCGGTCCGGTCGGCAACATCGTCGCCGCGGCCATGATGGTGGTATTCGCCTACATGGGATTCGAACGCGTCGGCTACTCGGCGGGAGAAATGAAGGATCCACGGCGCACCATACCCCTGACCATGTTCCTGGGCATCTCGGTGATCGTAGTGATCTATGTCCTGGCGAACCTGCTCTACCATCAGACCCTGGGGATGGAAGGCGTCCGGACGAGCAACATCGTGGCTTCGGACACGGCCGTCCTTTTACTCGGACCCGTAGGCGCCGGATTCATCGCCCTCACCGTCATGATCTCCACGACCGGCAGCATGAACGGAACCTTCATGACCGCGACGAGGGTCTATTACGCCATGGCCCGAGACGGGTTGTTTTTCAAATGGCTCGACTACATCCACCCCGTGTACCGCACGCCTTCGCGGGCCATTGTCGCACATGCCGTCTGGGGATCGTTCATACTCCTGTTCAGGGGAACTTTCGAGACCATCATGGCGGGCATGGTATTCGCGGTACTCATCTTCTTCGCGGCCAATACCCTGGCCCTTTTCAAGCTGCGCAGGAAGGGTATCGGCGGCAGTGGCGGTTATCGGGTGCCGCTGTATCCGTGGACGCCGGCCCTCTTTCTGACCGGCATCGTCGCGCTCGTTCTCCTGCGCGCCACCTTCGAATGGTACAATTCCCTCGTCGACCTCGCCTTCATCGTTACGGGTCTGCCGTTCTGGATCATCTGGCGGAAGACACGGGGTTAGTCAGGGGCCTTTCGGAGGTCAGTTTTCCCTTTACGGAAGCGCCCTTCCAGTGTATATTAAACTGCCTAAATCAAGCGTATTTACTCTTTGAACCTTACGTTGCCACCTGGCCTCGAGGTCTCCCATGAGTTATCAGCTGACGGACAGTTTCGGCAGAACGATCAACAACCTGCGGGTGTCGGTAACGGATCAGTGCAATTTCCGCTGTATCTACTGCATGCCCGAAGTAGGGATGATCTTTCAACCCAGGGAAGAGATCCTGACCTTCGAGGAAATCACCCGTTTCGTCAGGATCGCCACCGGTCTCGGCATCTCCAAGGTGCGGCTGACCGGCGGGGAACCCACCGTGCGTAAGGACCTGCCGGTTCTCGTTGGCATGCTTTCGCAGATACCCGGCGTTCAGGACATGGCCATGACGACCAACGGCTTCCTGCTCAGGAAGATGGCCCGGGACCTGCACGAGGCGGGACTGCCCCGGATCAACGTCAGCCTGGATACGCTGGACGAAGAGAAGTTCATTCAGATGACCCGTCGCGACGTCCTGCACAAGGTTCTCGACGGGCTTGAAGAAGCGACCCGGTATTTTCAGCTTCCGATCAAGATCAACGTGGTCGCCATGAAGGGATACACCGAAGACGAGTTGCTGGACTTCGCGAAAATGGCGCGGACGGGACCCTTCCAGGTGCGTTTCATCGAATTCATGCCCCTCGATGCCGACCGATCCTGGACCAGGGACCAGGTGCTGGATGGCGCCGAAATCATCGAACGGATCAATGATAAGTGGCCGCTCGATGCGGTGAAGCGGCCCAACCAGAGAGAACCTGCCGACCTGTTCCGCTTTCGTGACGGTAAGGGCGAGATCGGACTCATCGCCTCCGTCAGCGAACCCTTTTGCGGCAGTTGCAACCGCATTCGCATCACGGCGGACGGCAAGATGCGCACCTGCCTGTTCTCGATCAACGAGACCGATATAAAAGCGATGTTGCGTGGCGGCGCGACGGACGCGGAAATCGCAACGACGATCATCGAAGCGGTGAGCCACAAGGAACCGGGGCACCACATCAACGAACCGGATTTCGTCCAGCCGGAACGGACCATGTCCTCCATCGGCGGATAGCAGCCGGATTGAACCTGTACGTTCGGGCGCGTCTTGATGTTCTGCGCGCCCGTTGATTTTTTAACCAAAGTCTGCAGGAGATCATCATGAGTCAGCGGTTGTCATCTCAGGAACTCCTCGCCCTGGTCAAGGGTGAAGTCAAAGAGATGTCCATGGAAGAACTCAAGGAGAAGGTGGACCGGAACGACGACATGGTCCTTATCGACGTGCGCGAACAGGACGAAGTCGACCAGGGGGTCATCGTTGGGGCGACCCATATTCCGAGAGGCTTTCTCGAACTCAGAATCGAAAACACCGAAAGCGACCGGGACAAAGAGATCGTGCTGTATTGCGCGGGTGGAAACCGCTCGGCGCTGGCGGCACAGTCCCTCGAGGCGATGGGTTATACCAACGTCATCTCCATGCGGGAGGGATATACCGGATGGCGGGACGCTGGCCTGCCCGTGGTCCAGGAACGGGCCCTGAACAAGGAAGAACGCCTGCGTTATTCGCGGCACCTGATCGTGCCGGAGATCGGAGAAAAGGGACAGGTGAAGATCCTCGAATCGCGGGTTCTGCTGGTGGGTACGGGGGGACTGGGTTCCCCGTCGGCCTACTATCTCGCGGCCGCCGGGGTGGGCACCATCGGCCTCATCGACTTCGACGTGGTAGACGTAACCAACCTGCAGCGGCAGATCATCCATGGAACCTCGGATATCGGCCGGCCCAAGGTGGTTTCCGCGCAGGAAACGATCAACGACCTGAATCCCGACTGCAACGTGATCCTCCATGAAACCCGGCTCATGGCCGACAACATCATGGACATCATCAAGGATTACGATATCATCATCGACGGATGCGACAACTTCCCCACGCGGTACCTGGTCAACGACGCCTGCGTGCTGGCCGGCAAGCCGAACGTGCACGGCAGTATTTACCAGTTCGACGGTTACGCCACGGTGTTTCATCCGGGCGAAGGACCTTGTTACCGGTGCCTCTATCCGGAACCACCGCCACCGGGCGCCGTGCCCAGTTGCGACGAGGCGGGCGTGCTCGGCGTGCTTCCCGGTACTGTGGGACTCATCCAGGCTACCGAAGCCCTCAAGCTCATACTCGGCAAGGGCGATTCCCTCATTGGACGGATACTGATGTACGACGCGCTGGACATGACGTTCCAGACTTTCAACGTCCAGAAGGATCCTTCCTGTCCATTGTGTGGCGAAAACCCCACGGTTACCGAGTTAATCGATTACGAAGCGTTTTGCGGCTTCGCGCCGGCCGCCGGTTGACGGCGGGTTCGGTGCGTTGCCTCCCGACCGCACGAAAGCCCGGTCCGGCAAGCGGGTTTCAACCGGACGATCGCGTGGCTACGGGATATTCATGTTCGCTGATTTTCAAGTCTCCTTTATACGTTAAACCATAAGGAAAACTCACCATGGCGGAACGAATCGGTTTCATTGGCCTTGGTATCATGGGCGAGCCGATGTGTCGGAACCTGATGAAAGCGGGATATGCCTGCACCGTGTACACCCGGACGAAATCAAGGGGCGAAAAGCTCCTTTCAGAAGGCGCGGTATGGGGGGATAGCCCGAAAGATACTGCAGCCAGGTCAGACGTGATCATCACCATCGTGACCGATACCCCGGACGTGGAAAAGGTCATCCTCGGCGATGACGGCATCATCGACGGCATCCAGCCCGGTTCGGTGGTCATCGACATGAGCACAATCTCTCCCTCGGCCACGCGGGACATGGCCGCGGCCCTCAAGGACAAAGGGGCCGACATGCTGGACGCACCCGTCAGCGGAGGCGACACGGGAGCGATCGCCGGGACGCTTTCCATCATGGTGGGCGGCAGCCCGGAGGTTTTCGACCGGTGCCTGCCGATTTTCGAAGCCATGGGGAAGAGCATCAACCTGATCGGCGATCACGGCGCCGGACAGATGACCAAGCTCTGCAACCAGGTGGCGGTAAGCGTGACCAATCTCGCCATGGCGGAGGCGCTCATCCTGGCAGCCAAGGCCGGCCTGGACATGGAGAAGATGCTCGCCGCGATCAGCGGAGGCGCCGCTGGATCCTGGCAGATGTCCAACCTCGCGCCGCGCATCATCAAGCGGGACTTTGACCCGGGATTCATGGTTAAACTGCAGCAGAAGGACCTGCGGCTCGTGATGGGCGCCGCCTCGGAACTCGGCCTGGGATTACCCGGCGCGAGCCTGGCGCACCAGTTGTTCAACAATATCGAAGCCGCCGGTGAGGGCGACGAGGGTACGCAGGCGCTGGTTAAGTCCCTGGAACGCATGGCCGGGGTCGAAGTACGCGGATAGGGATCGATTCAAAGGAAATCGATGCGTTTCAGCACGCTGGTGACCCTCTTCGGCGCCGGTGCGGTCCTGATGGCGGTCGCCGTGGTGTTCATGTACGGGACGGACGGTTCGGGCGAACCCAGAACGCCGGCCGATCACGGACGGAGACTCTTTCGCCTGCAGGGCTGTGCTTCTTGCCACGCTATTGGCGGAGGCATCTCTCGCGGTCCGGACCTGGCCGGGTTGATTCCCCGTCTCGCAGCCCGCATTTCCGATGAAGCTTACCGGAAAAACCTGGCGGAGCTGAGGGAGAGCCGTCCGGACATATACCCTATCTTTGCCACGCAATACGAGGAGGTCCTGGGCGTGCAGGGCGAAGCCCGTATCCGGGCCTGGTTCGCCCGGCACCTCGACAATCCCCGGTTCGATCATTACACGGGATTGATGCCGGCCTATGGTCACCTGACCGACGAGCAGGTGGAGCAGTTGACCGCATATATACTCACACTCAGGTAATACGTCTTTGCACGACCGCCTTGCCAAGGGGTGGGAAAAACCAACGATAGCAGATCATCTATGCGGAACGGAGACCGAAACATGACCGACGATGCGAAAAGACGGAGCAGGACCATCACGGATGGACCCTCGCGGGCCCCGGCCCGGGCCATGCTCAAGGCATCAGGATTTACCGACCGGGACCTGTCCCGGCCTATCATCGGGATCGCCAACACCTGGATCGAGATCGGACCCTGTACCTATCATCTTCGCGACCTGGCCGAGTACGTGAAGGAAGGGGTCCGGGCGGCCGGCGGGACCCCCATGGAGTTCAATACCGTGTCCATTTCGGACGGAATCACCATGGGCAGCCAGGGCATGAAGGCCTCGCTGGTCAGTCGAGAGGTGATCGCCGACTCCATCGAGCTGGTCACGATCGGGAACATGTTCGACGGCCTCATCGCCCTTTCAGGCTGCGACAAGACGATACCGGGCACGGTGATGGCGCTCGGAAGGACCAACGTGCCATCGCTGATGCTTTACGGCGGTTCGATCATGCCGGGCAGTTTTCAACAGCACGACGTCACCATTCAGGACGTATTCGAAGCCGTTGGCGCCCATGCCTCGGGCAGGATGAGTGATATCGAACTGAAAGACATGGAAGACCATGCCTGTCCCGGCGCCGGGGCGTGCGGAGGACAGTTCACGGCCAACACCATGGCCATCGCCTTTGAAATGCTGGGGATCTCGCCCATCGGAAGCGCGAGCGTGCCCGCCACCCACCCCGACAAGCCGGAGGTGGCCCGCGAGTGCGGACGGCAGGTCATGGAACTGGTGCGAAGGAATATCTGCCCCCGGGACATCATGACCCGGAACGCCTTTGAAAACGCCATTGCGGCGGTGCTCACCACCGGTGGATCGACCAACAGCGTGCTCCACCTCCTGGCCGTCGCCCAGGAGTCGGGTGTGGATCTGCAGATCGAGGATTTCGACCACATCAGCGAGAAGACCCCATTGCTCGCAGACTTGAAACCGGGTGGCCAGTTCGTCGCCAACGATCTGTTCGCCGCGGGCGGAAACCGGCTCGTCGCCCGGCGCATGCTGGAAGGCGGCATGCTCCACGAGGGCGAGATCACCGTTACCGGGCGGACCATCGCCGAAGAAGCGGCGGACGCGTCCGAAACGCCGGGCCAGGTAGTCGTCCGCGAACTCGGTGATCCACTGAAGCCCACCGGAGGTTACGTGATCCTGAAGGGCAACCTGGCCTCCGAAGGTTGCGTCCTTAAGGTCGCGGGCCACGAGAAGACCCACCACCGCGGACCGGCCCGGGTCTTCGACTGCGAGGAAGACGCCATGGCGGAGGTAATGAACGGCGAGATCAGACCCAATGACGTGGTGGTCATCCGATACGAGGGACCGAAGGGCGGACCGGGCATGCGGGAAATGCTGGCCGTCACGGGCGCGCTGGTCGGGACGGGCCTCGGAGATTCGGTGGCCCTCATGACCGACGGGCGCTTTTCGGGCGCCACCCACGGGTTCATGGTCGGACACGTAGCGCCCGAAGCCGCGGTCCGGGGTCCCATTGCCGCGCTGCGCGACGGCGATACCGTGGTTTTCGACGTGGCATCCCGACGCCTCGACGTGGAACTCTCCGACGAGGCCATCGCCGAAAGGCTCTCGGATTGGGCCGAGCCGAAATCCATGTTCGAAAGCGGAGTCATGACCAAGTACGCCCGCCTCGTATCCTCGGCCGCCACGGGAGCAGTTACAAGAGCCTGATTATGCGAGCCTGAAACTGAGGTTTGGATCCAGCATCAAGGTAAGGGTTGGCATGTTTACGCGGTGACGGTCAGCTCCGCCACCGCGGACGGATCCAGTCAAAGGATCCCGCGGCCGAGCGCCGAAAGCAGCAGTTCCACGCCCAGTTCGGCCGTGGCGTTGCGCGTGTCGAGAATAGGGTTCAGTTCGACCAGGTCGATACCGAGCAACAGTCCGCAGTCGGACACCGTTTCCATGAGCAGGTGCGCCTCCCGGTAGCTCAGTCCTCCCTTGACCGGCGTACCCACGCCAGGTGCGATTGCCGGATCGCACACGTCGAGGTCGAAGGACACATGGATACCGGCCGTGCCATTTCCTGCCAGCCCTAGCGCTTTTTCGGCCACCCGGGCCATCCCCAGTTGATCCACATCCTTCATCGTGTAGACATGTATACCTGATTCGAGCACCTGGTCACGTTCGGCGGGATCGAGGTTTCGCACGCCCACGAGGACGGTTTTTTCCGCTTCGACAACGGAACCGGTTGGACCGAAGCCCGACAGTTCAGCCGGCTGTCCGCCCAGCAGTGCGGATAGGGCCATCCCGTGGACATTGCCGGTCGCACTGGTCCCGGGGTTATTCATGTCGCCGTGCGCGTCGACCCAGAGCAGGCCTATGCGCTCCCCGTCGTCGCGTGCGCGCGCGGCCGTGGCCACCACCGACCCGGCAGCCAGGCTGTGATCGCCGCCCAGCACCACGGGAACCGCTCCTTCTCGGTGTGAGGAGAGGGCCGTGTCGTAAAGCCTGCGGCAAACCCCTGCAATGTCTTCGACATACTTCTTGGAGGGATCGCCCGGAAGGCACGTTTCACGAATGGGTGCGGAGAGGTCGCCCGCGTCGGTCACATCGTGCCCAAGCGCGGCGATACGGTCACCGACGCCCGCGATGCGCATGGCGGAAGGTCCCATGTCCACGCCGCGGCGGCCCGCGCCGAGGTCGAGAGGCACTCCGATTATATGGATCGAATTCATCGGTTTATCTTCCTTGAATCACTGTGACGTCCGCGAAATAGCCGGACGATCCGGTGGCAACGATGGATCAGTCCCGTCTGGGCAGCGCACCCGGCGGCGCTATACGGCACCCCGGCAGGGTGCGCAGAAAGGCTTCGGGACCGGGGGGACAGTAGATCGCGATGATGCGCATGGGTTCCCAGCCCGTATTGATGGTCTCGTGGTACATGTCGGCCGGAATGTGGCACATCATGCCGGGCCCGACCTTCCGGCGTATCTCCTGCCCATCCTCCTCCACCATCTGTTCGCCTTCCCCGGAAATGTAGTAGAGGATTTCCTCGACGCCCGGATGGTTGTGCCGCTCGTGTCCCTTGCCAGGGTCCAGTATCACAAGCCCCATGCTGATTCGTTCCGTCTCGGTCACACGGGGCTCGCTGAACCACTTTATGGTGCCCCAGTCGAACATCATGGTCTCCACGTCGTCCGGTTCCACGAATCGAAGGCCTGGTTCGCTCATGACTGCCTCCCTTTATCTGAATGGTCTAACGTCGTCTACCTGCAGTACTCTTTATAGCTACAGGTATACTTTTCAAGTTAACCGTGATCTCTAAGCACTGCTTGTCCTATTCCAAGGAGACAGACCACAGCCCCCTTAAATGGACAGTCCCTTGAAATGCTGGACCTGCTTCGTCAGGGCCCGTTCCACAGGTAGTCGCTCTATACTGGATGCCCCGAAGAATCCGACGACCCCGGTCGTGTTATTCAGCACGTAGGCGGCGTCATCGGGCTCGGCAATGGGTCCGCCGTGGCACAGCACCAGGATGTCCTCCCGCACTGAAACGGCCGCATCGCGGAGTGCCTGCACCCGTTTGACCGCGTCCTGCAGCGTCATGGCCGTTTGCGCGCCGATTGAACCGCTGGTGGTCAGGCCCATGTGGGGCACGAGCACATCCGCCCCCGCTTCCGCCATCTTCACGGCTTCTTCCTCGTTGAAGACATAAGGACAGGTCATCAGCCCCGCCTGGTGGGCTTCCGCGATCATCTCGACTTCCAGGTCGTAGCCCATGTGCGTTTCTTCCAGGTTCTGGCGGAACAGACCGTCTATGAGACCAACCGTGGGAAAGTTCTGGACGCCGGAGAAACCCTGGTCCTTGAGCTGGCGAACGAACACGCTCATGATGCGGAAGGGGTCCGTGCCGCATACACCCGCCAGCACAGGGGTGTCCTCCACGATGGTCAGGACTTCCTGGCCCATCTCCACCACTACCTGGTTGGCGTCACCGTAAGGCATCATGCCGGACAGGGAACCGCGCCCGGCCATGCGGTACCGCCCGGAGTTGTAGATGATGATGATATCGGCGCCGCCGGCCTCCGCGCACTTGGCGGAAAGACCCGTGCCGGCGCCGGTGCCGATGATGGGTTTTCCTTCGGATACCTGCGCCCGCAACCGCCGCAGGCATTCATCATAGGGTATAGCCATGGATTTGCTCCGGGAATAGGCCTGAGATCAACGCGTTAGCCAGATTTGACTGCGTATTTGTACCCGTAACGCAGTATGATCCGAGTATAGGAAGACGTTGACGCAGCGTCAACGAAATTGGGGGAATGGGAGGATGGACCGGCAATATGTTTGAATCGGTTCCGACCACAC
Organism: bacterium; assembly: GCA_965225915.1. Classification (GTDB taxonomy): domain Bacteria; phylum JAAXHH01; class JAAXHH01; order JAAXHH01; family JAAXHH01; genus JAAXHH01. The sequence continues at coordinate 3,385,883 of OZ245326.1, forward strand.
TGTATTATGTCTGAATATCGGCCCCAACTTTATCTGCATAGAACCACATCCTCGTCTGGAGCCAACCCATGATCGGCAACGGACTCCTTCGCATCCAGCGAATGCGGCACGAGAAGGCTCACATACTTCGTTTTGACGTCCTTGATCCGAAGAACGGCTGGCGTACCGTTCTGTCCCACCGGGCTGAGAATAAGCACCGCCCCTGGGAGAAGGAGGAGGCGTCTTCGGTGGAAGACATGGAAGTCGCAAGCTCGGATGGTGTATCGACCGCGTTCTTCTCGGAGATCGCCCTGCATGATGCCGCCACGCTCGTCCGTCGTGGCGAGATCCCCGGCCACCAGATCGAGGAACGGATTTCGGTCGCAGAGGATAACCGGCTTCGCGTTGTGGTGCGCGACCGTCTCACCCAATCTGATGTCCAGCTTTCGCGACTGATGAACCACTACTACTTCATGCCCGACAACCGGGCCATGGGCTACGCTCTGCCCCTGGATTTCGCCTGGCTCCCGGGTTTGCATGAAAACGAAGAGCACGTGGCCGGAGACTGGTTCTTCCGGTCGCCCTGCGCCATCGCCATGGCCCATGGCGTGTACGCGGCCATTGTTCCGGACCTGGATCAACTGAACGCACAACCGGACCTGCCCCATGCCCTCGATCTGAGAGCCTGGCATCACCCCGGAAGTGGTGAGACCTACGGCCTCCCCCGAATCTCTTACGGCATCTGCAGGTGGAGGCCCGACGGCCACGTGCTGACGGCCCGCGACGAAGCCGCCCCCATTCAGGAGACTGAAATCACCTACGCCTTCGACCTGATCATCGGGACTGCCGATGGCCCTGAGTCAATTGTAAGCCAGGTCACGGAGCTCCTGTGGGATAGGTATGGGGCCAGATACTTAAAGGACATCCGGCCCCAGGTCCTTCCCTTCGAGGAATACGGAAGGCGGTATACCTACAAACATGAACTAAAACTCTGGGCGAAACGCGTAACCCTTGGTGATCTGGAGGGTTATGGAATCGATAATGTTTGGCGGAGAGGCGTCAACTACCACGCCTGGGAAAACGATTTCCAAGCTGGCTTCGGCATACTGCACTATGGGAGGAAATGGGCAGACAGTGATCTCAAGGACATCGGCGAAGGCATCATCAATCTGCGACTTTCCTCTCCCAGGCGAGACGGCGCCTTTCCCTGTATATACAATGTAGATACAGCGTCCTGGGAGGGAGCCATGTACTGGACCGCCTGGCCGGCGCACCCGATAGACGGCTACGATCTGCAGTCTATGGGAGTAACGGCCTGGTGGATGCTCTACTGGTACGAGCAATTTCCCGATCTTGAACGCAGACCCGATATGCTGAACTGGATCATCGATTTCTGCCGGTTTCTGGTCGACGTCCAACTCCCGTCCGGCGCGATTCCAACCTATTACAACAGGCAGCTCAGTCCCTCGCCCCAACTTAAAGAAGACGCCCCCACGGCCATTGGAGGCGCTGTGCTGGCAAAGACCGCCAGCATCATCGGCGATCCGGAAATGGAGCGCGCCGCTTTGAAGGCCGGCGAGTTCATGAAGAGGGAAATCGTTCCGCGGACCAGGTTCCAGGATTTCGAACTCTTCTATTCCTGCGCGCCGAGACCGCTGTACTGGGTCGACCCCCTCAACGGCATCCCGCCGGTCAATACCCTGGCCGTACAGTGGGCGACGGACCACTTCCTCGCCCTGTTCCGCTTGACGGAAGACCGGCAGTGGCTAAACCAGGGTGAATACTGCCTGGGACTGCTCTCGCTATTCCAGCAGGTGTGGGCGCCGAACCGATACGGGAAGGCCTGGCTCTTCGGCGGCTTCGGCGTGATGAACTGCGACGGGGAATGGAACGACGGCAGGCAGTCCCGCCTGGTGCCGTCGTATGCAGACTATTACCGTGCCACTGGCAAAATCGAATACCTTGAACGGGCCGTTGCTGCCAGCCGCGCTTCCTTCGCCGGCATGGACATGGAGGAAAACCACGCCAATGTAATCAACGACTACCGTATCACTATGGCGGAGCAGATTTTCGTTGAAACCGGTATTGGCCTCTCGCCTGAGAGTCTTATGCACGGAGATCCCCGGGTACATTCCGGAGAGGGTGGAGGATGGACCGGCATCAACTGGGGACCGGGGGGCGGACTGAGCGCTACGGCCTACCTGGAGCGGTATTTCGGCAGTGTGTGGATCGACGGTCGGGCAAGAACCGCGGTCGCCATTGACGGCGCCACGGCAGAAGTTAAGGAATGGACAAACGGGCACATCGAATTGTCCGTAACCAACGCGCTACGACATCTGGCTTCACCGTATACTGAGCGTAGAACGATCCTGCTCAAATTCGGCAACCTGGCCGATGGCGCCTATGCGATCACACTGAACGGGCAGGACCTGGGCGAACGGAAGCGTGAAAGACTGGAGCAGGGACTGGAAATAGAGATTTAGGGGATAGTTTGCTGTTGAAAGAAGATCGAGATATAAAGGATAGTTGATTACAGAAAGAGGACTGTCTGTGAAACTGTCGTCACCGCAACTCGAAGCATATCACCGGGAGGGATATGTTATCGTCGATTGTCCCTTTCCCGCTACGCTCACGGAAGACTGTCTGCGAGCCGTGGATAAGGTGGCAGTCGATCCCGATTCGAACACCACAGACACCCGGCGCAATCACTACAGGTTGGCTCCGCAGATTCCCGGCTCCTACTGGTGCGCGCTCGACCATTCCCTGCCTTTCCTGCAGATCATTCTCCATCCGGAAATCCTCGAATTTGCCAGGGAACTGACCGGCGACGACGATGTCTACCTTCGTAACGGGGGTATCAACGAACTGGCGCCTGGCAAATCCTTTTGGTGGCATCGCGACAGTGAGATGGCTTACACCGAGTTCATGCACTATTTCTCAGGCGCTTCGGTGGAGCACGGATGCCTGCGTGTCATTCCCGGTAGTCACGTCGGGTCCGTCGACGCGTTGAAGGAGCAAGCGGAGCGACGTAGACGTGACCAGGGATATCCCGATGAATACTGGGTCGAAGGCCTTGTGGACGTGGAACTACCCGGTGAGATCCCGGTTGAGGTTCGGCCGGATCAACTCATTGTCCGTAGTTCGCGGATCTACCACGCGACCGGGCTCAACACCTCAAAGGATGGCAGGTTGATGAGTCACTGGCTGTTTCGCGACGGCGCCTGCGACGACCACCGGTTTCATTTCGAAGATGTGCTGACCGCGGACTTGATTGAGGCGCTTTCACCCGAACAGCGGGATGCGCTTTGGTTGGGAAGGGATTTCGAGATTGTCGAGATTTACCGTGAAGAAAGGGAGAGGGAGAAGGGGAAAGTTGTTTGGGGGGTTGTTTGAATGGGTTCCCGGAGTCTGGCTTAGAAGGCGTCTTCGCTCGACCCATGTGAACCGAGGCGAGATTAGAATGCATAGCGCACCGACGCCCTGAATCCCTGCCCTTTGAGAATCGCCTTGGTTTCGGCGAGGTCTATCTCCAGCGGTTCGCGTCTACCGTCTTTCCAGACGACCTGGCCGGTGGCCCTTCCAGTCTCCGCGATCCCCCAGTCCACGTATCGCCAGGCAAGATCAAGCGTGATATTGTCCGAAAGAGACGTAGCCACGCCCGCCGTTAGCATCACGGTGAGATCAACGTTTCGGCCGTCCGGAACGATGGTCTCCGTACTGGGAAACGTCATGCGGAAGTTACTGAAATCGATATAGTGCAACCCGGCGCCGCTCCCCGCGAACAGGCGAAAGGGACCGTACGCGGAAAGATCCATGTACGCGGCGACCATGCCGGACATGGACCACAGATCCGCCGATACGGATTGGTCCGCGCTGGTCTGGACGAAGTTGGCGCGGCCTTCGTAGGCAAAACCCGGACGGTAAGCGATGGACGTTTCCAGGCGCAGTTTCGGCGCCGCAACGAAGCCGACGCCGATCTCGACTCCGGCCGCCGTTCCAAAGTCACCCGACGAGCTCAACCCGGTACCGTCGTTTCCCCTTCCGCAACCGTAGAGCGCTGCCGGAGAGGTACTTGAACAATCCCTGTCAGTGAACCGGGTTTTCGAGGACAGATCGAAGCCCACCCCCGCCCGAAGGTAGAAAGCGTTCCGGTGTTCGTTGAGACCGGATGCCGGCTGGGTGGGTTCGGTCTGGCGTGCAGGGATTCCTCCTGATCCTGAGATCACGGTCGCATGGGCACCTGCCGGTTTGAGATACATGGCGGCCAGGACTGAAGCCAGGGTAATGGCTGTTCTGATTCCTAAATCTTTCCAACAGTATCTGGTCATATTCCTATCGGTCGATAGCCATTTCGTCGGAAGCGGTTGTGCTGTATGTGGGTATCACCAACCTGAACCACCCGGCCTTTACCCGGGCGGTCTCCCTCGTGCGTGCTATTCAAACTGTCCTGAGGAAGTCTCGCTTTCATACCGATGTACGTGCTCACGAAGGGCACGATTAATGTCGGTCTGGAAGGTTTATTTGAGTACTCGGTGAGGCTCTGCTCATTAAATCGGCGGGCTACAACTTACGATCGTTCCTGTTGGATCCGAGGACAAACCTTGCCCGCTCCCGCCGCAACATCTCGTAAGGGCTAACGCAGTGTAGATCGAGGTCGATACAGGCATTCGGAATCTTGATCTTCCGGGTAGTATCAGCGGGAACCTCGTGGGTGACCACAGTGCAATCCTGCGCCAACGCGTGAGCAACAAGCCAATAGTCAGCTATCTGGAGAAAAGCACCGACCGCCGCTGGGTCATAGCCGCTGCTGTTCGCCCACTTGCTGACGTGGTTCAGGGCAGGGACGATTGTAGCCTCCGGCCGCAAGAAAAACCGTTCGCCACGTTCTCTCGCCCAAGTTGAAAGCTCGTCATCGCCCGCGTGCAGTTCGTCACCAACTTTCTCTATGCTGGCAACTCTACCTGCTTCGTTCTGTTCAACCAGCCATTGCCAGAACGCCGGACAGAAATCGAAGCCGTAGTGCAGATTCTTGGCCTGAATGAAAACGTTCGTATCGAGAAGGTAGGTAGTCAATCGACTACCCCGACTTCCCGCCCAAGATTGCTGAAGGTCGAAGTCTTGGAAATACCGAGCATTCGGAAAGCGTCTCGATACAGGGTTTGACCTTCGATTGTGCTGACTACCAACGCACGGGCAAATCTCCTGCTCACACGGGCCGAGGTTGTTCGGTAGAAGTCACCGCCTCCGCTGCGCCTATCAAAAACGTGGAGTCGCTCGACTTCCTCTCTCCAGGCTGTATCGAAGGTCGCACGATCCAGCCTGCCTACATCGAAAAGCCTTCGCAGGACCACAAGAGTACTCACCTTGAAGGTTCGTGCCAAGCGCGGCAAGGTGTCTGGCAGCGATTCCCCAGCGCGTAGGTTTGTGCGCAGAGCATCGAGTGGGACCAGGAATTCTGCCGCCACCGCGTTGCACCAGATCTCTTCACTACGTCCGTCCAAAGTTTCGACTCCAGCGTTCGATAACGCAGTGTCCCCAAGCCATATATGTGCAAGCTCGTGAGCGAGCGTGAATATCTGTGCTGCCTTGGTATCTGCGCCGTTGACGAAGATCAGAGGTGCAAGGGAATCGGAAAGACAGAAACCTCGAAACTCCGTCGGATCTAAGCGTCGGCGGTTGTTACTCGCCACGACCCCGCTGACCATCAAGAGTACGCCTGCACCATCAGCGTGCCGAATGAACAACCGCAACGCATCGGTCCAGGTCGAACAGTTACGACGTGCGGAGAGATCGAATCCGAGTATATCCTGCATCTCGCCTGCCGCGACCTCTGCCGGCGTATCGATTGTGGCGCTGCCTACGAAAGTGCGTTCCGGCTGGCCATCGACGCGGGCGAATTCCCGGTACCAACCTTGCCGGTCCTGGCACGTGTAGATCGTGTCCAGCAGATTCGGGCTTGGGCGAGAGACAGCCTCTCCCGCGAAGGTGCGGAAGTCGGGAATGGGTACCGGTTCGTCTGGTGGCTCGGAGAGGAACAGGTAGCCGACGGGCACGTGGACGGCCCGCGCAAACGCTTCCAACTGATTAAGTGTGGGTTGCGTCGCGCCGGATTCCCATTCCGATAGCTTCTTAAATCGAGTTACCAGATCCTCTTCAGACTTACCAGCCCGTTCTCGCGCCCAACGAAGAAGTTCGGGTTCGATAGGAACACGGATCATGAGACTGCTCTTGTTTGTTTCTTCATTTTACAGAGACTTACTTTGCTGGCAGTATATTTAGGCAGAATCGCGGCATCCGCCCCGCCGGTCATCAATATTTAGCCTAAAAGTTATCCTGCATAATGGTGATCATGGGTCGTAGTTTGAACGGAAAAGTTCGACTTCTTCATCAGTAACGATCGGAGGCATGTCTTTAAGTGTTTTCCAATCAACGATTTTACGCGCGTCAATCGCCTCTTTCAAGTCTCGTGAAGATATCCAGCTATTGTTCCATATCTGTGTAGTTTTCTTACCCACAGTGTAGCGCTGAATCAGCGGTAATCGACCGCTTGCCGGCGATGAACTGACCGATCCGATTCGGCGGGACGTCGATTTGACGCGCGAACCTCCGTCAGTGACACGTTCAGTTCACCAAGTTCGTCCTGAAGAAACTCGCTGGGATGGATGGTGCGCTGCAGCATGATTGATTTCCGATGAACTCCTGTCGATAGATTCGTTTCCAAAGGCTCATTTTGCCCCGTCGACATGCTGAAAGGGAGAAAAGTACTTGAGGGCGCTGGCGGTGAACGAGAAAACCGATGCTAAGGTTCGTTCTACCGTGAGGATTGATTCGATCATCACAAATCCGACCGAAGCCAGGCTCATTAAATCGCCCATATCCACCCTCCTTTCTGATCGCAGAGAAAGCCACGATCTTCGAGAAGCCGCACGCCCTGACGTAACTGCTAACGCCCGTAAGTACTCCTCTTCAGTGCCAAGGTACAATATCGCCCTGCATTGTTCGAAATAGCTCCTTACCACGCCATCTCCAATTAATGAATATCGAGTTACGGCAAGGTTATTTAGACTTCTGTCGCAATACTCGCCAAACACAAAAAAGTGTAATCCAATATCGAGGCTAGTCGATACAACACATCATCCGCCATCGTCGGCCACAGAATCGTCTACAAAACTTTGTGACAGCAGTTCGATTCGTTGAACTGAATGATTAAAACCAATTCCTCGATTACGAAACAATGACCATTCTCGATAGCTTTCAACTAATTTGATTACACTCTCCCTAAATCGGTATTCTTGGCTGGGTACACTTTCCTCATCCGAACGTTCAGAATCGTTAGCACTCTTGTACTTGCTTAACAAGGGTGATTCAAAGATTGATTTATCAAATAAAGCACCGGAGATTTCCAATGCCCCCGTTACGATCACTGCCTCAAAAACATGGCTGTAGTCCGCACTTCGGAGTTCGCTTGTTCCCGGGCGGTTATACACTGCGTCCACAACCTCGCTGTCCGAGACCTCTCCACGTATGAATCGATAGTATAAATTTGAATTGATTGTTCTCAGAATCAGGGCCGTGGTAGTGGAAATAGCAAATGAATGGTGGTCATCGCGCAGTGATCCAAAGACTAGACCCAGATGATGTATGGCTTGCGCAATACTACGAAAATCGAGATCAGGAGCACTATAAAAGCACTGCAATAGGTCTCGAACTATGACAACATCTTCGCGTTCTTCCTTATCTTTGATTTGCTTAAAGTAACTTTCAATTCCTATTGTGTTAAGCAATGAACTCACATACCTTTGGCGATCCGGTTCCGGTAGCCTGAAACTGACATCGAAGAATCGTCGCAAATACCCCTCAGCATCAAAACTGCTTCCATATAGTGCCTTTATCGAATGGGACAGTTCGGACCGATTGATCGCTAGTACAAATACAATATGGTTAACCGTAAAAAGGTGTTTAGCTATCTCGAGAAGTTCTACAGCGTACGATGGCCGACATCTGTCTAACTCATCAATCAAGACGACTAATGGGCGAAAGTCGTGGGATTCAGTTACTGCTTTTGCTGTCTCTGATAGTGCCTGTTTAAATTCAGTTACGGTTTCTTTACCTTTACCGTACGCAGCCAACTTTTCTTTGATGAACGTAGCAGAACCTTGAGTGACCTCTTTTTCAGTATTGGGATCAAAATTCAATAGCTCCGGCATTCCGAATCGCACTGCGATTGGAGTGACCCAGCGAATGAGATCGACAGTCGCGTCGACCATCTTGTTGATCTGAGTTGTGTATGTATTGCCACCACACTTTCGAATACCCTCGTTAATCTCTGAAGATAGAGCAAGGAATGGATCCTTGGAGTAGTCAGTACTCCAAGCATTAAACTCGATAACAGCAAACCCCTTATTTCGAAGAAATTGCGCCCAAATCCTGATAAACGTAGTCTTCCCGGCTCCCCACATGGAGTCAATTGCCAAGACACACGGTCCTTCTATAGAACCGATCAGGTGAGTGAGAACCTCAGTTGGTTCCTTCCTCTCAAGAAGATCGTTTTTAAATGGATCTTTTTCAGGAACTTCAACTTCCAGTGGTTGAATACGTATTCCCACAATGTGATTCTCCTTTAAATGGGAACTGTCGACTTCGTTTAGCACATAGGCGCTATTTGCTATTTACACATTACGCCTCACCTTAATCATCAAAAACTGAGTTCCAGGTTTTGAGGACAAGTTCACACCAAATCTACGCCCCAACTCTTGCCTCAAACGCCTCAATCTCATCCTCACCTTCCAACACACCGATTTCCAGATGAAAGTCACGAACCTCATCTGGTTCGATGTGCTGCAGGTAACCGTTCTTGCGGTTCCACGCGCGGCCTAGCATGCTTACATTTCCGGGTTCGATGCCGGTGACGTAAGTTCCCCGGTGAAAATGCTGCCAGTGGGTGACGATCGGGATTTCCGCCTTGGGGAAGGACCAGTAAATCCCCAGGCCGAGTCGATCATTAATCAGGCCGACACGACACTGGCCGCCGGCATCGGCGCGTGGCCGGTGGATGTATACGTCGTCATGGGCTTCGTCACCGGGCGCCGGGGCGGTGGCATAGACGTCAGGACCGACCTCCCTGTCTTCGAGCCATTCTGTAGTCTTTTCACTGTCGATAACCACCCGTGTGCCCTCGTCGAGGACGGGGAAACCGGGGTTGCAGTGATAGACGAACATCAACGGGGAGCGATCGACCGATTGGTTGTGTATCCGGTCGTGGATATGCAGCGATTTCTCTCCGAGGACCGTCGAGATCTCCCGGGTCAGTTCCAGGTTGGTGCCGAAGACGACAGCTTCCCTGACTTTCCCGCGCACCTTGACGATGTAATCGTCTCCGTCCCACTGGCCATCGGTATGAACCTGTCGGGCGGGAAGGAAGGAAAGGCGACCGTGTAGCCCCAGTTCCTCGTTTTCCTCTTCCGGATCGGTTTCTGGATGGCCCGTGAAGGTCATCCCGCAACTCAGCACCAGGCCTCCGAAGAACCCGCGCATCCAGCCATATCCCTGCGGTTCGTAGAACGCCGGTCCAACGTCGCCTGTACTGCCGCGAAAACAGAGCGACATGCCCTTGTAGTGGGCCGAGGCCACGTCCAGCGCCCGGCCCGGCAACAGGGAAAAGCACAGTCCCGATGCGTTGAACACTTCGATGAGGTCCGCTCCTCGATCGGTACCCTCGCGGAGTTCGCCATGTCTTGCATGGGCTACCTGGCTCATGTCGCCCACGAGGTCGAGCAGTTCTCTACGGGTATACTCTTTTCCAAATATACGCGCCATATTCACCTTCCTGTATGGTCATTGTACCGCTTAAGACTGCAATTCGGTCATAAACATGGACCGAACCTATTTTGTTTAAATTGATCGTCTCTCAGTCACTTCTTCTGGATCTTCGCCCACGAATCGCGCAGGGCGATGGTCCGATTGAACACGGGGCCGTTAGATTGGGATTCTACGGCATCGATGCAGAAGTATCCCAGCCGCTCGAACTGGTAGTTCACTCCGGGAACCGCGTCCGCCAGTCCGGGTTCAACCTTGCATTCCGTAACGGTACGTAACGAGTCGGGATTGAGTAAGGATCGTTCATCGTCCACTTCACCCGGACGGGGATCCGGATCGCTGAACAGCCGGTCGTACAGGCGCACGGTGGCGTCAAGGGCGTGGGCGGCCGATACCCAGTGAATAGTGCCGCGTACCTTTCTTCCGTCGGGCGTACTCCCGCCCCGGGATTCCGGATCGTAGGTGCAGTGCAGTTCGACAACATTTTCCTGGTTGTCTTTGATTACGTCCGTACAGGTGATGAAGTACCCGTAGCGCAGCCTTACTTCCCGTCCCGGGGCGAGCCGGAAGAACTTCCGGGGCGGGTCTTCCATGAAATCGTTCCGCTCAATATAGATTTCCCGCGAGAAAGGGACTTCCCGCGTCCCCATCTCCTCGTCCTCCGGGTTGTTCACGGCTTCCATGTACTCGGTTTGGCCGGTGGGGTAATTGGTGATCACGACCTTCAAGGGATCCAGGACGCCCATGACCCGGGGCGCGCGCTTGTTCAAGTCTTCCCGGATAATGAAATCCGACAGGGCCATGTCTATGAGATTGTGGTTCTTGGCCACGCCGACGCGGTCGCAGAGGGTTCGTATCGACTCGGGAGTATATCCACGTCGCCGCAGGCCGGAAAGTGTGGGCATGCGGGGATCGTCCCACCCGGATAGTACGCCTTCCTCGATCAGAGGCCGGTAGAAGCGCTTGGACAGCACCGTGTGTGCGAGGACCAGAGGCGCGAACTCGATCTGCTGGGGGTGGTAGACGTCCAGGCGGTCCAGGATCCAGTCGTACAGCGGCCTGTTGTTCTCGAATTCCAGGGTGCACAACGAATGGGTGATGCCCTCAATGGAATCCGACAGGCAGTGGGTGAAATCGTACATGGGATATACCCGCCATTTGTCCCCCGTACGGTAGTGATGGGCATGGCGGATCCGGTAGAGCACGGGATCGCGCATCGTCAGGTTGGGATGGGCCATGTCGATCCTGGCCCGGAGTACGTGCGAACCGTCCGGAAACTCCCCGGCCTGCATGCGTTCGAAGAAGTCTCTGCTCTCATCGGCTGGTCGGTCGCGGTACGGACTGTTTCGGCCCGGTTCCGTGGGCGTGCCGCGGTAGTCCCGCATTTCGTCCCAGGTCAAGCTGTCGACGTAGGCGTCGCCCTGTTCAATGAGTTGAAGCGCGTAACTGTACAGTTGATCGTAGTAATCGGAGGCGAAGTAGAGCCGGTCTTCCCAGTCGAACCCCAGCCACTTGATGTCCCGCTTGATCCCTTCGACATAGTCCGCGTCTTCTTTCTCGGGATTCGAGTCATCGAACCGGAGGTTGCACAGGCCGCCGTACTCCTCGGCAACGCCGAAATTAAGGCATATCGACTTCGCGTGGCCGATGTGGAGGTAGCCGTTCGGTTCCGGGGGAAAACGGGTCATCACTTTACCCCCGAACTTGCCGCTTTCCATGTCCGCGTCGATGATTTCGCGTATGAAATCCCTATACTGCTTTTCTGTGCTCATAATTTCCTGTTCAGGCTATTTTTCGGAGCAGGTCAAGATCGGATAATATACGAATAAAAGTGCAAAGACGCAAAAGGAGTCTTATATCAGGTCAACTTTAATATAGCCGCGAATCCCGTCCATATTAAATCCTGCATTTAATAGTGGAGCGGTTCTACTTAGTCCGGTTAGTCAGAACCCAACATCGCATGCGTGTTCAAGCCCAACCGCTTGCACGCGATCATGAATACGAAATCGCGATTCGCCGGGGAATACGACGATGAGGCGGTCGAGTTTCAGGTCGTTCAACGCCGTGTGCATAGAACGTGTCATTGAAGGCGCACTGGATCGTTTGAATTCGAACCCTGTTCTTCGACCGCCTTCCATGATCAGGAGGTCGAGTTCAGATCCACGATGTGTAGCCCAGAAATAACAGTCTTCCCACGCAGTGCCTGTAATACGGACCACCTCCTGCATGGCGAAACTCTCCCACGACGCTCCGGATTTCGGATGTCCCATGAGATCTGCCTCGTCTTTCACACCCAGCAGTGCGTGCAACAGCCCGGGGTCCGATAGATAAACCTTGGGTGCTTTGACCTGCCGTTTCTTCAGATTCTCGTACCAGGGCTGCATTCTGCGCGCTACCAGTGCGCCGACAAGGGTGTCGAAATATGTATTTATCGTTGGTGCGGTGACACCAAGTGCACGGCCGAGTTCGGCTCCGTTCCAGTGGTTTCCGTGGTAGTGGGCCAACATAGTCCAAAATCGACGCATGGAAGCGGCAGGAACAGATACCCCGAGTTGAGGTAGATCCCTTTCTAAGAACGTTCGAATGAACGCCGACCGCCAGGTAAGGCTGTCCTCATCGTTCCTGGCGAGGAACGAAGGTGGGAATCCGCCGCGCAGCCAAAGTCGGTCCGATTCGGCGGTATCTGTTTCGTTCATCCGTAGAGGCGGAAGTTCATAATATGCGATCCTTCCGGCGAGCGATTCCGATGATTGTCGCAGAAGGACAGGTCCCGCACTGCCCAGGACCAAAAAACGGGCCGGGGTACCGGGACGGTCCGAGAGCACGCGTAGTAGTCTGAAAATTCCTTCATTCCGCTGAACCTCATCAATAACAACCAACCCGCGGAGCGGTTCCAATGCGAGCTTGGGATCGGATAGTCGTGTCTCGTCGGTTGGGTCTTCAAGATCGAAAAAGGTAACAGAAGGTTCGACATCCTCGATCAATTGGCGTGCAAGCGTAGTTTTGCCAACCTGCCGTGCACCTATGAGACAGACCACGGGAAACTGGTTTAACAGTTTGCCAATTGCGTTGAGATGTTGGGTACGCGGGATCATACTAGACAATATAGGTGAAAATCGAAAGCGTCGCTATTGATTTTCTACATTGTCCTCGCCCACGCAGCGAAATGCGGCGGGATGATCACGGGCCGTTTGGCCGCGACGATTTCTGCCCGGACTCGCTGCGGAATGGTATCCACATCCACTTCCTCCGCGGTTGCAATCTCATATTGCTCCAGGAGCGGTACAACGCTTCGGAATGAATTAGCGACATAGGAATAACCCGGCCAGTCGGCGGATCCGCCCAGCAGTAAACCGGCGTCGAGGGTGGGCTCGGGAAGACCGGCCTCCATAAAGACTCTGTGCAGATCCAGTCCCATGGTTGCGTTTGCCCCGGACCGCTCGAATACTTCTACGATCCAGTCGCTCTATTGGCCCATGAGCGGCGTATCAGGATTATGATACGAGCGGGTAATGGTAAAGTCGATCTCCTGAAAGCAAACGATACCCCCGTAATGCAGGCGCTTCAGCAGCTGTTTCAAGACCGATATCGGATCGGGCAGGTACATGAGCACCAGGCGGCCCACCAGTGCGTCGAAACGTCCCCCCAGGTCCAGGGTCTGTGCGTCTCCCTCGATGAATTTCACGTTTTCATGACCCGCTTCTCGAACCCGCTCTCGGGCTGTATCTAGGATATCCGGATTCGTGTCCACCCCCACAACTTCCCCATCCGGTCCGACCAATTCAGCTGCGACCAATGACACGTCTCCCGCTCCGCTTCCGATATCCAGGACCCTCATTCCGGCATCGATGCCGGCCGATTTCAGAAATCGTCGCGTCAGTGGCTGGATCAGTCGCGACTGCTCGATCAACCGTTGCGTCTCTTCGTCGCTTCTCCCCATCGTGTATTGTCGATCGCTATTTTGATCCGCCATAACCCGTTCCTTCTCCTTTCGACGATACCATGAACTTGTTGTCTACACCTTACACAGCACACAGCATTACACATCATTCAACCTCTTGCAGTTCCACCAGTTGCCTGAGATACTATACGCGCAACGATTTTGCCATATGTAGAGTTTACTATAAGCAGAAAGCGACAACTTTCACCCTCACTCCTTGACCGCCCCGAGCGTAATCCCCTGCACGAATTCCTTCTGCATCACGAGGAAGAGGACCATGATGGGCAGAATGGACAGCAGGGTGCCGGCCATGAGCATGCCGTATTCCTGTCGGTAAACGCCAACGAGGCTGGCCAGACCGAGCGGAAGTGTGTACTTGTCGGCGTCCCGCAGTACGATCATGGGCCAGAGAAACTCATTCCAGGCCCCGAGAAAACCGAAGATGCTTAAGGCCCCCATGGCGGGTTTCACGGTAGGAAGGATCACGCGCCAGTAGATGCCGAATTCGGATGAACCGTCGATTCTGGCCGCGTCGACCAGGTCGGTGGGAATACCAAGGATGAACTGCCGCATGAGAAACACGCCGAATCCGCTGGAAGCCAGGTAGGGAAGGATCACGCCCTGGTAGGTGTCCAGCCATCCGAATTTGTACAGCAGGGTGAACAGCGGGACCAGCACCAGGTGAAAGGGGATCATCATCGAGCCAAGGACGATGGCGAAAAGGACGCCGCGCCCGCGAAAGGAGTACTTGGCGAAGGCGAAACCGCCCATGGTGGCGATAGCGAGGAGAAGCAGCGTGTGGGAAGTGGCCACGAAGGTGCTGTTTATGATGTACTGGACGATCGGCATTTCTTCGAACAACCGGGTGAAATTCTCGAGCGTCGGATCCTGGGGCAGGAAGGTGGGCGGATAAGAAAAGATCTCGCCGGACGGCTTGAATGAAGCGGAGACCACCCAGAATAGCGGCGTGAGGACCAGCAGGGCGAGGAAGACCAGGAGGATGTATGTCAGCACAGTTCGAAAGGGAAATCTCATAACACTCAATTCTCCCTGAACACGCCAAAAAACCGGACCTGGATAATAGAAATCACGCCGATGATCACGGCCAGTGCCCAGCCGATCGTCGCCGCGTATCCTAGATTGATGAACTCGAAGCCGTGCTTGTACAGGTACATCACCATCGTGATGCTCGCGTTGCCCGGGCCGCCCTCGGTAAGCACGTAGGGCAGGTCGAAGAGTTGGAACGAGCCTATCATGGATGTGATCACCACGAAGGCGATCACCGGCTTGAGGGCCGGGATCGTCACGTGTATGAAAGTCTGCCAGGTACCGGCCCCGTCGACTGCCGCCGCCTCGTAAAGCTCACGTCGTATACTCTGAAGCCCCGCCAGGAAATAGACCATGTTGAACCCCGCCCACCGCCATACACCCGCCAGTATCAGCGCGGGCATGACCAGGTCCGGGTCCTGAAGCCATTGGATCTCTGAACCCAGGACCATGTTGACCAGGCCGTAACGCCTGTCGTACAGCAGGTAGAATATCACGGCGATGAATACGCCCGATATGAGGACGGGAGCGAAGAAGGAAAGGCGGAACAGGTTTCTTCCCTTCAGGCGGGCGTTACTGAGTAGCAACGCGAGGGCCAGGGCTACGGGCAGCTGCAGCAGAAGGCTGCCCAGGGCGAAATAGGCCGTGTTCCAGAGTGCGGTCCAAAAAACGGGGTCGGCGATCAGGCGATCGATGTTAGCCAGCCCTACGAAAGTCTCATTCCGCATGCCCCGGACGCTGTACATACTGAGCCGGATCGAATCGAACAGGGGATAGACCATGAATACCCCGAAGAGGGCAAAAAATGGGGCGAGAAACGCGTAGGGCGCGTACCTGGGTTTCATGGTTAGCGTGGCCGAAGTTGATGGGTGGCGCTAAGAGTTTATGTTGTTCAGACGTGATTCAGCTTCGACGTTACTCTATTTCGACGGATTCCTGGTCAATCCGCCGGATATTGACAGATGAAGCTTCTTCCATCATTGCACGAATCTGGTCTGCCAGGTTCGACAACGCCTCGGCGGGCGTTCGTATGCCCTGCGCCGCTTCGTGCACGGTTTGCCGCAACAGGTCCGAGCCTTCTGCCCAGTAAGGATTCAGGTAGAATGCCGGAATGTCGTCGCCCAGGTCTGTCAGGGTTTTTCCCAGGACCTGGCCGCCCAGGTAGGGATCCGCCTCGGCGAACACCGGGTTGGACCACGCCGATCGTATCGGTGGAATGATGGTGGTTTTGCGGTACCTGTTAGCAAGCGCTTCGTCATCCATGTATGCGAATCGGACAAAGGACCAGGCGAGGTCCGGGTTCTTGCTTTGCTTCGTAATCCCGATCATCGTTCCACCCCAGGTTGAAGTTCGGCGTTCACCTTCCCTCCATGCGGGCAGGGGCATGGCCCGCCATTTCCCGGCCAGTTCGGGGATGAATCTCTTTACCGATCCGATGTACCAATCCGGCGCAAGTATGCCCAGCACGATGCCTTCTTTCATGGCGGCGAAATTGGCCGGGTCCTGGGAGAATTCGGGAATGGCCAGGCGCTCTTCGTTGAGCAGCCTGCAGTAGAACTCCAGCGTGGATACGGCGATTTCGTTGTCGATGATGACCCCGCCGTCCTTATCGAACATCCCACCGCCGTTCTGCAGGAGCATCAGCCAGAAATGACCGGGCTTGTGCGCCCTCAACATGAGAGGATACCTGTCCGGCCTCCCGTCGCCGTCGTCATCCCGGGCGAGTTTCCGTCCAGCAACGATGAAGTCGTCCCAGGTGTGTATGGATTCCGGGTCAATGCCCGCTTCTTCGTACGCGTCGTGACGGTAGAGCAGCACGACGGGATGGACATCGTGAGGAAGACCGTAGACCCGTCCATCGAGGGACCAGGGCGCCAGTCGGGCCTGGACGAATTCATCCATAAGCCCATCGGCTTCGACGCGATCGGTCAGGTCAACCAGACCGATTTCCTCCCGGCTGCCCTTGAAGAACCGGCCTACCGATGATATTTCCACTTCGGTGATATCCGGAGCACCAATACCCGACAGGAATGCCGCGAGCAACTTGTCGTGAATTTTCGAGATCAGTCGCAGGTCGACCTTGACCCCCGGATTGGCGGCCTCGAAAGCAGGAATTCTCGCGCTGTATTCATCATAGTGGATCTGATGGAAGACCCAGTATTCCAGTGTGTTCGAACGGTCATCACCGCGGAACACGATTACGGGGCAGGCCAGGAGGAATAGCAGGGCGAATATCAGTGGACCCTTGCCGAAATGATTCATTTTCTATGCTCGTTTACGGTTTGCGGATAATATACGCAAGTCATAATTTTGCACCGGCATCTAATCCGTTAAAATCGATATGAACTCCTGGATACGGAGCTCAACGCGCTGTTGAGGTGTCAACTTATTTTCGAGGATGTTGTTGGGGCGTTGTAGGAATGCATAAGTCATCAGAATCAGGCAGACTATAACCACTAACCTAAATAAGGTCTTCATGATGTTCACTCCTTATCGCACCAAATCCTCGGCTCGATTACAATCTCGCATTCCAGCGCTTAGGCCAAACGCCACGGATCACCCATCCCCCATGGCCTGTCGGATCGGATCCATCACGGGACGTACAATAGTATCCGGCGGCGGGGACGTGAAGAGCGATACGGCTATCCCCGTAACGGAACACGTCAGGAAACTCCAGGCGACGGGGATCAGTCCCGGATTCGGGAGCCATTCGTAGAACATGGCGATGAGCACGGCGTTACCGGCGATGATGGCCGTGATAGCGCCCGGCGCCGTAAACCGTTTCCAATGCAGGCCGAGCAACCAGATGGGCGTGAGCGTGACGAAACCGGAAAATGAAAGCTGGGCTATTGCGAAGATGGAATCCGGCCGGAGGATGACGATGTAGTAGGTGATACCGCCGAGGATAACGAGAAACAGCCTGCCCAGTACAACCTGCAAGCGCTGCGACAGGCCATACCATACATCTCGCGTAAGCATGGACGACAGCGTCAGCATCTGGGCGTCCAGCGTGGACATGACCGCTGCCAGGATACCGGCCAGCGCCAGTCCCTGGATCATGGGACCGAAATGGCTGCGAATCACCATGGGGAAGACCATGTCCGACTCCCGGCCCATAAAATCGGGAAACTCTATGCGTCCCCACACGCCGTAAAGCGTCGCCACCAGCATCAGTCCAATCATGATGACGGGATAGTACCGGATGGAGTTCTTCAATGATTTCACGTCTTTTGCGGCGAATACGCGAACCAGCAGGTGGGGGAAGGCGAGCACGACCAATCCCATGGACATCCCCCACACGAACCACGCGCCCGTCGTGAAAGGAGGTGTGTCTTTCGTGGCCATCATTTCCGGAAACCGGCGGCCGACTTCCTTCATCACTCCGGATATACCGCCGAAGTCGGCGGCGACGGCGAAGATCGATACGTAGAGGAACACGCCGAACACGAGGCCCTGGAACACGTTGGTCCACATGGTCGCCCGCATGCCGCCCGTTGTGGTGTATATCAGCGTGATGACCAGGATTCCCGCCGCCGCGGTCTCGAATGAGATCGCCTGCTGGGTGAATACGTCCACGGCAAGTCCCACCCCGGCGACGCCGGTGGACATGTAGGGCAGCATGTAGATGAAATAGACCACGAAGAGAAGCCGGCCCAGGTTGGGGCTGTCCAGCCTGCGGGCGAGCAGTTCCGCGGGTGTCACGGCTTTCAATTTCCTGGACGCGATCCACGCAGGGTACCCGATGACGTAGTAGGCTACGGGAATGATGAGCGCCGCCATGGCCGCCGTGTAACCGAACACCCCGACGCCGTGATGGTAGGCCAGCCCCGAAATGCCCATGATCAGGAACGGCGTGATATTGGTGCCGAAAAGCGCCATGAACAGGACGAGCGACTTGGCGAGCCGGCCGCCGAGGAAGTAGTCTTCAGGCGTTGGAACGGAGCGGCGGAACGCGGCTGCTCCGATGCAGAGCACCACGGCGAAGTATACCACCACCACGACGAATATGGTCGCTTCAGGCCCCATCGTAGTCCCGCCAGACGTATCGGGTGAAGTAGATGACCAGCGCGCCGGCGGCGATTACCCACGTGATATGGTATGCGAGATCGACTGGCAGCCAGCCGAACAGCAGCGGAGGCGTTGTTCCGTGGTTGAAGAAGTCGACGTGAAGCGCCGCCAACACGACCACGAGTAACCAGAATATCCGTCTATGCTGTCTTCGTGTCATATCCGGTCTGTCCGGTCAGTCTCGACGGGTTCGGGCGCTTGCGGCGAAGGGGTTCACGTGGCGGAAATCATGGTCCGGTCGATTCCGAGGCGCCGCTCAGCTTGCCGATGTACCGGCGGGTTTCCGCGGCAACGATGGGAGACAGGAAAAGCAGGCCAACCAGGTTGGGAAAGGCCATGAGCCCGTTCATGATATCGGAAACTCCCCAGACCAGTTCCAACTCGGAGATGGCGCCGATACCGACGAAGAGGCAGAACAGCGAACGGTACGGCAGGGCGGCGCGTTCACCGAGCAGGTAAACGAAGGACTTCTCGCCGTAGTAACTCCAGCCCAGGATGGTCGAGTATGCGAACAGCACGAGTCCCAAGGCGACAAGATGACCACCGAATCCTCCAGGGAGTCCGGTGGTGAAAGCGGCGGCCGTGAGCGACGCGCCGGTGTCGCCCGACAACCAGACACCCGTCCCGATGATGGTGAAACCGGTGATCGTGCACACGACCAGGGTATCGATGAAGGTCTGCGTCATGGATACCAGGGCCTGGGTGACGGGATCTTTGGTCTGGGCGGCCGCGGCGGCAATACCCGCGCTACCCAGTCCGGATTCGTTGGAGAATATCCCCCTTGCCACCCCGAACTGGACCGTCTGGCGGACCATCGCGCCTGCGAAGCCACCGGCGGCCGCGGCCGGCGTGAAGGCGTGCGTGACCACGAGTTCGAAGATACCCGGAATTGCGGAGGCGTTCATCAATATGGCCGTCAACCCGCCGATGATATACAGGACGATCATCGTGGGGACGATGAAGCTTGCCGCCCGGCCGATGCTCTTGATCCCGCCGATCAGTACCAGGCCCGTTCCGACCATCAGTACCCCGCCGGTGATCCAGGGGGACACGCCAAAGGTGCTCTGGAGCACGTCGGCCATGGAATTCGACTGGGTCATGTTGCCGATGCCAAAGGCCGCCAGGGCCGCAAAAAGCGCATAGGCGCCGCCGAGCCATTTCCAGCCCAGCGCGTTGGTGATGTAGTACATGGGACCGCCCTGCATGAGTCCCTTCGAATCCTTCTCGCGGTACTTGACGGCCAGGACGGCTTCCGAGTACTTGGTGGCCATGCCCACCAGTCCCGTCATCCACATCCAAAACAACGCGCCCGGACCTCCGGCCGCGATGGCCGTGGCCACGCCGGCGATATTTCCCGTACCTACCGTTGCCGCGAGGGCGGTCATCAGGGCCTGGAAATGGCTGATATCCCCTTCGGCATCCGCCTCCCGGCGGCGTACCAAAGCCAGGTACAGCGCGTGGAACAGGGAACGGAACTGCACGCCTTTCAGCAGTACCGTGAGATAGAGTCCCGTACCGCCCAGCAGCACCAGCATGGGCAATCCCCATACGTAGCCCTGAACGGTACTGACTAAGTCAAACATCGTGTTTTCCATGAGGTGTTCCGTGTGAAGGTGAAGGGGCGGACAACGAAGGCCAACGTAAGATCACGCCGGAACGTATGTCAAGCACTTTCCATTTTCTTACTTGATCTTTAACCTCCCCCTTCATATAGTGAGCCATCGCCGGATATCGCCCCCAGGGGCCGGGCCGGTCTCCCAACCTACATTGTCAGAACGACCCTATATCATCTGAGGATCATTTTACATGTCAAGACTCCGTATTGGCATAGCAGGCGCCGGCGGTATGGGCGGCCACCATGCCAGGATGCTGTCCGCTCGCGACGATGCCCAGGTCGTGGCGCTGTTCGATACCGACCCGGTGGCGATGAACCGCCTGGAAAAGACCCTCGGACCTACGGTTCAGGGCTTGAATCACTATGGTACTTTAGCGGCCATGATCGAATCGGAACAAATGGACGGGGTCGTTATCGCGACGCCCCACACCCGGCACGCGGACCAGGTCCGGACCAGCCTGGAGGCGGGACTGCACGTCCTGGTAGAGAAACCCATGGCGACGACGACGCGGGACGCCAGGGATTTCATCGACTATTCAGAAAGGGCCGGCAAGGTGCTTGCGGTCGCCTATCAGCGGCATGGCGAGGGCAAGTTCATCAAGGCCCGCGAGATGATCGGGAACGGAGTCATCGGCGACGTGCGGCTCGTACACGTCATCATCGCCCAGGACTGCCTGGGAATCTTCAGTCCCGGCGCTTCATGGCGTGCCGATCCTGAGCTTTCCGGCGGCGGCCATTTCATGGACACGGGCAGCCACATCAATGACATTTTACTGTGGACAACCGGCCTGGAACCCATGTCAGTTCATGCCTTCATTAACCCCGAAGGCACCCTGGTCGACGTGAATACGGCCATCTCGGTCAAGTTCACCAACGGCGCCGTCGGCAACCTGTCCTACACGTCCATGTCGCCCGAATGGCGGGAAGAGTTTACCTTTTACGGCACGGAAGGCGTCATGCGTTTCGGCGCGTCGGAACCCCTGTTTGTCCACCGCAACGGGGAAGACATTCGGTTGCCTCGGACCCCAGGCCGGGGGAAACCGCCGGCCGATAATTTCATCGAGGCCATCCTGGGCGAGGCGGAAGTGCAGGCTCCGCCCATTTGCGGCCTGCGAGTGGTGCAGTTGACCGAAGCGGCCTACAAATCGGCCGAAAGTGGAAAACCCGAGACGGTTGGCTGATCGAGACAGAAAACTAATCACCGAGGATGAAAATGAAAGATCCAGAAGTAAACGGCTGTCCCCTGTTTATAAACGGAAACTGGACCGCCGCGCCCGGCGTTGAAACGGAACCGGTATTCAATCCTTCGGACGGCAGTGTCATAGCCAGAACACCCATGTGCGGCGAGGCCGAGGTCGATTCGGCGGTTCAAGCCGCCCGGGCGGCCTTTCCCGATTGGTCCGTCACCCCGGTCATCGACCGCGCAAGGATCCTGTTCCGGTACGTACATCTCCTTGAAGAGCAATTCGAGGAACTGTCCCGCCTGGTAACCCGGGAGCACGGCAAAACGCTGGAAGAGGCACGGGGATCCGTACGCCGGGGCATCGAAGTCGTGGAGTTTGCCTGCGGAGCGCCCACGCTGCTCATGGGCGATTCCCTCGAACAGATCGCCAGCGGCATAGATTGCGACACCATCCGCCAACCCGTGGGGGTATGCGCGGGAATTACCCCGTTCAACTTCCCTGCCATGGTGCCCATGTGGATGTATCCCATTGCGATCGTCTGCGGCAACACCTTCGTGCTCAAACCGTCCGAAAAAGTGCCGTTGACCGCCATACGGCTCGTGGAACTGTTGCAGGAAGCCGGTCTGCCGCCCGGGGTGATGAACCTGGTCCACGGCGGCGTGGACGTGGTCAACGCCCTTTGCACCCATCCGGGTATCGATGCCGTGTCTTTCGTCGGATCGTCACCCGTGGCGAGACACGTCTACCAGACCGCAACCGCCCACGGCAAGCGCGTGCAGGCCGCCGGCGGCGCAAAGAACTACATGGTCATCCTGCCCGACGCGGACCCCGCTTTCACGGTGGATGCGCTGGTCGGTTCGGTATACGGTTGCGCCGGGGAGCGGTGCATGGCCGGCAGCGTGGCCGTGGCCGTTGAGGAAGCCGCCGAGCGCGTACTGCCCCCGCTGCGTGATGCCCTCGATGAAATGAAAGTCGGACCGACGGATCGCAACCCGGAGGTGGACATGGGACCGGTGGTCACCCGCCAGCACCTCGACCGGGTACACGACTACATCGCGTCCGGCTTGTCGGATGGGGCTTCGCTCTATCGCGACGGCCGGGGTGTGGAAGTGCCGGAAACTCCCGACGGATTCTACATGGGACCCACCATATTCGACGCCGCCGCCACCAGCATGAAGATCGTTCGCGAAGAGATCTTCGGTCCGGTCCTGTCCGTGATACGCACCGATAGCCTGGACGAGGGGATCGATGCCTGCAACCAGAGCGGTTTCGGAAACGCCGCGGTCCTGTTCACAGGTGACGGCAAGTCCGCCAGGACCTTCAGACACCGGGTCAGCGCCGGGATGGTGGGCATCAATGTCGGCGTGCCGGCACCCATGGCGTTTTTCCCGTTTTCGGGTTGGAACGGCTCGTTTTTCGGCGATCTTCACGTCCAGGGCAAGGAAGGATTCGCTTTCTATACCCGTCAAAAGGTCACGATGAGCCGATGGGCTTGAACCTTTAGCGTGTAACTGAACCTTCAGCGTGTAAAGGATACTTAGGATGTCCAACCCCGACGTGTACATCATGAAAACCCGCCTGGCCGTGGAGAGGGCGATGAACGACGCGACCTTCGCAATCCCGGCCCGCCAGATGATGCGTGCGCTGAACATCGATCCCGGCAACCGCGCCGTGATGATGAAACCCAATGTCACGGCAGGTGCTCCGCGCAACAGCGGTATTGTAACCCATCCCGCCTTCGTGGCCGGCCTCATCGACTATTTCGTCGAGGACGCGGGCATCCCGACAGGCCGGGTGTACGTCGCCGAAACGACAAGCCGCACGACGTCGCTGGCCCAGCGAGACTTGAGTTGGGCCCGGAGCGGCTACACCGAGATGGCGCGCGAGAAGCGCGTACGGCTGCTTGAATTGGCGGATTTCGGCAACGTACGCGTCACGCCCGGAGACACGGTGCAGCTTCATAACATCGGGATCTCCAGATGGGCCGCCGCGGACAACGTGTTCTATATCAACGTACCCAAGCTGAAGACACACAACCTGAGCGTGGCCACTTTATGCGGCAAGAATCAGCAGGGGATCATGATTCCGGTTATGGAACGCCACCTGTGTTCGGACGCCTGGCGCGCCACGTTTGGACCGGACGATCAGAAAAAGCAGGGCCGAGAGTGGATGCGCGTCGAGGACCACGAAGCCTGGCAGCGGACCATTGCCCACATGCACTGGGACGTCTACCTGGCCTGTCAACCTGATTTCAACGTGGTTGAGGGCATTGTGGGCCGTGACGGTAACGCTTTCTACCTGGGGCGCAACTTTCCATCGGGCCTGGCCATAGCCGGTGAATCCATGGCCGCGGTGGATCTCGTGGCGGCCCATCTCATGGGATTCGAACCAGCGAACCTGGTGTATCTACAGGTCGGGATCGAACGGGGACTGTGTCCTCCCTCGATCGACGAGGTTAACGTGCATCTCGTCCGGGACGGTGAAGTGGCCGGATTGACCGACCCCAATCGGCTCAAGGCCGATCCTCCCTTCGAAGTCTACCGGGATATCCCCGCGGACTACTCCAAAAAAGATCTCTTCGACGAATACGATCCGAACGCCGAGGACTTTCAGATAACGGCCTGACGAAGGGACCAGATAGATAAACGGGACTAACCCGGAGTTGCTCCCATGGTACAGGAAAGGACCGAACCACTCTATTCCCCTTTGATGTCCCCTGCGACGCGCGATCTTACCCACGGTTTTCTTCCTCTTGAAGATCCGCTCACCCGCCTGCCCGATCCCTTCGAAGACTGGGAACAGACCGGTGACGTGCTACCGAAGCTGGCCCTGTCGAAATATATCCGTCCCGCCGTGGAGGATCTGCCTCCTTTCGCGGTGGATCGGCTGGATACCCTTGCCGAACATGAACGGGCCATGAGCCTGCTATCCTTCCTGGCCAACATGTACGTCTTCGCCCCCGATCATCCCGTCGCCACGGCGATCCCGCGCAACCTGGCCCAGGCTTGGCACGGCGTGGCCTGCCGCCTCGGCCGTCTGCCCATGCTGACCTATGCGTCCCAGGTCATGTACAACTGGCGCAGATTCGACCGGCACGGTCCCGTCGAAGTCGGGAATCTGCACATGATTCTGAATTTCCTCGGCGGCATGGATGAAGAATGGTTCGTCACCATCCACGTCCACATCGAGGCCGTGGCGGGCCGCGCCCTCTCCATGTTGATCCCCGGGCAGGAAGCGGTGTCGCGGGGGGAGGCCGAAACGATTGTGCGCTGCCTGGACGCGGTGGCCGGGACCCTCCATCAAATGTGTACCGTCCTGGAGCGGATGACGGAGCGCTGCGATCCGAATACGTATTATCACCGCGTGAGGCCCTACATGTTCGGGTGGAAGAACAATCCCGAACTGCCCGATGGCATGGTGTATTCGGGCGTGGAAGCCTATGGCGGCCGGCCTCAGCAGTTCCGCGGCGAAACCGGGGCCCAGAGCGCGGTCATTTACGCCGTGGACGGGTTTCTCGGAATCGAGCACGGCTACGATGAAATGCGGGCATACCTGATGGAAATGCGCGACTACATGCCCGTGCAGGACCGCCATTTCATCGAAGAAGTGGAAATCGGGCCTTCCGCCCGGGAGTTTGTCCTGGAACGCAAGAACGACCTGCCAGGGGTAAGAAAAGCATACAACTCCGCCGTGGAAGCACTATACGAATTCCGGCGACTGCATATCGAGTACGCGGCGATGTATGTGCTCAAACCTGGACAGCGGGAAGACAAGGGGCATGTCGGTACAGGGGGCACGCCCTTTACGGTGTATTTGAAAAAGCACATCGACGAAACCCTGGCTCACCGCATTTAGCTGCCGTATAGCCAAAACAATTGCCCTCCAGGCCCGTCCGTGTTAAATTAGCGTTCCGGTAAAGGCTATATCCACAAGGGCTTAACAATGGCGCGCCAGTTCAACATACCCAGTTACTACAAGAGCAAGATCACGTCCAGGATCAAGAAGGGCAGGCAGCTGGTCGATCCCAAGAAGAAAGACCTTGCGCCAACAGTGCTGGACTTCGACAGCGTTCGGTTCATCTTCGCGAGACATTTCGGGTTCTGTTTCGGCGTGGAAAACGCGATCGAAATCGTGTACAAGACGCTTGAAGAAAACCCGGACAAGCGGATATACCTGCTCAGCGAGATGATCCATAATCCG
Source organism: bacterium (assembly GCA_965225915.1). Taxonomy (GTDB): domain Bacteria; phylum JAAXHH01; class JAAXHH01; order JAAXHH01; family JAAXHH01; genus JAAXHH01. The sequence goes on from OZ245326.1 coordinate 3,411,732, forward strand.
AATGTCAACACCGACCTGCAATCCAGGGGCATCCGGTTCATGCACACCACCCTGGGCGAGCAGCTCATATCCTGGGACGAACTGACCTCAGAGGATCTTGTTGTCGTGCCGGCTTTCGGTACGACCGTAGAGATAAAGGAAATGCTGACCCGGCGGGGCATCGACTTCTGCACCTACGATACGACCTGCCCGTTCGTCGAGAAGGTCTGGACCCGGGGAGGTCAGATCGGCCAGCAGGGATTCACGGTGGTCATTCACGGGAAACCCCACCACGAGGAAACGCGTGCGACATTTTCCCACAGTGTCCAGCAGGCCCCGACCGTCGTGGTGCGGGACCGCGAAGAAACCCTCATCCTCGCCGATATCATCATGGGCAGGCAGGGCGGGGATCGATTTTTCGAGGTTTTTGGCAAAAACTGCTCGGCGGGGTTCAACCCGGAAATCCATCTGGATCGCGTTGGCGTGATCAATCAGACCACCATGCTCGCCAGCGAGACCCACGAGATCGCCCGGCTCATCAAGGATGCGCTGGAAGATCGGTACGGAGCGGAGAACATAGCCGACCATTTCGCGGACACCTCGGATACCCTGTGCTACGCCAGCAACGAAAACCAGAACGCCACCTATGCCATGATAGCAAGAGGGGCGGACCTGGCCCTGGTCGTCGGTGGGTATAATTCGTCCAACACTTCCCACCTGGTCGAGCTTTGCGAGGAGACGATCAGTACCTACTTTATCAACAGCAGCCAAGACATTCTATCTGAAAGCCGGATCCAGTACTTCGACCTGGGCTCCAAGTCAGTGGTACAAACCAGCGGCTGGCTGCCTGCCAGCCGTCCAGTGGACATCATCCTGACCTGCGGCGCCTCCTGTCCCGACATTATGCTGGACGAAGTGCTGCTACGCATTCTTTCTTTCTTCCCCGATGCGCCGAATGTATCCGAAGTCCTTTCCGATTACGAGAATGCCGTCCTGCATCCGGTGGTTTCCGCATCGTGAACACGACTGACCGGATGTAGACCGGCTGACCGGATGTAGACCGGCTGACCGGATGTAGACCGGCTGACCGGATGTAGACCGGCTGACCGGATGTAGACCGGCTGACCGGATGTAGACTGAACACTCCATGCCCAGGGGCATACTATGCAATTCGGCGTGAGTTCATACAGCTATAGCAGACTGGTGCGCAGCGGCGAGATGACGGAATTCGACGTGATCCGTAAGACGGCGGAACTTGGATTCGACGTAATCGAATTCTCATCTTTGCACCTGCCGGAGGGAGAAACGCCGGCGAGTTTCGCCCCGGCCGTACGCGAGGCGTGCGGCGAGGCCGGCCTGCCTATTGCCAATTACACGGTTGGGGCGGATTTCATCAACGGCAGCGGGGGAAACTGGAGGGACGAGGTTGAGCGGGTGAAGGACGAGGTGCGTATCGCTCACCTGCTCGGCGCACCCGGTATGCGCCACGACGCTACCCGTGGATTTCCAAGTGGTCATCGCGGCGGACGTTCATTCGAGGACGCCCTTGCCGTTCTCATTCCGGCGATCCGCGCCGTAACAGAGTTCGCGGCGGACCTGGGCGTCCGGACTATGGTAGAGAACCACGGCCAGTTCTGCCAGGATAGCGACCGGCTGGAGAAACTGGTCAACGGCGTGAATCACGAGAATTTCGGCATACTCATCGACATGGGCAACTTCCTGTGCGTGGATGAACCGCCGGACACCGCCGTTGGACGCCTGATCCCCTATGCCTTCCATGTCCACGCCAAGGACTTCCTTACCAAGACGGGCACAGCGCCAGACCCCGGCGAGGGCTGGTTCCGGACACGGGGAGGCAACTATCTCAAGGGCGCCATCGTGGGGCATGGCGAAGTACCTCTGGCATCCTGCCTGGACGTCGTTTCGAGACACGGATACGATGGCGTGCTTTCCATCGAATTCGAAGGGTTCGAACACCCCATCGACGGCGTTCGTATCGGGTTCGACAACCTCAAGCGCTACCTGGGATAACCGTTTGCCTTACTCAAGGTGAACGACCTGGCCCGTCTCCATGGATTCGTTTGCCGCAAGAGTGACGGCGAGGCTGTTGACCACGTCGCCGTAAGCCGACCTGATCAGCGACGGATTCCCCTCTTCGATGGCCTGTAGGAAGAGTTCGTTCTCGAGTTGGTAGGGGTTGTTCCGGCCCGGATACTTCACCGTTTCGTTCTCCCGTTCGACGACCAGGCTTCTTCCTTCGATTTTGACCGTAATCCCGCGGGCAATGACCTGCAGTCCGGTCCCATAGCCCTGCTCGGCGACACACGAAGAAAGTATGGTGGCCACGGCGCCGCTTTCAAACGTGAGTGATACGGTGCTGGCGTCCTCTACATCGTAGTTGGGCAGATCCTGCATCAGTCCCGCGTTCCCTGCGGCATAAACGCTGACGACATCCCCCATGAGGTATCGCGCGCAGTCGTACACGTGCGTGGTCTGCTCCACGATTTGTCCGCCCGATTTGGATTTCACGCGCCACCATGGAGAGCCGGGCGTGTTCCCTATCCAGTAGCCGAGGGCCAGGGCGGGCCGTATGCCGGACAGCAGCTCCCGCGCCTTTTCCGTAACGTCCAGGTACCGCCAGTTGTACCCGACGCAGGAAAGGATCCCGCTTTCTTCAACGCGCGCCGCAATGTCCCGTGCAATTCCCATGTCCAGCGCCTGAGGCTTCTCGACGAAAAGGTGGAGGTTTCTCTCCAGTACGGCGGATTCGGGATCACCGTGGGCAAAGGGAGGAAGGCAGACGTACACGGCATCAAGCTGCTCACTGTCCAGCATTTCGCGGTAGTCGGCGTACGCGCGTCCGCCGCATTTGTCCGCGGCCGCCTGGGCCCGCTCGATCAACAGATCAGAAAACGCCACGAGTTCAGCCCGCTCGATATCGGGCAGAAGACTCAAGTGCATGCCCGCGATTCCACCCGTTCCTATGAAACCTATACGAACGCCCATTCGCAGTCCTCCAAGTGACGCGATGTGTGAATCGTTCGATGACCGGGCATTCCATCCGCCCATTCATCCAGAATAGCTAGTGCTCCCGCTTGACGACAATCATCGTAGTATCGTCGTCCTGGCGTCCGTTACCCACGAAGGCGCGCCACACATCGATCAAATGATCCCGTATTTCCTCGACAGGACAAGAATGACAGTCCTTGATGGCTTGCTCAAGCCGGTCTATGCCGAATATCTCGTCCCTGTCGTTGGACTTCTCGATAAGGCCATCCGTATACAGGACCACGACATCGCCTTCGCCCAGGTACACCCGGCCGTCGTCGAAACTCGCGTCCTCGAATGAACCCACGATCAGCCCTCCGGTGTAGAGGTTTACGGTCTCACCGGACTTTCGGCACAGCAGCGGAGGTGGATGGCCGGCATTGCAATACAGAAAGGTATTTTCCTGCATGTTCGCGATTCCGTAGAATAGGGTCGCGAATCGATCGGCCGACGTGACTTCGTACAACACTTCATTGACGTGGCCGATCACGTAACTCGGCAGGTATACGTAGTAATTGGCGTATTCGTGAAAAGACGTGTAAAGCGACGCCATGGTCAACGCCGCGGGTATGCCCTTGCCGACCACGTCTCCCACGGCTACGCCCAACTGCTTGTCGGAAAAGGGGATGAAATCGTAGAAGTCTCCCCCGACCTCCCTGCTCGGTTCGCTGAACACGGCCAGGGACAGACCGGGCACGTCGGGCAAGGCCCGTGGCAACAGAGCCCGCTGTATCTCTCCGGCGACTTCCAACTCCCGGTCCAGCAATCGGCTACGACGGGCGTCGTCGAAGAGCCGGGCATTCTGTATGGCGATACTCGCTTGGGAGGCAAAGGCTTCGAGCAGGGACTGACTCTCCTCGTTGTAGGCATTGACCCGGTCGTTTTCTATGTTGAAGACCCCGATGACCTGGGCGCCGGACAGCAGGGGCACGGCCATTTCAGATTTCGTCCCGTGACGGTGCGGCACGTATCGGTCGTCCCTGGATACATCGGGCACGATGATCGCCTTTCCGGTTTCGGCCGCGGAACCGCTTATGCCTTCGCCCATTTTGAGGTTGATCGTATCCATATCGGTCGAATAGCCCCTGATGGTGCGTTCGACCACCGCGTCATGGTCTTCATCCAAAAGGAAGATGGCTGCCGCGTCATAGGGAACCACGGTTTGCAGGGCGTCAATGATCAGGTTCAACACCTCGTTCAGGTCCAGCGAACTGCTGATCTTCTTGCCAACCTCGTACAATGCGGTCCGATGCAGCATTTCCTTCCGGGCCAGCTTGAAATGAAGTAGACGGGTGACCGCGTACCCCGCATGGCGCGCCAGGGATATGGTCACTTCCAGCCTTTCGGCGTCGAATTCGGCTTGGTCCGAAGCCATGATCGCGAGCATGACGCTATGAAACCGGTCATCGATCTGGTGGTGAAACAGCACGGCGTGGCCGGTATGGGATCCCTGGTCGGCCATGGTGCTCACGGGCCAGTCCATCTGGCGTATGTCGTCAATCAACCGTGTACTCGGCTGGGGCCGCAGCCAGGTCAGCAATTCTCCTACATCCCGGGACGCAACAGATTGGGTAAAACCGCAGTTTGACGTTTCGAAGACGATCCGGTTCGAGACGTAGTCCACCATGAAAAACCGGCACACTTCGGCGCCCGACAACTCCATGGACATTTCTTCAATGACGGCGGACAGGTCGGCTTCTCCCGTAGCGGCCGTCATGCGGGTCAAACCCTCGACGACCCTGTGCCACAGGATATCCGAGCGTGCTTCGACTAAAGATGATTCTAGCATGGTATTTTGAAGACCGGGTGTCCTGCGCTAGCAGGCGGTTTCCGGATCGGTTCCACTTTTTCGGACGGGAAGTGTCGACCGAACCGAGCTGTCTGACAGTAAGGAGAAAGCCTGTTGCATATCATCGGGCACGGGTACCCTGAACGTGTGGATCAGTCCCGAGTAGGGATGGACAAACTCCAGCCTCGATGCATGCAGCGCCTGCCGCCGCAGGACATCCAGCATCATTCTCAATCCGGGACGGCGCTGGGGCGCAATACGCGCCAGCCACTTGACCCTGCCTCCGTAAAGGGGGTCTCCGATGATGGGATGACCTATATGGGCCAGGTGAACCCGGATCTGATGGGTGCGCCCGGTTTCCAACGCCAGGGAAAGTAACGTCCCGTCCTCCATTGCGTCGCTCACCCGGAAATGGGTGACGGCCCTGCGACCGTGACCCGCCTCGACCACGGCCATCCGCTGCCTGTACCTTGGATGCCGTCCGATCGGGGCGTCGATCGAACCGGAAGTCTCCGCGGGACATCCCCAGACCAGGCCCGTATATCCGCGTTTGATGCGGCGCTCGGCCAGCTGGCGGGAAAGAAACGCGTGGGCGTCTTCACGTTTCGCCACGATGATCAGGCCGGATGTTTCCTTGTCCAACCGGTGTACAATGCCCGGCCTGACGGGATCTTCGAAATTTTTCAGGTGCTCGCAGTGGTGCAAAAGCGCGTTTACCAACGTCGACCTGGTATGGCCGCAAGCGGGATGTACGACCATACCTGCCGCCTTGTTCACGACCAGGAGCGCCTCGTCTTCGTAGACAATATCCAACGGAATGGATTCCGGTTCGATATTGGAAGGAGGGGGCGCTGGCACGACAACGGTGACTATGTCGCCTTCGGACACCTTGTGACTGCTCTTTTCGACGACAATCGCATTTACCGAAACCGCGCCTTCCCGAATCCACCGCTGGATTCGGGACCTTGTGACGGGCAGGTCCGTTTCCGCAAGATATTGATCCAGGCGCCTCAGCGACTGTTCGGAGGGCACCACGGTCTGGACGAAGGAACCCTCCCGTTCACCCGGAAGGCGCTTCATCGTTCATGATCCGGCTTATGGCGGACAGTCGAGTGAAGAGCACGATAATTCCGATGGTTACGGCGGAGTCCGCCACGTTGAAAACGGGCCATCGGTACGCTCCTACACCTATATCGATGAAATCCGTCACCTCGCCGTAGAGCACGCGATCGACCAGGTTCCCGAACGCGCCTCCCAGTATGATCATCATGGCGTACCGCCCCCATCTCTCGGTGGGCGGAAGTTTGACGAGGTAATAGATCATCACGATACAGGCAATGATCGACAGAACCAGATAGAGCCAGCGGCCGCCGATCGTTATTCCGAAAGCGGCGCCGGGATTTCGAATGTGCGTCAACTGGACCACATCCCCCAGGAGGGGATAGGACAGGTGCAGCGTCATCCACTGCTGAACGGCGATCTTCGTAATCTGGTCCAGGATCAGGATACCTGCGCAGACGACGATCGACTTTGTTAATGGGTGCTGTCCAATAATGTTAGATCAAACCTCGCTCTTCCTTGGATTTACATTCTATGCACATCCGGGCATGGGGAACGGCCTCGAGGCGGGTCTTGCCGATTTCACCATTGCATGCGTAACAGCTACCGTAGGCGCCGTTCTTAATGCGTTCCAGGGCTTCGTCGATATGAAAAAGGAACCTGCCTTCGCGTGAAGCCAGGTCATAGGCCTGTTCCTGCTCCATGGATTCGGTGCCCTGGTCCGCCGGGTGTTCCGAAAAGGGATAACTGCCCGCAACATCACGGGCCTTGGAGTTAATCATCTTTTCCCCGAAATACCCCAGTTCATGCAACAGCGTTTCGCGTTTTTCGAGCAAGAGCTTTTCGAATCGCTTCAAATTTTCACCCGTCATCCATACCTCCACGACAATGCAGACATTGATTGATTAGTTCCGTCAATCGACCGTAATCCACGCCGAGCGCGGGTTTCGGCAAACATACATCAGATCCGTCGTTGGGCCAAACTTTTTCAACGATACCCACCGCGGCGACCGGCAAGCCGCAGTGTACTGCCGAAATCACTTCATCCAACAACCCTCCACCAGCTACATCTACCCCCGCCTGTGCCCACGCACTGAGGTTTTCCCCGGTCCAGGACCGCCCAATCCGTCCGTACACAGCCCTTTGGGGGGACATACCCATCGATACGGCGGCTCGCTCGAGGCTGAGCGACCAACGGGCGTCATAGGGTTCGTTCATATTGGGGTACCTCGGGCCCAGTCGATCGTCGTTCGATCCCCGGAGCGGATTCTCGCCGGTGCAATTGATATGATCCTCAATGATCACGCAAGATCCCGCTCCGAGTTCCCCAACCAGGGATGAACATCCAACTGCTATAATCAAACCCTCGGACCGCAACGTCCCCAGGACACGCACCGCATCGATTCTGCGTTCCAGGTCCATGCCCGTATTCAGGTATAGCACCTGTGTCGGACCGGTTCGATACACCGATTCGAAGGGTGCCCAGGATGCCGGTGAATCGATCTCCTTCCACGGAAACGCGTTCGAAGATTCGACGGGAAGCATAAGGCCGACGATCCTGCAACCCTGCAGCCGTTCTCCCACCCGGCTGGCCAACTTCGAGATTCTATCGTACGTCATCATGATCGTACCTGTACGCCGACAGAATGTAGTATGTCAGTTTCGATCAGTGGGAACCCCGGTCAAATCGCCTGACCCGTAGTTGCCGTGTCTTCGATTTCGCCCGTCATGCTCCGCATCGAGCTAAGCTGTTCCTGGTGGGATTCCAGCAGGATTCTGAATTTAACCTCGTAGTTTTTTCTCAAGGTGGTGAGTTCCCGAAGCTCTCGCTTGATTTCGGTAACCTGGCTGTTCGCGTCGGCTATCCATCGGTCCGCCTGGTTTTCCGCTTCCTTCAATACGTTTTCCGCTTCTTTCATGGCATTGGCCTTCATGTCATGAATGACCCGCTGCGCGGAGACCAGCGCGTCTTCCAGGAGTTTTCGCCTCCTGCCGATATCTGTCAGTTCGCCTTCCATCTCCGCAACCTTCCCGCGCAGTGTTTGGTTTTCCCTGGCGAGCGTATCGAACGCGCTGGCGGTCGAATTCAGAAACGCCTCCACTTCATCCATGTCATAACCGCTTACCCAACGCGACCTGAATTTCTGACTCCGTATTTCTTCCGGACTCATGTCCATGAAATCACCTCGTTTCGGGCACACTCCTGCCGTTAAATCTGAAGCAACAGTGGCAGGAGACTCACCTGGATAAACCTGAGTATCAGGATAGCTATCAGTGGTGAAAAATCGATGCCGTACGTAGACGGCAGTATTCTTCGTATGGGCGTCAGAATGGGATCACTGTACAGGATGAGCATCTGAAAGAGCGCGTTGCCCGTATCCGGGTTGAAAAACGAGAGCACCGCGCGCACGAGTATCACGATGAAAAGCACGTCGAAAACAAAGTCGATCAGGTAGACGATGCTCTCCTGGATCATTCTGAACAAAGGCTGGTCAGGCTGGGCGAACAGCGCTTCGAACTGGTACAGTGCCAGGGCATGAACAACGCCTAACACCAAAATCCCCAGTAGTGCGGATATGTCCGCCCGTCCTATTCGGTGACCTGTAACACGACGGATGGGGCCGAGGAACATGTGGGCGATATTGTGCATCATGTGTCCCGACTGGCTGAATGCGAAAGGAGATTCAATGGAGATGAAAAACGCGCCGAGGAACAGGATGGCCAGTACCCGCACGACAAAATCGAACACGTCCAGCAAACCGGAGAGGATAGAGACCGGCATAGGGACGCCCGAAATTACGGTGGCGAGGAACCCGCGAACAACCACGAGGGCGAGTATGGCAAACAGGGGCGACCAGTCGAAACGCGGTTCGCCTCGCATGATGATTTGCCGGATGGGCCGAAGTACAGGCTCTGTCGCCGTATAAAGGCCCCGTTGGATAGGATTCTCGCTGAACGGGCTCGCCGCGGGCATGAAGAGCCGCAGGCCGAACGCCAGCATGTAAATATGTATTAGGAACTCGATCAATCCCATGTTGGATCCCTGTTTTCACTTCGGAAATATGCGGCATTCACGCCTGGCGGGCGCCGAAAATGGCCGTTCCGACGCGAACCATATCCGCGCCTTCTTCAATGGCGGCCTCGAAGTCATGGGACATGCCCATGGACAGTACGTTCATACCAACGTCGGCGATACCGGCGGAGGCTATGCGGTCCCTCGTTTCCCGAAGTAGCTGAAATGCCGGCCGGGCATCCTGCGGATCGGGCGTAAACGCCGGAATCGTCATCAGTCCCTTGACGGCCAACCGGGGCAGCGTGGACAGCTGTTCCGCGAGTTCCATCGCCCGGTCGGGTTCTACGCCCGCCTTCGTCTCTTCCGACGAGGTATTTACCTGGATCAACACGGGCATGGTCCTGCCCGTGTGCTGCAGCCGACGGTCCAGTTCCTGGCCAAGCGAAAACCGGTCGACTGAATGAATCATATCGAAAATCCGCACCGCGAACTTCGCCTTGTTCCGCTGCAACGGACCGATCAGATGCCACGTGACTCCGTCGTCCGGTCGATGCTTCTCCAGCGCCTCCTGCACCCTGTTTTCCCCGAAATTCGTCACACCGGCCCGTCGAGCTTCTTCAATCATCGAGAGGGGCTTGGTTTTCGATACCACAATGAGGTGAATGGATGAGGCCTCGCGGCCGGCTCGTTCGGCAGCCCTGGATATACGGTCGTACACCTGGACCAGATTGTCGTTGATCGTGGACAAGAGATCAGCCTCACCGAAAAATTAGTTTTTTAATATATGTGACGCGGGACGGATTGGCAACATAAATCCTTCAGCGCTTTCATTGTAAAGGGAAACGAGGTTTTGCCCTTCTCGCCGACTGTATGAGACGTATACATGCCACGGAACGGGATGCTGGATTACCCCTTCCATCGCATGCAGTCTATGACTGTACTCGGTACGGAGGGTTGCGTGCTTTCTCGGGTTTCAAGCGGTGCCCTACACGGCATCGATGCCTTTCTTGTGGACGTGGAAACGCACATTACGAACGGCCTGCCTCATTTTTCAACCGTCGGGTTGCCCGACACCGCCGTAAGGGAGAGCAAGGATCGTGTTGAGGCGGCGATAAAGCAATCCGGATATTCCTATCCCTACCGGCGAATTACCATCAACCTGGCGCCCGCGGATGTGCGCAAGGCAGGTTCGTCATTCGATCTGCCCATCGCCGTGGGGATACTGGCCGCGTCGGCACAGTTACCGGGCCAGTCACTCGAAGATACGATCCTTCTGGGCGAATTGTCGCTGAATGGGGCGCTGCGTCCGATAAGAGGCGCGTTGCCGATCGCGCTTGCCGCACAGCGTCTGGGCGCGCGGCGGATTCTCCTGCCAGTAGAGAATGCGGAGGAGGCGGCGATGGCCCGAAACATCTGCGTGCATGGCGTGCCCTCTCTGGAATCGGCGGTACGTTTCCTGCAGGGCAGAGTTACCCTGAATCGGTTCCAGTGCGATGTGAACAAGCTTCTTACCGCCCGGGAGGAATCCCCCTTTGATTTCGCCGATGTCAAAGGGCAGGACCACGTTAAACGCGCCATTGAAGTGGCTGCCGCCGGTTCGCACAACCTGTTGCTTATCGGTCCACCGGGATCGGGCAAAACCATGCTCGCTCGCTGCGTACCTTCCATACTTCCCGATTTCACCCTCGAGGAAGCGCTGGAAACCACGAAGATCCATAGCGTGGCCGGAAAGATACCGCCCTTTACGCCCCTGGTCACCTCCAGGCCCTATCGTGCGCCGCATCACACCATCACCGACGCCGGGTTGATCGGCGGTGGGAGATATCCGAAACCCGGCGAGGTCTCTCTCGCCCACAACGGTGTGCTGTTCCTCGACGAAATCCCTGAATTCAGAAAGCATGTGCTCGAGCTACTGCGGCAACCCCTCGAAGAAGGTAAGGTAACCATTTCCCGGGCCGCCCGGTCCCTGACCTATCCCGCGCGATATACCCTGGTCGCTGCCATGAATCCTTGTCCGTGTGGATACTTCGGTGATCCACGTCATGAATGCACCTGCCTGCCCACCCAGATACAGCGTTACATGACCCGGATTTCGGGTCCGCTGCTCGATCGGATCGACCTGCATATCGAGGTGCCTGCCGTTCCGTTCAAGGCCCTTAGCGACGGTTCGCGCGGCGAATCCTCCGAATGCATCCGGGTCCGGGTCAACCGGGCCAGGGAACGTCAGCTGCGACGTTTTAAGGACCATCCCTCTTCGTTCAGCAACGCCCACATGGAGCCCCGCGACCTCCGCCGGTTCTGCAGGATGGACCCCAGGGCCCAGGAATTGCTGCGAAGCGCAATCGCACGGCTGGGCCTGTCCGCCCGGGCCTACGATCGTATTCTAAAGGTCGCCAGGACCATCTCCGACATGGTCGGCGAGGACCGCATCAACGCGGAACACGTGAGCGAAGCGATACAGTATCGCACGCTGGACCGGGCCAGATGGCTGGAATCCTGAGCGCGAAGGACGTTGGCCATAAACACCTTTGAATCCCTCAGGGTCCGTGATATAGTAATAACAGAAGAAACGCCATCGGAATTTTCCGGCTTATTGACGGAACTGCTGAGGGTTCGACATCATGGATATATCGAAAGGGGGGTTGGCACGACTCGCCGTCTTCCTCCTGTTGATTGCAGGCTGCGGAATTCCAAATTCGCAGGACTCCGCCGTCGAATTCTCCGCCGACCAATTTGCTACCCTGGTGGATACCATTTCCGAACCCGGCGGTTTCTTCGACAGCGACAATATCGTATCCAACGAGGAAGGCTATCTCCACGTAAAACAGAAGCTCGAACGCATAGGCGTGAGCGGCGGGGTCTACATCGGCGTGGGGCCCGATCAGAATTTCACGTACATCGCGCAGATCAGGCCGCAGTATGCCTTCATTCTAGATATCCGTCGCGACAACCTTATCGAGCATTTGATTTACAAGGCCATTTTTGCGTTGGCGGAAACGAGAACGGAATTCCTTTCCCTGCTCTTCAGCAAACCCCTTTCGGATTCCCTGTTCAATGACCGGGACCCCTCGATCGAAGATCTGGTGGCGTACTTCGACCGCACGTCCGGCGCCGATGATTACTACCGTCGCAACCTGGAACGTATCCAGGCGCAAATACGGACGTTCGGAGTTTCTTTAAGCGATGAAGATTACTTGCGTGTATCCGAGTTGTACCGGGCTTTTTTCGAGCGGCACCTGGACCTGAAGTGGGAGTACCGGTCGGATGGAAACCGCGGGATTGCCTTCATCACCTACCGGTCCTTTTTACTGGGCCGGGATCTTGAGGGCGATCTTGGCAACTTTCTCAATTCGGACGAGGACTACCTGTTCATCCGGAACATGCAGGCGCGGAATGCTATCATACCCGTCACAGGGGACTTCGCGGGCAGCCACGCCCTCCAGGCCATCGGGCGCTACGTACGGGAAAGGGGCGATCGCGTATCCGTATTCTATCTCTCGAATGTCGAATACTATCTCTACCCCGACGGATTCCTGGACGAATTCGCTGAGAACATCCGGTACCTGCCGACGGACAGCCGCAGCGTGATTATCCGCGCATTCGTGAACCTGAGTCAGAAGGCCCATCCAAAGCGGGTAAACAGCCACCTGATGACTACGGTAGTCCAGTACACGCGATCCTTCAGCCAGCTGTTCGCCGACGGAGCCTACCGGTCCTACTTCGACCTGGGTGTTAAAAACTACATGCAGTAGGGATCATAGCGTCTGCTCGACCGTTTCCACGGCTTCCCGGAGCACCCGTGCTATGCGGCCCACCTCGTCTTCAGTGACGATGTAGGGCGGGCTGATCGCGACGTGATCGCCGTTGACCCCGTCCAGGGGACCTGGTGCGCCGGGCATGATCAGTACACCCCGGTCGAAGGCTTCTTTCACGATGCGACCCGTCACACCCAGCACGGGATCGAAGGGAACTCCCCGGTCTTTGTCCGCCGCGAATTCGATCCCGCAGAGCAGGCCCTTGCCCCGTACCGTTCGCACGATGGACAGGTCGGTCAACGTCTGCAGCTGTTCAAGCATTACATCACCCATTTCCGCACAACGCCTTACGAGATCATGACTTTCGACATATTCCTGCACCGCCAGGGCGGTGGCGCAGGACAGGGGATTGCCGCCATAGGTGTGGCCGTGTACGAACGCTGGGGCTGTTTCGTAAATGGTCTCGTAAATCTCGTCTCGCGCGATGGTCGCGGCGATCGGGGTATAGCCGCTGCTCAGTCCTTTTCCGGTCGCCATCAGGTCCGGTACAACTCCCCAGTGGTCGATCCCGAAGTTGACCCCGGTCCTGCCGTAGCCGGTAACGACTTCATCGATGATCATGAGTATTCGGTAATGATCGCAGATCTCTCTGACTGTCCTGAAGTAATCATCGGGCGGCGTCAGTCCGGCGGCGGATGTTCCCAGCACGGGTTCGACGATAAACGCGGATATGTACTCCGCGCCAATCTGCCGGATGACGCGCTCCAGTTCGTCGGTGCTGTGCTGCGATATGTGGGGGAAATCCAGCAGATACGGTGTGTAGTCCTTCCTCCAGGCTGACCGACCCGACATGGACAGGGCGCCGATCGTATTGCCGTGCCAGCTCTGCCAGCAGGATATGACCTGGTACTTGGACGGGTTTCCGGATTCGATGTGGTATTTCCGCGCGATCTTCATGGCGGCTTCCGTGGCCTCCGATCCGCCGGAAACAAAAAACACGCGTCCCATGCCCTCCGGGGTCATTTCAGTAATCTTGCGGGCGAGGTCGATTTGGGGCTGACTGATGAACTGGCCGTAGGCGAAGGCGACTTTACGGGCCTGGTCGGCCATGGCCTCGGCGATTACCTCGACCCCGTGACCGATACTGATAACGTGTACCCCTGCGCAGGCATCCAGATAGACCCTGCCTTCCGTGTCATACAGATTACATCCCTTGCCGTGCGAGATCCGGGGCCAATGGTCCTTCCGGGCACGGTGAAAGATACGATTGCCTGAGTTTTGCTGACGTGCCATGTGTGCTCCACGAATCACGAACCCGTCTCGGAGACCGGGCGTCCGGTTACCTTAGAATACGCTGGTCGCTTAAGTCCTTGCCGCCGACGGTCTTGACGATACCCGCGCCGCGAAAAGCGACCTGGTCCAGTTCCTGAAACGCGTTGACGATATGATACTGGGTCGGCAGATCCTGCCACGTGGCCCGATGGAACCGTACGCTGCCTTTTCCGTGCCACTGCGCGATCACTCTGCGGTTAGGAGTGGCGGACGGTGTCAACACGGCGTATTCGGCATCGGCTGTACCCCATTCGCCGGTTCTGGGAACATACTTGTAGTGAAGGGTCCCCGATTGAACAGGATCCTCTTCCTGAACCGCGGGTACGACCACCCCCTCGTCAGGCGACCTTTTCATCTCCGTGAGACACATGTCCATGAAGGCAAATCCAAGCCAGTCCGCCGTGCAGCGGGTCTCTCCGTTCAGGACAACGGGAGGAGGGATCGCGCAATAGATCTTTGAAAATCCCAGTTGTTCCCTTCCCGTCAGGATCGGGTCGGCGAGGTTTTCCCACAACACGGCGAGGAAGGGACCCCTGGCTCGGTCCTCGCTCCCTTCAAATTCAGCCGGGAAACTCACCCCCAGGGTATTGTATCCCCTTCCGGCCAGCCATTCTATTTCGGTCAGATAGGAGACGGTCACGGTAACCACCGGTTCGCCACCCAGCCTGAATCCCACTGGAAGCAGGGCTTCAAGTTGTTCCGCCCTGGTAATGAAACTCACGGAGTAAGAAGTGGCCCACGGGGAATCCTGACATTCGAATCTGCGTCCGTCCGGTCCTTGCCTCGGGCCTAGTCCCGGACCGAAATGTGTCGGCATCATGTACATCTGGCCAGGTTGGAGCTTGTAAGGCATTCGGCATTCTCCCCCGGAAACCCAACGGTGCGGCATCCTGATCCGGCTCGAACCGGAATGATCTAAAATTGGACAACCAAATATAAACTGGCGTTTCAATGGTGGGACTATATACAATCCATTCAGTCAATGTCAAGATCGGGGTACGCGATTTGCGAGGTGGCCATGCGACACAGGATCCTGGGGAAAACAGAAATTCGGGTCAGCGAGATCGGCTTCGGCGGATTGTTTGTTTCGTCCATTGGTTCGGATCGTGCCGATGCCGTGAGGGCGGTTCGACGAGGACTGGAACTAGGCATAAACTGTGTTGACACGGCGCCGGCGTACCACGATTCGGAGGAAGTGCTGGGCCAGGCCTTGGAAGGCGTGGATCAGCCCTACATCCTATCGACCAAGCTCGGCGGGCGTCCCGATCCCTTCGAACCCCGGGACAAGGACCAGTTGCGGCGGTCCGTAGAGACCAGCCTGGAACTGCTGAAGAGAAACACGATTGATATACTCATGATCCACGAACCGGACCGGCCCGGCCAGTATGACTGGTATACGGATTGGGAGAAGTTTCACGGACCCGTTTGCGAACTGCTCGCGGAATTGAAGTTCGAAGGTATAATCCGTCACACCGGCCTTGGAGGGACCACGGCATATACGCTGCCCGCCATTATGGCGACCGGCGCATACGACGTGGTGCTCACGGCATTCAATTACAGCCTGCTCTGGCAGGAAGCCCGGCACGCGGTGATCCCCGAGGCCGTGAAACAGAACATGGGAATTATCGTGGGATCGCCCCTTCAGCAGGGGGCGCTGGCCGCTTGCTACACCGACCAGGTGAAAAACGGTGCTCCATGGTTGTCACCGCCCCGCCGCGAGCAGTTCAAGCGGCTGTACGACCTGGTGGCGGAACTGGGTATGTCCCTTCCGGAACTGTCGATCCGCTGGGTGATCACCAATCCGCTCATTTCCACGGTGCTGTCTGGTTCGAGGTCGGTCGCAGAGGTCGAACAGAACGTCGGTTACGTGGAAGCCGGGCCGCTTCCGGAGGCGGTTATGGAGCGGGTGCAGGAAATCGCGGACCTGGTTCCCTTTCGACCTTTCGAGGAGCCTTTTGGTCTTCCGTTCAGGCGCTCCTACCGGGGACCAGGCTCCGCGCGATAGGAATACCCTTCTTTAACCGTCCTTGTGAAAGTCCAACAGTCCCAAGATGTTCTGAAGCTTCGATGCGGCCGTGACGTAGTCGTATTTCGCGGTTACGTGATCGGTCTCGGCCCGCTTGAGGGTGAGTTGCGCATCAATCAGTTCGAGCTGCGTGCTGATGCCGCCTTCGTATTGCACCTGCGCGATGGCCAATCCGCGACTGGCCAGGTCAATGGTCTCCGCACCCGCTTCTACACGTTCCGCCGCTTCGATTACGTTCAACATGGCCTCGGTGACATCCACTTCAATCTGGTTCCTGAGCTGGCGTTCGCTGTACCGCGACCGTTCGAAATCCGCCTGGGCCTGCATGATTCGACCTGAGTTCTGCCTGCCGTCAAACACCGGAAAGGATACGTTGAGCAGCGTGTTCCAGCTTCTCGAGAAATCGTTGAACGCGAGAGACTTGAAACGGGAGTCGTTTACCTGCGCCTGCATCTGGTATCCGGCGGAAAGCGATATGTCGGGACGGTTTTCCCCCCGGGCGAACTGGATCGACGCGTCGTCCATCGCGGCCTGCAACTGCGCCGCTTTCAGGTCCGATCGGTTCGACAGCGCCTTGTTCACGGCCGTGTCTATGTCATCCGGTATGCCGGATACATCGACGTCGAGATTGCCCGTACACCGTATCCGTAACCGCTGGGGCAATCCAATCAGGCGCTTGAGGTTCGCCTGTGAAATGGTAAGGCGGTTCCTGGCCTGGGTGACTGGTGGATGGGCGTTGGTCAATTCCACCTTCGACCTGAGGACATCGTAGTCGGACACCGTACCGGCTTCGTAAAACCGCTTGACCCTTTCGTACTGGGCTACCGCGCGATCATACGCCGCCTGGGAAACCTCCACGATCGCTTCAGCCAGGAGGACATCGTAGTATCTGTTGTGTACCATGAGCACGATGTTTTCCCGCACATGTTGGGTGTTGGTTTCCGATATCTGTCGGTAATATCGAGCCATCTTCAAACCGGAACCGACCTGTCCGCCCCGGTAGATGGTCTGTGAAAGATCAAGCCCTAAGTTGATCACGTTGTCGGTTCCCGCCTTGAACTGCTGTCCGCCGAATGTGAAAACGGGCAATGACCAGTTCCGGGTAAAGGTACTGTTGAAATCGAGTTGCGGCAGCGCCTCTGAAAAGGCCTCCTTGACCTGCGCCCGCGCCCGGTCCATCTCGACCCGCGAACTCAACAGGGATTCATTGTTTTTCATTGCGAGTTCGACGGCCCGTTCCAGCGTAAGGACGATTTCACTGCCCGGCTGCGCCGGTTCTTCGTCCTGCTGCGCCGACGTCGGGGATGTGATACCTATCAATAAAAAGAATGCCAAAAGAACTTTTATCATTCCGCGAATCATGTTGTCCTCCGGATTCACCCTGTTGCTTCCGGTCAAACCGCCGGCACGGGCTGGTTCACGGCAGGTTCGGTATCCCGGCCGCGGCCTTCCTCCTCCGTCACTTCCCCATCACCGCGTTCGGTCCATCCCGATATGAAATCGTACATGACGGGTACCACGATCAGCGTCAGCACCGTGGCGAAGGTCAGTCCGAAGATCACCGCCACTCCCATGGGGCCCCACCACTGCGAACTTTCTCCACCTACTTCCAGGGACATAGTCATGAAATTGAAACTGAACCCCGTGGTCAGGGGAATGAGACCGAGGATGGTGGTGATCGCCGTCAACAGAACCGGCCGCAATCGGGTCACACCGCCCTGTACGATCGCTTCCTGTCGACCCAGTCCGCGGTTCCGAAGTTTTCGAATATAGTCGATCAGCACGATGGCGTTGTTCACGACCACCCCGGCCAGGCTGATTACGCCGATACCGGTCATGATGATGCCGAAAGGCGTTGCCGTCACGATCAGTCCGAAAAGGACGCCGATAAGCGACAGCACCACGGACATCATGATGATGAAGGGCATGGCGATGGAATTGAACTGCGTGACCAGCACGAGGGTGATCAGGATCAGGGCGATGAGAAAGGCCTTGGAGAGGAATGCGGTGGCTTCCTCCTGATCGACGTTCTCACCGGCGTATCGCAAGGTATAGCCCTCCGGAAGGGCCAGGTCGTCGAGTGCCTCCTGCACGTCCATGAGCACGTCGTTCGCAAGCCGGCCTTCCACGTCTCCTTCTATGGTAAGCACCCGCTCCTGGTCCTTCCGCTTGATGGAGCCAACTCCACCGGCTACGCGGGTGCGGGCCAGGGTGATCAGCGAAATCAACTGATCGTCATGGTTAATATGTATCCGTTCAAGATCGGCGAATGTGGAACGCTCGGGTTCGGCGAATCGCACCACGATGTCGTATTCTTCCTCCCCTACGCGGTACTTGGAGGCTTCCGTGCCATTGATGGCCGTGCGTATCGCACGGGCTATCTCGGCAGTGTTCAGATCCAGCAGGGCGGCCTGTTCACGGTCGATTTCTACTTTCAATTCCGGCTTGCCGGAGTCATAGTCGTCCTTCAGGTCCACCAGGCCCGGTATGTTTTCGATTAGCAGCACGGTTTCCTGGGCCAGCCTGCTGAGCACGGCGAAATCCTCCCCGACGATCTCGATATTCACAGGCGCCGCCGTGGGTGGACCGGTTTGAGGCGTGATGATTTCCACGTCCGCGCCGATGAGATCCTCCATCCGCTTTCTGATCATTTCGACCGTCTCGAAGGAGGACTGTTCACGGTCCTGCCTCTCGATGAAGTCCACGATGATCCTGGACTTGTGCGGCGTCCCCCCGCCTCCCGCGCTGAAATCCTGCGGATTTGGAGAGGCCCCTACGCTCGCGACGTACTGGCTCATGTCGGGCACGCCCTGGATTAACGCTTCCGCCTGGCGTACGATTTCGTCCGAGATATCCAGCTTGGTGCCAATCGCAGTATTGACGTCGATATAGGCCTGGTTGGGTTCCGTTGACGGGAAGAACTCCACGCCCTTGCCGATCACACCGTAGAGCATGATCATTCCGGCCAACGCACTGAGTGTGATTACCATGACAGACGCCCTATGCGCCAGGGCCCACATGAGAATCCGGCTGTACCGCTGCCGCACGATCATCAACCACCGCTGGTCCTGCCGGTTACTGTTAACCGTGAGCAACACGGAGCATACGGTGGGATTAATGATGAGCCCGACGAAAAGAGAGGCAGATAGTGTGATAATCAGCGTGGCTGGCAGATAGCTCATGAAATCGCCGATGATACCCGGCCAGAATAGCATGGGGGCAAAGGCGCAAAGTGTGGTGAGCGTTGACGTGCACACCGGCACGGCCACCTCCCGCACGCCTTCGCGGGCGGCACGCATCAACGGAGCTCCTTCCTCGCGATGCCGGTAGATGTTCTCCACGATGACGATGGCATTATCCACGAGCATCCCAAGGGCCAGGATCAGGCTGAACAGCACGACCATGTTCAACGTGTAACCCAGTGCCTCGATCACGATGAAGGAAATGAGCATGGACAGCGGGATCGCGATGGCCACGAATAACGCGTTGCGCACGCCCATGAACATGAACAACACGAAGACCACCAGTATCAACCCCGAAATGATATTGTTTTCCAGGTCGCTGATCATGGACCGGATGTCCTTGGACTGATCCGCCAGTACAGCCAGGGTTACTGTCTTCGGCAGCCGCTCACGCTCTACTTCCAACAGTTCCTTGACCGCGTCCGCAATCTGTATCAGGTTCTCCCCGCTTCGTTTCTGTACATTCAGTGAGACGCAGGGCAGTCCGTTCAGGCGGGCGTAGGTCGCCTTCTCCTTGAATCCGAATCGTACCTCGGCCACGTCCTCTATGGCGATGGGCTGTCGATTTCGCGTCTTGATGACCAGTGCCCCGATTTCTTCCGGAGTCGTGAATTCGCCCGGAACCCTGACCGCGTACCTCAGCGTACCGGTCTGGATTGAACCTCCGGGCATGTTCAGGTTTTCCTCACGAATCGTTTCGATGATATCGTCGAGTTCCAGTCTATAGTACACCAGTCTGTCTGGATCGACATTAACCTGGACTTCCCGTTCCAGGCCACCGGCTACCGTGACGTCCAGCACGCCGGAAATCTGTTCGATACGCAGTTCCAGGTTTTCCGCGATGTCTTTCAACGTCACGAGACTGTGGGTGCCGGCGACGTTGATCACCAGGATGGGGATGTCGTCAAAATTGATTTCCCTGATGGTCGATTCTTCCGCGTCTTCCGGGATTTCAGTACGTGCGAGGTCGACCTCTTCACGGACCTTCTGGATCGCGTTGCTGATGTCTACGTCGGTTTCGAACTCGATGATTACGGTCGAGATGCCCTCGCTGGAAGTAGAAGAAATCTCCTTTACGTTGGGGAGTTCTTCGAGGTGCTTCTCAATCGGTTGGGTAACGAGATTTTCGATGTCCGCGGGAGACACCCCGAAGTAGGGTGTGGCGACGAAGACGATCGGTATGGAGATCGAAGGGGTGGATTCGCGGGGCAGGGACTGGTAGGACAAGAAACCGAGGAATATGGCGGCCCCGGTCATGACGAAGATACTGATCCGGTTACTGATGGCCAGGTCAGAAACTTTCACTAAGGAATACTCCAGTGGATGCATTTGGCGAACTTCGCCACTACGCTACATCCTGTCGTTTCTGACCTGAATGGATTCACCGTTCACCAGGTTTCTATGGCCGATGATAATCAGGGAATCGCCAGCCGCCAGTCCCCCGGAAACCAGTACCTGATCACCCGAGATCGATCCCAGGGTAACCGGCACGGACCGGGCAACGTTGTTGTCCGCGACGAAGACCATCCGACCCTGATCGGTGTCGATCACGGCGTCCTGGGGAATAACAATCGCCTGGGGTATGTAGTCCTTGACGACTCGGATCGTGACAGCCATTTCGGGCTTCAGTCTGTGCTCCGGGTTGTCCAGTGTGATTTCAACGGATAAGGTACGATTGTCCGGGTCGAGCGTCGTTCCGATATAGGTTATATCTTCCTCGAGACTCACGTCAGGGTAGGCCGGAAAAGTCAGCGTCGCCCGCGTACCTTCCTTGACGTGTTTGAGATGACGCTCCGGGACACCGGCCACGACCTTGACGCGATCGATATCGACCAGGTCCACCAATTCCCTTCCAGGGGTGGCCAGTTCACCCACTTCCATTTTGCGACTGTCCACCACGCCCGAGATCGGCGCCCGGATGACCGTCTTGCTCAAGTAGACCATGGCCTGGTCATGCCGCGCACGATCCATGTCATGACGGTACTTGGTGTCGAGGTACACGGATTCGGCCAGTGCGTGCTGGTCCAATAACCTTTTCTGGTTACGCAGCGTAAGGCCGCTGGCGTTCAGCGCCGCTTCAGCCTCATCCGCGGCGGCTTTGAGCAATTCATCATCCATCCGCGCCAGCACGGTGTTTTGCTGCACCAACTGGCCCTTTTCCACATCAATGCTCTCTACCAGCCCACTTGCTTCGATACTCACCACCACCCGGCGAAGTGGTTTGACTACACCGACCAGCCTGAGATGGTTGGTGAAGTCCTGGGGTTGAACCACCCGGGTGACCACGTTCACGGTCCGCTTTTCCTTCTCAACGGTCGCTTCGTTGGCGGCACTGCCGCTTTCACTACAGCCCGTCGACACCAGTACGCTTGCCAGGCATGCTATCGGTGCGCACCATTTCAATACGCAGAAGATCATCAAATACGAGCTCCTTAACGATTTAACACTGCTCCAAGCCGCCAATGTCGCCTTGCCTGGCCGGCAAAAAATCTGAATTACGTAATATCAGTAGAACCTTCAAGTACACGTATACCACGCAGGAACGGACACCATTCAAAAAATCGTTGGTGGTATTGAACGTTGAAACCTTCGATTCCGCGGAATCTCCATGTGGAAACTGTTCAACAACTTTGCATACCAGATCTACTTTTCGTATCGTAACCGCAGATTGCGAAACCGAGCCCGCGAATGGCCGGTTCCTGTCCTGCCCAGGGTGAGCGTAGAACCCCGGCCCGTACTGTACGCGGCGTGGGGACGGATCGGGGATCTTGTGCTGGCCACGGGGCACCTGAAACAGTTGCGCAGGTGGTTTCACCCCTGTCCAATCTGGTTTCTGGGAAGGTCCCAGGTGAAACCGGTCGTCGAACCTTATGTCGACGCCTTCTTCCCTATTCCTGATTCTGTTGGGCAGGGGGGTGGACCTGGCATCGGTTCTGCAGCGCTCGAAAGCATACTTAACCAATCGTTCCGGTACGTCATTGCGGACATCCACACCTTCTACGGAGGCCTGTTCGCAATGGGATCTCTGCTCACCGCGTTGCGAGCGGACCGAAAATTCATCTACGAAGGCTACTACCTGGGAGGAGACCTCGCGCCTGAACGGCCTTATCCCGTTGATTTCGAAATAGTGCGGAAGCACAAGGCGCGGGAAGAAACCGGCGCGGAAACCGACGGGCGCCATATCCTCGACCACAACGCGTATTATATCCGCGATGTGCTTGAACGATGCGGGGTCGCGGTAGATCCCGATGAACGGTGGAGCCCTGACCTGGGTTTCATTGGTTCGGGGACGGTGGAGTGCCGCCGGTTTGGGTTAGAACCGGGGAAATTCGTGGGTTGGCAGCCCTTCAGCAACAATCCGAGGAAAGACTATCCCCTGTCACTTTGGAAGGAGATCATAAGTGCGTTTCCGGATCAACTCTTTGTCGCTCTTGTTGAGCCCGGGGCGGGTGTTGAACTGGACAGGATGGCCTTGCCCAACGTATGCATACGAGAAACTACCACCCTGCCAGAGGCGTCATTGGTGATCAGGGAGGCGCGTCTTTTTGTCGGGCTCGATTCGGGTCTGGCCCACATCTCCACGGTGCTGGGCAGGCCCACGGTGTGTGTATGCCCGGACAGTCATCTCGGGTACTTTTTCCCTTATCCGGATGCCTACGGCTACTCAAACCTGCATGCCGTCTCCCATCCAGACTACCTCCAATGCAGGGGTTGTTTCATGACCTGCAGGCACGAACCCCTCACGTCGACCTTTTCCCGGGGCGCCCTGTGTCTGCGCACGTTGCCTCCCCGCCTTGTCATCGACGCCATCAACGACGCATTATAGGTCCGCGACCGATCTCAGGTCGACCCGGTCGGGGTAGATCAGCGCGATGAGATCCTCGATATCGAATGATTCCAATAGACCGAAACAGAAAAGAGACGACATGGATTCATACCGTCCGGGTTCATCGATTAACCGGCACAGGCTGCTCAATCCCTGCTGCAGAACGACTTCATCCACATCTCCGTCATACAGGGCCGAGGCCATGAGGGCAACAACGGAAGACACGGGCCCGCAGGCGGTCAAGTCCAGCTCGGGCGTTCCCACGTGGTTCATGACCGCCGCGAGTTGAGCAACCTGGATACCCAGCATCCTGCCGCCGCTCGATGATACCATCATCGTCCACTGATGCGGAGCCTTG
Organism: bacterium; assembly: GCA_965225915.1. GTDB lineage: Bacteria > JAAXHH01 > JAAXHH01 > JAAXHH01 > JAAXHH01 > JAAXHH01. The sequence continues at coordinate 3,435,159 of OZ245326.1, forward strand.
CCCAGTTCGCACGCTCCCTGCATGATCAATTCGACCGACAGCGCCGTAGATCCTTCACGCAGGACTTCCTCTATCAGGGACTCCGCTCGGGATTCAGGGCCACCATGCCCCTCCTGGCCAGGTTGATGCATCGCACCTGCTTGTAGTCCACCGCTTTTCCCGGTGGTCCGACGTGCCCGTTCAAGTTCAGTACACCCGGTGTTGTATCCTCGAGACGTTCGGGTTCATAGAGCAGGGCTGGAATGAACAGACCGGGCAAAGCCTTGTAGGTCAGCTTGCGAATCCGGTAGCCCTTGCCGGTATCGATGACCTCCTTCCATTCGATTTCAAGATCGTCCGATCTCCATTCTTCGGGAACACCCTTTAAAACCACCTTATCCAGCATGATCCGGCGCAACCGCTCGGCTTCGTCTTCCCAGGTGTCGGAATCGAGAAGCCTGAATTCGGGTATGCGGCCAAGCAGATAGGCCTTCAGCATCTCCACGGTGTGGAGTACCCGGAACGAAGGTGTTGACTGCAGTTCGGACATGCCGGCAGGCAAGGCGATGGCATTCATCGGTGCGGTTCCTCTTGTAGATCACGCTCAATATCAGAATGGGTACTCGAAAGTGGTTGCATGCGCACTTCCACGTCGATCTGGATATCTCCCCCACCGTGCAGCACCCCCGTTGTGGGGGAAACGTCCTGGTAGTCCCTACCCACGGCAACGCGTACATGCCGCTTGTCGACGAAGGTCGAATTGGTGGGATCGAATCCGACCCAACCGAGTCCGGGTAACAGGCATTCCAGCCAGGCGTGCGTGGTCATCCCCCTGTTTTCCGCATTTTTCGCCGTTTCATCGTGGAGATATCCCGATACGTACCGGGCCGGAATACCCTCAGGTTCGCGCGATGGCGATCATGACATGGGCGTAGTCCTGGCATACGCCGCGTCCTGTATCCAGAATGTGGTCTATGGTGGAAGAGATTGATGTGCTGCCCGGTACATACTCAAATCTAGTGAAGATGATTTCAGACAGCCGCTTCAGCGAAACTACCGGATCGGAGGCGGGCTCGATCCCGTTTCACGATGAGATCCTGCAGGTTGTCCAGCGTGAATTCGAGATCTTCCGGCGGTCGGCAGATATAGGTTTTCACGTTTTGAAGCAACGGTTCTTCGCCCAGGTAATAGCGTATCATGTCCGGCACGAATGCATATACGCTCTTATCGTCCGCAACGCCTGTACCCGGCGCGTTGACCAGGGTCACATTTCCGGCCTTGTAAACGCTCATCAGACCGGGCAGACCCAGGAGGGAGTCGGATCGAAAGACGAGGGGATCCAGGAAATCGTCGTCAACGCGGCGATAGATGACGTCCACACGGCGCAGACCCGACGTAGTGCGCATGTACACGTAATCCTCGTCAACCAGCAGGTCCCTACCTTCGATAAGGGTCGCTCGATCTCGTGGGCCAGATAAATGTGTTCATAAAACGCGGCATTGAATACACCTGGAGTCAGGAGTACCACGCATGGGTCCGGATGATCGCGAGGCGCGAGTTCGTGCAACATTTCCCGAAGCAGACCGCCGTAATGCTCGACCTCCTGGACCCGGCAACTGCGATACAACCTTCGTAGATTGATCTTGATAGCTTTCCGGTTAGCGACCATGTAGGACACTCCGGAGGGCACGCGCAGGTTGTCCTCGAGTACGTGGAACCCTTCATTCGTGCGCACCAGGTCGGTTCCGCAGACCGCGACGTGCGTACCATGAGGTACGGGCACTCCCCGCATTTCCACGCGGTACTGGGGACATCCCCTAACCATTTCGATGGGAATGACTCCGTCTTCAACGATACGCGCGGGTCCGTAGACATCGGCAAGGAACCGGTTCAATGCCTTCAAGCGCTGGGAAAGTCCCGCTTCGAGCTGCCGCCATTCACTCGCGGAAATGATCCGGGGCAGACAGTCGACCAGCATGATACGCTCGTTGGCCACCTCGTCGCCGTAAACCGTAAACGTGATGCCTTCACTGGAAAAGGAATGATTAACCCGTTCCTGCATGCGAACGAGTTCTTCAACGGGAAGGCGGAGCAGGGCTTCGTAGAGATAACGGCAATGATCGCGAGGCGTGCCGTCGGGCAGGAACATCTCGTCGTAGAAAGCGTTCTCCAGTTCGTACGTTTCGAAATCCATAACAAGGCTCCGTTCCGGGATCCAGCGCGATCCTTGTCCTGGAACCGTAAGACGGGAAGCAGGCGGAAGGGGTTCCGACATACCTTACTCATGCTTTCCATTTTATACCATGTTATATTTGGCAGCACAACAGATAATCTCAATAGATCTGGCGTAAGTCTGGTGGCAGAAAAAGCGATATGGTAAGGCCTACGGCTGTTTAGTATTCATGAAGATGTTACAATGTTTTCTGATTGCACTTTGCTCATGCGTCGGTATCTTTCCCTGTAAGTCCAGCCAGGCCGATCCGTGTTCTGTTTGACGAAATACAATACCTTACTTTAACAGCCTGATATTTCCGCGTTTAAATCACGGCGGGAGGCGGTTTAATGGTCATCGAGTTTGTGAATCTACTCACCGCATACTTCGATTTCATCTGGTTGTCCTTCCTGTTGCTGGCCCCCATGTTGATTCTGGGTCTGCTGCTTTCCGGCCTGATTCATGTTTTCATATCACGCGAAGCCATATTGAAATGGCTCCAGGACGACAGTCTCAGGTCGGTAAGCGTGAGCGCCGGGGTCGGCGTTCCTGTGCCGCTGTGCAGTTGCTCCGTTGTTCCGATTGTAGCGGAAATGCGGCGGAAAGGCGCATCGCGTTCCTCCTGCATGTCGTTCCTGATCACGGCCCCGGAAACCGGGGCGGATTCGATTCTCGTTACCAACGCGTTCTTCGGGATCGTCGTAGCCTTGATTCGACCCGTCATCAGTTTTATTACCGCGGTCGTGGCGGGTATCTTTTGCATCGGCCTGATCAGAGATGATAACGGCGAAGCCAGGACGGGCGACCATGACCACCGCGATCACCGCGATCATGACCACCATGATCACGTGCACGACCAATGTCATGGACACGACCATGCGGCTCATGAAACCCTCCTGTTCGAAAGGGACGATTGCTACGTCAGCCCTTCCGCCATGAAGATACTGATGGCAAGGTGGCTTAAAGGGATATCGACCGTCGCTTCCATACGGAGGTTCGGATCGTGGGTTAAACCGGACTTCTATCGCGAACTGAATGAGGCGCAGCAGCAAAAAGTAGCAAAAACCTCCAAAGAAGATATCGTCGAAGAAGAATATCCCGGTCTCGACTTCAAGAAGATCGTCCAGCATATCATGCGATACGGCTTCGTGGAAATCGCTGACGATATCCTCTTCGCCCTGATCGTCGGCATTGCGCTGGGCGGCGTGCTCATTCTTGCCCTTCCAGCCGACATGATGTCTAACGAATACGCGCGATGGCTATCCTATCCCATCATGATCCTCGTTGGCGTGCCCCTTTACATCTGTGCCTCGGCCAGCACACCAATAGCCGCCGCGCTGGTGGCCAAGGGATTCAGCCCGGGTGCCGCCCTGATTTTCCTGATGACCGGGCCAGCCACCAACACGAGCACGATCGCGATTATCATGAGCCAGTTCGGTGCGCGATTCGCGGCCGTGTACGTTACTTCGATCATCGTGGTAACCGCCACCCTGGGTATCGCCATCGACATCATGCTCCTGGCCACGGGATTGGCGGTTACCGTCAATCTGGGTCCGTCCGAATCCCCAACCCTTCAGTTTCTGCAATGGGGCGGCGCCTTTGCTTTGCTCGGGCTCATTATCTGGAGGTTTCGGGCCGGCGCCATGCGCAGCGGGTTCGAAGACCTAATGCTCAATATCCGTCCCCTAACCAGGCCCTGGCTGCGAGTCTGGAAGCGTCTGACGCGGAACCGGTCCATTCGCAGCATGATATCGCCTTCCACCCCTTGGGGAATGATGCTGTACGGTTTGTTCCTGGTGCTCTTTCTGGGAAGCGGTTTCACGGTTGTGCCTCCAGGGCATGTCGGGTATGGCCGACTCTTCGGCGAAGTCTACTGGAAAGACCTGCAACCGGGACTGCATTATCTCGCTCCGCGTCCCCTGGCCCTCGTCGACAAGTGGCCGGTTGCCGAAGTCAAATCCATCATGTCCGAATCGCCCTATGAATACGTTTCAGGCGACCTGAGCAAGCTTTCGCTCACCCTGGACGTACAGTACCGGGTAAAAGATCCCTACACGTACCATTACAACACGACCGATCCCGAAGAGATCATCGAGGGCGCCGTCCGGGAGCACGTGCGCACGTTCATAAACGCCCACGATCTCGACTGGTTGCTCACCGCCTACCGTTCGGACCTGGAGAAAGAAATCACCGAACTTTTCCGCCAGGACGTCCTCCCGGATGGATATGAACCGGTACTTGGCACCGTGGACCTGGTGAAGGTCAGCCTGCTTTGTATCAGTCCAGCCGAGGAATAGATCAATGCGTTCAGGGAGATATCGAGCGCGGTAGGTTTCATGATGGGCGGGCTGATCACCAACTTCTTTCTGATACTGTTCTTCCAGGATCCAAATATGTTTCGTGCTCTCCATATACTTACCGTTACAAACAGCATAATTACGGGCTGATACATCGTGGAATCCAATACGATTCTTCATTTGCTGGGTTACTCCGCGGCCATATTTGCCGTGTCCATGCTGGGCGGAAAACTCTCGGCCATCGTGACCTTGACGCACACGCGCACGCAACTGGTCATGAGTCTCGTGGCGGGGTTTCTCCTGGGCGTCGCCATGTACCACCTCCTGCTGCACAGCATAGAAGACATCCCCGGTCCTTACGCCGCTGAAACCGCCATTGGGTGTGCCGTACTCGGGATCATCGTGATTGTCGTCATGTTGCGCATATTCCGTTTTCACCAACACGATATCAGTCACGAAGCGATGGAAATGAACGATGACCATCACGGCACGGTAGATGTAAATCCACGAAGCGTATTCGGCATCGCGCTGGGCCTGGGCCTGCACACTGTTACAGAGGGGATCGCCCTGGGGGCCAGTGTGCGAATTGGTGTTCTGCATGACGGGGAAGCCGTTCTGGCTGGCCTCGGCGTGTTTCTGGCGATCATGGCTCACAAACCCCTTGATGCATACTCCATCATCGGTTTGATTAGAGCAACCGGTTACAGTAACCGCTCTTGCACCCTGACCAATATCGGTTTCGCCCTGTTGTGTCCGGTGGTCGCGGTATTGACCTTCCAGGGCGTGGGACTGCTCAACCAGTTGGAAGAGTTGCATATCGTAGGGTACATCATGGCCTTCGCCGCCGGCGTTTTTCTTTGTATATCCCTCGGTGACCTGTTGCCCGAAATCCAGTTCCACAGTCACGACCGTGGCATTCTTGCCGTAGCTTTCCTCCTGGGGATCGGTCTCGCTTACGCGCTGTTCTTCTTCGAATCCGACGCCACGCATGGGTTGAAAAACGGTGTTTTGCATTAGCTTCCATCCAGACTAGGAATAAGGTCATGTCGATTTCCAAGCCAACCATGGATTTCGACGTGGATACTGAAACTCGGGTATTCCACGTAGAGGGCATGACCTGCAGTGCCTGTTCCGCTCGGGTCGAAAAGGTGCTCGCCAGCGTACCTGGCGTATCCGCCGCCCACGTAAACCTCGCCCTGGAACGGGCTACCCTGACCGTGCTACCGTCTGTAAAGCAGGAATCGCTGACCGGTTCCGTGGCCGACGCTGGATTTCGACTTACCACCGGCCCCGCCGATCGAACCAGATCAGAAACCGATCGAATCCTGGGTAGCAGAGACCGCATCGCGATGGTCGTCTCGGTCGCCTTAACGCTTCCGTTTCTTGTTCAGATGATTGTGGGATTGCTGCAAGGCTGGACCGGTTTCAGCTGGCACATGCCGGTATATGCGGAAGCAGCCCTGGCTACCGTCCTGCAGATCGCCATCGGAGCGCGTTACTACAGGAGCGGTTTCTACGCGCTCCGCGGCGGCGGCGCTAACATGGATGTCCTGGTCTCCCTGGGCACCACATCGGCCTACGCATTCAGCTGGTACCTCGTGCTTACCCTGGGCGCCGACGCCGCGGGGCAACTCTACTTTGAAGCCTCGGCAATCATCATTACCCTCGTGCTGATCGGCAAGCATATCGAAACCCGTGCGCGGCGCAGCGCGGGCCGGGCGATACGCGAGCTGCTGGCCATCAGGCCCGAGACCGCACGGGTGCGGACGACCGACGGCACGGAAGAGGAACGCCCCGTGCACGCGTTGAAGACCGGAGACGTTGTGATCTGCCGTCCCGGTGACCGGGTGGCCGCCGACGGTGTTGTAATTCTCGGAGAAACCGAAATCGACGAGGCGCTCATCACCGGCGAAAGTACCCCCGTACAGAAATACCCTGGAGACCTCGTGATCGCCGGATCGGTTAATCTCAATGGTTTCGTGGAAATAGAAGCCCGCGCTATCGGAAGCGAATCAACCCTTGGGCGGGTGATACGCCTGGTCGAAAACGCTCAGGCCGCCAAACCCGAGATACAGCGAATAGTGGATCGGGTCAGCGCAGTCTTCGTACCTGTCGTGGTCTTACTGGCCGTAATCACGCTCGCCGCGTGGATCTTGATGGGAGTGACACTGGAAACTGCGTTGATCAATGCCGTTTCCGTGCTCGTTATCGCGTGTCCCTGCGCCCTGGGCTTGGCTACGCCGACTGCTATCGTAACGGGCGCCGGAGCGGCGGCACGGGCGGGTATACTGGTCAAGGACATCGAATCCCTGGAACAGGCGAAAGGCCTGACCCACGTGGTTTTCGATAAGACGGGGACTCTGACCGAGGGCAAACCCCGTATCGCATCCGCCATCCCCCTGGCCAAACGCGACGAGAACGATCTTCTGCGTGTCGCGGCGTCGCTGCAACAGGGCAGTGAACACCCCTTTGCCACCGCGTTTCAGCACATGGCGACGGAACGAAAACTGGTCCTTACCCGGGTGGAGCGCTTCAGGAATCTCGTAGCCCGGGGCGTCGAGGGAGATATCGAAGGCGTGCGATACTTGCTGGGAAATCAAAAACTCTTCGAAGAGGCATGCCATACCCCTCCACCGCCCGCTGCTCCCCAGTCCGGAGGTGTCACCGTGGTTTGGCTGGCCTCCCGCGGAGAATCAGGATGCAATTACCTTGCCCGCTTCGAACTCGTCGACGCATTGAGACCCGATGCGGCCGAGGTGGTTGAGGAGCTCAGGAGGCTGAACGTCAAGGTTCTTCTGGTTTCCGGCGATTCTGAATCCGTCGTGAAGCGGATCGGCCGGCAGACGGGCATTGACGAAACGCACAGCGGCGCTACGCCGGAAGAGAAGGAGCGTATCGTCGGGCAACTGATGGAAAGCGGTGCGAAGGTCTGCATGGTCGGCGACGGGATTAACGACGCACCCGCGCTCGCCCGGGCCACCGTGGGTATAGCCATGGGCTCCGGTACGGACGTGGCGATGGAAACGGCTGCTATCACGCTGATGAGACCCGATCCCTTCCTGGTGGCCGGCGCGATCGACGTGAGTCGAAGAACCATCCGCAAAATCAAGCAGAATCTCTTCTGGGCGTTTATCTACAACGTGATCGGACTGCCGCTTGCTGCGATGGGGTTTCTCTTCCCTGCCGTAGCCGCGGCCATGATGGCCTTCTCCAGTATCAGCGTGGTCCTGAACTCGCTGATGCTCCGGTCATGGAAACCGCGGGAACTTAAAAGAATTTAGACTGTTCATAAAGAAAGTTTGGAAGACGTCACGTCTAAGACGTCTCCACCGCGGATGCGGCAGCCGCAACGAGCGGGATTTCGATGGTCATTTCGGTGTATTCTCCGGGTTCGGAATCCACCTTGATCACACCACCGTGCTCGCGTATGACATCGTTTGAAAGCGCCAGGCCCAGACCGGTGCCCTGATCGGTAGGCTTGGTGGTGAAGAAGGGATTGAAGATCTTTTCTCTGACATGGGGCGGGATTCCCTTGCCATTGTCCTTGATGCGGATCACGATCTGATCGGCCTCGCGGCGGGTGGCCAACCATAGGGCGGGGACGTATTCGGACGCGGTTTCCGGATCTTGCTGCTTTTCGTGGGTAGCGTGGCACGCGTTATTGACCATGTTCACAAATACCCGGGCCATATCCTGGGACACGATCTCTACCTCTCCCATTTGCGGATCCAGGTCTTCGTTTATTTCGAGTTGAAATTCTGAATTGGTTGCCCGGGCGCTGTGAAACGCAAGGCGGGCATGCTCTTCAAGCAAGGGGTTTAGATCGGTGGACTGTTTCTCTGCGGATCCCCGCCCCATCTGCAGCATGTCGCGTACGATTCGATTAGCCCGTTCGCCGTGCTCCCGGATGCGGCGCAGGTTGTCCGACAGATCGCCGCCGAGTTCGAGAATCAAATCATTCTGCTCTTCGGTCAGGGATCCACCTTCCGTCGGTAGTTCTTCCTGAAGTTCTTCGAGCAGTTCCTCCGACGATTCGGCGAAGTTCTTCACGAAGTTCAGCGGGTTCTGTATTTCGTGCGCGACGCCTGCCGTCAGTTCCCCAAGGGCCGCAAGTTTTTCCCGCATGACGATCTGATCCTGCGCGTGCTGAAGCTCAACGAGCGTTGTTTCCAGTTCGTCGTTCTTGCCTCGGAGTTCCTCCGCGAGTTTTTCCACGAGGTTCAGTCGCTGCGCTTCGATAGAATGCAGCCTGAACACTTCAAGGGCGGCGGCCATGTCCGCCACCTCGTCGCGACCGTCCAGTTCCACCTTCTGCTTCAGATCACCACCGGCCATACGACGCATGTGTTCGGACAGAAACCCCAGACGGCGAAGTAACACCTTGCCGACGAATAACCACGCGATGAGGACCGCTCCAATCAGGCTGATGGCGTTGAGGACAAGCAGGAGCTGTCTACCCACCTGGATCGTCTGCGTGGAAGCAACCGTAGCTGCCTGGGTGCTTGCCTGCGCCGAATTCACGAGATTCTCCACCTCGGCGACCAGTTCGACGGCGAGATCGCGGTTGCTATCGATCAATGCGCGCTGTTGGGCCATAAGCTCCAGGTCTTCCGCGCGGATTTGAAAGATCTTTCCCTGGCCGCTTCCCAGTTCAAACAACTGGTCAAACACCGGTTCGAGACTTTGCCGCAGCGGAGCCGTTCCCAGGCCTGCCAAACTCCTTTCAACTCCGCCGCTGGCCGATTCGAATCGCTCCAGCAGGGGCTCCAGTCGGTCGGCGTTGGAGAGGTTGAAGACGTTGGACAGGATTCGGGTGCTGACGGTCGCCTCGGTCTGCAATTCGGCGAGATGCCGGTATCGCTGCAGTTCTATTTCAGAAAGGAATTCCGTACGAGGCGCCGCCGGTTCGTCTATGTTCCGGTAACCGGTGGTTGTGTAAAACAACTGGTTGTCCAGGGCCGGAACAAGAATACCGGCCATTTCGAGCTGCAGTTGCTCCAGTTCACGACGAAAGCGCTGGGTTTGATCCTCGAGGATGAAGCGTCTCGCCACGGACTCCTCGATCATACCGATGTTGGTAATCAGCGTGTTACCGCTTTCACTGATACGTTGAAATCGTTCGTTTTCCATGCCATGACTGGTTAGCGCTTCCAGTTGAACCGCGAAGCTTTCGCGTTCTTCGGCGATACTAGCCGTCACGGCAGCAAATGCCTCGGGAGTTTCCGCGGCTGTCAGTCGCGGAGCGGCGGCCGCCAGCGTTCCGCTCTGTTGCGCAACACCGAACGCGTCGGCGATTTCGGGGACCGCCACTTCATTCACTTCCCGTTGGGCCTCACCGACCTCGTTGAAGGCGAACCAGGCCACCATACTTGCTATCATGGTGAGCGCTACGGCCGTGCCGATACCCAAGTACAACTGTCCCGAAATACGGGAAGGGCCTTTGTCATATAACCACAGCAGCCAACTCTTGATCACGGCATCTCGTCCCGAAGGGATTCAATAGGATGGTAACGTCCATCTTTACCGATGACGGTGAGGAAGACCGCGTCGGAGCCCTGGTTGTCATCTACACCGAATTCAAGACGAAGTCCGCCCATGTCTATGGTTTCGGCCCGGTTCAGGCTTTCCATGAGACAGTTCCGCTTTACATCGGGTCCGCAACCTTCCAGCGCGCTGATCGCAAGACGGCCGGCCAGGTATCCTTCGAATGAAACGAATCCCGGCGCAGCCCCTGGCTCATACGCGGCCAGGGCCCTTCGGTACGCTACGGCTATGGATATATTACTGGCCCCGGGGAAGGGGACCACCTGCGATACGAGGACGCCCCGGCCGTTGGAGCCCAGTTCCCGGGCCAACGCGTTGCTGCCCACGAAGGAGATCGTCGCGAAGACCGGGTTGAAACCCACGTGCCGGGCCCACGTTATGAGCGTGGCAACCGGCTGGTACGCACCGATAACTACGACCGCGTCCGGTTTTCCCTGTTGAAGATCGAGCAGGCCGGCCTTGATCGCCGTGGTGTTCCTGGGATACACGCCGATCGCCACCGGATCCAGCTTCCTGCGTTCCAATGCCAGCCTTACCCCTCTATAACCAACCCTGCCAAAAGAATCATTTTGATACATCACGCCGATGCGCGTGATGCCGAGATCCCGCGACAAACGGTCTACGATTTCCTCGGTTTCCTGGTAGTAGGAAGCGCGCAGGTTGATTACGCCCGATTCAGTATTGTCTCTTAAGAAAATCGCGCCGGTAAATGGCGCGATATAAGGTACACCCGCCTGCGAGGTGATTGGAACTGCCGAGCGGGAAGTCGGCGTGCCCACAGCGCCGATGAGTGCAAATACCTGTTCTTCCTCGATCAACTTCCGGGTATTCGCGATGGCGGCTTCCGGTTCGTATGCGTCGTCAAGGGTAATCAACTCAAGACGGCGTCCGTGCACACCCCCCTTGCGGTTCACCTCCCGAAAAGCCGCCTCGATCCCGAGATTCATGTTCTGGCCGAGTTCCCGGGCCGGACCACTGAACGCTGCGGACTGACCGAATAGAATGCGTTCGTCGGAAACGCCTGGTTCCTGTTCTTCAACCTGGGCGGCGTTCGCACCGCTGTTTTCGTGGGATAAAGCGGGAGAGAACGCCGTCGCACAGAGGGCGAATAATAAAACGACCGCCCAGTGTTCTCGCGTTCGTCTCATCCGTTATCCTTCCGCTTGACGATCGTCAGGATGTTCTTGTTGTCTTCTCGACGGTAATTCAACTCATCCATCATGGTCCGAACGAGGTAGATGCCCAGCCCGCCGACGGGTCGATCGTCCAATCCGGATTCGAGATCGGGTTCCGGAGAGTCTGCAAGGGGATTAAAGGCCTGTCCTTCGTCCCGCAGCTCGATAGTCAGGACTTCCGTATCTGAATCCAGGATGATCTCGAATTCATGTTTAGGATCGTTGTCGTGCCCATGCGTGACGATGTTGACGCCCAATTCCTCGAGGACCAGCTTGACCTGGTACACCATGCCCGGCGGCCAGTCTTCCGCCTCGCCGAGTTCATCAACCGCATCGTAAATGCGATCCAGCTGGTCGAGCTTCGTGGGCAGGCAAAGGGACAGTCTTCTGCTCATGGTTATCCCTAGCGCTGAATGACGGCAACACAGGTAATGTCGTCGGACTGCGGCGTCTCGCCAGCGAAGTCGTGGACTGCCTTGAAAACGGCTTGATTCGCTTCCTCCGCGGTTGCTGGGCGAGTTTCTGCAAATACCGACTGCAGGCGGTCCATGCCGAATTCTTCCCCATCGGCGTTCATGGCTTCGGTAACACCGTCAGTATAGAGTACAAGACAGTCGCCTGGCGAAAGCGAGACGCTCGACTGGCCGTATTCGACTCCGGGAAAAACCCCGAGAGCAAGACCGTCGGTTCTGGGAAGAAGTGTTGTACTGCCATCGGGATGAATGACCAGCGGTGGATTGTGTCCCCCGTTTGCGTAGTCCACCTGACCGGTCATTGGGGTATATACGGCATAGAAGGTCGTGACGAACATGGCCGCTTCGTTTTCTTCGGTAAGGAGATCGTTGACTTCCTTCAATACAGCCCCTGGATCCATGGCTCCGATGGCCGCTCCCTTCAACAGGGTCCGGCTCGACATCATAAAAAGCGCGGCCGGAACGCCCTTGTCGGACACATCGGCAATCGCCAGAGCGATCCGTTCGCCGGGTAGCGGGAAAACATCAAAAAAGTCCCCTCCAACCTCCCTGGCCGATTCCATGTTCGCGAAGATCTGACAGTGTTCGGAGTCGGGAAACTCGGTCGGCAGGATGGACTGCTGCATCTTGCTGGCCACGTTCAGTTCGTTCTGCAGTCTGACCAGCTGGTCCCGTGATTCCAATGCTGAACGCCACTCTTCCATATTCTTCAAGGTGCGTTCGATGGTCACCCGAAGGTCCTGAAAATCGATGGGCTTGGTAATGAAGTCGAAGGCGCCCCTGTTCATGGCAGTCCGGATATTCTTCATATCCCCGTAGGCAGAGACCACCACGGCGCGTATGTCGGGGGCGATGTTCGGAATCTGTGCCAGGAGAGTAAGGCCGTCCATCCGGGGCATGTTGATATCTGACAGGACCATGTCGATATCGGGAACCTCGCTCAAAAGCTCCAAGGCTTCCACGCCATTATGGGCAAAGTATAGCGTATATAGACCGTCACGAACATCACGGCGCATTCTTTGTCGCATCAGATGTTCCAGGTCCGGTTCATCGTCCACCACGAGGATTTTATATGTAGTTTGCGTCATGTCACCCCTGCAAGCCACTATGCCCGAATGACGGATATCTAACTGAACGGATATCTAACTGAGAGGATAATAAAAATGTATGCCACTGCGTGGACGACCGGATCGAGCGCTTACCGGCCGATCTTCTCCACCGCATCCGCCTGGGAATCGTGAATGGAAATGATCTTGTCGAAGCCGCTGATTTCGAAGACTTCCCGGATCGGGTCCGACAGCGAGCACAACGCGAACGCGGCATTCCGCTTCTGAAGCAGACGTGCGATCAGGAGGATGACCCTGAGACCAGCGCTGCTGATATAGGACAACGCACCGAAGTCCAGGAGCACCTTGCTATCGTCCTCAGCGATGGCGCCGTTAAGTGCATCTTCGAATTCCCGTGCGTTGGCGCCGTCGATACGACCTTCAACCTTTGCAATCAGAACTTCGTTTGCTCGGTCGACACTGATCTCCATGAAACCAACCCCCTTTACAGGTTTAAGAAACTGCCAATGTTCGGCAAAGTCCGTTAATTCTACTCCATTGCGCCATCATGTGATGGCACACAGCCACCCGTTGAAGGCCAGCCTGCCTGAGAAAACAACTTCAGCAATACCGTTTGTGGTTCTATCCCGAGGCCAGGATCGGATGCGACGGCCCTCCGAAGGGTTTGCCCGGTTTCAACGTCTGGTCGCCACCCGCGTTAAAACGGCCATTGTAGTTCACGTAGTCCGGGATATAGATGATGGCGAGGGCTCTCCTGGGCGAACTGGTACGATTCGGTGTTGCATAGTGAAACGTGCATCCGTGATGGAAGGTTACGCCGCCAGCCTCCATTTCCATTACAACGGGCTCGACTTCGACCTCGATATCCGTTTCTTCGATGTCCTTGAGTACACTCGCTCCTTCGGTGCTCAGCGCAACAGGCGCCAATCGACCGTATTTGTGAGATCCCGGAATAAACTGCATGCAACCGTTGTCCACCGTAACATCGTCCACGGCGATCCAAGCCGAAAGCGCTCCGACTTGTTCCATGGGCCAGTAAGGCGCGTCCTGGTGCCAGTTGGTTGCCTTGCTTCGTTCGCCGCCGGGTTTGATCAGTCCATGGTCATGGTATATGACCAGATGCCTGCACTTCGATATCTTCCGGGCGACTTCCGCCAGCCGCGCGTCGAAGGAATACTTGCGAATAACCTCGTAGTCCACCCACAGATTGACCATCTGGTTGAATACGCGGTTGTAATCGTCGTCCGCCTCACCGCCGCCACCCAGTATGCGTTCTCTTTTTTCGTCTACCGTTTTATCCAGCGCATATCCCAGTTCAGCGATTTCTTCTTTGGAAAAAAAACCCGGAATCTGGAGATACCCATTCTCCTGAAAGAAATCGAACTCTTCGGAGCCTATGTGATTTGGATTCATATTTCCGCGTGACCCGGGGAATAGATCGAATTACTCATATATAGACCAAGTCCATATAAATCAACAACAATAAACATTGCAGAGCGGTATTTAGCACAACTAAGTTAATAAGCAGTCAAGGTTTTTAACTTCTTTTCAAAACCGTGCGCGTAAATTACATCTTCGAACCGTGGGCGAAGTTATCACACCACGCTAAACACGCAAAGAGCTCAAGGAGAAAGACATGTCGGAAGACCGCTATCAAATCAGCGTCCAGGACTATATCGGCTACCACAGGGATGGCTATCTCGTAGTCCGCGGACTCGTACCCGACGGGGAAGTGGAAGAGATAGGCCGCCATACCGAAGCACTGATGAGCGGCGGGATTACCATCGAAGGGGTGGATCTGCCTCATCCAGGACTCACTGCCGAACAAATGGGGCAGCACTGGTTGCGCATACATATGCTTCACCGGAAACATGAACTGCATGAAAAGTACATGCTTCAACCCCGAATCCTGGATGTGCTCGAAGCCCTGATCGGTCCCGACGTTCTGGCGCTCCAGACCATGCTGTTCCTCAAGCCGCCAGGGCGTGAAGGCCAGGGCTTTCACCAGGACGCCTATTATATTCCCACCTATCCGGACACACTGCTCGGTTCGTGGCTGGCCGTCGACCACGCAGATGAAGACAACGGTTGCGTGATGGTCATCCCGGGTTCACATCACGAACCGATTTACCCGGACGAAAGCAAAATAGGCCAGAACCACACCGACGGATCCATCGAGGATCTCGGGGTGATCGAAGGCGCCAGCGCGACGGACGAGGCCTTGAACGGCCTGGCTCCCATCGCATCCAAATACAGTGGCCGCGAAGTAGCCGCCCGCATGGCTCCGGGTGACGTCATGTTCTTCCACAGTCACCTCCTGCATCGGTCGCACGAAAACCGGACGAGCACACGATTCCGCAGGGCCTTCGTCAGTCATTATTGCAACGCGAGGTCATGGGTGCCGTGGAACCATGGCGCGGATATCGACGGACCGTCCGCGAACTATCTCCACATCCTCGCCCGCGGAAACACCCATCTGCCCTTCGCCCTGCCCAGGTTCGGCACCCCGTGTGACGCGCTCAATCCCAGGGAAACGGCCAGAGGCGTGCGGCCAACGCGCATGATGGGCGTCATGCCCACGTCGACTGTAAAGGGTGTTATGGTCTCTCGCTGATTCCATGAAGCTCAAACGGGTCAGGGTATTTTGGCTTGAGACGAAATGAGCGTATGTTCGTCTACAAGCTTTCTATGCACCGAACAGACTCCGGGCTTTGTGGATGGCGCCGATCATGATATCGATCTCCCCGGAGTTATTGTAGAAGTAGACGCTTGCCCGCGCCGTGGCTCCGTAAGGCGTACCGAGCCTGTGCATGAGGGGCTGCGCGCAGTGATGGCCGGCGCGGATGGCGACACCCTGCCGGTCCAGTACCGTAGAAAGGTCGCTGGGATGGATGTCGTCCAAGTTGAAGGACACGGCGCCTCCCCGGCCCGGCGCGTGACCGTAGACGGTCAAACCGTGGATTTCCTCGAGTCGCTCGATCATGTAATCCGTTAGCGCTCTTTCATGGGTGTGTATATTCTCCATGCCGATGGCGGAGAGGTAGTCCACCACGACCCCGAAGACGATGGCGTGGGCGATGTTAGGCGTACCAGCCTCGTATTTCTCGGGAATGTCCGCGCAGGTAAATCCATCGAGGCGAACTTCGCCGATCATCGAACCCCCGCCCATGTACGGATCCATCTCCTCCAGCAATTCCTCCCGGCCATACAGTCCCCCGATGCCGGTCGGCCCGCACATCTTGTGACCGGAAAAGGCGAAAAAGTCGCAATCCAGCCGTTCTACGTCGACCGGCATGTGCGGCACGCTCTGCGCGGCGTCCACGAAAACGATCGCGTCGACCTGCCGGGCCCGCTCCACGATGGCCTCGATGGGATTGACGGTTCCCAGGACGTTTGACATGTGCGCGATGGACACGATGCGCGTTTTCTCCGTAATCAGTTCATCCATCCGGTCCATGTCGAGCGAACCGTCGTCGTGAATATCGAAATACCTGATTACCGCCCCGGTTTCTCTCGCCAGCATCTGCCAGGGTACGATATTGCTGTGGTGCTCCATCACGGAAAGGATGATCTCGTCGCCCGCCTTGACGTTTTTCCGGCCCCAGGCGCTGGCGACCAGGTTGATGCCCTCGGTGGTGTTGCGGACAAAAACCAGGTTACGTGCAGGTACGTTGATGAATTGGGCGACCCGTTCCCGGGCGTCTTCGTAGGCGTTCGTCGCCTCTTCGCTCAGCGTGTGGAGACCACGGTGTACGTTGGCGTTTAAACGCGTGTAGTAGTCGTTCAACGCATCGAGCACGACCTGGGGTTTTTGAGACGTGGCGCTGTTGTCGAGATAGACCAGCGGCTTGCCGTGGACCTGCCTGACCAGAATGGGGAAGTCCCCGCGGTATCGCATTGCCTGTTCGTCAGACCGACGGACCGCGTCATCCAGTTTGCGTGGCGTTTCAACCAATGTTTCTTCCATGATCCCTTACCAGTCAGCGTTCAGTAGTCTATGCCCAGTTCAAGCTTGGCGTCTTCGGTCATCATGTCGATATGCCAGGTCGGTTCCCATACGATCTCAATCAGCGCGTCCGATACTTCGTCTATGGTCTTCACCTTGGTCTCCACCTCGGCGGGAAGCGACTGCGCGGCCGGACAGTTTGGCGAAGTGAGCGTCATCTTGATGTTCGTCATGCCGTCCTGCTGTACGTCAATTTCGTAGATGAGTCCCATTTCGTAGATGTTGACCGGGATCTCGGGGTCGTAACACGTCTTCAATATGTCCACAATCTGCTCTTTTACGGTATCCGTATCCATCCATAATCCCCTGTGCGAGTGATTGTTACCGTTATCTTTTCGACTGGCCCTGAGCCATTGAAAGATCCCGGATCGTGGTTTCGAAAAGCGTATCCAGCGTGGATCTGATGGCGTCGATCCTGAGACGCCTGATCAGGTCGGCCGCGAACCCGTACGTGAGGAGGTGGCATGCGCTGCCGTAGGACAGGCCGCGGGTTCGCAGGTAGAAGATCTGGTCTTCGTCGAGCTGTCCCACGGTGGCGCCGTGGGTGCATTTCACCTGGTCCGCGTAGATTTCGAGTTGCGGCTTGGTGTGTATTATTGCCTCGGGTGAAAGCATCAGGTTCTTGTTCAACTGCTTGGCGTCCGTTTCCTGGGCATCCTGGTGGACCAACACCTTTCCGTTGAACACGCCGCGGGACCGGCCTTCCAGTATGCCCTTGTACACTTCGTAGCTGTCGCAATTCGGCACGGCGTGGTCAATGGCGGTGTGATTGTCTACATGCTGGTCGCCGGTAACCAGGTACAGCCCGTTCATGCGTACCACCGCGTGTTCCCCGGCGAGCCAGGCGTTCGTATCGTTGCGGGTCAGCGCGGCGCCCATGCTCATGTTGAAGGTGGAAATATAGCCGTTCCCCTCCAGGTGCAGCTGGGTGGTGGACAGGTGTGCAGCCCCCGCTCCTTCCCGGTTGATCCGGTAGTGGTCCACGTGCCCGTCTCTTCCCACGGATATCTCCGTTACGGCGTTGGTCAGGTAACGCTGGTCGGAAATTCCGGTATAGCTTTCGATTACCTTCAAGTTCGCGCCGTCACCGGCCGCGACGAGGGTTCGAGGCTGCGTGGCTACCGGCGTTTCACAGCCGGTCGTGATGTAGTGCACGTGTATCGGAGTCTCCAAGACCCCGCCCCGCGGCACGTAAACGAAAAGCCCGTCCTCGAATAGGGCCGTGTTCAACGCCGTCAGCCCGGAGTGTTCGACATCGGCATATCGCGCCAGGTGCGGATGAACAAGCTCAGGATGGTCGGCAAGCGCATCGGAAAGGCGGCTCACCACGACGCCCTGGGGCAAGTCCGAGATCCGCGACAGTGCGGGCGAATAAACACCGTTCACGATAACCAGCCGGTGCCAATCGTTGCTACCAAATTCATAGGGTGAGAGCGCGGTCTCATTCAACTCCGCTTCAATCGGTTCGGCATGGTACGGGGTGTCCGCGATCGTTCTAAGGTCGGTGTATATCCAGTCTTCCTTTAACGGGAAGGAAAGCTCGCGGGCGACCGGCATTCCGAGTTCGGTGAAGTGCTTCATGGCTTCCGAACGAATCCGGTGCAACCAGAGCGGCGCATCCTTGGACCTTATGCGATCGAAGGCGTCATAGAACGTGTTGTACCGGCTTGTAGACAGGTGTTTCAATGCTTCCGTCATTTCGTGTTCCTATTCTCCCTGGTTTGATTCAACCCACGGCTTCCACTTCCTCGCGAATCCACTCATAGCCCTTATCTTCCAGTTTGAGGGCCAAGTCCTTCATTCCAGTCTTTACAATCCGTCCCTGGTACATGACGTGAACATAGTCCGGCACAACATAGTCCAGCAATCGCTGGTAGTGGGTGATGACGATCATCGCGTTGTCCCCGGTGCGCTGTTGGTTGATCCCGCCGGCCACGATTCTCATGGCGTCGATATCCAGTCCTGAATCCGTTTCGTCCAGAATGGAGAGCGTCGGCTCCAGGACGGCCATGTGGAAGATCTCGTTGCGTTTCTTCTCGCCCCCGGAGAAGTCTTCATTCACGGGCCGCTTGGCCAACTCGGGATCCATGTCTACCTGTTTCATCTTCTCGTTCATGAACCGGCGGAACGCACCGGCGCTCATTTCCGGTTCGCCGCGGTACTTCCGGCGTTCGTTCAGCGCCGCACGCAAAAAGTAGGCGTTACTGACGCCGGGGATCTCGACGGGGTATTGAAAGGCCAGGAACATGCCTTCGTTGGCTCGCTCCTCGGGGTTTAGTTCGAAGAGGTCCTTGCCCTGGAATTGCACCGTGCCCCCGGTCTGCCCGTATTCCTCGTGGCCGGCCAGGATTTTGCCCAGCGTGCTCTTGCCGGAGCCGTTGGGTCCCATGATCGCGTGAACCTCGCCCCTGTTGATGGTCAGGTCGATCCCGTTGATGATGTCCTGGTCCTTGATGCCGCCACGCAGATTCTTGATTTCTAGTAGTGCCATCTTACCTGGTATCTCCCGTTGTGATTAAAAGACGATTCCATGACCGCCTGTGCTGTGTTAACCCACGCTTCCTTCTAGACTGATCCCCAGTAGTTTCTTGGCCTCCACGGCGAATTCCATCGGCAGTTCCTGGAACACTTCCCTGCAGAACCCGTTGATGATCATGGAAATGGCGTCTTCGGTGGATATTCCCCGGGTCTTGCAGTAGAAGAGCTGGTCTTCGCTGATCCGGGCCGTCGACGCTTCATGCTCCACGTTCGCAGTGTTATTGCCCACGTCGATGTAGGGAAACGTATGGGCGCCGCAGCGGTCGCCAATGAGCATCGAGTCGCACTGGGTGTAGTTCCGGGCCCCGTCCGCCTTCTTCAGTACCTGGATGCGCCCCCGGTAGACATTCTGACCGTTTCCGGCCGAGATGCCCTTTGATACTACCGTGCTGCGCGTGTTCTTCCCCACGTGGGTCATCTTGGTTCCCGTATCGGCCACCTGCTTGTTGCGGGTCAGCGCCACGGAATAGAATTCGCCGACGGAGTGGTCGCCCTGCAGGATCACGCTGGGATACTTCCAGGTAATGGCGGAACCCGTTTCGACCTGCGTCCAGGATATCTTGGCGTTGTCCCCCTTGCAGGCCCCGCGCTTGGTTACGAAGTTGTATACGCCACCCTTGCCTTCTTCATTTCCAGGATACCAGTTCTGCACCGTGGAATACTTGATCTGGGCGTCTTTCAGTGCGATCAGTTCGACGACCGCCGCGTGCAGTTGGTTCTCGTCCCGCATGGGCGCGGTGCAGCCTTCCAGGTAGCTGACATAGGATCCCTCGTCGGCGATGATCAGCGTGCGCTCGAACTGTCCCGTCCCGGCCGTGTTGATGCGGAAGTAAGTGGACAGTTCCATGGGACATCGGACGCCGGGCGGTATGTAGCAGAAGGATCCGTCGCTGAAGACGGCCGAGTTCAGCGACGCGAAGTAGTTGTCCCGGTAGGGCACCACGGTACCCAGGTACTTCTCCACCAGGTCGGGATGTTCCTGAGCCGCCTCCGAAAAGGAACAGAAGATGATGCCCAGTTCCGCCAGCTTGTCCTTGAAGGTCGTATGCACCGACACGCTGTCGAAAACCGCGTCAACTGCGACGCCCGCAAGCATCTTTTGTTCGTCCAGCGGAATACCGAGCTTGGTGTAAGTCTCCAGCAACTCCGGGTCCACTTCGTCCAGACTGTTGTACTGCGGCGTGTTCTTGGGCGCGGCATAGCACACGATGTTCTGGTAATCGATCGGAGGATAGGCCATGTACTGCCAATTGGGTTCCTTCATCTTGAGCCAGTGGCGGTACGCCTTCAAACGCCATTCCAGCAGGAACTCGGGTTCGTTCTTCTTGGCGGATATAAATCGGACAATATCCTCGTTGATCCCCGGCGGCGCCGTTTCCATTTCGATATCGGTCACCCAGCCTTCTTTGTATTCCTGCTGAGCTAAAGTCTCAATGGCTTCCATTTCTACTCCTTGAAACGCGGTGAAGTCGCCGTGTCAACGGCAGTTCTTGTTACTGTCTTGTATCGACTGTTCCAGAAGCGCATCATGCGACACGTGCTCCATGAGGCCTAGGACCTGCGATTCCTCCTGGAGCAGGTCCACAAGCGTAATGTGGTCGAGCATGTTCGAGAGGTAACGTGCCACGATCGTCCAGACCGGCCGGATTCCGCAGGCGTCCAGGTGCACGCACACGTCGAGCTGGCCGGGAAAATGATCGCACATATGACTCTGTGGACTGGTCAGGACTACACCTTCTTCGTTGCTCAGCGCACGCATGACTTCGCCCAAGGCAATGGTTTGCGGTTCCCTCGACAGCGCGTAGCCGCCCTTGATTCCCCGAACGCTTCGGACCAGGTCCGCCCGCCTGAGAATCATCAACAACTTCGAGACGTAATCCAGGGAAAGTCCCTCCGACTCGGCGATTTGCCGGCCAGTGACAGGTACGCTCGTAAAATATCGGGCCAGTTGCAGAATACACCGAAGTCCGTATTCTTCCTGAGCTGTAACTTTCATGCTGGCATCTCCCTTGCGTGATATTTACCTACGTGAATATAACAAACTTGACTTAATTGTCAAGTATTAAATCCTCCACATACCAACGAGGGTGTTACGTGCAAATTTCGTGTTGCAACAATACGTCCATCTTCCGAATTCAGACGTGAGATTCCGGGATCTATCTCCTTGACATATACGGTACCCTTTCTGTACAGTCGATTCAGTACCCCTAACAACAACCATTGATGAATTTCGGGACCTGTTAACACTGATGCCGAAACTTTATGATGTGCGCCTGTTCCCTGGTACCAAGTCTGTCAACGCAGTGACGGGACAAGGCTACTTTCCGGTCATTACCCGCCTCTGTGGTAACGAATTGCTGCTGGTTTACCGGGGAGGCGCCGGACACGTGGGCGTGGGAGGCCGGCTTGACACGGGTCGGTCAGGGGACGGAGGCCTGACATGGTCGTCGCCGGTCACGGTGGCCGACAGCGAACGGGACGACCGCAACCCGGCCATGGGCATCGCTCCGGACGGTACGTTGGTACTCGCCTACCACTGGCAGGGTTCCTACGACGACGAGGGCGCCTGGAAACCGGAACTGGGCAGGGCCGATACCCGGGTCGTTTTCTCCAATGACGGCGGCCATACCTGGTTCGACGACGAACTCATCGATTTCACCCCGATAAACGGGGCTTCACCCTTCGGGAAGATATTTTCCTCCGAAGGTGTGGTGCACATGCTGATCTATGGCGGTTCTCCCGCATGTGAACCCGGCGAGGACACGGTTCACGTCGGTAATGCATCGACACCAACGTACATCCTCAGGTCCAGGGACAACGGGCGATCGTGGGGAGATCCGACCCTGGTAGCGCTGGGATTGAACGAGTCGGACGTAACCATCCTTCCCGATGGCCGCTGGTTGTTTGTCGCCCGTTCGGAGGACCGTGCTGAACTGGCCATTTATTCCTGCATATCGGAGGACCGCGGCTACACCTGGCGCCGGATCGGACGGGTCACGGAAGCCATGGAGCACCCGCCCGATATTACCCTGTTGTCAAACGGATGGCTTCTGCTGCTCTTCGGCCGGCGTCATCCGCCCTTCGGCGTGGAGGGCCTGATCAGCCGGGACGGCGGGACGACCTGGGACGAACGGAGACTGGTGCTGGACGATTCCCTGCCCGGCGGCGACATCGGATATCCATCCACCGCACGACTCGACAACGGCCGGATGGTTACCGCTTATTACACCGCGGGAACGCGTGAACGGCAGTGGGACATCAACCGAGCCACGGACGCCTTCTGCAAGGTCGTATCGTTCGACGAATCTACCCTGATTGACCATTGGAAGTAAATCGCGTAACTAACTGCCCGGGTTACAGGTTAGTATTTTGGGGGATCTGTGCGTCTTGTTGATGCGGGTGTGATCTGCGACGACCACGCCATACCGGCTCACCGCAGGAACTGCGCCTTCACGACCATCAACCGGTTGCGTGACGGTACGATACTCGTGTCGGGCCGTTGGGGATCGACGCGCGATTCGGTGGATGGTCATGCCTGTATCTTTACTACTTCGGATACCGGTCGCACTTGGAGCCTCCGATACGACGGCTATGGAATGGGATCGTGGGACGGCACGCCGGGCGAAGTCAAGGGGCTCACCAGCACGGAGTTGACGCCTGGGAAACTTGCGGCCACGGCCCTGTGGGTCGATCGTTCCGATCCGGATCTTCCCTTCATCCATCCGGAGACTCAGGGCCTGCTCCCCATGCGCATCATGCACGTCGATTCCGATGACGGAGGCGTCACGTGGAGCCGGCCGTGCCACATGGATACGACACCTCACCTGGCCGCTTCCCCCTGTTCGTTTCACATCGTCCGGCTTCCCGGCGGCGTCCTGGCGCAACCCTACGAACAGTGGAAGGAGTATACCGACCCGTCACCGGGCAGGCCCGTGGCAAGGCTGCGGTTCTCCCGGGACGAAGGCCGGACCTGGCCAGACTTCGTCACCGTGGCCCGGCACCCGGACAACGCATTGGCTTACTGGGACCAGCGGCTGGCTATCCATCCCAATGACAGTCGCCTCGTCGCCATGTTCTGGACCCACGATTTCGACGCGGGAGTCGACATAGACATCCATGTCGCCTATGGTACGCCAGATGGAAGATCGTGGACCATCCCCCGTGGTTCGGGACTTCCCGGTCAGCACTGTCAGCCGCTGTCATTGGACGGCGACCGGCTGTTGGCCGTCTATCCGCGCCGCCAGGACAAGCCGGGCATCGTGCTTTCCATCAGCGAGGATTTCGGGGAGACATGGGACCGCGAGCGGGACCTCCTGGTCTACGACAGCACCGCCGGCACCGAGTCAGGCGCCCGGGGCAGCCGTTCCCAGTCGGAACTGTGGGGAGACATGGAACGGTGGCGCTTCGGACATCCCCGGATGGTGCGTCTGCCGGACGACGAGGTGTTTATCGTCTACTATGCAGGCGATGATACCGTCAAGACCGCACGGTGGGCGAGGGTACGCGTCTAGGCATCGCGTGTGCGCCTATACCGTAAAGCATTGCTTTTCCAGGATCCGACCCGGTTTCAACCCCGCGCTTTCCTCCACGGCCGGGAAAGGTGGATAACGATACGAATCTGCCTAGCAACCGTAGACCGTCTGGATCATCGCGCGGATATAGCCGTTCGCAAAGGCCTTGCCTGCCGGTCCGGCCATGGACTGCGGGAAGCCCGGGGTGTGGTCCATGCCGAAGGGACCGGTGTACCCGTTGTCTCGGTACGTTTCCATGGCCCGCTTCATATCCACCTCGCCTTCGTCGATGAACACCTCGGCGAACCTCGGCAACCTGCCTTTGACATTCCTAAAATGTACCAGGGCGATCTTGTTCCGGGCGGCCATCTCGGCAATGATACCGTAAACACCGTTAGGGCCTGCAAGTTCGGTCATGCAGCCCTGACAGAAGAGCATACGGTGGCAATCGCTGGGGACCGCGTCGAAGATGCGCCGGAACTGTTCCACCGTGGAACAGATCTGGGCGACGCCGCCCAGGGGCTCGGGTATGGGCGGATCGTCCGGATGAAGCGCCAGGGTGACCCCGGCCTTTTCCGCTGCCGGGATCATGGTATTCATAAAGGTGACCATGTTGTCCCACATCACCGACTCGGGGACAGGCGGTTCGTGGGGCTGGGAACGCTGGCGGTCGAATTCGGCATAGTCGAACGTACTGTACACCGCGCCGCCGCGGCCGATGTCGGACGTGGTGCGAAAGTTGCCCATCGGCTTGAAATTCCAGGCCAGGGTCGGTATTCCGGCCCTGCCGAGGCATTCGACAAGCCGGACGAAGACATCCAGTTGTTCGTTTCGGTCCTTCAGGGCCAGCGTAATCCCGCCCCCAACCGGCATGAAGACGGTCTGCAACTTGAGACCGTGTGACTCGGTCTTTTCCCGGGCCTTTTCAAAGAGTTCCGTACTGTCTCTACCTGCCCTCACGATCCTTTCCGCTTCGACCCTGCCCCCAGTCCTGAGATCCAGCTGGATCATATCCACGCTGATTGCACCGTAGAAACTAAGTGTCTCGTCGTCGAACTCGGTCCAGTTGATGACATCATGAAGGTACATTTGTTTTCCTCTGATACTGGAACTATTGAAAGACTCCAGGCTTTGTGTGACCTGAACGCGGGTAACGTGGTTTGGTGTAAAAATAGAACCACCGGGTGTCATGGCAAATCGAAAATGGAGATTGAAAGTGCGTATTCCCATATTGGGCTAACGGATACGGGCATCAAACATTATAATCGAGATACCCGGAACCTGCGGAAGATCGCGTCCGGTGTGTCAGGCAATGTCCTTCAGTCCTTTTCACCCTAATATCGGCAAGCAAGTCGCGACAGGAGCATTTCCATGGCGGCACGTAATCTGAAACAGCGCATTGGTGCAGGCGAACAGATCATTGGCGCCAATGTCGGTATGACCTACACCGAGGAACAGTTGAAAAAGGTGGTCGAATCCGGAGAATACGACTTTCTCTGGGTGGACGGACAGCACAGCGCCTTCAGCGAAGACCGCCTGGTGGAATTCTGCGACAAGGCCGATGCGCTGGACGCCGACGTCATGTTCCGCATCAAGCATACTTTTCACAGCTACCTGGTTGGCAACCTGCTCGACCTCGGTCCATCGGGCATCGAAGTTCCCCAGGTCGAAATGGAATCGACAGTCGAGGAAGCGGTCAACTATTTCTACTACCCGCAGAAGGGTATGCGGAGCTGGGGCGGCGGGGCTCGGCGTAAAGTCGGAGAACAGGACGGAGATCGGCTGCGGTACGCTGAGTGGTGGAATAGCTACGGCGTGCTGATGATGCAGCTCGAATCCATACCCGCGGTAACCGCCGCGGGCAAACTTGCCAGGACAGGCGTGGATTGCCTGTCCTTCGGTCCGAACGATCTCTGGTACAGCATCGAGGCCCACCCGCATCATCCTTTCAAGCACGTGGACGACTGCGTACGGCACGTGGTCGAACAACTCGGGAACTCGGATACGCAGGTGTGTTTTCGAAATTACTCGCCAGGTACTCGGCAGCAGTATGTCGATATGGGGGTAACAGTGTTTCTGGAAAATCCAGCGCTGTAAAAACCGGACAAAGACTGCGCCTGGCGCCAGGAGTCCAATAGAATTCACGGTTATCACGATCTTTTTGTTCTCTTGATGGCCTCCGGATACGCGTGATCATTACTCAAAATCCAGCGATTGGGCCTTGTACATTCGGGCGAAAATTCCATCCCGATTCACGAGTTCCCTGGGCGTGCCCGATTCGACCAGGCTTCCCTCGCTGATGACCAGGATGCGGTCCGCGTGGCGTATCGTGGACAGGCGATGGGCGATGACTATCACGGTTCTCCCGATTCTCGCCTGTTCGACGGACATCCTGATCTTTTCTTCCGCCAGGGCGTCCAGGGCGGAAGTGGCCTCGTCGAGCACGAGAATCCCTGATGTGCTCCGCATGAAAGCCCGGGCCATGGCGATACGCTGCTTCTCTCCGCCCGATAGCGCGACTCCATTCTCACCCGCAACAGTATCAAACGGAAAGGAGAGCATGATATCATGGAGGGCCGCCCCGCGCATCTTGAGCCAGGCGAATTTGTCCACGTGACCGGCCCACAGATTTTTCGCGTGTCCCTCCCCGTTGAACATGCGTATCGTCCGAAATGCGCTGACCACTTCGTAGAGAAAGCTCTCCTGAGCCTTGCCCTGATCATTCGTGCGGCGGTCCATTTCCTTGGAGTAGCGGGTCAGATACCGGGTGACGAGATACGTCGCCGGCAGCGTGACGCAGAAAACTATGGCCAGTTCGACGTTTAAAAAGAACATCATGACCAGCGCGCCCACCAGCATGATCGAGCTTGAAAAAACGGGGAGCAATTCCTGCGCGATGTACATTTCGCCGATCTTGCCGCCGTCCCTCGTTACGCGAAAAACGATATTGCCTTTGGGAATCTTCTCCAGGGCATCCAGCCTGACATGCAGCAGATGGTTCTAGACCGCCTTGCGCAGGGTAAGAGCCACCGAAGTACCGATACGGACCCGCAGATGTCCCTGGTAGTAGGAAACCCCGATCGCCACCAGGGGCGTCGCCACCATCGCCGCCAGCAGCCACCATAACAGTTCGGTGTCCTTTTCCGGGATCGCCGTGTCAAACAGCATCTTGAAGAACAGGGGCCTGACCAGCATGACGGCCGAGCCCGCGAGCATGAAAGCAACTACGGCGATGATGGAGTACTTGCTATGGAACAGGGCTTCCCGGACGATACCGGAGGTATGTTTCATGGAACCATCGCTACTGCCAAACCGCTTGTTTTCCTGGTTTGTTGACATCATGCTTTTGCTCTCCGGAGAACGGCAAATCCCGCCTGGCAGCCACGAAACTGAATGCTTTTTGTTGTCCTGCTACGCATTGACCTATAAACGGACAAGGCCCCCGGCAGTACGAATCGCCAGGGGCCTGTTCGTGCACACTTCGGAAACGACAGGAATCCTAACCCTGCTCCGAACCTCCGAGGATGTCCTCCAGTTCGCTAACGAAGACTTCGAGTTCGTCCGGCTTGCCGATGGTCACGCGCAGATGGTTACTCAGAAGATCGATTTCCCGCGTCCGGTATCCCGTGCCGCTGCGGATCATGACGCCGCGTTTGCGGAATTCCATGCCAATCCCGCCGCTGTTCCGTTTCACGTCCACGATCATGAAATTGCCGTGGCTCGGAGTGTAGGCCAGCCCCATCCGGTCGAACTCGGCGGAAAGGTAGTCCTTGCCGTCGTTCACGATCTTCTTGGTGCGGGCTACGAATTCGCGGTCGTCCAGGGCCGCAAGTGCCGCGTGCATTCCCAGCGTGCTCAGTCCACCACCGAAGAACCCCTGGTGTAGCATCAGGCGATCCATCATGCGCTGGCCCCCAATCGCGTAACCGATGCGCATACCGGCCAGTCCGTAGATCTTGGAAAAGGTGCGGGCAACGACCACGTTCTCCCGTTCGAGCGCTAGATTCACGGCATCCTTGTAGTCCGGATCACGGACGAAGTGGATATAGGCCTCGTCGATGAGCAGGGTGGCGTGTTCGGGAACGGCGTCCACGAAAGCAACGAGGTCTTCATAAGGGACTACCGTACCGGTAGGATTGTTGGGATTGGTGATGGTAATAAGCGTCGTTTTCGGTGTGATGGCCGCCTTCATGGCGTCCAGGTCGTGTACGAAATCACCCGTCGTCGGGACGCGCACGACTTTCACATCCTTCCCGGCCCTCTGGAAGCCTTGGAAGGCGCGAGAGACAGACCCGTATCCGGGAATCGCCTCGATGCACTCCCCGCCGTTGCTGGCGGCCATGACGGCCAGTATCTGAAGTATGGGACCGGACCCGGGCGTGACCATGACCCGGTTCATCTCCCGGAAACGCATAAAGGACCGCATGTCGCCAAAATCCAGCTTGAATTCCTCGTCCCCCAGTGTCCCGTGTTCCTGGTTCAACCGGACGGGCAAGTCTACGCCGAAATCGTAACGGTTGATCGCGTGCAGGTTCTCGGCGATGGCCGCCACGGCCCGCGGAGAGGCGCCGAGAGGGTTCTCGTTTGATCCGATCTGTACCATTCCTGGATCCACACCATAGCCTCTGACATCACTGGCCTTCTTCCCGGTAGCGATCGCCTGCGCGATATCCCAGGTCGAACCGGCCGCCACGGCGCCTGCACCCAGGAGGGCACCCTTCATGAACCGCCGTCTCGATAAACCGTTCTTCAACAGACTCCCGAAACCCATGGTATTGACCTCCGATGATAGGATACTGAATTGATATATTATAGAACTTGACTACTACCTGATGTTAAGCCTTGCCATCTGGCTGGTGATGTAATCTGCGCAGCGGAAAGCCAGCGCCTGTATCGTCAGCGTCGGGTTGCTCTTTCCGCTGGTGACGAAGGACGATCCGTCCACTATGAACAGGTTGTCCACGTCGTGGGCCTGGTTGAATTTGTTTACGACCGATGTCGCCGGATCGTTGCCCATGCGGCAGGTGCCCATGAGATGGGCATCACCATGGGGCACGAAGTTCGGCGAGGCCACGATCCCGTTTGCCCCAGCGGAGTCCAGCAGTTCCCGGGACCGTTCCCTGAAGAAATCACCTAGTTTATGCTCGTTCGCATGCACGTTGTACGTCACGCGCGGAACCGGCAGACCCCACTTGTCTTTAACGGCGGGGTCCAGGTCGATCATGTTGGACTCCTGGGACATTGATTGCATGCTGGTGAGGGCGACCATGTACCGGGTGTAGTTGTCCATGATCCATTTTTTACGTCTGGCGCCCCACCTGCGCAGGCGCGGCATGTTCAGATTGGCGAAGGAGATGGTTTCGCCGTCACCCCTCGGTTCGAGCACGCCCCCGCCAAAGAAACCGTACTTGTCCGGGTCCGGGTCGTAGAAATCCTGAATGATCCGGGAATCCATGACCCCCTTGTACTCGTTGAGGTCCTTCTCGAAAAACCCCCGCGCGGACTGGTAGTAATTGAACATCAGGTGCTTGCCCACCTTGCCGCTGCTGTTGGCCAGGCCGTCTGGATAGAGATTGGATTTCGACATGAGCAGCAGTCGCGGCGTATGGATTCCGTTGCAGCACACGATCACCGCGCGGGCTTCCAACCGTTGCTCGCGCATGTCCTTGTCGAGGTAGACGACCCCCTCGGCCCTGCCGTCCTCGTCGACCAGGATTTCCCGCACGCAGGAATCGGCCCGTATCTGGCAGTTGCCTGTCCGCAGCGCCTGTGGAATCATGGTGACCAGCATGCTGGACCGCGCGCCGATGGTACAGACGTAGCTTTCGCAGAAGCCGCAGTTCATCACGGACGGGCGTCCGCCGTATTCCTTCGAATTGATGGCCAGGGGCGCCGGATAGGAGTGCCATCCGAGCTTCTGGGCCGCCATGTCGGCCAGAGCGCCCGAACTTGTCCGTGGCACCGGCGGCATGGGATAGGGCCGGCGGCGCGGCGGATCGAAGGGATTGGCACCTGCCAGGCCGGATATGCCGATTTCGTACTCGGCCTTTTCATAGTAGTGTTCGAGGTCCCAGTAGTCGATGGGCCAGTCCTGCACGTCCGCGCCATCCAGATCGCCGAACAGGCTTCGCTCCTTGAAATCGTTCTCGTGCAGCCGCCAGGATATACCCGTGTAGTGAAGCGTACTGCCCCCGACCGTGCTCTGCATATGTATCCCGTGATCCGTTACGGCCTGCTCGTTCGCCGTCTGTCGATAGGTATTGGGCTGATCATGACGATAGATGTTGGGGTGTTCATGCAGGTTGTTGGCGGGATGCATCGCCTGGAGCTCGTCCTGGTCGAAGTGTCGCGTCTTCAGGAAGGGGCCCATTTCCATGGCGACGACCTTCAGGCCCTTCGTGCTCAGTTCCTTCGCCATGACCGCGCCGGCGGCGCCGGTACCGATGATGATGACGTCCGGGCGGCGGATATTGGGATTGGGTAGTGACATGGGTGCTCCGGTACTATTCCTCGCCGATTACTCGACTTTTCATGGGCCCGATGTAGGGCTTCCACCCAGGATATTCGATTTCCGGTATGGTCATGTCGAATTCGCTGAAAGGGGGATCGTAACCAAAAGGCGCCCTGCCGGGAAAACGGATCAACTTCCATCCGGTCTCGCGGTGGTTGCCGCCGTACGACGGATCACAGAACATGCCTTCCATGGTATGCGTGATCACCATGCGCAGAAAGTCACGTGCGCCCATGGGGGCGTCCTGCGGCCAGGCCTTCGGCGAATTGCGTCGGTCGATTCCCGTCAGGGTCCTGAGCCGGTCCCTGGGTGACAGATCCACGAAATTGGATTTCAATGTACCCTGACAATACTGATCGAGGGCAGCCAGGCCCGCTACGTATGATTCCTTGAAGTTGGCCCTGTGGGCGCCGAGAGCCTGGTCGATGTAAACGATCACGCGGGCTTCCGCCGCGCCGGGGCCGTTTTCGTTCGAAGGCATGATCATCTGGGTCAGCGCATCCACGGTACGTCCAAGGTGAGCGTCCAGGTTTTGCCAAGTGTATTCGAAGGGCGGTGCTTCCTGCGCGTCGAGTACACCGCGGCGGGTAAGCACGCCCAGCGTAATCACACCGCCGGTCGCCCGAGCGGTGTTGGACAAAAAGGACCGCCGCGATAACTGCTTCGAAGTCATGTGGCGCGTACTCCGGATTTCACTTCTTTGATGGCTCGATTCTGTATCAGGTTCGTATACACGTCCCGGCCTATTTTCTTCAATCTTTCCACACCAAAATACACCCCGATATCCAGGCCTGGCAATCGATTTCGACATGTGATTGGTGAACGGGCAAAGGGGTTGACGAAGGAAGTCGTAGATCTATATTCATAAAGCATGAACCTACTGAAACCTCCGGCGTTAAAAACCGGCGATACGATCGGGATCGTCGCACCGGCCAGTCACTCCGCACTCCCAAGCGCCTTGGCCAACGGTCGCAGTTCACTCGAAGCCCTTGGATTCCGCACTGTAATCGCCCCGCATCTGGCAGACCGGCATGGGTTTCTGGCGGGAAGGGACGCCGATCGTCTTACTGACCTCGAAAGCATGTTCGTCGATCCGGAAATCCACGGTATCGTGTGCCTCCGAGGAGGGTACGGTTCCGCCCGTATGCTACCGCACATCAACTACGAATCCATACGGACCCATCCCAAGGTCTTCGTCGGCTACAGCGACATCACTGCCCTGCACGCCGCCATACAGCGGAACACCGGGCTGGTCACCTTCTGGGGCCCGATGGTCTCGTCCGACATGAGCCCGTACTTCCCTCCGTACAACCGTGATTCCTTTATGAAAGCCGTTACAGAGACGGATCCCATAGGAACCGTTTCGTATCCCGGTGACATGCCGCCGATACAGACCCTCCAACGTGGCAGGGCCAGTGGACCGCTGCGCGGGGGCACGCTGTCGTTGCTCGCCGCCGCGGTGGGGACGCCATACGACTACGAATACGACGGCGCCATCCTGTTTTTCGAGGACGTGGGCGAGGAACCCCACCGGATCGACCGGATGTTGACGCAATTGCTGCAGGCCGGCAGGCTGGACCGCGTCTCCGGTATCGTTATCGGTGAATGCGCCGGATGCGGCAGCGCACCGAACAACCCCGCGTTCCCTTACGGCAATTTCAGTATCGAAGAGGTGTTTATGGATCGCCTGCAACCTCTCGGTATTCCGGTTATTTATGGACTTGGCATTGGTCATGGCACGTATAAGGCGACGCTGCCCCTGGGTGTGCAGGCCACGCTGGACGGGGATGCCCGCAACCTCACCATAAACGAATCGGGCGTCAGTTAGACCTATCGCTCGGTATGTTCTCCTGCTCCCATTGAAGGGGAATCCCGAATGGGCAGTCACATACTGCTTGATGTACCGTTACCGCCTTCCGTACTGGATCTCTTTGATTCCGGATACGTGTTTCATATGCTCGACAATATGGCAGAGGAGGATGACCGGTGGCGTCTGATCGACGCGTATCTTACCTACGGTCATCCGCCCACGGACGGCGCTGTAATGGACAGGATGCCTCGCCTGAAGGTCATCAGCAATTTCGGGGTCGGCGTCGATCACATCGACACCGGCGCGGCCAGGAAGCGTAGAATACCCGTGGGCAATACCCCGAACCTGCTGGACGGCGCCACGGCGGACATGACCTTTACCCTCCTGATGGCGGCGGCCCGGGGTGTTGTCGTCGGCGACCGATTCGCGCGCAGCCCCGAGTTCACCCATTACGACCCCAGCATTCTGCACGGATACGAAGTGCACGGAAGCACCATCGGCATCATTGGCCTGGGCAGCATAGGGAAGCAGGTCGCCAGGAGGGCCCGGGGGTTCGACATGGATATCGTTTATCACAATCGAAAACCCGATCCCGAGGATACGGATTACCATGCCAGGTATGAATCACTGGAAACACTGCTCGAGATCTCGGATTTCGTGACGCTGAACTGTCCGCTCACCGATGAAACCCGGGGACTGATCAACGAAGCCGCACTTAAGCGTATGAAGAATACCGCCATATTGATCAACCTGGCACGCGGCGGCGTGGTTGATCATGGAGCCCTGCACACCGCACTTAGCAACGGCTGGATCGCCAGGGCGGCGTTGGACGTCACGGAACCTGAACCACTGCCGAGGGACCATCCCCTGCTCAAACTGGACAACCTGGTCATCGCTCCCCACCTGGGCAGCGCGACCACACGCACGCGCCAGGCGATGGCCCGTCGTACGGTGGACAATCTCAAGGCGGGGCTTGCAGGCCGGCCCCTGACCAGCAGCGTCGTCTGAGGTTGTATTGTATTCCTTTGCGCCACTTGATCATCGTGTTGCCATAATCGACCTGGGTTCCAACACCGCCCGGCTCATGATCGCCCAGTACACACGCGACCGGGTCTTCAAGATAACCGATGAAGTCAGTCGCCGGGTCCGCCTGGGAGAGGGGACTGGCGTGGGTACCCGGCTCCGCCCCAAGGCACGTGCTCGCGCATTCGAAGCGATCCGCATGTTCAAATCTTTCTGCGACGCGCAGGGTATTGGGCGGATCCTGCCCGTCGCTACTGCGGCCGTGCGGGACGCTGAGGACGGTCCTCACTTCCTGGAAGAAATAGGTTGCGACACCGGGTTGGAATTCCGGCTGCTCAGCGGTGAGGAGGAAGCGTACTACAGCACCGTGGGGGTGATCAACAGCCTGGGCGTATTCGATGGAATCATTGTGGACATCGGCGGAGGCAGCGCTGAAATCGGCTTGATCCGAGACGGTTTGTTCGCGCAGGGAGCAACCACGCCTTTCGGGACGGTAAGGACCACCGAAACCTACTTTCCGGATTCCATGGCTGCGCCAGATCAAATGAAGCGGCTTGAGGAGGATCTCGAAACTGCCTTAGATGATATCGTGTGGCTAAATCCTGAAAGAACAGTCACATTCGCCGGCGTAGGGGGCATTGTCCGCGCTCTGGCCCGTATCGACCGGGTAGACAGGACGTATCCACTCGGGCTGATTCACGGATACGAACTGAAACGGCGCCGGTTGGAAAAACTGATCGCCCGCATCGCTGCCACGCCCGTCTCCGAGCGAACGCGGCGTATCCAGGGGTTGCAGAGCGAGCGGGAGGATATCATTCTCGCCGGCGCGATGATCGTGGCGGGGGTGATGCGGAAGATCGGCGCCCAGCGTCTTATCGTCAGCGGCCAGGGGCTACGCGAAGGGCTGTTCTTCGAAGAAGCTTTCAAGCACGCTGACAGGCTCCGCCAGATCGAGGAGCTTCGCCGATACACCATCCTGAATCTGACCCGGCTCTATGGCTACGAGGGACCCCATACCGCCCATGTCGCCCATCTGTCGCTCTCCATGTTCGATCAGCTCAAGGACGTGCACGGATACGGAGAACGGGAAAGAGAGTACCTGTGGGCCGCGGCCATGCTGCACGACATCGGCACGGTGATCGACTATTACGATCACCACAAGCACTCGGCCTATATTATTGTGAATGCCGGTCTGCCCGGATTCGATCACCGCGAAATCGTGATCATCGCCTATCTTTGCCTCAATCATCGCCGGGGAAAACCGGACTTCTCCTGTTACCACTCCCTGTTGAAGAAGGGAGACTTGACCATGGTGTACCGGCTTTCCGCAATACTGAGGTTGTCCGAGTACCTGGACCGAAGCCGGTCGCAGATCGTCGAGGATGTTCTGCTGGAGAGAGGGGATCATGAAGTACGCATGAAGGTCCTTTCCTGCGGAACCCATGACGCCACCGTGGAGTTGTCTGAAGCCCGGCAGCGCGTTCAGCTTTTCGAAGATTCCTTTGAGCAACGGCTCGAGATCGTGGTATGACGGGCAGGCGAAGCAAGGAGCTGCGCGACATGGTGTTAAACTCCAGGCAGAAAAA
The DNA here is from genome assembly GCA_965225915.1 of bacterium. Lineage (GTDB taxonomy): Bacteria > JAAXHH01 > JAAXHH01 > JAAXHH01 > JAAXHH01 > JAAXHH01. Next base: position 3,469,891 of record OZ245326.1, read on the forward strand.
GTTTTTCGACGACTTCGGTTACCTCTTCCTGCCCGGGCTCATGCGGGACGAGGTTCCGTGGATCATCGATGAATTCGAGGGGGTGTTTACCCGGGCCGGAATCGTTCATGACGGTAGCGCCCGTTCGAGTCTGCCTGCGTTCATCGAACGCAACGCGCGTCTTTGCACGCTGCTCGACAACCCGAAGGTCAACGGATTACTCGCGGGTCTCCTTGGCGAGGACTACAACTACCTGGGAAGCGGAGGCGAGATGTACGTGGGGAACGGTATGTGGCATCCGGATTGCCACGGCGATCCGGTACTCCAGGTCAAGTGGGGAATGTATCTCGATTCGCTGACCCGGGAGACCGGGTCTTTGCGGGTCGTGCCGGGATCTCATGGACAGGGATGGCAGGGCAATCTCGATACCCAGGCTCTCTGGGGCATCGGTATGGAGGAGGTTCCCTGCGTCGTCCCCGACAACGAGCCCGGCGACGTAATCGTGTTTAACCAGATGACCCTACATAACGCCCTCGGGGGCGGCTGTCGCCGGCGCATGCTGAACATCCTGGCCTGTTCCTCGTGTCGTACGGATACCGAACTGGCCTTTCTCCGACGCAGGCTCCCCGCTTCCCGCAAGGAACTGTGTTGGGATATCATGCGCGAGTCGGCGACACCCGAACGCTTCCGACACCTTGAGCAACCATGGACAACACTGAACTGACCGGCATCGACAAGAACCTCACGCGGTACGGCGACACGGAATTCAGCCGGTACATGCGGCGTGCGTTCCTGGCTTCGGCCGGCTACGACGCCGAAGATATCAACCGGCCGATCATCGGCATCGCGGATACTTCGTCGGACTACACGACCTGCCACCGGGACATGCCCGCCCTGATCGACGCGGTCAGGCGAGGCGTTACCCAGGCTGGCGGCCTGGCCCTGGCCTTTCCGACGATCTCTCTGGCCGAAACCCAGCTCTCGCCGACGTCCATGTTGTTCCGCAACCTGATGGCCATGGGAACAGAGGAGATGATCCGGTCGCAGCCGATGGATGGCGTGGTGCTCTCCGGCGGCTGCGACAAGACCGTCCCCGCCCAGCTGATGGCCGCCGTTTCGTCAGGGGTGCCCGCTATTTCGCTGGTAACCGGCGCCATGCGCACGGGCAGCTGGCACGGCGACCGCCTTGGCGCCTGCACGGATTGCAGGCGGTACTGGCTCCGGCATCGGGCCGGTGAGATCGACCAGGAAGAAATCGGAGAAATCGAACAGGCCCTTTGTCCGACGGGCGGTACGTGCATGGTGATGGGCACGGCCTCCACCATGGCCTGCCTCACTGCTACGCTGGGACTGATGCTTCCAGATGGAGCCACGCCTCTGTCGGGATCGGCGGACCGACTCCGGCAGGCGGTGATGACGGGAAGGCGCATTGTCGACCTCTCGAAAAGCGACGAGGCTCCTCACAAGTATTTGACCAGGTCTTCTTTTAAAAACGCGGCGATCGTGCTCGCCGCGCTGGGCGGTTCCACCAACGCCGTGATTCACCTCATCGCCATCGCCCGGCGGGCGCGCATCACGCTTACACTGGAAGACATCCACCAGGCGGCGCGTGAAACGCCCGTGTTGGTGAATTGCAAACCGGTGGGTACGGGATACATGGAGGACTTTCACAAGTCGGGCGGCCTTCCCGTACTGTGGAAGGCCCTGGCCTCCAGACTGGACCTGGATGCCGCGAACGTGAACGGCATGTCACTCGGGCAGATCCTGGTTAACACGCCCCCACCACCCGCCTGGCAGGATACCATCGGCACCCTGGATAAACCGATCGCGCCTCCCGGAGCGCTCGTCGTACTCCGGGGCACCCTCGCACCCGACGGCGCCCTGATCAAACGGGCCGCCGCGACCGCCGATCGGCAACGCCACAAAGGTCCAGCCGCCGTGTTCGAGTCGCCGGACGACGTGGCGGCGCGCATCGACGATCCGAAACTGGGGTTGACGCCCGATCACGTGCTCGTCATGCGCAATGCCGGTCCCGTGGCCATGGGCATGCCGGAAGCCGGTTCGCTGCCCATTCCGGCCTATCTGGCGCGGAACGGCGTCGTGGACATGGTGCGCGTATCCGATGCGAGGATGAGTGGCACGGCCTACGGCACCGTCGTGCTGCATTGCTGCCCAGAGGCCGCTGCCGGCGGTCCGCTGGCACACGTCAGAGATGGTGATCTGATCGAACTGGACGTGGAGAACAGGCGGCTGGACCTGTGCGTGGATGAAGAGGAACTGGCGCGGCGAAAGACCGAACACGTTCTGCCCTCACCACCGGATAGAGGCTGGCGCAGACTGTACGCACAACATGTCCTTCCCGCCCACCTGGGCGCCGACCTGGATTTCTTGTAACAGCGACCGGCAAGCAGCCGGTCCGTTGATCGCACCCGCAAATCATCTGCCAATGGGATATTACCATGACGAACAACCGACTTGGCCTGAAACTACGTCACCAGGAACTGGTACGAGACAACGGCTTTGCCGTGTGGAACACCATCACGACGAAAACGCGCTGGGAACCTGATCAGACCGCGCTAGTGCTGTGCGACATCTGGGATTCGCACTGGTGCCGGGGCGCGGTGGTGAGACTGAACGCCATGACGCCGCAGATGAACGAGGTCGCAGCCGCCTGCCGGTCGCTCGGCGTCCTGATCGTCCACGCCCCCTCCTCGACCCTGGATTTCTACAGGAATACGCCTGTAAGGAAACGAACCGAGTCCGTGCCAGCCGTGGATTCGCCGCCGGAACGTGACCTCCCGGATCCTCCGCTGCCCGTCGATTCATCCGACCATGGGGCGGATACGGGTGAGCAGGAACCCCATAGCGCCTGGTCCCGGCAGCATCCCGATATCGTCATCGACCAGGACAAAGACCTGATGTCCGACGACGGCAAGCAGATCTATGCCTGTTTTCAGCACTACGGAATCCGTAATATGCTGATGATCGGGGTTCATACGAACATGTGCATCCTCCACAGATCCTTTGGGATAAAACAGATGGTCCGCTGGGGAGTTCCCGTGGCGTTGGTCCGCGATCTGACCGATATCATGTACAATCCCGCGATGCCGCCTTACGTCAGTCATGATGAAGGCACGAGACTGGTAGTTTCTTTTATTGAAAAGCACTGGTGCCCAACAATACACAGTTCCGATCTTCTTCCGTGATCGCGCGGTTTCGGCAGTGCCCAAATGGCACGGATTCAAGGTGCGGCGATGAAGAGTGAACTCGACGTGTTGTCGGTAGGGGACGGCAACCTCGACGTCTGGATGCGGGTACCTCGTCATCCGAACCAGCGCGTGGGAAAGGAAAGGGGAACCGGTGTCGTCGGCGATGCCTGCCACCTGGGCGCTGGGGGAGCCGCTGCCAATGTGGCCATGGGCGTTGCGCGACTGGGCGCTCGCGCGGCCTTTGTCGGCGCGATAGGAGACGACGCGCCAGGTGTGCAGTTCAGGGATAGCATGCAGTCAGCCGGCGTCGATCTATCACACCTGCACGTCATGACCGGCCAGGCGACTTCCCTGGCCTGCATGTTCGAAACTCCTGATGGCGAATACGAATTCTACGTATGCCCGGGATCCAGATCCATTCCTTCCCACTGTCTGGCGGACGACTTTGTACGGTCGGCGCGCATTCTATTTCTGACCGGGCATGTGCTGACCGAGGACCCATCAACCTGCCAAACCATGCTTGACGCGATGGATATCGCGCGCGAAGCAGGCACCATCGTAGCCTTTGATCCCGGGAAGTACTGGCTCAATCCCGCGCTGGAATCCCGCATGAACGAGGCGGTTAAACGGACGGATATCATACTGCCGAATCGATTGGAAGCAGAACTGCTCACCGGTCGGGATTCCCCCTATGACGCGGTACAGGCGCTGCTCGACGCTGGTGTAGGGCTCGCTGCCGTGACGATGGGCGGGCGTGGTTGCGTGGTGGCTTCACCAGAGCGCATGGTTGAGCGGCCGGCATTCCACTCGAACGCCGCGTCCACAGTAGGAGCGGGGGACGCTTTCGCCAGCGGCCTGCTGTTCAGTTACCTTGCAAAAGAGAGCCTGGAAGACATGGCGGCATTCGCGAATGCGACGGCGGCCATCAAAATCGGTACGTCCGGCGCGGCCGCAGGGTTGCCTGACGCAGGTGAGGTGGAAGTGTTTCTGAAGGAAAAGGCTGAAAAGCGTGCGTGACGGAGTACTATTTCCTGCTGCCGGCGTAAAAAGGAAGTTTCACGACTTCGGCGACTATATGCTTTCCTCTGATCCCAATCGCCAATCCCGTGCCGGGTTCCGCCAATTCGACCGGTACGAACCCCGTTCCGATACCAAAACCCAGCGTGGGTGAAATCGCTCCACTGACGACCTGGCCTACCGGAGTTTGCTCGTGGAATATCTCATAACCCTGCCTGGGTATCCCCCGTTCCAGCAACTTTATTCCGACCAGTTTCCTACTCAAGCCTACACGTCGGATACGTACGAGGGCGTCCCGGCCAATAAAACCGGGCTTCTTCAGCTTTACCGTCCAGCTCAGTCCAGCTTCGATAGGATTGATCGATTCGTCGATCTCGTGTCCGTATAGCGCGAGACCGGCTTCCAGCCTCAGGGTATCCCTTGCACCCAGTCCGCATGGCTTCAAACCGCCAGAAGCCCCAGCGTCCAGGATGAGATCCCACAACTCGGCCGCGTACTGTGCCGGATACCAGATTTCGAATCCGTCTTCTCCCGTGTATCCAGTACGGAACACCCTGGCCTCAATACCATTGATCCGCGTTTCCACGAATCCCTGGAATCTGAGCGTCTCCAGTTCGTCCTCCACAAGGGGGTTCAGGATCGCCTCGCTGCCCGGACCCTGCAGGGCGATGAGCATGCTCTCTTCGCTCAGGTCCCTGATCTCGACATTAAAGGGAGCGGCGGCCTTGCGAAACCAGTCCAGGTCTTTCTCCCGGTTTCCAGCGTTGGGAATGATCAGAATCCGGTCCGGCAGCCGGTACACCAGGAAATCATCGATGACGCCGCCGTCGTCTCTGCATGCCAGCGTATACTGGGACCGGTAGGGTTCCAGGCGTTCGACATCGTTTACCGTGCAGTGATTCACAAACGTTATGGCGTCAGGCCCCATGATCTCCACCCGCCCCATGTGCGAAACATCAAAAAGACCAGCACTGGATCGAACCGCACGATGTTCAGCCAGAATGCCCTCGTACTGTACCGGCATTTCCCATCCGCTGAAGGGCACCAGCCTGGCACCCAGGGCCGCGTGCCGGTCGTATAGCGCCGTTCTTCTCAGTTCAGTCATGCCTTGCTCCCGTCGGTCAACCGGAATCGATTTTCGTCATCCGCATTTAACGCATAGGGATTCGGTGGTGTCAATACAAAACGAGATGCATGGTGTATTTCCGACTGAATGGGACAGATAGAAATCAGGGCCAATCAACCCACACCACCATTCAACAAGAGGATACCTGAAAACATGATACGAAGACGTCATTTTGCTATCGCGGGTTTATGCCTGCTCCTCACAGGAAGCGCCCGTGGCGCTGAAATCGTCATTACCGAGGTCATGGCGAACCCGGAGTCGGAATCAAAAGGCGAGTTCGTGGAACTCTACAATTCGGGAGACGCGCCGGTCGATCTCGACGGCTGGACACTCGGCGATCTGAAGGATATAAACGATACGATTACGGATTACACCGGCCCTTATGATACCGGACTCATGGGAACCGTTCTCGCGCCGGGTGCTTACGCGCTCATCGTGGATCCCGATTATGACGGTTTTTACAACGACCGAATCGTTGCGGGCGACGATCCCGCCCGTCTTCTGATGTTGACGATAAAGGACGATCGCACGCTGGGCAATGGACTCGGAAACAGTTCGGATCTCGCCTTTATTAAGAAAGACGATATCACGATCGACACCTTTGAATGGACCGATTCAGCGGGCGGCGACGGTATATCATGGGAGCGAATGCGGATCGACCTGCCCGTAGAGGCTTCCAATCTCTCTCCGTCCATGCATCCGGACGGATCAACCCCGGGGTTCAGGAACAGCACCTCGACCGATCCACCTGATATGCCGAATCCCGAGGAACCTGAAGAGCCTGAGGAGCCCACCGAACCTTCCGATCCTGAGGAGCCAACGGAACCTGCCGAACCTGAGGTACCGGAAGAGCCTGCGGATCCTGAGGTACCGGAGGAGCCGACCGAACCAGTGATACCAGAAGAGCCGACTGAGCCGACTGAGCCTGCCGATCCTGAGGTACCGGAAGAACCTGCCGAACCCATCGAACCAGAAGAGCCGACTGAGCCCACGGAGCCGGAAGAGCCAACGGAACCTGCCGAACCTGAGGTACCGGAAGAGCCTGCGGATCCTGAGGTACCGGAGGAGCCGACCGAACCAGTGATACCAGAAGAGCCGACTGAGCCGACTGAGCCTGCCGAACCTGAGGTACCGGAAGAACCTGCCGAACCCATCGAACCAGAAGAGCCGACTGAGCCGACCGAACCCACTGAACCCACGGAGCCCGTCGTACCTCCCGCCACCCAGGAACCGATGGGCGATGCGCTTATCAACGAAATCATGTTTAACCCCGGACCCAATCGATCCGAATGGATAGAACTACACAACCGCGGGAGCAATGAGATCGATCTTTCGCGCTGGTCTCTGCGTCTGGGACACGTGGAGCGGGCGCGGCTTATATCCGACACAGGTCTGCCACTCGAAAGCCAGGGTTATCTCGTGATAGCCCACGATATCGCCCAGTTCAGGCAAACTTATCCCACATTCGACGGACGGGTGGTGGCAGCCACGGGTGGCTGGGAAAGACTCCGTAACAGCGGTGCCCGTTTGTTGCTGCTGGATGCCAGTGGAAGAGTAATCCATGAAGCAGAATACGACGAGGAAACGAGTCCGGACCCGGGTCGTTCAGCGGAACTGGTGAATCCGGAATTCGAACCACAGGCCTGGGGCCCTTCCGCCGCTGCGCAGGGCGCCACGCCTGGACAAAAGAACTCTCTGTATGTCGCTCATATCCCAAAGGATATCTCCTTGCACGTGAGCAACAATCCGTTTTCACCGGATGGCGACAACCATGAAGACGTCTGTCTCGTGACGGTTGATCTGCCCGCAACCCACGGGATACTGCACGCTATGGTTTTCGACATTAACGGACGTTTCCTTAAAACCCTGATCGATCAGACTGCCGTAGCCAGCCGTCACGTGTTTACCTGGGACGGAACGGATCAGCACGGACGACGGTTGCCCGTTGGTCCTTACATCCTATACGTCGAGCAACTGTTGCCCACACTCAACAGGTTGACGGCTTCAAAGCACCTGGTGGTGATCGCGTCCTCCCGTTGAAGAACCGGATATTCTGCTTGACACACCCACTCCGGATATCTTGATTGATTATGGCTCCAGCAACTGTATACCACGTCATTCCGAGCCAAATCGAGTCGTGCGTACAAAGTTGGATTCATGAACAATATCGTGGTCTTCAGCGGCTCCTCCCATCCTGCCCTGTCGGAGGAGGTATGCCACAATCTGAACGTGCCGCTGCGAGCTAGTATTCTGACGCGATTCAGCAATGATTGCCTCCAGGTTCAGTTGAACGCGAACTGCCGTGAAGGCGATGTTTTCATCATACAACCGCTGGGCCCACCGGTGCAGGAAAATCTCATGGAACTGCTGCTGATGCTTGACGCAGCGCGTGGGGCTTCCGCGGCGCGCACCACGGCGGTTCTTCCCTATTTCTCCTATTCCAGGTCCGACAAGAAGGACGCCCCTCGTATCTCCATCGCGGGACGCTTGGTCGCCGATCTGCTCGGTACAGCCGGTGCCAATCGCATCCTCACGCTGCAAATGCATCAACCGCAGGTACATGGTTTTTTCAGTATGCCCGTGGATCACCTGAACGCGATCAAGGTCCTGGCGCAACACTTCCAACAGCGGGATCTGAGCAATACTGTCATCGTCTCACCCGACCTGGGCAACGCAAAAAACGCTGCTCATTTCGCACGGCTGCTGATGTTGCCCGTGGCGGCAGGTAACAAGCGCCGCATATCGGATGACAAGGTCGTGATCGACATGATTGTAGGCGACGTTTCAGGCAAGAACACGATTATCATGGACGATGAGATTGCGACGGGCACCAGTATCATCGAACTGATCGAACGATTGAGAGAAAGAAACGTGGGCAGAATATCCGTCGCGTGCACACATGGCATCTTCAGTGGCACGGCGATTGAACGACTGGAAGCATGCGCTGATATCGATGAAATCGTCACGACCAACACGGTCCCCATCAGCGAAAACAAGCGTCTTCCGCATATGGTGGTACTGTCCGTCGCGTCGATGCTTGCCGAGACCATAAGGAGGATCCATAACGGCGAATCGGTCAGCAGTCTGTTTGTCGATACAATGTAGTTCCCTGCTGGAGGATCTTCCCTTTGGGCTTGCTTCCTGGTCTTTGGGCAGCGGACTGAAAACCGAAAGCGATACTAACCAGTTCCACGGAGGACAAGGATGGATAAGATCAAACGGCGCGAATTCCTGAAAACGGCGTCTACGGCTGGACTTGCCGGCGGCGCCGCGCTGGTGGCTGGATGTGGTTCGGGACAGGAGAGCAGCGGTCCCGCTATCCGCACGAATAAGACCTACGAATGGAAGATGGTCACGACCTGGACACCCAACCTGCCTATTCTGCAGGAAAGCGCGAAATTGCTCGCCGAGTGGGTGGAGGAAATGTCCGAGGGCAGGATGAAGATTACGGTGTATGCGGGTGGTGAACTGATTCCAGCCCTCGAGGGATTCGAAGCGGTGAGCCAGGGCGTGGCTGAAATGGGCCACGGCGCCGCATATTACTGGGCGGGCAAGGCGCCTGCCACACAGTTCTTCTCATCAGTGCCCTTCGGCATGAATGCACAGCAGGTTACAGCCTGGCTTTACAGCGGCGGAGGCTTGAAGTTGTGGGAGGAAATCTACGAACCTTTCAACCTGGTGCCCATGCCTGCCGGCAATACCGGGTTCCAGATGGGTGGCTGGTTCAGGAAGGAGATCAACACCGCAGACGATCTACAGGGATTGAAGATGCGCATTCCCGGCCTCGGGGGCGATGTAATCAAGCGGGCGGGCGGATCGGCCATTCTATCTTCCTTGGGAGAAATCTACACCAACCTGGATCGCGGCGTCATCGACGCTACCGAATGGATCGGTCCCTATCACGACTACCTCATGGGTTTTTACCGGGCAGCCAAGTATTACTACTATCCGGGCTGGCATGAACCGGGAACCGTGACGGAACTCATGATCAACAAGAGCGCCTTCGAAGAACTTCCGAAGTACCTGCAGACGGTGATCCGAACCGCGGCAGCACGATCTACGCATTGGGTGCTGTCCGAATTCGACGCCAAGAACAACGAGTACCTTCAGAAGCTGATCAACGAAGAAGGGGTTCAGCTTCGAAGATTCCCGGATGCCGTGCTTTCCACCCTGAAGGGATACGCAGAGGAAGTCATTACCGAGTTGACCGACACCGATGAAGACAGCCGGAAGGTCTACGAGTCCTTTAACTCTTTCCGAAAGACAGTAAGCGGTTGGACGGACCTGGGTGAAAAGATGTACTATTCCGGGGCGATGGGGTAGGCGGTTTCGACGCAGGACCCAGCGGATCGCAGTGTGGCCGATACCCGGTTAAATCAACCGAACACGCCTTCTATCCTTGCTACCCAACCGGTCATTGCGTCGCAGTACAGCAGGTCGTTTCCACATCGGGCCATGCCATGAGGCTCCGGATGACCGGGATCGATATGGATCTCGTCGAGCACCTTTCCGGTATCGATATTCATCTTGGCTATGGTACGGTCCAGTTTGAATACCATCCAGATGGCATCGTCTTCGGTCCTTACGACACCGTGACCAGCGGGGTAAGGAAGCGGAATGACCCGTTTAACCGACCAGTCCGATATTAGGACCTGGGTAAGGGTTTTCTCCTGGAGCGTGCTCAGCCAGATCGTACCCGTTTCCACGAAATCGTAGTCCAGGCCATGCGTCCCGCCGGGCGCGGGCAACGGGCGCCGAAGCAGGGTCTCTCCGGTCTGGGGGTCGACTTTGAGGATTTCTCCCCTTCCAGCTGGAGCGTCGGTGTTTTTCGAAAAACGCCACCTGTCTCCGGATCCGTTCGCGGCCAGCCAGAGCCCCCCCTCTCCAAATGACATCCCGCTGGTGTTGGAGGACTCCGTAGGCAGTTCACGGAGAATCCTGGATACACCGTATTCGTGAGGAGCTTCAAGGGCCAGAAGCGCCAGGCGATCGGTCAGTTGATCCACGATCCAGAGGCCTTCGTCAGTGACCTGCAGACCGTTCGGCACTCCGTATGGCGCCCGCATGTAACGAGATATTTTGGGTGTCATGACTGGCTCCGGATCGATTGATCTTTGACTTCATGTTCTTTATTGATCACGTCTTCTAGCCCGCGGCTTCGTTCTTGCGGTTCCAATTCAAGTCTTGTCCTTGAGACGTGTCCAGCCTCTGCCTGGATTATAGGGTTTCGCTTCGTGGTACCTGTCCCGCAGTTCCCTGAATGCCTCCGGAGTACGAATCTCCCGCTCCGGATGGCTTGTATCCCTGATTACGAAATCCGCCTCGCTCGGATAGCAGGCCATGGTGACCGGATCCCGTTCCGGTGTATACGTATCGGGATCTTCCTCCGCGTTGTTGGGTGCGTCCATGGATTGATACCTCAGGTCGACACTCCAGCGAACGATGTCGGTCCGGTTCACGAAGGAGGCGTGGGGAGTCAGATTGGTCATGAACAGGACTTCGCCCAATTTCATTTCAACCGGAATAGGTCTGTTTTCGGGTAACTCATCGCCCGGAATCTCCAGGTAGCCTCCGTGCCCGCCTGTGTAGTGCCTGAATACGCCCCTTTTATGTACGCCGGGTATCACGTACAGACATCCATTTTCCACCGTAGCGTCAACCAGGGGTATCCAGCACGTCACGATCAGATGCCTGTCGCAATGGGGAAGGAAGTACCCGGAGTCCTGGTGCCAGGGCACTTCCGTTCGGGTGTATTCCGGAATCTTGGGACGTATACGATAGGTCGAGGCACCCACTATGTCCGGACCCACCAGGTCCGAAACACAGTCGACCAGGTTCTCGTTCCGCAGCAGGTCCAGCATCTCCTCGCCGCTGAACCCACCACCGCCTCTTCCCATGACCATTCCCATGACCACCTGTCCGGCTTCTTCAGATTCGTTGTATATACGTGCAAGACGGGTCTCGAATCCCTCTTCATCGTAGAGACTGGACAGCTTACCTTCGCCGAACAGTCTCGTCGCCCCGCGGTCAACGATGTCGCTCAATGCGTTTCTCAAGGGCCGCAGTTCATCCAGACCCAGCAGGCCAGGTTTGGCCATGTATCCTTGCGTGCTGTACTGTGCCAATTCTGTTTGTGTAAAACCCAAGGTACCTCTCCTGCCCGTATATTTTGAGCCATACCGCGTGCAGCCGGATTTCAGTGGGTAAAAACCTGTTAAACAAACCTTCAGATACGCATCATGTCCGATAAATCCAGTTCGGTTCTGGGCTGATAGGGTTTCAGGAAACGCATGATCTCTTCGGACGTGGGGAGATCCAGCGCTTCGCGCGTGATGGTCTTGAGTTCCTGGTAGTCCGCCGATCGAATCAAACTCTTGATCTCGGGAATATCGATCGGACTCATGCTGAGTTCGTCTACGCCCAGACCCAGAAGAATACAGGCCGCCAGCGGATGAGCGGCCATGGCGCCGCAAACGCCTACCCAGATATCGTTGTCGTGCGCAGCGTCGATGATGGACGCGACCAGCCGCAATACGGCTGGGTGACACGGATTGTACAGGGAGGCTATACTTGAATTGCCCCGATCAGCGGCCACCGTGTATTGGATCAGGTCATTGGTTCCGATACTGAAGAAATCGACTTCCTTTGCCAGATCATGGGCCGTCAGAGCGGCGGAGGGAATCTCGACCATGATCCCCACGGACATCGAGGAATTGAAAGGTACGCCCGCATCCTGCAGTTCGTTGCGCGCCTCGTCAAAAAGCCCTTTGGCGCGCCGAAGTTCATGCAAACCGGAAATCATTGGAAACATAATACTTACGTTTCCTTCAATACTGGCTCTCAGAATGGATCTCAACTGCACTTTGAACATTTCCGGACGATTGAGGCAGAGTCGTATACCTCGTTGACCCAGAGCAGGATTGGCTTCTTCCGGCGCCTGCGTAGGCATCTTGTCCGCCCCCAGGTCGAGGGTACGGATGATGACGGCGTGGGGTGCCATTCGTCGGGCGATTTTAAGGTAGGTCTGGGTCTGTTGCTCTTCTGAAGGCAGTTCGTTGTGAACCAGATAAAGAAACTCGGTGCGATACAGTCCAATGCCGTCTGCACCGTGATTCAATACGTCATCTAGTTCAGCAGGCAATTCGATATTCGCCGAGAGTTCAATACGCCGGCCGTCGCGGGTAACCGCCGGTAAATCATGAAGTCCCCGAAGTTCATGCTCCAGTACGGATAACTGGGACTGCGTTTCCTCGTACCTGCCGATGGTTTCAGGATCGGGATCAAGATGGACCATCCCGCTGTTGCCGTCGATGATGATCATCATCCCGTCGGTGATTTCCTGCGTGGCGATGTTCGCGCCGACTACGGCTGGTACGGCCAGGCCTCGGGCCACGATAGCCGTGTGCGATGTCTGTCCGCCGGCGTCGGTGATAAAACCGCAGACCGAGTCACGGTCGATTTCGGCGGTATCCGAAGGAGACAGACTGTGGGCTACGAGTACAACCTTGCCTTCGGTGACCTCGATCGGGGGACGCGCTTTCCCTGTGAGCTTTGCCAGCACCCTGTACAGCACGTCTTCAAAATCGGCGGTTCGTTCGCGGAAAAAGGGGTTTTCGAGGGACGAGTAATTGGAAATCCAACCCCTCATCACGTCATCGAAGATGTATTCCGCGTTGGTCTTCTCCCGTCGGATGCGGACGATAGTAACGTCCACCACTTCCGGATCTTCAAGCACCGCCTGGTGGGCACTGAAGATCTTCAGGATGTCCTGGTCTATATCCACGGCAATACGCCGCTGAAGTTGGGTCAGATCGTTCAGCGCCTCGGCGACCGCGGCCTTGAACCGTTCAATTTCTTCTTCTACTTTATCGAAAGACACGGGATGCTGTTGTACGGTGCCGAATCGGCGATTGTAGATATAAGCACGGCCTATGGCGATACCGGGCGACGCCGGTATGCCTTTAAGTGCACGGCTCTCTTCGCTCATATCACGCCTCCAGATCCTAATCGAATATATCAGTTATAGCCTTCAGTGCTTCCGTTTCGTCGGGGCCTTCGATTTCGATCGTGATCGAACATCCATATTCTGCAGCCAGCATCATCACACCCATTATGCTCTTTCCGTTCACGGGTACGGTGTCCTTTATGAGCGTGACTTCCGACTCAAACCTGGAAGCTATTCGGACAAGCTGCTCCGCAGGCCGCATGTGCAGGCCCTTCCTGTTTTTTACGGATACGGTTTTTCTGACCAAAGCGCCGTCCGCTCCATTCCGACGTACCAGTCGTAGGTCTATTCGTAATCTTCCCTGCGATACCGGACTCTTTCGCCTTCCTTCATGACCTCCAGCACACGCTGATTCAACGTAGAAGCCGGGTTTATGCCCACGACCTTAAGGAGATATCTAAGGGCCACCACCTCGGCGATGACGGTGAGGTTTTTGCCCGGGTTGATCGGAATTCGGACATAGGGAAGTTCCGCATCCAGTAATGTCGTGGTTTTCTCATCAAGCGCCGTGCGTTCATAGTCGCCATCGTTGTTCCAGTCTTCCAGGTTTACCACGACCTCGATCCGTTTTCGTACGCGGATACTCCGGATTCCAAACATGCGTGTGACATCGATAATCCCGACACCCCGTATTTCCATGAAGTGCTGGGTGACCGTATTGCTTGTGCCCATGATGATGCCGCGCCGCATCCTGTATGCGGTCACGACATCGTCGGCCACCAGTCTGTGGCCGCGCTCCACCAAGTCCAGCGCCGTCTCGCTTTTGCCGATTCCGCTGCGTCCGGTGAAGAGGAGGCCCACGCCGTACACATCAACCAGGGCGCCGTGCACGGTCGACATCGGAGCGAAATATGGCTCCAGGTACTCGATCAGCGAATGGACGAAGGCATCCGTCGTCAGGTTGGTACCCAGGATAGCGGTACTGTACTGTTCGGCGATTTCGGTCAGTTCCGGCGGCGGATCCATGCCTTTCGTCACGACCATACAGGGGATGTCCATGGCAAACATCTGGACCAGCGATGCCCGGCGCTGTTCCCCGCTCAGACTTTTCAGGTAGGTTAATTCAGTTTCTCCAAGGATTTGGATCCGGTTGTTGGAAAACCGTTCGAAGTAACCAGATAGCGCGAGTCCAGGCCGGTTCGTCTCCGCGTTGGTTATCTTTTTGGAGAGACCTGCTTCACCGGTCAAGGGCGACAGTTTCAGATCGGTTTGATCAACCAGCGTCTTGATTAGCAGAGGTCGGGTTTTCATAGGCAATATCGTGGCCATCAGTCACATTCACGGGTGATTGGACCACATCCGATTACGCGAACCTGTGAACGCCATATCCGGTGCACGTTCTCCACACCTCCTACTGGCGCCTGACCCGGTGGTCATGCAGTTTGCCATTGAGCTTCTTCAACTGGGTTTCCATCTTGTTGACCGCTTGATCGAGGGCGGTATAGGCTTCGGCACCTTCCTCCCTGCTGGTCAGGATGTGTCCTCCGACATGCACGTTCAGTTCAACCAAATATCGGTATTTTTCTTGAGAGACAATAAGGTCTGCGCTTATGATGTTGTCACTGTAACGGTTTAAGCGATCGATTTCTCTATCCGCATGCTCCTTGTACGCGTCTGCCAAGTCGCAATGGCGGGCTGTCATGGTTTTCTGCACGGTCGCCTCCCTTCGCTGCGATTCCAAACGGGGTTAAATCCTCCTGCGCATCCGCGCGATGGGTATACCCAGGAATTCACGGTATTTCGCCACGGTTCTCCTTTTAATCTGCACGCCTTCCTTCGATCTCAGTATTTCTTCGATCGCCTGATCGCTCAGCGGTGCGCGCGCATCTTCTTCCTGGATGATCTGAGCGATTCGGTCTTTGACCGTCTTTGTAGCCAGTTGGCCTGTATTGGCTCCCTCCGAATGCTTCGATACACTTTTCTTCAACCTGCCATCAAAGAAAAACCTGAGCGCGTATATCCCTCTGGGCGTCTGTATATATTTGCCCTGCGTAGCCCGGCTGACGGTTGTCGCATGCAAGCCGACCTCGTCGGCAACCTCCTGCTGAATCATCGGTTTGAGATAGGCCAGACCCCCGTCCAGGAACATACGCTGCGCTTTCACAATGTAGTTCGTCACCTTCAACAGCGTAGAACGCCGTTGTTCTATGGAGTTCACGAAGTGGTTGGCATCGGTCAGCTTTTGCCGGACGTACCGCCGGTCTTCTTCGGTGGAATGCTCACTCCGGGTTAGGATAGACTGGTATGTACGGCTGACCCGCACCCCGGGCAGGTTGCGGTCATTGAGATAAACGACGTATTCTCCCTCCACCTTTTCGACAGCAAGATCAGGATAAATGGAAATTACGGATGCGTCGGTTATGGCCAGACCCGGATGGGGGTTGAGTCCAGCGATCACATTAATGGCATCCCCTATTTCCGCCTGGGAAGTCTTGATTTTTTTTCGAATGGCCGCAATGCGCCGTTGCTTCACGTCCCGCCAGTGATCCGATATCAACCTGTACGCCAGCGATTCGCGCAAGTTCAGTGCATCCAGCTGCAACAACAGGCATTCGCGAAGATCCCGCGCGCCTACGCCGGTCGGTTCCAGTGTCTGTACGATTTTCAGAGCCCGCTCCGCCTCTTCGAAGGGAACGCCGGATTCCAGCGCGAGATCCAGCAGCGGGACATCCAGCAAACCGCTGTCGTTCAGATTGCCGATAAGGTATTCACCGATTTCCAGGTCACGAGTTGACAGTTCGAGTAGATGAAACTGCTCAGCGAGATCCTGCGTCAGCGTTACGCCGGATTTGCCCTCTCTTTCGAGGATATTCTGGTCTTCCTTTTTTTCGGTTTCCTCGCGGGAATCCATCTGGTTGTGCATGCCGTCCTGTATATAGGCGTCCCAGTCGATTTTACCACTATCCGGAGTCAGGTCTTCCGTGTCGTCCTCACGCTGTGAAACCGACTCTTCGGCCAGTGTTTCCTTTCCAGATTCATCCTCTGGTTCGCCTGGTTCGCCTGGTTCGCCTGGTTCGTCCGTCTCTTCGTCCAGTTCCAGCAGCGGATTCTCCTCGATTTTTTCCTTGATCTCCTGCTCGAGTTCCACCGTGGTGTACTGCAGCAGTTTGAGCGAATACATCAGCTGGGGAGAAAACTGCTGCCTGGTCTGTGGTTGAAGATTAAATTCCATGAGATTCTTCCGGTTATTCCAGGCGGAATCGTTCGCCGAGATAAATGCGCCGCGCTTCGGGATCACGGACCAGGTCTTCAGCCGTTCCGGACAGGTAAATGCGTCCGTCAGCCATAATATAGGATCTGTCCGTTATTTGTAGAGTCTCCCTGACCATGTGATCCGTAACCAGAATACCAAGCGTCCTTTCCTTAAGGCGTCCAATGACTTCCTGGATATCTTCCACCGCGATTGGATCGATCCCGGCAAAGGGTTCGTCGAGCAGAATGAACTTCGGTTCGGTGACCAGCACGCGGCTGATCTCGGTTCTCCTTCGTTCGCCTCCCGATAGAGTATAGGCCCTGTGCTTGGCGAGATGCGCGATGCCGAAATCCTCCAGCAGGTCCTCCATCTTCTGGCGCCTTGCCTTGCCGGTCATGGGCAGTGTCTCGAGAACGGACATCAGGTTCTGTTCTACCGTCATCCTCCGGAAGATCGACGGTTCCTGGGCCAGGTAGCCAATCCCGCCGCGCGCCCGTCGGTACATCGGCCAGCGGGTTATATCCCTGCTCTTCCCGGTTTCCGTGTCATCGATGACCACCCTGCCAGATCCCGGTTTGATCATGCCGACGATCATATAGAACGAGGTAGTCTTCCCTGCCCCGTTGGGACCGAGCAGGCCGACCACCTCGCCCTGGTCTACTCGTAAACTCACATCGTCAACGACGCGGCGTTTCTGATAGGATTTTACCAGGTTTTCAGCGCGCAGACACTGCACGAACCCTCCATTTTCAACGGTTGCCGTTTTCGCCTTCCGGGGAGAGATAGGTTCCGTCTACTCCGCCCTTCGCGCTCACCTTGACCGGTTTGCCCCCATCCAGTTCGATCACGATCTCTTTTGCCCGGATTACATTGTAACCGGACGGTCCGCTTTCCAGCGTAGTGGGATTATAAGTGCTTACCGCGTTTCCTGAAGCGGTGATCGTCTTTACCGATTCGCCCGCAAAGTCTACCACCATGCTACGGCCCTCGATGGTGCTCCGCTGCGTCCCATACGTGTTTCCGGCGGCGTACGAACCGGTGGCCTGTCCGGTGACCACGGCCCTTGCAACCTTGCCGTTAACCAAGTCCAGGACGATCCTTTCGCCACTGATCTCGCTGAAAGCGCTTCGGATCACCGGATTGCTGAGCAAATCTATTTTCTGGCCTTCGCTGTCGTACCGCAGGGTATCACACTTCCCTTCCAGCGGTCCTCGGACAACACGAACCGAATCGAACACCTCGGCGGTACGTTCGCCGAAGGTATACGTCATGACCTTCCCCGTTACCACGATATCGCTGTCGGCGCTTTCATGGCGCTTAAGCAATCGAGGCGCGCCGGTGAAACGGGCGCTTTCCGTTGACTTGAAGTATTCGACGTGGTCACAGGAAATACGAACACCTTCCCCGTCGTCCACCACGACCACGGAGTCCTCCGCCAGGGCTTTCAACAATGTGTTCGATTCGGTGAAATAGTACTCAAGACGACGACCCTCGATCGTAACCCTGCTATCGTCCTGTTGCCAGGTCATATCCGGCTGACCCGTTGCGACGGCACGGTGGGGATCATGGGAATATTCCATTCGATCGCCCGTCAACACCACACCATCCGTCTCGTCGTTCAGCCTTACCCGGCCGGTACCTACGGCCCTTTGGTCCCGCTCGTAGTACGTTGCCTCGTCGGCTCGAAGCGTATTGCCCTCGCGGACCATGCGCACGTTACCGATCAATCGTACGATTCCATTCATCCGATCGTAGCGTACCCTGTCGCTCGTCAAAACGGTACTACCATGCAAGAGCCGCACAAAACCGGACAGGTCGAAAATCTCGTCGATACCGGTTGCCTTGAGGACCCCCGCTTCTTCGATCTGCACCGGGTCCCCGCGCTCCTGCCCTATTACCGACAGAGCAGAGAGAACAGCGAAACAGCAGACCGAAAGTAACAGCTGAACAGTCCCGGCCCTACGGTATAATATACCTGAATCTTGGCTTGACGTCAAGGGTGGCTCCCCGTGCTGATCGGCTATGGAACCGGGCTGCGTCAGCGGTGTCAGTTCGTCTGCGTGCCCGGCAGAAACCGGCCTCTGATCTGGCGCCGAATGGTCCATCGACGCATGGCCGGATCGGCTTCAAAACCCTCGCCCGTAATGATATTCCTGTCGCTGGTCAGCCGCACGGCGGCGTCCGTTTCAATCAGGTTATCCGCGTTTACCCAGGTCAGCGAATCGGTTTCAAGGGTACCTCGCTCTACGCTGTAGACTGTCACGTCACCCCTGGCACGCAGGTCATGGGTCTGTCCGTCTATTTCACCCGTTTCAGCTTCGAGCGTCGACGCCAGGTTACCGTATTCGTCGTAGAACTGAACGTGAATACCCCCATCCATGACGGTCACATTGGAATCTGAAAAATACAGGCGGTGTCCGGCCTTGACCGTGGCTTCCTGCCGACCATCCCGACTCAGGTAAATCGTTGTATTCCACGCTTCCTGGTCCGGCATGGAATCCGGTGTGCCGTTTTCCACTTCCCGCTGATCGACGGATCGACAGGCTATTGAGCACAGAATCACGGCGAAATACAGGAAGGACAGCCAGAAGCCGGCGTTCCCCAGACCGTCATGGAACTTCAGGCAGGACCAAACTTGCGAGATACGCAATGTTGACATGACGGATTATACCTTGGATCGATCATCCGGGCAAGTTCAAGTTGCGGTTTGAACACCCCGCTCACGACTGCCTGGACGCTTTCCAGCGGTCGTGCATCCATACCCACTGCTCCGGCGCCTTCCGGATAAACCGTTCGAGTTCCTCCGTATACGCGCTCGTTGTCATTTCCACGTCTTCGGGAGTCCGCCCGGCAGGATGAATCGGGGGTCTTATGGTTACGAGATGGGTATCGTCTTCCTGCCGGTGAATGGCCATGGGCACAATCGGTGCTTCCGCCCGGTCGGCCAGGATGGCAGGTCCGGTAGGTGTTCGAGCGGGCCTGCCGAAAAACGGTACCGTTATTCCGGCTCCACGGGTGTCCTGATCCACCAGGAGCCCCACGACGTGCCCTTTTCTCAACGCCCGCAACACGGCGGATGCGGCCCTTTCCCGGTTAACGACATTCAATCCGCCCCGCACCCGGTTTTGTTGGATAAGTTCGTCCAGTCTCGGATCGAACAGGGGCGCAGCCACCACCGTAACGGAGAATCCCTTTAACGCCAGAAAACTTCCCAGAAGCTCGAAATTACCCAGATGGGCACTAACGGCGACGACGCCCCTGCCCTGCTCATAGGCCGATTCCAGATGCTCGAGACCTTCGATCGTGACCAGGTCGTCCACGTTTTCAATCGTAATCCTGTGCAGCCGAGCGGCATCCACGACATTCCGGCCCAGTTCCCTGAAGACGGTTCTGCCCAGTCGTTTGATCTCCCTGAGGCACTTTTCATTGCCATAGGCCAAGGTGAGATTGGCAAGGGTAAGGCGCCTGGCATCCGATGCGGCCAGGTAGGCCAATTCACCCATCCAACCGCTGACCGAGAGCGCGCTTCGCCTCGGCAGCGCGTTCAACAGGGCGATAAATACACGGACCGCGTGATAGACGACTGTATTTCGAAGGCTTTTGATCAGGGAGGCCACGGATGCACCTGGATGCGCTTCAAAGTGCTGCGTGGGGCCGCACGACCTCGTCGATCGCCTTCAACCTCAGCAGTAGGGGTTCCAGGCGATCCAGCGGCAGCATGCTCGCGGCGTCACAAAGCGCCTCGGAAACACGGGGATGGGTTTCGATAAAGACGGCGTCACACCCTGTGGCCACCGCGGACCGGGCGAGGGGTTCTATGAATTCGGGCGTACCACCGCTCGCGTCACCGCTCGGCCGGCCGTACAGCCGCACCACGTGGGTGGCATCGAACACTACCGGGTAGCCGATCCGCCGCATGATGGCCAGCGACCGCATATCGGCGACCAGGTCGTGATAACCGAAGGAGACGCCGCGTTCCGTCAAAAGAATCTGTTCGTTACCGGCGCTTTCTATCTTGGACACGACGGCCGCCATGTCTTCAGGCGCCAGGAACTGTCCCTTCTTCACGTTGACGGGCTTGCCGGTACGTGCCAGGGCAAGGGTCAGTTCCGTTTGCATCGACAGGTGCGCGGGAAGCTGAAGCATGTCGAGGACGGCGGCGGCCGCATCCACTTCTTGTAGGCTGTGCACGTCCGAAAGCACCGGTACGCCCATGTCTCGAACTTTCTGGAGAATGCGCAGTCCCTCTTGCAAACCGGGACCTGTGTAATAGTCGACCGAGGAGCGGTTTGCCTTCGCGTAGGATGATTTGAAGACGAACGGGATATTCAGGCGGTCGGTCACCGCGACCAGACGTTCCACGGTTTCCATGACAACGGCTTCGCTCTCGATAACGCAGGGGCCGGCGATCAATGCCAGCTGCCTTCTCCCCCCTATGACCACGTCGCCGACTGTAATCTCTTTCATGATGGCGCTTCCTCCGCGGCCAGCCTTCTTTCCGCCTTTACCATGTCTTCCGGCACGTCGACCCCGAGCGGTGCGTAATCGGTTTGTCTCACCATGACACGATAACCATGTTCAAGCGCCCGCAATTGTTCCAGCCGTTCGATTTGCTCCAGCAGCGTCGGTTTCAACGCGGCGAAGGTGAGCAGAAAGTCCCGCCGGTAACCATAAAGCCCCACGGTATTGTAGTACTTGTGATGGCGCAGGTATTCTTCGTCCATGTCCTCACCGGGCCAGGGCAGCGGTGATCGTGAGAAATACAGTGCCAGCCCCCGTTGATCGAATACGACCTTCCCCATATGGGGGTTGAGCAGGTCTTCCGGCCGGGTAATGCGGTGCGCGAGAGTAGTCATGGGCACGGCCGGATCTTCGATCAACGGCTCTACCACGGTCTCTATGGCCCCGGGGGTGATCAGCGGCTCGTCACCCTGTATGTTGACGACCACGTCCGTATCCAGTACCTGGACGGCCTCGGCCAGTCTGTCGGTACCGCTGGGATGGTCGGGAGAAGTCATGATCGGTTCGCCGCCAAAACGGTGTACCTCGTCCGCGATACGACGGTCGTCGGTCACGACGAATATATCTGTCAGGCACCGCGCCCGGCTGGCTCGCTCGTATGTATGCTGTATCATCGGTTTGCCCCGCAGGGTCGCCAGCGCCTTGCCGGGAAAACGCGTCGAAGCATAGCGGGCCGGTATGAGACCCGTGATTCTCTGGGTATCGGATCCCATTTCGCCTTCAGATTACCTTGGGTACGGTGAAATGACCCCGGTCCGAAGAAGGCGCGTTCCGCAGCGCTTCTTCCTGGGACAATGACGTTCCGACTTCATCGCTGCGAAACACGTTTCTCAGATTCAAGACGTGAGAAGTCGGCCCTACACCGGACGTGTCGAGCGTATTGAGTTTTTCCATATACGCGAGTATGGCGTTCAGCTGGTCCACCAACTGCTCCCGTTCGTCGTCCGAGAACTTCAGGTGGGCCAACGCCGCGACATGATCTACATCCTCTATGGAAACTGTCATGGCTTGCCTCTTTGCCTGACGCCATTTGATATCAGACGCCCGATCATATCATTTCGAGCGCGGCGTACTTGACGATAACCTTCTTGGTCGTATCGGAAAACCGGATGGTCGCTCTCAGATCGTCCCCGCTTCCCGCTACCTGGATAATGAGCCCCTTGCCCCAGATGGGGTGTTTCACGTTCTGGCCCTGTGAGATCCGTACCCTGCCCATCGGCGTCTGCACGATACGGGGAACAGATCCGTCGTCCTCGAAAGGTGAATCGGAGGACGTTCCTTCCTGTTTCCACGAAGTCCGCGAGTAATGCCGGCCGGCGCTCTCGTGTGTAGCGTATTCGTCGGGGATCTCGTCGATAAACCTGGACCGCAGGGACATGGTCGCGCCCCCGTACCTGCGGCGCAGATTGGAGTGGGTTAAAAACAGCCGTTCCTGTGCGCGGGTGATCCCCACGTAGCACAGTCGCCGCTCCTCTTCGAGGTCCATGGGACTTTCCATGGCCCGGGATATGGGAAACAATCCATCTTCCATTCCCGTGATAAAAACGATGGGGAACTCCAGTCCCTTGGCGTTGTGCAGGGTCATGAGGGTGACACAGTCCGCGGATTCGTCCCAGCGGTCTATATCGGTGACGAGGGCCACCTCCTCTAGAAAAGTGTCCAGCCCGGCAACTTCCTTGCCTCCCTCCGGCCGCTCGGTCGCCTCTTCCAGGGCGGCCATGAGTTCGTTCACGTTCTGCACCCTGACCTCGGCCTCCACGTTCTTGGCGGCTTCCATCTCAAGTTCCCGAAGGTATCCGGTTTTTTCGAGGAGACGCTTGGCCGCATCCGCTCCCGACATCTCATCCAGCCGCGCCCGCAGGCCGAGCAGGAATTCCCCGAGATCAACTGCGGCGCGGGCTGCCGCACCCGACAGTCCCGCCTCGCCGGCAAGATACAACGCCTCGACGTAGTCTATTCCACGCTCGAAAGCGAGGGTCTCGATGCGACCCACACTGACGGCGCCAAGTCCCCTGGCGGGCGTATTGACCATGCGGCGGAAACTGATGACGTCCCGGCCGTTTACCAGGATCTTAAGGTAAGACAGGACGTCCTTGACTTCCTTCCTTTCGTAAAACCGGACGCCGCCGACGATGACATAGGGCAGACCAGCCCGCCGCAATTCATCTTCCAGCGTCCGTGACTGCGCATTGGTGCGATAGAGCAGGGTATAATCTTTCAGGGGCCGGTCGGAGTCGGCGCGGGTCACCTGGATCTTGCGAGTTATCCACCGGGCTTCGTCCCGTTCGTCGACCGTCTCGACGATACCGATTTTCTCCCCGGTCGGGTTGTCCGTCCACAATTCCTTGCCCTTGCGCCCCTTGTTGTTCTTGATAACCGCGTTCCCCACCTTCAGGATGAGTTGGGTGGACCGGTAGTTCTGTTCCAGGCGGACGATGTGCGCTTCGGGATAGTCTTTCTCGAATTCGAGGATGTTGCGTATGTCCGCGCCTCGCCATGCGTAGATGGACTGGTCGTCATCTCCCACCACGCAGAGGTTTCGGTACTTCCGCGCCAGCTGGTTGATCCATTCGTACTGTGCGCGGTTGGTGTCCTGGTATTCGTCCACCAGGATATACTGGAATCTTTCCTGGTAACGGTCCAGCAGGTTCGGGTGCGTCGCGTACCCTACCGCCAGCCGCATGATGAGATCGTCGAAATCCAGCGCGTTGCAATCTTCCAGGGTCTTCTGATACACTTCATAAACCCGGGATACCACCTGTTGTTCAAAAAAATCGTTATTCTGCGCCTTGTACTCGCCGGCCGAAACGAGCTGGTCTTTGGCTCCGCTGATATAGCTTTGTACCGCCTTCGGTGCGTAGCGCTTTTCGGAGATCTCCAGGTCCTTCATCACCCGCCGGATCAAGGCCAGTTGATCATCTCCGTCGTAGATCACGAAATCGCGGCGAAAACCCAGGGTTTCCGCCTCGCGGCGGAGAATCCTCGCGGACAGGGAATGAAACGTACCTACCCACTGGGGGACGTCGCCCTGGCCGAGCATACGGTCGATTCGGTCTTTCATTTCCGCGGCCGCCTTGTTGGTGAACGTGACGGCCAGGATGTGATAGGGATCTATGCCAAGATGTTCAACGAGGTAGGCGATCCGGTAGGTCAAAACACGTGTCTTGCCGCTCCCGGCGCCTGCGAGTACCAGCAACGGGCCATCGACATACGACGCAGCCTTGACTTGAGCGGGATTCAATACGCCAGCAAGGTTCATTCACCCGTCCCAAACGGCCGAGTTAGGAGGATTGTCTTCGTGGTAATCAGCTTGCTTCATCCATTTGGAAACTACGGCTAGCAGAGCACTATTAAAATACACTTCGCCGGGAAAGACTGTCAATAGAATCCTGGCGCCAACCGGGGCCCGGTAATGTATTCCAAGGGAAAGAAACGTTGTGATTCCAGGGTGGTCTGCTATATTATGGCGGATCGTTTTCATCCTGTTTCAACGCGGGGAAACCCTGCAGGAATGCCGGATATGCTGGAATGTCTAACGGACCGTGGAACTACGCTCGACGACGTCGAATCCTTCGAAAAGGCCCTGGCCTGTGCCGATGACAGCAGATACGGAGCGCTGGGATCGCGGTTTGCGAAGAAGAAGCCGGTTTTTGTAGTCCGGGCACCTGCGCGGTTGGATTGCATGGGCGGCATTGCCGATTACAGTGGTTCGCTGGTTTGCGAAATGGCGCTGGACCGGGCCGTTATGCTCGGCATCCAGGCCCGGGACGACCGAAAGGTGGTCATTCACAGCGCGGAAGTGGACGACCTGGGACTGACGCCGGACGTCACCCTCTCGCTCGAAGCGCTTGCGCCCGACGCGCGTGCCGTGGACTATGCGTCGCTGCGCCGGGGATTCTCCCGGAAGCCGGCCACGGCCTGGGCAGCCTACGTAGCCGGGGCTTTCAGCGTGTTGCAGGGGGAGGGATTCATAGATCGTTTCCCCCACGGCGCCACGATTGTACTGGTGAGCAACATTCCGCTGAGGGTGGGCGTATCCTCGTCGGCCGCGCTGGAAATCGCCGCCATGTACGGATTGAATCTGTTGTACGGGATCGAGCTGGATGGAATGACCCTCGCCGTCCTGTCTCAGATGGTGGAGAACCAGGTGGTCGGCGCAGCTTGCGGCATCATGGACCAGGTCACTTCCGCATTGGGAAGCCGCGGGCGTCTGCTGTCCCTCCTCTGCCAGCCCCATACTGTCCGTGAACAACTTCAGGTTCCACCCGGGGTTCATCTCATTGGGATCAACTCCGGCGTCAGGCGCCAGATCAAGGGAACACGATATACCAACGCCAGAATCGGCGCCTTCATGGGCTTGGCAATCATTCAGGACCACTTGCAGTTCGGTAACGGAACCGCGAATGACCCTTACGGCGGCTACTTGTGCAACATATCCACGAACGAATTCGTGGGATCCTACCGGCACGTACTGCCTTCGAGCATCACGGGCCGTGCGTTCAAGCGGCGTTACGGAAGCACTCCCGATCCCGTGACGACCATTGACCCCGGGATTTCTTACAAGGTTCGCAGCCGCGTGGAGCACCCGGTATACGAACACCGAAGAGTGCTGGATTTCACCCGACACATACGATTGGCGGGCAGTACGGGAGAAGCAGGACATCTTGAAAGTGCGGGCAGGCTGATGTATGCCTCGGACTGGAGTTACACGCACCGGTGCGGGCTTGGCTCATCCGAAACGGCCTGGATCGTCGGGGAAATACGGAGACTGGGCGTGGAGGCGGGATTCTACGGTGCCAAGATTACCGGCGGCGGAGCCGGTGGTACGGTGGCCGTCGCCGGAAGCGAACGCATGTTTGACCACCTTGATCGCCTGCTTGCGCGTTACGGTGAAACGACCGGTATCGCGGCCGAACTCTTTACGGGTACTTCCCCCGGCGCCCTTGAGTTCGGACACCTTGTCTACCGCGTAACCTGAGTCCATCGCGACCGGAACAGAGGAGCTGTCAGCGTTTGAAAAGCATACGCAAGGCCATCATTCCCCTCGCGGGACATGGTGTTCGCATGATGCCGGCAACCCGCGCGGTGCGAAAGGCGCTTTTTCCCATCGTTGACTCCAGGGGGCTGGTACGGCCCGTGTTGCAACTGATCGTCGAAGAAGCGATCAACGCGGGCATCGAAGAAATCTGTCTGGTGACCACACCGGAAGACGAGGAACTGTTTCTCGGTTACTTCTCGCCGACGCCCGGTCACCTGAGATCGGCGATTGGCGATCGGCAGGACCTGCTTGAGGCAGCCCGGTTTCCGGGTGAACTTTCAGAAAGGTTGTCCTATGTCACCCAGAACAGGCCCCGCGGCCTCGGCGACGCCGTTCTGTGCGCGCAATCATGGACCGGTGGCGAACCCGTATTGATCATGCTCGGCGACCACCTTTACCTGAGCAGGGAGGATCGATGCTGCGCGCGCCAGTTGTTGGACTCCTTCGAAAAACTGCAGGCGCCGGTTTCCGGCGTGATCCGCAAGACCGCCGAATCCCTGAAGTATTTCGGTACCATTACCGGTCGTTCTGTTCACCAGTCGGATGGACTCTACACGATAGACACCGTGGTGGAAAAACCGGAAATCAACAACGCAAAAGAACATCTGCGCGTGGACGGATTTCCAGAGGACGTGTACCTGTGCTGGTTCGGTCTGCATGCCATGACGCCGGATCTCTTTATCTGCCTGGAGCAGGTGAAGCGGGACCGTGCCACGGATGGGGGAGAATTGCAGCTAACTGATGCGCAGGCCATGCTGGCCGCCCAACGGGCCTGCTTCGCCCTGGAAATCAATGGGGATCACTTTGACACGGGATCGCCCGGGGGTTACGTCGATACCGTGGCGGCTTTCGCCGATTCGACCGGCCGGAGAAAACGAAGTCACGGCTAACAGATCGTCCCGGAGGACAAAGAATTCCATGTTCAATTCGGTGCTTTTCAATAGATCCGCCTGTTTCCTCGTTTTGCCATTGACTCCCCTGGTCGGTTAATATATAGTAGGCCGTCCAAAGGCTATTCCTGGATGAAACATACCTGATTGATTCAGACCAAAGCCCGGAATGAACCGAGCAGCCCGGAACCGAATAACTGATCAGATGAATCCAATACAGGAACTATCAAACAGGCAGAGCGTACACTGCCCAAAAGTACTTTGCCCAAATCTAAGAAAAGGAACCCACTAACATGTCAGAATACGATGCCCCATCAGCCGAAATGCTCGAATCGCTTTTAATCCCGAGCACCGCCACGCTGACTTCCGTTCTCACGCAATACGGCTTGTGGAATACTTTTATGCAAGACATCACTCCACTTGATCCAGGCGTGCGTATGGCGGGTCCCGCCTTTACCATGCGGTACATACCCGGCCGGGAAGATCTTACCCATGTGCCCGTCGACAATCTGACGGATGTGCAGCGTATCGGCATCGAGCGCATCGAAAAAGGCGAGGTGCTCGTGATCGATGCCCGCGGCGACACGCGCGCTGGAATCATGGGGGATATCCTCGCCACGAGAATCCATCAACGCGGCGCCGTGGGTGTCGTGAGCGACGGCGCGTTCCGTGACACGCCGGCCATCATGGAGGCGGGACTGGCCGCTTTCGCGCGGAGCATGAATGCGCACAACAGCAAGAGCGTACACTATCCGAGCGATATTCAGCGACCCATAGCCTGCGGTGGCGTAGCCGTATTCCCCGGCGACATCATCGTGGGAGATGCCGAGGGCGTCGTGGTTATTCCTCGCCACCTGGCCGAAGAGGTCGCAGAAAAGGCAGTGGCGATGGAAGATCGCGAAGCATTCATTCTGCACAAGATCCAGCAGGGTCACAGCATCATCGGCGTGTATCCGCCCGACGAAAACACCCTCGCCGAATACGAAGCATGGAAGGCGAACAGAACCTGATCGTTCACTCGATGCCCAGATCCGCAATACGTTGAAAAGCCACTACCGCCAGGAGCCTCTCCTCGGCGTGCAGCGGCCTTTTCTCTCCTTCGCTTTCCAGATCCGCCAGGACCCTGTACGCCAGATCCACATCGTCCAAACCTGAGGCAAAACCACCGGGGAGAGCAGTGTCAACCTGATCCGTATCCAGGGTATCCGGATGGGCTTCCCGTACGATAACCTGGGCGACCTCGAGCAGGTGTTTCAACATTTCGTTGGTTTGTTGCCGCTCGAAGGCGTTCAGAGCACGGTCGATGGCGGCCGTATATTCGTACCTTGATTCCCTGCCGGCACCCGACCATCCACTGAGCTGCCGGCGCACGGAACGGAATACCCGGGCCGTCGACCGGTCCTGGTCCATCTCGGTGGCCTGAAGCAGCCGGTACAACTGATCCGTGGTGTCCAGGAGATGGCCTGCCGACATTACCAGCACGCGACGCTCCAGGCTGGTCTCGCTGGTTCGGATGAGATCCTGAATGCGTGGCAGTATACCGGTATTGCCCATCTTCGCCAGCACTTCAATGGCCGACTGTACGATCGCCGGGTTCTGCTCATGAACGAGCAGGACTTCGAGCGCCGTTTCCGCGCGGCTGTCCCCGATACGGTCGAGGGCCACAATAGCGCTTCTCCGTATTCCAGACCTTTCATCGTGCAGCAGGGTCACCAGGATATTGAGGCTGAGCGACGACGGTACCGCACCCAGGGCCTCCACGGCCTCTTCGGCGATGTCCGACGACGGGCTTCCCACACATTCGAGGAGCGGGTTGACGGCCTCTTCAGCGCCGATCCTGCTCAGGGACTGTACCGCCTCCCGACGCACGTTTCGATCGCTGTCATTGAGCAACGCGATCAGTTCGTCGACGGCCAGGTGACTACCCGTCTGACCCAGTTCGCGGGCAGCCCGCGCCCGGACAGTAGGGTTACTGGATTTGCCCATCCGCACCAGGTGCCATAGAGTCGCGATGGGATTCCCCTTGCGCACGTGGTTGATCACGTCGCGTGGAGTAACCCGCGAATCGGTGACCACGCGGGCCAACACGCCCATGTAGGAGATCCGCAACACCCCGTTGATCAGGAAAAGGTACTGCAGGCCGGCTATGGTGTGTCCGAACAGGGAAATGGCTGGAATGGCCGTGCACAGATCGGCGGCTATTCCGCCTAGAACGGCGCCGCAGGCCGCGCCTGCCCGCGATACCGCGGCGTAGCATCCCAGGAACGCGGAGCGGTTGACGCCCGGAGCCGTGTTGACCATGAGATTGAAACGGGCGGTGCCCCAGCCCGCACTCATGCTGCCTCCCCAGATCTGAACCAGCGGCACCATGATCCAGTAATTGTCCAGGGTAACGAATCCCCATCCCAGCGGAAAAAGGGCGAGTCCCATGGCGGTAATGGACATGACCGGCTTGTAACCGTACTTGTCCGCCAGGTACCCCCAGAAGGGATTCATAATGATCGTGGCAATGGTCTGAATGGCCGAGAAAACCGCGATCTGGGCATAAGAAATCTCAAGCGTCCGCAGCATGTAGACCGTGAAAAAGGGCGCGGCGATCTGAGCGATGAGCAGCCGGCCCGAAACAACGAACATAAGCCTGCGAAACGGTCCGTGACGGAAGGGAAGCCGTAGAAGCTGGTTCGATGGGATGGCCTTCCCCCGGCTTTTATGGGGTTCGGGAATGCGTGACCACGCCCAGACTGCACAGCCGGAAAAGGCGACGGCCACGATAAAGATTATGCTGAACCCTTCCTGTGATTCCCCGGACGGATACGTACTCAGGAAGAGGCCCGCACCGACTGACGTGATCAGTCCGGCTGCGGCCGTGAGGCTGCGCTGACGCGCTACGAAGCGTCCGCGAAGTTCTTCGGGAACCAGGTCCGTCAACCAGGACTGGCGCGCTGGTGAAACCACGGACATGGCCGCCTTAGAGAGGGCGATACAGCCCATTAACGCCAACAGCTGAAATGCATCCAGAAAGAGAAATGGGATGAAGGCCACCGGAAGCCAGAGGGATGCGCTGACGCCGTTGCCGAACAGGCAAAGCGTCTTCCGCCGTGTCAGACGTTCGATCAGCAGCGGTGAAAACGCCTGAAGCAACTGGCCGATGGATATGGACGCGGAGATGAAACCAATCATGGCGCTGGACGCGCCCAGGTGCAATGCGTACCCCGTGGTGTAAACACCCGTGGTTATGGCTGAATGGACCGATTCCAGCATGCCGTTTACGTTCCACAGGCGCATCCCGCGCGCCGTCTGCAACCGTGTCAGTTTTTTCTCTTGTTGCACAATCAGTTTTTCCCTGGATTACGGACACCCGCGCCTGTTTACCAGACACGGATTTGTCCACCTGTATACTTGTTATGGACTCCTGGAGGCGTTCCTGTTCCTGGTCTGTAACCAGCTGACCGCCGTGCCGATACCCAGATTCACCGCCAGGGCTACCGGACTGATCCACATGAAACTGACCGGGTCGTTCCCATCGGGCAGCATGCCGAATAGAGGACCGGAAAACGCGATGAACGAGGCGGTCAGGATGCCGCAAACTGCACCCGCGACTACTCCGGCCGGACGGGCAAAAGGCACGAATAGCGCAAAAAAGAACAGGGCGAATATGGGTGTCGTCAGCAGGTTCGATGTCTTGTTGGTCACCGCCGTGATGTTGCCCGGCACCAATTCCATCAGCGAACTCGCCCCTACGACGACCGCCCCGATGATGAATGCGAGGATCTTCGCCGTTCTCATCAACTGATTCTCGGCAACGGGCATCTTCCGAAATCGATCGATGAAATCGGTCGAAACTACCGCCGTGATCGCGTTGACCCCCGAATCCAGGCTCGACATGGCGGCTGCAAACATGGCGGCCACCACGAATCCGGATACACCGGGGGGAAGGTAGTAGGCGATGTAATGGGGGAATACATGGTCCGCCTGGCCGTCCAGATCGGCACTGTCGGGCAGCATGTCGGGCTGGGCCTGGAAGAAACCGAGAAGCGCAAAACCCGCGAACCACAGGGTGACCCCGATGCAAAGCCCCACCAACTGCTGGGTCAGGTAGGATCGCCGGGCGGCGCGGGCGTCGGTCGTCGCCATGAAACGCTGGACAACGGTCTGGTCTCCTCCGGCCGTAGCGATGGCCCACGTCATCGAAGCTAACATGGATCCGATTACGGTCAACCGTACGGCCGGATCCAGGCTGAAAATCGGCTGTTCGTCCCAGTGGGGCTGCCAGACAGTCGGCATCCAACCAAAGCCCTTGAAATGCATGGTTACCGTGACGATGATCAGAATTGCGCCCCCGAACATGAGCAGGGTTTGCAGCGTATCGGTGATCACGACTGCCCGCAGGCCCCCCAATGAAGTGTATATTACCGCGACGAGGCCGGTAACCAGGGTAATAACGGGGATCCAGTCATCGCCCACGCCCAGCATAATGGTCATGGCCTTGGCGGACAGGTAGACCAGGAGGGCCATCCATACCAGTCTTAAAAGGATGAACATCACCGCGCCCATCAGCCGGATTCCCACGCCCAGCCTGGACTCGAGGAGCTCATAGGCGCTCGTCACTCGGGTTCGCATGTAGATCGGAATCAATCCATAGCCCACAACCAGGTAAATGAGCGGTATCGTTAGGTAATTGAGCATCCATACGGGCCCCTTGCCTATGGCCTCGCCGGGAATGGACAGGTAGGAGATGGTGCTCAGCAGCGTGGCGAACAACGAAAAGCCGATCAGGGTCGGCGGCATACGTCCACCGCCGGTGAAGTATTCACTTACGGTGCTTTGCCTGCGGCTATAGTAATAGCCCAGCGCTATGGTCGCTAGGGCATATCCCAGGATGATGGCCCAGTCTACGGCAGTCAGTCCGCCGGGGGGCATGGCGCCTCGCTTCTATCCAGCAGTAAATTCAACGCGTCTGCAAGGCACAGGGAAACCACACCGCCCTGATCTCTGGGTTTTCGGGTTCGGCTGACCAATACCGCATGATCAGCGCCGACCATCCTGGCCGTGCTGGCCAGGCCGTTGATCATTTCAAACGAGGGTGAACTGCTTAAGGTCGTGTCGATCGCCCAGCGCTTGCCGCGAAAATCGAATAGCAGATCCAGGGTATAGTGATCGCTGGTGCTGAAATGGCAGGCTTCCACCCGCTCTCCCGCGGCTTCGATGCGGGTGATAAACTGTTCGATAATCCATCCCTCCCAACTGGCTCCGACCCAGGGCTTCGAGAAAAGATCATCTCCGCCGTCTGAACCAGCCAGTGCGTGTAACAGTCCGCTGTCGCGCCAATACAACTTAGGGCTCTTCACCAGCCTTTTCCGATGTTCGAGACGAGCGGCGGGCAGAAAACGGATCAGGCCTGCCCGTTCGAGATAGTCCACGTAGCTGTTCACCGTGTGGTAACTCACGCCCAGGCTTTTCCCAATGCGCGAAGCATTGTAAATCGTACCATGCAGGGATGCCAGCATCTTGAAAAGGCGCTCGGTGGTCCTGGGTGGGACGGCCAGTCCCGCGTTGGGCAAATCATGTTGCATCATACGGTCGAGGTACCGCCGCTGACCTATTGGAAAAGGATCTTCGCTGTTCCAGTATTCTGGATGCCCGCCGTGTCGCCAGTGCCTGTCGTGCTGACTTGTTTCCAATTCGTGGACGAGTAGCGGCGACAGCGGCCAGACGGCCGATTTGCCGCCCAGAACATCAATCATCGAGGATCTGAACGACTCCGTGATCAGAAACCGTCCGTTGCCTCCTCGATGCTCGTCGAGCACCGCGCGAAAACGCAGGAACAATTCCGGCCGCTGGTGCATTTCATCCAGCACCACGAGCCGGCCGCTCTCCAAGCAGTCCTCCCACAGGAAGTCGAGCCGTTCGGCATCCTCGTCGCGTTCCAGGTTGAAATAGAGCTCGGAGAAAGTGCGGGCGGTGGTGGATTTTCCAGCGCCGCGGGGTCCCACGACCACCACGGCCGGGTGGGTACGAAGCAGGGTTTCAATGTGACTTCGGACCAGGCGTGAAATCATAAAGAAGAAATATAGATCATAATTTCTATACTACAAGGTCGATGGATGCTGACGGATACCATCGCGGTGCTGGACCGCCTTGGGATCGCCTTACAGCCGCGATCAATTAGCCGAATCGAAAATATGCTCAAAAAGACCGTTGGAGGTGGCTTGAGGCAGGAGGGCGGATGCTCGCCATGCCGCTAGGGCACTACGGCAACCCGCAAGAAGTCCGTGTGGCCGGGACCCGCCGCCGGCGATCCGCCAACGATGACGATGCGATCGCCCGGTCCGAGGTTCCCTGCCTCGCGGGCTGCGCCGAGCGATGTACGTATCATCCCGTCCGTAGTATCGAACTCTTCGCACAGAACCGGTTTGACACCCCAGACCAGGGAGAGTCCGCGGACGGTTGCCTCCTCCGGACTGACCGCGATGATAGGCACGCTGATGCGGTGCCTAGCGGCTACACGGGCGGTGTGTCCCGATCGGGTGCAGCAGACAATGGCCTTCGCGCCGGCTTCCAGTGCCAGTACACAGGATGCATGGCTGATCGCCCCGGAAACGCCGGATAATCCGCGTGGTTCATCGATACCGTAAGAAGTTCGCTGGAACAACCTCCGTTCCGCGCGCTCCGCGATGGCGGCCAGTGCGCGCACGGCTTCCACTGGATAGGCGCCGGTGGCGCTCTCTTCCGACAGCATCACGGCGTCCGAACCGTCGAGCACGGCATTGGCCACATCGGCGGCCTCGGCCCGGGTGGGCCTGGGACTCTCGACCATGGACCGCAGCATCTGTGTGGCCGTGACCACCGGTCGCGCGGCACACAGCGCCTTGGTTATGATATCTTTTTGCACCATCGGGACATCCTGGTATGGAATCTCCACACCCAGGTCTCCCCGCGCGACCATAAGTGCATCGACAGCCGGCAGGATATCATCGAGGGCATCAACGGCTTCTGGTTTTTCGATCTTCGCCATCAAGGGTAGATTCGATCCGCGGCTGTCCAGCAACGTTCGGGCACCCATCACGTCGTCCCGGTTCCTGACAAAGGAAAGGGCGGCCATGTCCACGCCCATGTCGAGTCCTTCCAGTAAGAGGCACCGGTCTTTTTCGGTGAAAGCGGCGATTCCGGTCGCCCCGCGCGGTACCGTGATGCCCTTGTGATCAGACAACGATCCGCCCAGGAGCACCTTGCATCGTATATCGGGCGGTTCCACCGCTTCGATGCTTAACTCGATCAGGCCGTCGGCCAGCAGCAGGTTCTGCCCCGGGTGTACCTCGCCCGTCAGGTGGGCGTAGTTCACCGATACCCTGGTATGGTCACCCGGCACCGATTCCGTGGTCAGGGTGAATCGTTCGCCGACCCCCAGTTGAACGGGACCGTTCTTGAATGTACCTATGCGGATTTTGGGACCTGGCAGGTCCTGGAGAACGGCGACGTGTTTACCCAGTTCTTCCGCGGCGGCTCGAACAAGGTGGACGCAGTGCCTGTGTTCGTCAGGAGAACCATGGGAGAAATTGAGGCGGAAGACATCGACGCCGGCCTCAAGTACCCGGTGGATCATCTCCGGCGAACTGATCGAGGGGCCCACGGTGCAAACGATTTTGGTACGTCGCATCGGCTGGTCTTTGGGGGTGGTATTCGTGGGTACGGGCAAGGTTAGATTGAAGGGGACGGCGGCGCGGCCTGGCCATTCCGTTTCGTTCCGCCGGGGTTTATTTCAATACTCCGATGCGTGCGACATGCCCGCCCAACTTGAGTTCTCCGGAGTGCACATCCGCCGGTACGGGCTCGTCACGGAGGACAGTCGAAAGCGTTTCCGTCCTGATGTAGTCAGCGTGAACGACTATGGCTTCGGCGAGATCTCCATCGGCCTCGTAGAAAAGCGTGATCCGGTCGTTCACGTTGAAATCCGCTTCCTTGCGAAGATTCTGAACATGACGGACAAAGTCCCGCATCAACCCCTCGAGCAGCAGATCTCGGGTTATCCTCGTATCGATGGCAACGGTGCAGCCAAAGTCGGAAATCACCGACAGGCCATCCACGTCGACCCGGTCCACCACGAGTTCGTCCGGCGACAGGGTAACCATCTCTCCTTCCACGTCAAGCGACAGAGACTCGCCTTCCGCGACCCGGGCGCCGGTTTGGTCGCCGTCCAGTGCATCGAGCGCCTGGCGGACGGCGCTCAACCGCTTGCCGAAGCGCGGACCCCATTTCGAGAAGTCCGGCTTCACGGCATACCCGCGGAAGGCATTCTCATCATCGACCAGGATGAGATCTTTCACGTTCAGTTCTTCCAGGACCTGCGCCCGAAGCCGTGTTATTGTTTCGCCCTGCCGGTTGCTTGCGGGTTTTACCAACAGCCGCAACGCGGGCTGCCGGACCTTCATCCGGGCTTCGTTGCGTACTGAGCGGCCCAGTTCAATCACCTGCATCAGATCTTCCATGTCGTCCAGAAGTTCCGGTTTGATCAGATCTTCCGAGACCTCCGGGTAACGACTGAGGTGGACACTTTCGGGCGCCGACGGATCGACGGGGGGAACCAGACTTTGGTAAAGCTCTTCCGCGGAAAAAGGAAGTATGGGAGCGATCAGTTTGCTCATCGTCACCAGCACTTCGTAGAGCGTTTGGATAGCCGATTGCTTGTCCGCGTCATCACCGGTTTTCCAGAAACGCCGCCTGCTTCGGCGGACGTACCAGGTGGAGAGTACGTCGATGAACCGCTCGGTTTCCCGTACCACCGCCGCCGAATCGAAGTTGTCCATTCTGTCGTTGCAATGACGGATCAGTTGATGGAGACGGGCGAGCACCCACCGGTCGAGTTCGCTGCGGCTCGATACAGGGGCGGAAGCGGCAATGGGCGGACAGTCCGGCAGATTGGCATAGGTTACGAAGAATGCGTATACATTCCATAGTCTCAGCATCTTCCGGGCAACCTCTTCAGCGGGACCGTACCCGAAGCGGAAGACCATGTTGAGCGGCGCGCCGGCATACTGCCATCTCATCACGTCCGCGCCCATGCGGCTGGTAGCGTCCTCCACGGCGATCGCGTTGTCTCCGCTCTTGCTGAAGGGCTCCCCGTTCTCGTCCCGCATCTCTTCGAAGGTGAGCACCGACTTGAACGGCGTCCGGTTATAAAGAGTCACCGACATGAACAACTGGGAATAAAACCACAACCTGATCTGTTCACGCATTTCCGTGATCCAATCCGCAGGAAACCACGATTCCCAGGTCGAATCCGTACCCGTATACTGGATATCCGCCTTGTCCCGTTCAGCTTCCGGACCTCGCGAGGACCGGATGGCGCCTTCGATCCCCCGGTGTTCGGGAAGATAGTTCAGCGTCGAAAAGGGAACGATCCCCGCGTCTAACCAGCAGTCGCCGACTTCGGTTACCCTCTGGACAGCCTCACCGCACCGCTCACAGGTGATTTCGATTTCATCGATCCACGGCCGGTGTAGTTCAGGCAGGTCATCGACGAGGGTGGGATTCACGGCCCGCTCCCGCAATTCGACGGTGCTGCCGATTACGTTGACGTGATCGCAGTTCCCACAGGAATAGAAGGGCAGGGGAAGACCCCAGAAACGGCGGCGAGATATGCACCAGTCCCCCATGTTGTCCAGCCAGTCCTGCATGAGAAGTCCGCTGTATTCGGGGACCCACCGAACCGTCGCGGCGGCCCGCTTCATCGGTTCCCTGATTTCGTCCGCGGAAATGAACCACTCATCGGCGAGGCGAAAGACCAGCGGAGTCTTGCACCGCCAACAGAATGGATAACGGTGCGTGTAGTCTTCCCAGCGGAACAGCACGCCCCTGGATTCCAGTTCCCGCCGGACGCCTTCGGCCGATTCCCGGACATGGGTCGAGGCGAGCGGACCGATCTCGCCCGTGAAATAGCCGTTCTCGTCTATGGGCACGATGATGTCCAGACCGAGTTCCTGTCCCAGCTGATAGTCCTCGGCGCCGCAACCCGGGGCGATATGGACGATACCCGTGCCTTCCTCGTCCGACACCATGTCCCAGGCCACGGTGGTTCGGTTTACCTCCCGCTGCACGGGAAGATCCTCCAGGGGGCCGTGGAACGGCAGCCCGATCAGGTCCTCGCCCTTCAAAGTCTCGACCACCTCGGCTTCCGGGGGCAGGACTGTCTCGACGAGTGTTTTAATGAGATAGTAGTGTTCGCCGTCCAGGCTCGCCTTCGCGTATTCGGCTTCGGGGTGCAGCGCCAGGGCCGTGTTGGCGGTCAAGGTCCACGGCGTGGTGGTCCAGACCAGGAAGTACTCTTTCTCGCGTTCCCCGACGCGGCAGCGGAAGAAACAGGATGGATCCGTCTGCTCCTGGTAGGAATCCACCAGTTCATGCTGGCTCAGGCTGGTGCCGCATCGCCAGCACCAGGGCATGGACCGGTGACCGCGGTAGAGCCATTCCCTGGAGTCGCAGGCCTTGAGAAAATGCCAGATATGTTCGATGTTGTTGTCATCCATGGTGTAGTAGGAAGCCGGATCGCCGTCGTCATGATACCACTGCATCCAGTGGCCCATGCGAATGGACTGTCTCGTGATCCTTTCCGCGTATTCGTCCACCCGTGCGCGGCAGGCCCGCGAAAACTCCGCCAGCCCGAAAGTCTCGATATCCCGTTTCGAATCGAAACCCAATGCCCGCTCCACCTCTACTTCCACCCATAGGCCCTGGCAGTCGAAACCGTTCTGCCACCTTTGATTAAACCCCTTCATGGCCTTGTAGCGGCAGTACATGTCCTTGTAGGTTCGCCCCCAGGCATGGTGGACACCCATGGCGTTGTTAGCAGTGATCGGACCGTCGATAAAAGACCAGAGAGGACGATCCGCCAATTGTGTACGCAGTTTATCGAAGATTCGATGGTCCTCCCACCAGGCTAGAATGCGCTCCTCCATGCGTGGGTATTCCATCTTCCCGTCGAAGGTCTTGAACATCTGTCTACTCACCGGTTGCTTGAGGATTCAACAATCAGCCCGCGTCCAGCGGACCATGCCATAGATGACACCTGATGACGCCGGAAACGATACCCTCCTGGCTGGTTGACCGATCCGGAACGCCGGTCAGAAAATAGACTGTAGGGTGGCGGTACACAAGGTAATTCTGGCAGGCGTTAGGGTGGGATTGATCGAGCTCACTACTCCGTTTTCACTCTGTATATCCCATGTCCGGGAACCGGTTCAGTTCTTCCCTGTACGTTCGCCAGTTCGGCATCCGTCGGTCCAGAATACCCCAGAATCGCCGATTGTGAGACGGTTCGATCAGGTGCGCCATTTCGTGGACGATGACGTATTCAAGACAGTGCATGGGCCTCTTTGCCAGTTCCAGGTTGAGCCAGATCCTCCCGGCCCGGAAGTTACAACTCCCCCAACGGGTCTTCATCTTCCTGATGCGCCACTCCGCTACCGTAACGCCCATTACCGGCTCCCAGGCCGCGATCAATCGAGGCACCGCTGTTTTCAAACGCCCACGATACCAATCCGCAAGCATGCCCTCCCGTTTATTCCGATCTGTGCCCGGGCGAACGCGCATTTCCAGCGTCGTATCGCCCAGAAGGTAGATACAGGGTGGCCCCCCGTGAGTCGTGACGTTCAACTGGCGGTTGAAACCCTCGACGTAGTGGTACTCTCCCGATACCCAGGAGTACGCGGGTTCTCGTTTGCGGTTTCGGTGTTTTTCCTGTTGCCGCCGGATCCACGACTTCCTTTTGACTACGGCCTGCCGGATCGATTCATCGTCGATGTGCAGCGGAGCGGAAACCCGCACGCAACCGTCGGGAGGACCTACCCTGAGGTACAGGTGCCTGATCCGCTTCCGGTAGACATCCACCTCCAGGCCTTCCACACTGATCTGGTAAGGTTTGGCGCCTTTGATGGGCAACCTCTGCTTTCTGGCTCGAAACTGCGGCGGAGGGTAGTCGAGTGCGCTAAATCAACAGTGGGCCGGTGCCAACCTGAATGAGCGCACAATATAGCTTTGAATTCAAAGCTTCGGTAGCTCAAACCACGATTGTTGCGCCTGGAGTTAACCGTCTTGACTTTGCCGGGGAGAGCCGGCTTTATAGACTTTCTCCTGGTGAGTTTGCGCTTGCTCATGTTATTCTACATCTTCCTCATGCATTTCCCTTCGATTCAGGTATTGTGGGGATGATGCTTCACGGAGGCCGGAATACCCTGTCCCGAAAATCGCCCAACATTCTGTTCTTATTTACCGATGACCAGCGCTTCAATACGATAGGGGCGCTCGGCAACCCGTGCGTGCAAACGCCGACGATGGACCGGCTGGTGGCCCAGGGCACCGCTTTTACACACGCACACATACCCGGCGGCACATCGGCCGCGATTTGCATGCCGAGCCGGGCGATGCTGCACACGGGCCGCACCCTGTTTCATCTCGACGGCGCCGGTGCGGAGATTCCGGCGGAGCACGTGATGATCGGTGAATACCTGCAGACACAAGGCTACCGTACCTGGGGCACGGGCAAATGGCATAATGGGGTATCGTCGTTCACCCGCAGTTTCTCAGATGGGGCGGAGATCTTCTACGGAGGCATGGACGACCACTGGAACGTGCCCGTCTTCGACTACGACCCGGAGGGAAGGTACGACGGGACGCTTCCACAGTGTCCGGATGCCTTTCGTACGAACGCTTTGAAGATCCGCAAAGGGGACCACGTCCACGCAGGCAGACATTCCAGTGAGCTTTTCGCCGACTGCGCCGCCGAATGGCTGAAAGGGTATGATAGCAGCGATCCCTTTTTCATGTACGTGTCATTCATGGCGCCCCACGACCCGAGGTCCATGCCGCGAGCCTACCGGGATATGTACGATCCGGATCAGATCCCTCTTCCTTCGAATTTCATGGGCGGGCATCCCTTCGACAACGGCGATTTGAAAGTAAGAGACGAAGTACTTGAAGACTTCCCGCGCGACCCGGCCAGGGTACGCCGGCACATCGCGGAGTACTACGCGATGATCACCCACCTGGACGCCCAGATGGGCAGGGTGCTGGATGCGCTGGATGCCTGTGGAAAGGCCGATGACACCATCGTGGTCTTCGCCGGAGACAACGGACTGGCGATCGGCCAGCACGGGCTGTTCGGTAAACAGAACCTGTACGAACACAGCATTCGCGTGCCCCTGGTATTCTCCGGTCCGGGCATTCCCCGCGGTGTCCAGCGAAGCGCTTACGCATACCTGCTCGATATCTTTCCCACCCTGTGTGATCTGATCGGTATCGATCCTCCCGGTTCGGTGGAAGGGACAAGCCTCGCGACGGCGCTCAACGATCCTGATGCCCGTCCGCGAGACACGCTGTTCGGCGCTTACCGCCAATGGCAGCGCATGGTGAAGGACGACCGTTTCAAACTGATCGAATACGTGGTCGACGGACATCGTACGACACAGTTGTTCGACCTCGAACAGGATCCCCGGGAATGTCATGATCTGGCCGGTATCCCATCCTATGAGGACCATAGGGATAATCTGCGGAATCGACTCTGTAAATGGCGGGATGATTGGGACGATGCAAGCAGCGAGTGGGGAAGGGTCTTCTGGGATGGATACGAAACTTGATGACCGCAAACCCCTGATAACACGGGTGTTATGTTGATGAATCAAACGGCGATCTTTAATGATTTCGTATTCGGATCATCGGAACGAGAAACGATGGACCTGGACGGTCACATGGGGTTCCCGGGCCTGTTGAAAGAAGACGCCCGCCGTCAGTTGACGGCATCGCTGGCCCACATTGAATCCATCAGCGCTGAAGGAAGGGAAGGTCATGAACCCCGGCGATTTGCCGCCGAGTACGACGGTTACCTCGAAAGTCTGATCGGCCATCCCCAGATGCTGCACCTGGCGCGCAGCATACTGGGCGGCGATATTCGATTCGACCATTGCGTAGCGCTGAACCGGTCAGGCGGAGACCGCGGATCGGAATGGCATACCCATGGATACGGGGAAGATGACCCTCGCCTGGGCTTTGTACGTATTTTCTTCTACGTCAACGGGTTCGAGGCGGGAGACGGCGGCCTTAA
The DNA here is from genome assembly GCA_965225915.1 of bacterium. Classification (GTDB taxonomy): domain Bacteria; phylum JAAXHH01; class JAAXHH01; order JAAXHH01; family JAAXHH01; genus JAAXHH01. Next base: position 3,510,961 of record OZ245326.1, read on the forward strand.
AGTCGTACCCGGCAGCCACCTGTACCGGGACAGGATTGCACGAATGTGGGGTCGGATGCGGAACTGGACCGCGGCTGGATGCAGGATAAACACCACCCGGTGACGGGAAAGCCGCTTCGGATCGAGGCCTTATCGGCATCGCCCGGATCGGTGATCGCCATGTGGACCTTCGCGGCCCACGGCGTGTCCCCACGAAAACCCGGCAGCGACACCCGCTGGTGCGTGGTTTACGCCTATCGCAACCCGGGGCTGCCTTCGAACGCGCGCTGGATATCTGAAGCATACGAGAAACGCCTAATCCCGGGCGCCGAAGGATTGATGAACCTTTACTGAAAGCCGCCGCTATTGCTGCGGTGATGCCGGCGGCGGGGTCATAGTATAACCACCGGCATCCATCCATATTTGATGATGACTGTCAGCACATCAGGCTGTGATCGCCCGGTCCTTGACGGTCCGGAAAAGGACGAGGCCCATGGCGCCAAGACCGAGTATGACCAACAGCAGATTGATTATCCAGCCGACGTAGGGCAGGCTCACCACGACCAGTACCAGTACCAGTCCAACGAGCAAAGGCAGAGCCATTGAGCGCAGATTCTGCTGTTTCGGTCGCAGCAACGCGGTACCCAGGAAGTGAGCCACGACGATCTTGGACACGTACAGTCCCAAAGCCCAGACAGCGGCCGTAACCAGTCCGGCCGGAAGACCTATGAGCGTCACGCAGAGGACAACCGCGGCAATCGGCATCGCAATGAGAATGAGGAATCCAGTCCCCGCAGACACCAGTATCGCCCTTAAGTCGACCAAAGACATGCGTCCAAGCGCCGGAAACGACCAGAACAGAATCATGCCCGATACGAATGCCGCGGCCAGCCATATGGCCATGTACACGAACGACCAGATCGACAGGGACTCGTCCTCGCTCGACTCGGCAACATCGACGTTCGTTTCGCCGGCTACCGAAGCCGCGGAGTCCATCTGAAAGTTCTCGCCAGCCGGCAATGCGACATCGAGATTCCCACCAATTGACGCGGACGAATGAATGGCTGCGAAACGACCCGCGAAGGTGACATCCCGCTTCACCTCGCCCGTTATCGTAAGGGTGTTGCTGAACACCGTCGCGTTGCGGCCGACCGACCCGCCGACGTTGACATCCTCCCCAAAAGCAAAAAGATCTCCTTCGATCGAAGCGTCACGTCTTGAGAGAATCGATTGACCGAACCAGAAGACGCTCTGGCCGACCGTACTCCCCAGGCGAATCACCTGTCCGAATCCTGCGATTCCACCTCCCACCTCGCCATCGATCTCCATGTTCTGTCCGAAAATGAACACGTCGCCCCGGACTGCGCCCCGGATATCGATCGACTGGGCGAACACGATCAGGTCTCCAGTCACCACGCCGTCAATTCTGACTGTGCGACCGAAAGCGACAAGCGTGTCGTCGATTGTTTCATCGGACTCGATCGAGACGATATCCTCAGTGCGGATATCGATTGCTTCTGCCTGCGTCGTGAACCCCGATACGAGTATGAGACTGAGACTCCCAAGCACCATCGTAACTCCGAAGGATCGGCGCAGCAGGATGAATGAAGTAGATATTAACAAGATTCCTAACGCGGCGAGACCAACACTGCTGATTAGCAATTCCATGATCCAACCTCCTTCCTGGATGAAATACATACCTGAACTGAATAAGAGGGACAGTTGTCCGGAGACGTGCAACGGATTGAGCCACGCTATACTCCAGGGTAGCTCATATCCCAATAGCAAGCCGAGCCCCATCCTCAACAACGCCGCGAATACAAGGACCAATCCCATCAGTTTCACTGCTTGTGCCGGAGATGGTGCGAAGGCGGGTAACGGATACCCTTCACCTGCGAAAGCTTCTACGTTACCCATCACGCCAACCAGGGCATTTCTCTCCATTTGAAATGCATGAACCAGGTCCTGGCACCGCGGGCAGATGCCCAGGTGGTCTTCAAACTCAACTGCTTCATTTCCAATTAGCTCACCATCGGCGTAGATTGCGCAGGTGAGTTCAGATGGACACGAATCCATATGCACCGTTTTGTTGGTCATTGTCCGGTCAACTCCTCTCTCAGGCGCTGCTTGGCGCGAAAAATCAGCGTCGCGACCGTGTTTCTGTTCAACTCGAGCGTTTTGCCGATCTCATCGTAGGTGAACTCGTTAAAGTAGGCCAGTACGAGCGGTACGCGATATCTGTCAGGTAGCGACTGTATTGCTGAACGCACCCCTTCATCCTTTTCTGCTCGTACCAGGACTTCGAGCGTATCCTCGGACACCCGGGAAGGACCGATCTGATCGAGATCGACGGTTTCGTAGATCTTGACTTCGCTGCTACGACGGCGTAACCGGTCCAGGCAGTGGTTGGTCGCTATTTTGAGAAGCCAGTTCAGGTATGACTTCGATTCGTCGACAGTCGAACGTTTCTGGTAGGCTCGGTAGAAAACTTCCTGGGTCGCATCTTCGGCCTCGTCGATAGACTTCAGCAGGTATCTGCAGAGTGCGAGGACCCGCTGATAATGCCTTCGGTAGATCGTGTCGAAATCGGGTTCGGCTGCACACTGGCTGCCAGCTGTCGTGTTCATATCACAACTACGAGTACCTGGACGGAAGAGTTTCAAATCCAAGTTCTGAAACCCGGCGGTCCTGTACGATAGATTGACCAGTTGGAATAAGAGACCAGAATGGGGAAGGTTGGCGTTACGTATTTAGGAATAGCAATTCGGGGAACAACGATATATTGACGGGATAACTGCATTCCCCGTAGTATTGGGGCTTCAAGAGAACCGTTCTTTCTACAATATCACCGTGGCGGATTCCCTATCCGCTCGCAACCGCCCTTTTCACGGCCACCGCGCAGAACTTGAATTCAGGTATCTTCCCGTCGGGGTCGAGGGCGTCGTTGGTCAGGATATTGGCGGCGGCTTCCTTGAAGTGGAAGGGAATGAAAACATTGCCGTCGGCCACGCGCTTCGACGACTTCGTTTTCAAAGTAATGGCGCCGCGACGGGAAGAGACGACGACCGGATCGCCCTCGTTGACACCCAGGCCTGCCAGGTCATCGGGCGTCATTTCAACAAAAGGTTCGGGGGAAATGGCGTCGAGGGCGCGGGCACGGCGTGTCATGGTTCCCGTGTGCCAGTGCTGCAGCACGCGGCCCGTGTTAAGGACATAGGGGTAGTCTTCGTCCGGCAGTTCATCGGGAGGCGCGAAGTCCACGGGCGTGAATCTACCCCTGCCAAGGGGAAACGAGTCGGTGAAGAGGACCGGCTCGTCCAGGGGCCAGACCACGGTGTCCCTTTCCATCGATTCGTAGGTGATCCCTTTGAAGATCGGCGTCAGGGAGACGATTTCCTCCCACACCGCTTCCGGACGGTCGTAGTCCCAGCATGGGCCGTTCTCTCCTTGCTCCATTCGGATCATGCGGTTGGCCAGATCGATCAGTATGTCTCCATCCAGGCGGGCATCTCCGGGCGGATCGATCGCCTGTCTTCCGATCTGAACCATGCGGTTCGTATTGACGTAGGTTCCCCGCTTCTCCGCCGCGGTGGAAGCGGGCAGGATGACGTCCGCGAACTCGGCGGTCTCCGTCAGGAAGATGTCCTGTACGACGAGAAATGACAGGTTCTGAAGGGCCTTCCTGACCTTGTTCATGTTCGGGTCCGAAAGGAAGGGGTTCTCTCCCATCATGAGCATTCCCGCGATGCGTCCATCGAGGGCGCCGTGCATGATTTCCACGACCGTCAGGCCCGGGTGCGGATCGAGACGGGTACCCCAGGCCTCCTCGAAATGCTTCCGGATTTCCGGATCATCCGCACTCTGGTAGCCGGGATAGTATCTCGGAATCAGACCCACGTCTGAAGCGCCTTGCACGTTGTTCTGTCCCCGAAGCGGGTGTAGACCCGTACCGGGCCGGCCGATGTTTCCGGTCATGAGGCAGAGCGAGATCAGTGCCCGGGCATTGTCCGTACCGTTTATGTGCTGGCTGATACCCATGCCCCAGAAGATCATCGCGCGCCGCGCGCGGCCGTACTCGAGGGCCACCTCTTCGATCACCGAAGCGGGAACGCCGGTGATCCTGGAAGTCAGTTCGGGCGTATAGGGCCGCAGGGCCGGTTCGAGCGCATCGAAGTGCTCTGTCCGACCCGCAATAAAGTCATGGTCCTGCAATCCCTCCCGCAGGATCACGTGCATCAGTCCGTTGAGCAGTGCGATATCCGTTCCGGGCTTGAACCGCACGTAGCGGGTAGCGTGGTCGGCGATGGTCGGCCGCCGTGGATCGAGGACGATCATTCTAACGCCCCGGTCAACGGCTTGTTTCATGTAGGTGGCGGCGACGGGATGGTTGTCCTCCGTATTTGAACCGATCACGAAGATGACGTCGGTTTCAAGGACTTCCTGGAAGGCATTCGACACGGCCCCGCTTCCTATGGCCTCCGTGAGGGCCGCCACGGAGGACGCGTGACAGAGACGCGTACAGTGGTCGACATTGTTGGTACCGAGAACCACGCGAATCAACTTCTGGAAAAGGTAGGCTTCCTCGTTGGTGACCTTGGCAGAACCGAATCCGGCCAGCGCGCCCGGGCCGTTCTTTTGCTTGATATCCAGCAGCCGGCGTGCCGCCAGGTCCAGCGCCTCGTCCCACTCGGCTTCCCGGAACACGTCGAGGATACGGTCATTCCATTCCGGCGACCGCAGTGAGCGCCGGAACTCCCGGTAATCCTTGAAATCCGCCGAAAGCGGCTGCTTCGGATAGGCGTCTTCCCTTCTGATGAGCGGTTTCAGAAGCCTCTGTGGATGGTGAGTATAGTCGTAGCCATATCTTCCTTTGACACACAGCCGACCTTCGGTGTGGGTGTCTTCCCGCCCCGTCACATGCACGATTCGATTGTCCCGTACGTGGTACGAGATCCCGCACCCTACCCCGCAGTATGGGCAAATCGAATCGACTTTCCGCGAGGCGATGTCATCCCGGTACGGCACTTTGGGGGGGCTGTGGTCATCATGCTCTTTGGTCGGAAAAACATCGGCAGTGCTACCCTGGTCTGCCCGTGGACCGGGGGTTTCCGCGATCCTCTGGGCGGTTTCTACGAGTGGGATATCCGTCAGTGCGCCGGTGGGGCATGCAGCGACACACTCGCCACAGGAAACGCAGGAGGAGTTACCCATGGGAAGTTCGTTATCGAAGGCGATACGGGTATTGCACCCCTTGCCGGCACGACCGATAACATCATTTACCTGCACATCGTCGCAGGCGCGGATACACCGGTCACACAGGATGCAGGCGTTGTGATCCACCGCGATGACAGGTGAAGACAGATCCGGCGGCGGCGGAATATTTGTCGATGACGCGGCAAACCTTGCAGGATCCGCATGTAGCCGCCTGCCCAATCGCGCGAGTTCATCGCGTTCGGCGGGCTTGCGTCGATCTTCCGCTCTCGGCTGGCCGGCCTCCAGCATTTCCACGAGGGTCCGGCGGGTACGACGCACCCTGTCCGTATCGGTGCGCACCACCATGCCTTCCTCCACCTGGCGAATACAGGCCGCCGGCAGCGTGCGGGCGTTCTCCACCTCGACCACGCACACGCGGCACACGGCCACGGGGTGCAGCTTGGGATCGTGACACAGCGTGGGGATGTCGATACCGGCCGACCGGGCCGCTTCCCAGATCGTGGCGCCCACAGGCGCGGAAATGCGTTTGCCGTCCAGGGTCAGCGTAACGGGCTTGTTACTCATCTGAACCGCCTGTGGCACCATCAGAATGGCGATCCGCCGCATGTTGACAGAGGGTTTCGAACTCGTCTGGGAAATGCCGGAGCGATGAGGTAAGCGGAAACGCCGCTGCCTGGCCCAGACCGCAGATCGAGGTGAGTTCCATGGCTTCGGCGATATCCTCCACCGGCTCCAGCGTATCGGATCGGCCGTTACCATCCAGCACGGTGTCCAGAATTTGGACCAGATGATCCGTACCCGTCCGGCAGGGAACGCACTTGCCGCAGGACTCGTTGCGAAAGAACGTTACCGCGTTCCGGGCAAGGTCCACCATGTCCGTGCCCTCGGCCACGACGATGACCGCACCGGACCCCAGCATGGACCCGGCCAACGAAAGCGGTTTGAAATCGAGCGGGATATCCGCCATGGATGCGGGAAGGAAACCCGATGAGGTGCCGCCTGGAGAAAAGGCTTTGAGTTTACGGCCCCCGGAAACACCCCCGCCGAAATCATGGATGAGATCGCCTACCCTCGTTCCAAGCGGGATTTCATACACGCCGGGTCTTTCGACATGACCGCTGAGGGCGACATACTTGAGTCCGGAGGCGCCGTTCACGCCCTGGGATTTGAACCAACCGGGGCCTCGCTGTAGAATGGCGGGTACCCAGGCGAAGGTTTCGACGTTGTTGATGAGCGTGGGCCTGCCGTGCAGCCCGTGCGTACCCGGAAACGGCGGCTTGTTCCGAGGTTCGGCCCGTTTACCCTCCATTGCTTCCAGCAGGGCCGTTTCCTCACCGCAGATGTATCCGCCCGGACTGTCGAATATCTCCAGGTGAAACGATCTTTCTGAATTCAAAATGCCATCACCCAGGTATCCTGCCGAGTAGAACGCCTTGATGGTCCGGGCGAGGACTTCACGTTCCCGGTCGTATTCGTGGCGCAGGAACAGGTACCCCCGGCTCGCTCCGACGGCGAGTCCTCCCAGGATCATGCCCTCGATGACGAGATGGGGATAATGGTACAGGATCTCGCGGTCCTTGAACGTACCGGGCTCGCTTTCATCCGCGTTGCATATGGCGTACTTGATCTCGGATTCTGTACCGCTGACCAGATCCCACTTGACGCCGGTCGGGAATCCGGCCCCGCCCATACCGCTTAACCCACTGTCCTTGATGGTCTGGATGAGCCGGCTTTCATCTCCACCGGAAACCCACTGTTTCAGGGATTCGGCAGCCAGGGGACGTTCATAGGGATCGATGAGCCCCTTGTTGATCAAACGTCTGAATGGTTGGCGGGCTACCTTTCCGTCGTCCGCGAGACGGGTCACGAATTTGTCAAGTCGATCCACGGGCATGTTTCTGTAGCTCCGATCGTTGATCGATATTGCCGGCGCGCCGTCGCATTGTCCGAGGCACGACACCCCGGCTACCTCCCACTCGTCCAGCCCGGCATAGTCCACGGTCTCCCGCAAGGTTTCCAGCACGTCGCAGGCTCCATGAAGATGGCACGAGAGATCTGTACAGACGCGCAGGGTGGCTTTGGGCGGCGGTTGCAGCCTGAAGTGTGGATAGAAACTGGCCACGCCATGGATCTCGTAAAGAGGAATGCTCTTGCTTTCCGATAGTGATTTCAATGCCTCTTCGGGTAGATACCCGTGGCGAACCTGTATCTCCCTGAGATCATCGATCAGCATGTACGGAGTCCGTTATTGGCACAAGTTACTCGGTCAGTTGGTGAATCGAAGTTTGCCAGCCATCGCCGTCCAGGTCGACGATTCGGAACGCCGCCGGTTCGTCCGTTACAATGAGGCGGGAACCATCGGCATTGACCACTGGATCTTTTCGAAACTGGAAGCCCACGCTGGGTGCGGTCAGGACCGTCGCACCACCAAGTTCCATTCGAAAGGCGTGGTGGAGGTGGCCACACAGGACCAGTCTCAACGAAGCCTGTGATTCGCATATCCGAAGGAACCGGTCGTTCTTCTGAAGAATAAGATCATCCATCCATGGGACGCCCACGGGCACAGGCGGGTGATGCATGCAGATGATGGTAGGAAGGCCGGGCGACAACTCCCGCTCCAACCAGTCCAGCTGGCCGTCGTCAAGCCTTCCGGAAACCTTTCCTTCATCCAGAGTATCGAGCACGACAATCCGGTGTCCGTTCTGGTCAAGGGAATAGTAATACGGGGCCGGATTCTCGCCTGATTCCTCCAGCATGATTCGGCGGAATCCCGTTCTTGAATCGTGGTTGCCCAGGGCCAGGCAAGAGGGAAAACGAAGGCCGGAAAGAACGTTTCTGGCAGTCAGGTAGGAGTCATCGGCTTCGTCGTTCGTCTGGTCGCCTGTCACGACCACGAGGTCCGGTGAAGGGCTCAGCCGATTAACGATATCTACGGCGGCTCGCAGACGACCCAGGGTGTCCATGCCGTGTATGGGTTGCCGGTCCGCCGGTACGATATGGGGATCTGACAGTTGAACAATACGCATGGACTAGGTCTTCCAATCCCTTACCAGTTGGACAAGCAGTCGAACGCCGACCCCGGTGGCCCCCTTAGGGCAGTAGGGCTGACAGGATTCCGTGTAGGCCGTTCCGGCGATGTCCAGGTGCACCCACGGACGATCTACGAACTTCTCTAGAAAAGCACCGGCAGTCAGGGCGCCTCCCCATCGACCGCCGGTGTTCTTGACATCGGCGATGTGACTCTTGATCTGGTCGTGGTATTCCTTCCAGAGGGGCAGTGGCCAGACGCGCTCGCCGGTGATCTCTCCAGCCGCTTGAACCCGGTCCTGTAACGGATCGTCGTTTCCCATCATCCCTGACGCGGCGTGGCCGAGAGCGACCACACATGCCCCTGTCAACGTGGCGAGGTCGATCACCGCAGTCGGGTTGAACCGCTCTGCATATCCCAGGGCGTCGGCCAGTACCAGGCGGCCTTCGGCGTCGGTGTTGATGACTTCGATCGTCTTCCGTGACAGGGTCGTGATAATGTCGCCAGGTTTCAACGCCTTGCCGTCGGGCAGGTTTTCGGTGGCTGGAATGAGTCCCACCACGTGGAGGGCCGGCTTCAACATGGCGATCGATCGCATGGCGCCAATCACGGCGGCCGCCCCCGACATGTCGTGTTTCATCTCCTCCATTCCGCCGCTAGACTTGATGGAAATTCCGCCGCTGTCGAAGGTGATGCCTTTCCCGATGAACACCAGAGTATCCAGTCCATCGGAAGGTTCTCCGTACTCCAGCACGATGAATCGAGGAGGCTCCTCACTACCCGCGTTTACGGCAATCAAGGCGCCCATGCGTGCCTTTTCAATATCCTTTCGGGCCAGGACACGGCAGTTGAGACCGTTTTTGGATGCCATTCTCCGGGCAGCCGCGGCCAGCTTGCGCGGTGGCAGCGCGTTCCCAGGGGCATTGGACAGGTCCCGCGCCATAATCGTACCCGCGGCGGTTATTCGACCGGCTTCGATCCCGTCCTTGATTTCATAGGCCTGTGCGCGTTGCAGAATCACAACCGTCAGGCTTTCGAGTGTGGATCGATCGGGACTACCGGTCTTGTAGGAATCATAGCTATAGGCGCCCAGCAACAAACCCTCCACGGTGGCCTGCGCGCAATCCTGGGGCTCAAAGCCCTGTACATCCAGTCCGTGAATGGCCGTCGAAAGTTCCGACACGCCGAGTTTCAATGCCCGTTTGACGGCGATACCCGAAGCGCGCCGGGCCGCTTCCAGGTTGAATTTGCTCCGTTCACCAAGCCCAACAAGGATAACCCGGTTGGGAGGCGCCAGGCCGCGTGGGTACAGAACTGAAACGTCCTGGTCCCCGCCCTTGAAATCTCCCAACTCCAGTATCTCGTGCAGATAACGCCGCAGGGCGGATTCCATGACCAGGGTGCCGCCTTCCTCGAGTTTTTCCTCTTTGAACAACCCGATGACTACGGTGGTATCGATTTCCGATCCGATTCGTCCGATTTTCAAGTCGATTTGCATGCGTTTTTGTCCGGATAGTGCCTGGTTAACCGCCCTTTGTCCCAATTCGGGAAACTGGTATAATATACCTTAAGTGCTTAGCAGGCGCGTTTCATGAAATCAATGATGGCATCCGCAGGCTGGACCGCATGGTGAAGAGGGCGCGGGTGCCGTGGCCGCCGGTGCGTCGTTCGCCGATACCGACGTGGAGAAGGCGGAGAACTTCTTAACGACGTCCATTTCCGAGCACGCGGGGCAGGAAATGCTTTCTGATGTTTCCGCGGTCTTTACGAGCATTTCGAAATTACCTTCACACTTCGCACAGTAGTATTCGAAAATAGGCATGGTCTGTCACGCTCCATATCGCGGTTTCGTTGCGTCTGATCTAAACCCGGTTTTGTTGATCACCTTCGACCCACGGTGGGTTCCACTGATTGAACGGATTCCATTTCTTCGCGCTTGAGTCGATAGGCCCGGTCGAGCAGCTCCACGGGGTGCAGGACCTCGATCTCCCTTCCGTCCCGGCGTATACCTTGCTGGATCTGCAGGATGCATCCCGGGTTTCCGGTCGCCACCACATCGGGTTCCGCCTGCCTGACATGAACCATTTTTCGGGCAAGCAACCTCCCCGCCATGTCGGGTTGGGTGATGTTGTAAATCCCCGCACTGCCGCAGCACCAGTCTGATTCCTCCAACTCAACGAGTTCAACTCCCGGAATCAGGCCCAGCAGGTCGCGGGGTTGTTCACGGACACCCTGTCCGTGGGCGAGGTGGCAGGCGTCGTGATAGGCAACCCGTGCCCTGATCGTTCCCATCTCCTCTTTGACCGGTATCCCGGCAAGAAACTCGTGCACGTCTTTTACCTTGGCATTAAAGGCGAGGGCACGGTCCCGATAGGCGGGATCGCCGGCCAGGAGATCGCCGTACTCTTTCAACTGGGCTCCACAGCCCGCGGAGTTGATGATGACGGCGTCCACGTCCGCTTCTTCGAAGGCATCTATGTTTTTTCGGGCTAGCGTTTCAGCCACGGTACGTTCACCGCTGTGTACCTGAAGCGCACCGCAGCAGGTCTGGTGCCTGGGTATTACTACTTCGCAACAGTTTTCGTTCAACACCCGGGCTGTGGCGACGTTCACGTGCGTGAACATTTCGTTCATCACGCATCCCGTTACCAGCCCCACGCGGTACGTCGCCTTTTCCCTAGCGGGCATGAAGGACTTGAGTTCACCCTTAAGTGAACGGCTGGGCATGGAAGGAATCATGGATTCCATGTCGCGTAGACGGGACGGAAGCAGTTTCGTCAGTCCCAGCATACGAACGAGCTTTTGCAGTCCCATTCCCTGGTACAGGCGCAGTGGCAGGAATACGACGGAGAGTTTGAAGCGCGACGGCAACAGTTTTTCAAACACCAGGTACCGGAGCAATCGATTAAAAGGGGAACGGGGGCGCTTTTCAACGATCTCGGCGCGGGCCGCCTCGACCAGGCTGCCATAGTGCACGCCCGCTGGGCATGCCGTTTCGCAGGCCCGGCAGTCCAGGCACTGGCCGATGTGCGTCTCGAAATGATCAGTGAGTCCAATACGCCCGTCCGCGTAGGCCCGCATTAGATGGATACGTCCACGGGGGGAATCCATCTCGACGCCAAGTTCAGTATATGTCGGGCAGGCCGGCAGACACAGACCGCAGTGCACGCAATCCAGGAACTTGTCGTATTCGTTTACCAGTCTGTTCTGCGTGCTCATTCGAAGCGTTTTCCGATCTTGAGGAAACCGGTCTGTCGGCAGGACAGGCGGGGTCACATCATCGACACCAGAAAAACTGTTGTGCATAACGGCCTACATGGCTCGATTCACATGGTTTTGATCGTTAAATAACAACAGTTTACATGCATGATGTCAAGCAATTTGTCGAATCAGCCGGGTTAAATTAACCCTTCCGTTTTTTCACTTTGTACATAACTTTCCGTAGGGGTCGCCGCACCCGGTGCTACCCGTACGAACAACCGGAACCAATCCCAATATCGAATTGCGTGGAAAGAGCAGATTCCATGTCCGCATTTGAAGGTATTCTACCCGCTATCGTTACCCCGATGACCAGCGACGGTGATTTCCATGAAGACGCATTCCGCCAGGTCATGGAGTTCAATATCCGGGCCGGTGTCCATGGATTCTGGATCGCCGGAGGAACGGGGGAGAGCATATTGCTCAGCGATGAGGAGAACATGCGGATCGCTTCGACGGCGGCCGACCAGTCCCAGGGCCGCGTGAACAATATCATGCACGTGGGCGCCGCCACGACCGATCGGGCGGCCCGGCTTGCCGAGCATGCCGCGCGCGCCGGTGTAGAAGCCATTTGCTGCGTACCGCCTTTCTTCTACGGTCGAACGGATCATGCGATCGCCGAACATTACCGGATCGTGGCCTCCGCGGCGGATCTGCCCCTGTTCGTCTACAATCTACCGCAGTCTACAGGCGTGGAAATTTCCCCGGACCTGATGGCCAGGATCCAGGACCGGGTACCGCAGTTGAACGGACTTAAACATTCCTCGCCAATCTTCCCTAACGTTCGGATCTTTGCGGCCATGGGGCTCACCTGCCTGGTCGGCAATCACCAGTTGATGCTGCCCGCCTTGACGATCGGCGCCACGGGCTGTGTGGACGGTCCGCCCATCATAGCGCCAGAGTACTGGGTGGAAATCTGGAGGGCCTATCGTGACGGCGACCTCGAGCGGGCCGAAGCGGCGCAGGATCGTGCCAGTCGGCTGTGGGAAGCACTTGGGGCGTGCGGCGGGGAATTCTATTCCGTCGCCAAGGCTGCGCTCAGCGAGCGGCTGGACATTCAGTGCGGCTCGGCGCGGCCTCCGGGCGAGCCCTTGACCGAAGAACAGCTCCAGGCGTTGCGCGGGGCCTTAAATAAACTCGGCCTTGTGTGAAAGGCCGCGAACCCCGGCTTCGAACAGCTACTACCGTTGGGCCAGCCGCCGGATGATGTCATCTCCCACTTCAACGGTACTCGACGAACCACCGATGTCGGGCGTACGGACCCGCGCCTCCCTGAGGTTCCCGGCCACGGCCCGACGTATGGCCGCTCCCGCTTCCGCATGACCCAGAAACTCGACCATCATGGCCGCCGCAAGAATCGTGGCAAGTGGATTAACCTGGCTTTTTCCAATGAGCTCGAAGGCCGAACCGTGGACCGGTTCGAACATGGAGGGATGTATGCGATCTGGGTTTAGATTCGCGCTGGGCGCCAGCCCCATGCTGCCGACCGTAATCGCCGAAATATCGGTTAGAATGTCGCCGAACAGGTTCGAGGCCACCACTACGTCGAAGTCCTGCGGCCTGCGCACGAAATCCATTGCCGCCGCGTCGATCAACAGGGATTCCGTTTCGATATCCGCATATTCCTCCTTCACGATATCGAATACCTCGTCCCAGAAAACCATTCCGTAGCCCTGGGCGTTCGACTTTGTGATGGAGGTGACCTTGCGCCTGCCGTTTCGCCGCCGCGCCTCTTCGAAGGCGTAACGGATGATGCGTTCGGTGCCGTGCCGGGTAAAAACGGAAGTCTGGACCGCGACTTCCTGGTCGGTGTGGTGATACACTCGACCCCCGATATCCGCGTATTCGCCTTCGGTGTTCTCCCGAATGACCACCAGGTCTATATCGCCGGGTCCCTGTCCAACCAGGGGTGACTGGACACCCTCGTACAGAAAAGCGGGCCGAACGCAGGCGTATTGGTCGTTTCGCCGGCGTATGGGGAGAATCAGGTTGTTCAGGGCGATGTGGTCCTGGACTTCCTCGTCGCCGACCGCGCCAAAGTATATGGCGTCGAACGTGGCCAGTTCTTCCAGGCCGCCCTCGGGAATAAACCTTCCCGTGCGTTTGTAACGGTCTGAACTCCAGTCGAAGCGGGTGAAACTGAACGCCGGGTTACCCAGCGCTTCAAGTGTCTTTATGCCTTCTTCGATGACTTCGGGACCGACACCGTCCCCTCCGATCACAGCGATCTGGTAGTTTGACATGTTTGGATGGCCGGTCTGCCTTTCCAGGGTGAGCCTTACAGGCTGCGTGCCTCAGGGTTGGATTCCTTCTGATGAACATTCATCGCATATCCATGCGGCGCGGGACATCCCTCCCGCGGGGATTTCCGTGTCGTAATCCTGCATTACCGGTACCTGGGTCCGGCCGCAGAAATCGCATTTACCTTTCTGCTTTCCTGCCGGGTATTCCACGCGCTTTATGGAGACTCTGTCGTGCTCCAGGAATGGCGTGGCGAACATCCGCGCGAATCCCAGCACCTGCCGGTCGGTTTCAGAATCCAGCGCACGTCTGACGATGGGTTCAAAGGCCGAATCGGTGGGACACCCCCCGTCTTCCAGCGTATGCCAGGCGCGCCGGCGGACACGGGCGTCTTCATCCTCCATCATCCTGTACAGCGCATGCCAGACCTCTTCGTTGCGGTGGCGGACGTGGCACGGGCACATGTAGGTCGCGGCCAGGATACGGTCCTCGGGATCCACGCTCTCGGACAGGCGCAGGAGTTCCGCGATGTCTTCCCTGCTCACGCGTTCCTCGCCCGGCTTCCGCCAGGCCTTCTGATGTCGGTTGAGCCCGCTGTTTCTGCTTGCCATCTCGGTATCCAGGCTACAACTGCTGCACAGGATTGGACAGAACGCCGATCTCCGGCGACGAAATGACCACGATGTCGCCTTCCTTAAGGCCCAGGTCGCCCGGCACGATGATTCCTGTACCGGTAGACACGACGGTACCCGCCGGAATGAGATTGTCCCGGTAAAGGTATTCGTTCAACTCGTCAAAGCTGCGTGCGAGTTGCGAAGTGTTGGCCTCGCCCTCGAATACGACGGCGTCGCCACGGAGGATCCGGCACTGGATATCGATATCGTACGGATCGTCGACTGCGTCCGCCGTGACGAGCGTGGGGCCGAGCGCACAGCATCCCTGGTAGATCTTGGACTGGTTCAGATACAAGGGGTTAGTCTTCTCGATATCCCAGGCCGATACGTCGTTGCACAGGGTATAGCCCACGATGTCGCCTTCGTCGCCCAGCACGTAGGCCAGTTCAGGCTCGGTGGCCGTAAACTTCGAATCGCTACGGACGCATATGGGCGCATTGGGACCCGAGCAACGGGAAGCGGTGGCCTTGAAGAAGGATTCCGGGCGATCGGAATGGTAAACCTGATCATAGATGGTCTGACTGGCGTCGTCGTCCCGGAATTCTGCGCTGCGCTTGTAGGTTACGCCGAAGCCCCATACCTCGGGAGAAAAAAGCGGTACCATCAGGTGTGGAAGACCCACGTCCGGCGTAACATCCAGGGATTCATAGGTAAAACCCAAAAGCTGACCGTCGTAACCGTTCAGTGCGCGGTCGACGAGTTCGGCCAGAGACAGGCGCGCTACGCCGGCCACGTGCATCAGGTCGTTGACGGTCTCTACCTCCGGCATGATCTCGGTAAGATCGATGACGTGATCGTCCTGGACGATGCCCACGCCGGACTCCTGGCCGGGTTCGTAGAATTGAACCAGTTTCATGCGGAATTCCCCAGATTGGTTTGGAATGTTTCAACGGATTCACTCGTGCATCGAGCACAGGTAGAAGATAGAAGCCCGAGGTCCCATGTAAAGGGAATTTTCCCCGAAGTCCAATGAGCTTGCAAGGGTTAGTTCTTGATCGCCGAGGCGACACCCTTTACAATGAGACGGTTGCTTAATTTGTTGAAGCGGGGATGGCTGGACGGTGTATATTATTGCGTTTGCCAGCGTACCCTCCAGGCATTTTCAGACGCGATAAAGGCGTGAATCTGTTGACATACTTCTTACGGACCGCGGTCGTTCTCATCGTCATGCTGGCGGCCATTCTGCCCTCGGCCCGCGGGCAACGCACCCCTGATTCTCCCGTGACGAGCTGGCGCATGCTCGACGCGCGCATGACCGACAACTGCGCCCTGTGCCACCAACGGCTTGGCGAACCGCTTGCGAAACAGGTCGCCGAATGGCAGGGCAGCATTCATGCGTGGCGCGGCGTATTCTGCGATACCTGCCACGGCGGCGATCCCACGAGCACCATACTCACCGTGGCCATGGGCGAGCAGAACGGTTTCATGGACGCGCCGCTGCCCGAGGCTATTCCCGAGGACTGCGGACGCTGCCACCAGGAGGCGCTGGAGAGTTTCTACGAAAGCGCCCACGGTGATCTGTTCGAAGCCAATGATTTCGAGCCCGGATGCGTCACCTGCCACAACAGCCACGATGTCACGGAAGTCCACATCGACATGGTGTCCATCACAGCACCATGCGGCGAATGCCACGACCAGGACTATATCGACGAGGTCCGCATTCCCCTGGAAGACACCGACAGCCGCATCGGCGATCTGCACGCCCAGATCCTCGCCTTGCCCCGGGACAACCCCAACACACCCTACCTTCGAAACCGCCTCCTGCGGGTCCGGCAGCAGTTCCGTGGGCTGGCTCACTACCTCGCGACCAACACCATCGTCACGAAAAGACAGGGCATCGACCGGGAACTCGACTACATCGAATTCATGCTGCATTTCGACGACAGCACGGTCGAAGGCAAGTAGGTTTAAGCCAGATCCCGCCCTTCATAACACCCAGGTTCGGCCACGTGGAATCCAGGTGAATCGCCGGTTGATTTTTGTTGACATACAATACGGGCACCACTAATATTGACTGGCTTTAAAAAGCAAGGTTGCCGAGGTAGCTCAGTCGGTAGAGCAGTGGACTGAAAATCCATGTGTCGACAGTTCGATTCTGTCCCTCGGCATTTTCCATCTCTGCATATCGGACCGCGTACAATAACGGCGATCCCGTAATTCAACTTCTGACCGTATCGAATTCGAATCGCGTAGAAAGACAGCGACGAAATTGACTGCCCAATCCTACGCCACGCTGCCATACACTAAGCCGGAGAACCTGGTCAGGGACTTTGCCAGCCGCGGTATCGTTGCCCTTCCGCCTGAGATTCTCGGCCTCCCCGAAGAGATACATAGCCGAATCTATGCGCAGGAGAAGGAGGCGTACAAAGCCCGGAGACCCGTGACGCCCGGGGACTTTCCGGACATCCTGAAGGTCATCAACGCCCCGGGAGTGGTCGAAGCCTGCAACCGGATCGTGGGCAGAAACTGGGCCATCGTTCCTTTCACCCACAATGCGTCTTTCGCAAGCGGTTCCAGGGACCAGCACTGGCACAAGGACGACAACGGACCCTACAACGGTCGAAAGCAGCGGCATCACCAGGCCGTGCAGATCGAAATGCTGTACTATCCCCAGGACGTGACCGAAGTCATGGGGCCTACCGCGACCATTCCCTACACGCACTACTGGACGTTCAACCACGAAGAAAACCACGATAACTTCGCCGGGGCCGACCACCTCGATTTCGAATACCAGTTGAGCGGGATGGAGGGCGTTCCGGTCAGCGGTCCCGATTCCGAATACAACCGGGATGATGTCGTCCACCAGCGTACAGCTCATGACATACGTATGAGGGATGCGGTGGCCAACACGGGATGGCCACTAGTGCAACCCTTAGAAGCGGCGCCGCTGCGGGCAGGCAGCGTGCTGCTTTATTCTCACAACACGTTTCACCGTGGGAACCACCGGCGAGACGACTGGCGTCTGTGGGAGGACCATCCCCGTTTCATGTGGCGTTTCTGGATTTACCGTACGACCGAACCGGAAGGGCGCGATCGAGATGAACCTGGAGAAATCGCCTGGAGGGATCTTGGCGTGGATCCCTTGACCGGGGTCGATCTGCTCGATGCGGACGACGATACCACGGTCGTCTGGCGTTATCACCATCACTGGATGCAAACGGGTAGAACACCTCAACCCCGTCCCGAAACCAGGACGCTTTCCCCAACGGGACGTAAATCCGAGGCGCGAGACCTGAAGGATCAACTGAAGGCCATGGGCGACGAGGCGGAGCCCGTCCGAATCGGCGCGGCCTATAAACTCGCCTCGATCGGGGACGAGTCACTGGCCATCGAACATCTCGCTCAGGCGCTGTACAGCCACCGGGAGAGCGTCCGCCGGGCGGCGACCTACGGCTTGATCGCAGTCGGCGAACGAGCCACGGATACCTTTTTGAAAGCAACGAGTTCACCTGTAAAATGGGTGAGGAAGGCGGGCGTGTACGGGCTGGGCGACAGCGCCTCCCTGAGCGAAGTGGTTTTGAACGCCGTGACTACCCTCCTCCATAATGATCCTTCCGTTTACGTACGCGCGGTCGCCGCCGGTACACTGGGTTGCCTGGGACGCCGCGCTGCGGGGACGGGCATTGGCAGGTCCCTGATTCCACGCTGTCTCGACGCGTTCATACGCAGCCTCGAACGCGAGGAGAACCGGCTCAGCATGGACCTGGCCCAGAAGCGGAGCATCAAGTTCGTGCGTCCCACCGACGAGTGCGACGTCTGCGAGGGAAACGGAGTGAACATGGGCCTGGAGCGATTCGAACCGGTTCGTTCGGCGGTACGGGAGAATGTCCTCTGGTCCATGGTCATCCTCTGTTCCCAGGGCGCCCACCTGGCGGATGACGCCCTGGATTCCACGATTCATGCCTTGAAAGAGGTTGTGCGCAAAGACAAGAACGTCATCTGCGTGGGATACGCGATGGACGCGCTCAGTCGCCTGGCAAACCTGGAGACCGCGGGTCCCTCGTCGCCTTCCCTCGACAGTCTGCGGACAGACCTCCTTCCGATACTCGGCGATTCCCCGGTCCGGTGCTGGGAGGCACTCGTTCGGGGCGGTCTGAGTACAGAATACCTTTCCGTATTCTCCGAGTCCGGCTAGGCCCCCTTCCCGTGGGGAACTCGATCCCGCGGCTCCTTCAGTTCTCGCCCGTCATCCCCTGGGTAGTTCCCGTGCCGCATATCCTCGTGGATAACATCGTCAAGACCTTTCGCATCGCCCAGCGTCGATCCGGACTCTGGGGCGCCTTCCAGGGGGTGTGGCGCCGGGAATACCGTACGGTGAGGGCATTGGACAAGCATCTCCTTCGAACTGTCCCGGGGAGAACTGGTCGGCTACATCGGTCCCAACGGGGCGGGGAAATCCACCACCGTAAAAGTGCTCTCCGGCATACTGGTGCCCGATTCGGGCCGATGCGAAATAGAAGGACGCGTTCCGTGGCGGGATCGAATCTCCAACGCCGCCAACATAGGCGTGGTTTTCGGCCAGCGGACCCAGTTGTGGTGGGATCTCCCCGTAATCGAATCTTTCGATCTGCTTCGGGATATCTACCGGGTCAGGAATTCGAACTACGAAAGAGCCCGGGACGAACTCGCGGCGGTGCTGGATCTCGAGCCGTTGTACGATGTACCGGTAAGGCAACTCAGCCTTGGTCAGCGTATGCGGTGCGCCCTCGCCGCCGCGCTGCTCCATGCGCCCTCGGTATTGTTCCTGGACGAGCCCACCATAGGACTGGACGCCGTATCGAAGCTTGCGGTAAGGGATTTTATCAAACGGCTCAACCGGGAACGCAATGTCACCATCGTGCTGACCACCCACGACATGGACGACATAGAAGCCCTGTGCGACCGGATAATGGTGATTGGCCACGGAAGGATCCTGTCCGACGGCACGCTGGACGAACTGCGCTCCCGTGTCACCCGTGAACGGCGCCTGATCATCGATCTCATCGATGCGAGCCAGTCCATTGCCGATCCGGAAGTCACCTTCGTCGCGCAAAACGGCAACCGCATTCACCTGCAATTCGATCCGGATCGGGTTCAAACCGCGGTGCTGATCAGCCGGATAACGGCGAAGTACGCGATCAAGGACCTGTTTGTGGAAAACCCGCCGATCGAAGAGATCATCTCACGGCTGTACGATGAGCATAAACTCCGTTGAAAACCGGGTGGGCATGAACCCATCATTCATTCTTCCGTACACAGCCGTAATCGGCGCTCGATTCCAGTTGCTGCTCCAGTACCGGGCCGCGGCCCTTGCCGGATTCGTAACACAGCTTGGCTGGGGCGCGATCCGTATCATGGCCATGGAAGCCTTTTACCGGTCCACCACCGCTTCCCAGCCCATGGGCATCGAGGAAGTGGTGACCTACATCTGGCTGGGCCAGGCCCTCCTCGGCTTGCTGCCATGGAATGCGGACACGGAAATCCGCGCCATGGTCCGATCGGGGACCGTGGCCTACGATCTGGTGCGGCCCGTGAACCTCTACGGTTACTGGTTCTCCCGCTCGCTGGCGTTCAGGCTCACCCCCACTTTGATGCGATCTATCCCGCTGATAGCTCTCGCCCTGCTTTTCTTTGGCATGCAACCTCCCGCTTCGCCGGAAGCCCTGATCGTGTGGCTCGCGGCGACGGCCGGAGCGCTGCTGCTCAGTACGGCCCTTACCGTTATCCTTTCCATCACGTTGATGTGGACCATATCCGGAGAAGGCGTAGCCCTGATGGTCCCCCCGCTCATCTATTTCCTGGCGGGCATGGTCATCCCCCTTCCCCTCTTTCCGGACTGGGCACAGTTCATACTCGGCATCATGCCCTTCCGTGGTATTTTCGACGCCCCGTTCAGGCTATACATGGGACACATTCCCATCACGGAAACATGGGCCGTGTTGCTTCATCAATGGGTCTGGATCATCGCACTTATAGGACTGGGCGCGTGGCTGCTCTCCAGGGCAACACGCCGCCTGGTCATTCAGGGTGGCTGACGGATGGCGAACGCATTTACGCTCTACACCCACTATGTGAGCATCTCCCTTCGGGGGCAGATGCAGTACCGCGTTTCGTTCGTGATGGGTACGCTGGGCCAGTTACTCGGTACGGGCGTGGAATTCGTCGGCATCCTGGCTCTGTTCGATCGCTTCGGCGGCCTGAGCCAGTGGTCGTTGGCCGAGGTTCGCCTTTTTCTTCGGGCTCATCAACCTGGCCTTCGCCTTAACCGATACGGTCTCCCGCGGATTCGACCACGTCGGCGACCTGGTCCGAACAGGAGACTTCGACCGGATGCTGCTCAGGCCGCGAAGCACGGTACTTCAGTTGATTGGCCAGGAGTTCATGTTGAAGCAGCTCGGTCGTTTCCTGCAGGGCGGCGGTGTCCTCCTGTGGGCGGTGCTAAGCCTGGAAATAGACTGGACTACGGCGAAACTGGTATTGACGGTGGCTACCGTGCTCTTCGGTGCATGTTTCTTCCTGGGCCTCTTCGTCAACATCGGCACGCTTTCCTTCTGGACCACCGAAACCCTGGAACTGATGAACGTCCTGACCTACGGCGGTGTGGAAGCTTCGAAATTTCCCCTTTCCATCTATCGACCCTGGTTCCGCAAGTTCTTCACGATGGTGATTCCCATGGGATGCGTAACCTATTTCCCTGTCCTGGCGATTCTCGGCCGGCCAGACCCGCTGGGTACATCGCTCGCGTTTCAGTACACAGCCCCCTTATTCGGCCTGCTTTACTTTATCATATCGCTGTTTATCTGGCGATTCGGTCTGCGGTACTATCGTTCGACCGGCAGCTAGTCGGCGCACTGTCCTTACTTGAACAGTCGGCGCACTGTCCTTACTTGAACAGTCGGCGCACTGTCCTTCTTGACGATACTCCGGTCCGCTTGTTTATTGGTCCGGTATGACTAATGACCGGCAATTCAGATCGAACGCCATGTTCGTGGGCACCCGCGGCGTCAAGAAATACCGGGCCACCTATACCCCACTGAGTGAACGCCTCCGACGTGTGGTCGGCGCTGGAGTTGCATGAAGACTTCACCAAGATCTACATCGACATGTCGGGAATTTCCGGATATCGGTCCCTGCTGGACCTGATCGCCCTCCTGAACAGCTATGCCGCCGTGTTAAGACCGGAAGCGATCATTGTCAAGAACGGCGCCCTTAAGCACTTCGCCTCCCGTTGCATCCCCTTCGGCGGGTGATGGAGCCTGGTATGAGCGAGCACACTGCGACCGGACATTTTCCCGCACCCCTGGCTCGAAAGACGGGCATCCTCGTACATGGATACAACCTGAATGCCGATCAGTGGGAGTCCGTGGCATGGGGAATTCCCGAGGACCAGGTCGGCCGGGTGCCCATGGGAGTATTCGTCGCCCTTTCCGAGCAAGCGGACGTCATGGTCTTCGGTTCGGGCGCATCGAAGAAGGGCGGACTGCTGGAATCCGAGGCGACGGCCCTTTTGATGCAGGAGCGATTCGACGCACTCGCCGGTTTTTCGCTTTTTCAAAATCACCTGCCTGAAGTGAAGAATCCGGATTCAGCCCGTCGATGCAAACAAAGGATCGAATCCATTCTGCACCTGGATACGGGATCACGGAATACCCGGGAGGAAATCGTGCATGCCGGAAGGATTTTCGTCGACCAGGGGGTGGAGCGGGTCATCCTGGTTTCGAGTCCGACCCACCTGCCGCGGTGCCTGCGGGACGCCTGCGCGATCTTTGAAGATAACGGGGAACTGTCCCGGTTGAGAAACGGACTATACGCCGCTCCGAGCGTCACGAGTTACGCGGGGCACACGGCAGCCGATGTCGCCATTTTCGAACCGCCTCACCGTCCGGACCGCTCCGGCTTGAACATCAGCGGCGTGGTGGCGCGTGTTCACGATATCCCGGATTCAGGTCGAAAGGTGTTTGTCCAGCGATTGGACGAACTCCTGTCGGAATTCAACGTGTAGAACTATGATCATCGGCTGAATTCGGCTTTACGTGGTATTGCGAAGGAGCCAGGCATGATGACCCCGGAACAAAGGTACCTGTTTGACGTTTTTGGCTACCTGCACATCGAAAACGCACTCTCGAAACAGGAGCTCAGGGCCTGTCAGCGGGCATCGGCCCGTTACATGAACACCCCGGAGGACAGGCTGCCGCCGGGATTCGGTTCGGACGGCAAGAGGCATCTCCACGGCTTTGCCTTCGACAGGTCGCTGGAAGCGTTGACCCGTCATCCGTCGATCTGGCCCATCGTCCGGGAACTCACCAACGACAGGCCCAGGTTGATCAGCGGCACCCTCCAGGTGGATCGTCCGGGGGAGCCGGCCGTGGGCGGCCTTCACTGCGCCAGGGAAGGATTCGGCTGGGAAAGCACCCGTTACGAGACCCATCACGGCCGCGTCTATTGCGACGATATCATCGTGTTTCCCTACCTGGACGACGTTTTGCCGGGCGACGGGGGTCTCATCGTGCTGCCCGGATCCCACAAGGCGAATTTCCCTCGCCCGGAAAGCCTTTTCAACAGCGGTCTCATGCATGGCGTGGAGGACCTCGCCCCGGGCGTGGTCAACATCACGCCCAAGGCGGGAGACATCATCGTGACTTCGGAACTCATGACCCACGGCATCCTGGAATGGCGTCCCAGGGATCGTATACGACGCATCCTGGTCCTGCGGTACAAGCCGCAGCATGCCGGACTTCCGATGCCATTCCCGGATGAAATAAAGGCCGTGCTGTCACCCGAGACGCTGGAATTGATCGAAACCGCCCACTACAACCATGTCAAGGATATCGTAAAGGACGTGTAGGTCCGTCAGCGCACTGGCTACCTGCTGGCATCCGGCCTATACCGCGACAGTTCCTTTTCGTTCAGTTCAATGCCCCAGCCGGTACCGGTCGGCGCCGCTATGGTTCCCTCCACCACCACTGGCATGTTGAGCAGCAGTTCGTTCCGTCCGGTGGGTTGCCTGGGATACTCCAGCATCTCGAAATTCGGGGTGCTGATGCCGAAATGGACCCCCACCATGGTGGATATGGGCCCGTTGGGGTTGTGGGGGAGGACACGGACGTGGTAGGTCTCCGCCATCGCCGCGATTTTGCGGCCTTCGCCGAATCCTCCGCAGTGGCAGAGATCCGGCTGTATGTAGTCGGCGGCCTGCTTCTCGAGCAGGTCTCTGTACGCCCACCGGGTATACAGCCGTTCGCCGGTGGCGATGGGGATATTGATGTTAGAGGAAACCTTCAGCATCTCGTCCACGTTCTCCGGCGGCACCGGTTCTTCATAGAAAAACGGATTGAAGGGCTCCATTAGCCTTCCCATGCGTATGGCCATGTTCGGGCTCAACCTTCCATGGCCCTCGATCAGGATGTCGCAGTTTTCTCCGACCGCCTCCCGCGTCGCGCGTATACGTTCAACGGCAAGCCGCATATCCGGTATATCCATCCGCTGCTCGGCCAGTCCGAAGGGATCGAACTTCACCGCCCGAAATCCCAGTTCCACCGCCTCGCGGGCCGATTCGGCGAATTCCTCCGGGGACTGGTCTCCGAACAGCGTGTGCGTATACAACGCAACCTTGTCGCGCACGGCGCCCCCCACCAGATCGTAGACGGGTGCGCCAAGGTCCTTTCCCTTGATATCCCACAGGGCCTGCTCTACGCCGCTGACCGCGCTCGTCCAGATCGGACCCCCGCGCCAGAATGTGCCGTGGTACATATCCTGCCAGAACTTTTCGATGTTACCGGGATCCCGTCCAGCGAGGGGCATCTGGCGAATGGCGTGAGCCACCGTGGCGGGGTGGCAATCCGCTGCCGCTTCGCCAAGACCGTTGATCCCATGGTCGGTTCTCACCACGATCAGGTATCCCGTTCTTCCGTGTCCCTCGAGGTCGATAGGATAGGTCTCTACTTCAGTAATCTTCATGGGCTGGACTTCCTCAGGTTTGTTGTTCTACGGCCGGTGAACATGGTATTATACCGTTCCGTCACCCGGGTTTCGAGATCGAAGCGGACCGCTCCAGGTTGGACGGCGTGACCGTCTCAAAGTCAGTCAGGTTTGTTTTTGTCCGGATCGGTAGATACGTGTACGGTCCGGGTGGGGAAGGCCAGTTGCAGGCCGAGGGACTCCACGATTTCCATGATCCGCAGGTTGACATCCTCCCTGATCCGCAGGTAGTCGGCCCACACCGTTGTCGCGGTGAAATAGTAGACCATGATGTCCAGGGACTCTTCGGCGATCTCGTTGAAGCGTACGAGCATGGTCGATTCCTGGCTTACCTCGGGATGATTGCGAAGAAGCTGTTCTATCTGTGAAACCGCCTCTCTCATCAACTCCGAAGGCGTATCGAAAGTGAGTCCCACCGTGATCCATACGCGGCGGTAGGGACGCGACGAGATATTGTCGATCACGAATTCCGCCAACCGGTTGTTGGGAATGGCGATGAGGGTCTGTTCAAAAGTCCGGATCCGGGTACTGCGAAAACCGACGCTTTCGACCACACCTTCGATCTCCCGGTCCGGCGACATGATCCAATCCCCCGCGACAAAGGGCCGGTCGACCAGCAGCATGATGGATCCGAAGACGTCGGCCAGGGTTTTCTGAGCGGCGAGGGCCACGGCAAGGCCGCCGATCCCCAGCCCGGCCAGCAAGCCTGAAACCGAGTACCCGAGGTTCTGAAGGATCATGAGCGCCGCGAGGATCCAGATCATAATCTGCATCGCCCGCTCCACGAGCGGAACCAGGTGGTCGTCGAGCGTGGTATCTGTTTTTTGCGCCCAGCTTTTCAAAAGCGATGTGAACACGTTGGCGCATCGAAAGATCATCCAGGCCGTTATAAGCGAAAAGGGCACCCAGAACCCTGCTCTCAACACCCCCATGAACATTTCGGGCGGACGCAGCGTGTAGATCGCCAGGTACAGGCCCAGTACGACGACCAACCATTCGAGCGGCTTCTTGACCGCCTCGACCAGCATGTCGTCCACCTGAGTCGTCGTGATGCGAGCCAGCCGTGCTGCCACGCGTTCCATCAGGTGCTTCACCAGCCACCGAATGACGAAAGTGCCCAGCAAAATACTGAAAGTGATACCTAGTTCTCTCCCAGACCACCGCCACGACTGATCTAGCAGGTTAAACAGGGTTTCCATATACAGTTCCTTCCCGGCCGGGCCGGTTCTCCCACCATATTTGCTTGTCGTAACGCAGGCGTTAGTGCATATATTTCAAGGCAATATCTTAACGGAAGGGCCGTGGACTGTCAAGGTACAGACGGATCTGACCTGTTGCTCCGTAAGGTTGCAACCTAAAGGAGGAAGGATATGTTGACTCGCGCCAGTGTCCTGTTTTCCTCGGCGGTGATCATCGGGTTAACAGCCGTGCATTGCGACGGCAAGGGACTGCAATCCCCGCCAAAGTACACCGGCGATTTGCCGGAGCTCCAGTCTCGCGGCGTATTACGGGTCATCGTTCGTCCGGACGCGATCACCCATATGCCCCGAAAGGCGGAACGGGTAACGCTTGATCACGACATCGCCCGGAAACTGTCCGAATCGCTTCAACTGGACCTCGAACTCGTGACGGCCGAAGACCACTCAAAAATGATCGAGAAACTGCTGCAGGGCGAAGGAGACATCGTCGCGGCCAATCTGACGGATACCCCGGAACGGAAGGCTCGAACGGCCTTTTCCGTGCCCTATAACTACGTGGACGAATACCTGATTGTCCCCGCGGGAGAAGGCAGTCCCACGGCCATCGAAGACCTGGCCGGAATGGAGATCAGTGTCCGTCAATCCAGTTCCTACTACCAGACCCTGCTGGACCTGCAACAGCGGGTACCCGGTCTGCGCATAAATACCGTCCCGGAAACGATGTCGACGGAGAGCATCATCGAGGGCGTGGCCCGGGGCGAGTTCGCGGCGACTGTCTGCGACGGCAATCTCTGGCGGGCCGTAGAGCAATCCCATGAGGAACTTGCCTCCCCGCTGGTACTGGCAGAAAACCGGATGGTCATCATGCTGATGCGTCCAGCGGACGGGGAACTCAAAAAGAAGGTCGACGAGTTCCTCCACGCCCGCCAGATCACGCGCAACCGGGAGGAGGAGTTTACCGATGATCTCGACGGCCTGAAGCGCCGGGGACGGTTGCGGATGATCACCAGAAACAACGCGCTGACCTATTTCATCCACAAGGGCGTCCAGGTCGGATTCGAATACGAACTCCTGAACGAATTCGCCTCGAGGCACGATCTTCAACTGGAAATCGTCATACCGGAAAACCACGGCGAACTGCTGGATTATCTGAACGAGGGGAAGGGCGACGTCGTGGCGGCGGCCATGACGATCAACGAAGAGCGCCGGACCCAGGCGGCCTTTTCAGTGCCCTACAATGACGTGGAAGAACTGGTGGTCGTCCGATCGAACGACGACAGTGTTTCCGGATTCGACGACCTCGTGGGCCGGCCGGTGCACGTCCGCAGCAGTTCCTCCTTTCGAGCGACACTGGAAGCCGCCGCCGATTCCATTGATGGCCTCGAAATCGTGGGGCTGCCGGACGACGTGGAAACGGAAGATATCATGGATGGCATAGACCAGGGCGTCTACGATGTGACCCTCGCGGATTCCAACCTGTTGGATTTGGAACAGGCCTACGGCCGTAATCTCAAGGCCGCTTTCCGAGTAAAACCGACTTCGATGGGCTGGGCGGTGCGGAAAAGCAATCCCGCCCTGCTCGAGGCGCTTGACCAGTACGTGAGAGCGGAAAAGCGTGGACTGTTTTTTAACCTGATGCGAAAGAAGTACTTCGAGAACAAGCGTACCATCGCCAAGTCCAGGGATTCCCTGCGCGTCGACCTGGGCGGGCAGTTGTCTCCCTACGACGCCCCGGTCAAGAAATACGCCGAGCAATACGGCCAGGACTGGCGGCTGGTCACCGCGCAGATGTACCAGGAATCCAAATTCGATCCCAATGCAGTGAGCTGGGTCGGCGCACAGGGACTCATGCAGGTGATGCCGTCCACGGGCAAGCAATTCGGATTTACCGAGCTTCACGACCCCGAGGAAAGCATCCACGCAGGTGTCAAGTACATGGATCACCTCATCGACCGATTCGACCCCAAGTTGCCGATGGAGGCCCGAGTGCAATTCGCCCTGGCCTCCTATAACGCGGGATATGGTCACCTTCTCGACGCCCGCCGCCTCGCCAGGGAGCAGGGCAGGGATCCCAACCAGTGGTTCGGTCATGTTGAAGAGACCATGCTGCTCCTGTCCAAGCCCAAGTACTATATGCGGGCCCGGTACGGTTTCTGCCGCGGGGGCCAACCGGTTCATTACGTTAGAAACATCCAGAAATTCTACGAGGCTTATGTAGAAGCGCTCGCCTCGGACAGCCCGGTTCAAGAAAAAGGCGCGGCCGAACTTTCTTTCCGATAAATCACGGAAGTCGGAGCATACCATGAATCCCGACGTAAGAGATCCTGCCCGGCAGGAGCCCTGGGAGAATCTCAAGGTACTCATTCAGGCCGGCGAAAGATACGTACTGCCGTCCTTCATCGGATCACTAACAGCCACCGAACTGGCCCTCGCCGTGTCACGCCTGAGCCAAGAGGAACAAACCCGGCTGCTCGGTCTGCTTTCACCCCTAGATGCGGCTGCGTTAATCGACCATATCGAGGACGTGCAGGCGGTCGACCTGATCGAGGATCTACCTCCCGCCGAAGCCGCGGCGATCGTTGACGAAATGAACAGCGACGCCCAGGCGGACCTGCTTGGAGACTTGAAAGACGAGGAAGCAGAGGCCATTCTCGAGGCAATGCCGGACGAGACTGCCGACGAAGTCCGGAAACTGCTGCAATATCCGGACGAAACGGCCGGCGGGATCATGCTGACCGAGTATGTTTCCTATCCCGGCGATCACTCCGTTCAAGACGTGATCGACGACCTTCGGCTCAATCAGAAAGCGTATATTGGATACGACGTGCAGTACCTGTACGTATCGGACGGAGTGCGACTGACGGGGGTGTTGCGACTGCGCGACGTGCTCATGGCATTGCCGGGCCAGTTCCTTACGGAGATCATGTCGGCCGATCCGGTGCACGTCAATGTTCATACGCCGCTGGAAGAGATGCGCGATCTCTTCGATACATATACCTACCTTGGGCTTCCGGTCACCAATGAAAACGGCCTATTGGTAGGCGTGGTACGCGCAGCAGACGTGCAGGAGAAGCTGGCGGAACAATCTGAAAGCGAATTCCGTAAGGCCAGTGGAATCGTAGGCGGCGAGGAACTACGCAGTATGCCCGTCCTGAAAAGAGCGTCGCGCCGGCTATCCTGGCTCAGCGTCAATGTCGTCCTGAACATTCTGGCCGCGAGCGTCATCGCCTTCCACCAGGATACCTTGGAAAAAGCGATCACCCTGGCAGTTTTTCTTCCCATAATCTCGGACATGAGTGGTTGCTCGGGCAACCAGGCCGTCGCGGTGAGCATCCGGGAACTGGCCATGGGTCTCGTGCGTCCGCGGGAGATACTTCGCGTCCTTGCAAAGGAGGCATCGGTCGGCCTGATGAACGGACTGGTACTCGGGGCGCTGTTGGCCAGTGCCGCCCTGTTGTGGAAGGGGAACCCGTACCTGGGCCTCATCGTCGGCACCGCCCTGGCGGTCAACACAGTGCTTGCCGCGTGCCTGGGAGGGTTCATTCCACTCGCCCTGCGGGCGCTAAAGGCCGATCCCGCACTGGCATCCGGTCCCATGCTGACGACGGTAACGGACATGTTCGGCTTCTTCCTGCTGCTGAGCCTGGCGCAGCTCGTATTGCCAAAGCTGACCTGATACCAAGTAATTTCATTCCGATAGTCGGTTTTGTTGTTTCTAAGGACACGGCAGGAGAAATCCAGGTATTCTTAACCCGCACGAGGACATTCGCGGTGCATCCGAGCATATCCAATATCATAGACAAAATACGCACGGCGAGCCGGTTCATCGGCAGTGAGATCTGGCATATCAATACCCGGGGTCTCTCCAGGCTTCACGCGCTCCTGGTACGTATCGCCAAATCCATAATCTTCCTGTATCACCAGTTCTGGGAAGACCGGCTGCTGACCCGGGCCTCGGCGCTGACCTTTTCCAGCCTGCTGGCCCTGGTCCCGCTGCTCGCCATCCTTTTCACATTGTACCAGAGCCTGGGACTGTACGTGGACCTCGAACCCACGCTGAGAGAATGGTTGAGTCCGCTGGGCGGCAACGGAGATATTGTCGCCACAAAGATCATGGATTTCCTGGCCAATGCCCAGACCGGCACGCTGGGTTACGTGGGGCTGGTGGTCCTCCTGTTCGCGGTCCTGGGCATCCTGGCGAACATCGAGGAATCCTACAACGACATCTGGCACGTGCGGAATATGCGAAGCTGGAAGCAGCGACTGGTCAGCTACCTGGCGCTGCTGCTGATCGGACCACTGATCATCATCGGCGTCGTGACATTCACGGGTTCGTCGAACAGCATTACCGTCCTGGCCAATTTCGAACGCATCGCGGGCTTCTCACCCCTGTCCTTCCTTTTGATTGGACTTTGGTTTTCGCTGATCATCTGGTCGGTGCCCAATACGCGGGTTTCGGTCCGGGCCGCCCTGGTTGGAGGCATGAGTTCCGGGTTCGGCTGGTTGTGGCTCAACTGGGTGTTCGCCCAGTTTATCGCCGATACGACTCAGGCGGGCGCACGTGAAATCCTGTTTGCCGGTTTCGCCGCCCTGCCGGTGTTTCTGATCTGGCTTTACCTGGGTTGGGTGATTCTGTTGTTAGGCGCAGTCCTGGCTTATTCCATACAGAACGTGGGCATCATGGAGTGGAGGCAATCGGAGCGGGTCCACGGAACCGCGCTGCGGAACTACATCAACGTCCTCGCGTTCCTCTACATCATCCGCAATTTCGTGGAAGAAAACCGGCCGACCAGGCTTGATCGGCTTTCAAGCCAGACGAGAGCACCGGAAAACGTGCTCGACGAGATGCTGTCGTCTTACGTGGATTCCGGCTTGCTTACACGCAAATCGGGGTACCACATCACCTACATTCCATCCACCTCGCCGGCGGACATACCCCTGCGTTCCCTACTCAACGTCCTATACCATCCAGAGCCGCTTCCCGATCGATTCCAGAGCGTCGACCCGCTGAACGCACTGGCCCGGGATCTTCTCCAATACTACCGGACGTCCTACCATTACCCGCTAGATCAATCCTTGACAGATATGGTGCTGTCGCTGACTCCGCCCAGGAGAACCCCCTAGTACGTGGTTCCGGACCGCCGCAGGCCCTCCAGGCTGCAACCTGGCTCCAGGTCGTGGTGCTTGACGGTGCGGAAGTAGTCTTCCAGCCCGAGCAGAAAGGGTTCGATGTAGTCTCTCGACCCCGCTTTTCCCATGTGGCCCGCGCGTAGCGCGTCCCTGGCGAATTCGCCCATGGCCTGGGCCACGAGAAAACCGTGATTGCGAAGCAGGTAAGTCCGCAGTTCCGCGGCCTCCGAAACGTCCGGGTGGACCCGGAAGGTGGTCACCGTGTAGGACGCGGCCTCGTCGGCCACGATGGGCGTGCACCCCACGGCGCGCAACCCGGCGCGTACGACGGACTGGGCCCATGCGTACCGGGCCCAGTGGCCCTCGAGGGTCTCCCGGTTCATGATCCGATTCAGACTGGCGTGCAGGGAGACGATCAGGCTGCTCGCCTGCGTCGTGGGATAGGGATGTTCTCCCCCCGATTCGGAAGCCTGCTTCCAGACGCCGAGATTGTAGTACCATCCACGGTGGGTGCTGTCCTTGCCGCGTATAATGTCCCACGCGCGGTCACTGACTGCCAGGATACCCAGGCCTGGTGTGGTTTCCAGGGCCTTATTGGAAGAAGTAACGGCCACGTCGATGCCCAGTTCGTCCACGGGAATGTCGTAACCGCCCAAGGCCGACACGCCGTCCACGAAAAACGGCAAGTCGAATTCGCGGGCCAGGTCGGCGTAAGCCTCCAGCGGATTGCGAACACCCGTGCCGGTATCGTTGGCGACCACGACCAGGCCGGCCAAAGCAGGGTGTTGTTCCAGGGCTTTTCGCATCTTGGCAGGATCGCCGGGTTCGCCCCAAGTGTCTTCCACGGCGATGATCTCGCACCTGAAAGCCTTGAGTACTTCGACAAGCCGGTCGGCAAAAGGGCCGTTTATCACCACGGCCACCTGTTCATCGGGCTGGAACAGACTGCTGAGCCCGGCATCGAGTGCGCCGGAGCCGGGAGCCGTCATGATGATCACGTCGTTTTCAGTCTGAAAGATGGTCTTGAGTATCGATATGGTTTCTTCGTATATGGGACCGAAGTCTTCGCCGTAATGGGGCATTACCTGCTCACTTAAAGCTTGCAGGGTTTCCTCCCATATGTCGATGGGACCGGGCAGCAGCAGCTTGGGACGGGTCATGGGCGTTCTCTGTCCAGATGTACGTCCGGATGCTTGGCGATGATTTCGTTGATGGCATTGATGAATCGGTCGATGTCGTCGTACGAGTCGTAGAAGTGCGTGGACACCCGGAAAAACGAGAGACCGTTCGCCTTATTGGAGGTGACCTCGATCTTGTAATCGGTCCAGAGATACTGGCAAACCTTGGGGAGATCGATTCCATTTATCGAAAAACTGGATATGAACCCGGACATAGATTCGTCCATGGGGATCGTGAGACGGGCTCCCCGGATTCGTTCAACCGCTTGCGCTTTCAAGTACCGGGCCAGGCCGAGGCAATAGGGCCGTATTCTGCTTTCCCAGCCAATTTCCAGCTGGTAGTCGATAGCGTCTCCCAGGCAGGCATGGTGGGTCAGGTCCCGGGTCCCGTTGACATCGTAGCGACTGGCCGCATCCGTTTCGCGCATGTTGTGGCCGATCACCACGGGACGTATCTTGTTCTGGTACTTGGCATCCATGTAAAGAAACCCCACCCCCTTGGGAGCCAGCAGCCACTTGTGGGAGCTGCTGGCATAGAAGTCACACCCGACTTCGGAAAGGTTCAGGGGGACCATGCCGACGGCGTGGGCACCGTCCACCATGGCCACGGCCCCATGGGCGTGGGTCAAACGGGTCAGTTCCGTGATGGGGGCGACGAGTCCGGTCGTAAAGTACACGTGACTGAATACCACGACGCGGGTGTTGTCCGTGAATCCCGCCTCGTAAGCATCAACGATGTCCTGGGGCGAGGACGGCGGAGTGGGCAGAGAAATGTAGTTCAGGTTCAGTCCGTCGCGCTTGGCAAGCCACTCCCACAGGGCGCGAACGGCTGGATACTCCTGGTCGCTGAGAAGCACGTCGCTGCCGCGTTCCCAGATCAGGCCCTGGCCTGGAATGTTCATACCCATCGTCGTATTCAGGACGAGGGCTATCCGGTCCGGGGTGGTCCCCACGAACTTGGCCAGCTTTTCCCTGGAAGTCTCCATCATGGGACCGAGAAGGTCTCCGTATCTGCGGTGAAGCGGGTCCGCCTCGAATTCCCGCATCAATTCGATAATGCGTTCTATGACCGGTTTGGCGGAGGGGCCCACCGAACCTCCCTGCAGGTAGGTAACGTCGTCCATCAGGTAAAACTGGTTTCTTATCTCCGACCAGTAAGCGGCTTGATCGGCAGAAATGGGATGCCTGGATTGGGTGGTCATAGGTTGTCCCCAAAAGAGTGAGCTGACAGATAAGGAACGATATCAGACAACTCGTCTATACTACAGGGCTCCCAGGAAGGTGTCAAGGCGATATGGATCGGGCCGGAGGACATGATAACACAGGATCAGACCCGCGTGCGGCCCCAGGTTTCAAACGCGTTCGTCCCGCCAGAAAACGCTTGTCAACATGATGGAAGATCCTAACTTGTTCTGGATTGATAATCCACCCGAAGTCGTTATGGCAAAGAAGGTAACCTGAACTGGAATAAAAAAGGAGAAATCAGAAGATGCGGGGAAACCGGGTATTAACAAAAATAAGAGCTGGTGAAGTCGCGCACGTGATCGGCGGCCACAGCCACACGGCGAATTCCATCGATTTCATGGGGCAGTTTGGATTTGACGGCTACTGGATCGAGGGAGAGCACGGAGACATTACTTTCGACCGGATCGGTGACGTGTCCCGCGCCTGCGACCTGTGGAACATGGCGTCGGTGATGCGGGTGCATGCCAACGAGACCGGGTTGATCGGTCGTACGCTGGACTGCGGAGTCAGTGGATTGGTCGTCCCTCATGTGAGCAGCGCCGAGGCGGCGGAACGGGTGGTGCGTTCCAGCAGGTTCGCGCCAGCCGGCATGCGCGGTATGTACTTCAATCGCCGGGGATACGGCACCGATAATCGCGAGTTCATCGCGAAGGTGAACGATGAGATTCTCGTCGTTGTCCTCATAGAGGAAATGGAGGCGGTAGAAAACCTGGACGAGATTCTCGCCGTGGACCATATCGATGTTTTCTTCGTCGCCCCGGGTGACCTGGCGCAGACCATGGGGTATCCGGGACAGATGTATCTTCCCGAGGTTAAAAAGGTCGTTTCCGACACCCTCGCGCGGATCGTTGCGTCCGGTCGGAACGCGGGGTCGCTCGTCGGGGACGAGACATTCGAAGTCCACGCCGAAATCGGTGTCAAGTTCTTCTTCTCCGTATATGACAACTGGCTCAGGGCCGGAGCCAAAGCCTACTGGGACAGGGTAACCGCCATGGGGAAATAGACGCGCGCCGGATTCAACCGATCTGCCGGCCAGCTCCCTC
Organism: bacterium; assembly: GCA_965225915.1. GTDB lineage: Bacteria > JAAXHH01 > JAAXHH01 > JAAXHH01 > JAAXHH01 > JAAXHH01. The sequence goes on from OZ245326.1 coordinate 3,545,107, forward strand.
GGTTTTCGCCCGTTCGAACACGACGGCGGCCACGGCCACGTCTTCCACGGCGAGTCCCTGGGATTCAAAGAGCGTAACATCGGCGGGATCAGTGCGACCGGGCACATGGCCGGCAACCACGTCCGCCAGTTCGTAAACACGGTCCCAGTGCAGGTACCCCATTTCGACTGGTGCGAGCAGGTCGCCGCATTCCACCCTGGCCTGCTCCCTGGAGTCGACGGCAACCACCCTTGACCGCCTGACCGTCTCGACATCGATTTCACTGCGCAAGAGCGCGTTGGAACCGGCGGCGTTCACATGGGTGCCCGTCGACAGCCAGGCGCCTTCCAACACGGGTCGAACGGCGCTGGTGATCGTGATCACGATGTCCGCTTCGGCGACGCACTCCTGGGCCGTTTCAACGGGATGAACGGGTATCGCCAGGTGTTCGGTCATCTCGCGGCAGAATGTCTCCCGCCTCGACCGGTCCCGCCCGAAGGCTTTAACGGTGGTCACGCCGCGCACCCCGCAGACCGCCGCGAGTTGGCTGCGGGCCTGCCATCCCGTGCCGATAACCCCCACGCTGGCCGCGTCTTCCCTGGCCATGTACTTCGTCGCCACGCCGCTCGCCGCACCTGTGCGCATCTGGCCCAGCCGGTCCGCTTCGATCGTGGCCAGCAGATCGCCCGTATCCGCCTTGAAGAGCAACACCACGAACCGCGCGCCGTGCCGTGTGGTCGTGTACGCTTTCAACCCGGTGACGTTCAATCCCGGGATACCACCCGACATGACGTGGAGCGTATGTCCCGGTAGCCGTACCCTGGAACGGGGGATGTTAACCGCCGATCCCGTTCCAAGATTGCGGAATGAGTCGTCTACGGCGCATATCGCTTCGTCCATGGACAGCAACCTGCCCACTTCATCTTCCGTGATGTATAGCATGGATCTGCTCCGTTCGATTGAATACACGGTTTCCGGGATGTTGTTGCGTCAAGCCGCTCGCAACCTATAAACGCCTGGACATCCCAATGTGTTGTTTGCCGGGTCGAGAGTGGTGGATGACCGCAACCGCCATGTTATCCGGTCCGTCAACCGGGTGTCAAGACCTAAGTCCCGGTTCACTGCGAGTCCGGGACGTGTACCTTGACAGCATCGGTGGGCATGATATCTTCAACATCGTCATGTCCCTATCCCTCCAAACGGTCCGTGACCGGTTCCCCGCACTCCAATACCGCGATTTCCGTCTCCTGTGGTTCGGCCAGGTCGTTTCGCTCACCGGGTCCCGTATGCAGCAGACGGCCATACTCTGGCATATGTATCAATTGACCGAATCCGCGTATGCCCTTGGCGCGATGGCGGTTATAAGACTCATACCATTACTTTTATTTTCCCCGCTCGCTGGGGTCATCACCGACACCCATGATCGCCGCCGCGTGCTGCTATTGGCGCAATGCGGCCTCGCACTCATCAGCACGACGCTGGCATGGATCACGTGGTCAAGCCACGATTCGGCCACCACGCTGTACGTGATTACGGCCATCAGCGCGGGTATCGGTTGTTTCAGCAACCCGGCCAAAACCGCCATGATTCCGAACCTGGTAGACCGCCGTCATCTCGCCAACGCCATGAGCATCAACATCACCGCCTCTCATGTCGCATCTGTATCCGGACCGGGCATAGCCGGGCTGCTCCTGGCCACGGGCTCTATCGCGACCGTTTACTGGATCAACACGGTATCTTTTGTTTTCATGATCATCCCGATACTCATGATGCATTCGGACCACAGGAACATCGGCGGCGTGGCAAGGGTCAGCTTCGCCGCGGCCCTCGAAGGACTCCGTTTCATCCGGCGTTCAACCATCATCCGGTCCGCGATGCTGCTGGATTTCACCGCCACGTTCTTTGCTTCCGCGACCTCGCTGCTGCCGATTTTCGCCCTGGAAGTGCTGGGCGTGGACGAACGCGGATACGGCTTGCTCTCTGCGGCTCCTGCGGCAGGCGCCGTGCTGATCGGTACGCTGATGTCGACCTTCCCGACCCTATCCGGCCAGGGCCGGCTGTTGTTCAGGGCGGTGGCCTTATATGGTATGGCGACCATTGTATTCGGCGCATCGACCAGTTTCTGGCTCACCTTCGCGGCCCTATTCCTGACCGGCGCCTTCGACACGGTGAGCATGGTACTGCGCCATACCGTCATGCAGTTGTCGACCCCAGACGAGCTGCGCGGCCGCATGACTTCGGTGAACATGATCTTCGTCACGGGCGGCCCCAGGCTCGGTGAGGCCGAAGCGGGACTGGTGGCGGGACTCGCCGGCGCGCCGTTCTCCGTGGTCGCGGGTGGAATCGGCTGCGTGGTGGCCGTTGCCCTGATCGCCTGGCGTTCTCCCGTCCTGAGACGATATGACGGCCAGCGATGACGCGGTTCAAAAAGGAGACGCTATGATCTACGACGTTCATTCACACGCCTGGAGGTATCCCGATCACTTCAACGAAACCTTCCGGAGCCAGGCCATGCGCATGCGGGGTTACGAACTCGACTGGACGCCGGACTACGCGAATTATCTTGCTGCAGCTCAGACCGCCGGCAAGCCTTTAAAGACCGTTGTATTCGGTGGTAAGGCGAAGCTATCGGGGTTGTGGACGCCCGACAGTTACGTGGCGTCGTACTGTGCCGGGTACCCCGATCATACGATCCCCTTCATGTCGCTGGATCCCACCCAGAGGGGCTGGCGGGAAGAGATGATCGAAGGCCGGGAACACCTGGGCATGCGGGGCATCAAGCTCCTTCCCATGTACGCCGGGTTTTACCCGCAGGATCCCGAACACGACGATCTGTGGCGCTACGCAGTCCATAACGACCTGCCGGTGCTGTTGCACACCGGTACCACCTTCGTGGACCAGGCCCCCCTGGATTGCACCTTGCCCAGGCACCTGGATGCGGTCGCGATCAGGTATCCGGACTGCAGGATCATCATGGCTCACCTCGGACATCCCTACGAAGGAGAAACCGTGGCGGTCATACGCAAGCATCCCAACGTGTACGCCGATGTATCCGCGCTGCACTACCGCCCCTTCCAGTTCTATCACAGTCTTATGCTCGTCCAGGAATACGGGGTATGGAACAAGCTGCTGTTCGGCACCGACTACCCCGTCACAACGGTAGACGATTCACTGCGTGATCTGCGCGGCCTGAACGGCATGCTCGAGGGCACGGCCCTGCCCAGGTTGGACGTAGATGAAATGGAAGCGATGATTCACAGGGACACGGGTGGGATCCTGGGCATCGGTTGACCCGTTGGAGCGGTGCCGCCGCGTTTAAAACCTGCCACACGATGGCCGCGAGCACTATTCTTCACCGGTCAGCCACTGCCAGAACCGGAAGGGTTCCGGTTTCTGTTTTGCAGGATCTTTCAATACATCCCGTGTTATATAAATCTCGGTCTGGAGATTGGACATGAGCTCACCCCGCCAGGCCCGATATCCCCACTTGTTGGGTTCAAGTGCATCTCCCCGAATATAGGGCTTCCACATCTGGTTGATCTGGATGTACCATAGAAAAATGCCACCGGCTTCTTCAACCAGGATCCGTTCGGCGTCCTGGTACATGGCCATCCGACGTTCGGGATCGCCGACAAGTTCGTTGGCCTGCAGAACGAGGCTTTCGAAACGATCGTTATGCCAGGAGTGCCGGCCGTTCGAAAGCCAGATGGTGAGTAGGTTGCCGGCATCTATAAAGTCATATTGGTACGGGATCATGCCGAGGGTCAGTTGCCGACTGCTCATGGCGTCCAGGTAGACCTTGCGTTCCACGTTGCGTACGCCCACGTCGATTTCCAGGTGCTGCTTCAGCATGGCCTGGACCGCCTCAGCGGCCGTTCGTATGTTGGCGGCTTCTCCGCGCAACCAGATGTTTACCTCCGGAAAACCGCGACCGCCGGGATAGCCGGCTTCGGCGAGGTAGCGACGGGCGAGTTCAGGATCGATTTGTTGCAGCGGCGCCAGCGCCTCCGAGTTGGAACCCGGGAAACCGGGCGGCAGCATAGAAGAGGCCGGTATACCCACGTCCCGCATGGCCGATTTCATGATGGCTTCGACATCGATGGCATGGGCGAAGGCGCGGCGCACACGTATATCGCTGAACGGCGGGTTGAAGGTATCCAACATCAGGTAATACGTGGCGAAATCGGTATAGGTGTTGAGTTGCGCGCGCATCTTCGGGGCCGCCTTGATCCGGTTGATCTCCGCCTGGTTGGTCAAGGGGATGTAGTCTACCTCGCCGGCTTCGTATGCCGAGAGGAACTGGGGCGGTACTGCGAGATTGTAGAGTTTGGCCACGACGCGTTCCAGCATAGGCCTCGTGGGACCCCGGTAATTCTGATTGATTCCCAGTACAATGCGGTCGCCCTTGAGCCATTCAACCAGACGGTAAGGACCACTGCCGAAGTGCGTTTCCGGTCGGGTCGCCCATTCTGGACCGTATTTCTTGAACAGGTGGGTCGGGGTCACCCAGCTCTTGGCGAGCAGGAGCGGCAGGTAGGGCGTGGGACGCTCCGTCGTGAACGTCAGGATGTGATCATCGAGGGCCTTGACCCCGAGGGAATCGAGCGGTAGACGCCCACCCACGACGTCGGTCCAGTTCTTGATGGCGCGGAAGTACCATTCAAAGTCGAAACCCGTCTCCGGATTCGCCCATCGATGGAACGTGGCCTCGAAGTCGTGGGCCGTCAGCGGATGACCGTCGGCGAAGATCATCCCCTCGCGAATCTGGTACGTCCACGTCAGCCCGTCGTCGGATAACTCCCACCTGGTGGCACCGGCCGGGATCAGGTTGAAGTGACGGTCCACTCGGGTCAGCGGTTCGGCCACCAGCCCCACGCCCCATGCCTGCTTATAGGTGGCTGTGGCCCGGTCCAGGTACCTGTTGTCCGGTGAAAACTGCGTGAGGACCTGGAATTCCGGCGGTGCCGCGTCGGGAGGAAGGGTGATGCCCAGGGAGTTTACGTATCGTTCCGTCCCCTCGGCTTCCCGCCCTTCGTTATCCTGCAGCGCGAGGACGGAGAGGCTGGACAGGACGACGGCCACCCCGAGCAAGGACAGTAAAGCCGCTGGACGCATATACCCGGCCTCTCGCAGGATGACCGTGGGAAGATGGAGTTGGAGCAACCGCCCTGTCCCTCAAACCGCTGCCAGGACGTTGCATTGAAGTCGATGGTAGATCTTACGGAAATCACGGGAGGCTGTCAACCGTTCATCCCGGATTTCCGATGATAAAACAGGTGACAGAACGTAGGCAATCCTTTACTCTATACTGGTCCTGAACAAGACGAAGCCGCTTCCCACCGCAGACAACGCGGAGCCAACGAAGCGGAGTCCACAGAAAGGAAAACAGCATGCCTATCGCCACCAGACAACTGGGAACCACCGGTGCCCGCGTAACCGAACTGGGATTCGGTACCGCGCCTCTTGGAGACCTGTTCCAGCCGGTCACGGACGCAAAGTCCCGCAGCACGCTGCGGGCGGCGTGGAAGGCCGGAATCCGCTACTACGACACTTCACCATGGTATGGATACGGGAAGAGCGAATTGAGACTGGGCGAGTTTCTGCGCCAGAAAAGCCACGGTTCATTCTTGGTTTCCACCAAGGTCGGCCGCGTATTCAAGGCGACGCGGGATCTGAAGAACTTCGAATACGGGTTCTGGTGCGGAGGACTGCCCTTCGATCACGTCTATGATTACAGTTACGACGGCATCATGCGATCCTACGAAGACAGCCTCATCCGCTTCGGGATTCACCGGGTCGACCTGTTGTTGATTCATGACCTGGATCCATTCTATCACAACGAGCCCCAGATCCAGGCCTATCTCAATCAGTTGTTCACCAGCGGTTGGCGCGCGCTTGCGGAACTCAAGATTTCCGGTGACATCACGGGCGTGGGCGCCGGCCTGAACAAGACGGGGATGATGCTGCGTTTCCTGGAATTGATGCCTCTGGATTTCTTCATAGTCGCCATGCCTTACACGCTGCTGAACCAGGACGCCCTCGACCGGGAACTGCCCCGCTGCCTGGAGGACGGGATCGGTATCGTGATCGGCGCCGTTTTCGCATCGGGCATCCTGGTAACCGGACCGACGGAAACATCAACCTACGGATATATGCCCGCGACACCGGAGATTATGGAGAAGACCCGTCGCATTCAGGCTGTCTGCGAGCGGCGCGGCGTGCCCCTTGCCGCAGCCGCCCTGCAGTTTCCGTTATTCCATCCGGCCGTCGCATCCGTCATCCCCGGAGCGATCAAACCGGAGTACGTCGAATCGAACATATCCCATTATCAACACCCCATACCAGTGGACCTGTGGGCCGAGTTGAAATCGGACGGGCTGATTCGCGAAGACGCCCCGACTCCAGGGTAACCGTCGATGGATTTAGAACTCTGGCAGTGGTTCCTGCTCGTCGGCGTGGGCGTTCTTTCAGGCTTTCTGAACGTCGTCGCCGGAGGGGGTTCCCTGTTGGCCCTCCCTGTTCTCATCTTCATGGGTCTACCCGGCAATGTGGCTAACGGCACCAACCGAGTAGCCATCGTCGCCCAGAACGTATCCGCCGTCACCGGTTTCTTCAAGAAGGGGTACTCGGACCTTCGCACGATGCTGACCCTTGCGCTATGCGCCGTGCCAGGCGCGGCAATAGGGGCCTACCTGGGGACCCGGATCAGCGGCGACCTGTTTACCAAGATCCTCGGTGGCTTGATGATCCTGCTGCTGATCCTGATGAACCGGAAACAGGCGGACGTTTCCGTATCCGAGCACCCCCAGAGGCTCGTACTTGGTCACATCCTGATGGTCGCGGTGGGTTTCTACGGCGGTTTCATCCAGGCCGGTGTCGGTTTCTTTCTCATGGCGGTACTCTACCGCGTCGTCGGTCTGGACCTCGTCCGCGTGAACGCCTACAAGGTGTTCATCGTGGGCGTCTATACCGTGGTGGCGGTGGCCATCTTCGCGAGCAAGGGGCAGGTGCTTTGGCTAACCGGGGCCACCCTGGCTGTGGGCACTACGATCGGTGGATGGATCGGTGTTCATTTTACCATCAAACGTGGAGAAGGACTGATCCGTTACGTATTGAATGCGGTCTTAGTCGTCATGGCCATACGACTTCTGTTCTAGCCCCGCATGGTACCGGAGGTCCGCTTGGTCAATCATACCGGTCAACCCAGACCAAATGTCATAGTCTGCATATGCGATCAGTTGCGGGCATTCGAAATGGGATGCTACGGGAACGAGGTCGTCCGTACGCCCCACATGGACCGCCTTGCGGCCGAAGGCGTCCGTTTTGAAACGGCGGTCAGCAACAACCCCGTCTGCATGCCGGCGCGGTCCTGCCTGTTGTCGGGGCAATACAGCCGAACCTGCATGGGCATGCTGGGCAACTACGCGGAACGGCGGGTGGATGGATCGACTACGCTCCCCGAGTATCCAGTGGCCGCGCGTCCCCATCTTCCAGCGCCTACCTTGCCCGAAATGTTCAGGAACCTGGGGTACGACACGGCGCTGATCGGCAAATGGCATGTTCATCCCGCGCCGGCGTCGGTAGGATTCGACTACAGCCTGTATCCCCGGGTTCACCACCGGCATACCGGACAGGCCTTCGTGGAAAACGATGGCGAGGAGCTGCTGGTAGACGGATTCAGCGTGCGATTCGAATCGGACCAGGCTGGAGGCTACCTGAGAGACCGCGAGGACCAAGAGAAGCCCTTCCTCCTGTACTACAGCATTTCTCCACCCCACATGCCGCTGATGGACGCGCCTGAAAAGTACCTGTCCATGTACGAACCGGAAGACATCCCGTTGCGGCCCAATGTTTTCCGGGACGGTCAACTCCCCTTTGACGAGCATTGGTTCAGGGTCTACCTGTGGGACTTTCTCTTCTACGAACAGAACCTGCCTTTTACGCGTATCCTGCCCCCTGGTTTCGATCTGCGGCATTTGATCGCGTTGTACTATGGCATGACGTCATGGCTAGACGAAATGGTCGGACGCCTCATGCGTTTCCTCCAGGCATACCACCTCGCGGAAAACACCATAGTCGTTTTTATTTCAGACCATGGAGACAACCTGGGAAGCCATCATCTATTCAACAAGGGCCAGTTGATCGAAGAGTCCATCCGTATCCCGCTGATTCTTCACGCTCCGAATAGCTTGAAGCCCCGGATCAATACGACCATAACGGCCCAGATCATCGACGTCATGCCCACCCTGCTTTCCCTGAGCGGCGGTTCCGTTCCCGGGCATGTCCAGGGGAGAAACCTGGCCGGACCGGTTTCGGATGGATGCGCTTTGGAGGAAGAAGACGGCGTATTCGTGGAGACGGCGGGCGGACGGGTCGGGCTGCGTACGTCGACCCACACATACGGGATTAAAATCGATCCGGAAAACGGCCGGGTCCTGAACGACCGGGAGTGCTTTTACGATTTGCAGTCCGATCCCTACCAATTGACCAACCTGCAGGGATCTGACCGCGACGAGGGACTGGCTGCCGGACTTCGGGACCGGGTACTCGCATGGCATCACGACACGCCGTGGATGCACCGCGGCATAATCGGTTGATTCAACCTTAACCAGGTATGTAAATGACTGAGCCGAATCAGGCAGGCAACAACCGTTTGATCGGGGTGTTGTTCGGCGTCATGTTCGTAGCCGTGGCCGACAACCAGATGATCTCCCCGCTCTTGCCCGACCTGATGTCCACCTTCGGCATGGATGCCGGGCAGGCCGGATTAATGGTCTCGGTGTACGCCGTCGCCGCGGCGGTAGCGTCCTTTGCGATCGGGCCCCTCTCGGACACGACGGGGCGCAGGAAGATGCTTGTCGGAGCGCTGATCGTATTCACCGCTTCGACCGCTCTGTGCGGCGTGGCGTGGAACTACGGAGCACTGGTGGCCTTTCGAGCCCTCACGGGCGCGGCCGCGGGTACGCTTTCGCTCAACGTCACGGCGAGCATCGGGGATCACTTTCCGTACAAGCGGCGCGGCGCCGCCATGGGACTGGTGATGTCGGGGTACTTTGCGGCCATGATACTGGGCGTGCCCGCGGGAGCCTTTGTCGCGGAGGCCTGGTCCTGGCGGTGGGCGTTCTGCGCATTCGGCGGCACGGGGCTTTTGCTATGGGTACCTGTGCTGGCCATTGTACCATCCCATGTACCTTCTGTCCGTAAAGTTTCCATTATCGGCATGGTAAAGGGCTACGGTCGATTCCTGGTACGAACAGGCCCCTTATCCGTGATCGTGGCGTCTTTTTTCGTATCGGCATCCACGGTCGGTTTCATCACCTACGTCGGTACCTGGCTGAGGGATTCTTACGGACTTACAACCGATTGGATCGGCTTGGTATTCCTTTTCAGTGGACTCGGCGCGTTGCTGGGCAGCCCGCTGGCCGGATATCTCTCGGACCGGGTAGGAAAACGGGGGATCGTGGTGGGAAGCGGTATGGCGATGGCCGCCCTCCTGGCCGGAATCCCGTGGATCACCGACCTGCTGCCGGTGGTATTCGCTGGATTCATCCTCACCGGTATCGCCGGGGCGTTTCGCCACGCGCCTCTGCAGGCACTCGTCACGGCCATGGCAACGGACGAGGAACGCGGCGCCCTGATCGCGCTCAAAAACACCGTCGCCGAGTTCGGCATTGCCGCCGGTACGGCGCTGTGCGGGTTGCTGTACGTTTCCTACGGATATGTTTCCGTCGGCACAGCCTGCGGCATCATGGCCGGTGCCGCGGTCCTCATCATCCTGGTCTGGGTGGACGAACCCGTCCAGTCCTGAAGGATCATAACTCGTCGTAAGCGGTCAGACGCCTTACCCAGATGTTGCGGTAGCGGACGGGATTGCCGTGATCCTGAAGTTGCAGGGGCCCAGTCGTGGCGTGGGGCGCATCGTAATTCGCCTGGTTCCTGTGCCCGGTGGGGCCGATGGCCTTCTGGCGGTGGTGCACCACCACGCCGTTGTGGATCACCGTCAGATACGTGCCCTTGACCAGCGTATTACCTTCCCACGAAGGCGCCTCGAAGATGATGTCGTAGCTCTGCCATACGCCCGGTCCCCGACTGGTATTGACCAGGGGAGGATACTGACCGTAAATCGCAGAGGCAGAACCGTCGGCGTAGGTTCTGTTGTTGAAACTGTCCAGCACCTGGATTTCATACAGCCCCAACAGAAACACGCCGCTGTTGCCCCTGCCCTGGCTGTCTCCCACCACCTCTTCGGGTGTGGCCCATTCCAGGTGCAGCTGGCAGTCGCCGAAGTGCGCCCTGGTCAGGATATCTCCCGTGCCGTTGACCTCCATGTATCCGTTTTCCACCTTCCAGGTGGCGGCGCCTCCGTCCCGTCCGGTCCATTGGGAGAGGTCCGATCCGTCGAACAGCACGACCGCGTCGGACGGAGGATTCCCGGTTTCGCCACCCGGCGCGACAACGCGCGGCTGGGGCCGCTCTCCATCATGAACGTGCCAGTTGCCGCCTGGTATTAAGGGAGTATCGCTGTAACCTACGGAATCTGCCATGGATCGACTCCTATAAGCAAACTTCGTGAATCATGCGTGAGTAGATATCCACCGCTTCGTAGAGCTGCGGTATTTCCACGTATTCGCCCACCGTATGGGCTTGCTCTATACTGCCGGGTCCCAGGACCACCATGTCCAGTTTCTCCCTGAAATGGACGGCGTCCGTGCCGTAGGGTACCGTCTCCGGCCGCTTGCCACCGGTGACTTCGGACGCCAGCTGCACGATGGGATTCGAAGGATCGGCGTAGAAGGGACGGGATATGCTGCTCTTTACCTCGAAGCCATAGCTCCCGGCCCTGGAAACCAGTTCTTCCACCAGTTCATCGCTGCGATCGTCGGGCATGGTACGGAAGCAGACGTGGCAGGTCGACCGCGCCGCGGAAACATTCTGCCTGGTGTCGTAATCCGTGATCACCATATTGAATCCGTTCGATGGCGGATTGAATTCCTGGTTCATGTATCGTTCATCATGCTTGATTTTCTTCGCCATTTCGGCCATTTCGGCGAGGAACGGGGCGATCTTGAAATTGGCGGACTCCCCGAGACCCGTGCTGGTGTGCGCCGCACGGCCATGGGCGGTTACCACGACGTGGGCCGATCCCTTGTGGGCATACACCGGCGTCAGGCTGGTCGGCTCGGCCACCACGCCGTAGGTCGGGCGAACCGTATTCATGATGCGGGACTCCTCGGCAACCTGGTGCGCTCCGCCGCCGCCCACCTCTTCATCGGCCGTGGCCACCACGATCAGAGGTTTTTTCAATCGGTCCGCATCCACCCGAGCGACGGCGATCATGGTGCAAGCCAGGGGACCCTTCATGTCGCAGCTGCCCCGGCCCAGCAGCCGGTCGCCTTCGACCACGCCGCGATATGCGTCCCAGTCCTGCTCCTGTCCGGGTACCGTATCCGTGTGGGACAGGAAAGCCAGGCCGCCTTCGCCTTCGCCTTTCCTTCCTACGAGGCTGACTTTCAGTTCGTCGTTTTCATCCACGAAGGACAGCCGTTCCACTTCGAGCCCGCATTCCTTCATGCGATCTTCCACCACGTCGGAAATCGCGGCGTTGCTCCAGCGGCTCACGGATTTCACATCTACGAATTCCCGCGTCATTTCAACTGGATCCAGACCCACGGAATCCCCCTCTCATCATATGGTGTCAAGAACCTGCAAGGGTTATTACTCAGTCCGTCAGCCAGCTCGACATTTCATCCCTCAGTCCCGTGTCCATCCTCAGGGCGAGCGTGTCGATGGCATTGTCAAGATGGCCGGTATTCCGAGCGCCGACAATGACCGACGTGATGTCAGGATGCCCCATGACCCAGGCCATGGCCAGTCGCACCATGGGAAGTCCCATGGAATCCGCAAGGACCCGCAGCCGCTCCACGTTTCGGAAGTTACGGTCGTTGAAGTATATATCGGCATGGCCTGGTATCACATCGAATCGCGATCCCTTTGGAAAGGCGTTTCGGTCTGGCGTGTATTTGCCCGCAAGGAATCCCGCCGCGAGCGGACTGTAGGATGTGATACCCACCTCCTCCCGCAGGCACAGGGGAAACAGCTCGTCCTGTACGCCGGGATCCGCCAGGTTGTAGGGAGGCTGAATCACCTCGAAGCGGGCATAGCCGTGCCGGGCGCTGACATCCAGGGCTTCCTGGAGTTGCGAGGCACTGAAGTTGCTGCAACCGACGTTCCGTATCCTACCGGCCGAGACCTGTTCGTCCAGGGCCGCAAGGCTTTCGCCAATGGGAACCGATTCGTCTGGCGAGTGCAATTCGTACATGTCCACGCTGTCCACCTGAAGTCGATCGAGGCTGTCCTGGAGCGCCCGGGCGATGTTGTCCGGCTTGTTGCCGCTGCTCACCTTGGAGCAGATCAGCACATCGTCCCGGCAGCCCCGCGTCTTCATCCATTTTCCGATTATGATCTCGGAAGAACCCATGATGCCCGTGGTTTCGCGTACATCATCGACCTTTAACACATCGCGCCGGTACGACTGGGCGTTGCCGCCGCCATAGGCCTCCGCCGTATCGAGCCAGTTCAAACCCTTTTCAACGGCATAATCGAGAATGGCCGTTGAAGTATCCTCGTCGATTTCACGGCCGAAAGTTACGCAACCCAGGCCAATAAAGCTAAGAGACATACCGGTACGGCCGAGCTTTCGGTGTTCCATGCGGACTCCCCAGGGAATACCCAGCGCCTGCGGTGGTTATCGACAGTGTTACGTACAACGCGAGTATTTCAGATGTGGTGTGAATGTATATCCGGATGGATCAAGCAGGCAAGAATTGTTTGGCGGGCTGCGCGTTCAATTTTCATCATCTTCGGGCAGGATCGCGGTGCGTTGGCCAATACGCCGCATGCGTTCTTCCCAGAGCCTTTTGAGTTGATTCAGTTTGAGCCGGTGGGCCTCGAGTTCCATTTCGTGTTCCATGATCATTTGCTGAATAAGACGGGGGTCTTCACGGGAAAGCGGATCGTCCGTGCCATCTTCGACGACCAGGGCGGAGGCGGGGGTATGGAGTAGTTTCGGCTGAGGTGCCAGGACCGTGTGCACGGTATGTTCAGTATCCTCTCGCAAGTACCTGATTTCGATCCGCGTACCAGCGGGAAGCGTGGTCACGAATTCGGCCAGGATGATGGGATGGTTCATGGGCACGCCATTTACGGCCCGCAGAATGTCGCCTTTGCGTAAACCGACCATCATGGCCGGGCTGTCGGGATAAACGTCGGTTACCACCATGCCTTCACCGGTTCCCAGCATGATATTACGATCGCCGCTTACGCTGACACTATCCCATATTTTCTCCACGTATACACCCAGCCAGCTTCGGCGTATTTCCCCGTTTTCGATGAGTTGCTGTGCGAAGGTCTTCACTCGATTGATCGGAATCACCGAAATCACGCCCGCGCCTTCCCCTCCCTGCACACCACCCACCGGTACCTGACCCCGTCGGGGATCGGCTATGAGACCCAGCAGACGGCCGTTCGTGGAAAAGACGGCACCGCCGGAAAACTCACCGCCGACCACGGCGCTGACCTGCATCATGACATCTTCTTCCCGGACACCGTTGACGATTCCCGTCGTCATCGCAGGCGGAAAGCCATGGACATTGTTCAGAACCAGCACCCACGACCCGGGGCTTACTTCATCTGAATCCCCGAGGCGCGCGGAGCGGACGGACACGCTGTCAACCCGGATCACGGCTATATCTGAAAGCTCATCGACACCGACGAGTTCGCCCAGGCGGAACTGGCCATCCTGAAAGCTCACCAGGATATCGTGGGCATGGTCCACGACACCGGCCGTCGTAATGATGAAGCCGTCCTTGTGGAGGATCACGCCGGTTCCAACGGAGCGTTCCCAGTCCGTGAAGGTCTGTCCGTTTACCGTATTGATGAATCTTCGTTGCACGATCACGCTGGCGACCGTCGGCTCCACGCGCTCTACGAGATCTACGATCTCTTTTTCAAGGCTGAGAAGGTAGGCAGTGGACTGGGCGGACGCTGGAGAAACGGAGTAGAAGTGCCAGAGGCAGACAAGCAGCGCGGCACACATCACGGGACGGGAGCGATCGTTCCCAGAACGGTTGGATAGAAATCCATGCATGTCGATTTAAAACGAGATTCGGATACGTCTGATGGGAGCACGCGGACCAGGCGGGCCAAGCTGACTGTTAGTACGCCGGGGATCGTTCGAATCGACGGTACCGACAGGCTGCACCCGCTCTTCCGAGACGGGTTGATCCATGGTGCCGCTCGTAATCAGGTCCCTGCCGAAGGGCTCGGCGAACAGGGACGGATCGAGGCGCATGCCCGTTCCCGCCGAAACGGATCGTATCACATGGGCCGTCGGTTCCATGGTCCAGACCGTCATGATGCCTGGGTTTTCGTTGGTTAATCGGGATGTGTTAAAAGTGAGACTGGTTGCTGCGGAGGAGGAGGGATTTGATGCCGGTTCTGCATTGGGTTCCGGTTTAATCGCCATGTGCGGGGCGAGTTCGCTTTCCAAGGGAAAGGGCGAAATAGGATCCGGCGGAGCCAGTTCAGGTTCAAAGAGTGTCGGAAGGGCAACGGTCATGTCCGGAATTGGCACTGAATCAGGCCGTTCCGGAGGGGCGACCAGTCCGGCAAATCCTCCGATCACGGTTATGGTCAGGATCAGGCTGGTCACGAAAACCAACTGAACGGGACGCTGGCGGCTCAGTTCTCCCAGTTCGGCATAGGCTTCCGATACCCGTCTCCACCAGGAAGCGGCATACATCTCACGGGTCATTTCGTTCGTCAGCAGGCTGCTGAGTTGAAAGGCGAATTGGGGTTGAGGGGATACGGGGGGAAGACTTTTTACAGCCCTGATGGAGCTTTCCATGTCTTCTATCTTGAGACGGCATCGCGGACAACCGTTCAAGTGAAACCGAATCGCGTCCTCGTTTGCCCTGGATAACAGACCGTCGAGGTAGTCCGACATTTGTCGCTCGTAGCCGCTACAATTCAAAACGTCCTTCCTCCTCGTCAAAGTATCTCTACCTGCCACTGCCTCAGCATCTCCTGCAACCTCAGCCGTCCCCTGTTGACCCTTGACTTGACGGTTCCCGTTGGACAGCGGAGGATTTCACCGATCTGGTCATAGGACAGTTCTTCGATATCGCGAAGTACGATCACGGACTTGTATTTCTCCGGCAGTTGATCGATCGCGTGCTGAATGGCTCGGCCCAGTTCATTCTGCTCCAGGTGATCGCCCGGACCCGCACCCTTGTCCGGTAGTTCGAATCCTTCCTTTGAGCTATTCTCATGGGGCGAAGAATCCAAGGAGAAGAACTGGCGGCGCTTGCGCTTGCGAAGCTCGCTCCTGGCGAGATTGAGCGCAATGGTGTAAATCCAGGTTGATAAATTGGAAATCGCCTTGTAGTTGTGGCGGTTCCGGTAAACCCTGAGAAACGTCTCCTGCACCAGGTCCTCCGCGCACTCCGTATTGTGGACCATGCGGTAGATGCAATTGTACAGCCTGGTTCGGTACCGGCCGACAATCACCTCGTAAGCGCGCACATCGTCTCGCTGTACACGGAAGAACAGCATCTCATCCGACATGGTCAGTTCATCAAAGACACCCGACTCCATATCGGAAACCAGTACCGCAGTTATAGAAGTGTTTTCAGACATGTTCTCTCTCTCCCATACCACGTTATACGTTACGTGGAGGGATCCGGTTTCAAAAAAGTCCGATTTTTAGCACCCGACATCCGGCACGGCCGGAAAAACCCGCCATGTTAGTGCGAAAACGATCAGATGAGAATATAGAATTGCGCCATCCCAATGTCAACCGGTCCGTCATGCCCGCATTTCACTGACGTCGTGGATTGTATACTGATAACCCTGCTCTGTTAAAAAAAGCTGCCTGTTCACGGCGTAGTCCTGTTCCAGGGTATTCCGGGTGATGAGCGAATAGAATATCGCGGCGGAACCATCCGCCTTGGGACGGAGAATCCGGCCCAGGCGCTGGGCCTCCTCCTGGCGAGATCCGAAGGTGCCCGATATCTGTATAGCCACGTTGGCATCCGGGAGATCGATGGCGAAGTTGGCGACCTTGGATACCACGAGACGCTTGAGTTCGCCGCTCCTGAACCGGGCATACAGGTCCAAGCGGGTCTGCAGGGGCGTACTTCCGGTGATCAGGGGAAACTCGAACAACGCGGCGATCTTCTTGAGCTGTCTCACGTACAGCCCGATGATCAGGACCTGAGCGGATGGATGTTGTTCCAGCAGGGTGCGGATGATCTCCGTCTTCCGGCTGTTTTCAGACGCGATCCTGAACTTCTCCCGGCGATTGGCGACGGCGTAGGTCATGCGCCTGGCTTCGGGCAGGTCTACCCGGATTTCGCGGCAATACGCTTCCGCGATCCAACCCTGTCTTTCGAGCAGTTTCCACGGCATATCGTATCTACGGGGACCTATGAGACTGAAGACGTCGTCTTCGCGGCCATCTTCACGAACCAGCGTCGCCGTCAGACCGAGACGCCTGCGGGCCTGTATCTCGGCCGTGTATCTGAAAACCGGCGCCGGGAGCAAATGAACTTCGTCGTAGATGATGAGGCCCCAGCCCTTCTGGTCGAACAAACCGAAATGCTTAAATTCGTCGGCCCGGCTCTTTCGATAGGTCAGTATCTGGTACGTGGCCAGCGTCACGGGCCGAATCTGCTTGGTTTCTCCCGAATACTCTCCGACGTGGTCCTCCGTCAGCGACGTTTTCTCGAGCAGTTCCTCCCGCCACTGGCGCAACGCCACCGTGTTGGCGGTCAGAACGAGGGTGTGACACTTCAGGGCCGCCATTGCTCCGAGGGCCACGATGGTTTTCCCGGCTCCGCAGGGCAGTACGATGACCCCGTTTCCTCCCTGCGGTTCGCCGTTCATGTGGAACGCATTGACCGCGTCTAGCTGGTAATCCCGCATGGTGAACGCTTTCCGATCGCCGGTTGACGTCCGCAGATTGATCTCCAGCGGAGAGCCCTCAACGTATCCGGCCAGATCTTCCACCGGAAAACCGACCTTGATCAGGGCCTGTTTTATATGGCCGCGGAATCGATCTCCCACCTGAACCCGGTACTCGTCCATGTTTCGCACTAAAAACTGTTTGACCGAGGGGAGCGCGGAAACTTCGGCTATCAACGCGGGATCGTCGGACTCGAGGATCAGCCGGTCATCCTGTTTCTTCAATCGGAGCTGTCCGTATCGAGCGATGAAGTCGATGATCTCGCGACGGATGTTCTGGGGAATCTCGTACTTGCTCAGGCGTTCAAGCGATTCGAGTACGCCGTCCGCGTCCAGTCCCGCCGAGGCGGCGTTCCACAGGGACAGTGGACTCAGCCGGTACACGTGAATGTGCTCCGGGGATTTTTCCAATTCCGCGAAACGGGCCAACGCGTCCCTGGCGTCCTCGTAACGCGGATGGTCGACTTCCACGAGAATGGTCCTGTCGCTCTGCACGATCAGTGGATTCTGCAGGTCTGGCAAATTTCTCTCCCGGGGATGTTTCAGTCTTTCATGGTTGTATCCCGTCCTCCGACGCCGCCCTGGATACCGTTTATTCCTGGATGTCTGGCCGATAGCCGGCCTCGAACGGCCTCGAATACATCGTCGACGGAAATTCGCTCCATACAGTCGAAGTACGGGCAAGCGGTTTCAATGCACCGGGGGCAGGCAGGCACCTCCGGCATCAATACATCATGGTTCTCTCCGAAGGGTCCCCAGCGTGTCGGACTGCATGGTTGAATGGGGCAGAACAGCGCTACTGTGGGCGTGCCCACGGCCGCGGCGATGTGCAAGGGACCGGTACTGTTCGTGACGCACACGGTGGAAGCCTCAAGGAGCGCGGCCAGTTCCTTGATGTCCAGTTCTCCCGCGACCTGCACGACGGATTCCGATCGTGAACCAGCGACACGGTCGACCAGGACGCGTTCCTCGGCCGATCCCGTAACGACGACCCGAATTCCGCTTTCGTACAGGCGATCCGCCAGTGCCGTGAACGATACCGCAGGCCAATTTCTTGCCGATCCGCCGCTGCCGGGGTGCAGAAGGACCAGGGGATCGTCCGGGAGCACCCGCCACAGTCGCATGCGGCTTTCCACCGCGCGCCTGGCTTCGTCAGGTATCTTCATCTCCGGAGCGGCGGTGCCGGCCGTATCAAACAGGACCCGGACCATGTCAAGGTTGTATTCGACTTCGTGCTTGCGTGCGTCTTTTCGGTGGTCGTACACCCTACGGTTGAAGAGCGGTCCGTATAATCGGTAGCCCGTGCCTATCCTTTCCGGTATGCCGGCAAGGCGGCAGGCCAGGGCCAGCCTTGCCGTGGGATGCAGCACCAGGACCGCGTCGAACCGCCTTTCGCGCAGATCGCCGACCAAGCGGAAGAATCCCCGCAGGCCACGGTGCCGGCCGGACTGCTCGTCGATGACGATATCGTTCAGGGCCGGGTGTCCCTCTAAGGCGCCGGCGGCATAATGGGACACGAGCATCGCGATGTGGCAATCAGGGTCCTGCTCCCGCAGCACGCTGAGCACCGGCGTGGAAAGCAACACATCGCCGATACGGTCCGTTCGAACGACAAGAATCCGCATCGCCATCAGATCTCCCTAGTCCCGATTCACCGGCTCGGATCGACGGTGCCAGATGTCTGTGACACGGTCGAAGGGCGTTCGTCCCGCCCGGATGAGTCGCGGAGTTCCGTTCGAAACATCCACGACAGTGGAAGGCTGATCGGAGGGTGAATGCCCCCCGTCGAGTATCAGATCAACCCGATCGCCGATTTGAGCGGCCACGTCTTCGGCCGTGAGGGGTTCCGCGCCACCGGAACGGTTGGCGCTGGGCGCAGTAACGGGGCGGCCCGTGGCCCGGCAGAGCGCCCCGGCGATCGAGGCGCCGCTGTGCCTGACCCCGATTGTCTTTCCCTGGCCCAGCAATTCCCGCGGCACATCCCCCGATGCCTGGAATACGAGGGTCAGCGGGCCCGGCCAGCAGGCGTCCATCAACGCATTGACACGCCCGGGGATGCACCGGACCAGGCGGTCGAGATCTTTCCTGTCGGAAATGAGCACCAGGATCGGTTTCGATTCATGGCGGCCCTTGGCTTTGTAAATCCGCCGTATGGCAGCCGGATTGGTCCCGTCCGCGCCGATACCGTATACCGTCTCGGTGGGAAAGGCCACCAGGCCGCCGCCGCGGATGATGTCCGCGGCCTCCGAGAGTATCCCTTTGTCCGGCCGGCCGGGATCAATGGATAATATCCGCATGACACCAGGCCCAGTTGAATGATTCGGTTAAATACACGCACCCGTGCCGATCCTGTCGGTCCGGGCGGCCCGGACTACGCAATCCGCCGAAGCCCTTTATCGCCTATGTCCCCGCGGAAATATCGGTTTTCGAAATATACCCGGTCCACCGCTTCGTAGGCTCTGCCAATGGATCCCTGGAGATCGTCTGCGAGGGCCGTTACGCCCAGGATTCTCCCGCCGTTGGTAACCAATTTCCCGTCTCGCATGGTCGTGTCGGCGTGGAAGGCGAAGACATCGCTCATTTCGTCCAATGTTTCCAGCCCGGAAATCTCTATGCCTTTTTCGTACGGACCGGGATATCCCCAGGAGGCCATCACGACACAGGTTGCCGCCTTGTTTTTCCACGCGAGGGGTGTTCCAGGCAACCTTCCCTCGCTGACTCCCAGGGCGAGTTCCGCGAGGTCGTCTTCCAGGAGCGGCAGAATGACCTGGGCCTCGGGATCGCCGAATCGGCTGTTGAATTCGACCACCATCGGTCCCCCGGCGGTCATCATGATCCCGCAGTACAACACGCCCCGGTACGGCCGGCCGCGTTTTCTCATGCCCATGATCGCCGGTTCGATGATTCGGTCCTGTATATCCTTTAACGCCCCTTCATCGATGACCGGGGCCGGCGCGTATGCACCCATGCCCCCCGTGTTCGGCCCCGTATCGCCTTCGTTGATGGGTTTGTGGTCCTGCGACGGGACGAGCGGCATGGCCCTTTCGCCATCGGTAATCGCGAAGACGGAAGCCTCCTCACCCACCATGAAGGCTTCGATGACCACGTGCTGGCCGGCGTCGCCAAACAGTCTGCTGGCCATGATATCATCGAGTGCCCGCATCGCTTCATCGACGGTATGGCACACCAGTGCGCCTTTGCCCGCAGCCAGTCCGTCCGCCTTGACGACGATCGGCGCACCCTGCTCTTTCACGTATTTTCGAGCTGCTTTCAAGTCTGAAAATACCGCAAAGGCTGCCGTGGGTATGCCCTCCTCCCGCATCATTTTCTTGGCGAAGGCCTTGCTCCATTCGATTTCAGCCGCCGCCCGGGTCGGGCCAAACGCCCTTATTCCCAGATGCTCCACGGCGTCAACCACCCCGGCTTCCAGGGCGCCGTCCGGGCCCACGACAACCAGGTCAACCCCGTTTTCACGGGCGAAATCCGCGATTCCACCCGCGTCTTCAGGCGCGATGGAAACGCACTCCCCCAGCGCGGCAATCCCTGGATTGCCCGGCGCCGCATACAGGGTTTCCACGCTGGCCGATCGGCGGAGCGCCCAGGCCAGTGCGTGCTCCCTGCCTCCTTTTCCAACGACCAGTACGTTCATGGTGGCTCCGGATTATGAGGTCGCGTACATTTCAACCGTTAAATACTGGCGTGGAGGTGATCCTGACGAACGCTAATGGATGAACGGTGAAACCTTTGAAAGAACATCGGCGTTCATATGTATAAAAAGAGGCCGCGTTGACAGAAATGGGGGTCATCGGCAAACCGGTATGGTATCAACCCGGGCGCACGATGCTGAGCCAATCTTCGAGATCGGGAAAAATAAAGTACATCGAGGGAAGTGTCAAGGCGGGACTGTGAAAACCACCCCGCGCAATTACCCGAAAACCATTGACATCGACCGGTGGTGCGTTAGTATTACAGGGTGGTTCAGATTCATTTAACGAACCTCCTTCCATTATCTCAGGGCCGCCGCTTCCGATGCGATCCGAACGGGATTCCAGGCAGATAACAGTGATTAAGGAGTCTGGTCACATGTCGACCTTGAAGAAACCTAAATACATCATACTGCTGGTCATTGTCGCGGCCGGTTCCTTCCTGCTGGGAAGCACGGCTAACAGGACGATTTACGCGGCGGACAACATCTTTTCCAGCACCAAGCTGTTGATGGGCGTGCTTAGCCTGGTCAACGACAACTACGTGGAAGAGGTGGAGCCCGGCGAGTTGATCTATGCCGCGATCGACGGTATGCTCGAGGTGCTCGATCCCCATTCCAATTTCCTGAGCAAGGAAAGTTTTGCAGAAATGGGTGAGCGCTTCAGCGGCAATTTCTACGGCATCGGCATCGAGTTCGACGTCCTGGACGGATTCCTGTACGTGATCTCCGTGATCGACGGCTCGCCATCGGAAGCTGTGGGACTGCAATCGGGCGATCGTATCGTCAGGATCGACGATGAATCGGCGATCGGCATCAAGCACGACGAAGTGCGGCAGAAACTGCGAGGAGAGAAGGGAACCAGGGTTGACGTGACCGTCGAACGGACCGGTGTCGAAGAGCGGTTCGACGTCACGATAACCCGCGACCGCATTCCCATACGCAGCGTTCGGTCGGCCATCATGCTCGAAGACAATACCGGTTATATCCAGATGATCCGGTTTGCCAAGACCACGTCACGCGAATTGGAGACCGCCCTGAACAAGCTTCAAATGCAGGGCATGGAACGGCTGATATTCGATCTGAGAGGCAATTCAGGCGGATACCTGGACCAGGCGGTGGAGGTGTCGAGCCGGTTCATTCCCGAAGACCAGGTTATCGTTAAAACCATGGGAAGGAACAGGAGTTCGAATCAGACGTTCAAGTCCTTGAGAGGGGTATACCACCATGACATGCCCCTGGTGATCCTGCTGGATCATCGCTCCGCCTCGGCATCCGAAATCGTGGCCGGCGCGATTCAGGACTGGGATCGAGGCGTGATCGCCGGAACGCGCAGTTTCGGCAAGGGTCTCGTACAGACCCTCTACTCGGAACCGCACCTGACGGACGGGTCCGCGCTTAAACTGACGACGGCCCGGTACTACACACCGAGCGGCCGTATGATACAGCGGGACTACAAGAACAAGTCCTACAAGGAATACATCGAAGGATCGTTCTCCGACTCGGGCGAGGCGGACAACGACGAGGAACCGGCAGATAGTGAAGAACGCCAGGTTTTCACCACCGCCAACGGGCGCACAGTCTACGGCGATGGTGGAATAACCCCCGATGTACTGATCAAGATGCCGAAACGCAATTACCCCTTCGTAATCGCCAAGTACCGGGGCTGGGTCCCCTTTGACCGGGCCTGTTTCGAGTTCGCCACCGCCTATGGCGTGACCCGGCCGGACCTTAAGGATGATTTCGACGCCTTCTTGAAGGAGTTCGAAGTCGATAACGCCATGCTCGAAGCGTTCAAGACCCAGGTGCGGGACTCGGGGATTACCTTCACCGAAGAAGAGTTCGCCACCGATCTTGACGTCGTAGGGCTTCAGTTGAAGCGTTCTCTTGCACGGAATCTCTGGGGAGACGAGGAAGCCAGTCGCGTGGCCGCGGCCGGGGACGAACAGCTCCAGCAGGCTCTGCAGTTGTTTTACTCCCACGAGATGCTGGTTCAGCAGTAATTGGATTTGATGGCAACGGCATCGCATAGTCCGCTTGCAAGGCCGGAGAACGGCAAGGATTGACCGTGCCCAGTAAATCTTCCCTTTCCGCCTGGCACGCGCTGCGAGACCGGCTTCAAGCACTTCGCATCCGCAGCCGGCGGGTTCTTGTCCTCGAAGGCCTATTCGCCGTCGGCACCCTGGTCTGTATCCTCGCTCTGGTCCTGACCACCCTCGAATCCCTCCTTTATCTCGACTCGGCGGTCCGGTTGACTCTGATTGCAACGGGTTTCGCCTTCGCTGCGGCCGTGCTGTGCTGGAGATGTCTCCGGCACTACAGGCACAGCGTATCAGATCAAGACCTCGCACGGACGGTCGATCGTCGATTTCCTGATTTGAACGACCGGGTTACCGTGGCCCTGCAACTTTCCCGGCAGCGGGAAGGGAGTTCCAGGGCCTCCCCTGAGCTATTGGACGCGGCGATTGCAGAAACGGCGGGATCCACCCGCATGGTGGATTTCAACGAGGCGGATCATAGATATCGCATCGCCCGCTCCGCCAAATGGTTCGGCGGCGCCTTGCTGCTCTTTCTTGTCGCGATGGCCGCGTATAGCGCGCCTCTGTCCGGAGCCCTGTACCGCCTGTCGCGACCCCTGACCCTTTTTACACCCCCGCAACTCACGTTCCTGAATGTCCTTCCGGGAGACGTGGAAGTGACGGCGGGAGGCCAGGTCACCATCATGGCCGAAGCGACCGGTGAGATACCCCCAAAGGCCGTTCTTCGCCTTGAGGCGGACGGGGGGGATTGGCAAACCGTGGACATGCGGGCAGTGGCCCCCGCTTCATACTCCCATACCTTACGCGAAATCAGGGAAAACCTGACCTACGAAATCGAAGCGGGCGACGCGGTAAGCCACCGGTTCCGGATAAACGCCATCGATCGCCCCTCCCTGGGATCGTTGCATCTGACCTACCGCTATCCAGGCTACACGAGGCTGGAACCGAGAACGACGACCGACGGAGGCGACATCGTCGCGCTGAAGGGGACCCGGGTAGACCTGGCCGCCGTAGATACCAACCAGGCCCTCTCGGAAGCGGCGCTCTACCGAGAGGGCATCGAAAAACCGGTGGCCATGAAGGTAGATAGCGGTAAGGCCACGGGATCGCTCACCGTGGACGCTGATCAGCGGTACCGCATCACGTTGCGCAACACGGATGGTCACGAAAGCGTGAATCCCCCCTGGTACCGGATCATCTCGCTGCCGGACCGCATGCCGTCCCTTCGCATCCTGTCGCCAGGGCGAGACACCGACCTTACTGAAAACATGGTCGTTTCTTTTCTGGTATCGGGTACGGACGACTTCGGGTTCTCGTCGATGTACCTGGTCTATCGAAAGGGGCCCGACGGAGAAGAGCGAAACAAGCGCATCCCCGTGGACCTGGAATCCACGATGATGACGCAGCCTTTCGTTTGGGATTTGTCGAGTGAGAACCTGGTCCCGGAGGATGTGGTTTCCTATCGTGTTGAATTGTACGATAACGACACCGTATCAGGTCCCAAGCGAGCCGTGAGCCGAACCTATACGCTGCGCTTTCCGTCCCTTGAAGAGATTTACGACCAGATCGACGATACGCAGGAGCAGCAGGTAACCGACATGGAGGACTTGCTGGAAGAACAGGAAGAGGCGAAGAAGAAAATAGAAACGCTGAATCGATCTCTCGAGCAGAAAAAGAGGGAAGATGCCGCCGGGGAAGAAGAGCAGGAGTTGACCTGGGAACAGAAAAAGGAAATCGAATCCGTGCTGGCCGGCCAGGAACAGGCTACTGACGAACTCCTCAAGGCGGCCGAGGCCGTGAAACAGGCTATGGAACAGCTGGAAGACCACGATTTGCAAAGCCAGGAACTGATAGAAAGAATGGAACAACTGAGGAAACTGTTTCAGGAAATCGCCACCCCTGAACTCCTCAAGGCGATGCAGGATCTGAAACAGGCCCTCCAGTCATTAGACGACGAGAAATTGAAAGAATCCCTGGAAGATTTCAAATTCGAGCAGGAGGAATTCCTGAAGCGGCTGGAGCGGAGTCTTTCCATTCTGAAGCGCATTCGGACCGAACAGCAGTTAACGGCTGCCATTCGACAGTCGCAGGATCTCGCGGCGCGCCAGGAAGAGTTGCGCTATGCTTCGGAGAACACCTCGGATGGTAAAGAGGGAGAGGAACTTGCAGAGAAACAGCAGCAGCTCGGGAAGGATACCGGGGACCTGCAGCGCGACCTTGAAAACCTGGCCAGGGCGATGGAAGAATTCGGGGATATGCCCTCCGAGAGTGTGCACGAGGCATCCCGGGAAATCGAGCGCCAGGAAATGACGCAGCGTATGGACCAGATCAGCCAGCAGTTGAAAGTCGGCAGGATGCAACAGGCGATGGAAGGCCAGCGGAAGATGGCCCAGTCGCTTTCCGGACTCAACCAGCAACTGGAGGAGATCCAGGATCAACTCCAGGAAGACCAGATGCAGGAGATCGCGAAGGAAATGCGCCGTGCCATGCATCGGCTTGTCGATCTCTCCGTGAACCAGGAGTCCCTCAACGGCCGTACCAGGGAGCCGGGCGGTCCCGATACCCGGGTTTCGATCCTGTCTGAAGACCAGCAAGGACTCCTACAGGGCGCATCGCTCGTTGCCAACGACATCGTATCCACCGCGCAGAAGACCTTTTTCATCTCGCCCTCCATCGGCAGGGCGCTGGGTGAAACGCTGAACAGCATGCAACGCGCGGGTGACCAACTGGCAGAGCAGAAACGCGATACGGCTTCCCAGGAACAGCTGGTCGCCATGAAGTCCCTGAACGAAACGGTTCTGGCATTGCAGCGGGCTATGCAGAACATGGCGAATTCAGGTTCGTCTTCCGGCATGATGGATCTCATCGAACGGCTTCAGGGCATGGCGCAGCACCAGACCGGTATCAATGACCAGATGAACCAGATGATGAATGAATCGAACGGCAGTATGGATCTGGAAGCCCAGGCGAAGATGTCCCGGCTGGCGGCCCAGCAGGAGGCGCTGCGCAAGAGCCTGGAGCAACTTCGGCGGGAACAGCAGGATCAGCAGGGACAGATCCTGGGCCGGTTGGAGGAGATTGAGAAAGAGATGGAAGAAACGGTAAGCGAGTTGCAGCAGTACCAGGTCGATCCCCGTATGGTCGAACGCCAGCAGCGGATCCTGTCCCGGCTGTTGGACGCGTCGCGGTCCGTCCGCGGCCAGAAACGAGAGGACAGGCGAAGAGCCACACCGGGCGAGGGCATGGCGAACCGGCCTTCGCCGGACGACCTGCCCGATGATCTGCTCAGATTCGATCGCACCCTCCGAGACGATATCCTGCGCGGCATCAGGGAAGGCGTCTATCCTCGAGAATACGAGGAACTCATACGCGCCTATTTCCGTGCACTTTCAAACGTTCCCGTAGTGAATTAGACGGTGATCATGGGTTCCTGTTCGTCAAAGTACCGGTTCATTTCCACCTCGATTCATACATTTCGGAGTAAAGGGATCCTCGTCGTATTCCTAATGGCGGTGTGTTGCCTGCCTTCGGCTATCGAGGGGCAGAACAACCGGCCTGCTGACCTGAACAGACGAATCGAACAGGCGAGGTCGCTGGAACGTCTTCGGGAGTATGACCGTGCGGCGGCCATCTTCGAAAGGGTATTGCAGGATACACCGGATAACATGTCCGCCCTCAATGGTCTGCTCCGGCTGTACTTCCAGCTCGAAGCGTTTGACAAGGCGATCGCGCTGCTCGAAACCCACATCGAAAAATCGCCCGGGAACATAAGCTTTCGCCGCAGGCTTGCCGACGCGTTCTTCAGAACCGACCGTACCGGGGAAGCGGAAGAACAGATCGGGCTTCTGTTGGATCTCTATCCGAAGAACGAAGGCGTCGTACATCAAATCGGTTCCCTATACACCAATAGGAAGGACTACGACAAGGCCGTTCAAGCTTACCTGTCGGGTCGCCAGAGACTGGGTAAGCCCGATGCTTTTGCCCTCCAGTTAGCCGGCATTTATACAACGATGCTCGACGTACCTGGCGCCGTGAGAGAATACGTACGGTGGCTGACGGTGCAGCCGGCCCAGCTTGGCGTAGTCAATGACCGGATCGATCAGCTCACCGGATTCACCAGCCAGGAACTCGTGGAAAGGGCACTGCAAAAATCGATATCCGAGCACCGGGACAGCAGGGACGCGCACAACCTCTTTGGAAGCTTCTATCTCCGGCACGACAAGCCCCGGGAAGCGCTGACCGAATACCGGGAGGCCGACCGACTCGACGGATCCAGCGGTACGTACCTGGTCCGGTTTGCCGAATGGGCGCTGCGGGAAGGACACCACCAGGACGCCGTGGAAACCTACCTGGAACTGATCCGGTCCTCCGCTGCAGAAGCCCTGCGCGCCGCGGCGTCTAACGGTCTCGCGACGGCTTACCGCCAGACGGGAGCCTTCGACAAGGCCGCGGCGACCTATCGGGAAATCATTGTGCGGTATCCGGAAACCAGGTACCGGGAGGAAGCGGTGTTTCACCTGGCCGGGATCTACCTCTCCCACCATCATGACGCACGACAGGCGCTTGACGCGTACCGGTCCCTCCTGACCGACGCGCCCGCAACGGAGTTCCAGGAGGAAGCGATGTTCGGCATCGCGGAAAGTTTCGTAGCCCTGGGCAGCATCGAGGACGCCGTCGCACAGTACAACCGTATCCTGGACCCTGAATCGGGATTCAAGGATCCCGCAACCCACGCTCGAGCGAATTTCCACCTGGGGGAGATGGCGCTCTACCAGGGTCGACTGGACGACGCCCTCGACAAATTTCACGAAGTGGCCGATCGCTATACGGACAGTCCGTATGCCAACGACGCACTGGAGTGGACCATCCTGCTCGCGGAAGGCCGGTCTAGCGGAGACGATTCGATCAACGAATACATCCAGTCGACGCTGCTTCGACGCCAGTTCAACGACCAGAAAGCGCTGGACGTCTGCAAACGGTATGTTGAAAAAACCCCCGAAAGCCTGATCGTGGACACGGTCATCCTGGACATCGGACTGATCCTCGACCGCATCGGCAAGCCCTACCAGGCCGTCGCGGCGCTCCGCGACCTGATCACGAGACACCCGGAAAGCCGCCGCCTCGTCGCTGCTCAGTGGCGTATTGCCGAGATCTACCAAACAAAGATCGGCGATATTCCCCAGGCCCTGACGGAATACGAGACCTTGCTCGTTTCCTACCCCAACCACTTCAATAACGACTCCGTACGCCGCAAAATCCGGGAACTGACCGAAAACCATCCGCCAACACCTTGACCATGTCCCGATCGCTTCATATTCATTTTGTCGCCATCTGCGGCACGGCCATGGGAGCGCTCGCGGTGATGCTAAAGGCCCAGGGACATCGAGTCACCGGAAGCGACGAAAACGTGTACCCTCCCATGAGCACAGTGCTGTCGGAGCAACAAATACCCCTGTCAAAGGGTTACGACGCTTCCAACCTGGAACCCCTGCCGGATCTCGTGGTGATCGGCAACGCGGTATCGCGCGGAAATCCCGAGGCCGAAGCGGTCCTGGAACGGAAGATCAGGTATGCTTCCATGCCTGAGACGCTCAAGTCCTGCTTCCTGTGGGACCGTAAACCAATCGTGGTAGCGGGAACCCACGGTAAAACGACTACCACGGCCATGCTGGCCTGGGTGCTTACCGAGGCGGGCCTGGACCCCAGCTACATCATCGGCGGCGTTCCGATCGGCTGGAAGACCGGCGCACGGCTGGGATCGGGAGATCTGTTCATTCTGGAAGGGGATGAATACGACAGCGCCTTCTTCGACAAGCGGGCGAAGTTCCTGCATTACCTGCCGGACACGGTGATCATCAACAACATCGAATTCGATCACGCGGACATCTACGATTCCCTGGACGAGATCGTACTTTCATTCAGGCGGCTCGTCAACGTCATACCGGCAAACGGGCTGCTCATCGGCTCCGCTGAAGACGAGCATGTTCGCGGGCTCGCGTCCCACGCGTTCTGCCCCGTCCATTCAATTGGAGAGACATCGGAGGCACGATGGTCCGCCGGCCAGATCACCGTTACCCCGGCAGGATCTTCATTCGATCTATACGAACTCGATACCTTCCGCACACGACTTTCCATCCGTCTATACGGCGCGCATAACGTAAGGAACGCCCTAGCGGTCGTGGCCGCCGCACGTCATTACGGCATAACCTGGCAGGACATTACACGGGGACTGGATACTTTCCCCGGAGTGCAGCGCCGGCTTGAAATACGGGGCGAAGTGAACGGTATCACGGTTTACGACGACTTCGCTCACCACCCCACGGCCGTGGAGGCGACACTGGGCGCCCTGAGAAAAGCCTATCCGGACCGGCGCATCTGGGCCGTCTTCGAACCCCGTACCGCCACGACCATACGCCGGATCTTCCAAGAGGCGTATTCCACCGCTTTCGACGAAGCAGACTATGTACTGATCGCGCCGGTCTTCCTACCCGAAAAAGCGCCCGTTGGAAACCGGTTTTCAGTGGTGGAACTGGTGGACGAACTGCGTGATCGTGGACTCGCAGCGGACGCCATGTCGACCGTGGACCAGATCGTTTCGCATCTGGCGGATCATGCGGTCCTGGGGGACCAGATCGTCTTCATGAGCAACGGCGGCTTCGGCGGTATCCACGAGAAGACGCTGAACAGGCTGGGCGGACCAGTCGATCGCGATAAAGGCAGGGTCTAGCGGGCAGGGCAAAAGCCGGCGCGGGCGGAGTAGAGTCTATCGGGCTGGACTAAAGCAGGCTCGGGTGCAGTCTGGTCGGATTTTTGCGGCCAGGGTGGGTTTTGACTTGCGCGGACGCCCAGCACGGACTACATGCCTGGGATCTAACCGTTCACTCGCTCGGCAAACCGCGTGTATACCTCGATATCCATGACTTGACCTTGCCCGACCGGATGCTTTCGCAAGGTAGCCTCCTGCTCGAATCCCGTTTCCTTCAGTGCATCGATTTTCGCGAAGTCATCGGAAATCACGTGGCAGTGGATATTGCAGTCCGCCGGCAAAGAGAATGCCTGCACGAGACTCCGACAGCAGTCCGAATAGGCTGGGTGTACGAACAGGTCGAATAAGTATACCTGGCCGCGCCAGCGGGAGTCCGGGACAAGGGTCGCGTAACCCGAGACGGCGCCCCGGGGGTTGATCAGCAGATGGGCCTGGTGTTTCGCGTCCCGCAGACTCCTCATCAAGCCGATGTAAGCACCCTCGAACATGCGCGGGCCCAGGTGTCCCAGTGCCACATTGCGCAACGGCGGCAGGTCCGGCTGGGCGCAAAGTACATTCAGCGCGGGCCAGTTCGTCCAGTCGGCCGGGACGACGCGGGTACCGGCCGGTCGGAACTGATCCGCCTCGTATCCCGCGTCCCTGGCGAATTTCATGTGTCCTGATTCAGGAAGCACGCCCCGGAATCCAAAGCTGTGGTATAGGTAGTACGGATGGGTGTCGTAGCCTGTGGAAAGGGTCAGGTACCGGCCGGACCGGTAGTTGAAATCGGCCATCTGCTCGGCCATGACCAACCGGGCCACGCCCTTGCGCCGGTGTTCAGGCACGGTATACACGTGGCTCACGATCCCGGCGCCGCCGTGTTCGCTGACCATGATATTGCAGACGGCGTGGTTTTCCAGGAGACCGAGATAAAACCTTGTTTCAAGGGATTCTACACGGCCCGCGAACACCTCGTCGAGGTGCCACTGTTCGTTGTCATGCTTGTGAGCCAGGATCGGCCGGACCAGCGGTTGATGCTCATCGTCCGGCGCCCTGACGACGCCGATTTCGAGGTCTTTGCCCGTGTGGAGCGTTTTACGTGCGATCAGAGTATACATCTTGAAGGAGAAGAATACAGCTATGCTTGCCGGCCACGACCGAGTACGGCGCCAACGACCATTCCCGTCAGTGCTACCTGAACCGCATCGATGATGACCTTGATGAAGGTTCCGGTGAAATTCAGCATGTTTGTCATGCCATACAGGCTCAAACCCAGGTACAGGTAAATGAGCACACCGAGAATCGCACTCGTTCTGAAGGACTTAACGGCACAGGTATGACCTGTCCAGCAACCGAGTACGACGGTCAACAACGCGCCCATGGCCAGTGAACCCAGGACGACAGACAGCATGACCGGACTGTCCTTCATATACGTATCGGGCGGCGTCACCGAGTAACTGCTCATCAGGTCGGTGAACAGGATGCTGGTAACAAAACCGAGTATGAACACCGTGACGCCACCGGCGATCGTTGCCACGGCGAATCGTTGTGCAGTCATAATTCCCTCCCGCCGGATTCAAGTCTAGTCTCCACCAACACACGTTCTGGCAATGTGTACCGAATGGTCAAGCTTCGGCGGCCGACGATCTGTTCCAGCCCAGTACGACTCCGATCACGGATCCCGCCAGGGAGATACGTGCCGTTGTCAGCACAACATCCAGCAACGTAGCCTGGAGATTCATGTAGCTCACCGTGCCGTAGAACGACAGACTGATGATCAGACTCAGCAGAAGACCGAAAAGGGCACCAGTCCTTAATCCCGGTCCTGCGCCGGATACCCTTGCCCAGCAGCCGACTACCAGGCACAATAACACAGCCAGAATCGATTCGCTCAGCATTATGAACAGCATTTCAGGTGGATTCTTGGCCATCTCAGCCGCGCCCGGTTCCGCGTTCGCGGCGAAATAGCCAACAAATAACACCGCGTACAGGACGAAACCGACTACCAGCAGGACCACGGCGCCTGCGATCGTGGCGACCAGATAACGCGTTACACTCATTTTGACTCCCGGTGATTGTGCAATCTACACAACACACGGTCCATTATGGATTTAACCCTATACCAGGCCTCTTACCCTGTTAATGAGTGTATCGACCTGACTGGCCGTATCCATGACGTGCAACGTAGCCCGGACACCGCTGAATCCACCGGCGGCCCCGACGGTCCGGATATAGATATTTGGGCTCCCGTACCAAAGGCGCCCGACGATATCCGAAGGATTCTGGTCCTTGATGGAAAAGGATACGAGAGCCATCGACATCTTGGGATCATCGGAAGAATAGACGGTGACCCCGTCGATCTCCCTCAGCCCCTGTCTCAGGCGTAGGGCCAGGTATCGGAGGCGGGCTTCAGTGGCCTCCCGGGTAAGATTGTTGTGGAAATCGAGCGCCGCGCCGATCGAAATGCGGTCCGAATAGCTCGTAGAACCCCGCTGTTCCAGTTTCCGGGCGCCCTCGATTGCCCGTTCCGGATCCGGCGAGCCCGTGTATACTAGGGGCTGCACCCTTTCCGCCGCATCGTTCCTGAGGAACAGGAACCCGGTATGCTGGGCCGCCATCATGTACTTGTGGCCAGGTCCGGAGTACATGTCGCATCCCAGATCCTTCATGTCCAGCTTCATCATGCCTGGCGGCTGTGCGCCGTCAATCAACGTGATGATGCCCCTGGATCTCGCAATCTCGCAGATCTCCTTAACCGGCATGATGAATCCATCGGTATAGTTGATATGGCAGATAGTGAGGAACCGGGTTTTCGACGTGATGCCGGCTTCCACGACATCTATGACCTTTTGCGGGTCTTCGATCATTCGAAAACCGGGATCCGAGATGTCCACCATCTTGAATTCAAGACCGTCTCGCTGAGCGCGAAAGGCCATCATATTCTTTACCCAGCCGTAGTCATAGTTCGTCGTCAGGATCTCATCGCCCCGCTTAAGATCCAGACCCATGAATCCGAGTCCCATCCCATCGGTGGTGCTGTTAGTAAAGGCGATTTCTTCGACCTCGGCCCCCACGAAATCAGACATTTTCTGGCGAATATCATCCATGCCGTCAAAAAAGTAGGTCGACCAGCACATGCTGGGATCCGAATTGACCGATTCCACGGCTTCGATCTGCGCCTTGTGCACGCTCATCGGCGAAATACCGCGGGTACCCGAATTCATGTAGATAACGCCGTCACGAAGCATAAACTGGTCTGCCACCTTTTCCCAGTATGCCTCGTCATCGGGTGCGGCGCCGCCGGGCGGGATATCGGGGAGATCTGGTACAGGTCCTGCTGCCGCCTCGGGTGCCGCGGACAGCAGGGTCGAAGCGCCGGCCAAGCCGGCCGCGCCTGCCACTCCGGCCGCCATACTGCCGATGAATCCGCGCCTCGTTAGACTCTGGAACTTCTCGGGGTCCTGGATACGGGGATCTATATACTGCGATACGTCGTTATCAGACATGGCTTTAGCCTCCGTCTGGGTCAGAATAACTTACAGGATTTCTTGCTGGATAGGGATAAGTGTAAAAGGATTATAGTCCGGAATCACGATTAAAACAAGGTACTATTGATTCTTCAAAACCGCAAAACCGCGCTTGCGGATAAACAGCATTAATTCCTTGAGCGAAGCGCCCTGCAGCATAGCAGCTTCACCATCCATCACTCGTACCGGTCCAGATAGGCGCGGAGGCGCTGGACCTCTCCTTTCGCGGCGGGGTCCAATTCGATCTGGTGAAGCCTTGTGCGGACCACGTACAGACCCATCTCGTCCGGATTTTCGTCCTGGTCGACGATTTCCTGCACCCTGGCAGGGAAGTAGCTTCCCCAGTCAGGGCGGCGCCCGTCGAGATCGGTAAAACCATATTCTCTGGCGAGCGATCCACTGGAGTACAATCCACCGCTTTTAAATGCAACGTTCGAATCGGCCGCTAGGGGCTGCTACGCCTCTTCCCATGTAACATGGCGTCTCCGACTCCGCGAAATAGGGATCTTTCGCGATAGCATCCCGCCAGTTCGCTTCTGTGACCCCGAAACCGTCCAGCATCGCTTCGGACCGGAGAAATCCGGGGGTAACCGTCAGCGCAGCAATATTGTGTTTGTGGAGATCACACGCCATTGCGTATCCCAGACGGATCGTGGAGATCTTGGCGAGATCGTAGAACAGGTTCATTCGATACCCCGTCGTATCTCCATCCGTTACTTCCACGATAAGTCCCGAATTACGTTCGATCATCAACGGCGTGCCTAGGCGACTTGTAATGATATGCGAGTGAACGGCCCGCTCGAACATCCTGAGCCCCTGGGAGGTATCGAGTTCCCAGAAGGGCTTTCCCCATTCGGTGAGTTCGTCGCCTCCCCAGATGTCGTTCACCAGGATATCCAGCCGGTCCTGCTCTTCCCGGATTCGGGCGAAGAGGCTTTCCACCTCGGATTCCACCGTGTGGTCCGTCCGGACGGCTATACCGCATCCGCCTTCAGCCGTGACCATTTCGGCAGTCTCTTCGATTGTTTCGGGTCTGCCCGGTGTAGCGGGTTGCCCGTGCACGCTGCGGCCAGTACAGTAGACCGTGGCGCCCGCCGCGCCCAGCATGCGGGCGATACCGCGTCCCGTGCCTCGCGTCGCACCTGTTACCAGAGCCAACTAGTTGAGGAGAGGGAGATCCGGCATCCTCTACCATCCTTCATGTGGGAATAACCAGCATTCTAGGTAAGCGTTTCTATGTACAGGATGTTACCCGCCCCTGAATGTACCTGGCTATTCATGACGAGTCAATTCGATACCAGACCCCTCGGATTGCGGTTGTCATTCCTTTCCGGACCCATTATGTAATAGGACCGTGGAAAGCACGATGTTCCGACCCGAAGAAACCATTCTACAGAACGACCAAAGCATAAAGAGAATTTCATGGCCATTATTCCGGTAGATTACAACAATCCTCGCTACGACACGAACGCCCTGCACCGGTTATCGAGGGAGGCGATGCTGAAATCGGGATTGACCGATGCCCATGCCGTTGAAATGGCCGATTACCTTACCGCAACGGACCTGCGCGGCGTGCTTAGTCATGGAACCCGGCAGCTTCCGGACTACGTGAAGTCCTTCCAAACTGAGAAGTACAATCAGAGGCCGAATATCAAGATTTATCGCGAGGCTGGTTCGGTGGTGCAGTGGGACGGTGACGGAGGAATTGGGCACCTGGCATCCTCCAGGGCGATTCGTTCGGCAGTCTCCCGTGCAAGATCGACAGGGATCTGCCTGGTAACGGCGACCCACTGCGGCCACACGGGATCGGTCGGAAACTGGACGCGCATCGCTACAGGGGCGGGCATGATCTGCCTGTACTACAGCACGCACATCAGTACCCTTGATTTCGAACATCCACAACCCGTCATCCTTGCTTTGAACAACCCGCCGGTGAGTTTCGGGTTCCCCGCGGCGGAGGGCGAACCGCCCGTGCTGATCGACATGGGAACGCACCTGGATATGCCCGACAACCAGCTCAGGATCGCGGAGATCAGCGTACTCCCACTGATCAAGGGACTGGCATACCAGGTCACCTCCGCCATGATGACCTGGCCCGTGGACGCGCAATCATCCATTAAACTCCGGTATCCGGGAGCCACCAGCAGCCTCACCGCCATCGTCGTGGATCCCGCTTTCATCGGTAGTCCTGGCGACTACACCCGAACGGTCACAGAACTGCGGGAAAACATACACGCCATGGATCCTCTACCGGGATTGGACCGCACCTTGCTTCCCGGTGAACTGGAGGCTGAACGGGAAGTCGATTTCAGCATTAACGGAATCCCGCTTGACGATAAGCATATTCAGTCACTCCGCGTCCTGGGTAATGAACTGGATGTACCTTGCTACTGGGAATCGACATGATGAGAAAGGGAATCGAGGAAGAAGCGGGTTCGCCGCACCGAAGGAATTTACTTCAGGTGCTGGATCATTACCTGGCGCGTTATCCGGATGAACGGGATGCGGTGGAACGGATACGTACCCTGGTCGCAGGTCACCCCGACTGTTTTGAAAGAACGTGCATGCCAGGACACATCACCGGGTCGACCTGGATCGTCTCGCCCGACCGTTCGAAGTTCCTGATGACCCGGCATCGGATCTTCAATCGCTGGTTGCAGTTGGGCGGCCACGCCGATGGCTGCGCCCTGCCTCACCTGGTAGCCCTGCGAGAAGCGGAAGAAGAATCCGGTTTGGCCGGTTTCGGGTTATACCGGGAGCCGGAAGGATTTGTTCCCCTGGACGTGGACATACACGAGATCGCAGCCCGGGCCGGGGTAGCCGCCCATCACCACTATGACCTCCGGTACCTGCTGATCGCCTCCACCGAGCAACCGTTGAAATTAAGCGATGAATCCCACGATCTGGGGTGGTTTGGGAAAAACGAACTCGTGGAAATCACCCATGAGGAAAGCGTGCTACGCATGCTGCGCAAATGCGACGCTGCCCTGTCAAGCGGCGACGGAAGCATCGAATACAACGTCACTTGACGATTCGCTTGCACGCGGGAAGCACGCTTCGTATATTCATCCCGCATTTTTAAAAATCAATCCGTTTACATGAATATCCATGGCGAACAGCCCAAGGGCTGTCTGAAGTATACAGAAAGAGGTACCGTGATATGCCCCCTCCCGTAGCCCTGCAGCTCTATACCCTCAGAGCACTGGCCGACAAGGACTTCGAACACGTGGTGAACCTGACCGCGGAGATTGGATACGCGGGCGTCGAACCCGCCGGTTTCCCGGGTACCACGCCGGAAGCGGCCGGGAAGCTCTTTCGCTCCCTTAACCTCAAGGTATCAAGCGCCCACCTGCCTATTCCCGTGGGGGATAACACTTCCTACGTCATAGATACGGCCGGTACGCTGGGCACCACCCGCGTGGTCTCGGGACTGGGCCCTGAGGACCACAATTCCGTGGACAAAATCAGGTGGACGGCGGACCGTTTCAACGAGGCAGCGGCCGCGGTGGCTCCCCACGGATTGACCTTCGGGATTCATAATCACTGGTGGGAGTACCTGCAGGTGGAAGGGCGGACCGCGACGGAAATCCTCCTTGATTATCTATCGCCGGAGGTTTTTTTCCAGGTGGATGTATACTGGGTTCAGGTCGGCGGCCCTGATCCAGCCGGTGTGCTCGAACGCCTTGGTGCGCGCGCACCTCTGCTTCACCTGAAGGACGGCCCTTGTCAACGGAATACGGACATGACAGCCCTGGGTGAAGGCAAGGTGGATCTCCCTGGAGTGATCGCGGCTGGAGGAAGCCACACCGAATGGCATATTGTCGAACTGGACAGTTGCGCGACGGACATGGTAGAAGCAGTGAAGAAGAGCTACAACTACCTGGTAGACAATAAATTATCCCGTGGCAACAGGTAGATGAAACGGGTATGTAAACAGGGTACGATGTCTCGTAAGCGAGTACAAGGAGCGTGAAATGACTAAGGAAGAGGGCATGCGGTTGTGCGAGCAGTTGATCCGCGACGGGTACTGCCACATCGCGGGCGTGTTGACCGGTGACTTCCTGGATAACCTGCGCCAGGAATCGGACCACCTGCTGGACTCCGTAGAACATCCGCCTGAATGGCAGTATCAGGGCTCCGATCTGCACGTACTCGGCAAGGACAACACCGTAATGCAGAAACTGCTGGAATGGCCTGACACGAGGAAGATCCTGGACGCAATGGGTCTGAACGACTTCACTGCTTCCGGAACCATCATCATTCTCAGCAAACCGGCCGGGGGACCGCCCCTTTACTGGCACCAGGACTGGATGGCCTGGAACGATCCGATCAGCATGGCGCCATGGCCCCAGACCCTGTTCTTCTCCTACTACCTAGTGGACACCAACTTTAAAAACGGCTGCTTCCGCGTCATACCCGGCACGCATCGGAAGCGCATCCCACTTCACGACCAGGTCGAAGTCGCCCATCAGAAGACCGCGTACTTTGCCGATGTAAACGATCCTGTCATGTTCGGCGAACACCCGGATGCCGTCGATCTGCCCGTAAGGGCGGGCGACCTGGTGATCGGAGACGCCAGGACCCTGCACACGGCACGCGGCAATAACAGCGACAGGAGACGTACGCTCCTCCTGGGCTGGCACAACCGTCCCCCGACCGTGCCGGACTACTGGAAGGACGAAATACCCGAACCCATCCTGGCCCGGCCCAGGGACGCCCAGTACGAAGGTACGAGAATTCCCGGCGAATTCCTGGTACAGACATGACCGAACTCGAAAACGCAATCTACGAACTGGGCCTGTACGGATTCACGGTCGTGGAGCATGTGCTGACACCCGACCAGGTCGAAGCAATGCGCAATACGCTGATCCGCCTGAACGAAGAGATTGGCGAGGAGCGCGGCGGCGAGGGCTCCTGCAGCCACGTGAGCAATCTGCCGACCCTCGATCCCATTTTCTTTCCGGTTATCGATCATCCCCGTATCCTGCCCATCCTGGTACACTTCCTCGAACCAACCCTGATTCTGGGCAGCCTGAACAGTCGCATCGTTCGGCCTGGCGACGGTAACCAGGGATTTCACAGCGATATTCCGGCGGAAATGCTCAACATGGCCTCACCGGTCATGATGAACACTGTGTGGATGCTGGACGATTTTTCTCCGACCAACGGAGGAACACGGGTCGTTCCGGGAACCCACAAAAGCGGACTTCCCCACCCAAACGCAGACGCTGAAGTCAAATACTATGTGCAGCCCTCGGCTGCCGCCGGAAGCGTACTGGTATTCAACGGGCAGTGCTGGCACGGCGGGGGCGCCAACAACAGCCGCGCCAACCGGCACGCCCTGTTCGCCCATTACCGTAAGCGCATGCTCCTGTTCCAGTACGATCCCCACGAACGGTTTCCAGTCGAGTGGCACGACCTGCTGAATGAGAGGCAGAAGGAAATCATGCGCATGAAACACGGCGTCGACGTTCCGCGGGCAGCCGACGTACAAGTATTCAGGTAGCCGGCAAGACTTCAGGATTGACGATATGGTCCGGCCTCTGTCCGTTCCATACCTGAAGGGCCATCGACAGCGCCATCCTCCACATGCGTTCCCTGCTCGCGACGGTCACTCCGGCTATATGCGGAGTGGCGACAACGTCTTCGCGATGCAGCAGCGGGTTGTCCCGGGATGGAGGTTCGGGATCCCAGACATCCAGGGCCGCTCCTGCCAGATGCCCTTGGTCGAGCGCGGCGCAAAGCGCGTTTTCGTCCACGAGTCCGCCCCTCGACACATTGACGAAAAAAGCACCCTGTTTCATCTGCGCGAACCGGTTTTCGTTCATCAGGTGGCGGGTTTCCTCCGTCAAGGGGGCGTGTACCGAAACGACATCCGATCTGAAAAGCACGGCCGCGATGGAGTGTTCCCGTTCGATGCCCAGTTCCGCCGCCCGCTCATCCCCGATATAGGGATCGTAGGCTACCACCCGCATGTCGAGGGCGACGGCCACCTTGGCCACGCGGCTGCCGATTCGGCCGAGCCCGATCAGTCCCAGCGTTCGCCCGAATAGCTCCATGCCCGGATAACCTGTCAGGTAGTCCTGCTCAGGCTGTTCCGCGAATATCTTGGAAATACGCTTCAAATCCTTCACCGCGGCAAGGATCAGAGCGATCGCCGTTTCGGCCGTGGACAGGGTAGGGCCCTCCGGCGTATTGCAGACCGCGATGTCCCTTTCTGTCGCTTCCTCCACGATAATGTTGTCGATGCCTATCCCGGTCCTGCAGATAACCTTCAGGTCCGGATATTGATCCATGAACTTCCCGTCGTATGTCCTCCGGCCGCCGGCGACGATGGCATGGGCCCCGGGCAGGTCGCGGAGCGGATCTTCGGGGGACTCCTCGGCCGAGCCGCTTAAGTGCAGGTGTTTTTCAAACTCTGAACGAATCAGGGGAGGTATGGTTCGATCCGACCAAAGCCGCAACATGGAATCCTCCTGTACACAACCGGCCGAACGAACCCGGTTGTCTCGACAAAATAAGTTGCCCAACGGTAAAAAACGCTTTAGATTGAGATCTACACTGAGGACGCAACAATGCGTGTCCACGGGATATCATAGATCGACGTTTTTTAACCACAAGTCAATCGTTATCCCTGCTTCGGACGAATCGCGACCACCGGGTTCTCATTTATTTCAGTACCCGGATTTGTCCCAAACCTGGAGAAAACCGAAGTGGTACGAATCTACTGCCGATTGATGTGCATCCTGTTTCTGTTTGGCTCAGGGTCCGCGCTCGCCTCTGTGCAAGATTCGACATCATGGGAAGCCGATACTACCGGTGTCCTCGGCAATCCCGTCCTGCTGCCGGCAAACAGCACCGGTGAGATCGATTTCGCCGTGGACGTGAACGGTTTCAGGGGGACGGACGAACAGACCTACCTGGAGTTCTATTTCCTGTGCCGTCCCAGCGAGTTTACCCTCGAAGAGAAAGATGACAAGATCTACGTCGCTACCTTTTCGATCGACCTGGCCATCATCGACGACCAGGACAATATCGCCTTTCAAACGGTACAAACGAGGGAATACCAGACGGACCGGCCCGTCGTCGTTTCGCGCAGGGGCGAGGAAAGGGTGATAATGGAGCAGATCGCCGCGGGAGTCCCTGCGGGTTCGTACCAGGCGAAAGTTCTCGTGACCGACCTCAACTCCAAGCGCGTCGGCGAGGCCGTCAAACCCTTTTTCGCCCCGGCGTTAAGTACCCCGGAACTGACAGTAAGCGGCATACAGTTCTCCTCGCTCATCCAAAGATCCGAAGAAAGCAACCGATTCACGAAAAACGGCCTCCTGATCCTACCGAATCCCCTTCGGATATTCGAGAAATGGGCCGTGATGCCTGAAGACGGCAGTTACAAACCCCGTACCATGTACCTCTACTTCGAGATTTATAACCTGTCTCCCGATTCGACCGGAGAAGAATTCGCCTACGACATCTATCCCTCGGTAACCAGTCACGCCAACGGTATGACTTTTCCCCTTACTCCCAAGAAGAACCAGCAGATTTCGGGTACCGACGGACTGGACGTGATCACACTGGACTACATGACCTTTCCGGAAGATATCTATACGCTGGAGGTGAAAGTCAGGGACATCCAGTCCGGTATTGAAGCTTCGAGTTCGGCCGTATTCGAGATCGTCCAGCCTCCGCTACCACCTCCACCTGTCACGGTGTTGACCGAAGAGCAGGCTAAGAGAGGCCGGAGGATGCTGGCGATACTGGCTTCCAAACGCGAGCGGGACCTTTACGACAGTCTCGACCTCGAAGGGAAGACCGAATTCCTGATCGCATTCTGGCGCATGCGCGATCCAACGCCCGAAACACCGGAAAACGAATCCATGATTGTATTCAACGAGCGCTTTTCCTATTCGGACTATCAACTGGGCGGGGCCGAAGGCGACCGGGGTAAGGTGTTTATCCGATACGGTCAGCCGGAAGAAATCGAACGGCACGACAACGATAACGCCATGAAGCCGTACCATATCTGGTACTACACGGAAGGTGTCGACGGAGACCCGAGTCGAACCACGGAAGGCAACCGTCATTTTTTCATCTTTGGCGATCGAAGGGATATTGGCAAATACGAACTGATGCACTCGTCAGCGAGGGCAGAAATGTACAATCCACAGTGGCGCCAGGAATTGCTACTCTTTAATGAACTCTTTAACCAGGATTTCGGTGGATTTCCAGAATCGCCCGTCGACAATCCTAATCCCGATACCAAACCGTAGAGCACCGACCCTGTTGCCGGGGCAATGCAATGTATCCTGCCCCACCCAGTCCACACGATTCATTCCGCGTCTCTGCAAATGAAAGCGTCTAACGTCTTGCCGAGCCGTCCGGCCACGGATGGCATCATGCGGACGGTCAGACGAACGCCCTCTGATTCATCTTCCCGGTACAGCACATCGCCCGCTTCGTAAGCGACGGACACGGCATGGCCATTATCGTAGGGAATCAGCAGTTCTAGCTCCACGCGGCGCTGATCGATCAACCTTGAGATCCTGGTACGCAAACGGTCAATGTCCCCGGGATCCAGGGCGGATACGGCGATGGCATCGGGATAGGAAAGCGTCAGGATGTCCAGTGCGTCCGGGCTTTCCAACTGGTCGGCCTTGTTGAAGACCAGCAGCATGGGCAGGTCGGAAACCCCTAGTTCCGTCAGCACCTGGTTCACCGTAGCGATTTGTTCAACGTGATTGGGATGGCTGCCGTCCACCACGTGCAGGAGCAGATCCGCGTCGTAGACCTCGGCCAGCGTGCTTTTGAAAGACGCGATCAGATGATGGGGCAGTTTTCGGATAAAACCCACGGTGTCCGATAGGAGTACCGCTTGGCCGTCGGTCACGTTTATCACGCGCGTGGTCGCATCCAGGGTGGCGAACAGCCGGTTTTCGATCAGTGTGTCGGCCTGGGTGAACGCATGGAAAATCGTAGACTTGCCGGCATTTGTGTATCCGACCAGGGTAATGCAGAACATGGCGCTTCTGCGCTGACGCTGACGATTGTAGGAAGCGACCAACTGGTCCAGTTTCCTGCGCAGGTGGGTGATACGCCCGCGGATCAGCCTCCGGTCGATCTCGAGTTGCGTTTCACCAGGCCCCCGCACCCCGATGGCGCCGCCCGATCCCCCCGCCACGCCGCCCTCCTGTCGAGATAGGTGGTCCCACTGCCTCGTGAGGCGCGGCATCATGTACTGCAACTGGGCGAGTTCAACCTGCAGTTTGGCCTGCCTCGACTTGGCCCGTGAAGCGAATATGTCCAGGATGAGGCCACTGCGATCCAGGATGCGGCGCTCGATGATTCGGTCGAGGTTCCTCACCTGAGCCGGCGTGAGATCATCGTCGAAAATCACCAGGTCGATATCCTCCGCCTTGCATTGCTCGGCGATCGACTTCGCCTTGCCGGTTCCGATATAATACGCCGGGTGCATGGCGCTGCGGACTTGAATGATTCGCCCCACGATTTCCGCTCCGGCGGTATCGGCCAACAGGGCCAGCTCATCGAGCGATTCTTCCATCTCGGCGACTCGATCACTGGAGGGAACCATACCGATCAGCAAAGCGCGTTCACGGAGGTTTCGAGGTATTTCGTGCATTTCGTGCATAGGTCTGGCTCTGTATTGGAATGGTTGTTTCAGTTCTCGTTATTCGACAATCCCGATCGCCTTGCCATATCTATCCAGGCGCTGTCGAATCCGGCCGGCCAGTCCGTTCCCAGAGGTCACCCTGGCGTCATTACGGACCGGCTCGAATTCGTTACCTGCCGTCCGATCCACTTTGCCCCCGGTTCGCGAACCTGAAAGCCAGTATTCGACCAGCAGAAGCAGCAAAGCCAGGACAATCAGCGATTTCCAGATTTCATACCGATCCGCAGTACTGGAGGCCCTGCCGTCCTCGAGGCCCGCGGAGGATCCCTCGCTCATGAGAACGACGGACGCATCGTCCCCAAACAATCCGACTGCCTGATCCAGGGGAAGCCGCTCCAGGTCCGATTCCCGCGTGTCCGGATTGACCGCGAAAGCCCGCACAACGACCTCGTCGTCCCGCAGCAGGTACACGCCAGGTTGCTTCGTATCCGGGACCTCTAAGGTAATCCCATGGCGACCGACCCGGGTGTTTACCGCCTCCGAACGGCCAGACGGATATTCCAGGTTCAGGTTGTTATTCGACGAGGTTATCACCAGCGGTTGCACCACCGGATTTCCCGCAATATAACTTCCTTCGGCCACCGCTACGGATGGATGCAGGTACCGGACGCTTCTATGCATGAACGGCACGAACATGCTTCTCAACGCCAGATCGCTCCATCCGGTGTTTAAGTCGGTTGCAATCAACAATGCCCGGCCGCTCCCGAATCGTCCCTCAAGGATCGCCGGCGTGCCGTCCGTGAACCGGGCGATCACCTGTGCGCGAAGTTCCGCATCCACGGTATAGGACGCGTAGAACCGGGCCGCGCCGGTCGACAAAGCGTCGGTTGAACGACCGGCGAAATGGAAAACCGGGTGCTCATGGTCGACCTGGTCCAGGCGGAGAAAGGACTGTTTCTGGCCGGGTGTCCCCCTTCTTCCCGTGATCGAACAGCCAAAGACGTTCTTGAAAAATCCGTTCCCGTACCCGGCCGTGTCCAGCCCGCTGCCCAGGAACATCAATACGCCCCCGCCGGAGGAGATGTACCGCTCCAGGCTGGAAAGCCGTGCAGGCGTCAGTTCCACACCGCCATCTACGATCAGCACCCCCGACTCGTACAGATCGCTGTTCAACACATCGGCGGATGCAGTCCGAAGTTCCACGGGGGTCACCAGTCCGCCCGACGGTTTCAGCACCTGTTCGATGAAATACCGAGACTCTGCCTGACCTATCGCGGTAACGCCGATGGCCTCCGGGACGGCAAGCGTGAAGTAACGTCGATTATCCGCGGAGATATCATCCTCGTCCCATTCCATGTATCCGCTGTATCTCCCCGGCTCGTTGATCAGGACGTTGAACTGCACGGCACCGGTCTCACCCGGGTCGGCGGATACCTGGCGGCTGTCCCTTTTCTCTCCATTGATGATCAGGCTGACCGCCCGGCCGTTTAGCGCGGCGCTGTTCCGGTTGGTGTAGGTTGCGACGAACTGTTCCGGCTGGTTGTGGATCAACAGACCCTCGCTCACGGAAACCTCGTCGATACTGGCGTTGTCCACCCCCGTGGCCTCGAAGGGATACAGATGGAGTTGAAGGGAGGGTTCCAGCGGGTCTGCCGCGGCGTATTCCTCTAAGGCCTGCCAGTCGCTTCGCTGTAAATCCGACAGAAGGTATACCTGCTTGTTCGCCGAAACGATGCCGGTCAGTTTTTCCCGTGCGAGGTTCAGGGCGCCGGCAATATCTCCCGATCGTTCGGAGACTTCCACGTCCGCCAACAGGTTCCTGAGCGTTTCCATGCGAGTCGTGGGAACGGCTGGCAGAACCTCCGGAGGTGCTGCCGACAATACGAGCAACCCCTCGTCACCGTCGCGCATC
The DNA here is from genome assembly GCA_965225915.1 of bacterium. Taxonomy (GTDB): domain Bacteria; phylum JAAXHH01; class JAAXHH01; order JAAXHH01; family JAAXHH01; genus JAAXHH01. The sequence continues at coordinate 3,589,659 of OZ245326.1, forward strand.
GTGTCGATGATCCGGCCGGCCTCGCTCATGGCGGCGGTGAACGGCGTGTCTCCGTGGCTCCCCGCGCCCATGCTGTACGAATTGTCCAGCACAATGGCGAATACGGTCCTCTGCTTGAGGCCACTGCCGAGCAGTGAACCCGCCACGCCTTCGATCACCGGTCTGGAGAACGCCAGCACCAGGAACAGGATGATAAGCGTCCGGAGGATCAGAAGCAGCAGTTCCCGGAGTCTGAGTGCCCGGGAACGTTGAAGATGGTGATTCCTGATAAAAATGACGGAACTGAAATCGACGGTGGAGACTCGCTGGCGATGAAACAGGTGAATGAGCAGCGGCACGGCTGCTGCGACGAGTCCCAACAGCATCAAGACGTTCAGAAAAGCCATTCAGTTTCCTCCATGGTGGCTTCGTAATATACCTGCAATACCAACTCGAGTAAAGCGTAAACAGCGTTCAGGAGGAGCTTGCGCAGACAGAAATCAGAAGCGCTGGTCTGGTGTGCTCAGGATCGAATTTCCTTGACATGCCGGTCTGTTCCGGGTATCGTAATCCTAATATTTGAATGGATCCCGCTGATATCCCTTAGAAGGAGCGTGTATGGAGGCATGGCTGGCCCTGGAAGACGGCACAGTCTATGAAGGCGAATCCTTCGGCGCTACCGGGGAAAAGGTGGGAGAAGTCGTTTTCAACACGAGCATGATCGGGTATCAGGAGATATTGACGGACCCGTCGTATAAAGGTCAGATCGTAACCATGACCTACCCTTTGATCGGGAATTACGGCGTGAATCCCGGCGACCTGGAATCGCTTCACCCGCACGTGGAAGGATTCGTGGTTCGGGAATACCAGCGAAACCCGAGCAACTGGCGTGCAACCGGCAGTCTCGATCGTTTCCTGACCGACCATGGTGTTGTAGGCATTTCCGGCATCGATACCCGGGCACTGACCCGCCGCCTTCGAGGCGACGGAGTCATGCGCGGTGTGATAAGTTCCGGCTCGGCGACCCCTGATACGCTTGTGGCAAAAGCAAATGCCGTGCCCAGCCTCGTAGGCATGGACTTGGTCCGCGAAGTAACCACTGATCGTCCATTCCGGTGGGAGGGAGACCGCCGTATCTACATGGACCTTGACGGGGACAATCCGGAGAAGATCTGGGAAGACTTTGACGAACCCGGAATCTACCGGGTCGTGGTGATGGATTACGGAGTCAAGCACAACATATTACGAAACCTGGCCCGCCGGGGCTGCCAGGTGCTCGTTTTGCCGGCGGACTACACGGCCGAACAGGTATTGCGTTTGAACCCGGACGGCATCATGTTGTCTAACGGTCCGGGTGATCCCGGTGCCGTTCAATATGCCATAGATGAGTTGAAAATCCTGATCGAACATAAGCCGATATTCGGCATCTGTATTGGTCACCAGTTACTCGGCATGGCGCTGGGCGGAGAGCGGTTCAAGCTGAAGTTCGGCCACCGCGGCGCCAACCAGCCTGTAAGGCAGTGCGAATCGGGACGGGTGGAAATCACCGCCCAGAATCACGGATTCGCAATCGACGCTTCCACCCTCGACGAGTCCGAGGTGGAGTTGACCCACATAAACCTGAATGACCGGACGCTCGAAGGGCTCAGACACAGGCGATATCCGGTTTTCTCGGTACAGTATCATCCCGAAGCGTCACCTGGGCCGCACGACGCCGATTACCTGTTTGACCGATTCATCGCATCCATGCAATAGACCGCACCAACAATAGACCGCACCAACAACGGTGCAGTTACCAATGGTTTCCTACAGGAGCCTTAAATGCAACAACAGATTAAGCATATCCTCTTTCTCGAACCGAAATCCTCCCATCTGCACGTGTACTCGGACGCGTATATCCCACGCATAGGTTGCGTGGTGCTGGCGACGATCCTGCGCAATCTGGGATACGGCGTGCGGGTCATGTTGGAAGAGGTGGAGGACATCGACACGAACGAGTTCGCGGAAGCCGACCTGATCTGCATCTCCTCGTTGACGTCGACAGCGCCTGGATCCTACCAGTACGCCGATTTCATCCGGAACGTATACCCGGAAAAGACGATCGTAATGGGCGGAACCCATCCGACGTTCGTGCCGGACGAAGCGCTGATGCATAGTGATTTCGTAGTTCGGGGCGAAGGGGAAGAGGCCCTTGTTGAACTAATCAAGTGCCTGGAATCCGGTGCGGACTACCGGGGAATTGCCAACCTGTCCTGGATAGAGAACGGCGGGGCGGTACACAATCCGGAACGTCCGAAAGCCGATGATCTCGACGTACTGCCCATACCTGATTTTTCGTTGGTGCCTTCGAGTAAATTGAACATCATGTCCGTGCAGACCCAGAGGGGTTGTCCATGGGACTGCAGTTTCTGTACCGTGACCAAGCTGAACGGCCACAAGCTCCGGGGGCATTCGGTCGAGCGTGTGCTCGACATGATCGAAACCTACCTGAAGAAGATGCCGAACTTCAGCTACCTGTTCTTTGCCGACGATATCTTCAACGTTCCCGTCGACCGCACCATGGCTATCATGCAGGGGATGATCGACCGGAAGCTGCAAATTCCCTGGGCGGCCCAGATGCGCCACGAGATTTCAAAGCAGCCGGCCCTGATGAAGAAGATGCGCGAAGCCGGATGCGACCGGGTAATGGTCGGTTTCGAATCCATTGACGAGACGGCACTGGAACTCTATGGCAAGAAAGAGACGGCCCTTGACGTGGAAAGGGCCATAGACTCTATCCACGGTCACGGCATCGATCTCCATGCCATGTTCATCGCCGGCGTCGATTCGGACCATCCGGAGACCATCAAGACCCAGTTTGAATTCGCCAAGAAGAAGGACCTTGCGACCTCGCAGTGCATGATCCTGACCTACCTGCCCGGGTCAGAAGACACCATCCGCTACGATCTCCAGGGCGGCGAGTACCTGAGCCACGACTGGAGCCACTACGACGGCCACCATGCCAACCATCCCGTCTCGAACATGACCCGTTACGAGCTGGTCAACACGGTGATGGAAGGCATGATGGGCATGTACGCGCCGCACCGTATTCTTGCCAAGCTGGCCAGCGCGGCCTTTAACGCGGTGAAACTGAACAAGCGGGAAGCCGCCCGCCAGTTGCGCAACGGCCTGCTCCGTCTGAACGGTTACTCCATCATTCGCCGATGGTTCAAGGAACACACCGAGTACATCGCCGATCTGCGGACCGAAAACGTATCCCTGTCGCCGGACCGGTACAAGCGGGTAATCCTGGCCGTATCCAACGTGGATGTAAGCCGGGTGCTGCGCACGTTCCTGGACGAGATGAACATACGTGTGGAAGAATACAGCGAGGAAAAACTCTCGGCCCTCAAGGACTCGGACCTGGTGGTCATGGCCGGCGAGATGGTGGACGATATGAAGGTCAGGGTCCAGAACCTGCACATCTTCCCGGTGCACGACAAGAATACCCGGATGGACCGGACATTGACGCAACTCGGCATTCTCTTCACCGAGAACGTGGATGTCGTGCGAAAGGCCGTCGCCGCCGTGCATTTTCAGCCCAAGCAGAGCAAGCTGGCGTCAGAAGGTTAACAGTTCCAGGCTGGCCGGCGCATAGACGTTGTTAGCCGGGTTCTCTATTCAACCCGGCTAGCCGCCATACGGCGCATCCCCCACCTTTTCCTGAAGCCGGTTCAATTCCCCCTTCAACGACGCGACCACTTCCGCGTACTCGGGGTCCGAGTAGACGTTTTTCATCTCGCTGGGATCCCGCTCCAGATCGAATAGTTCCCACTCCGGACGCTCCTTCGGACCTACCGCGCCTTCCTGGCCGAGCGGGTCGCCGTAATAGTAGATCAGTTTGTACCAAAGGGTCCGGACGCCGTAATGGGCGCAGACGTTGTGGTGGGCGCCGTGCATCCAGTACCGGTAGTACATGGAAGTCTGCCAGTCGGGCGGGGTCTCGCCCCGCAAAAGCGAACTAAACGAGCTTCCCTGGAAAGACGGCGGCGCTTCCACGCCGGCGCAGTCCAGAAACGTGGCGGGGAAATCGACGTTCAGGATCATGTCCCGGTTAATGCTGCCCGGTGCGACCTCCCTGGGATATCGGATCAGGAATGGCATGCGCAGGGACTCTTCGTACATGAACCGCTTGTCGTACCATCCGTGATCGCCAAGGAAAAACCCCTGGTCCGAAGTATAAATCACGATGGTGTCCTCCCCGATACCTTCTTCGTCGACGTAATCCAGCAGCCGGCCCACGTTATCATCGATGGAAGCCACGCACCGCAGGTAATCCTTCATATACCGCTGGTATTTCCAGCGTTTCTCCTCGGCGGGTGTCAGGCGCTCCGGCACGGGCTCCTTCAGATCCTCCGCGTTCAAATCGCGGTCCACGCGCATCCGGGCAGCCGCGGCGGCACGGGCGCGGTTCGAATAGTCATCGTCGAAGGTTTCCGGCTCGGGGATGTCCTCGTCCTCGTACATGAGGGCGTGTTTGTCATCGGGTTCCCAGGGCCGGTGCGGCGCCTTGTGGTGCACCATGATACAGAAGGGCTTGTCCCTGTCGCGATCGCTGAGCCAGTCCAGTGCGTAATCCGTGATCAGATCGGTGGCGTAGCCGCGACGCTTAGTCTTCTCCCCCATTTCGATCATCTCGGGATCGTGGTAGAGTCCCTGTCCGGGCAGCACGTTCCAGTAGTCGAAGCCCGTGGGGTCGTGAATCCCGCCGTGGCCGAGATGCCACTTGCCGACCACCGCCGTCTGGTAACCGTGTTCCTGGAGCACCTTGGGATAGTTCAGCAGCCGGCCGTCCAGGTGGGTGGAAAGGGTGGTGACGCCGTTTACATGGTTGTACGTGCCCGTAAGTATGGCCGCACGGCTGGGCGTGCAGATGGAATTCGTGCAGAAGCAGTTGTCGAAACGCATGCCTTCCGCCGCGATCCGGTCGATATGGGGCGTCGAGTTTATCCGGCTTCCATAGGCGCTTATGGCGTGCGACGCGTGATCGTCGGACATGATGAACAGGATGTTCGGACGTGATTGGGACATGGGACCCTTCCGTATGAGTGGTGTTGTCAAGACCCCAGCACGGCTGCGAGGGTCGAAGCGGCGATGTTGGCGCCGCAGATGAGGATGACCGCGGTACGTCCCCGGAAGTCGTCTTTTCGCTTCAGCAGGGCGGCCACGGAGACGGCGGCGGCGCCTTCGACGATCTTGTGATGCTCTTCGACCATGAACCGGATGGCACGGCCGATTTCGTCCTCAGATACCAGGATGTAGTCGTCGACCAGGTCGCGGCAGACCGGGTAGGTCATCGATCCCGGTTCGACGTCGCCTGCGGAACCATCCGAGAGGGTATCATGCTGCTCGGTACTTACGATCTGCCCGGCGCGGATGCAGTGATACATGGCCGCCGATCGTTCGGGTAGACAGCCGATGATCCGCATATGGGGCATATATGCCTTCAGGTAAACGGCCACCCCGCCGACCAACCCACCGCCACCCACGGTAATCAGGACATCATCCATGGAAGGCAACTGGCGCGACAGTTCGATGCCGATGGTACCCTGGCCGCCGATAATCTGGGGATCGTTGTAGGGCGATATCCAGACCCTGCCCTGTACGGCTGCCTGATGCTTGGCGTGCAACTCCGTTTCCAGCGCGTCGCCGTCGTGGAAGATCAGGTCCACGGGATACCGCCTGATTGCTTCCGCCTTGGACGGATCGACACGATTGGGCAGAAAAATGGTACCTGGACAACCTGCGATCATGCACGCCCGGGCGACGCCCTGCGCGTGATTGCCCGTCGATGCGGTCACCACGCCCAGGGTCCTCTCCTCCCCGGTAAGCGACAGCACTTTGTTCATGGCCCCTCGCGCCTTGAAGGAATTGGTGTACTGCTCGCTTTCCATCTTCAGATGGACATCAGCCCCCGACAGATCCGATAGCGGCATGGAATGAATCACAGGGGTCTGGAGCACGTGAGGACGGATGCGTTCCTCCGCGCGCAGTATCTCGGGGAGCAAGGAGTGCATGGATAACTCGTAACTGGTCCTTCAGCGCGGCTGCGCGACCTCGACCTCGATGTGACGGATCCGACCCTCATCCGTAAAGGTGATCGTTTCCAATCCGCGGCGTTCCACGGACTGTCCCGTATCGGCATTGCTGGCCCGCATCGTGAATTCGAAGGAGGCCGTGTCGTCCGAATCCGTACGATAGTCGTCCACCGTCCAGTGCACATCGGGAAACGTGGCGAAGAAACCGGTCATCATCTCACGGATCTGGTCAAGGCCTTCAAAGAGCCCGAACTGCGACGACCGGTAGGTGGCGTCGGAATTGAACATGGGAAACACTACGTCCAATTCGTGGCGGTTCGATCTGTCGACATACGTTCGCGCCAGGTCTATCGCTTTGCCCCGATCCATGCTATGCACTCCAGGGTTGTTTATAGTATTGTTCATTTCGTCAAATCGTTTGAAAATGTGTCATCCGTTTATACGCCGTGTCAAGGTGGAAAAATCTCGAACAAGACTATCAGGGATTGCCTGTCATCCCAACTCCTCGGGGTTGACGCGATGCGTATAATCTAGGTAAAGTCGATCCAACTGGCACCCTGGCACCCTCTGCCATTCGGTTTTTCAGCCGGCCCGGCTGTTAACGCTGTTCACAACGAAGGATCAAATCATGAAAACAGACATGATCATTAATGAAGTGGAAACGCCCGCCGTATTGCTCGATGAAGGGAAGCTCATGGCCAATCTACGTTCCATGCAACGGCTCGCGGATCAAAACGGCGTCGCACTGCGTCCCCATGCCAAGACCCATAAGTCCCTGGAGATCGGCCGGAGACAGATCGACCAGGGTGCGTCGGGCGTCACTGTGGCCACGGTGGACGAGGCGCTGGTTTTCCTCGAGGGTGGATTTACGTCCATTACCGTTGCCCGTCCGGTGGTTTCCCCGTCAAAGTGGGACCGCCTGCTGGCCGCGACGAAGGATCGTAACGCCGAGATCCGCGTGGTGACGGACTCGGAGGAAGGCATACACGTGGCGGGCGAGCGGGCGACAGTCCACAATCATGGCGTTGAACTGTTCCTGAAGATCGACGTGGGACTGCATCGCTGCGGCCTGCTTCCGGGAGATGGGCGAATCCCGAAACTGGCCGGGATGATCCATGATCACGGGCTTCTTGATTTCCGCGGGCTCCTTTCCCACGCGGGCCACGTGTACGGATCGAAATCCATGGACGAAGCCGCCGGGATTGCGGAAGATGAACGCCGCGCCATGATCGAGGTGCGCGACGCCTTGCTGGCGGACGGTCTTCCGGTGCCGGAAGTCTCCGTCGGCGCCACGCCGGCCGTGCTGGCCACCGGTTCATTCGAAGGAATCACAGAAATCAGGCCGGGGAACTATGTCTTTCTTGATCTGCTTCCGGTACGCGTGGGCGTAGCCCGGGTTTCCGATATCGCCTTGTCGGTACTGACCACGGTGATCAGCAGGAACGGGCGCTACTTCGTTACGGATGCCGGTTCGAAGACCCTGACTTCGGACACGGGCGTGCACGGGATGACGGGCAACCAGGGATTCGGGCTCGCCTACCCGGTAACCGGATTTCTGGATGCCGAAAGCGAGATGATCGTGGAAAAAGTCTCGGAAGAGCACGGCATGGTCGGCCGGGCCGGTTTCGATCTTTCCATCGGGTCGAAGATTCGCGTCGTGCCGGTACACAGCTGTCCCGTGGCGAACCTGGCTCGATCGTATGTTGTCCTGTCACCGGACGGTCTAGCAACGTGGCCGGTGGATGCCGCGGGTGGATCTAAGTAGGATGCGACGGCAGCGTCCCATCACATCCTTCACCGGCAACATTTGCCGGATACGTGTCAGCCGGTTACCTCCCGGTGCAGGTTTCATCTCAGCCAGGAACCGTGAGGGTCGCTTACGCTGTGTCGTTATGCAAAGCTTTTCTTCGGCCCGCGTGAGGGCAACGTAGAATACGCGCCTTTCCTCTTCGATGTCCTCGTCGGAACCCGTCATGCGGCGGTGGGGCAGGATATCCTCCACCACGTGAAAGAGGACTACCCCCCTGAACTCGTCGCCTTTGCTACGGTGTATCGTGGTTACGGTGATCCGGTCGTCTCGTTGCGTGACGTCGCAAACCCTATCAACCCTTTCTGCGTCATCGCGGGACAGTTCATTCCTTTGCGCATCACCGCGGGTAATTTCAACCCGGGCCGCGTCTTCATCGGAAGCCATGGATCGAAGGTACGAATCCGTGAATGAACCCGTTGAGGAATACCTGGCGGCCATCTGTCGAATCGTGTCGAGGGATTCCGTGTCGGCCGCGGCCATACGCTGCCTGCTCGTCTCGTCCCTTCGCCGGTAGAAGGCACCAAGCCCCGAATGTATCAACAATGCTTCGAAGAACTCGCCTGGAGATTTGTTCGGGGCCCCGTGGACTCCTCGCAGGTTTTCGATGCAACGCCGATATTCCTCCAGTTTAGTGACCACGTCACCCGGCAGGCTGTCCATATGCTCGAAGTAGGAATGACCGTGCATCGCCACTTCGCGAAGCATGATGTTGGTGAACTGCCGGGACGGGAAGGACAGGCTGACAGCGTGCGACAGTGGATCAGCGCGTTCGGCATGGATGATAACGTCGAAATAGGCCCCCACGGTCCTTCCGGCGTGAGACTGGTACAGCGCCCCGCCATCGAGCGGGTTGAAGGGCAGGTTCGCAGCCTTGAGCGCGGATTGAAGGGGACTCGCGATGGACTGGACCCTGACCAGTACAGCCATGTCCCTGTAGTCATACCCTAGTTTTTTCCATCGATGAATCGTGCGCACCACGATGTTTGTTTCAGTTGCAAGCGATGAGCATTTGTGGATCCGGATGGTATCCTTGCGGGAGTTGTCCGCAGCCTGCACCGGCCGGATCGGTTTTTCGAATCGGTCCAGGTTGTGAGAAATGACGCTTGCGGACCGGTTTACGATTTCCGGCCTGCATCGGTAGTTTTCGCCCAGGGTGTGGACCACCGCGCCCGGATACCATCTTTGAAACGAGCGGATGTTCTCGGGATCCGCGCCGGTGAAGGTATTGATCATCTGGTCGTCATCGCCCACCGCGAACAAGTTGTTCAGTGGCAGAGAAAGCAGCCTGAGCATAAGGAACTGGACCGGGGTGAGATCCTGGACCTCGTCAACCAGCAGCGTATCATAGCGGTACTGGTAGATAGATCGTGCCCTGGGACAGGTGAGCAGGACTTCCACTGCGCGGTACAACTGCTCGTCAAAGGTCATCAGGGCCTTTTCGTCCATGCAACGTTCCACTTCGGCGCTTATTCTGCGGACCTGACGCGTATCGTACGCCTCAATCCCATCGCCACTCCCGTTTTTGTCTATGGGAATCAACGTTCTCCGACACCGGGAAACGGCCTCCTCGTAAGCGGTGACGAGATGCTCGGGAAACGGGTAGGGGATGGCCGGATGGTGCTTCTCGAAATCCTCTCTGAGAGCCTGCCTGAAAAGCTCCGTCAATCCCCCGGGCAAGGACCGTTCGGTAATGACGCCGTATCCCGCATAGGGACTGTCCGGCGCCTGCCTGCAGATCTCGTACCCGAGGCTGTGCAGCGTACGGATGTGCACGTCGGGTAGTCCGGCGTCCCCGTGTATGCGCTCGGACATCACCTCGCTCGCCGCCTTGTTGAATACCACGCACAGTATCCGACCGGGCTTGACTCCGCCCCGGACGGCTTCCACCACCCGCCGGGTCAGAACCCGCGTCTTCCCCGAACCCGCGGGCGCGAGGGTAAGCACCACGCCGGCACGAGGCGAAAGACACCTGGCCTGTTCCTCGGCCAGGTCGGGCCTCGGACCGGGGATCAGCACGCTGGTCCCCTGCTCACGGCCGGCCAGGATCGAACAAATCCGGTTTACGCACCCATCCGGGTCGCTCGCAACTTCGCTTCCACTGAACCGGACTACATCCCGGACACTGTACTTCCTCGAAAGAACCTCGTTCCGTCCATGCTGACCTTCACGGGTAAACTCCCTGCTGTCGATCTCGACGGCCACGAGTCTTCCATGTTGGTCTTCAACCAGCGCATCGACGAAACTCGCTCCCATCTGAACGTGCGACCTATAGGACAGTCCGGCTTCGGTCAGTCTGTCGAGCAATATCCTTTCCACGGGTGTCAGCCAGGGTTTCTCCGTCGAGACAAGAGCGCCAGGAGAAGCAAAAACGACGCAGGTACAATCCAGAAGCGACCGGAGTTGCTCCCTCTGCAGGGGGATCATCGACCCCGCGATCCGGTCTTTGTCCGGCATGCCGACCGATCCGATGTCCAGGTCCCGCTGATCCCATGGGGTAAAAAGATACATGGGGATGTATCGCCTGTACGCCGGAAGTACGATGAGATTCACCAGGTTGTTCAGATGGGGTTCGTACCGGGACGATAACTTGAGTACGACGCGGGCCGGTTCACCTGTAATCTCCTGGTCTTCATCCGGATCCCGCAGTACGGCAGTACCCGCCATAGACTCGATGTCCGGCCGGGAGAACGCATCCGGGCATCGGAATACGGCGAGCCCGCGTCCCTTCCGTTCCCACCGGGACAGGTCGTCCGGGGTTACATGCGAAGGACCGGACGAATGAGTCTCGCCAGCCGATACAACCTCGCCAGCCGATACTTCCTCGGCCGGAGGATGTATGTATGCCCGGTTTCCCATGTTTGCAGTATCGAACGAGGAGCGTTCAGGTTGAAATTACGAGAATCACAAGGTTCGCCTGGATTCCGCGACTGAAATTCGGAAATCCCACCCGGTTGATGAAACAAGTTGCCTGCATTCCTACAGTCGGCGCGATGATTCCTGTCTCGAAACTTCGGACCCGCACCGTCTTCGCACTTTACGTTGATGGATCGTTCGCCGTGTGTTATTTTCCTGTTGAGGAGGCAAAGAATATGGGTGCCGTTGAAGAGACCTTGTGGGGCGCATTCCGTTCGCGCCCCGTGTACCTGTACACGTTGAACGGAGCGAGTGGCGCGGCCGCGCGCATAACGAACTACGGTGGGATTCTCCAGTCCCTGGATATCCCCGGACCGGACGGGGTCCTTGTGGACGTCGTCCTGGGCTTCGATACCTTCGATGAATACCTGGGGGATCATCCGTTCTTCGGCGCTACCGTAGGGCGATGCGCCAACCGTATTGCAGGCGGTAGATTTACGCTGGACGGACGGATTCATCAATTGGCGATCAACGACAGCGCCGGTCCTAATCACATACATGGGGGCCCTGGGGGATTCGACAAGCAACTCTGGGAAACGAGGTATTTCGGTCAGAACAGCGAGGGGCCCTACGTCGAACTGGTCTATACGAGTGGGGATGGGGAAGAAGGATATCCGGGTACCGTGGAAACGACCGTTACCTATGCCCTGACCGGAGACGACGAGTTGCGCATTACCATGGAGGCCCGTACAGCCAGGCCAACGTTGGTGAACCTGACCAATCACTCGTACTGGAACCTGAACGGCCACCGGGCCGGTACAGTGCTGGACCACGAGGTCACCCTGTTTGCCGACGCCTATACGCCCGTCGACAGCCACCTCATTCCCACCGGCGAAATCCGGGCGGTCGCTGGTACCCCATTCGACTTCACACAACCCAGGACCATCGGCGCGGAAATGGCTTCCATCCCCGCGTCGGGACCAGGCGGACCCGGGGGATGCGACCACAACTTCGTTCTGCGCGATTCCGGTGGACGTGTCAGGCCGGCGGCGCGAGTCTTTTCCAGCCGGTCCGGTCTCACCATGGATGTAAGTACCAATCAACCCGGCGTGCAGTTCTACACGGGGAATTTCCTGACCAGCGCCCTTACCGGAAAGCACGGGGCCGTTTACGACAAGCACCACGCTTTCTGCCTGGAAACACAGGTGTTTCCCGACGCCGTCAATCAACAGGGATCACCGGGATGGCCGTCGGTTGTTCTGGGTCCCGGCGAGCGATACCATCACGAGGTGTGCTACGCCTTCACATCCGCGGAGCCGACCTAGTAAGCCGACGTTATATGTCGAAATAACAAGCCGATCTTAAAGCCGATCCCATATGCCGACCTTTAACTCGATCTCAACGGGTAAAGACGGTCTGACGCAGATGATCCGCATGGTCTGAGGCGAGGAACGCCAGGATCCTGCCCACACCCTCGGGCTCTCCCAGGTACTCGGCCGCCTGCTTCAGCGCGTCGTCCACCGACTTGCCTTCAAACTCCGCTGCCTGGGCGATGTTTCTTAATTTCATGGGGGTGGCGATTCCACCGGGGCAGACCGCATGTACGCGTATGCCGAAGGAGGCCAGTTGACTCTCCAGCACGATCGCCATGCCGTGGACACCCCCCTTGCTGGTCCCGTAGGCCACCGATGAACTCCCTCCCCGTACACCGGCTCCGGATGACAGCAGAACGATCACCCCGTGTTTCTGTTCCTTCATGATCGCCGTCGCGTATTTGGACGTCAGAAAGGAACCCTTCAGGTTGATGTCCATGACGCGATGCCACACCGATTCGTCCAGTTCGTCCACGGGAACGCACGCGCCTTCGAGCACGCCCGCGCAGTTGATGAGCGCATCGATGCGACCGAAGTCTTCCACCGCGCCGGTCATCAACTCCTGGACCTGGCGGGCGTCCGAAACATCGACCATCCGTGAAGAGGTCTTTCCCCCCGCGGCCTGAATGTCGCGGACCGTTTCTTCCAGTCCGGGCGCATCGATATCGGCGAGTACGGTTCGACCCCCGGCCTCAGCGCAGCACAGGGCCGCGGCTCGTCCGATGCCCATCGCCGCGCCGGTCACGACGACCGTCCTGTTTTCGAGCAGCATGTCTCTATCCTTCCGTCTATGGGTTCGCAAGGTATCACCCTGATTCCGGGCTTGAAGCAAAACCTGTCAAGTATTCTAACCTCTGGCCGTTAAATGATCAAACCCAATAAGAAGTGGTATTGCTCGATGCGGATCCCGTCCCGCCTTTACGCCCCCAATTGCCTTGACATTCGCTCTGTGCGCATGTAACATTATGGCAAGCGTGGAGATAGAATCCACGGTGATTCCGGGTATACGTTTCGGTAGGCAACCAGCCCCTAACCGCTTGAAGATACGAACCACCACGATCCCAATAGGACCAGTTAATGGATCGGCGTCATTTCCTGGAAACACTTGCGGCCGGACTCATTGTCGGTGGGACTGCGCTGCCCACGCTTCATTCCGTGGCTGGCCCCCTGTTTCTGCAGGTTGAAAAAGACGAAGAAGGCCTGACTCCACTGCGTCGTTTTTTCGCGGTAGCCATCGTTTCCTTTCCTCCAAAAATTGATGTTGAAAAGAAAACGCTCGAAATCGAAGGCGCCGTGGCAGCTCCTTTCGCCGTTGGATACGGGGAGTTGCACCAGTGGCCCCAACTGACGCAGGAAAGCATACTGCGGTGTGTCGGTGGCGCCCAGGGGCGAGCCCGGTGGGTCGGTGTGCGGTTGCGCGACCTGCTTAAAAAGGCGGGCGTGGCACCGGACGCCAGGGACGTCATTTTCTACGGGGCCGATGAGTACGAAAGCAGTATCCCTGTTGGCGATGCGATGAAGAAAAGCAGCATGCTGGCGCTACAGATGAACGACGAGCCGCTGTGGCGCAAGCACGGTTCGCCCGTACGACTGGTACTTCCCGGCATGTACGGATACAAGCAGGTCAAGTGGCTGACCAGGATCGAGGTCACCCGCAAGAACCACAAAGGATATTGGGAACAACGCGGCTATTCGGACGATGGGCGTATCAAATCCTGAGGAGCCGGGCTTTCAATGGATGCCATGCTGGTTACCGGTGGAGCCGGGTTCATTGGCAGTAACTTCGTTCGATACGTATTGAACCGCTATCCCGGCTCTCATGTCGTGGTTCTCGACGCCCTCACCTACGCCGGAAATCCGTCCAATCTAGATGACTGCGGGAATTCGGATCGGCTTCGGTTCATACATGGGGACATCCGGGACCGGACACTGGTCGACGAAGTAATGCACGGGGTGGACGCTGTAGTAAACTTCGCGGCCGAATCGCATGTCGATCGATCCATCCTCGATCCATCCGGGTTCATCGAAACCAATTACAATGGGGTATTCGTCCTGCTGGAAGCCGCGCGGAGTCTGGAAATAAAGAGGTTCCTCCAGGTGTCCACGGACGAGGTGTACGGCCACGTACCCTCCGGCCTCTCGGTGGAAAGCGACGCTTTCGCGCCACGCAGCCCCTATGCCGCCAGCAAGGCCGCGGCGGACCTGCTGGTACAGTCCTATTACACCACCTATGGGCTGCCCGTTCTGATTACGAGAGGCGGGAATACCATCGGACCCTACCAGTACCCGGAGAAGGTCCTGCCCGTATTCATCACGAATGCCCTGGAGTACAAACCGCTTCCGGTATACGGCGACGGAAGCGCAGTGCGCAGCTACATGTACGTGGAAGATCACTGTTCCGCCATAGACCAGGTGCTCCGGTCCGGTCAACCGGGGACCGCCTACAACGTGGGCACGAATTACGAGGTAAGCGGACGCGCCCTGGCGGACCGGGTTCTGAATAAGCTCGACAGGCCGGCAGGTCTGCGCGAGTTCGTTCCAGACCGCAGCGGGCACGATCTGCGGTACGCTTTGGATTGCGGCCGCATTCGATCCCTGGGCTGGAAACCCGAGTACGACTTCGAAACGATGCTGGACAAGACGGTGCGGTGGTACGTGGATCACCAGCCGTGGTGGCAAGAGATCACGAACGACAGTGGTTACAAGTCATACTATCGAAAGCAATATCATGAACGATGACATTCGTATGGGTTCGGCAACTCTTTCATGGAGGTTAAGACGTGATGTATTTGACTCTGTTTGAGTCTGTTGTCTTGGCCGGATGGATATGTGTTGTGGTCTATGGCTTCGCGTTGAGTTTCATCGGTCGGATTCGTGGACGTGGCAAGGCACCGCTGATCTTTCCCCGGCATGTCTTCGCCCTGGTGGTGCCCACGGGCAACGACGAGGATTCGATCGGCAGGACCGTGGAGCATCTGCGCAGGAACAAATACCCGCGCAACATGTTCGACGTGATCGTCGCCCCGGTGAACTGCACTGATCAGACACCAACCATAGCACGCCGAAAAGGGGCGGTCGTTTACGCCACCGGAAAGCAGCAATGGCGTGACGCGGACGAAGCGATCCTGGACGTACTGGAGCGTTTATCCTCAAAAGACCGGTATGACGGATACATCATTCTGGACATCGGGTCCAGGATTTCCGCCAACTACCTGGACGTAATGAGCGACAAACTGTCCAAGGGCGCTCTGGCCATCCAATCCGGCTACAGTGTATCGGGTAGAAAATGGAGCTGGAATGCGGCCAGCAGGGCCTTATTGAGCACTCTGAAACCCGGCTGGCTGACGAGTTGGTCGTTGAAGTACCGCATGGGCGGGGGGATACATCGAACCGGTCTGTGCATCTCCCGCAGGTTGGTCCAAAAACACGGCGTGAAAAAACCCAGGCTGGACAATGTTCACGCGTTCCTGATCAAGTTGCTGCGGCACGACGTGGTCATCCACTATGCGGATAAAGCGTGGGTGTACGACCGCACGACCGCTATCCCTCCCAGCCGCTCCACGTTCAGTCGCCTGAGATCCAGCTGGCGGCGGGCCCGCACCGACGGACTACCGCTGATCGTGGAGGGACTGAAATGGCGCAGTACAGCTCAGGTTATCGGCGGCGTCAATCTCTTCATGCCCGCGTTCAACACCATGTTGACCACGATGATGCTGTTCTATGTTCTTGCCCTGTATCTACATGGCGGCGCGTCGGCCATCGCGATAGGGTGGCTCGCGCTGATCGCGTGCCTGGTGCTGTTCGTGGTATTCCGGTTGTGGTTCATGCGCGCTCCGGTGTTGGCCTACGCGGTGTTGCCTTCTCTACCCCTTCTGCTGTTCTGGCAGTCCGCCAGATCTTTTTACGCTTCCAGACCAAAGAAAGCACAGCCCATTGTCAGGGAGGAAACGGGAAGCGAAAGAAAGCAGGGCCGGCGACCGCGCCGGCGGTATTCGCGGCGGCCCCGGCGTCAGCCTTCTTGACCAAAGCCTGTGCGGGAGCGTGAGACCCATCCAACTGCACCACGCGTTGCTCCTTGGATTTCTGCAAGGCGTAACGGAATTCCTGCCGGTTAGCAGTTCCGGCCACCTCGCGGTGTACCAACGGCTCTTCGGACTGGTTGAAACCCAGTTGCTCTTCGAAGTCATGGTGCACCTCGGGACCCTGCTGGCCGTTCTGGTCGTGTTTCGGTCCGATATCACGATGCTGGGCTCGGACGTATGGCGTACCCTAACGGGTCAAGCCGGCGGAGACCGCCGGTCATTGCGGCTTGTGTTGCTGCTCGCAGTGGGGACAATTCCCGCAGCCCTGTTCGGTATGGGATGGAAAGACGAACTGGAGAGCCTGTTTTCCGCCCCGGTCTATGTCGGCTTCGCTTTTCTGGTCACCGGTTCCGTGCTGTGGCTATCCAGATTCCCCCGTCGACCCACCAGGGACCTCGGCGGAACAACCTGGATCGATGCACTACTCATCGGGTTGGGCCAGGCACTGGCGTTGATTCCCGGTGTTTCCAGGTCGGGCACGACCATATCCATCGCCCTGCTGTTGGGGCTTGACCGCCGGCTGGCGGCGCGTTACTCTTTTTTATTGGCGGTCCCCGCGATACTGGGCGCTGTCGCCGTCCAGATTGGGGAATCGGGCGGCATTCCCTCCGATCAGTGGACCGCGGTAGCCGCGGGTACCGTCATGGCGGCAGTCAGTGGATACATCGCGCTCAAGCTGCTCCTGAGCATCGTTGTTGCCGGCAACCTGTCCAGGTTTTCCTACTATTGCTGGGGAATCGGGTTGCTGACGCTGGGCGGTGTTTTTTCCGGTGCTTTTTGATCCGGTCTGATTCCACATCCCTCGGCGCCTCACTCATCGAAGACGGGAGCCACGCACATGAATCCAGACATCAGCAAACTGCTCGATGAATGGGGTTATACGGGGCCCGATAAGCTCATCGTGCGAAAGGTCAAGGGAGAAGACGGCCAGACCAGGATACAGATGCGCGTGGATCTCGGCATCCTGCAGATGGTATGGTCGGACCGCCCGGACGGCAAAAGACCCCACGGAAAACCCTCCCTGTTGGATCATTTCCAGGAACAACTCGAAAAACAAAAGACCGAGAAGGGGCCGGACACGCAACTCAATCTCTCGCACGAGGAATGCGTGAGCCTGCAGTCGGAATCCCTTCAGTATTACTACAGGCGCATCTGCATGTTCGAATTGGAAGCCTATCACGAGGCCGGCAAGGACGCCGAACACAACCTGCAGATCATGGATATCGTGCGGACGCACGCCGAGAACGACGACGACCGCCTGTCCTTTGAGCAGTACCGGCCCTTCGTCATCATGCATCGTACCCGGGCGAGAAGCCTTATCGCCACGGGAACCGGGAATATCGAGCAGGCCCTCCACCATATCGAAGAAGGCATAGAAGAGATAGAGACTTTCTTCAGTTCCTTCGACCGGGACGACCTGTTAAAGCAAAGTCAGGAACTGAAAATACTGAGGGACATGGCCGAGGAAATACGAAAACAGCAACCCCGTTCGGAGGAAGACCAGTTGAGGGTGGAGTTGACTGAGGCCGTCGAGAACGAGGAATTCGAACGCGCCGCGGAAATACGGGACGAATTGAAGAAGTTCGACCTGCCCTAGACCGGAGCCCGCACTTGATTTCCTGGATCAGAACAGCTGACCGTCAACTGATGCTTTTCCTGCTGGGCACGGTCAGCGTGGGCCTCTCGATGGGGCTGGCGGAAATCAGCTTCAACAATTTTCTGAGCGACACCTATAACATGGACGCGATGAGCCGGGGTGAACTCGAGTTTCCCCGCGAGTTGCCCGGCTTCCTCGTGGCAGCCTTCGCCGGCATACTGTTCTTCTGGTCGGAACTCAAGATGGCTGTCCTCGCCATGGTGCTGATGGCCATCGGGCTCGCCGGCCTCGGATACTACGGCGATCATTACGAGCTGATGCTTACGTCCATGATCATCTGGAGCATCGGCATGCATCTGCAGATGCCCGTGACGCGGACGATTGCTCTTCAATTGGCCCGCGACGGGCGAGGCGCCATCATGCTGGGGCGCCTGGGAGGCATCAGGACCGGGGCCGCCATCGTGGGCGGCATCCTGATCTGGCTTGGACTGGGCGAGACTTCGCTGGGTTATCTTCCCGTTTTCGTCCTCGCCGCACTGGTCTCCCTGGCGGGCAGCTACAGCTACTTGGTCATGCGTCCCATCGAGGGGCACACGGGGAATCGTCCTACCTTCATCATCCGGAAGAGATACACCCTGTTCTACCTGCTGAACATCCTGTTCGGCGCGAGAAAACAGATCTTTATCACCTTCGGTCCCTGGGTGCTGATCAAGATCTTCGGCGAGCCGGTATCCACCATAGCCTGGCTGCATCTGGTCTCATCCGCAATCGGCATGTTCTTTTCGCCGCAACTGGGCAAACTGATCGACCGGTTCGGAGAACGCCTGGTGCTGATGATCGACGCGGTGCTGCTCTTCGGTGTCTGTCTCGGCTATGGTTTTGCCGCGGAAATGGGGCTGGGAGGGTGGGCGGTGAATATCATTTACGCTAGCTTCGTGCTGGATCTTGTGTTGTTCAACGTCAGTATCGCCCGGACCACCTACGCCAGTAAAATCGCCGCCAGGAAGGACGATCTCACCGCAACCCTTTCCCTGGGCGTCACCATAGACCACGCGGTATCCATGTCCATCCCCACTCTGGGTGGACTGGTATGGGTCCTGTATGGCTACCAGTATGTTTTCGTCGGCGCTGCGGTCGTTGCCATCCTGACGCTGGTGGCCACCGGTTTCATCTCCGTACCCCGCCCCGGGTCGAGCCGGGCGAGCCAGGCGGAGGCCGCCGGCTGACGGGAAAGAAACGGGTTGGCAGGAATATCCATCGGCCTGGGGAAGCAGCTTGCCAGGTTATCCGCCGGCCATCCAGCCGCCATCCACCACGATCAGTTGTCCCGTGAGAAAGTCGGACGCCGGGGATGCCAGAAAAACGGCGGTGCCGGCGATGTCCTCCGGTTCACCCCATCGGCCGGCCGGCACGCGGTTCAGGATGTAGGTTCCCCGCTCGCTTTCTTCAACGGCCCGGGTCAAGGGCGTCCGGATGTACCCCGGACAGATGGAATTCACGTTGATGTTGTGCCGGGCCCACTCGATGGCCAGTTGATGGGTCAACGAACCGATACCGCCCTTGGCGGCCGTATAGGCAGGTATATTGGGAATGCCGGTAATGGTGGCCAGCGAGGCGATATGGATGATCTTGCCGTATTTCCGGCTAATCATGTGCCGGGCCACGAGCTGGGTGAGAAAAAACGTACCTTTGAGATTGGTGTTCACGACCTTGTCCCAGTCCTCCTCGCGGTAATCCTCCGGCGGCGTGCGTACGTTCATCCCCGCGTTGTTGACCAGGATGTCGATCTGTTTCCACGTGTCCAGGACCGATGCCACCAGGGCTTCCCGGTCTTCACGATTCGAAATGTCCGCTTCCACGATCAGTGCCTCGCCGCCCGTATTCCGGATGTCGTCGGCTGTGTCCTCGAGCCTGGTCCGGGTCCGGCCAGCAAGAACGACCCGGGCACCGGATTCCGCCATGGCCGTTGCGATTCCTTTGCCGATTCCCGTTCCCGCGCCGGTTACGACGGCCACCTTTTCCTTGAGTGAAAACCGCTCGAGATTCATTTGCGCTCCTGTGCGTATGTGGCCCGTTGATTCATATACGGTTCTCGGGGCTACCTACCATGAACCGGACCGCTTCAGGCCGTACCCATCAACAATCACCGATAAAAGTTGACAATGCCTGCCCGGAACCGGTATCTGTTCCGTGACTGCCGATCAGGAAATGCCGGGCGAGTCAATATAAAGCACGGTATACTTCGTGGCAATGGGGACAACACGAGGCAAACCACATCATGGGAACACCTGGATCCTCCGTACCCGTAACACTGGTTTGCGCCGTCATGGGCCGGGACGAGACAATGTTGTCGAGGGGACGCGATCTCATGGCCGAACGATACGGGGAGGTGGAACTGGCAAGTCCTGTATTCGACTTTTCCTTTTCGTCCTACTATGATTCGGAAATGGGGGCTGGACTGGTCAAACAGTTCTTCGGTTTCGGTCTGCTGGCGGACCCGGCGCAACTGTCCAGCGTAAAGAGGACGAGCAACGACCTGGAAACCACGGTAGCGCGGTCCGACGGCATGCCCGGAAGGGGGGTAAACATCGATCCGGGTTACGTCAACGGCGGTCAACTAGTCCTGGCGACCACCAAGAACTATAGCCACCGCATCTACGTCGGGCACGGGATCTATGCCGAAGTTACCCTGTTGTACACCAGGGGCGCATTCACTCCATTGCCTTGGACCTACCGGGATTACAGGACGGAAGAGGCGCTCGCCTTCTTCTCCCGGGTGCGCAGCGCTTTTCTCAACCGAAGGTAATAGATTGAACCGGGATTTGAAAATCACGGCCTGCCTGCACTTTTGTCTTGACCAGTTTTATTTGACCGGTTTATTTTACCGTTATACCGAACTTCCACTATGATGACGAACGTTCTTCCAGACTGTCTGGCCCCATTCAGTCGGCATAATCCAGTCATCGCTCAAGTGGTCAACCGCGATATAAAAAGACCTGGCTTTTGCTGGTCAGGTTAGAAAGATTATATACAATGATCCGTCTCAAAGTATATGATGTCGGGCCTCCCTATCCCCTTCACGCCACCCCTGTACTCTGGCTGGCCGACGAACAGGAAGAGCAGGTTCTTATCCTCTTGATCGGGATAGCGGAAGCCTTCGCCATTAAAAGCCAGATCGATTCGGGCGAAGAAGCGCCGCCGCGCCCCATGACGCACGATCTGCTCAAATCGGTCTTCGAAAATTTCGACGCCGAGATACAGTTCATCCTCATCTCCGAACTGCGTGAGCAGCAATTCTATATCGCGGAAATACACGTGAAGGCCAATGGACAAACCATGACCATCGACTCGAGGCCCACGGACGCCATCGCCTTGGCCCTCCGCGCCGGCGTGCCTATCTACGTGGAGGAAGAAGTCATGCGCGTGGCGGGCAAGCGGATGCCCAAGAACAAGGACGAGGAAGGCGAGGAAGAGATTACGGCGGCCATTAAGGAGCTGGAATCTGAAGCGGGAGAAGAGGGCAAGGTTCCCGCGGCGCAAGTGGCCGCCGAAGAGTTGATGGAAGCGGTGGAGTTCAAGAGTCAGCCACGCACCCCCCTCGAGACGGCACGCCAGGAACTGCAAGCAGCCATAGATGAGGAACGGTACGAGGATGCCGCCCGTCTGCGCGACGAGATCAATCGCATGGAACAGAGCGCCTGAGGGGTAGCGTGCGAGAAGCCTTCACGATGTGGAAGTATACCAGGATGGTCGTCCTGGTAGCCCTGACGGCGGCCATGTATGCCGCCGTCCTGATTCCTTTCAAGCTCCTTCCCATCATTCCCGGTATTACCGAACTTCGGCCGGCCAACGTATTCCCTGTCATCTGTTCCCTCATGTTCGGCCCCGCGGGCGCGTGGGGCGCGGCCTTTGGAAACCTGATCGGCGATCTGATGGGCGGCACCTATGGGCTGGGCAGCTACTTCGGCATGCTCGGCAATTTCCTGTTCGGTTACATTCCCTACCGCCTCTGGCGCATTCTGACCAAAAAGGAACCCGTCGCGTGGTCCCCCACTATGCTCGCGAGGTACCTTTACGTTACGCTGCTTGCCAGCATCGCCTGCGGCGTAACGGTGGGCTGGGGCCTGGACACCCTTGGGCTCGTGCCCTTCCACGTGCTGGCACCCCTGATTTCCATCAATAATTTCGTCACCGCGGGTATTCTGGGACCATTGCTACTGCCGGTGCTCTATCACAGGGTCAAGCAGTGGGGCCTGCTCTATCACGACGTCATGGACCCGGCCGACCTCTCCACGGGGCGTTTGTCCCATCTCGCCCACCTTCTCATGCTGGTCGCCCTCCTGGGAAGCCTGTACGCCGGGGTTACCATCTCACTGGGTATGACCGAAGAGGCGACCCGGACGATTCCGCTCTTTTTCGGTCTCGAGATCCCCGCGCCCGAAAGCCTGCTCATGCCCATCGGCGCGAGCGTCGGAACGGGACTTACGCCCATAATGGTCCTGCTTTTGATCGCCTGTATATTGATTTGATTGAAATTCGAAGTGCCGTAACATCTTTCCGTTTACCTCACCAGGAGGATTACGCGTCATGAAGGTAATCGATGTGGAACGTATGGTGGTGGATGTGCCTTTCACAGAACGCCAGGCCAGGATTACCGAGCGGGAGGTATACAACTGGTCGATCCTGGAATTGTGCCGGGTAACCACGGATTCGGGGTTGACCGGTTGGGGGGAAACGGTCATTCACTACACGTGGGCCCGGGTTACTGACGACGCGGTCGAAAGGGTCGTTGGAAAGAGCCCTGCCGACGTGATGAACGACGATACGCTCGGTGCGGGACTGCAGATGGCCCTCTTCGACGTGGTGGGTAAAGCACTGGGGGTACCCTGTTACAAACTGCTCGGGACCAAGGTGAGGGACTGGTCACCCATCTCCTGGTGGTCCATTGACGCCGCTCCGGGAGACTGGCTGGCCGAGGCCCGCGACGCGATATCCCTGGGATATACGAGCTTCAAGATCAAACAGCGGCCATGGTGGGATATCTTCGCCCAGGTGGACACGATATCCACGGGCATTCCCAGTTCCTTCAAGCTCGATCTCGACGCCAACTCCACGATGCAGAACGCCGCCGCCGCCGTGCCCGTCATGCAGAAGCTGGCGGAACACGATAACGTCGCCATGTTCGAATCCCCCATCCCGCAAACCGATATACTGGGCAACAGGCAGTTGAGACAGGTCATCCCCCGGCCCATCGCCATGCACTTCGGCGCACCGCCCTACATGACGGCCGTGCGCGAGGAAGTCTGCGACGGGTTCGTCATCTGCGCCGGGAAGTCCGAGGTGATGCGCCAGGGACAGTTGAGCGCCGAAGTCGCCATGCCCTTCTGGCTCCAGCTGGTGGGCAACGGGCTCACCACGACCTGGGCCGCCCACCTCGGTGCAGTGCTGAGTCACGCCACCTGGCCGGCGATCACCTGTATCAACCTCTACAGCCATCAGCTGTTGACGAAACCCGTAGAGGTCGTCGGCGGTTTCCACCGGGTTCCCGAGGAACCGGGCCTTGGCGTGACCGTAGACGAGGAAGCCGTGGAAAAGTGGAGGGTTCCCGACGAGACCATCCAGGGACTGAAGGATAAGGGCGAACTGTTCGGCCGGCCCGTACCACGTATTATCTGTTCCGTGGTCTACCCCGACGGCACCCGCATTCATATCGCGCCAATGGGCAAGGCGTACGGCTATTTCACTCAGGGCAACGGACCGGCCCACGTGGACGGCGTCTGCCTCGACATCGTGCACGACGATGGTTCGAAGGATTGGGCCGATTTATACGAAAGCGCGCTCATACACCCCGTGCGCAGCCGGGGCCAGGTCTGATCTCGAAGTTAATCCGCCGCCTAACCGACACGATACCGGCTGGCGGGAACAGTTGAACATCCTTCGCGCTTTCTGCGGGTATGTGAACCCTTTTATGAAACATCCTCTCAGTCCAATATGACCAATCCGGCAGGCCACAGGAGACAGTAATCCATGATAAAAATCGCGGAGATTCTTAGCACAGGCCGCAACACCCTCTGGGACCAGGTCAAGCAGATCGGCGTCGAACACGTGGTCACCAGTATGCCGCCCGCACAGGGTAATGAAAAGGGCTGGGAATACATGCCCATGCTGCGGATGCGGAACAACTTCAACGACGCCGGCTTCAACGTGGCAGTGATCGAAAGCGCTCCCCCGATGCACCGTATCAAGATGGGCGTGGAGGGCCGGGAAGAGGAGCTCGACAACGTGTGCACGTTTATCGAGAGCATGGGCCGCGTGGGCATCAAGACCTGGTGCTACAACTGGATGGCGATTCTGAACTGGATGCGAACCTCCTCTACCATTCCTTCCCGGGGTGGTGCGATGGTCACCGGTTACGACCACGCCATGATGAAAAACGCGCCGCTGACCGAGGCGGGGGAGGTGTCCGAGAACCAGCTCTGGGAGACTTTGCACGATTTCCTGGAGAGGGTAACACCCGTCGCCGAACAGTACGGCGTGGAAATGGCCATGCATCCCGACGATCCGCCCCTTTCTCCACTGAGGGGAATAGGCCGGATCATGCGATCGCTGGACAACTACCAGAAACTCCTGGACCTGGTTCCGAGTCCGATGAACGGGATCACATTCTGCCAGGGGAACTTCGCGCTCATGACCGATGACCAGCCAGCAGCCATCCGTCACTTCGGCGCACAGCGCAAGATCTTCTTCGTGCATTTCAGGGACGTCCGCGGGCACGTGGAGAACTACGTGGAGACCTTCCACGATGACGGCCCGACTGACATGATGGCCTGCCTGCGCGCGTACCGGGATATCGGTTTCAATGGCGTACTGCGGCCCGACCATGTCCCGACCCTCGCCGGCGAGGACAACAACCACCCGGGTTACTCGGCTCTTTGCCGGCTCTATGCCGTTGGATATATAAAAGGATTGAGGGAAGCGGTTTACCGGGAGGAAGGATAGCCAGGTCGAACAGCCCAACCGTCGTGAGTATCATTCCCGGAAAAGGAAAACCCCACGGCAGGGCTGCGGTTAATGGAGCGGTACTTCAATAAGAACGGGGTTCTGCTAGCCGTTCGGATCCGGGTGGATCGGATCGACCCAGTACACGTTCTCTGGTTTTTCCACGGGTTCGATGTCCAGGTTGACCACGACCGGGTCCATGCCGCTACGGCACAGCACGCATTCCAGGGCGTCGTCGGAACTGGCGTTGATTTCCTGGTGCGGCACGTAGGGCGGCACGTAGATGAAATCGCCTGGTCCAGCCTCCGCCACGTATTCCAACTTTTCGCCCCAGCGCAACCGCGCCCGGCCGCTGACTACGTAGATCACGCTTTCCAGTTCGCCGTGATGGTGTGCGCCGGTCTTCGCGTTAGGATGAATAGTCACCATACCCGCCCAGAGCTTGCTCGCTCCCGTACGTGCGTGATTAATCGCCGCGGCTCTTGACATGCCCGGTGTTTGCGGGGTGTTCGTGTCGAGTTGGTCCCCGGGGATCACCTTCACCCCGTTTTCGCGCCATATCCCACCGGCTTCCATGGCGTGATCCCTCCACTTCCAGCATGGACGCAAGCTAATCGTCCAGTCCGAGTTGCCCGCGCAGTTTCACGTCCACCACGCTGTTCTTCGTCCAGTAATCGAGCATCAGTCGCTTGTTCAGGACCGCCGTGGTGACGAGTTCCTCCGTCTTTCCATCCAATGCGAATTCGACCTCCTCCCAGGATACGATCTCATGGGGGAAATCCCTTTTGAAACGTATGGTCAGGGTGCGGTTGAGTTCCGGATAGTAAACCAGGTTGTATATCATCAGATCGGGTTGTTTCACATCAGGCATCAGTATGGCGGTGGCATTCACGGTCCGCCAGGTCATATGGACGAATCGTTGATACAGGGTACTGGGGATCATGGTTATTTCACCGGTCGGCAGGTCGTCCGGATTCAGTCGAATCGTGGCCCAGATCTCATCCTCGGGGATTGCGTCCTCCAGGTCCGTGACCAGGTCGCCTTCGCTTTCGAAATAGGAATACTGCTGGACATAGTACTGATCGTCCAGGCGATTCAACTGGACGAAGGCATGGCCGCACCATTCCTGTACCGAGGTCGTGATTTTCAGGGTCCGCGGATAGCGGTCCCGGTCCACCGGGGTAAAGGCCGATGTCATGACCGTGTAAGGATACACACCGGTATTGAAATTGCGGAGCGCGTTCAGCTTGAGGACTTTGACGGCGTCGTCCCCGGCCTCGTCCGGCCGGTCCAGTTTGACCTGTTTTTGTGCCGAGAAATCTTCCGTCACGAATATAAACACGGCGTCTCCATCATGGAGTTCGCCGTAACGGACCTGCCTGAGCGTATAGCTCGTGATTTCCGCCTTACCCTGGTACCAGTAGTCTCCGAAACTAACCGGTTCGTCAAGGGAGGTGTCCGAAGGATCCGGTCCGCACGCGCCGGTCAGCATGGCCAGCATACCGGCCAGCAGCGTCGGCAGGTATCGTTTCATTGATTAACCTCGCTTTCCCCGGGAATCTCGGGAGAGTAAGCGAATGGCCGTGATCCCAGGATTCTGATGCCGTAGAGAACCAGGGAGACCAGGCCCCACGTGAGTCCAACCACCACGCCCGCGTCGACTATTCCACGCCAGGGCTGGGGCAGGTACCGGATCAGGATGATCAGGATCACGATACCGAGGGTCAACATCAGGATATTTCGCTGGCGGCCGGGATGGATATGTATGTAGCCGGCGAGGAAAAACGGCGCCAGGGCGATAAGCAATGGACGAGGATTATGGTAAAGGAACCAGGCTCTGGCGACCACGCGCGGGGAGAAGTTTTTCTGGAATCCCTTGTACCCTTCGGAGTGGGCCATGAATACCACCACTACGGCCAGCGCCAGCCAGTGATACCAGTAGAAAGGGTAGTTGTTCAGGGCATCGGCCGTGACGGCAGACAGTCTAATGACGGCGTACAACAATACCGCGCATATGAAGGAGAGTCCCCACGCCAGGCCGGATATGGAGAGTAGTTTGCTTTTTGTTCCCGGTGTGCTCTCCGTCATGGACGCTCCTTCAACGTACGTTCCATATCCCTGCGGGCGTCCCTGTCCGCGATGGTCCGTCTTCGATCGTAGTCTCTCTTCCCCTTGGCCAGGGCGATCTCGACCTTGGCGCGTCCCCGTTTGAAATAGACTCTCATGGGGATAAGGGTTAGTCCCTTTTCCACGACCCCGCCGATCAATTTGCGAATTTCAGACCGGTGCAGGAGCAGTTTGCGCCGACGGGTCGGTTCGTGGTTGAAGTGGCTTCCCTGTTCGTATGGCAAGACGTGAACGTTGTACAGAAATACCTCGCCGTTGTCCACCGCCGCGAAACTGTCGTTCAGGTTGATTTTCCCTTCCCGCAACGACTTCACTTCCGTACCTGTCAAGACGATGCCCGCCTCCCAGGTATCCAGGAAATGATAGTCGTAACGCGCCCTCCGATTGGTCACGATTATCTTAATTCCGTCGGTCCCATCAGGCTCGGTTATAGGTCGTTCTGATGCTCTGGCCATAGCTTCCTCGAATCGGCATAATTGATACACAGTCTCCCTAGGCGCTGCTTGACAACAAGCGGCTACCGGAATATATTACCTGCGTGGTTTTATGACAAACAGTATATGATGCCGAAGTGGTGGAACTGGTAGACACGCTGTGTTCAGGGCGCAGTGGGCTTTTGCCCGTGAGAGTTCGAATCTCTCCTTCGGCATTCTTGGATTGGAGACCCGTATGAGTTCATGCGGGTTTTTTGTTGGAGGCGATGGACGAGACTCAGGACCCGCCGGGATCTTCATACTGTAACCAGTGGATGTACTTCCTGGGTCGATCTGGATTACTTCAAGCGGCTGCACGGGTTCGTGGGATGCCCACTTCCACGGATCAATTTGTACGAAGGAGTCCGAGGGCACCACATTCACGTAGCCTTGCCTGCTCATGTCGATCGAACCCACATGCAGATCGATTCGGGGCTCGGCGTCTTCATCCAAATCATCCGGAATCGCCACACCAAAATGAACCCTCCGTCTTCGTTAGGAGTAATAGGAAGTGAAAAGGCTATGGCGAGATTTCGCAGGTGGGTGGCATAGACCGCTTCCAACTTGTCATGCTCCGGTCCCACACCGTGGGCCGGTTTGGGCTCGATACGACTGAGTATTTCGGCGGTGCCGTGGTAGAATACTCGAGGTTTTCGAGGGTCTGCACTCATAGATTTGCAATACCTGTGCGTGTAATGGTTGATAAGAAGTACTGTTCCTGAAACTTCGTGAGCGACCGGATCTGCTCATCGGTACGTTGCTCGCCGTCGGGCACCACCACGAGCTTGTCGTCCGCGTCATTCTGTCTTTGTATTACCGCGATACATTTTCCCGCGTACCGCTTGACCGGTACTTCCACACCCAGTACATAGGCATCAAGGTCTTCGCCATCCCGTCCGTTCACACCTTGAATAAACCCGTAATTCACGGGATAGGTGAAATCATGCTCGGGATGCCTGGAACCCAGGGGTCGATCAATCTGAACATCGACCATTTTACCGATGAAATACCTGGCATTCACGTTTTGTGCACGGGGCCCTGGTTGTTTGTCAGGCATTGTCGGTTGTTTACCAGTGGTCGGCATCACAGGATGCAGGTAACAGGACTTTTTGAGATTGAAACTACCTTAATCTACTGTACTTGGAAGGTCAATGACCGATGCGCCCCAATACCCTGATCGACACGAGCATCTTATTGGCCCTCTGGCTCATGATGTTCGCCGCGGGCAGCCAGACGATGATCATGACGCCGTTATTGCCGATCGTCCAGGTGCAGTTTGAGGTCCCTTCTGTTTACCTGGGCACGCTGGTCTCCGCCTACTCGATCATGCTCGGTCTGTGCGCGCTGGTTACCGGTCCCCTGTCGGACGCGGCCGGCAGGAGACGGATTCTCATGATCGGTACCGGCGCCATGTGCGTGACCCTGTTCCTCCACTATTTCGTTACGGACTACGTTTCGCTGTTGGTGATCCGGATATTGTCCGGTATGGCCGCGGGCATCCTCAGCGGGGTGGCGCCGGCCTATATCGGCGATCACTTCCCACCGGATAGGCGGGGTTGGGCCAACGGCGTGGTCATGACCGCCATCGCCGTGGGACAGATCGTGGGTATTCCCGGTGGAACCCTACTCGCCGACCGATTTGATTTCGCCGCGCCCTTCGTTTTCTTCTCCATCCCCATGGTGCTTTCCTTCGTCCTGGTCTGCACGCTCGCCCAGCAGCCCGCAGTCGCGAGGACGCCGATTTCCTCTATCGGTTCGGTCATCCGGCGGTACGCGGACATGTTCACGACACCGGCAACCGCGGCCGCCATTGGCGCCTACAGCACGATGTTCATGGGAATTGCCTTCTACGTCATCTACCTGGTCGTGTGGATCAAGGAGGCCTTTGGGGTGACGGGCGGCGACATCGCGTCCCTGTTCGTGGTCTCCGGTATCGCCAGCGTCATCGTAGGCCCATGGGCGGGACGCCTCTCGGACCGAATCGGCCGCAAGGTCATGGTTGTAAGCGCATGCCTGGGACTCTTCGTGCTGATGTCCCTGACGACGATTGTAATGACGGACTTCTGGATCGCCTATCCACTGTTTTTTACCATCATGGTGCTTGTTTCCGCCCGCATGGGACCCTTTCAGGCTATGCTCTCCGAGATCGTGCCGGCGGAACGGCGGGGGTCGCTCATGAGCTTGAGTATCGCGACCGGTCAACTTGCCATGGGAATCTGCAGCGCGGCCGCGGGCGTTGTCTATACTGAGGTGGGATACGTCTTCAGTTCGATTATCGGAGGTACGGGCATGCTCGCCATGGGATTCATCATATGGCGGTTCATTCCCGAAACGCGGAGCAAGGCGTAAGGGTGACAGGCTGTCGTCGCGCTTCTATCACGTTGCCTGTTCAGCTTGAGTCTGGGTGCACAGCTTCCACGAATTCGGTGACGACGGCATTGAACCTGTCTGGTTCTTCGTAGAAAAGCACATGGCCGCAGCGCTCAAAAACTTCCATCCGTGCGCCTGGAATGTGTTCAAACATATGCCTGCAACCCGGAAATGCGCCGCTTTTTCGGCCTGTCGTGATCAGGACCGGAAGGTGGATGGACGGCAGCAGCGGACGCCAGTCCTGTGCACGGTAATCGGGACCGAGCGTGACGCCCTGGGCGGGTGTGTTCCCCTTGCTGTCCGCCAGAAGCCTGTCCAGTTCTTCGTCTGAAACATCGAGGGAGACGAACATTTTCCTGAATTCCCAGCGCCTGCGTTCCACCTCGTCCTCCGGCGGCGGTTCGGTTTCTGGCTCCGGCGGGTCATGGACTTCGATATTGGGCACTTCGTCGACCAGCACGACGCCCTTCAACCGGTAACCGCGAAACAGTTCGATATACGAAAGGACGGTCCGGGCGCCTAGGGACCACCCAACGAGGGTGGCATCATCAAGATCGAGCGATTCGATGATCTGGCGAACGTCCATGGCGTACCGGGCGGTACGATGACCCCACGGAGTCTTGTCCGACCGGCCGTTGCCGCGGGTATCCGCGGCGATGACACGGAACCTGCGGCTCAAGACCGGGATCTGCTTCCTCCACCAGCGCATGCTCAATCCGCCGCCATGGATGAGAACGACCGGCTTTCCGCGACCCGTGTCCTCATAGTACAGGCGAACGCCGTCGTTGGCTTCGACAAACCCTGTAGTTTTCTCCAAGGCCAAAACCTCTCCTGCTCTCAGTTTACCCTGGATTCGACGCCGACTCCGTCCGTTATGCGTATATTGGGATGCAAAATAACCTGTTCACCCTCGTCGATGCCCTCGTGTATCTCGGCTTCAATACCATTCCTCTGGCCTACGGATACCCCGCGGCTCCTGGCTGCGCCGTCTTCAACGACGAATACGCCCCATGCTTCATCCAGTCTGAAGAGGGCGCTGGAGGACACTTTCAGTACCTCCTGTTTCTCCCAAACGACGATGCGACCAGTCACCCTGTACCCATCTCCCAGCTCCGGTGGGGTGTAGTCCAGGTCCACGATCACGTTGACCCGTTGTTCGTCCACACCCAGCGCGGAAACCCTCGTGAATGCCGCCGGCTCCAGGCGTCGCACCCTGCCCTTCATCGGTTCCGCGCCGCCCCATTCCTCGATCCACACCAATTGACCCTCTTCGACCCTGACAGCGTCGGTAGACAGTACGTCGATCGTTACTTCCATGTCTCCGGGATCACCCACTTCCAGCAAAGGCGTACCCGCGGCGATCACCCGTTCGCTTTCTTCGAACACGCGCAGCACCTGGCCTGCTATCGGGGAGACGACGGATTGAATGGCCTTCGAGTCGCCGCGCTCCTCCCGGAGTGCCAGCAATGCCGCCTGGGCGACCTCCAGACCGGACACGGTCGCCCGGTGGCGGAACAGGGATGATTCCAGCGTTCTTTCGCTCACAGCGGCCACGTGCACGGCGCGCTCCAGCCGCTCCCTCGAGATGCTGCCGCTCGCGGCGAGCTTCTCCGCCCTTTCGCGGCCGCGGGAAGCCTCTTCCTGCTCAACCCGCGCACGGGCTACGTTCGCTTCTGCCTCACGGACCAGGGCTTCGGCCGTTTCGATCCGGGCCCGTGCCTCCGCGGACTCGCGTGACCCCAAAGGCACGGGGGTTATTCGCGCCAGCACGTCACCCTTGCGCACCGGGTCTCCTTCCTCCCATTCCGGTCTCGTGAGCCTGCCGGACGTCGGCGCCGTGATCAGATAGCGCTGCTTTACCCGGGTCCGGCCTTCCTCGCTGATCGTCACGCTCATGGGCCCTAAAACTGCCGTTCCCGTGTCAACCAGGACTGGCGCCGGCATAAACGCAAGGACGATGAGTACCAGAACGCCGGCGGCGATCACGATTGAAACGAAGTGTTTGCGGCGGAATTTCATGACTGTCTCAGGTTATTCAATGGTTTTCAACACGCCGATCAGATCCAGGTGACGCAACCTTCTGTGGACCGCGTAGGAGGACAGTGCGGCGGCAGCGGATACGATTAGGAAAGAAAAGGCATAGGTCTTTCCGGTGATGACCATGGGCATTCTATACAGTTCCTGGGCGAAGGCATCCACGATAAGATAACACAAAACCCATCCGATCAGAAACCCAATCGGTATAGCCAGAAGGGTAACGATAGCCTGCTCACCCAGGAGGACGACCGATATCTCCCGCTCGGTAAATCCGATCACGCGCAGGCTCGCCATCTCGCGATTTCGTTCCGACAGGGCGATGCGGGCGCCGTTGTAGACCATGCCGCAGGCTATTATGCACGAGAAAATGACCAACGTGAAAGTGGTGGCATTGGCGCTTTCCGCGATCGTATCTTCGAAGCCCTTGATCACAGCTTCGCGGACGGCAACTCCCGCCACGGCCGGTGTTTGCTTCAACGTACGGTACAACTCGTCCGATCGAAGCGGATCCACGGAGAGGAACGCGCCGGAGATCGTGTGTCCCTCCCCCAGGAACCGGTTCAGCGCGCGGATATCCATGTAGGCGGATGCACCGATCAGTTCATCGACGAGCCGGGTTACCGGAACCTGGCCTGTATGGCGCGATCCTTCCAGTACTTCGACTGTCAGCATGTCGCCCTCCCGTACAACCAACAGGTCGGCCAGCGTCTTCGTCAGGACGACACCGTCCGGAGGCAGAGACAGGATCCGTCCGCTTTGATCAACCAGTTGTCTCAGTTTTCCAGCGGGATCGAGTCCGGTGATAGCGGTCTGTTTCATGCGATGCTCCGAGCGAAGCCTCGCGGGCACGACGCGGTACGGCTCGGAACGGATCACACCGGGAAGATGGGCCAGGTCGAAGCGGGCCCTCGCCGGCAGGGGACCCGCGAAAACCACCGAGGCATCCTCCCGCTGGACGGTTCGAAACTGGAAGTCGATCATGTAATCGATCGAGTCGAAGGAAAACCGGCCCATCACCAGGATAGCCACCGCCATGGCGATACCAGCGGCGGAGAGCAGCGTCTTGACCGGCCTCCTTTCCATATTGCGGAAGATCATTCTCCATACCGGGGGGAGCATCCGGTGTACACCCATCCGTTCCAACGCGTGCGGTTTGAAATGTGCGGGAGAATCCGGTCGCATGGCTTCCGCCGGCGGCATGGACATGGCCGATCGCAGAGCGTTTAGGGTACCCAGAAACGCGGCGGAAACGCTGATAATCGAGGCGACGGCGATGGTTTCGAAGTTCAGAACATAGGTCAGATCGGGAAAACGGTAGTATTCCTGGTACAGTCCGGTAAGCGGTTTGCCAAGCCAGATCCCGCCCGCGATGCCAAGTAAGGTACCGCCGGATACCGCCAGGAAAGCAAACTTGAGATAGTGCCAACCAATGGACGTATTGGCGTAACCGTAGGCCTTGAGAATGGCGATCTGTTGCCTTTGTGCGCGCACCATGCGGGAGAACACGATGTGGAGCAGGAGCGCTGCGACCCCGAGGAAAATAGCCGGTGTGATGGTGCTCGATACGCTCAAACCCGTGATTTCGTCCGAAAGGAAACGGTGGGAGATCTGGCTGTCCCTCCCATAGGCGCCCGCACTCCCGTAGGGCTCGAGAACAAGATCCATCCGGTCGATTACGTCCCGCTCGCGTGCTTTCGGCGACAGGGCAATCGACAGGTCGTTGAACCCGCCCTCCATGTCGAACGCCCCGGCGAGGGCTTCCCTGCCCATCCAGATTATGCCAAAACGGCGGTTGTCCGGAAAGATGGAACCGGATCCCTGCACCTCGTACACGTATTCGGGCGACAGGCCGATTCCGATAACACGCAGTTCTTTCCTGCGGCCGTTGATGACGGCGCCGATCCAATCGTCGAGCGCCAGGTCGTTGGCCTTCGCGAATGCTTCGCTGATGATGACCTCTTCCGGCTTTCCAATCCTAGGGTAACGCCCCTCCTGGAGGGAAAGGTCATTCAGCACCGCCCTCCGTTGCTCCGGGATGGAAACCAGGCGGCCCGTCGCGGGTTCATTCAGGCCGGGAACGTCCAGGTTCACGTTCATCACGATCCGGGAGCGGACCCTGGAAACACCCGGGATCTGTGCGATTCTGTCCGCGACCGACGCCGGCGCCCGCTTGAGGTTGGCGAAAACATCGGCGAACCGGTACTGCGTGTAATAGGTATCCTGCGACTGCACCAGAGAGATGTAGGTGAGGCGCATGGAGACGAAGGCCATAATGCCGCAGGCCACCACCAGGGTGATGGCGATGACCTGCCCGCGCATGTTGGCGAGCTCCCGGAACAATTTGCGGTCCAGTGTGGTCATGTAGGAATCCCCGGCGGAAGGCGCGCGGGTTCGTTCGGCCGTGCCCGGCCGATACAGGCTACCAGCTCAGTTCGTCGGGCCGCTTCTTCGTCGGATTGGCATAGACATCGATGATCTCGCCGCTGCGCAGGCGGATGACCCGGTCGGCCATGTCGGCGATCGCCGCATTGTGGGTAATGACGGCCGTCGTGGTGCCCAGCGTACGATTGACCTTTTCGATGACTTCCAGTACCCGCTTGCCCGTCGCATAGTCGAGGGCGCCCGTGGGCTCGTCGCAGAGCAGTACTTCAGGGCGCTTCGCGATCGCCCTGGCGATGGCCACACGCTGCTGCTCTCCGCCGGACAACTGCGCGGGGAAGTGGTGCATCCTTGGATCCAGGTCCACGAGGCGCAAGGCGTCTTCCGCCGACATGGGACGCTCGGCGATCTCGGTGACCAGTTCCACGTTCTCCAGTGCGGTCAGGCTCGGAATCAGGTTGTAGAACTGGAAAACGAAGCCGACGGACTTCCTGCGGAAACCGGTGCGTTCATCCTCGTCGGCCCCGGTCAGTTCCCGCTGATGATAGTACACCCGGCCGCCCGAAGGGACGTCAAGTCCACCGAGTATGTTCAGCAGGGTCGATTTCCCGCTGCCGGAAGCCCCCAGGAAGACGACCAGTTCACCGGCGTACAGGTCCAGGTCCACGCCCCGGAGGGCGGAAACGTCCACTTCGCCCATGTGGTAAACCTTGGAAATGTTCCGGACGCGGAACACAGGATTTGCCTGATCTACGGTCATCCTGGATCCTCCTGGCCATTAACCTGGATAGGGTGTCGACGTGAACCGCTACCATTGCATTTTTGCCGGAACCAGCGGTTCAAAGATTGCCCGGGCTGGACGCTCCACGGTTACGAGGGGTTCTCAAGCTACCTGCTCCAGGGAAATCGGACGGTCGGCTGGTTGGCGTAACGATGGAGACCTACGGTAAGACTGGCGCCGCAACCAGGCGCCAGGCGAACTTCAAAATCGGAATCGTTCACCGTTAACCGGCCGCCGTCGTGCTCGATCATGTTTACCTGGTGCTCCCCGTAGGCGCCGCCCTGGACGATTACGGACCGCGCTTCGACCGGGTTGACGTTCACCAGGTGTACATTGAGCCCGCCGGGGTCGATACGGTCGATCAGTACCGCCACGTCTTCGGGCACGCCGGGTCTTCTCCGTTCCGGATCGAAGTAGGAAAGCCTGCAGTGGAGCGGGCGGGCGTAGATCGGCCTGGTGCCGCCGGTCATGAGATTCACGAGAGTCTCGATCCGCGC
The DNA here is from genome assembly GCA_965225915.1 of bacterium. Lineage (GTDB taxonomy): Bacteria > JAAXHH01 > JAAXHH01 > JAAXHH01 > JAAXHH01 > JAAXHH01. Next base: position 3,625,093 of record OZ245326.1, read on the forward strand.
CGGGTTGAAGGGGTTGGGATTATCCGAAAGGCGCGTGTCCGGCGACGACGTATCGTTTCGGACTTTCTCCATCTGGCCCTGTAAATCATCGAAATCGCGCCGCAACGCCTCGACGGGAAAGTGAGGGTTTGATCCATCCAGGAAATTCAACCACGGATGATCGCCGGCAAGGCCCCGATCACCGGGATTCATGGACCAGTCGTACACTTCGACGGCCCCCCTGTTATAGGGTTCGGGAGCGTAATCGTACCAGCCGTCGTCACCGTGCATGTGGGGATACATGGTGACGCCGTCTACGGTCTTCCGGTTGGCATTGACGGTCACGAGGACCGTGCGCCAGGCATCCACGTATTTCTGGTCGCCGGAGAGCAGCAGGGCGTTGCCGAAACCGTCCACGGCGTGAGCGACGGCGTTCAGCGTAAAACTGTCCATCCTGCCCTGGCGATGGGCGAAGACCTTGTGGTTCCAGCCGTAGACGCCGCCCCACCACCGACCCTCGCAGGCACTGCCTATGACACCGTCCAGTCCGATATTCGAGGGGATCACACCCCCGTTGGCATAGGTGCGTTCCACCCAGGCGTCGGCGTATTCAAGCACCCAGTCCCGGTACTTCGCTTCGCCGGTAAGTGCATAAGCGTTAAAGGCCAGTCCCGTACAGGTAAGGTTCAGCGGGTGATCTCCGGCCACGTCGTTATAGGTCTCGAACCTCTCGCACATCTCCGCGTAATCGCGCTGCCCGTGAAGCAGGTCGAACCTTCCGTCCTCCATCGGATCGCCGACCCAGTCCAGGGCCGTGGTCTTGCGCAGCATCGGCCCCCGGCTTCCGTTGAACATGCTTCGGATCAACCGGTGTTCCGGATCGTAGTTCTTCGCCTGGGGATCCTCGTCCATATAGAAACCAGCGAACCGTCTCGTCCGTCGAATATGGTTTTCATCAGCCGGATCGCAGTTGCCCAGCAGGTTGAATACCACCAGACCCTCGGCATGATGGGCCCAGTCGCTGTGCACCGGAAACTCCTTGTAGTACATTCCGTCCCGGGCGAAGGGTACGTCGACCGTCTTCGCTTCCGTGTACTGGCGGATGTGGCCGTCCTGGGCCGTCTTGCACATGTCCAGGATGCGGTCTCCCCCGCCCAGCAGGTAGAGTACGGGCCAGTGGGCCAGGTTCTCGATGGCGTCGTCCGGACCGTCCAGCGCGCCCCAGCGGGGCACGCATTCCAGGTAGCCCTTTTCGTCGAAGTACTTTTCGTAGAATCGCTCCATCGCCAACGACTGAAAGCGGATCAGCGACCGTTCCAGCAGGGCCCATTGCGGTGGGGCCGTGGGGGTTTTAATTTGAATCGAAAATCTATTCGACATGGATGAGATTCCTTGTGAAGACCATGTGGTCAGGAGCGAGAGATGCCCTTTACAAAAGGCCTAAATTACTGATGGACGCAATGATCTCGCCGGCAAAGTGGCTGGAGTGACCGCCATACCCAAGCCCATCCATGCTCCGGAAAACAGAGAAACAACCGAGGCCGCAGTCCTGTGCCAACCTCATCCGGACCGCAGGGTCTCTACCGGGTTCACCACCGCAGTAGCAATGGCTTTTATACTTACTGTAACCAGGGCAATGACCAGTGCCAGGACGCCGGCGATCAGAAACCACCCAAGGCCGATATCGACCCGCCAGACGAAGTTTTGCAACCAGTTGCTCATGGTCCAGTAGGCAAGACCCCAGGCGACCGGTACGGCAATCGCCACCAGCTTGAGGAAATCTTTTGAAAGCATAAAGACAATGCGAGGCACCGAAGCGCCCAATACTTTGTGTATACCGACCTCTTTGGTTCGCTGCTGTGTGGTGAAAGCAGCCAGGCCGAATAGACCCAGACACGCTATAAAGATGGCCAGAAAGCTGAAGGCGCCGAGCAGATTGCCGGTGCGTTGCTCCGACAGGTACAGTTGCTCGAAATCTTCATTTAGAAACGAATACGCCAAGGGGTAATGGGGGAATATCGAAGCCCAGGTTTCTTCAACAGCTTCAATCCCATCCGGTATATTCTGCGCCTGTAATCGTATCGCCACCTGACCGCCGCCACCGCGGTTCAATAACCTCAACTGCATCGGTCCCACGGCATTATGCAAGCTCTGCATATGGAAATCCTCTACCACACCTATTATCCTGATTGGAGGGCCCTTGTAACGTCCTGGATGAATACGGCGTCCGACGATTTCTTCAGGTGTGGTCAGACCTAATCGTTCGACCGCGGATTGATTCATGATCACCGCATTGATTGGTTGATCGGTCGGTACACTGGAAAACGGATTTCCTGCAAGAAATTTGAGTCCAAGGGTTTCTTCGAAATCGGTAGATACAAACAAGGCGGGAATCCTGACCATGTCATTTTCCGACTGATCTGCCAGACGCGTCTGAAAGGGAGGCAGTATAGCAGCGCTGGCCATACGTCCCGGCATCAGTACAGATCGAGTAACACCCAGAATGTGCGGACTCTGAGAAAGTCGCGCTTTGAAGACGTTGTAATGCTGCTCTGCCCCTCCGGCTAGCGGAATAACGACGACCTGATCCTTATCGAATCCCAGTTGTTTATTCTGCATATAATCCAACTGTTGATAAACAATTGCAGTATTGATGATCAGCAGAATCGAAAGCGTAAACTGTGCCACCACAAGACTCTTGCGCAGCATGGAACTTGTCATGCCGCTTGTCATTTCACCCTTGAAGATGCTTGCCGGATGAAACCTGGAGATAAAAAGTGCAGGGTAACTGCCGGACAACAGTCCCACAAACAACGTGATGCCCATCAGCCAAAGCAACATCTCCGGGTTGTCCAGGTAATTGAACTGAAGCTCTATTCCTATCAGCGAATTGAACCAGGGCAGGATGGCCGTTAAAAGGGTAATGGCCACCACAAAGGCCAACCCGGCCGACAACATGGACTCGCCCATATATTGTATCATCAACTCGCCCCGCAGGGCGCCGAATGTTTTCCGGATGGCCACTTCTTTAGCCCGGATGGTCGACCGGGCCGTGGCCAGATTCATAAAGTTGACGCAGGCGATCAGCACGATAGAAAACGCAACGACGGCAAAAATAAAGATATAGCTGATATCGCTATTGCTGGCCATATCCTGTTCCAGATGCGACCGCAGATGGATGTCGGTCATCGGCTGTAGCCGGGGATGGAAGGACGAGCCTTGCGCATTGAGCGACTGAAGAGGTTCATAGGCATCTGCCCACCTGGCGATTTTGTCCTCCAATTCAGCCGGATCAGTTCCCTCTGACAGCAGCACATAGGTATAATGCTGCGCATCAAACCAGTTCGTTGCGTAACGCTCGCGAAGATTTTCAACAGTGAGATTCTCACAAACTAGATAATCGACGGCGAAGTGGGAATTGGACGGTACAGCTTTCATAACACCGGTCACACGAAGGTCGTCTTCATCATCGGCGCGGATCAGCTTGTCCATTGGATTTTAATCACCGAAGAGTTTGGTTGCCATGGATTCGCTGATGACAACCGTTTGTCCCGGATTCTCAGAGTCGTCCAGTGCGGTTTCCGGATTGCCCTGTATAAGCGGAAAAGTATAGATCTTAAAAAAGTCTTTACTTACCCTGTAGACATCGCTTTCATAAAACGTGTTATCCCTATAGGCCATCATCCAGATATTGACTGTGCCACGCATCCGGGTATATTCCTCTACCTCCGGGAATTGATCTTTGAGGGCCGGCCCCACTGCGGGTGGAGTGCGGGCAGAATTGTCGTTTACCACACGGTAGATCCTATCGGCATGCTCATGGAAACGGTCGTAGCCCAGTTCGTTTTGGATATACAGCAGAATCAGCATACAGCAAGTGATGCCGATTGCCAGTCCGGCGATGTTGATGCCATCGTAGCCAGGCTGCCGAATCAAATTTCGCAGTGCAATTCTGAGATAATGATATAACATTTCAGGGCTTCCGCTTCCGTGCGCTGTCCTTCGTCAACTACGTACCACGTCCCCTTTTCGCTTCATGCCTGTAAACTACCTCTTAAACAAAAATCTACCAAAGACAACTTAATCTGAGGTTCCTATTTTCTTGAACTGCCAGTATTTACGTCACCTCGAACATTGAGAGAGATCGACAGGAAGATATGACCACCATCGGGAACCAACAAGCGGACCATACATCATGCAGAAAAGGGATTTCGGCCTCCTCTCGTGTCGTGTTTCTCATCGCTGCCCTATCCCTTTTCCTGTGTTTTAAAGGCGTAGCCACGGCACAATCGCCGCAGGTAGGCCGCTCCGATCTCGTACTCGAATTGCTGTTCGAAGGCAACGCCCTGGATACCAGCGGCAACGATCATCATGGTGAGGCGGTCGGCGCCGTACTGACGCCCGACCGTTTCGGTCGCCCCGACGCGGCTTTCGCCTTCGACGGCCAGAATGACTACATCGTCGTCACACCGCCACCCATGTTGTCGGCCGAAGCCTTTACCCTCTCGGTCTGGGTGAAGTACAGTGAGGGCACCTTCACGCGCTGGTGGTCCAACGCCATCGTGGCGCAGGATAGTGGTGGAGACCAAAGCCGCCGGGTTTTTCAACTATGCACCATGGGTCCGTTGCCAACCTGGCATCTCATGGGCCGGTCCAGGGACCCGATCGTAGCACGCCCTGTAGATACAGAGCAGTGGCGACACCTGGCAGTCACCTACGACGGCGCGTTCCACCGCCTGTACCTGGACGGCGAATTTTACGACGAAAGCGAAGCGCTACTCACACCACACTCGGAAGAACCGCTTTACGTGGGTAGAAAAGGGTCGGGCGAACCGGAATTCTTCTTAAACGGATCGATCGACGATCTGCGGATCTATACGGCAAAGCTTTCTCCCGAAGAAATCAGGGCTCTTGCACTGGACAACGGTTGGGTCCCGCCGTCGCTCCCAGAAATGGTTGTACCCGAACCACCGGTGTCGACCCTCGATGAAGCACTCGTCGGTCACTGGACCATGGATACCTCGGAGATGTTGGATGCATCGGGACACGGCCTGGATGGCATTGTGATGGGCTCGCCGGAGCAGGTGGCAGGCAAGCAGGGCGGGGCTCTCCGGTTTGACGGCGAAGAGGACTGGGCGATCGCGAAGGACGAATCGCTCGACCTGCTTCATTACCTGACCATGACCTGTTGGATACGTGGATTCGACCCGGCCCGTGGATACGGCCAGGTGTTGTGGTACGGCGATAGCGCATGGGGACAGGATCCCTACTCCCTGTCCATCCAGGAAGGGAAGATCGGATTTCGCGTGGATGATATAGCAACGCGGTGGGAAGTAATGACGGAAAAGGGGCCTTCGCCCGACGAATGGACTTTTGTCGCCACCGTCCTCGATACGCACGCCGACGGCCTGATGGAGCTTAAAACCTACGTGAACGGCGTCCTGGCCGCGGAAAGATTGTCGGAGCAACCGTACCGGTACATCTCGCTGGGCCGCATGTGGCTCTGTTTCACCTGCGTGGGAGACGGAGACACCCTGACCTCAGTGGACCTGGATGAAGTACGTATCTATAATCGCCCGTTGACCGCTGAAGAAATCCGGTCGCAATACCAGGGCGAATAGGGGCGCAGCCATGAAGAAATACGAGGACCTTGAAGGCGCGGATGGGATTTCGGACCGGCGGGACTTTCTGAAGCGCGGACTGACGGCCGCGGGCGTGATCGCGGCTACATCAGTTCTTGGACCTGACGCCATATCGGCCCAGACTGCCGCCGATCAGATCAATCCCCCTGAATCGATCGACGACGAAGCGTACTGGGAAGGAATCCGCTCCTACTTTCACCTCGATCCTGAAGTCACTTACCTCAACAACGGCTCGCTGGGATTGAGCCCGAAGCCGGTTACCCAGGCGGTGTACGACGGTTACGTGCGCATGTCCACCTACGGATTGGGGGCACGGTCGTGGATGCAGGAACAGATTGGAGAGGCCAGGAAAGAATGTGCAGCGTTTCTGGGTGCGGATCTCAAGGAGGTTGCCCTCACAAGGAACGCCACGGAGGGGCTACAGCGAATCGCCTACGGAATCCAGATGAAACCGGGCGACGCCGTGCTCATGACGACGGATGAACACGTTGCTGGTCGCGTGCCCTGGACCAGGCGCGCACAGCGGTTCGGCATAGAGGTCCACCAGATCACCATCCACAACCCTCCCGAAAACGTGGACGAAGTAGTCGAACAATTCGAAAAGGCCATCACGCCAGAAACGAAGGTCATGTTTTTCTGCCACATCACCCGAGGTCCCGGACTGCTCTATCCGGTCCGCGAACTATGCGACCTGGCGCGCGAACGGGGAATCGTATCTGCGGTGGACGGCACCCAGTCTCCGGGGATGACGCCTGTCAATCTCCACGAGATGGGGTGCGACCTCTTCGCCACGAGTCTCCACAAGTGGTCTCTCACTCCATCCGGAACCGGTTGTTTGTACGTCCGGGAGGATTTTCAGGATCGCTTCTGGCCCACGTCGAACGGGAACGGCCCCTGGGACGACAACGAGAGAGGGTTGTGGCGCGCCGAACCGTGGGGCACCCACGAATTTCCGGTCAGAGCCGCCATACGTCCTGCGCTCTCCTTTCTCCGATCCATCGGCATGGATAACATCTATGCCAGAGACCGCATGTTATCGGACTACCTGAAGGACCGGCTGACCGCACTGCCGGGTATCCAACTCGGAACATCCCGGGATTACGGTTTGTCGAGTCCGGGTATTACTTCGTTCGAGGTGGAAGGGTGGGACGCCAGTCTTCTGCCCGGCATACTCGACGGCAAGGCAGGCATAAAGGTCAGCACCGACCAGCGGCGCGACCACGATATGATCCGGGTATCCACCCACTTCTACAACACGCCGGGTGAAATCGATAAACTAATCGATGTGCTCACGGACGTCGTTTGACAGGCGCGCTTTCCGCCTCCCGGTAACGCGACGTAAACCTCACCCAGTACCGATCATGCCAGATTCAACCGACGGCCGGACCGAGCGCGAAGCCCTGCCGGTTAATCACTCCGATGAGAAACTCGAACTGTATCTCCGAGACCAGTGGATCGAAAACTTGGAGGTATGGATTCAGAAGGAGCAGTCAGTACGAACCGGGTTCCTGGACGCCTGGGTGCTCAGGGCAATGGGGGCAGTCGAAGGACGACGCGTGCTGGACATCGGTTGCGGCGAAGGACGGTTCTGTCGCCTCCTGGCCGGCCTGGGCGCGGAAGTCACCGGCATCGACCTGACCGAAGGGCTGGTGAAGAGAGCACAGGCGTTGTCAGACGGAGTGGGAACATACCTGGTCGGTAACGCCCATGACCTTTCCGTTGTAAGCGACGACAACTTTGATCTTGCCGTATCCTATATCGTCATGGTCGATCTGTTCGATTTTCGAAAGGCTATCCGGTCCGCATTCCGCGTGTTGAAACCCGGCGGTCGATTCATTGTATGCAATATCCACCCGATGCGTATGGCGGTAACAAACGGCTGGATTCGTCAGGGGAATCGAAAGCTCCACTACGCGGTCGACGACTACACGAAGGAAGGTCCCCGTCTCGAAGAGATCAGTTGGACGGGAGGGGTCTTTACGAGCATGCACCGGACGTTGTCCAGTTACATCACCGCTTTTCTGGATTCCGGGTTCGTCATAGAAGGACTAATGGAACCTACGCCTTCCGCAGCGCAACTTGAAGCGCATCCCACGTTCGACGACGAGTACAGGGTACCTAATTTCATCCTGTATGAATTGAGGAAACCGGGTGGGTGAGCGACTGCCTCAGGTCATACACTGAAGTGTTTCGTCCCGCTTTTCCGCAGAAAGTCTATCGCTTCTTCTAAATCAGGTATACCGGTCCTCCCCCCGAGCCGGGTGCAACTCATCGCTGCGACGGCCGAGGCGAATTCAGCGGTCTTCTCCAGCTTCCACTCCCGGAGCAGGCCGAATATGAATGCGCCGTGGTATACGTCGCCTGCGCCCGTGGTATCGACGACGTCCACGGGAAAGGCCGAGGTATGGAAAGATCGGCCTGCTGCCTGCGTGTGACTGCCCTCTTCACCCAGGGTAACAACCGTGATTGACGGTCCGTATTCGGACAGAAGCTTTAGCGCCGCCTGGGGGTCGGAGACGCCCGATATCTCTTCGGTGAACACTTTGGAAGCGATCAGGACATCCGTCAGACGCATCAGTTCTTCGATTTCCTGGGGACGGGACAGGCTGTCCGCGTCCAGTACCACGGTGATACCGGAATCGCGGGCGATTTGTGCGGCAGCCAATGCCGCCTTCCGGCAGGTGGTGTCGAGATGGAGGTATCTTGCGGACGTGACCAGTTTTACAGGCACTTCCGCCGAATCTAACTGGATGGGGGACCTGCCGGCCATGATGGTGCGTTGCCCTGTCGATTCATCGACGAGGATCATAGAGGCGAGGGAAGCGGCGCCGGGCTCCATCTTCATGTATACCGAATCCACCCCGTACTGGTCGAATTCCTCCTTGATGAAGCGTCCGGCTACGTCATCGCCGATTTTCCCAACATACGCGGTAGACGCGCCGAGCCTGGAAAGCGTCACGAGCGCAGTGGCGACCATGCCGCCGCCCTGCTGCGTCGATTCCTTCATCCAGATCTGTTCGTCGACCTCTGGCAGACGGTGCACGATTCCCAGGAAATCCAGACAGGCGCATCCCACGCCGACTACGTCGTATGCCATGTTGAACTCCCGGTTACGGATCTAAGGGCTACAACTGCGATTCTGTTCTGCTTCCACTACAGACTGCAGATACGGGTGGTCAGGTCATGCATCTCGATCGACTGCGGTCAGGAAAACATATCACCGCGGGAAGTAGCGTCAAGCCCAAATCAATTGACAGGTCCCCTGGGCCGCAATACCATTTCACGACGATTGGGGAGCCACGGAACCGCGGTGGTCCTCTGTCATGTACCATGCAAATGGTCAGAACTCTACTATCGAATCCTAATGTGCGAGGAACCTCTCCGATGTCACTTACATCAGAAGTACAGTCCATGCTACCGGATCTGGACGGTTACGCTTATTTCCAGACCAGCGGGTTTTCGCCCAAGTTGAACCCGATTATCGACGAGGTTATCCGCTCGCTGAGGATTCAAAGCCGTGGTCCCGCCCTGCCCTTCGTAGCCCGGAAGTTGCAACAACAGATGCAGGAAACCCGGGGCAAGGTAGCGGATACGATCAACGCAACGCCGGAAGAGATCGTGCTGACGGAAAACACCACGATTGGCATAAACATCGTGGCCAATGGGATCGACTGGCAACCGGGCGATAACGTGCTGCTCAGCACGCACGAGCACCCGGGCAACCGGCTGACCTGGTACAACCTGACTGGCAGATACGACGTGGAACTCCGGTTGGCCCCACTATACAGCGACCATGAAAGAACGCTGGAAGAGATGGATCAGTTGATCGATGAGCGGACCAGGTTGGTCAGCGTAAGCCACGTCTCCAGGCGCACGGGTCTGCGTCTGCCGGGTCGGGCAATCTGCGATCTAGCCCACGGGAAGGATACGCCAGTGCTCTATGACGGCGCACAATCCTTCGGTGCCATACCGATCGACGTCCGGGACCTGAACTGCGACTTCTACAGCTTCTGCGGACACAAGTACACCATGGCTCCACAGGGAACCGGGGGACTGTATATACGGAGGGACCGTATTGAATGGCTCAAGCCGAGTTGGATCGGATCCCATTCGCAGAAAACCTTCGACCAGGACGGCAACATGGACCTGCTGGACGAAGCCAAGCGATTCGAGTTCGCCACGCGCAGCGTGCCTGACCAGGCCGGATTCGGCAAGGCCCTGGACATCTGGGCCGGGTTTGGCTGGGACACGGTTTTTAACGGGATCGCGGCCTATACGGATCGAATGAAATCCGCCCTATCGGAGATTCCCGGCCTGGTTCTTGAAACCCCGCTTGCCTACGACGATTCGTCCGGAATCGTCACCTTCCATGTCCCGGGCCTTGAATCGGGCCCCATGTCCGAAAGCCTGCGGGAGAAGGAAAAGGTGCTGGTCTCGCCGCTCGATTTCGCCCCGGAAAGCGTACGGGTGTCGACGCACGTTTTCAATTCGGAAGAAGACCTGGACCGGCTGATAGCCGGCATTCTAAGGATCCAGCGCGAAGGATTGGGCTAAGCAGATTACTAGCAGTGTGTTTAAAGCTAGTTCTTACAAGGTTTTGTCTCATGAAACCGGATTTAAACTGATTGGCCATGTGAATTTCAAATTCCACATGCCAAGGTCGCGATTCTCCAACAGATTTAATTCTTGGGAATCTTCTGCCGAGTGTCCTGCAACCGAGCCACTGGGTATTTCATGCCTCGAACGCATATTTTACGTTGTTCGAAATGGCTATGCTGAGTTGTGGATAGGAGGGACAATGGCTACAACAGAATCCGTGATCCATTTAGAAGTAACAATAGATGACCATACTGAATCAGCAGATCTGGAAGTTACGCTGGAATCACTAGATTTATGGATAGAAAATAGGGAATTAATCAACGAGGCAGGAACCAGAAAATCCAAAGAACTATTCAGCAAAGGGCATAAATTCGTTGTTAAGATACTAGGCGCTACGCAGGCACTCGATAAAACAGATGGTGTTTATTCGTCAGCACTGTTGGAATTAGATGGGAAACTGAGTCAGCGACTAGACGCCTATGAGTTTGCGTTGCCATTGATCAATTGTCTTACAAGGATTGATCCTGAAGATAAGGTGCTACCAAAATTGTTAAGTACAGCAATTCAAGGTTGGGGATTATATGTTGGTGATGGTGAAATGTTTTTAGAGTTATACGGTAGATTCATACAGGAATACAAGTTAAAAGACCAGAAGCAACAAAAAGAAAAAATGATTGAATTGATGTGCGATATGAATAAGATCGTCAAAGAATACGTGTGGGAAAATGGTAAGAAAGAGATTGTGCCACTACCTGTTTTCGTTAGGAATGTTATTGCCCATCCAGAAAACAAACACAATCGAATAGATCGTACCGGGACCGAACTTCGACAAGCTGAAGAGTTGCTCAAGTCTTGGTTAGGTGATTAAGAAGAACCATGGAGTATATGGAATCGGTACTTGATCATTTTCTGAATGTACATATTGTGAGTTTGCTTGTCCCGCCAATACAACTCATTTGTACAATCAGTAAAGATGTCAAAACTAACGAAACCAGTCGTAATTAAGACCCAGTGAACGATCCTCCAGGGGCAGGTCGACGCGCACGCCGCCCCTCGACGACGAAAGCTTGAGGGCGATTTCCACTTCCAATGCCATGGCCACCCTGCGGCCCGAGTTCTTTGGTTCGTCCAGCTTTCCCGCCAGGCAATCCATCACGTCATTCAGCGAATAGATCCCGCATAGGGTGGTACGAACTGGGGCCCCGGCCACGGCACCTCGACCCGGTAGGGCCGACCTTCCACCTCCATGACCTCCCATCGCTGCCATGCCGTCACGAAATCGTAGGCCAGATCGCCCTTGCTCCCATGCAGTCGCACGCCCGGGGCACCCGCGCGAAAATGCACTACGAGGCCGCTTTCGGTCACCATCATGCCCTGTCCGGTAAATTCGTCACTTCCCGACTCCCGCCGCGGTTCATCACCGGTACCGATCACCCATGCGGGGGCGCTGTCCACGAAATACGACCAGTTCTGGTGTTGGGCAAAGGGGTCCGGGGCTTCTATTGACAATAACTCGCCGATTTCACCGTCGCGTACCAACGCTCCAGCCCGCGCGAAGGAAGGATGTGTGGTGGCGATGGCGCCGCAACTCAATGGAACGCCCGCTTCCGCACAGGTCCGCACCATGCGGTCCGCTTCTTCGAGCGTGTGAGCCATAGGTTTCTCAGTGAAGATCCCCTTTGCGCCAGGATGTATGGCGAGACAGGTCAGATCAGCGCGATGTTTTGTATTCGTGGCGATTGCTACAATTTCCGGGCGTTCAATGGCCAGCATATCCCCGGCATCGTCATAGAGGGAGACTACACCATATCGTTCCCGGAAGGCGCACAGCCGTTTCACATCCCTGTCCGCCGCCGCGATCAGGTCTACATCTGGACGGTCCCACAGAGCTTCGGCATAGGATGATGGAAGACCCTCTGTTCCAGGATCTTCGTGGTAAAGGAAACGCCGATGGATATTCAGTTCAGGCGTGGGACGATCGATATCATCCGCGTCCCATACGCCTGTCCTTTCCGCGAGATCATACAGCATACCCATCCAACCCAGTCCAATGAGTCCTGCCCGGTACTTTGCCACGTGATCTACCTCCGGTTTATTCCCTGAATCAAAGTCAATTGTGGGCTATTAGCACTTAATGCATAGTCGCAATTATACGCTTGAAGATCCATACTCGCCCATTCACTACCTACCAATTCGCCTCGAGATGGAATCGAAAAAGTCTGCCAAATTGACCAGACAGTGCGCAATGATGCAGGGGCGGACGCTGTGCGTGTGGATGGTTGTATAGATGAGCGGCAGGATGCCCAACGTGCGGACCGGAATCATCCAGGGCGTGTCAAAATGGTATATGGAGAATAGTAAGCTGTGTGCGGCGGGCTTTAGTCGCCCGAACTGGCTTGGCATTCTTGGGAGCAGATACCCACGGAAATAGAGCTCTTCGGTTATGGGAACGAGGATGCCGGTGAGCACGATATTCGCAAACAAAACGATCCCTGCGACCTCCGAAACCCCTGTCATTTGATACTTCGCGAAGACGTTGATACCAAAGAAAGTTTCAAGCCAATGGGTGATCGGTTCAAACACTAAGAAGATAATGGCGGTCGGCAACAGGATCGTGGGAACCCATATGAAATAACGAGACCAGGAGAGTGGTTGGTTGTATACTACGATGCCTTCAAGCGACCACCCTGGGTTGTGCCGCTTCTTAGCCAGGTAGTAGAGGTAGCCTAGCTGCACGGGAATCAGCACGAATACGTTTGACAATACACCGATGAATAGTTCAGGCGGTAATGACGGGTTCCACAAAGTCGCAAATCCCAGCAAGGTCGCTGCTATGTTTGCGATGCCGGGAGCTAAATGAAGTAAAAGACACTTCCCCAAAGAATGAGGCTCAACCGCTGAACCGATCATACCTCCAGCTGGGCGACTTGATGCAAGTGCCTTCATCCTCGATCTCCGGGCCGGTTTTGTTCTCTAATTCAAAGTCGATTACGCGCTGTGAGCGTATGTGGGATTAATACATACATTAGTATATGTTGTTATGTAGTATTATGATACCACAATATATAGTATTAAATGTAGTTTCCATACTGTTCTCTATTTTAAACTCACGAAATCAGTGCGTTATTTAGTTGATTTAGTCGGTAAAATTAGCCAATTCATCAGAATTTGGCTCCAATTAGATCAATTCAAGTAAAAAATGGTCCAAAACAACCCCGAGAACCACATCTCGCCAATCCATTAAAACGGCAGCGGTACGTCCAGTCGCTCGCTCATTTCTCGCACAGTTTGCTGTTCGATCTCACCGAATCGGATTCCCTGCTTCCTGTGAAGGGCCATGCGTTGTTCTTCTATCGCTCCGGGGAGCAGTGCTTCGTCATAGCCCGGCATGGGCTCAAATGATTCCCGCACGTCCTTCACGAAACGGTCTACCTCTCCGCGAAAGTCTTCTTCAGGAATCACCGTCTCGATATGTATGGCCAGAACCATACCGCCATGGTTCGCTGCCGGCCACCGTTCCTGAACCTCGTCGGCCTCTGGCAGCGCGGCTCCTGCCAGGGCACATCCCAGCAGCGTTGCCACTGCCCCGTAGCCAATGCTCTTAAAGAAGGCGGCCGGTATGCGGGACAGAAGATCGTCAAATTCAGGTGATTTCTGATAGTCAGCCAAAATGCGGGTAGCTACGTCCTGTACCACGGGAGGCTCATTGCACGCCGGGATGCCGAAACAGAGCGGCGGGTTGCCGAAGTAGCCGATCTGCGGTTTAGGATCCTGGCCGCGGGCGTTTCCCATATTGCGGTAGCCCTGGACCGAGAACCCGATGCATCCAGCTTCCATGCACATACGGGTGTAGTGGCCAGCAGAACCGTAATGACCGATATGACGGACAAGCCCCATGCCCATCCCTGTTTCACGGGCCTTTGCGATCGCGCTTTCGGTTGCCTCGACCATGGGCCAGTACCCGAGTGTTCCGTCGCCGTCGACGACAACTGATGTGGGGGATTCCGAGATGACCCGCACATTGGGACGGGGGTTACTGCCGCCCTCGGCGAAGGTGCGCGTGTAGCCCGATGCCGCCCTGACACCGTGGCTGCGAACGCCCCTCATGTCGGAATTGACGAGCAGTCGACTGATCAGCGCTGCGTGGCAGTTGGATAATCCCACTTTTTCGAAACAGGCTGTCGTAAAACCCAGCAATTCGTTCTCATGAACGTGGATGTATTTTTCCGGCGGTCGATTCATCACCATTCCTTAGGGTATGCCTATCGGCGACTGAACAGAGGAGTCTGCTACATGAGTGGACTGAAATCAGTCCGGGGTCATACTACCATGGGCGTCTGCAGCACCGTGAGTCCCATGTCGATGTACTTGTCTCGTTCCGATGGGTCCAGGAGTGCCAGGCTGACCGCGACCGAAGTTCCTTCCATCTCCCTGGCGACATGCTTGACGCATTCTTCAACCGTACGGAAGGGCGGATTATGGTATCGTTCGATGTCGAAAAGCAGGTCGTTGGGACCGAAGGTGAGCACATCCACGCCATTCAGTGCCAGATTACGGCAGTTGATTACGGCGTCAACCGATTCGAGTTGCAGCCACAGTACGCCTGTTTCATTCCACCAGGCCGCGTATTCGAGGCGATTGGAACGATCCCGGATGCCGTGGCGCGCGCTTCCACCCCAGCTTCTTCCACCGAACTGTGGATAATAAAAGAAATGGATCGCTTCTCTCACCGTGTCTTCCTGCCTGACTTCAGGCACGAGGATTCCCGCGGGTCCCAGATCGAGATAGTTGCCGATCAGGTAGGTGTGCCGGGTGTGTTTTATCCGCAGGATCACCGGCACGCCCAGCGCTTCAGCGGATGCACAGAAGGAAACGATGCGATCCTCGTTCTGGGTTCCGTGCTGGCAGTCGACATTGAAGAAATCGACCTTCCCTTTCTGTACCATCTCTTCCAGGTCGTCCATGCCGGCATCCATGGAGGCGCCAACACCATTCAAGATTTCACCGTTTCGGATGCGATATTTCAGCGAAGTCGGCTCACCCATTACGAGGTCTCCCTTCCATTCCGTTACACTTTCACAAATACTTGCAGTTGTACCGGCGTATCCACCCGGATGACTGCCGAGGGATGTCGATGCATGGTCCGTTCCAGGCGGCGCCTGTCCGCGACAGGCAGGTGCGCCTTGTCCCATCGATCAGCCCTGTACAGGTCGAATATCGCCAGGCTCTCAATGTAGTACCTGAAAACGAAATCAGTGTAAAAGTTCGTGACGAGTTTGCGGTCCCTGACGGCCTCCGCCATGATCCGGTCCGCGAAATGAAAGTCGACATAGTCCCGGGCCAAAGTACCCACCAGGGTTTCCTCTTCCTCCACCAGGCAGAGAACCTGCTGCCTTGCACGACGGCGATTACCCAGGCTGACCGGGAAGTACGGACGAATATCGACGACCCGCCCTCCGGGCTTCAACACGCGACCGGCTTCGAGAAGGGCATGCCCCATGCCCTCTTGTTTTACTCATCACAAAGACCAGGAAAAAAGCGCCAGGTCGAAACTGCGATCCTGAAACGGTAACCTGGAAGCGTCCGCCACGGCGAACCGGGCGATGTCATCCAGCCGCTTCCGGGCATGGGCACGCCGCAGGTCTTCGCCGGACAGGTCGACCCCGACGACCGAGTGTACCCAATCCCTGATTCTGTTCGATAGGCGGCCATCGCCGCAACCGATATCGATCACGCGCGCGCCGGCGAAAGGTACATGCTGCATGAGCAGCCGCGTTTCTCGCCGTTCCGGATCAATCCTGACTCCCTTCATTCCGGCCTCCCATCTCAATGTTGAATGTCCAATCCAGACGCGTCTTCGATTTCAGCCCAATTCCCCGTGTCCTTCGAGTGTTCGATGGCGAGTCCGGTAAGATAGAGCTGCGCAGCCATCTTGCCGTCGGTCCGGTTCGGCGTGCCGTTCTCTACCGCGTCCAGGAACTCGGTGACACTCTCCGCCTCGCCGGGCCAGCCGCCCACGACAGGCATCGCCGGCTCTACTGTGATCAACTCACCTTCCGGTTTGACCTTCGTTCGCAACTGTATCGTATTTTTGAAATAGTCAACGGTCAGGTCACCTTCGTCACCGGTCACCTCTATCGTGGTCTCCATTTGGTCGACCGAGTTAATATTCAGGTGGATCGTACCCCAGATTCCGTCGTAATCGAATTGGGCCAGGCTGTGGTGCTGCCGCCTGCCTTCCCGCCCGTTGCCATCCATGACGAGGACACGTGAGGGAGACCGGCCAATTATGCTGTTCAGCCCGTCCACGTACCAGGGACCCAGGTGGTGGGCGAGGCACAGGTCGGGTCCCCCAAATTCCGCCCAGTTGCTCCGCAATTTCAGGTGCACAGCCTGCATGTTACCGATTGCGCCCTGCCGCAACAATTCGGCGGCGCGATGCACGACCGTAGCGAAACCGATCTCCAGATCGCCGTGGGTGATCTGTTCGGCGGCGACCAGCCGCATCAGCATCTTCCGTATGCCAATGGGACAATCGGAGAGCGGCGGCTCGTAATAGGCAGCGATTCCTGCGTCGAGGACGGCGTTCATGGCTGCTTCATGGATAGGATCGGGTATGGCCATCATGACGGCGTCAAGAGCGGGACCGTCCAGCAACGCCTCGAATCCACCGTAGATTTTAACATCCGGGCCCAGTTCTTCTCGGATTCTGTCCTGTGAAGCCTCGCTGAATGCCGCCGCGGACACGATCCGGACCCGGTCATGCTGCCGAAGAGCGGGCACGAAAGCCAGCCGGGTCCAACCGCCGTAACCGATCAAGCCTACACGTATTTCGGACATGATTCGCCTTTCCACTGGTTACATATCGTTTCACTACCGGTATCGGTTGAGGTATATTAGGACAATGAAAACCGCCTCATATCGGTAAGGCAAGAACTAAGTATATCGAGATCAACGCACGAATGCGAGGATTGCTGCACATGAATTAATCCCGGCCTCATACCGGTCAGGCTCACACAACAGGTGCCGGAGATAAGAATGTCCATCCTGAGACTGCTCGTTTTCATTTCCATTTCAATGGCGGCCGGCCATGCGGCAGGCCAGGTAAATATCGAGGCGCTGCGCCGGGATGCTCGTTCCACGGGGTTTTCAGGCGCCTTGGCCCTCAACCTGGAGATACATACAGGCAATACGGACCTGAAGGAAATCGGGCTCGAGGGCCGGCTGGATTACAACCACCCCCGGGTCAACACGTTCGTGCTGGCGCGAAATGACTTCGGTTGGGAACTGGGGGAGCGTTTCGCCGATGAAGGGTTGATTCATCTGAGACAGCACTATCCGCTGCGCGGCCGCATAGGTCTCGAGGTTTTCGCCCAGTACAATTATGATACCAGTTACCTGCTTGACACCCGCGTGCTGGCCGGTGGAGGAATTCGATTCGGTCTGATCGAAACCGGCGTTTTCCAACTCTGGGAAGGGGCTTCAGCGTTCCTGGAACACGAACGGCTGGGCGATTTGCCCGATGGTGGGAGTCATCCCGACCGGGCAACCGTCGGCCGGTGGAGTCACTACCTGTCGTCCCGCCTTGCCGTCAACGATCGCGTAGTCTCCACGTGTACGGTCTATTTTCAACCGCTGTGGGATTCCATTGGCGATACACGTGTCCTCGGAGAACTGAGAACGGATTGGCCGTCACTTTCTAGGAGAATCTCGAAGTCGATCTGGCGGGGCCGCTCGTGTTGGCATTGAATTTCGTCATGCGCTACGACAGCCGACCGCCGGATGGCGTCAGTAAGCTGGATACCGTGCTGGAGAACGGATTGGCCGTCACTTTCTAGGATTCGACCTGCCCGTCGGCCGCCAATCATGTATTGAAGTATGTATCCTTTCCCTCTATATTCAAGGCTGTTTCACCAAACGAAGATGGACCGGGTTTCAATACGATGCCAGTCCGGAAGTTGCATGTAGTGTCGCTTGTGATTTGATAGAGTTCATGCTGACTCAAATCATCCATTTATTGATGGCCATTCCTGACCTGGAAACCTGCCGCGGATTCTATGGCAAGGCGCTCGGTCTGCCTGAAATCGGAGTCGGCGTCGATAATCTCGGACAGGCTTTCTGCAGGTACCGAATCGGTCCGTCAGAACTCATCCTGCTGGAAGATCCCTCGGCATTGCCGTACGCCCGACTATCCGGCAGGGTCCGTACCGAGGTCGACCATTTCGCCCTTAACGTGGATGACCTGGACACCGTTTTCGAGACGCTGCAAGGCAGGAATATCGCCTTTCGAGACAAGCCGCACACTACCGAGCTGGGCCACCGCAATATGCAGCGGTCCCTGGTATCGTTCGAGGACCCCAACGGATTCACCCTTCAACTGTCGCAGACAGTGGATCCTCGGCCCCATCTCGCCCCAAGAAAAGAAGCCAAGAAATCCATGGCTGGATTACAGAACCAGGAAACCAGTCTATTCGGCGGTATAGACCACGTTTCCAGCTATTGCACCGATTTCCAGACCAATCGCACCTTCTACCGGGATATACTGGGACTAGACGAGTTCTTCTACAGCACGACCCGGGAGGAGGGCGTGGAGGTTTCGGCCGGATTCGAACAGGGTGCTTTTGCGATCGGCGGTACGGACATCGAGCTGGCATCGGACGACGAATGGCATCGCCTCGCTCCGGGTCCGATTCGCGGTATGGGGTTTCTAACCGACCACATCGATCAGGTGTACGATATTTTGAGTTCCCGCAGCCTTCTATCCGCCGAATCAACCGAAGCCAGGATCCCACTCTATCCTGGACGAAACACCCTTGATTTCAGTAGCCCGGACGGTATGCGGATGCAAATCGTGCAATGAACGAACCGGGGATGGTTTTATAGCGGGTGCGTGAGACCGATCGCGGGTCCGGGGCTGGAACGATCAAGCGTCCGGGAGTACGACCTGGATGTTCTGTAGAGTAAAGGAGCTCATGTAGATGGAATTCAACGTCCGGATCAAGGAAGACTTCGATCGCGATGGGTTCGTGTTGATGAAGGGCTTTTTGTCTTCAGGGGAAACGGCCGAGATCAACGATCGAATCCACCGCTTTATCGACGAGGTGCTGCCTCAAGCGCCGGATCCGACCGCCTTCTATGAGGACAAGGACGATCCCGCCTCCATCAAGCGACTGCAGAACATGGCCGACCTGGATCCGTATTTCGAGGATCTGTTCCAATCCGATCGGTTCATCGAACTGTCAAAATTCCTGCTCGCGGACATGGTGATTCCCAAAAGCTCCCAGTGGTTCAACAAGCCGGCCCGGGTAGGCGGAGTGACCCCGCCGCACCAGGATGGATTCTACTTCATGCTGGAACCCAACGAGGCCGTGACCCTGTGGATCGCGCTGAACGACATCGATGAGGAAAACGGATGCATGCGGTACGTGCGGGGATCCCACAGACGAGGCATTCGGCCCCACCGTACGTCCAACATACTCGGTTTTTCACAGGGAGTATCGGATTACTCGGGCGATGACCGGGAGCTGGAAGTGGCGATGCGCGCCAGTCCAGGTGACCTGTTCGCCCACCACAGCATGACTATACACCGGGCGGACGCGAACCAATCCGATCGCCGCCGAGCAGCCCTGGGTCTGGTCTACTTCGCGGCGCGCGCCCGGAAGGACGAGGAAAAGGCCGAGCGATACAGGCAGGAACTCTTCTCCAGGTGGGAAAAGGAAGGCAAGATCTAGAAAATCTCCAGCCTATACTGCTCACGAACGACACGCGAAGCCTGCCCTATGAACTAACAGCAGTAATTTCCTAGACGTCAGCGGCAATTTAAGCTTGCCGCTCGGCCTCGCGATCCTCCGCAAGCTGCGCACCCCACAGGTGCATGGTGTTGACCGGCTTGCCCTGAAGTTTCAAATAGTAGAACAACTGCCCCTTGTGCTGAGCAAGATGCTGTACCATCTCCATCATGCGATGGCCAAGCACGGGAGATGTCGGGTCCCACGGCGCGGGGGAGGGTTCGTTCTGCATTCTTTCCTCGCCGGCAAGCCTGAGCATTTCAAAAGCCAGGTCCCGGTCCGCCGCGAGCTTTTCCTTTGCTTCCGCCACCGAGGCGACGGTGGGCATCGCTTCAGCCGGGGGCAACAAATCACCCGATCCCATGTCGTCCACACTGACGCCTTCAGGCAGTCCGAAGTCGCCGGTTACGAATCCTTTGAACGCCATTCCGCAGGCTTCGGCCACATGGTAAAGCAGCTGGCCGGTCGTCATCCAGTTGTCGCCCGACAATGGTTTCCAGTCGAGATCCTCATCCTCGACGAGATCCATCAATCCATCTGCTGCATGGTAAGCATATTTCAATTCATGGGTCAGTATGTCGGTCCAGTTCATGCTTGCTCCATTTCTCTACATCTCAGTAATTAGACGCGTTGATAGTTTACACCGGTACTTCTACTCTATTCTTCCTTATTCGGTTCCAGGAGCATGATATAGTTACCGCATGTATCGTCGAAAATCGCCTGGATACCGAAGTCCTGTTTCGTGGGATCCACGCTGAACCGGACGCCCAGCTTCTTCAGTCGTTCGTATTCGGAAGCGATATCGTCCACGGAGAAAATGATAGAAGGCATTCCAGCTTCATAAACCTCCTTCTGGAAAACCTCTGCGAATTTAGTACCATTCGGTTCGAGCAGAAGCGAAGTACCATCCGGTTCTTCGGGAGAAGCTACGATAGCGAGGTTGGCCTCGGGGACATACATCACTTCTACAAAACCAAGTACCGATGTATAAAACTTGTACGCCTCGTGGGGATCGTTAACTATGATTCCCGTCATCTCGATTCGCATTTTTCACTTCTCCTTTAATCTGCATCAATTTGTGATGGCAATTACTTGCGAAATTTAAAACCAGGGATTCAGTCAAGGTAACTACGAAAGGTCGTTTTAAGCACCAGAACTTCGGAGCACTTCTGCGATGTGCTTTCTGCCTCCCGTCACTGCATGATCAAGCACGGTTTTTCCGGATCCATCCACCGCGTGAATATCGGCGCCGGCTTCGATAGTAAATTCGGTTACCTGGTGACAGTCGTTGTCCTGCGATGCGTTCATGATCAGCGGCGTTCCACCATAGTAGTCTCCGGCCAGCCGGTACATCCATGAATCCACCCTGACGATGATTCTCAGGCCGGGTTACTTGAACCAAAAACCGCCCTACCTGGATTGTGTGCCGAAAAACCCGGTTAAAGTACAAACTAGGTGCGCAGAACGCTACTGATTTCGACAAGTTTTGCATGCCCGACAATTAAGGTCCGGATGTTTACAGGTCATCGACTGCCTTCTACATTATCAGTCAGTAGTTCTGTAGTGATGATTCATGGGCTGGCAAGATTGGCACGGATATACAAGGAGCGAAAATGGCCAGGGTCAGGGTGCTGGTGGGCACTCGTAAAGGGGCGTTTATCCTCTCGGCGGATGGTGGGCATAAAAACTGGAAAATTGACGGTCCGCATTTTGGAGGTTGGGAGATCTACCACTTCAATGGCTCCTCGGTCAATCCGGATCGGCTGTACGTATCCCAGACCACCGGCTGGTTCAGGCAGTTGCTGCAGCGTTCGGACGACGCTGGCAAGAGCTGGAACACGGTGAGTAACGAATTCACCTTCGAGGGAGAAGTGGGCACCCACCTTGATTTCGACGACACCCGGCATCCCTAAGAGTTCAAGCGGGTCTGGCACCTCGAACCTTCGCTATCCGAACCGGATGTTCGTCGCTATATCCGCAGCAGGAGCCTTCCGCTCGCTGGATGGCGGAGAATCCTGGCAACCGGTGAACCGTGGATTGCATTCTGATTTTATGCCGGAACCGGAAGGCGAGACGGGCCATTGAGTCCATCGCCTCGCCATGCATCCGTCCCACCCCGACGTGCTGTTCATGCAGAACCACAGGAACGTTATGCGCAGCGACGATGGGGGAGATTCCTGGACCAAAGTGAGTGGCAACCTGCCCAGCGATTTCGGTTTTCCCATCAGCATGCACTCCCACGAACCCGAAACGGTCTACGTCGTTCCGATGAAGGGTGATTCCCTCAGCTCGGTGGAACCATCCGGGACTACGAGACCGCGCGCGCGGCGAGGAACCCTTCCTAATCGTGGGTTCGGTGGGCGGGGGTTTGTAAGCGGCGGATTACGAAGCGCCCAAGTCACGCAGGATGGCCGCCTCGCGACTAGCTTCTCTCCACTCCGGGTCAAATGCGAACCGCTCCGCGTATCCCCTGGGCGTCAATTCCAAAACCTCGTCGAAGAAGTGATCTTCCCTCTTGTGTACGCAGTCCATGACCAGGTCGTTGTCACCGGGATTCGACTGGATGTAGGCCTTCACATCCAGATGCGGCTCCAACTCCAGCAGATTTTCGAACACGTGGAAGCCCGTTCCCTGGTTGGTGCCGACGGCGTGGTACAGGGGCGTCTGACCTCCCACGCCGTTCCTTCCCACCGCAGCCCTGGCGTTTAAATCGGCGCCGTGCTCCAGCAGCAGGGCGATCGCATCCAGTTCGTGATACTCCACAGCCACGTGGAGCAAGGTACTACCCCGCAGCGTGAGATGATTTCCGTAGTCGAGCGTGAATCGCGCGTCTACGAGACCCGCGTCCGCGTCAAGGCGGTCTTCCAGCGCGGCCAGGTCTCCGCGGTGAATGTCCATGACCGGGCCGTCCTCATAGTCGGCGCCGGAATCGATCGACAAATTGATGCAGGTGTGGAGATGATCGGGGGACGACCGCGTATAGGTCTGCAGGAAGCCGTACCGGACCTCACAGTCCCATCCCTCGTTCCGCGCGTCGTTCGGATGCACACCCAGGGCCAGCAGACGCCTCAAGTGTTCCAGGTCATGCCCTTCGCAGCAACCGAACAGCGAGGCGGCCAGGTTTCCTTGAGTAGTCATGATCGTGGCGTACTTTCAATGGAGATTAGTTAAGTATCTTCGCGATATCTTCGTTTCCGGCTTTCTGCGCCCGGGCGAGGGGGGTCGCCCATTCCGCGCCTCCGCCCCTGGGATCCGCGCCGCGATCCAGCAGAAACACCACCATGTCCCTGTGCCCCCAGCGCGCGGCCCATCCCAACGGCGTCGAGCACCACTCATCATCGATAGATTCTATGGCCGCGCCGCGATCCAGCAACAGGGCGGCCTTATCCACGTCTCCGATCGCGGCCAGCTTGTGCAGGTAGGTAACCCCATGCCAGTTCGCGTTGTTGGGATCGGCGCCATGATCGAAGAACAGGTTCAGCATTTCGAGGATATCGTCGTGCGTATCCTCGGGCCCCCATTTCAGCTTCCATCCCTTGCGCCGCCGAAAAGCGTATCCCATGTAATTGTTGGCGTACCACGGGCGGTTCAGTTCGGCGCCCGCTCGGATCAGCATTTCGATGATCTCCTTGCGGGCGAACCCGGCCGCCATGCACAGCACCCCGTAGTCCCCGCCGTAGTTGGCCAAGCCGGGATCCGCTGCAAGCAACTCGCCCACGACCGGAATATCGTCCAGCAATACGTACATCCCGATATCGGCTGAAGCTCCATGTTGGTAGAGCAGGTTGATCATCTCCTCGTTTTTATCCTGGCCGAGGGCCTGGGTCAGGGGATTGCCGCTAGATTCCACCGGCGCATTGGGGTCGGCCCCGTGATCGAGCAGGAGTTTCGCCGTTTCCAGGTGATCTCCCGCCACGGCTTCGTACAATGCGTGACCGCGTGGCGCATTGTATTCCGGAGCATTGGGGTCCGCCCCGTGGTCCAACAGAAGTTGTACGATGTCTGTGTATCCCTGACCAGCCGCACTGAACAGGGGCGAGAACCCGCAGGTATCCTGATCATTTGCAGCGTTTCGATCCCGCGCGAGAAGTTCACGCACACGCCTTTCGTCTCCAAGGGCGCACGCAATCGTCATGCTGTATTCCGCTCCTCTTGCAATCAGGTATCCAGTCAATAGCGGGTTGCTGCGTCCCTGACTTTTCCTGGTACGAAACACGGCCAGGTGCAGTGGCTTGCACCTATCCCAACGGACGGGATCCGGTTCGGCGCCTTTATCCAGAAGCAGGGCCGTCATTTCCAGGTTGTATTCCTCCACGGCCACGTGCAGCGGCCGGTTGCCCCGTTCATCTCCGGCATTTACAAGCTCCGGCGAGGTATCGAAAAACGCCCGGGCTTCTTCCAGGTCGCCCTCCCGAACGATCTCGCAGGCGCGCTGGCCAACTGGAGGAGCTTCGTATCTGTTCGCAATCGCCTCCGTCAGCAGACTGGATATTTCGTCGTATCCACGGTCCCGGGCCCGTTCCAGCGGCGGTACATGGTACTCGAGTCCCGATGCCGCAGCGGGAGCCGCACCCTGGTCGAGCAATACGCGAACCGCTTCTGTGTGTCCTTCCCTGACGGCGAAGTGAAGCGGTTGATAGTACGCCCAGTTGCAATTGGCCAGTCCTGGATCTTCTTTCAACAGGATTTTCATCCTGGCCAGGTCTCCTTCTACCGCGGCAAGCAGCATATCCCACACCTTGTCCGGCTCGCCGTCCATGAAATTACCTTGCTCGTTCATAAAATCGGGCCGAATCCATTTCATCACTCTATCTCCGAATGTACCGTCCGTCGACGGTGCGGAATAGTTCAGGAGACTTTCATTTATAGTATAAAACCAGCTTGCCAAAAGCCAGGCCGCGATCCGTATCCGGCACCGAAAGGATTGGGCGGACAACTTCATAATGCAGTTGAAAATGAAGGATCTTGAAGCGTAGCGGCGTCACATCGCGCAGAACCGGGTCATTTCTGAACATGGATTCGTCTGATCAGGTCCCGCCGGAACCGTAGTCCGCCAGGAGATACTGTACGGCCAGGTTCGTGAAATCACCCCATACGGACGCGAAATCCCGAATGCGTTCCTCGGAAACACGCTCACCATCGAAGTAGTGCCGCTCAATGGATCGTTTCACCGCAAGGTCGCCCGCGGCGATGGCGTTTCCGCGACCCAGGTAGCGAGCCAGAAACCAGTCAGCCGTCCACCTGCCAATTCCCACCAGGGCCGTCAGGTTCTTCTGAACCGAGGCGTCGTCCATTTCGGCCAGTCGATCCAGTTCGATGTCACCGGATCGGATGGCTTGAGCCAGGTTCAGGATATATCGTTCCTTCTGCCTGGAGAACTGTAGCGGCAACAGGTCTCCTGGCTGCAGATCCGCCAGGATCCCGGGGGTCGGGAAGGCATAGCATTCTTCACCATCGACCTGCAATTTCTCCCCGTACTCGGCCACCAATCGGCCCCGCACCGTGTAAGCGAATCCGAGGTTGATCTGCTGGGCCGTTATGGAAGCGACCAGCATCTCGAAGGGGTCGACCTGCAGGTTGGGACGAAGGCCGTAATGAGCACGGATCGACGCGGTTAACACCGGGTCATCCGATGCGAATGCGTAGAAATCCTGAAGTGGATATGAGAGACCCAGGATCTTCTTTGCCGCCACGCGCGCAGCGTCGATAGCCGATGGGTCCGAATCGCGGGCCTCACCCTTCGATTTCAAAGACAGTTCGATCTTCTTTCCGGATTGATACAACTCAAACAGGCAGAGGCCCATCGGCGTTCGAACGACTTTGCTCAAGACGCCGTCCTGGAACCGGTTTGCCAGATCGCTGCCATACCGCCGGTAACGATCCAGGGTAGCCTCGAAGTCGATGATCGTGCCTTCATCCGCAACTGTGTAAACCGTGGCCATGCAGTCTGACTTTCCTCTTTCCATCGGGCCAGTGCGCTGAAAAACCATGTTTCCGGATCCGGCGTTAAAGCTAGCCGATCAGGATTCCAGAGACTTCCAAAGTCCGATGGATGTTCCCTCATTGTCGGTTATCCAGGCAAATTGCCCCATGCCCGGCACCTCGGTGGGAGGTACCACTGAAGATCCGCCCAGTTCTACGGCCTTCGCAACGTATGCTTCGAGATCGTCGACCTGCACATAGATCAGCGTGTAGTTGTGCGGCTCATGCCCAAGCGCGGAAATATGCCCGGTGATACCCGTTTCATCCTCTGGTATAACCATGGATGCATGCTCATGGGACTCCATTTTCCAGTCGAAAAGATTGCTGTAGAAGTTCTGCGTTTCTTCGCGGTTCTTGCAGCCGATCTCGAAATGTACGACGGGGTTTGCCATGGTGCTCTCCATGGTGTTTGTGCAATGGTTAAAGACTGCGATCCACTTGTGGTGCGTAGTTCCTCTGTTGCTTTTATCTTCTGTACCAGTCGTTAAGCCCGTGCCCGGCAAGAATCATCGGCATGATTTTCTCCAGGCGCTTGTTTCTGGTGTCTTCTCGCCTGGCTTCGGCGATGTATTCCGCGTACTCCCTCCTTTTCCCCGGGGAGAGCGCGTCGAACTGTTCCCCGGCCTTTTTGTTTGCGGCCAGCGCAGCGGCCAGTGACTCGTGAATCTCAAGGAGTTTATTCCTGTCGGCCTTGATTTCTCTTCCCTGTCTCTGGTTTTCGATGGCTTCTATTACGTAGGCACCCAACAGTTCGTCATTGATCTCATCCTCGAACCGGATACGCCACTGCCGCATGGCCTTCGTCCTTCCCTCCTGGGCGGTTGACCAGCACGCCGTGCTCGTCGCGCAGCAGCGCCCCCTGGAAGAACCACACGCTGACGAATTCCTTGAACGCGCCTAGACCTACCACGTTCTTACCACCATGGGCATAGCATGGCTGTCCCCACTTGACCGTCTCATCCAGGTCGGTCTCATTCAGCACGGCCCGTAACCGCTCCAGCAGCGGTCTCCATTCGTCGTGGCCCGCCAGATAATCCTGCACCGTCTTGAATCGTTGCAAAGGTCTTCCATTCTCGAGTGATCTACGTACGCGTAACTTCGGTTGAATCTACCTCTAACCGACCGGTTTTCAATGTATTTCCGAACAGGTTGAGCCGGCCCGATATGGCGGTTTCGACGTCCAGGTCGTACGCTCGGGATACGGTCGTGACGATGGGCCGGATCTGTTTCTCAATGTAATGGGTGTAGTCGATCGGAGATGTAAGCTGTCCTTCCGGCTGCGGCCCGTCCCGCGTGATCACGTATCGAATGACACCAGAGGGGCTATCCATAAGCTTTGCCGCTTTCACGTGGGGCGGAACCGATCGCGTGTAGGATTCCACGGGCTTCCGGAGGTTCTTACGGTATACGAGCAGTTCGTCCTTTTGACCGGTCTGCACCTCCTGGACCCAGTTGAAGATCTCTTCTTCGATCTCAGCGCCTGACACCTCGTGAAATACCCGGTCGAGCAGTACGGCCTGCAACTGGTGGGCCAGGTCGGTCCAGTCCCGCCGGACGGCCTCCATGCCCACGATTTCAACCAGGTCGCCCTCCTCCCCTCGACGCAGCCCCGCATATCCCTTGGCCCGGCCCCGTTCGCTGTCGCCCCGCATGGATGGAAGCAGAAACCGGTGGTAGAGTTTTTCAAGTTCGAGTTCGAGGAAAGAGGACACGCCGTACCGTTCCATGACGTGATCGGCCAACCTTGCATTGATCCGATCGCATACTTGCCGCCCGAGTTCCATGGCCCCGGTCGAGTCTGCGGGATCGGCCGAATTAAGATCAACGAACAGTGAGTCGGTATCTCCATACAGAACCCTGCATCCGTCCTTTTCCAGCTCATCACGGCACCATTTCAATATGTAGTGCCCGAACTCCGTGATCGCTCCGGCCAGTTGGGGCGCGGCGAACCTGCAGGACGCCGAGGCCAGCACGCCGTAGAAGGAATTCATGACGATCTTGTAGGTGAACGAGGCCAGGTCGTCCCCGCTTGCCTTGGCTTCCTCGCGACTTTTGAAGAACTGTTCCAGCATGGAAGGGAGTATGCCCGGCTTGCGGGAGAACCGTGCGCCGTTGGGGGCTTCGAGGGATTCTTGCGGATGCTCGCCTACTGACTCGTGACCCTGCGCGCCGGGATCCCCATACGAATGTTCTTCCCGCGCCTCGATATGCGCCAGGGGATCGATGTTGAAAGTCCGGATGATGGACGGATAGAGACTCTTGAAGTCGAATACGAACACGTTGCGGTAAAGACCCGCTTTGGAGGGAATGATCAGGCCGCCGGGGGCGCCCGCTCCGGGCGTGCGGTCGACACCGGTCGTCGGCGCCACCATATTCCGGCGATGGAGCGCGTTGATGTAGATATTGTCGAAGGCGGCCACGCTCACCCAGGCTCTTTCAAGGGGCAGGCCCGTGAGCAACCCCCTGCGCAGGGTCAGGTTGATTAAGCCCTCCGCCTCGAGGATATCCAGTACCAGCCGGGCATCCTCCAGGCAGTAGGCGCAGAATGTCGCTCGATCCTCGCGATAGACTTCTGTGATCTTATCCGCCCGCGAAGTCCCGGCGTCTTCTTCAAGGAGCTTGCCCCGGCCCAGGATGGCGTTGGCTACCGTGTCCAGTCTGTAGTCGTCGAACCTCTGCAGCGTTCCGCGGAGGAGATGGAGGGCGTCCAGGATCTGGCGGCCGTGAATGACCATGGTGCTGCCGCCCCATACTTCACCGGAACGATACCAGGATCGATCATCCGTCCGTCCGAGCTGGAACGGTACGTTCAAGTCTTTGCATCGTTTCTGCAGGACCTTGAAATCAAAGTCGACCAGGTTCCATCCCGTGAGCAGGTCGGGATCCATTTCCAGTATCCGGTCCGACACCCCGCGCAGCATCGAAGCCTCGTCGGACCAGCAGACCAGCTCCGGAGGATCTTCGGAGGCGGGTTCGCCGACCATGTGGATCTCTTCTGCGTCGCTGGCCTCCTTGGGATCCGACAGGACCAGGCCCACGGCGTAAATCGTGGACGCCTCGGGATCGGTTTCGATATCCAGTGCTAGCACACGGAAAGCGGGTTCCCAGTACGCGGGTTCAAGCGACGGGTTGTTGTAAACACGGTCCACCCGGTCGCCGGGTACCCAGGAACCGGTTATCCTGACACCGCCTCGAAGGCCATGACCGATGAGATATTGCCTGCCGAAGGGTATGTCACCTTCGTAAGTCCGGGTACCCTGCGCTTCCAGCGCCTTCACCAGGCTGCGCTGATCGCGTACGCGATCGCACTGCACGCCGATCACCGGTTCGCCGTCCATGGTGGTATATTCCGAGGGGATCACCCTGGCTGAAATCTCTTCTGAGCGGATTCGGCCGATGGTCGCCTTTTCTTCGGAGACCCGCACGTAGAACGTTGGCGGGACCCGGTCATCCCTGAACTGGAATGACTGGCCACACTGAAGTTTACCGACACCACAGATGACATCGCGGCCGTTCACGGTACGATGAAAGACATGGAGCAGGTATCCCACGTCTTCACCCGTGGTTTCGATCCCAGGGTCTGAGGCGGTACCGCCTGTCTTGCTATGATGCGGCGAAATGTTCATGGCTCAAGTGACTTCGCAGATAGTGACCGGTGTAGGACGCGTCGTTGCAGGCTACTTCTTCGGGTGTGCCGGTAGCGATGACTTCACCACCGCTGTGACCGCCCTCGGGGCCGAGGTCGATGACGTGGTCCGCCATTTTGATCACGTCGAGGTGGTGCTCGATTACCAGCACGCTGTGACCGGCATCGATCAACCGTTCCAGGCTGGCAAGCAGGTGGACGATATCGGCCAGATGCAGACCGGTAGTGGGTTCGTCCAGGATGTACAGGATGTGGCTTCCCCGCCGCAGTTTCCCGAGTTCATTCGCGAGTTTAATCCGCTGGGCCTCACCGCCGGAAAGGGTAGTGGCGGACTGTCCCAGCGTAAGATAGCCCAGGCCCAGCTGATTCAACGTCAGGATCTTCTTCGCAATGGAGGAACGTTCTTCAAAGAAGGTAACGCCCTCTTCGACGGACATGTTCAGGACGTCTGCGATGGTCTTCCCTTTGTAGGTCACCTCGAGCGTTTCCGGGTTGTACCTTTTCCCTTTGCAGGCCTCACAGGGCACTTCCACGTCCGGCATGAAGTAGAGCTGGGTGGTGATCGTACCCTCCCCGTTGCATTCCGCGCAACGCCCCTCGGCCACGTTAAAGCTGAACCGGCCCGGCCGGTATCCCCGGGACTGCGCTTCGTCCGTCCTGGAGAAAAGGGTTCTGACCTGGTCGTAGAAACCGATATAGGTCGCGGGATTCGACCGGGCGTTTCTGCCGATGGGAGACTGGTCGATACTGATCACGTGGCTGATATGTTCCACGCCTTCAATCCCATCGTGGTCTCCCGACAGTACGCGGCTGTCGTATAGCCGGTTGTAGAGTTTCTTGAACAGTACTTCGTTGATCAGCGTACTCTTGCCTGAACCCGACGCACCGGTCACGCAGACAAACTGTCCCAGGGGAATATCGACGTCGATGTTCTTGAGGTTGTTTTCCCGCGCGCCCAATATGCGTAGCGTCCGGCCGGTAGCCTTTCGTCGGTTCCGTGGGGCTTCGATGTTCCGAACGCCCGAAAGATACTGCCCGGTGGGCGACTCCGGGCAGTTCAGGACATCTGAAAGGTCTCCCTGCACGACCACTTCTCCGCCGTGTACCCCCGGCCCTGGTCCCATTTCGACGACATGTTCGGCCGCACGAATGGTTTCCTCGTCGTGTTCCACCACGATGACCGTGTTGCCGAGATCCCGTAACTGTCTCAGCGTCCTGATCATCTTCATGTTGTCCTTGGGATGAAGGCCGATGCTCGGTTCGTCCAGCACGTAAAGCATGCCCATCAACCCGGAGCCGATCTGTGTGGAAAGCCGGATCCTTTGGGCCTCGCCGCCGGAAAGGGTACCGGCGCGGCGGTTGAAGCTCAGGTAGTCCAGGCCTATGCCCAGAAGAAGATCGAGACGGCCGGCGATCTCTCGAATGACCTGTTTGCCGGCGAGCTTTTGACGACCGGTGGGCGCGATCGAATCCAGTTCATCTCGCAGCTCGTCGAAGTTTATCTCGCCGAGATCGTGGATCGTTCGTCCATTGATCCGGAACAGATGGCGGGTTCCCCTGAGCCGGGATCCATTGCAGTCTGGACACACACGTTCCACCATGACCTTTTCCAGCCAGGCTTCCATGCCGGAACTGGCAACCTGCTTCTGTCGGTATCTCTTGTAGTTTCTTTCGATACCCTTGCCGATCCCGCCGAATCCCCAGGGTTTGCCCAGGAGCTTGTGATCCTGTTCTTTGGCATCGGGAGGCGACAGCAAGGGAAACTTCTCGTGCGTGCCGTCGAAAAGGACGTCCTTGATTTGGGAAGGGAATGAATCGAAGGGGGAATCCAGGCTGAAACCCATGTGCCGGGAGAGACTGTACATGACACGTCCGGACCAGGTGTCCGGTCTGTAATTGTACGCGTCTTTTACGAAACATCCGCCCCGTATGCTCAACGATTTGTCCGGTACCAGCAGATCGCGGTGCACGACCATGTACGTTCCGAGTCCCATGCAGGTCCGGCACGCGCTGGACGGATTGTTGAACTGGAAATAATCGGGAACCAGGTCGCCTACCGCGAGGTGATGTTCCGGGCATCCGAAGTTAGCGTAGAAACTCTCCAAGGCGCGCGCCTGGCTGCACTCAGCTAAATGCACTTTCAGGAACTGGTCGCCCACAAGCAACGCGTTTTGTATGCCCGTGGCGAGTTGCTTTTCCACGCCTGGTTTTAAAACGAACCGGTCCACGATGACCTCCATCTGCTGGGCATCCGCATCATCGACGTCAACTTCGCCGCTGATGTCCACGCTGACACCGTCGATCACCAGGCGCCGATATCCTTTCTTGCGGATTTCCGCAAACAGAAAGTCCAGGTCTTCGCCGTAAATCCGGGACACCGGGGCACGTAATTCCACCTCGGTTCCTTCAGGCAGGCTCAGTAGTTCGTCCAATATCTGCGTGCTGGTCTTAATGGGAAGGTCAAGTCCGCAATGGGGACAGCCGGCCCTGCTGATGGTGGCGAACAACAGGTTCAGGTAACTGCTGACGTCCGTCATGGTGCCCACGGTGGACCGTGGATTGCGCGCCACGGTCTTCTGTTCGATGGAGATGACGGGTGAGAGACCGAAGAGGTAGTCCACGTCCGGTTTGCCCACTTGCTGAATGAAGCGGCGGGCATAGGCGGACAGCGACTCCATGTATCTCCGCTGACCTTCCGCGTAGATCGTATCGAAAGCCAGGGACGATTTACCCGAACCGGAAACCCCGGTCACCACGATCAAGCGGTTCCGCGGGAGTTCCACGGTGATGTCCCTGAGATTGTGTTCACGGGCTCCCTGGACAAGAATGGTCGAACGAGGAACCTGCCGGCCGACCTCCCCGTTACCGGATGGTACAGATGGGGCGAACGCGGCTGAGCGGTTACGCGCCGTGGATTCAGACATCATGGGGCTCCGTCTTCCATCAATCAGTTTCAAGGCCGGAAATGGTAGAAAGCAAGTTCCTCGTACTCCACGTTGCTCTTGAGTGTCAGTTTAAGCGGGCTGGAAACCTTGCTGATTATCTCTTTGTCCGCCAGCCATTCACATACCGTCGTTACTCCCCGGAGGTTCATCTGGTTGTCTAAATAGGTTTCGATTTCCGTGACCGATCTGACCGATCCCTCTTCCTCCAGGTAATCGAGAATGGGCTGAAACATCACGGGGATGCGCTCCTCGAGATACCTGTCGATGTGCGCCAGGGCCTCTGCGATCGCTTCGTGCGTGGCAGGCTGATCAATCATGCGGGTGTAGACGGCATTAAAAAAGTCCGGATTCAATCGAAGTGCCTGCTGAATGACTTCGCGACTGGCCAATTGACTATGAAGAAACACCTCGATCGTTGCCAGTCCGTTGACACAGTGCAAAATGTAAAGGAAACTGTAGTGGAGATCCTGCTTTACATGTAACCATTTCTCGGCCTTGTACAGGGTGGGGATAACAAAGGCGCCGGCTTGCATGAGTTGAACCTGCCGGTCTCTTGCCCTCAGTTCCCCAATGCCGTTGTAGAGCTCGCGTATGGATTCATCATGGGTAAAGAGCAGGCGGCTTTCGGCGAAAGATGAATGCATGAAGGAACTCTGCAGGCCGCCTTCGATCATTTTCCGGAACGCGGCACGGGGCTGCATGAACACGTGGATGTACACGTCGTTTTCAAGGAGCGCCGCGCCTTCGGACACCTCGTCGTCGTCCCTGCCCGACTTGCGGAACAGGTTCTTGTCGTCTCTTGTCACCACGATCAGGTCGATATCCGATTTCTCCCAGACCCGGTCAGCGGAGAGGCTGCCGAACAGGATCGCGGCCAGTATGTGGCGGTCTTCCCGGGCCTTGTCAACGAAGGCCTCCAGGGCCGACTCGAAACGCGTCTGAATGGATTGATCGGTGTGATTCATCGGGAATTTTCCTGTTAGGCGTCCCTTAAACCCGCGGAAGGCTATGAGGACATCCGCGTTTATATAACGAACTACAGAGCCCGCGTCAACGTACAAAGCCCCCGGTTGTATGCATGGAAAACCCTTGATACCCGGCCGCGACAGCATTTACATGACAACTGGCCTCCTGGCCCTTCTTATGGTTTGAATGACCAGCTTCCACGGAACACTCGGTGCGTTTCTGAAGGAAAACCTCGTGTCTGCCACCTCAATTAATCGGGACCGCACCGAAGTTCGGACCGCCCTGGCCCACCGGGGCCATCTCGCGACCGTCCTGAGGCCCGATCCGACCCTGATAGAACGGATCGGCGGACGATCGGTGATTGCATGCGTGATCGACGGCCTGTATGACCGCATCGAAAACGATTCCGATCTGCGTCCTATGTTTACCCGCACGCTGACTTCCGAACGCATGAAACAGAAGGCCTTTTTGGAAGAATGGATGGGCGGAGAGCCGGGCTATACCCATCACCACGCTTACGGCGGGATGCGAAACCGGCACGGCCATATCCACATCACCAGCGAGTCCGCGGAGCGCTGGCTGGCGCACCTGACCGCTTCTCTGCGCGAGCACGTAGGAGACGAGCACCTCGTAAACGAAGTGCTGAGCACGCTGGGTCCTCTCGCCCGCGGTCTCGTCAACGAGGAAAAGCCTGTCCAGAGTCCGCGGCAATTGAGATGCCACAGGGAGAAGAGACTGAGAGAACCAGCGAAAATGGCGGCCAGGGGGCAGGTGGAAGCCCTGGAACGATCCCTGGACGAGGATCCCGCAGTACTCAATGATCCACGTCACGGAGCGACCATACTCGTTGAAGCGGCGTTACGGGGCCATACCAGGATAGCAGCCTTGCTTTTGGACAGGGGGGTGGATGTAAATCTACCGGCGGCTCACTCGAGTGACATCATGATGACCGCCCACTGTGCCGCGCTAAGCAAGAAGAAGGATGAAACGGCCGATTTCCTGTTGGACCGGGGGGCTGTCTACGATGTATTCAGCGCCTGTTTCCTCGGTGACATGGACAGGGTTTCCACTTTGCTCAATGAACTACACGGCCTGGTCAACGCGCATGACCCCGCCTGCGATTTTCTGCCCGTGACTCCGTTGCACCACGCCGTGTACGGTGGCCATGAACACGTCGCCAGGTTCCTGTTTGAAAAGGGTGCTGAAACCGGTGTAAACAGCAAGCCCCTGGTCAGTTACGCCGCTGGACGGAGAATGACGATCCTGCTCCGTCTGCTGCTGCGACGCGGCGCCGACGCCTCGCGAATAGGCTGCGGGCACTGGGTCCTGCATTCGGAAATATCGGCGCTCCTGTTGGACTACGGAGCCGACGTGAACTATCCCGATGGAAACTGGATCCGGACGGCCTGTACGGGAAACAACAGCCAGCGGGACGATCCCGGCTACGTGCAGGCACTGTTGGACAAGGGGGCCCGGATCGATACGCAACTGCGCGGCGCCCAGGCGCTGCATTTTGCGGCCAAGGCAGGATTCACGGGGGTCATGGAGGTGTTATTGGACAACGGCGCCCCGGTGGACCGGCGAAGCGACCAGGGCGAAACGCCCCTGTTTTACGCACTGAAAGCCGGCCCCAGGGCGGACATGGTAAAGTCCGTGGAATTGCTGCTTTCTCACGGGGCAAACCCACACTGCGAAGACCGGATGGGTAAAACTCCGGTGGGAATCGCCCGCCGCATGAAACGTCCCGATAAGGCATGCATCGTCTCGGTGCTGGAAACCGCTAGTCCTTCCGTACCGGCATAACACCTTTCAAGAAAGATACAAGGGCCTTTCTCGCAGGTGTCGGACCGTGAATTTCAATCCCCACTTCCGCCCATACCAGCGGCGTCGTGCCGTGTTCATAGTCTGTCGCGGCCGGATCGGCGCCGGCTTCGACGAGCAACTCCGCGATCTCCCGGTTCCCGCATAGATGCAGGGGCGTCTGCCCGGAATCCGCCCGGGCGTTCACATCCGCTCCCCAGCCCAGCAGCGCCCGGACCGTATCCTCCCGTCCATGCTGCACCGCGGCGTGCAGTGGCGTGCCCACCACGGTGTGGACGCCGATCTTCCCCGAATATACTGTGACGCCCCCATCACTTTTATGTACATGGTGGAGATCGTCTGTTCGCCCCAGCGCCGCAAGCTGGCACGGGTCGGCCGGCACGCCGCGAGCTATCAGGAACTCCGCGACCGCGCGGCATCGTTCCCCGCGACTGAGCGCCGCGGTCCCGCAGAAGAGCGGCGGCCTCCAGGTGTCCCCAGTACGCGGCGAGGTGCAGGGCGCTCCAACCCCCGTAGGTATCGGCGCCGTGGTTCGGGTCTACTCCATTCCGCAATAGTACTTCGATGACCTTCGTATTCCCGCGTTCGGCCGCCAATTGAATCGGCACGGGATGGCCTCCCCAGCGCGTATGGGCCACCGCCTTGTTGATGATTCCGGGCTCCCGGGACAGGACTTCTTCGACCTGCTCCGGGTCAAGCATTTGTAATTCAAAAACATTCTCTGCATCACTACTCTCAAACCAGCTATACGCCCTGAACCCCCATGAAATCGTGAAACCAGGGCATATTCCAAACTGGCAATAACTGGACGAGTTTATATCAGTTTTGGTTCAAAAAAGGCTGAATTCCACCTATTCAGGCCGATTTCTCCGTCTTCACGAAACCTGTAGTATCGTAGTCCGATTGCGCCGAAACCCCTTACTGATAGATTTTACGGGATTTATTGACTCTGGTCTTTCTGGAGTTGTGGCATCCTATAAAAAAAACGCGCGCGAGAAAAACTACGAAAATGCCGGATCCAGGCCGGATGCTTGAGGTTTCGGCCGACCATGCCGAATGGTCGTTTCGATTACCTCGATTTATCGGGTGGAATGAACTTGCGGGTCTGATGGCAATGGCAAGACAGCCAGTATCGAACTATCCAAGCGATTTATAACCGCTTGAACCAGGAGGCAGAAACAAGGCAGGAATCCATCACTTTGGATGACCCGATGCGAGGAGCAATACCCAGGCACCTGGACCAGCAAAATAAGGAAGGTGGTATTGTCTGGTCGTTACAGAGCCAGGGAGAGATGCCAGACATCCATATTGACCGGATTGAAGGGCTGCTCTTTCCGAACATAAAAATGGCTGGGCAGTTTCATATTCGGAGCGAGCAAAGATCAGCCATCTGGCCAGGAGACATCTCGAATCCATGAAGAAGATCAGGATGGTCATCAAGCAGGAGTCTATCAGGTTGTGGATCATCGTTGTATCCATCTCGCATACTTATCAACATTTCCGTTCCGGCAGTTTGAATGTCCGTCGGGATCCTTGGTCGCCGCTACCCGATACGATCACCAGGCTTTCGGCGAACGCGAATGAGACATGTACGGCTCTTTGAACTGGAATGGCAAATGGTTTCTTGACAAGGCCTTTTCCGGTTTCCTAGTTCGATCGTTTTCTCCGTTTTTAAACACCGTATATGAGGCCAGTCCGATTGGAGGAATATACCTCCGTGACAAGACTGCGCATGGTTCGATGGTTTTCGTAAAGTTGATTTCGCTTTATCCAGGTCAGAAGGTCAGCACTGAGGCCGCGTATTACCACCACCAGAAAGTGATCAGCAGCGGCCTGTCCCCCGCACGCCTTCTGGGTGAAACCGACCTCGGATTCGTTTCAGGGCCAGTATGCACAATTGTGGTTTTTAGTCCATCGCAACGTACCCCCACCGATCACCATCTCCGACGGACAGAAGCCAGAACCTGTAGCTTTCTCCCATTCAGTCGGTTCCATACCTGCCTGCCACCGACATCATCTGTATCAGGCGCAACAGCATCGCTGATCAGGGCTAAATGCTCCTGATTTCGATAAGCCCGATACAGAGACCCGTTTTTCCCTTCGTTCATCTATTTGAAAGCCGATACCATCGGTAAAGGTTCCGCGACCGTATGAACCCTTCCTCAGTGTGTTCTGAAGGGTACCAATCCGATCGTTTTATGGTACAAAAACATGTCTAACTTCATGGGTTTTAAAGACTTGCATTGTTTCTCGTATTGTGCGTTCGTGTGTAGTACCAACCACGTTTATACACCACAAAGGGAGGTACGACATGATCCGGTCTGGACCCGAAACAGGGGACATCAAGGAAAGCGCCTGTGCCTGTCACGCGACGCGTCATGAGCTGGCCCCGCTGGAGACTTTTACGATGGATCAGCTGCGGGAGAAATGGCGCGAACTTTTTGACGGCGATGCCCCACGGTACAAAAAGCAGTTTCTCCTGAGACGGCTGGCGTACCGCATACAGGAACGGCTTTACGGTGGTGTTTCCAATGCTTCCCAATCTCGGCTGAAACACATAGCTCAGGACGACGCCCTTGCCCGCGTCGAAGTTCGGTTTGCTGGCAGGTACCGGGAACCAGGCAGGATACTTCCCGGGACCCGGTTCGTGAGGATATGGAACAACAGTCGATACGAGGTGATTGCCAGGTCGGCCGGATTCGAATACGAAGGGCAGGCGTACAGGTCCCTGAGCGCCGTGGCTCGCAAGATCACGGGTACAAGGTGGAATGGCAGGCTTTTCTTCGGACTGGTGAAGACCAGGGAAAGTGGCGGTCAGCGTGTTTGATGTCATGACGCCAGACCGGACCGGAACAGACACCATCAGGTGTGCCATATACACCCGCAAAAGCCACGAGGAAGGCCTCGATCAGGCATTCAACTCGCTGGATGCCCAGCGGGAGTCGGCCGAGGCGTATATTGCCAGCCAGAGGCTGCAGGGGTGGCTCGCGCTGCCTGATCGCTACGATGACGGCGGATTCTCAGGCAGCAACCTGGACAGGCCCGGAATCCAGCGACTGCTGGCCGACGTGGACGCAGGTAATGTAGACGTGATCGTAGTCTACAAGATAGACCGGTTGTCCAGATCGCTCCTCGACTTCATGAAGATGATTGAGACGTTCAACCGGAAGAACGTCAGTTTCGTATCGGTCACCCAGCATTTCAACACCACAGATCCGACAGGCCGCATGTTCCTGGGTATTCTGATTACTTTCGCGCAGTACGAACGCGAGGTGATTGCCGAGCGCATAAGGGACAAGATCGCCGCCACCAAGAAGCGAGGCATGTACTGCGGCGGGCCTGCCATACTCGGCTATGACGTGGACAGGCAGAAGAAGGAGCTTCGCGTGGATCAGGAAGAAGCCCTGCTTGTCAAAAACATCTTCCGTCGATTCTCCCATCTGGGGTCGGCCAGGGCCATGGCCGCCGAACTCAACGGGCAGGGACACAGAACCAAGTCCTGGACCACGCTGAAGGGCAAGCATCGGCCGGGTAACGAATGGAATACCAGCCAGATCTACCGCCTGCTCAACAACCTGACGTATATCGGCATCGTGGCGCACAAGGGCAACGAATACCAGGGTAAGCACGAAGCGATCATAACACGGAAGCTGTGGGACAGCGTGCATGCCATCCTGACTGAAAACACGCAGGACAAACAGTCAAGAGCCCGGACGAAGTCCATCTCCATACTGCACGGAGTAGTCCGCTGCGGCCACTGCAACTGCGCCATGGGTCCGACCTATACGCAGAAAGGAACCCGCCGCTACACCTACTACCACTGTGCCAAAGACGCAAAACGGGCGGTCAGCCAGTGCCGGCTGAAGAGGGTACCTGCCGGTGAAATCGAAAGAATCGTGCTGGAGCACGTTAAATCCGTATTGCAGACACCCGAGTTGCTTTCTCCTGCTTACCTCAATACTGTGGAGATCCAGCGTCTTCAGGTTCATTTACAGGTAAACGGCAATGCGCTGCCGGAAAGCAATCTTCAGAGTCTTGATACAATGCGTCCGGCCAACGGATCGGAACCACGACCAAATCAATCCATACCGGGTGATCCGCAGACAGGCCTGTCATGCCCGCCGGATGAAGAAACCATAGCTACTTCCGGTACCGCGGTGCTGGATACCTTTTCCGAGGCTGAACGCAAAGTGATGGATACACTTCAGGCCCTGGGTCACCTGTGGAAATACCTGCTTCCCCTTGAACGAAACCGCCTGGTCCGGCTGTTGGTAGAGAAGGTGGAAATCCGCGACAGCGGGGTTGACCTGGTCATCAGAACACAGGACCTTCCTCACCTCTCCATCGAACTCGCTGAAATAGCCGGCGAGGCCAGGATAAGGAGCGTTCAGGTTTGAGCCGCAACGCCTCCTTCACACTGACTGATTCCGGCAATCTACGGATCCATATTCCAATGCATTTCAGGCAGATAGGCGGCAGGAAAAGGATAGTGGTGCCCGAGGCATCGGATGATGGAGAACCCGGTCCGACCCGGGAAGTTCACAGTGCACTCGTGCAGGCTCTGGGCAGGGCGTTTGCCTGGACCGAAGCGATTGAGAACGGGACGGTCATGTCCATCTCCGACCTGGCCAGGAACCTCGATGTCGACAACTCCTACGTCGTTCGCATACTCAAGCTGACCACCCTGGCTCCAGGCATCATCGATGCAATCCTGGGCGGTGAAGAGCTGCATGGCCTGACCCTGACCCGACTTTCCCGGTCATTTCCGGCTGACTGGGACAGTCAGCTCAAACTGTTCGGATTCAGATAGGTTCGAAGGTCCGGTGTACGTCTCCTCATGGTTTCACAATCCGGGCGCATTTTCTCTTTACATGTAACATAAAGTGGCAGTGCGGATTACGTGCGTCGGTCCGAGGCTGATTTGACAAACCGGCTGAACTCTGACATATTACATCGTGTAACTTAAACGGCCGTTGTTGTTGGAATTCGCGAAGAGAAGGCGCTTAAGGCTTGAATGGAAAAGGAAACAGGACGAACACCCGTGGCCGCTTCATAGGTGACGGCCATATTCTCAAAAACGAGGAGAGAACGATGAAAGCAGGACGAAATACCAAACTCACGCCGGAACTGGTCAGGCAAATTTGTAAATTTGTCGAAAATGGTAATACCAACGTGGATGCCTGTAATTTGCTGGAGATCAGCACATCCTCGTTCTACGACTGGAAAGCAAAGGGAAAGAAGCAGGCGCGCGGGATACACAGGGATTTCGTTGACGAACTGGAGAAATCCAGGCGGCGGTACAAGTTGCTGCGACGTGAGATTGTAAACCGGGCGGCCCTGGGGGACACCGTGGCTACCAAAGTCAAAGGGAGAAAGCTGACCAACGGGGATATAGTAATCGAAACCACCACAAAAACAACCCCGCCAGACTGGCGACACGCCGCCAGGGAGCTCGAACGAGCTTTTCCGGAACAGTTCGGTTCCTCCTCCAGACGCATACGGAAGGCCCAAAAGAGGAAGGTTCCGGTAGAAATCATCAATCACCTTGATGAGGTTTCAGTTGAAGCCGATGATAAGTGATGGATTTACCGCATAGAGACATGCCGTGTTTACATATACGAATGTTCGGTCTGATATGATAAACAGGACGTGGAGTCAGTCTACTTACAGACCAACGGAGCCACGGCCTGTCTCCGAAGTCCCACATGTTAACTACATTCTTGTACTTCGGATTCTCCAGATAGTTGGTACGAGTAACCATTTCAGCCTACCCGCCGAGACCATCAGGACTAACCTGATGCTGAACGGGTCTGTCACGTATTTTGTGTAACTGACTGTTTCATGTGATGGGCACTCTGTCTTCGTACATGATGATGAACTGGTTGATGGCGGCCGTCCAGTGGACAAGGGGCCGGATCCACCTTCGGGACAGATTGAGCAGAGCCAGATAGAGCAGTTTCCTGGCCGCCTCGTCTGTGGGGAAAGCGCCTTTGGTCTTGATGATCTTGCGCAGGCCCCGGTTCATGGATTCGATGGCATTGGTAGTGTAGATGACCTTCCTGATCTCCTGTGGGAAGGCGAAGAACGGGGT
Organism: bacterium; assembly: GCA_965225915.1. GTDB lineage: Bacteria > JAAXHH01 > JAAXHH01 > JAAXHH01 > JAAXHH01 > JAAXHH01. The sequence continues at coordinate 3,666,552 of OZ245326.1, forward strand.
CAGATGGTCCCAGTGTCTGCGCCATAGCCGGCTGATCGTGGGATATTGCTTATCCCAGTGTTCGGCAAAGCGATAAAGCGCGGCCTCAGCCTGCTCCAAGGTAGCGGCCTGGTATATCGCCCGGAGATCCTTGGCCACCTGCTTACGGTGTTTCCAGGAGACGTAGGTCAGGCTGTTACGCACCATGTGGACGATGCAGAGTTGCACCTGGGCCTTGGGATACACCGTCTCTATGGCCTGGGGGAAGCCGGAGAGGCCGTCGCAGCAGGCGATGAAGATATCACCAACGCCCCGGTTCTTCAGTTCGGTCAGTACGTAGAGCCAGAACTTTGCCCCTTCGTTCTGCTCGATCCAGAGCCCCAGGAGTTCCTTGTCGCCGCGCAGGTTAACGCCCAGGGCCAGGTAGACCGCCTTGTTCCGTATGGTGCCGCTGTCACGTATCTTGACGAACAGGGCATCCAGGAACAGGATCGGATAGACCTCATCCAGGGGCCGCGACTGCCAGGCCAGGACCTCGTCGGTTACGGTGTCGGTGATCCGCGAGACCAGTTCGGGCGAGATGGCCACTCCGTAGAGATCTTCGATGTGGCCCTGGATATCGCGGGTGCTCATGCCCCTTGCGTACATGGAGATGATCTTGTCGTCGAAATCCGGCCAACGCGTCTGGTACTTGCGGATCAGCTTGGGATCGAAGGAGCCCTCGCGGTCCCGGGGGATCTCTACCGGCAGATCGCCCTTGTCGTCCTTGAGCGTCTTGGTGGTCTTGCCGTTGCGACTGTTGCCGCGGTTCCTGCCATCGGGGGCATGCTTCTCGTAGCCGAGATGATCGGTGAGCTCGGTTTCCAGGATCCGTTCGGCCATGCGCTTCTTCATGCGCTTGAGCAGGCCGTCTTCGCCGAACAGGTCCTCGGCGTCCACCCCGTCTTCCATGAGCTCATCCAAAAGACGGTCGATCTTACTTGAGGGTTTTCTTTCTCTGGCCATAGCACTTCCTCCTTGTGAGCAAGATACAGGCTATTGCCAGTTACACAAAACTTGTTACAGACTCTGCTGAACTGATGGAATGGCCGCTATGTCGCTACAATGGGAATCGACCGTATCAACGACCAACACAACTCCTTTCAGATTGGAAGTTCGTGCCGCATGCTATCCAGATATATCGGGCCACCCCTGCAGTCACTGATGTATTTCTCACTACTGTAAGGACTGTCTCTTTGCAGCACGCCTACGGCTTTCGATACGACCCTCAGACTATCTCTGTATCCAGTAGAATTGGACCCGTAGCAAAGCTCCCCATGTGCAACCGTCTTCATAACCACTCACCATCAGGCCCCGGAGAATAACATGTTTCAAAGCAAGGATTTACGAAAATCTGGCCACCCATCAAAGGCGGAAGCGTGGTTGACGGCGTTTTCCTCTTTTCCGATCTAATAAATCGGTGGCGGAAGCTGTGTCAAACGGACTTCCGCCCCCTCCGGTCAGAATAACCCTTTCTCCGGCGTCGGAACCAGGATATCCGGAACGTCGTTGTGGATGCTGTTCACCCTGGTTCGGACGGGACGCCTTTCGTCGGGTCTACGCGCCAGGTCGTGGAGCGATGGGATAGGCGACATCAGGTCTCGCCACAGTGTTTAGGAGCTTCCAACGTGCTCCACGGCCGTGACCCGTGGACTTGGCTAATTCGCGAGCCTTCAATAATCGGTGGTCCGTCGAGATGGCCAGCAGTTAAGAGCAAAGCCCTTGGCTATCTCAGGACCCTCCTCCGAAGAGACCGGGGCCGGTTGCGGCAATGCGCTCGCGCCCACCGCGCGTAGGGCTCGTGTTGAGGTTTTTCGCCTCGGCACCAGTGCGGGTGTGATTCTCGGCGAGCAGGCGCTTAAGCACCTCGCGGCGAGCGGTGGGGCTGATGGTGTAGCGAACGCGGTCGTTCTCGGGGAGAATCTCCACCTCATAGAAGTCGTGCTCGAGGTCGAGGTCCTGCCAGCCGTAAGCATCGCGAACTGCGATGTCGAGCGCGACGTGCAGCCGACGCAGTTCCAGCAGGGTCTCGAAGCCCGTGACGGCGATATGTAAGTCTTTCTTCGAGACCTTGGCGACCGTCTCAGGTGACAAGTCGCGGGTGTGAAAGAGGTTGTAGACCTTGGTCAGACCGAGCCAGAGGCACTGCATCAGTTCCTTGCGATGCGCGTGGTAGCGCTCGCCGAATTCCGCGAGGCCGGGATCGGTGGTCTGCCAGAGCCCGGCAGGGACGGCGAAGGTGTCAAAGCAGTTGGAGGGTGAGTAGCGGAGGTCTTGTTTTAACGTGCCGCTGTACTTACGAGCCCAAACCTCGTGGAGGGTGGACTGAACCACGGTGAACAGGTCCCAGCGGTCGGAGGTGAAGATATAAAGGGCGTCACTGTAGACAAAGTCCGTCGGCATCGACGAAAAGCTCAGGTGCTTAGTGGTGCGAGCGGCGACGAAACAATGGTCAGATGGTCCCAGTGTCTGCGCCACAGCCGGCTGATCGTGGGGATATTGCTTATCCCAGTGTTCTGCGAAGCGATCCAAAGCGGCCTCGGCCTGCTCCAGGGTAGCGGCCTGGTATATCACCCGGAGATCCTTGGCCACCTGCTTACGGTCCTTCCAGGAGACGTAGGTCAGGCTGTTACGCACCATGTGTACGATGCAGAGTTGCACCTGGGTCCTGGGATACACCGTCTCTATGGCCTGCGGAAAGCCCGACAGGCCCGTCGCAGCAGGCGATGAAGATATCAGCAACATTCTTCAGTTCGGTCAGTACGTAGAGCCAGAACTTTGCCCCTTCGTTCTGCTCGATCCAGAGCCCCAGGAGTTCCTTGTCGCCCGCGCAGGTTAACGCCCAGGGCCCAAGTAGACTGCCTTGTTCCTGATGCTGCCGCTATCACGTATCTTGACGAACAGGGCATCCAGGAACAGGATCGGGTAGATCTCATCCAGGGGCCGCGACTGCCAGGCCAGGGCCTCGTCGGTCACGGCGTCGGTGATCCGCGAGACCAATTCGGGCGAGATGGACACCCCGTAGAGATCTTCGATATGGCCCTGGATATCCCGGGTGCTCATGCCCCTTGCGTACATGGAGATGATCTTGTCGTCGAAGTCCGGCCAGCGTGTCTGGTACTTGCGGATCAACTTCGGATCGAAGCTGCCTTCGCGGGTCCCGGGGGATCTCTACCGGCAGAGCGCCCTTGTCGTCCTTGAGCGTCTTGGTGGTCTTGCCGTTGCGTGAGTTGCCGCGGTTCCTGCCATCGGGGGCATGCTTCTCGTAGCCGAGATGATCGGTGAGCTCGGCTTCCAGGATCCGCTCGGCCATGCGCTTCTTCATGCGCTTGAGCAGGCCGTCTTCGCCGAACAGGTCCTCGGCGTCCACCCCGTCTTCCATAAGCTCATCGAGAAGACGGTCGATCTTACTGGGATTCTTTCTGTCTCTGGCCATAGCAATTCCTCCTTGTGAGCAAGAGGCTATTGCCAGTTACACAAAACTTGTTACAGACTCGCCAAAACGCCACCAATTCTCACGCCGACTTTGCATTTTGTCCTTATCTCGAACAGGTTTGACTAGGGTTAATACTCTACGGAATAATAAGTTACGGGCTGGCCAGCCCGTAACTTATTATTCCGATAATCTATCCCATTGGGAAACTACTGTTCGTCTTTACGTATACTCCTAAATTGATAAGGCATCAATACATAAGCGTCGACAGGTTTTCCGTTCTTTATTGCCGGAACGAAGCTCCATGTATATGCTTCCATTAATGCTACACTATCCAGTACTGAATGTCCTGAGGGGTATTCAACCCATGCTGTGTCAACCACCCCATGTGCTGTAATATACAGATAGAGACCTACATCGCCGTCCAACCCATTAATAAGAGACTTAACTTCTGCAGAACTCTGATAATTAGACACGCCTTGTGGAGGAGTGTCCCATTGCTCTTCCACGGGAGGAATATCCAGCGGGGTGTTTCCAGAAGTTGCCGACACCGAAACCTGGTTTGTTGATTCAATATCGGTATCCATACCTTCATTGCTTCCACAGGCAATGAACATCAGCCACAATGTGCATAACGCAGTGTTACGTACTACAATCATGCGATGATTCTCCCTTTTAAAGTTGTTATACCTTTCAGTCTACATTACAAGTTTTCACTATGTGAATATAGCGATTGTATCCCCGCAGAGTCTGCCATGTCCCGTCTTCTATAAAACATGAAATAGACTGTATGTGCGTCGTAAAGCTATGATTGCCAATACGATTAGGATGGGATAGCAAGTTAACGAAAAGATCATTGGCATACGATCTTATAAACACGCTGGATTCGTTTATCGGCATTGAGGCTATATTCTCATGAAAACGAAGGGGAGTATCTAAGTCTGTCGAAGTATGAAGATAAAGTTCGACATTTGAGGTATAAAACACGGAGATAATCCCCATGTGTGAACGTACATATCCTGCAATGCTACGGAGGGTTTTGTTTCCGCTGAAATCACCTACGACAGGAACGATAAGATTACATCTCTGCATTTCTTTGAGGTAGTTAAATTTGTCGTTATTTACAAGAAACCCGGTCAATTCACCTTCTTCCGTTGTCGAAAGAAGAATGTCTCGAAAAGTTGGATATGAATCTAAGCCTTGGGTAGCGTATCAGTCTGAATTCATCATTTTGAATCGGTATCACAAGATAGAAGTTACCCCGTTTTCGTGGACGGTTTAAGAATGGGGATTCAGGCTGTTTTCTTGAACCTCCTTTCGTAGTTTATGGGTGACAGGAATCCGAGGGAAGAGTGTCGTCTCCGGGTATTGTAGAAGCCCTCGATGTATTGGAACAGGGCAGGTTTGGCCTCTGTCATGGTGGCAAATCGGTTTCGATCAAGCAGTTCACACTCCATGCTGGCTAAGAAGCTCTCGCACAGGCGTTGTCTGTCATAGCAGTCGTCGGCCGAACCCATGGACGGTCTTACGCCAGCCTGTCTGCATCGCTTGCCGAAGGCCACCGAAGTGTACTGTGTACTGTGATCCTTGGTCGCTGTGGTGGATCACCTTGTCAGGTCTACGCTGGCAAAGGGCCATGTCGAGGGCGTCTGTGACTAACTCGCCTCGCAGATAGTTGGCAATGGACCAGCCGACCACGCGACGACTGAAGGCGTCTATGACCACGGTAAAGATAGAGGAAGCCCGCATGGGTAGGTACGTAGGTGGTATCGGCTACCTAGAGCATGTCTGCAGCTTTAGCCGTGAAGTCCCGACGGATCAGATCGGGTGCTTTCTCATTGGACTCCGATCGCCATGTGGTGCGTACGGATCTGCGGCGTGACACCCCGCAGATAGAGGTCATGCGCATCAGGCGAGCTACGCGTTTTAACCCAACGCGTATGCCCAACTCGCGCAGTTCGGCATGGATGCGCTCAAGCGCCCGTAGGTACCCTGGAGCGCTGATGTATCGAGCTGATCCGGCTTAGAAGCATGGCATCCTCTATGACCCTTTTCGAGGCGGACCGCATAAGCCAAGCGTAGTAGCCGCTGGGGGAGACTTCCAGCAGGCTGGCATAGACGGCGATCCTGATTGGAGGCCTGGTTCGCATTTATGAACGAGAAGACTCTGGTAATGTCTCGGTCTCCCGGGCGAACCAGGCCGCGGTTTTTGCAAGGATCTCCCGTTCCATCTTGAGCTTTTTGTTCTCACGGCGCAGACGACACAGTTAGGCCCGATCTTCGGTGGTCAGGCCGTCTTCACGTCTGCCCTTGTCCAGGTTATCCTGTTTGACCCAGTTGCGAATGGCTTGCTCAGGTGGGTTCGAACTCTTTGGACAGGGTTTCTCAGGCTGCGGCCGGCGCGAACAAGGTCGACCATCTGCTCATCTAGGCCGCTGGATAAGGGGCATGGGATATGGGCATGTGACTCTCCTTTCGACACAAGAAGTTACATGTACACTTAACCGGGTCAACTCCAGCCTGTGACGGGGCCTCTATTGTGGTAGAGGGCTCAATGGCCGAGTCCATCACCCAGGACGTCAACCGTCTTGAATAGCCTGAACCTAATGGCGCTCAGGCTCGTGTTCCAAAGAAACGATTGGCACCGTCGCGCCAAGGGTGGCGCGCGCAATGTCCACTAGGTGCTCGTGGTGCGTAAAGAAGAGCACCTGGGTCACTGCCCCCAGTTGCCCGAGCACCCGAAACCCTGCGGCAGCACGCTCGTCGTCGAAGTTAATGAACAGATCGTCGGCGACGAAGGGGAGAGGCGGTGCCCGATCAAGATAGTCAGAAACCGCCGCAATACGGAGCGCGAGGTAAAGCTGGTCAGCGGTGCCCGTGCTCATTCCGGGAACGGGTACGGTAGCGCCGTCCGGGCGCACGCCTATCAAATGGGCCCGGTCCTGATCGTCGAAGTCAACGCGAAGGCTGCCGAACGAATCGCCGGTGAGCGTGGCGAAGAGCTGCCCGGCGCGCTTGAGCAGGGGCGCTTGCTTTTCGCGTCGATAACGGTCGATGGCCCATTGGAGCAGCAGGGCAGCGACGCGAACACGGGTGTACTGTTCCGCCACCGCCCGCATTTCCGCAAGAGCCTCCTGCCGGACCGTCGCGGCACGCACCGCGGCATCATCGCCGCCAATGGCCTCGAATGATTGCCGTGCTGCGGTACGGTGTTCTCGGGCTTCGAGGAGACGCTCGTGCAACTCCTTCAACTCCTGTACCAACGATGTCCCACGAGCTGACACCTGATCCAGGTCGACGTTCTTGCACTCTTCCTCCAACTCCGCGACTGAGAGACCGTCACCTTCCGTGAGAAGCGCATCAAGGGTCTGCGCCTGTTCCGCCCGAAACACGCGCAATCGATCCGACTTCTCGATTGCAGCCTTGAGTTGATCGACATTTGTAACACCAGCGGTTTCCTGGAGACCATCGATGACTTCGCGTGCTTCTCGGCGTTCGGCTTCATATTCCTCGATCGCCCGCTCAAGGGTGGCGATAGCCTCGTCCTTCTCCTTCATTAGCTCCCGTAAGCGATTTGTCTCAGCAAGGCGTCGCTCCAGATGGAGCACGGCCTCTTCGGGCTCGACCTCGGTCAGATCAAGGGCCACCGTCCCCACTAGCTGCGCGACGTCCTTACTGAACGCGGTCGCGTCGCGTTCGATCTTGCCGATGCGTTCGTGACGCAGTTCATTCACCCTGACGACACTCGTGCGCATTTCATCGATCGTATCGACCTGCACGGCAACCACCTCTGGGTTGACAGCGAGATCGAATCCCAGCGCAGCGAGCGCGTCAGCCCACTGACTCTGCCACTCCGACCAAGCCGCCTCGGTCTTCTCAAACGCCTTGCGTATTCGCTCGCCATCGACAGCTGACCGACGATGTGCCTCATCCAATTGTCGTCGTCCTTCTACAGCCCTTTCGTGCTCGCGCAGCAAATTGACTGCGGCTTCAAGGACGACAGCAAGCGGTTGGCGAGCCAAGTCATCCGTGTTGGTACTGACCGCGGCGAGTTCGTCAAGAACGCTTGTCCGGGCCTGTACTTCCTGACGACGCAGAGCGGCTACCTGTCGCTCTGCCGTCGCCCGTCGCTCGATCGCGCTCAGCGCTGCCTCGCGAGCTGTCAACCACTCCAGCATTTCGTCTGGCGCCAGAGGCTCAAATGGCGCCTCCGACCACATCTCGCACCAATCGGCATCGAGCGTGTTAAGTTGTACGTCGAGCGCCTCAGCTTCCTTACGGAGGCTGTGGAGGAGCTCCTCCTGTTCCGCGAGCTGGCGCGAAGTCACAGCGAGTCGAGCCGCTGCCTCGGCCTTGTCGAAGCGCAGATCGGCGAGATCATCGGCTGAGCGCACCGCCCCCTCATACGCGTCGGCCAGTTGATCTTTGGGACCGCCAAAGGCGATAATTTCGGTCTCGGGCACGGACTTTCCATCCACAAAGCGCCGACGGATCAGTGACCAGCCGGTTTCGCGGTGCTCCCTAGCCTGAGCGAGATCGTTGGGGGCGACCGCCTCTTCGTCGTGGACGAGCCGTTTGTAGGCCTTGTGTTGGCGGTCGTGCTCCTGCTCCGCAGCTCGAACGCGTTCGCGGCTGCTCTCAATGCGCTGGTCCAGCGTGCGGCACGAGTCGCGGTGTGACAGCACCGTATCCCGAGGTTGTACAGGCAACGCGATTAGCGTTCTCTCGTCCACGACCTCGGGTCTTAAGAGCTTGAATAACAGCTGGAAATCGGCGTGCGCGTCCTCGAATTCCGCTTCGGCGGCACTGATCCGTGTAGCTATGTCGTCGTTGCCATGCGTGGCTCTTGTCACCGCCGCGAGCATCGAAATGTCGGTCAGCGTTCCCTGGGCCTCCCGTTGCCGCAGAAGCTCGGCTGCCTTGGTCATTGCTTCCTCTGCTACGGCTTTCGCATTCTCGACGGCTGACAGGCGCTCACCCCGCCGATTCAAGAGCGTGCGCACAGTGGCAACCTTCGTACGCGCCGGGATGCGTCCGATGAGTTGATCGACATCGTTTGCATCCCAGTCGAGTTCCGCAGCCAACCGCCGTAAATCCGCTTCAGCACCGGCAAGTTCGGCTCGGCGCTTGGGGAGGTCGGCCCGTCCATCGCGAACCTTGATCCGAATCTCATGGAGTTGCTCTATGTCGTGCTCATGCAAGATAAGGGCTTCGTCGTAGGTCAGCACCGACCGCTCCGCGCGGGCGACCTCGAGCTGATCCATCAATGTCTCAACGCGTGCCGCGGCGCTATCATCGTCGCGCTCCACGGCCTGCAGAATTTGGAGGGCGTCATCGGGAAGTGCAGTTGCTTCGCCTAGGTCGGCGATCGTCTGGTCCAGTTCTGCCTTCCGTCGCACATTTCGGTAGACCAGCCGAATACGTCCGAGCTTTCGTTGCTCGGCGGACGTCTCCTCGATCTCCTTTTCGAGCGCGGTATAGGTGTCTCGGGCAGCATCGTTGACCTGTTTGAGATCGTGCCACTTGGCAGCCGTTACGGTATGGGCGCGTAGCTCATCATTCGCCTCTTTTAGCCGGTCCTCCGCTTGGAAGTATCTTCGCCGCGCCGCCCGGCGCGAGGCCCAGAGGCCGTCCGCATCTTCCTCGAGAGTTTTTAGCGTCTCGCGCAAGCTGGACAGCCCGGCACCGACCGAGAACAGCATCTGGCCGATCTCGTCCTGGGATTCGAGGATCTCGCGGCCGCCCTGGCGCAGGCGCTCATGATCCATACTGAACATGCGTGTGATAAAGCTGCGATCGGCACCGGCTAGGAATGGCGCGAGCGCGCTGTCACCCACAGGGATCGGAATATCCTCTGGTGTGAGCAGAGTGTCTTTGTTGCCCTTTCTGCGCCGCACTTCCAGCGTTTCGTTGTCATTCTCCAGGACCGCGCCGATGCGCATGCTGGCATAGTCATGGAGGAAATTGAGTGGCGAGTTGTGGGGGATACCGAAGAGCACGTCCTCGATGGCCGCGAGCGCGGTGGACTTACCAACCTCATTGGGTCCGAACACGACGTGGACGTCCGGATTGTGGACAGGCAGCTCAAGCGAGACGTCCGTGAAACGGCCGTAGCGGAGCATATCAAGCCGGTTAATCCGCATGGCCTACTGCCCTTCCGTCGTGATCCGTGCCGCTAGATAGCCACTTACCTGGCGGATCAAGCTGACGTAGTCGCCGTCGATGGCAGCCTTCAGCACGGCATCTTCTGTATCGGCACGGAGTTCATGTGGCAGTTTACGCACCAACTCGCCGATATCGACCTCGAGCTGTTGGTGAAGTGCAGTGTCTTTGCTCGCATCCTCCAGCATACGCTGAAGCTCACCTAGCGCGTCCTCACGGGTGCGAAGGGTTGCGGAATCGAGCACTGGCCGTGTCGCGATGACGATCCGCTCGATCCAAGCCGTTTCCTCGCCGATTCCTAGGGCTGTGCCCCGCGCGTCTGCAAGAAGATGTTCGGTCGAAGCGAGCAGATTATCGTGGATGTCGCTCGGGCCAGTCAGTTCAATGCGACACGCGAGAAGCCGACCGTCTGCGTCGTGCGCTGCCGCGTTTTCGATCGCTGTACGCAAACGGTCCACCGCCTCGGTCATTCGCGTGCACCCGTCAACGGGAACAGACAAATGGGTCCAACGCACGACGTCGCTGGGAACTGAAAGTGCCTCGGTAAGTTCGTTATCCTCGACCGTGACGAGGTACGCACCCTTGGGGCCGGTCTCGCGAATGTGCCGCCCTTGGAGATTGCCGGGGAAGATCACGTGAGGTCGCTCGTGGAGAATAGCCGCCTGATGCACGTGACCGAGGGCCCAGTAATCGTATCCCTTATTGACAAGGTCATCGAGCGTGCAGGGGGCATAGTTGGCGTGGCCCCCCATACCACCAAGTCCGCTATGGAGCACGCCGATGTTGAACATACCCGCAATCGGCTCAGGGTAAGCTGGCACTAGGTTGTCGGCGATATCGCGCTGCCGGAAGCTCTGACCGTGGAGTGCGACATCAAGTTCTTTAAGCTGGAAGGTATCGGGTTTCTGCGCGGAAAATGTCTTCACGTTCTCGGGGAGAATGAGACGGCGGGTGATCTGGCTCTCGGCATCGTGGTTTCCGTAGAGCAGGAAGACGGGAACACCGGCTGCCGCGAGCCGGCCCATCTGCCTAACGAAGAAAAGCCCCGTCTGGTAATCACGCCAGTCCCCATCATAGAGATCACCCGCGATGATGACAAAGGCGACTTCTTCCTGCAGAGTTTGGCCGACAAGGTTCGCAAACGCCTCGCGAGTGGCTGTCTGGATACGGTCAGCAGCACCACCCTCCTGCCCGGCAAGGCCCTTCAGGGGGCTGTCAAGATGAATGTCTGCTGTGTGGATAAACCGAAATGATGGCAAGGCATACCTCATTGAAGCACGATTCCGTCAGATCTCTAGCGCATGCCTACAGCACGTATGGCGGCAGTAGAGAACGGACTATGTTTTCCATTTCCTCGTTTATGTTCGCCGGTTCGGAGAAGAACTGCTTTGCGTGTCGCTGGTCATCGAAGTGCTGCCCCACCCCCAAGGTGTCCTCGATACGATCTGGAACCTTGGCGAGTCGGTTGCCGTTCAGGTTATCAAGGATTGGCGCCGTCTGTCCGTATGATTCAGGCTTGCCATCAAGTTCAAGCAGTACGCCATAGTCGCAGCCAAACGCATTCCAGCATCTTCTGAAACTTTGGTATGTCTCCTTTTCCATCCGCGACGACGATGGACAATCCGATCTCATCTGGTAAATCCTCGATTACGCCCAGCTTCCGGGCCGTCGCGATAATGCTGATCTCGTCCTCGGGGCCTTCCACGATTATGCAATCTCGAGCGAAAAATAGTTCGTTGTGCTTCAAGCCGAAGCTGGTCAGCAGCTTAAAGCCATTGCGCTCCTCGGCGGTTCCGAGAACGCCGACGGCGCATTGCCTTACAATCGTTCCGGTAGCAGTCTCTTTCCTAACAACGCCGATTCGTTCATATTGACTGATATCAACGAAGGCGGGCGCATGTGTTGTGTAGATGACCTGATCCGGGCTTAAAGTTTGATCGGCGTCGTCCGTCAGTCCGGCGAATTCCTTTAGAACCCGAAAAATGAGTCGTTGCGCATGCGGATGGATGTACAGCTCGGGCTCTTCAATCCCAAGTATGATCGGCCGCGCCTCCCTCTGCTGCTGGCCCGATTTGATCAGCATTTGCAGGAGTGCGAACACAATGCTACGCTGCATGCCGTGGCCTTTGGCAAGTACATCGGTGAGTACGCCATCATCAATTCTGATCGTGACTCCCTTTGAGAAAATCTCCTTGGCTTCTTCCACCTCGACAGCGAGTTGCACGCCATCGACGCTTGGCATGAGGCGCTTGACTGTGTCGCGCAAGGAGATTTCCACGCTTGAGAGCGCCTCAAGACGTTGTGGCTCTTCCCCCTCACCAGGAGGATTCAATAGTTGACGCAGTTTGGTTAGTGTTGTTTCGATTTCGTCATACCGAGGATCGGTTCGCAAAATCCGGTCAGCAAGATCAGCCATCAAGCGCCGAAAGACCGTTGACGAAGAACGCCGATCTATTTCGTCAGAATAGTCGGTGATGGCCGGTAGAAGGTAGAACTCCGGCAATGATGCTAGTAAATTTTGTTGGATGCCCAACGCTTGTGTTTGGCCAAGTTCAGGCGCGTCATACTCGATGTCGTCTCGTTCATACAGAAGCTCTGATAACCCAGACTCGTAGCTAGCTTTGTTGACCTTGCCATCTTCACCGCGAACGTAATCAAGAATGCCGTGTTCGGTAGCAATCTCCTCCCATTTGGGGCGGGTTCCCTTCTCCGAGATAACCTTTACTGTTGACAGCCACCAGTCCCGTGGCTCGGCGCGATAGCCGTGATATTCCGCTGTGACCTTCGTCTTTCCACTTCGTTCGTCTTGTGTGATTTCAAGCCGTTTTTGAAGGATCAGGTGATCGCCGATCAGGTAAGTACGCAGGCGTTTCCGTTCGCTGTCGGATAGACCACCAAACTCCGCCTCAATTATTGATTGCTGCGCGGGATCGTTGAAGTCATCTGGTGTCATACCGCCAGCAGCAGCGGAAAGAAAGCAGTCAATCGCCAGCAGGATGTTCGATTTACCCGCGTTATTTTCCCCGACAAATCCTTGAAGCGGCTCAACGCGCAGCTCTTCTATATTTTTGATCGACCGGTAATTTCTGATGTTCAGCCTTAACAGTTGCATGGAGAGTTCCCTTCCTGTTTGCCATTTGCCGAACGACCACCTTAGTATCTGCCATCAATAATACCCCATCACATCGTCGGGCTTTATTACTTTGATATAGCGGGCCGGGTTCGCCATCGTCGAGCGCTTTGAAATGAACCTCGCCACAGGCGATCTTCGCGACTTCCTTGTCGCACAGGTCGTCGGTGAACAGGCTGCCCTTGGATTCCACTACGAAGTACAGGCACTCCTACCCGGCCTCGGTCGAACAGGACGGCCCAGTCCGGGTTGTAGGTTCCAAGCGGTGTCGGAACTTTGAACCAGCTGGCGAGCTTGGCGTAGACCTTCATGGCATCGTTCTTCTCCAAGCTGTTCCGCAACGGTTCGCATCACGGTGCTCGGGTCGAAAACAACATACTCGTAAACCGACTTCCCGGCGTCTTTCAGCATGTTCGTGAGATAGCCCGTCAGTTCCTTCTGTTCGAAGAGCTTCTGGGCATAGAAATAATCGTCAGCGGAGCCTCTGGTATTTGATGCCGTCCACCATTGCCAGGCCTTTCGTCTGGTTGATAATCTCGCCGGCCAGATCAATTAAAGGCATACGGATTGCGCTTAAAGTCTGTGAGGCAACCGCTCTCGGTCAGAATGCGCACAACGCTCCGGCGGGTGAGGTGCGTCCTGTCTTGGAGATCGGTCAGCAAATCGGGAAGCGCTATATCACCTTCCTCAATGGTGACCGGCGGCCCTGCACTGGAGGTTTCGTTCGCCAGAACACCGTCATGACCGATGGCAATATCGGCCTTGCGGTTGATGATGCGCACCTTCGGGATTGGTGGCCCTCACGTAATCGCCTTGGCGAAATCCGTTATGTTAATCGGGAGGAGACTGCTCCGGGAATTGCCCCGTCTTTTCCGTCCCGTAATATCGTTGCACATGCTTACGCGACCGGCCGATCTTCAGCAGGTCGCGCAACTTGAAGTAATCGAATCCCTAATAATCAAAATGAAATCACATGATAGACCAATCGTTACTACAGCCACGTACTTCTATGGCATCAGTCGTAGATGATGTTATCTCCTTTGGGGCACATTTCGGGCTATAAAGGAAGTGTTACAAGCAAAATACCGACATTCTGATATTTTAGGAAAGTTATTATAAGAGGGATTAAGGCAACCACCTAAACAGGACATGATACTGATAGTTAAGGAAAACGCCCACGATTCCATCTAGGTTTTCTCACTCGTGCCATAGGCAGCAGGATGATGAAACACCACGAAGGAAATTAGTTCGCGGTCGTTCAAACTACGATATCCCAAGATTTACCCTCATGTCCAGGTATTTCCTTTCGTATGTAATTCTCACTACTCACCTACCTCTGTTTCCCTTTCAGTCCTCACGCCTCCAACCTCTCAACCCGATGCAACCTGTCTTGAAGGGTGGGATGGGTGAGGAGCTTAGCAACGAATTTTCGAGGGGGTTTCAGGCTGTCGTTCAATTGATACAGGCGGTGCAGGGTTTGCTTGTATCGCTTTTTGCCCACCCATCAAGCCGCGGTTGCGTCCGCCTGGTTTTCGTGTCGTCGCGACAAGGGGAACAGGACCAGGAGCAACAACAGGTAGATATTGGCCATGCTGAGTCCGCCGGTCACCCACATTCTCAGGGATTCATCCAGGGACTCGAGATAGGCGTTGAATTCGATCGCGTACAAGAACGCCTGTACCGCACAGAGCCACAGGACGAAGGCCAGAAACATCCTGGGCAGTTGATTGTGTCTGGCATGAGCGAGTTCGTTGGCGAAAACTGCCATGATCTCTTCTTCGTTCATTCTCTCCAAGAGTTTGTCGGTGAAGAAGGCGTATCGGCCCCTGCGGAACAGGCCGGCTATGACCGCGTTGGCCGTCCTTCCTCTTATGGCGTAGATCTTTACCGCCCTGAAGTCCATCTCGTTCACGGACCACAGGCGCTTCAGGGTGGGGTCTATCCTTTCGTCCTTCAATTCGTAGGCATGATAGATGAGCCGAATCTGGTAGGGATAGCTGAAGTACGCGCAGGCATTGCCGAAGATGGCGGATATGACGACCAGAATCACGATGGTAAATGATCGCTTTCCCAGAAGCGTGGGGCTATCTCACCTACTGTATCGTGTAACAGGAACAGGACGCAGACGAGTACAATGGCCGCGACCACCATGCCGAATGTAGCCAGTCCCATGATCAAGCCGAATCCGACCAGCTTGTCGCGCCAGGTCAACGGGATCGTGTCGGATCGTGTCGTCAACGTCCGGGGTATTGCCTCCTGCAGCAGGTTCCTTGTGGTTGGCGGCATCATTCATTTTAAGTCTCCGTTTTACCGATCAGGTCGAGTACATCCGGATGAACCCGTGCGTGATCGCACAGGTATGTCCTGTCCCCGGATGTCCATCTGGCCGTACTATCCCCAACACACTCTGACTGTGCATTGCATTAAGCCGATCCTGCTTGCCCATTCACGACCCACTGTGATAATCGTTTGAAATGAATACGAGTGCATAGACAGGTAAAAAGTATCCGGGCCATAGTGAAGCGACCCGATCGTCCATGCGAACAGATGATTCTCCCGCGTCGAATGGTTGACTGGAAGATGCCAACTGTTCAGAGTGAAAAATCAGAGAGTGTCAATTCAGAAATCCAGCTGAGCAGTCGGTGTTTTCTTGACAGGAACCTTTTAGATCAACCGGTTCATATATTCCAACTAAACTGGATACACGTTTCCATCCGACAGGTCCAGACGTGTCGGCGACGGTAGTAAGAAAACATCCGCAAAGGGTGTCATTGTCCTGTACATTCAAACGAAGTAAAGTCGAACTCTCTCGTTTTAAGCCTGTTTCTTTGTATTGAAGCACCAATTGATCAGGAGAAAAAAACCGGCGTGTAATTGTACCAGTTACTTCGATGTTCGTTCGTCGGTCGCCATGATAATCTATTTTGTCTTGGGATGGACCGCGATCTGAGAGTTTTTCGCCGGTGCCCAAGAGTTTAAGATCATTCTGAGTAAGTAAAATCTGATATGTGACTTCAAGGTCTTGGAATGACCTATCTTCAGTATTTTGGTAAACGAGAGTAAACTTCCAACGACCTGTCATATCAGGTACAGGAGCAATGTAATCATTGTACACAAGATATCCGAATACTAGTGTAATTGTAGTCACAATCGCACTCAATGACCTGTCAGCTAACCAAGCAAGTGTTCTTTTTATCATTTTTGGGAATTACATCGAAAGGTAAACGCTGTTGACATCGGGGGACTGGAGTTGACCCGGTTTAGTGGACATGTAACTTCTTGTGTTTGAAAGGAGCGTGACATGCCCAGATCCCGTGCCCCCTATCCAGTGGCCTTCCGCCAGCAGATGGTCGATCTCGTTCGCTCCGGCCGCAGCCTGAGAAGCGCTGGCCAAGGAGTTCGAGCCCACCTGAGCAAGCCATCCGCAACTGGGTCAAACAGGACGACCTGGATCAAGGCAGGCGTGAAGACGGCCTGACTACCGAAGAACGGACCGAGCTGCGTCGTCTGCGCCGTGAAAACAGACAGCTCAGGATGGATCGGGAGATCCTGGCAAAAGCCGCGGCCTTACTTCGCCCGGGAGACCGAGACTCCGCCCGGGTCTTCTCGTTCATAAAGGCGCATCAGGCCTTTTATCGGGTTCGCCGGATGTGCTGTCTGCTGGATGTCTCCCCCAGCGGCTACTACGTCTGGCTCAGGCGATCCGTCTCCAGGAGGGCCAGAGAGGACGCTATGCTACTTAGCCGGATCCGCTTGATCCATGAACGCTCCTACGGTACCTACGGGGCGCCGCGCATCCATGCGGAACTGCGTGAGTCGGGCATACGCGCAGGACGCAAACGCGTGGCCCGCCTGATGCGCATGGCCGCGATCAGCGGAGTATCACGCCGCAGAGCCGTGCGCACTACCTGGCGATCCGAAGAGGGCAGGAAGGCTCCGGATCTGGTCAACCGGAACTTCACCGCTCCGGCCAGGGACAGGTTGTGGGTAGCCGATATCACCTACGTGCCGACCCATGCGGGCTTCCTCTACCTCTCGGTGGTCATAGACGCCTCAGTCGCCGCGTCGTCGGCTGGTCCATGGCCAACCACCTGCGAAGCGAACTGGTCTCGGACGCCTTGGATATGGCCCTTGGCCAGCGTAAACCTGACGAGGTGATCCACCACAGCGACCAGGGATCACAGTACACCTCGGTGGCCTTCGGAAAAAGATGCAGACAGGCTGGCGTCAGACCGTCCATGGGTTCGGTCGACGACTGCTATGACAACGCCCTGTAAAGAGAGCTTCTTCGCCAGCATGGAATGCGAACTGCTTGATCGCGGGCGTTTTGCCACAAAAACCGACGCCAGACTCGCCCTGTTCCAATACATCGAGGGCTTCTACAACACCAGGAGACGCCACTCTTCCCTTGGATACCTCTCACCCATGAACTTCGAAAGGAGGTTCAAGAAAACTGCCTGAATCCCAAATGGTAAACCGTCCACAAAAACGGGGTAACATCAGCCGGGAGACGCTCTTCAGAATACTCGATAGGGTCTTAGCTTTGATCGGATTGTGCAGCGGGATTACTTCGTGGTGTTCACCATTTACTTGGGTTGTGATTCGCACGTGCGAGCCCCGTTGGCGCACAGCCTCGTAGCCCAGTCGTCGAAGCGACACTTGTAGGGTCTCGCCGTTCACGTTGCGAGGCAACTTCATGCCACGACGACCTCATCGCGAACGAAATGCAGGCGAATCATCTTGGGCCGCGGCATAATGCTATCGAAGTAGCATTCTACGGCTTCTTTGACGTTACGACGGATATCTTCTAGTGAGTCGCCCTGGGTGTGAATACCATATCCCAGTGCGCTGGCTGAATATCCGCCGTCCACTTCGTCTTCTGTGATCTCAAAAATTATCTCTGTCATGACGTCTCTCCTTCTGTTTTGCCGACGCCCAGGGACTGAAGCCCGCAGCCCCTGTAGTATCCCGTTCAATGCGCCTTGATACGAGGTAGACCAGTACCCCGAAATGATCAAGGGAAAAACACCTAAAGGGGGTCAGGACGGACGCATGCTGGAAGGGTAAGGGGTGGAAATCCACCTGTCAACAACAACACTGTATCTTGAGTAAAACCTTTCTAATTCGGAACTTTTGTTACAGAAGGGGATTCCATGCGTAAGACACAGTATATGGTGGGGATTGCATCTGGACAACGGTATAAGGCCGTCCGGTGTTCGGTCGCCGGATCTGGTTCCTACTTACCGGACGGCATGCGGCCCAAGGATGCCACTCCGTATAACAGTCCTTATTTAACTTAACGTCAGATCTCGCGTCTAACGCACGATCTACGCTCGAGGCAGGGTCCAGGATACCCTCGAGGGGATAGTCGGGTGGCTAAAGGGATTATTGTAAGCCTGGGGAAAGCCGTAGCGTGTTTCAGGAGGGCTGTAAAAGGTACGGGGGTACGGTTTGGACTGATGTGGATTAGTGGGCGCGGGTGTGGGTTTTGGCGCGCCCTGGGGGGGGGATTAAGAGTCCTATTCGGTAAGGCCGAATATAGCCTTCACGTTATTGATATGTCTTTCCATTTCCCTCTCGTATTCCGCGCGTTGATACTCAAGGACTCCGATCTCTTGGTTTATTTTAGAGATCCCATCCTTACACACGGAGATCGCCTCCTTACTATTCTTCAGTTGATCGATTTCCAATTCTGTCATGTTCATTCCCCGCCATTAGTTAAGAGATTCACTCATTACGGGCTATTTCCTATCCAGATAATAATCGAGCTAGCTCTCCGATTCCGATCTGGGTTGTTTCTTCGAGGCTATCCATCCGACTACGGCCAGGACTACAACCGCACCAAGTGCCATCAATTTTTTCATATACCCTTTCCTCCTTTCGTTGTCAAACTTACGTTTCACGCTACGCGATCTCCGGCAGGCCCTTCCGCGGCGAACAGTTCGTTCAACGCCTCGGCCAAGCAATCCTGAACGGTCCGGTCCTCTTCCAGGGCGATCTGCTTCAATTGCTTCCGGACGGCGGGGGGAAACGGCCGGCGATAAGGACCCTCGTGTCGTGTTCGGGTTGCGGTGGCGAGACTCCCGCTGGTTTTTTCTCGGCCGCTGGGCGGGTCACGTCCTGCATGGCCTTGCGCAGGTCAGGTCGTTTTGCCATACCGCCTCCTATACTTGTCTACTTGTATACGGATTTACTGACATACTTGTATACGTGTATGATCTCGACCGCCGCCTTGCCCCTCGGTTCGAATTCCTGGGCGGTCAGCCCAAGTGTGCTGGCATGATCGAACGCGGCGCGATAACCAAAAACCGCAGGACAGACCGTAACCCCCATCGTTTCAGGAACCTCACGGGCTTGATCGAGTCTATTCCCCCTGGCCGGTGCACCGTTTAAGCACGACAACCATCCTCCGCTCGCCGACAGATCGAACCAGATCGACGGTCGTGGCGACGGTTTCCAGATCGACAACCGAAGGCCTGCATGGAATGACAACCAGGTCAAGCCGCTTTTGCAGCTCCCCTGACCGCTTGCTCGGCACGTGGTGGGGTGTCGATAAACGTCAATGACGCCCCTGCTGTTTCAGCTGCAGTAAGAACGGCCTCGAGACGTGCCGGCGGCGACGAGGCTACCACCGGCGTATCAGCTTCGCGACGTTTGGCCCATCGGTATGCGGAGGCCTGTGGATCCATATCGACAACAGCCGATGTCCTGCCGTCACGTTCAGCGGCGACCGCCAGCCTAAGGCACAACGTCGATTTTCCGGATCCGCCCTTCTGGGTTATGAGCGCTATAACTCTTATACGAGTAAACTTGTATACTCTTATACGGGTGAGGTGTCAACTCCAGTGGTTTGGAACTGTAGCGGATCTGGATTTATGCACTCAGATCGGTCTCTTCTACGGCGTTGATATCCGAACCCAAACCGGTCATAGATTGATAGAAAAGCTTGGGTGACTTCTTCACATTCCAAAAACAACTAACCGTCGACGACAGCTACGTCCAAGACTGTTGCCGAACATTGTGGATGGGGAACGGGCTCGCCGTGTTCAAGCAAACTCTGGATATGAAAAGCTATAGCTTGACGCATCTCCCTGACGACATCCTGTCTGGTAGGCCCTGTTGCAATGCATCCAGGCAGGTCCGGAACGTAGGCGGCATAGTTGCTCGTCGATTTTTCAATAACTATTGTAAATCGCATATGTCGTCACTCCCTCAGTCCGGCCTGTTTCATGACGCTCGTCCACGTACCCCGTGGAAGATCATCACTTGGCTTACCGGATATGGTCACAGTTCCTTGTTTGTCGTTATGCCTGTACTGTCGGTGACTACCGCTGGTCCGTACCAAACGCCAACCGCCCTTTTCGATTAAGCGGATTGCCTCCCGTACTTTGGGCATAGCCCGATTCCGTTAGTGTTGGTTTGGGAAACCGGAGATCAATCCGTGTATTGACTAAGTTTTGATAAAGTATAAACGAACCAAACGACGTTTGGCAAGCAGTGAAGTCCCAGGAAGTGTCTGTAATCCTTTGACGGTAGATCAGAGACCCTATCATAACCTCTGCATTTGAGAACGCCTGGCAACTCAAGCTACATCGACAAGAACTGTAGTGCACCCCAAAATGGGACAACCAGTTAAGCTACTGTTTTAACACGTGTGGTCATTTGCTCGAACTCAGCAGGTGGTGTGTAGTCCAGTGCTGAGTGCAAGCGTTTACGATTGTAGAGGTTGTCGATGAAGTAGCCGATACGGGATCGGGCTTCTTCAAGGGATTCGTACTCGTAGAGATAGACCTCCTCGTATTTGAGGGTTCTGATGAAGCGTTCTGCTTTTGCGTTGTCATAGGGATTGCCGCGCCGGCTCATGCTGATCTGTATGCCTTCCTTCTTGAGGGTTTCGACATAGGCATTGGAGGCATACTGCACACCCCGGTCCGAGTGATGCACCAGCCCTTCCGGCACCGATCTGGAAGCAAGAGCGCTGTGCAGAGCATTAAGGGTCAGGCTGGCATCGAGTGTTCGCTCCAGAGCCCAGCCGATGCATCTTCTGCTGTAGGCGTCGAGTACCACGGCCAGATAGACCCACTCTCGTGCCAGCCTTATGTAGGTGATGTCGGATACCCACAGCTGGTTGACGCCGGTTAGGTTCAGTCCCGGTACCAGGTTGGCGTAGACGGCGCGATCGTGGTTCGAGTCGGTGGTCGATACGAAAGCTTTACGCCGCAGGACAAGCAGATTGTCCTCGCGCATGAGGCGCAGGATCCGCTTGTGGTTCACAGGGTATCCAAGACGCTGCAGCGCGCGGGTCATGGGACGGTAACCGTAGGAGGGCCAGGAAAGGGCGAGCCTATGGATCCTGTCCCGCAGTTCAAGATCCGGATCGGGGCGACCACTACGGCCGCGGTAGTAGCTGGATCGACCGATCGAGAGCGTCTTGCAGAGCCTCTTGACCACGGTACAGTCTGCGGCTACCTGCTTCTGCGCGACCAGGGAGATCATGAACTGCCTCCATTGCCTCGGGCTGAGCGTGGGATCTCCTTAGGGCCGACTCAAAACTTTTTTTAACAGGTCGTTCTCCATGGTCAACTGACCGACTTTACGTTCCAAGGCCACGATCCGGGCCTCGTCCGAGACCGCCCTGCCGTTGCCGGGGAAAGCCCGCTCACCCTGACGGCGAAGCTGTTGACGCCAGCGATGGATCAACGTGGGATGGACCTGATGTTCACGAGCCAGTTGACTGATCGACTTGCCCGAATCGGCTTCCTGGAGGACCTGGAGTTTGAACTCGCGGGTAAACTGACGGCGTTTCAGAGTCATGATGTGCCTCCTCGATCAGAAGGAAGCTTAACTCTGTGTCCCGGTCAAGGGTGCAGTACAAGCTTACTCTGTGTCCCGGTCAAGGGTGCAGTACAGGATGTCCAGGGCTGGAGAAGCACGACACCTTTCCAGGTTAGAACGCCAGGAAGTCAATTGTATTCCATATGCTCATCTGGGGCACCATTTCGTCGAAATGAACATCGATCTCTTACATAGGAGGGTAGATAAATGGCCTTGTTTTGTCACAAAGACGCTGCTTTCAAAGTTGTTCCCACATTCAAGAGTTTACTTGTTTTCGCATTTCTGAGTCTTCTGGTACTGTCTTCATGTGGCAAAGACAGTCCGACGAGACCGGATGAGAAACCAGAACCTGCACGGATCACAATAACACCTTCGAGCGTTTCTTTATCCGAAATCGGGGAGACCGCGAGGTTAGGTGCAACAGTCTATAGCACCGACAATTCTGTCCTATCCGGTACTGTACTGTCTTGGACAAGCAGTAATGTAAACGTGGCTACCGTCGACAATGGGGGACTGGTGACAGCCGTATCGTACGGTACGGCGCGGATCACCGCGCGTTCCGGAAGCGCATCTCAAAGCGTTCAAGTTACGGTGATTCAGGAAGCTAGCCGCATCGTCATAGAACCAGCCAGGTCGACCCTGATGTCCCTTGGCCAGACCATACAAATGACTGCCGCCGTGTTCGATAAGAACGATCAGCCGGTGAAAGACGCTGAAGTGGCTTGGCAGAGTAGTAACGAGGCGGTGGCCACCGTCGACAATGCGGGATTGGTAACAGCCGTGTCGAACGGCACGGTGCTGATCAGTGCGCGTTCCGGTAGTGCATCTCAAACCGTTCAAGTTACGGTGATTCAGGAAGCTGGCCGCATCGTCATTGACCCGGCAGTGGTGACACTCTTTCGATTTGCTTTTGATAATACCCGTAAGACCGCCAATTTGTCCGCTATCGTACTAGATGCGAACGGGCGTGAATTAGAAGATGCCGACGTGAAGTGGTCCAGCGACAACGAGCGCATTGTCACCGTCGACGATGGGGGACTGGTAACTGCTATAAACGACGGTACGACAGAGATCACCGCCCGTTCCGGCGACGCCTCGGCGTCGGTCACCGTCCGTGTTCTGCTGCCCGTTATAATCGAATCTAGTCTGCCGCTTGACCCAAGTAGCGGCATCCCCATATTACGGTTCGACACCGAGGGTCAGACCGCACAACTCTCCGCAATCGTATATTATGTGAATGGTCGGGAAGTTGAAGGTGCTGAGGTAGAATGGTTCAGCGTCGACGAGGACGTGGTCACCGTCGACGAAAATGGTCTGGTGACCGCTCGTTCAAACGGCGTTACGTCCATCTACGCTACCGCAAGTGACTTTCATTGGTCTAATTTTGGCAGTGTAAAGGTGTTTGTAGATATTATACCGTCAGGTGGTATGCAAATAACGATCTACCCTCCCTTTCCACACCTTGACATTGACCATACAGTTCGGTTTACCGCCACCGAATTTGACGATAATGGACAAGAGGTAACGGGCGCCGAGTTTTCCTGGTCCAGCGATGACGGGGCCGTAGCCACCGTCGACGAAACGGGATTGGTAACAGCGGTGTCATACGGCACAGCACAGATTACTGCGCAGTCTGGCGTACTTTCGGCTTCGGTCACCGTTACGGTCAGTACAGACAGCGACAGAGCCAAGCTGATTGATTTCTATCATGGAACAGGCGGTGAGAACTGGAGAGATGCCAATTTCAATAAATGGCTGACCGAAGCTCCAATTTCAGATTGGACCGGTGTGAAACTAGATGACAACGGAAGGGTTAGGATCTTGGAACGCTTAACGGTGAATTTGAGAGGTTCTATTCCACCGGAACTCGGTCAACTTAGTGAACTTCTCGAACTGAGGCTTTTTCGAAACACGTTATCGGGTAGTATTCCACCGGAACTCGGTCGACTTGTTAACCTTGAAGATCTCAATTTAGGAACCAACCAATTATCGGGTAGTATTCCACCGGAACTCGGTCAAATTGTTAACCTGAAAAACCTGGATCTTTGGCGAAACCAGTTGACAGGTAGTATCCCGCCGGAACTCGGCCAAATTGTTAACCTTGAAGGTCTGGATCTTTCTCGAAACCCAGATCTATCTGGTCCACTGCCAGTTGAGATGATCAATCTGACAAACTTGAACTTTTTGTCTCTGGGAGGAACCCAATTATGTGTGCCACCGACCACTCAATTTGATGAATGGCTGGCTGGTATTCAGGCAAAGTTGGGTGTTTCTGCCTGCGAAAGTCCGTAGATTTGGTGTTGAACGACTTGTTCAGGCCACGTGATTCGGAAAAGGTGTTTATGGGCTGACCAGCCCATAAACACCTTTCGCATACATAAACCGCCCAAGGCCAGGTTGGCATCGTCGGTGACGGGCCTATATCCCTGGCTGGGCTACCAGGCGACGGCGCGTATTACGGTGTGGGGAGTGACAGGCTTCGGGAAGGGCTCGCTACGTTTGACGCCGGGTACGGGTGGAGCGCTGGAGACGGGATTGGCGATGGCGATGGCAGCGGCTGGAATGCGAGGCGAGCTGGTAGCACCTGTGATGGGAGGCTTCGGGATGGCCTTCAAGACGGATGCATTATGGGTGGCAACCTCGAACGCGGGCTTGGACGGTCCGGCGGGCAGCCTCGCGGCGACACGGGCGGTGGTGACCCGTTTCAGGGCGGGGCTGGAGGCCTCGCGCGGCTATGACTTCAGGCGCGGGTTGTCACTACAGCCCAGCCTGGAGGTCGGACTACGGCAGGACGACGGTAATGCAGAGACGGGCGCGGGTGTAGATGTCGCCGGCGGCCTGATCCTCTCGATCCCGTCGAGGGGGATCAAGGCTAACCTGCGGGTCCGGACGTTGCTTATGCATCAGGATCAGGATTACCGGGAAAGGGGTGTGTTGGTGTCGTTCAGTTACGATCCTAAGCCATCGACGCCGCTGGGCTTCACGGTGAGTGTGGCACCGTCCTGGGGTGGGCAGACCAGGAGTGGCGCCGAGGCGCTCTGGAGCCGGGAGACGATGGAGGGGCTGGGAGGACGACGCCAGGAAGCAGGCGCTCGGTTCGATACCGAGCTCGCCTACGGACTTCCGGTCGGCGGGCGGCTGGTCGGGATACCTTTGATCGGAATCAGATCTTCCACGACATCGCGCTACTACCAACTGGGCTACAAGTTGGCCGTGTTACAGCGTGGTGCTATGAACTTCGAACTGGGTGTTGCCGCCCAGCGCCGGGAAAACCTTGTCCGGGGAACAGTGGATAGAGGAGTGACAGCCCGAATCACGATGACCTGGTAAGCATAGCTCTCCAGGTTGTGGCCGACTCACGATGCTGGTGGACAGTACAGGAATGCAGCTCGCTGGCTGCGTGCTAGCTAAGGAACGTACGTGTTAAAACTGTCTTATCTCTGTGTCCCGGTCAAGGGTGCAGTACAAGATTTGCATATATGTGTATGATGTTTGCATAAATGTGCATACTCTTAATGAGCGTGCATTCCCTCTTAACCTTACTGCGATGATCGGACCGGCAGGTCGCAGGTCCATACCATATCGTTTTATAATGACCCATTACAGATACCCATCGACGCCAGTTGTTCTCCGATTTTCGTTGATAGTTTTCGCAAGCCTGTCTCTCCTGGCGCTGGCCACCTGCGGCAAGGACAGCCCGACAAAACCCAGCCCTCCGGAACCCCCGCCACCGCCTCCCGCACAACCAGTACCTACACGTATTATGATCACACCTGCATCGGTTACGCTGATGGCTATCGGCCAGACCGTGCAGCTCACCGCATCGGTGCTGGACCAGAACGGCCAGCCTATAACCAGTGCCAACGTCCTTTGGTCGAGCAGCAACGCTGCCGTGGCGACGGTCACCTCCCAGGGCCTGGTAACGGCGGTCATGAACGGCACCGCCCAGATCACAGCCAGGACGGGGAATGCCTCCGCTTCGGTTACCGTTGCCGTCGCTCAGTCGGCGGTCCGTATCACGATCACACCGCCCTCGGCAGCGCTTATGGCTATCGGCCAGACCGTGCAGTTCACCGCCACTGTCCTCGATCAGAACAGGCAGCCCGTGGCTGACGCCCAAGTCAACTGGTCCAGCAGTGACGATAACGTGGCTGCGGTCGACGCCACGGGCCTCGTCACCGCCGTCATGAACGGCACCGCCCAGATCACCGCCACGGCGGGCAGTGCTTCCGCTGCCGCTACCGTCACCGTCGCCCAGTCGGCAACGCGCATCACGATCACGCCGCCTTCGGCTACCCTCATGTCTATCGGACAGACCGTGCAGCTCTCGGCCACGGTTTTCGATCAGAAGGGTCAACCCGTGACCGGCACGAGCGTCCTGTGGTCGAGCAACAACACGGCCGTGGCCACCGTCACCTCCCAGGGCCTCGTCACCGCCGTCATGAACGGCACGGCGCAGATCACCGCCACGGCGGGCAGTGCTTCAGCGACCGCTACCGTTGCCGTCGCCCAGTCGGCGGTCCGTATCACGATCACGCCTCCTTCGTCTACCCTCATGTCTATCGGCGAGACTGTGCAGATCACCGCGACCGTTCTCGATCAGAACGGCCAGCCGGTGGCAGGCGCCGTGGTGACCTGGCAGAGCAGCGATGAGGCCGTGGCAACCGTAAACGGCCAGGGGCTCGTCACCGCCGCCATGAACGGCACGGTACAGATCACGGCACGGGCGGGCAGCGCCTCGGCGCAGGTCGAGGTCCGGGTGATGCAGACTGCAGGAAGCATCGCGATCACGCCCAAGATGGCCACCCTCATGGCCATCGGCGAGACTGTGCAGCTCACCGCGTCGGTGCTGGACCAGAACGGTCAACCTATAACCAGTGCCAACGTCCTGTGGTCGAGCAACAACACGGCCGTGGCCACCGTCACCTCCCAGGGCCTCGTCACCGCCGTCATGAACGGCACGGCGCAGATCACCGCCACGGCGGGCAGTGCTTCAGCGACCGCTACCGTCACCGTCGCCCAGTCGGCAAACCGCATCACGATCACGCCTCCTTCGTCTACCCTCATGTCTATCGGCGAGACTGTGCAGCTCACCGCGACCGTTCTCGATCAGAACGGGCAGCCGGTGGCAGGCGCCGTGGTGACCTGGCAGAGCAGCGATGAGGCCGTGGCAACCGTAAACGGCCAGGGGCTCGTCACCGCCGCCATGAACGGCACGGTACAGATCACGGCACGGGCGGGCAGCGCCTCGGCGCAGGTCGAGGTCCGGGTGATGCAGACTGCAGGAAGCATCGCGATCACGCCCGAGATGGCCACCCTCATGGCCATCGGCGAGACTGTGCAGCTCACCGCGTCGGTGCTGGACCAGAACGGTCAACCTATAACCAGTGCCAACGTCCTGTGGTCGAGCAGCAACGCTGCCGTGGCGACGGTCAGCGCACAGGGCCTCGTCACCGCCGTCATGAACGGCACGGCGCAGATCACCGCCACGGCGGGCAGTGCTTCAGCGACCGGTACCGTCACCGTCGCCCAGTCGGCAAACCGCATCACGATCACGCCTCCTTCGTCTACCCTCATGTCTATCGGCGAGACTGTGCAGCTCACCGCGACCGTTCTCGATCAGAACGGGCAGCCCTTAGCTGACGCCCAAGTAAACTGGTCCAGCAGTGACGATAACGTGGCTGCGGTCGACGCCACGGGCCTCGTCACCGCCGTCATGAACGGCGCCGCCCAGATCACCGCCACGGCGGGAAATGCCTCCGCTTCGGTAACAGTTACCGTTATGGATACCCGACGTGATCGGGAGGCTCTGATCGCACTGTACCATGCTACAAACGGACCGAACTGGACCATCAGTTCAAACTGGCTGAGTGATCAACCTTTAGGCGACTGGTACGGTGTTTCGACCAACGTACGGGGAGAGGTGATCCGTCTGGACTTAAGAGAAAACCTTGTTCAAGGACCAGTCCCATCCGAGATCGGACAGCTCCAGAACCTCGGTCTCCTAATCCTCGATAGCAACCAGTTGACCGGCAACATCCCACCCGAAATCTGGAAACTCCAAAACCTCACAGATCTGAGTCTTGGCAACAACCAGTTGACGGGGAGCATCCCTGCCGATATCGGGAAACTTCAAAACCTTAGAAGCTTGAGACTTTACGCCAACCAGTTGACGGGGAACATACCACCCGAAATCGGGAACCTGCAAAACCTCACAGACATGAGTCTTGGCAACAACCAGTTGACGGGGAACATACCACCTGAAATCGGGAACCTGCAAAACCTCACATATCTGTATCTTTACAACAACCAGTTGACGGGGAACATACCATCTGAAATCGGGAATCTCCAAAACCTCGCAGGCCTGTACCTTGGCTACAACCAGTTGACTGGAGCCATTCCACCCGAAATCGGAAAACTCGAGAATCTAATCTACTTATCGCTTCAAGAGAACGCTGGACTTGGTGGAGCCCTACCCGTGGAAATGACCAGATTGACACAATTGAAACGGCTGAACTTGAGCAGCACCCAGATTTGCGCACCGCCGACAGCCGGATTCCAAGAATGGATCAGCACGATACCTGACAAGAGCGGCATCATTTACTGTGCCAGTCCAGAACGGGATGCATTGATCGCGCTGTACAACAGGACAGATGGGCCGAACTGGACCATGAACACGAACTGGTCAAGCTATGTGCCGTTAGGCGAATGGTATGGCGTGACCACCGAAGCCGAAGGAAAGGTAACGAAACTGGTCTTGGCAGATAACAATCTGAGAGGGTCGCTTCCCAGAGAGTTGAGCAATCTGTCTAATCTCAGAACGCTGAATCTCTCGTTAAATTCCGGCCTGAACGGACCGGTGTCTCATACGTACGTAAGGCTCGGCCTTGAAGAGCTGAACCTGGAAGGAACGCAACTGTGCGTACCACCCGACCCTGAACTTCAGGAATGGCTTGGCACCATTCCAAACCGCAACGTTGCCATCTGCACTGAAACTCGTCCGGACTACTATCCGTTAGCCGCACTGTACCACAGTACAAACGGACCGGAATGGACCAATAACACGAATTGGCTGGGCGATGCGCCGCTTCACATCTGGCATGGTGTGACAACCAACTCGAGTGGGCAGGTGACATCGCTGGACTTGAGTGAGAACAACCTTCATGGAGAGATTCCGCCTGATATCGGACAACTTGATCACCTCACTCGTTTGGATCTGGAAAGAAACCAGTTGGCCGGGCCGATCCCACCTGAAATCGGACAACTCCAAAACCTCACATATCTACATCTTGGCTACACTGGTGTGACCGGCGGGATCCCGCCTGAAATCGGGCAACTCGGTAACCTTATCGAGCTTCTCCTTTACAATAACAACCTTTTCGGGCCAATCCCACCCGAAATTGGAAAACTACATAATCTTTGGTTACTGAATATATCGGTAAACCAACTATCTGGTCCGATCCCATCTGAAATCGGAAAACTTGTAAACCTTCAAGAGTTTTTAGGCGTACTAAACCAACTATCAGGACCGATCCCACCCGAAATCGGAGAACTGCGAAACCTGCGACGGATTTTTCTCTGGGGTAACCGATTGAATGGACCGATCCCACCTGAGCTTGGCCAACTCCAACGTCTCGACGAGCTGTGGATATCCGGCAACCGCCTGACAGGAATGATTCCATCTGAAATCGGACAACTGAAGAACCTCTCAGAACTGGAGCTTTCAGGAAACCAGTTGATTGGGCCGATTCCATCCGAAATCGAAAACCTACAGAATCTCTATGTACTTGGTCTTTCAGGTAACCAGTTGGATGGATCGATCCCAACCGAAATCGGACGATTGTACAACCTTGAAAGATTAGATCTTTCCACAAACCAATTATCGGGATCTATCCTGCCCGAAATCGGAAACCTGCAAAATCTCTCAGAACTGCGACTTGGCTCAAACCAGTTGACAGGATCGATCCCACACGAAATTGGACTACTACGTAACCTCACGCTTCTGAATCTTGTCTCAAACAATCTTGGTGGACCGATCCCAAACGAACTCGGTCAACTGAACATGCTTGAAAAAATGCAGCTTTCGTTTAACCAGTTAACGGGCAACATCCCAATCACCATTGGTAATCTTGTCAGTCTGAAAACGCTGAGCCTGTCGGAAAACACCAGCATGTCGGGCGCGATACCCCAGACGCTTACCCGCCTTGGCCTCGAAGAACTGCTGCTCGGCGGCACACAACTGTGCGCGCCTGGGGATCCAGAGTTCCAGGACTGGCTGAGAGGGGTTGTCAACAGCCGAGTTGCCCGCTGCGTGCCTGACCTGGGGCGATCAACAGCCTACCTTACCCAGGCGACACAGTCGCTGGAGTATCCGGTTCCCCTGGTGGCCGGCGATGACGCGCTCCTTCGTGTCTTCATTACATCGGAAGTGGACGCAACCATGCCTCCCGTGCGGGCAACTTTTTATGACGGAGCCAGCGAGGTGTATGTGGCAGAGATACCCGGCGAGGGATCCACTATCCCCCGGCAGATAGACGAGGGCGACCTTACGGCTTCGAGCAACGCGAGGGTGCCGGGTTCGGTTGTGATGCCGGGCCTGGAGATGGTGATCGAGGTTGATCCAGAAGGCACGCTGGATCCGGCTCTCGGCATCTCCGGACGTCTGCCCCGGGCGGGTCGGATGACCGTAGATGTAAGAGATGTGCCGCCTTTCGATCTGACCCTTGTACCCCTACTGTGGACGGAGAATCCGGACAGGTCGGTATTAACTCTTGTAGAAAGCCTGACAGACGAGTCCGATATGTTCCGATTCACGCGCGATCTCCTGCCGGTGGGCGATTTTGAAATGAACGTGCGGGAGCCCCTATGGGTTTCGAGGGAACCGAGTTTCTCAAACCATGTGCCTCTCGCAAATCAAATCGTGGCCCTTCGTGCAATGGACGGAGCAAGTGGACACTACATGGGGATAATCGATGGCGGGGGGTTCGCCCTCACACATCGCGTGATAGTCTCCGGTCTCAACGGCAACACCATAGCGCACGAATTTGGCCACACCATGCGACTGCCCCATGCCCCCTGCGGCGGCGCTGGTGGTCCCGACCCCGACTATCCCTATCGTGACGGTTCCATAGGTGCATGGGGATATGATTTGCGCGATGAGATGCTGGTAAATCCGGACACCCCTGACGTAATGAGCTACTGTGGTCCCCCGTGGATCAGCGATTACAACTTTAAAAAGGCCATGGGCTACCGCCTGTCGGAGGATCAGGAAACTCTCGTGGCAACGTCCTACGCGCCTTCCACGCGGAGTCTGCTCCTCTGGGGCGGAGTGAATGAGAACGGAGAGATAGTCTTAGAGCCGACTTTCGTGGTAGACGCGCCACCGTCCCCGCTACAGTCGGACGGTCCGTACCGGATAACCGGGGAGGATCAGGACGGGCACACCTTGTTCTATCTATCCTTCGACATGCCCGAAATTGCAGATGCCGAAGGGAAGGCCTTCGCGTTCATCTTGCCGGTACAGACTGACTGGACCGCCAAACTGCAGAATATCACGCTCACCGGTCCTGAAGGAATTTCATCACTGGACGGCGAGGATGATCCTTCGGCCGCGCTCCTGCTGGATCCGGTAACAGGCAAGGTGAGAGGGTTGCTGCGGGATTGGCCGGGTGCAGAGGCATCGGCAAGACGAGTGTTGCCAGAACCGGGTCTTGAGGTGATCATCAGCCGTGGCGTGCCGGAAGCTGCCGACTGGGATCGATAGGGAGATATACACCTGTGTCACAGTGGATGTATCGAATCTGCTGTTCTGCTGCAACTACGGAACATACACTTAATCGCACGTCCATTTCAGTTACTAAAATGCTGCATGTTCAGATTATAGGCGAATGGTTGAACATCCACACCACATTTGTTTGGGGAGTTAATTTCCTGTGTCATACTCAGTTCAAAGAAACAGACCGAGTGATTCAGTCAATCAGACCAACCAAAACCGAAAGTGATCCAGATTCCCACTATCATCAACCGCTATGTTAAAACGGTCGGTGTTCCAACTCCCTTCCTTTATTACCCTACTACTATCTACCGTAATCTGACTGCTGTCATCCGGGAAGTACCCATACGGATCGATATTATCTTGGTCTGTCACGGGTTTAGTCAGTACGTGCTAAAACCGTAGTTTAAACTGATTGTCCCATTTTGGGGTGCACTACAAACTGTGGGCGTGGAGGATTACGAATAGCGTAACTCAGAGATAGAGTTGCACCAACGCAGCATTCCCTCAACCTGCCAGATGGCGGTTCGCAGTCGTTCCTCCGCCGTCTCGCCGTTCCGGGCCGTCTGACCGCCGGATTCCACGGGGAGTGGACATAGGTCTATCCCCCCTTCTCCAGGTTCTGTCATCGAACGGTAGTCTTAATTTAACCGTTTCTCAACGTGCATTTCACTCAATGGTAACAATAAAAGCCTATCTTGCCGGCATATGAGCGCAGAATACCAGAGACAAGATAAGGAAAAGTGAATCAAATGTCGATAACCACGGTTACGCCTCGAAGTGGAAAACCCAGGAGAAGCCGCTTGCTGTTGCGCACTGGCGGAGAAGGTTCGTTCCAACTGGAAGACACGGTCCTTGTACCATCATGGACCGAGAGTGCGGCCCATTGGGTATCCAATATCGTCAGCCCGCCCCTCTACCTGCTGGCCATTACTTTCCTGGCCACCATATCAATCCCGGACGGCCCGGTCTGGGGCTGGGTAATGACACGCACAGTCTTCGCCATTCTGCTGCCCCTGGCCTACCTGGTCCGGCTGTATCGTGTCGGCGCGGTCTCGGATCTTGAACTGAACAGAAGGATGGAGCGCATAAGACCCCTCGGAGCTTCGCTGACCGGCGCGCTGATTTCACTGGCCCTGCTAGAGTGGGGTCAGGCGCCGCTGGTTCTCGTGCTGGCAGCCGGTCTCTGCTTACTGCAGACCGGGGTGTTTCTGCTTATCACGCTCTGGTGGAAAATCAGCGCCCATGCGCTGACGGCAACAGGGCTGGCTGTCATGAGTCTCTTCGCGATCGGGATCGCCGCCATGCCGGTCATCTTCCCGGCGCTGCTGGTGGCCTGGTCGCGGGTGCACCTGGGTGCGCACACCCTTTCACAGACGGTTGCGGGAGCCACTTTGGGCGGCTGAATATGGATTGTAGGACTGCTTACGATATGAGGACCACACCATGCGAATCGCCATAACGACCGAGACTTTTCTTCCGAAAACTGACGGAATCGTTACCACGCTCTGCCATCTGCTCGACCACCTGCAGATCCGCGGCCACGCATGCATGGTTTTCGCGCCTGAGGGCGGTCCGAACCGATACGCTGCGGCCGAAGTTACCGGACTTCGAAGTTACAACTTTCCCCTTTATCCCGAGCAAAAAATGGTAACGCCGGTCGCGAGAATGGGACCGCACCTGGAACGCTTCCAACCGGATGTCGTTCACCTGGTGAATCCAATTTCGCTGGGCATGGCCGGACTCCGACAGGCGGAGAAAAACGGTATACCGGTGGTAGCTTCGTATCACACGGATCTGCCCGGCTACCTGGAGCGATGGGGATACCGCTTTCTGAGTCCAGTCGCCTGGACCTACCTGCGCTGGATACACAACCGGGCGGACATCAACCTGTGTCCGAGTCCTTCCACCAGGAACACGCTCGTGACCCATGGATTCAAGAACGTACGGGTATGGGGCAAGGGGGTGGATACGAAACGATTTCATCCCTGCTACCGCAGCCGGCATACGAGACAGGTCCTCAGTGGCGGACATCCCGACAGAACCCTTCTGCTTTACGTCGCCAGAATGGCGCCCGAGAAACAACTGGAGGCCCTGCGTCCGGTCCTGGACGCCGTGCCCAACGCAAGATTGGCCTTCATGGGAGACGGACCGGCCCGTGGAAAGCTCGAACGCCATTTCGCCGGTACACCCACCGTATTCGCCGGGTACCTGAAGGGTCTTCAGCTCTCCCGGGCCAATGCGTCGGCGGATGTCTTCGTCTTCCCTTCGACGTCGGAAACCTTCGGTAACGTGGTCGTCGAAGCCCAGGTGACCGGGATACCGGTCGTCGCGGCCAGGGCTGGAGGGCCGGTAGATATCATCAGGGAGGTTGAGATGGGGCTGCTGTTCGAACCCGGTGATCCGGAATCAATGACTGGTGCCATACGGAGGCTCGTTGCTGAGCCGCACTACGCGAGGCGACTCGCCGACGCCGGACGCCGCCACGCCGAGCGCCGTTCCTGGGAGACGGTCATGGATGATCTGCTGATTCGGTATGCCGAGGCAATCGGTGGGTACGGACCGTCTCCAAGCGCGTCACCCGTTCTGTCTCCGGTACGGTAGACGCCTGGGAGATGGACCGCAGTGCCGACACGTATCGTTTCACGATTAGCGGCCAGGCGAATTCCTTCGAATGTCTGCGCGTCCTGTCGGCGAGCCTGTCCAGTCTCCCCGCGCCTATTGCAGTACCTGGTAATCGTCCTAACGAAGGCCGGTACGTTACGGCTCTTCACCAGGTGGCCGTTACGCCTTCTCGTATAACGTCACGAATTCCCTCCAGGCTCGCGGCGACGGTAGGCAGGCCGCAGAGACCGGCTTCGAGCATCACCACGCTAAAACCCTCCATGGTACCGGTCAGCTTTATATTCGGCATGATGAACAGGTCCGCGCTTCGGTACAGCGTCAGCAGGTCGCGCTCTGAGACGCCGCCCAGGAGATGAACGCGGTGATTCAAACGCTCGCATACCACCGTGTCCAGAATGTGCTCCGCCTCGGGGCCTGAACCCGCGAGACAATAGTGTACTTTCTCAGGCAGCACCGGTATCACGTGCTCGACGAACCAGGCGAATCCCTTGCGCGGCACCTGTCGGCCTACGCTACAGATAAGAAAAGCGTCATCCGTCACGTGGGCGGCCCCGCAGTACTCCACCAGGAACTCTCGCGCCGAGTACCTTAAACCCGGGTCTTCCTGGGCGGAAAACCGGTCGAGATCGATACCATTGGGAATTACCCACAGCCGGTCCCTGGACAGGTCCCGGTCCACCGTAGGAAGTCAGGCTTTCGCGGGCGAAATCGATCTCCAGATTGCCGTTGACGCGCGCGTGCAAATCCTTTTCTTTCGTCTTACTGGCAGGGGCCTTTCTTGTTCTGTTGAAAGGGGTAGCAGTTATCTGCTTGGACACCCCCTTAATACATTGATAAAAAGGCCTTACGCCAGTAAATCATCCTCGCTTCATGCGCTTTTCCCGCAGGATTTATGCACAATCAAGGTTAACCATGCAACACAGTATCGTTTTGAAAGAAAAGGGACGCTACAACGCGTTCCCCGTATTGACTCAACTTCCGGACGGGCGGTTGACGATCGGCTGTCTCTCTTCGCCTTTCGGGGATCACTACGGTTTGGCAGACTGGCTGACGTTTGTGTCCCGCAACAACGGACGAACCTGGACGCAGTCGGAAGATCCTTTGCTGCCACCCAACTGGCCTGGTACATCGCCGCGGGAGCGGTACGACAGGCTCTCCGGCATTTTACCCGACGGAACCTTTATGGCGGTGGGCTCGGTGGGACCAGAAATTTGGACACTGGACCGTCGGGAGGAAGCTGAGGCTCGGGGCCTGAGTTTCGTAGAGGATGAGACGTACACGTCCCTTTTTCCAGGGAAAGTTGATAATAACGGGGCATCAACTGTCGATGATACGATCCCGGGATGAGGGACATTCCTGGGATCGGCGCACTTGGACCGTGCCGGGCTATAAATTCACGGTCGGTTTTCCACGCGGGATAGTACTCGAAGACGGTACGTGGTTGTTTCCTATATACACGATGCGAGCCGGGGGCGAGGGCGATTGTCTCATATTCCGGTCCAGCGACGACGGAGAGACTTGGCATCTCCATGAGGCTGTGCCGCGTATCAGCAGCGAATGGGCACTGGTAGAGACTGAGCCGAACCGTGTCCTAGGCCATATCCGCTCAACGTGTTACTGGGCGCCGGGTGTTGTTAAGCATACCTATCATAAGAACCGGTTCTACACCTTGGAAGTCTGGTCCGAAGACGGCGGTAAGACCTGGACCTGCCCTGTAGAGACGTCATTTGAGGGCTATCCGAACCACCTGCTCAAATTGAGTGACGGACGTATTCTATGTACCTACGGCTATCGCCGTGCCCCGATGGGTATAAGGGCCTTAATTAGTGAGGACGGCGGACGCACCTGGGACACAGACCACGTATACGTGCTCCGGGATGACGGCGGTGGTTTATCGAATGAGTGGCCTCCGAAAAAGCGTTCCCGGATGGGCGGCGCGGATGTGGGCTATCCGATCTCAGCGGAATTGGGTGACGGTACCATTCTGACCGTCTATTACATCACGACGGAAGATGGCGTCACCCATGTCGCTGCCACCCACTGGCATCCTGACCAAGATAGACCACCAAGTCCTCGAGGAGGGTAAGCAATAGTCGCTATTGCGGTAGGTATTACAAGGTTAAACCCTGCTCCGTTCCGCGTCAAGGCCTTTGCCTTCCGCCATCTGTGCGCTCAGGAAACGGCGCCCGCATCTCGCAACCGCTTCACGATCGCCGCGTGTCCGTACCGTTCGGCCCAGGCGAGGGGAGTCGTCCAGGGTTCCCCATCGGGCTGAGGTTCCGCGCCGTGTTGTAGATACAGATCGACCAGCTCTTCGCGGCCCCAGCGGGACGCCCAGGCCAGGGGCGTGGAATGGAGCAGCGTGTCTTTTGCGTCAAGGGAAGTGCCGTATTCGAGAAACATCCGCGCGAAACCGGCACGCTCGTCATCCGTTAAAACCGGCTCGTCCCAGACGATGCCGGTGGCCGCGACATGGTGTAGAAACGATGTATTCCGCCGCCCCTTCACGTTCGGGTCCACGCCCTGATCCAGAAACATCCGTACTATCTCGGGAAAGACAGAACGATCGAAATCCCTGTATTTACGGTGAGGGCAACAAGGCCAGATCCGAATAGGCTGGACGATCAAACTGTACCAGCGGGGATCATTCGGAGCCAAGTCGATTCTCCGCAGGCACACGCCGACCACGCTGGGATCTCCGCCGCAGGCGGCTCCCCACAGGATGTTCTCCACCAGTTCGGGTTTC